>NZ_QFRI01000001.1:0-952040 GCF_003143755.1 Algibacter marinivivus
ACTTTAGCGGATTTGCCCGCGTTAGGGATAGTAGTGGATAGCCCACAGCCTGATCCCGATAACTATCGGGAGAAGTGCGAGGACTTGGAACGGATAGCCAAACCGTAGCTTTTGCGAAGGGAACGCCCTGAAAATAAATTATACTTATATATATATTGTGTGGGTTTGTTTATACTATTATCTTTGCAGGCGAATTTCAATTTTATTTATGATACATATTACTTTACCTGATGGTAGTGTGAAGACGTTTGATGAGGGCGTTACACCGATGGATGTTGCGAAAAGCATTAGCGAGGGGTTTGCTAGAAATGTGATTTCGGCGAGTTTTAATGGTTCAACTGTGGAAACGGTAACACCATTAACCACGGACGGTTCGCTGGTTTTATTTACGTGGCGTGATGATGCTGGCAAGACTGCTTTTTGGCACTCTTCGGCTCACGTGCTGGCTCAGGCTATTGAGGAATTGTATGATGGTGCGAAGCTTACTATTGGGCCTGCGATTGAGAATGGGTTTTATTATGATGTAGATTTTGGTGACCATAGTGTTGCTGAAAAGGACTTTAAGGCTATTGAAACCAAGATGTTGGAGATTGCACGAGGGAAGCATGATTTTAATTTGAGAGCGGTTTCTAAGGCGGAAGCTCTATCCTTATATAAGGACAATGAATTTAAAACAGAATTGATTGAGAATTTAGAGGATGGCACGATTACGTTTTGTGACCACTCAACGTTTACGGATTTATGTCGTGGAGGCCACATCCCTAATACTGGGATTATTAAGGCTGTAAAAATACTTAGTGTTGCTGGTGCTTACTGGCGTGGTGATGAGAATAAACCACAGCTTACTCGTGTTTATGGAATTTCTTTCCCGAAACAAAAAGAGCTTACTGAATATTTACACATGCTTGAGGAGGCTAAAAAACGTGACCATAGAAAACTTGGTAAGGAGTTAGAGCTTTTTACGTTTTCGCAAAAGGTTGGACAGGGTTTACCTTTGTGGTTACCTAAAGGCGCTGCTTTACGTGAGCGCTTGGAGAATTTTTTGAAAGCTGCTCAAAAAAAAGCAGGTTATGAGATGGTGGTAACACCACATATAGGACACAAAGATTTATATGTAACATCTGGACATTATGCCAAGTATGGTGAGGATAGTTTTCAGCCTATTTTAACACCTAAGGACGATGAAGAGTTTTTATTGAAGCCCATGAATTGTCCACATCATTGTGAAATTTATAAATCATCGCAATGGAGCTATAAAGATTTACCAAAACGTTTTGCTGAATTTGGTACGGTTTATAGATATGAACAAAGTGGCGAATTACACGGTTTAACTCGTGTTAGAGGTTTTACGCAAGATGATGCCCATTTGTTTTGTACGCCAGATCAATTAGACAAAGAATTTAAAGATGTTATTGACTTAGTGTTATACGTTTTTGGTTCTTTAGGGTTTGAAAATTTTACAGCTCAAGTTTCTGTAAGAGATCCTGAAAATCCTGATAAATATATTGGTGATATAGAAAACTGGGAAAAAGCAGAGCAAGCTATTATAAATGCAGCTCAAGATAAGGGATTAGATTATGTTATTGAAACTGGCGAAGCTGCTTTTTACGGACCCAAGCTAGATTTCATGGTAAAAGATGCTTTAGGTAGACGCTGGCAACTAGGTACTATTCAGGTTGATTACACATTACCTGAGCGTTTTGATTTAACATATAAAGGTAGTGATAATGAGCTACACAGGCCTATTATGATACATCGCGCACCATTTGGTAGTATGGAGCGTTTTGTAGCATTATTGTTGGAACATACAGGAGGAAATTTCCCGCTTTGGTTGATGCCTGTTCAAACTATAATATTATCAATTAGTGAGAAATATGAAAAATACTCTGAAAAAGTTTTAAATTTGCTAGAAAATGACGAAATTCGCGCCCTTGTAGACCATAGAAATGAGACTATAGGGAAGAAAATTCGTGAAGCCGAAATGCAAAAACACCCCTATATGATTATTATTGGGGAGCAAGAAGAACAAGAAGGCAAGATTTCTGTAAGACAACATGGAGGTGCAGATTTAGGCATGATTTCTGTAGATGAATTTACTAAAATAATAAAAGAGGACATTAAGAAAACGTTAAAATCGTTTTAACATATAAAAATAATAAGTTTAATTTAAAACCATAACGCCATAGCAATTAGAAGAAGACAGCAACCTAGAAGGGTTTCACAAGAGGATAAACATAAGATTAACTCTAAAATTACAGCACAAAAACTACGTCTTGTAGGAGACAATGTAGAAATTGGTATTTACACCAAAGGTGATGCAATGCGAATTGCAAATGAACAAGAGTTAGATTTAGTAGAGATTTCTCCTAATGCTGACCCACCTGTTTGCAAGGTTATGGATTATAAAAAGTTTCTTTACGAGCAAAAGAAACGTGACAAAGCTTTAAAGTCTAAGGCTACTAAAGTTATAATAAAAGAGATTCGTTTTGGTCCGAATACTGACGACCATGATTACGAATTTAAAAAGAAACATGCTGAGAAGTTCTTAAAAGAAGGTGCAAAACTTAAAGCTTTTGTATTCTTCAAAGGACGTTCAATCATATTTAAAGAAAAAGGACATATATTATTATTACGTCTGGCTCAAGATTTAGAAGAGTTTGGTAAAGTTGAACAAATGCCTAGACTTGAAGGAAAAAGAATGACTATGTTTATTGCTCCAAAAAAGTAAAAACATTAAAGATAATTAAGCGAAATAATTAAAACTAGGAAAAGAAAATGCCTAAAATGAAAACAAAATCTAGTGCCAAAAAGCGTTTTAAGCTTACAGGTACTGGTAAAATTAAAAGAAAGCACGCTTTTAAGAGTCACATCTTAACAAAGAAGTCTAAAAAGCGTAAGCTTAAGTTAACTCATGATGGTTTAGTACATAAATCAGACGAGGATAACATTAAAACAATGTTACGTTTAAAGTAATATTATTTTAATCGGTTAAACAATTTATAAACCCTGGAGTTAGGCAAATAAAAAAGTGTCAATTAATTGACCGCCTACTACAAAAACACATTAAAATTATGCCAAGATCAGTAAATTCTGTAGCAAAAAGAGCCAGAAGAAAAAAAGTGCTTAAACAAGCAAAAGGTTACTTTGGAAGACGTAAAAACGTTTGGACAGTAGCAAAAAATGCGGTTGACAAAGCGATGCAATACTCGTATAGAGACCGTAGAAACAAAAAGAGAACATTCCGTGCATTATGGATCACGCGTATTAACGCTGGAGCCAGAGAACATGGATTATCTTATTCTCAATTTATGGGGAAATTAAAAGCTAATGACATTGAATTAAACCGTAAGGTTTTAGCAGATTTAGCTATGAATAACCCTGAGGCTTTTAAAGCTGTAGTTGATAAAGTAAAATAAGGCGCTTAGCCTATTGTAAAACATATTATTCGCTTAATAAAAATCCGATTCGAAAGAGTCGGATTTTTTTATTTTCAATTTTTAACTGGTTTATCGCCAAAAGATTAAATAGCAGATAATAAGAATGTTAAATTGATTTTATCGATTTATTATGCTATGTAACTTATTTTTTATGTGATAATTAAAATCATATCTACATTTACATAGATAGCATTATTCTCTCAAAATAAACCAATCTTTTAAAACAAGCTATTATGAAAAACAAATTTACTAATTACTTTGTTAGAATCTTTTTTATTACAGCATTACTATATGTAGTTAGCTGTGAGACTGAAACCTTAATTGAAGAAGAACAAGTTTCCGATTTAAATGCATCTATTTCTTTTGAAGCAAAAAAAGGAAAAAAATCAAATGGTGCTACTTTTGATTTATCTCAAGAGTGTGTTATTTCTAGTCAAACCGATTTGTATGCAGGACAAAACATCCTTGTTGGTAATGTTGCTGTTGAAGTTAATGATGGTAATTACATTATTACCTATAATATTACTGATAGTGGTTATTGTTTAACTACTACGCATTTATCAGTAGTTCAAGCACCAGAAGACTTCCCAATCAGTGGTGGAGGAAACCCGAAAAATGGTCATTTTGAATATAGTAATTCGCATGATTGTGTAGATTCATATTCATATGAAGTTCCAACATCTAAAGGTTCTTATATAGCTGCTCATGCAGTAGTTAATTGTGTTGCTGATTCAAATGAAGATGATATTTTATCAAATCTACCTGAAACAGTAAGTGTATGTGTTAATGATAAAGGAGTTGATGCAGAAGATAGTTATTTTAATATTACTATTGATCCTGAAAATAGTTTGACAGGAATGTATGACGCTTGGTGTATTGATGTAGATTTAAGTCTTAATGATGACCAATGCTTTGAAGCTGATGTTTATTCTTCTTTAAATGCAATGCCAGGGGGGCTTTTTGAAAACCCTGACACTTTTGACTCAATAAACTGGATAATGAACCAAGACTTTATAAGTCAAGGCTATAGTTTCGGTGATATTCAGTGGGCAATATGGGAGCTTATAGATGATGCAAATTGTAATGCATGTGTTTATCTAGGAGATGATTGGAGTGTAGCTAAAGGAACAGAAATTTACAACTTGGCAGTTGATAATGGAGATGGTTTTATTCCAGGATGTGACGAACTAGTTGCCATCGCCTTAGTTGATAAAAACAGGCAATTACAACCTATCTTTATTTCAGTACCAGTTACTTGTAATGAGCCAGGAGACTGTGAAGAAACTGCATGGGGTGATGGATGTGATTTTCCAGGAAACAATTGGGCAACTTATTTTAAAGTAAGTTCAGGACACTAACAAAATTATAAAAATTATTTACAAAAAAATCCGATTCGAAAGAGTCGGATTTTTTTGTTTTAATGTAAAATTTATTCTTAAATAAGCACATTTATTTAAAAAAATATTGAAATTTACGCAACCATTTAGATAATTTTTCATCTATTTATTACAAAACTACTTACTTATGAAAACTAAATTAGTAATACTATTTTTTAGCATATTTCTATTTACAAATTGTTTACCAGATGATAATAATGACATAACAAATCAAGAAACAACTGTTATTCAATGGCATTTAGTTAATGTTTCTGGAGGGATATCTGGGGATAACCATAGTTTTGAAATAGATGATGTTATTTGGATTTTTGATGAATTTAACAGTCGTTTAATTATACAAAATAATAATGATGATGATGTTTTAGAAGACGGTCTTAACTCAGGAAACTATGATTATTTTTTTATTAATGATAACGATGATAACTTATTTTTAGTTATTGATATTGATGAATATGGACTTATTACCTTCTCACAGGATGGAGAAATACTTACTATCGATCGCACTAATCAATCTACAGGGAATGTAGCTGATGAATATATTTATGAATTTGACAAACAGACAATTGTTATAAATTAAAACTATTTTGTTTTTTTAGATATTTCATTAACAGCAACTTTAAACTCTTTCCAGCTTATATAGCCATCGCCATCTTTATCATAACCCTCGATAAGCTTTGAGGTTACAATACCTCTAATAAAACCGTTTATTTCGGCTTCTTTCAAAAGGCGTGAAATTTCTTTTTTTGATAGCTTTCCATCTCCACTTTTATCAAAGAAATTAAATGCATCTTCAGGTGTATCAAAGTGTTTTGTAATAACTATTTGAATTTTTCTAAGGATTGATTTTTTTGATGCCATATTTAAGTTTTTTGTTTCTTTTTTCTTGCTGCTGGAAATAAAACGTTATTTAATATTAAACGATAACCTGGTGATGTTGGATGCAAATCTAATTCTGTTTTAGAATCTCCTACCCTATGTTGATAATCTTCGGGATCATGCCCTCCATAAAACGTAAAAAAACCTTTTCCTTTTATACCGTGAATATATTTAGCTTCTCCATTTATTTTTGTTTCACCCATAACTAATACATTAGATTTTATTTCATCTCTAGTAAAAGACGTAGTTTGCCCCATAAAACCTTTAACCAAAGCTGTATGGTTTTGACAAAGCATAGTAGGTATTGGATCCCATTTTGCTGAAAACTCCATCAATGAAAAATAATCTGTTGTTTTAGAAATCATCCTTTTCCTAGTCATATCAATTGAAGAGAATTCATAGACTTTAGGGCTTCTTTCTAATATGTAATTATTAAATGCAAAAGTTTTGGTGTAATCTATCTTATTTTGATATCCTGCATCACTACCATCTCCATCAAACATGGGTTCGCAAATATCAACACCTTCAGCAGATAACGCAATATCGAAACTATCAGTTGCGCTACACATAGCAAACATAAAACCACCACCAATAACATAGTCTCTGATTTTTAAAGCTACCGCTAATTTTTCTTCAGACACTTTATTATATCCTAGTTGTTGCGCTAATTCTTCAGCTTCTTTTTTTTCATTTATATACCAAGAAGCTGCTCTATACTGAGCATAAAATTTTCCGAACTGGCCAGTAAAATCTTCATGGTGTAAATGCAACCAATCGAAAACCAATAATCCATCATTCAAAACTTCTTCATCATAAATGGTTTCATAAGGTATTTCTGCATATTGTAATACCATAGTAACTGCATCATCCCATGGTTGCTTTCCTTTTGGAGTGTAGACTGCAATTTTTGGCGCCTTTTCTAAAACAACAGCTTCCATATTTTGACTTGGACTTGCTATATCCTCTAAAATACTTTCAGCTTTTGCATTAGAGATTATTTCAAAAGAAACACCTCTAATTTGACATTCTCGTTGAATAGCCTCTGTATCTGGCAGTAAGAATGAACCACCTTTAAAGTTTAATAACCATTTAACTTTTAATTCTTTATTGAGAGTCCAAAAGGTAATTCCATAAGCTTTTAAGTGGTTCTTTTGACTCTCTACATCCATTGGTATTAGGATGTAAGATGCATACGTTTGCGTAGATATTAAAAACACTAATATGAATAGGGCTTTCTTCATAGGTTGAAAGATACTCAAAAAATAATCTTGAATAAAAATTTTATAAAAATATTAGATAATTTCTAAGGAGTTAAAATGGTACTTCGTTATCATCTTCATCATTAAAAGAGCTTCCAAAAGCTTGGTCTGGACTTGCCTTAAAATTGTCTGATTTAAAAGTATCATCGTTTGCTGCCGCATTCATTTTAGAATGAAACTCAAACGGTGAATCAAAATCATCTAAGTTGTCAAACTTACCCAAATGACCAATAAATTTTAAACGAATATTTTCTAAACCTCCATTACGGTGTTTGGCAACAATAAACTCACCTTGCCCTTCTGTAGGTGACCGTTCTTCATCATCCCATTCGTCAATCTTGTAATATTCAGGTCTATAAATAAAACTCACAATATCAGCATCTTGCTCAATTGCCCCAGATTCACGTAAATCAGATAATAAAGGACGTTTACTTCCTCCACGCGTTTCAACAGCACGAGATAACTGTGATAAAGCAATAACTGGAACGTTTAGCTCTTTAGCAAGAGCTTTTAAGTTTCTTGAGATCATTGAAATTTCTTGCTCGCGATTACCACCATGATTACTTCCACCCGTCATTAACTGCAAATAATCAATCATAATAAGTTTAATACCATGTTGAGATGATAAACGACGCGCTTTGGCTCTTAAATCAAATATTGAAAGTGATGGTGTATCATCAATAAATAAAGGTGCTTTTTCTAAACCTTTTACTTTTACGTTTAGTTGCTCCCATTCGTGTTTTTCTAACTTACCTGTCCTCAATTTTTCTGAGGATAAGCCCGTTTCACTAGAAATGAGACGTGTTATTAGCTGAACTGAAGCCATCTCTAAAGAGAAAAAAGCAACCGGTATATTTTGATCTACCGCAATATTTCTAGCCATAGATAAGGTTAAAGCAGTTTTACCCATACCAGGTCGAGCAGCTATGATAATTAAATCTGATGGTTGCCAACCAGAGGTTAATTTATCTACTTTATTAAACCCTGTGGGAATTCCACTTAAACCCTCTTTATTTGAAATCTCTTCAATTTTCTTTTTAGCCTGAATTACTAATTCTTGAGCAGTTTCACTAGATTTTTTTATGTTTCCTTGTGTAACCTCATATAATTTAGATTCAGCTTTATCTAATAAATCAAAAACATCTTTAGTTTCATCGTAAGACTCTTCAATAATTTCACTAGAAATTTTGATAAGACTTCGTTGAATAAATTTTTGAAGAATAATACGGGCATGAAACTCAATATGCGCAGAAGATGATACTTTTTGAGTTAAAGAAATTAAATAAAAATCGCCTCCAGATAATTCTAATTTTGAATTTTTCTTTAATTGTGTTGAAACGGTTAATAAATCAATAGGCTCACTATTTTCGAATAACTGAAAAATAGCTTCAAATATATGTTGATGAGCTTCTTTGTAAAATGCTTCAGCACTTAGAATATCGATAACCTCATCTACACCCTTTTTATCAATCATCATTGCACCAAGAACAACTTCTTCTAAATCAAGTGCTTGAGGTGGTATTTTTCCTTTTTCAAGATTGATAATTGTACTTTTATCAACTTTATAGCCTTGTACTTGATTAGGTTGTTTCACGTGTATATATATTGTTTTTTAATGGTCAAATGTAGCTTCCATTTGATGATTATCTTTAATATTAGTAGTATGAGTATGGAAGTTTCATAACTACAAAAGTAAATAAAAAGAGAGCTTGTTTGTTGGTTTTGTTTAACTTCTATGTTCACTAGTCGTTAACAATTTAACTGTTAATAAGTTAAAAATATTGTCAATAAGCATGAAAAAGCCGAAGTTAAACACTTCAGCTTTTTTGTAAGTTGTTGTTTTAAAAGTCTTAACCTTTATAAACTCCCATTTGCGCATATTTTTCCATACGCTGGGATACTAAATCTTTTGGTGATAAGTTTTTAAGTTCCTCGTAATTTTTAACAATGGCATCACTAACTGACTTAAACGTTTTTTCTCTATCTCTATGAGCTCCACCAAGAGGTTCTTTAATAATAGAATCAACCAATTTAAGTTTTTTCATATCTGAAGCTGTTAGTTTTAAGGCTTCAGCAGCTTGTTCTTTATATTCCCAACTACGCCATAATATTGAGGAACAAGATTCTGGAGAAATAACTGAATACCAAGTATTTTCTAACATTAAAACGCGATCCCCAACACCTATTCCTAAAGCCCCACCAGATGCACCTTCTCCAATAACAATAGTAATTACGGGTACTTTTAGACGTGTCATTTCTAGAATATTCCTAGCAATAGCTTCTCCTTGCCCACGTTCTTCAGCTTCTAAACCTGGGTATGCTCCTGGAGTGTCTAAAAGTGTAACGACAGGAATTCCAAACTTTTCAGCAGATTTCATTAAGCGCAAAGCTTTTCTATAACCTTCAGGATTTGCCATCCCAAAATTTCTATATTGTCTTGTTTTTGTGTTGAACCCTTTTTGTTGTCCAATAAACATAAAACTTTGGTCTCCAATTTTACCTAGACCACCAATCATAGCTTTATCATCTTTGAAACTTCTATCACCATGTAATTCTAAAAAAGAATCACCACAAATTGCTTTTATATGATCTAATGTGTAAGGTCTATCTGGATGACGAGACAACTGAACGCGTTGCCATGGTGTCATATTTTTGTATATATCCTTTTGTGTTGCTGCTAACTTCTTTTCAATTTGCTTACAGGTTTCTGTAACATCTACTTCACTCTCATCACCAATCACTTTACACTTTTGCAATTGGTCTTCAAGTTCTTTTATTGGGAGTTCAAATTCTAAATATTCCATAAGAATTTCTGTTTTTGGCTATTAGCTTTAGTTAGTGTACAAATATAAAAACTTTAATTTTGTTTGTGGTCTAAGAATGTCTTCTTTTTAATTTTCTACTATTCTTTAAAATAGCATTTAAAAGCACGACTAATACAATTATAATAGCTCCATAGTAAAAAGATATACTCATTTTTTCTTTCTCTGGAAATAATATTAGAGCCATTACAATACCATAAATTGGCTCTAGATTATAAGATAAGACAACAGTATAAGGACTAATAGTTTTCATAATATGAACTGAAGCTATAAAAGCATATGCAGTACAAACTGAAGCTAATAAAAATAGATAGCCAAAATCGGATTGACTCAAGCTAAAAAACTCTTCAGAAAAACCTTCTGTAAAGCACAACATGTATAGGGATATAAAAAAAACTCCACTTAAGAACTCATAAAATGAAATAACCGTAGGTGAATGTTTTTTCAAAAAACTTCCATTTAGAACAGCAAATAAAGATGAGAAAAATGCTGAAGAAATCCCTAAAATTATTCCTGTTAGATATTTTATTTCACTTTGGGTTATTATAAAAACTCCAGCAATAACAATAATCCCAAAAAGAATCTCGTACCATATAATGGAACGTTTATAAATAACTGGCTCTATGAAAGAAGCAAAAAAAGCTCCTGTTGAAAACATTGCTAAAGCTATTGATATGTTAGCCTCTTTAATAGAAGCAAAAAATGTAATCCAATGCAGTGCTATAATAACCCCTGCCATAGAAAGCATTAAGAATGATTTAAAATTAATTTTCAATTTCACCTTAGCCACCTTAATATAAATAAATATTAAAATAGTAGCAATTGCCATTCTGAACCAAACTAACGGTATAGCTTCTATACTTATTAATTCTCCTAAAATGGCTGTAAAGCCAGCAATGAAAACTAGAAAATGTAAATGAAGATGATTTTTTACTTTATCGCTTAGCATTATACAGCATGTAAGCTGCTAAAATACCAAAAATGATATTAGGAAACCACACAGCAATTATGGGGTTAAAATCGGATTGTTCAGCCATAACACCAAATATTTTATCGAAGAATACAAATACCATAGCAATACATATACCTATTGCTAAATTAACTCCCATACCTCCTCGCCTCTTTTTTGAAGATACAGCCACGGCAATAATAGTTAAAATAAAAACAGAAACTGGCAAACTCCATTTTCTATATAAAACCAATTTAAAACGCCCAACATTAGAAGAACCTCTAGCTTCTTCCTTAGCGATAAAATCTTTTAACTCGCCATACATTTTAGTTTCAGCAGCATAAATTACTGGAATTAAATCATCTACATTAAACGCAAGAAGTGTATCTTTTCTTCTTAAAATCTCTAATGTATCTTCATGCTCTCCAATATCTCTTTTTACGTAGTTTGTTAGTCTATACAATGTATCTTTCTCAATATATCTAATATTGTTAGCTGTTATTTTATACTTAAGCTTATTATCTTCAAAATGCTCTAATGTAAAGTTATTACCAACATTATTTTTAACGTCAAAATTACTTACATAAATTATTTCATTGTCGTTAATTTGCCTAAATACATTGGTGTTTTCTACGGCACTCTTTCCTCTTTTAAAATATTTATAGCTAAAATCATTAAACCCTTCACTGGCTTTAGGCGCTAAAAACAAACCTAATACTATAGCAAGTATAGCAACTATTCCTGCTCCAATCATATATGGTCTTAAAAAACGTGTAAAAGAAACACCAGAACTTAAAAAAGCAATAACCTCAGTATTATTGGCTAATTTAGAGGTAAACCATATAACAGATAAAAATAAAAATAAAGGAAATAGTAAATGAGCGAAGTAAATTGTAAAATCTAAAAAATAAATTAAAACCTCATTTATTGGCACTTCATTTTCTAGAATTTTTCCGATTTTTTCAGCAAGATGAACTGTTATTCCAATAGGAATAAATAAAAGTAACATCATGAAAAATGTAAACAAATAACGTTTTAATATGTACCAATCTAAAATCTTCATTAATATATCTACAAGCGGTTATTCATTTGTTTGACCATTTTTTCTTTCCAAACTTTAAAATCCCCAGCTAATATATGTTTTCTAGCTTCGCGAACCAACCATAAATAAAATCCTAAATTATGAATTGTTGCAATTTGCTTTCCTAATAACTCATTTACAGTAAATAAATGTCTTAAATATGCTTTACTATATTCTGTATCTACAAACGTAATTCCCATTTCATCAATTGGTGAAAAATCATCAGCCCATTTTAAATTTTTAATATTTATAGAGCCATGAGCTGTAAATAGCATTCCATTTCTTGCATTACGGGTTGGCATAACACAATCAAACATGTCTACACCTAACGCAATATTTTCTAAAATATTGATTGGCGTGCCTACACCCATTAAATATCTTGGTTTATCTTCTGGAAGAATTGAGCAAACAACATCTGTCATGGCATACATTTCTTCAGCAGGTTCACCAACAGATAATCCACCAATAGCATTTCCAACAGCTCCAGCATTAGCTATATATTCTGCAGATTGCTTGCGTAAATCTTTATATGTACTTCCTTGCACTATTGGAAAAAATGTTTGATTATAATCATATTTTAATGGTGTTTTTTCTAAATGATTAATACATCTATCTAACCAACGATGTGTCATATGCATTGAGCGTTTTGCATAGTTATAATCACAAGGATAAGGAGTACACTCATCAAACGCCATAATAATATCAGCTCCGATGGAACGCTGAATTTCCATTACGTTTTCTGGAGTAAACGTATGATAACTACCATCAATGTGAGACTTAAACTTAACACCTTCTTCTTTAATTTTTCTATTTGCCGATAAAGAATATACTTGATAACCTCCAGAATCAGTTAAAATATTTCTATCCCAATTCATAAATTTATGGAGTCCTCCTGCTTTCTCAATGATGTGTGTTTGGGGACGTAAGTATAAATGATACGTGTTACCCAAAATAATATCTGGATTTATATCATCCTTTAATTCTCTTTGATGTACACCTTTTACAGTTGCAACAGTACCTACAGGCATAAATATTGGGGTTTCAATAACACCATGATCTGTTGTTATTTTACCAGCTCTAGCTTTGCTTTGTGTATCTTTAGAGTGTAATTCAAATTTCATTAGATTCCTTTATAAAGAGGCAAAGATAAATAACTGAATAATGATTATGATTGTATTAAAAAGAAAATAAATTACTTTTGGCAACGTTTTTGATATTGTTAATGAAATCTAAAAAAACGAACATTATGAAAAGTTTAAAAAACTTTCACGAGCACTTAAAAAATTTTAGTATCGTGAGTAAACATTTATTTTTTATTTTAATGATTGCCATTGCAATTCCTACTGCTACTATGGCACAAACAGCACAAGGTATTGGTTTAAAAGCTGGTTTAAACTACAATGCTAATGGTGATTATTTTGAATCAATTAGTAATAATGCACAAAATCCAGATAGAAATGTAGGTTACCACATTGGATTATTTGGAAAAATTGGAAACAAAGTGTATTTCAGACCTGAAGTAATTTACACCAGTACAAAAAGTGATTACAATGATGATAGTTTTGAAATGCAAAAACTAGATGCACCTCTTTTAGTTGGAATGAAAGTTTTAGGTCCGCTTAGTGTGTTTGGAGGTCCTTCATTACAATACATTTTGGATTCTGAATTTGATGGGATAGCCATAAATGATGTTGAAAGCGACTTTTCTGTTGGATTAAATTTTGGTATAGGTCTTAACTTTAAAAAATTAGGCATTGATTTAAGGTATGAACGTGGTTTTAGTGATAATGAAGCTACTTTCCTTGGTAATAATGGTATTAATACGAATAGGTTAGATACTAGACCAGATCAGTTAATTTTGAGTTTGTCTCTTTTACTTTAAACCTAGTTTTATAAAATAAAAAACCTCGCTAATGCGAGGTTTTTTATTTATATTAAATCTTAAATTAATCGTTTTTCGATGCTGTTTCTTCAATATCTAAATAATTAGGGATACCATTTGCGCCAATATCGTTTGTTGGGTCTCCATCATTATTTAAATCTTCATTAATAGTTAGTATACCATCTCCGTCATCGTCATTATCTAAATAATTTAGTATTCCATCTCCATCAGTATCGTCATCTGTTTCATCTGTCAAATCATCAAAGTTTACAATAAATTCACCATCACCATTTAAGTCTTCTTTATATGAAGGAATTCCATCCTCGTCATGATCGTTTTCAAAAGCTTGCAATAAATCAAATTTAAACATTATTGGTGAATAAGCTGCTATACCACTTGGAGCACTGGAAAAATATGCTAAACCAGAAGGAACAAACATAACACCTACTCCATGATTCATATAATTAACTATACCATCATTAAGCCCTCCATTTGTATCATCTATAGATTCAGAAACTTTAAATTCTGGTAAAACTTTTCTCCAGCCCGGAATCAATGATACTAAATCAAAATCAACAGGTGTTACCGCACTATCAAAAACAGAATTATCTAAATTAAATCCTTCATAAATAACACGGACATTATCAGAAAAACTAGGAGATATATTACCTCCACCTTCATTAAGTGTTAATATATATATTATATAATTAGTCTCCTCTAAAACAACAGATTTAGCTACTAGATTAGAATTAGGTATGTTTAATAAATCACCCAAAATCACATTACCATTTGGTGCTTCTGTCTCACCTACAGGAAGTTTTTTAATTACTAAGTCCTTAATACTCGGGTTATCATTATTTTCAAAAACTGCAGCATTGTAATAGTGATTATTCAAATACTCAACTAGAGAATCATTATCAGCAATTTGTTGTTCACCTCTATCTCTTAGTTCGGGAGCAGTAATTCCTAAACCATCATCATCGTTATTGCATGCAAAACAAACTAAAACAAAACTTAATAAATAAAAACCAATTTTTCTTAAACTCATTATTCCTTATTTTTGAGGCTGCAAGATACAATTTAAATATATTCTTGCGCAAAAATATTAACGCCCTTTAACACAATATTAGTATGCGTGTAGACAAGTATTTATGGTGTATTAGATATTACAAAACAAGAACAATTGCTACAACTGCATGCAAGAAAGGACATGTAAAAGTTAACGGCGATGTTGTAAAGCCCAGTAGAGAAGTATATCCGCAAGATATAATTGAACTTAGAAAAGATCAAATAAATTACAAATTGAAGGTTAATGATATTCCTGATAGTAGAATTGGGGCCAAATTAGTTGATATTTACCGTACTGATACTACACCAAAAGATCAATTTGAGGCTCAAGAACTATTAAAATACTCAAAAGATTATTATAGAAAAAAAGGAGTAGGTAGACCTACCAAAAAAGATAGACGAGATATTGACGATTTTACAAATGAAAATGAGTAATTTTATATTTTAATTTACAAGTAACAATCTTATGACAGTTAAGAATAATGTAATCCTTAATCATAACGAAATTAATCACAAAATAAGACGTATTGCTTTTCAGATATATGAGAGCAACGTTGATGAGAAAGAAGTAATTTTAGCTGGCATCGATAAAAATGGCTATGTTTTTGCAAAAAAATTAAAAACTGTTCTTCAAAAAATATCTGAAATAAAACCTGTTTTGTGTAAAGTAAGTATTGATAAAAAACATCCTTGGCAAGAAGTATCAACATCTATACCAGTAGAAGATTATAAAAACAAGTCAATTGTATTAGTTGATGATGTGTTAAATTCTGGAACTACTTTAATTTATGGAGTAAAACATTTTTTAAATGTCCCATTAAAACAATTTAAAACTGCTGTTTTGGTTAATAGAAATCATAAAAAATATCCTGTGAAAGCAGATTTTAAAGGAATTTCTTTATCTACCTCATTACTTGAACACGTTCAGGTAATTTTAGAAGGAAAATACGAGGTTGTTTTAGAATAATTCTAGAATAATATCTTCAACAACATCATCTTTAGCCTTATCATCAATAGATACTTTTATTTCTGCTTGATTATAAAACTGCACACGCTCAAATAAGTGCTTTCCAACAAATTCAGTCATTCTTTCAATAGTGTCAATATGAGCAATTAAAGGTCGCTTTGCTCTTTTTCGGAGTAATTTATTTGCCAATGTTTGTAAAGATGCTTTTAAATAAAGACTCTTGACATTCTCTGCTTTAAGAATTATATTCATATTTCCGCTATAACAAGGTGTGCCTCCTCCAACAGACAAAACTGTCTTTTTTTCAGATTTAAGAAGGCATCCTAAATAATATGCTTCTTGTTTTCTAAAATAAATTTCTCCTTTTTCTTTAAAAACATCAGATACAGATAAATTCTCCTTCTCTTCTATATAATCATCTAAATCAAGAAAATTATAATTCAATTTTTTTGCTAATTTCTTACCAATTGACGTCTTTCCAGATGCCATATATCCCATTAATACAATGATCATTTTCTTGCTATAAATTGATTATTAAAAACATACGTATTTGAACCGCAAAAAAACAAAAATTTCTTCAAAAAAAGTATTGTTTTATTAATTAAACATTTTATATTTGCACCCGCTAACAGCAATATGTTAGTTTGGAATAATGACCTGGTAGCTCAGTTGGTAGAGCATCTCCCTTTTAAGGAGAGGGTCCTGGGTTCGAGCCCCAGCCCGGTCACAAAAAAAGTTAAGCTTTATTGCTTAACTTTTTTTATTTTTACTTACATCATTTCAATGCGCACGTGGCGGAATTGGTAGACGCGCTGGCTTGAGGGGCCAGTATCCGTTTTAGGATGTGGAAGTTCGAATCTTCTCGTGCGCACTATCACTTAATTATCTTCAAAAACCATTTATCATTAATTTTTTATTGTTCTTATAATAAAAAACCTTATTTTTGTTTAATAAAAAATGAAATTTGATGAACAATATTAAAGTTAATTTTAGCATCAAAGACCTAGAAAACCTAACAGGTATAAAGGCTCATACCATTAGGATATGGGAAAAAAGATATAATTTGTTAAGTCCAAACAGATCTGAAACTAATATAAGAAATTACAGTTTAACCAGCTTTCAGAAACTCCTAAACATCTCATATTTAAATAATAACGGTCTAAAAATCTCTAAAATTGCTGATCTTGATGAGGAAGAAATTCCTATTAGAGTTAGAGAGATAGCCTCTAGAGCCAAAGTTGAAGATCATGCCATTAATGCTCTTAAAATGGCAATGATTAATTTTGATCAAGTTTTATTTTACAGTACTTACAACAACCTCTTAGAAAATAAAACATTTAGTGAGATATTTTATTCCGTATTTTTACCATTACTTAATGAAATAGGTTTATTATGGCAAACTAATACTATAACACCTGCCCATGAACATTTCTTATCTGTTCATATTAAACAAAAAATACTTTTAAATACTGAACGATTACAGCTTCTAGAACCAAAACCAGTTTCTAAAACTTTTGTTCTATTTTTGCCTGATAATGAAATTCATGATATCGGATTATTATTTATCAACTATCAATTGAGAAGTAAAGGATATCATACTATATTTCTAGGAGAAAGTGTTCCTATGGAAAGTCTTTCAGATCTTTTAGAATTTTTTAATGAAATAACCTTCATTTCATATTTCACAGTATATCCTGAAACCAAAGACATACCTGATTACTTAAAGAATTTTAGTGATTTACTTCTTGAAAAAGATAATACAGAACTTTTAATATTAGGTAAAAAACTTACCGATATAGACTTAAAAAACACTCCTGAAAAAATTTCTATCTTTAATTCTATTGAAAATTTAGTTAAAGATTTATAAATATTTTATTTTTGTTTAACTTTTAATTATATTTGTTAAACAATATGAAATCAACTGTAAATATAATAGGTTCTGGGTTTTCTTCTCTCGCAGCTTCATGCTATTTAGCAAAAGCTGGTTATGAAGTTACTATCTTTGAAAAAAATACTACTATAGGTGGTCGAGCAAGACAACTCATTAAAGATGGTTTCACATTTGACATAGGTCCAACTTGGTATTGGATGCCAGACGTTTTTGAGCGTTTCTTTTCTGATTTTAACAAAAAACCTTCAGATTATTACACTTTAGAAAAATTGAATCCTGCCTATAGTGTATATTTTGGTGAAGATGATTATATTACGATAGAAGATACTCTAGAAAAAATCACTAAAGCTTTTGAAAACGAAGAACCTGGAAGCTCTAAAAAACTAAAAACCTTCATAAGTAAAGCAAAAAGTAATTACGATATCGCAATTAAAGATTTAGTTTATAATCCTGGTGTTTCACCCTTAGAGCTAATTACACCTGCAACCATCAAAAAAATAAATCAATTTTTTAGCACCATCAAAAAGGATGTTAGAAAAGAATTTAAAAATGATAGGTTGATTAAAATACTTGAGTTTCCTGTGCTTTTTTTAGGTGCAAAACCAAGTGACACTCCGTCTTTCTACAGTTTCATGAATTATGCAGATTTTGGTCTTGGTACTTTTCACCCAAAAAAAGGGATGTATCAAGTTATACTAGCCATGGAGAATTTAGCAAAAGAACTAGGTGTTAAAATAAAAGTTAACTCACCTATTGATAAAATTATAGTTGAAAATGGAGAGGCCAAAGGTTTATTATCAAATGGTAAAAACCATTACTCAGATATTGTTGTTAGTGGCGCTGATTATCATCACACAGAAACACTTTTAGAACAATCAAAAAGACAATACTCTGAAAATTACTGGAAAAAAAAGACTTTTGCTCCTTCTTCACTACTTTTCTATGTAGGTTTTGATAAAAAATTAAAAAATGTAAATCATCATACATTATTTTTTGATGTTGACTTTGATATACACGCTGAAGCTATTTATGACAATCCTAAGTGGCCAGAGAATCCTCTTTTTTATGCTAGTTTTCCTAGTATTACAGATGGTAATGCTGCACCCGATGGAAAAGAAGCTGGAATCTTTTTAATTCCACTTGCTCCAGGTCTAAATGATACTGCAGAATTGAGAAATGAATACTTTGATAAAATCATTAATCGTTTTGAAAAACTTACATCACAAAACGTAAAAAGTGATATTATATTTAAAGAAAGCTTTTGCATCAATGATTTTATTAAAGATTATAACTCATACAAAGGAAATGCATATGGGATGGCAAACACATTATTACAAACCGCTTTTTTAAGACCAAAAATAAAAAGCAAAAAAGTTGAAAATTTATTTTTCACCGGCCAATTAACAGTTCCAGGTCCTGGCGTTCCGCCCTCATTAATTTCAGGAAAATTGGTAGCCGATTTAGTAACAAAACATCACAGCATTTTACATGAAAGCACTATTTGATACCGTTTCTTACAATAGCAGTAAGCTAGTAACAAAAACATATAGCACGTCTTTCTCGTTAGCTACCAAAATGCTTTACAACACAATTAGAGGAGACATTTATAATATCTATGGTTTTGTAAGATTTGCTGATGAAATTGTAGATTCTTTTCATGATTATAATAAAGAGGAGTTATTCAATAAGTTTTCAGATGATTTAGAACATGCTCTTGAAAATAGAATAAGTCTTAATCCTATTCTTAATTCATTTCAATATACATTTCATAAATATAATATAGATAAACCTCTTGTTGATGCGTTTATGAAAAGTATGCGTCTAGATTTACACAAAACAAAATATCTAACTGAAGAGGAATACAAAGATTACATATATGGCTCTGCAGATGTTGTTGGACTAATGTGCTTAAAGGTCTTTGTTAAAGGAGATAGACTTAAGTATAATGAGCTTAAAGATACCGCCATGGCTTTAGGTTCTGCTTTTCAAAAAGTAAATTTCCTTAGGGATTTAAAAGCAGATTTTGAAGGTTTGGATAGGACTTACTTCCCAAATACGGACTTAAAAAATCTCGATGAATCATCAAAAAAAGAAATTATTGATGACATTGAAAAAGATTTTGAAAAAGGGTTAAGTGGTATAAAAAAATTACCAATTGAAGCTAAGTTTGGAGTATTTATGGCTTATAGATACTACAGCCAACTTCTTAAAAAACTCAAAAAAACACCTGCATTAAAAATAAAAGATTCTAGAATACGGGTTTCTAACCCAAAAAAAATAGAACTTTTAGCAAGGAGTTATATAAAATATCAATTAAATTTAATGTAAATTTTACGTGATGCACACATTATATTGGATACTTACATTTTTAGGCACCTATTGTTTTATGGAATTTATGGCTTGGTTTACTCACAAGTACATCATGCATGGTATATTATGGAATTTACACAAAGATCATCATCACAAAGACCATGATAGTTGGTTTGAGAGAAACGATGCCTTCTTTATTTTTTACGCTGTTGTTAGTATAGGTTTCTTTTTACTCTGGAAATACACAAGTTTTTGGCCTGGTCTCCCTATCGGTTTAGGTATTTTTGCTTATGGTCTGTCTTATTTTTTAGTTCATGATATTTTTATTCATCAACGATTTAAGCTTTTTAGAAATGCAAATAATTGGTATGCAAAAGGTGTAAGACGTGCACACAAAATTCATCATAAACACTTAGGGAAAGAACATGGAGAATGCTTTGGGATGCTATTCGTTCCTTTTAAATACTTTAAAAACAAATAATGGATTATTTATATCTATTATTAAACCTAGGGTCTTTAAGTGTACCTTTTCTATTTAGTTTTCATCCAAAATTAAAATTCTATAAACTGTGGAAGCCTTTATTTATTGGAATAATCTTTAGCATGTTAATTTTTATTCCTTGGGATATTATTTTTACAAAACAAGGGATTTGGGGCTTTAATGAAACTTATTTTTTAGGCACAAAATTATTTTACTTACCTATTGAAGAATGGTTGTTTTTTATATGCATACCCTACGCTTGTGTTTTTACACATTATGCATTAGTTTATTATTTTCCTAATTTGAAATTATCAAAAGGAAAAACAAAAATCATAAGTTATTTATTTATTTTAATACTAATTACACTAGCTTTTACTAATTATGATAAATGGTATAGCCTAATTAATTTCTCATTAGCAGCCATATTAACCAGTTTTGTAATAAATATTAGAACCGAATTATTACGTAGTTTTTACTTAACATTTCTAGTGATGTTAATTCCTTTTTTTATCGTAAATGGTATTTTAACAGGTAGTTTTATCGAAAATGAAGTAGTTTGGTATAATAACTTAGAAAACTTAAATATTAGATTATTCTCTATTCCTATTGAAGATACTGTTTATGCTTTCTCACTTATTCTACTAAATTTATTTATAATGGATTTGATAGAAACTAAACATGAGACTACTTAAGCAAATCGTTAATAACTTCTTTAACTGATTCACTATTCCAATTAGCTGCACCAGTTTTATCAATAATAATTCTACCAGATTTATCAATTAAAAATGTTCTGGGTATACTAGATATATTAAATTTATTAGGATATTCACTTATTGGTTTATATACTTTAAATGTATATTCCTTTTCATTCATAAATTTACTAATAACAGAGAATTTTTCATCTGAAACAAAAACAAATTCAACTACATCTTTATAATCCTCATATAAAGCTTGCATACTAGACATTTCCGCTATACATGGTGGACACCAAGTAGCCCAAAAATTAATTAAAACTACTTTACCTTTTGTGCTTTTGAAATTAAAAGAGAGACCTGATTCATCTTTCAATATCCAATTATAATCTTCAACTATAATTTGATTAGACTCATCAATTATTGACGGACTAAAAAGCGCTAAACTTTTATGCAATAACACTTGTATTGGTTGTCTTGTTTGAGGAATAAGCAGCAAACCTATTAAGGTAAAAAATACAATGTTCTTTATTTTTCCTTTTGATAATTTCATAGTAAAAAACAATAAGGCATAGTATCTAGATAGAAACTATGCCTTAAATCTAACAAAATAAACTTTAACCTTATCTAGTAACTGTACCTGTTGGTAAAGACCCTAAGTTTTGACCAAAGTTATGCGTTGCAGGAGCAGTTTCTTGTCCTGCAGTTCCTACTAAGGGCTTCATTGCAAATGGAGCTGGAGAATTATCTGGAACAGGCTCAACTGAAATTACTACAGTTCTTCCTCTTACATCTAAAGGAAATGTTTCGCCTGCTGGGGCATTTAAAAAGAAATCTTCTCCTGGAATTGGAGGGCCCATTTTAAATTCATCACCACTAAACAGATTAAAATCATCTCTTCCATCAAAATCAGTAAATACACCTGTCGTTATAGGCCCTGATTCTCCTACTACCCAACCTTCGTATGCCCAACCTGCAGATAATGTAGGCAAAACAAAATTTGGAGTTGGAGGAGCTCCTGGTGTTCCAAACCATACACCATATTGGTCATTCATATTGTTAGGATTACCTGGATCAATTTCATCTGTTGGAGATCTTAAAAAGAAAGCTCCTGCCGCATTACTAAAATCTCCAACTATAGCTGAGTTTACATTAGCTGAGTTTCCAGTGAAATCACCTACCAAAAGCTTTGTATCTGCTGGAGCAGGGTCTGAGTCAATTGCAGGCTCTATAGATAATACAAATCTAGTTGCAGAATCAAGTGTTTCCTTTGATATCGAGAAACTTGTTTCTGATAAATCCCCATTATCATTTACCGTAAATACACCTGTAGAAACAGGGTTTCCATCTACAATTATCCATCCTTCGTAAACAAAATCATTTCCTAAATTTTCTAACCCGTCTAAAGATAAGTTTAATCTTGATGTTACGATTCCATCGTCATCATTACTACATGAAGTAGCAAAAATTCCTGCCGCTAATACTAATAAAAACATTTTTTTAATCATGATATTTTTTTTTTAAGTTGTTTAATACTTCAAAAATATATCTCCTATAGATTATAAAATGTTAGCTACCTAACATTAGGCGCTTTTTTGGTGAATTCTTATTTCTTTTCTTGTAAATTCTATGATATTTTCTTCTTTTAACTCATTTAAAAGAATATTTAATGTAGGCCTTGATGTGCCAATTAATGAAGCTATGTCTTTTTGTGTATAAGGGTGCTGAATCACTTTATCTCCAGTTTTTTCACAATCATAACCAAATTCCATACATAACTCATCAAGAAATTCTACTAACCTAGTTTTTGCGTCTTTGAAAAGTAAAAGTTGAAGACGTCTTTCCAATTTTTTCAACCTAAATCCAATGACTTTATATATTTTTAAACTAAACGTTTGATTATTGCGCATTAAATCATGCATGGTATTTACTCCAACTGGACAAATACTTGTAGTATTATCTATGGATTGAGCAAACTCTTCTCTTGTAGACTCTCCTAAAATAGCAGTTTCCCCAAAAATTTCTCCACGCGTTAAAATAGCTTTTACTACTTCTTCTCCATCTTCATTGTAATATCCAATTTTAACTTTCCCTTTTTCAATTAAGTAAACCTTATTTGCAGAATCATCTTCAAAATAGATATAGTCTTTTTTCTTATAGGCATCAAAATCATGATCTTTTTTGTAGGCTTTGAATTTGTGTGGACAAAGCACCTTGAAAAGATTAACATCGTCAAAAAACCAAAGTGATTTCATTATTATTTGAGATTTGTTAGATGCTTTTATGTCGAAAAAAGGAGCTTACACTTACAAAAAAGCATAAAAAAACCTCCAGATAGTGGAGGTTAATATTATGTGTGTGTATCGAGTTTATTCTTCTTCGTCTGAAGATTTTTCATCTTCATCACCTACCAAATCATCCAACATATTATGTTGTTGTAATAGATTATACCACTGGATTACTTTCTTTATATCACTGGCATAAACTCTATCTTCATCGTAATCTGGTAAAACACTAAAGAAATATTCTTCTAATTTATCTTTACCGTCTTTAGGCTTAACTGAAGCTTGCTGCCCATTTTCCTTATCTTTTATATTTTGAAAAACTTGACGTAAAGGAATTTCTTCTGATAATGTATAAATAGCAATTTCACTTAAAACACTTACATTATTTTGTATGCTTACAGAGATACGTTTTTTATCAATCATAGACTCTGCAACAAAACCACCACGTGTTTGTGTTATTAACTTGTATAACCCAGGCTTTCCTGATATTGAAATAACTTTTTCTAAACTCATAAATTACTTTTTAAAGGGCGCAAATATCAAATGTTTCTTGATGTCTTGCAAATATTATCGCTTCTTTTTTTGAGCTGGAAAGCGCATTCTATAGTCTATATTTATTTTTCCTTTTGAAATATTAGACAACTTTCCTTTTATCAAACGCTTTTTTAAACTTGATAGTTTATCAGTAAACAAAATACCTTCAATATGATCATATTCATGCTGAATAACTCTTGCTATAAGACCGTCAAATGATTCTTTATGCGCTTTAAAATTCTCATCTAAATATTCTACAGTAATATTTGGTTTTCTAAATACATCTTCCCTAACATCAGGGATGCTTAAACAGCCCTCATTAAACGCCCACTCATCACCTTTTTCTTCAACAATTTTAGCATTTATAAAAGTACGCTTAAAAGCTTTTAACTCTTTTTGCTCTTCTTCAGTAAAAACGTCATCTTCAGCAAAAGGAGAAGTATCAACCAAAAATAAACGAATAGGCAATCCAATTTGAGGTGCAGCAAGCCCTACACCATAAGCATTATACATGGTCTCATACATGTTTTCTAAAAGCGTATCAAACTTTGGATATTCTGGAGTAATATCCTTTGCTTTCTTTTTTAAAACAGGGTCTCCGTAAGCTACTATTGGTAAAATCATTCTACTTATTGTTAATGCTTGCAAAAATACAATACTTATAGTTGTTCTTTAGTATTTAACAAAAAATTATTCTTTATGAAATTTAACTATTTGGAATATAAATAACTTTGTAAAATAAGTGTTGCACTAATCTGGTCTATTAGTGCTTTATTTTTTCTTTGATTCTTTTTTAAACCACTATCAATCATCGTTTGGAAAGCCATTTTTGAAGTAAAACGCTCATCAACACGTATAATAGGAATACTTGGTATTACTTTTTCTAATTTATCAATAAAACTTGTAATGTGGACTTCACTTTCAGAAGCTGTATTATCCATTTGTTTAGGCTCGCCTACTAAAAATAATTCTACAGATTCTTTAGATATATAATCTTTTAAAAAAGATAGTAATTCTTTGGTATTAACTGTGGTTAAACCTGATGCTATAATCTGCAACTCATCAGTTACAGCTATACCTGTTCGCTTAGTTCCAAAATCAATTGCCAAAATTCTAGCCATAAGTTATTTTTTGCAAAAATAGTGCATTAAAATAAGAAAGGCTGTCCTTTCGAACAGCCTTTCTCAATAGTTAACCTTAATTATTAATACTTGAACATTATCTTTTAAGCTCTTACGGCTTTATTAATTCCTTGAAATACTAAACCGATGTTACTAACTTTTCTCTTACGGTTTAAATAAACTCTGATATCACTTGAGCTACGTGCTATAGTTTCGTTTACTTTAGTAGCATCAATTAATAATGAATCGTTTTCTTTAATAGTATTAACTTCTGCAATTACAGTAGCTATCTCATCTTCTAAAGAAACAGAAATAGTTTTATTAGTTTCTATCTCAACTACTGTAGAAGTACTTTGCGCATTTCCGAAAGAGAAAGTAAGTAATAAAATTAATAATATGTAAAAATTTGTTTTCATTATGTTTATCATTGTTTGATGGTTCAAATATATATCCAGATGATATGTTACCAGCAAAAAATTAGTTGTAGAACGCAGTATTTTCGATAACTAGAGAAGCTACAAATTTTTATCGACGAATAGTTTAAAAGCGTTTTTTATCGGTCAATTACCCTTTTTTATGCATTTTGTCCTATTGAGTATTGGTTAAAAAGATGAAAAGCACATTTCTATCTTTTAAAAACCTAAGTAAAAATTGAATATTTCTTATAGAATCCCACTTATTATTATGTCTAATTCAATGTCTTTTTAAATGATAGCCTTTATATTTGCCAAAAATTAAATATCAATGACTGAATTACAACAAATCATAGAGAAAGCTTGGGATAATAGAGATCTTTTAAAAGAAGAAAAGACTACCACAGCAATAAGAAGCGTAATAGATTTACTTGATAAAGGTGAATTAAGAGTTGCAGAGCCTATTACTGGAGGCTGGCAGGTTAACGAATGGGTAAAAAAAGCGGTTGTTCTATATTTCCCAATTCAAAAAATGGAAACCTTAGAAGCTGGTATTTTTGAATATCATGATAAAATTCCTTTAAAGAAAAACTTTGCTGAACGTGGTATTAGAGTTGTTCCTAATGCAGTTGCACGCCACGGGGCTTACATTTCTCCTGGAACTATATTAATGCCAAGTTATGTAAATATTGGTGCGTATGTAGATGAAGGCACCATGGTTGATACTTGGGCCACTGTAGGTAGTTGCGCTCAAATTGGTAAAAATGTTCATTTATCTGGCGGTGTTGGTATTGGTGGTGTATTAGAACCATTACAAGCTGCTCCAGTTATTATTGAAGATAATGCCTTTATTGGTAGTCGTTGTATAGTTGTTGAAGGTGTACGTGTTGAAACTGAAGCTGTTTTAGGGGCTGGAGTTGTTTTAACCATGAGTACTAAGATTATTGACGTAACTGGTAATGAACCTGTTGAATACAAAGGTATTGTTCCTGCACGTTCGGTAGTAATTCCTGGAAGTTATGCAAAAGAATTTCCTTCTGGTAGTTATAATGTGCCATGTGCGCTTATTATTGGAAAACGTAAAGAAAGCACAAACAAAAAAACATCTTTAAATGATGCATTACGTGAGCATAGTGTTGCTGTTTAATTAAAAATCGTTTAATAAAATGATAAGGACAACTCAAAAAGGTTGTCCTTATTTTTTTAAGTGAGTAGGCTATAAAACTTATCTTTAAAAAAGACGTGATAGTTTTATATTATATTTGCTAAAATTATTTATCTAATGCTAAAGATACTACGCAAGTTCAGCGTAAAAATGCTGCGAAAGTTGAAATTTTTACCTCCAGAAATTTACGCTCATTTTCTTTATGAACATCATACTGGTAAAAAATTAAATTTGAATAACCCCGTTGAGTTTAATGAAAAAATTCAATGGTATAAAGTTTTTTATCATCCTAAAATATTAACACAATTAGTTGATAAATATGGTGTAAGAGAATATGTTGAATCTAAAATTGGCGCACAATATCTAAACAAATTATACGGTGTTTATGATTCACCTGAAGAGATAAATTATGATGAACTACCTAATAAGTTTATTGTAAAAGCTACTCATGCCAGTAGTTACAATTTAATTGTTAGAGATAAAGAAAAGCTCAACAAAGTCAAAACAACCAAATTATTTAAAAAATGGCTTGCTAAAAGTCAATATTATCGAACAGGACAAGAATGGGCATATAAAAATGTTAAACCTAGATTGATAGCTGAAAAACTTCTTAAAGATGAAGGAGGCATTTCACTTATTGATTATAAATTTTATTGTTTTAGCGGAGAAGCTAAATTTTTAGAAGTACATTTAGATAGAGAACAAGATCACAAAAGAGGTTTTTATGATTTTAATTTTGAACCTTTACCATATAGATATGTTTCTCTTAAAAAAAGCATTTCGTCAAAAGTAGAAAAACCAAGTAATTTTGATGAAATGAGAAAATTATCTGAAGTTTTGGCAGCTAATTTCCCTTTTGTACGAGTTGACTTCTACTCTATTGAGGGTAAAACAATTTTTGGAGAAATGACTTTTTATCCATCAGATGGAAGAAAAGATTTTATTCCAGATGAATACAATAAAATTATTGGTGATTATATAAAATTACCAAAGCTCAAAAATGGACAAAAAGTTATTACAGAGATTGATTAACTAAATAAATTCTTTATAACATAAATTTTATTTGATACTAAATTATGACTAAACTACCCGAGATAGAACATCCAATTGATGCTGTAATACTATGGGTAGATGGTGATGACGAAAATCATAAGAAAAAAATTTCTCCTTATATAAAAGGTACTCAAAAATCTAAGTCTAAAAAATTCAGAACACGATTTGATCAAGTAAACGAGATTAAGTATACTGTAGATTCTATTATAAAATTTGCATCATATATTAGAAATATCTATATCATTACAGATGAACAAACACCCAATTTCTTAAAACAAGAAGAGACTCAAGAAAATTACAAAAATGTTTCTATTGTAGATCACAAAGATGTTTTTAAAGGTTTTGAAAACTACTTGCCAACTTTTAACTGTAGGCCTATTGAGACTTGCTTATATAGAATTCCTGATTTAGCAGAACATTTTATTTATCTTAATGATGACTTTTTTATAATAAATGAAACCAGATCTGATGATTTTTTTCAAAATGGATTTCCTGTTTTACGAGGTAAATGGTTGAAATTTGATGAGAATATTTTTTATAAGAAATTTAAGAAAGCAAAAAAAGGTCATAAAGCCATTCAGCAAAATGCAGCTAAAATTGTAGGTTTTAATAAATATTACAACTTTAAACACACACCACATCCTCTGAGAAAATCGACATTTGAAACTTTTTTTAAAGCCAATAAAGATATTTTTATAGAAAACGTAAAACATAAATTTAGAAACGAAAACCAATTTACACCTCAAGGTTTAGCCAACCATCTTGAAATAAAAAATGGCACATGTATATTAAAAGAAGATTTACAACTTATGTATTTCAGATCTTATAAAAAACCGCTGTTATGGTATAAATTAAAGCTGAATAATAAAGGTAAAAGCAAACTTTTTTTAGGTATGCAAAGTTTAGATTTGTGTCCTCCAGTTATTTTAGAATATTTATTAACTTGGTTAGGAAAAAGAACGCAATTATAAACACTAGTTTATGCACTATAAGTTTTTAATCTATATATCTTACAGCTACGCTATTCCTATTGGCGTTCCATTAGAGCAGGAAATCTTGAAAAGAGGTTATTCTGTAAAATGGTTTGCAGATCAACCTGATGGGGAAATTGGTGTTTCAAATAAATTAAATGTGCTTAAAAACATTGAAGATATTTATGCTTATGAACCACACATTATATTAACTGCTACTGATAGCGTTCCAGATTTTTTTAATGCTCTAAAAGTTCAAGTTTTTCATGGCTTTCATGCTGAAAAACGTCCTACTAAAAATAATTCGTTTGCGCATTTCAGATTAAGAGGTTTTTTTGATTTATACTGCACACAAGGTCCAAATACAACAGAGAAGTTTCAAGAACTTGCAAATAAACACAAGTATTTTGAAGTTATTGAAACCGGATGGAGTAAAGTAGATTCGTTATTTCCTATAGAAAAAAAAGAAATTAGTAATACAGTAATGATTGCTTCTACATTTACTGAGCGTTTAAGTTTAGCATATAATGATAATGTTTTTAATGAAGTTAAACGATTATCAGGCAATGGTAAATTTAATTTTATCATGGTATTACATCCTAAACTACCTGAGCATATTATAAAAAAATGGAATGCCCTGAATGGTGATAATTTCACATTTCACAATACTACCAACTTAATCCCTTTATTTAAAAAAGCTGATGTTATGTTTGCAGATACAACTTCAGCAATACAAGAATTTTTGGTTCAAAGAAAACCAGTAGTAACATTTAATCATACAATCAGTCATAATTACCTTATTGATATTCAAAATGCAAATCAAATAGAAAATGCTATAAATAAAGCATTGACTTATCCTGAAGCGTTAATAAATAACATAAAACATTACTTAAAAAACCTTCATCCCTATACTGATGGTAAATCCAGTAATCGTGTTATAGATGCTAGCATAACTTGTTTACATAAAGACAAAACACATTTAAAATCTAAACCATTAAATTTGATGCGTAAATATAAAATTCGAAAAAAATTGAATTATTTTACAATCAAAAGTTTTAATAAACCATTTACAATTTCTAAAAATTAATGCAAAAACTAACAGCAATAATCCCTACAGGAAACGAAATTCATAATATTGAAGACGTAATAGCTTCAGTAGATTTTGCTGATGAAATTATTGTTGTAGATAGTTTAAGCACTGATGGAACTTACGAAAAAGCTAAAGCTAGTGGGGTTAAAGTTATAAAACGTGAATATCAATATTCAGCTTCACAAAAAAACTGGGCCATTCCTCAAGCAAAGCATGAATGGATATTATTGGTAGATGCTGATGAACGAGTAACTAAAGAGTTAAAGGAAGAAATTATTGAAACGCTCAAAAACCCAAAAGATAATGTTGTTGCTTATTGGATAGGTAGAAATAATCATTTTATGGGTGAGCATGTAAAATATAGTGGCTGGAGAAATGATGCTGTTATTAGACTATTTAAAAGAGATTCCTGTAAATATCAAGACAAACATGTTCACGCAGAAATAATTGCAGATGGCGATATTGGTAATTTAAAACAAAAATTATATCATAATACTTACATTACTTTTGATAAGTATATTGAAAAGATGAATCGTTATGCTACATGGCAAGCCAAAGATTATGATAAAAAAACAGGGCGATTAACACCTTATCATTTTATAATAAAACCATTTTGGGGCTTTTTTAAGCATTATATTTTGCAAAGTGGTTTTAGAGATGGTGTTGTAGGCTTAACTATTGGATATATTCAAGGGTACGTAGTATTTATGAGATATGTAAAGTTATGGCTATTACGTAAAAACAGACAGTAATTACTTTTTCCAGAATTTTAATTTCTTTTTCAGTTCTTTCTTTCGGTTAAACTTGTATTGAAATGCTTCAGTAAGGCTCCACATTTTAGCAAAAACCACTTCAAAAGGTTTTCCAGAAATTTTCGCGTACTCATCGCTCATAATTTCCACAATATGCTTATGTGGTGTTAAGCGTTCAAAGTTTTTAATTCTTTCTTCAAAAGACAATGGTTTAAAAACCATTCTATTTAAATCTACCAATTTAAATTCTAAATCATTCTCTTTAATAGTTATTAAAGTATTTCCTGGAGAATGATCTAAAAATAAAATACCTTTCTCATGAAGTTGATGAGTAAATCTTGTAAATGCTCTCAAAAGATTATCGTGATTAGAGTAATCGAGATTATGAGATAACTCCCTAAAGGTTAAATCATAATTATCATGCTCACTAACATAATAACTTCTTTTAAAAAATAAAGTCGTTGGAAATTCATAATAAGCAATAGGTTGAGGCGATCCAATACCTAATTCCAACAATTTATTAGCATACTCAAAAGAACGTTGAGCTTTTCCTTTTCTGAAAAACTTATATACAACTTGATTTAGTAAACCAGGAACTTTAAAAGATTTTATATTAACTGTTTTTCCGTTTAATTCAAACAGTTTCAGCTTGTTTCTTTTATCCTTTATAGATTCACCTGAAGTCTCAAAAGATTCAATAAAACCATCTATCTCTCTTTGAAAATCTTTGTAGGTCGTATGAAATACTTTTTTCATATGGCAATATTACAAAGTTTTGAGTCATTCTTATAAACTAATATTAAATTTGTAAATAAAGTTGCAAAGTTTATGAGCACAATAGATTCTGAAATAAAAAAATCATTGCAAATTTTAAAACAAGGAGGTTTATTCCTTTATCCTACTGATACCGTTTGGGCAATTGGTTGTGATGCTTCAAATTTAGAAGCTGTAAAAAGAGTATATGCTCTAAAAAGGCGTAATCTAAATAAAGCATTAAGTTGCTTAGTGGCAGATGAGCGTATGCTAAAACGCTATGTAAAACAAATTCCTCCTGCCGCTTTAAATATTATTGATGTTACTGATAAACCAACTACAATTATATATGATAATGCTCAAAATTTAGCATCTAATTTAATTGCTAAAGATGGCTCTATAGCTATAAGAATTCCGGATGATGATTTTTGCTATGGAATTACTAGAAAATTTAATGGTGCTATAGTTTCTACTTCAGCAAATATTAGTGGAAATTTTACCCCAAAATCATTCAAAGAAATAACACCAGCTATTTTAAAAGGTGTAGACTATGTTGTAAATTTGCATCACGAAAAAATCTGTTCAAAACCATCGTCAATTATTAAACTATCTAATAATGGTATTGTAAAGATTATCCGAGAATAAACGGTAACTAGTATTGATGAATTATAAAGAAGCGTTAAAACACCCTATTTTTAAAATCATTTCAAAATCTGCAAAAGAATTACAATTTGAATCTTTTGTTATAGGTGGTTTTGTTCGTGATTTTCTTTTAAAACGTGGTGATGCCAAAGATATTGATGTGGTTGCTATTGGAGATGGTATAAAACTAGCTTTACAGGTTGCGAAAAACCTGCCTAACAAACCAAAAGTTCAAGTTTTTAAAACGTATGGCACTGCCATGTTAAGGCATGATGATATTGAGATAGAATTTGTTGGTGCTAGAAAAGAATCTTATACTGAAGATAGTAGAAACCCTGCGATTGAAAATGGGTCTTTAGAAGATGATCAAAATCGAAGAGATTTTACTATAAATGCTCTAGCTTTAAACCTAAGTGAAAGTCATTTTGGTGATTTACTTGATCCCTTTAACGGTGTTACAGATTTAGAAAATAAAACTATAAAAACACCTTTAAATCCAGATATAACATATAGCGATGACCCTTTACGGATGCTACGAGCTATTCGATTTGCTACACAATTAGGGTTTACTATTGAAGAGAAATCACTTAAAGCTATTTCCAAAAATAGTGATAGAATAAAAATTATCACAAACGAGCGTGTAGTTACTGAACTCAACAAAATTTTAGAAAGTAAAAAACCATCTGTAGGCTTTTTACTTTTAGAGAAAACAGGATTACTTAAGCATATTTTACCAGAGTTAACAGCTTTAAAAGGCATTGACGAGGTTGAAGGACAGCGTCATAAAGATAATTTTTATCATACCCTTGAAGTAGTTGATAACATTGCGGTAAACACAAATAACGTTTGGTTACGATGGGCAGCTTTACTCCATGATATTGGAAAAGCACCGACTAAAAAGTTTAGTAAGAAAGTTGGCTGGACTTTTCATGGGCATGAGTTTGAAGGTTCAAAAATGGTTTACCGACTATTTAAAAGATTAAAAATGCCATTGAATGACAAAATGAAATTTGTACAAAAAATGGTATTTATGAGCTCTAGACCTATAGTTTTAGCTCAAGAGATTGTTACAGATTCTGCTGTAAGAAGATTGGTTTTTGATGCAGGTGATTATGTTGATGATTTAATGACTTTGTGTGAAGCAGATATTACAACAAAAAACCCAAAGAAATTTAATAAGTATCATAACAATTTTAAAATTGTTAGAGAAAAAATTATTGAAGTTGAAGAACGCGATCATGTTAGAAACTTTCAACCACCAATTTCTGGTGAAGAAATAATGAAAGCTTTTAGCCTAAAACCATCACGCGAAATTGGTATAATTAAAGAAACAATAAAAGAAGCTATTCTTGAAGGCGATATTCCAAACGAATATGATGCAGCTTATAAATTAATGCTTGAAAAAGGAAAAAAACTTGGACTTAAATTAAATGTTGAGTCATGATTAAACTTGTAAGAACAAATTCTGAACATAAAGATTTTATAAATCTAGTTGATGAATTAAACGCTTATTTAAAAATTGTTGATGGTGATGAACATGCTTTTTATAATCAATACAATAATATTGATGTTTTAAAACATGTTGTAATAGCTTATAAAAATGACTATCCTGTTGGTTGTGGTGCATTTAAAACTTATGATGAAAACACCATTGAAGTAAAACGTATGTTTACTAAGGTTGATGCTCGTGGATATGGTGTCGCTACAAAAATTTTACTGGAATTAGAAAAATGGAGTGCTGAGTTATCCTATAAAATCTGTGTTTTGGAAACCGGAAAAAGACAAGAGGAAGCCGTTTCTTTTTACAAAAAAATGAATTATTCAATCATTCCAAATTACGGTCAATATAAAAACATAGCTAATAGTTTATGCTTTAAAAAGAATCTTATTTAAAAATGAAAAAGGATAACAAAAAAGTAATCTACTGGCTTTTAACTGGGTGTGCTCTAATTTTTATTATGGTAGTTGTTGGTGGTATTACAAGACTTACGCATTCAGGTTTATCAATTTCTAACTACAAGTTAATTTCTGGAACAATTCCTCCAATGAATAATGTTGAATGGGAAGCTGCATTTGATTTATACAAGCAATACCCAGAATATCAAAAACTAAACAACCAGTTTACCCTTCAAGATTTTAAAGATATATATTTCTGGGAATGGTTTCATCGTGTTATTGGCAGGTTTATTGGCTTGGTATTTTTTATTCCATTTTTATATTTTTTAATTACAAAACAACTTTCAAAATCTACAACAAAAAAAGCAATCGTTCTATTGTGTTTGGGTGCTTTTCAAGGGTTTTTAGGTTGGTATATGGTTAAAAGTGGTTTGGTTGATAATCCAGACGTAAGTCATTATAGACTTGCAGCACATTTAACAACAGCCTTTATAACTTTCGCCTACACCTTTTGGGTTGCTCTAGATTTAATATTTCCATCAAAAAAAGAAATACAAAAATCTTTCAGAAACTTAATACGATGGGGATTAGCCATTCTTTTACTTCAAATAATTTATGGTGCTTTTGTGGCTGGATTAGATGCCGGATGGGTTCATAACCATTGGCCTATGATGAGTGAAGGAAAATTTATTCACGAAACCGTTTACACTGAGCAAAACCCTGTTTATAAAAACTTTACAGAAGGTAGAAGTGGTGTGCAATTTGTTCATAGAATTTTAGCTTTTGTGGTGGTAGGCTTCATCATTTCAATTTATGTAAAGGCAAAAAAAATAAATCTATCTACCTACCAATCTAAAGGTATTAACTTCCTTTTAATTATGGTAGGTGTTCAATTCTTATTAGGCGTATTAACCATATTATTACAGGTTCCTGTTTGGCTTGGTGTAACACATCAAATTGGTGCTTTTTTCTTATTAAGTGCCATGACATTTACATTACATAGATTTTCAAAATAATTTAAAAAAAGCCTACCTTTGTAGCATAATTTCTCATTAATGATTTACAGATTTAGAGTTATTTTAGATAATGATACTGAAGAAGATATCTTTCGCGATTTAGAAATTCGTGAAACAGATACACTTGAAGATTTACATAATATTGTCACTCAATCTTTTGGATTTGATGGTACAGAAATGGCTTCTTTTTACATTAGTAATGATCTATGGGAACAAGGTGAAGAAATATCCCTTTTTGACTTAAGTGATGATGGTTCTGCACGTTTAATGAATGAAACATCTTTAGATGATGTTGTTCATGAGGCCCAAACTAAACTTATTTATGTTTATGATTTTATGAACATGTGGACCTTTTATGTAGAATTAGCAGAAATTGTTGATGAAACTGAAGGTCATGATTATCCTAACCTCATGTTTGTTCAAGGTCAAGTACCAGATACGGCTCCAGAAAAATTATTTGAAGCTGATATTGATGAAGATTTTAATGAGTTTGAAGATGGTATTGATGTTGATGATTATGAAGATTTAGATTTTAATGAAAATTGGAATTAATCCAGCCCTAAAGGATTTACATTTTCGTAATTACGAGTTAAAAACTCTAAAGAATACTTCAGAATTTCACCCATATTTTTACTCCTTTTAAAATTTACATCGTGTGTATAGTCATAAATAGTATTCTTTAAAAAATCTATATGAGATTTCTTAGAAATACTATCATCTTCCATACACGCAATAAGTTTATCCACTCTACTCTGAAAACTCTTTAAACGTTTTACAAGTATAGAACGTTCCTCAGTTTTATATTGATCTATAGATAGTTTCTGTATACTATTTGAAACCAGCTCAACAACTTTAAAATTCTCTTTAAAAAACTGAGGTCTATATATATTAAACTTGCCTTCATAAGATTGTTGATCAAAATCAATTGCTCTAATTTTATATACTACATGATCAAAATCATGAGTTGGCACAACTACATAGTTATAGGAACGCATGTCTCCTAAAAGCCTAATCATGCAGCGTTCATTAAACTTAACAAATTCTTTAGCTATTTGAGATTTTTCAGATTTATCACATTTTGGCAAAAATTTCTTAATAAATTCATCTCCAGGAATTCCAGCAATATGTTCTTCTATTAATGTATTCTTATAAACCAAAAAATTCAGATTATATGGAGACAACATATGTTCCAATTCTAAACCATAAACACGAGAAGCATCTGCTGTTTTAACATAGAAATACGTGTAATTATCATTCAATATATTTCTAATCTTTATTCTAAAAGGTTTAGAGTTACCAAAGGTGCAATAATCAACAGCATCTACACTTAAAAAAGGTAGCATATCTTCATTTCCATCAGAATGAAAAATAGTATACACCTTTTTTAATGCGGCATCAATTTCCTCTCTTTCATAATCATTATAATAAACCCTTATCCATAAAGTATCATTATCTTCCTTATCATAAACAATAACAGATCCTTGAAACCTTAACAGGTCATCATAAAAAATAGGAATTTTTATATTTCTGTTATATTCTGAAAGATAATCATGTAACTTAGTCGTTATTGGAAAAGATGGTTTCTTTTTTGATATTTTTAAATCTTGCATGAATACTATAAAATCTTAAATGAAAGATACACTTTTATTTATAGAATACACAAACAAAGTAACTCATAAAAGATAAAATTAAAGTAAGGAATTAAATAATTTAAGACTAAAACACGAATAAAATTTAAAACAAATGAAAAGAATTGCCATTAATGGAATGGGGCGTATTGGGCGTGCCGCTTTAAAAGTTATTTTAGATACACCAGGATTAGAAGTTGTTGCTGTGAATGATTTAGTAACAACGGATAACATTGCTTATTTACTTAAGTACGATACTGTATACGGTATCTATGAAAAAGAAGTATCACATGACGATAACCACCTAATAGTAGATGGAAAAAAGATAAAATACTTTTCTAATAGAAATCCTGAAGAACTTCCTTGGAAAGAAAATAATATAGACATCGTAATTGAAAGCACTGGTTTTTTTACAAAAAGTGAAGATGCTGCAAAACATATAACAGCTGGAGCAACTACAGTCGTAATTTCTGCTCCTACAAAAAGTGCAGATACACCTACAGTTGTGCATGGTGTAAATTCAAAAGACGGAAAAGCAAGCATATTTTCTTGTGCCAGTTGTACAACAAATAATATTAGTCCTGTAGTTGAAGTTTTAGGGCGCAGAATTGGAATAAAAAAAGCAATTATGACCACCGTGCATGCCTACACAGCATCACAAAACATGGTGGATTCTGTTTCAAAAAAGAATTACAGAATGGGTCGTGCAGGTGCAGCAAACATAGTTCCAACCTCAACGGGTGCAGCTATTGCTACAACCAAAGCACTACCACAATTCGCTAATAAATTTGATGGTGTTGCATTAAGAGTTCCAATTCCTGTTGGTTCAATTTCTGATATGACATTTGTTACAGAGAAAAATGTAACGGTAGAAGAAGTTAATGCTATTTTACAAGAGGAAGCCGATACTAATCGCTATGCGAAAGTGCTTTCTACAACTTATGAACCTATTGTTTCTTCTGATATTGTCAAAAGCCCGTTTGCATCAACAGTTGATTTAAGTATGACGCGAGTTGTTGATGGTGATTTACTAAAAGTAATGACTTGGTATGATAACGAATGGGGATTTACTAATCAAATGATTCGTCAAATATTAGAAATCTAAAAAGAAACAAAAGCATATTAATTTTAAAAGAGGCTATTTAAAATAACAGCCTCTTTTTTTTGTTATTAAAAATATTTACGCACCATTTGTAACAAAAATTAAAGACTCTCGTCATACTTGAATAACTAACCATTGTTGACTTCTTCAGTTGACAACAAAACTTTATAGCTTGGAATCTATACTTACAATTAACAATCTTACTAAGAAATTTGGGTACTTAACTGCCGTTAAAGATTTATCATTCACTATAAACAAAGGCAATGTATATGGTATTTTAGGACCTAACGGTAGTGGAAAATCTACCACTTTGGGTGTTGTGCTAAATGTTGTAAACAAAACCGAAGGTGATTTTCATTGGTTTGATGGTAATACCTCAACTCATGATGCTCTAAAAAAAGTAGGAGCAATTATTGAGCGCCCTAATTTTTATCCTTATATGACGGCTACTCAAAATTTAAAATTAGTTTGTAAAATTAAAGGGGTTGATTATAGCAAGATAGATGAAAAGTTAGAAATAGTTGGTCTTCTAGAACGAAAGGATAGTAAATTTAAAACATATTCTTTAGGGATGAAACAACGTTTAGCCATAGCTTCTGCCCTTTTAAATGACCCAGAAATACTAATACTAGATGAACCAACAAATGGTCTAGACCCACAAGGTATTCATCAAATTAGAGAAATTATAAAACAAATTGCAGCTAAAGGCACTACTATTTTATTAGCATCGCATTTATTAGATGAAGTTGAAAAAGTATGTTCACATGTTGTTGTTCTTCGAAAAGGTGTAAAACTTTATTCTGGAAGAGTAGATGAAATGATTTCTAGTCATGGTTTTTTTGAATTAAAAACAAATAAAGAATCAGAGTTAGTTAAATTACTTGAAAACCATAAATCATTTGGAAAAGTTAAAGTTCACGAGAATTTAGTAACAGCTTTTTTAAATGAGCCTATGAAATCTGATGATTTCAATAAACATCTTTTTGAAAAAGGTATTACACTAACACATCTAGTACAGCGTAAAGAAAGTTTAGAAGAACAATTTTTACAATTAACTGATAACAACCAAAACTAACCAGAATGTTACGACTTTTAAATTTAGAATTACAAAAACTATTACTTAACAGAACTAGTAAAATACTCATATTCGTTTCGTTTATTTTACCTTTTTTTGTGATATTATTATCATCACTAAAAATTAACGTATTTGGTTTTTTTACATTAGAGTTAGGTGAATTGGGTGTTTTTAACTTCCCAATAATATGGCACCTTACCACATTTTTTGCATCACAATTCAAATTCTTTTTTGCCATTGTTGTAGTTAGTATGATTGGAAATGAGTACAGTAATAAAACCATAAAACAAAACCTTATTGATGGTTTAAGTAAAAAGGAATTTATCTTATCAAAGTTTTACACCATTGTATTCTTCTCAATAGTTTCAACAGTGCTAATTGGGTTAATTTCATTATGTATAGGTTTATATTATTCTAGCTATACTGAAGCTTCAATAGTATTTAGAGGTGTTGAGTTTTTAGTAGCATACTTTGTAAAATTAATTGGTTTCTTTAGTTTATGTTTATTTTTTGGTATGCTTGTAAAGCGTTCTGCTTTTGCACTTGCTTTTCTATTTATATTATTTATTCTGGAATGGATTTTATTTGGTTTAATTGCATGGCAATCTGACGGTAATTTAGCTGAAAAGATTCAAAATTTTTTCCCTTTAAAGTCTATGTATAAGTTAATTGATCAACCCTTCCAAAGAATAGCTATGTCTAAATTCCCTGATAAAGCAGAGTTAGCATACGATTATGGAGCTCATGGTTATGAAATGCTTATCGTTTTATGTTGGACAGCCTTATTCATCTTTTTATCGTTTAAATTATTAAAAAAGCGAGATTTGTAATATATTTGTTAGCTTTTGCTATCGAAAAATGAAAAAGACTGTATTATTCGTAATTTTTAGTCTTATTGGACTATATATTTACTCCCAAAACGAAGCCTCAAATTGGTATTTTGGTGAAAACGCTGGTATAAAATTTAATGTTTTTACTGGAGGTGTTACTCCATTGAATAATGGAAAAATAAACACCAGAGAAGGTTGTGCTTCAATCTCAGATTCTAATGGACAACTTTTATTCTATACAGATGGAACAACTGTATATAATAACTCGCACAATATTATGGCCAATGGTGATGGCCTTTTAGGTGATGAGTCTAGTACACAATCAGCTATCGTTGTACCAAAACCTAATGATTCTGATATTTATTACATATTTACTGTTGGTTCTAATCAAACTGATACAGGTTTAAATTATTCCATTGTAGATGTATCAGCTAATGTTGGAGACGGAGAAGTTAGAAATAAAAACACAAATTTATTATCCCAATGCGCAGAAAAAATATCCGCTGTAGTTAAAGACTGTGACACAAAATCTATATGGGTAATAACTCTAGCAAATTCAAGCGGTATTGGTAGTACAAATTTTGATACTTTCTTTGCATATGAAATAAACGACCTTGGTGTAAATCCTATTCCTGTTAAATCAAGTTTTCCGTTTTCAATTGCTGACCCTAGAGGTTATTTAAAACTTTCTCCTGATGGTTCAAAATTAGCTTGCGCCAATGTACAATCTGGATTATATTTATTTGATTTTGATAGTGAAACAGGAATAGCTACAAATGCTCAAACAATTACAATAAATGACCAAAACAACAAATCTTATGGTATTGAGTTTTCACCTAATAGTGAGGTACTTTATGTTACAGCCACTAACGATTATTTCAATGTAACAGACCCTATTGCGAATAACGATCCAATAAACCATAATTCCCTTTTGTTACAATTTGATCTTACATCTACAAATATTAGTGCAAGTATGTTTGTATTAGATAGACAACAATTATACAGAGGTGGGTTACAGCTTGGTCCAAATGGTAAAATATATAGGGCGTTAAGTAGAACATATAACGCTGGTTTTGGAGGATTAGGCGTAATAAACTACCCAAATAGACTTGGAAGGGATGCAGATTATTTACACAGTGCTATTTCTCTACCTAATAATTCCACTCAAGGTTTACCGCCATTTATTGCTTCCTTTTTCAATCAGCAAATTGATATAATCAAAAATGGTGAAGAAACAACTTATTTACCATTATGTACTGGAGATAATTACACACTAGAAGCTGATCAAATACCAGGAGCAACGTATACTTGGTCAAGAGATGGGAACTTACTTTCTGAAAGTGATTTTGATTTAATTGTAACTCAAACAGGAACATACAAAGTAGTAATAGACCCTCCTGGAACTTCTGCCACAAAAGATTGTGGTTTACCTCAAGGCGAAGCTGTTGTAGAATTTTTTGAATACCCAATTGCAAATAACGCATCATTATTTCAATGTGATTTAGATTTGAGTTCTCCTGGAATTACTACTTTCAATCTAACTGAGGCTAATGAAATTATTACAAATAATATTACTGAACATACAGTTACTTACCATTTTAATCCAACTGATGCTCTTAATGGGGTTAATGCTATTACTAATTTTGAATCTTATAATAACTCAGTTCCGAATGAAATACTTTATACTCGAGTTACACATGATATTAGTGGGTGCTATGAAACTGCAAGTTTAACGCTAAACGTTAGTAATACTCAAGTAAGTACATATAGTGCAACCCCTGTTTGTGATGAAGAAGATTCTCCAGATGGAATAAATTTATTCCAACTTAAACCATATTCATCTGAAATAATACAAAACTTAGGTTTAGTACCATCAGATACCAGAGTACAATTTTATGCTACCTTAAATGATGCACTTTTAGAAACTAATGAAATTTTAGAGCATACCAATTCTAATCCTTATTCTGAAATTATTTATTACAGAGTTGAAACTATAAATAATAATGAATGTTATGGCATTAATGAAATTGAATTAAGAGTAAATAGACTACCCGGTATTGAAGAGGATGAAACCATTTATTACTGTCTTAATTTATTTCCTAACCAAATTATACTAGATGCTGGTATTTTAACGGGAACAGTTTATGACTATACTTATTTATGGTCTAATGGAGAGAGTACTCCAGAAATTTTAGTTAACACAATTGGTTCTTATAGCGTCACAGTAACAAATGCTAATGGTTGTTCTCAAAATAGAACAATTATTGTAGAACCTTCTAATATTGCAACTTTCACGCAAAACCCAGATATTATTGATGTTTCTGACAATAACACAGTAGTTGTATTTGCTTCTGGCGAAGGCACCTATCAATATAGTTTAGTTAACAGTGATGGAGTAACTACAGCTCCATATCAAGATAGTAATGTTTTCGAAAATGTTTATCCAGGTATATATACTGTTTTAGTAAGAGATACTAAAAATGATTGTGGTATAATACAAGACGTTGTATCTGTAGTTGGATTTCCTAGATTTTTTACACCAAATAATGATGGGGTAAATGATACTTGGCAAATTTTAGGAGTATCTGAAATGTTTCAACCCAATTCTAAAATTTTCATTTATGACAGATATGGAAAACTCTTAAAACAGTTAAACCCAAGAGGTAAAGCATGGAACGGAACTTTAAATGGTGAAATTTTACCCTCTGATGACTACTGGTTTTCTGTACAATTGCAAGATGGCAGAATTTTTAAAAGCCATTTCACTTTAAAATATTAATCTATTGAAATTTTATTTGAGACTTAGTATAGTCAGTTTTTTTTTACTGTTTACCTCTCATATTCTAAGTCAGTCTCCTAATGACTGTGGTAATGCTATAATCACATGTGGAAATTCTGATATTAATTTAAATGTAAATGGTGGTGGTGCATTAGAAGAAGTATTTGAAACAAGTGATTGTGGTAGTAGTGAAAACAATAGTGTATGGTTACAAGTAACTCTTGTAACAAGTGGTACTCTAGGGTTTACTTTAACCCCGAATAGTACTGCTATTACAGAAGATTATGATTTTTTTGTTTATGGTCCTAATGTTACATGTGGTAACATTGGAAGAGCAATTAGATGCTCAACTACCCACCCACCAAGTGCCGGTTTAAGTTATAATTCAACTGGAATGAGGGACACTGAAACAGACCCTTCAGAAGGTCCCGGTCCCGATGGTAATAGCTTTGTAAGATCGTTAAATGTAAATGCTGGTGAAACCTATTTTATAGTAATAGACAGACCTGAAGGTAATAGTTCTTTCAATTTAGAATGGACGGGTACAGCTACCTTTTCAGAGCCTCCAACTAATGAGGCTAGCACTAATGGAACTGCATTAGATTTTGAAAGGTGCGATGATATTACACCTTTTTCAGATGGTTTTACAGAATTTAATTTATCAGACAATAATGCTCCTATAATGGGTACACAAACTGACGTTACAATAACATATCATGCTTCTGCAAGTGATGCTAATATTGGTATTAATCCTTTATCTAGTCCTTACAGAAATATCACAAACCCCCAAACCATTTACACTAGAATAACAAATAACACAACCGAATGCTTTGAGTTAACAGATTTTCAATTGAACGTTAATCTTGGTCCAAGTTTTATAGCTCCTACAGACTTTATTTTGTGTGATAATTTAGATGATGGTAATGATAAAAATGGTCGTGTTATTTTTGATTTATCATCTAAAAACAGTGAAATATTAGTAGGGCAAAATCTTAGTGATTTTAATGTGTTTTATTACACATCAAGAGCTAATGCAGAAAGCCGTACTGGAGCACTTTCAAATTCGTATTATAACAACACCGTTTTTAATGAAACTATTTTTGTTAGAATTGAAGATGCAACAAATCAAAATTGTAGAAGTTTTACTGAACTAAATTTAAGAGTAAATGAAGCACCTAATTCATTTAATTCACTATTAATACAATGTGATGAAGATGGTTTAGCTGATGGATTAACTACTTTTAACCTTAATGAAGCTAATGATGAATTAACAGGTGGTATTACAGATAGGTCTACTAAATTCTATACTGATACAACTAGAACTAATGAAATTAACGGTGACTCATTTAATAATACTGTAAACCCTCAAATTATATATGTTGAAGTAATCAATGATTTAACAGGTTGTATAAGCAACTCCGAATTAACACTAGATGTTACAGCAACCGACTCCAACAATGCATTTTTATCCATATGTGATGATGATGGTAATGAAGATGGATTACACATTTTTGATTTAAACACTGCCAACAATACTATTCTTAATGGTTTACCATCTGGTTTAGACATTGTTTATTTTGAATCTTTTAATGATGCTATTTTAGAACAAAACCCATTAAATACGGTATACACTAATACAAACCCATATTCTCAAACAATTTATGCTCGGGTTGAAAATGCAAACGATTGTTATGGAATTAGTCAAGTTTTTTTAACTGTTTTCCCATTACCAGATATAAAAATTGATGATTTATTTTATTATTGTTTAAATGACTTCCCTGTGATAATAACCATTGATGCTGCTGTAAGTGGCAATCCTAATGATTATACATACAATTGGTCAAATGGAGATACCACATACGAAATCCAAATAAATACACCAGGAGTTTACACTGTTACTGTAACAGATATTAACAACTGCTCAAAAACAAGAACCGTAACTGTAGAACCTTCTAATATTGCTATTTTTGGTATGCCTCCTTTTGATGTTATTGATGCATCACAAAATAATTCTATCACAGTTTTCGTTACAGGAGAAGGAACTTATCAATATAGTCTAATTGATGAAAATGGAAATACAGTTTCTGATTATCAAGACAGTAATATTTTTGAAAACATTTTTCCAGGTATATATACAGTTTCAGTTAGAGATATTAAAAATGATTGTGGTGTCATTAATAATGATGTGTCTGTTATAGGTTTTCCTAAGTTTTTTACACCAAATAATGATGGGGTTAATGATGTCTGGAAAATATATGGTGTATCCAGTATGTTTCAATCCAATACTAAAGTTCAAATTTTTAATAGATTTGGTAAACTTATTAAACAGTTGGACCCAACAGGAGAAGGATGGAATGGACTTTTAAATGGTAGAAAATTGCCTAGTGACGATTATTGGTTTGCAGTAACATTACAAGATGGTAGAGTGTTCAAAAATCATTTCACCCTTAAAAATTAAGTATTTATATCAAAAAAACCAATTAAAATGCATTTTATCCGATTTTTTTTGCGTTTCATCTGAAAAAAGTCTATTTTTCGCCCTTAATTAGCCCCAACTAATTGTAATACTTAACCAAACAAAAACGAACTAGAAAACACCTACAGGTTATGAGATTTATTTGTTTCATCTTACTTATACTATTTTTTAATAGTCATTTTGCATTTTCTCAGCAAATATCGGTAGATGATTCTGTTGGTTTACAATCACTAATACAAAATAATTTAGTAAATGGTTGTGTTGACATAACTAATATAAGCTCATCTGTAAATGGAACTGCTAGTGGACTTTCAAGTTATGCTTACTTCGAAAGATCAGGCTCAAACTTTCCTTTTGAAAATGGTATAATGCTTTCTACAGGAGCTGCTACATCTGGTGGGAATTCTGCTGTAACACCTACACTTAGTGAAGGCTCTACAACTTGGGGAACAGATCCTGATTTAGAAGCAGCTTTAGGAATTACCAATACAGTAAACGCCACATCTATTGAATTTGATTTTGTATCCATTTCAAATCAATTTCAATTTAATTACTTACTAGCTTCTGAAGAATATTTTGGAATAAATCCGTGTCAGTTCTCAGATGGTTTTGTATTTCTAATTAGAGAAGCAGGTACAGCAAACCCATATCAAAACATAGCGATAATTCCTGGTACAGCTACTCCAGTAAACACAAACACAATACATGATGAAATTTTTGGTGTTTGTCCTGCACAGAATGATCAATACTTTGATGGATACAATATTGGAGATACAAATTATAATGGTAGAACAACTGTTTTAACAGCATCTGGTAGTATTTTACCAAATGTAACTTATCATATTAAATTAATAATTGCTGACCAGACAGATGGTACATTTGACTCTGCCGTTTTTATAGAAGGTGATAGTTTTAGAATTTTAGATTTAGGAGATGATATATCAACATGTTCAAGTTCTGCTACTTTGGATGCAGATTTACAAAATCCGCTTGCTTCATATGCTTGGTATAGAAATGGTAACATAATTACTGGTGCAACAAGTCCAACTTATGTTGCAGTTCAAGATGGTACTTATCGTGTTGAAGTTGGTGTCCCTGTTAATGGATCTACTTGTGTAGAAACTGATGAGGTTATTGTGGTTCTAAATACTGAAGAGCCTATGGATCCCGTTACTGATTACCAATTATGTGATGATTCAAGTGGTAACGGTATAGAAATTTTTGATCTTTCAAGTAAAGATGCTGAAGTTATTGCTAATGTTCCATTTACAAACTACAACTTTAGCTATCACTTATCAGATAATGATGCTAGATTAAATATTAACCCAATACTAGCTCCCATACCAAATAGCATGAATCCGCAACCTATTTTTGTTAGGGTTCAAGATTTAGATAGTAACTGTTTTTCTTATACTACATTTAATTTAATAGTAAACCCGCTTCCAAATATTGTAACTCCAACAACTTTAGAAGTTTGTGATGGAGATGACACACCAGATGGTTTTGCTATTATCGATTTAACACAAAAAGATGATGAAATAACATCTGGACAAATCAATTTATTTGTTACATATCACTATAATCCATTAGATGCGAGTACTGGTAACAATCCTATACCTTCTCCATACATTAATACGAACACACCTAACGAGCAAGTATATGTTAGAATTGTGGATACAACAACAGGTTGTGAAACTACTACTACTCTAGATGTAGAGGTAACTGTTAGTCCTGTTGTGAATAGAGACACACAATATCTTGATGCTTGTGATAGAGATTTAGATGGAGATGCTGCCTTTGATTTAACTCAAGTAATTGCAGATATCTTAAATGGTTTAACCGGTGTAACTACCACATTTCATAGTACCTTTGACGATGCTGAAATGAATATTAATGTTATAGCTGATGAAACTAATTATCAATATACAAATGCCGTTATAGAACCCGGATCTGCTACATTATATCTAAGAATCGAAGACAGTACTACTGGATGTGCAACTATAGTTCCCTTTGAAATTCATACCAATTTACTATTAACAGGAACAGATACTGGAGATTTTGCGCTCTGTGATACTAACGACGATACTACAGATACTTTAAACTTTGATTTAAATACTGTTGAAACATTTATTGCAAATGATTTACCTAATTCTATAACCGTTACTTTTTATGAAACTGAAAATGACAGAGATAATGGTACCAATGCATTAGACAAAACTACACCTTACGCAGCTTTAAGTCCACAAGTTCTTTATGTTAGAATTGAAGATGGTGGCTGTGTTGAAAATACACAAATAACATTATTAGTAAATCCAATATTACTTTTTGCTAACGTTACAATACCATATTGTGATGATGATGATGATGGAATTGCAAGTATAGATTTACAGTCATTAGATAATACAATCACTGGAGGAAATACTAATTTCACGGTTACCTATTTTTCCAATAATACGGATGCCCAAAGTAATAATACAGCAAACCAATTACCACCTTTTTATAATAATACAAATTCTACTGAGACTTTATATGCACGTATAGAAAATATAGATTCTGGTTGCTCAACAGTTAATCCTTTTCAAATAGAAGTTTTGACAGCGCCAACTACAAATCAACCATCTAATGAAATTGTTTGTGATAATGATCAGGATGGTTTTTCAATAATTAATCTTGAGAATAAGATTGATGAAGCTGTTGCTAGTAGAACTGGTTTAAATATTGATGTTTTTACATCTTTTGATGATGCTGATAATAATGTAAACCCTATTCCTGTTGCAGATAGAAGTACTTATAATACTAATACGCAAACCATCTTTATTAGAGTTGAAGATGGTGTAAGCGGTACAGGGTGTTATGCAATTACTTCATTTGAAGCCATAATAAACACGCTTCCTGTATTTCCTACAATAAGTAATTTTCAAATCTGTGAGGATGATGGTGATAGTTTTGCTGATTTCTTATTAGTTGATAAAGATACTGAAATTCTTGATGGACAAGCTGGTAAAGAAGTATTTTATTTTGAAGATGCAGCCTTTACAATGCCTATTGATAAAAATAACATCTATCAAAATACAACTAGTCCGCAAACTATTTATGTGAGGGTAGAAAACATTTCAGACCCAACATGTTATGGGACAGATTCATTTATATTACAAGTATCTCCAGATCCAATTTATAACCCAGTAATAGATTATTTAATTTGTGATGATGCAAGTAACGATGGACTTAATGAATTTAATCTTGATGAAAAAGCTGATGAAATAAGAGCAGGATCGCCCGATATGTTAAATATTTCATTTCATTTATCTCCTACTGAAGCAGATACAAATTCTAACCCATTACCTTCTAATTATACCAATGTAACTAATCCACAAAGTATATATATAAGAATTGAAAGTGATGATTCGTTATGTCATATAGTTGAAGAATTAGGTATAAATATTATTGCACCACCTCAAGTTACAGTTGGTACACCAAATATCATAAATTGTGATGAAGACTATGATGGTGTTACAAGTTTTGATTTAACCTTATATAATATTGATACAGTAAATAGTGATTTTGAAGTTTTAGATAGAGTAAAAAGCAACCTAGAACTAAACTATTTTGAAAATTTATCAGATATAAATCCAAATGATGGATTAGATAATTCAAATGAAATTACAACACCTACAAGTTTTAATTCTAATGCAAAAACAGTATATATAAAAATAGCTAATACACTAACTGGTTGTTTTACAGTGATTCCTTTAGAACTTATAATTAATTTACCTCCTGCAACAAATGCTATCGGTACTATTCAAGTTTGTGAGAATGACACTAATAGTTATGACTTATCACAAGTAAACAGTATGATTGTGGATGATCCTTCATTGGTTAATATCTCTTACCACAATACACAAAGTGATGCTGACGATAACCTATCCCCTCTAAACACAACTTTTAACTATACAGCAAATAGTCACACTTTATTCGTTAGAGTATCGGATATAACTACTGGCTGCCACATAGCCCCATCTTTTGTTTTACAAATAAACCAAAACCCTGTAGCCAACACACCACCAGATTTGGTAGATTGTGATAATGATTATGATGGTATTCAAAATTTTGATTTAACAGCAAATAATAGTATTATTTTAGGAGGCTTAAACCCTTCTAACTATACAATAACATTCTATGAAGATTTAGCAAATGCTGAAAATGAAATAAACGCTATTCCAAACACTTTTTCTGCTGTTGATGGTGATACCATATTTGTTAGACTAGAAAATAATAGTACTGGATGTTTTAACACAACACAATTTAGTATTCGTATTAACCCTTTACCAATTATTCCTATAAACGATATAGTACCTCTTTGTAACAATGATCCTGTTTTAATTAGTGCTGATACAGGTATAGCTGGCGATACTTATCTATGGTCTACTGGTGAGACTACTAATGAAATTATAGTTTCTCCTGCAAATGCTGGTAGTTATTCTGTAACTGTAACTAGACCAAATATCATAGGAAATGATTGTTCTTATACGCATACCTTTGATGTTATACCATCTGATGAAGCTGAAATTATAATTACACCAACTGTTGATTTTGCTGACCCTAATAGAATAACTGTAGAGATAAACAATTCTAGAATTGGAGATTATGTTTTTATCCTTGATGGTGGAGAACCACAAACATCAAATATATTTGAAGACGTCTCTTTTGGTGCTCATATTGTTACCGTTAGAGATTTAAATGGTTGTATGGATGTTTCTCAAGACGTTTTTGTTTTTGATATTCCAAAATTTGTAACACCTAATAATGATAATGCTTATGATACATGGCATATAGTAGGCGCAAATCAATTACCAGGAACCATCGTTTACATTTACAATAGACATGGGAAATTAATAAAAACACTTCCACATTTTTCTCAAGGATGGGATGGTACTTATAACGGTGAGAATATGCCATCTGATGACTACTGGTTTTCTGCTGATATTGTTCAAAATGGCGAATCATTCAATATTAGAGGCCATTTTGCTTTAAAAAGATAAACTTTCATTACAAAAACAAAAAAACTCTTCGCATTTTAACCTATGAAATTAAACCTTCAAAGGTTTTATAAGTCCAATAATATTAAATGTTATATTTTAGTTTTCTAAACATTTTTAAATTATTACTTATTTAAAAAAAATGCCTAAGAATCGACTTTTACAAAGTTTTATATTTATAATAATTATCCTTTTAAGCTTTAAAGGCTTTTCTCAATTAAGCAAAAAGCACTACATCCCACCTTTAACTTATGCAGATGAAATCAGCTCAACCCCTCAAGATCAATATATTTACTTATCTACACCTAGGAATGTAGACGTACCCTATACTATAAAGCCGATGGGGCAACCCGCAAGTAATTATATTACTGGTGTAGTTAGTAATAATAATCCTCAAGAAATTTTTATAGATTCTGGTGCTTCACAATTATTCATGCCTCCAGATATAACTAGTCGAGTTACTACCGACAGAGGTTATATAATTGAAGCGGATGATGTTATATATGTTTCTGTAAGGGTTAATGCAGGATTCCAAGCTGGTGCTATTGTTAGTAAAGGTGTTTCAGCCTTAGATACTAGTTTTAGAATTGGAACATATCCTAATGAAAACCCTCAAAACAATTACCTGAACTTTGTATCGGTAATGGCTACAGAGAATAATACACAAGTAGAATTTAGTGACTTACCTAATGGTTTAATAATACAAGGCTATACTGGTACTACCCCAGTAAATACAGTTTTAGACGAAGGGGAAAGCTATACTTTAGCGATAAATAGTTTAGATACCAGTATCAATAGAGATGGGCTAATTGGCTGCTTGGTTACCTCTGATAAGCCTGTAGTTGTAAATTGTGGGTCGGCCAATGGAAGTTTTGGTAATGGAGGCGCTAGAGATTATGGTATAGATCAAATTGTTGGTGCCAGTAAAATAGGAACAGAGTATATTTTTGTTCGAGGTGATGGAACAGATGCATGGGAAAACATCCTCCTAGTTGCCAACAGTGATAATACTTCTATATTCGTAAACGGAAATAATACCCCAATAGCTACAATTAATACAGGAGATTACTATATAATTGAAGGTGACAGTTTTTCCAACATGGGCAATATGTTTGTGCAAACTTCGCAACCTGTTTTTGCATACCAAGGCGTTGGAGGATTAAGCAATAATGGAAGCCCTTCTGAAGCTAATCAAGGCATGTTTTTTGTACCTCCCCTTAGTTGTGAAACTCGAGGGAATCTTGATAATATTGCAAATATTAATCAAATAGGCGGTCAGCCATATGAAGGTGGAATTACCATAGTTACTACAATCACAGCTAATATTACAATAAGATCTTCTATAGATGGAAATATAAATCCAGGGACTGCAAATGTTGTAACTGGAAACACCAATTATATAACTTATAAAATAAAAGGTATTCGAGGTAATATTACTGTAGAAAGTGATGATGAACTTTATTGTGCTTACTTTAATTATAGTGGTGCAGCAACCTCAGGTAGTTTTTACTCTGGTTTTCCATCCCCACCAGAAATAAATTTTGATGCACAATTTGCCACTCTTGGAAACTGCATTCCAAACATAACTTTGGAAGCAGCTAATACTGAAAATTTCGATAGCTTTAAATGGTTATTTGATGATGGTTCTGGTTTTGTGGATTTAATGATTCCAACTCCTCAAATCATGCCCTCTCAACCAGGAAAATACAAGTTAATTGGTATTATTACTTGTACAGGAGAAGAACTTGAATCTATCGAAATCCCTATTAGTATATGTCCAGATGATAGAGATAATGATGGTATTATTGACAATATAGATGTTGATAATGATAATGACGGAATATTAAATTGTGAAGAATCTAGAGGAAATGCTGTATTAAACACCAGTAACCTTAATATACCTGAATTAATTTTTCAAGATAATACTAGAGATAATTCTATTGCTATTGGTAACTATACACAAGCAAATGATTCTGGAAACACAAATGCATTTAGCGGAAATAGTTCTGGCGGGTTTACAAGCATTTTAGGAAATGCTTCAAACGCTGAAAACAACTATAGTATATCATTTACAGAACCTGTCAATATTAAATTTGAAGAAACTATTTCATTACCCAATACTAATATACAAGATGAATATTTTATAGCTAGAATTCTACCTATTAATAAAAATATTACTTTAGTAGATCCAGATGATCATTTATTAGTTGACAGTAATTTTGATGGTATTTTTGAAACTGGTGTTACACAAATTTCAGGGTCTGAAATTCGCTTTAAAATTAACCCTACACCCAACGGAACAACACCATATCAGTTTTTAGGAAATCAAATAGATGGATTTACATTTATTCATAAACTTGAAAATGGTTCAGTGTCCTCAATTTTCACTGGAGGTCTTTCACTTACCTGCTTTAAAAAAGATAGCGACTTAGATGGTATTAAAGATGCTTTCGATTTAGACAGTGATAACGATGGTATTCCTGATATCATAGAAAATCAAGGAACATTAATTACACTTTCTGGAGTTGATGCAGATTTAAATGGTTTAGATGATGTTTTTGATATTACTCTATTACCAATTGATACTGATAACGATACAGTTTTAGATTTTTATGATCTAGATAGTGATAATGATGGAATTTATGATTTAATTGAAACTGGACAACTTGGGACTTTATCTGATACCGATTTAAACGGTATAGAAGATGGACCAACTTATGGTATTAATGGGTGGGCAGATGCTGCTGAGACCTCACCAGATAGTGATGTAATTGGATATACGTTAAATGACTTAGATAACGACACTATTTTTACCTATTTAGATTCTGATAGTGATGGCGATGGATGTAATGATGTTATTGAGGCTGGCTTTTCTGATGGGAATTCTGATAATTATTTAGGAGATAATGTCCCAACAACTAGTGTATCTGGTTTGGTAAACAATGCTTCAGACGGTTATACTCTACCAAGTAATAATTACTTAAATTTCTCGCCACTCTCAATAACAACACAACCTATAGATACTGAAATATGTGAAGCAGCTAATAGTTCAATGTCTGTTGTTTCTGCAGAAGCAGAAAGTTATCAATGGGAAGTTAGTACAGATGGCATTAATTGGAATCCAATAATCGACAATGCTATATATAGTAATTCTCAAACTGCAAATCTAGATTTTACAAATACACCATTAACATTTAACAGTAATAGCTATAGAGTAAAAATTGATAGAATTGGAAATAGCTGTGGTTTATATTCTGACGAAGTAAATCTTACAGTGAACCCCTTGCCTATTGTAACTTCACCTGTAGTCTTAATTCAATGTGATGATGATGATCTTACAACTTTAGGGTTTAGTCCTTTTAACTTGACTGAAGCTAATAATGAAATTTCTATTAATGCAGTAAACGAAATTTTTACTTACTTTGTGACACAGTCTGCAGCTATTTCAGGAGATATAACAAGTCCTGATTATATAAACAACCCAACAACCTTTATAAACAGAACAATAAGCTCTGATGTGGTTTGGGCTAGAGTTGAATCATCTTTTGGATGTGCTTCAGTTTCTCAATTACAGCTTAATGTTTCAACAACAGTAGTACCTCCAACTTTTGTAGTAACATTTAATCAATGTGATGATTTTCTTGATATTGATGGCAATAATAATGCAAATAATGATGACAGAGATGGTATAGCATCTTTTGATTTTAGTAGTGTTACGGCTACTATCATAGGTTTTATTCCTCCGGGGCAAAATATACTTCCTCCTAGATACTATAGAAATGAAGCTGATGCATTAGCTGAAATTAATGAAATAACTGACCCTTCAAATTATAGAAATATAGGATATCCAGGTTCTCAACTTATATATGTCAGAGTTGATAGTGCTATCTCAAACGATTGTCTAGGTTTAGGTGCTCATATTTTATTAAATGTTGAAGCCTTACCTGTTGCCAATCCTGTTAGTATAGCTAGTGAGTGTGATGATGATAACGATGGGGAGTTTGCTTTTGACACCTCACAAATAGAGAGTACTATTTTAGGAACTCAAAACCCTTCTGATGTTACGGTCGAATATTTTGATGAAATAGGAACTCCTTTACCAAGTCCGTTACCTAATCCATTTATTACTGAAACTCAAACCGTAACTATTCGAGTTACAAACAACACTACTTCTGCTCCTGACGGTCCTTGTTATGATGAAACCACTATAACATTCACTGTAGATGTACAACCAATTGCAAACCCTATATCAGATCAAATAGTATGTGATGGAGATTCAGGAGATATTGATGATGATGGCATATATCCTTTTAATACTTCAAACTTTACAAATACTATTTTAGGTTCTCAAACCGGAATGGAAGTATATTATGACTATACTGATGAAAATGGTGTTTTTCAATTAAATAAATCAAGTTTACCAAACCCTCTTATTTCAGGAAATCAAACAATTACTGTAGAAGTTGTAAATCCAATTAACAGGTTTTGTGTTGCAAATACTGATATTAATCTGGTTGTAAATCCTTTACCTGAATTTACTGTTGATACGCCTAGAATAGTTTGCTCATCTGACCCTACATTTACAATTGAGCTAGAACCATTTGAAGTTAATACTTCTGAAGTTTTTGATTATGAATGGCTATGGAGTAGTTTGGATGGAGTAACAAATAATCAATTTGTTTCTAATGATAGATTAATTACAGTTTCTACACCTGGAACATATACCATTACACTAACTAAAACTGATGGTACTGGATGCGCTAGGTCTAGAGAGGTTTATGTAGATGCATCAGAATTGGCTACAATAACAACTGACGATGTAACCATTGTTGATCTTACTGAAAACAATTCAGTTACAATAGATACTACAAGTCTAGGCCAAGGAAATTACCAATTTGCTTTACAAGAAGAAGGTTCAACGTTTATAGTTTATCAAGATGAACCAGTGTTTAACAATGTAAAAGCTGGATTTTATACCATACATGTAAAAGATGATATTTGCGGCGTTTCTACTTTGGATATTTCTGTAATTGGCTATCCAAAATATTTTACGCCTAACGGAGATGGAATAAATGAATTTTGGAGAATTCAAGGTGTGAATGAAAATTTTCAACCCAATAGCACCGTTTTAATTTATGACCGTTATGGTAAATTGTTAAAACAGTTATTAGTTCAATATGATGGTTGGGATGGTTCATATAATGGAGCTATTTTACCTACTGACGATTATTGGTTTCAAGTTTATTTAGAAGATGGTAGACAATTTTCTGGTCATTTTACTCTTAAGCGATAGCACATATATTTTGCGTAATTTTGCAAAATGAAGTTTAAAATTGAATCAGAATTTAATCCCACTGGAGATCAACCTCAAGCTATAAAACAATTAGCTTCAGGAATAACTTCAAAAGAAAAATATCAAACTTTACTTGGTGTTACGGGTTCAGGAAAAACTTTTACTGTAGCCAATGTTATTCAAGAAGTTCAGAGGCCAACACTAGTTTTAGCTCACAATAAAACTTTAGCAGCTCAATTATATTCTGAATTTAAGCAATTCTTTCCTAATAACGCCGTAGAGTATTTTGTCTCTTATTACGATTATTATCAACCTGAAGCTTATATACCTGTTTCTGGAGTGTATATTGAAAAAGATTTATCAATAAATGAAGAGATTGAAAAAATGCGATTAAGCACAACCTCTTCCCTTCTTTCTGGAAGGCGAGATGTTTTAGTTGTAGCTTCAGTTTCTTGTTTATATGGTATCGGAAACCCAATTGAATTTCAAAAAAATGTTATTACTTTAAAAAGAGATCAAGTCATTTCTAGAACACAATTATTGCATCAGCTTGTTCAAAGTTTATATTCTAGAACTGAAGCCGATTTTAAACATGGTAATTTTAGAATAAAAGGAGATACTGTAGATATTTTTCCGAGTTATGCTGACGATGCTTTTAGAATTCACTTTTTTGGCGACGAAATTGAAGAGATTGAATCTTTCAACATTCAAACTAATGAAGTGGTTGAAAAATATGATAGGTTAAATATTTATCCTGCCAATATGTTTGTTACATCACCAGAGATCTTACAAGGTGCTATCAAAGATATTCAAGATGATTTGGTGAAACAGCATGACTATTTTAAAGAAATAGGTAAACATTTAGAAGCTAAACGATTAAAAGAGCGCACTGAATTTGACTTGGAAATGATTCGTGAGTTAGGGTATTGCTCAGGTATAGAAAATTATTCACGATATTTAGATGGTAGAGCTCCGGGAACAAGACCTTTTTGTTTACTTGATTATTTTCCAGATGATTTCTTAATGGTTGTAGATGAAAGTCACGTTACTATTTCTCAAGTTCATGCCATGTATGGAGGAGATAGAAGTAGAAAAGAAAACCTTGTAGAATATGGTTTTAGGTTGCCCGCTGCAATGGATAACAGACCTTTAAAATTTGAAGAGTTTGAAGCCTTACAAAATCAGGTTATTTATGTTAGTGCTACTCCTGCAGATTACGAATTACAGAAAACGGATGGTGTATATGTAGAGCAAGTTATAAGGCCAACAGGTTTATTAGATCCCATTATTGAAGTACGCCCAAGTTTAAATCAAATCGATGATTTAATAGAAGAAATTCAACTACGAATTGAAAAAGATGAACGTACTTTAGTTACAACACTAACTAAACGTATGGCTGAAGAATTAACTAAATATCTTGATAGAATTCAGATACGATGCAGATATATTCATAGTGATGTAGATACCTTAGAACGTGTAGAAATTATGCAGGATTTACGTAAAGGCTTATTTGATGTATTAGTTGGAGTTAACTTACTTCGTGAAGGTTTAGATTTACCTGAAGTTTCTCTAGTTGCAATCCTCGACGCTGATAAAGAAGGGTTTTTACGTTCTGCCCGTTCTCTAACACAAACTGTTGGTAGAGCAGCCAGAAATTTAAATGGTAAGGCTATAATGTATGCAGATAAAATTACTAAAAGCATGCAAAAAACTATAGACGAAACTGAATACAGGCGCGAAAAACAAATAGCATATAATACTGAAAACAATATTACCCCAAAAGCATTAAATAAAAGCTTAGATAATGCCTTATCTAAAAACTCAGTAAGTACGTATAGTTATGAGTTAGAAGCTCTAAAAGCTGCTGAACCTGAAAGCGAGTATTTAAGCAAGCCTGAGTTAGAAAAGAAAATAAGAGAAAAACGAAAACTTATGGAGGAAGCAGCAAAAGCATTAGACTTTATAATAGCTGCTAAACTTCGTGATGAAATAAAAAATTACCAGAATAAACTAGAAAAGCTAAAAGTATAAACTTTTAGCTTTTCGATAATTTACACAACGTAAATTATAATCAACACTTGCTTTTTATATTTGTGTAAAATCTAGAGGGATTAATTTTAATTGTATTGTGTCTTAAATATATCAATCAATACATCTGGTGGTACAATCTTATTTGGAAAGCTTTCCATTAAGTATAGCACCTTAGTTATAGACTCATGACTAAGTCCCATTCTTAAACCAAAATTATATAGCTTAATAACTCCTGCAGAATTATTATCCTCATTATGTTCTTGTTCAATATTCATTAATAAGACTAGTCTATGAAATTGAACAATACGCTCACTGTGAGATTTTAAATGAGTATATGTAACTGGGTGTTCTATTAAATATTCAAAATCTTCTCGAGAAATATCTAATTGCTTAGCAACTCCTAATAAGAAGTTATACTCAATACGCTTAATATCCTTATCGTATTTAGCGAAAGCTATCATTTCTGACAAAAGACTTAATTTTTCTACTCTGTTAATCATCTTATAGGGTTTTCGATGGGGTGAATTATTAATAGTATAAATTTACGCAGAAGAGGTATTTAATAATCGTAGATATAATGTAACTTATCGAAAAACCGCCTGTATTTAGTCGTGGATTTCATCTACTTTGTCAATTATTCTATTTTATTCAACTAAAAAATTTGCGCTTTATCATTTAACAGAACAAAATTTAATGACATGAATTCATTTTTAATTAATTGATTATCAATTGATTAAATTATTTTTTTTTGCTAAAAAAATTAATAATTAAAACAAACATTTAAGGTATCTTTACCCAAGATGATAAAACGGCTATTCTGATGAAGTTGAAAATGAAAATCGATGAAATGCACCCGTTTAACTCAATAAACTAGTACTATGACAAATAATGATATTTTAAAAAAACTAAGAGTTGCTCTAAAACTACGTGATGATGATATAGTAAAGATTCTAGAGCTAGTAGATTTCAGAATTTCTAAAAGTGAATTAGGAGCATTCTTTAGAAGAGAAGACCATCCAAAGTATATGGAATGCGGAGATCAAATTTTACGTAACTTTTTAAATGGACTTGTAATTCATCTAAGAGGCCCAATGCCTAAGAAAGATGAAATAAATAACGTAAAAAAAAAGAGCAACAAATAATTGTTGCTCTTTTTTTATTATATAGTAGTTCTTTATATTTACGATAATACTTGTTGTACTTTATCCGCAGCTTCTTGAAACTCAGTAGCACTCATCACGTCCAACCCTGAATTATCAATTAATTCTTTAGCTATATCTGCATTAGTACCTTGTAAACGAACAATAATTGGCACATTAATATTACCCATATTTTTATAAGCATCTATAACACCTTGTGCAACTCGATCACAACGAACAATTCCGCCAAAAATATTAATAAGTATAGCTTTAACTGCTGGGTCTTTCAATATAATTTTAAACGCAGCTTCAACACGTGCTGCATCTGCTGTACCTCCAACATCTAAAAAGTTAGCTGGCTCTCCTCCTGCTTGTTTAATTAAATCCATTGTTGCCATAGCCAAACCTGCTCCATTAACCATACAACCAACGTTTCCATCAAGATCAACATAATTTAAACCTAGCTCTCCCGCTTCAACCTCGATAGCGCTCTCTTCACGAACATCACGTAAATCAACATAGTTTTTATGTCTGTATAATGCATTATCATCAATAGTAACTTTAGCATCAACAGCCATAATTTTATCATCACTAGTTTTTAAAACAGGATTAATTTCAAATAATGATGAATCAGATTTCACATAAGCAGTATAAAGATTAGCAACAAATTTTGTCATTTCTTTAAAAGCCAATCCTGATAATCCTAAATTAAAAGCTACACGTCTTGCTTGAAATGGCATTAAGCCAACAGCAGGATCAATTTCTTCAGTAAAAATTAAATGCGGTGTTTCTTCGGCAACAGTTTCAATATCCATTCCTCCTTCGGTAGAATACATAATCATATTACGACCAGTACCTCTATTTAATAAAACAGACATATAAAACTCATTTGTTTCACTATCTCCTGGATAGTACACATCCTCTGCAACTAAAACTTGATGTACACGCTTACCTTCAGCAGAAGTTTGAGGTGTAATCAAATCCATGCCTATAATTTGTCCAGCAATCTCTTCAACTTCTTTTAAGTTTTTAGCAAGTTTAACACCTCCGCCTTTTCCACGTCCACCTGCATGAACTTGTGCTTTAATAACGTGCCAACTTGTTCCAGTTTCGCTTGTTAATTGCTTTGCAGCTGCTACTGCTTCTTGAGCATTTTGAGCAACTATCCCACGTTGGATACGTACTCCAAAACTGCTTAATATCTCTTTACCTTGGTATTCGTGTAAATTCATAATATAGCTTCTATTTTAAGATTCACAAATGTAAATAATAGCGCTTACTTACCCTAATATTTAATTGTGAAAACTTTGATAAATTATCTATTCAAAATACTGTGTTAAATAATTAACAAAATGTTTAATTTGTAATATTTTTTATTTATTTATTTTTTTTATTCAACAAAGAAATATCTTTGACCAAAATTGAATAAGTATGTTAGATAATCAGTTGCTTAAAATTGCACAAGATTTTGGAAGTCCAGTTTATGTATATGATGCTGGTAAAATAGAAAGTCAGTATAAAAGACTTACTAATGCCTTTAAAGGAGTTAAAAAGTTAAAACTTAACTATGCCGTTAAAGCCTTATCTAATATATCTATATTAAAGCTTTTTAAGTCTCTAGGATCTGGAATTGATACGGTTTCAATACAAGAAGTTAAATTAGGATTAGCAGCAGGATTTTCACCAGAACAAATTATTTATACACCTAATGGTGTATCGTTAAATGAAATAGAAGAAGCTGCAAAATTGGGTGTAAAAATTAATATTGATAATTTATCCATTTTAGAACAGTTTGGTACAAAACATCCTAAAATTCCTGTTTGTATTCGTATTAATCCGCATGTTATGGCTGGTGGAAATGCTAATATTTCTGTTGGGCATATTGATTCTAAATTTGGAATTTCTATACATCAAATACCACATATATTAAGGATTGTTGAAAATACTAAAATGAGAATCAATGGTATACATATGCATACTGGTAGCGATATTTTAGATATTGAAGTGTTTTTATATGCCAGTGAAATATTATTTGATACCGCTAAACAATTCAAAAATCTAGATTTTATTGATTTTGGTTCAGGATTTAAAGTACCTTACAAACAAGGTGATATTGAAACTAATATTGAAGAATTAGGAAAAAAATTATCTTCAAGGTTCAATGAATTCTGCAAAGAATATGGAAAAGAATTAACATTAGCCTTTGAACCTGGTAAGTTTTTAGTAAGTGAATCTGGTTACTTTTTAACCAAAGTAAATGCAGTAAAACAAACCACCTCAACCGTTTTTGCTCAAGTTGATTCAGGATTTAATCATTTGATACGTCCGATGCTTTATGGTTCTCATCACGATATTGTTAATATATCAAACCCAAAAGGTAGAGAACGTTTTTATACAGTTGTAGGTTATATATGTGAAACTGATACTTTCGGAAACAACAGACGAATAAATGAAATTACAGAAGAAGATATTCTGTGTTTTAAAAACGCTGGTGCATATTGTTTCTCAATGGCTAGTAATTACAACTCTAGATACAGACCTGCAGAAGTTTTATGGCATAACAATAAAGCCCATTTAATAAGAAAAAGAGAAACCTTTGAAGATATTTTAAGCAATCAAATAGAGGTTGATTTTAATTTAAAAAAAGAAGCTGCTCTAGTTAAATAATAACCGTTATCCAACTCTAAAATCTCTTTAAAGCTAATTTGTTATAAAGAGATTTTTTTTGAAATAAATTGAAGTCTATAGAAGTTTACAAATAAAATCGCTCTATTTTTGAAAAAACTACAATTATAAATGGATTTTACGAACCCTCTCGTTTATGGTGTTCCTTGTTTTCTAGGTTTCATCTTACTTGAATTAACATATAGCAAACATCATAAAGACAAAAAAGATTTATACAATTGGAAAGATTTAGCAGCAAGCCTAACTATGGGTATTGGCTCTACTATACTTGCTCCGCTTACTAAAACAATTGCAGCTATTGTACTTTTTAATTTTGTTTATGATGTTTTCAACCCAATAATTGATGGTGTTAGAACAAACATAATGGGATGGGAATCATTTGGTTACGCATGGTATATTTGGCTACTGTGTCAATTAGCAGACGATTTTAGTTACTATTGGTTTCATAGGCAAAATCATAATGTTCGTTTGTTATGGGCTGCACATATAGTACACCATTCTTCAGATAATTTTAATTTAGGTACAGCTGTTAGAAACGGATGGTTTACAATTTTTTACAAACCGTTTTTTTATATGTGGATTCCAGCAATAGGTTTTCCTCCAGAAATGTTAGTTGTTTGTTTAGGTATTGAAGCGCTGTGGCAGTTCCAACTACATTCTGTTTTTATTCCTAAAATGGGTATCATAGAAAAAGTTTTTAACACGCATACTATGCATCAAGTTCATCACGCCCAGAATATTGAATATATGGACAAAAACCATGGCGGTTTTTTAAATATTTTTGATAAAATGTTTGGTACTTGGAAAGAATTGGATGAAAACATTGATATTAAATACGGTGTGACTCATCCTCCTAACTCATACAACCCTATAGTTATACTTACACATGAGTATAAAGATATTTGGAATGATATGAAGAAATCCAAAAATTGGTATCATAAATTTATGTATGCTTTTGCGCCTCCAGGTTGGAGTCATGATGGGAGCACACTTACTATTAAACAACAACAAAAACTTTTTTTAGAAACAAAAAAACCAGAGAAGTAAATATCTCTGGTTTAATATAACTTTGATTTATTTTCGAAAAGGCATCTCTTTCTTTACGATACCAATTTTCTAAAAAGTAGTATTATTCTTTGATGAATTTACGTGATACTCTACCATTATTAGTTAAAACAGTCATTATATAAATCCCTGTATTTAATTCACTTACATTGAGGTAATTAGTATCAGCATCCTTATTAACAATTTGTCTTCCAGTAATATCATAAACTTCAATACCAATAGTTTTGATATTTTCAGACAAACTAAAGTTTAAATCATTTTTAACAGGGTTTGGGTAAATATTTAAACTAGATTTAGAAATACTCCTTTGATCAACTCCTAAAGTAACTTCAGTTAAACTTTCAGTAACTACTGTAGTATCGTTAATTAAGGACGATGTAATTGCTAGAGTTGATGTTCTAAATACCAGATCTCCAGTACTATCATCATAATAATTATAAGTTTCTTGATTTATGTTTCCATTTGCTACAGACATCGTTAAATCTTGAACTACTTTAAGACGAGTTACTGCACCACTAAAAGAAGTAACATCTGTTCCATTAACTGTTAATGTACCATAGGCATCTACTTCGCTTGTTATTGTTCCAAAAAAAGTACCATCAATAGTAAAAGGAACATAAGTAAATGTACCTGCAACATTATCGACTGTAGCTGCTGTACCATAACTTAATGGGAAAGTACCTATTAAGGCATTACCTCCTTGTGTATTATCATTGTATCTTAGAATTAAGCCTTCTCCTTCAACTCCAGTAAGAGAAATTGCTCCACTATTGTTTTCAGCAAAAACTTTTCCTGTAGTCCCATCTTTTACTGAAGTAAATACATAAGTTGTATTAGGATAATCTATTAACTCTTGAGCAGTAGGGCTAGCATAAGCATCAGTTGCATCTCCAGTTTTAGTAAGGCCAGTAAAATTCCATATTGCATTAGTACCAGAAGTACTATTATCAACAACAGTACTGATTATAGCATACTCAGAACCATTAGCGCTATCGTAGTTTGCTATGGGTGTTTGAGAAAAAGCTAAAAAATTAAATAAAGTGAATAAATAGAGTAGTTTTAGTTTCATAATATTTTTTTTATAACTTATAAAATTAAAAAAACATTAGCTAATGAACATTCTATTATAGACATAAATACTCATTTTATAGTTATGATGCTTTTTTTTCATTAAACTTATACATTACATCTCATATGCAAGGTATTTATTAGACATATTATTTGCTAAAACTTAATTCTTTATCTACTTTTAAAAAATCCCAAGTCTTTTATTTTAAAATATTCAAAAAGGCTTATGCAAGTAAAAACAAACCGCATTGAATCCATAGACATTTTAAGAGGTGTTGTTATGGTAATTATGGCATTAGACCATGTTAGAGATTATTTCCATTATGGCTCTTTTTTTTCAGATCCAACAAATTTAGAAACCACTACTCCTTTTTTATTCTTTACAAGATTTATAACACATTATTGCGCACCTGTTTTTATTTTTTTAGCAGGTACTTCTGCTTTTTTATATGGTAGTAAAAAAACAAAGCCAGAGCTGTTTAAATTTTTAATTACTAGAGGCTTTTGGTTAATTCTTCTTGCTTTTATTTTGAATAACTTTCTTTGGAAATTTGATGTTACATATGGATTTATAATACTCCAAGTTATATGGGCAATAGGGCTTTGTATGGTATTATTGTCTTTTGTAATTTACTTACCAATAAAGGCGCTTTTTACAATTGGTGTAATTTTAGTGGCAGGACACAATTTATTAGATGGCATTGTACTACAAGGAACAAGCTTTAAGTCAATAGTATGGTACATTCTTCATCAATCTCAGTTTATCAAAATTGGTGATACTATGTTTGCTTTTGTTTACCCAATTATACCTTGGTTTGGGTTAATTTGTTTTGGCTATTGTTTAGGAACACTTTACAAAAAAGGATACAACGTTGAACAAAGAAAGAAATATTTACTCAGAATTGGTATTATATTAATAGTCTTGTTTTTTTTAATAAGAGGGATAAATGTATATGGTGATTTGGTACCTTGGTCAGTTCAAGATACAACTACAAAGACAATATTATCATTTTTCAATGTTACTAAATACCCTCCTTCTTTATCTTATTTACTAATAACAATTGGTCCCGCATTACTATTCTTATATGCTATTGAAAAGGTAAAAAACAAAATAACCGATTTCTTTTTAGTGTTTGGGCGTGTTCCATTATTCTATTACTTTCTTCATATTTTAGTTATTCATATTTTAGCTATCATTGGAATATTAATTTTTGGTGGAGATTGGAAAAATATGATTCTTACAAATGAAGTATTTAGAGATGCTAAACTTATAAATTATGGATATTCGTTATTTGTTGTTTATATGGTATGGATTGGTGTTATAGCGTTGCTATATATTCCATCTAAAAAATACATGATTTACAAAGCAAATAATAAAGATAAATGGTGGTTAAGCTACCTATAATTAAAGCATTAAAAAGATTCCTTAGTCTCTTAATTTTCCTCTAAAAACTGAAACTTTTGAATTAAATGGATTTCCTGAAGCACGTCTTAGCATAACCACTTGACCGCAATGCCATAACGCATCTGATATTGGCCCATTAATAACGTTCCAAAAAGGATATTTATCATTATCAAATTTCGATAAATCTTCAGTAGCTGTTAAAATATCAGAAGCTGTTTTAAAATTTAAAAGTGTTTGTTTTCTTTTTTCCTCAAATGTCATTTTAGGGTTTTTAATAGCTTCAAAATCCTTAGAGATCGAACTCAAAATAAAGTTCGACAATCCAAATAAATGATCTACTGTTTCAGAAGATGTGCGTCCAGATTCACTTGGTTTATAATTTAAATCTTCAGGTCTTAAACCTTCTGTTGCCCAATAATATCTAAATCCTAAACCATCAACCATTCTCGCTGCAACAGTACCCTGCGTGTACGTTTCAGAATAATCAGGAATTTGATAATAAGGTAATTTTTCTTCACTTTGTGCCATAGCTAATGCTGTTAAAATTAAAGCTAATAATAAAATTGATTTTTTCATTCTATTTTGGTTCTAGTGTTATGACATAATCATAACTTTCGTTTAATAGTTTTGCTACATTATCCAAATCTTCTAGCATGCTATCTGGAATTAAAACGTAGCCTTTCATAACCGCTCCATATGATTTATATATTGAAGATTTGAATTGTTTTATATATTGTTCTTGAACATCTTTTGAAAAACGTATTCCTATTTCACCAGCTTTATTCAGTAAACCAAACATATAGCCATTAGCAGAGGTATATATCATGGATTTTCCTTTACGCTCAAACCTTGGGCACTTTTCTACTATAGCATCAAATATCTTAAGTTTTCTTCCCAATCCATTTCCTTAATTCTTAATAGTCTCTTTATTTGAAATAGGATTTACACCATATTTATCAAACAAATAAACGAGAGCCGTCATAGTAGCTGCTCCAAGTTCCAACTCACGTCTATTAACAGCATCAAAGGTATCATTACTTGCATGATGATGATCAAAATAACGCTGAGAATCTGGACGCAATCCTGCCAAAACATTTGAATCTGTTTTTAATGGACCTACATCTGCTCCACTTCCACCCTTTTCAAAATAATGAATCAAGTATGGTTTGAATAGCGGTTGCCAACTAATTACTTGATTAAAAGCAGCATCATTACAATCAAAACTAAAACCACGAGGTGTAAAGCCACCCGAATCACTTTCTAAAGCAAACACATGGTTTTCTCCTTTTCGTTTTGCTTCAGCAGCATATTTTTTCCCACCACGTAAACCATTTTCTTCATTCATAAATAATACAACTCTAATACTACGTTTTGGTGTAATACCTGATTCTTTTAATAACCTTAAAACATCCATAGACTGTACAACACCTGCACCATCATCATGAGAGCCATCGCCTAAATCCCAAGAGTCTAAATGCCCTCCAATTATCATGTATTCATTAGGAAATTCGCTTCCAGTTATTTCACCAACAACATTATAAGATTGCACATCTTTTAATTGTTTGCAACTCTGTTTAAAGTAGAATTGTATGTCACTATTCAACTTTAACATGGTACTTAATAATTCAGCATCATTAGTACTTATTGCTGCTGATGGAATACGTCTATCAACAGGTAAATTATCATAAGTCATACTTCCTGTATGAGGTAAATCATCCATTCTCAAATTCATAGAACGCACTATAACGCCAACTGCTCCATATTTTGTTGCCTCAAGCGCTCCATTATATCGTTGGTTAACACATCCTCCATAAGCTTCAAAAGTGTGAATTAAATCGGCCTGCATAGGGCGATTATAAAATACAATTTTACCTTCAACTTTTTCTGGCCCTAAGGCCTCTAATTCTTCAAAATTTTTAACCTCAATTACTTTTGCTTTTAAACCTAAAGCTGGTGTTGCAACAGAACCTCCCAAAGCGCAAATATTAACATTTGTTGTTTTTCCAGGTTCGCTTTCAATATATGCATACTCTCTTGATCCTCTAACCCACTTAGGCACCATAACTGGTTGTAACCAAACTTTATCTAAACCTAATTTTTCTAGTTCTTCTTTGGTGTAAGCCACAGCTCTTTCTGCCCCTAATGAACCTGATAGCCTACTACCAATTTGGTTGGATAAATGATTTAACCAATCATAGCTTTTTCCGTTAGTCAATGATTGTTTGTAAATGGTTTTAAGAACGTCTTTATCTGTTTGAGAAAAACTAAAAGAGAAACTTAATGCTAAAAGAATTAAAAGGGCCTTTTTCATAATTAATTACATGGTTTTACTGCCTGTGCAGGTATAATAAATAATGATTTAAAGATACTATTTCTAGTTAGTAGATAGCAAACACAACTTATAAATTTGTGTTAATACCATATAAGTAAGTGCGTTAACGATTGAACGGCATGTTTGAAATCCTTTTTGTTTTTTTACAAAAAAATTGAGTAGTGAAAGCGTGTTAAAACGCCCAAAAACTATTCTTTATTTAGTTGTTGTTTATACTGCTCTAAATTTGCTTTTATATCATCATCCAATTCTGGTTCTTTGATGTCTTTATAAGCCCTCAAAGTATCCAATATGATTTTAGCTACAATATATCTTGCTGATGGCTTATCATCGGCAGGAATGGTATACCAAGGTGCATGAGGTTTAGATGTTCTATTTATAGCATCTTCGTAACATTCTTGATATTTATCCCAAAGTTTGCGTTCTTTTAAATCGCCTGGGGAGAATTTCCAATTTTTTTCTTGTTTGTTTAAACGCCTTAAGAGTCGGTATTTTTGCTCACCTTTTGATAGGTTTAAAAAGAACTTAAAAATGAGCGTTCCATTTTCTGCTATATGCTTTTCAAAACTATTTATTTGATCAAAACGTTTGTTCCAAAAGTCTTCATTTACATCATCTACAGTGTTTACATCTGGAATATTTTCACCCATTATATAACCTGGATGTACACGCGTTACTAAAACATTTTCGTAGTGTGTTCTATTAAAAACTCCAAATTTACCTCGAGCGGGAAGCACAATATAATGACGCCACAAATAATCGTGTTTCAATTCCAATTCTGTTGGTACTTTAAAGCTATGAACTTCTACACCTCGAGCATTAAAATCTTTAAAAACTTCGCGTATTAAACTATCCTTACCTGCTGTATCCATACCTTGCAAACATACCAAAACGGCATATTTTCCATGAGCGTATAATGTGTCTTGTAACGCTCCTAATTGTCTTCTAGTGTCTTTTAGTTTCTGCTTAGCATCTTCAATAACAACTTTTGTTTGCGTGTCTTTTAAGGCAATTTTTGAGGTTACTTTGTAGTTATTCATAGTTTAAATTTTATCTGGATTAAATATATAAAAATGCTATCAATTTTATCATGCTTAACATTAATTGTTTCTATTTGAAACCATCATTTCTAATGCTTTAAAGTTGTTATTTTGTGTTATGAATAAAACGGTTATTATACAAGGAAGCTCTAGAAGCACTGGTGATACTAGTAAAGTTGTAAATTATATAGCGTCGAGAAATGCTGTTGATGTAATTGATTTATACACTAAAAATATAGGACATTATGACTATGCTTATAAAAATCAAGATGACGATTTTATTGAATTAATCACCAGTATTATTAATGCATACGATACTATAATTTTTGCTACGCCTGTATATTGGTATACCATGAGCGGTGTTATGAAAGTGTTTTTTGATAGAATTTCTGATTTAATTAGAATACATAAAGATACTGGCAGAAAATTACGTGATAAGAATATGGCTATGATAAGCACAAGCAATCATGATGATTTAATTAATGGCTTTAACATGCCTTTTGTGGAGTCTGCTAATTATTTAGGCATGACATACTTAGGTGATATACATACTAGTGTTGAAGATGATACACTAACTGAAACTATGAAATCAAGAATAGATGGTTTTATTAAACATATAAAAGAGGCTATATAAAGCATAGCCTCTTTAGTTTATTATTTTGAAGCAAATAGCTTAACATCTTGCTCGCTTACCTCTGGGCCTCCTAAAATAATTAAGCGCTCTATAACATTTCGAAGCTCTCTAATATTTCCTGTCCAATCGTATTCTTGTAAAAGTTTTATCGCCTTAGCTGAAAATGCTTTTTTAGCAGTTCCCTGTTCGTTTGCTATCTTTCCTGAGAAATGCTCAACCAATAACGGAATATCATCTCGCCTATCATTTAAAGCAGGCACTTTAACTAAAATCACTGCTAACCTATGATATAAATCTTCTCTAAAATTCCCTTCTTCAATTTCCTTTTTTAAATTCTTATTTGTTGCAGCAATTACACGAACATCTACTTTTATATCTTTATCACTTCCAACACGTTGGATTCTACTTTCTTGTAATGCACGTAATACTTTTGCTTGAGCAGAAAGACTCATATCTCCAATTTCGTCTAGAAAAATTGTACCGCCATTTGCAGCTTCAAATTTCCCAGCTCTGTCTTTATTTGCACTTGTAAAAGCACCTTTTACATGACCGAATAATTCACTTTCTATTAACTCGCTAGGTATTGCTGCACAATTAACTTCAATTAAATTACCCTTTGCACGGTCACTTTTTTCATGTAACCAATGAGCTACTAATTCTTTTCCTGTTCCGTTAGGTCCTGTAATTAAAACTCTGGCATCAGTTGGCGCAACTTTATCAATAATATCTTTAATTTGAGAAATAGCATCACTTTCTCCAATCATTTCATACTTCTTACTAACCTTCTTCTTCAGAATTTTGTTTTCTACTACAAGCTCTTTTCTATCCAAAGCATTTCTAACCGTATTTAATAACCTGTTTAAATCTGGTGGTTTTGAAATATAATCAAAAGCCCCTAAACGCATAGTGTTTACAGCGGTATCTAAGTCTCCATGACCAGAAATCATAACTATTGGTGTTTCTGGTTTTATCTTTTTAACAGCTTCTAAAACCTCTACACCATCCATCTTCGGCATTTTAATATCACAAAGAATCAAATCAAAATCATCATTCTTTATTTTTTCAATACCAGATAAACCATCTTCAGCTTCATCAACTTTATAGGCTTCATTTTCTTCTGAAAGAATTTTTACTAGCACACGTCTAATCGCTGCTTCATCTTCTATTACTAATATTTTCGACATACTTAAATTTTAAATTTTATTCCTGTTCTTAAATAGAATGCATTCACATCGTCTAATTTAAAAACTTCATCTCTATTTTTATTACGTAATACATTATTTAATCTAAATGTATAACCTGAGTACATATAGGCTACTAAATGTTTAGTAAAGCAATATTCATACCCAAGTCCTCCAATGGCAACAGATAATGAAATATGATCTACACTTTTTCCGTCTATAACTACTGATTCTTGTAGGTGAGCTAAGTAACCATCTAACCCAACAAAGGCTTGCAGATTATTTCGCTCATTAAATATATACTTTAAATTCGACTTAGGTATGCCTGCATTAAAACTCCAAGATTCATTTATTTCTCTATAATAACTAACAAATGGTAAAGGGAATGGTAATCCTGTTGTAGCATTATACGTTAAGCCTAAAATTAAACGGTAAGGCTTTTTTAAAGTTTCGTCTTTTCTTCTATCATTAATATAGAAAACCCCTCCATTCATAAAATAATCATCAGAGCTTAAAGCACTTGTTAATGTTGATGCTATTCTAGGATTAAATTTAAAACCTAAACGTTTTTTATCATTTAATTTAAAAGTATAACCTAAATTTAAATCAATAACATGAATATTGTCCAAACTAGATGTATCAAACGGATAATTATCTTCAAGATTAAGAATGATTCGGTTATACTCTCCGCCTACAATAAAATAATTTCCTTCTTTAATTTCAATAGGATAATTAAGAATTGCTCTAAGCCTTGTGTATTGATCTTCCGAATTGCTTTTAGGGATAAAAGAATACTCCAAACGAACTATATCAGTGAGTTGAGCTTTTGAAAATTGATAAACAAGACATAGACATACAACCAATATAAATCTAAAGTTTTTGCTTACCCTTTCATTCATAAACCTATTATTAATTACTCTGGTTTTTGAATAATATGAATATCTCTCTGAGGAAAAGGTATACTAATATTATGTTCTCTAAATAACTTATCTATTTCAAATCGTAAATCACTTTTTGGTATGGCGCCTTGAAAACTATCATTTAAAGTAAATACTAATTTAAACTCTAAAGCGCTATCTCCAAAGTTGGTAAAAAACACATATGGAGCTGGGTGCTTTAAAATAATATCATGTGAATCAGCAGCTTTTAAAAGTAGACTTTTTACTAATTGTACATCACTACCGTAAGCAACTCCAACAGTTACTGATTCGCGAGTTGTTGCACCATTTTGAGTCCAATTATACAACGTATTTGTTAAATACAAATGATGAGGAATAACAAGTACTTTATTATCAATAGTAACGGCTCTTGTTGTTCGGAGTTTTACCTCATCTACTCTACCTACTTTTCCATCTATCTCGATAATATCACCAACATGAATAGTTTGGTCTATTAAAATTAATACGCCAGCAATAATATCTTGAAATAAGGTTTGTAATGCTAAACCAACACCTATTAACAATGCCGCAGATGCAGCAAAAACAGCAGTAACATTAATACCAATACCATGAAAAGTAATAAGTAGGATAATTAAATAAACAATCCATTTACCATAACCAAATAAGATTTTAAACTTCGCTTTATCCTCGTTTGGCAATCGTCTTGTTAATATTCTCCTAAATATATTTAGCAAAAAAGAAGTGAGTATAATAACTGCAATAACTAATAATATTCCTTTCACAGAAATACTAATATCATTAGTAATACTAAAAGTATAATTTAGAATATTATTTAACTTTTCCATATTAATATTTTATCCATTTCATCAATTCTTTATAACTTGGTTTTTTACCATACATTAAAATACCTACACGATATATTTTTGAAGCAAACCAAACTGTAGACATAAAAGAACCAACCAATATTAGTAAAGATAACACTTGTTGCCAAATTGGAACACCAAAAGGAATTCGCATTAGCATAACAACAGGCGAAGTTAAAGGTATAAAAGAAAAAACAGTTGAAACCGTTCCATGCGGATCTTCAATAACCGTAAATATACCAATATAAACCGCCAGAATAAGTGGTAGAATTATAGGCAACATAAATTGCTGTGTATCCGTTTCATTATCAACAGCAGCACCAATGGCTGCGTATAATGAGCTATATAACAAATAGCCACTAATGAAGAATAAAATAAAGGCAATAATTAAGTTAAATAAGGGCAGGTTTAAAAACGCAGTAAATGCATTTTGAATTTGCAAATTCACCTCAGAATTTTCCATGGCTTGCTCCATAATTTGCTGCTGAGGCGTTTGCATCTCACTAATGTCTATTCCTAGAATTATTGAAGTAATCGTCATTAAAACACCTCCTAAAATAATCCAAATAACTAATTGAGTAATTCCTGCTAATGATGTTCCAATAATTTTACCAAGCATCAATTGTACAGGTTTTACAGAAGAAATAATAACCTCAATAATTCTACTAGTTTTTTCTTCAATAACACTACGCATAATCATATTACCATATATAATTATAAACATAAATAATAAATACCCAGCTGCACATCCAAAAATGAGCTTAACTACACTATCTACTTTAGACGTTTTTTCACCATCAAAACTCTCTTGACCAATATTGATACTTACTCGGGTAGCTTTTAGTTTTTCCTCATCAATATTTTCTTTAATTCTATTTTGTAATGTAAGTTCTGATTGAATTTCACTTTCTAAATCTGACATTAAAGTTAAAGAAGGTGAATCCTCTGAATAAAACGTAAAATTACTAGATGATATTTTTTCTTGAGGTATATTTTTAACATGAAGTAAACCATACCCTTCAGTTTCTTGTACTAAAGCTATAGCATCTTCAAGCGCCATGTTATTATCAAGAATATTATAAGATGTATGGTCTGTATTTTTAAAAACGTTTTTTACAATTCCAGATTCATCTAAAATAGATATAACTCTAATTTTATCATTATTTAATTGTGATAAGTAAGCAACTACAGCTATTAATGTTATAAATATTATAGGGCTTAAAAAAGTCATAATAATAAACGACTTGTTTTTTACCTTAGTTAAATATTCACGCTTTATAATAAGTGGTAAATGGTTCATAAATTAATTATTCTTAACGGCTTGAATAAAAATATCGTTTACACTAGGTATAAGTTCTACAAAATGAGACACCTCTCCCTTACTTGTTAAATAACTTAAAAGTTCATTTGGTTTTTCACCTTGTTTAAGTTTAATATTAAGTTTCAATTCGTCTTCTAAAGTTTTAAAATTGGCTTTTGAAATACTAAATCTTTCTGACAAATCTTTTTCTAATATAGATTGATTTTTGGCTCTTATACCAACTTCATAAGTATTAATTTTATATTGTCTTTTAACATCAACAAGCTTTCCGTCTAGTATCTTATTAGACTTGTTAATTAGTGCTATATCATCACATAACTCCTCAACAGATTCCATTCTATGTGTAGAAAATATAACGGTAGCTCCGTTTTCTCGTAATCGCAAAATTTCATCTTTAATTAAATTTGCATTTATTGGGTCGAAGCCCGAAAAAGGTTCATCAAAAATCAATAATTTAGGCTCGTGAAGCACAGTAACTACAAATTGGATTTTCTGAGCCATTCCTTTTGAAAGCTCTTGGATTTTTTTATTCCACCAATCTCCTATTTCCAGACGCTCAAACCAATATTTTAAACGTTTTTTTGCTTCTGTTTTACTTAAACCCTTTAATTGCGCTAAGTATATAGCCTGCTCTCCTACTTTCATAGATTTATACAAACCTCGTTCTTCAGGCAAGTAACCAATATCCATAACATGATTTTGGTGTAACGGTTCTCCATCCAAACTTACTGAGCCCGAATCTGGCATAGTTATTTGATTAATAACACGTATAAGCGTTGTTTTTCCTGCACCATTAGGCCCTAGCAAACCAAATATACTCCCTCTTGGTATAGTTATAGATACATCATTCAAAGCTTTAAAATCCCCGAAATACTTGGAAACATTATTAACTTCTAGTAAGTTATTCATACTTGACTTTTAATTGAATATGATTGGTAAATATATTAAATGTTTAGGCTAGATTATTATTGCGCTCAGTAATAATTTTAATCCCAAAAAGTAAGGTTATTGCTTAAAAATTTGACTTTAAAAACAAAACCCACCCTTAATAAATTAAGGATGGGAAAAAAATTGCTATGAAAAAGAAAAATTATCACTAAAATAAATTAGTGATATTCAAATATAGTTTTTTTTTCAATACTAATAGCAAAACTATTAATTATCTTCACTTTTATGGCAAAAAAAATCTGCTTAAAAAGCAGATTTTTATATACTATATCTATGTTTACGAAAACATATCTTTCACTTTTTCAAAAAAAGATTTATCTGAACTTTCAGGTTTGGGTGAGAAATGCTCATCTTCCTGCATAGATTCAAAAAACTCTTTTTGTTGTTTATTAAGCGTTTTAGGCGTCCAAACATTAACATGTACCAATAAATCGCCTTTACCATAACCATTTATACTAGGAATCCCTTTTCCGCGTAATCGCAAAATTTTACCAGACTGCACGCCAGCTTCTACTTTAATACGCACCTTTCCAGTAACGGTATCAATTTCTTTAGAGGTTCCTAAAACTGCCTCTGGAAAACTTACATACAAATCATAATGCAAATTATCGCCTTCACGTTGTAAGTTCTCATGTGTTTCTTCTTCAATAACAACTATTAAATCTCCTGAAATTCCATTACCAGGAGCTTCATTTCCTTTAGCAGAAACTTTAAGTTGCATACCATCAACAACACCTGCAGGTATTTTTATGGAAACTGTTTCTTCAGCAACTTTTAAACCTTGCGCATCTGCATCATTTGGTTTTTTATCTATAGTTTGTCCTACACCACCGCATACGTTACACGGAGCCGATGTTTGCATTCTTCCTAGGATAGTATTAGCAATTCGTGTAACTTGCCCAGAACCATTACATGTAGAACATGTTTTATAAGTAGTTCCTGGTGCTTGAACTTTACGTTTTACTTTTACTTTTTTCTCAATGCCTGTGGCTATTTCTTCCAGAGTAAGCTTAACACGAATACGAAGGTTACTTCCCTTTACTCGACGTTGGCCTCCGCCACCACCAAAACCAGAGAAACCACCACCAAAACCGCCGCCGCCAAAGATATCACCAAACTGACTGAATATATCATCCATATTCATGCCACCACCGCCAAAACCGCCACCGCCGTTTTCAAAGGCTTGATGTCCATATTGGTCATAACGTGCTTTTTTATTGTCGTCGCTTAATATTTCATAAGCTTCAGCAGCTTCTTTAAATTTAGCTTCTGCTTCTTTATCATCAGGGTTTTTATCAGGATGAAACTCAATAGCTTTCTTTCTGTAAGCCTTTTTTATTTCAGCTGCACTTGCTCCTTTACTGATGCCTAATATCTCGTAATAATCTCTTTTAGCCATATCTTAGATTTATTGACCTATAACTACTTTTGGGAAACGAATTATTTTTTCGCCCAAAACATATCCTTTTTCAACAATATCGATGATTTTTCCTTTCATATCATCACTTGGAGCAGGAATTTGAGTAATAGCTTCATGATTATCCGCATTAAAAACATCACCTTTATCTACTTCCATAGGCTTTAGTCCTTTTTGCTCTAAAGTTTTTATTAATTTCTGATAAATCAATAAAACGCCTTTACGTAACTCTTCAGCTTCTTTATCTTCTTCAATATGCAATAAGGCACGCTCAAAATCATCTAAAACTGGCAATAATGTTTTCATAACATCTTCACTAGCTGTTGAGAATAATTCTATACGTTCTTTAGCTGTACGTCTTTTATAATTTTCAAACTCTGCAAACAAGCGCAAAAACTTATCTTTTTCTTGCTTTAACTCCCCTTCAAGTTTTTCCTCTTTAGTTTGCTCTTCTTCAACTTGCTCCTCAACCTCAACAGTTTCTGCTTGAGTTGATTCTACTTGTTCGTTTTCTATATCGTTCTTATCTTTTTTACTCATGGTAAATCCAATTTATTTCAATCTTAAATTTAGTTGGCAAAAGTACTGCCAATATTATAAAAATGTCATAATGTCATTAAAATAATTTTAATTTTTTTTTTGATAGCTAATGCCTAATTTTACGACACAAGTATTTAAATAATTTTAATTACAAACACTAAAACATTTAAAATGAAAAAGAATTTTTTGAAAATTTTATTTATTACAGCATTAACGGTTTCTTTTACAAGTTGCAAAGACAAAGCAAAAGAGGCTGAAACTACTGCTGCTGAAGCTGTTGAAGAAACAGTAAACTCTGAAAGTTTTGTTGTAAAAACTGATGCATCAACTATAGAATGGAAAGGTTTTAAGCCAACAGGATCTCATAACGGAACCATTGCTATTGACAGCGGTGTTTTAGATATTGCTAATGGAAACGTTGTTGGGGGTTCTTTCATTATTGATATGAAGTCTATTACTGTTACTGATATTCCTGCTGAAGAAAAAGGAAATGCAAAACTTAAAGGGCATTTATCTAGTCCAGACTTTTTTGATGTTGAAAAATACCCGAATGCAGGTTTTACAATTACAGGTTTAGAAAACGTTGAAGGTAAAATGATGCTTTCAGGAAACTTATCGCTTAAAGACGCTAAGAATAACGTTACATTTCCTGTAACTGTTAGCAACGAAAATGGTGTTGTTACGCTTACTAGCGAAACCTTTACTATTGATAGAACAAAGTGGAATGTACAATATGGTTCTAAATCTATATTTGATAATTTAGGTGATAAATTCATTAATGATGATATGGAATTAAAAGTTATGGTTAAGGCAGCTAAGTCTTAACTTATAAAACTATTATATTTTAAAAGCCATCTTGTGAAAACAAGGTAGCTTTTTTGTTTTTTGTGAAGTTTGATTTTGTAAAAATTTTCAGCCACCTTCGTTTAACGTCGGATATAAGTCATTAAAACGACGCATATCCGTAAAAACATTAAACGAACCTCCCAAAATCACTCCAACAAATCCTCTAAAGCAGGTTCCAAATAATTATACTCAAAATGGAATCCTTTGTTTTCAATTTTTTTGGAACTTACACGCTGGCTTTCAAATAACAAAATATGCATTTCTCCTAAAACAAGTTTCATGAAAAACTTAGGAATATTTGGCATAAATAATGGTTTTTTTAATTTGCTAGCAGCCACTTTTGTTAGCTCTTGATTGCTAACTGGATTTGGTGCTACACCATTATAAACTCCTTCTATATTTTTTTCTAAAACGTAAAGAAACATATTTGCCAAATCTTGAATATGTATCCATGATTGCCATTGCTTACCGCTACCAAAAGCGGCTCCAAACCCGAACTTAATAGGTTTTACAATTTCTGCTAACGCGCCGCCTTTATTTGATAATACCAGACCAATTCTGATTTTTGAAACAGTGATATTTAATTTTGAAAACTCATCTACAGCTTGTTCCCAAACGGAAACCACTTGCCCTAAAAAAGATGAACTAACTTCGTTATGAGTTTGATCGTAATAATTGGTTAATGAATCTGGATAAATACCAATAGCACTTGCTGAAACAACCTGCTTTACTTGATGTTTTATTTCTTTAAGACTATTAATTAATAAAGTTGTAGTTAAAGTTCTGCTAGAAATAATTTCTTTTTTATAGCTAGCCGTCCAACGTTTTGAAACTGTTGCGCCTGCTAAATGTATAATGGCATCAACACCTTTAAAACAATCTGTATCAATTTTGTTTGCTCTTGGGTTCCAATAAAACCCTTTATAATTTTCGGCTTGAGATATTTTAGATTTACTTGTTGTTAAGTAACTTACCTGAATATCTTTTTCATGACAGCGCTTTACAATCTCCTGTCCTATTAATCCGGTTGCTCCTGTTATTAAAACACGCATTTTCTTTTTTTTATAAAGTTACAAAATGGGTATTGGGTTTACTAAGTATTTATATTAGGTTTAACATGTTCTAGGAAAAGAGGGATAAGGCAAAAGTTAAAAGAGACTTCAAAAATTAAATTGTGCTAAGGAACTCAGATATAAAAAAAATCCCTTTTAGTGTAAACCGAGACTAAAGACTTATTTAGTTGCTCGTAGCATTTAACTCCAATAATTATTTAATTGAGTCGTTGAATGTTACGCTTCTTTGCAAGCGCGTAACATTTCTCGTTTTCCTGGAGGCCCAGGAAGCCTTTCTACTGTAAACCCAACAGATTGCATTGCTCTACGTACGCTTCCTTTTGCTGAATAGGTTACTAATACACCTTTAGGCTTTAATGCTTTATACATGATTTTAAAGATGGTTTCTGTCCATAATTCGGGTTGTACTCTGGCTCCAAAAGCATCAAAATAAATAATATTGTGGGCTACAGAATCGTTAATTTCTGAAAAAAATTGTTTTAGTTTCTTTAATTTGAAATGGCTTGTTATTTTGTGTTCTACTTCCCATGTTGTATCATGAAGTTGTTTGAAAATTGAATGTCTGTTTTCTTCTTTCAATGCTTCCACATAATTAAGTGCATTAATTTCTTCTTTTGAAACTGGGTAGGCTTCAACGCCATTATAATTAATATTAAGTTTTAGTTTTTCTGATTCCAGAAATGTGATAAAGGCATTTAATCCTGTACCAAAGCCTATTTCTAAGATGGAAATATTATTTTGAGATTCTTCACTTTGTTCGGAATGGCAAAAATAATGCAAACCGTGTTTTATAAATACATGATAGGCTTCTTGTATGGCACCGTGTTTGGAATGGTATTGCTCGTTCCATTCTGGTATTTGAATAGTTGTTGAGCCATCTGCAGTTACGATTATTTCGCGTTTCATGTTTTATTGATTAGAGTTAAAACTTTGTTAGCCTTTGCGTTAGGGATTGAAACGGCATCCTTTTTTTAAAATATAAGTTTGAATTTGATTATAAACGAATAGTTTACAAATTGTTACGGTCGTTTCTTCCTCACAATGACGTAAAAAAAAGATATAGTGGAAAGCCCGACCCTTGTGGTAACGCCCAAATTATTTAAAAAAATGTGATTGTATTATTGTACCACCAGTACACCATCTGCCTCGAAAGAATAGGTGCGTTTTGGCTCGATAATTTTTGCAATTTCCTCAGCTGATTTACCTGCATCCTCAGCATAATGACGCTGCTCATCAACAGATACTTCCTTTACAAAAGCTTTACCATTTATAATAACCTCTTTACCTGTGATGTCTTTTGGTACAAAGAATCCGTAGTCTTTAAATTTAACCATAACCTCGTTACCATCATCAAGATCTAAACGCATCCAACAGCCTTTAGCTTGACAAACATTGTTAACTTTAGCAACCATTTTTGAATCTATACTATCTCCAGTTTTCATGGTTTTATAATGCGATGCCATAGATTTGGCCGCAATAGCATCTGAAGCAACAATTTCTTTACCGAAAGACGCATATTCTATTTTTTCAACTTTAACTTGATTTTGTGGTTCTTCTTGACTTTTGTTTTTGCAAGAATTTAACATTAAAACGCATATTATTGCTAAGGTTACTAACTTCATAATGTAAATATTTCAATTTTAATCGATTTATGTAAATATACCGCTTTTTTAAAAACGTTTTTAACTAAATTTGTATCATTAAATAACAAGACTTATGAATGCTATAATCAACGATATAGAGATTGTAAAGGCTAAAACCTCGAAAATCAACGACGTAGATTTTGATAATTTGAAATTCGGACATGTGTTCTCTGATCACATGTTAGAATGTAACTTTAAAGATGGTAAATGGCAAGCACCAAAAGTGATTCCTTACCAACCTATAGTTTTGGAACCTTCTGCAAAAATTTTCCACTACGGGCAATCTATTTTTGAAGGTATGAAGGCATATAAGGATGTTGATGAAAATGTCTGGTTATTTCGTCCGTTAGATAATTTTAAGCGTTTGAATATTTCAGCTAAACGTTTGGCAATTCCTGAGCTTCCTGAAAATTATTTTATGGATGGCTTAAAGGCTCTATTAGAAATTGATAAAGATTGGATTCCTAATAATGATGGTAGTTCTTTATACATAAGACCATTTGTATTTGCATCTGGACAAGGGTTTCATGCATCTCCTGCAGATGAGTATAAATTTATTATTTGTACTGCCCCTTCTGGAGCTTATTTTGCTGGAGAAGTAAGAGTTTTAATAGAGGAAAAGTATTCGCGTTCTGCTAATGGAGGTGTTGGTTTTGCAAAAGCTGGTGGTAATTATGCTGGTCAGTTTTACCCAACGCAATTAGCTATTGAAAAAGGATACCAACAGGTAATTTGGACTGACGATAATACACACGAGTATATTGAAGAAGCTGGTGCGATGAATATTTTTGTCCGTATTAATGATACATTAATTACAGGACCAACAAGTGATAGAATCCTTGATGGGATAACGCGTAAAAGTATTATAGAACTTGCAAAAGCTGAAGGTATTAATGTTGAAGTTAGAAAGATAACTGTTAGCGAGGTTGTTGAGGCTGCCAAAAATGGCTCTTTAAAAGAAATGTTTGGAGCAGGAACTGCTGCTGTAATTTCTCCTATTGCAGGGTTTGGTTTTAAAGATGCTGATTATGAATTACCAAAACTTAATGATACTTACGCTAGCTTTTTGAAAAAGCGTATTACTGATATACAAACTAATAAAGCTGAAGACCCATTTGGATGGCGTTATGCAGTTAAATAATTTGATAAAAAAAGCAGCCAAATGGCTGCTTTTTTTATTTCTCTAATATAGATTGAATGTTTGGCTTAAAATAGTTTGGCCCTTTTAAAACTTTACCATCTTCTCTGTATATAGGTTGACCGTCTTCTCCAAGTTTACTCATGTTGCTTCGTTGTATTTCTTCAAACACTTCTTCAATTTTATGTTGCATACCATGTTCAATTATAGTACCACATAAAATGTAAAGCATATCTCCTAAAGCATCTGCAACCTCAACTAAATCATTATTATTTGCTGCTTCAAAATATTCTTCATTTTCCTCTTTCATTAAATTAAAACGCAATGTGTTCTTATCTTCTCCAAGATTTGCTTTAGGCGTTTCTCTATGTCCTATTTTAAAAGCGGTGTGAAATGCTTTTACTGCTTCAATTTTATTTTTCATTTAGTATATAATTTTTTCATTTCCTTGAAGTAGGAAACCTCTTTTCATTAAATTTGCATAAAAGTAACTATATGTTTAGTAAAGGTCAAATCATTTTCGGAATTATATTCTTCATCGTTTTTGCTATAATAATTACCTTTACTTATAGAAAAGATTTAAAACTACACAAACGCTTTTATGCTGGTAGTGTATGGATACTTATAGCTTTTATTTCCTTTATATTATTTATTGCTGCTATTAAGTTTTTCTTTAAATAGAAAACTAATTTTAAAACATTCGACTGTTATATTCTTTAACGTGTAAAAACCTTATTTCGGTTTTATTTGCTTTTTATCTAGGTTTTAGTTTTTAGAAAATTGATTTTTCTAAATTAATAGATGAATATACCTAGTAATGGGTATTTTTTTGATGTTATAAACCAACCATCTTTGTATTATTAATTAACTAATCCAACTTAATTATGAGTAAAACTGTATCTCCAATAACGATGTTTATAGTAGCAGCTATATCGTTAGCAGTATCTGCAATCGTTTTAAATAATATAACTAAAGCCATAGTTTCTAATCCAAAAATTGGTAAAGAAGATTATGAGTTTGTCTTTTGGTTTTTTAGAGTTGTTACAGCTTTAGCGGCAAGTGCCATAAGTATATCTATACCTGGAATGCTTAAAGTAGAGTATAATAATGGAACTTTTCAAACCAGGGCAGCTGGACAGCCTCCGCAGACGTTAACAGACAAAGCACCAAAAGTAATTGCTGGTGGAGCAATGGCGGTTTTTGTTTTGGTTTATTTGTTTAGTCCTTTAAGTTAATTTAATTATGACTGAGAAAGAAGCAAATGAAAAACTAAATTCGAAAGAAAAGGAAACAGAATACTTTAATTTATCTGCATTGCATGAAACCCAATACGCAGCTGTAATTAAAAAGTCTAATGATTTCTCTATAATTGATGATTACGCTATTGAAATTGGTCTTTCTAATTTCACTTATGAATATGATTCACTAAAAGGGCTTTTCGGTTACTTCTCAAAGAAAGAAGGCATGAGTTTAGAAACTCAAAAAGATTTTCAAAATGGTGACATTTTTCCTGTCAAATCTAATCCAATAAGTCTTCATTCTAATTCTAGTTATTACCAAAAATTAGAAAAACTAACAGGGGGTTGTAGTATTAGCTATGAAAATGGAGATATCTATAGCGGGACAGCTGGAGCGTTTTTTAAATTATCTGATTCTCAAAATATATACATGATATCTAATAGACATGTAATTGTTGATAATGATTATGGATTAGAAACCAAGATAATACATCCAAGTAAAACAGATGCAGAGAAAAAAGAGGATATAAGTCTCATAGGTAAAGTTTTTTGGACAAGTAAAGAAAAAGACGATTTATTAGATGCAGCAATTGCTATTATATATGATGAAAAAACTACTGTAGATATAGGTAAATATTCTATATCAAATCAATTAAATTTTAATTCAATAGCTGCACCAAAAATTGGCCAAAATATTAAAAAAATTGGTAAAACATCTGGAGTAACTTTTGGAGAAATTAAATCCATAAATTGTACTGTAAACATTACTGAAAACATAAAAAAACCTAAAATATATAGGAAACAAATATTAACAACATGTATATCTAAGCCTGGAGATTCAGGTTCAGTATTACTGAATAATAATAATGAAGTTGTTGGTTTACTATTTGGAGGAAATAAACTTACAGCAAGTTTTTCTAACAACATAATGAATATTTTTAATCCGATACACCCTGAAATAAATAATTTCTCAAAATTTGTTTAACTTAAATACATCAAAAATGACTGGAATAAATGTAACACCTCACGATCTCGCAACAACACACACACTAATAAAAGATGGAACAATAAGTATAAAAGGAAAATTTACTAAGTGGAAAAACAAACATTTTATTGATGAAATAACAATAACCGATTTTTCTGAAAGTAAAAAAATTGAACTTGTAAATTATTGTAAAAAGACAGATGCAATTGAAATCCATTATTTTAAATCTGCACCTAATAATTCCTTTAAACAAATTAGTTTTCCTTTAAAAAACTGTAAACTTGATTGTGTTCGAATATTAGTTTTGGCTTACGATGAAAATGAAACTATAACTGAGTGCATCTCTGAAAACACAACAGGAATGGGGCAACCAGACACTTCTAAAGGAAACATTATTGTAGGCAACCCATAAATGATAGATTACATAAAAAAAAGCTTTTTAATTCCAGTAATAATATCTATTACTGGTTTTTGCTTTGGTCAAAAAGTAGATTTTTCACAAGTTTTAGAATCTTATAATTCAAATAAAAAAACTAAAATCCTTTTAGAACTGAAAAAAATAGATACAATCAATATAACAAAATATGATAAAGCTGCTTGGTTATACTATTACGCTGATTACAATTCGGTTATTGACAACCATCATATTGCTTATGAGAATATAGTTATATCAAAAAAAATATTTGAAGTATTAAACAAAGAAAAAGATATTTTAGATTGTAACCTACTCATATTAAAAATATTAAGTAATCAAAATGAGTTAGATTCAAGAAAAAAAGAAATTATTGATGAAATCGAATTTTATTCAAAAAAAAATAAAGACACAACTGCGCTTATAGCAGCATACCATCATATTGCTACTGGTTTTCTAAACACAAATAATGGAGAGAAAGCAATAGAGTATTTCATTAAAATAAATACTATCTATAAAAAGCAAGGAAATAAACTAAAAGAAGCCCACAATAACATGAACATTGGTACAGTTTATTCATCAGTATACCAAAACCCAGATTCATCGTTATACTTCACAAAAAAAGCCACACCTATTTTAAAAAAGTTTAATGACTATAAAAATTTAGCTTACAATTATAACAATCAAGCTCTACAATATAAATTACTTGGTAAATATAAAAACGCTATTAAACTATACCTCAAGGCAGATTCGATTCAGTTAAATGAAAACAAATCAAAAACTAAAGTTATTTTTTACAAAAATCTGGCTGATGCTTACTTATTAAATAAGGATTATAAAGAAGCGTCTTTATATCTAGATAAACTAAATAAATTAAAAGATAGTATTAACGATACTCAACAAAACATAGCTATATCAGAAATAAAAGAACAATACGACAACGAAAAACTAAGAGCAGATAACCTTGAAATAGAATCTAAAAGAAAGCAAAGTAAAAACTTATTAATGGGTGCGTTAGCTTTTATTCTATTTGGAGGAATAACTGCTTTCTTAATTCAAAAAAACACTAGAAAAAAACAAAAACTAGCTGAACAAGAAAAAGCTTTGGAAACCCAAAAACTCGCAACCGTTTTAAAAGAACAAGAATTAGTGAGTATTGACGCCATGATTGAAGGGCAAGAGAAAGAGCGCCAACGCATTGCAAATGATTTGCATGATGATTTGGGAGGGCTTATGGCTACTGTAAAACTTCATTTTAATGTGTTAAAAGACAAACAAACACCAGAATTATTTGATAAAACCACCAACCTTCTTGATGAGGCTTATAATAAAATACGTGGTATAGCACATGCTAAAAACTCTGGAGTTATTGCTAAACAAGGCTTACTAAAAGCTGTACAAAATATGGCTGATAAAATATCTGTTTCAAATAAAATTACTGTTGAGGTAATTGATTATGGTTTAGAAAACAGATTAGAAAACAGCTTAGAATTAACCATTTTTAGAATTATTCAAGAATTGATAACTAACGTTATAAAACATGCTGATGCAAGTGAAGCAACTATCCACCTAACAAATCATGATGACACATTAAATATTATGATAGAAGATAATGGCAAAGGTTTTAAAACAAATCAAATTACTACCAAAAGTAAAGGTATGGGCATTAGCAGTATTGATAAAAGAATAGAACATTTAAATGGAAAAATGACCATAGAATCTGAACACAATAAAGGGACAACTATAATAATTGACTTACCAATATGATACGATTAGCCATAGCCGAAGATCATCAGTCACTAATTGATGGAATTAAACTTTTATTAGAATATGAAGATAATATTTCTATTATTGGAACTGCAAATGATGGAAAAGAGCTTCTGGAAATTGTAGACAAAAAGCAACCCAATGTTGTACTAACAGATATACGAATGCCAAAAATGGATGGTATTCAAGCTACTAAACAAATCAAAAAAAAATATCCAAAAATTAATATTCTAGCGTTTACCATGTTTGAGCAAGTTGAAGCTATTGAACAAATGATTGACGCTGGCGCTTCCGGATATATTTTAAAGAACTCATCACTTAAAGAGGTACACAAAGCGATATTAACTGTTGCTAAAGGTGAAACATACTTTGATGCCAATATAAATACAAACGTGTTAAACTCGAAATCTAAAAATAAAACTAAAGGCATTTTAACAAAAAGACAAATAGAAATTTTAGAACTCATTGGCCAAGGAAAAACATCAAGAGAAATTGCCGATTTGTTATTTATAGGAATCCATACAGTTGATACACACCGAAAAAACATGGTACGCATCCTAGGATTAAAAGGTAAAGGGGAATTAATGCGGTATGCTTTGGAGAAGAAGTATAAGTTTTAAAATTTACCTAGTAATGGGTATTAAATAACTTGTAATTTTAAACGAATTTTGAAACACTAATCAATAAAATATATTTCATTATGAAAAAAATTATCTTTTCAATTATAATAATTACATCATTCTATTCATTTTCTCAACAAAAAACTTTTCTAAAATTTGAAGATGCTGAGTCTAAAGTGTCTCTTTATAGTCAAGAGACTCAAAGTAACCAACAAAGTACCTTAACTGAGGCTGAAGATGAATATGGAAGTATCAGTGAAAATATATCATTCGGTTTAAGTTTAGGGTTTAATAATGCTCTTGAAAGTTTAAAATTAGCACAAATTTCACCTATAGATAATACTGTTATAATAACTGATGCACAAAAAACAAATTTTGTATTATCTACAGCTATTTCTGTACCTATATCTTTTCAAAAAAAGAAAGCATATAGGTACTTAGATAATAACGGTAAGCAAATGGGACAAGTACATAGAATCTCAGAATGGAGCATAATTGGTGTTGTAAATTTAGTAACACTAAAAGGTGCTGAGTCTGGTAGTACTTTTAATCAAAAACTAAGTGGAGGATTAGGTTTATCATATAGCTTTAGCTCAGACTTTGCAATTGGTTTAAGTTATGAATTGATTTCATATCGAAAGCCTAAAGACTTTTTAATTAATCAAGAAGGTCAAGAAATTCAAGTAAATGGTGAAGCATTAAAATCTATTGAAATATCTAATGACGCCTATTATTTTGATAGATATGCAGGTACTTTAGCACTTAAAATTATATACAAATTAACTAAATCTTAAAATTGGAGTTATTATATAAAATTGCTAAAAAATCCCCAGTACTGGGGATTTTTTAGCTTCAAGATGTTTCATAAGTTTGATTAGCTATTAATTAATCTTTTAAAAACTCTCATTATGAAACAGCTATTACTTTTTTTCTTATTAATCTATACTTCTTTTTATGCTAATGCTCAAATAATATGGCAAAATACCATTGGAGGCAATAGCTTTGATGATGTTGAAGATGTTATTTACACATCAGATGGTGGCTTTCTACTTGTTGGCGTATCAGAATCAGGAATCTCAGGTGATAAATCTGAAGCTAATCAAGGTGCTACAGATTATTGGTTGGTAAAAACCAATAATCTAGGAGTTGTACAATGGGATAAAACTTTTGGTGGAAGCGGCAATGATTATCCCGTAACTGCAATAGAAGCTTTAAATGGAGATTTCATTATTGTAGGTGAGTCTGACTCTAATGTATCTGGCGATAAATCTGAAAACTCAAAAGGGGGTTACGATTTTTGGATAGTACGAATAAATAGTTCTGGAACAAAAATTTGGGATAAAACTTTTGGTGGATCTGACGATGAATATGCTATTTCAGTAAAAGAAACAGGCACTAACGATTTAATCATTACTGGAGACTCAGCTTCAAATATCTCTGGTGATAAATCTGAAAATTCAAGAGGTTTTACTGATGTATGGACTATAAAAGTAACTGACACTGGTACTTTTATATGGGATAAAACATTTGGAGGTGATGCTGATGAAGAAGTTATAAATGTACTTCTAACTTCTGATGGTGGTTATCTTTTAGGAGTTATAGCAGAATCTGGAATTTCTGGAGACAAAACTGTAAACTCAAGTAATAATGAAGATTATTGGATACTTAAAGTAAGTAATACAAATACTATCGATTGGCAAAAATCATATGGAGGCACATCCAATTCAGTTAGTATTCTATCATCCCTAATAACTACTTCTGATGGCGGCTATCTTTTAGCTGGAGATTCAGATTCTAACATAGGAAGTGAAAAAACAGAAAACACAAATGGTGGATCTGATTTATGGTTTATTAAAACTGATAACATAGGTAATATACAATGGCAAAATACAATTGGTGGATCTGATGATGAATATGTTCCATATGGTTTTGAAAAACCTGGAGGTGGCTATATTTTTGCAGCTGAAACACTTTCTAATATTTCTGGCGATAAAACAGAAAATAGTTCAAGTAATGATATTTGGCTAGTAGAACTTGATGCAAACGGAAATATAATAGCTGACAAAACATTTGGTACTAATTCCACTGAAAATCCTGAGCAAATACTACAAACAAATGATGGTAATTATGTAGTAGTCTCCTCTATTGACGAATTATCAGGCGATAATACTGAAGCTCCAAATGGTGATACAGATTATTGGTTATTTAAAGTTAATAAAAGTACATTATCAACTTCAAAATTAAATAATGATTTAGAATTAAACATTTACCCAAATCCGACTATAAATCATCTAAACATAGCATCAAAAAATAAGATCAATACTATCGAAATTATTGATTTAACTGGAAAGCTAATCTCAAAAATAAAATCACCCAATAAAGTTATAGATATTTCTAAACTTCCAATTGGAGTATATATTATAAAAAGTTATTCAAAAAATGGAGTAACCAATAAAAGAGTAATTAAAATATGACAAAAAAACCATTAATCGATAAAATTTTCGTTCAATAACCTAAAAATCCCCAGTATTGGGGATTTCTTTATTTTACTCAGATTCATAAGTTTGAGTAGCTATTAATTAATCTTAAAAAATCTCTCATTATGAAACACTTATTACTATTGCTCGTATTTAGCACCAATTTAATATATGCTCAAGATTGGATAACAACTGTAACACAACAATCAGATTTAATTAATGAAATTTCTGTAGTTGACGATAATGTTATTTGGGTCATGGATCAAGGAGACAACCCTAATGGCTTTTCAATTTCAACTGATGGTGGACTCAATTGGATAAAAAAAAGCTTTCCTCAATATTTTACTGATAATAATTTTTACGCGCTAGGGGTTTTAAGTGCTGTAAGTGAAACAACAGCTTATATTATAGTTTCAGGTGCAGACAATGCCAGTTTAGTTGGTTTATATAAAACAACGGATTCTGGAGACACATGGCAAAGAGAAAATGCCATATTCAATACAGGTTTCTCTTTTCCTAATCAAGTCCATTTTTGGAATGCTAACCGAGGTTTTGCCATGGGAGATGGACTTGAACTTTATGTCTACCTTGATGGCTCATGGTATAACCAATCTTCTACAATTACATCAGTTGGAACATGGTCATTAAATAGCAGTAACTTTTTAAAAATAGTAGGGAACTCAGCATATTTTTTAACTGGATCTGGCACAATAGTGAAAACAAATGACCAAGGCCTTAACTGGAGTGAAATAATCACACCTTTTAACTCTCAAGCTAATGTTAACTTTGATTTTAAAGACGATCTAAACGGAATTATAGTATATAATGATTTTACAACAAATCAATTGTACAGAACTACTGATGGAGGACAAAATTGGTTTTTACAAGGCAGTAATATTAATAATTTACAAAGCATAATCAAATATGCACCATCGCATGGAAAGTATTATAGTTTAGGTAGAGATAATGTTAATGGCTTTAAGAATTCATATTCAGAAGACAATGGAGTAACTTGGACTACCATCCAAGAATTTGATGGATTATTATTAGGAGATATTGCGTATTCAACCACTGGAAAAGTTTTTATTGGTGGAAGTCCTAATATTTACTATCAAAATCCTCCTGATTACTCTTCGCACCCAGATTACAATGCTCTAGTTGATTTTTATAATGCAACTCAAGGAGATAACTGGACAGATAACACCAATTGGCTAGATACAACTGCCCCCATATCAACTTGGTATGGCATAACTGAAACAAATGGACGAGTAACAGGCATAAACCTAAATAGTAATAATTTATCAGGAACTATCCCTGAAAGTTTTGGAAACCTTACTAACCTTGAAACCTTTAGTATAAGAATTAATAATATTTATGGCTCTTTGCCTGAATCAATAGTCAATCTTACAAAAATTCAATATTTTGATATTAATTCTAATAGTATTGTTGGTATAATAGCTCCTTGGATTGGAATTTATACTGATTTATGGTATTATGATATTGGCTGGAATTTTATATCTGGTAATATACCAGAAGATTTAACAACTTTGGATAATTTACAATACATATATCTTCAAAATAATAGCCTTACAGGTGACCTTACCTCTAATAATATACCTCAAAGCCTAAATGTTTTTGATGCTTCAAACAATAATCTTTCTGGGGCTGTTCCTAATTTTAGTTTTATCACCACCCTAACTTTCTTAAATATTTCTGGAAATCGATTTGAATTCGCAGATTTAGAACCTAATTATTCTGATATTAATAACTCATTAGGTGCCAATTTTATTTATAGCCCACAACAATTAGTAGACACGCCATTAAACGAAGTGCTTCTAATAGGCGAATCAAGTACATTAATAACAAATGTATCTGGCACTCAAAATAGTTATGCTTGGTCTAGAATTAATGCTGATGGTAGTGAAGGAGGTCCTATAGGCAATAATTCAACTATAAATATTACTATTAATACAGTAGATGACTATAAATGGTATTACTTTTATGAAGCTACAAGCGCTATAGTACCCGGATTAATTCTAAAGAGTAATTTTTTCAAATTTTCAGAATCACCAACTACTCATCCAGATTATGATGCTTTAATAGCTATATACAGCGCTTTAAATGGTATAGATTGGGATATTACAAAACCTATACATAATTGGTCTTCAAATTTTGATATTGGCTTTGACCCAGTCACAGACCGCGTTACATCATTAGGTATTACTGGGAATGCCCCAATCACTGGAACAATACCACCCGAAATAGGCGATTTAACAGAATTAACTTATTTAGACTTATTACAAGAAGATCTATCTGGAGAAATTCCAATTGAAATTTGGAGTTTGACAAAACTAAAAACATTGTTCTTAGGCGCTCAAGCTTCCAAACAATTATTGTTAACTAATGGAATACCTCCAGAAATTGCTAACCTACAAGATTTAGAATGGTTAAACCTAACGCAAATCCCCTTAACTCAACCATTACAACCAGAGCTTTTTAATTTGCCTAATTTAATACGCTTACGTATTGTTGAATGTGGCCTTACAGGCAGTTTACCTAAAGAACTAGCACAAATTAGTGATTTATTAGCTAGCGGTAATGAATTTGAAGGGGCTATTCCTCAGGAGTTTTTGGATGCTGTTGGTAATACAAATCTAAATATCACAAACAACTATTTTAATTTTGCAAATCTAGAACCTCTTGCTCAAGCTAATAACTACCAAAACTTATATTATTCACCTCAACGTACAAAAGATATTGTGCAAAACTTAGACTTTGTACCAGGTTCAAACATAGTATTAAATATTGATGACACCAGCCTTGGTAAAACGACTTCATCCAAAGGTATAGGTGACGAATATCAGTGGTATAAAGATGGTATATCTATAAATGGAGCAAATGCTATCAGTCATACCATTAACAATGCACAAGAATCGGATAGTGGTGTGTATTATTGTATTATTACGAACCCTTTACTAGCGGATTTAATTATTCAAAGAGCTAATATTATTCTTAATATCGATTCAGCATTATCAATAGATGATTATATTTCTAAAAACATAAAGATTTATCCAAACCCAACAACAAATGTTTTAAATATAAAACTAAACAATACTGAAATAAAAAAAGCACAATTATTTGATGTTAATGGAAAACAAATTTTAGACATGAAATTACAATCTGAATTAACAGTGGTTGATATTAGTAATTTAAATTCTGGAATATATTTACTTAAAATAGAATCAGTAAAAAACACCTTTATTAAACGTATAGTTAAAGAATAACATACTATATATATTTCATCGATAAGCATTTCGACCAAAAACCTATAAAATCCCCATTACTGGGGATTTTTTTATGCATCATCACTTAGTATGTTTGATAAGCTATTATTAATCAATTCAAATTAAAATGAAAAAACTCAATTACTTAGTATTCGTCTTTATTATTTTCATAATATCTAACCATATAGAAGCTCAAAACTATGTTGGTGTAACAGTAGATAATTATGCCGGAATCCATAGTTTAACTTCAAACCCATCGAATGTTGTAGATTCCAGATTTAAAGCAGACATAAACTTAATCTCAATAAGTGCCTTTGGTGGTAGCGATTATTTTGGTATCAATGTAAATGATATTATAAAATCTGATGGAGGCTTCGATTTCGAAACTGATGCAAAAAAATTTCCATCTGACGCAAATAATTTTTTCGCAAATGCGGATATACTAGGGCCTTCTTTTATGTTCAACCTATCTCCAAAAAGCAGTATAGCCATTGTAAGTAGAGTTAGAGCTTTTTTTAACATCAATAATATTAGTGGCGAATTATATGAAAATATATCAGATAATTTTGATACTGGAAATGATTTCGATTTTAACTCAGAAGATTTATCTGGAACTGCTCATGTTTGGGCAGAAGCTGGTTTAGTTTATGGCCGTATTCTAGTTGACAAAAAACAAAACTTTCTAAAGGGTGGAATAACTCTAAAATACTTACAAGGCGCAGGTGGTGTATTTATAAATAGTCCAAACTTTACGGGACAATATGATGCCACAAATGAAACATTAACTACCACAGGAGAATTAAAATATGGCATCAGTCAAGATTTTGATAATAATGATATCGATTTCAAAAACCTAACTGCTGGTTTTGGTGCAGATATAGGTTTTACTTATGAATATAGACCAAACATAGATCGAGATTCAGTTACAAGAAAGCATAATAAATATAAACTAAAAATAGGAGCATCAATAACAGATATTGGTTCTATAAATTACAAAGAAAGTACTGTAACAACCTACGATTTAAATGCTACTGCTGATGCCTCAAATTTTGATGATGATACTGAAGATTTTTTAGATAATAATTACACCAACACTGAAGAAACTTTAGCACAAGAAATTATGCTACCAACAGCTTTCCATTTTTTAGCAGATTATAGAATAAAAAACAAACTATATGTTAGTTTGCAAACCCACTTATCATTAATTAAAAAAAATGCCCCAAACAGTAATAGTATAACAAACTCTGTAACTTTAGCGCCACGTCTAGAAACTAGAAGCTTTAGTTTATATTCACCTGTAAGTTTTAGACAACATGGTGATTTTGCCTGGGGAGCTGGATTAAGGTTTTCTGGGTTAATGATTGGTTCTGGTTCAATTTTATCAAACCTATTATCTAATACTACCAAAACCACCGATATTTACATTGGTTTAAAAATTCCTCTATACCAATAGTTTTAAAATAATTTCTTTAAAAATCCCCAACATTGGGGATTTTAAGGTTTATGTGTAAACCTTAAATTACTTATAAACTTTTTTAGCATCAAATGACTCCATTAGCAGAAATTCTAAACACCATTAAAAGCATTAAAAAAAAAGGAGAACTTATCTCTGAAGATGATATATTAGAAATCCTAAAGGCTACTAAAACTATTTCAAAAAACAAAGATGCATTACATACTTATATTTCATTTTTCAAAAGATTGGATAGAAATAAACTAAACAAAATTAGTGCTCTAACTACAAGAGAATTGCAAGTTCTAAGACATATTGGAAACGGAGAAAACTCTGCTCTAATTGCTAAAAATTTAAATTTAAGTATATCCACTATTGAAACTCACAGAAAAAATATTCGAAAAAAATTAGGTTTAGTAGGTAAAGGAAAGCTTATTGAGTATGCTATTATCAACCACTTAAACTCTTTATAAACTTATAATGTTTTAAAAATCAAAACTTTATAATTTTATTCAAACAAATTTTGCTTTTTGACGCAACCTTTTTAAAAACGCTGCATCTATTAAGTAACTAATCCATACTAAAATGAATTTTATATTAATCGTAAGTACTCTCATTGTTATTAATTTAATCCTTTTAGCCTTTAGTGTCAATAAAAAAACCGACCCCTGAAATAATTTTATGATGATGTTTTGATGTTTTTTAGATGTATTAGAAAACCACTCTAAAACATCATGGATATTCTAATCATTATTTTTTTTCTAATTGTCATTAATGCGCTTCTTCTTTTTTTCAGTGTAAACAAAAAAATGGAGCCTTAAATTAAAATCAGATTTAATTCTTCCCGCTTCTACCTCTTAAACTTAGTCCTAACCCTGCTCTATTACATTTACCAAATTCTAATATTTATTGGCCATCAATAAATGAAATGTAAATTGATTATCTTTGATTTCAAGAAATTATCAAACTATATTTCATGAAAGCCTTTAAGTATATTTTATTCTTATTACTAATTCTCATAATTGGATTAGCAATATATATAGCAGTACAACCAAATGAATTTGAAGTTACTAGAACTAAAACAATAAATGCACCTGCAGCTGTTGTTTACGATAATATTATCGATTTTAAAAATTGGGAATCTTGGTCGTCTTGGGCTGAGGCTGATCCAGATATGACTATCACACTTTCAGATAAAACAAAAGGTGTAGATGGGTCATATTCTTGGGAAGACAAAGATGGTGTTGGCACTATGAAGACCATTGAAGCTGTAGCGAATAAATCTATAACACAAGAGATGCAATTTGCAGATTTCCCCCCTTCTGATATTTCATGGGATTTTAAACCCAATGAAGATGGCACAACTGATGCAACGTGGACCATTTCTGGAAAAGATTTACCTTTTGGCTTTAAAGCATTTGCCACTTTTATGGGTGGAATGGAAAAACAAATTGGACCACATTATGAGCGTAGTCTAGAAAAACTGGATAGTATTGTTGTTGCAAATATGAAAAAATATAGTATAAACGTAAACGGAATCACTCAACACGGTGGTGGCTATTATATTTACAACACAACGTCTTGCAAAATATCTGATTTGGCTAATAAAATGCAAGAAATGATGCCTAAAGTTGGTATGTATGCCATGAATAATAATATTAAAATGGCTGGTACAGCTTTTACAAGTTATCATAAATGGGATATAGAAAATAATGCCGTTATGTTTTCTTGCTGTGTGCCAACTACTGAAAAAGTTATTTCTTCTGAACCTGATATTTTAACTGGACAATTAAAACCCTTTAAAGCAGTTAAAACAACCTTAAAAGGTGATTATACCAATTTGAAAGAAGCTTGGGAAACTGCAGCTAAATATATACAAGATAATAACCTTGAAGAATTACACAATGCTTCTGCTCTAGAGGTTTATCAAACGGATCCTATGAGCGAACCAAACCCTGCAAATTGGATTACAGAAATATACATTCCTATAAAAGAATAGAAACATAAATGAAGCAACTTTTATTAGTTTTTGTTGGTGGTGGTTTTGGTAGTGTGTTACGTTATGTTATTGGAAAATATTTAAACAGCGCTGAAAACGGCATTCCTTATGGCACTTTAGCTGCAAATATTCTGGGAAGTTTATTAATTGGTATTATTTTAGGATTAGCTGCTAAAAATGATGCGCTTTCGCAAAACCAAACGCTATTATTAGCTACTGGTTTTTGTGGTGGCTTTACCACCTTTTCAACCTTTGCTTACGAGAATCATGTGTTTTTAAAATCTGGTGATTTTACAAGTTTTGCGTTTTATACTATAGCGAGTTTTGTTATTGGTTTTCTAGCTGTTTTTGCTGGGATATATTTGGTGAAGTGACATTTGACTTTGTAAAAAATTTCCGCTACCTTCGTTTAACGTCGGATATAAGTCATTAAAACGACGCATATCCGTAAAAACATTGACATGTAATTGCCTGCGGCACGTAGAATCGCGTTTTGCAAACGCTGCCTTTATACTAATTACATATCAACGTCCACTGTTTGTCGCACCTCGCCAATTTTGTGTATATTTAGTCGAGTCTACGAGAACTCCTCACGAAACTACACACAACATAGTGTATAGCTAATGAGGCGCAACAATGGCTTCCCGTGAGGCGCGCCTCACTACGCCATACACAGTGGACGTTAAACGAACATCCCAAATTCATTTAAATTCAATGCTTATCAAAAGCCTTAACTCCTGCTTCTATTCTGGTTTTTAAATAGTTTTTTCTGGGTACTATTGGGCACGAATATCTATCATTGTAAGCACAATATGGGTTATACGCTTTATTAAAATCAATAACCATAGTATCGCCTTCTGGAATTCTAGTATCTACATAACGTCCGCCACCATAGCTTTCTAATCCGTTGGTTTCATCTAGAAAAGGTAAAAACAGATAATCTTCGTAACCTTCTTTTTCAATTAAACCTTGATTTTGATAGATATTTAATTTGAAAGGTTCGCCTTTTAAATTGAAGGTTAACTCGCCATATTTTACATAAATTGGTCGGCGGCTTGTTGTTGTTTTCATTTTAAAAGATTTTTCGTTTGGTGTTCTTTTAAAATTTGCTGTTACCACATAAGTAGAATCGAATTTAAAAAAATCTAAACCTTCGAAGTTTTTTCTATCTTTTTCTTTTAAAGGGGATTTACTGGCATCTTTATAATTGGCATTAATTTCTTTTTGAAATTCGGTTTCGCCTTGTATTGGACGCTTTTTTTGTGCGCAACTTGTAGAGACCATAATCAACATAAATAATACTGAGAATAGTCCTTTGCTTATTGTTGGATGAGTTGCCCGCGTTAGGGATTGAACGGCATGTTTGAAATCCCCGACGTAGGAGGGATTGAGTAGTGAAAGCCCGACCCCTTGTGGGTAACGCCCAAATAATTTATTCATTAGTTTTCTGGATTAAAGGATGGATTTATATTGGTTTGATAGGATTGCATTAAATCGGTTGAAAAGGCATTAAATGTATCTTCGTCTGCAAATGATTTAATTTTTTCTGGATCAAAATTACCTTGTAAATAATAGGCTGTGGTTTCGGTTTCTGTGCTGTTAAAAATAATGACATCTGTAACCACTACTCCAATTTCACCAACTGAGATTATTCGAGTATTAGCCAAATCGTTTTTTCTAAAAACATCAGTAAAACCAGTATTAGTTATAGCATTCATTTCAGAAATAAGACTTTGACGTTTTAGTGCGCTTACATTTTGAAACTTAATATATTTAAAATCCGAAATGTTTCCAATAGCATGTTTAACTCCTGGGGAAATATTACTTAAAACGGCTTTCATAAAATTAGGCACTTGAAAGGATGTTGTTCCTATATCTGCTTTATGTTTGTTATAAAAACTCTGGAAACTACTTCCACAAGAAACTAGCAAAAAACATAAGGCAAATGCAACTATTATTTTCTTCATCTTAAAAAAATTTCATTTCAAAAATACAACTTACGATTATTTTATATAGCTTTGAGGAATCAAAATAAACAAAAATGCGTAATAACGTCACTATTTATAGAAAGCAATGGACCTCTTGTTTAAAGACAAGACGTTGGGCTCGTTATATATTGTGGTGATATAAATATAAGATATTACAATATTAAAAAGTCCGACTTCGCAGTCGGACTTTTTATTTTTAGTCAAATCCCAATTAATATTAATATGTAGAAAAAGAACAACTAGAACTCATGAACACATTATTTAACAATTACCTAAACACCTTTAAAGGGTTATCGAAAGAAGTATGGTGGCTTGCTTTAATTACACTTATAAATAGAGCTGGCACCATGGTTATTCCTTTTTTATCATTATACCTTACCGAAGATTTACAATTTACTTTAGGTAATGTTGGTACTATTATGATGTGTTTTGGGTTGGGTTCTGTTGCTGGTTCTTGGCTTGGTGGAAAACTTACAGATACTATTGGTTATTACAAAGTTATGGTTAGAAGTCTTGTAAGTACAGGTATTCTGTTTATTGCGTTGCAATTTCTTAATACGTTTTATGCGCTTTGCTTAGGGATATTTTTAGTGATGCTTGTAGCAGATATGTTTCGTCCTGCTATGTTTGTGGCACTGAGTGCATACAGCAAACCAGAAAATAAAACACGAAGTGTAACGCTTATTCGTTTAGCAATAAATCTTGGGTTTTCTGCTGGACCAGCTGTTGGTGGGCTTATTATTACTACATTAGGTTATAGCGGTTTATTTTGGATAGATGGCATTACATGCATATTAGCAACTGTAGTTTTATTTATGGTATTAAATCCAAAGAAATCAACTGTTTTAGATAACATTATTGTGGCTAATCCAGATTCGGCTTATAAAGATAAAGCGTTTACTATATTTCTAATAGCTATGTTTTTGTTTGGGGTTATATTTTTACAATATTTCTCTACAATGCCAATCTATTACAGAGAAGTACACATCCTTTCAGAACTTGAAATAGGATTGCTTTTAGGCGCTAATGGTTTTATTATTTTCTTATTAGAAATGCCACTTATTAAATGGTTGGAAAATAGTAGGTTTTCTAAAACAGAACTGATGTTGTTTGGTGCTATATTAACTGCTGCAAGTTTTATTATTTTAAATATTACAACGTGGTCTGGTATTTTAATTGTTGGTATGTTTTTAATGACTATTGGCGAAATGATTGCTTTCCCCTTTTCAAATGCCTTTGCTATGGAACGTGCTAAAAAAGGAAATCAAGGGGAATATATGGCACTATACTCTATTGCCTTTTCAATGGCTCATATTTTTGGACATAAAGCTGGTATGCAAATGGTAGACGGTTGGGGCTTTGATAATACTTGGTACATGATTACAATTATAGGTGGTTTTTGTGTGCTTTTATTAATGATCTTAAAAAGTCATTTAAGCACTAAAAAAAACTTAAAAGCTGAAATTAAAAACATAAAATCTTAGTTATGAATTTAAATCAAATTACAATTCCATCTATAAATATTGAAGAGTCTGTGGCTTTTTACAAAACTTTGGGGTTGCATCTTATTGTAGATGTAATCCCAAATTATGCACGCTTTGAGTGTCCTGATGGAGAGTCAACCTTCTCAATCCATAAAGTAGATAGTGTTACTAAAAATTCTGGCGTTACCATTTATTTTGAAGATGATAATTTAGATGCTTTAGTAGAAAAATTAAAGAAAAAAGGAGTTAAATTTGATAGCTTACCAGAAGATAAGTTTTGGTTATGGCGTGAAGCACATTTACAAGATCCAGACGGTAATAACATTATTTTATACCATGCAGGAGAGAACAGAAAAAATCCGCCTTGGCGTATTAATTGAATACCTATGAAATATTATATAATAGCTTTTATTAGCATAATGCTTTTTGGATGTCATAATTCCGAAAAAATCGAGAATAAAAAAACGTATCCAAAATTAGAACCAAATCGATACAATGTTGGTTTTCTAATTATGAATGGCGTTTATAATACTGAGCTTACAGCACCTTTTGATATATTTCAACATACTATATTTAGAGACAGTATTAAAGCTATGAATGTGTTTACATTAGCAAATACTGATGATGCCATAACCTCTTTTGAAGGGATAAGAATTCTTCCAGATTTCAACTATTTGAAAGATAAACTGCCTAAAATTGATATTCTTGTTGTGCCTAGTGCAGAACACCATTTAGATTCTGATTTAGAAGATAAAGCCATGATTAGTTTTGTAAAAGAAGTAGACAAAGAAGCACTTTATTTAACTTCTCATTGCGATGGTGCATTTGTTTTAGCGAAAGCTGGATTATTGGATAATTCTATTTCTACAACTTTTCCAAGTGATATTGACAAAATGAGACAAATGTTTCCAGAATTAGATGTTAGAAAAGATGTTTTGTTTGTTCATGATGGAAAATATATTACTTCGGCAGGAGGTGCTAAAAGCTTTGAAGCTGCATTATATTTATCTGAGCATATCTATGGAAAGAAAGTAGCTGATGCTTTAGCAGGAGGTTTGGTTATAGATTGGAATTTAAATGTTGTTCCGCATCTAATTGTAAAAAAGTAACTATTATTTTATTGGAATAACTTCCTTCTGTTTAACTACTCTTGACAATACAATTTGTGTTTTTGATTCGCCATAACTTATAAGTTGGTCTATAAAAGTTTCAAGGTGTTTTTGGTTTTTTAAAACAACCTCCATAACAATGTTTTCATCTCCTGTGATGCGATAACAATTAATTACCTCATCATACGTTTTCACCTTTTCTAAAAAAGGTTTTAATTTCCCCATAAATGCTCTTAAAGTAATTATGGCTTTGAGTTGATAACCAATTTCAAAAGAAGACACAATAGTTTTATAACCTTCAATAATACCAAGGTCTTCCATTTTTTTAATGCGCTCTGATACAGCAGGCGAACTTATGCCCACTCGCCTACCGATTTCGGCATTAGAAAGTCTTGCGTTTTCTTGCAAACACTTTAAAATCTTGCTGTTAATCGAATCTAGACTCATTTTAAGGAATATTAATATAAAATAATTAAAATTTAAAGCAAATATACATTTTTACTTTAAAATCTAAAGTTAAATCTCGTTTCTTGTGAGTAATTTTGATAAAATTGCTTACAGAATTAGATTATGTTACATAATACCCCACCAAATCTATCGGATTTACCGGTTTATCAAAAAGCGTTAGAGATTTTTGCTCTATCGCAAAACATATCTACATACCTAAATCACGATCTATCTAATTTAAAACCAGATGGTTCTGAAGATTCTAATATTTATTTTTCTGGAGATATAGTGCAGCAATCTGTCTCTTTAGTTCCAGAAATTATGAATGCTGAATTAGAAAGATACTCTGATAGAAAACATAAACATCTAGATTCTTTACGACGACTTACCAATAAGCTTTACAAAAATTCTTATAGATTAGAACGTTCAAATAGCAACGGGAAAGATTTTTTACCTATTCTAAGAAGTGAATTAAAGAAATTTAAGAAGCTTCAAAGTTCTTGGATGCTTACGCTATAACTTAGATTTTTTCAAATTTCTGTCCGCAACCTTCAATGCATTGATACCAAAGTATTAAGTTTCCGCTTAAGGGCAAATCAAAATAAACTTTTGCTGAACGCGAACTACAAGTATTTGGAATAATTTCACCATCAAAAGTTGTATCAGCTTCATTGGAACCTGTTATCATATATGTTCCTGTTTCTTTATCTCCAACTTCTGAAGACATAAAACAAAGAATGCCATTAACTTCAATTGTTCCATCTTTAAAAAACTCAACTGTGCGGTTACTATTTATAGATTGAAAATCGCCACTACCATCTCCTAGGTCAAGGTATTGCTCAATTAATTTCCATTTTCCAACAAGTTCAGTTTCGTCCTTTGGCTTATTGTCATCTGAGGAACAACCCGTGAGAATTAGCAAAGTAAAAATCAATAAATAAGCTCTCATAATTTGAAGATTTCTTTTAATTAAGATGTACAAATTGTAAAATGGTTGCGTATTAAAACTAGTTTATATAGATTCCGAGACTGTGCTCGGGATAAGCGATTCACTCACTTTTTCTGAAATAGAAAAAGTGGTTCTCTGCTTACATATTTCTGCGATACTGCCCTCCTACCTCAAACAGTGCTTTTGTGATTTGACCTAGTGAACATACTTTACAAACATCCATTAAGGCTTCAAAAATATTTTCGTTATTTATGGCCTTATTTTGAAGTTCTTTTAAGAGTACTTCAGTTTCATTAGACTTATGGAGGTTTTCTAAAGTTTTAATTTGGAATTCTTTTTCTTCTTCAGTTGCTCTAATAACTTCAGCGGGTAAAACTGTTGGAGACCCTTTACTACTCAAAAACGTATTCACACCTATTATTGGAAATTTGCCATTATGCTTCAAGGTTTCATAATACAAGCTTTCTTCTTGAATTTTAGAACGCTGATACATGGTTTCCATAGCTCCTAAAACACCTCCTCTTTCTGTAATTCTATCAAATTCTAATAAAACAGCTTCCTCAACTAAATCAGTTAACTCTTCAATAATAAACGACCCTTGTATTGGATTTTCATTTTTAGCCAATCCTAATTCTTTATTTATAATCAGTTGAATAGCCATAGCTCTTCGCACAGATTCTTCAGTCGGTGTAGTTATCGCTTCATCATAAGCATTGGTGTGTAGAGAATTACAATTATCGTAAATGGCATATAATGCTTGTAACGTTGTTCTTATATCATTAAAATCAATTTCTTGTGCATGTAAGCTTCTACCTGAGGTTTGAATATGATACTTCAGCATTTGCGCTCTGGCATTGGCGCCATATTTCTCTTTCATGGCTTTTGCCCAAATTTTACGTGCAACACGACCTATTACGGCATATTCAGGATCAATTCCGTTAGAAAAGAAAAATGATAAATTTGGTCCGAATTTATTAATATCCATTCCACGACTTAAATAATATTCCACGTAAGTGAAACCATTTGATAAAGTCAACGCTAATTGTGTGATTGGGTTTGCTCCAGCCTCAGCAATATGATAGCCTGAAATGGAAACAGAGTAAAAATTACGAACATTATTTTCAATAAAATACTCTTGAACGTCTCCCATTAAACGTAATGCGAACTCCGTTGAAAAAATACAGGTGTTTTGTGCTTGATCTTCCTTTAAAATATCTGCCTGAACCGTTCCTCTAACTTGAGCAATGGTTTTTGTTTTAATATCATTATAAATAGCTTCAGGTAATACTTGATTTCCTGTAACCCCTAAAAGCATTAATCCTAAACCATTATTCCCTTCTGGTAATAGTCCATTATATTTAGGGCGCTCTTTGCCATTATAAATCTTAGCAATCTTAGTTTCTACTTCTTTTTCTAATTCGTTTTCTTTAATATAAATTTCACATTGTTGGTCAATGGCAGCATTCATAAAAAAACCAAGCAACATAGGTGCTGGCCCATTAATAGTCATACTTACCGAAGTCATAACATCAGCAAGATTGAAGCCCGAATACAGTTTCTTTGCATCGTCTAAACAACAAATAGACACACCTGCATTACCAATTTTACCATAAATATCTGGACGATAGTCTGGATCATTCCCATAAAGTGTTACACTATCAAAAGCTGTTGATAAACGTTTTGCTGGCAACCCAGCACTTACATAATGAAAACGTTTATTGGTACGCTCTGGACCACCTTCACCAGCAAACATTCGCGCCGGATCTTCTCCAGTTCTTTTAAAAGGATATAATCCCGAAGTATATGGAAACTCTCCAGGTACATTTTCTTGTAAACACCATTTTAAAAGATCTCCCCAAGCTTGATATTTTGGGAGTGATACTTTAGGAATTTGAGTATGAGATAAAGATTCAGTATGTGTATCAATTTTGATTTCTTTATCTCTTACTTTAAATGAATATATAGGGTTTTTGTATTTATTTACTTTTTCATCCCAACCTGTAATAACTTCCCAATTGTAGGGGTCTAAGTCTAACTTTATTCTATCAAATTCTGAAATTAGGAGTTTTATAAAATCCTTATTTTTGTCCTGAACTTGTTTTAAAATTTCTTCATCATTTAAACCTAGTTTTCCAATAAAAGACCTTTCGACTGTGCTCAAGGTGACATTCAATACCGAACAAATAGTCTTGTAGATACCATAAAGCTTTTGAGCAACATCAACTTGTTTTAACCCTTTAGTATCATAAGCTCTGTTACTTTCTGCAATCTCAGATAAATATCGTGTTCTTGAAGGCGGAATTACAAAAATCTTTTCGCTCATTTCATTTGAAATGGTGAATGTCGATTTTAAATCTGAATCGGCTTTTTCAACCAACTTATCCATCACCGCTTTATAGAGTGTATTCATTCCTGGGTCATTAAACTGAGAAGCTATAGTTCCAAAAACGGGTAAGTCTTCTTGAGGAATATCCCACAGGTTGTTATTACGCATATATTGTTTTTTTACATCGCGTAATGCATCCAATGAACCTCGTTTATCAAACTTATTTATAGCAACTAAATCAGCAAAATCTAGCATATCTATTTTTTCGAGTTGTGTTGCTGCTCCAAACTCTGGAGTCATAACATATAACGAAATATCTGAGTGTTCTATAATTTCAGTATCACTTTGTCCAATTCCAGAAGTTTCCAGAATAATTAAATCATATTCAGCAGCTTTTAAAACTTCAACGGCTTCGTTTACATGTTTAGATAATGCTAAATTAGATTGACGTGTTGCTAAACTTCGCATATAAACTCTAGAGTTATTAATAGAATTCATTCTAATTCTATCTCCTAATAAAGCGCCGCCCGTTTTTCTTTTGGAAGGGTCAACTGAAATAATACCAATTGTTTTATTTGGAAAATCAATTAAAAAACGTCTAACTAATTCATCTACTAAACTAGATTTACCTGCCCCTCCTGTTCCAGTAATTCCTAAAACTGGTGTCTTTGAATTTTCATTTTTAGAATGAATTTCATCTAAAGTATCTTTTGCAATTTCAGGAAAATTCTCAGCAGAAGATATAACTCTTGCAATAGATTCTGGTTTTTTATCTTTTAGAGTATCTATTTGAATATTCAACTTATCTCCAATAGCAAAATCAGATTGTTTAACCAAATCGTTAATCATACCCTGCAATCCCATTTCACGACCATCATCTGGTGAATAAATTCGTGAAATTCCATAATCCATTAGTTCTTTAATTTCTGAAGGTAGAATTACACCTCCACCACCTCCAAAAATCTTAATATGCTCTGAACCTCTCTCTTTCAAAAGATCATACATATATTTAAAATACTCATTGTGTCCGCCTTGATAAGAGGTTAAACAGATAGCGTTTACATCTTCTTGGATTGCAGTATTTACTACTTCTTCAACACTTCTATCATGCCCCAAATGAATCACCTCAACACCAGTAGCTTGAATAATACGACGCATAATATTTATAGATGCATCATGGCCATCAAAAAGGGATGCAGCTGTAACTATTCTTACTTTATATTTTGGCTTATATGGCACTTGTTGGTTCATTCGTAAAGATTATTGAATTTCAGTGCTGCAATTTACGAAATATTCAAAAAAATAAGCCATTTACAGAAGATTATATAAAATTTAAATCTTAGTTCTTGCCTGTATATTTTTTAAACTAAATTTAACGCCGAAGAATGATTAGTATGAATAAGATAACAATTTTAATACACTGTCAAGATAGACCAAATATTATTGCATCTGTCACCAATTTTATTGCTAAAAATGGAGGTAACATAGTTTATATAGACCAACATGTAGATAGAGAGCAAGATATTTTTTTTATGAGACTAGAAAGTGAGTTCCTATCTGAATCTTTTTCAACTGAATCTTTTAAAGCTATTTTTAAAAATGATTTAGCTGATCAATTTGAAATGAAATGGCGTATTTATTCATCTGAGAAGAAGCCAAAAATGGCACTATTCATATCTAAATACGATCATTGTTTGTATGATCTATTAGGGCGTTATAATTCTGGTGAACTTAATTTAGAAATCCCATTCATTGTGAGTAATCATAATGATTTAAAACCTATTGCTGATAATTTTAAAATTCCTTTTTATCATATTCCTGTTACTAAAGAGACTAAACAAGAAGCTGAGGATAAGCAATTAGAGTTATTGCAAGAACACAATATAGACTTTATAGTTCTAGCACGCTATATGCAAATTGTATCTAGTAAGCTCATTAGTCAATACCCAAATAAAATTATTAATATTCATCATTCCTTTTTACCTGCCTTTGTTGGTGCGAAACCTTACCATTCAGCTTACAAAAGAGGTGTAAAAATTATTGGAGCTACAAGCCATTATGTTACAGAAGAGCTTGACGCAGGACCAATAATAGAACAAGACGTAACTAGAGTTACTCATGCACATGCAATTATTGACTTAATATCAAAAGGAAGAGACTTAGAAAAAATTGTACTTGCAAACGCTGTTAAACTTCACGCAGACAGAAAAGTTATGGTTTTTAATAACAAAACAGTCATTTTCTCTTAATACCATAAAATTATTTAGGCATAAAAGTTAAGATTTTTCCTTAACAAATGTTAATATTCATTATTTTTGTGACCTATCCATTTTTTGTGTGTCTCACAGATGTGGAAATATTAACCATTAACTAAATTTTAATTTTTATGAAAACAAATTTATTTTTATGCCTAACTTTTTTATTAGGCTTAGGTTTTGCTCAAGCTCAAAACTTACCCTCAAGCCCAGAACCTGGGAAGTGTTATGTGAAATGTATCACTAAAGATGAATTCAAAGAAGTAACAGAAACTATTGAAGTATACCCTGCTTACTCTAGATTAGAGGTTGTTCCTGCAACTTACAAAACTGTTGAAGACAGAGTTTTAGTGAAAGAAGCTTCAAAAAAATTCGTTTATGTACCTGCAGTATACGAAACTGTTGAAGTACCTTATGTAAAGAAAGAAGGAAGAAATGATTTAAACATCAGTCCTGCTACTTTTGGTTCTAACTCAAGAACTTTTGAAACTTATCCTGCAACTTCAGGATGGGAATATAAAGAAACAGCATGTGATTCTCCTAACAAAGAAGATTGTATGGTAGCATGTTATGTTGGATACCCAGCACAATTTAGAGATGTTAGCTTTACAACTTTAGCTAAAGATGCAACAGTTAGTAACGTACCTGTACCAGAAGTTGGAACAACTTACAAAAAACGTGTTGTAAAAACTCCAGCAAGAATGGATGAAATTGAAATTCCTGCTGAGTACAAAACTATCAAACGTCAAGTTGTAGCTACTCCAGCTTCTACAAGAAGTATTACAGTACCTTCAAAATCGCAAACAGTTACAAGAACTGTATTAGCTAAAAAAGGTGGAATTACTACTTGGGAAGAAGTTGATTGTGGTTTATTTGATGCTAACGTATTACCAATTTTTTATGAGTTAGGTAGCGCACGTATTACTCCAGCTTCAAAGAAAATTATTGATGAAACATTATTACCATTATTAAACAGTAAGCCTGTTAATATCGAATTAATGTCTCACACAGATTCTAGAGGTAATGATGATTTTAACATGTCTTTATCGCAACAACGTGCTAATTCTGTTGTAAACTATTTAGTTTCTAAAGGAGTTAACAGAAGCCGTTTATCTGCAAGAGGATATGGTGAATCTAGATTAGTAAACCGTTGTTCTAATGGTGTAGAGTGTTCTGAAGCACAACACCAAAAGAATAGAAGAACTGAGTTTAGAGTATTAAATAACTAAGATATATCTATTTTAATATATCCATGTAAAAAGGCATCCAATTGGATGCCTTTTTTATTTTTTATATACTAAATAAATTCTTTAGCGTCTTCTTTTAGTAATTATATATTCAGGATATTCAACTACTTTTTTATGAATATCAATTCCATAACTATCTTTCATTACAGAAACCATCAAATCGAAATACTTGTAGTGTATATCCCAATCATGAATAGTATTATCAACACCATTCTGCGCTATAAGTATTGGTGTTTCTAATACATTTGATAGTTGATATTTAACTTGACTTAAAGTTACATTATCGCCTTTTATTTCAGAATCTCCAATTAAAAAGTGCTGTGTATCACTTCCCCAATCAATTTGATTTGTATCCCAAAAAGTAGGCGTATTTATATCAAAAACTAAAGCCTCTCCTTGTTTATCATTACTTGTTTTCTTTAACTTTAAAGCTTTAAAAACATACTTAGCCATATCATAATACGCATCACTATTATGCTTTATACGTATTTGATATGATTCATTTATATCGGTAGAAATATTAATTTGACTTTTATAACAATCCAGTGAATATGCTAATATATCTTGTAGCCTTCCTTTTAATTCAATGTAACTTTCCTTATGAACTATTTGTAAACTAACATCCCAATCTTCATTTAACTTATAAATTTGAAAATCTTTTTTTGGCTGTTCATCTTTATCACTTTTTAAAATTTCCTTTTGATAGGATTGCGTAACAATCATTTTTTCTATTGAAACTTTACTTTTATTTTCTTTTAAATATTTTTCTAAATGATATGATTTAAAATCAGCTGGATGACCTTCCCATATTTTAACTCCTTGAGCATTTAATAAAATGCTATAAGGCAAACTATATATCTTGTTTTTTTTAAATGTCTCGCCTTCAAAATCAATAGCTGTTGCTAATCCATTTTTATGTTTAAGCATAAAACGTTTAACAACTTCTGGGTTTTCTTGTGATAAAGAGAGTACATAAAAATTATCAGGATATTGTTTCTGTAGAGATTCTACATATTTAGAAGCATGAATACATGGTCCGCACCAAGTCGCCCAAAAATCAACAAAATATAATTGATTATCAGATGAATTTGAAATTGATGAAGGTTGAATATATTCAGAAACTTTTATTTGTCCGAAAATAAAAGATGAACAAAAAAAACATAATAAATAGAGAGCGGTCTTATTAAATTTCATATCCTAAAGTATACTTATAAACTAATGTTATTAAATACATAACAAACATTGTGCTAAAATAGTATTTTATAAATATACTTTCAATCTGAAGCCTATTTAAGAAGTAAAAATTATCTTTGTTTTAAATATTAAACCCAAAATCATGATACGTAAATTTTTAGCCGTTTTATTAATTTTCAGCATGAGTTCTTGTGCCGAATTACAACAAGTAGTAAATCAATTACCACAAGGTGGTGTGCTTGGTAATACTGAAATAGCCTCAGGATTAAGACAAGCTTTAGACTTTGGAATAGATAAGCAAGTTACCAAACTGACACAAAAAGATGGTTTCTTTAAAAATGAGCTGGTAAAAATTTTATTACCAGAAGAACTTAGAAAAGTTGATAAGGCCTTACGAGATATTGGACTAGATAATTTAGCAGATGAAGGCTTAAAAGTTCTTAATAGAGCTGCTGAAGATGCTGTTAAAGAAGCAACACCTATATTCGTTGATGCTGTTAAAGGTATTACTTTTGATGATGCTAAAAATATTTTATTAGGTAACAATGATGCAGCAACACAATATTTAACTTCTAAAACACAGACTGCTCTTTACGCTAAATTTAACCCAGTTATAAAAAACTCTTTTAGTAAAGTTGGAGCAGATGAAATTTGGAATAACCTTATTAATAAGTATAATACCATACCATTCACAAAAGATGTAAACCCTGATTTAACAGATTATGTAACTGGAGAAGCCTTAAAAGGTGTTTATACCATGATAGCTGTTGAAGAAAAAGATATAAGAACTAAAATATCTTCAAGAACAACTGATTTATTGAAGAAGGTTTTTGCTTTACAAGATTAAATTAAAAAACTAAGTATTAAATAAGCCGAATATATATTATTCGGTTTTTTTATACAATCCATCGAAAGCAATAGTAATATCTTTATCATTGGTAATTGTCTCCCAATATTGGCGTACAGAACCATCATCATTCACCGTCCAAGTTACTTTATGATAAAAAGGCTGTCCATCTTTGTTTTTAGCAACATCTGTTTTTAAAATCATTTGATTACCAAAACGATTCCCTTTTAAATGTAAGCTTCCGCCTTTGTTATCAATCCATATTTGTTCCCATTGCTTTTTAGTATAATTATAAAAATTACTACTGGTACCTGTATAATTCCCTTTTGCACTGGTCCAATTTTCTCTAAGAATACATTTATCTTGAATTTTATCTATAATATTATTACCTGCTAATTCTCCATCAGGATTAGTAACGGTCCAAGATCCAATCCAGAAATCAAATTCACTGTGCTTTTCTGTACAACATTCACAAGAATCATTTTGAGAATAACTAAACATCGAGAATAAAACAAACACTGAAAGTATAAATGCATTTTTCATATGAGACTATTTTTGATCAAAATTAAATTTACAAAAAGATACCACCTATTATTTATAATTAACATAACATTATCATTCAAAAAAAGTTTCAGATTATTTAAAATGTATTAATAAATAATGTATATTTAAGTACTTGTTTATCAAACCTTCATGAATAGAATTGACGATATAAAAACTAAACAATCTAAACTAAATACTAAGTATAAGCTTTTAGTTGAGCAAGCTTATAATTTTAGACAAACAGATTCCGCTTTAAGTGATATATCAGAATTTAAAGCAATCAAACTTCTAAATAAGTTAAATAGATTAAAATATCTTCAAAGAGAACTCTTTCAATCCGCTAATTAAATTTAGCAATTCTTTAACCTTTACATCACATCTAAAACACTCACTTACACGTACTTTCTATATAAAAAGAACGTAAAATGAACAAACAATTCTGTAGAGTTGGTAAAATAAAACCCAACCTAAGCAAGACAATCAGTTTAAAAGAATTGGAAAAAAGAATAGCGAATTTTGTAGATGATACTACTAAAGTGCATTATTCTGAAGATTTAAACGGAGCGTTTTAAAATATGCAAACGCTTTTGTTAATCTAGAGCCATACCAAGAAAACATTTCTCCATCAACAAGTATAATAGTTGCATTGGGGTAAAGTTCTTGTAGCTCTTTTTTATGAGTTTCTTTAAATGGAAAAGGTTCTGAAGAAAGCATAACCACATCTACATTGTTGTGTACTGCAGAATCTGTTAGCTCAATTTCCGGATAACGCTCCTTGTTTGAATATACGTTTTGAAGTTTATTCAAATCTAGTAAATAGTCTATAAATGTATGGTTTCCAACAACCATCCATGGATTTTTCCAAATAAAATACGCCACCTTTAAAGAAGGTTTGTTTTTAATAAAAAGATTAAAGCTTCTTAATTCTGTTTCTATTTTTTTAATTATTGAAAAAGCGTTCTGCATGCAATTAAATATTTCTCCATATTGGCTAATTAGCTCTAAGCTATCATCAATATTATAAATATCAGATACATGAACAGAACATACATGTTCACAAGACTCAACTATATCTTTGGTGTTTTCTTCTTTATTACAAAGAATAATATCTGGATTTAACGCTTTTATTTTATCCAGATGTATTTGTTTTGTACCGCCTATTACAGTAGTCTTTGTTTTTACATGATGCGGATGAACACAAAATTTTGTTACACCAACCAAGTATGGTTCTAAACCCAAATCACAAAGTAATTCAGTTTGACTCGGCACTAATGAAATGATTCGCTTAGGCGTTTCTTTTAAATGAATAATTCTGTTGAGTTGATCTTTAAAATCCTGCATAGTTATCAGAATTTAGAATTAACTCAAAATGGCTTCCATCTGTTTTTGAAGTTCTTCAGATTTTTTGGCAGCAGCCTCTACAAAATCAGTATCATTTGAAGCATAAATAATACCTCTTGATGAATTAATTAATAATCCAATAGTATCACTCATTCCGTATTTACAAACATCTTGTAAGTTTCCGCCTTGAGCGCCAACACCTGGAACAAGTAAAAAACTGTTTGGAATTATTTTTCTAATATCTGCTAAAAATTCTGCTTTTGTAGCACCAACAACATACATTAAGTTTTCAGAATTCTTCCAAGATTTTGAAGTTTCAAGCACATGTTTATAGACCTCTTTACCTTCAATGTTTTTAGTTTGGAAATCAAACGCCCCTTGATTTGATGTTAACGCTAAAAGAATAGTATGCTTATTTTCAAACGCTAAAAAAGGCTCAACTGAATCTTTCCCCATGTACGGTGCAACAGTAACTGAATCAAACGCTAAATCTTCAAAAAAAGCTTTTGCATACATCGTACTTGTATTACCAATATCACCACGTTTTGCATCTGCAATAGTAAAAATCTCTGGATGCTTTTCGTTTAAGTAATTAATCGTTTTTTCTAAAGCTTGCCAGCCTTTTATACCATAAGCTTCATAAAATGCTGTATTGGGTTTGTACGCAACACATAAATGATTTGTGGCATCAATAATAGCTTTATTAAAAGCAAAAATAGGATCGTCTTCTTTTAATAGATGCTTTGGTATTTTATTTAAATCAACATCCAATCCTATACACAGGAAGGATTTCTTTTTTTTGATTTGCTGAACGAGTTGAGTTGTTGTCACGTAGTTTGTTTTAAATCACATCCGTATTAGCCTTTAATTTTTCAGTATTTTCAGCCAGTTGCAATTCGTCTATAATTTTTTGAATATCACCATTAACGATGTTTGACAAATCGTAAAGTGTTAATCCAATTCTATGATCTGTAACGCGTCCTTGTGGGTAATTATACGTTCTAATTTTTGCACTTCTATCACCACTAGTAACCATGGTACCACGTAAAGCGGCATCTTCTTCCATCTTTTTTGCTAACTCCAAATCATATAAACGAGAACGTAATACTTTAAAAGCCTTCTCTTTGTTTTTATGTTGTGATTTTTGATCTTGACATTGTGCAACCAACCCTGTAGGCTCATGTGTTAATCGAACCGCAGAATATGTTGTATTTACAGATTGTCCTCCTGGACCCGAAGAACAGAAAAAGTCTATTCTTACATCTTTTGGATTAATTTCTACATCAAACTCTTCAGCTTCAGGAAATACCATTACGGTTGCGGCACTTGTATGTACACGCCCTTGAGTTTCTGTTTGTGGTACTCGTTGCACACGATGCACACCAGCTTCAAACTTTAAAGTACCATAAACATCTTCTCCAGAAACTTCAAATTGAATTTCTTTAAAACCACCGTTTGTACCTTCACTAAAATCTACTGTATCAACTCTCCAACCTCTTCCCTCACAGTATTTAGTATACATTCTAAATAAATCACCTGCAAAAATACTCGCTTCATCACCACCTGTTCCAGCACGTAATTCCACTACAGCATTTTTAGAATCTTCAGGATCCTTAGGTATTAGCATTACTTTTATTTCTTCTTCCAAAGCAGGAATACCAGTTTTAGCTTCATCGTATTGCATTTTGGCCATTTCCACCATTTCTGCATCACTCCCGTCTGAAATAATTTCTTCAGCTTCAGCTAAATTATTGGTAAGTTCTATATACAACTCGCGCTTTTCCATAAGCAATCGCAAGTCTTTATATTCTCTATTTAGTGCCACATATCGTTTCTGATCTGTTATAATATCAGGTTGGATAATTAAATCGCTAACCTCATCAAAACGTTGTTTTACTATTTGTAATTTCTCTAACATCTGCCTTTTTTATTGGAATCCAAAAATACGATAATTTATGAATTTTCAAGTGTTTGAAGTTAACGGAATGAGTTGATAATAAAAATATTCTTCAATAATTAACGTTATTAATCACAACATGCAGCAATTATTCTCCATATTCATTTTTTACAGACCATTAATCTTATGGTCTTTCGGAATAAATATGTTTTTTTCATTTATAAAATTTAAAATAATTCCAATTTTAATAATTAAACTATTGCTTGTTATTTTTTTATTATATATATCCAACGAAACAAAAGCAAAACGGAAATTAATTTTTTATAAGAATCTAGGGATTTCAAGCTTAAAATTATTTTCATATTTATATCTAATTGACATACTAATTTCATTACCTTTCCTTATTCTTTTGAAAGAATTTATATGACATTAGAAATTGATAATGTAGAGCTTTACTTTAAAGAAAAACGGATTCTTAATGGCATTTATTTAAAAGCTGAAAAAGGAAAAATAACTGGTGTTCTTGGAAGTAATGGCTGTGGTAAAACATCTTTATTAAAAATAATTTTTGGCAATTTAAAGCCAAAATATAAACTTATTAGGATTGACAACAAGCCTATATTAAAACCATTATATCAAACAAAATTAATTGCATATTTGCCTCAATATAATTTTATTCCTGGGTCTTTAAAATTAAAAACAATCTTTAATCTTTTTGAAGTAGACTGGAATCATTTCATCTCTTTATTTGAAAAATTCTCTAATTACAAAAACTCAAAATTCAGCAAATTTTCAGGAGGAGAACGAAGGCTTATAGAAACCTACATTATATTAAGAAGTAATCGAGAAATTATTCTTTTAGACGAACCATTTTCTCATATAGCTCCATTAGAAATCGAAAAAATAAAAATTTTAATCGCTGAAGAAAAACAAAATAAAGTTATAATAGTTACTGACCATATGTACAGACATATTATTGACATGTCAGATAATTTATATCTGATAAAAAGTGGTCATTCTAAATTAATTAAAGACTTAAAAACACTTGAAGATTATAACTATTTAAGTATTGGTTCTTTAAACTAAAAGTCAACAGCAAACCCTACACCCAAAAATTGTTTCCACTGTACTTTAGCACCAGCTTCATCAAACTCACCTTCAATATCTGATGGAATTTGTGTTTTAACATCATCATCATATCTTAAATGAGAACCTAATGTAGCTCTAACAAAACTGTTTACTTTAAAATCAAAATCTATTCTCCAATCTAAATCTACGTTACCAAAATTATTAACATAGTCTGAATACAAACTCACTTGATTTTTTACGTTAATATTTTCAGCTAATTCCATTTCATAACCATTAGTAATCAAAACACCAACTTCTGTTCTGATTTGTTCTCCTGGAACAATAACATTTCCATCAAGGTCTAAAACTGCAGGTTTAACACCAAAAGAGCCAGCGTTAGCTAAATCTTCATCTAAAACAAAGGTTGCTTTTAATGTAATTGGTGAAAAGTAAAAAGATAACTTTTCTATATTCTTTCCATATTCCATACCACCACCAAAAAACAAATAACCAGGTGCGAGTAGCCTAGAAATTGGCTCGTCTTTATTAGGGTAATTATAGCCATTAGTTAATTGTGTTCTGAAGTTTAATCTTGCTGAATAGAACCAATTAGATAAACTATCTGGCTTGTATCCCATATTGGAATTTATCTCAAATAAATCATCCGTTTTTCTTAATTCTCTAGCCTCTTGCTTGTTTACGCCATAGCGAACTTCAGCATTATTCTTCCAAACAAAAAACTTGTCTTTGTAATCCAGATGTGATTTTAAACCGAATAATCCAGAAATTGAGTTACTACCACCGGCGTTCCAGTTAACAAAAGCAACTTCACTTAAATCAAAAGAGGCTTTGTTTTTTTGAGTCCATTGCGGGCCAGTATACTTTTGTTTTTCCTCTTTTATATATAGAGAATCAGGTTGAGCAAAACTTAAATTGTAGAAAAGGCAAATTAGAATAATTTGAAAATACTTCATGGTTATGTTAGGTTATTTTAAAATTTTATTATTCATCAAAAACTATTCCATTTGAAGAAAAAAAACAATTAATAACTAAACTCTCCGTACTCAGATTTTATTGTAAGCTTTTTTGTTTCTGAAGGTTCAACTCTACCAATAATTTTAGCATCTACATTGAAAGATTTTGAAATTTCTATAATACTATCTGCTATTTCTTGTGTTACATATAATTCCATTCTATGCCCACAATTAAATACCTGATACATTTCTTTCCAATCGGTTTTAGATTGTTCTTGTATCAATTTGAAAAGTGGTGGAATTGGGAACATGTTATCTTTTACAATATGAAATTCATCCACAAAATGAAGAATTTTTGTTTGTGCACCACCAGAACAATGTACCATACCATGAACCGTATCACTATTATATTTTGATAGAATTGTTTTAATTATAGGCGCGTAAGTTCGTGTTGGCGATAATACTAATTGACCAGCATCAATTGGTGAATTATCAACAGCATCTGTTAACTTGACACCTCCAGAATATACTAAATCTTCAGGCACTGAAGCATCAAAACTTTCAGGGTATTTTTTAGCTAAATATTTACTAAACACATCGTGTCTTGCAGAAGTTAGTCCGTTACTTCCCATGCCGCCATTATATTGTTTCTCGTAAGTAGCTTGCCCGAAACTTTCTAAACCAACAATAACATCTCCTGCTTTAATATTTGCATTATCTATAACATCACTACGTTTCATTCTTGCAGTAACCGTAGAATCTACAATTATGGTACGTACTAAATCTCCAACATCGGCTGTTTCTCCTCCTGTTGAATGGATGGTTACACCGAAAGATTTTAAATCTTTTAGAAGTTCTTCAGTGCCGTTAATAATGGCCGAAAGTACTTCTCCTGGAATTAAATTTTTATTTCTTCCAATGGTAGAAGATAGCATGATATTATCAGTAGCCCCAACACACAATAAATCATCAATATTCATGATTAAAGCATCTTGTGCAATACCTTTCCAAACAGAAACATCACCAGTTTCTTTCCAATACATATACGCTAAAGACGATTTTGTTCCTGCACCATCAGCATGCATAATCAAGCAATAATCATTATCATTGGTTAAATAATCTGGAACTATTTTACAGAATGCCTTTGGAAATAGCCCTTTATCAATATTCTTAATAGCATTGTGTACATCTTCTTTTGATGCTGAAACACCACGTTGCGCGTAACGTTTTGAAACTTCTTGACTCATAATATTGTATTGTGATGCAAAAGTAGTTTTTTGAATGAAAAAATCTTGGTTTTGCTAATAAGTTTTAATAAAAAATAATGCTTCTTTTTTGGTTATAAATACTAGAATGATGTATTTAACTTCATAAGAATAAAATGACAACTTTGTTTAAGTGGATATAAAACAATAAAACACTTTTATACCTACGAAATATTTTAGTCAATTTAAACAGACTAACCGTCTTAAAAAACATTCTCTTTTCCTTTCAATTACCTAAAAGCAAAAAGGTGTTGAAATAAGTTTGTAACCTTTTTATCAATCCTTACTCTTATATATAAAACAAAGCCAGATGCACACAACAAGTAATGAATTAAGCCTTATCCCTTTTGTAGTAATTTTTGTTTCTATTATAACAATAATTATACTTTTTTTAAGAAATAGACATAAAGAAAAAATTGAACTTATAAAAAAAGGGAGTGATGTAATTTTTGAGGATATTATTGAGCAAATGAGACTCAATAATTTAGGCCGAGGCATTATACTTATCAATTTAGCACTCGGCATTTTTTTGGGTCATTTATTAACCACAATAAGCGATTTAAATAATGCTGTTTGTTATATAGGAAGTTGTCTTATGTTTTTAGGAATAGGTTCTCTATTATTTTATTTTATTTTAAGAAATAAATAATTGGAGCCACTTATAAAACAAGCCAAAAAAGGTGATACAAATGCAATAAATACATTGATTAGCAATCATAGAGATTTAGCATTTTCTATTGCTTTAAACATTACAAAAAATAAAGCTGATGCAGAGGATATTGTTCAAAATTCTTTTTTAATTGTTCTAAAGTCACTTCAAAGTTTTAGAAATGAATCTAAATTTTCTACTTGGCTGTTTAAAATAGTTTATCGAGAAAGCATAAGAGCCTTTAAACAAAAAAGAAAACTTATCGAATTCTCAAAAACTGATATTGAATCTGAAGAAACAGACGTTAAAAAGGAAATAAATATCACCAAACTACTATCAAATTTAAACGAAAAAGAATACATAGTAATTTCTCTATTCTACCTAAAAGAAAAGAGCATAAATGACATTATAAAAATCACTTCTTTTAGTAAAGCTAATATAAAAGTATTGCTACATAGAGGAAGACAAAAATTAAAAAAAATAAAATTAGATACATCTTATTATCATGGACAAGAAAACAATTAATAATATACTTTCTAATGATTTAATCAAAATCTCATCAACAGAATTTAATAATGAAATTATTTCAAAATTAAAAAAGAAACCAGCTATTAAATATAAACCCATTTTTAAATCAACAGAAGTACTATTATCAAGTTTAATTATTCTTACACTGTTTTTAACAGTAGAATACAAAATCATAAATAACCCAGACCAGACTACATTAATATTAAGTCTATCATTAATTCTTATCCCTATTTGCTTTTTAGGATTCAATAAAATTCAACAATTAATTATAAATCAAAAAAGAGCATGAAAAAAAACTATTTACTACTAATTGCTTTTGTAATAACTGTGAGCTGTATAAGTCAAAACAAGTTTATATATTCTGAGGCTGCTTTAAAAAAAATAATAGATAAAAATGTAAATGAATTACTAACTGATAAAAGCATCCGTTCAGTAGCAATTGGAGTATACTTAAAAGGAAATGAATTTTCCGCTTACTATGGTGAGTTAGATAAAGAAAAAAATAACGCCCCTAATGATGGTTCAATATATTCAATAGCTTCAATTACTAAAACTATGACTGGTCTTCTTGCTGCTAGAGCTGTTTTAGATGATAAATTTTATTTAGAAGATGATATTAGGCAATATTTAAAAGGTGATTATAAAAATTTATCTTTTAATAACCATCCTATAAAAATTAAACATCTTCTAACACATACTAGTGGATTACCTGCAGAATTAGTTGGTGTAGAAGCTTATTTAAAAAATGGAGATATTAACGGCGCTTTAAACTTTGTAGAAAATTACAAAAAAGATAATTTTTTTAAAGATTTAAAAAGAATAAAAATAAATAAAACACCTGGAACAGAATATGTATATTCTTCTAACGGTACTAATCTATTGGGTTACATTTTAGAAAATGTATATAAAATGTCTTATGAGTTACTCTTGAAAAAATATATTTTTAAACCTTCTGAAATGGATAATACAAAACTAGAACTGTCTGACATAGAATTACAAAAGTTAACTAAAGGACATGATGGCCAAGGAAACACAACACCTAATCAACCTCGTTTTCATTTAGGAGCAGATGGCTATTTAAAATCTACTATTCCTGATTTACAAAAGTATATGAAGTTCTTATTGAATGATAAAAATGTAGTTGCTCAAGAATCTTGGAAAAAAGTAACCCAGAATACTACACCAATGGGATATTTTTGGCATATTGAAAACGATAATAAAACAACCATATATAAACATGCAGGAACAGCAATAGGTACTACATCTTGGTTAATTATTTGTCCTAAAAATAAAATAGGGATTAGTATGATAATAAATAGTAGATTTTCTAATTCTTCTGATTTACTTTATAGTACGGTTAAGAATATATTTCATGATATTAACTTATGATAATAAGCAAAAAACTGGCTGCAAAATCATAAAGAAATACATTAAACGAACCTCTACTAAAAAAACAATTCCGGATTTATAAAACACATCTTCGGATATCCGCGTTAGGTATTGAACGGTATGTTTGAAATCCCCGACGAAGGAGGGATTGAGTAGTGAAAGCCCGACCCCTTTTCGGGGTAACGCCCAAATAAAAACACTACCTTGTAAATAGCATTTCGCGGTACTTGGTTAGTGGCCAAATTTCGTCGTCTACCAATAGTTCTAGCTTATCGCAATGGTAACGGATATCATCAAACAGGGGTTTTACATTGTTGCAGTAAGCATGTGCTTTCTTTTCGATATCTTTACTTGCATTAGCCTTTTTTCTGGCTTCTAACATTTTGGTTACGTTAGCATTTATGCCTTCTATATGCTTAGATATTTCTTCGATTAAATTGATTTGCTCTCTGGAAACACTGTTGTACTTTTCTTCGAAAATTTCTTTTAAACCTCGAACATTTTCTACCAAAATATTTTGATACCTAACCGCTGTTGGTACAATATGATTTCGGGCAATATCGCCCAATACACGACTCTCAATTTGAATATGCATGATGTAAGCCTCCACCTCTATTTCGTAACGGGCTTCGGTTTCAATTTTACTCATAACACCCATTTCTTCAAACAGTGCAATGGCTTCTTTAGAAACTCGAGCTTTTAAGGCTTCTGGCGTTGTTTTATTATTACTTAAACCGCGTTTTTTTGCTTCTTTCTCCCAAGCTTCTCCATAACCATTGCCTTCAAACAAAATGGCTTTGGATGCTTTAATATATTCTCTTAATACATTAAAAACAGCCTCATCTTTCTTTAAATCTTTTTTGTCAATTAAAGCATCAACTTCTTTTTTGAAATCTTTAAGTTGTTTGGCTACAATGGTGTTTAAAACCGTCATTGGGTTACCACAATTTGCTGTAGACCCAACGGCTCTAAACTCAAACTTATTTCCTGTAAAGGCAAAAGGCGATGTTCTGTTTCTATCCGTATTATCTAATAAAACATCTGGTATTTTACCAACTACATTAAGTTTTAATTCGGTTTTTTCTTGTGGTGATAACTTTCCTTTTGTTACGCCTTCTAACTCTTCTAAAACTTTGGTTAACTGCTCGCCAATAAACACGGATATAATGGCTGGTGGTGCTTCGTTTGCACCTAATCTATGATCGTTACTAGCAGATGCTATAGCTGCTCTTAAAAGTGCTTCATGTGTATGTACTGCTCTAATCGTGTTTATAAAAAATGTTAGAAATTGCAGGTTACTCATTGGTGTTTTTCCTGGTGCCAATAAATTAACCCCTTTATCTGTTGATAAGGACCAATTGTTATGTTTACCAGAACCATTTACGCCTGCAAAAGGTTTTTCGTGAAGCAATACTTTAAAGTTATGACGAGATGCTACACGCCCCATAATATCCATTAATAACGCATTATGATCTACCGCTAAATTGGCTTCCTCATAAATAGGCGCTAACTCAAATTGGTTTGGTGCCACCTCATTATGTCTGGTCTTTACAGGAATTCCGAGAAGCATACATTCGGTTTCCAACTCTCGCATAAAGTTTAATGCTCGGCTAGGAATAGATCCAAAATAATGATCGTCTAATTGCTGACCTTTTGCTGAAGAATGTCCTAACAAAGTACGCCCCGTTAAAGTAATATCTGGACGACTTGCTGCCATCATTTTATCTATTAAAAAATACTCTTGCTCCCAACCTAAAGACGAGGTTACTTTCTTTACGTTTTTATCAAAGTACTTGCAAATGGCAGTTGCAGCATCATCTACAGCATGTAATGCTCTTAATAATGGTGTTTTATAATCTAAAGCTTCACCAGTATATGCAACAAAAATGGTAGGAATACATAATGTTGTTCCGTATATAAATGCTGGTGACGTTGGGTCCCAAGCTGTATAACCTCTAGCCTCAAAAGTGTTTCTAATACCGCCACTTGGAAAACTAGATGCATCAGGTTCTTGTTGTACCAATTGGTTACCACCAAATTTCTCGATAGCCATTCCACCACCTACAGTTTCAAAAAAGGCATCGTGTTTTTCAGCAGTTGTTCCTGTTAAAGGCTGAAACCAGTGTGTATAATGTGTAACACCTTTTGAAAGTGCCCAATCCTTCATTGAAGATGCTACTTGGTCTGCTACACTTCTATCAATCTTTTTTCCATGCTGAATAGCATTCATAACACCTATAAAAGCATCTTTTGTTAAGTAATGGCGCATCGTGTTTTCGTTAAACACATTTTTACCAAATAAATCTGAGCGTCGCTCTTTTTCTTCAACCAAAATAGGTTTGTAATTAAGAGACTCTTTTATAGCGTGAAATCTTAGTGTAGACATCTTATTAAGTATTAAAATGTTTGATTTTGAATTGTTAAGCAAAAATAAGCAGGTTAAATAATAAAACCTTCAAACTGAAAAATTCTTTTAAGCTTTTTTCAGTTTTTTTATAAAATAATCATCTTTTTTTAAAATAAACCTTAAAAAAATGGGGTATGAATAAAAATAACTCATCCATTTACTAAAATACCCCCTATATATTTAAAGTGAATATATAAAAAATTATATTTGTGATATTATTATCAATATTTCAATTATAAAATATTCATTATGGCAAAAATTAAATTAGAATATCTTTGGTTAGATGGGTACTACCCAACTCAAAACTTGAGAAGTAAAACTAAGGTAGAAGAGCACGAAAACTTTAAAGGGACATTAGAAGAATTAGGAAACTGGTCTTTTGATGGATCATCAACTAGACAAGCAGAAGGTGGATCTTCAGATTGTTTATTAAAACCTGTAGCTATTTATCCAGATCCAGATAGAATCAACGGATACTTAGTAATGACTGAAGTTTTAAATGCAGATGGAACGCCTCACGTATCTAACGGAAGAGCTACAATTGATGATGATGATAATGATTTCTGGTTTGGTTTCGAGCAAGAGTATTTCATAATGGATACAAAAACTCAATTACCATTAGGATTCCCTGTTGGCGGATATCCTGCACCTCAAGGTATGTACTACTGTTCAGTTGGTGGTAAAAATACTCACGGTAGAGATTTAGTTGAAGAGCACGCTGATTTATGTATTGATGCTGGCTTGAACTTTGAAGGTATTAACCAAGAGGTTGCTTCTGGACAATGGGAATTCCAATTGTTTGCTAAAGGTGCTAAAAAAGCTGGTGACGAAATATGGGTTGCTAGATATTTATTAGACCGTTTAACTGAAAAATATGGTTACTACATTGAGTATCACCCAAAACCATTAGGTAAAGATATGGACTGGAATGGTTCTGGTATGCACGCTAATTTCTCTAACGAGGTTTTAAGAACATGCGGATCTAAAGAAACTTACGAAGCTATTTGTGAAGCTTTCCGTCCGGTAGTAAAAGAACACATTGCTGTTTACGGTGAGTTTAACGACCAACGTTTAACTGGAGATCACGAAACTGCAGCTATCACAGATTTCTCTTATGGAGTTTCAGATAGAGGAGCATCAATTCGTATTCCAATTATTACTGTAGAGAAAGGTTGGAAAGGTTGGTTAGAAGATAGAAGACCAGCATCAAACGGAGATCCTTATAAAATTGCAGGTAGAATTATTAAAACTGTTAAATCTGCTAAAATATAATTTAGCAACAGATTTTGTTCATAAAAGAACGCTAGCATTAATTTGTTAGCGTTTTTTTGTGGTTAATAATTTGGGCGTTACCACAAGGGTCGGGCTTTCCGCTATATCTTTCTGCGAAGCAGCCCCGAACATGTTTCGGGATCTCGTTATCAATTAACTTCACATTTCAAAAAATCTATTTATAACCAAAACTTCGCATAAAGGATGCCACTGCAATCCCTAACGCGGGTGTGTTTGCTTGCTTTAGGTGTTTAAACTGTGGTTTTGGGTCTGTTTTGGGAGGTTCGTTTAATGTTTCGTGGATATAAAATCGTTTTAATACTGAAACAAGTTCAGCACATGTGTTTTATATCCGATACTAAACGAAGATAGTAGGTTTTTTTACAAAATAAAACCCTAAGCTACAATACTATTTGTGAAAATTAAGAAAAATAGGATTCGAATTTTTAAAACTAAAGCTTCACGTGAGTAAATATCAAAAACATAAACACGCCATAGCAAACCACTAAAAAGAACCCTTTAGATCTACTAATTTGGAAACGTTCTTTTATTAAACAAATTCTTACAATTATTTTTTTAGATTTGCACACTTAAAAACAAACCAATTATAATGAAAAAACTATTTACATTAATTCTATTACTATTTATCACAATGTCTTTTGCACAAGATGTTTCTATTACAAAAAGTGACATTTTTAAGGACAAGAAAAAAAATTCATATTTATCATTTACGCTTGAAGCAGATGATGGAGGTATAGTAACCATAAGATCATACCATGGAGGTATGCAACAAAAACTTAAAGGCTATTACATTCAATATTTTGATAGCAACCTGAAGGAAGTTAAAACTCTTGATTATGAAGTTAAAAATAAAACTATAAAAAATGCTTTTTTAAAAAACGACAAACTACATCTTATAGAAATTGAAGAGCTTAAAAAGGAAAAATCTATTGCAATAAATATATCATCATCAGAAATTAATAGTTTAAGTTTTTCATCTCAAAACTTACTTAAGTTTTCTGAAGATAACATCAAAGACTATTTTGGAGTATTTATATTTCCATTTTTTATAAATAATGGTTGGGGACAAGCTGATGGTAATCATATGGGAGAGGTTATTTTCTCACTAAACAAAAAGTTTTTTGCCATAAATTTTGATATTAAAAATAAAGACAAAGAAACCCATAAAGTATTTGTTTTTAATGACAATTTTGAGCTTGTTTATGATAAACTAATTACTAAAAATATTAAAGACAGGCTATTTGAATACAATAGTTTTGAAGTAGATGATGAAGATGGTACTGTATATTTTCTTGGTAAATCCTTTGAAAAAAATTCAAAAAGAACTAAAAAAGGTGGAAAAGTAAATTACCATTTTGAATTATATAAAGTTAATGCAGAATCGGTTGAAAGCACTAGTTTTAAAACTACTGGAAAATTAATAGAATCTTTACAATTATTAAAAAATGAAGATAGGTTAATTTGCACTGGTTTTTTCGGAAATGACAAAGAACATAAAATCAATGGTGTTTGCATTTATGATTTAAATCCTACTACGTTAGACATAAATTATAGTAAATTCAATGAGTTTTCAGAAAAATTCTTGAGTGATAAATACGGAGAAAAAAACAGAAAAAAGAAACGTAAAAAGGAAAAAGGAATTGACAATATAGAATTTAAAGGTGTTTACCTAATGGGCAATAATGACCTTGTAATAAATGCTGAAGAGTTTTTTATAACGACACATACAATGTCGAGTGTAAATGGAGGTATGAGAACTTATACAGTATACCACTTTAATGATATTATGACTCTAAGACTAGATGCTAATGGTGACTTAAAATGGGCAAGAAATATTAATAAGTCTCAAACAGGTTTTACAACTAGTTCTTTTACTACACTTCCTGTAAACGAGTCTACTTACTTTTTTATAAACTGCTCAGATAAAATAAAAAGAGTTAGCAAAGACAAAATTTATTTTAGCCAAACATCATCAAAAAAGTCTAATCTATATATCATCTCTCTTGATGAAAACGGGAACTATGATTACAAAAAATTAATTGATGATAAAGAATCAAAAGTTTATTACAAAGTAAATAATGGTATTCCAAATTTAGAGAAGAAAACTGTTTTCTTGCTAGGTGAACGAAAGAAAAATGGAAGAATCATTAAACTGAAAGTCGATTAAATTCTTCAAAATCTAAACTATAAACCTCCAATTCTTTTTTTGAATTAGGAGGTTTTTCTTTTTTAAAGCTTCCCGTGAGTAAACACCAAAAACATAAACACGCCATAGCAAACCACTAAAAAGAATCCTTTAGCTCTACTAATTTGGAAACGTTTAGGAAGAAATATTAACGGAATTAGAATTGCTGAAAAACCAAGCATCCAAAAAATATCGTTTGATAATATTTGAGGTTCTGTAACTGGTATTGGTTTTACCAAAGATGTTAAACCTAAAACTGAAGCTATATTAAATATGTTCGAGCCTATAAGGTTTCCAAGAGAAATGGCTTTTTCTTGTTTTGCGGCTGCAATTACTGATGCTGCTAATTCTGGCACACTTGTTCCAATAGCTATTAAAGATACACCTATTACAGCTTCACTAACCCCAACAGAACGTGCTATTTCTTTAGAGCCTTCAACCAACCATTCGCTTCCAAAATAAAGTGATGCTGCTCCGATTAATAACCATAGGCCAATTTTAAAGTTAGAAACGGTTGCTAAGGCATCATCAACCTCTTCTGAAACGGTATCTTTTTTTGCACTTCGGATGAGATAAACTAAAAATGTAATTAATCCAGCAAATAAAATACCGCCTTCTATGGCTGTTAAAACATTATCATTCTTTAAAAAATAATAGAGCACAATGGAAAACACCATCATTACTGGCCAATTAAGCTTGTAAAACGATTTATCTACAGCTATTGCTCCTACCATAGCTGTAATTCCTAAAACCAAACCAATGTTAGCTATGTTAGAGCCTACTACATTGTTAATAGCTATTGCTGGCGAACCAGAAAGTGCCGCTTGTAAGCTTACTAATAATTCTGGTGCAGAGGTTGCAAATGAAACCACCGTCATACCTATTACCATTTTAGAAATACTAAACTTAAATGATAAGGCTACTGATGAGCGTACTAAAAACTCACCTCCTATTACTAACAATATAAAACCAAGGATAACCCAAAGGATGCTCATAAACTTATTTTTTTACGAAGATAAATGAAAGTAAAAAAAGTGATAAGTTAAAAGTAAAAAGTTTTTTGAAAACTTAAAATTTAGTTAAATAACTATTAATTTAGTTGTGTAACTATAAAAATAGTTATAGGTTTGTAATGCGTTAGGGATAGTAGCGGCATCCTTTTTTGAAGCATGAGAAAAAGATATAGCGAATAGCCCGACCCTTGTGGTAACGCCCAAATATTTATTAGGACATGGAAAAATTAACCAATAAGGAAGAAGAAATTATGCATATTTTATGGAAGCTAGAAAAGGCTTTTGTGAAAGATGTGCTTGCAGAAATTAGCGAAGATAAACCGCATTACAACACGCTTTCTACCATTATTAGAAACTTAGAAGAGAAAGGTTATGTAGCTTATAATGCTTACGGGAAAACACACCAGTACTACCCTATTATTAAAAAGGAGGATTATAGAAAACGGTTTATGAGTAATGCAATAGATAGCTATTTTAACAATTCTTATAAGAATGTAGTATCATTTTTTGCTAAGGAGGAAAAGATTAGCGTTGAAGAATTAAAGGAGATAATTAAACTTATTGAAAAAAACGAATAACCATGGAATATTTAATTAAAGCGAGTGGCGTTATTGCTGTTTTTTACCTGTTTTACAAGTTGCTTTTAGAGCGCGATACTTTTTTTAAATCTAACAGGTGGTTTTTACTTGTTGGTTTATTGATTGCTATAATTGTACCTAGTATTGTAATTCCTGTATATATTGAATATACGCCTATTGATGTATCTGAACTTACATTTGAAAATGTTGCAACTGCTCCCGCAAATTCTGGTTTAGAGTTTTGGGATTACGTTATTATAGCCTATGCATTAGGTGTTGTTTTCTTTTTTGGTAGATTTTTTGTTCAGATGTCATCCTTATTACTCCTTATTTTTAAGAATAAAAAGGAAAAACAAGGCAAGTATACTTATGTAAAAACCAAAACTGATATTTCTCCGTTTTCATTTTTTAATTGGATTGTTTACAACCCAACGCAGTTTAATAAAACAGAATTGAAGCAGATAATTGCTCATGAAAAAGTACATGCTAAACAATATCATAGCATAGACATATTATTAACGCATTTAGCCTGCGTTGTACTTTGGTTTAATCCATTTATTTGGCTTTATAACAAAGACTTAAAACAAAATTTAGAGTTTTTAGCAGATTATGATACTGTGCGTCAAACAGCTTGCAAAAAAACCTATCAATATACATTGCTTAAAACAAGTGTGCCAACTCATCAATTGGTATTAAGCAATAATTTTTATAATTCATTAATCAAAAAACGAATCGTTATGTTACAAAAATCGAAATCAAAAAAAATCAACAAAATTAAATATGCATTGGTTATACCATTATTAGTCATATTCCTGATGAGTTTTAACACCAAAGATATTTATATAAAAAAGGCAGAACCTGTTTTTGATATGCTTCCAAACCCGGTACTAAATAATCTAGAACCCGAAAAAAGCATGATTGTAGAAACGCCTTTAAAAACAAATGCAGTTGAGACTATTACAACACCAAAAGTAAAAAATAGGACCATAAATAATGTATCTAAAAAAGAAGTTGAGGTTTTTATAGTTACAAAAAACGCTTCTGATGCAGATCTTGATCAAATTACTTCTGAAGCAAAAGCTAAAGGCGTTACTTTAAAATTTAAAAATGTTAAGCGAAATGCTGACGGTGAAATTACTGCAATTAAAATTGAAGCTCGTGGAAATGATTCTAACGCTAGTTATAACTTAAATTCTGATGAGCCTATTACACCAATAAAAATCTCTTTTGGCAAAAAAGGCAAAAACATTTCTATTGGTAATGCTAATGTTAAACAGAAATCTGTTACCTATATTATTAAAAATGGTAGTAAGGTTAGCAAAGTAAAAGGCACAGGAAGTGGTACTGAGAACATTTTTATATCTAATGATGATGGTGTTTATGAGGTTGAAGGTGACTCAGTACACTACATTACAAAAGGCAGAAATAGTTTTACAAAACGTATTAAAACTGTTGATGTTATTAAAAATGGAGATAATGACGATACCGTTGAAATTATTGTTGATAATGATGGTTTAAATGAGAATGAGGATATTATTATAGTAAAAAAGGATAAACCTGGTAAAACGGCTTATAAAGTAAAAGCTGTAGGGAAAGGAAAAAGTAATAACAAAGTCATTATTAAAACGGATGATGGTACTGAACCTATATATATTATTGATGGAAAAGAAGTTAAAAACAAAGCTTTTAAAACCTTAGATAACGACGATATTAAAAGTATAAATGTTTTAAAAGGTGATTCGGCAATAAAAAAATATGGTGATAGAGCCAAAAATGGTGTAGTAGAAATTACAACCAAAGATTAACGATAAACATTACCAATTTTTATAGTTTTAAAAGGCACTCTATTAAGAGTGTCTTTTTCATTTTTTTAGTTTATGTAATGATGAAAATCACTAAAAAGTACTTTTTTGAAACAAAACGCCCCTTGAGTTTTAAAAACTGTTACAAAAAACCCCTATAATTATTATAATTTAATACAATAATTATATTATTAAATTACAAATAATAACTTTAATAAAGACCGTCACATAAATATTGAAATCAATTTCATCTTTTTACTTACAAATTCGTATTTAAATTCATTGATTTATATAAAAACACTTGGTAAGCATATTGGTAAATATATATCTTCAAAAAACATTGATATAATTAACCTTATTTACAAACCTTTTAAAACCTAAAAATATGATTACACTTGCCAAAATTGTAGTAGAAATAATAGTCTTTATTCTTTCACTACTATAAATCAAAACCAAGTAAAACTTAGTCTAGAATAAGTTTTACTATTTTTACACTTTAAATAAGTTATAAAGTGAAAAAGCAAGTTTTTAAATTTTTAGCCAAAGTAAATAAACTAGTTCTTCCAAGTTACTCAAAAAAGCAATTAGATTTAGTAAAAGCTACTAAATTGCAAATGGCAATTATAGGCTGGAGATGGTATGTAACCCGAAATGCGTTAGATTGATAGATAAAAACACGCATTTTGGCTTAAATTTTGCGTTTTAATTATTTCTAATAGTACATTTACATCTAATAATTACAAATGCCCCACAAATCTCTAAACCTATGGTTAAAACTATTTATCCATTATTAATATTTCTAAGCTTCACATTACAAGTATTTTCTCAAGAAGCTAGTATCTCTACTAAATTTTCTCAAGATGGTAATCTATACCAAACAGAAGAGAGGTCGTCTGAAAAAATTGCAGAATTTAAAGAAAATCAAAAATGTATAGTTAAAAGCTACTTAGGTAATTATACTTATAAAGTAAAGTATAAAGATGTTGTTGGCTTTGTTAGAGATCAGTACTTGTTTGTTAATGAACAAATGATGGACTTGTATTTTGATCATGAAGAAAAGCAGCGAGAAAAAGCTATTGAAGCCAGAAAGCAGAGACAAGACAAGGTAGAAGCTATTGCAAGAAAAGCTCGAGAAGAGAAAGAACTTATTGAACAAAGGAAAAGAGATTCTATAGCTAAGATTGAAGCTGAAAAGCAAAGAAAGCTCCTAGAAATTCGCAGAAACGATTCTATTGCTAAAGCCAGAATAGAACAAGAACGTCTTCGTATTGAACAAAGAAAAAAAGATTCTATTGCACGAGTTATAAAAGAACAAAACAGACTGATAGCTGAAAAACGCAGAAACGACTCTATTGCTTTAGTAAAAGAAGAAGAGAGAAAGTTATTAGTAATAAAAAGACGTAACGACTCTATAGCAAAGGTAAACGCTGATAAAGAAAGACGTCGTATTGCACAAATAAAAAAAGACTCGATTGCTCAAGCAATTAAAGAACAAAATAGACTAATAGCTGAAAAACGCAGGAATGATTCCATTGCTTTAGTTAGAGAAGAAAGAAGGAGACAATTAGCACTTCAAAAAAGAAACGATTCTATTGCTAAGGTTAAAGCTAATCAAGAATTACTTCGCATTGCACAACAAAAGAAAGATTCTATAGCAAGAGTTAAAATTGAACAAGATAGACTTCTAGCTGAACAAAGAAAAAAAGATTCCATTGCACAGGCATTAAAAGAACAAAAGCGGTTACAAGCTGAAAAACGTAAAACAGATTCTATTAACCAAGTTAATAAAGAATTAAAGCTATTAAAACAGCGAAATGATTCTATTGCTAAAGCTAAAGTGCAACAAAAGAAGGAAGCAGAGAAAAGAAAAAAAGACTCTATTGCCAAAGTAAATGTAGAGCAAGCAAAAGCTTTAGAACTTCTAAAAAAGCGAAATGATTCACTTAAATCTGTAAAATCTAAACTTAAAAAAGAAGCTGAAAGAAAAAAGAAGGATTCTCTAGCTAAAGTAAAAAAAGAGAAAGCTGATGCTTTGAAATTATTAAGAAAACAAAATGACGCTGCAGCTAAAGCCAAAAAAGAAGCTGAAAAAAACGAAAAAATTACCATCAAAAGATCTAGCGAAGCACTTTTAATAAAAGAAGAAAAAAGGAAATATGATTCTTTAATAAAGGCACAACAACAAGAAAGAAAAGAGTTGCAAGCACTTAAAAGGAAAAGTGATTCTATTGCTCAAGTTATTGCTCTAGAAAGACAAGAGTTAATAGCATTGAGAAAAAGAGATTCTATTGCTAAACTTAATAATCAGAGATTACAAACTGATAATTCTCAACAGGAAGATATCTCCAGAAAAGCTCATGAGAAAGCCGCAAAAGAAGCTGCCTTTTTAGAAAGAATGAAGTTTAGAGATTCTTGTCATTATCAAATTAATGAATATGATAAGTTTTATAACATTACAACCATTAGAACAGAAGCATATACATTAAGCAATAATTTAACAGTTGAGTTATATAGACAAAACAGAAAAACAAATGTATTTTTTAACTACTCTGGAGACCTAGGTTGTGCATCTTATTTACCAAACCAAAGGTCTAGTGTTAAAGTTACTTTAGAGAATAATCAAACCATTCCTTTTTACCACTCTTGGGATATTGAATGTGGTGAGTTTTTATTTAAAGCTAGATTAACTAGTGCACAAATTTCAATTCTTAAAAATTCTCCAATTAAGTCTATTGTTCTCAAGGGAACTGAAGACTCAAAACAAATAAACTTTATTGAGTATAAAGAGTTTTTTATAGATAAACTCAAATGTATTGAGTAAAAAAAATTTGTAAGTAAAAAAGCTCTCAATTATATTGAGAGCTTTTTTACTTTAGTGACCATGGCAGGATTCAAACCTGCAACCTCTTGAGCCGTAATCAAGTGCGCTATTCAGTTGCGCCACATGGCCTTTTTTCGTGGGTGCAAATATACATTTTTTATTAAAACTCCACCAAACAATTTCTTTCAATTTTTTAAATCATTACTTTTGAATATGACTTCTACCTTACTACAAGAAAAATTTAACAACACCTTAGATAATTCGCTCATAAGCGAAATAGAAAATATTGGTAAAATAGCCACATTTAAGACAAATGATATTATTATAGACATTAATCAACCTCTCAAATTCATTCCCCTATTATTGGAAGGTAATATTAAAATTCTAAGAGAAGATTCAGAAGGTAACGAACTACTAATATATTTTCTAGAAGCAGGAGAAACCTGTACCATGTCTCTAACTTGTTGCATGGGAACCACAAAAAGTAAAATAAGAGCCGTTGCAGAACAAGACTCCACACTTATCATGATTCCTGTTCAAAATATGCAAAAATGGTTTCATGAAAATGCCAGTTGGCGCAACTTCATCCTAGAAAGTTACCAAACCCGTTTTGACGAAATGCTCGAAGCCATAGATAACCTAGCCTTCATAAAAATGGACCAAAGGTTGTATAAATACCTCATCAACAAAACCAAACTCCACGATACAAAAACCATCATTGTAAAACATCAAGATATTGCTGAAGATTTACACACATCGCGTGTCGTTATTTCACGCCTTTTAAAACAACTTGAAAACCAAAACAAAATCAAACTCAGCCGAAATAAAATAGAAATCCTTTAAATAATTTGGGCGCTACCCAAGGGTCGGGCTTTCCGTTACAAGTCCTCGCTTGTGCGCTAAGGCGCAAAAGCTGTGGGCTTTCCACTGCAATCCCTAGCGCAATTATCTGCCATTACAATTCACAATCTACAAACAACTAGACTATTTAAAAAGTCAGAAGAGATAACCAAAACTAGTAAAAAGTAAAGTCCCTAATTCCGATAAAATCGGAATCATCAATCTGTAGAAATAATGAACGAAAAAACGTAATCGCGATGCGTAGCATCAGGCGTGAAGTTTTGAAAGTGAATGGTGCTTTTGCAATTTCCTCAGATTGATTTGATTTTTTGGTTCGTTTTGCATCAAGGCAAAATGAACATATAATAACTCTTTAACAGATTCTCAGCTAAAGAATATATTAGTAAAACACTTTTGTATATTACAGCTATACTTAAGTAACATTTATTACAATAACTTAAGTACATTCAACATAAATTCGCACTAAAACTGGTAAATATGGAATCTATTTTAAACCCATGGCCTTGGTATATATCTGGTCCATTAATAGCCTTAGTTATGGCTCTTCTACTCTACTTTGGCAAAACATTCGGCATGTCATCAAACCTTCGTACCATGTGCTCTATAGCTGGTGCAGGTAAATTTGCAGACTTTTTCAATTTTAAATGGAAAGACCAAGTTTGGAACTTAACCGTAGTTCTCGGCGCTATTATTGGCGGATTTATAGCAACTCAATACCTTTCAAACAACTCTGGAACAGATTTAAACCCTTCAACAGTATCAGAACTTCAAAGTATGGGCTTTAAAAATCCTGGTCAAACATTAGTCCCAAACGAGATGTATAGTTTAGATGTTTTAGCATCGCCAAAAGCTTTAATCCTATTAGTTGTTGGCGGATTACTTGTAGGTTTCGGAACACGTTACGCAGGTGGTTGCACATCAGGTCATGCTATTACAGGTTTAAGTAGTTTACAAAAACCATCATTAATAGCTGTTATTGGTTTTTTTATCGGAGGCCTTATTATGGCGAATTTTATTTTACCTCTAATTTTTTAAATATATGAAGGCGTTAAAATTTTTATTAGTAGGCATATTTTTCGGTATCGTTTTAGTGAAATCCGAAGCGGTTTCATGGTACCGTATTTATGAGATGTTTAGGTTTCAATCCTTTCATATGTATGGTATTATTGGTACAGCTATAGCATCGGGTATTTTATTTTTACAACTCTCAAAACGAGGCGCTATAAAAAGTATAAAAGGTGCAGATATTTTTGTCCCTAAAAAAGAAAAAGGGCTGATTAGATATATAGTTGGAGGCATTATTTTCGGATTAGGCTGGGCGCTAATTGGTGCTTGCCCAGGCCCTATGTACATCCTTTTAGGAACAGGAGTTTGGAGCATGGTAATTGTTATCGCTGCTGCTATTTTTGGGACATTTATTTATGGTCTTTTGAAAGATAAATTACCTCACTAAATGGATACAACCCAAATTATTGGTTATGTAGGCGCACTAATCGTCGGTTTAGTTTTAGGCTTAATTGGCGGTGGTGGTTCTATTTTAACTGTTCCACTATTAGTATACTTATTAGGATATAACCCTGTTGTTGCAACTGCTTATTCTTTATTTGTTGTTGGCACCTCTTCAATGGTTGGTACTTACCAAAAACATAAAAAGGGTTTGGTGGATTTTAAAACGGGATTAGCATTTTCTTTTCCATCATTTGTTGCTGTTTATTTGTCCAGACGTTATTTGGTTCCTGGAATTCCTGAAACACTTTTTAGCATAGGAGATTTTGATATAACAAAGGGTATGGGAATCATGATTTTTTTCGCAATCATCATGATTATTGCCTCATATTCCATGATAAAAAATAGAAAAGAAAATCTTGAATTATCTCGAAGTCAACCCTATTACAAAACATTCATCCAAGGTCTTATAATTGGCACAATAACAGGCATTATTGGTGCTGGTGGTGGATTCCTATACGTTCCAGCACTTGTAATATGGGCAAACATTCCTATGAAAAAGGCAGTTGGTACATCATTGATTATTGTAACTATTAACTCTTTAATTGGTTTTATAGGTGATATACAAACTTTAGATATAGAATGGACATTCTTATTAATTTTTACAAGTATTTCAATATTAGGAATTATTTTAGGTGTATTTCTATCCAAATTTATAAGTGGTAAAAAACTTAAAAAGAGTTTTGGCTATTTTGTTTTAGTCATGGCTACCTATATCATTTACAAAGAGTTAAAATAATTTTAAAAGTAATATAAGTTACAAATCAAACTCAAAAGGTTTCGTAATTTTACAAAAGAATTTATAGCAAATGAAAATAGAACAGATATATACAGGATGTTTAGCCCAAGGTGCTTACTACATTGAATCAAATGGAGAGGTTGCTATTATTGATCCTTTACGAGAAACCCAACAATATGTTGATAAGGCTGCTAAAGAAAACGCCAAAATCAAATATATTTTTGAAACTCATTTTCATGCAGATTTTGTTTCTGGTCATGTAGATTTAGCTAAAAAAACTGGAGCTACTATTGTTTTTGGACCTGGAGCAAAAACAGAATATAATATTCATGAAGCCACAAACAATGAGGAATTTAAAGTAGGAAACCTAACCATTAAAGTGTTGCATACACCTGGACATACTCTAGAATCTTCAACATTTTTATTATTGGATGAAAATGGAAAAGAACACGCTATTTTTTCAGGAGATACTTTATTTTTAGGTGATGTTGGCAGGCCAGATTTGGCAATTAAATCCGATTTAACAAAAGAAGATTTAGCGGCTATGTTATATGATTCTTTACGAAATAAAATCATGACTTTACCAGATGATATTATTGTGTATCCTGCTCATGGTGCAGGTTCTGCATGCGGTAAAAATTTAAGTAAAGAAACAGTTGGTATCTTAGGTGATCAAAAGAAAACGAATTATGCTTTAAGAGCAGATATGACTAAAGAAGAATTTGTAAAAGAAGTGTTGGATGGTATTGCTCCTCCTCCACAATATTTTGCAAAAAATGCCATGATGAATAAGGTTGGATACGATGCTTTTGAAAACATTCTTAAAAAAGGAGATACTCCTTTAAGTCCTGAAGCTTTTGAAGTTAAAGCAAATAACGAAGATGCTTTGGTTTTGGATGTGCGTTCTCCAAAAGATTTTGTTGACGGACATATTCCTAACTCAATTTTTATAGGTTTAAATGGTGGTTTTGCACCTTGGGTTGGTGCCTTAATCACAGATTTGAAACAGCCAATTTTATTAGTAACTCCAGAAGGTCGTGAAGAAGAAACTGTAACCCGATTATCTCGTGTTGGTTATGATAATACACTTGGGTATTTAGAAGGCGGTATAAACGCTTGGAAGCAATCAGGAAAAGATATAGAAACTATTAAATCGATTAATGCTGACGTGTTCTCTAATCATTTTAAAAATGAAAATATAAATGTACTTGATGTTAGAAAAGATGGTGAATTTCTATCTGAACACTTAAAAGGTGATAATGTACAACACTTTTCTTTAGATTTTATTAATGATAATATGAACTCCATAAACAAAGATCAAACCTATTATGTGCATTGTGCAGGAGGTTATCGTTCAGTCATTGCAGCTTCTATTTTAAAAGCACGAGGTTTTAATAATTTAGTTGATATTGCTGGTGGTTTTGGAGCTATTAAAAATACAGATTTGCCAACTACAGATTTTGTTTGTCCTACAACGCTCTAATTTCTTAGAATTTTGAAGACTCTAAAAAGTTGTAAATAAAAAAGACTTCACAAGTTTTAAAATTTGTGAAGCCTGATAATTATAATTTTTCAACTTTTAATTATATTATTTCTGCACTTAAACCTGCTTCTAAAAGCATAGAACAACGCGGTTTTAAATCTTTATACTCACCTGTTTTTACTGTACATCTACCTTTATAGTGCACAAGAATGGCACATTGTTCAGCTTGTTCCGCGGTATGCTCACATGCATGGATAAGCGTTTCTATAACATGATCAAAGGTATTTACATCATCGTTATGTAATACAATTTCATTTTGAGTAACTACTGCTTCTTTAAGCAATAATTCTTCCGAAGTTTTTTCTTTTGAACTCATAGCCTAATAATCTTGGGGATTAATTATAGTACTAATTTAAAAATTTTAGTGAAACCCAATTGTTTCTTTCCAACTTTTCTTCAAATTTTAACAAATGTTTTTCACACACCTCTTGAATCATTGGAATATCATCATTGTAAAATCCACTTAAAAAAAGCATTCCATTTTTATTAAGTTTTGACACATAGGTTGACATATCTTGCATTAAAATATTACGATTAATATTTGCTATAATTATATCATACTTATTTTTAATAGCTGATGCATCCCCTTCTATAACCGTAATACTTTTGCAATTATTGCGCTCTACATTTTCGAGACTATTTAAATAACACCAGTTATCATAATCTATAGCATCAATAGGTTTTGCGCCTTTAAGTTCTGCTAGAATAGCCAAAACTCCTGTACCACAACCCATATCTAAAACGGATTTATCTTTAAAATCGTTTTTTAATATATGCTGAATCATCATGTGCGTAGTTTCATGATGCCCAGTACCGAAACTCATTTTAGGCTCGATGACAATATCGTATTTAGTATCGAATTTATCATGAAATGGTGCACGAACTGCACATTCACCATCTACCACAATCGGGTTAAAATTTTTCTCCCATTCGGCATTCCAATTGGTTTGTTCTATCTCTTCAAAAGTGAAACTAATTTGAAATTCGTCTGAATTTAGAATTTGAACATCGTCTAAAATGTCTGCATACCATTCTTCTTTTTGAATGTATGCGGTTACACCGTCTTCAGTTTCTACAAAACTCTCAAAACCTGCATAACCTAATTCGGCAATTAGAATTTCTACTGCTGGTTGTAAAGGATGTACTTTGAAGTAGTACCCTATGTAGATGATATTGGACATGATGCTAGTATTATGTTTGCGGATTTACCCGCGTTAGCGATTGCAGTGGAAAGCCCACAGACCGACGAAGGAGGTGCGAGGACTTGTAATGTAAAGCGCGACCCCGATTTTCATCGGGGTAACGCCCAAATTATTATTTATTTAAAATGCATTTACAATTGCAAAAAAGTCTTCTGCATTAAGTGATGCTCCTCCAATTAAACCACCATCTACATCTGGTTTAGAGAAAATTTCCTCTGCGTTTGCTGGTTTTACGCTTCCTCCATAAAGAATTGAAACCTCCTCAGCAATATCATTTCCGTATTTATCTGCCAACGTTTTTCTGATGAATGCGTGCATGTCTTGCGCTTGCTCTGGACTAGCAGTCTCGCCAGTACCAATAGCCCAAACCGGCTCGTAAGCCAACACGATGTTTTGGAATGCCGCAGCACCTAAATGGAATAATGCGTTTTTAATTTGATTACCAACAACGGCCTCTTCGTTTCCTGCTTTTCTATCTGCTAATTCCTCACCAAAACAGAAAATAACACGCATACCTTTTGCAAGTGCAGCGTCTACTTTTTTAGCAAGTAACTCGTCTGTTTCATTAAAGTATTCACGACGCTCACTGTGTCCAAGTATAACCGTGTTTATACCTATACTTTTTAACATACTAGCACTAATTTCTCCGGTATAAGCTCCGTTTTCTGCAAAGTGCATATTTTGTGCAACAACTTCTATATTAGATTGTCTTAATGCGTTATATGCTGCCCATAAATTTGTTGCTGTTGGCGCAACCATAACTTCTGCATCTGTAGTTTTAGTTTGGTTTTTTAAAGCCGTAATTAGCGATTCAGTTTGCGCTAAATCATTATTCATTTTCCAGTTTCCGGCTACGATTTGTTTTCTCATAATAAATTGATAACCTTTTGATTACAAAAGGGTTAATTTTATTTTTAATTAATTATTTTTCTTTTGTAATGCTAAAATAGTTAATTTTTCAATGCTTCTATTAACTTAATGTCATTAGCTTTAATAACATCAAATACAACGATTTCGCCAGCTTTATTTATAACCATATATCTAGGAATCCAACTTATATTTACAAAATCAGCAAAATCACATTTCTTAGCATTTTGCATGAAATAATGTTCGCCTTGTACATCGTATTTTTTTATGCCTCGTTTCCAAGCGTCTTCTGCTCTATCTAGAGAGAAAAATAAAAAAGTGACATCTTTAAATTGGTTTTGTAAGGCTTTAACCTTTGGCATACCCTTTATACAATCGCCACACCAAGATGCCCAAATATCTATTACTATAGTTTTGCCCTTGTGTTTTTCTAAAATATTTTTTAGAGTAATTTGATTACCGTCTAAAGTTGTAAATGTATCGTTTAATGCTGCTTCTGAAAATGCATTTGGATTTTTAGTATTACAACTTAAAACACTTAGTAATAACACTAAAATGTAGCTTATTCTTCTCATAATGTTTTATTCTAATTTTACTTTTGGATCTAACCAAACATAAATTAAGTCGACTAATATATTAATCATTACAAAAAGCGTCGCAATTACTAAAACCGAACCCATAATTACAGGCAAATCCAGCGTGTTTAAAGCATTTACTATTTCTTTTCCTAGTCCGTTCCAGCCAAAAATGTACTCTACAAAAACGGCTCCTGCCAACATGGATGCAAACCAACCAGAAATGGCTGTTACTACAGGGTTTAATGCATTTTTTACAGCGTGTTTTTTTATAATTTGAAATTCGCTTAAACCTTTTGCTCGCGCTGTACGGATATAATCTTGATTGAAGACTTCTAATAACGAATTACGCATAAGCTGAATAACCACAGCCAATGGACGAATACCAAGAACTATTGCTGGTAATATTAAGTTTTTCCATTTTATATGCATGTCTTCTCCAAAATCATCGAGTTCATAAAGACTTCCTGTCATTTCTAAATTAGTGTATTCATGCAACAAATAACCAAAAAACCATGCAAACAAGATGGCACTAAAAAACGATGGAATACTCATACCAAACGTGCTTAGAATTTGAATAGTTTTGTCTAACCATTTATCTTTATATAATGCTGAAACTATACCTAACAAAATTCCTAATACAATGGCAATAAAAATTGCTGATACAGCTAAAACAAATGTATTTGGCAATGTTTCAGACAATACTTGACTGACGCGTTTCCCTTGTTTAGCAAAAGATTCTCTTAGATATGGCTTTTTTAAAACTGTAGTTGTATTACCTAATGAAAATAAACTAGCCTCATTATATTTTCCTTTGCTCAAAAAGGTATAATCTTCTGAATTATTTGAGTGAAATGAAATGGGTGACAAATCATTTAAATAATATAAATATTGCGTGGTTACGGGTTTATCAAATCCGTACTTTTTCTTGACGATTGCTAGTTGTTTGCTGTCATCATTTTGCCCCATCATCATTTGGGCAGGATCTCCGGGAAGCACACTAAATAAAAAGAAAATAACAGTTATTACTCCTATTAAAGTGAGTAATGCATAAAAGATTTTATTTAGTAGGTAGTTTATCAATAAAAGTTTATTCGTTTATATGTTTTTATTAATTGCTAATCTTTAAGATTAATCTCAATGACTCCGGTATAAAATGTACTGTTTTGAGTATTTAGTTCTTTTAATTGAATTGAATCTTTTATAACATTTACGCTTTCAATTTTAGCAGAATCAATAGTTTCAACATCCTCTTTTGTAGAAGGCTCTCCATTAACAAAATACGCAATGATTTCTTCAGTCTTCTTTGGTTCAGGTCTTTTTTCAACTTTTGGTAATTTTAAATCATCAAGATCATTCCAATGTACTTTCTGCTGAACTGTAGCTTTATCTAATTCTAAAATTCCTGGGTTTGAACGCACTACCGTTTTTAGGGCTTTTTCATCACATAAATACCATTCAAAATCTATATTATAGGCTTCATTTATTCTCTGTTTAGCCTCATCACCTGATGCTGTTAAACCTATAATTTGATAGTTGTTTTTTCTAGCTTCATCTTGTAATGCTTTTAACTTTAATGCACCATCTCTTTCAATTTTCTCTAAGCTATAAGATACTACTACAACTAAATTGTCTTGTTCTAAAAAGTGTGTTGTTAAATCTTCATCTTCATTTTCAATTGAAAAATCAACCACAGGTGGTGTATAGCCTTCTTGAATAACCTCGGTTTCAACACTAACAAACTCGCCTTCAACAGACGGGTAGTTCCCATTTGTTTTAATAACTTTTTCCTCACCATTCACATTAAATTTCCAACTATACTCTTGAATTGGTTTTGGAGCATCTTTTGGAATAATCATACCTTCATGAATATTCTTTCCTATAGCATAAGCTCTAAAATCAATTGCAGGTAAATGCATTAACACATGATACCCAAACCATAAACTCAAAATAAATCCTAGTAACGCAAGCACTGTTGTAGGCAATTTTGAAAATACAGGTTTGATGTATTTTACCCCAAAAAACAAAATCAAAATAAACACTAAGAGTATAAGATCTTTACCAAAAGATTCCCAAGGGTCTAGCTTTAAAAAATCTCCAAAACAGCCACAATCCTTTACTTTTTCAAAGTAAGCAGCATAAAAAGTTAAAAACGTAAAGAAAACGATTAACCCAAGTAAACTCCAAACAGTAAATTTTGGTTTATAACCAATAAGTAAAAAAACACCTAAAACCACTTCTAGAACTACAACAAAAACTGAAATAATTAAAGCATAAGGCTCTAAAAAAGGAATGTTTAAAACATCTGGACTGAAATATTCTTGCAGTTTATATGAAAACCCAAGTGGATCGTTTAGCTTAATAAAGCCTGAAAAGATGAATAATAATCCAACAAAAATTCTAGAAAATGCAACTAATATTTTCATGATTTACCTTCGTTTAAATGAATCATAGCAAAAACTGCATAATTAATCATATCCTGATAATTAGCATCAATACCTTCACTGACTATTGTTTTTCCTTGATTATCTTCAATTTGTTTTACTCGAAGTAGCTTTTGTAGAATTAAATCAGTTAAACTACTTACTCTCATATCTCGCCATGCTTCACCATAATCATGATTTTTATCTTGCATAAGCTGCTTGGTAATCGCTACTTTTTCTTTATATAATTTTGTAGCATCTTCTGTAGACATATCTGGTTGCTCAACTACACCTTTTTCTAATTGAATTAGTGCCATAATGCAATAGTTGATAATACCTATAAATTCACTTTCTTGCCCTTCATCAACCTTCTGAACATCATTTTGTTGCAATCCTCTAATACGCTGCGCTTTTATAAAAATTTGATCTGTTAATGATGGTAATCTTAAAATTCGCCATGCACTTCCGTAATCACTCATTTTCTTAATAAATAAACTTTTACAGGTATCTATTACCGCATCGTATTGTTTTGAAGTATCTTGCATTAGTAAATTGAATTTTGCGTAAATTTCGCATAAATAATTAAAACCTTCAAGGTTTATGGTTTAAAGTTTTAAACTATGTACCAACACTTTACAAAACAGTATAAATGACTATTAATTGCAAAGGCAAACTCATTGATTTATCATCACCAAAAGTGATGGGAATTTTAAATATTACTCCCGATTCTTTCTATGATGGTGGATCCCACAAAAACGAAGACGAGATTTTAAATCATGTTGAGTACATGTTAAATGAAGGTGCAACTTTTATTGATGTTGGTGCGTATAGCTCTAGACCGAATGCTAACCATGTTAGTGAAACTGAAGAATTAAGTCGTATCATTACTATTATAAAACTGATTTTAAAAGCGTTTCCAGAAACTTTAATTTCTATAGACACCTTTAGAAGTGAAGTTGCTAAACAATGTATTGAAGCTGGTGCTTGCTTGATTAATGATATTTCAGCAGGTTTATTAGATGAAAACATGTTGCAAACCATTGCGAATTTAAAGGTGCCTTATATTATGATGCATATGCGCGGAACACCACAAACCATGCAACAGCAAACTGAATATGATGATTTAATAAAAGATGTCTTATTCTATTTTTCTGAAAGAATAGCAGCTGCAAAAGCTTTAGGCATTGTAGATATTATTGTTGACCCTGGGTTTGGTTTTGCAAAAACATTAGAGCAAAACTTTGAATTACTGAATAAACTAGAGCTTTTTAAAATGATTGAAAAGCCATTATTAGCTGGTATTTCTAGGAAATCTATGATTTATAAAACACTAGACACTTCAGCTCAAGAGGCTTTAAACGGGACATCAGTTTTAAATACCATTGCACTTCAAAAAGGAGCTTCAATTTTAAGAGTTCATGACGTTAAGGAAGCTATGGAATGTATTAAATTAGTTGAATCGTTAAGTAGTTAAAAGAAAATGAGATACTATATTTTACTAATTATTATGCTTTTTTTGCTTTCATGTGGAAATGAAAAAGTACTCCAATTACCAGAAATAAATCATTCTGAAATTACAGATATAAAAGATGTATCTCATGCCTATTTATTTTATGATAAAACAAAAGAGGACAGCGTAGAACTCAATAGAAAAAACCTCATCAGTACCACAAATTGGTTGATTAATGTTGATAAACGTTTAACTTTAAAACAAGCCATTCCACATATTAAATACTTACAGGATAAAAAGGCTAATTCTAGTCATAAAAATGAAAAGGCTAAGAATTACTTCACTTGTAATGATACGAGTATAAAGAATTTGGGGTTTGTAGAGTTTACTAATACTACATATAGAAATGAATCATTGTCAAGCTATAATGGAAAAAAGTCTAATTTAGACGATTTAGGAAACTCAATCGCCATTGCTTTTGAAGATTACAACAACATTACAATTGCAAGCACTGTTTTAAAATCCATGATTGTTGAAACTACAAAAGATAGTTTATCACACTATCTAAAAAAGTGCGATACTATTAATAGTATAATTTTACTGAATTTCAATGAAGAATTATCGTTTCAAAATTACATTGAATATAAATCCATTATTTCTGAAACGGATTTAAACGACTCAGAAATATCAAACAACGAATTTATTTTTAATTAACCCTTTTTTCTTAAATTTACCAAAACCCACCACTATTGGATATTTTTAAAGACCTTTTAAAATTTACAGTTGTAGATATTATAGATGTTATTCTTGTAGCACTTCTTCTCTATTACGTTTACCGATTAATTAAAGGTACCGTTGCTATTAATATTTTTATTGGAATCATAATCATCTATGGCGCTTGGATGCTTACAGATTTCCTAAACATGGAACTGCTTACAGGTATTTTTGGCGGTTTTATGAAGGTTGGAATTATAGCTTTAATCGTCGTTTTTCAACCAGAAATAAGGAAGTTTTTACTCATGGTTGGCTCTACTAATTTTGGTAGACGACGCAAATTTTTACAACAAATTAATTTCTTAAAAACAGAAACTAATGATGAAACAGATGTTGATGCTGTTATTTCTGCATGTAATAAAATGTCGATGTCTAAAACGGGGGCACTCATTGTTTTTGAACGCAATAATAACTTAGATTTTCTATCCTCCTCAGGAGATGAAATGAATATAAAAGTAACACAACCCATTATAGAAAGTATCTTTTTTAAAAACAGCCCGCTGCATGATGGTGCCATAATAGTAAGCAATAATGTAGTGAAAGCAACACGAGTAATTCTTCCTGTAAATAATGAAAAAAACATACCTCAGCGTTTTGGTTTACGCCATAGAGCAGCTATAGGTGTTACTGAAAAAACAGATGCTTTAGCTTTAGTTGTAAGTGAGGAAACAGGACATATCTCTTATTTTAAAGATGGTGAGTTTGTTGTTTTTGAAGACTCTAACGAACTGAATGAGATAATTAAAAAAGATTTAGCGTAAAAAATGACATGTAGAAATTGTGAAAATACACTAAGAACAGATTTTAGCTTTTGTCCAGACTGTGGCTCTAAAATTATCAGAAATAGGCTAACTCCTAAAAGTTTAACTTATGATTTTTTAGAACGCTATTTTAATCTAGACAATACGTTTTTAAAAACGCTTTGGCACATGATTATTAAGCCAGAAGACGTTTGTGGAGGTTATATTTCTGGTGTTCGTAAAAAGTATTTAAACCCAGTAAGTATGTTAGCTATTTCGTTAACACTTTCTGGATTTGTCATTTTTTTAACCAAAAAATTAGCTTGGAGTGAAATTGATTTTTCAAAAATAAGTTATGCTCAAACGAGTTCTGGAGGTGCAGGTACTGAAAAAATCATGTCTGCAACCATGGAATATGGTTCATTACTTTTTTTATTTTACATCCCAATTTTAGCCTTTGCTAGCTTTGTGTTTTTCAATAAAAAGCAATACAATTTTGCAGAACATATAGTTACTGCTATATATGCGTTAACCAGTTTTGGAATTATAGGCTCCCTATATGCAATACCAACATTATTTATAAGCCCTCAATTTTATTTTGAAACGGCTATTTTATACTCCTTAGCCATGGTGCTATTTTGTATTTATGTGTCTTATAAAAACTCAAAAGACAGCATAAAATCATTATTTTGGAGAATCCCGATGTTTTTATTTATCTTTTTGATAGGATATATGGGAGTATCTGTTCTTACCTTTTTAGCATTATTCATTACTGGAGAAATATCTATTCAAGATTTTAAGTCTTAATAAATTGTTTAAGCCACTTCTTCTTGTAAAAACTGAACTTCATATAAGTTCTTATAATACCCATTTTCCTTTTTAAGAAGCTCTTTGTGAGTACCTTGTTCTACAATTTTACCAGCATCCATTACAATTATTTTATCTGCTTTTTTAATAGTTGCCAAACGGTGTGCAATAACTATAGATGTTCTGCCTTTAGTAATTTTATCGGTAGCATTTTGGATGAGTTGTTCCGAATATGAATCTACAGAAGAGGTAGCTTCATCCAACACCAAAATACTCGGGTTAGTAACATAAGCACGTAAAAACGAAATGAGTTGACGTTGACCAGAAGAGAGCATCACACCACGCTCTTTTACGTTATAATGATACCCATTAGGCAGTGTCATAATAAAATCATGAATCCCAATATCCTTTGCAGCTTGATATACCTGTTCTTCGGTAATATTTGGATGATTCAAGGTAATATTATTCAAAATCGTATCTGCAAACAAAAATACATCTTGTAACACTACAGCTATTTGAGTTCTTAAAGAAGATAAAGTTACATCCTTAATATCAATTCCATCAACAGAAATAACACCATCTTCAATTTCGTAAAAACGGTTTAATAAATTTATAATAGTTGATTTTCCTGCACCCGTAGCACCAACAATGGCTACAGTATCACCAGTTTTTACATCAAAAGAAATGCCTTTTAATACTTTTTCATCTTCAACATAACTAAAATGAACGTTATCAAATTTAATATTCCCTTTAAAAGACTCCGCAACATGTGTACCTAAATCATCAATTTGAGATGTGGTATCAATTATTTTAAATACACGCGTTGCAGCCACCATACCCATTTGTAAGGTATTAAACTTATCAGCAATTTGGCGTAATGGTCTAAACAGCATCGGAACAAACATGATAAACGCCACCAAATCCCCTTGAGATACCGAAGTATTTTGTAAAACTACATTCAAGCCACCATACCAAGCCACCAAACCAATGGTTATTGAACCACATAAATCTGGTAAAGGAAAAAATATAGAGTTATACCAAACCGTTTTTACCCAGCCTTTTTTATGGCGTTCGTTAATGGCTTTAAAGTTTTTATATTCTAAGTCTTCGCGTGTAAACAACTGCAAGATTTTCATACCTGTTAAGCGCTCTTGTACAAAACTATTTAAGTTAGAAACTTCGGTACGTACATCTTCAAACGCTTTTTTCATATACTTCTGAAAAATTCGTGTGGCATAAAGTAATAAAGGCATCATGATTAATACAATGCCGCTCAATTTGAAATTCATGTAAACCATCACACCAAAAACCACAGCCATGGCCAGTAAATCTTTAAAAATCATGAATAAACCCTGACCAAAAATATCAGCTATACGTTCCATATCAGTTACGGCGCGTGTTATTAATAAACCGACCGAAGAATTATCATAATACTTCATTTTATAACGTAGTAAATGATCAAACAGTTTTACACGCACATCTTGCACCAAATTCTGTCCCAACCAAGCCGCATAATAGATAAATAGCAACTGAAAAACGGTGTTTAAAATCAAAACTCCAAACATCAACAAAATATAAAACAAAAAGTCTTTTTCTATTTTAGTCGTAATACTATTATCAATAGCATATTTGGTAATATATGGTGTTGCGGCGCTAAAAATAGCCAACAAAACCACCAGTAAAATCAAACTATAGAAAACCAATTTATAAGGCTTTATGTATTCAAACAGCCGTTTAAAAAGTTTAAAATCAAATATGTTTTCTTTCTTTTTCTCCATCTACAGTTTTATATCCTCAGGGTACTCTATTTTAGTTAAATATAATCCATGCGCCGGAACCGAAAATCCAGCTTCACTCCTATTTTTAGACTCAATAATGGTATGCAATTCATCAACCTCCATTTTCCCTAAACCAATATTAATTAAGGTACCTACAATAGCACGCACCATATTTCGTAAAAAACGATTTGCTTTTATTACAAAATGTAGCTCATCATTTTTAAGAACCCATTCCGCTTGCATAATATCACAATGATACGTTTTTACATCCGTTTTACTTTTCGAAAAACATTGAAAATCTTTATAGGTCAATAAAATTTTCGAAGCTTCATTCATTTTCTCTACATCCAAAGCCTGCTTCACATAAAAGCTATTTTCAACAGTAAACACATTTTTCTTAACCGTAACACGATACAAATACGCTCTGCTTATCGCATGAAAACGCGCATGGACATCTGGTTTAACCTCAAAAATAGTGGTAATAGCAACATCATTAGGTAAAAAAGAATTCATCTTAAAAACCAAATCGGGCGCATCAAAAACAACAGCCGTATCAAAATGCGCAAAAAGTTGTGTAGCATGTACACCAGCATCGGTACGTCCTGCGCCCATTACAGAAACTGGCTCATTAAGTAAAGTCGATAAACCCTTCTCAACAACCTCCTGAACAGTAATACCATTTGGTTGATTTTGCCAACCATGATACGCGGTGCCATTATAAGAAAGTTCTATAAAATATCGCAAGGACTCTGTGTATTATTGTAAAAGCACAAAGATAGATAGATTTACGCTTCCTATAAAGCCTCTAATCTTAATTATATATTAAAACATTTTTTTTGCGTTACCCCGAAAAGGGGTCGGGCTTTTATTCATACATTTCTATTTTAAATTTTTGAATTCATGAACATAAATGTTTCGTTACAAGTCCTCGCTTCTGCACTAGGGTGCAAAAGCTGTGGGCTTTTCTCTGCAATCCCTAACGCGGGTTTGTTTGCTTATTTTATTTTTAAGTCAAAAAAGAAGGTTTTTTTGGATAGATTTGTTTAACGTCCAGTATAATAAATATAGTGAAGGAGATTAACACTCTCGTTTCGGTTTATTACTTAGCTAAATAGCATATTTATGTTTAAAACAAACAACGGTACTTTTTTATATCGCTTTGTGCTTAGTTATTTTTCAATTTGCTTTAGAATCCAATCCATAAGTCCATATTTATTTATTGCATCCCAAGTTGATTGAGTATTCTTTTTTTGGGATGGATTATCTTCAGGATGCAAAACAATTAATTCAGTATTTTTATTTCCTGACAGTTCCAACTCGGCTAAAAAACCAACTATATCTGTCGAATTATTTTCATACAAAGTTCTTAGTTGCTTTGTTAGCTTGTATTTTATTGCAGGTTCTATGTATGCTCTAACAGCAAAACCTTTGTAAATTTTAACATTTTTATTTTTCTCATCAAAGTAGCTATAAGATGAGAAATTGTTATAACTCTCTGGATTAGTTTTGGGAGTACCCTTCAAATGTGTTTCCAATAAATAATTTATAAATTTCGGTTCCCAAAGGTCAATTCGATTAATTCTAATATCACGTTTGTGTTGATACCATTTTCTTGTAAAATCCAATGTAAAATTGCAAATGACAATACCTTTAACATTGAGTTGAAATTCGAGATCATCCTCTTTCATAAATTTAATATACTGCATCGCTCTATGTCCCACTAAACTCGCTCCTAAAAAGAAAATATTTTCATTTGGTAAATTATGCTCATTAAATACTTCTTGAATTAGCTTATGTGTAGAAATCATAGATGATTTAGTAAAGTAAAAGTCAAGAGGGATTTCGGTTGAAACTGACAATACTGCAAAGTCTTTTTCAAATGCTTGATTATACATTTGTTTTGAGCTTCTATTCTTCTTGTCATATCTTGAATCCTCAAGAAAAATAAGCACACCTTTAAGTTTCTTGTTTTCAGGAAGCATTAGAGTATAACCTTTTTGAATAAAAGGAAAAAAATCATTTTCTCCCGTTCCAACTCTAAGGCTATCATTTTTTGCTGGTTCGTAGTATTCAACAATTTTCTGTGAAAAAGAATTTACACTTAAAAGAATAAAAAAGAGTAAAAAAATTAGCTTAAAATTCAATTTAGTTATTGGTTGTTATTAATTAAGTACAATATTTCACGAATATGAAAACGCTTTAATGTTTTGCATCCGACGGTAAACGAAGGTAGCTGAATTTTTTAATAAAGTCAAGTTAATAACTTTCATTTCAAATAGATTAAATGAATTATCAATAACTTTACAAACACAAATTACAGTTTCAATTTAATGACCAAAATACTCCTCTTATCAGACACACATAGCTATATAGACAACGACATTTTAAAGTACGTTAAACAAGCTGATGAAGTATGGCATGCTGGCGATATTGGCAGTTTAAAAGTTACCGATGCTATAAAAGCTTTAAAACCTTTACGTGGTGTTTATGGTAATATTGATGATGCCGAAGTACGTTTAGAATTTCCAGAGCATAATCGTTTTATGTGTGAAGATGTAGATGTTTGGATAACGCATATTGGTGGCTATCCGCCAAAATACAATGGTAGAGTGATTGAGACTATAAAACAAAATCCGCCACGATTATTTATTTGCGGGCATTCGCATATTTTAAAGGTGATGCCTGATAAAAAACTAAACCTCATCCACATGAATCCGGGTGCAGTTGGTAGACATGGGTTCCATAAGGTTAGAACTATGCTTCGTTTTACTATTGATGGTAAAAAAATTGATGATTTGGAGGTTATTGAATTCCCTGTTAGACATCCAAAAAACTAAAAAAGCAACTACATTTCTATTGATTAGTTGTAAATTTGCAAACTTATTTAAAAACAGAAAATAGTATTAGTTATGAGTCAAGTAAAAGAGAATGATACAGTAAAAGTACACTACACAGGAAAATTAAGCAACGGGCAAATTTTTGATAGCTCGCTTGAAAGAGAACCATTAGAGGTTACTCTTGGACAAGGCGCACTTATCCCTGGTTTTGAAAAAGGTATTATTGCTATGGAAGTTAACGAGAAGAAAACCATAAATATTCCTGTTGCAGAGGCTTATGGCGAGGTGCAAAAAGAATTATTTTACGATGTGAAGAAAGAACAACTTCCGCCAGAAATGACTCCTGAGGTTGGTATGGGACTTGCATCTAAAGGTGAAGATGGCAGAGAGGTACAGTTTAGAATTGCTGAAGTTAAAGAAGACCATATTGTTGTTGATGCTAACCACCCGTTAGCTGGACATGATTTAACTTTTGAGTTAGAACTTGTTGAGATTAAATAATATTTAAGTTATATACATATTTAAAAAAAGCTTGAAATGTATTTCAGGCTTTTTTTGTTTCCTTTTTCTGTGAGTTTATGCCTTAGCAGGAATGACAGAACATTGGATAAGCTATAACCTTGGCAGATGCGTGCGTTAGGGATTGTAGTGGCATCCTTTTTTAAATTGACTAACACAAAACTAACTTTAGAATAAATAATAAACAGATAGCCACGTCGATCACTCCTTTCTATGACGTTTAAAAAAGATATAACGTAAAGCCCGACTTTAGGGTAACGCCCATAAAATAAAAAAACCCAAAGCTTTCGCTCTGGGTTTTACGCACTAATACTACTAAGATATAAGGTTTTTAACGTAACCTATCTACTGATTTTACAAGATCTTCATCCTTCTTGATGGCCTTATTGGCTAATGCCAACAACACGATAGAAACAATAGGGAGAAGCATCCCAATACCTTTCTCTGAAACCGCCGTTTCTCCAGATATGTTTAGTGATTGATACACGAAAAATCCTAGTAAAATAAAGTTTAATATGATGTTAAGTCGACCCAACATAAATTGAGACTTCCTATTTTTATAACGGAATATTGACACAACTGAGAAAAAAGCTGATGTTAAAAAAGCTGCGAATACATAATTAACATTGGCAGCAAATATTTTTACATTGGCTTCTGTAACCCATAATTCAAACACATAAATTAGTCCTGCAGAAACTCCTGCGGCCAACAATAGGTATATAGTTTGAATACGTTGTAACATAATAAATTGTAAAACTAGACCGCAAAAATAATAGATTTAACGCTAATAAATAAAATAAATTTGTATTATTGCAGTAATAATTCACAACAACCGCACTCACAAGCGGTTATTTCTTCAGATTTAAAAAATCATATTTCAGAATAACTCAAGATAGTATTCAAATACAAATATCCAACACATTATAAATGTTTGAAATTTCACAATTAAAAGAAAAAAAACTCGCTGATTTACAGGAGATTGCCAAAAAATTGAATGTCCCAAAATACCGTTCAATGAAAAAATTAGATTTAGTTTACCAAATACTAGATCAACAAGCTGCAGACCCAAAAGCCGTTAAAGCGGTTGTACCTGAAGCTAAAGTAGAAACTGAAAAGCCTGCTAGAAAACCTAGACAACGCGTACAGAAACCTGCTAGAAACGATCAACAACAAAACAACGATACCTCTGCAGATAACAAACCTGTACCAGAAGCTGCTCCAAAAAACGAAGCTATTGCTAAGGCTGATGCTCCTCAAAATAAAGAAGAGAATAAACCCGTACATAAGCCAAACCCTAGGCCACAAAACGATAACAACAAAAAACCAAACCCAAGACATAATAACCAAAACAAAAATCAACATAGAAACCAAAAAAATGGTAATGTTGATAAGGGTAATAAGGATAACAGAAACCGTTACCGCGAGCCTGATTATGAGTTTGATGCTATTATTGAGAGTGAAGGTGTTTTAGACATCATGCAAGATGGATATGGTTTTTTACGCTCATCTGATTATAATTATTTATCGTCTCCTGATGATATTTATGTATCGCAATCTCAAATTCGTTTATTCGGTTTAAAGGTTGGAGATACAGTTTTAGGAAATGTGCGTCCGCCAAAGGAAGGCGAAAAATATTTCCCTTTAATTAAGGTTAGTAGAATTAATGGTCAGAATCCAAATGTGGTTAGAGACCGTGTGTCTTTCGAACATTTAACACCATTATTCCCGCAAGAAAAATTTAATATTGCAGAACGTCAAAGCACGATTTCTACGCGTATTATGGATTTATTTGCACCCATTGGAAAAGGGCAACGTGGTATGATTGTATCACAACCAAAAACGGGTAAAACCATGTTACTTAAAGATGTTGCCAATGCTATTGCGGCAAACCATCCAGAGGTTTATCAAATGATTTTATTAATTGATGAACGTCCGGAAGAGGTAACAGATATGCAACGTAATGTACGTGGAGAAGTTATTGCTTCTACCTTTGATAAGGAAGCGCACGAGCACGTAAAAATTGCAAATATCGTTCTTGAAAAAGCAAAACGATTAGTAGAATGTGGGCACGATGTGGTGATTCTTTTAGATTCTATTACACGTTTAGCAAGAGCATACAACTCGGTACAGCCTGCCTCTGGAAAAATATTAAGTGGTGGTGTAGATGCCAATGCTTTACACAAACCAAAACGTTTCTTTGGTGCTGCACGTAATATAGAAAATGGTGGATCGCTTACCATTATTGCTACTGCACTTACCGAAACAGGTTCTAAAATGGACGAGGTTATCTTTGAAGAATTTAAAGGAACTGGTAATATGGAACTTCAGTTGGATAGAAAAATATCTAACCGTAGAATTTTCCCTGCAATCGATCTTACTTCTTCAAGTACACGTCGTGATGATATTTTACTAGATGCCGTTACCGTACAGCGTATGTGGGTAATGCGTAAATATCTAGCAGATATGAACCCTGTTGAAGCTATGGAGTTCATAAACGAACGTTTCAAGCAAACTAAAAACAACGAAGAATTTTTAATTTCTATGAATGGGTAAACCATTCCCGTGTAGACGGAAAACTAACTATAACTAACTCAAACTAAAAAGAGCCTTTACAAAATTGTAAAGGCTCTTTTGTATAATAGTATTTACTTAATTAGTAACTATTCAAAAGATCTCTGTACTCTTTTAAATCGGCAATATTACCTTTGTTATTAAGATTTTTCATTAGTGCAATAACATATTTTAGGCTTTCTACAGGCGCTACTTCATCATTTGCAACAACTTCACCATCCTCATCAATAGGTTCATCATCAAGTATAGGAATCATAAAAGATTCTGTTTCTTGAATATGCTCATAAGTTAATCTGAGTACTTTTACTACTAATGGCACTTGTTGCTCTAAAGCATAGCTTCTTAATTCCTTTAAGTCTTCAATTAATTTATCAGTATTGATTCCTGTTTTGTCTATATCTTTAAGAATCTTATCGATTAATTTTATTGCTTTTTTATTTTCCAAGAGGGTAATTTTATAAGGTTATAAGTTTTTACAAATTTAAATTTTAAAAACCTTTTTTCACTATAAGAAGGTTAAAAAAAATCATAAAAAAAGCTTCTCAATATTGAGAAGCTTTTACTTTTTGAACTTTAAATGGATTAAAGTGCAGCAACATGCTTAGCTAAACCAGATTTAAGGTTTGCAGCTTTGTTTGCATGAATAACATTTTTCTTTGCTAATTTATCTAACATAGAAACTACAGTAGGAAACATTTTTTCCGCTTCTTTCTTATCAGTTAACTCTTTCAATTTTTTAATTGCGTTACGAGTTGTCTTGTGCTGATACTTATTAATCAAGCGTTTTGATTCGTTACTTCTAATTCTTTTTAATGCTGACTTGTGATTTGCCATTTTATTTCTTTCTTAATTTTTTAATTGTAGCCCGTAGGGGAATCGAACCCCTCTTACCAGGATGAAAACCTGGCGTCCTAGCCGATAGACGAACGGGCCATTAGTTTTTGAGTGCGCAAATATAAATTATTAAATCTATACTTACTATAATCTTTCAAATAACATACAATGTTTCCATTGCGGATGCAAAAATACAACTATTTTTAAATGTTGCAAGAGGTAGATAATCTTTTTTTAAAAAAATTTATATCAACCTGATTTTCAATACAAATTAATACGCCTTTGCAAACAATACTCTGCGTTTTGAAGGTTTTCCTGAATATACACAAACACCCTCTTCTTCTTTCCCATCCAAAGGAATACATCTAATTGTTGCCTTAGTTAACTCTTTAATTTTATCTTCAGTTTCATTTGTTCCATCCCAATGCGCTGAAATAAAGCCTGTTTTTGTTTCTAAAACAGTTTTAAATGCATCAAAAGTATCTACTTCTGTAGTATGCTCATTTCTAAAATCTGAAGCCTTCTTAAATAAGCTTTCTTGAATGTCCTTTAACAAGGTTTCTATCTTTTCATTTAAACTATCTAATGGAACTACTTCTTTGGTTAATGTATCTCTACGTGCTAATTCAACAGTACCGTTAGCTAAATCTCTTGCACCAATAGCAATACGTAATGGCACACCTTGTAATTCGTGTTGCGCAAATTTAGCTCCTGGTCTATGTGTTGTTCTATTATCAAACTTAACTGTAATGTTTTTTGCTCTTAAATCACTTAAAATACTATCTGCGACTTCCGTAATCGCATTTAAATCTTCTTCACTCTTATATATAGGAACAATAACAACTTGATTTGGTGCTAAACTTGGAGGTAATACCAATCCAAAATCATCACTATGCGTCATTATTAGCGCACCCATCAATCGTGTTGAAACACCCCAAGAGGTTGCCCAAACATAATCTTGCTTACCTTCCTTATTAGCAAACTTAACATCAAATGCTTTTGCGAAATTCTGACCTAAAAAGTGTGATGTCCCCGCTTGTAATGCTTTTCCATCTTGCATTAATGCTTCTATACAATACGTTTCGTCTGCACCTGCAAAACGTTCACTTTCTGTTTTTAATCCTTGAACTACTGGAATAGCCATAAACTTTTCCACGAAAGTGGCATAAACATTATTCATTAATTCTGCCTCAGAGATTGCTTCCTCTTTAGTAGCATGTGCCGTATGCCCTTCTTGCCATAAAAATTCTGCTGTACGTAAAAATAAACGTGTACGCATTTCCCAACGCACAACGTTAGCCCATTGATTTATTAAAAGTGGTAAATCTCTATATGATTGTACCCAACCTCTAAATGTATTCCAAATAATAGCTTCACTGGTTGGTCTTACTATTAGCTCTTCCTCTAACTTAGCCTCTGGGTCTACTCGTAACTTTCCTGGTTTATCAGGATCGTTTTGTAGTCTATAATGCGTAACAATGGCACACTCTTTTGCAAAACCTTCAGCATTTTTTTCTTCGGCTTCAAACAAACTTTTAGGAACAAAAAGTGGAAAATATGCATTTTGATGTCCAGTTTCTTTAAACATTTTATCTAATTCTGCCTGCATTTTTTCCCAAATAGCATAACCATACGGTTTAATTACCATACAACCCCTAACTGCAGAGTTCTCCGCTAGGTCTGCCTTGACAACCAATTCGTTATACCATTTTGAATAATCTTCTGCTCTACTAGTAAGTTTTTTGCTCATATCTTTGTTTTGGCACAAATATTGTGACTATTGGAAATATAAAATAGTTCAGCAAAACTAACTATTTTTGTTATGTTCAACAATTAAATTATAGAGATATGCAATTTAACAACTACCTAAAAAGAAAAATGCCATTTTTAGCCCTACTTGGTTTACTCTTTGGCTTAGTTTCATGTGGCTCATACCAATATGTTGGTGTTGATAGTGATGGGATTTATGGAGACACCCCTCAAGTACAAACTCAAAACACTGAGACTGTTGCAGTTGTTGAAGTACCTAATAAAAACAATAGTGACTTCTATAAAGATTACTTTAGATCAAAATCTATAGAATCAGAAAATATTTATACTGGTGATGAAATATTCACTGATATAGATGCCTATGAAGGTCCGAATTATGTTGAAAACGATACACTACAAAATAATTACCAAGGCTATGCAGGCTGGGGTCAAGACAGCAATAGCATAACAATAAATTATATAGACAACGGTTGGAATAACTGGGGTTGGAATGGTGGTTTTGGCTGGGGCTGGAACCGTTGGAACAACTGGGGTTGGAATAATTGGGGCTGGAATAGATGGAACAACTGGGGTTGGGGCGGAGGCTTCGGCTGGGGCTGGAACAACTGGGGATTCAATGATCCTTTTTGGTGCCCTCCTTTCTATGGTAATGCTTGGGCATATAATAGAGGTTTCTACAACAGAGGTTTTTTTAATAATAGAGGGCTTTACAGCAGACGAAGTATTGCTTACAATGGAAGTAGAAGAAATAGTTATGCTTCAAACAATTCTAGAAGAGGTGTTAGTAGTAATAACTTAAATAGACGTAGCTCTGTAAACTCGCAAGGAAGAACAACATCTAAATACAATACATCAAGAAGAGGAAGTGTTTCTAGAAATTCTACTTCTGCAACAACTAATAGAAGAGTATATAATCCAAACGGTACACGCACATCTTCGGGTGTTACAAGAAGATCTACAGTAGCAAGAACACCTTCTACAAATTCTACAGCAAGATCTTCATCATCAAGAAGAAGTTCTAGTTCTGTTTACAGACAACCTACACGAAGTAGCTCAAGTTCTGGTGTTTCTAGAAGATCTTCATCTTCAAACAACAGAAGCTATACTCCAAGTAGAAGTTCATCTAGTTCAAGATCAAGTTCAGCATCTAGATCATCTTCAAGTAGTAGAAGTTCTGGAAGTAGTTCAAGATCTTCAGGTGGAGGAAGAAGACGTTAATCCAATTTATCATTAAAGAAAAATATTTTAAATGAAATAATGAGCCATAATATCAAGTCATAAATTATTTGATTTTCTTAATGGCCAATTACATCTGATACCCCTAATAAAAAAATAAAAACATGCAGATAAAAAAGTTAAATATACTATTCATAGGTTTACTATCTATATCAACAATTTACGCGCAAGACATAAGTGATGCCGTAAGATATTCGCAAAGTGAAATTCAAGGAACAGCTCGTTTTAGAGCATTAAGCGGTGCTTTTGGAGCCTTAGGAGGAGATATGAGCGCAGTTAGTGCAAATCCTGCTGGTTCTGCAGTTTTTAGTCAAAGTCATGCTTCTTTTACAGGTTCGAACATTGACTTAGATAATAACACTGGCTATTTTAATGGAGCAACAATCAACAATACTTCTAATTTTGATATCAATCAGGGAGGTGTTGCATTTGTTTTTGTTAATCGAAATGCCAACTCACCTTGGAAAAAATTCACCTTAGGTATTGCTTATGATAGAACAAACAATTTTGACGATGTTTGGAACGCCATAGGTACAAACACAAATAATTTTGTATTAGTTGACAATAATGACAATGAATTAGTACCTGTAAACTCTATTGCTAACTACTTTTATCAATATGCTGACGGTGTTAGATTAGGAGACATTTCTTTATTAGATGATGAGTTTGTTGAAGATGCTTATGCTGATATAGGTAATGCATTTGGTTTCGCCCACCAACAAGCATTTTTAGGGTATCAAGCGTATATTCTTGATCCTGATATAGATGATGACAATAATACAACTTACAATACAAGTAACAATGTCGTAGGTGGAACTTTTAATCATGATTACTTATATACTAGCACTGGATATAATGGAAAAATTTCATTTAACCTTGCAGCTCAATATGACGATAATTTATATATAGGAATTAACTTAAATTCTCATTTTATTGATTACCAAAGAAGCACGTCTTTACAAGAAGACAATTCAAATGGCGGATTAATAAACTTTATTGATTTTGACAATAATCTTTCTACAACAGGTAATGGTTTTTCATTTCAGTTAGGAGGAATCATGAAATTATCTCCTGAGTTTAGAGTTGGTCTTACTTATGATTCTCCTACTTGGTATTCTATAGAAGAGGAAACAACTCAATTTATAGACACGAACGAAGCTGATGCCGATTTAGATTTTATAGGAGGAATTGTTAACGTTTACCCTAGATATAGATTACAGACTCCAGCAAAAGTAACAGGAAGTTTAGCATATGTTTTTGCAAAGAAAGGTTTGATAAGTTTTGATTACTCTAAAAAAGACTATGGTAAAACTAAATTTAACCCAGAAGCTGACTTTACTGATTTAAACAATGCTATAAGTGATGTTTTAACAGATGCTTCAACATATAGATTTGGTGCTGAATACAAGCATCAACAATTCAGTTTTAGAGGTGGATATCGTTTTGAAGAAAGCCCATATACTGATGGCATAACTGTTGGTGATTTGACAGGATATTCTCTAGGTTTAGGATATAATTTTGGAAACACCAAACTAGACGTTACCTATGACAAATGGGAACGTACTGATGAAACACCACTATATAATGTTGGGCTTACTGATACAGCAACTATAGATAGAGAAAATTCGAATATCACATTATCTTTAAGCTTCAATATTTAAAGATTACATAAAATATTATAAAAAAGCTTGAACGAAATGTTCAAGCTTTTTTATTTACATGTAATTTTATTAATTAATTCTAGACTAACTGGAATATTAATTATTTATTAACTTCAAGCATAAGAAAAGTGAAATGCTTATCTTTGCAAATTAAATTTTTACTTATATATCATGGCTTTTGATAGCAATATAGAAGATTTTGACGCATTAGGAAACGAACACATTGGTACTTCTGAAAACACACCAATGCGTAATGATGCTTTTAAACTAACAAACGAAGAAAAGATAGACATTATTAAAGATGATGTTCGTCATATCATGGAAACTTTAGGTTTAGATTTAACAGACGATAGTTTAAACGGTACACCAAACCGTGTTGCAAAAATGTTTGTTAATGAAATTTTTGGAGGTTTAAATCCAGATAAAAAACCTAGCGCTTCTACTTTTGATAATAAATACAAGTATGGAGAAATGCTTGTTGAAAAAAATATTACTGTATACTCAACCTGTGAGCATCACCTCTTACCTATTGTTGGACGCGCTCATATTGCATACATTTCTAACGGAACAGTTGTAGGTTTGTCAAAAATGAATCGTATTGTTGATTATTTTGCAAAACGACCACAAGTACAAGAACGTTTAACCATCCAAGTTGTTAGAGAACTTCAAGAAGTTTTAGGAACTAAAGATGTGGCTTGTGTAATTGATGCTAAACATCTTTGTGTAAATTCAAGAGGCATTAGAGACATTGAAAGCAGTACAGTGACTTCAGAATTTGGTGGAAAATTCAAAGACATGGCTACACGTCGTGAGTTTCTTGATTACATTAAATTAGATACAAAATTTTAGACTAAAAACCCCTTTTAATAACTCATCAACAAACCAAAATGCAGTTATACCAATCCAATCCAATTAAAATATACAATTCACTTACTGGCCAAAAAGAAATATTTAAACCTATAAACCAAGGTCATATAGGTATGTATGTTTGCGGACCTACTGTTTATAGTAATGTTCATTTAGGAAATGTAAGAACCTTCATGTCTTTTGATATGGTTTTTCGTTATTTAAAGCATTTAGGATATAAAGTACGTTATGTTAGGAATATCACAGATGCTGGTCATTTAGAAAATGATGCGGATGCTGGAGAAGATAAGATTACTAAAAAAGCACGTTTAGAACAAATTGAACCTATGGAAGTGGTTCAACGATATACAGTAGATTTTCATAATATACTGAACACATTAAACTTTTTACCGCCAAGTATTGAACCTACCGCAACAGGACATATTATTGAGCAAATAGAATTAATTAGTAAAATCATTGAGAACGGTTTTGCTTATGAAGTTAATGGCTCTGTTTATTTTGATGTGCATAAATTTAATGAAACGAATGAGTACGGTAAATTAAGTAAGCGTAAGCTTGAAGATTTAATTCATAATACTCGTGAATTAGACGGACAGAGTGACAAAAAGAACCCTCAGGATTTTGCACTATGGAAAAAAGCTGAACCTCAACATATTATGCGTTGGCCCTCACCCTGGAGTGATGGTTTTCCTGGTTGGCATTTAGAATGCACAGCAATGAGCACCAAATATTTAGGCGAACAATTTGACATTCACGGAGGTGGAATGGATTTGAAATTTCCGCATCATGAATGTGAAATTGCTCAAAACGAAGCTGCTAAGGGTATTAGTCCAGTTAATTATTGGATGCATGCTAACATGTTAGAGCTTAACGGTCAGCGTATGTCTAAAACCACAGGAAATACTGTTAACCCTGATGAATTATTATCTGGAAATAATTCATTTTTTAGTAAAGCGTATTCTCCTAGTGTTATTCGTTTTTTTAATGCGCAGTCGTCTTATAGAAGTGTTTTAGATTTAACGGATGATGGCTTATTAGCTAGCGAAAAAGGGTTTTTCAGATTAATGGATGCTGTGAATTTATTAGATGATTTAAAAGCATCTTCAACATCTTCAATTGATGTTTCTGCATGGAAACAAAAATGTTATGATGCCATGAATGATGATTTTAATTCACCCATTTTAATCGCCCATTTATTTGAAGCCGCAAAATATATCAATCAAATAAAGGATGGATCTGAAACAGTATCAAATGAAGATTTAAGCCTATTAAAAAATACTATAAACGATTTTGTTTACGATGTTTTAGGTCTTGAAAATACAGCAAAAACAGATTCTGGTACTGATAAACTTTCTGGAGCTGTTAATGTTTTGATAAAGCTAAGGCAAGAAGCTAGAGCGAATAAGGATTTTGCTTTATCTGATAAAATTCGTGATGAATTGTTAGCTGTTGGTATTCAACTTAAAGATGGTAAAGACGGTACTACATTTTCTGTCAATTAGTTTTTTGTTAGCAGTAGTTGTTTAGTCTTAATCTACTTAAAAACAAGACATTATACAATAACATTTAATGAAACTACTCATTGCACCATTTTTGTTTCTGATAAAAGTATACCAGACTTTAATATCACCCTTAACACCTGCGACTTGCAGATTCCAACCTACATGCTCCCATTATTCAAAAGAAGCTTTAATTAAACATGGTTTATTTAAAGGTGGTTGGCTAGCCATAAAGCGTATTTTTAGTTGCCATCCATGGGGTGGTAAAGGTCATGATCCTGTTCCATGAACAAAAATTGATATATAAAATCTTATTTTATTGTTGTAATTTGATTGTCTAAATATTTTTTTAATGAAATCAATGCAATCCTTTAAATTAATTATTGTTATAACTTTAATTTCTATTATTAGTTGTACCAGTTCAAAAAAAGAATTTGCAACAATGCTTATTCATGGTGGACCAATTTATACTGTTGATTCTATTCAACCAATTGTAGAAGCTGTTGCTATTAAGAATAACACCATAATATTTGCAGGAAATTTTAAAGAAGCTGAAGCATTTAAAAATGACCAAACTCAACTTATTGATTTAAAAGGAAAAACCATGACACCTGGTTTAATTGAAGGGCATGGTCATTTTATGAGTTTAGGTTATAATGAATTAAATCTAGATTTAATTAACACTACAAGTTATCAAGACATCATTGATGCTGTTGCAGAACGTGTAAAAACTGCAAAACCAGGAGAATGGATTATAGGTAGAGGATGGCACCAAAGCAAATGGGATTCAATGCCAAAAACAATGGTAAAAGGTTTTCAAACACATAATCGGTTAAGTGAAGTATCTCCTAATAATCCAGTGTATTTAAAACATGCCAGTGGACATGCAGGTTTTGCTAATGAAAAAGCTATGGAAATCGCAGGACTCCATATATTAGCCAAAGAAGGTATTAAGAGATTTGATTCTAAAGAGGGAGAAGTTATTTTGGATGAGTTTGGAAGACCTACTGGTATTTTTAACGAACGTGCGCAGTCATTAATTCATAGACATATTCCGGAGAAAACGCCAGAAACTGATATTCAAGCATTCGAGCTTGCAGTAAAAGCGTGCCTTAGAAATGGCATAACCAGTTTTCATGACGCAGGTATTCCTAGAGAGACTATTGCTCTTTATGAAAACATGAAACAAGAGGGTAAGTTAAAAACCAGAATCTACGCAATGCTTACAGGTTGGGATAAAGAATTATTGAATGAATGGTTTGATAAAGGTATTATGATTGATACTGCAAACCTTTTAACAATACGGTCAGTCAAGTTGAATTGTGATGGTGCCTTAGGTTCCAGAGGTGCATGGTTACTTGAACCCTACAGCGATAGACCAGGGCATTTTGGACATGAAACTTTACCTATGGAATTTGTAGAAGAAACTGCTTTAAGTGGACTAAAGTATGGTTTCCAAGTATGTGCTCATGCCATTGGAGATCGGGCTAATAGAGAAATTCTAGATCGATACGAATATGCGCTTAAAAAGATGCCAGAATCAGCATTAAACCATAGGTTTAGAATTGAACATGCACAACACTTACATCCAGATGATATTCCACGTTTTGCAGAATTACAAGTTATTCCTGCTATGCAAGCTGTACATATGTCTTCGGATAGACCATGGGCTATAGATAGACTTGGAAAAAAACGTATTAAAGAAGGTGCTTACATGTGGCAAGATTTACTACAAACTGGTGTACCTATTGTAAATGGTACTGATGTGCCTGTTGAACCCATAAATCCCATTGCTAGTTTCTATGCTAGTGTTAGTCGTAAAACCTTAAAAGGAACACCTGAAAATGGTTATGAACCTGAGCAAAAAATGACCAGAGAGCAAGCTTTAAAATCTTATACTTTAGATGCAGCTTATGGTGCTTTTGAAGAGCATATTAAAGGCTCTATTAGTGAAGGAAAGCTAGCTGATTTCACTGTATACAACCAAGATTTGATGACTGTAAAAGAAAATAATATTCTAAATACTGAAGTTGTTATGACAATTTTTGATGGTGAAATTGTTTATCAAAAGAAATCCAAATAAATTAAATCTCAGCTATAGAATAATTTTATCATAAAAACATAAAAGCATTATTATTTAATGTTTCTTTTTAGAGGCGATTTGGGGTGCTTACTTTATGTTTCACGCAAACAATGCTTTTAACGTTTTTAGTGATATCATCGTCAAACATATATAAATAATAGATTAAATACAAATAATATCGATTAAGTGCAAATTACGTGTATTTAATTTTCAGGAATCTCCTTTAAAATTTCCAATACAAATTTCCAATATTTTTGAACTGACGAAATTTGAGCACGTTCATCTGGTGAATGAGCACCTTTAATATTTGGACCAAAACTAATCATATCCATGTCAGGATAATTCTGTCCAAGAATTCCACATTCTAACCCTGCATGACAAGCAGCCACATGCGGTTTTTCTCCATTTAGATATTCATATAGTTTTGTCATCACTTTTAAAATAGCAGAATCCATATTGGGTGTCCATCCAGGATAATCACCAGAGCATTCAACCTCACAACCAGTTAATTCAAAAGTAGCACGAAGTGTGTTTGCTAAATCCAATTTTGAACTTTCAACTGATGAGCGCGTTAAACATCCTATGTGAATATTTCCATCTTTCACTTTAACTCTGGCTATATTATTTGAAGTTTCAACCAATTCTGGAATATCAGCACTCATTCTATACACGCCATTTAAAGCAGCATATATGGCTCTTGTAAGTCCTTCTTGAACCCCTAAATTCATGATTTTTTTTGGTGCTTCAGTTTTAGAAATAGTAATCTCTAAATCAGGCTCCATGGTTTTAAATTCTTTTTTGATAGTTGTAGAAATTAATGCCATTTCTAATAAAAAAGCATCTTCGTGAATAGCATCAATCGCTACAATAGCATTACTTTCTCTTGGGATAGCATTTCGTAAACTACCTCCATCAATTTCTGAAATACGTAAACCGAAATTCTCAAAACCATCAAACAATACACGGTTCATGATTTTATTAGCGTTTCCTAAACCTTCATGAATTTGCATTCCTGAATGTCCGCCTTGTAAGCCTTTAACTGAAACTTTATAGCCAATTTTAAATTCAGGTGTTTCCTCTTCTTCATAGGTTCTAATAGCTGTAACATCTATTCCTCCAGCACAACCTACACCTATTTCATCATCTTCTTCAGTATCTAAATTCAATAGAATGCCTCCAGAAAGCAAACCACCTTTTAATCCCATAGCTCCCGTCATACCTGTTTCTTCATCAATGGTGAATAGTGCTTCAATGGCTGGATGGGGAATATCAGTACTTTCTAAAATAGCCATAATTGTTGCAACGCCTAAACCATTGTCTGCTCCAAGGGTTGTGCCTTTTGCCTTTACCCAATCGCCTTCAATAAACATCTCTATACCTTGAATATCAAAATCAAAAACGGTATCACCATTTTTTTGATGAACCATATCTAAATGGGACTGCATCACAACCGTAGTTCTATTTTCCATACCAGTGGTAGCTGGCTTTTTAATAATAACGTTCCCAACCTCATCTTCTATAGTTTCCAAACCTAAATTCTTACCAAAATCTTTCATGAAAGCAATAACACGTTCTTCTTTTTTTGATGGTCGTGGTACAGCATTTAAATCTGCAAATTTATTCCACAATGCTTTGGGTTCTAGTTGTCTTATTTCTGAGTTCATAGTTTTGTGATAATTGTACACAAAGGTACATATTACTATTAGGATTTATAAATAGTTTCCTATTTTTGAGCATGCTGAAAGAGAAAAAAACAATTATTGCACTGTTGCTGATTCCTCAAATTTTATTAGTAAAGCTACTCGCCAATTCCCCAGAGTTTATAGAGCAATATTATAGCAATGGATTATACCCAATAATTTCAAGAGTTTTTAGATTTACGTTGGGTTGGTTGCCATTTTCATTTGGAGATTTAATTTATACCATTGTGTCTCTTTATGTGATAAGATGGTTTTTTAAAAATAGAAAGCGTTTACGAAAAGACACAAAACGTTGGTTGGTTGATATAATTGCTGCATGCTCGATATTTTATGGTGTTTTTCATTTGTTTTGGGGATTGAATTATTATCGCTTACCATTACATAAAAGCTTGAATTTAGAACATGATTATACAACAGAACAATTAGTAAGTGTAACCAAATCTTTGATTAAAAAATCGAATGCTTTGCACTTCGAAATCACTAAAAACGATACAATTAAAGTTGATGTTCCTTTGAGTAAAAGTGAAATTTTTAAAATGGTTCCATCTGGATATGATAATTTAAAAAGTATTTTTCCACATTTAGAATATTACCCAAAAAGTTTAAAGAAATCGATATACAGTTACCCTTTAACGTATATGGGATTTAGTGGGTATTTGAATCCATTTACCAATGAGGCACAGGTAGATGGGTTGATTCCAACCTATAAATTCCCAACAACTTCAACACATGAAGTAGCTCATCAATTAGGTTATGCTGCAGAAAACGAAGCTAATTTTATTGGTTTTATGGCTGCTACTAGCCACGAGAATATCTATTTTAAATATACAGGCTATACGTTTGCTTTACGCTTTTGTTTAAATGAAATTTACAGACGTGATGAAGCGTTATACGAAGCAGTTGTTGAAAACGTTAACACAGGTATTTTAAAAAACTACAAAGAGGTTCGGGATTTTTGGAGTACACATGAAAATCCCGCTGAACCACTTTTTAAACTATTTTATGGTAATTTTTTAAAGGCTAATAGCCAAAGTAAGGGCATGCAAAGTTACAATTATGTTGTTGCCTTATTGGTAAACTATGCTAAGAAACACCCTTTGTAATTACTCCATAAGTTGTGCACCAGCTGGCACATCAAAAATACTTGAGTCAGGTTTTTCTGTTGAAATTTTAATGTCTGTAAATTCTAAATCGTTTCGTTTAGATGCTGGCAAATTGTTTTCTACTTTAAACCAAGTTAACGTTTTTGGTAATATTAAACCTTCTACGGTTTGCCAATCACTATATTTTATAAAATGCCATTCTTTACTTTTTTCTTTTGAAAAATAGGTTACTGTATAGCCTAACCATTCCATTTTATTAGTTTCTGAATCGTAATATAAAATATACTCATCTTCTGGTGATTCTCCTACGCCACTTTCATAAGAAATTTTAATTCCTGGGTATGATTTTCCTTCAAATTCTAATGCTGCAACATCTTCATAAATTATACCATCATCAGCCAAAATAAATGGCATCGCATAAAAGTAGAACATCAAATTATAATAGAATTTTGCATTGCCTTTATACGTTGCGGTATCTTTATTTTTTAACCAAACGATTTCACCATCAAAACCAATGGTATGGTTTGGCATTTCTATAAGCGATTTTCTGTTTTTCAAATGTGTTGTTGTAATCTCATCTCCGTTAGGTTTTTTCATGGTAAATTCAAGAGACTTCATGGTATTCCATTTATCTAAACTCCCGTGAGCATCAAATATTCCTGTAATGTTTTCTGGGTAGATACTAGTTGTTACATCAAGTGTTTCTTCTGAATAATCGACAGTTGGTGCTGTTTTGTTTTTACAAGCGAATATTGATATTGCTAGAACTATGAGGAGTGATTTTTTCATCTAAAGTTTTAATTGTTTGTTGATAAAATGTTCTGTCGGTTTTAGTGAAACTAAATTACAATAAAAAAGCTTCAGAAAATTTCTGAAGCTTTTAGGCTTACATTGGAATATCATACTATTCTAAAATAAGCTTTTTTGTGATTTCTGAAATGCCATCTCCGACTTTTAAAAAGTATACTCCTTTTGAAAATTGAAATACATCTATTTTTAAAGATTTATTTATGTCCTCAGATACTTTAGAATAGACATTTTTACCTTGAATATTATAAATGTTTATTTTAATAGTTTTGTTAATAGTCTTATCAAAATTCAGTTCAATAAACTCACTCGCTGGATTTGGAAACATTGAAAATGTTGATTTTTTAAAATGCACAAGATTAAGGGCAACTGAGCTTTCTAAATAGTCAGGAATATTATTACCGTTAGTATCATCATCTAATGGTGATCCATTATTATTATAATCTTCATCTTTTGTCAAAACTCCATCTCCATCATCATCGTCATCAATATAATTTGGAATGGTATCACTATCTGTATCTATAACCTCATTTAAACCTTTAGATGCAACTGCCCTACTAGATATGGTAGATTGGTCTGCAAGCTCATCTATAGTATCAATATTATCCCCATCGTCATCATCATCCAAATAATCTGGGATAGAATCTAAATCTGTATCATCATCGGTTAAAATTCCATTTTCGTTTATATCTTCATCACTATTAATTACACCATCGTTGTCTTCATCTCTACAGTCTTGTAAAACTAAATCCAAAGAAGTAACCGAAGGACACAAGGAGCCTAAAACCTTCACACCAACATATATAGTAGTTGAACTACTGTTATAATTGTTTGGCAGCGCATTTCTTCCATTATTAGCATCTCTCTCAGAAATATAGTAACTAACAGACAAACCTGTTTGACTCCCAACTACTTCACTTGTTTTAGATGACAAATCGAAAACTTCAAATCCATCATTACTTGTATCATCACAGATTTCATATGCAGTTGGTTTATTTATAGATGGTCCAGATTCAATGGTAATAATAAATGAAGTTATAGCATAACTTCCTTTGGTTTTCTCTTCAACTCTTGAATAAATTTCTGCACCTCCAATTATGTCATAAAGGTATGGCAAAGCATTTATGTTATTTTCTGCATCATTTTGAGTTAAATAATAAGTAACTACAAAATTATCTGGATTTTGGCTTCCTAAAATATCAGTATCTAAACCACTCAAATCAAAACTATCACAAGCAAAAATATATGGAGCTGGGTAAGCTATTGCAAATAATGCTCTTATTTGAAATGATGTTGATTCTATGTAACCTGTGTTGTTATGTTCAGCTCTTACAAAAATTGTTTGCGGATTTGTAGCATTAAAGAAATTAGAAGGGTTTACTATTTGATTAACCCCTAAATCAGTATCTGCTTGTGATATATGATAAGTAACTGTATAATTATTTTCATCATTAAACCCACAAAATAGTTCTACTGATGTTAAATCAAAAACCATAAAACCATCAGAATCGGTATCGTAAGTTTCTAATTTTTCAATCGCTGATAATCTTTTAACTTCGATAATATTTTCACTTTGGAGGATATCAAAATCACCGTCGGGGATAGTTTTATTGGCTCTATAATAAATAGTTTGTGGACTTGATATATTTAAATAGTTTTCTGGGTCACTGATAGGGTTTATTTCATTATTCATATCCTCTTCAGTTTCATAATATGTAACTGAACTATAATTAGCTGGGTTAACAGCTGGACAGAAAGTGAAAGGATATAAATCAACTAAATTAAAAACCGCAAAACCATCATCATTATCATCACAAACATAAGCTGGAGTATATCCACAAGGTGGAGGTGGGCCTTGAACTTGAGAGAAAACAGATATAGGTAAAAAAGCCAATAAAAATAAAAGTAATAGTTGTTTCATATTTATAGTAAATTTGCAATTCAAACCTAGTAAATAATTGACTACAAAATTAATTTCAAGCGCAAACAACCCATTTATTCGACAACTTGTTCAATTAAAAGACAAGTCGCGAGAACGTAAAAAAACAGGCTCTTTTTTAATTGAAGGTGTTCGAGAAGTTTCGTTAGCTTTAAAAGGCGGTTATGAATTAGTGACCGTTTTATTTTATCCTGATTTATTCTCAGAAGAACAATTAAACGATTTAACTGTAAATGTTAGGTTGAGCGCTCCCGATAGTTATCGGGACGAAACCCAATTAAACTGTATTGAGATTTCAAAAGAAGTGTATCAAAAATTAGCTTACCGCGATACCACTGAAGGTGTTTTAGCCGTTGCAAAATCAAAAACAAATAGTTTAGGTGATTTGGTTTTTGAAAATAAAAACCCATTGATTCTAGTTGCTGAAGCTCCAGAAAAACCTGGAAATATTGGTGCTATTTTAAGAACCGCTGATGCTGCAAATGTGGATGCTGTAGTTATAGCTAATCCGAAAACGGATTTATACAACCCTAATATTATTCGTTCTAGTGTAGGCTGTGTGTTTACCAATCAAATTGCTACTGGAAGCACTTCTGAAATTATTGATTTTTTGAAATCAATAAGCATTGAAATTTATTGTGCAGCGTTGCAAGCTTCTGTTGATTATCATACGCAAGATTTTACCAAACCAACAGCTATTGTTGTTGGTACTGAAGCTACTGGTTTAAGTGATGCGTGGTTAGAAAACTCGACCCAAAATATTATTATTCCTATGCAGGGCGAAATAGATTCTATGAATGTTTCGGTTGCTGCTGGAATTCTTATTTTTGAGGCTAAGAGGCAGAGAGGATTTAAATAGACTATAAACATGTATTTCTATTACGTCTATATCTTAAAATGTTCTGATAATTCTTATTACACGGGAATAACCAATGACTTAGATAAACGAATTAAAGAACATACCTACGGAAAATATAGAGATTGTTACACTTATAAGCGAAGACCAATAGAAGTTAAGTTTTACGAAACTTTTAATGATGTATTGCAAGCCATATATTTTGAAAAGAAAATAAAAAGATGGACACGTGCAAAGAAAAAAGCCTTAATTGATGGGGATTTTGATATGCTTCAAATATTGGCTGAGTGCAGAAATGCAACTCATTATAAATATAGAGGTAAATAAGCACATCGAATTAGCTTTACATAATCTAAATTTAAAAACTACCATATTCAAAAGCTTTAACTGTGTCATGTTGAGCGCAGTCGAAACACATTAAAAAACGGAATTATCATGCACTTCGACTACGCTCAGTGTGACAGAATAGTTTAATTTAGCCTCTCAAATATATAACATGAATTCAACTACCCTATTTTACATCATCATCGCCATTATTGTTATCAATTTTATAGTTGATAAAGTGCTTGACGCGTTAAACGCAAAGCATTTTAATGATACACTTCCTGAAGAATTACAAGATGTTTATGATGATGCTGAATACAAAAAATCGCAAAGCTATAAGGCTACGAATTATAAATTTGGATTGCTAACCTCAACGTTTTCCATCCTTTTGACTTTAGGGTTTTTATGGTTTGATGGTTTTGAGTTTGTTGATAACATAGCTCGAGATTATAGTGAAAACCCAATTATTGTAGCGCTTATTTTCTTTGGAATTATTATGATTGGCAGCGATATTTTAACCACACCATTTTCTTATTACAGCACCTTTGTTATTGAAGAAAAATTCGGGTTTAATAAAACCACTGTAAAAACTTTCTTTTTAGATAAAATTAAAGGTTGGTTGATGATGGCTATTATTGGCTGCGGTATTTTAGCGCTCATTATTTGGTTTTATCAAGCTACAGGAAAACACTTTTGGTTATACGCTTGGGCTTTAGTAGCTGTTTTTACGTTGTTTATGAATATGTTTTATTCTAAGCTTATTGTGCCGCTTTTTAACAAACAAACGCCTTTAGAGGAAGGGACATTGCGTGATAAAATTTCCGCGTATGCCAAAACTGTTGGCTTTAAATTAGATAAGATTTTTGTAATTGATGGCTCCAAACGAAGCACCAAAGCCAATGCCTATTTTTCTGGTTTTGGAAGTGAAAAACGTGTAACGCTTTATGACACCTTAATTAACGATTTAGAAGATGAAGAAATTGTTGCTGTTCTGGCACACGAAGTTGGGCATTACAAAAAGAAGCATATCATTTTTAATTTGTTTGCTTCTATTCTGTTAACAGGGTTGACGCTTTATATTTTATCGTTGTTTATTTCAAACCCTTTATTATCGCAAGCTTTAGGTGTTGAAATCCCTAGTTTTCATATTGGGTTAATTGCTTTTGGACTCCTCTACTCGCCTATCTCTGAAATTACAGGCTTGATTATGAATGTGTTTTCTAGGAAGTTTGAATACCAAGCAGACGATTATGCTAAAAACACTTATAAAGGTGAACCACTTATTACCTCCCTAAAAAAGCTTTCTAAAAATAGTTTGAGTAATTTAACACCGCACCCTGCTTATGTGTTTATGCATTATTCGCATCCTACACTTTTGGAACGTATTGGGAATTTGAGGAAGTGAGTTTGAATACTTGGTGTCATTTCTGTAAATGAGAAACCTCATGATTTATGTTTTGGTCAAAACTTGACTTTATAAAAATTTTCAGCTACTTTCGTCTTATATGAAATATAAAACATTAAAGAATTTCTTTATATGCTTAGCTTTTGTCTCGTTTTAAAATAAAATTCAAAAATGTATGAAGGATGATGATTTATATTTAATTGATGATTCTATTAAACAATTTGAGATTTTAGAAAATGAAAATATCAATGAACATTTAAAAGAATATCCAAAATTAATATCAGTCTTAGATAACACAATTTTTAAATATTCTTGTCTCTCTTACCACCTTATTAAGTATCAAAAAACGCTACCAGTCAACATTAATCATTTACAATTTTTTGTTACCTCTGTTGCTAATAATGCTATTGTTCTAAAAAAATTATTTTTATCTGGCTGGCACTTACAGTCACAATCAATTATGAGAGTTCAATTTGAGCAAATTAATATTGCTTTATCTATTATTTGTGACAATGATTTTTTTAAAAAATATCATAAACTACAGCAAATAAAAAAAGAAAAAGTACCATTCAGTCCAAAACAAAAGGAAACAAAAAATATTATCAGAAAACTACTAATAAAAAGAAAAGGGAAAGAATTTTATAATGCTATAGAATCTTTAATGGATTTCTTATACAAAGAATTATCGAGGTCGATTCATGGTAACTTTTTACATATTGCTATGCTTTCATATAGTGTAGACTTTAAAAAAGACATATTAACTCCTGGAATAGGTGGCAATATGAAATCAATACCCAGAACAGTCTATACTTTACAAGAGATGAATAATTATTCTCAAATTATGTTTACTTTCTTAAGGATTTTGGTCAAAGAATCCAAAGAAATTAATTTTGAAGGAACCGATTTGAATTTGAATTTTATGGAAAAAACTTTAATTTTAAAAAATGGAACATTGAATCAACACAAAATAACGATTCATCACAAATAAAAAAGATTTCAAAAATAATTCAAAAAGTTTAAGCTGACAAGACATAACCCTCTTCAAGAACTAGTAATAATCAAATTCATTAAACAAACCTTTCCCAAAGCAAACCAAATTCCATTCTAAACCCAATAATCCAGCAAACAAACCCGCGTTAGGGATTGAAGTGAATAGCCCACAGCTTTTGCGCCTTAGCGCAGAAGCGAGGACTTGTAACGGAAAGCCCGACCCTTGTGGTAACGCCCAAATAACACTTATTTATTACTTCAATTTAATAGATTCTTCGCTTCGCTCTGAATGACAAATAATTAATGTATCTTCGCCGCTTGAAACTCAAGATGAGTTTACTCCTCAGGGTGAGGATGTGTTACTGGAAGTTTAAGTTTAGTATGTCGATGCGCTTCTTTATGTAACACCACATAACAAAATCGCATACATTAAACAAGAATGAGCACATTCCAAGATTTAGGTCTTAATGACGACCTATTACAAGCAATTACAGATTTAGGGTTTGAAAAACCTAGTGAAGTACAACAAAAAGCAATCCCAATTTTATTAGAATCTGAAACCGATTTAGTGGCTTTGGCCCAAACGGGTACGGGTAAAACTGCCGCATTTGGTTTCCCGATGTTAGAGAAAATTGATGTGGCTAGCAGAACCACGCAGGGTTTAATTTTATCGCCTACCAGAGAGCTTTGTTTACAGATTACCAACGAGATGAAATTGTATGGTAAATATTGTAAAGGCCTTAATGTAGTGGCGGTATACGGCGGTTCTAGTATTACAGACCAAGCGCGTGAGATTAAACGTGGCGCACAAATAATTGTGGCGACTCCTGGACGTATGAAAGATATGATTAACAGACGTTTGGTTGATATTTCTAAAATCCAATATTCGGTTTTAGATGAGGCTGATGAGATGTTAAACATGGGCTTTAAAGAGGATATTACTGATATTTTATCGCACACACCAGAGGATAAAAACACCTGGTTGTTTTCGGCTACAATGCCTAGAGAAGTATCTAGAATTGCTAAAAACTTTATGCACAACCCACAGGAAATTACTGTTGGAAATAAAAATGAGAGTACAAGTAATGTATCGCATGAATATTATTTAGTAAATGCTAGAGATAGATACCAAGCATTGAAACGTTTAAGTGATGCTAATCCTGATATATTTTCGGTTATTTTTTGTAGAACGAAACGTGATACACAAAAGGTTGCTGAAAAACTGATTGAAGATGGATATAGCGCTGGGGCTTTACATGGAGATTTGAGTCAGAATCAGCGTGATATTGTGATGAAATCGTTTAGAAACAAACAAATTCAAATGTTGGTAGCTACTGATGTTGCTGCACGTGGTATTGATGTTGATGATATTACACACGTAATAAATTACCAATTACCTGATGAAATTGAAACCTACACACACCGTTCTGGTAGAACTGGACGTGCTGGTAAAAACGGGATTTCAATGGTGATTGTTTCTAAAAGTGAAGTGCGTAAGATTAAAAGTATTGAGCGCATTATTAAACGTCAATTTGATAAAAAAGAAATTCCTGATGGTGCTGATATTTGCGAAGTGCAATTGATGTCTTTGGCTAATAAAATTCACAACACTGAGATTAACCATGAAATTGATAAGCATTTAGCTAACATAAACGAGTTATTTGCTGATACAGATAAAGATGAATTGATTAAAAAATTCTTCTCGGTAGAGTTTACACGTTTTTATAATTACTACAACAAATCTAAAAACCTAAATGTTGCAGAAGGTTCTTATGATAGTAGTGAAGGTAGAAGTAGGGGTGGTAAATCTACACGTTACTTTATTAATGTTGGTGGTAAAGATGGTTTTGATTGGATGAAGTTAAAAGACTTCTTGAAAGAGCAACTAGGACTTGGTAGAGATGATGTTTTTAAAGTGGAAACTAAAGACAGCTTCTCATTTTTTAATACTGAAAACGAACTTAAAGAGAAAGTATTAGCACATTTTACCGACTTTAAACATGAAGGCCGTTTTGTAAACGTTGAAGTATCTGAAAACCGTGGTGGCGGTGGAAGACGTGGAGACAGACGCGGTGGCGGCGGAAGACGCGATGGTGGAAAAAGACGTGACGATAGACGTGGTAGCGGAAGACGCAGTGATAGAAAAGAAAGTTCTGGAAACCGAAGTGACAGACGCAGAAACGAAGGTGGTTCTAAACCTAGACGTTCTGATTCTAGTGATTTTGGAAGTTCTAGACCTAGACGCTCTAGACGATAGATTGAAAAGAAATAATATAAAAAATCCTGAAATTAATTTTTCAGGATTTTTTTTTATCTTTTTAATGAAAAATGTCCATAATAGGTTTTCTGTCTCTCTCGAACAAAGACTTTAAACCAATAATCTGATTCTGGCATAGGATTGCCATTAAAAGTTCCATCCCATCCTTGAGATAACGAATTTAATTCTTTAACTAATTTACCATATCGATTAAAAATTGAAATTTTTAATCCTAAACCTAACAACTCAGAATTTATGTGCCAACTGTCATTATAACCATCTTGATTAGGAGTAAAATATTTTGGATAACTTAAAATTAAAACTTGTTCTTGATGGGTTCCACATCCATTTCTATCTCTAATGTATAAAGTATAATCACCCGCTTCTAAGTTTTCAAAAAAAGCAGTTTCTTGAAAACTAATATTGTTTAAAGAAAACTCATAATTACCATTCCCATTAACTTTTACCAAAAGTGAATTATTTTCAGACCAATCTTTTATTACAATATCCTCAATACTTGCAGTTCCAGAATCTAAAACATTTATTTCTTTTGTGTAATCACAGGTATTTATTAATGATAAATTATAATTTAGAGTAGCTGTTACAAAATATTTACCTGGTTTATCTATGGTAATTGAGTTTGTAATTTCTCCAGTAGACCAAAGGTAACTATCAAAATTATTTGGCACATCTAAATTTAAGGTTTCACCTTCACATATATATTGAGTTTCTTCAATATTAAAAAAAGGTGTATTGAGAACTCTGATTAAAAAACTATTTGTAGAATAACAGTCGTTATCGTTTATATTCTCAATACGCGAATATATTCGTTCTGGATTATCTATGTTTTCATAGCTATAAGGTAAATTATTAATTCCTTTGTTAGCTTCTTCTAATGACAGATGGTATGTAACATTATAGTTCCCTGACTGATTATTAATAATTTCATTATCCTTTGATTTTAAATCAAAAAACGTTTTTCCGTCATTCAATCCATCATCACACAATATAAAATCACTAATATTTATTGGTTTTGGTTTAAAAGTAGCTTGAATGTTTATGGGAGCTACTTCAAAACACAGAGGATTATCAGCATTTTCTACTCTTGCATAAATGGTTTTAGAAATTTCAGAAACCTCAATATTTGCTTGTATACTATTCTCCTTATTTTCCGCATCTTCTAGCGAATTATAATAATTAATCATAACGCTTGAGTTTGACTGAGATCCATCAACTTTAATATCTAAGTCTTCAAGATTCAAAAAATTAGATTCATTAAAATTCTCATAACAAACAAAATAATCATTAGCCTGAATAAGTGGTTTAAAATCAGTAATTATCTCAAATTCTGAAATTACATAACAGTTTCGATTTAATGCATTGTATACTTTTGCATAAATAGTTTTATTTTCTACATAAAAGGTTTCTATTAAAGGTAATTCTTTAATATGATTTTCAAGATTCTCTATGTTTTCAAAATAAGAAATTTTAAAATTTTCAGGAAGCTGACCATTTAAAATAATAGCACTTTTATTACCTATATTATAAGACTCACTTGAACATATAACAACATCATTTGTAATACTAGCATTCGGTAAACTAAATATTTCTATTTCTTTTGTTATTTCTTTAACCTCTCCATTTGACGAGGTAATAATTGCATTTACTTCATATTTACCCTCTTGATTATAAGTATGAGTTGTATTAATTCTTGAATCAGTATTACCATCTCCAAAATCCCAATTTACAGAAGCTATATTAGAATTTGAACTAAAATTAAAAACTGTTTCACTCCCTAAACAAAAATTTTCAACATCAATTATCGGTTTTAAATACGATTGAACTAATGTTGGCAAACCATATTTACTGTCTCCATCTAAAAGATTTATTCCTCTGGATTCATAATCACAATCAGAGCCTATAAAATTAGGTCTGTTAATTACATCTAAATAATTTCTATTGAAATTAGCCAAATATATTTTCTCATCGATTGCCAATTGTAATGCAAAAACACCATCTGTTCCTTGGTAAACTATTTCAATTGACTCTGAAATTTCATCATCAGATACATCTAAATTGAATTGATAGACTCTAGAATCTGTGAGAGTTCTAGTTGCAGAAGCATATAACTTGCTACCATCTGGCGAAAACTCTATACCATAAGGGCTTTCATTTGAAAACTCATACAACTTAACAAAATTGGTTAGAGTGCCATTATTAATATTAAAATCATACAAAAACACAACACCAGTTGCATTTTCATTACTTCCCGTATAACCAATTAAGGCCATTTTTTTTCCATCAGGAGAAATTTTCATGTATCCCCAATTGTTTGATAAAACAGCTCCAAGTGAAGATATAATTGAGGACTCAGATACTCCATCTTCATTTATCTCGTATGCCAAAAAATTATTAGTATTTACCTCTCTTACTACAACCCAATAGGATGTTCCGTCAGCATGTTTTACAACGGATATTTGTTCAGCCATATCCTTTGTAGAAATTTGAACGTTTTTTAAATCTGTTACATCTCCATTGCCGCCATTCAAATCTATGTTAATCTCAGAATAATTTAAACCGTTGTCTCTACTTAAATCATCAATTGTAAAAATATAATAGAATTTTTCATTTTTTGGCTTAGGTACAATAACAGTTTGCGAGGTAGATTCAAAACCTAATAACCCTCCCCCATTTGGCATAATGCTATGATTTTTATCCCATACATTAACACCATTTGAATAAAACAAAAGATTACCTGTAGAATCTGAAATACTTGAACAAGCCTCAACCGTATTCATTGAGCTATTTGAAAGCACAATAGGGGTATCATTCAAAAAATTAATTGCAGACTTATTTCCAAAATACCAATTTGCAGCTTCATTTTGAGAGAAACCATTTATTGTACTGATAAAAATAATCAGTGTAAGGTATTTTTTTAATATCTTTTTCATATAAGCTTAATAGATAAAAGTACGAAAAATGAATTGGCTCTAATTTATAAGCGTTAATATTAAGTCAAATTTAAACACATTAATTTCTAATCTGTATTATCTTTAGTACTTTTACGACTAAATTAGCGTTAATCATTATTATGAAGCATAACCTATTACTTTTTACATTTTTACTTATTTCAACTTTTTGTTTTGCGCAAGAAGCTGATAAGGTATTAGGTGTTATCTTAAACTCTTCAGATAAAAGTGCTTTAGAAAATGTAAATATTGTAAACCTAAATCAAGTTATAGGTACTACAACCAATAAAAAAGGAGAATTTCAAATTTCAGCGAAAGTTAATGATACCCTTCACTTTTCCTATTTAGGATTTAAATCTATTAAAGTAAGAGTTACAAATGACTGGTTGAAATTTGGAAGTTCTGACATTGAGCTTACTGAATTGGCTTTAGCACTTGAAGAAGTTGTTGTAAATCAATTAAAGTTAACAGGCTATTTAGAGGTTGATATTAAACAGGTTCCAGATATAAACACCAACTACCGTTACAGTATTTCTGGGCTTCAGGGTACAGGTTACGAGGCTAGTAAAAAATCTGGTTTAACTAAAGTTATAGGTTCTATTTTTAATCCTGCAGATTTCTTGCATCGTATGTTTGGTAAAAAACCTAACGAGTTACGTAAGCTCAAAAAGATGAAGCAAGATGATGAAATTAGAAACCTTTTGGCTTCTCGTTTTGATCGTGAAATGCTCACCGTACTCTTACAAGTAGAGCGCGTTGATTTAGATGAAATTGTAAGTCAGTGTAATTACTCCAAAGGTTTTATTCAAACCGCTAACGACCTTCAGATACTGGATGCCATTAGCGAATGTTATGAAGAATATAAGTTATTAAGTAGAGGACGAAGCAGAAAAATTTAATCATTTCTTTTATAGAAGCGCTCAACAATTTCATCATAACTTTTAATTGTTTTTTTACACCAATCGATTCTTTTTTCTAATATTTCTTCTTTAGATAATTGCCAATGAACATCTGTTTGCTTCAATTTGGTAGTAACATGCTGTAAAATAATAGCAGCAGAAACCGAAATATTTAAACTCTCAGTAAATCCAACCATCGGTATTTTTAAAAAACTGTCTGCGTTATCTAAAACTTCTTTAGATAAACCTTCGGTTTCTCTTCCAAAGAAAAAACATGATTTTTTAGTGACATCAAAATCATGTAATTCGCAATCATCAGTGTGTGGCGTTGTAGCAACTATTTGATAGCCTTTTTGTTTTAAATCTGATATACAATCATCAACTGAATGATACCTATTTAAATCCACCCATTTTTGAGCACCCATAGCAATTTCCCTATCTATACGTTTAGAGTTTCTTTCTTCTACAATATTTACTTCTTGAATACCAAAAACGTCACAGCTTCTTATAACAGCACTTGTGTTATGTAATTGATACACATCTTCAGTAGCTATACTAAAATGTTTGGTGCGTTGAGATAAAACAGCTTCAAAACGTTGTTTACGGTTATCAGTTAAATAGGTTTCTAAATGGTCTAGAAGTTTTAAGTCTATCATTCTTCAAAATTAAGAAAGTTTTTATCTTTATACTATGAAACATATTGTTATACTAACAGGAGCAGGCATAAGTGCCGAAAGCGGTATTAAAACATTTAGAGATGCAGATGGATTATGGGAAGGACACGATGTTATGGAAGTAGCAACTCCTGAAGGTTTTGCTGTTAATCCTGAATTGGTTTTAGATTTTTACAACCAGCGCAGACGGCAATTATTTGAAGTTGAACCTAATCAAGCGCATTTTGATTTAACCGAATTAGAAAATAACTTTAAAGTAACTATTGTTACCCAAAATGTAGACGATTTACATGAAAGAGCAGGTAGTAGTAATGTGATTCATTTACATGGCGAATTATTAAAAGTGCGCAGTAGTTTTGACGAAAATGACATCAAAGAATGGAAAACGGATTTAGTTATAGGCGATTTATGCAAAAAAGGTCATCAACTTCGTCCACACATTGTTTGGTTTGGTGAAGATGTAACAATGATTGAAAAGGCTATTAAAATATGTGAAACTGCAGATATATTAGTTATTATTGGAACATCAATGCAGGTTTATCCTGCTGCAGGCTTGAAAAATTATGTTCCGCAAAACACACCAACTTATTTTATTGATCCAAAACCAAGCATAGATAATAAAGAAAATTTAACTGTAATTGCTGAAACTGCAACTGTAGGAGTAAAAAAGATGATTACATTAATTAGTTAACTTTTATTTTTCTCCTCAATCCACTTACTCATATATTTAGTGCTTTGCATAGATTGATGTTGTATCATTTGTCCAGTAAAATTTTTAAATCTGTTTTCTTTTAGGTTTTTAATGGATTGTTCAACTGCTTTTAAAAAACGTAATTCAAGATTTTCTTGATTAAAACGTTTATTTATAATTTGGAATCCGTTTTGTTGCTTACTTCTCCATAAATCTTCATTTTGAAATAAGCTAACAGCATTATCTACAAACACTTTAGGGTCATCTTCAATACATCCGTTTGGTTCTAAGCTACCATACATACCTTCAGCTCCAATAGTCGTTGTAACACATGGTGTTCCATTTTGCATAGCATCAACTAACTTTCCTTTTAAACCTGCTCCAAATCTAATAGGTGCTAAACACACTTTTGATTTCTGTAAGACTTCATTAGCATCTTCAGCATAACCTTTAATTAAAAATCCTTGACTTTTATTATGCAGTTGATTTACTTTTTGTGAAGCATAAGCGCCATAAATATTTAATTCAGCTTTTGGTAGTTGCTTTCTAATTAATGGCCAAATGGTTTCTTTTAAATACAAAACAGCGTTGTAATTAGGTTTATGTAAAAAGTTCCCTATTGTTACAAAGTGATTTCTTTCTTCAAACTTTGGAAGCATTTTTATTTCTTCTTCAGCAATAGGCTTCAGCATAAAAGGCAAGTACAACAACAAAGATTCATCAACTTTAAACTGATTTTTAAGAATTTCCATCTCAGCTTCAGAAATAATCAAACTCAAATCGCATCTATAGATACTAGCTATTTCTCGCTTTGCTATATCATTGAACAAGTAAGATTCATCAAAAGCAACATTGTCTTTAAAAGCTTGATGTCTGCTTTTTCGCAAACTATGTAAATCTTCAGTATCTAAAATTCTTAATGTATCAGGACATTGTTCTACAACACGCCAACCAAATTGCTCTTCCATCATAAAACGGTCAAACAAAACGATATTAGGATTTATGTTTTTTATGAAATCATCAAAAGAAGAGTCATTTAACTTTATGGAAACCTGTTTAACTCCAATACTTTCCAAATTAAAAGCATTATCACTTTTTGCGCATGGGCTTGCAAATATTATTTGGTATTCTTCTAATTGGAAGGCTTTAATTAATTGCATCATTCTACTGCCAGCAGCAGAGCTTTTTGGCTCTGGCCATACAAAACCAATAATTAACAGATGCTTTCGCATAAAATATTTAGATTCTTAAAAAACTACTCTGGTTTGGGTGCTATACTATATTTTAAGCGTACTAATTTTGCCCAATCTACAACAGCTTTTATTTCATCATCTGATAATTTAGCATCGCGATGCATCCAAGTATAAGAATTTAACGGCATCTCTTTAGCTTCAATCATTTCTATAAGTTCCTCAAACTTATGATCTTTTCGTTTAATTGAATTCCCTTCCCATTTTGACACGTTAAAATGCCCTTTCCCATGTTTTACATGATCTTCCATCCAATAATTAACCGGTGTAATATTTGAATACCAGGGATATCTAGTAACATCACTATGGCAATCAAAACAGGTTTCTTTCAAAATGATTTTTACATTTTCTGGAGGATTTGTTTCGTTCATAAAAGCTTCAATTGAAGCAAAATCGCCTTCATTCCTATCAGGACCAAAAAATTGGGCAATTACAAATGCTATCAAAAAGAGTAATCCTATTTTTTTTAGTATTTTCATCAGGATAATTTTAGATTTTAAAAATAAGAAAACCTTTTGACTACAGAACAACTCTATAACGAATTAAATTATGTAAACCATTCGAGAGAAAAACGATTGTTTTATGCACATATGATGCAAAACAATCCAAAGTTAGTTCCTAAACTACTAAATATTTTATTTAAAGTAGATGATAAAATTTCTCCACGCGCAGCTTGGGTTTTTGAGTTTATGTGCAATGATGATATAAACACTATAATCCCTTATTTAAACAAGTTTACTGAAAATATGCACAAAGTTCATTTAGATTCTGCTGTTCGTCCAGTTGCCAAAATATGTGAATTTCTGGCAAAAGCATACACTAGTAAAGAAGACAACAATATCAAGACTGCTTTAACAGAAACTCATAAAGAACGTATTATAGAAAACTGTTTTGATTATATGATAAATGATGAAAAGGTAGCTCCAAAAGCTTACTCTATGAGTGTTCTCTTTTTACTTGGAAAGGATTACGATTGGGTTTATCCTGAATTGGCTCGTATTTTAGAGGACGATTTCTCTAAACAAACTGCTGCTTTTAAAGCTAGAGCTCGTCATATTTTAAAAAAAATCAAAAAAGCATCACCTAAAAACTAAAAAAACTTCAAGGGTCATACTTCCTTCTTCGGTCTTAAAAACCTATCTTTGCAACTTCAAAAAATCAAACCAAAATTATGTCATTATCAGCATTAAATGCCATCTCTCCTATCGATGGTCGCTACAGAAATAAAGTCAATGAATTGGCTCCTTATTTTTCTGAAGAAGCATTAATAAAATACCGTGTTTTAGTTGAAATAGAATATTTTATTGCACTTTGTGAAATTCCATTACCTCAACTAAAATCTATTGATTCTGGTGTTTTTGATAGTTTAAGAGCCATCTACAAAGACTTTTCAGCTGAAGATGCAACAGCTATAAAAAAGATTGAAAGTGTTACAAATCATGATGTAAAAGCAGTTGAATACTTTATTAAAGAGCAATTTGATACTTTAGGTTTATCTGAATATAAAGAGTTTATTCATTTTGGACTTACCTCTCAAGACATTAACAATACAGCAATTCCTTTAAGTATAAAGGACGCTATGAATGATGTTTATGTTCCTGAATATTTTATTGTTTTAGATAAACTTAAAGCATTATCTAAAGACTGGGCAACAATTTCTATGTTGGCCAGAACACATGGACAACCAGCATCTCCTACTCGACTTGGTAAAGAAATTGAAGTTTTTGTAGTGCGTTTAGAAGAGCAATTCAATTTACTAAATGATATCCCAAGTGCGGCTAAATTTGGCGGTGCAACAGGAAACTTTAATGCACACTTTGTGGCTTATCCAGATATTGACTGGAAAGCTTTTGGTAGTCAATTTGTGCAAGAAAAACTAGGTTTACAACATTCGTTTCCAACAACACAGATTGAACATTACGATCATATGGCCGCTTTGTTTGATACTTTAAAACGTATAAACACTATTATTCTTGATTTAGATAGAGATATTTGGACATATGTTTCTATGGATTATTTCAAACAAAAAATCAAAGCTGGTGAAGTTGGAAGTTCTGCAATGCCACATAAAGTAAACCCTATAGATTTTGAAAACTCTGAAGGAAACTTAGGTATTGCAAATGCTATTTTCGAGCACCTTTCGGCAAAATTACCAGTTTCTAGATTACAACGCGATTTAACAGATAGTACTGTTTTAAGAAATGTTGGTGTCCCTTTTGGTCATACTCTTATTGGTTTTAAATCTACTTTAAAAGGTTTAAATAAATTATTATTAAACGAATCTAAGTTTGCTGAAGATTTAGAAAACAATTGGGCAGTTGTAGCAGAAGCTATTCAAACCATATTGCGAAGAGAAGGGTACCCAAACCCTTATGAAGCTTTAAAAGGGTTGACCAGAACCAATGCAAAAATAAATCAAGATTCTATTTCTAATTTTATTGATACCTTAGATGTCTCTAACACAATAAAAGAAGAATTAAAGCGTATTACACCTAGTAATTATACAGGAATCTAATTTAAGCTTATGTTAAACGACAAACAATCCTTGGCACTTACCGGACTTATGGTTGCTGGTATTTTTGTTTTTGGAATTCTAGATGTTCTAGATAATTTTGTGGTTTTAACAATACTAACAATTGTGTTTTTTACAGTTTTAATAAACATGTTTTATTCCAAGTTTAAGTCAGAAGAAATAAAACAAGAAGAAAATAATTCTAAATAAAAAAAGGCTTCCAAATTGGAAGCCTTTTTAACATTAACATAATTACTATTTATTATTTAAAGAAGTTCATAATATCTTCTATTTGTCCTTCTTCAACATTTGCATTTTGCAATGCATTAATTAGAGTAACCATTTTTTCAGGGTTCATATCATCACCCAAAATTCTAACAATTCCAAAGCCCATATCTTTAGCGCTTCCAAATACAATCACCTCATCTGCCGCTTCATCATCGCCAATATACTTCACTGAAATTTTGTTGCCTTTATCACTAAATTCCATTAAATCATTATACTTACTATCGCTTAAAATGGTTTTTACTTTTGCTATTTCAGCTTTATAAGCATCAGTATCTGTTTCACTAGATTTATATCCTAAAAAATTTAATTTATCCACAGATTCATAAGCTTCTATTTGTGCTTCAGTAAAATTAGATTTATCAATTTCAATCATTGATAATGGTAAATCTTGGGATATAAAGTTTTTAGCTTCTTGATTGTCTACATAATAACTTTGTAAGCTAGTATTATTTCCGCAGCTAGTTAAAATAACTGCGGTAAATAATGTATATGCTAAATATTTGATTGCTCGTTGCATTGATTGATTTTTAAATTTTAGTTACCTTTTTCTAAATGTTTACCACCAGGGATATTCATTTTATCAGTAAGCTTAGAAATTTCATTAAGGTCTATATCTCCAGTCATAGATACTACAACAGTTTCAATTTTACGCTCTTTTCCATTAATTTCAATCTTATCGTCCATCACTTTATCTATACCATTTACATAGATTAAAAGTTCTTTAACATGGTCGGCATCTTTACCTTCTTTTACATAAAACTTCACCTCAGTACCATCATCCTTAACTTCCATTAATTCTTCTAAGCCTCCAGAACGAGATTTTACCCATTTAGAGATATCACTAGAAATTGATGAATTATCTGTAACAATAGTTTTAAAACTTGTGATGCTCTTTACCATATCCATATAAGCCTTAGCTTCTGCATCTTCAACATTAATTCCCATTTTGGCAATCATTTGAAACATTTTTGGCTTAATAGAAACGTAAGTTACATCTGGGTTCTCACTATACTTTTCAAAAATATTCTTTTGAGCCATTCCCGTTAATGGTAATAACATAATGGCCATTACTAGTACTATTAATTTATTTTTCATTGTTCTTGTGTTTAAATTATTTGAATTTTTCATTGTTTTTTAATTGATACTGAAACAAGTTCAGCACATGTTAGTTTTTAAAAATTATACTTGTTGTGTTTTCAATTTCGTTAAGATACCCTAAGGTAGAAGTGCCTTTATTCACTTCATTAAGATAGCTAACTGTTGATGCGCCTTTGTTGAATTTTGTGGAAATCATTTCCATAGATTTCGAAAACTCATTAAAAGCTAATTGTGGATCTTCATAAGTACCTAAATCAGTATTACCAAATGAAGTTCCAAAATAGAAACCTAACATAAGAACCGCTACAGCTGCGACAGAAATCCATTTGTAATTAAAAATCGTCTTAGTTTTTAATGGAACGTCTTTAGTAAATTGTTCTTGTTGGTTTCCCAAAAAATACGCAAACATAGGTTTATACATTTCTAAATGTGGTGCCACTGTGTCGCTTGTAAAATAGTTTTTCAACACTTGCTCCTCTTTAAGGCTTGTTTCTCCGTTTTCGTACTTTTCTAGTAATTTTTCTATATTATTTAATACCATAATTATGTGTATTAGTTAATTTCTCTCTTATTGTTTTTCTTGCTCTAGATAAGGCTACTCTAACTGCTGTATTATTCATTTCCAGCATTTTTGCAATCTCATCAAAATCATATTCTTCTATATCTCGTAATTGAATTATCATTTTTTGCTGTTCAGGTAAATCTTCAATAATTTTTGCTACCCAACTCACACTATCATTTAATTCAACTTGCTTTTGCAATGGTGTGTTTTTCTCCTCGTAATTACTATGCACAATTTTTAAATTCTGTGCTTGTTTAGATTTTAACTTATCAAAACAGTAATTCTTTGTCATCGTCATCGAAAAAGCCTCTACATTTCTATACTCCGCAATTTTCTTCTTGTTATTCCATAATTTCAACAACACTTCTTGCGTAGCATCCTCAGCCTCTTCCGTAGACACTAGCAATCGTTTCGCTAAACGAAATACTTTATCCTTAAAAGGCATTACAATATTTAAAAACTCTTTCTGAGTCATTTCTCGGTTGTATTAGTATGGTTAAAAACAGCTTAGTTACGGCTATTTAATATTACGACGACCATCTATTTAATTTGTTACACAACATATCAAAAAAAATAAAAATTTGGGCGTAACCCTCTCGGGTCGGGCTTTCCGTTACAAGTTTTGGCTCGATGCTCGCCTCGCCAAAAGCTATCCACTTCAATCCCTTACGCGGGGAAATCAGTTAAATATCAGCAAATCACTTTCAATAAAGCTAATTTGCAAAAACCTAAGCTTACATTCAACGAAATTTCAAGCGTTTATTTTTTATTACACAATAATGTAAGTAAATTTAGGGTTTTACAGACTACTTGTATAAAATTGCTAAAAATTGATAAATGAGAAAGTTAAACGTTCTAGTACTAATAATTACTACCCTATTTTTAACTAGTTGCTTTGAAGACAATGATGATATTGGTGTTACAGCAAGCGAAATAAATGATTTTGTATGGAAAGGCATGAATTTTATATACCTATACAAAGATGATGTTTCAGATTTATCTGATGATCGTTTTTCAAATAATGCCGAATATGCTTCTTACTTAAATAGCTTTTCTACTCCAACAGATTTATTTGAAACCTTGCGTTTTGAACCACAAAGCATTGATCGATTTAGTAGAATTTTTGAAAACTACATTGCTTTAGAGCAAGCTTTACAAGGTAATTTCATTACCAATGGTATGGAATACAGCATTTTTTTATCTCCAAATAGCACTACTAATGGTATCGGAGTTATACGTTTAGTTTTACCTGGTAGTCCAGCAGATATTGCGGGTTTAAAAAGAGGAGATATCTTTTATCGTATTGATAACAATATACTCACTAATGATAATATAAATGAATTATTAAATCAAGATACTTACACATTAAATCTTGGAGTTTATAATGATAAAGACACAATAGATACTACTGACGATACCATAGACCCTATTAATATGGATGTATCTTTAAGTAAAGTTCAATATTCTGAAAACCCAGTTTTTAAAACCGAGGTTTTTAATGTAGGAGGAGAAAATGTTGGCTATTTAATGTACAATGGATTTAATCGCAATTCTGAAACCATATTAAATCCTGTATTTGGTGAATTCAAATCTAATAATGTACAACATTTAGTATTAGATTTAAGGTACAATCCAGGAGGCTCTGTAAGCACAACAGCTTTTCTAGCTAGTATGATAACTGGACAGTTTACTGGACAGACTTTTGAAAAACTTATTTACAATAGCACTTTACAAAGTAACAATACAGATTTTAATTTTACTGATAAATTAGATAATGGAAGTACAATTAATAGTTTAGGCCTAAGTAAAATATATGTGCTAACTACTGAACGATCTGCTTCTGCTAGCGAAGGACTAATAAATGGTTTATCACCATATATTGAAGTTATACAAATAGGAACCAATACAACAGGAAAAACACAAGCATCCAGAATAGTTTATGATTCAGGTGCCCCTAACTTTTCAAGAGAAGGCGCCAATCCAAGCCATACATACGCAATGCTACCTTTAATTGCTAATGGAATTAATAAAAATGATGAAGCTGTTCCTGGTTCTGGTATACCACCTACATTTGGTTTTGAATATCAAGAAGCGCCACTTAATTATGGTATTTTGGGTAATGAAAATGAACCTATGCTAGCATTAGCTCTTGCAGATATTGAAAATTCAAGTAGTAAAGTTTCTAACATCAAATCAAAATCGGCTCAATCATTTAAATTGATTTTAGATAGTGATGAATTTAACCCATTAGAAGGCGGGATGATTATTGATTAGAAAATATTCTTTTGAAAAAAATCAAAACCTACTTTAACTGGAGTTCTGGTAAAGATTCTGCACTAGCATTATATCATTTATTACAAAATGAAAACTATGCTGTAGAAGAATTAGTCACGACAGTTAATTCGCATTACAACCGTGTGTCTATGCACGGGCTGCGACAAGAACTTTTAATTGCGCAAACTAATGCAATTGGTATTACAGCAAGTTTAATTGAACTTCCAGAAATGCCCAGTATGGCAGTTTATGAACAAAAAATGTCTGAAACTGTTTCAAGATTAAAACAGGACGAATTTACACATTCAGCTTTTGGCGATATTTTTCTTGAAGATTTAAGAGATTATAGAGACAAGCAATTAACAAAACAAAGTTTATCATCAGTTTATCCCCTATGGAAACGAAATACTAAAGAACTTTTGAATGAATTTTTAGATTTAGGCTTTAAAACCATAATTGTATGCGCCAATTCTAAATATTTTGATGAGAATTTTGTGGGGACAGTAATTGATAAAAACTTTATTAATAATTTACCTAAAGGCGTTGATCCTTGTGGCGAAAATGGAGAATTTCATACTTTTTGTTTCGATGGACCTATTTTTAAAAACCCAATTGATTTTCAAATTGGAGAAAAAGTATATCGTGAATATGATACACCTAAAACTGATGATTCTGTTTGCAGAAGTGATTCAGAAAAATATGGGGTTTGGTATTGCGATTTAATACCAAAATAAAAAGACCTGTCAATTTAAAATCAACAAGTCTTAATATATTTATAATGAATACATCTAACTCAGACGCAATGCTTTTCTATAAATTCAAATTCAATCCTAAACTTACGTTTCTACCTCTAGAAGTATAGCCTAATATCTCTAAATAATCTTCATTTAATAGATTAGTAATATTAGCAAAAAGCTTCACTTTATTCTTAATCAATTTATGACTAAAATATAGGTCAATTAGAGAATAAGAATCCAACTCTTCATTTGTAAATGTTGAGAAATTAGTATCTGTTCTACTTCCTACAAACTGGTAATTTAATGACGCAAAAGTGCTTTTACAAAAGTCATAACCCAAACTAGCGTTAGCTTTATGTTTTGGAACTCGTAAACGCACTCCGTCCTTAACTTCAGTAAAGGTATAGTTAGTAGAAATTGATAAATTTTTAACCAAATCAACTTGAGCTTCAATTTCAAAACCATGTACTTTAGCATCAGTAGTCGCATTTTCATAAGCACTACCAAAAATAATTGTATTCTCTTCATTTCTATTAAAATACAATCCGCTTACTCGAAATCCTTTTTTGGTATTGTACTCTAAACCACCTTCAATAGTTTGATTCTCCTCAGGTTCTAAATCTGGATTAGCTCCAAAAAAACCAAACAATTGAGATAAATTAGGTGCTATAAATGATGTTGCATAAGATCCAAATACTTTAGCATACCCTTCATTAACAGATATACTATAAGAAGGATTAAAATTATACACAAAGTGAGAGCCATACTCACTATGATTATTTAACCTAGCTCCAGCATTCAAATTCAACCCAAAATCAGAAACATAAACTACATTTAAATACGGATCAGTATTTGTAAAACTTTCTTCATCAGCAAATAAACTTTTATAATCCCCATAATTTAAACCAATAATGGTATAAAATGTATTATTAAAATTATATTTATTAAATGCATCAATAACATAACTATCCGCTTCGTTAATTGAACCAAAATCAGAAATAGTTTCTCTATCAATCTTAGTGTAAGCTGCATTTATTTGAAAACTACCATTATTGTAAGTCAACTTAGGTGAAATACCAACTCTTTTTTGTTTAGAAATAAACGCATCAGGTGTATCTGAAAATGTGAAATTTGGTGGAGGAAATCCATCAATATCAGTTTTAAACTTGTCTAAACTAGCATAGGCAATAATCTCAAAATTATTTGAGAACATATAACCTAATTTTAAATTAGTATTATATCTTGAAAATGGATCTTTCTCAGCATTTTCAGACTTAGCAGCAGACAATCCATCTACAAATGTGTTACCAAAACTTGCTAAATATGTAAACTTATTTAAAGTTCCGTTAATAGACACATTGTTAGTAAAACTTGAGCCATTATAGTTCAAATCATCTTGAGTTTGATTTGTACCAATAACAGTTAAAAAACTTCCTGAAATTTCATCTTTGGAAGCTTTTTTAGTAGAAATATTAATAACCGCAGTAGCTGCAGCATTTCCATATAAAGTACTTGCTGCGCCTTTAATAATTTCAATAGATTCAATAGTATTTAAATCCATTAATCTTAAATCAAATTCATTAGAAACTAATGATGGATCATTAATTTGAACACCATCTACAAGTACCAAAACTTGTCTGTTATTACCTCCACGAACAAAGCTAGAGATGTTCTGTCCAGCAACACTTCTACTACCGTTAACCTCAATACCACTTTTAGTATTAATTAGTTCAGTAATACTTCTACCTTGGTTTCTTTCAATTTCTTGTTTTGAAATTTTAATTACAGTCTTACCAGAATTTTCACGTTTTAATTTAAATCGTGAATCTGAAACAACAACTTCTTCTAGTTGTTCTACTTTTGTTGAATCTGCTTGTTTTTCTTGTGCAAAACCAACCATTGAGAATCCTAAACATAGGAGTCCAAAAACATTTGTTTTTTTCATTTTAATGAATAATTACTCGAGAATCGCATGGATTATCATACGCAAACTTTTATCCCGAAAGTTTAACTTATTTGTTTTGAAAATGGCAGGTCTCCTGACTTGCGTCTTCATGTTGGTCTTCCCATTGCATTAGCAACAGTGACTTGAAGTTTAACATGAAGCATTATAGCTTACAGTTGCGGGAACAGTTCTGGAATTGACAATTATTGGGTCTCACCAGATTCCCTTTTAATCCGATTAGAAAACTAAACAGAACCAAATTTCGCTGCAAATGTAAACATTCCTCTTAATGTTTACTTAAAAACTCTAAATAATATTACTTTTGATAAGGATAAAAAAACTAAACCTTGAAAAAACTCAGCTTTGTTTTAATATTGTTTTTATTACTTGCTTGTAAAAAAGAAAAAGGCATAAATAGAAAGACTCCTGCCTCAACAGTAAAAAATATAGCATTAAAATATGCTAAGGGTTTTACTGTAACAGAAAATGATAACTACAAAGTTTTAGAAATAAATAAGCCTTGGCCAAAAGCAGAGAAAAAATTAAAGTACGTATTAATAGATAAAGAAAATGCCTCAAAAACTTCTTTTATGAAAGATGCTTATGATGGTATAATTATCACCCCTATAAAAAAAATAGTGGTAACCTCTACCACACATATACCAGCTCTTGAATTACTTAATGTTGAACAGACTTTATTGGGATTTCCTGGAACAGATTATATTTCTTCTGAAAAAGTAAGGCAACAAATCGATAATGGAAATATCAGAGAACTGGGAAAAAACGAAGGACTTAATACTGAAGTTTTATTAGAATTAAACCCTGATGTGGTTGTTGGCTTTGGAATTGATGGTGGTAATCGCTCTTTAGAAACGATTAAAAAATCAGGAATTCCTGTGATTTTTAATGGTGATTGGGTAGAGAATTCTCCATTAGCAAAAGCAGAGTGGATTAAGTTGTTCGGTATTTTATATAATAAAGAAAAAGAAACGGATTCTATATTTAATAAGATTGAAAAAGACTATTTAGATGCAAAAATACTTGCTCAAAACATAAAAACGAAACCTACAATTTTAAGTGGAGCGATGCATAGCGATATTTGGTATTTACCCAATGGTACAAGTACAGAAGCACAACTTTTAAAAGATGCCAATGTAAACTATCTTTGGAGTAACACTGAAGGATCTGGAAGTTTAAAATTAAATTTTGAATCGGTTTTTGTGAAAGCTCAAAATGCAGATATTTGGTTAAGTCCTTCTAATTATTCAAGTTTAGTAGCTTTAAGAAATGGCAATGAAAATCATGCTTCTTTCAAGGCATTTCAAAATAAAAATGTTTATACTTTTAGTAATACCAAAGGAACAACTGGAGGTGTTTTATACTATGAATTAGGAATGAGTAGACCCGATTTAGTGCTAAAAGATTTGATAAAAATTTGTCATCCAGAACTATTAGAAAACTATAAACCTTTTTTCTTTAAACCATTAGAATAGTTTGGTAGATAAAAAAACATATCAGTTTTCATTCATCATAATCTTTGTTATTTTAATAGCATGTTTTTTTATAAATATTAGTTTGGGTTCTGTTTCAATTCCTTTAAAAGATATCTTCAATAGCTTAATAGGGTATCCTACAGAACAAGAAGCATGGCAAAAAATTATTCAAAATTATAGATTACCAAAAGCATTAACTGCAATTATAGTTGGTTCTGGCTTAGGTATTTCTGGTTTGTTAATGCAAACACTTTTTAGAAACCCACTAGCTGGTCCTTTTGTTTTAGGAATAAGCTCTGGAGCTAGTTTAGGAGTTGCACTAGTAATATTAGGCTCTGGACTATTTGGTGGTGTTTTGGCTTCACTATTTATATCAAAATGGGGAATAGTAATTGCTGCAAGTTTGGGGAGTTTTTTAGTTTTATTGGCAGTTTTAGCAGTGTCGATAAAAGTGCGAGATACTATGGCTATTCTAATTATTGGACTCATGTTTGCAAGTATAACTGCTGCTATTGTTAGCGTACTTTCTTATTTTGGTTCTGCTGAACAATTACAACAATATATTTTCTGGGGTTTTGGAAGTTTAGGTAATCTATCTTGGGAAGATTTAACCATTCTATTGATAATTTATCAACTAGGGATTTTACTAAGTATTTTTTCAATCAAATCGTTAAACACTTTATTATTGGGCGAAAACTATGCTAAAAGTTTAGGTTTAAACATAAAACAAAGTAGACTAATAATAATAATTGCCACCAGTTTGCTAGCAGGTACCATAACCGCTTTTACTGGACCAATAGCGTTTATAGGTTTAGCCATTCCTCATATTACAAGACAAGTATTTAACACATCAAATCACAAAGTATTATTGCCAGCAGTATTTTTATTTGGAGCTATTGTGATGCTCATTTGCGATAGTATCGCTCAATTACCAAGCAGTGATTATACATTACCAATAAATGCCATAACTGCTTTAGTCGGTGCTCCAGTTGTAATTTGGTTATTAGTTAGAAAACGAAAAATGATATTTTAATGGCCAAAGTGAAAAAAAATATCATCCTTAAAACCCAAGACCTAGATATTGGGTATACTTCAAAAAAAGAAAATACTGTTATTGCCTCTAACATCAATATTAAATTAGAAAGCGGAAAACTTATTGGACTCATTGGAGCCAATGGCATCGGAAAATCAACGCTTCTAAGAACGCTAACCAATGTTCAAAGTCCTTTAAATGGTGATATTCAAATCAACGGTAAAAACATTTCAGAATATAATCCATTAGATTTAGCCAAAGTAATGAGTTTAGTATTAACAGAACAAGTAGCTTCAAAAAACTTATCTGTTTTTGAATTGGTGGCATTGGGCAGACAACCATACACAAATTGGGTAGGTAATTTATCTGAAAGTGACATTCAAAGCATTGAAAAAGCAATAGAACAAACCAATATTACATCTTTAAAACACAAAAAATGTTTTGAACTTAGTGATGGTCAGTTGCAAAAAGTAATGATTGCTCGTGCCCTAGCCCAAGATACTGATTTAATTATTCTAGATGAACCAACTACACATCTAGATATGTATCATAAAACATATATTCTAAAACTACTACAACGGTTAGCAAAAGAGACTAATAAGACTATTTTATTTTCATCTCATGAAATAGATTTGGCAATTCAATTATGTGACAACCTAATAGTAATGACAGATAATGAAGTTGTTTCAGATGTACCATGTAATTTAATTTCAAAAGGAACATTTGAAACTTTATTTCCTAAAGATTTAATTTCATTTGATGAAACCACAGGAAGTTTTAGGGTGAAAAAATAATTTCAAAAAGTAGCTTCAATTCCAAAAAATATAAACCTAAAAAATTATCTTTGGTTTTATTCTATTTATAAATGAACGACAGTTTAATCATTATTCTTATTTCCTTAATTTTTGCTGCAATTGGCTTTTTCTTAGGTAGCTACTTTTCTAAACTTAAAACGAAAAGTGAACAAAGCACACTTGAAGAACGTCAAAATCAAATGAGTTTAACCATTGGTGAATTGAAACAGAATCTTGCAAAAATTGAAAATGAACGTGAAGAAATTCGTCGTGAAAAAGAATTTTTAAACACAGAATTAACTCGAAAAAATTCTGAATACGAAAACCTTCAAGAACTGAACCTTAAACGAGATAAAGAACTTGAAGAGCGTCAAGAGCAACTTCGTAAAGATTTTGAACTTTTAGCCACTAAAATTCTAGATGAAAAATCTGAAAAATTCACACTTCAAAATAAAGAAAACATAAAAAACATTTTAAATCCGCTTCAAGAAAAAATAAAAACATTTGAAGAAAAAGTTGATTTAACGCAAAAGGAAAGCATCAGTATGCATTCCGCTTTAAAAGAGCAGTTACTGGGTTTAAAAGACCTCAATCAACAAATGACTAAAGAAGCAACCAATTTAACTAGAGCTTTAAAAGGCGATAGTAAAATGCAAGGAAATTGGGGCGAATTGGTTTTAGAACGTGTTTTAGAAAAATCAGGATTAGAAAAAGATAGAGAGTATTTTATACAACAAAGTTTTACTAGAGACGATGGTTCTCGTGTTTTGCCTGATGTGGTTCTAAATCTTCCTGATGGAAAAAAAATGATTATAGATTCGAAGGTTTCATTAACAGACTATGAACGTTTGGTAAATGCAGATGATGACGACAAACTTCAGTTTTTAAAAGCACATACAAATTCTATAAAAAAGCATGTTGACCAACTTTCTGAAAAAAATTATCAAGACTTATATGATATTGAATCTCCGGATTTTGTACTCATGTTTATACCCATAGAGCCAGCTTTTGCTGTAGTTGTAAATGAAGACAATACTATTTACAACAAAGCTTTCGAAAAAAACATAGTAATTGTTACACCTTCTACCCTTTTAGCTACGCTACGAACTATTGATAGCATGTGGAACAACGAAAAGCAACAACGAAATGCCATTGAAATTGCTAGACAAGCAGGAGCACTTTATGATAAGTTTGAAGGATTAGTTACAGATTTAACAGGTGTTGGCAAAAAGATTGATGCTGCAAAAAACGATTATTCTTCTGCAATGAATAAGTTAGTTGATGGTAGAGGAAACCTCATTACAAGTGTTGAAAAACTTAAAAAAATGGGTGCTAAAGCAAAAAAATCACTACCTGAAGCTATTATAAAACGTGCTCAAGAAGACGAATAATTTAATAACATGTATAAACACGCCAAAGAATCTCAAGTATCTATAACCGAATTAATGCTTCCATCTCACTCTAATTTTAGTGGAAAAATTCATGGTGGGCATATCCTAAATTTGATGGATCAAATTGCGTTTGCTTGTGCTTCAAAACATTCAAATCATTATTGTGTAACTGCCTCTGTAAACAAAGTAGATTTTTTAAATCCTATTGATGTTGGAGAACTGGTTACGCTTAAAGCTTCAATAAATTATACTGGGAGAACCTCAATGGTTGTTGGGCTTCGTGTAGAATCTGAAAACATTCAAACTGGAAAAGTTAAACATTGTAATTCATCATACTTCACTATGGTAGCCAAAGACGAAAATGGTAAAAATGCAAAAATACCAGGTTTGATTTTAGACTCTGAACAAAGTGTGAGACGTTTTGCAAGAAGTATTGCTAGACAAGAACAAACAAGAAAACGCTCGTCTACATTCAATGCTTCTGAATTTAAAATAGAAGAGCATATTGATTTTATTAAATCTCAAAATGCTAAAATTGAATTGAAATAATATTTTTCAACCTAGAAATACACTCTCATTACAAGATTTGGATAAAACCCTAAGGATGTTTGTAAGGTTTCATCTAAACTTCCATTATTAACTCTATAAAAGTTATTAATCTCGTTTTTATTATTAAAAAGATTCCAAATAGAAGCTCCAATATCTGCTCTGGTTTTCATACTCATTCTAAAGTTATATAAAGCAGAAATATCCACTTTAAAATAATCCTTCAGTTCACTACTATTACTAGGTTCAAAATTAATTTCATTGTTAACAATTTCATTTCCTGATATTGGAAATGTTGTTGGATTGCCAGAAAACCAGTTAATACCTGTTGAAATTTTGAAGTTTTTATTTGTATAGGTAGTTCCTAAAGTCATTGCATGCCTAATATTATAATTACTTGGGAATTCTTTTTCTGGTAAGGACCTAAACTCATAATCACTATTTAAATAAGCATAGCTTAACCAAGTATTAAAATTATCTATTTGTTTTCTTAGAATAAAATCTACACCACTAGATTTATAATCACCTATAGATTTAACAAATTCATATTGATTTTGAAATCCTTGACTTTGAGAAGTTATGCCGTTAACGCGTTTGTGATAAATGTCTGCACTTAATTGCCATCCCTTTTTTCTGTAATTAATTCCTAACGAAATTTGTTTACTTTTTATAACAGGAATAGTTTCATCATCTGTTAATTGCCACCTTCGTTTTTCAACACCTAAAAAATCATTTTGAAAATTTATAACCTGAGACGTATTTTGGTGTTTCATTTCGCCTAAAACCTCAACACTAAAATGGTCAAGAAACTTATGTGCAAAGCTTAAACGAGGTTCCCAAATTTGCTTTTTAAATTTACTAATATAATTAAACCTTAATCCAGCTGACAAACTCGTTTTATTATTTAAAGATTTATAATTAAACTGAGAAAAAAGACCGTGTGTTCTTAATACTTGAGATACCAACGACCTAAAGATTGGTGTATCAACATCATCTAAATTAGTAACTTCAGTTTCAACAAAATGATAACCACTAAGCAAACTAAATTTTTCGTTTGGTCTGTAATTGGTTTTTAATTTAAAGCTTGTTTCAGAAACAATATTTTCTTGTAAAAAACGTTGAGAATCTTCAATATTTACATTTACAGCTCTTAATTTATAATCGGTTTCATAAACTTCAAATGATGTTTGCCAAGTATCACTCCAAGTTTTATCATAATGCACAGCTCCAGCAATACTGTTTTGAGTGACATTACTTCTTCTTGACTCTTCTACACTATTTTCGTTGAATACCAATTCATTAGCTACGTTTATAAAGTTAACTCGCAATTCATCGGTATCATTCACTTTGTATATCCATCTAAAAGAAGCGTCATAAAAATCGAATTTTTTATCAGAATTCATAACTGTACTCATTGAATTCTCAACTTCTGTATCTTCAGAAATTTTATCAAAAAAATTATCATATGCTGGTGTTTGTATAAAATCACTTATTGACTTTCTTAAAGCGATTTGAATAGACGATTTTTGATTTATAGGTACATCTAAAAAACCATTAGCATCAATAAAATTAACACCAATATTACCTTTAAAATCAGAATTAAGTTGGTTAGTGGTATTCATTAAAATAGAGCCAGAAACGCCATCCGTATAACTTACATCTGAACCGTTTTTTAACAAAGAAACATTTTGAGTTATTTGTGGATTGTACATAGAAATAAGTCCAAAAAAATGACCAGATTGATACATTTTAATACCATCCCATAAGATTAAATTTTGGTCATGACTTCCACCTCTTATACTAATATTTGATACATTTTCATTTATACTTTGTATTCCTGGAAATGCCTGGATAGACTGTAATACATCTGCTTCAATTAACCCAGGAAGCATCGTGAATTTTGAAAAATCAATTTTAAACGAACCATTATTTAACTTACTTATTCCCTTAATAATATAACTAGGAACTATAACTTCTGGCAATAATTGTAATTCCTCTTTTAATAAAGAATTAGTTGATGCATTTACCAAAACTAAGTTGTTACTAATTATAGTGTAATCTAAACCTGTAGATTCTTTTAAATATTCTAAAACTTTTGTAAACGTAAAATCTGTTGAGGGTGGTACTATTTTATAATCTTCAACTGTATCTTTCGCATAATTAAATTGATATCCATACTTATTTTGAATAGTGTTTAAAATGGAAATTAACGACAGCTTTTCACTTTTCTCTTGAGCATTTATAAGCAAAGAGAAAGAAAGAAAAAATAAAGCAAATAAAAAGTAATGGTTAGTCCTTATTTTCATGGATTACAACGTCGTTCGATGTACTAACTTTATAAGTTAAACCCATTGGTTTTGTAATAGAAATGAGGGCTTCTTCTAAATTGTTATGATTAAAACCGCCAGTGAACTTTCGACTATAATTAACATCTTTAAGTGTAATACTAACATTATATTGTCGCTCTAACTCGTCTACTACAACTTTAAAAGGAACCTCATTAAAACTACTGATGCCTTTAATCCAATGTGGTGTTTTAAAAACAGTTTTGTCTTCAATAAAGATACCATTTAAAATTTGAAAAGTATCTCCTGCTCGCAACGTTCTTTTGGTTGAACTAGAAACCACGTTAACAACACCTTCAAAACATTTAACTTCAAAGTAATCTTGTCGTTGTTTAACATTAAACTCAGTACCAACTACAGTTACTATTCCTGTTTTAGTAACCACATTAAACGTACTACCTTTTTCTACAATAAAATAAGCTTCACCATTAAGTTTAACTTCTCTTTTTTGTTGCCAATCATCTTTATTAAAAGTTATTTGAGAAAGCGCATTCAAAGTAACTTTTGAATGATCAGGTAATTCTAAACTTGATTTTTGATTTGCAAGTGTTTCAAATGTAGTAACCGCATTATTAAACGCATAAAAATAAATACCAAAACCTATAACAATAGCCGCTGCTATTTGAATTAAAGGCTTAAACCAGTTTAGTTTTTTAATAGGTATTTTATTAGATTCATATTCCTGTTTAAATGTTTCAAAATCTTTACTATTTGAGAAATTTGATGCTTTAAAATGCTGTGCTGCATCCAGGATATCAGTATTTAACTTGTAATCATCAAGTTGCTCAAAAGCATCTTTTTCAGCATTTGTCAACTCGTCATTAAGCCATTTTTTTATTAAATATTCTTTATCCATTTAGTATATAACAACTGAAACTTTAAAACTCCTGATTATTTTATATTAAAATTTTCTAACACTTCTTTAAGTTTACTAAAAGCTGAGTAAATTCGGTATTCAACAACTTTTTTTGTAACCCCTAATTGTTCAGCTATTTCTGCATGCTTTTTTCCTTCAACCTTATTTAATAAAAAGGCAACCCGTTGGTCTTCATTTAAGCTAGCTAAAGCCTTTTTATAGCTTTCCAGAAATTCAGATTCTTCAAAAAGAAACTCTGGAGTTTCATTAGTATGCGTTTTCTGAGATTTTTTCTGGTAATTCAAAACAACTTTTTGATGTTTAATATCATTAAGAACCAAATTGTTTGCAACTGTAAATAAAAATGATTTTGCCTTAGCCAAAGTTACTGACTTACAATTATCCCAAAGCTTTATAAAAGCTTCTTGAGCCTTATCATCAGGATTAATTTGCGAGCCGTATTTGTAATAAAGAAAGTCATGTAAATCTTTTGAGTATTTATTATAAATACCTTCAAAAATTTGAGTTTGGCAAATGTTGTGAATAGTCTCTTTCTGCAAGTTTGCTTTTTTATTTTTAAAGATATATAAATATTTTTTAAAAATAATCAGGAGTTTTAAAGTTTCAGTTGTTATATATAAAACAGGCAACATATAATGAAGCTTTATACCAACACAGTAATCCTAATTTTTTTGTCTACATGCATGCTACTAACATCATGCAGAAAAGAAGACATGGAACTTATTGAAGCGCCATCAGAGGAAGTATTGGTTGCTAATTCTTCAATTAGCAATTTAATCACTAAAGTCTCTAGTAATGACGGATCGATAGATAACATCATAGATAAATCAAATTGTTTCAATATTAAATTTCCAGTTGATGTTACTGTTAACGGGCAATTAATCAGTGTAAAAACAAAAGAAGAATATAAGGTTATTGAATATATTTTTGATGATGAAGACGATGATATTGACGTCTTAGATATTACTTATCCTATTACTATTGTATCTGAAGATTTTACAGAATTTATAATTAATAATTATACTGAACTAAGTAATCATTCTATTAATTGTAATGGTGAAAATGAATTTGATGAAGACATAGAGTGTTTAGATTTTGAATACCCAATAGTTGCTTCAATTTTTAATAAGAATAGTGAAATAACAGATACTGATACAATTACAACTGATTATGAACTAAATCATTTCTTAAAAAACCTTAATAACGACTTACTTGTTTCATTAAACTTTCCAATTAATGTAATGCTTTCAGATGGCACACCAATTAGTATCAATAATTTAATTGAGTTGGAAAACATTATTAATGCTCATAAAGATGATTGTGATGAAGATGATGATTTTGATTATAATGATGATGATTGTAATGATTGCGATATTGAAGCATTAACTGAAGCACTAACAAACTGCAATGGATGGACAGTTGATCAACTAGATAGAGATTATACAAATTATGACAACGTTTATAATGGGTACACTTTTAACTTCTCATCTAATGGTAGAGTCGGTGTTTACTGGTCTAGTACAAATGCTTATGGCACTTGGGTTGCTTCAGGAACAAAAAATAATATAACTGTTACTATAAACATTCCAGGTTTACCTTTATGTAATAATGAATGGAGATTGCATGAAATGTCTGAATACACTCAAAAACGTATAGATTTTAGAGTAAATGATAGTGATAGATTAAGATATAATAACATATGCAATTAACAATATTGAGCTAGTGATTGTCGCTTCTATGAAAAAGGGAAATTTGCAAAACCCAAGTTTTTACCATATAACTTGGCGCTAGCTTTTAAACTGCTTCAGTTTTTATTAACTGGAGCAGTATTTAAAAAATGTATCAATGAAAAAGAAAATTATTTTCTTCATCTTACTCTTGGTAGTTAGTATTTCTCTGTATAACTATGTTTACCAAGACCATAGAAATATTGAAACAGAATTACCTGAATTCAAATCTACACCTGAAGATATTGTAAATGAGTTTAAACTAGACGCGTTAGTATCTGGAAAAAAATACCTTAATAAAACCATTGAACTAACGGGAATAGTTACAGAATTAAATAATTCAGACTTAACATTAAACAATACTATATTTTGTCAATTTACCGAAACTCAGACAGCAAAACTAAATTCAGAGGTTAAAATAAAAGGACGTTGTATTGGTTATGATGACTTATTTGAACAAGTAAAATTAGATCAATGCTCAATAATAAAATAGCTATGAAATTATTCTATCTTATTTTTTTCTTTATCAATGTTTCTATTGTGCATTCGCAAGACAACATTTTTGATGTTTGTCGTAATGGTAGTATAGAAGAAATTACAAAACTTTATAAAGCAAATTCTAATATTATCAATAAAAAAAATGATCAAGGCTATACTCCTTTAATTTTAGCATGTTACCATGGTAATGAATCTATTGTTACATTTTTAATTGACAAAGTAGATGATATTAATGGTTCAAGTGAGTATGGTACTCCTTTAATGGCTGCCGTAGTAAAAGGGAACAAAAAAATAACAAAATTATTACTAGATAAAAAAGCAAAAACAAATATAGCTGATGCTAATGGAACCACCGCTTTACATTACGCAACACTATTTAAAAAAAATGAAATTGCTAAGCTTTTAGTTGAAGCTGGTGCTAATTACAATTTGAAAGATGGTAATAATAAATCTGCATATGATTACGCACTAAATAACAACAACAAAGAATTACTAACCCTTTTTAAAAAATAACGCCATGAAAAAAATTACACTAACATTTTTAAGTTTTTTATCCTTTGGTATGTTATTATTTGCGCAAACATACTCTTCTGGAGTTATTAATCTGTCCTCAACCTCAGGTTTAGAATATACCGCTCAAATTGACATTACAGCAAGTGAAGTAACTCTAACCTTAATTGGACCGAGTGATAGATGGTTAGCTTTAGGTTTTGATGCCATGAGTATGCTAGAAGGACCTCCAAGAGATGATGTAGTTATTTTTGATGGAGCAAATTTAACAGATAGAACGTTTACAGGTGGTCGTTCAGTTCCAACACTTGATAGTAACCAGGATTGGTCTATATCTTCCAATAACGTATCTTCTGGTGTAAGAACATTAGTTGCAACTAGAGCTTTAGATACTGGAGAGACAAATGATTATGATTTTGTAGCAGCTCCAGGCTCTATTAATCTGGTTTGGGCAAGAGGAAATGGTGCAACATTTTCTTTGGGCTATCATGGTTTTAGCAACAAAGGCGCTACTGCTAGTAGTATAACTTTAGGAACTGAAGATTTTAAGCTTGCAAACAACTTTAAAATAATACCAAATCCTGCATCATCAAAAATTAATATAGAAATATCTAATGCTTTTGAGTCTGGAAAAGTAAAAGTTTATGATGCTATAGGTAAACAAGTACATAATAAAATTATTTCAGATTTCGATACTTCAATAGATGTATCAAATTGGACTAATGGTATTTATTTGATTAGTGTAGAAATTGAAAATAAATTACAGACTAAACGTTTTATAAAGCTTTAAAAAACAATGAAATATCTAATCAGCCTTTTTTTCCTTATTCCAATAATTTCATTTTCGCAAGATGATTTATTAGATGAGATTGACTCAGATTCAACAGGGACACAATATGCAACTGCAGCATTTAAAGGATTGAAAATTGTAAATTTTGAATCCACTAAACTTGTAGCTAAAGATGAACTTACATTTATAGTATCACATAGGTTTGGAAGTATAAAAAATGGTATTGATACTTTTTTTGGTTTAGATGAAGCCGTAACAAGATTAAACTTTGTTTATGGAATCTCTGAAGGTGTAAATATTGGTGTTTCAAGAAGTTCATTCTTAAAAATTTATGATATTTCAACCAAATACCGATTACTTAGGCAAGAGGAAAATGGTTTTCCTTTTACCATAGTAGGTTATAATTCTATCATAATAAACACTGCTTTAGATAAAGATAATTTGCCTTTACTAAAGTTTAAGCATAGATTGGGGTATACTGCGCAACTTCTTATATCTAGAAAAGTAAATACTGATTTTTCTATAGAATTGGCACCTACTTTTTTTCACGATAACTATGTAGTAGTTGATGAACAAAATAACTCTCAATTTGCTATTGGTTTAGGTGGACGTTATAAACTAACCAAACGTTGGTCTATAAATGCAGATTATGGTTTACATTTAAATAGAGCAAGTAACTCGCCATTTAAAAACCCATTATCTATTGGTTTAGATTTAGAAACTGGCGGTCATGTTTTCCAGATGCATTTTACAAACTCTCAAGCTATGAATACTAATGGTTTTCTTGGTCAAGGAGCAGGAGATTGGTCAGATGGTAATATATACTTCGGATTCAATCTAAGTAGAAGATTTTAATATTTAAAATAATTCAACAAACAATAAAAACAACAACTATGAAATCTACAAAACTAATTTTTATGTTAGCCTTGTCTTTAATGATTTTCAATTGTTCTAGTGACAGTAGTGATGATTTAAAGGAAGAAGAAGAAATGAATCCTGGTACAACAGCTTTAACTTATGATGGAGATATTAGGAGTATTATTAATAATAATTGCAACCAGTGCCATGGTAGCACTCCATCAAATGGTGCCCCATTTTCATTAACTACTTATGCTCAAGTAAGCGGTAGAGTGGATCGTATTATAGCACGTACAAACAGTTCTACAAGCCCTATGCCTCCATCTGGTCAAATAAATTCAAGTTTAAGAGCTATGATACAGCAATGGAAAGATGATGGATTATTAGAAAACTAAGTTTTCAGATTTGGCAAACATTTTGCACAGAATAAACAAATTACAGAAATGAAAAAAATAATTTATTTAATAGCTTTTATAAGTATTAATGTATGCTCTCAGACAAAATACTTAACAAAAACGGGGATAATTAATTTTGAAGCCTCTGTACCATCTGTTGAAGAAGTCAAAGCTGTAAACAAATCTGTTACGGCCATTTTGAATGCTGATAATGGTGAATTTGCTGCTTTAGTTTTTGTAAAAGGTTTTCGTTTTAAAAATGCTTTGATGGAAGAGCATTTCAATGAAAATTATGCTGAATCTGATACTTACCCCAAATCTACTTTTAAAGGGAAAATAAAAGATTTTTCTGTTGATAAATTAAAATCCGCAACTGCTTTTAAAATTAATGGCACATTAACTTTTCATGGAAAAACGAAGCAAATTAATGATGTTATTATAAACATTACCAAGGATAAAAATGTTATTTCTACAACTGGTGATTTTAAAGTCTCTGTTTCAGATTTTGACATTAAAATTCCAAAAATTGTTAGAGATAAAGTTGCTGAAGATGTTAATGTCTCTTTTAATTTTAACCTTAAAATGAAGTAGCCCCATTTCTACCATAACATACTTATATAAAAAAGCCGCTTCAAGCGGCTTTTTTATTTGTATAACTATTAAATCTTATTTACTTAAATACATCTTACGTCTAGAGTATAAATCGTAAAAATCGTCATCTTTTAAACTATCAATAAATAGAATACTCTCCCCAGTACTCTTCATTTCTGGTCCTAAACGCTTATCTACATTAGGGAATTTATTAAAAGAGAATACAGGTTGCTTAATAGCATACCCGTCTAATTTAGGGTTAAAATTAAAATCTGTTACCTTCTTCTCACCTAACATCACTTTAGTAGCATAATTAACATAAGGTTCTTTATAAGCTTTAGCTATAAAAGGTACTGTCCTAGATGCTCTTGGGTTTGCTTCAATAATATAAACTGTATCATCTTTAATAGCAAACTGAATGTTTATTAAACCAACAGTATTTAAAGCTCTAGCTATTGTATGTGTATGATCAATAATTTGTTGCATTACCAAATCTCCAAGATTGAAGGCTGGTAAGGTTGCATTAGAATCTCCTGAGTGTACACCACAAGGTTCGATATGCTCCATGATTCCAATAATGTAAACATTTCCATCAGCATCACAAATCGCATCAGCTTCAGCTTCAATAGCGCCATCTAAATAATGATCTAATAAAAGTTTGTTATTTGGCATTCTTCTTAATAAGTCAACAACATGTTCTATTAAGTCTTCTTTATTAATTACAATTTTCATCCCTTGACCTCCTAAAACATAAGATGGTCTAACCAAAATTGGAAAATCTAATTCTTCAGCTAAAGCTAAAGCTTCATCTGCGTTTTCAGCAATCCCAAATTGAGGATAAGGAATATTATTTTCTTTTAATAATCTTGAGAAACTTCCTCTATCTTCAGCTAAGTCTAAAGATTCAAAGCTGGTTCCGATAATTTTAATACCATACTTAGTAAGTTTTTCTGCAAGTTTTAAAGCAGTTTGTCCTCCTAACTGTACAATAACCCCTTCAGGTTTTTCATGACGAATAATATCATAAATATGTTCCCAGAAAACAGGTTCAAAATATAGTTTATCTGCTGTATCAAAATCTGTAGAAACCGTTTCTGGATTACAGTTTATCATAATAGTTTCATAACCACATTCTGCAGCGGCTAATACACCATGTACACAACAGTAATCAAACTCAATACCTTGTCCAATTCTATTAGGACCAGAACCAAGTACAACAATTTTCTTTTTATCAGAAACTACACTTTCGTTGTGCGTGTATTGCTCACCAGAAGCTGATTCAACTACATTTTCAAAAGTAGAATAGTAATATGGCGTTTTTGCTGTAAATTCAGCAGCACAAGTATCAACTAATTTAAATACACGTTGTATATTAAATTCATCTCTTTTATTATACACCTGACTTTCTAAACAACTAAGCATATGAGCTATCTGACGGTCTCCATATCCTTTTTGTTTTGCTTCTAGAAGTAAATCTTTTTCAATAGTATCAATTGTGAACGTTGAGATTTCTTTTTGTAGTTGAAATAACTCTTCGTATTGCTTAAGATACCACATATCAATTTTTGTGATATCATAAATTTGACTTAACGGAATACCAATTTCAATGGCATCATAAATTGCAAAAACACGATCCCAACTTGCATGGGTAAGCTTTTCTATAATTTGGTTATAATCTGTATACCCCTTACCATCAGCACCTAAACCATTTCTTTTAATCTCTAAAGATTGTGTAGCTTTATGAAGCGCTTCTTGGAAAGAACGTCCAATCCCCATAACCTCTCCAACGGCTTTCATTTGTAAACCTAATGTTCTGTCAGAACCTTCAAACTTATCAAAATTCCAACGTGGTATTTTTACAATAACATAATCTAAGGTTGGTTCAAAAAGTGCCGAAGTAGATTTAGTAATTTGATTATCTAACTCATCTAAAGTATAACCAATAGCTAATTTTGTAGCAATTTTTGCAATCGGGTATCCAGTTGCTTTACTTGCTAAAGCAGAAGAACGTGATACACGTGGGTTTATTTCAATGGCAATAATATCTTCATTTTCATCAGGACTTACAGCAAATTGCACATTACATCCACCTTCAAAATCACCAATACTACGCATCATTTTTATAGCCATATCACGCATCTTTTGATACGTTTTATCACTTAATGTCATTGCAGGAGCAACCGTAATAGAATCTCCTGTATGGATTCCCATAGGGTCCATATTCTCAATAGAACATATAATTACAACATTATCGTTTTTATCTCGAAGTAGCTCTAATTCATACTCCTTCCAACCCATCATTGCTTTATCAATCATCACTTCATGGATTGGAGATATCTCTAATCCTCTACGCAATAACTTATCATAATCTTCTTCTTCATAAACAATTGCAGCACCAGCACCACCCAAAGTATAAGAAGCTCTAATACATAATGGAAATCCAAACTCTTGAGCAATTTCTTTTCCTTTTAAGAACGATGTTGCTGTAGCTTGAGGTGCCATATCAACACCTATTTTACCCATCAATTCTCTAAACTGCTCTCTATCTTCTGTTATATTAATGGCATTAATATCTACACCAATTAATTCAACATCAAAATCTTTCCAAATGCCTTTTTCATCTGCTTCAATACATAAATTTAAGGCAGTCTGTCCTCCCATAGTTGGTAATACAGCATCTATTTGTGGGTGCTCTTTCAAGATTTTGATAATAGACTTCGTATTCAAAGGCAACAAGTATACATGATCAGCCATAGAGGGGTCTGTCATAATTGTTGCTGGGTTTGAATTTATAAGAATAGTTTCAATTCCATCTTCTCTAAGAGATCTTAAAGATTGAGATCCTGAATAATCAAATTCACATGCTTGACCTATAACTATAGGTCCTGAGCCAATAATTAGTATCGATTTTAGTTTTGGATTTTTTGGCATTTTTTACTGGTTATTATGTTGTATTTTAAAGTCTTGCAAAAATAGTAATCAGTAGATATAAAAAAAGGCGTTACCGCTAAGTAACACCTTTTAATTATCAACAATTGTTAATCATTATTTCTTATGTCTAGTTTCAGATGAAACAGATAATTTTTTTCTTCCTTTAGCTCTTCTACGTGCTAATACCTTTCTACCGTTAGCAGAAGCCATTCTTTCTCTGAAACCATGTTTGTTTCTTCTTTTTCTTTTCGATGGCTGAAACGTTCTTTTTGGCATTGTCTTATATTTTTATATCTGTATTGTAATTCTTAAAATAGATGGCTCCTTAAAACCGAGGGCAAATATACAAACCCTTTATTACTTTGCAAATCATTTTTTAAAAAATATTATAAATATTTTCAAAGATTAAAAAGATTGTGTCACCCCTTTATTTATTTGGTATTACCTTGATTTTTGTTAAATATCTATGTGTATTTTTTGATAAAAATTTAGTTTCTTTGCAGTCTTAAAACTGTAAAGTAGTTTGTTTTAGATACAAACCTAACTTTTTACAATTTGAAATTTTATAAATATGTACAATAAAATCATAAAACTTATCATTGCTGCTCTTATCATTGCATTTGCAGTTTATCAATTTACAGAAGGCTATATTGGTAATGGTATTGCGCTTATCTTTTTGTCTTTGTTTTTTATATTCCTTTATTTTAAAAATGAATTTATTCTATTAGCATTTTTAAGGTTGCGTAAACAAGATTTTCCAGGTGCAAAAAAATGGTTAAATAAAATTAAAAACCCAGAATCAGCTTTGGTTACAAAACAACAAGGCTATTACAACTACCTTCATGGTATTATGGTTTCTCAAGATAATATGAATGAGGCTGAAAAATACTTTAAAAAAGCCATTTCTTTAGGATTATCTATGGATCATGATTTGGCTATGGCTAAATTAAATTTGGCAGGTATTGCGTTTTCTAAACGAAGAAAACAAGAAGCTCAAAAATTACTTACCGAAGCTCAAAAACTAGATAAACAAGGCATGCTTACTGATCAGATTAAAATGATGAAACAAAACATGAAGCAAGCTGCTGGTCCGAACCAACATTACGGAGCTGGAGCATCAGTAAGATCTCAAAAAAGACGCGGAAGATAAAAAGCTAATCTCTAAGTTTTTTTTAATTATCTTATTGAATAAAAACCTTCTTTAGGAATCTCTATATAATACTGTTTTCTTGATTTGTTGTTAAGGTGTGGTTCGCGCAACCAAGGATTATGAAGTTTTAATAACTTATAATTAATTCCGAATCTTTGAGCAAACTGAGTAAAATCTGTAACCGCTGTATCTACCTCAATCTTGTAGGTTGGAATATTAGCATATAAATCTTTATCTCTAAAATTGAAACCGTACTTTTTAGGGTTAGATAAAATCTCTTTTAAAGCCACAATTCTGAATAAATAGCGGCCAGTTTCTTCTCCTAAAAGCAAATCGTAATATGTTGATACACTTTGTTCTTTTAAGCGTTTAGAAACACCTGCTTTACCAGCATTATATGAAGCTGCTGCCAAAGTCCATGATCCTAATTTAGCTTTAGCTTCTAATAAATATTTACAAGCTACTTCTGTTGCTTTTTCTAAATTATAACGTTCATCTACGTTTTTATTTACCTCTAAACCGTTTTCTCTTCCTGTAGCAGGCATAATTTGCCATACACCTCTTGCTCCTGCTGGAGACACCGCATTAGTTAATCCGCTTTCTATAACTGCTAGATATTTAAAATCGTCTGGCACACCGTTTTTAGCTAAAATAGGCTCTATAATGGGAAAGTATTTTTTGGCGCGTTTAAACATCAACAATCCATTAGATTGCCAATAGGTGTTAACCAATAATTCTCTATCCATTCGCTCTAAAATATCTGGATTTTCAAGTGGCATGGCTTCACCTGCAAAATTTAAATCATCTGGTACTTGAAGCGCATAAACATTATAATCATTTATCAATTTAGTTTCAAAATTTTCATCTGTTGGAGCATCTTGTAGTGCATAAATAAATAGGATGCATAAACTTAATAGTCCCACAAACGCCAATGCTTTCTGTATGATTTTCATTGTAATAAGTTTTTTCTAAAATTAAAAAAATATAGCTTAGTCTCCTAAAATTAGCTGAGGTAAATTTTCATTAAACCATTTATATTTATTGATAATTGCAATATGAGTGCCACTTTTAATCACAATAACGTTCTTAACATTTCCAATAGGGAATACTGAATCTTTATCGCCATGAATATGAATAATATCTGATCGAAAAGCCACTTGATCCCAACACACCATCTCTTTTATAGCCCAACTTAAATATTTACTATCGTTAACTGACAAATACATTTTATAAAGCTCTAAACGCTTTTTGATATTTTTACCGAATGCATATTTTTCAAAAACATCAATCTTACTAGCTAATTGCGTTGGAGCCAACAAATAAGCCTTAGTTGTTTTAGCCAAAAGCATTTTTTTAGGCAACTCATATTTGGTTTTAACACTAGAAACTATAATAAGTTTTTTGACTCTAATGTACTTACTTATTTCTTGTACCAAAACACCTCCAAAAGACACACCTAATAAAGCTATATCTGCATGTTTTATATTTTTAGAAAACCGAAACGCATAATCACTTATAGTCTCATTATTTAAAGGTATTATCCACTCTAATAAATGAATTTTAAATTGGTTTTCTGGCAATTTAATATATTCAAAAATTTTAGGGCTAGCTGCCATTCCTGGCATTAAATAAACATGTATTATCTCTTGACTCATAAGGCATTAACCCTCTTTTTACTTTCGTCTAACGATTTTTTTTTGTACTTTTGCACAAAGTTAGAAAAATAGTACTCACTATTTTTATTTTTCCTAAGAATTAAAAACAAAAAAAGGTATGGTTGAAACTGCAGAATTAATTGACAATGATTTTTTACGTCAATTTGAAATTAAAGTTGATAATGATTTAGCAAAAATTGAATATTCCCTACAAGAACGAAAGATTTTTTTAACCAAACTAATTATTCCAGAAAGCATAAAAGATGAAGATTTTAAAAAAGAATTTTTATCTCTTGTTTTTGAAGAAATTGGATCTCGTAACCTAAGTGTTATGCCTACTTGCCCTTCAATTGCAAAATTTGTAAGAAGTAACAGAAAATATAAACGTATGCTTCCTGTAGGCGTTAGAATATAAGGTTAAAACCCCTATAAATACAAAAGCCGAAACTCAACAGTTTCGGCTTTTGTATTATAACTAACTCTTGTAATTATTTTTTACTGTAAACCAAAGTCAAGTCTTTAGTTTCTATCACTTCAGTAAAATCTTCATTGTAAATTTTAATTCTATCTTCAAATACTAAAAATATTTGACCATTTTCAATCTTTGCTACACTTTCTCCAATAGCAATCATAGAATCATCAATACTATATTCTGTTGCTAAACTCACAACACCCTCAGTATCACAAGTAACATCAAAATTATATGTATTAGTTTCACTATTTAATAATGAAATATTTATATCAGGATTAAAGGTTGTATTTAAGGAAACAACACCGTTTTTATCAAAAAACAAGGTTTCGTTTCGATCGCAATCTATTTCATTTAGAAGATTTGTACTTACAGTGCCATCGTTATTCATATCGAATCCATCTTCAATATTCCACGCATTTAGTGTCCAAACACCAACAATTGATGAATCATTTGAATCTTGTATATCCTCTGAAGAACAACTGGTAAAACAAACCAGGAGTATGGCGTAACATAGGTTTAAAAGTAATTTTCTCATATTGGGGCATGATTAATTACTGTAAATGTAGGCTCAGATAAAAGATTAACATAAAAAATAAGCTAAACAACTTAAATTCAAGGTTTATTAGTCGAAATGCAGTAGAAATTAGTTTGATAATACTTTTAAAAACTCAAACCTTACTATACCATCATCATCAATTTTAGTAAGTTCAACTTGATGTAATGTGTTTATTAATTCTGGGTTCCAAGGTGCTTTTACCTTTACATAGTTTTCAGTAAATCCGTGGATATAACCCTCTTTATTTTCACTTTCAAATAAAACAGTTCTAGAAGTTCCTAATTGGTTTTCGTAAAACGCACGACGTTTTTTTACAGATAAACCACGTAGCATTTTACTTCGTTTGCTTCTTACATTACTTGGTACTACACCATCCATTTCTGCAGCCTCAGTATTGTCTCGTTCAGAATACGTAAATACGTGTAAATAAGATATATCTAGCTCGGTTAAAAAGTTATAAGTTTCTAAGAAATGTTCGTCTGTTTCTCCAGGAAACCCAACAATAACATCTACACCAATGCATGCGTGAGGCATGACTTCTTTTATTTTTGCAACACGATCTACATACAATTCTCGCATGTAACGACGCTTCATTTTCTTTAAAATTTCATTACTTCCTGATTGTAAAGGAATATGAAAATGTGGCACAAACGCTCTAGATTTTGAAACCAAATCTATGGTTTCGTTTTTTAGTAAATTTGGTTCGATAGATGAAATTCTTAAGCGCTCAATACCTTCAACTTTATCTAATTCTGTTACTAAATCTAAAAAGGTATGTTCGTGCTTTTTGTTACCAAACTCGCCTTTACCGTAGTCGCCAATATTAACACCTGTTAAAACGATTTCTTTTATGTTTTGCTTTGAAATATCATGAGCATTTTTCAAAACATTATCCATAGTATCACTTCTAGAAATACCTCGGGCTAAAGGAATTGTGCAGTATGTGCATTTATAATCACATCCATCTTGCACTTTTAAAAACGCACGGGTTCTATCTCCTATAGAATAACTACCTACGTAAAAATCTGCATCTTCTATTTCACAGGAATGTACTTCTCCTAAATCATTTTTAGTAAGATCGTTTAGGTAATCTGTGATTTTAAATTTTTCTGTTGCTCCAAGAACTAAATCCACTCCATTAACATCTGCCAATTCTTGTGGTTTTAATTGTGCATAACAACCAACAGCAGCAACAAAAGCTTCAGGATTTGCTTTTTGAGCTTGCTTTACAATGGTTTTAAAACGTTTGTCTGCATTTTCGGTTACCGAACAGGTATTGATGACGTAGATATCTGCCTTTTCAGAAAAATCTACTCTATCAAAACCTTCATCATTAAAGTTTCTGGCAATCGTAGAGGTTTCTGAAAAATTTAACTTACAGCCTAAAGTGTAAAATGCGACTTTTTTGTTCATTATATTTTCATTTCTGTGAAAACGGAAATCTCTTTATATTTATATTTGTCATTCTAACAAAGAATAAACTATTTATTACTTGCACTTCGACTGCGCTCAGTGTGACAATCAAAATTAACAAGAGCGTGCAAATTTACAACTATTAAGTTACATGATAAAACCAATTTCAAGACAAATAATTAGCTATTTATCAATTAGTTGTATGCTTTTTTTATTTTTTTCTTGTGGAAATAATACTAAAATAAATAAAGATCATTTAGTTTTTCGTTATAACGAATATGCTAACATTAATACCTTAGACCCCGCGTTTTCTAGAACACTTCAAGATAATTCGGTTTGCAACCAATTGTTTAATGGCTTAGTACAATTAGATAGCTATTTAAATATTTTACCATCAATAGCTAAAAACTGGACAATTTCTGATGATGGTTTAAAATATTCATTTTCATTGCGTAATGATGTTTATTTTCATAAACATGAATTATTTGGAAAAGACTCCACAAGAACAGTTAATGCACATGATTTTACTTACAGCTTAAACCGTTTAAGAGATAAAAAAATTGCAGCTCCTGGAAGTTGGGTTTTAAACAAGGTTGAAAATTTTGAAGCTATTAATGACACCCTTTTTGAGATTACTCTAAAACAACCATTTCCTGCTTTTATAGGATTGCTAACTATGAAATATTGTTCAGTGGTTCCTAAAGAGATTGTAGAGCATTATGGTACTGAATTTCGGTCTCAACCCATTGGCACTGGCCCTTTTAAATTTAAGCGCTGGGAAGAAAATATTAAACTTGTTTTTAGAAGAAACCCTGATTATTTTGAAAAAGACGACACTGGAAAATCACTTCCCTATTTAGAAGCAGTTGCCGTTACTTTTTTACCAGATAAACAAAGTGAATTTTTACAATTTGCACAAAATAATATTGATTATGTATCTGGTTTAGATGCTTCTTATAAAGACGAACTGTTAACCGCAGATGGACAACTGAGAGCGAAATACACCGAATCTGTAAACATGATAAGAGGTCCTTATTTAAATACAGAATACCTTGGATTTTATTTAGATTCCGAAACTCCTGAAATACAATCAGCATTAATACGAAAAGCCATTAATTATGGTTTTGATAGAAAAAAAATGATGATTTATTTACGAAATGGCATAGGAAATCCTGCTAACGGAGGCTTTATTCCTATTGGGCTTCCTGGTTATAATAAATCTATTGGGTTTACCTATCAACCAGAAAAAGCAAAACAACTTATTGAACAGTTTAAAAAAGAAAGTGGTATAGAAAATCCAGCAATTAGTTTAGTAACGACTAGTAATTACTTGAGTTTTTGCGAATTTATACAAAGAGAATTAGAAAAAACAGGCTTAACAATTAAAGTTGACGTCATGCCTGAAGCCACTTTAAGGTCTGCTCGTTCTAACGGGAAAGTGGATATGTTTAGAAGTTCTTGGGTTGCTGATTACCTAGACGCAGAAAACTACTTATCTATTTTTTATAGTAAAAACTTTGCTCCTAATGGCTCTAACTATTTTCATTATAAAAGCACAAAATTTGATAGTTTATATAATAAAGCATTTAGCATCACTGATATTGAAAAGCGAAAACATTTATATACAACTATGGATTCATTAGCTATGGAGAAAGCGCTTATGGTGCCTTTGTTTTATGATGAAGTGGTTCGCTTTACTAGAAAAAACGTTAAAGGTTTAGGGATTAATCCTATTAATTTATTGGACTTGAGGCGTGTAAAGAAGGATTAGTTTTCTTCTTGGGTTTTACCGATGTCTTCTATTTCATCTTTGACTAAATCAACTGTTTTTCTCCAACGTTTTTCGAGTAAATAATGAAAAAGATAAGCGCAACCTATTCCAAAAGGCATTAATATGAAACCTAAAGTTCTTTTAGAATAATTTTCTATATATGAATCTGTCATAAATTCAACATATAGACCTACCAATATTCCTCCTATAACTATGGCTCCTAAATAGTATGACCCTACACCTAATATCGCGTATAACCATTTATTTTGTTTGTATTTACCTGCTAATTGATAGAAATATTTACCAATGAAATAAATGAGTAAGATGTTTAACATTGAATTTTATTTTTAAAAATTTAATTTTACAAACAGACTAAAAGTTACTTTTAAAACCAAAAGCTAGCGGATTAGTGCGTTAGGGATTGCAGTGGAAAGCCCACAGCTTTTGCGCCTTAACGCAGAAGCGAGGACTTGTAACGGAAAGCCCGACCCTTGTGGTAACGCCCAAATTTTAATTTCGTCTGTATTTTTTAGTTTCTTCAAAAACATGCTCGAGAATGGCTTTGTCTTCGTCTGAAAACGCCACTTTTCGTCTTGCCATAACTACTTGTGCGACTTCAAAAGCTTTTTTGGTCAAGTAGGTTGTGAAACCTCCGTTGCCACCCCAGCTGAAACTGGGCACAAAATTACGCGGAAAACCGCTACCAAAAATATTAGCGCTTACCCCTACAACGGTACCTGTATTAAACATGGTATTGATACCACATTTACTATGATCGCCCATCATAAGGCCGCAAAATTGAAGACCTGTTTTTGCAAATCCTTCGGTTTGGTAATCCCATAAACGTACCTCGGCATAGTTGTTTTTTAGGTTTGAATTATTGGTGTCTGCCCCTAAATTACACCACTCGCCTAAAACAGAATTGCCTAAAAAGCCATCGTGACCTTTGTTTGAATACCCGAAAATAACCGAGTTGTTTACCTCGCCACCAACTTTACTATGAGGCCCCACCGTAGTTGGACCGTAAATTTTTGCTCCCAGTTTTATGCCCGCACTTTCGCATAATGCTAAGGGACCACGAATGATAGAACCTTCCATAATTTCAGCATTTTTACCGATATAGATTGGTCCGTTAGTAGCGTTAAGTGTTGCGAATTCTAATTTTGCGCCTTCTTCTAGAAAGATGTTTTCTGGAGCAATAATATTATTACTTGCAGGAATTGGCTGTGATATTCTATCTTTTGTTATTACATTAAAATCTTCTTGAATGGCTTCTCCATTCTTAGAGAAAATATCCCAAGTATTTTCTATTTTGATAACTTTTTGACTAAACTCGATGGCTTCATACTTATCAAAATCAATATCATCTTGAGCTTCTTTAGTAAAAAATGCAATAACATCTTCTCCATCAAAAATAGCTTGGTTTTCTTTTAAACCGCTAATCATTTCCACTAACTCTAAATTAGGAAGATAAGATGCGTTAATCATAATGTTTTCTTCCATTTCTACCATTGGATATTTATCTGATAGATAATCCTCAGTAACTGTGGTTATGGTTGTTTCCAGATAAGTTTCCCACTTTTCTCTAATAGTTAAAATGCCAACACGAATATCTGCTACTGGCCTTGTATATGTAAATGGTAATAGATTATTACGCGATGGTCCGTCAAATAGAATATAATTCATATTAAAGTTAAAAGTTGGAAGTTAGTAAATAGAAGTTTTAAGGATTCTAATCTAGAAACTTATGATTAACATTTATGTAAAAATAAAAAAGCCTCTCTATAGTAGAAAGGCTTTTTGTAAATATCTTTTGGCTAAACTTATTTTTTGAATTTAGCGTATTTAGTTTTGAACTTGTCAATACGACCAGCTGTATCTACTAATTTAGATTTACCAGTGTAATATGGATGAGATGTTCTAGAAATCTCCATTTTTACTAATGGGTATTCAACACCATCAACTTCAAGAGTTTCGTTAGTATCTGCAGTAGATTTTGTTAAGAATACATCATCATTAGACATATCTTTAAATGCTACAATTCTATAATTTTCTGGATGTATACCTTTTCTCATCGCTAAATGCTTTTTATTACTTTCAATTTTGGAAGTGCAAATTTAGTTATTTTTTATAAATGAACAATACTTTTTATTATTTTTTATTTTGATTCCCATTTTCATGGGAATGACAAGCTTAAAGGTTTACTCAAGGCTCTGCCTTAAGTAATTCTTTTCAAATTAAATGTAACGTTTTACTATCTTTGGTTACTAACCATTCAACTAACAAATTAATTAAAATATTATGGAAAAATCTTTAAAATCTATCGCAACAAATTATGGACTTTATTTAGGTGTTTTTTTAGCCTTAGTAACTGTTTTAGCATATGCTGTTAAATTAGAGTTACTAACCAACATGTGGCTAGGAATAGCATTATTACTTGTTATTATCGTATTTGGAATTATATGTGTTGCAAAAGTAAAGCAGGCTCAAAATGGATTTGCTACGTTTAAAGAATCGTTTACATCTTTCTTTATAACTGTGCTTATAGGATTATTAATTAGTACAGTTGTTTCATTTTTAATTTTCAATGTCATTGATACAGACGCTGCTGAAACTTTAAAACAAAAAACTATTGAAAACACCGTTCAAATGATGGAAGGGTTTAACACACCAGTTAATGTAATTGATGAAACTGTAGAAAAAATGGAAGCACAAAACCAATTTGGTATAGTCGGTATACTAAAAGGTTTAGCGGGGCAATTAGTAATTTTCAGTATCATTGGTTTAATTGTTGCTGCTGCAATGAAAAAAAATAACCCAGACGAAGCATAAATTCTGTATTTTTGAATATTATTTCGAAAATATTCTAAATGCATATATCTGTAGTTATACCACTACTAAACGAAGAAGAATCTTTAAATGAATTACATGATTGGATTGCAAAAGTTATGCAATCCAATCACTTTTCATATGAAATCATTTTTATAGATGATGGAAGTACTGATGATTCTTGGGATACCATTTCAAAACTATCTAGTCTTAATTCAAACGTTAAAGGCATTCGTTTTTTAAAGAATTTTGGAAAATCCCAAGCATTACATGCTGGTTTTGCAAAAGCCAAAGGGGATGTGGTTATAACCATGGATGCTGATTTACAAGACAATCCAGATGAAATTCCAGAGCTTTACAATATGATTGTAAAAGATAACTATGATTTGGTTTCTGGTTGGAAAAAGAAGCGTTATGATTCTGTAATTGCAAAAAATCTACCTTCAAAATTATTTAATTGGGCGGCAAGACGAACTTCTGGAGTCAAATTACACGATTTTAATTGTGGGCTTAAAGCTTATAAAAAAGTTGTTGTAAAAAACATTGATGTTAATGGCGAAATGCATCGTTACATCCCATTACTATCAAAAAATGCTGGGTTTAGCAATATTGCTGAAAAAGTAGTAAAACATCAAGCAAGGAAATACGGAGAAACTAAATTTGGAATGAATCGATTTATACATGGGTTTTTAGATTTAATTACCATTTGGTTTTTATCTAGCTTTGGTAAACGCCCCATGCATTTATTTGGTGCCCTTGGTTTTATAATGTTTGCCATCGGTTTTACATTTGCAGTTTACCTAGGTATTGATAAACTATTTTTAAACCCTACTGGTAGACTTATTACTCAACGCCCACAATTCTATATTGCATTATCAACTATGATTATTGGTACTCAGTTTTTTGTAGCTGGATTTTTAGGCGAACTCATTTTACGCAATAGAACGGACAAAAAACGTTATTTAGTTAAAGATGAATTAAATTTTTAATTCACTATTTCGATTTCGTTACTTTTACTACAAAATGACAGCTTTTTAAATATTATTTTTAATCAAATGTTTACTTTTGTTACACATATTTTAACACTATTATGATACACATTGAACCAAAAATCTTAGAGAGAATCAATACATGGTTAACACCTGCTTTTGATGAAGAGACACAAACTACTATAAAAAACGGTATTGCTAACAATCCAAAAGACATTCAAGAAAGCTTCTATAAAGATTTAGAATTTGGTACTGGTGGTATGCGCGGTGTTATGGGCGTTGGAACAAACCGTATTAATAAATATACGCTTGGTAAGAGCACCCAAGGTTTAAGTGATTATTTACACAAACAATTCCCGAATGAAACACCAAAAGCGGTAATTGCTTACGATTGCAGACATAACAGTAAAACCCTAGCAAAAGTTGTAGCTGATGTATTTTCAGCAAACGGTATCGAAGTTTATTTATTTGAAGATTTAAGAGCTACACCAGAATTATCTTTTGCTGTTAAGCATTTAAATTGCCATTGTGGTATTGTTTTGACGGCTTCTCATAATCCTCCAGAATACAACGGTTATAAAGTATATTGGCAAGATGGTGGACAATTAGTCCCTCCGCATGACAGTGCTGTAATTAGCATGATTAATAACATTAATTACGCAGAAATAAAGTTTGAAGCTGACGATAATCTTATAAATTATATAGGTAAGGATGTAGATGATGTATTTATTGATGCTTCAGTTAAAAATGGATGTGTTGGCGCTACTCAAAATGCGAAAGACGATTTAAAAATAGTATTCACCTCTCTTCATGGAACTTCCATTACTGCGGTTCCAGAAACTTTAAAGCGTGCTGGTTATAAAAACGTTTCCATTGTAAAAGAACAAGAAGTTCCTGATGGCGGTTTTCCAACGGTTAAATCTCCAAATCCAGAAGAACCTGCAGCTTTAAAAATGGCTTTAGAATTAGCTGAAAAAGAAGGTGCTGATATTGTTATTGGTACCGATCCAGATTGTGATAGATTAGGTGTAGCTGTAAGAAACTCTAATGGTGACCTACAATTACTTAATGGAAACCAAACTATGGTAATGATGGTAGATTTTTTATTAAAAAAATGGAAATCTGAAGGCAACATTAAAGGTAAAGAGTTTATTGCTACTACTATAGTTTCAACTCCAATGCTCAACAAACTTGCTGAAGCATACCAAGTAGAAAATAAAATTGTTTTAACTGGTTTTAAATGGATTGCTAAACTCATTAAAGATTTCCCTGAACTTGATTTTATTGGTGGTGGCGAAGAAAGCTTCGGTTTCATGGTTGGTGATTTTGTAAGAGATAAAGATGCTGTAACCTCTACCTTATTAGCTTGTGAAATTGCTGCCATAGCAAAATCAAATGGAAGTTCTTTCTTTGATGAATTAGTTAAGCTTTATGTTGAGCATGGTTTCTATAAAGAAAAATTAATTTCATTAACTAAAAAAGGTATTGAAGGTGCTGAAGAAATCAAACAAATGATGACTGATGCTCGTAAAAACCCAATCAAAATTGTTAATGGTTCAAAAGTTATTAAAATTGAAGATTATGCTTCGGCAACGTCTAAAAACATGATTACTGGAGAAACAAGCACATTAGATATTCCAAAATCTAACGTTATTATTTATTATACTGAAGATGGAAGTCAAGTAGCTTTAAGACCTAGCGGAACCGAACCAAAGATTAAGTTTTATGTAAGTGTTAATAGTCATTTAAACAATACAGAAGATTTTATAACAACTGAAGCAGCCCTTGATAATAAAGCTAACGATATCCTAAAAGACATGAATCTTATTTAATGGGGCATTTTACAAATATATTAAGATACGCAAAGCCCTATAAAAAATATGCTTTAGGCCATATTATTGCTAACGTATTTTATGCCTTATTTGGCACACTTTCTTTTATAGCATTAAAGCCCATGCTAGATGTTATTTTTGATAAAGAGAAAGTAGTTCCTAAAGCTATTCCTGAGTATACAGGTTTAGATAACATTAAAGATTTTGCAGCAGATTATCTTAATTACCAAATGGATGCTTTTACTGGAGGAGACAAGGCGAAAGCACTTGTTTTTGTAATAGGACTGATAATTTTAATGTTTATATTAAAAAATATTGCTGGTTATTTAGCAAACTACTTTCTGGTTTTTTTAAGAAATGGTGTTATAAGAGATATAAGAAATAAGGTTTATAAAAAAACAGTAGACCTCCCACTTTCTTTCTTTTCAGAGCAAAGAAAAGGAGATATTATTGCTAGAGTAACAGGAGATGTTAATGATTTACAATACTCATTTCTCCCAGTTCTAGAAATTATTATTAGAGAGCCTTTAACTATCCTATTTACAATAATAGCGATGCTTTACATAAGCACGCAATTAACATTATTTGTTTTCATTTTTATACCAATAATGAGTTTTATTATTTCTAGAATTGGTAAAAGCTTAAAACGAAAATCTGGTCGTGTACAAAAAGAACAAGGTATATTTTTATCCACTCTAGAAGAAACATTAACGGGACTCCGAATAATTAAAGGTTTTAATGCAGAAAAAATATTTAATGATAGATTTCAAGAATCTACCAACAGGTTTTATAACTTTTCAAATAAATTATTAAATCGAAAAAACTTAGCATCTCCCACTAGTGAAGTTCTTGGTATTTTTATGATATCAGGTATTCTTTGGTATGGTGGAAATTTAATATTGAGTGGAGATCCAGGAACAAGTTTAGACGGAAGTACATTTTTAGTATATCTTGGACTTTCTTATCAAATACTTACACCTGCAAAAGCTATAACTAGAGGTGTTTATAATATTAAAAAAGGTGGAGCAGCAGCTGAACGTATTCAAGAAATATTAGATACTCCAAACCCTATAAAAGACAGACCTAATGCTATTGAAAAAACAGGCTTTGACAAAAATATAGAATTCAAAAATATTTCATTTAAATATGATGATGAATACGTTTTAAAAGACTTTTCTCTAACGATTCCTAAAGGTGAAACTGTAGCTTTAGTTGGTCAATCTGGTAGTGGAAAGTCAACCATTGCTAATCTTATCACACGTTTTTATCATGTTAATCAAGGTGAAATTTTAATTGATGGTAAAAATATTAATGACCTAACTACAAGTTCTTTAAGACAACAACTTGGTATTGTTACTCAAGACGCTATTCTATTTAACGATAGTATTGCGAATAATTTAAAACTTGGTAAACAAAATGCTACTGAAAATGATATTATTGAAGCATTAGAAATTGCAAATGCTTGGGAATTTGTAAAAGATTTACCTGAAGGCATAGAGACTAATATTGGAGATGCAGGAAATAAATTATCTGGTGGGCAAAAACAGCGTTTAAGTATTGCGCGTGCTGTTTTAAAGAGTCCTCCAATTATGATTTTAGATGAAGCCACCTCCGCATTAGATACAGAGAGCGAACGCGTTGTTCAAGTTGCTTTAGAAAACATGATGAAAAATAGAACGTCAATTGTTATTGCACATAGACTTTCCACTATCCAGAACGCAGATAATATTGTAGTATTAAGCAAAGGTGAAATAGTAGAACAAGGTAAACATAGTGAGTTAATTACTAAAAATGGCACTTATAAAAAGCTTGTTGAGATGCAAAGTCTAGGCTAAAATCTGTACATATAAAATAAAAAAAAGGATAGAGATTTGGGGGCGTCTATCCTTTTTTGTTTCTGTTAGACTTGGGGACGACTAACACATAAGTAGGTTTCTGTTACAAACATATAACATAAAAACTTATCTTACAAGAAAAAATGTATTTTATCGTATTTATTTACACTTAATCGATAAAATTAAATTTAACTACTTGATATTTAACTTCTTATATTTCATTAAAAATTAACATTAAACTTTCACTATATTTATTAGTCTAAAAGACTAAATTATTGTCTGTGATTGACGAAACACAACTCTTAGAACAACTAAAATCTGAAACCAATAAAAACCAAGCCTTTAAAACGCTTTTAGAGCTTTATAAAGAACGTTTATATTGGCACATACGTAATATTGTTAAGTCTCATAATGATGCAGATGATGTATTGCAAAACACATTTATTAAAATTTTCAAAAACATCGACAAGTTTAAAGGCGATAGTAAACTATTTTCATGGATGTATCGTATTGCTACAAATGAGTCTATTACTTTCATCAATAAAAAAGCAAAACGATTACAAATAAGTAATGAAGAGGTTCAGCAACTTGCCTTAAACAATTTAACTTCAGATGTTTATTTTGAGGGTGAAGCTATTCAGCTAAAATTACAAAAGGCAATTGCTTCTTTACCAGAAAAACAACAATTGGTTTTTAATATGAAGTATTTTGAAGACATAAAATATAAAGACATGTCTGAAATACTAGAAACTAGCGAAGGTGCGTTAAAAGCCTCTTACCATATAGCAGTAAAAAAAATAGAGTTCTATTTAACTAATAATTAAACCTTTTAATTAAGTATTAGTCAAAGAAGTAGTAACAAAGGAAATGAAAAACGAAAAATTAAAACATATTAAATCTACAGGCTTTAAAGCACCAAACGATTATTTTGAATCTTTTGATGAGAAAATTTTTAGTAAATTGAATACTGAAAGTCAGCTAGATTCAATTAAAGAAACTGGTTTTAAAGTTCCGGATGGTTATTTTGATTCTTTTAATGATGAAATTTTTAACCAGAAAGAATCAAAAGTCATTCAACTATTCAGTAAAAGAAATTTAATCTATGTTTCTAGTATAGCTGCTGCAGTTATACTGTTATTCAATCTTTCTATATTAGATAGTAAACCTACTTTTGATAATTTAGATACTGAAACAGTTGAGAATTATATCATTGATGAGAATATAACGTCTTATGAAATTGCATCACTTTTAACTGATGAGCACATTGACAAAGACATTACTATAGAACACAATTTTAACGAAGATAGTATTGAAGCTTATTTAATAGATAATGCTGATATAGAATCTTTAATGATAGAATAATTACAAGATGAAAACATTACTACCAATAATACTGCTGTTAGTTTCATTAAATATAACAGCGCAGCATAATAATAAAAGAGAACGCATCAAAGCACTTAAAGTATCATTTATTACTGAAAAGTTAGATCTTTCTGAAAAAGAGGCACAATTATTTTGGCCAGTTTATAATAACTATGAAGCCAGAAATTCTGAAATCAGATTTAAAGAAGTTAGAGCTATTAGAAAAGAGATTAGGGATAATATTGAAACTATGAGTGATGAAGATGCAAAAGCCCTGATTAAAAAACTTAATGATGCTGAAACGCGCATGCACAAATTACGGATTTCCTTTTCTGAAAAACTTATGGGAATTATTCCTGCTAAAAAAATCATTCAGTTAAAAATAGTTGAAGATGATTTTAAAAAGAAAATGCTTGAAGAATATAAAAAACGAAAAAAAGAGAGCCATAAATAGCTCTCTTTTTTATTTCATAAAAGTCAACTTAGATATTCTACCAGCACCAGCTGCATATGCCACAGAATCATTTAGAAATCGAATGGTATAAAAACCTTCATCGCTTAAATGTTTCCAAGTACTTCCAGAATCATTACTATAATCAATACCTTTAAAACCAATAGCTACTAATTCTTTCCCTTTTCTGTTTGGAATATATTGCACACAACTTCTGTATCCTGGGTTTTGATTTTGAGCTACTAAATCCCATGTTTTACCGCCATCTGTTGTTCTTATTTTATTAGCTGTATTATCATCAGGTTTGGTATAATCACCTCCAATAGCAAACCCATTTAATTCGTCATAAAAATCAATTGAATAAATACCTTCAGTTTCTTTTTCTTTAACTATTGGGGTATTAAACACCTCCCAAGTTTTGCCTTTATCTGGCGAATAGTATACCCGTCCTGCAGTAGTTGCAACCCAAGTATTATCTCCTACAATAGCAATATTAGTATCACTTGCAGCAAAAGCACCTTCGTTTTCAGTTCCTTTTGGTAAGTCATCACATAATAATTTTGTCCATGTTTCTCCTCCATCTCTTGTTATTATAACTGACAAACAACCATCTGTTGAATCTCCTATAGCTATACCTTCTTCATCGTTCCAGAAATCCATGGAATCATAGAAAGCTTTGGGGTGGTTTTCTTGGTAGACAAGTTTAATTGAATCAACATATGCATTATGTTTTTCACTTTTACTGTATTTGTATACAAGTGCTGGATTACCAATACTAAAAATGAAAAATGAATTTTTATTATATCCCGAAGACCTAAAAGAAGGAACTATTGTATCATATTTAATATTATCGATAACTTTAGATCCATTTTCTAACACAATCCCATATCTCCCGTCATTACAAGTGTAATAAACATTATTATCAACTAATTCAATTGCTCTAATACTTCTTAAAGAATCCGTCATAATATCTTTTACCCATATTCTTGATAAATCTCTAGGTTTAAACACTTCCTTTTTTCCGCAAGAAAATAAAATAATAATCGACAAAACTAGTAGTCCAAATTGCTTCATAATTTTCATATTTCTATAAAAATAGAAAAGCTCCATGAATAAATCACGAAGCTTTTCATCAAAATGTACTCGATATTTTTCAAAAAAGAAAAAAAATCGAACTATCAATCAAATCAAATCTCTTGCTTTAATATTTCTATATGGCGTTTTAATCGTTCTACATCAATCCCTAAAGTACCATTATAAACACCACGTATATAACCTTTTTTATCAACTAAAATAAAATTTTCAGTATGTATAAAATTGCTTTCATCTTGAGTCTTAACAAAATCCTCATCAGCAAAATAACCCGTTCTAGCTATATCATATAATTTTTCTTTTTCTCCAGTTACTAAATGCCATTTATTATCATTTACATGATTCTTAATAGCATATTTCTTTAATAATGGTACCGAATCTCTCCAAGGCATTACTGTATGAGATAATAGTTTAATATCTCTATCATTTATATAAGTTTTCTGAATATCCACCATGTTCTTTGTGAGTTTTGGACATATTCCTGGACAACTTGTAAAGAAAAAATCTGCGATGTAAATTTTATTTTCAAAAGTAGAATTAGTAACAATCTCTCCGTTTTGGTTTACAAAAGAAAATGGAGGGATTTTATGTTTTGGAGTATCCCATTCTGGAGTAAAATCTGCGGAATTAAAATATGGTAAGGCTGTAACTGAATGCTCTTTTTTTTCATCTTTACATGAAAAAAACAACATCAAAACAAATAAACCAAAACTTAAAACCTTATTTAATTTCATCTTTATTAACTGTTACTGTGTAACACTTTTTTAAGCCTATCAATCCAAATCTTTCTCCATTTACAACTTCATAATTTGCTTTAATAGTACCATCTATTTTCCACATGCGCTGCTTTCCTGATTCTTTTCCAGCTACATAATTAAAATCTCTAAAAATCTGTGCGTTTTTGTGCCACTCTTTTACATTACCATCAAACTCGCCTTTTTCATTAAAATGATATTCAAACTTTGGTGTACCATCTTCCCACCAAGATTTATGAATCCCTGTTTTATAACCATCTTTATAAAAACGCTCTACTAATTTATTTCCATTTTTATACCATTGGTTTTCAGAACCATGCTTTCTACCTTCAATATATTCAATTTTAGATTTTAATTTTTCAGGAGCATAATAAGACACTAAAACACCTTCAAAAGGAACTTCATTATAAAACAAAACCCCATTATCTAATTTCAAATTTTCATCTAAGGCATTCACATTTTTTTTATCTGAAGACGTATTACAACTCAAAGTCATCAAATAAATAAAGGTGATATAAAGAGGCTTTAATTTCAACTATCTTGATATATTTCCTGGTGTTCCAAAATAGCCATTACCATTTATGTATGGGTCTTCACTTGTAACGTGATAATGATAAATACCTTCAGGAAAATCTGTTGTAGGTCCAGTATGACCATGATAAATATCTAAATCGCTATTGGTTATGGCTGTGCCATTTTCAACAGGACCATAAACTGGAAATCCATCAGCTAACAACCCCAAAAATGCATCCTCACCAAACTGTTCTGTTAAATATGTTGGCTCGATATGATAATGATATTGACTCCTACCCGTTGGATGTCCTAAATACTGATCGAAAGAATTAATCTCATTAGTAAGTGGCGCACCTTCTGCAGCATATTGATTAAAAAACACAACACCGTTTCTTGAAATCCCTATTGGCCCCATTTCTGTAGCCTGCTTATTCGAAGCTTCAGTAGGGTTTAAAGTTATTGTGAATACAATATTTTGTTCAGCTATTTCATTTGGGTTTTTATTAAAGTTAGAATTTGTGCCATTATAATCTGCATAAAGTGGATTGTCCGTTGGCCAATACGGACTAGTATGATTTGGCAAATTTGCAGTTGTAAAAGTTACAGTATTTCCGTTTACTGCATAAGATAATCCTGTACCTTCAAATTTTGATAATATGCCTGAAATATTATAATCTGTATCTGTTTGCTCTTCCATTTCTTCTTGTTCTTCTTGGATAGTATCATCAGAGCTATCACTACTACACGAGACAAAAAATATTAAGAATATAAATACAATATAAAATATTGCTTTGGGTAATTTAAGTAGATTTTTCATAGTTTTTAAATTCAAAAAATTAAACAATTTTTAGTTAATTTTATAAGTTTGATATCATAATAATATTAAGCAAAAGTATAATTATAACCACAACCAATATAATTACAATTAAAGGTTTTTTCTTTACTTTCATGGGGTAAAATATTAATAGCTTTATATATAGATGCTATTTAATTAAAAAACTTGCGCAAACTCGAAAAATTTATTCGCTTCGTCTTTGGGTTCTATCTGGACGGGGCATATGCTTTAATTCAGATTGAACTAAAAATCCATCATTATTACTATCAACTTGAGAAAACATTGAAGCTAAACGTCCTTTAGCCTCAGCTTTTGAAATTTTTCCATCTAAGTTTACATCCATACGCTTAAATAACTGAGCAGTAGTTGGTCTACTTCTACGTTCTTCCAGGGCAACTTCTCCCATCAAACATCTACTTACATAAGGAAATTCGCTTGTAACTAAATACATGTACTTTCCGTTAATAGTAATACCGTTGCATTCATCTAAATCTCCTGAACCATCAACATACTCAAAATCTGATGTATAGGTTCCATCATGATGTCCACCAACAGATACATCTCTTGAATTTCGCCTCGTCTCATAGGTACAATCTTCTCCTTTACGAGAACCATCAATTAATTTATAACTCGATTTATATATGTCGCTTTTAGAATAATACATTAGAAAACCATCATGAGCAAAACCAACATGTACTAAATCGTTTCCAGAATCAAATTTTTCTATAACCGAAGTTGGTGTTCCATGATAATGATAAGCGCCTGTAGGTTGCACATGTGCATTATTGAAATCTAATCCTAAATTCACCAACTCTTGAAAAGCCTCAACACGATAATTTTCACCTGTATCACATTCTACTACCTCAGCGGTTCCAGGTTCAAACTTTACGCCATTTAATGCAACTCCCGGCTCTCTAACCCATTTTGGATTTCCAGTATATTTTGGATTTACAGGAAAACTATACGTTCGATTTTGGGCAGAAATTGTATTAGGATTTCCTTTTCTTGGATATTCACCTGTTTTATGATTTGGCAATGCATTAGTTACCATTTTCCGTGTTTTATCGCTTACTGTAACAGTTGTTTTAGCTCCAAAGTTTTCATCATCTATACTGTAGTCTCCAAAATAGTCATGCAACTTTACCTCCTCATTTTGGGAATGTGAATGCGAATCTGAATCATGATAGTGTAAGTCTTGGTTTTGATGTGAGTGTATATTTGAACCTTTATAACTATTGCAACCTAAAACAATGATTATAATTAAAACACCGAATAATACATATATATTTTTCACAATCTATTATAATTAGTTTCTACTCTGAGGTTTTCTTCCTTTGTTTTTAGATAAGAACGCCTTCAACTCCTCTAAGCTAATTTGATTATCCTTGTTTGTATCAATAGCTTTAAAATTCTTTAATATATGACGGTTACGTTTAGAACTTAACTCTTCTTCACTTAATAGTCCATCTTCATTTTTATCTGCCTTTTTAATAATTTTTTCAGGTGAAACACTTTTAGGTTTTCTATTCTCAAAGAATGATTGTAATTCTTCTAGTACTAAAAATCCATCTTCATTTAGATCAATTATATCAAAATCCTCAGATAATTTACCCCTCTTAGCTTTACTTGCTTCTTCTTTGCTAATCTTATTATCATTGTTAGTATCTAACATCGCTAATATTTTGGATGCATCAGGTCTTTCGCGTTGTTGCTGTCCTCCTCTTTGAGTTCCACCTCTTGAGCCTTGTCCGTCTCTTGGAGGCCCTCCTTGTCTTTGAGCAAAAGCGCTTAGACATAAAAACATTGTAAATACACTAATTACTATTTTTATTTTTTTGTTTATCATGATATTACTTTTTTACGTTATATTTTTTTAGATGCGTTTTCGGAGAAAAACTTGCACTTTATAAATAAAAAAGCTTCGTTTTAAATACGAAGCTTTTTAAAAACTAACTCAATCAAACTATTACTTATTCATTCAAATATGTATTCACTGCAGCAGTGCGAGAAGAAACATGGTTCTTTAACTGATTAACTGCTGTTTGAAAATCAGCACTAGAGTTTAAAAACGTATAACCATCAATTTCAGATGTTGCATATGGCTCAACTAAAGCAGCATAAGAATCATAAAGAGCTTGCATACTACTCACATTAAAAGCACCATCTATAACCTCTTGAAGATAGGTTTTATACTTAGCTTTATATACTTCATCTTGATACATATAACCAATTAGAGGCCATTCTGAAGTGTTTAAATCTGAAAAATCTAAGGCTAATGAACCTCCTCTTTTTCCATCTTGAAGCGCTTCATTATTATCCCAAGGAATCCATGTTAATTTACTTGTGTCTGGATTATTGTACAAGAAATAATTATGTGTCATTCGTCCATAAGTATCCCAGTTTTGAATTACCGTATTAACAGCTAAGTATTTTAAAAACACATCGGTATCAAAAACAGCCTCAAGGTTTGTTCTCCAAGTGGTAGCATCTGTTGTTCTAATATCGTCATTTATGGCTGTTAATAAAGCTTGTACATCAGAGAAATCGGCTTCATCTTCATTGGTTTTCTTTTCATATTCATCTTCATCAAAAGTACCTTCAGCAAAACTTGCTGCATCACCATCTGGTTTGTACAAATTACCATCATCATCAGAAAACTGTTCATCAATAACCGTATCATCAACCTCTTCTACCAAAGTATATAATCCAAAATATTCAGGTCCATCACCATGGTCAACAAAAAGTGTGTAAAATGCCGTATGAGAACCTACTAACCCTGCATTTCTAAATGCATCGCCAGCAACCTTTTCGCGTAACATAGATCTATCATCATAATTATTTTTAAGGCTTAATTTTTTAAATCCATAAAAACGTTGATTATCAATTTGCGGATAATCATCTTCAAACTCATCAAAATCTAATTTAAATGATAATTTCAAAATTCCATTTCTCCAGCTAGATTGTAAGCTAGAATTTCCTTTGAAGCGCACACCTACTCTATACCATTGTTTATCATTATAAAACACTTCTGCTGGAACAAAAATTGGATTTTCATCAGTCTCTAATAAACCGCCTCCTTGTCCTCCACCAGAACCAAAAGCACCATAAGTAGCCGTCATATCATTCAACATACTTTGCCAACGTGCCTCAGTAATAACAATGTCTAGTCTTTTTACAGTATTGTCTTGAAAAACTTCATTAAAATTTGGGTCTACATCTTTAGTGTGTGTTTCAGTGGTCCAATCTGTAGCTTCAAAATCAGCATCATCAATGACGACTTCTTCCTCCTCCTCTTCTTCTTCCATAATCTCTTCTGTAATTTCTTCTGTTTCAGAATCGTCACTACTGCATGCTATAAAAGTTATTAAACACAATGCTAACAATGAGGTCTTTGCTATTACTTTAAATAAATTAATCGTCTTCATATCTTTAGTTTTTATTGTTATAAATTTTTAGATGCCTTCATTTTTAAAAACTTGTGATGCTTGTTGTTAAAAAATTCACAAAAAAAAGACCCTCTATATTTTTGAGGGTCTAAATACTATTAATTTTTTAAGGTCGCTTAGGGGGTGGTCCATCACCATGAGGTCTATCACCACGAGGTCCATCTGGTCTAGGAGGTCTATTACCATTTGGTCCGTCACCACGAGGTCCTCTTTGATTTCCGGGGCCTTTATGAAGTGCATCATTTATAATTTTACTAAATTTTTCTTTTTGTTTATCATTACATAATTCTTGAACACTTTTAAAATGTCTATATACTTCTAAATCTTTTAATTTTTCTTTTTCACCAATCAAAGATGCAATAGAATCAATATTGGTGTCCTCAAAAGACGCATCAGACAATCCTTTAAATAACACATCTTTCAAACCACGAATATCATCTGAAATACCTCGCATGGTTCTACGGTGCGCTCTAGTCAAAGCTCTAAACTCTTCCTTTTGTGCATCATCAAAACCAAGTTCCTTAACCAAAAAAGCCCCAGGAGGTTTACTATCAACAGGTAATCGTTCCTTTTCTCCACCTCCTAAATAATTATAGAGAAAAAAAGCATTCACTACAATCAAGAAGATCAATAATACATATAAGGGTAAATTCTTTCGCATAATTAATTATTTAAAATTGAAGTATCCTCGTCACTAGTTAATAATCCATAAGACTCTGCAAACTCGCTCAAATTTTCATCGTAAGATGATGTTTCTTCAAGCTTAGTAAAAGCAATCACGTTTAAAACTACAACACAAACCAAAGTAGCCAATTGCAATTTTGGAGTAAACCAAGACCATCCTGTTTGCTCCACTTCTTTTTCAGCAAATAAAACATGCATTGTTTTATCCTTAAAAAATGGAGACACATTAACGGTTTCCATGTTATCAAAAACATTTAAAGTCTCGTCAATTTGGTTCTGTATGTTTCTATCTGTATCCATATCAAATATTTAGATGCAATAAATTTTAAAAACTTGCGTTATTTATCATTTTTATAAAAATTCTCTAAAAGCTTCTGTAAATTCTTCTTTGCACGAAACATTAAAGATTCCACAGAACTCACACTTTTCTCAGTAATATCACTAATTTCTTGGTAACTTTTACCATCCACTTTATGCAGCGTAAAAACTACTTTTTGCGCCTCAGGCAATTGGTTAATAGCATGAAACAAAGTTTCACTCTTCTCCTTATTTTCCAAGATAATTCCTGGGTGGTTCATCTCCGTAAAATAACTCGTTTTATCTACTGGAATAGCATTTCCTGTAATCGATTGCATAAACCCAAACCGCTTTTTCGTGTTGCGCTTTCTTATAAATTCCAAACATTTATTAGTTGCAATCCTATAAATCCAAGTCGATAATTTCGAGTTCCCTTTAAACTTACCAATCGAGTTAAATACTTCTACAAAAACCTCCTGTGCAATATCCTCAGCATCTTCTTTATTGGGTACAAACGATATACAGGTAGCAAACACCTTTTGCTGAAAATCATCCAACAACTTTCCATACGCATTAGCGTTATGGTTCCGTAATCCCTCAATAAATTTGTTTTCAGTCAAAAAAAATAATTTAAACTTATTTTAAGTTTAGATGCTTAAAAAAATAAAAACTTGCGCTAGGTTATAGAAGTTTTTCAAATGTATATAAAATGCTATTAGGTAATGAAATAAGTTATTAACCAGTTATCAAATACACATTTATAATGTACCTTTGCACCCTCAATAAAATACCATGCGATTACACAGAAACCTTTGCTTTGCCGTTATAGACGGATTAACACAAATCTTCAACGAAGGGCAATACGCTGACAAAGTGATTCAGCAATTACTAAAGCGCGATAAACGTTGGGGCTCTCGCGATAGAGGCTTTGTAGCGGAAACCGTTTACGACATTGTACGTTGGAAACGCCTATATGCAGAAATAGCAGAAGTAAAAGAACCTTTTGATCGTGATAATCTATGGCGCATGTTTGCCGTTTGGGCAACACTAAAAGGTATTACATTACCAGACTGGAAATATTTTGAAAACACCCCAACCCGTAAAATAAAAGGACGTTTTGATGAACTCTCTAAAGTTAGAAAACTTAGAGAATCCATTCCTGATTGGATTGATGAAGTTGGTCTAGCAGAATTAGGAGAATCAAAATGGACTAAAGAAATAGCAATGCAAAATGAAAAAGCAGATGTTATTTTAAGAACCAACACCCTAAAAATTACAAAAGAGAAATTACAGAATATATTAGCTGATGAAGGTATAGACACCGAATTTATAAAAGGCTACGACGCTGCATTAAAATTGGTTGAGCGTGCCAATGTATTTGTAACCGATGCCTTTAAAAAAGGCTATTTTGAGGTGCAAGATGCCTCCTCACAATTAGTAGCCGATTTTCTAGATGTAGCACCAGGTATGAAAGTGGTAGACACCTGTGCAGGCGCAGGCGGTAAAACATTACACATAGCCTCTTTAATGGAAAACAAAGGGCAAATTGTGGCTATGGATATTTACGAAAGCAAGCTTAAAAAACTAAAAGTAAGAGCCCGTAGAAACGGTGTACATAACGTCGATTTAAAAGTAATTGATTCTACAAAGCCAATCAAAAAATTATACAATAAGGCCGACCGCGTTTTAATAGACGCCCCATGTTCAGGATTAGGCGTTTTACGTAGAAACCCAGATGCTAAATGGAAACTAGAACCCGAGTTTCTAGATAAAATTAGAATTACCCAACAAGAGGTGTTACAACAATATTCTAGAATGGTAAAAGAAGGTGGTAAATTGGTATATGCTACCTGTTCTGTATTACCATCAGAAAACCAAAACCAAGTCAAAGCCTTTTTAAAATCTGAAGGTGGTGCAAATTTTGAGTTGGTAAAAGACAAAAAAATTCTAGCTCACGAAAATGGTTATGATGGGTTTTATATGGCTTTGATGGAACGTAAAGCGTAATTTCAATACCAATTAAATGGTTTAAGAATGTTTAGTATGACAAAATTTTCAAAGCACATATTTTCAATAGTTGTATTATTAATTTTATTTAGCTGTTCTTCTAAAGATGAGTGTAAAAAAGATATAATTGTTCAATATGAACAAACAATATCTGGACCTTCAGGAACAACTTTCATACCTGAAATCACACAAGAAGTTCCCTGTGATTTTCCTGAACCAGAAATAGTTGATCCTAACTTAGTTGAAGGAAGTGAATTAGAAAATTTTACCTACGATGTAATCAGTTTCAATTATACGCCAGATACAGGTAATAATACAAGCAAAGTTCAGTTTGAAATAAAATTAAATAACAACAATAACTTTATTGCAAAAGGCTATCCTATTTTAAGGATTGAAGCTGATGGAATTGTCTTTTCTTCAAGCTACCAACAAGATGCTATTACACGTTGTAACGAAATTTCAGCAAACTCTAGTTGTACTTTTACTCTTGATAAAGAGTATCCCATATTACCAAACATACCACAACCAAGTGAATATAAATTAGTTTCTGTCACTTATCTTACCCTCTAAAGAACAAAAAATCTAGCCCACGAAAATGGTTATGACGGTTTTTATATGGCGTTGTTGGAACGTAAAGGGAAATCTCTTATCATTCTGAACTTGTTTCAGAATCTCTTCATTCTTAATAAATAAGTTAGATCAAAGTGTATAATTAATTTCAAGTGCTCGAGTGCTTAAAAACTCAAAAGATTTTCAAAAAAATTCATTTTCTTTTATTAACTTTCCTCCTAGCTACCATAACGTTATCATTGTTATGTTAGTAGTAATATTAACCAACCAAACATCTCATCATTATGAATCGTAAAGATTTTATTAAATCGTCTGCACTTAGCATTGGTGCTTTTTCTTTAATCCCCATGGTAAATGCTTGTAAAACTGAAACTAAAAACGAAACTGTTGTAGAACCTACAGCTCCTGAAGTTGAAGAACTGCTAAACCCAAAAATTGTAAAAAATAGCGAGGGTAAGGTTTTGAATGTTTTGGGAGATAATCAAAACATTAAATTAACAGGTAAAGACACTAACGGACAATACACGCTAATAGAACAAAACAATTTACCTGGTGTTGGTATCCCACCGCATGTGCACGAAAACGAGGATGAAGTATTCCAAGTTTTAGAAGGACAAGTAGAAATGCATGTTGGAGATAAAACGACAACTCTATATGCTGGTGACCTTATTTTTTGTCCTAAAGGTGTACCACATTCTTGGAGAGTTGTTGGAGAAGAAAAAGCCAGAGCTATGTTGAGCATTTTTCCTGCCGGATTAGAGGGTATGTTTCAAGAATTATCTGAATTGCCTGCTGGACCTCCAGATATGAAAAAAGTAAGTGAGATTTGCGGGCGCTATAAATTAAGATTTGTTTAAATAAATAGTTTCTTGCCTTGGCAGGAATGACAAAAAATAGGACTGCGCTATGACTTTGACAGATGGTTGCGTTAGGGATTGAGCGGCATGTTTGAAATCCCCGACTTAGGAGGGATTGAGTAGCGGAAAGCCCGACCCTTTTAGGGTAACGCCCAAAACAAAAAAATAGTTGTTGAAAATACTGTTAATAACAGCTTCTGGTTTCGTAAAAAAAACAACATTGAATCGTGAAAAAAGTGTATTTTTGCACTTTCTTTAAACACATACAAATTAAGACCTAATGATTCATTTCTTTGGAAACGTAACCAGCAAAGTTTTTGCTGTTCAAACAACAAAAGAATTATCAACTGAAACCATCTCTAAATTAACGTGGCTTTTTGGCAACCAAGCAAAAATTAAGCAAGCATCTTTGGATGCTTTTTTTGTTGGCCCTCGTGCAGCTATGATTACGCCTTGGAGTACGAATGCGGTGGAAATTACCCAAAATATGGGAATTACCGATATTATTAGAATTGAGGAATTTAAAGCGGTTGCTGAGGATTTTAAGGATTTTGACCCAATGATTTCGGAGAAATTTAATGGTTTGAATCAAGAGAGTTTTACTATTGATATTAAGCCTGAACCGATTTTAAATATTGAGGATATTGCGGCTTATAATGTGCAGGAAGGCTTATCGTTAAGTGATGAAGAGGTTGCGTATTTAGATGGTGTGGCGAAGAAAATTGGGAGACCGTTAACGGACTCTGAAGTGTTTGGGTTTTCGCAAGTGAACTCGGAACATTGTAGACATAAAATTTTTAACGGGACGTTTGTGATTGATGGTGAAGAAAAACCTACCTCGTTATTTAAATTAATTAAAGAAACATCGAAACAACATCCTAACGATATTGTTTCGGCTTATAAAGATAATGTGGCTTTTATTAAAGGCCCGAAAGTGGAACAGTTTGCACCAAAACGTGCCGATGTTCCTGATTATTACACTACTGAAGATTTTGATTCTGTAATTTCTTTGAAAGCAGAAACACACAACTTCCCTACTACTGTTGAGCCTTTTAACGGTGCTGCAACGGGTTCTGGTGGTGAAATTAGAGATAGACTTGCTGGTGGAAAAGGCTCTTTACCTTTAGCAGGAACTGCTGTTTATATGACATCGTATTCCAGACTTGAAGAAAACAGACCTTGGGAACATGGTGTTTCAGAACGCGATTGGTTATACCAAACGCCAATGGATATTTTAATAAAAGCATCGAACGGTGCATCAGACTTTGGAAACAAATTTGGGCAACCATTAATCTGTGGTTCTGTATTGACTTTTGAGCATGAAGAAGATGCTAGAAAATTAGGGTTTGACAAAGTGATTATGCAAGCTGGTGGTATTGGCTACGGCAAAGCAAATCAAGCTTTAAAAGACACCCCAAAAACGGGTGATAAAATAGTAATTCTTGGTGGTGAAAATTACCGTATTGGTATGGGTGGTGCTGCGGTATCATCGGCAGATACTGGTGCTTTTGCTTCAGGTATTGAATTAAATGCGGTACAGCGTTCTAACCCAGAAATGCAAAAACGTGCTGCCAATGCGGTACGTGGTATGGTAGAAAGTGATGAGAATTTTATCGTTTCTATTCACGATCATGGTGCTGGTGGACATTTAAATTGCTTATCTGAACTCGTTGAAGATACTGGCGGAAAAATTGATTTAGATGCTTTACCTGTTGGAGACCCTACGCTTTCTGATAAAGAAATTATTGGTAACGAATCTCAAGAACGTATGGGATTGGTTATTGGAGAAAAACATATCGACACCTTACATAAAATTGCAGACCGTGAACGTTCGCCAATGTATACCGTTGGTGATGTTACTGGAGACGACCGTTTTACTTTTCAGTCTAAAACCAAAGGCAACAAGCCAATGGATTTGGCTATGGAAGATATGTTTGGAAGTTCGCCAAAAACGGTGATGACAGACAACACCGTTAAAAGAAATTACAGCAATGTTGCTTATAACTCTGATAATTTCAATGATTATTTAGAGCAAGTGTTACAACTAGAAGCGGTAGCTTGTAAAGATTGGTTAACAAATAAAGTAGACCGTTGTGTTGGTGGTAAAGTAGCAAAACAACAATGCGTTGGTCCATTACAAATTCCTTTAAACAATGTTGGCGTAATGGCGTTGGATTATAAAGGCAAAGAAGGTATTGCCACTTCTATTGGGCACTCTCCTATTTCTGGATTAATTAATCCTGTTGCTGGAAGTAGAAATTCAATTACTGAATCGCTTACCAATATTATTTGGGCGCCTTTAAAAGATGGGTTACAGTCTGTTTCTCTTTCTGCAAACTGGATGTGGCCTTGTAAAAATGAAGGTGAAGATGCGCGTTTATACGAAGCTGTTGAAGCGATTTCAGAATTCTCAATTGATTTAGGTATTAATGTGCCTACCGGAAAGGATTCCTTATCTATGAAGCAGAAATATCCTAATGAGGATGTGATTTCTCCTGGTACAGTTATTATTTCGGCAGCAGCCAATTGTAACGATATATCTAAAGTTGTAGAGCCTGTTTTTAATAAAAATGGTGGCGCTATTTATTATATAAACATCTCACAAGATGATTTTAAATTAGGTGGTAGCTCTTTTGCGCAAGTGCTTAATAAAATTGGAAATGATGCGCCAAATGTTAAAGATGCTGGGTATGTTAAAAATGTATTTAACACCATCCAAGATTTAATAAGAAACGAACACATTGTTGCTGGCCACGATGTGGCTTCTGGCGGTTTAATTACTACTTTATTAGAACTATGTTTTGCAGACATCAATTTAGGTGCTGAATTAGATCTTTCTGCTTTAGCTGAAAACGATTCGTTTAAGTTATTGTTTTCTGAAAATGCTGGTATTGTAATTCAGGCTAAAGATACTTCGATAGAGCAAGTTTTAGCTGATGCTAATATTGAATTTTTTAACATAGGAAACGTTACTGAAAGTGATACGTTAAGCATAATTAATAATGCTGATGTATTTACATTAACCGTTTCAAGATTGCGTGATGTTTGGTATAAAACATCGTTCTTACTAGACCAAAAGCAAACAGCGAATGGTTTAGCCCAAGACCGTTTTGATAATTATAAAAATCAACCTTTACAATTTACTTTCCCAAAACATTTTACGGGTAAATTACCTGTAACTGGAAGTTATAGACCAAAAGCTGCCATACTTCGTGAAAAAGGTTCAAACTCTGAACGTGAAATGGCAAATGCTATGTATTTAGCTGGTTTTGATGTGAAAGATGTACACATGACCGATTTAATTTCTGGTCGTGAAACCTTAGAAGATATTAAGTTTTTAGGCGCTGTTGGTGGTTTCTCCAACTCTGATGTTTTAGGTTCCGCTAAAGGTTGGGCAGGTGCTATTAAATACAACGAAAAAGCAAATAAAGCTATTAAGAACTTCTTTGATAGAGAAGATACATTATCTGTTGGTATTTGTAATGGTTGTCAGTTATTCATGGAATTAGAAGAAATAAATCCAGACCATGAGATTCACGGAAAAATGCATCATAACGATTCTCATAAACATGAAAGTTCTTTTACTTCTGTAAAAATTCAAGAGAATAACTCAGTAATGCTTTCTAAACTTGCTGGCACTACTTTAGGGGTTTGGATTTCGCATGGTGAAGGGAAATTTAATCTACCTTACACTGAAGACAAATATCATATTGTTGCTAAGTATGGTTATGAAGGTTATCCTCATAATCCTAACGGTTCAGATTTTAATACGGCGATGATGAGTGATAAAACGGGGCGCCATTTAGTAACCATGCCACACATTGAGCGTTCTACATTCCAATGGAATTGGGCTAATTATCCTGATGGACGAAAAGACGAAGTTTCGCCTTGGTTAGAGGCTTTTGTTAATGCTAGATTGTGGATTGAAAATTATAGTTAATTTCATATAAACTAGATATAAAAAAACTATAGCTTGCAGTTTATTTTTATTGTAAATTGCATAATGCATAAAAAATTAACTGTTTACATTTTAGTTTTTACGCTTCTAATTGTCCCTTTTTTATTAAAAACAATAGATAGTAGGCTTGAAATTTTCCCTTCAGTTATTCTACCTTCAAATTCAAATCCTATAGATATAAGTAAGGATATAAGTTTGACAAAGTTAGACTTGTATGGTATTGATAATTTAGGTAATCAAAAAAAATTAGATTATAATAAATTTTTTAAAAATATTCCTATTTCTTATTCCCATTGGATAATTAGAAATAATTTTGGATTAAATAATAAGCAAAATCTCTCATTTAAAACTACTAAACTTGGTATTACTTTCAAAACCAAATCTAAGGTAACCAACCAAGAGGTTATTAAAACTAAAAAGTGGTTACAAAAAAGACTATTAATTCAAGAGTGTTCAGATTCTCTTTTGATTATTAAGAACACTAAACTCATTATATCAAAAGATACTAGAAAACTAAAAGAAAAATTATTTGTTAATGATACCATTTTTGAATTATATAAATAATCGTCTTTTGCTATTATCTTCAAAAGTCGAAAAAGCTACAAATGTCCCCACAACTAATTTAGCCTATTATCGCGTATTTTTTGGTTTATTACTACTGCTATATTTTACACCTTCTTGGACTTGGATAAGTGATATTCCTCCTGCTTTTTTTAGCCCACGTATTTTTAGTTTTGCTTATTTAGGTGATGGATATCTACCTCCTTATACATACAAAGCAGCTGATATCTCTGCAATTATACTTATAGCAATGATTACTCTTGGAATCAGGACTAGGTTAGCTCTTATAGCTATGTTTATTCTAAATTCAGTTTTTTTTAGCTATTCTTATAGTTTTGGAAAAATCGATCACAATACTACATTTTTAATTTTCACCTATCTTCTACTTGCTTTTACTAACTCTGGATCTGAAATAGCTCTCTTAAAAGACAAAAAAATATCCACTGAAATGCAAAATATTTCAATAGCAATCATTGCAATAATGATATGTTTCGGATTCTTTTCAGCGGGTATTTCAAAATTTTTTAGATGGATTGATTTCGACTTATCAACTAGTGGTTTTTTATTTTGGTTTAATTTAGAATACTTTATCGGTAATAGTAAAATGTTTTTGGCTGATAAGATTTTTTATATGCCAATTATTGTAATTGAGTGCATGGATTATTGCGCTGCTATTTTTGAAGTAAGTGCATTGTTTTTTTTATTAAAAGGAAAGAAATCTTGGTTTATCTTTCTAATTATCAGTTGTGTATTTCATTTATCTACATTAATATTCATTAATATCGATTTTACTTTAAATGTACTTACTTACGGCATTTTTCTATTTACTCCATTTTTTAAAAATTATAGTTTACCTATAAAAAAACATAAAATCTTTAAAAAAATTTTAATTTATTTTGTCTTACTATTTACATTTATCAAAATATTTTTGATTGTAAAAACCAATCAAGCCTCAATCACTTATGATTTAGGATTAACCACAGAAACAAAAAACTACATTAATTTGTTCCTGTGGTTATTTACCATTTTAATAAGTTTTTACATTTTGAAAAAACCTATTAAATTTGGTTTAATAAAAAAGAATGATACCAAATAGAAGTTATCACACCACAAAAATAAAATTTGACCTTGGTTAGAGGCTTTTGTGAATGCAAGACTTTGGTTAGAAAATAAATAGGTAACTTTATGAGGAATTAAATTTCCTCACAATGAAAAATCATCTTAAATCAGTAAACCGAAGAGATTTTATAAAAAAATCCTCTCTACTAACTATTGGAGCTTTAGGAGCTAATCATTTATTTGCAGCTCCACATCTCAAACCACTAAATAACTTTCCTCAAGATGCTAATATAAATATTGTTGGCCCAAAAGAAGGTTATACACCTCAAATAGGAACCCTCGTTTCTATGATGGATTGGATGCGTATGGTAATTCTAAATCCTGTGAGAAATATGAGTGTTTCTGATTTGGATTATTTAGTAGATGAAAACGCCAATAGTATTGGAGCAATGCTTATGCATTTAGCGGCTACCGAACGCTTTTACCAAATACATACTTTCGAGAATAAAACTTGGGGAGATTGGTCTAAAGAAGATGCTGACAAATGGAATGTTGCTTCAGGTTTAGGCGATAGAGCTAGGAAGGAAATTAAAGGCAATAATCTAGATTATTACTTAGAACATCTTTCTGAAGTAAGAGAAAACACTTTAAAAGAATTTAAAAATCGTGATGATGAGTGGTTGATGTATGTAGATAAAGATTTTCCTTGGGGGCCTACAAATAACTATTGTAAATGGTTTCATGTTTGTGAGCATGAGTCAAACCATAATGGGCAGTTTAAATTTATTAAGTCAAGAATTAAGTGACATTTTTAAAGATTTATTCAAACTTCTGCTTAGTATTTATTAGAAAAAAAACTGCTATTTGAAAATCATTTTAATTTTCATACTTTGCATCATTGCTTATTAAAGATTCCCTATGAAAGAGATAACAAGACTTTTTGATTTCCCATATTACCAATTAGAAACAAAACCTAATGATGCCGCTTTAGTAACAAAATACAATGGCGAATGGGTTAAAACTTCTACTCAAGAATATATAGACAAATCCAACGCCATAAGTAGAGCTTTACTAAAATTAGGTATAGAAAAGGGTGATAAAATTGCTGTCATTTCATCTACAAACAGAACAGAATGGAATATTATGGATATTGGAGTACTTCAAGTGGGTGCTCAAAATGTTCCCATTTATCCAACAATTTGTGCTGAAGATTATGAGTATGTGCTAAACCATAGCGAATCTATATATTGTTTTGTATCAGATGAAGAAGTTTTAGAAAAAGTAAATAAAGTAAAAGCAAATACTAAAATAAAAGACGTTTATTCTTTTGATCATATTAAAGGTTGTAAGCATTATTCTGAATTATTTGAACTTGGAAATGACACATCTAATCAAGATGACGTTGAAAAAAGAAAAGAAGCTGTTAAACCATTGGATTTAGCAACAATAATATATACTTCAGGTACAACAGGTAAACCAAAAGGAGTGATGCTTTCTCATTGGAATATTACAAGTAATGTTTTAAATAGTGTTCCAAGAGTTCCATTAAAAGAAGGAGAAACCAGAGTTCTAAGTTTTTTACCTATTTGCCATATTTTTGAGCGTGTGCTCATATATGTTTACCAACATTCTTGTACATCTATTTATTTTGCTGAAGGGATTGATAAAATTGGAGATAATGCAAAAGAAATTAAACCTAACTTAATGAGTGTGGTTCCAAGGCTACTAGAAAAGGTATATGATAAAATTATGGCTAAAGCCGAAGAATTATCTGGAATAAAAAAAGGATTATTTCATTGGGCAGTTCGTTTAGGTGAACAATGGGAACCTTATAAACAAAATGGAGCTTGGTACGAATTTAAACTAAGTATAGCAAATAAACTGATTTTTAGCAAATGGAGAGCCGCTCTTGGTGGTGAGTTATTTACTATGGTTTCCGGAAGTGCAGCTTTACAACCACGTTTATCTAGAATTTTTTGTGCTGCAGGAATGCACATAATGGAAGGTTATGGCTTAACAGAAACCTCTCCTGTAGTATCCGTTGGAAAATACTCTGATGGTTTCTTTAAAATCGGGACAGTTGGAAAGCCAATTGATGGCGTTGAAGTCAAAATTGCTGAAGATGGTGAAATTCTAATTAAAGGTCCTAATGTTATGATGGGATACTATAAGGATGAAGAAAAGACGAATAGTGTCATGACAGGAGATTATTTTCATACTGGAGATAAAGGAGAAATTGATTCAGATGGATTTCTTAAAATAACAGGGCGTAAAAAAGAAATGTTTAAAACCTCTGGAGGTAAATATATCATTCCAACACTATTAGAAAACGATTTAAAACAATCCCTTTTTATCGAGCAAATTATGGTCATAGGAGAAGGTGAAAAAATGCCTACTGCTCTGATACAACCAAATTTTGAATTTGTAAAAGAATGGATTGAACGTAAAAACCATCAAGTAGGAACATCGTTTGAGGATATTGCTAAGTCTGAAATTGTCAAGAAGCGAATCCAAAAAGAAATTGACAAATGCAATCAGAAATTTGGAAAATGGGAGCAGATTAAAAAGTTTGAAATTACTCCTGAAGAATGGTCTATAGATTCAGGACATCTTACTCCTACCATGAAAATGAAAAGAGATGTCATAAAAAAAATGTATTCAGATTTGATTGAACATATATATCGTCCTGTTTAACTTCTTACAACTTTAAAAACCTCTTTATTTTGATCTCTAATCCAATGGTTTTTAACAAATTAATCAATTTTTATTATATTTAAGCCTAACCAATTAAAACTAATATAATGAAAACTAAAAATTTCTTAGTATCAGGTATTGTAGGAGGTATTGTCGATTTCCTATTAGGATGGCTATTTTATGGTATCATTTTTAAAAATGTATTCCCTCAACCAGAAGAAAGTGAAACTACCATGTTATTTATCTTTCTTGGATGTTTAACTTTTGGTTTATTTGTGGCTTATATTTACACTAAATGGGCACAAATAGCAACAGCAGCTACTGGAGCTAAAGCTGGTGCCATTATCGGGCTATTTATTGGATTGTTTTACAATTTCTTTAATTTGGCTATGATTCCTGGAGCTGAAATACAACTTGCCGCCTTAGATGTAGGAATTTCTATTGTTATGACTACAATTATAGGTGCTGTAGTTGGTGCTATTAACGGTAAATTAGGCGAATAGAATAATTGTTTTTAAAACTTATTACTTAATTTAAGTAACGTAAATATAATTTAACAAAAAAATACTATGCATGCATAGTATTTTTTTTTATATTTGAACTCACCAATTAAAAACAATGAAGGACAAAACTATTGATTACATACTAAGAACAACTTGGTTAACTGTTCAAAAAATGTATAATGAAGAGGCTTCAAAATTTGGAAGTACAATGGCCACAGGTTTTACTTTACTTAGCATAGACCCAGAAAAAGGAACACCTTCAACAGCTTTAGGCCCAAAAATGGGTGTTGAAGCTACGAGTTTATCTCGGATTTTAAAAACTATGGAAAAAAAAGGATTAATTACTAGAAAACCTAATCCTAAAGATGGTCGCGGTGTTATTATAGGATTAACCGCCTTTGGAATAGAAAAAAGAGACTACTCAAGAGAAAAAGTATTACTATTTAATGAAGCTATTAAGAACAATGTTTCAGAAGAACAACTCAAAAACTTTTATGAAGTAGCTGAGATTATTAATGATATGGTTAGCAATAAGAAAATATACAATCAATCCGATAGTTAAAAAAAATGAGTAAACGAAGAATAAAAAAAATAGCCATTATTGGCTCTGGAATTATGGGAAGTGGCATTGCATGCCATTTTGCTAATATTGGTGTAGATGTGCTTTTATTAGACATTGTCCCAAGAGAACTAAATGAAAAAGAAAAAGCAAAAGGATTGACTTTAGAAGATAAAGTTGTTAGGAATAGACTCGTAAATGATGCTTTAACTGCATCGTTAAAATCTAAGCCATCCCCTATTTATCATCAAGATTTTTCAAGTAGAATTACAACTGGAAACCTTGATGATGATATTGCAAAGGTTGCAGATGTTGATTGGATTATGGAAGTTGTAGTAGAAAGACTTGACATTAAACAACAAGTTTTTGAAAAACTAGAAAAGTATAGAACTCCGGGTACGCTGATTACTAGTAATACGTCTGGTATTCCTATAAAGTTTATGAGTGAAGGACGTTCAGAAGATTTTCAAAAGCATTTCTGTGGTACACACTTTTTCAACCCTGCACGTTACTTAAAATTATTTGAAATTATTCCTGGGCCAAAAACCGATGCTTCTGTTTTAGAGTTCTTAAATGGTTATGGTGAACAATTCCTTGGAAAAACATCTGTAATAGCTAAAGACACACCTGCCTTTATAGGAAATAGAATTGGTATTTTCAGTATTCAAAGTTTATTCCATACCGTTAAAGACCTAGATTTAACTATTGAAGAAGTTGATAAATTATCAGGTCCAGTAATTGGTCGTCCAAAGTCAGCTACGTTTAGAACGGTTGATGTTGTAGGCTTAGATACTTTAGTTCATGTAGCAAACGGCATTAGAGAAAACTGCCCTAATGATGAACGTTTAGAGCTTTTTAAATTACCAGATTTCATCAATACTATGATGAAAAATAAATGGTTAGGAAGTAAAACTGGACAAGGGTTTTATAAAAAACAAGTTTCTGCTGATGGTAAAAAAGAAATTCTATCCTTAGACCTAAATACTCTAGAATACCGATCTGCAAAACGAGCAAAATTTGCCACGTTAGAATTAACAAAATCTGTTGATAGAGTTGTAGATCGTTTTAAAATATTAGTAAAAGGAAAAGATAAAGCTGGTGAATTCTATAGAAAAAGTTTTGCTGCTTTATTTGCTTACGTTTCAAACAGAATTCCAGAAATCACAGACGATTTATATAAAATTGATGATGCTATGAAAGCTGGTTTTGGATGGGAACATGGTCCTTTTCAAATTTGGGATGCTATTGGAGTAGAAGCAGGAATAGAAATCATGAAAGCTGAAGGTTTAGAACCTAACACTTGGGTTAATGATATGTTAGCATCAGGCAGTTCATCTTTCTACTCGGTAAAAGATGGTGCTTCTTATGCTTATGATATTCCAAATAAAACACAAGAAAAAATTCCTGGGCAAGATAGCTTCATCATATTAGATAATATCAGAAAATCAAATGAGGTATTTAAGAATTCAGGTGTCGTTATTGAAGATTTAGGAGATGGTATTCTTAATTGTGAATTCCAATCTAAAATGAATACTATTGGTGGCGATGTACTTGCAGGACTAAACAAAGCTATTGATTTAGCTGAAAAAGATTTTGCTGGATTAGTTGTTGGTAACCAAGGTGCAAACTTTTCTGTTGGCGCCAATATTGGTATGATTTTCATGATGGCTGCTGAACAAGAATACGATGAGCTAAATGGCGCTATCAAATATTTTCAAGACACGATGATGCGTATGCGTTATTCATCAATTCCAACTATATCTGCTCCTCATGGCATGTCTTTAGGTGGTGCTTGTGAGTTATCGATGCATGCTGATAAAGTGGTTGCAGCTGCAGAAACTTATATGGGACTTGTAGAATTTGGGGTTGGTGTAATTCCTGGTGGTGCAGGCTCTAAAGAAATGGCTTTAAGAGCATCGGATACCTTTAGAAAAGGTGACGTTCAATTAAATACATTACAAGAATACTTCTTAACAATTGGTATGGCAAAAGTATCAACTTCTGCATATGAAGCATTTGATTTAGGGGTACTTCAAAAAGGAAAAGATATTGTTGTTGTAAACAAAGACCGCCAGATAGCAGTTGCAAAACAACATGCAAAATTAATGGCAGACATTGGATACACCCAACCTGTTAAGCGTACTGATGTAAAAGTACTTGGTAAACAAGCTTTAGGTATGTTTTTAGTAGGAACAGATGCAATGAAAGACTCAAACTACATTAGTGAGCATGACATGAAAATTGCTAATAAACTAGCATATGTGATGGCTGGAGGCGATTTATCTGAACCAACTTTAGTAAGCGAACAATACTTATTAGATTTAGAACGTGAAGCTTTCCTTTCACTTTGTACAGAACGCAAAACTTTGGAAAGAATTCAGCACATGTTAACAAAAGGAAAACCTTTAAGAAACTAAAAAGATGAAAACAGCATATATAGTTAAAGCATATAGAACAGCAGTTGGTAAAGCACCAAAAGGCGTGTTCCGTTTTAAAAGAACAGATGAATTGGCGGCAGAAACCATCAAATATATGATGAAGGGATTGCCAAATTTAGATCCAAAACGTATCGACGATGTTATTGTTGGTAATGCGATGCCAGAAGGTTCTCAAGGGTTAAATATGGCACGTTTAATTTCTCTAATGGGATTAGAAGTTATTGATGTTCCTGGTGTAACTGTTAACCGTTTTTGCTCTTCTGGAGTAGAGACTATTGGTATGGCAACTGCAAAAATCCAAGCTGGAATGGCCGATTGCATAATTGCTGGTGGAGCAGAAAGTATGAGTAGCGTACCAATGACTGGTTTTAAACCAGAATTAAATTATGATGCGATTGTAAAAGCTGGTCATGAAGATTACTATTGGGGCATGGGAAATACTGCTGAAGCTGTTGCAAAACAATTCAATGTGTCTCGTGAAGACCAAGATGAATTTGCTTATAATTCTCATATGAAAGCTTTAAAAGCTCAAGCAGAAAACCGGTTTCAAGATCAAATTGTACCTATTGATGTAGAACAAACATATATTGATTCTAACGGTAAAAAAGCAACAAAATCATATACTGTAACTAAAGATGAAGGGCCAAGGAAAGGCACAAACAAAGCAGCTTTAGCAAAATTAAGAGCAGTATTTGCTGCTGGTGGAAGTGTTACTGCTGGTAATTCATCTCAAATGAGTGATGGTGCAGCTTTTGTTATGGTTATGAGTGAGGACATGGTTAAAGAATTAAATCTTGAACCTGTTGCAAGAATGGTAAATTATGCAGCAGCTGGTGTAGAGCCACGTATAATGGGAATTGGTCCAGTAAAAGCAATTCCAAAAGCATTAAAACAAGCAGGTTTAAATCAAGACGATTTATCATTAATTGAATTGAATGAAGCCTTTGCGTCTCAATCTTTGGCAGTAATTAGAGAATTAGACTTAAATCCTGATATTATAAATGTAAATGGTGGCGCTATTGCACTTGGGCATCCTCTTGGTTGTACTGGGGCAAAATTATCAGTGCAACTATTTGACGAAATGCGCAAGCAAAACATGGCAGGAAAATATGGAGCAGTTACCATGTGTGTGGGTACTGGACAAGGTGCATGTGGCATCTTTGAATTTTTAAATTAAAGAAATAAAAAAATAAAGTAAAAGCAATGGAAAAAGACATTCTACGTGGTGGCCAATTTTTAGTTAAAGAAATTGAATGTGAAGATATTTTCACTCCAGAAGATTTTAATGAGGACCAGCTTATGATGAAAGAAGCTGTAACCGAATTTGTTGATAGGGAAATTTGGGCAAAAAAGGCACAGTTTGAAAAGAAAGATTACGCATTAACTGAATCTTGTATGCGTCAAGCTGGAGAGCTTGGTTTTTTAAGTGTTTCAGTTCCTGAAGAATATGGTGGAATGGGTATGGGTTTTGTTGATACCGCTTTAGTTTGCGATTATATATCTGGAGCCACAGGGTCTTTCAGTACAGCTTTTGGAGCACATACAGGAATTGGAACTATGCCAATAACTTTATATGGTAACGAAGAGCAAAAACAAAAATATGTTCCAAAATTAGCCAGTGGAGAATGGTTTGGTTCATACTGCTTAACAGAACCAAGTGCAGGTAGTGATGCCAATTCTGGTAAAACAAAAGCAGTTTTATCTGCAGATGGAAAAACCTATAGTATTACTGGTCAAAAAATGTGGATTTCAAATGCAGGTTTCTGTAGTGTAATGATTGTTTTTGCCCGTATTGAAGACGATAAAAATATTACTGGATTTATTGTTGAATACGACCCAGAAAATCCTAATGGAATAACCATGGGTGAAGAAGAGCATAAACTAGGTATTCGTGCTTCCTCTACAAGACAAGTTTTCTTTAACGATACCGTTGTTCCAGTTGAAAATATGCTTTCCACTAGAGGTAATGGTTTTAAAATAGCCATGAATGCTTTAAACGTTGGTAGAATTAAACTTGCAGCTGCTTGTTTAGATGCTCAACGCCGTGTAATTTCTGTCTCAGTAAATTATGCAAACGAACGTATTCAATTTAAAACACCAATTTCTAGTTTTGGAGCTATTCGTCAAAAAATAGCAGAAATGGCTACTAATTGCTGGGTGGATGAAGCTGCAACTTACCGTGCTGCTAAAAATATTGAAGACCGTATTACAATTCGTCAGAATAACGGTAAAGACTCACATCAAGAAGCAGAATTAAAAGGTGTTGAAGAATATGCCATTGAATGTTCTATTCTTAAAGTAGCAGTATCAGAACATGTACAGAATTGTACAGATGAAGGTATCCAAATTTTTGGAGGCATGGGATTCTCTGAAGAAACACCAGTAGAATCAGCTTGGAGAGATGCAAGAATTGCCAGAATTTATGAGGGTACTAATGAAATTAACAGAATGCTTTCCATTGGCATGTTAATTAAAAAAGCCATGAAAGGTCATGTTGATTTATTAGGGCCTGCTCAAGCTGTTGCCAAGGAACTAACTGGAATACCTTCTTTTGATGTTCCTGATTTTTCAGAATTATTTTCTGAAGAAAAAAGTATCGTTAAGAATCTTAAGAAACTATTTTTAATGGTTGCTGGAGCTGCGTTACAAAAATATGGAGAGAAAATTGAAGAGCAACAACAACTTATGTTAGCAGCTTCAGATATTTTAATTCAAATATACTTAGCAGAGTCTGCTATTCTTCGTGCTGAAAAAATGGCGAAGAAAGAAGGAGAAGATAATGTAAAAGAGCAAATAGCTATGGCCAAATTAAATTTATTTCATGCTATTGATGTTATAGAAACCGCTGGTAAACATTCTATTATTTCATTCTCTACAGGTGATGAGCAACGTATGATGCTTATGGGCTTAAAACGCTATATAAAGTATGTAAATATGCCTAATATTATAGAGTTGAGACATATTATTGCTGAAAAAGTGATTAAAGAAAATAAGTATTGTTTTTAATTTTAGAATACAAAGTATAAAGAGTGACTAACTCAATTATAAAAAGCGCTTCGAATTAATTTTCGAGGCGTTTTTTTATTTCACTATATTTATAATATTAATTAATTAATCATGAAGTATATACTAAGCATACTTTGCTTCCTTTTTACCAAACAAGTATTTTCACAATCAGATTCTATCAACTTAGATTTAAGTAATTCTTCTAAAATTGTTCAACAACATATTGCTCCTTTCAATAATAGAAATTTAGATTCATTTTCAAACGCATTTCATAAAGATATTATGGTAACGAGATTTCCTGATGATACCATGTATATTGGAAAGGAAAAATTAAAAGAAAACTATAAAAAATTCTTTAAGGAAAATAAAAAATCGCATGTATCTGTTTTAAACAGAATGACACTTAAAAACTGGGTTATTGATGAAGAATTAGGAACTGTAAATAATTCCACAAACAGACATATAAGTATATATAGCACAAAAAATGACAAAATAAAATCAATGACATTTGTTGGTAATAAACAAACAACTTCAAACCCAGAATCTATTGTTAACAAACAACTCCTAGCCTACAACAATAGAGACATTGATAAATTTATTGAAACTTATTCAGGACAAATTAAACTTTATATGTTCCCAAATCAGTTAATTTCTAAAGGTCATGAAACCATGCGAAAACAATATGCACCCATGTTTGAAAAAGTTTCAGATTTGAATGCTCAAATAGTAAATAGAATGGTTCTTGGAAACAAAGTAATCGACAAAGAAAAGGTAACCTATAATGGTAATACTTTTTATGCAATTGCTATTTATGAAGTAAAAGATGGAAAAATATCAAAAGTTACATTTATTCAATAATTATATAAATTAAAGTATTGAAAATTAATCACAACATAAATAGAGTTGAAGCACTTAGTGATGCAGTATTTGCTTTTGCTGCAACTTTAATGGTAGTCTCTTTAGGCTCCGGAGATACCCTTTTAGAATTAAAAAGTAATTTTAAAAACTTGATTAGTTTTGGTGTTAGTTTTTTTGTTTTAATAGCTTTATGGAAATTACATTACAACTATTTTAGAAGAAATAATTACTTAGACAATAGAATTATAACTTATAATTCAGTGCTACTTTTTGTAGTTCTATATTTTGTTTTTCCATTAAAATCTTTAACTGGTACTTGGTTAAAGCAATCTGCTGTTTCTTTAAATGACTTAGCATCACTATTTATTCTATATAGTTTAGGATTTTTGTTAATTTTTTTATGTTTTTCTTTAATGTACAAGAGAGCATATAAAAAATCTGAAAAGAATTCAATTACACTTTTATTTTATCACAGACATTTTTTAATTTTTGTAGTAGTAGCTCTTGTATCAATTCTGTTAGCTATTTTTAAAATAGGCATCATATTTGGAGTACCTGGATTTGTATATGCTTTTTTAGGGCCTTTATGCTATTTTCATGCATTAAAATTCAATAAAAAACATCCAGATTTTATTCAAAAAAAATGATGAACTACTATTAACCTTTTTATTTAATTTTAAACAAAATATTAATTTTATGAAAAATAATTTCAGTTTAATCATAGTATTTTTAATCAGTCCCTTATTCTTTTTAAATGCTCAAGGATTGCTTTCAGAAAAAAATGTGTTCACCAAACAAGATACTTTAAGAGGTAGTATTACTCCTGAACGCGAATGGTGGGATTTAACTTATTATCACTTAGACATAAAAGTAGATCCTGATAATAAATTCATTTCTGGCAAAAACACGATACAATATAAAGTTTTAGAAAGTGATTCTGTTATGCAGATTGATTTACAACCTCCTATGAAACTTTTAAAGGCGGTTCAAAACGGTAAAGAATTGAAAATTAAACATGATGGAAATGCTCATTTCATATCGTTATTAGAAAACCAAAAAGCAGATGATGTAAATGATTTAACTGTTTACTACGAAGGGCATCCTAAAGAAGCTGTAAGAGCTCCTTGGGACGGAGGAATTTCATGGAAAAAAGATAAAAATGGAAATCATTTTATTGCATCATCCTGCCAAGGTTTAGGCGCTAGCGTATGGTGGCCTTGTAAAGATCATATGTATGATGAGGTAGACAGTATGCAAATTAGTGTAAATGTGCCTTCAAAATTAATTAATGTTTCAAATGGAAGACTTCGCAAAGTTGAACAAATTGGCGATACAAAAACGTATCGTTGGGTCGTTAAAAACCCAATTAACAATTATGGTGTAAACATAAATATTGGTGATTATGTGAATTTTTCTGAAGTATATGATGGTATGGCAGGGAATCTTGATATGGATTATTATGTTCTTAGAGATAATCTTGAAAAAGCTAAAAAACAATTTAAACAAGCGCCTCTAATGATGAAAGCATTTGAGCATTGGTTTGGTCAATACCCTTTCTATGCTGATAGTTTTAAATTAGTGGAAGTCCCCTATTTAGGTATGGAACATCAAAGTTCTGTGACTTACGGAAATGGTTATCAAAATGGGTATTTAGGAAACGATTTATCAGGAACTGGTTGGGGTTTAAAATTTGATTTTATTATCATCCATGAAGCAGGCCATGAATGGTTTGCTAATAATATCACAAATATTGATGTTGCTGATATGTGGATTCACGAAGGATTTACTGCTTATTCAGAAAATCTTTATCTAGATTATCATTTTGGAAAAGAAGCTTCTGCTGAGTATGTTATTGGTACTCGTAAAAACATACAAAATGATAAACCTCTGATTGGTACTTATGATGTAAACAAAGAAGGCTCTAGTGATATGTATTATAAAGGTGCCAACATGCTTCATACTTTAAGACAGTTAATTGAAGATGATGAGAAATGGCGGAATATTTTACGAAAAATGAACACTGAATTTTATCATCAAACAGTTTCATCAAAGCAAATTGAAAACTTTATAAGTAGGGAAACTGGTTATGATTTAACTGAGTTTTTTAATCAGTATTTAAGAACCGTTAAAATACCAACCTTAGAATATGAGATTAAAAAGAAAACTTTAAAATACCGTTGGGTAAATATTATAGAAGGTTTTGACATGCCTATTCAAGTGAAAATAAATGATGAAGAAAAATGGCTATTTCCTAAAGCTGATTGGAAAGAAGAATCTTTGGAATCTAAAATTAATACTTTTGAAATAGACCCAGATTTTTATGTTGAATCTAAAAAAGGATAAGTTTTGAAAGATTTACCAGAACTTTATTTCGAACGTGATACAGACTGGTATGATTGGTTAATAAATAATCATGATAAAGAAAAAGGTGTTTATCTCATCTTTTATAAACTTGAAATGAATATTCCAACCATGCGTTGGGAAGAAGCTGTTAAAGTTGCTATCTGTTTTGGTTGGATTGATTCTACTGTAAAAAGTTTAGGTAATGGAAAAAGACGACAATACTTCTGCCATAGAAATCCCAAAAGCACTTGGAGCGCTCTAAATAAAAAATATGTAGAAAATTTGGAAGTAAATGGGCTAATTCATGAATCTGGTTATAGAATGATTGATTTAGCTAAAGAAACTGGTACTTGGACAGCCATGGACGATGTTGAAAACGGTATTATTCCAGATGATTTACAAAAGGCTTTTAATAATAATCAAAGGGCTTTTGAAAACTACAAAGATTTTACTAAAGGCTACAGAAAAAGTTACTTATCCTGGTTGCATAGTGCAAAAAGAGAAGAAACCAGAAAAAAGCGCATTATTCAAATTATTGAATTATGCGCTAATAATATTAAAAGTAGGGATAACTGGTAAATTATATACCACTTATAAAACTTCCATAAGGATCTTTAAATTGAATGCCTTCTGTAAATCTATGTTTACTCAATTGTTTGTATTCTACTAAGGCCCATAGCACAAATTCTTTGACAAAATAACTATCTTGTTTTGTTAAATTGGGTTGAAATTCTGATAACAAATCATCTAAAGGAGAAATAGCATTCAATAAGTTTTTATATTCTTTATCACGTAAGTCATCAAACAGCTCGAAGCCATCTTTTTGATTAAAAAACCAAGATACAATGTCATCATAAGGACTTTCTTGATCTTGCTTTTGTAACTTCTCAATTTTTGGGAAGTATTCTACAAATAAACTTTTAACAGCTTGTCCAATTAAGTTATTTGCAACAACAGCTGCTCCTTCTTGTTCACCTTCATAAACCAATTCTACTTTTCCTGTAATGGCAGGAATAATACCAACAAAATCAGATAATCTTAATGTTGTTTGTCCGTCGCCGTTTATTAATGCACGTCGTTCCGCTGTACTTAATAAATTTTCTAAAGCTGTAATACTTAAACGCGCACTAACACCACTTTTCGCATCAATAAATTCACTTTCACGTGCTTCAAAAACAATTTGTTCTAATAAGTCTCTAGCCAAATCAGGAACAATAACTGAAGACTTTTGGTTTTCAACTAATTTAGCTTCTTGTTCTGTGATTTTTCTTGCAGTTTCAATGTCTTCAGGATAGTGCGTTAATATTTGAGAACCAATTCTATCTTTTAAAGGTGTTACTATACTCCCTCTATTAGTGTAATCTTCAGGATTTGCAGTAAATACAAATTGCATATCTAGAGGCAAGCGTAACTTAAACCCTCTAATTTGAATATCGCCTTCTTGTAAAATATTAAATAATGCTACTTGAATTCTAGCCTGTAAATCTGGCAATTCATTAATCACAAAAATACATCGATTTGCTCTTGGAATCATACCATAATGAATCACTCTATCATCTGCATAACTCAATTTTAAATTAGCCGCTTTAATCGGGTCAACATCTCCAATAATATCAGCTACAGTTACATCTGGAGTTGCTAGTTTTTCAGCAAAACGATCATTTCTATGCAACCATGAAATTGGTGTTTTATCTCCTTTTTCTTTAATCAATTCTACAGCATATCTCGAAATAGGCTGTAAAGGATCATCATTAATTTCAGAGCCTTCAACAACTGGTATATATTCATCTAATAAATTCAACATTAAACGTGCTAATCTTGTTTTTGCTTGTCCGCGTAATCCTAATAAATTAATATTATGTCTTGATAAAATAGCGCGTTCTAATTCTGGAATAACTGTGTTTTCATAACCATGTACACCTTCAAATGTAGTTTCCTTATTTTTTATTTTTTTAATCAAATTATCTCTCAACTCATCTTTAATAGACTTGTTTTTGTAACCTGATTTCTTTAATTCTCCTAATGCTTTTATATTTTCTATTTTCATATTTCTTCTTAGCTTTTTGCCATTGGCTTTTTGCCTTTAGCTATTACTATTATGTTTTATAACAGCTAATCGTAGTTAGCCTCTAATTCTTTTTTTTCTGTTTGTTTCGTAATCTTCAAAAATCATTTCTCCCAAACCTTTAAGTCCAGTATAAAATGCCTTACCTTGATTTGCATAGGTAAACTCTCTAACAAATTGCATCAAATAAGGATCTTGGGCAATCATAAAAGTTGTTATAGGAATATGTAATTTTCTAGCTTGTTGAGCCATCATGTAACACTTATTTACAATATGTGTATCCAAACCGTTACTATTCTTATAATATTCTCCATCTGGTAAACGCAAACAACTTGGTTTACCATCGGTAATCATAAAAATTTGCTTATTCGTATTACGCTTTCTTCTAAGCAAATCCATAGCTAATTGTAAACCTGCTACTGTATTTGTATGATAAGGACCTACTTTTAAGTATGGCAAATCTTTTATTTCTATTTGCCACGCATCATTACCAAAAACTAAAATATCTAAAGTGTCTTTTGGGTATCGAGTTGTAATTAATTCAGCAAGCGCCATAGCTACTTTTTTGGCAGGTGTAATTCTATCTTCCCCATAAAGAATCATACTGTGACTAATATCAATCATCAACACCGTACTCATTTGAGATTTATGTAATGCTTCTTCTACCACCAAATCATCTTCTGAAAGTGTAAAATCAGAAATTCCATGGTTGATTTGAGCATTTTTCAAACTTTCTGTCATCGATACTTTATCTAGAGCATCTCCAAACTGGTAACTTCTAAAATCCCCTGTATGTTCATCGCCAATACCTGGACTTTTACTTTTGTGATTTCCTTGTCCGCTACGTTTTATTTTTCCAAAAATCTGATCCAGCGCTTGTTGACGAATAGCACGTTCGGTTTTTGCTGTTATTTCTAAAGTGCCGTTTCCATCTGGATCAATTTCTTCACGCAAATAACCTTTCTTTTTAAGGTCTTCAATAAAATCTTCTATTGAATATTCGGGAGTTGTTAATTTATATTCTTTATCCAACTCACGTAACCAATCTATGGCTTCATCAAAATCTCCTGATGTGTGTGTAATTAATTCCTTAAAAACTTCAAATAATTTATCAAAGGTGGATTTGAAAGGCGCTTCATATTTTTTAAAAACGAAGCCTTTTCTTAGAGTTTTGTCATTTTGCATAGCACTATAAAAATACTATATTTTTATAGAAAACGACAATCTTGATAATCAGATTTATCTATACTTTAACAAGAATTTTTAATGGCGAGTTATTCAACGCGCTTTAAACCGTTTAAGTTTTCAATCTTTATATATTTACCCATTGTAGAGATTAAGCCTTCTTTTTTAAATTGAGAAAGCACACGTATGGCAGATTCTGTAGCAGTACCAACAATATTAGCATAATCTTCTCGAGACAAAAGTACACTTAAGGTTCCATCTGGGTTTATACCAAAACTTTCATGAATATAAATTAATGCTTCTGCTAAACGCTGCCTTACCGATTTTTGAGCCATATTTACTATAATATCGTCGGCTTCTTTTAAGTCATGAGCCATATCTTGTAAGACATCAAAAGAGAATTTTGGATTTTTCTGTAAATCCGCTATAATCTCACTTTTTGGAATAAAACAAACTTCCATATCATTCAAAGCAACGGCTTGTAAATTCGAACTTTCTTCACTTATTAAAGAACGCTGACCAAGTAACTGACCTTTTACAACCATTTTTACAATTTGATCTTTACCGTTTTCACTAAGCTTGGATAATTTACATATACCATCTTTAACGCAATAAACGCCATTTAAGACTTCCCCTTCTTCAAAAATCACTTCTCCCTTTTTAATCGTTTTTGATGTTTTGCAAGACGATATTCTTACTAACTCATCTTTAGTCAAAGATTTAAGTGAATTGAACTGCTTTATAATGCATTGTTCGCACTTACCCATAATGAATAGTTTGTTTGTTCTGTAAAAATATACAAAACATGACAGATATCATATTTTAAACTTAGTTGTTTTATGACTTTTGCCTCAGGTATAAATGAGCAAATAAAATAATTATGGAACATAAAACATGTTTCCATTGTGGATTAGATTCTACAACTTCAGAAATTATATATGATGATAAATCATTTTGTTGTAATGGTTGTAAGACTGTTTACGAGATATTTTCTGCAAACGATTTAACGTGTTACTACGATTTACAAAACGCACCAGGTACTACACCAAAGGAGATTGAAGGCAAATATAACTTTTTAGACAACCCTAAAATAGTTGAACGTTTACTGGAATTTAATGATGAAAAAACTCAAATCGTTACTTTATATATTCCGCATATACATTGCAGTTCTTGTATTTGGATTCTTGAGAATTTGAATAAACTGCATCCTTCTGTAAGTTCATCAATTGTAAATTTTGGAAAGAAAACAGTTCGGGTAAATTATCATACGGAACATTTTTCTTTGAAAGATTTAGTAAAACTTCTAAGTAGTATTGGCTATGAGCCTTTTATAAGTTTAGATGATTATAGCGTTGGAAAAAAGAATGTTGACCGCTCACTAATTTACAAACTAGGTGTTGCTGGTTTTGCTTTTGGTAACATTATGTTTTTGTCGTTTCCTGAGTATTTTCAGGTGAGTGGATTTTGGATTGAAAAATATGCACCCGTTTTTAGATGGTTGATGTTTGTGTTTTCTTTACCTGTTGTTTTTTACTCGGCTCAAGATTATTTTATTTCAGCTTATAAAGGAATACGCTCTAAAATTTTAAATATTGATGTGCCTATTGCTTTGGGTGCAGCAGTTTTATTTGTGAGAAGTACAGCCGAAATTATTTTTGATATTGGCACAGGTTTTTTTGATAGCCTTTCTGGACTTATTTTCTTTTTGCTACTTGGGAAGTTTTTTCAGCAGAAAACCTATGCGTTTTTATCCTTTGAGCGCGACTATAAATCGTATTTCCCGATTGGAATCACTAAAATTTTATCTGATAATTCTGAAACGTCTATTCAAGTTTATGATATTGAAAAAGGCGACAGACTTTTAATTAGAAATGAAGAGTTGATTCCTGTAGATTGTATTTTGATTAAAGGGAATGCACGGATTGATTACAGTTTTGTTACTGGAGAATCTGAGGCGGTTTCAAAACAATCTAGCGATAAATTATTTGCTGGTGGAAAACAATTGGACGGCAGTATAGAGGTTGATGTTTTAAAAACCGTAGAGCAAAGTTACTTGATCCAACTTTGGAGTAACGATGTGTTTAGTAAAAATAAAGAGGATGGTTTTATAACTTTAACTAATGCCATTAGTAAGCGTTTTACCATTGCTGTTTTGAGTATTGCTATAATAGCCACAAGCTATTGGCTATTTTCAGATTCTTCTAAAGCATTAAATGTATTTACATCTGTATTAATAATTGCTTGCCCATGCGCTATTGCATTGGCAGCACCTTTTACGTTTGGTAACTTATTGCGCATTTTTGGAAAGTTGAAATTTTACGCAAAAAACGCTTCAGTTATTGAACAATTAGCGGCTGTTGATACTATCATTTTTGATAAAACAGGAACCATTACTGCTAATAAAGAAACGTCTATTGAATATATTGGATTAGAACTTTCAGAAGATGAAGAAGCGTTATTGAAAAGTACATTGCGAAATTCTAATCATCCATTAAGTAGGTCTTTATATTCTCTTTTGAATGAAAATGACATTGTGACTTTAGATACTTATGAAGAACATATTGGTAAAGGTATTGAAGCGAAACACAATCAAGATTCTATAAAAATTGGTTCTGCACCTTTTGTGGGTTATACTTCTGAAGCAGCTACGCTAAATACGGCGGTACATGTGAGTACTAATAACAAATACAAAGGATCTTTTACGTTTTACAATAAGTATAGAAAAGGATTATCCAAATTATTTAATAAACTGAAAAAGGAGTATGATTTAGTGATTCTTTCTGGCGATAATGCTGGAGAAAAAGAAAACTTAACAAAACTGCTTCCTGCTAAAACGAAATTATTTTTTAATCAGCAGCCTGAGGATAAATTAGAATACATAAAACACCATCAAAATTCGGGTGCTAAAGTGTTGATGATTGGAGATGGTTTAAATGACGCTGGTGCTTTGGCACAGAGTAATGTTGGGATTGCTATTTCGGAGAATGTGAATGTGTTTTCGCCAGCTTGCGATGCGATTTTGGATGCTACGAAATTTAATCAACTATATCATTTTATTAAGGCTTCAAAACAGGCTATAAAAATTATTAAATGGAGTTTTTTGCTGTCTCTTATTTACAACTGTATCGGGCTTTATTTTGCGATTACTGGACAATTAGCACCTGTGATTGCTGCAATTTTAATGCCTTTAAGTTCGATTAGTATTGTGGTTTTTACAACGATTTGCACGAATATTTTAGGACGAAAATTGAAATAGGGATTGGAACTGATTTTAGCGGATAAGTGCGTTAGGGATAGCAGCGGATAGCCCACAGCCTTGTGGTAACGTCAAAAAAATTAAAATAAACGATAGAACATGACAAATGTCATCTTTTAAAAATAAGTATAAAAGTACTTTTGAACCATAACTTCAAGTAGGTATGAGTGTTATATATATTTTATTAACTATAAGTATTGTAGTAGCTATTGGCTTTTTTGCAGCCTTTATTGTTGCGGTAAAACGTGGGCAGTTTGACGATAGTTACACACCGTCTGTACGCATGCTTTTTGAAGACGAATTGATTAAGGATAAACCAGAAAAAACGATACTAACCAAAGAAGAATAAATTTTTAGATATGAAATCGCCAACCAAAAGCTTAATTGAAAAAGAGCAAATTTTAAAAGCGATTGCATAAGACCTTTGATAAAAATAAATATGTACTTATGAAAATGCAACAATTTCATTACGATAACAAAATCGTTACCAAGTTCCTCTACGCCACCATTGTTTTTGGGGTTGTAGGTATGGCAGTAGGTTTGCTACTTGCTTTTATGTTTTTATTCCCGAACCTTACGGATGGGATTTCGTGGCTTAGTTTTGGAAGGTTAAGACCTTTACATACTAATGCTGTGATTTTTGCTTTTGTGGGAAATGCAATGTTTGCAGGGATTTATTATTCGTTACAACGTTTATTGAAAACGCGTATGGCAAGCGACCTTTTAAGTAATATTAACTTTTGGGGTTGGCAATTAATTATTGTTGCTGCGGCTATTTCGTTACCGTTAGGCTATACCACATCTAAAGAATATGCCGAATTGGAATGGCCTATTGATATTGCGATTGCCCTAATTTGGGTGGTTTTTGGTGTGAATATGATTTGGACGATTTTAAAGCGTCGTCAACGCCATTTATATGTTGCTGTTTGGTTTTACTTAGCTACGTTTATTACAGTTGCGGTACTTCATATTTTTAATAGTTTGGAGTTACCTGTAAGCGGTATGAAAAGTTACTCGGTTTACGCTGGTGTACAAGATGCCTTAGTGCAATGGTGGTACGGACATAATGCGGTTGCTTTCTTTTTAACGACGCCGTTTTTAGGATTGATGTATTATTTTGTTCCTAAAGCAGCGAATAGACCTGTGTATTCTTATAGATTATCTATTGTCCACTTTTGGTCGTTAATATTCATTTATATCTGGGCAGGACCACACCACTTATTATACACCGCCTTACCAGAATGGGCGCAAAACTTAGGTGTTGCATTTTCTGTAATGTTATTAATGCCGTCTTGGGGTGGTATGATAAACGGACTTTTAACCTTACGTGGTGCTTGGGATAAAGTAAGAACAGACCCAGTTTTAAAATTTATGGTGGTAGCCATTACGGGTTACGGTATGGCAACTTTTGAAGGTCCTACCCTATCGCTTAAAAACGTAAATGCGATTGCCCACTTTACCGATTGGATTATTGCTCACGTGCACGTTGGCGCTTTAGCTTGGAATGGATTTATGGCATTTGGTATTATTTATTACTTAATTCCAAGGTTATTTAAAACGAAATTATACTCTCTAGGACTAGCCAATTTACACTTTTGGTTAGGTACTTTAGGGATTATTATATACGCTTTACCTATGTATGTTGCTGGATTTACACAAGCAAGTATGTGGAAGCAATTTAATCCTGATGGCACTTTAGTTTATGGTAACTTTTTAGAAACAGTTACTGAAATTATGCCTATGTACTGGATGCGTGCTATTGGTGGTACACTTTATATTGTTGGTATGTTTATACTGGTTTACAATGTGATTGTTACCGTAAGAAACGGAAGTAAAGTACAAGATGAGTTGGCTGAAGCTCCTGCTTTAGAGCGTGTGACTAAAAAGCGTACAGCTAGCGAAGGATGGCATACTTGGTTGGAAAGACGTCCAATTCAATTAACATTATTAGCTACTGTGGCTATTTTAATTGGTGGTATTATTCAAATTGTACCGACTATAATGGTTAAATCGAATATCCCAACAATTGCTAGTGTAAAACCTTATTCACCTTTAGAATTAGAAGGAAGAGATATTTACATCCGTGAAGGTTGTGTGGGTTGCCACTCGCAAATGATTCGACCGTTTAGAAGTGAAGTTGAACGCTACGGCGAATACTCAAAAGCTGGAGAATTTGTTTACGATCATCCATTCCTTTGGGGTAGTAAACGTACAGGTCCAGACATACACAGAATTGGCGGTAAGTATTCTGATAACTGGCACTTTAACCACATGTATGATCCGCAGAGTACCTCATCGGGTTCAATAATGCCTCGTTATCCTTGGCTGATTACTGGTAGCAGTAGTGAGTTAGATAAATCGATGACTGAAGCAAAAATGGAAGCTATGGTAACTTTAGGTGTACCTTATACAGATGAAGACATTGCCAATGCGCAACAGAACATGTTAGACCAAGGGGCTCAAATTGAGCAAAACTTATACAGCGATCCTGATTTTGCTAAAAACTATGAAGCAGATAAAAAATATGCTGCTGATAATGGCGAAGATTTTATAGAGATGAAAAACAGAGAAATTGTGGCTCTTATTGCTTATTTACAGCGACTAGGAACTGATATTCACGTAAAACCTGAGCAACAGCAATAACCCTAAAAATATTTGAAATCATGTTAAAATTTGTAAAAAATCATATGGAGAGTATCACAGGGATTGAAATATACCCGATTATCTCCTTACTTATATTTTTCATCTTTTTTGTAGCCTTATTTTGGTGGGTAGCAACCGCTAAAAAGGACTATATAAAAAGAGTGAGTAACCTTCCATTAGACAACCAAAACGACGATATATTATGAGAAATTTAGTTCCATCTTGGATTCGTGTTCCAGTAGTATTTTTTATTATTTTCGGAGCCGTAGAATTCTTTATAGATTCTGGAGAGAAACCTGCATTTATAGAATACCCAGAAGTATTACTTTTTTTACTACTAGTACTTTTAATACTCATAGCTATTGAAGCGATTGTTGGCGCGTTGGAAAACGTAATGCTTCATAAATTAGATGAAGAAGCTAAAGCGCGCTTTTTAGCTGAAAAAGAAAAGTCGTTTAAATTTACTTGGTTAAAAAAAACGTATGCTAAACTTTTAGGTCAAAAACCTATTGAAGAAGAAGGAGAAATTATTTTAGACCATAATTATGATGGTATAAAAGAATTAGATAACAATTTACCGCCATGGTGGCTATATGGTTTTTATGCTTCTATCATTTTTGCTGCTGTCTATTTAGTAAAGTATCATGTTTTTGATGGCGACAACCAAATTGATGAGTTAGAAACTGAATTAGCTGATGCTAGAGTTGCTATTGAAGCTTATAAGAAGACTGCTAAAAACCTAGTAGATATTAATACAGTAACCATGTTGACTGATGCTTCTGATTTGGCAACTGGTAAAACCATTTTCCAAACCAACTGTGTGGCTTGCCATATGGCTGATGGTGGTGGTGGTATTGGACCTAACTTAACTGATGAGTATTGGATACTTGGTGGTGGTATTAAAAACGTATTTAGAACCGTATCTGAAGGTGGACGTTCAGGAAAAGGAATGATTCCTTGGAAAACACAGTTAAAACCTTTAGAAATGGCTCAAGTAGCTAGTTATATATTAACCTTTCAAGGTACAACATCTGCAAACCCAAAAGCTGCTGAAGGCGATATTTGGATAGATGAAGATGCTGAAACACCTGCTGAAACTGTTACAGATTCAGCACAAACCATATCAAACTAAGCTAACACTTATTGACCTGCGAGGTTTTCAAAAACCTTGTAGGTCTTTAAAAAAAAGCCAAGCAATACCTAAAAGATTTTAGGGAACCTTGTAAATAGAGAAAAAAGAAAAGGCTGTGGAAACCCCAGATAACGAAAATTTTAGAGATTCTATTGGTACGGTTACAGAAGACGGTAAGCGTGCTTGGGTATTCCCTAAAAAACCTAGTGGGAAATTTTATGAGTACAGAAAGTATGTAAGCTACTTTTTACTAGCTATTTTACTATTGTCGCCTTTCATAAAAATTAATGGCAATCAGTTTTTGATGTTCAATGTATTAGAGCGTCGTTTTAATATTTTCGGATTTCCATTTTGGCCTCAAGATTTTCATTTGTTCGTGATTTCCATGTTGATTGGTGTGGTTTTTATCACACTATTTACAGTAGTTTTCGGTCGGATTTTTTGTGGTTGGATTTGTCCGCAAACCATTTTTATGGAAATGGTTTTTCGTAGAATTGAATACTGGATTGAAGGCGATAGAAATAAACAACGGAAACTTGATAGACAAAAATGGGATGCTGAAAAAATAAGAAAAAAAGGGCTTAAATTTATCATATTCGCGCTTATCTCTTTCATTATAGCAAATGTGTTTTTGGCATACTTAATTGGTAGTGATAAGCTTATTGAACATATAACTGAAGGGCCATTAAATAACATAAGTACCTTAATTTCTCTGCTTATTTTTACTGCAGTATTTTATTTTGTGTTTGCATGGTTTAGAGAACAGGTTTGTATTATTGCTTGCCCCTACGGAAGGTTGCAAGGGGTTTTGCTAGACACCAAATCTATTGTTGTGGCTTACGACCATAAACGAGGAGAAGGCGAAAGTGGCAGAAAGAAATTTAGAAAAAACGAAGATCGTGAAGCCTTAGGTCATGGCGATTGTATTGATTGTTTACAATGTGTGCATGTTTGTCCAACGGGAATTGATATTAGAAACGGCACACAATTAGAGTGTGTAAACTGTACAGCTTGTATTGATGAGTGCGACCATATTATGGAAAGTATCAACTTACCAAAAGGGTTGATTCGTTATGCTAGTGAGGAAGAAATTGAGAAGAAAACAAAGTTCAAACTCACACCAAGAATTAAAGGTTACATTGCTGTTCTTTCTATAATGATTGGGTTGCTGATTGGAATGTTGTTTTTAAGAAATGATGTTGAAGCCAATGTATTAAGATTACCTGGGCAATTGTATGAGCATAAAGATGGTAATATTATCAGTAATGTGTTTACTTATAAATTGGTAAATAAAACCTCATCAGATATTGAAGATGTGAGTTTTAAATTGATGTCTCATAAAGGCGAATTGAAATTGGTATCGACTAGTGAAGATTTTATTGTTCCTAGTCAAGGGATAGCAGAAGGGACTTTGTTTATCGAGATTAATAATTCGGCATTGTCTGGAGATAGGAATAAAATTAAAATTGGCGTTTATAAAGGCGAAAAACTCATTGAAACGACTAAGGCTAATTTTTTAGGGCCTAGGAGTTATAAGTAAGTTGGGAGCATAAAGTTGGAAGTGACTTTGGCGGATAAGTGCATTAGGGATTGAAACGGCATCCTTTTTTGAGGCACGAGAAAAAGATATAGTGGAAAGCCCGACCCGACAGGGTAATGCCATAAAAAAAATAGAAATTATGAAATTTAATTGGGGTACCGGAATTGTATTAGCGTTTATTGGATTTATTTCCTTTATTATGTACTTTATTATTACCATGAACGTGGATAATAAGTACGACCACGACTTGGTTAGCGAGGATTATTATGCTGATGAATTGCAATACCAAAACGATATAAACAAGCTTGAAAATGCGAACACTTTAGAGACAAATTTAAGCTACGAAAAAACAGCTGAGGGGCTTGTGATACACTTCCCTGAAACTGTAAATTATAAAGATATTACTGGAAAATTGTTCCTATATAGGCCATCTAACAAACAACTAGACTTTGAGACTGCTATCTCTTTGTCTAATCCATATTTGCTCATACCTGACAAACGTTTGGTAGATGGCCGTTGGAACATTAAAGTGGATTGGCAATATAAGGGAAAATCTTATTTGTTTAAAGAATCTATAAATTATTAGTGTGTTAGTTTCGGCGTTCATATTAGGGCTATTGGGGAGTTTTCATTGTGTAGGCATGTGTGGCCCTATTGCGTTTATGTTACCTGTAGACAAAACAAATCAAGTAAAAAAAATATCTCAAATTGGTATATATCATGTAGGCAGACTTTTAGCTTATAGCTTGATAGGGTTGGTTTTCGGGCTTATTGGCAAAAGTCTGTTTATTTTTGGATACCAACAGCAACTCTCTATTATTATTGGCGTTTTAATGATTCTGGTGGTTGTAATTCCGCAAAAAACATTCAACAAATACAACTTTTCTAAGCCAATTTACAAAGCCATTTCAAAAGTAAAATCAGCCTTGGGTAACGCTCTCAAGAAAAAAACTATGGATACTTTTTTAACCATTGGTTTTTTAAACGGATTTCTACCTTGTGGTTTGGTCTATATGGCACTTTTTGCTGCTATGGCTGGCGGAAACGCACTTAGCGGTGGGCTATACATGGCTGTTTTTGGACTTGGAACTATCCCGCTTATGACTACTGCAATTTACTTTAGTCAGTTTTTAAAAGGCACTGCCAGACAAAAAATTCAGAAGGCAATTCCTGTGTTTGTGGTGCTTATCGGTGCGCTTTTTATCCTTCGCGGTTTAGGCCTCGGCATCCCTTACCTCTCGCCTGCTCCTGTTTTCGATTTGGTTTCTAACGGGATAGATTGTCATTAAAATAATTTTGGGGTTACCTTTTTCTCATACCTATAAGGTTTTCAAAACCTTGCAGGATCGCAAAAGGTCGGGCTTTCACTACTCGTTCCCTTCTACGTCGGGGAGCTCAAACATGCCGCTCAATCCCTAACCCACGCACCCGCCAAAGTCGTTTTTACATAAAAAAATACTTTTTTTCAACTCAAACCCCTGTCTAATAGACTTGTTTTCAATTAGTTACATGTGTCATAAATTTTATTTATGAATTGCATTAACATAATCAATAGTTATATTCACTTTTATAATAGTATTACTATTATATTTGCAATCAAATTAATTAACTATGGATTCATTACTTTCAAATTTAAAGATTGCGGTTCCAGAAAAAATCTTTGTAAAAGACCCAGAGTCTTCCGATTTAGGAAAACGCATTATACAGCACAGTATCATCTTAATTGATGAGATTGGTTTTGATAGTTTTACCTTTAAAAAACTAGGAAACATAATAGGTTCTAACGAGAGTTCTATATATCGTTATTTTGAAAGTAAACACAAACTCCTACTCTATTTATCATCATGGTACTGGGCTTGGATTGAGTACCAATTGGTATTTGAAACACATAGCTTAAACCCTTCAGATAAGATTGAAAAGGCTATTGAAATAGTTACTAGATCAATAAAAGAAGATTCTAACTTTTCTCATATCAACGAGGTTGTATTAAACCGCATCATGGTTAACGAAAACTCGAAATCTTTTTTAACCAAAGAAGTCGATCAAGAAAATAAAGACGGCTATTTTGTAATCTACAAACGCATTGTACATCGTTTACGCGATATGATTAAAACGCTAAAGCCAAATTATAAATTCCCATCAAGTTTGGCGAGCACTATTCTAGAAGGCAGTTTACACCAACATTTTTTAAAAGATCACTTTACATCTATTACAGACTGTAATGAAACGCTATCACCAACCGATTTTATGAAAAACCTAGTACTTAATACTTTGAAATCATAACTATGGAAAATAAAATAATGACGCCTTGGCAACGTTTAGTAGGCTTGCTTCAACTAGAAAAAAGGGACATTTTACAAATTTTTTACTACGCCATTTTCGCGGGTATTGTTGCTTTATCCTTACCTCTTGGTATTCAAGCTATTATTAACCTCATTCAAGGTGCGCAAATCTCTACATCATGGATAATATTAGTGATTATCGTAACGCTGGGTGTTGCATTTTCAGGTGCATTACAACTCATGCAACTTAGGATTATTGAAACTATTCAACAACGTATTTTCACAAGATCATCTTTTGAGTTAGCTTACCGTTTCCCAAAAATAAAAATGGCAGAATTACGCAACTACTATCCGCCAGAATTAGCGAATCGTTTTTTCGATACATTAACGATTCAAAAAAGTTTATCTAAAATTTTAATTGATGTACCAACGGCAGTGCTACAAATTTTATTTGCCTTAATTCTACTATCGTTTTACCATCCATTTTTTATCATTTTTGGATTACTCCTTTTAATCTTAATATTTGTAGTTTTTAAATTTACTGCTATTAAAGGTCTTGAAACCAGCTTAAAAGAATCAAAAAACAAATATAAAGTTGCGCATTGGATTCAGGAAATTGCCCGTTCAGTTATAAGTTTTAAACTCTCAGGAAGCACTAGTTTAGGTATTAGTAAAAATGATGATTTAGTAAATGATTACTTAAAAGCAAGAGAAAGTCACTTTAAAATATTGATGCTCCAGTTTATTCAAATGATAAGTTTTAAAGTCATTGTAACTGCTAGTTTACTATTAATAGGTGGAGCCTTAGTGTTAAATCAAGAGATGAATATTGGGCAGTTTGTAGCAGCAGAAATCATCATCATTTTAGTCATCGCTTCAGTTGAAAAACTTATTCTTGGTCTTGAATCATTTTATGACACTTTAACTTCATTAGAAAAAATAGGACAAATAGTTGATAAGGATTTAGAAAGTCAAACAGGAGAAACGCCACAATTCAGTAAAGGTATTCATATTGAATTAGAAAATGTTTCTTATGAAGTTGGTAATAGAGATAAACACATACTTAAAGACATCTCATTAAAAATAAATTCGAAAAGCAGGTTATTAATTCAAGGAGAAAGTGGCTCTGGAAAGTCAACTTTACTTCGATTAATTGCTGGAGTTATTCAGTCCACTGGCGGTCATGTTTATATAAATGATATGTCCATTAATAGTTTGCACTTAAACTTTTACAGATCTCAATTAGGTCTTTCTTTATCTGATGAAAGCCCTTTTGAAGGGACTATTAGAGATAATTTAACTTTTGGAAACTCTAATATCAAAGATGAAAAAATATACGAAATTCTTGATATTGTTGGACTAAAAGCTTTTATAAAAGAACAACCCGAGGGCTTAAATACGGTGCTTTATCCAGATGGCAGACAAATGTCTTACTCTTTATCTAAAAAGCTTGTTTTGGCTCGTGCTATACTAAAAGAACCAAAAGTATTAATTCTTGAAGATGCTTTAGATCGTTTTAATAGATCTGAAACTAAAGCCATAGTAGATTATTTATCACATCCTGACAGACCATGGGCACTCGTTGTAGTTAGTTTTAGTTCAGTTTGGACAGATAAATGTAATGAAATCATCATTTTAGAAAAGGGTCAAATAAAATCTAAAAACTAAATTATGCTTAATATATCTCATAATCAATTAAATAAAAAGATAGACTTAGCTAAATTTAAGTCTGGTAAAAACATCATGAATGTTGAGTATTACAAATACTTTAACAGGTTTTTATTAGCGGCAGCTATTATTGGGTTTATAGTACTGTTTTTACCTTGGACACAGAATATAACTGGGCAAGGTATAGTAACGACTTTAAAACCCAATCAACGTCCTCAAACCATACAATCTCAAATACCTGGACGTATTGAAGAATGGCGTGTACAAGAAGGTGATTACGTAGAAGCAGGCGATACTATTTTAAGAATCTCTGAGGTGAAGAGTGATTATTTTGATGATAAATTAGTAGAAAGAACTAACGATCAAATCAAGGCTAAATCATCTTCAGTTACTGCTTATGATGCCAAAGTAAGTGCCTTAAATAGACAAATTTCTGCTTTAAGAAACGAGCAAAGTCTAAAACTTAAACAAACTAGAAATAAGTTAATACAATCACGATTAAAAGTAAAAAGTGATAGTATTGATTTAGAAGCTTCTAAAACAAATCTTAAAATTGCAGAAACACAATTTAATCGTATTCAAACCTTACAAGAAGAAGGCTTAAAAGCTGTAAAGGATGTTGAAGAAAAACGTTTGAAACTTCAAGAAACTCAAGCAAAGTTTATTTCGCAAGAGAATAAATATCTAATGAGTCAAAATGAAGTGATTAATGCACAGTTAGAATTATCTAGAACTAATGCAGCTTTTGCAGATAAGATTTCAAAAGCACAAAGTGATATGTTTACCGCTCAGTCTAGTGGTTTTGATACCCAAGCACAGGTTTCTAAACTAGAAAATGCTTCTACAAATTACAAACGCCGTAGTGACTTACTTTATGTAACTGCACCACAAAGCGGATATATTAATAAAGTTTTAAAAGGTGGTATTGGTGTTACTTTTAAAGAAGGTTCTGAATTAGTTGGTATTATGCCAGCACAAATTGATTTAGCAGTTGAGACTTTTGTAAGACCTATAGATTTACCATTGTTGCATCCTGGAGAAAAAGTACGTGTACAGTTTGATGGATGGCCAGCAATTGTATTTAGCGGATGGCCTAATGTATCTTACGGAACTTACGGCGCAAAAGTAGTGGCGATTGAACGTTTTATAAGTGATAATGGTAAATACCGTGTTTTATTAGCACCAGATGAAACAGACCATGAGTGGCCAGAAGCCATACGGGTAGGCTCTGGAGCTAAAACTATTGCATTACTCGAAGATGTACCAATCTGGTTTGAGTTATGGCGACAAATTAACAGCTTCCCTCCTAATTATTATCAACCAGAAGGAGGAAATGTAGGGTCTAAAAAAGATAAAAAATAACTTATAATATATCCCGATATAAAATCGGGATTAGTTCAACTTACAATTTTGAGTTCGTAAAAAACTTCTCAAAATTGAGTTTCACTAAAAAAGACAAAAAATGAGAGTCATCTTATTAAACATATTATTGTTCTTTAGTTGTTTGGTTTCAGCTCAAGATTCAACCTCGGTTATTACACTTTCAGAATATTTAGGATATGTAAAATCGTTTCACCCCATTGTGAAACAAGCTAACTTGGTTATCAATGAAAGTGAAGCAAAACTCATGAAAGCGCGTGGTGCTTTTGACCCCAAATTAGAGGTTGATTATGATAGAAAGAAATTTAAAAACACTGAGTATTTTGATAGACTAAACGCTACGTTTAAAATCCCAACATGGTTTGGTGTAGAGTTGAAAGGAAACTTTGAAGAAAACACAGGCGATTTTTTAAACCCGCAAGCCTTTGTTCCAGAAGACGGATTATACAGTGCTGGTGTTTCGGTTCCTGTTGCTCGTGGTTTATTAACAAACAAACGTATGGCAATGTTAAGGCAATCTAGATTATATGTTAAGCAAGCTCAAGCCGACAGACAGTTATTAGTTAATAATATATTATACAATGCAACTGTAAGCTATTTTAGCTGGTTGAGATCTTATAATGAAAAGCGAGTTTATGAAGATTTCTTAACTAATGCTGAGATTAGGTTTGATGGTATAGTGAAGAGTTATGAAGTTGGAGATAAACCAGCAATTGATACTTTAGAAGCTAGAATTGCCTTGAACAATAGAAAGTTGAATTTGGAGAAATCTAGAATTAAGTTTGTAAAGTCTTCATTAGAATTATCAAACTATTTATGGTTGAATGATAATACACCTATTGAAATTAAAGAGGGAATTGTCCCAGATATAAATACGTTTGCAACTATTGATACTATTTTAAACACTTCGGGTTTAGATATAGAAAATTTTAATATTGAAGACCACCCAAAAATGCAATCATTAGATTATAAATACAGAAGTTTAAATATTGAAAAACGACTCAAATTAAATAACTTATTACCACAAATTGATTTGCAGTATAACTTTTTATCGCAAACACCTGAGGTAGCAAGATCGTTTAGCACCTCAGCTTATAAAAGTGGTGTAAATATTAGTTTTCCTTTGTTTTTAAGAAAAGAACGTGGCGATTTAAAACTGGCTAAAATAAAGCTTCAAGACACTAAGTTTGATATTCAGAATACTAAATTGAGTCTTAAAAATAAGATTGATGCCATTAACCAAGAACTAGATTCTTATGTGTTGCAAAACGATTATACTGAAACTATTGTTGAAGATTATGCTAAAATGCTATCTGCCGAAGAACGCAAATTCTTTTTAGGGGAAAGCTCCTTGTTTTTAGTAAATTCTCGAGAATCAAAATTGATTGACGCAAAGTTGAAAGCTATTGATATTGAAAATAGTTTCTTTAAAACTAAAGCAAATTTATTTAATGTTTTGGCACTTTCTGAAGTGCAGATGAACTAGATTGATGATTTAACTATTACTTGACTTTGTAAAAAATTTCTGCTACCTTCGTTTAACGTCGGATATAAGTCATTAAAACGACGCATATCCGTAAAAACATTGCCCACAATTAAACGAAACCCTTAACAAACAAGAAACTGACTAGTTAACTAACTGAAAAACATAGTTCACTCAATCTGAATTTTTAAATTCATAAACCCGAATTAACTTCGTGGAAACGAATGAAACAATGAGAAAATTACTTTTATTACTAATATTTATTTTACCGCTAACAATATTTAGTCAAGATGAATATTTAGCTAACTTACCTATTAGTGGAGGAGTTTCAGAAATAGGAGTTTCACCTTCAGAAAAGATTTGGATTGCAACTAAAGCTGGTAACACATATTACACGGATAAAATAGGTGATTTATGGCATTTTGGACCTTTAGGAACAAAAGACCCATTATCAATTTCAAGTAGAGGAATTTTTGAAAGAGTGAGTTTCTTTTCAGAAGATATTTTGATGATTTCTGGCTTTATTCACGGAGAAAACTCAAATCAAGATTTTGTGCTTCGTTCAACGGATAAAGGAATAACTTGGAATAAAGTAAAATTTGGTAAAAGCAGTTGGATTGATGCTTTTTACATAAATGAGAGTGGAAAAGCTTGGATGAGTGGAAATTCTCAACTTATTTACTATACTGATAATAATGGGGAAACTTGGAAAAGCTTTGATAAAGCGGGAAATGAAAACGCATTAAGATTTAACACAATTCATTTTGCTAAAGATGAAAAAACAGGCTTATTTGGTTCTTTTTGGAATGTCCTTTACAAGACCACTGACAATTGTGAAACTTGGGAGAGATTGCCGACACCATTAGACCAAAAAAAATATAAAAGACTTTCCAAAGAACATAGACCTGACATAAGAAAAATAAGAATTTTTGGTGATTATTACATAATCAATCAACAAGGTAACATCTTCTATACAAAAAGCGATAATATTAACTGGATAGAATTACCAAATATATCTGACTTTGAAACCACATCTAATGAATCTATTTATTTAATTGACAAGGATTTAAAAATTGATTTAAGGGATTCAGAATTCGTTTCTATATGGAAATCCGATAAAGAATTGAGTAGCACACCTTCTGCTATCAACACAAAAAACAAAAGTCTTTTCGTTTTTACTTACGGAGAAATTTATAAAATCAACAAGACCGATTTTATAGTTTCAAAGCTTATGACAAATGAAGTGCCAATTAGAGAACCTTACTTAAAAGTAAATTATGGAGGAGAAGAAATTGGATTTGATGGAACTACTGTTTTAAGATTTGATAAAAATAGAACGGGATGGTATCGATATATGGAATTACCTGTTAACGTTTCAAACGCTGTTATTTTTGATAATCAAGTTGTGATTGCAGACAATTATTTAGACAAGAGGTTTGTTGTAAATATTGATGAACAAAAAATTTCTGAATACGAACTTCCAAAATCACTATTTAATCTATCGGCAAATAATATAGATAAGTTTTCTATAGAAATAGGAAGTCAAGGTTGTTTTCATAGCGACAGGCAATTCAGAGAATATCGATTAAAAAACAATTCATTTAAACTCTACAAAAAAGGTAAAGGATTTTTATCCAAAATGGATAAAGAAATAAATCCTCAATTATTAAATGATATAGTCAACGAAATTGATAATTCTCGTTTTAAAAAACTAACTGTAAACGATTTAGAAATTTCAAAAAAAGATTTGGACAACTTCAAAGATTTCATCGGTAAAGAAGAACAGAAAATAAAGAAAAAAGGCTTTGACCGTTTTGACTTCGAGAATTATTACACGTTTCCAGGTGAAAACACAGATTTTACTTTTTACAAAAATGTGGCTGACAGATTTGATTCGATTCCAGATGTTGTGATTAACCAAGTATTTAATACTGGATATGGCAATTGGAGTACCACAAGTGTTTGGAGAAAAATAACAATTGTTTTTAAAAACGGAGAAGTCTTGACCATTGAAAATTCAGACGATAAACCAAATTATTTATATACACCTTGGATTATAAATTTTAACGGATTAATTATTAAAAGTAACTCTTTAAAATTAGGTGAGTTCATTAACGAATTAACTAATGGAGATTTATATTCTGATGTTTCCAAAGAAAAAAATTACGCTATTTATAAGGTTTCTGATTTTCTTTACAAACAGTCACTGAATAAAAAATAACTGTGGGCAACAATGTGTATAATTCATTGCTAGTTATAGCCTACTTACGAAAGTCCTCGCGGACTTTCTATCTGTGATTTATTTGCTAACTTTAGTGCTTAAACACGCAACGAAATCATACACTAGACCGTTAAACGAACTTCTCCAAAAAAGCCTCTCTTTTTGATTTTAAAACTAGTAAATAGATAAGCCCGCGTTAGGGATAGCAGTGGAAAGCCCACAGCCTGACGAAGGAAGTGCGAGGACTTGTAATGGATAGCCCGACCCTTGTGGTAACGCCCAAAAAGTTTTTATTACTTTTTTATGTGGATTCCTGTCTTCGAAGGAATGACAAACTAAATCTTAAACGTCATAACGGGAAGTGTGGAGTGATTTGCCACATCTTCGCCTATGCTGCCTGCAAAGAAATGCGCTAAGCCTTTTCTGCCATGAGTTGGCACTACTATTAAGTCGGCACCAATTTTATTTGCAGCGTTTAACACACCCTCCTCAATGGTATAATCAGATGTGTAATGCACGTTTTTCATTTTATCTAAACTGCGCTCTGCCTTAGTAAAAAAGTTTACCGCTTTTTTCTCGATTTCTAAACTGCTCTGAAACCTATCGTTTGGCAAATTAACATGAATTAAATAGAGTTTGGTATCTGTTTTACTAAACATATTTACAGCATTTAGATAAGGTTTTATGGTTTCTTCTGAAAAATCGCAGGCAAAAGCGACTACATCAAAGTTTACATCTGCCACATCATTTTTCACAACTAAAACCGGAATATTTGCGTTACGTACCACACGCTCGGTATTTGACCCCACAAAAAACTCAGCTAGCCCACTTGTACCATGAGAGCCCATAACAATTAGGTCTGCATCGTTTTTAAGGGCAACTTCATTTACTTCACTAAATACTTTAAAGTGTTTAATAATAGGTGTGGTTTTAATATCATCTAGATAATCTTTCTTTAAAAAATTATCGAACTTTTGTTGTGCTAATTGGAGAAAAAAAGCGGCTTTTTGATTTTGAAGTCCGTCTGAAGCCGACAACATAATATCTGACATTTCTAGCATGTGAAGCACTAATAATTCGGCACCATATTTTTTAGCCAGTTTTGCAGCCGTTTTTAAAGCATATTCTGATTGTTCAGAAAAATCTACTGGGATAATAATTTTTTTCATAATTTCTTTTCTTAGTTCCCGCTTTTACGGGAGTTACAATTTCAATATTACCATCGATACACAAAAAGACGATGTGTTTATTTTCAATTAAACAGTCATAGAAAACAACTGTGTATTGGGTTGTTTTCTTTGTAGCAACACATCAAACGCCATACATACATTCCTAATAAATGGTTGCCCTTTTTTTGTAACTTCTATTTTATTTGAATAGATATGAAGTAACTCATCTTTTTCCATTTCTTTTAGCTTAATTAATGCATCTGGTAATTCATTAAAATAGAGATAGTTTGAGTTCCAAGAGGTTTCAAATTGACACATTAAATTGAGGATATGTTTACGGATAATTAGATCTTCTTCATTTAAAATATGCCCTCTGTAAACGGGAATGGTGTTTTTTTCTAAAAGTTTATAATAGCTTTCAATATCCTTTACGTTTTGAGCAAATCCGTACCAACTATCACTAATTGAAGACACACCTAAACCAATCATTGCTTGGGTCTTTGATGCAGTATAACCCATAAAATTACGGTGCAGTTTACCATTTGCCATAGATTTGAAGAGCGTATCTGTTTCTAAGGCAAAATGATCCATTCCTATTTCGCTATACCCAACTTCTGTTAATAATTTTTTACCTAATTCGTATTGCTGTCTTTTTAGTTCAGCTGTTGGTAAATCAGAATCATTAAACCCGCGTTGTCCGTTGCCTTTTATCCAAGGCACGTGTGCGTAACTGTAAAATGCTAAGCGATCTGGCAGGAGTTCTTTGGTTTTTAAAATAGTCTCTTCTACATGTTCTAGCGTTTGAAACGGCAAACCAAAAATAATATCGTGCCCAACAGAAGTGTAACCTATTTCTCTAGCTAATTCTGTAGCTTTTTTTACATTTTCAAAAGGTTGAATTCTATGAATGGCTTTTTGCACTCTTGGGTTATAATCTTGCACGCCGTAACTTACCCTTCTAAAACCAACTTCGTATAGGGCTTCAAGATGTTCTCTTGTAGTATTATTTGGATGACCTTCAAAACTAAACTCATACCCAAATGCTAATTCTGAAGTTTTTAAAATACCAAGAATAAGGTGTTTTAAGTTTTCTGGACTAAAAAAAGTTGGTGTCCCGCCTCCTAAATGCAACTCTTTTATAATAGGTTTTTCATCAAACAATTGAGTATATAAATCCCATTCTTTTAGAACCGCTGTAATATATGGCGACTCCACACTGTGTTGTTTTGTAATACGCTTATTACATCCACAAAATGTACATAGGCTTTCGCAAAACGGTAAGTGGATATATAAACTTATGCCTTCTTTTGAGTTACTTTCTTTGAAGGATTTTATTAATGAGGATTCCCATTTCTCTGAAGAAAATGTATTTTGATTCCAATACGGAACTGTTGGGTAACTCGTATAACGAGGCCCCGCAATATTATACTTATTTACTAATTTGCTAAACATACCTAATAATTATACTTCAAAATTATAGCTAATGTTTAATTTAAAATATGACATATATCATGGTAACTCTTGCAATTCATTTATTAATATCTTAACTTTCGAATGAATAAAAACTCCTGAAAAAATGAAACGATTAAGCATTATATTATTTGCCATAGCCATAAGTTTTACATCTTGTAAAAAAGAAAAGAAAGCTACTAAAACCGTTGAGAGCGAGGTTACTGAAACTGCTGTTGTTGCTCCTAAAAAAGTAAAAATAGCTTTGAGTGCTAAAAGTGATAGTAATGTAACTGGTAATGTCGTTTTTAAAGAAGCTGATGGTCAAGTTAGCATGACAGCTATTATAAGTGGATTATCTGCTGGCCAACATGCTATACATATTCATGCATCCTCTGATTGCTCTTCTGCGGACGGAAAATCTGCTGGTGGACATTGGAATCCTACTGCACAACCTCATGGTGAATGGGGTGCTGAAACAGGTTACCATAAAGGTGATATAGGAAACTTTACTGCTGATGAAAATGGAAATGGCACTATCTCATTCTCTACAGATGAATGGTGTATTGGCTGTGGAGATGATACTAAAGATATTCTTGGTAAGGGTGTTATTGTTCATGCTGGAATAGATGATTTTACGTCTCAACCTTCTGGTGCTGCTGGTGCACGTGTAAGTTGTGCTGGAATAATTCAATAAAACACTAATTTAATTGCATTATAGTTTTAACTATTTTAAGTTATAACTGATTTTTTAACGTCTGTAACATGAAACAAATAACAACTCTTTTTATTGTTTGTTTCGTGGCTTTTAGCTGTATTGAATTCAAGAAAAACAAAGCATTAAACTCTAGCAAACCTAAAAATAACATTTTATGTTCTGATAGTGGTTGTAGTGGAACCTATGAAGGCCCTGAATTTATATATAGTGATGATATTGCACATCAGTTTTCAAACAAAATGTCTCGTAAAGTTGGTGATAAATTAAAAGAACTTTATAAAGCTAATGATTTCAAAAAAGTAGACTTCTCAAAAATAAGCATGTCTACAATTGGGATGGGTTCAGGAGAAGTTATATACAAACTATCAATTCCTTTTATTAGCGTTAAAAATAAGTGTGAAGCATACACATCATTTGACCATGTTGGCGGTTGGAATCATAGTCCAGAACTTTTAAGACGTAAACAAGCTTTAAGTGCCGCCTTAATGGAAGGGCATAAATTGGATATAAGTGATTTAAAAACCACTCCTGAAGGTTTGCAAGAGTATTGGATACAATGGAAAAACAAAGATGTTCAAGCAGATTGCAAATAATAAAAACTCAAAGCCCTAATGAAATATATTATTCTATTTTCATTTTGTCTAATAGCCCAAATATCTATGACTCTATTCAATTTTAATTCTAAAAGTGATATTTCCAATTGGCGCACAATTGATGACGTAGTTATGGGTGGACGCTCTAACGGAAGTTTTAAAATTAATGATGCTGGTAATGGTTTATTCTATGGTGAAGTCTCTTTGGAAAATAATGGTGGGTTTTCGATGGTGGAATACCGTTTTGAAACGAAAGAGGTTAATAAATTTTCTAAAGTTTGCATAAGATTAAAAGGAGATGGAAAACCATATCAGTTTAGAGTAAAAACTAATACTTCAGATAGACACTCGTATGTTGCATCTTTTAATACTTCTGGAGATTGGGAGATTATTGAAATTTCTTTTAAAACCCTATCGCCTGCTTTTAGAGGTCGAAAACTAGATATACCAAATTACGATGGTAGCCATATGGAGGTGCTTGCTTTTTTAATTGGAAATAAAAAGGCAGAATCTTTTAGTCTTGAAATAGATACGATTGTTTTAAAATAGCTAAAGTGAGCTAATAATATCATACTTGGTAATAATTTGATAATTACCATTTTCTAGTTTTACCATAACTGCATTATTTTCTTTATTAAATAACTTTGAAATAACTTCAATTGGCGTGTTTTTATCGACTATTGGAAATGGTTTGTGCATCACATCTTTAATTGGTAAATCTGAAATATCTTTATTTTCAATGTACTTTCTTAGTAAATCAGCTTCATCAATAGCCCCTACAAACCCTGTAGAATCTTCAACTGGGATCTGAGATATTTTATGTGCTTTCATACGCTCTATAGCATGAGATACTAGTTCTTCAGTCTTTACAGTTACTAATGGTTTTTCTGAATTGTTTGCAACTAAATCTGCTGCTGATGTGATATCATCTTCTATAAACCCACGTTCTCTCATCCACTCGTCATTAAACATTTTACCAACATATCTGCTTCCATGATCGTGAAAAAGTACGACCACAACATCTTCTTTTTTGAAATGCTTTTTTAATTGGAGTATTCCTTTTAAAGCTGCTCCTGCAGAGTTACCAAGAAACATCCCTTCTTCTTTGGCTAATTTTTGAGTGTAAATAGCAGCATCTTTATCTGTTACTTTTGTAAAACCATCAATGATACTGAAGTCTACATTTTTTGGTAAAATATCTTCGCCTATACCTTCAGTGATATATGGATAGATTTCGTTTTCATCAAACTCGCCAGTTTCATGATATTTTTTAAACACTGAACCATAAGTATCTATCCCCCAAACTTTAATATTGGGGTTTTGCTCTTTTAAATATTTACCAACCCCTGAAATGGTTCCGCCTGTACCTACGCCAACTACAAAGTGTGTTATTTTCCCTTCGGTTTGTTTCCAAATTTCGGGTCCGGTACTTTCATAATGTGCCAAAGCATTACTTGGGTTATCATACTGATTTACATACCAAGAATTTGGCGTTTCTTCGGCTAATCTTTTGGATGTTGAGTAATAGGATTTTGGATCTTCTGGCTCTACATTGGTAGGGCAAACTATAACTTTACTACCTACAGCGCGAAGAATATCCATTTTTTCTTTACTTTGTTTATCGCTGATAACACAAATCATTTTGTAGCCTTTAACTATAGCTGCTAAGGCTAAACCCATGCCTGTGTTTCCTGAGGTTCCTTCAATGATAGTTCCTCCGGGTTTTAATCTTCCATCTACCTCTGCATCTTCAATCATTTTAAGAGCCATTCTATCTTTTGTGGAATTACCCGGATTGAAAGTTTCATATTTTGCTAACACCAAACATGGCAAATCTTTTGTAAGTTTATTGAGTTTAACTAAAGGTGTATTGCCTATTGTTTCTAATATGTTTTTTGCGTAATCCATAGTCTATATCGTGTTGTTTCAAAAATACTAAAAAGCTAGCTGGTAATTACTAAATGTTAGTTAATATGTGCGTTAGGGATAGAAGTGGATAGCCCACAGGTTTGCCAATTTTTATTGGCGAACCGAGGACTTGTAACGGATAGCCCGACCCTTGTGGTAACGCCCAAAAATAAATTACTAATCGAAACGAATGGCTTTTACTGGAGATATTTTTGTGATGATATACGATGGTATTAACAACATAAGCAAACATAGGATTAAGGTGCCTACATTTAAAGCTACAATATAACCTAAACTTATGTAAACTGGGGCTTCTGTAACATAATACACGCTTGGGTCTAGTGGGAATAATTTAAAATACTTTTGGGCAAATAGTAAGCCTAGACCTAAAATATTACCCCACAGTAGTCCTAATAAAATTAGATAAGAAGCGTTATAAAGAAATAACTTTCTGATGCTCCAGTTATTGCTTCCTAATGTTTTTAAAACGCCTACCATTCTGGTGCGCTCTAGTATTAAAACGAGTAGTGCAGTTATCATGTTGATTCCTGCTACGAGTATCATGATACCGATTATTCCGTATATATTTTTATCAAAAATTTTAATCCATTCGAAAATAGAATAGTACTTATTTGTAATGGTTTGTGAGTCTAGTAGTGAAGATATATTTTGATGAATTTCTGCACCTTTTTCTTCTAAATCATCATAGTCATTTATAAAAACCTCAAAACTGCCAATTTCGTCTTTTCCCCATCTATTAATACGTTGTAAATGTCGAATATCTCCGATAAGATATTGTGCATCTAAATCTTGAAATCCTGAATTATAAATCCCCACAACGTTGTAAGTTATAATATTGGGGAGCTTTTCTGGATCATCTTTTGCAAATACCATTTGAAAATTATCACCCACTTTAAAATTTAAACGATTTGCTAAGTATTTTGAGATTAAAACATCTTCATTACGCTTTTGTTTGTAATCTGGCAGTTTGCCTTCTATTAAAAATTCTTTAAAATAGCTCCAATTATAATCAGCGCCAACACCTTTTAAGTAGACGCCTTCAAAGTCAGTTTCAGTTCTTATTACTCCAAATTTCGATGCGACCCCTTGTACATGATTTACACCTTCTACTACCTTAAAATCTGGGTAAAAATCTTGATTTTTAGAAATAGGGGCTATACTTTCCTGGGAGTTATTGTTATCATAGTTTGTAATAGTAACATGCCCGTTAAATGCTACAACTTTATCCCGAATTTTTTGCTGTAAGCCTATACCAGTTGCAATAGCAATCATCATTACAATAATTCCAATAGCAATTGCTGCGATACCAATTTTTATTATTGGTGCCGATATGCTACTTTTATACGCTTTACTACCAATAATGCGTTTAGCTATAAAAAACTCGTAATTCAAAAGTTACTTATGAAGTTTAATGTTTTCAAAAATACAGTTTTATTATTTGTTTTGGTAATGATTTCTTGCGCTTCTAAAGTAAAAAATAGCACAAATGAAACAGAAGAGACTCTTGAACAAGTTAAGATTGATAGTTCTCTAGTTGTTGGTGCAAATCAAACCGAGAACTATTTACCTTTATTGAAAGATAAACGTGTTGGAGTTGTAGCTAACCAGACTTCTGTTATTTTTAACGCAGACACAAGTTATACTCATTTAATAGATTCTTTACTTAACTTGAATATCAACATTAAAAAAGTTTTTTCTCCCGAACATGGCTTTAGAGGAAAAGCAGATGCAGGTGAACTCGTTAAAGATGGTATTGATACAAAAACTAATTTACCAATATTTTCTCTTCATGGAAGTACTAAAAAACCCTCTAAAGAACAACTTGAAGGTTTAGATATTATAATTTTTGATATTCAAGATGTAGGCGTTAGGTTTTACACATACATTTCTACTTTACACTATATAATGGAAGCTTGTGCTGAACAAGATATACCGGTTTTAATTCTAGACAGACCTAATCCTAACGGGCATTATGTTGATGGTCCTACCTTAGAGATTGAAAATAAAAGCTTCCTTGGTATGCATCCTATACCTTTGGTACATGGTATGACTATTGGGGAATATGCGCATATGATTAATGGGGAAAAATGGCTAAAAAATGCTATAACATGTGATATAAGTATTATTCCTATTAAAAATTACACCCATAAAACACCTTATAGTTTGTCAATTAGACCTTCTCCAAACTTACCAAACGATCAATCTATAAAACTATACCCAAGTCTTGGCCTTTTTGAAGGCACTAATATAAATGCTGGTCGTGGCACAGAATTCCAGTTTCAAAGATTTGGCGCTCCTTTTTTAAATAAAGCATTTTATAAGTTTAACTATACACCCATTGCTAATTTTGGTGCCAAACATCCTAAGCATAAAAATACTGTTTGTTATGGTAAAGACTTAAAAGATGAAGTTTTAAATGGTGTTATGACGCTTAAATGGGTTATTGAAGCTTATAAAAATTCAACTGATAAATCCTTGTTTTTTAATACTAAAAATTTCACAAAACACGCAGGTACTGATAAATTACAAAAACAAATTGAAGCAGGTATATCTGAAGCAAATATTAAAGCTACCTGGAAAAAAGATTTAGAGGATTTCAAAAAAACAAGAAAAAAATATTTACTATATCCGTGAAACACATTTTAGCATCTTTAATTATATTTTTAACTTCTGTTGGTTTTAATTTTAGTACAGATATTACATCAACTGATTACAAAATTAAAACGGCTAAGAAAAAAGCTAAAAAGTTTTTGCGACAGCAAAAGATCCCTGGAATGTCTATTTCTGTATCGCAAAATGGTGAATTGATATGGTCTGAAGGCTTTGGCTATGCTATTCGTAAGCCTAAAACTAAAGTTGACCCAAGTAAAACCCTTTTTAGAATTGCCAGTATCTCAAAATCTATTACCGCTTTAGCACTTGCAAAATTAGTAGATGATAAGCAAATTGATTTAAATAAGAGCGTTTATAATTATCTTCCTGACTACCCCAAAAAAGCTTATGATTTTACAGTTAAAGAATTAGGAGGACATTTAGCAGGAATTAGACATTATAAAGGGAATGAGTTTACTATAAACAAAAAGATGTCGATTACTGATGGTATTGATTTATTTAAAAACGATCCTTTACTTTTTGAACCCTCGACACAGTTTTCTTATAATACTTTTGGGTATGTTTTGTTGAGTGAAATTATGCAAAAAGCATCTGAGACAGAGTTCAATACTTTAGTTAATGAATACATTTTTAAACCTTTAGGAATGACTAATACGATGCTAGATGATTCTGAAATTAACTTTCCTAATAAAACGAATTTCTATCGAAAAAAACGTATCCTTTCAACGTCTGTAGCCAATGAATATAAAGTTGCTGGTGGTGGATTTTTATCTACATCAGAAGACTTAATCAAATTTGGTGAAGAAATTATTTCGCCTTCAACTGTTTCAAAAGAAGCTTTATCACAAATGATTACTTCTCAAAAATTAAAGTCTGGAAAAATAACGGGATATGGTATTGGTTTTTCTGTAGAATGCACCAAAAACAACACACACAAATATTATCATACAGGTGGTGGAGTTGGAGCGTCTACCATACTTCTAATTTACCCTAAAGAACAGATAGTTATTTCTGTTTTGACAAATAAATCTGGTGTTAGTATGGATGAATTTGGAGAACAATTAGAATCCATTTTTATCGATTCTAAAACTTTTTGATTTTTTTTATTTAACCGCTTACCAAAAAATTAATAATTATATTCAGTTAATAGTTTACTTTTACACCCTGCAATTATAATTGAATCATGAACCCATCTTCTGCTGGTTGGATAAAGAAGTTACTTCAAGAAATAGAAAAGAATAATCTATTTTTAAAGTGCGAAGAAGAATCATTTTATGATGCTTTGAGAGCTTGTGGATTTATATATGGGAGCAACCTTGATGTTGTAAATCAAATTATTCCTAAAAAAGACTTTACAGAAGAAGAGCTTAGTAAAATAAATTTCTGTTTAGCACTTTACTATACACATTCAAACTCTAATTCAAAAGTATCTTTCATTGAAAGTATTGTGAATTTTTATACAGATATAGATGAAATAAAAACTTCTTTTTTTAAGAATCTCTTAGGCGGTAAAAAATCTAGTGAACAATTAGAAAAAATAATACATAAACGTATTCAGATTGATGCTAATGTGCTTACCAAAAACTTCAACTATTTTATTATTAATGCTTTATTGTTTGTTGATGTTTTAGCCTACAAAACCTATTTAGAAAATCATAAAATTTCTACTAACTACTTAAAAAATATCGAAGCTTCCATTACTTCTATTTCTCTTGATGTTTTAAACTCCAAAGAATCTAAAAATCAATATGATGACAGTTTAATCAAGTTATTTGAATCGTCATTAAGATTTCAAGAAAACTCTCATTTAACCTACAATAAGGCTATAAAAAATGTAAAAACAGAACTTGAAAAATATTACATATTAGATTTAGCTTGTATGGCTACTTGGAGCGATCAAATAATAGATATTGAAGAACAACATTTTTTAGAAAAATTAGGCAAAGATTTAAATCTTAGCATTTCAAAAACACTTCAGTCCATTAAAACGGTTAATCATTTTTATACCGTTAATAAAGATAATATTGCGCTATTGAGTTCTAAAAATATCGTGCAAAGTTTTTACAATAATTCTAGCAGAATGGTTAATAAATTAATCTCTAGAAATAGTAAACGTTTGTATCAAGAGTTAAAAGATAGTAAAGAGCTTATGGTATTACTCACACAATCTACAGTGCGGGATTTAAATAAAGAGGAACAAAAAAAAGTACAAGAGCAATTATTAGATATTTTTAAATCCATCCCAAGTCTTGCTATATTTTTACTCCCTGGCGGTGCTTTACTTTTACCGTTAGTAGTAAAATTTATTCCAAAATTATTGCCTTCAGCTTTTGATGAAAATAGGATTGAAGAATAAAAATTCTCTTTTCTATTTTTTTTCTAGTAGTTTTACAAATACACTAACTATACTACTACATGATATCTTACACTATCCAAGAAATTAATGATCTATTAAAAGGTGAATTAATTGGCAATACCACAAATAATATTGAAGGACCAGAACAACTTCAAAACGCTAAAAACCAACACATTACATTTATAGGAAGTAGTAAATACATAAAGTATTGGGCAGAATCTGAAGCTAGTGCAGTTTTGGTTAATGATAATTTAACGGTAGAACCTGGAGACAATCGCGCTGTAATAAAGGTTAAAAATGCAGATTTGGCTATGGCTAAAGTATTAGAGTTATTTAATCCACCGGCACCAGAATTTGAAACTGATATTCATCCAACCGCTGTTATTCATGAAACTGCTAAAATTGGTGATGGTTGTAAAATTGGTGCTAACTGCTATGTTGGAAAAGATGTAGAATTAGGAAATGGTGTGATTTTGTATCCTAATGTTTGTGTTTTTGATGAAACCACTATTGGTGATAATACTATTGCATGGTCTGGAACTGTAATTAGAGAACGTTGTTTAATTGGTAGCCATTGTATTTTCCATACCAATGTAAGTATTGGAGCTGATGGTTTTGGATATAGACCAAGTGATGATGGCAGAGGCTTAACAAAAATCCCTCAAATTGGAAATGTTATTATTGGGCATTATGTTGAAATTGGAGCAAATTCCTGTGTGGATCGCGCTAAATTTAGTAGCACTATTATTGGTGATGGCTGCAAAATAGACAACCTAGTACAAATAGCTCATAACAGCGTTATGGGACGCTCTTGTATTATGGCTGGACATAGCGGACTTGCAGGTTCTGTAACTTTAGGAGATGGTGTTATTATTGGCGGAAGCGCTTCCATTAAAGACCATACCACCATCGAATCTGGAGCAACTGTTGGTGCTGGTTCTGGGGTTATGAATAATGTTAAAGCTGGCGAAACGGTTTTAGGATATCCTGCACAAGATGCGAAGGCGATGTTAAAACAATGGGTTGTTATGCGAAGGTTAGCTAAGAAGTAAAAGGCATGATTTTATCTAAGAATAAATACCTTAAAGCTAGAGATTTTATATTGACAAATGCCAGAATGATTGAAAGGCGTTTATTTGAATTTCATTTTGCAAACGGAGATAAGAATGGTGTTTATCACGCAGTATATGCTTACCGAAACCCTGATGGTGGATTTGGACACGGCATGGAACCAGACACTGCTTCACCAGAAAGCCAACCTCTTTTTAGTATTATGGCACTTGAAACGCTCGATGAAGTTGGTTATCTGACCAAAGAAATTATTCTAAATGATTTTATGCCTTATTTTCAAAGTGTAACTACAGAAAAAGGAGGAATTCCATGGATGTTTAGACCCAAAAGTGATTATCCTTGTGAAGGACATTTTAAAACTGTGAAAGAATGGGCAGCATTGAGTACTACCGCACCACTACTTGGAATTTTAGAAAAATATGAGATTGATATTCCTTGGATGAAAAAAGCTGAACAGTTTGTTTGGAGTGAATTTGAGAGAATAAAAGATAAACATGTTTTTTGCTATTTATGCGTACCAAGATGGTTGACTTTTTTAAAGTATACTAAAAATCAAGATAAAGCTGAAGAAACTATTAACAACTTAAAAAAATGGATATTAGTTGACGGCATAGTTTGTAAAGATAAAGCCGATGAAGGTTGGGGACTTTACGGAAAACCTCACAGTTTAAATTACGCTACATCTCCGGAGAGCATTTTACATTCGTTATTTAATAAAGAGACAATTACATCTGACTTAAAAGAATTAGTTAACAAACAAAAAGACGATGGACGATGGGATACCTGGTATGGTATTAGTGAAGGCACTAAATTAGAGTGGGCAGGTATACAAACTTTATGGGCTTTAAAAGTACTGAATAACTATGGGGAAATTGAAAAGTAATAAAACACTATTCCAACCACCCCTTAAAATCCTTAACACGCTCTCTAGCTACAATAACCTCTTGTTCGTTATAAGAATTGAGTTTTATTTGTAAACGCGAATTGGTGTAGCTTACCATATCTTTTATAGCATTTATATTTACAAAGAATTTACGGTTAATTCGGAAAAAAGTTTGCGGTTCTAACTCGTTCTCTAAATTATCCAGTGTGGTATCTAAAAGATAGTTTCTACCTTCTGTGGTATGCAAATAGGTACCTTTATTTTCGCTATAAAAACATTCTATGTCATCAATATTTATAAGTTTTAGATGTTGCCCTACTTTTACTGAAAAGCGCTTTTTGTATTCTCTATCAATTGGGTTTACTAGTAGTTTTTTAATATCATTAAAATCTAAGGTTACAGCTTGTTTTTGAGGTGCTCGTTCTTGGTATTTTTTTACTGCGCTTGCTAAATCGTCTTCGTCAATAGGTTTTAGTAAATAATCGATACTGTTTAACTTGAAAGCTTTAAGTGCATATTCATCATAGGCAGTGGTGAAAATGATGGCAGATTTTATTTCTATAGCTTCAAAAATCTCGAAGGATAAGCCATCGCTTAACTGGATATCTAGAAATATTAAATCTGGATGGTCGTTATTTTGAAACCAATTAATAGATTCTTCTACGGAATGTAGCATAACATCTGTTGTTAAATCTAGTTTTTGCAACATGCGTTGTAAACGTCTTGCTGATGGTTTTTCGTCTTCTATAATGATGATATTCATTTTATTTTATCTTTTAATTGATTTATTTTTTTTAGCATAATAGATTATAAATCCAATAGCAATAACCATGCATAACGTGGATGGCAAAAATTGACTATATGGTTGATAATCTTCAAATACAGTTCCTGAAAATGCTGATAAAATAGCACTAAATGCGCTTACCATTTTCAAAATATGTTCGTATAACCAAAGGTTTTTATATTTAGATTTTGGTACTAGGTAACGTAAAAAATCATAGGTAATTATAAACAACAAATACCCAACCGTACTATAAATAATTATTGGCGACCAGATCATCCCAATAGATTTAAAACAATACAAAAAATAGGATACGGACATTAGCGTTAATATGGCCACAAAAACATCCAACAATTTTAGTTTATTGCTTTTATTTTTTAAAACCCTATAACCTGAAAACCCCAAGTAAGCACTATCTGCAGTAATTACCAATAAAAATGTGTTACGATTAAAAATAAAAACACCTATTAAACCTGTAATAATTACCACAATTAAACACCATAAAAACAGTTTCCCGCTTTTTTTATGGAGCTTATTCCCTTTTTGACTTAATAACGCTATTAAGCCCAAAGCTAATGCGGTAGAGCCAAAAATAACATGCATTATAATGTTTGCGTTATGTAAAAGGTTGTTAGTTTCCATTTATTTTTTTTGATGGGAATACTGGTTTGCGTTAGGGATAGAAGCGGCATCATTTTTTGCTTAAACTAATACCTTTCGACTGTGCTGAATGTAACATGCAAAAAAGATATAGCGGATAGCCCGACCCTTGTGGTAACGCCCAAATTATTCTATTTCCATTGTTTTTTATCGTTATCCATGTATTGTTTAATCTTACGTTCTTCCCAAGATTTGCTAAAAATGAGATTTTTACCAAATACTCCAAGTGCATGAAAGCCTAAACCTATCCCCCAAAAAAGGGCCGTTGAAAAGGTTCCGAAATGAAATAAGTCTCCTCCATTTGACACCACCATAGTTATAATAAAAATATTAACTGCTACATACCAGAAGGCATGCCAGTAAAAGCCTTTAATCTCTTTTACACGTTTTTTTGCTCGTGTATATGCTTGTTCTTTTTGATGGTTTTTATTTTGATACGGTTCTAATTTATAATTTTCCATAATTTTAATTTTTTAATCCCACTTGTTTTCTTCTTTACGCATTATTTCTTCAATTTTGCGTTCTTCCCAATCACGCCCGAAGTTGCCTTTGTGAACAAAAATTGTAAAAGCATGAATGGCTACTCCTAAGCCCCAACCTAAAATTGGAAACCAAAACCATTTATATTCCCAGTAGGTTTTATAATTGATAAAAATCATGAACGGTGAAAATAAACAGTAAGCAAAGAGATGCTGATAAAACCCTTTTATATCTTCAATACGCTTACGGGCTCTTATTGCTTTTTTATTAGTTTCTGTATCTTGTAATTGTTCCATTTTTTTAATTTTTTAATCCCAATTTTTATCTTCGTTACGCATAAACTCCTCCATTTTGCGTTTTTCCCATTTTCTTCCAAATGCACCATCATTTACAAAAACCCTAAAGGCTTGAATAGCTAAACCAATACCCCAACCAAACATTGGGAACCAAAACCATTGGAAACTCCATGAGGTTTTATAATTAATAAATATTAAAAAAGGAATGACTAAACAATACGATATAACACTGTAATAAAACCCTTTAAGTTCGTCTACATGGTTTAATGCTCGCATGTAACTGTCATCTAATTGTGATATGGACTGTTCTGTTCTCATGACTGATATTTTTTTAGTAAGCATAGGTATTGCTACTGCAAAACGATTTGCTTCTTTGTGTATATTTACTTTTTTGTTGGTTAATAAATCGTAGCGTTGTTTGATGTTACTTAAACCTACACCACTACTCTTTTTGACTATTTGTTTGGGTTGTAAATTATTTTCAACTACCAAATCTCCTTGGTCTTCATAAATCCTAATATGCAAAGGTTTACTTGATGTTACCATATTATGCTTTACCGCATTTTCTAACAATAGTTGCAATGATAATGGCACCACTTTACTTTCTGGATTTGATGCACTTTCGGGCATTGTAAAAACAATACTATCTTCAAAACGCATTTTAAGTAAAGACATATAGGTTTTTGCAAATTGCAACTCCTCATCAACCGTAACTAACTCTTTGTTTTTTTGCTCTAAAACATAGCGGTATACTTTTGATAACGAGGTTGTAAATTTTTGTGCATTATCTGGATTTTCTTCAATTAAACTGGTTAATACATTTAAACTATTGAATAAAAAATGCGGATCTAACTGGTTTTTTAAAGCATCAAACTTTGCACTTGCTGTACCTGCAATTACTTTTTGTTCTTTAATTTTATTTTGCTGATATCTATTATAAAAATAGATGACATGAAAAATAACAACAATGGTTAACGTTACCCATAACCCGAATTGATAGTACTCAAATTTTTCTCTAGAAATGAATTCATTAAAAGTAAGGCCTGCATATACCATATGGGTGGACGCTCTGAGTACAAATAAGCCAATTAAGGTTATAATTGTGGCTCCTAGAATACCAATTACTATACGTTTAATGGTATCATTCTTTTTCCAATTTCGGCGTTCCATGTAATCGAAAAAATACATATTGGAATACCCTAACACAAAAGAATACAGTTGATAAAATCCGAAATCGATTAAAAATTCATTTGTAGTTTCAAAATCAAACCCACCAGAAAACAGGTTGCCAACTACAAAAATGGCACATCCTATGATAAAGGTTAAAATGATATTTTTAGTCGATTTCATAATAATTATTTAGCTGTTTATTTTACTTACCGCAAGACTCTAATAGCATTTTTGCTCGGTCTGCTCCCCAATTTGGATAAAAAGGTGTTTCTGGTTTAAAGTTAGCAAAAAGTTCTATGGCACGCTCAAGTTCTTTACAAAATGGTTTAGTGTCTTGCCCAAAATATTTAGCACCACCTATATCCCACTCTGCTTTACAATATACTACTCTTGGATTTTCAGGCGCAAGCATATTTGCTTTTGTATAAAGTTCTACTACTTTTCCTGATAAAGTCATGCCATACGTAGCTCCATCATAAGCTACCCAAGCGGTGTGTAACAGAGCTTGTAATACCAATATTTCTGGATTTTCTTTTGAGATGGCTGTGGCATCGTTAATTAAATCTTGAGCTTTTTTAAGTTTAGCAGAAAGTACCTCTTCATCTTTTTCTCCAAAACTGTAAATGATATTAATTTGTGCTGCATAATATGGCGGTAACCAATTGTCTGGTTCTGCATTTGCAATACGCTCAAATAAGTTTGCTGCTTCTGTGGGTTTATTTTCTCCCCAAAGATCAAAGGCTTTTTGCATGCCTTTTTCATAGTTAGTTTGTGCATTTATAAATCCAGAAACTAAAAGTGTTGCGATGATGATTAATTTTTTCATGGTATTAATGTATTAAAGTGTTATGTGTTGTGTGATTGATTTATTATTAATTTGAAATTTGGCATCTTGCCATTTAGGTGGCCCCATAAACCCAGTAGCGTTGTTTGAGCAACCATAATCTTCTTTTGGAATACCAAAAATGGCTGTATCCAATTTATTATTATCATTCTCATCATGAAACATAGAGATTGCATAAACGCCCTTTGGAACCGCTTTAAAAACTACTGTGCATGTATTGTTTTCTATTTTAGTAAAAGTAGCTTCAAACCCTTTATTTAGAAAGCTAGCTTCTGAGTTGTATAGTGCTACATAAGCTTTTCCTTCGTTATTATCAAAGTTTGAAATGACTACAGTAATGTCTGCTAAATTTTCGTCTTGTGCATTAAGACTTGTTAATGTTAAAAATGAAAGGCAAATAAGTGCAATTATATTTTTACTCACATGCCACCTATTGTTGTTTCTGTGTTCGTTATTTTTCTTTGAAAAGTTCATAATGGTTGCTTTTTTTTAATGATGAGACAAATATCCAACAGAAGCTCATGTTTTTAAAAACCAACTTACTGAACTGTTATTTTTTGTTGCTGAAATGTTAAACCTTTATCATTTGACTATTAGATTACCTATTTTTCTTTGTTTAAAATTTTAAATTATGAAAAGAATAATCACATTTTTGTTAGTTATAATTGTCTCATGGAGTTATGCTCAGACTGAAAAAATATCAATGATTGACTACGTGCAGGTTTTAAATAACAATAAAGCCGAAGCCTTGTTTTACTATCAAAACAATTGGGAACAATTGCGTATTAAGGCTATTGAAAAAGGTTATATAGACAGTTATCAGTTATTAGAAACGCAACCTACAGAAGAAACACCATATAGTTTTATGCTGATAACCACATACAAAAGCAAGTTACAATACCATGCTAGTGAAGCTAATTTTAATATGTTGATTGAGGCTAGTGATGGTTTAAAATTAATGAATGAGAAGCAACCCGGAGACTTTAGAAAAGTGATATTACATAACGATGCTGTGAAGCATTTGAATTAAACCGAAAAGGCAATCTGAAAAATTATTCAGACTGCCTTTTACTCACATTGATATAAAACCCTTTTACGCTCCTAATCAACCATCTTGAAATTTGAAGAATATAGGTACAGCATAAGCCACTTTTACAGGTCTCCCACGCTGTTTCCCAGGTTTCATTTTTGGTAATTTACTAATAATACGTTCTGCTTCTTTTTGAAGAATTTGATCTGGTCCTCTAGATCTAACACCAGTAATATGTCCGTTTTTATCAATTACAAATATTACTGAAACGCGTCCTTGGATACCCAAATCTAAAGCGGTTTGTGGATAGTTAAAGTTTGAAGCCACGTGCTCTTGCACTTTTTTCTGAAAACAATCTTTTGTAGCCTGTTTTGATAAACCCTCGCAACCTGGAAATACAGGTACATCTTCAATTACTGCAAAAGCTACTTGCACATCTTCATCAATTTCCTCAACCTCAACATCGCTCACCTCAACAATACGTTCTTCAACAGCATCGTCTTGACCAATTTCCGTGCTTTCAATTACGGTTTCTTCAATCTCCTCAACATCTTCTACAATTTGAATAGATTCTTGAACCACAGCAGGCGGTGGTGGCGGTGGCGGTGTATTAGCATTCATAATAGGGATTTCTTCCTCAAATTCGCTATCCATTTCAACAAGATCTAGAACCACATTATCTTTTTCATAAGTTCTATATTCTAAAGCTTGCCAAGACAAGAGCAACATTAAGTTAAGCCCAATAGCAAAGTAAATGCCGCTATTTCTTCCTATTTCCAGATTTGGATTTTTTTTAGCTTCCATGACATTTAGTTTTAAGAGATGTGATTACTATTGCATAACCTCATCATAATTTCAATACTTAAAATTATTATTTACTTAGCTTAATTACTATGATATTTGTCATGTCTGGAAATTCAAAATTTGGGTGATATTATAAATACTTCTGTGTTTTATTTTGTCAGAAAAAAATGATAACTTCGTTTACCGTCGGATATAAGTCATTAAAACGACGCATATCCGTTAAAAGATTGTGCATAATTTAACCAAACTTCAAAATGCCATTTCCAATTGACAAAAAGTATATAAAAGAAACGGAATCTGAACTGAACGTAAAATTCCCTACTGAATTTAAAAACCGAATGATAAAATCAAATGGTGGCGAATTAGTAACGGACGAATTTGAATTTGAACTTTATCCTTTTTTTGATAAATCTGACCGAAAAAGAATAAGTCGGACTTGTAATCACATTGGACTTGAAACAAAAAATGCGCGAGAATGGAACGGGTTTCCTGAAAATGGAATCGCAATCGGTTCTGACGGATTTGGGAATTTAATTATATTGACTCATAGTGGAAACGGAATTCTGACTGACAAAGTTTATTTCTGGAATCACGAAATAAGACAAATAGAAAAAATTGCGGAATCTATTAACCAATTAGACTGATTAAAATGTTTTGGAAAACTGAAAACAAACTTGAATCTAAAAAAGAATTCTTTTCAAAAGTTGAAAAACATTTTACGGATTTATCTGTCTCAAAAATTCCAGAAAACACTCTGAATGAATTAAGTGAGTATATATCTAATCTGATCTATAAATATTATAAAGATTGCTGGAAAAAATATCCCAAATCACGAAAACGATACTCTGAATTAAAGATTGAGGATTTGGATAATCTTTTTTATCAACATAGAATATTTGATTTTTTAAAAAGTAAAACGGAAACAAATTTTATTGAGTTTACTTGCCAATTGTTGGGTTTGAACGAAACAGAATTTATTGAATTTGAGAAACGGAAAAATCAATTTGAAAATATGTAAAAAACTATGCACAACACCGTGTATAATTAATTGCTTTGGTAGTTGCCTACTCGGAAAACCCTGAGGATTTCCCTCTTGTACGTTTTCTTTTGTTGATGCTAATGGAACAATGATTACTATTAATCCAATTGGATCAGAATGCGATTAAATTTTAAAATCATGAAACTATTACACTTAACATTTTTATTTTTTATTTGTAGTTGTGCTTCACAAAAAGCAGAAAAGAAAGAAGATTATAATGTAATTAATCAGTACTTCCTACATCAATCCAAACCAATGAATGTATATATTAATTCTCTATCACTCATTAAAAAACCAGAGGCCATTTTTAACGGCTATTTAGGTTGGAAAAAGAAAGCTAAAAAATCAAAATATTTATATAGAAACAAAGAATGGCTTTTTAATAATAAAGAGATTGATGAAATGAAAGGGATTTATAAAAATTGGAAAAAAATAAAATGGAATAAAAAACTTATAATTTATGATAATATAAATTTTATTAATTTTAAAGATGTAGACTCTTTAAACAAAATACGAAATGTTTCTAAAGTCACTCATGATCCAATCTATAAAATTTCGTATCCTTTCTTTAATAAAAAGAAAACAAAAGCTTTTATTATTGTTGAAAAGGAATACATTATTGGTGGACATGGTAGCACGGACATGATAGTTATGAAGAAAAAACAAAAACAATGGGTGTTTCATGGAAATGCTCCATTCTAATTAAATTGTAAATTTAAAACCTTGAAATAATTAAAAGTAGTTTTATAAAACCATTAATACTTATATCAAAACTCAGTAAACGAACTTCCCAAAAACAAACCTCATTTCTCTTTAAAAATTGAAGCTAGCAAATACACCTGCGTTAGGGATAGAAGTGAAAAGCCCACAGCTTTTGCACCTTAGTGCAAAAGCGAGGACTTGTAACGGATAGCCCGACCCCTTTTTGGGGTAACGCCCTAAAGATTATCTAACTGGTTGCTCTTTTTATCTTCGCTAATGGTCCAGAAGAAACCGACGAAAAAGAATTGATCTGTTGCTGGTTGTAATGCACGCCTGTTAAAATTTCCGTTGGCATTTGGTGTATTGGCATATTGGTAGCCATTAATATTTTTAAAACCTAATACATTATTTACAGATGCATAGAGTATTTTTTGTGGACTTATTAAATACGCCCAGTTTAAACTTAGGCTATTAAAGGCCTTGGTTTTATCGTTTAAAAAACCTGTTTGGTTTGGGTTAGTAAAGGTTCTGCCCGAAGCGTAGGCGTAACTAAAGCCTACTTGACTGCGCCATTTATCTACCCAATATTTACCGACTAATGATAGGTTGTGCGTATTTGCAAAATTGGGTTGGGCTTTGGTTAGGTAGTTTTTATAATCGCGCTTAGTATCTAGATAGGAGTAGCTTGCCCAATAATCGAAATTTTTGATGCTTTTGCTGTCTCTCCAAAAGAAATCTATACCACGTGCAAAACCACTACCGTTGTTTGTGAAATTAGTATCGAAGTTTGTAAACTCGGTATCGTATTTTACTAAATTCTCGTACGCTTTATAATAAGCTTCGGCTCTAAATATTTTTCTATCTGCATTGTATTGGTAGTTAAAGATATAATGCGATGTGTTTTCTGCTTTTAAATCTTGGTTAAACTTTAAAATGTTACTTGATGGATTTTGATAAAAATTACCATAGGCTAAAGATACCTGACTTTTACTGGTGGTTTTATAGGCTAAAGATACTCTTGGAGCTAAGGTGAAATCTTTAAACAGCTCTGAATACTCACCACGTAAACCTGCTTTAAAGGCGAGTTGTTTTGATATAAAAATATCGGCTTCAGCAAATGCTGCTGCAATGTTGTTGTTAAACCCGTAGCTTACTTTATCGATCGTTTCATCTTCGTAGGATTCTTTAAAATCGGTTGCGAAATATTCTGCTCCAAAATAGAGTTTTAATCGGTTACTGATTCTGTTTTTAAACTTTAGCTTGGTGTGTAGTGAGTTTTCTGTATCGTTAATATCACTTTCTATAAAGATTAAGTTGTTTTTTGCTCTTGTATAACTTAGACCTCCAAAAACTGACCAAGTATCGTTTAAAACGCCTTGATACGATCCGTTTAAATAAAAGTTATTGTTGTTTAGTTTAAAATATGCGCCTTCTGGTCTGTTGATATCTTCTTGAGTTAACTCAAAATTAGTAGCATCAAAAGCACCGTAGAGTTTAAATAAGCCTGAATTGGTTTTTTTTCTGTAAACCGCCTCTCCTGAAGCTGTTTCAAAAGGTTTAATCCAATCGTTTCTGTTTTTGAAAATAGCGTTATAAGGCGCTAAGTTGATGTAAGAGGCATTTACACTCAATGAACTCTTTTCCCATTTTTGAGTATTGCCCAGTGTTGCACCAACGCTCATTATACCAATATCGGTTTTCTCTTGGTCGGGTTCGTCAATAGTGTTTAAAAGTAGTACGCTAGATAAGGCTTGCCCAAACTCTGCAGAGTATCCTCCTGTTGAGAAAGTAATACCATCAAACAAAAACGGTGAGTAACGCCCTCTTGTTGGTGCATTATTGGTTGTTGGTGAATATGGTGTAAATACACGAATACCATCAATAAAAATCTGAGTTTCGTTAGCATCGCCACCACGTACAAATAATCTACCATCTTCGGCAACCGTAGTGGTTCCTGGTAAGGTTTGTAATGCGCCTACAAAATCGCCCAATGCACTTGCTGTTGTTACAACATCTAGTGGTTTTAATGCATTTACTTTACTATTATCGCCTGCTGAAAATGTTCCTGCAGATAATACCACAGCATCTAAAGTGCTAACATCTTCTTTAAGTTTTATAGTAACATCTTTCATAAAAGAAATATCGCCTACCATAGTAAATGTTTCATAAGACAAAAACGACACAACTAAAGTTTGTGTTCCTGTTTCTGAAGTTTGAAAAGCGAACGTTCCATCTTCCATAGATGTGCTTCCATCGTAAGTACCTTCTAAATAAATATTAGCTCCAACAATGGGTTCGTTTTTGTTATTTAAAATAGTTCCGCTTATAGTTGTTTGAGCAGAAATTTGAATACTGATTAATGCTATTAGAATGATGGTTATTTTTTTCATGATTAATAAAATTTACTGTTCGTTTTTTGTTGATTGAATTTTGATTGACTTAAATTGATGAGACAAATTTGCAACACAAGAATGAATACAAAAACTCTTAATGACCGAACTGTAAATTTTAGATGATGAATTGAAATTTTGAGTTTAAAAATCTCATAAAAAATGAATTTCAAGATTAGGAGTAACCCTTTTTTTGAATTTAAAAAAGCGTAAAAACTGGGATAAAAACTTGAGAATTTCTAAAACTGTTAAAAGATTTTTTGCACAAAATATTACTAAATTATTTTTTTATATATTAGCTATACGCAACTACTAAAAAAGGTTAAAAAAGCATTAAAAACGCATCATAGATTTTATTTATACCGTATACTTAATTAACTCAAATCCAGATATTAATTACATTTATATAAACAAAAAGTTTAAACATTATAAAAATGCTGATTTTTAAGTGCTATTTTAAATAATAAGTATAATTTTTATCAAAATTTACGACCTTTTTTAAACACTCCTAGCCTATTAAAACATACGCTTTAAAAAATAATTTAAACTATGTGTAACGTTTTAAAAATTTAAGCTACTTACATTATAACTAAACCATCCCATTGAATAAAGAACTAGAACATAGTTTTGTAGAATTGCTAGAAAAGCATCAAAATATTGTGCACAAAGTTTGCCGTTTGTACACCAATAATTATGATGCACACAACGATTTATTTCAAGAAATAACCATACAACTCTGGAAAGCATATCCTAAATTTCGAGGCGATGCAAAGTTCAGTACATGGATGTATCGGGTAGGATTAAATACAGCCATTACACTTTACAGAAAATCAAAACGCTCTATAAAAACACAAGATTTTGAAGGCGTAGAATTTAAAATAAAAGCAGAGGATTATGACGATACAGAAGAGCAACAATTAAAGGTTCTCTATAAAGCCGTTCATCAATTAAACGATATTGAAAAGGCGTTAGTCTTTTTGTATTTAGAAGACAAAGATTATAGAGAAATAAGTGAAACATTGGGAATAAGTGAAGTGAATGCCCGCGTGAAAATGAATAGGATAAAAACGAAACTAAGAACCATTTTAAATCCGTAATACTATGGATGAATTAGATATACTCAAAAAAGATTGGAATAAAGGGAACGATAAGTACCCTAAACTCTCTTACAACGAAATTTATAAGATGATTCTCAAAAAATCATCCTCCATTGTTAAATGGATTTTTATCATAAGTATTTTAGAATTTGCGTTTTGGCTTGCCATCTCCTTTTCATTCAAAGGCACTTCATATTCAGGGAAGTTAGAAGCTCTAGACATCAACCACATACTCATTCCGTTTAGCATTATCAGCTACGGCGTTTTACTCTATTTTTTCTATTTATTCTACAAAAATTACAAGAACATTTCTGCTACAGATAGTTCTAAAACCTTAATGGAAAACATTATAAAAACCAGGAAAACAGTAAAGTATTACGTTATTTTCAATCTTGTTTCTTTGGTTATTGGCGCAGTTATAGGTGCCCTTTATGGGTTTAATCACAATCCTGAATTCTCAAATAAACTTGATTTAGCCACAGCAAACGGAGAAGTTTTTAAGTTTTATGCAGTTATTATTATTGTTATAATCTTAGTTCTCGCTGTTGTTATTGGTGTTTTACTCCTGTTTTATTGGTTAATTTACGGCATCCTTCTAAAGCGTTTAAATCGCAACTACAAAGAATTAAAGAAGTTAGATGCTTAAAATATATTTTGAGCGTTACCTCACCCTTCGACTGCGCTCAGAACAGGCGGTCAAGCTTTCACTACTCTCCCGATTAATATCGGGATCAAACATACCGTTCAATCCCTAACGCGGGTTAGTTTGTTATTGGTATTTCTAAACATTAAGCGTTCATGCTTTCCGCATAAGGCCTTTAAACTTCAAACTCAAAAACCTCAACAACATCACCAGCTTGCATAGTATGTGCTTGAATACCTCCTACTCTAACACGTACCAAACGCAACGTTGGAAAACCAACTGCCGAAGTCATTTTTCGAACTTGTCTAAATTTACCCTCTTTTAAAGTTATAGACACCCAACTTGTTGGTCCATGCCTATCATCCCTTATCTTTTTTGCTCGCTCAGGCAAATCAGGAATAGCATTTAACATAAAGACATTACAAGGCTTCGTTTTATATACCAAGCCATCAACTGTAATATCAACACCTGTTATTAGTTTCAGAATAGCCTCCTTAGAAATAATTCCATCCACTTGGGCGTAATACTCTTTTTCAACTTTTTGGCTATTTATATGGGCGCTTGTTTTACCATCAGTAGTCAATAACAACAAACCTTCAGAAGGTTCATCTAGCCTACCAATAGCCATAGTACCCTCCGGAAAATCATGCAAACTACCAAGAAATTTTTTAGATTGTTGTTTGGAGTCATTACTAGCAAACTGACTCAAATACCCGTAAGGTTTAAAGATTATAAAATGTCTCTGGTTTGTTTTAGATGCTTCCATTCAAGATATTATGAACAAGTTCTCTAGTTGGTGTTTGCCCATTTATTTTTGCTCTAACAGCATCAAAAGTTACTTTAAAATCACAACCTGATTTATAAGCACTGCAACCATAAGCTGTTTTTCCTTTTATAACTGTTCCTTTTTTACATTTAGGACACCTTAATTCATCCGTTTTAGTTTTAGGCGTAGTTTGTTTAGGCTCTAATTTCAGCTCAAAACTATCATCAAAACGCAGTAAACCTTCAACTGTTCCATAATTGGTTTTAAAACCCTTTAAATTAACCGTAGATCCTTTTTGAAGCAGTCTAATAAATTGTTTTTCAGAAATCTTTTTACCTTCAAATTTAAACGGCATTACAAAATTGCAACCTGTTTTATAAGCACTACAACCATAAGCCGTTTTCCCTTTTATAATCTGACCTTGTTTACACTTTGGACATTTTTCAGCAGTAATTCCTGCACCTTTTTTAGCTTCAGCTTTAGCTGCTCGATTTTTTACAGTTGTAGCATGAGAAATATTAGCACGTTTTTCACTTCTAACCTCATAAACTAAAGCATCTACCATACGCTTCATATTTTTTATAAATGCACCAGCAGTATACTCACCTTTCTCAATATCTTTCAACTGCTTTTCCCAAGAGCCCGTTAATTCAGCAGATTTCAATAAATCATTTTGAATCGTATCAATCAACTGAATACCTGTAACCGTTGGCAAAACCTGTTTCTTATTTCGTTTTATATATTTCCTTCTAAAAAGCGTTTCAATAATATTAGCACGTGTTGATGGTCTTCCAATACCATTCTCTTTCATTAAATCGCGCAACTCTTCATCATCCACTTGTTTCCCTGCAGTTTCCATAGCACGCAACAAAGAGGCCTCAGTAAACTGATTTGGTGGTTTGGTTTCTTTTTCTAAAAACGAAGGTTCGTGCGAACCTTTTTCGTCTTTTTCAAAAGTGGGTAAAATACCCGATTCTTTTTCTTTGGCATTTGGATTTTCAAAAACAATACGCCACCCTTTATCTAAAATTTCTTTTCCGGTAGTTTTAAAAACTACTTTAGCTGCACTTCCTAAAACTGTGGTGTTGGACACAGAACAATCATCATAAAAGACAGCTATAAAACGTTTTACAATAATATCGTAAACCTGTTGTTGGTTATACTGTAAATTGGTTTGCATCCCAGTTGGAATAATAGCATGATGATCGGTTACTTTTTTATCATTAAAAACCCGTGTTGATTTTTTTATCTTTTTACCTAAAAGCGGTTGCGTTAATTTTGAATAGTTAGTCAACTTCTGTAAAATCCCAGACACTTTAGGATATATATCATTTGGTAAAAACGTAGTATCAACTCTAGGATAAGTGACTACTTTACGCTCATATAATGCCTGAACTATTTTCAATGTTTCGTCTGCTGAAAACCCGAATTTGGTATTACAATACACCTGCAAACCAGTTAAATCAAACAGTTTTGGTGCATATTCTTTACCTTTCTTTTTGGTAATCGATTCAATTTCAAAATCACTTTCTTTAACCTTATTTGCTAAAGCCTCACCATCTTCTTTTTTAAGAAAACGTCCATCTTCATAACTAAAAAGCGTATCTCTATAAAGCGTTTGTAATTCCCAATATGGCTGTGGTTTAAAGTTTTCAATCTCCTTAAATCGGTTTACAACCATTGCTAATGTAGGCGTTTGCACGCGACCTACCGACAAGACTTGTTTGTATCCGCCATGTTTTACGGTATATAATCTAGTAGCATTAATACCTAACAACCAATCTCCTATAGATCTAGAAAAACCAGCATAATACAAGTTATCGTAATCTTCTGAAGGCTTTAAATTTTGAAACCCTTCTTTAATAGCCTCGGTAGTTAGAGATGAAATCCATAAACGTTTTACCTCGCCTTTGTATTTAGCCTCACTCATTACCCAACGCTGAATAAGCTCTCCTTCCTGCCCTGCATCACCACAGTTTATAACAACATCGGCTTTATCAAATAAACTTTTTACAATATTAAATTGCTTTTTTATCCCAGAATTTGAAGATACTTTCACTTCAAATTTTTCAGGAAGCATCGGTAAATTGTTTAAATCCCAACTTTTCCAATACGATTTATAATCTACAGGTTCTTTTAAAGTACATAAATGCCCAAATGTATATGTTACCGCATAGCCATTGCCTTCAAAATAGCCATCGCGTTTTGTACTTGCGCCTAATACAGCAGCAATTTCTCGGGCAACACTTGGTTTTTCGGCAATACAGACCTTCATTTACGTTATTTAGATAAGTAACGCAAAATATAAATTTCTACAAAGGTTAAAAAAGGGAGTTATTATGAGTTATTAACGAATAAAAAATAAATCTTATTTATATTTCTTCAATGTAAAATTCCATGTATACTTTTTAAACAAGACTACACTTAAATAATAAATTAGATGCTTAGAGTTTAGTTTCTTTTTAAATCTTATAGAGGATTTATTAAAACTATCAGTAATACTGTACTTTATATTTCTATTATACTTCTCTATGAATCTATATGATTGATACCTTAAGTAAGGAGCTAAATTTTTACCTCTATACTCATGGAACGTCCACATATTCAATAAGTAAGCTTCATTTGACTTAAGTTTAAAAACTCTTCCTTTAAACTCAAATTCATTTAATTCAACAAAATTATATGCAGCAATTTCACCATTGGTTTCTAAGCCAATACAAAGTTGTCCATTTTCCATATCTCTAACAGTGTCTTCTATAACAATTGAGGTATTTCCTTCATTAATAGAAACAACCTCTTCAATAGTTAGCTCTCTTACTGAAAATTTCGAAGAAGCATTTTTTATTTTAGGAACTTCACAAGGCTCTACTTCTTCTTGAACCCAGTAATATGGTCTAATATCTACTCCTTTGCCTGCCAGCCAATTTCGAAATGCAAATAAGAACAACCCATTACTTAAAGCATTTTTAATCTTTTCATAAGTGGATATTTTTTTGTTCTTTTTAGGTTTCATAAGCATCTAATAATAAATTATAACTGAAAGTGAACTCATATTTAAAACTCTATAAAATTTTAATATAGATTCTCAAAAAATCTTCAAATGAATTAACTATATTTTTTTAGAGTAAAATTCCACTTAAATATATTAAACAGACCAACACTTAGGAATAAATAATGATTTTTAGAGTTTAATTTATTTTTAAACTTAATTGAGGATTTATTAAAATATTGTGTAATGCTATATTTAACATCAATACCCTTCTTTTCTAACATTCTATAAGTTTGATATCTCAAATAAGGAGCTAAGTTCTTACCTCTGTAATTTTGAAATGTCCACATATTAAAAAGATAAGCTTCGTTAGGTTTTAATTTAAATGCTCTTCCTCTATGCTCAAAATCATTAAATTCAACAAACATAAAAGAGGCAATTTCACCATTATTTTCTAAGCCAACACACAATTGGCCATTTTTAAAACCTTTAATTAGTTTAGCCTTGTCTTTTGCAGAATGATGCTCTATAACTAACTCAACTTCCTTTAAAGACAAGTCTTTTAAAGTATATTTAGAAGTATCATTTTTTATTCTGGGTTCCATACAAGGAGCAAATTCTTCTTCTACCCAGTAATAAGGATTTATATTTATCCCTATTTGCTCTAACCTATTTCTTAATCCAAAAAGAAATAAGCCATTACTAATTACATTCCAATACTTTTTTAAACTTGACGAAGATTTACGCCCTCTTGTTCTCACAAAATAATTACTTGAATTTCCTTCCATAACTTCCATTACCTGGCTCTAAATTCATTTTTTTTCTAAAATCTTTAGGAGTCATCACACCTCTTCCATTAGCATTAGCTATTAAATGAACGCGCTCTAAAAGCTCCGAATTAGTTGTTAGTTTTGTCCTTTCTGCATCAAACCAAATATTATCTTCAATACCAACACGCACACCACCACCAACTGCAATTGAAAGTGAATTCATTTTTAATTGTTCATTTCCAATACCTGCTAAGCTCCAAAAAGAATTTTCAGGCAGATCATTAATCATAACTCCAGAATGCAATAGATTTGCTTGTGAACAAGCTATATTACCAAACAATAGGTTAAAATAATACGGGGCTTGAAGTACTTTTTTTCGTTCTAAATACTTAGCATAATTTATCATACCTATATCAAAAGCCTCTAATTCTGGCACAATACCTTTCTCTTTCATTTTAGCGGCAAGGTTAAAAACCATATCTGGAGCATTTACACTTGCTGTTTTATTAAAATTGAGAGAACTTAACGTCAAACTACCCATATCTGGTTTTAAATCACCATCTAAAAGTAAGGCGTCACTTCGCTTTTCAAATTCACTAAAATCTCTTCCACTTAATGAAACGCAAATAACAAGTTCTGGCGCATACTTACGAATACCTGCTATTATATCAGCATAAACCTCTTTTTTATATGTTGGTACACCTGTAACAGCATCCCTAGCATGTAGATGCACCATAGTTATTCCAATTTCACAAGCCGCATGCACATCTTCTACAATTTCAGAAACTATAACAGGTACATGAGGTGTCATTTCCTTTGTTGGAATCATACCTGTTGGGGTAAAATTTATTATTAGGTCATTCTTCATTAATAGGTTTTTAATATGTTTTATTAATAAGAAAAATAACAATTAAATTTATGCAGAATTTATAAATTCGATTAAATGATCTTAAAACATGCCAATAGGGGAAATAGAATTTTCTTTAAGTAAAAAACAACGTTAAAAAACATGAAATCAATCCTGTTTTTTTAAATCAAACTACCACTCACGCAGCCTGTTAAGTGCTTCTTGCTCTTCTAATTCTTTTTGAGGAATAACTTTTAAAAAAGAAGGGTGCTGCTCTATAGCGTATTCAATTCTCTTTACAATATCTTCAGTAGTTTCGTTGTCATAATCAATATCCAATGGCGCTTTAATCTCCATAGATTGAAGAATATTTTTCTTTTTTATACGCAAGCCTTTTTTATCGAATGAACGCCTAAAACCATCAATAACTATAGGAACTACAACAGGTTTATAACGTTTTATAATATGAGCAGTTCCTTTTCTAATAGGCTTAAATGGTGTAGTTGTGCCTTGTGGAAATGTAATTACCCAGCCATCATCAAGTGCCTTACCTATGTTAGAGATATCACTCATTTTAACTTGCCTTTGAACATCTTTCCCTTCAGACCTCCAAGTACGCTCAATACTCACAGAGCCCACATAGGCTAAAATTTTAGGCAAAAGTCCAGCCTTCATGGTTTCTTTGGCTGCTACATAGTAAATATTTAATTTAGGATTCCAGAGATACCCAACATTTTTTATAGAATCTGTACGCCCGCTTAAACTCGCGTTAAAGACGTGAAACATAGACACCACATCAGCAAAATAAGTTTGATGATTAGATATAAAAAGTACATTTTTATCTGGTAAATCTTTTATAATTTCAGACCCCTCTATTTGTAACTCATTAAACCCACGAAAACGTCTATGGGTCATAGCACCCAAAATTCTAATGAGCCATTTTTTTACAAATAATATATGTCCGAATGGATTTCTTTTAATCAATCCCATAAATCACGCATCAATTTTAGTTAGTAAGTTACTTAATTTTAATTAAATTAGGAATGCAAATGTAACAAAACAAACATATTAGAAAAGTTCTTTTAACAAGTCTTTAATTTCGCTAAGCATCATTGCTGTTGCTCCCCAAACCACATAATCATTTAATTTAAATGCAGGCACCTCAACTTCAACACTATAAGATGTTTTTACTTTTTTAAACACTAGTGACTTATCATCTAAAAAATGTCTTAAACTAACTTCTATAAGCGCTTCAACCTCATCATCTTGCTTTATAAAATTTGGTGTTACTTGTGTTATTCCAATAAATGGCTGCACATAGAAATTACTTGGTGGAATGTAAACTTGAGATATTTTTTTAATAACCTGAACCGTATCTGCTGACACCCCAACCTCCTCATAAGTTTCTCTTAAAGCTGTATCTTCCAATGATATATCTTGAATTTCAAGTTTACCTCCTGGAAACGCTACTTGTGCAGAGTGTACACCTTTGTATGTTTTTCTGAGAATTAAAATAAACTTTGTTTCTTGATTTTCATCTGGATAAAATAACGCCAAAACTCCAGCATGTTTTGCTTTTTTAATGGCCTCTTGTTGTTTTTTTAAGAGTTCTTGACGAAACGGCGGCACCATTTTGAAGTGAGATGTTTCGGCCGGAAGCGGTATATTTTCTATTTTTGAAACTAATTTTAAAAATTCGTCAAACTTCATAGTCTATGCGTGCCTTATTATTTTTAAGTTTTTTTCTTATATTTCTGAATTGTGAAGATAAACAAAGTAAAAAGAAAACTATACCTGAAACTAAGGTTGAAAAACCAATTATAAAAGAGGCTAAAGAAGATACCTCAAAAGAACCTGAACGCGAATTCCCAAAATTAGATTCTAAAAGCGCCATGGAGTTTTTCTTGGAATATGATAAACACCATAAAGAAAATAAAGTACGCATCACTACTGATTTTGGTGAAATTGACATCTTACTTTACAACGAAACTAAGTTTCATCGTTCAAATTTTATCTGGTTAACTAAACAAGGCTATTATAACGATACTCAGTTTTATAGAGTGATTGATAATTTTATAGTTCAAGCTGGAAATAGTGATGACGTAAAAACTGCTAGAAAACGAGCTCATATTGGCAAATACCTATTACCTCCTGACACAAAACGTGGTTTTAAACATGATAGAGGTGTTATATCAATGCCTAGTAGTGAAATTAGAAACCCACATAAATTGGCTTCTCCTTTTGAATTTTTTATTGTCTGTCAAAAAGGTGGCGCCCATTTTTTAGATGGTGACTACACCATTTTTGGTCATGTTACAAGAGGTATGGATGTTATAGACAAAATTGCAGCTGTTGAAACTGATGATGGAGATTGGCCAGATAAGAATATCTTTATTCGTAATGTAGAAATTCTAAATTAGATATTTTCTTTAGAATAAATTGTTGGTAATGCTATTTTAAATTTAACCGCTAAAAGCCTAACAACAATAACTACAATTCCAGCTATCACAAACACATAATCATCTTTTATTGGGAATTCTCTCAATAAAAAATAGGTGATTCCTCCTAAAATGCATGCAGTTGCATAAATTTCTTTTCTGAAAATAACTGGGATTTCATTGCATAATATATCTCGAATTACACCTCCAAAACTGGCTGTCATCGTTCCTAATGCAATACAAATTATTGGGTGTAATTCTGCGTTTAGCCCTTTTTCTATACCAACCAAAGTATATAATCCAATCCCAATAGTATCAAATAAAAATAGAGAAGTTCTTAAGTAATTAATTTTCGTTTTAAATAGTATTGCAAATACAGCAGAACCCAAAATCACATAAGTAAATGTGATGTCTTTCATCCAGCTTACTGGTGTATTCCCAATAAGTAAATCGCGTAAAGTACCGCCACCTACTGCTGTAACAAAAGCAATTATTAGAATTCCGAATAGGTCCATTTTTTTATGAATGGCTACTAAAACACCTGAAATGGCAAAGGCAATGGTTCCTAAAATATCTATAGTATAAAACATTACATGCTTTGTGTGTAAAAATTATAATCTTTTAAAATAACATCAATAAACTCCATATCGGTACTATGCTTTACGGTTTTTATACCAACCACTTCTATTATTTTTTCTCGTAATTTAATTAAAGTCTGATAATCTTTTGCTGTTCTTGCGGCACTAAAAGTTTCTTTTATAATTCTAGCGTCGTTGTCTGATAGCTTAATAACGTTTGGATAGGTTGGCTTGTAGTTTTCCTTGAGATTTTCGAGGATAGTATGACTTATATTTACACTATCTTTTAAACCAATAACTGCTGTTCCTGCAGCCATATCACCTAATCGTTGTGTTTTTTTATTGAATAACATGATGAAAAAACCGAGACCAAAAATGTAAACATCTACAATCCTAAAAAACCAACGTACTACATAATCAGAAAACGAGGCTTGGTAGCCATCGATTTTAACCACTCTTATTTTTAAAGCACGCTTACCAACGGTTTGCCCTTGTAAAATAGATTCTAAAACCAAAGTGTAAAACATTACCGGAAAACTTAGTACGGTGTTTATGGCTATTTGCGACCATTGATCCATGTTATCAAACGCTCCAAATGTCCAATTTAAAACTAGCATATAACCTATTTTTATGGCCATATCTATCATAAATGCTAATAATCGTTCACCTGCTCCAGCTGCGTTGAAGGAAATTTTTACATTTTGAGTCGTGTTAATTTGTAACTCTGACATTTATTATTTTAATTTATCAAATATATGAGGGAAGTTGCATTTATCAAGCAAAATAAGGAAAAATGGTTGAGTTTTGAAAAAGCAATCGTTAATAATGATTTTGATAATCCTGATGAACTAGCTTCTCAATACATTCATGTTATAAACGATTTAGCTTACGCACAAACCTACTACCCTAAAAGTAAGGTAATTGCATATTTGAATCAGCTTTCTGCAAACGCTTACCAAAAGATTTATAAAACTAAAAGTACAGATACTAATAGAATCATTTCTTTCTGGAAAACCGAAGTGCCTTTGATTTGTTATCAATACCGAAAGTTTATATATATCGCTTTTATTATTTTTTCAGCGTTTACTTTTATTGGAGCAATTTCAGCAGCTAATGATGGTGAATTTGTACGTTCGGTTTTAGGAGATAATTATGTAAATATGTCTCTTGAAAATATTGAAGCTGGAGATCCTGTGGCTGTTTACAAAAGTGGCAGTAATTGGGGGAGTTTTATTGGCATAACTATTAACAATTTACGCGTTGGCATTATTGCTTTTGTTCTTGGTGTATTTCTAGGCATTGGTACACTTTATATTATGTTTAATAACTGTATTATGCTAGGTTCTTTCCAGTATTTCTTCTATGAAAAAGGGGTGTTTTGGGAAAGTGTCCGAGGTATTTGGATACATGGTGCCATGGAAATTTTCGCTATTGTTATTGAATGTGCAGCTGGTTTAATCTTAGGTACTAGTATTTTGTTTCCTGCCACACATTCTAGATATACATCATTTAAAATGGGAGCAAAAACAGGAATTAAAATTTTAATTAGCACATTCCCTTTCACCTTTGCTGCCGGTTTTTTAGAAGGGTTCATTACACGTTATTCTAACATTATGCCACATTGGTTATCGGTTGGCATCATTCTAATTACACTTGGTATTATTAGTTATTATTATCTGATTTATCCTTTTAAAGTTCAAAAGCAAATTACTAAACCCTCAGTTTTAAGTCCGTCGAATATTTGAAATTAAAACACCTACATATATTCTTGTTTCTATGCTTCATGGTTTTTGGACGCCAACCATCATTTGGATTAGCCCCACTTCAAACACCTAATAGTATCAGAACGTTTGATGACGATTTTAAAGATCGTTATGATGGTAATAAATACAATTATGAAGGCACAGACATAGTAACCAAAACACAACCAGGTTCTGGTAATTATGAAGACTATAAAAAAGAAGAGCTTAAACACAAAGAGCGAAATAATTCAGATGGTTTAAGTATAAATTTCGGTCCTTTTGCGTGGGTATTTTACATAGCTATTGCACTTGCAGTAGTCTTTTTAGTATATGTTTTATTAAATGAAGGTGGTACAGGTTTATTTACCGTAAACAGGAATAAATCAATTAATACTTATCAGGAAATTACAGCTGAAAATATTGAAAATGCAGATATTCATGCTTTAATAAAAAACGCTGAAAACGATAATGATTACAGACTTGCCATTCGTTATTACTACCTACTTGTTTTAAAAACACTGAGCCTAAAAAACCACATCAAATTTGAAGATGATAAAACTAACAATGAGTATTTAGATGAAGTAAGTAGCAAACCATTTAGTAAAGATTTTGCATACACCTCCTACCTTTACAATTACATTTGGTATGGTGAGTTTCCTTTAAATACAGATAAGTACAACAAAGCGAAAAATAATTTTTCAAGCTTTTTAAATCAGGTGAAGTAATGAAGAAGATTTTACCTGTACTTATTATACTTGTTGCGCTTGTAATTACTGCATCGGTTGTTATTGGTGTAAAACGCACCAAAACCGTTGATTGGGAAGAATCTTTTGATGAAAAAAGCAACAAACCTTATGGCGTTAGTGTGCTTTATAAAGAATTACCAAAGCTATTTAAAGATTATAAAGTTAGAACTGTTTACCATCAACCGGCTAGTTATTTAAAAGCTAATTCTGAAGATGGTTATGGTGAACATATTGCAGAGGGAACTTATATCATCATTGGGAATTCTGATTATCTTGAAGATGATTCTATAGATGAATTATTAAATTTTGTAGACGCTGGCAATACTTTATTTCTCTCTGACTATTATTTCCCTCAGAAGATTCATGATACACTTGATGTGAGTGTTAACTTTGTTGAAAATGAAAAAGACAGCATCTCTTATCTTTCATTGAAACATGTAAATATTGATGATATCAAACTTGATAGAAATGCCAGTGATCAATATTTTTCTGAATTTGATTCTATCAATCACACCGTTTTAGGGCATTCAAAAATTGATTATAAGCATACTAATTTTTTGCAAGTGCCTTTTGGAAAGGGAACCGTTTTTTTACATACCGAACCTAAAGCATTTACCAATTATCATCTTTTAAAAGAAGAACGCTACAAATACATTGAAGGTATTTTATCTTATCTACCAGATAATCATGTGTATTTTGATTCGTATACCAAAATTCAAACGGGTTATGATGGCGATGTAGAAAAAGAATCTAATTTAGGTTGGTTTTTGGAACAGTTATCTTTTAAATGGGCTTGGTTTACAGCCATTATATTTGGTATTCTGTTTATGATTTTTAATGCGAAACGCAGACAACGCATTATCAGAATCATCAAACCATTACAAAACACAACAGTTGCTTTTGTAAAAACAGTATCTAATTTATATTTTGATACCAAAGACCATAAAAACTTAGTTGATAAAAAAATAACGTATTTTTTAGAAAAAATACGACGCGATTTAAACTTAAACACAGATGTTTTAGATGAGGAGTTTATAGAAAAATTAGCCTCTAAAACCGGAAAGAAAAAAGACGATGTAAAAAAACTTGTGAATTACATCAACTTAATGAGATCAAAAAATGAGTTTTTTGAAGAGAACCTGATAAAACTCAACAGACATATAGAAGCATTTTATTCAAAATAATTATGGACGAAAACAAAGAAGAGAAAACGCCTAAAGCGGAATCAACAAAACCAGAACAAGATGTAGTATCATCAATTGATGATAGTGCTCTAACAGAAGATGATTCAAAAAATTTAGAGTTTAAAAGCAGACTAGATTTATCTGAGCTTCAACAAAGCGTCACTAAAATACGCGCAGAAGTTGGTAAAGTTATTGTTGGTCAAAAAGACATGGTAGATATGCTTATTGCATCGCTTTTAGCCAAAGGGCATTCACTCATTGAGGGTGTTCCTGGAGTTGCAAAAACAATTACCGCTAAACTTCTAGCCAAATCGTTGAGCGTTGATTTTAGCAGAATTCAATTCACACCTGATTTAATGCCTAGTGATATTTTAGGAACTTCAGTTTTCAATCTTAAAGACTCTGAATTCGAATTTAAAAAAGGCCCTATTTTCTCAAACATGATTCTTATAGACGAGATTAACAGAGCACCAGCCAAAACCCAAGCTGCTTTATTTGAGGTTATGGAAGAACAGCAAATTACTATTGATGGTAATAAGTTTAAACTGGATTCACCTTTTATGGTTTTAGCAACTCAAAATCCTGTAGAGCAGGAAGGTACTTATAGGTTACCAGAAGCCCAATTAGATAGATTCTTGTTTAAAATTGATGTTGGCTATCCCAATTTAGAAGAAGAAATAGAAATTTTATCCAGAGAACATGAGTTAAAAGACAAACTTAAAACTGATGAAATAGAATCTTTTTTAACAGCGAAACAAATTGCTGAATATCAAAATTTAGTATCGCAAGTTTTAGTTGAAGCACACTTGCTAAAATATATTGCCCAAATTATTGTAGCTACTCGAAGCAATCAGTTTTTATATTTAGGAGCGTCACCAAGAGCCTCAATAGCCATATTAAAATCAAGCAAAGCGTTTGCTGCCATGAGCGGAAGAGATTTTGTAACACCAGAAGACATTAAACGTGCCGCTATTCCTGTTTTACACCACAGAGTTATTGTAACGCCAGAACGAGAAATGGAAGGTGTTTCTAGTAAACAGATTATTACACAAATTATTGAAACGGTTGAAATACCACGTTGATAGTTTTCAGTGGCAGTCGCAGTATTCAGTTCTACTTTTAACTTTTAACTTTTAACTTTTAACTTTTAACTTTTAACTTTTAACTTTTAACTAAATTTGAAATTCTTTAAACACTTCTACATCCAACCCCGATTTTTCTATGCTGGCATTGGTATTGTAGTGTTGTTTGCTTTAAGTTATTTCATTCCTGTGTTGTTCAATATTGCGCAACTATCAATTTTAGTTTTAATACTGCTTTTCTTTTTAGATTTTCTAATCGTTTTCATTGGTAAAAACAAAATAGAAGCCACTAGAATTTTACCAGATAAGTTTTCAAATGGTGATAAAAATCAAATCAAACTAGAGGTTAGTAATAATTATCCGTTCACTATTCATTTAGAGATTATTGATGAAATCCCAGAACAATTTCAAGTACGCGATTTCAAAATAAAAGATGTTATTTCATCACGAAAATCAAAAACCATTCAATACGATTTAAAACCCACCGAACGAGGCGAATATTATTTTGGAAGCTTAAACGTTTACGCATCATCTGTATTAAATATTGTTGCCAAACGATTCACTTTTGAAGATGGTGCCATGGTACCCACCTACCCGAGTTTTAAACAATTAAAAAAGTTTGAGCTACTAAACATTAACCAAAACTCATTAGAATACGGCCTCAAAAAAGTACGCAGACTTGGTCATTCCATGGAATTCGAACAAATAAAAGACTATGTTTTAGGTGATGATTTACGTACTATAAACTGGAAAGCCACTGCAAAGAAAAACCAGTTAATGGTTAATCAGTTTCAAGACGAAAAATCACAACCCGTGTATTCAATAATCGATAAAGGGCGCATCATGAAAATGCCTTTCAACGGTTTAAGCCTTCTCGATTACGCCATAAACGCATCACTCGTTATCAGTAATGTGGTTTTAAAAAAGCACGATAAAGCAGGTATGTTATCGTTTTCAAAACGCATTCAAAATGTAGTTGTTGCCGAAAGACGCAGCTCCCAAATGCAACTCATTCTAGAAGCGCTTTACAACGTAAAAACAGATTTTTTCGAGAGCGATTTCAGTAGGTTATATGCCAGTATCAAAAGGCACATTACCCACCGAAGCCTTATTTTAATGTACACCAATTTTGAAACATTAGATGGTTTAGAGCGCCAACTCCCTTATTTAAAAGCCATTTCTAAAAGTCATTTATTGGTCGTTATATTCTTCAAAAACACCGAACTAAACAGCCTAATCGACAACAAAGCAGAAACCATCGAACAGGTTTACGACAAAGTCATTGCAGAAAAATTCGCCTTCGAAAAACGCCTCATCGTCAACGAGCTCAAAAAATACGGCATCCACTCCATCCTCACAACTCCAGAAAACTTAACTATAGACACTATAAATAAGTATCTTGAAATAAAAGCAAGAGGTTTATTATAATTTTGGGCGTTACCCGAAAAGGGTCGAGCTTTCACTACTCAATCCCTCCTACGTCGGGGATTTCAAACATGCCGTTCAATCCCTAACGCAGGCTTATTTGCTGGCTAATTTTTTAAATCGACAGTTTATTTTATTTTTTGAGAGGTTTGTTTAACGATTTTGTGTATAAAGCGCAGCTATCCCGCAGGGTAGCTATAATTTATAGACATTGTTGTAATTCGTTCATTTTTCAAATTCATTTCTTAATAGTTCATCTAGATTCCTCCAAAAGACTAAAGAATACTGCGCACAGTTTTGCTGTGACTTACTTTTAGTTGTTATTAACTCGAACCATTCTTCTTTTGGTTTATACTTAGCAACTGTTTCCGCCAGCATGAACTGAGTTTTACAATTGTCAACTGTTCTAAATCTTAGTTTAGAAAGTTTGTTTATGTCTATTTTTCCTTTTGAAAAAAGTCCGTTTTTAATAGGTAAACTCTTATCAAACCAATCAAGAAGCTCACAAACTGAGGATCTCCCTCCTTTGTCTTGATGAATTCCAATTACTCTAAATAGGGCTTTGTTCTCCAATTTGTTTTGATAGCTAAATATATCGCCAACGTTGAATTTTGAATCTTCTCGGTAAACTTTAGCAATTCTTTTTTCCTTAGGTTGATTGATTAAAAGTTGCTGTTTGAGTTTTGTAATCACAATCTCTCTTTTCTTCAAATTCTTAGTGTCTTCTTTCCATCTTTCAAGGTCAGATCCCTTATCAATAATTTCAAGAGTCTTTTCAAGAACTCGACCAATAAGTCTTCCTGTTTTCCATTGTGTATCTGCTAAGGCAAACCAAAATACTGAATTTTCATCGCTATCAATTATTGAATCTCTGTATTCCTTTTCAAGTGTAGAGGTAGCTTCTTCTGAATTAAGCCCGTCACCAATTAATTTTTTGAAATCATCTCTAATATCGCACGCTAAATCATCTGAATAAATGGCTGGTCCCCAAACTCCCATAGGTATTTCTTATTATATGTATTACAATATTTCGCAGATATAAAGTCGTTTTAGTTTTTATATCCGACCTTAAACGAAAGTAGCAGATTTTTTTTACAAAGTCAAATAATAAACTAAATCGATATTAAAATGTGTGTAGCTGGCTAAAAAACAATTCATCATTAAAAAACCACAACTCAGTAACAACAATTATAAAAATGGCTGTTAGTGTTAGATATTTGACCTGTTTAACACATAAAACCATATATCATGAAGACATTAACATTAATCATCGCACTAGTATTATCAGTAAACCTTAGTAACGCTCAAGAAGGTGCAGAAAAAGGAAAAACAATTACCGTAACTATAGAAAACATAACCAATAATAACGGTAGCGTTATTTTAGGACTTCATACTGAAGACACCTTTATGAAAGGTCAAGGTATTATGAATGCTGAAAGCAAAATTGTTGACGGAAAAATTACAGTAACTTTTAAAAATGTAGAAGCAGGAAGTTATGCTATTATGGCATTGCATGATGAAAATGATAATAAAAGAATGGATTTTCAAGAAAACGGTATGCCTAAAGAATCTTACGGAATGTCTAACAATCCTGAAATGTACGGTCCTCCTCAATTTGCATCAGCTAAATTTGATTTAAATGATGACGATTTAGATTTAAAAATCATATTCTAAAAAAACCATGTTAATACTAAAAAGGTTTCTAGCTTTTTCTATTGATTATCTTATCATTATAAGTTATGCAGTACTGTTGTTTATTATAACACAAAGCTTATCAAATGGATTAAACTTAAGCCTTACCAGCTCAAAACCAATACAAAACCAGCTAGTTGCCTTTTTTACCTTAACGCTTCCAGTGATTATTTATTCGGTATTAACTGAACGAAGTTCTAAAAAAGGCACCATTGGAAAACGTGTTATGAATATTTGTGTTGAAGCAAAAAAAGGAAATATCTTAAAACGTAATATTTTAAAATTTTTACCTTGGGAGTTGGCTCACATTGGCGTGCATTGGATCTATTTTTATGAAACCACTAATAAAGAAAGTCCTATTTGGGTTTGGGTACTTTTAATTGTTCCACAACTTATTATAATAGTTTATATAACAAGCATCATATACTCAAAAGGCAGAATTAGTCTATATGATAGATGCTCTGAAACAATAATCTCATCAAAATAAAAAAGCGACCTTAAACATTTTAAGGTCGCTTTTTAAAAACTAATTTTAAACTAATCAAACTAAACTAATGCTTTAGACGGTTTTACTTAACAAAACTTTCAGCATCTATATATTTTTTTATTGGTTTATAATTCAATACTATTATGACTACTACAAATTTAATTTATAATTAACGCCTACATCTATAAATTTTATTGATAGTTTTTATATTTTTATAGCCTAAATTGATATACATGACTATTACCCAATTATATTATGTTTTGGCAGTTGCCGAAAACCAAAATTTCACAAAAGCTGCTGAAAAATGTTTTGTAACACAACCTACATTGAGTATGCAAATTCAAAAGCTTGAAGACCAACTTGATGTTCAGATTTTTGATAGAAGTAAAAAACCTATTGAACTTACTGAAGTTGGTAAAAAAATAGTTACCCAAGCTAGAAATATTGTAAACGAATCTTATAGAATTCAAGACATTGTAGACCAGCAAAAAGGCTTTATTGGTGGTGAGTTTAAGTTAGGCATAATCCCAACGGTTATGCCAACCTTACTGCCTATGTTTTTAAAGAATTTTATAAAGAAACACCCAAAAGTTAAACTTAAAATTGAAGAGCTTACTACTGAAGAAATTATAACAAGAATTAAAGATGGCCATTTAGATGCTGCTATTGCAGCCACACCTTTAGAAGATGAAAGCATCAAAGAACGCGTACTGTATTTTGAGCCTTTTGTTAGCTATATACCTAAAGGACACCGCTTACATTCTAACAAAAAAATTGAAGTTTCAGATTTAGATATAAATGACATGCTACTTCTTGAAGATGGGCATTGTTTTAGAGACGGTGTTATTAATTTATGTAAAATATTCAAAAACCACTCTGATGATCAGTTTCAATTAGAAAGCGGAAGTATTGAAACTTTAATAAAATTATCAAATGAAGGTTTAGGTATGACACTTCTACCCTATTTGCACACTCTAGATATTAACGAAAAAGAAAAAGCAAACTTACATTACTTTAATGAACCTTCTCCAGCTAGAGAAGTGAGTATTATATATCATAAAAGTGAATTAAAAATGCAGATTATAGAAGCTTTACAAGATGTTATTTCTGGAATAATACGAGGTGCTATTGCTTTTCAAAATGTAAAAATAATAAGTCCGCTACCTAAAAAATAAAGTGTATTAAAAAAGCGACCCGTGGGTCGCTTTTTTTTATGGTTTTAAATAAATTAGACATTGATTTAGTTCCGGGTTTTGCTGTACAAGAGAATGAATAAAAATTTTAAGCTCTTCAATCTCATAAGGCAGTAATCTTTGTAGTGCCTTTTGTACTTCTTTGCAAAACAACGTTGTGTCAAAACTAACTTTATTAAGTACAGTTTTGGTATACTCTAGCATTGCTCTTGCCATATTAGTGTTAAGGTTTAAGGTTTGTATTAAATAGTAGATTTGTGAATAGGCTTGTTTGTTTATTGAACTCTAAATTTACTAAAAAATTGTAAAAATCTATCTTTTTAATAGGACTTTAACACATTAAAATCTATTATCTCCATCCAATAAATCTCCAATACCCCCTAAAATACTGCCTTCTCCTTTACTTTTCCTTCCTGCTCTTGGGGCACTAGCTAATACTCTTCCTGCAAGCCTGCTAAATGGTAAAGATTGGATGTAAACCGTTCCTGGACCTTGTAGCTTAGCAAAGAATAAACCTTCGCCTCCAAATACAGTATTTTTAATACCACCAACAAACTCGATATCGTAATCTACAGTTTGATCAAAACCTACAATACAACCTGTATCAACTTTTAAAGTTTCTCCAGCTGCTAATTCTTTTTTAGCCATGGTACCTCCTGCATGTACAAATGCCATACCATCACCTTCTAGTTTTTGCATGATAAAACCTTCGCCTCCAAAAAGTCCGCGACCTAATTTTTTTGAAAACTCAATACCAACACTAACCCCTTTTGCTGCACATAAGAATGCATCTTTTTGACAAATAAATTTTCCATTAAACGCTGTTAAATCAATTGGAATAATTTTTCCTGGATAAGGTGATGCAAATGATACATTGCGTTTGCCCACTAAGTCGTTATAAAAAGCAGTCATAAATAAACTTTCTCCAGTAAGGATACGTTTTCCTGCGCCTAAAATTTTTCCTAGAAAGCCTGTATCTTTTTGAGAACCATCTCCGAATATGGTTTCCATTTTAATCCCATCGTCCATCATCATGAAGCTTCCAGCTTCAGCTACAACACCCTCTTGTGGGTCTAGTTCTATTTCTACGTATTGCATTTCTTCGCCGTAGATGCGATAATCTATTTCGTGTGATGTCATTTTTTATTGTTTTTTGTTGATTCGTTTATATGTTGATTTGTTTTGGGTTTTGTTACAAGTTTTTTTAAAATTCCAAACTGAGACTAAATTTATTTTCTCACAAAGGCAATAAGTCGCAAAGAATTAAGAGACTTATTGACTACTGAGACTGAGACTTTAAACTAGCTCTTAACTTTTACGCTCCACTCAAAATTGAATGTTGACACCACAACATCATCTTCATTTACGCCTACTGATTGCATCCATAGGGTTTGTCCTTCTCCTGTTTCAATTGCTTTTTTAAGTACTTCATCAATCGCTTTTCCATCATTGCACGTAAATCTTATTTTTCCTGTGGCTTTTTTTGTAAATGTAGCATTGTTTGATGTGACTAACATAGAGACTCTTTTACCAGATTCTTGAATCTTACTGATCATTAATGCACCTGTTGAAAACTCTGCTGCCATACCTTGTACTGCCCAAAACATAGACTTAAAAGGGTTTTGGTTTATCCATTTAAATTTAACACCTACAATACATTTCTCGTTATCTATATGCTTTGTTCTTACCCCGCAAAAAAAAGCTACTGGCAGTTTGAACATGGTGTAAGTATTTAGTTTTGCTGGTGTTAAAGCCATTATATGTGTTTTAATTTTTCACTAAGTTATGAAATTAAAAGCTATTGCTAAATGTTAAATTTTTGTTAATTTTTAGTACTATGCGTAACAAAGTACCTTCTTTTAGACATATATTTGCATAAGAAACTATTATATGTTTTAATCAATCATTAAAAATCATGTTAGATACTCATCAAAAAAACATCGCAACATTTATACATTTATCTACCTTTAGTAGATTCTTTATTCCGTTTGGAAACTTTATTGGGCCAATAATTTTATGGAGTGCTAATAAAGAGAAATCGGAGTTTATTGATACCCATGGGAAGCAGGCTATAAATTTTCAGATTAGTGTTTTTCTATATGCAGTAATTTTAGGAACCTTGACGATTCCGTTTTTTGTTTTTAAAATTTTTAACGGTATTGACTTTATAGATTTTCATGGTTTTGAAAGTTTCCATATTAATATTGGAAAACCTTCTCCTCTACTTTACATTGGTGGCTTTTTAGGTGCCTTTGCAGTAATTGGTTTTATTATTGAACTAGCCTTAATTGTTGTTGCGAGTTTAAAAGCTAGAGATGGGCAGGTTTATAAATATCCGTTAACTATTAATTTTTTAAAATGACACTATGTTTAAGAAAGCGTTTAGTTAGCAAATATGCCCGCGTTAGGGATTGTAGTGGATAGCCCACAGCCTGACGAAGGAAGTGCGAGGACTTGTAACGGAAAGCCCGACCCTTTAGGGTAACGCCCAAATTATAATTTTAGAATACAAATTTCATCAAAAAATAATCATCAATCAAATCAATCAAAAAATGAACAGTTTCACAACATTAAACGAATGACACTATGAAGATAGAAAACACAAAAGCACAAATGCGTAAAGGGGTTTTAGAATTCTGCATACTATCTGTTTTAAAGGATGACGATGCGTATGTAGCAGAAATTCTGGGTACCTTAAAAGACGCGAAGTTGCTGGTTGTTGAGGGCACCATTTACCCTTTATTAACGCGACTTAAAAACGCAGGACTTTTAAATTACAGATGGGAAGAATCGACCTCTGGACCTCCAAGAAAATACTACGGTTTAACCGAAACTGGCAAATTATTTTTAAAGGAATTAGCCACCACTTGGAGTGAATTACACAATGCAGTAACTATAGTAACAAGCCAAAAAACAACAAAGAAATGAATAAGACAGTCAACATAAATTTAGCAGGTATATTTTTTCATATAGATGAGGATGCGTACTTAAAATTACAACGCTATCTGGAGGCTATAAAACGTTCATTTACAGACTCGCAAGGGCGATCTGAAATTATAGCAGATATAGAAGCACGTATTGCCGAACTTTTTAGCGAGCGTGTACAAAACGATAAGCAAGTTATAAGAATTAAAGAAGTAGATGAAGTGATCTCGATTATGGGGCAACCTGAAGATTACTTGGTAGATGACGAAATTTTTGAGGATGAACCTAAAACATCTTACAGAAGCAGTAAATCATCATCATCGTCTTCTAGAAAATTATTTAGAGATACAGACAACTCTTATATTGGAGGTGTATCGTCTGGATTAGGCCATTATTTTGGTATAGACACTATTTGGATTCGATTAGCATGGATTCTTTTAATTTTTGGAGCAGGTACAGGTATATTACTATACATTTTACTTTGGGTGTTAGTTCCTGAAGCTAAAACAACTGCTGAAAAGCTAATGATGACAGGGGAACCTGTCAACATTAGCAACATTGAAAAAAAAATTAAAGATGGATTTGATACGGTAACCGAAACTGTAACTGATGTTGCAAAAAATGTTTCGGATTCAGTTTCAAACGCCGCAAAAAGTGTGGATGTAAAAAAAACTAGTAACTCCATAAAATCATCATCAAGAACATTTTTTGATACACTAGGCGATGTTATTATGTTTTTCTTTAAAGTGTTTGCTAAGTTTATTGGTGTTATTCTAATTATTACTGGAGCTGCAGCTTTAATAGGACTAATAATAAGTTTATTCTCCCTAGGTGTAGCAGATATTATACATATTCCAGGTTTGGATATGGTTGAACTTGTTAATGCTGGAGAAACCCCTATTTGGTTAGTATCATTATTAACGTTTTTTGCAGTAGGTATTCCGTTTTTCTTTATTTTCTATTTAGGACTTAAAATTCTAATAAACAATCTTAAATCTATAGGAAATGTTGCAAAATTCACCTTACTAGGATTGTGGTTAGTTTCTATTATAGCACTAGTTATTGTTGGAGTAAGACAAGCTAGCGAGCATGCTTTTGAAGAGAGCTACACTGAAAAAACTGAATTACCAATTACAGTTAATGATACACTTAATATTAAAATGGTAAATAGTGATAATTTTAATTCAGATCGTTATCATCGTAATAGATTTAAACTAGCATATAACGAAAATGGTGATAAAGTTTTATATTCATCAGACATTGATATTATTGTTAAGTCTACTACTGACTCTGTTGCAAAAATGAGTATAAGAAAACGTGCAGATGGGAGCAATTATGAAAAAGCTATTGAACGTGCTAAGAACATAGATTATAATTTTGAAATTATAGGCAATACCTTAGTTTTAAATTCTTATTTAACTACGAGTCCTGAGAATAAATTTAGTGACCAAAAGGTTGACATTCTTCTCTATTTACCTGAGAACTCTATTGCTTATTTTAATAATAGTACAGAAAACAGCTTACACTACAGAACTTATGATGGTAATATTGTTTCTAGAGATGATACCAATCATTATTTAAAAATTCTTTATGATAATGTTGAATGTTTAGATTGCCCTGAAGAAGATTTTGACGTAAGGGTAGATACTCCTAATTTAAAAATCAATGATAATGGTATAGAAATAAAGTCTGATGACACGCATATAAAAATAGATGAGAACGGTATTAAAGCTGAATCTGATGACGTAGAAGTAAACATAAATTCTGATGGCGTTGAAATAGAGTCAGAGGAATAACAATTCATCATTAAAATACAACAACTCGGATATTTAATTTATTAAACACACATGTAACTTTAGATATTTGAACAACAAATTAATCATCAAAAAACAAAACAATTATGACAACTCTAATCAAATTTATTATTGCTATCGTAATAAGCTTAACGCTTTTTTCGTGTAATTTCGATATGAACTTTAACTCAGGAGTTAGAGGAAATGGAGACGTAATTACTGAAGACCGAAACATCAATCAATCTTTCACATCAATTAAAGCAACTGAAGGTTTAGATGTTTATTTAACACAAAGTGATAGCGAAAGCATTACTGTTAAAGCTGATTCAAATTTACATGAACTTATTTTAACTGAAGTTGAAGATGGTGTTTTAAAAATACATACTAAAGAAAATATTGGTAGAGCATCCTCAAAAAGAGTTAATGTAAGCTTTAAAGATATTGCAAGTATTACCTCAACAAGTGGAAGTGATGTCTATTCAACCAATACAATACATACTGAACGCTTGGATTTAAAATCTACCAGTGGAAGCGATATGAAGCTTGATGTTAATACTTCAGTTCTGCATTGTAAATCTACAAGCGGAAGTGATTTAAAAGTCTCTGGGAGAACCATAAAATTGGTTGCAGAAGCTACTAGCGGAAGTGATATTAAAGCAGCAGATTTAAAAGCTGAATCTAGCGAAGTAAAAGCAACAAGTGGAGCTGATATAACGGTTAATACATCAAAAGAATTAACCGCTAGGGCTACAAGTGGAGGCGATGTTAAATATTACGGAAATCCTGAAAAAGTGGATAAAAGCGACAGCTCTTCTGGGAGTATTAGACAGCAATAAAACAAATAGAAAAACCAACTAATTTTTAAACCACTCCAAACTTTAATAAAAAGTTTGGAGTGGTTTTTGTTTTATATTTGTTAGTGACTAATTAGGCTTCTATGTGTCTAATTAATAACATTTAAGCAATTAATCTATTTCAAAAATGAAAAAATCCCTAGCATTCCTTTTTTTTGGTTTATTATCTTTCTCGCTTTGTAACGCACAAAGTTCAGAAAAAATTAAGGGCAATAGAAATGTTACTATACAACAAACAAATATTGAATCTTATCATACTATAGCTTTAGATGAAGATTTTGAAATTGAAATCATATATGACATAAACCCTTCTGTTGAGGTTGAAACTGACGAAAATTTGCATGAGTTTATTGAGTTTCAAGTTATTGATAGTGTTCTTACTTTTAATAAAAGAATTAAAATTACTTCTAAAAAAAGATTGAATATTAAGGTTACTTATGATGATGCGTTAAAACATATTGAAACCTCTGACAATTCTGAAATATTATCACTAGCTACTATGGATTTGGAAAATGGTTCATTAGAAACCAGAGGATCATCAAAAGTGGGATTAACCATAAAATCTAATGATTTTGATTTTAAAGGTGATGATAAATCAAAAGTAAAATTAAACTTAACAAGTGAAAATTGTTCTATAAATATGAGCGGAAATAGTAAACTTGAAGCTTTAATTAATACTACTGATGTTTCTGCAACACTTTATCAGCGGGCCAATGCGAATATTGAGGGCATCACAAATACAGCAAAGCTAGATTTGGATAACAACACTCAATTCAACGGAAAAAATTTTACTATTAATACCTGTGAGGTACTTTGCGAAATAAGTGGTGACGCATACCTTGAAGTTTTAGATGATATTAGTATTGATGCCACTGGGACTAGTGCTATTTATCTTTATGGTAATCCAAAAATCACTATAAACAAGCTTACTGACACTACAAAACTTCAGAAAAAAGTTAAGTAAACTAAAGTGTGTTTTTGTTGGGATGACAGGATTTAGAAAATCCTAATAAACTCTTATTGTAAATAGTAATTTCAAATTTACTTAAGAAAGTAAACTTCCTACGTAAACCTAAAATTATTATTTAGTCGGGATGACAGGATTTGAACCTGCGACCACACGACCCCCAGCCGTGTACGCTAACCGGACTGCGCCACATCCCGTTTAAATAGTTTTCAAAGAAAACATTATTTTGCATAACTACAAAAATCGAAAAAAACCAAAGCTATTAGCTCTGGCTTTTTAAAGTAATTTTTTACTTAATTGTAATTAGACGTTGAAACTTCAAATGTTGCATCTTTTGCAGCTAAATAGCGTTCAGCATCCAAGGCAGCCATACATCCTGTACCTGCAGCAGTTACTGCTTGTCTGTACACATGATCAGCTGCATCACCAGATACAAAAACTCCCTCAACATTTGTTTTAGAAGAACCTGGGACATTTATTATATAACCTGTTTCATCTAAATTTAAGTAGTCTTTGAAGATATCAGTATTAGGTTTATGTCCAATCGCTACAAAAAATCCTGTAGATGGAATTTCATGCTTTTCATTGGTCAGATTGTTAAAAACTCTAACCCCTGTAACTACTTGTCCATCTCCTAAAACCTCATCAGTTTCTGTATTGAACAGAATTTCAATGTTCTCAGTATTTTTAACTCTTGCAGCCATTATTTTAGATGCCCTAAACTCATCTCTTCTAACCAACATGGTTACTTTTTTACAAAGTTTTGACAAATAATGAGCCTCTTCACAAGCCGAATCTCCTGCACCTACAATTACTACTTCTTGGTTTCTATAAAAGAACCCATCACAAACGGCACAAGCAGAAACACCTCCACCTAATTTTAAATATTTCTGTTCTGAATCTAAACCTAAATATTTTGCTGATGCTCCTGTTGAAATAATAATGGTATCTGCATGAATTTCTTTCACATCATTAACCCATACTTTATGTATATCTCCAGAGAAATCTACTTTTGTTATCCAACCATCACGAACATCTGTTTCAAATCGTTGCGCTTGAGCTTGTAACTGCATCATCATCTCTGGTCCAGTTACACCATCAGGATAACCAGGAAAATTCTCTACCTCATTGGTTGTTGTTAATTGCCCACCAGGTTGTGTTCCTTGATATAAAACTGGTTTCATATTAGCTCTAGCTGCATAAATAGCTGCTGTATAACCAGCTGGACCAGAACCAATAATAAGACATTTTACTTTTTCTATATTTTCAGACATAGTTTCTATAAATTTTAACTTTTACAAAAGTAGAATTTTTGACTGAATCCTTACACTTAAGTTATTAACACTTAACTATAGTTAGATACTCAAAAACTATAATTCCTCAATTTATATTGATTTTTTTCGTAACTTGTTATAAGTCAACCAAAACCAGAAGTTATGAGAAAAAGCATTCTTTTAATAGGTATATTATTCACTCTTTTTATTTCCTGCAATGATGTAAATAAAAACACTTTAGAATTAGATAAACAAAACTCTTTTGAAAATAAACTTTCAATTTTAGGCGTATGGGAACGAACGAGTTTTTACAATTATGATGAAAATGGCAAAATTAAAGATAGTTTTGCTTCTTCTGAAACCAACAAACACATTAAAATTTTTACACCTTCTAAGGTTATGTGGTGTAGAAATATTTCTGCTGATTCATCAGAATGGTTTGGTTTTGGAAGCTATAAACTAACCGACAGTTTACTAACTGAAACATTACAATATGGTTCAGTGGAAATGAGCAAATTTATAGCTATGAATCCAAAATTTGTATTTCATTATAATTTGGAAAAGGAAAAATTTAGTCAAATACAAATAGATAGTTTAGGACACCCTTTATTTGCAGAGAACTATATACGCTTGGAATAAAGACTCTATAGTCTTTTTAATAAAAAAGCACCTTTCAAATTATTGAAAGGTGCTCTTCGTCGGGGTGGCAGGATTAATTAAATTCTCATAACCACCTATATTCACTACTGTTATTATCGTTTATTAATTTGTGTTCACCGATTTGCACACTAAAATCAAAAAGAACTCTTTAAAAACAAAATTTAATTGTCTTTGTTAGTATAAAGATACAAATTATATAAGTATTGATGAGATTAACATTTTAAATTGTTTTTAGAATTATATTTTAAATTAGTACTAACACTTTTGATTTCTAATATTAATTTACTGTTTACCATAAATAATAATAGAAAATTTTTTGTGGTAAAATAAATAAAATCTTTAGCTCCTTTATTAAAAATAGCAAGAACAACTCAATAAAACTATTCTTTCCAGAATCCTTCAATTTCTTCAAGTGATTTCCCCTTCGTTTCAGGAATGAATTTGTATGTCACAAACATGATAATTACAATAAATACAATAAATACAAAATAAGGTAAAGAACCATTCCAAGTTGCACTATTATTAACTTCACTATCCATAACTACTGGAAAAGATTGTGATACCACATAATTTGCTGCCCATTGTGCAGCTACAGCTACAGACATGGCTACACTACGTATTTTATTGGGAAACATTTCTGAAAGTAAAACCCAAACAACTGGACCCATAGAAAGTGCAAATGACGCTATGAAAATTAAAACTCCTAATAAGGATAAAAAGCCTACAGATTGTTGTTGAAGCGTAATCCCTAATAATAAAAACCCAACTATCATACCAATAGAACCAATATATATTAATGGTTTTCTTCCAAATTTATCAACCGTGAACATAGCTACAAAAGTGAATATAAGGTTAATAAATGCTAACAATATTTGTTGTGCTAAAATGTCATCTTTACCGAAACCTAGTGCTTTTTCAAAAATATCGGCGCCATAATATAGTACTGCGTTTATTCCAGTAAATTGTTGCAAAACTGATAGTGCAGTTCCTATAACTATAATGCCAAGTATTATTTTTGAAAAATAATTTACTTTAATATGACTATCCCGCGTTTTAAGAGAGTTTTTAATGTCTTCTATTTCTTTATTTGCTTGATCTGCACCATGAATCTTGGTTAATATTGCTAATGCTTCATCATCTTTTCCTTTAAGAGCTAACCATCGCGGGCTTTTTGGTACTAAAAATAGTAGTATTAAGAATAAGCAGCTTGGAATTAATTCTGACCAAAACATCTGTTTCCAACCAAATTCTATGTTTTCTGCTTCAGTTAAATTGTTTCCAATAAAATAGGTAGCCAAAAACACTACAAAAAAACCAATGACTATAGCAAGTTGGTAATAAGTTACCATTTTTCCTCGTATATCACTTGGTGCAATTTCTGCTATGTACATAGGTGCATTCATTGAAGCTATACCAATACCTAAACCTCCAATAATCCTAAATACAACTAATAATGAAACAGACTCAGGAAAAATGGATGGTAATCCAGAACCATAGGCAGACATTGAAAATAATATAGCTGAAATTATTAATGAGTGTTTTCTACCAAACCTTATACTTAGAGGTCCAGCTACTATGGCGCCAACTAAACAGCCTAATAAAGCACTTCCTACTACCCAGCCTTTCATTGCAGAATCCAAATCAAAATGTTTACTTAAATAAAATTGGGCGCCATTAATAACACCTGTATCATAACCAAATAATAATCCTCCTAATGCAGATACTGCTGTTATTAATAATAAAAATGTTTTTTTATTCATAATTTGTATTTTAAATTAGTTGTAAATGAGAGACAGATTAGTTTTTTGATTTTGTAAAACTAACTTGTAAATAGAGGTCTCAGGTTTCATTATTGTCAATAATCGTCAACCTAACATCATAAAATATATTTTTATTAGTTTTTTTTCTACTATTGCAACAAATAGCTAGTTTATATCAAACAGAATTAAATTATTTTAAAATCTAAAAATGTATTAACTTTAGAAGAAATACAAAATTCACAAAACCTTTTAATTTAGTATATTTCAAATTAATTTATTAAAAAATCTATATTGAAATTAAAAATCTTTCCATTTTTAATTATTGTTATAACCTTTTGTAAACTCACCTTTTCACAAAGTGATATTGAGTTTCAACAATTAAAAGGTTCAAACGTTTCAACACAGAGTATAACCTATGCCGTGGCTCAAGACAATGTTGGAAACTTATGGGTTGCTTCTGAAGAAGGTGTCTTAAAGCATAATTCTAAATTTTACAAGATTTATAATACTTATAATGGTTTGCCTGAGCTATTCAGTAACCGTACTACAGAAATATTTATAGATTCAAAACAAAATATTTGGATTGGTTCTGAAAAAGGGGTTTGTCTTTATGATGCTAATTTAGATGTCTTCAAAATGGTTAAAAGTAATTTAGATATCAATCCCTCATTGGTAGCTACGATAAATGAAGACAACCAAGGTAATATATGGATTGGAGGATTTAATGGATTATGGAAATATGATGTAAATTCTAAATCAAAAGAACTTGTTAGGATTATTAGTAATCATAATATACAGAATTTAAAAGCTTATCAAAATCAAATCATTTTAGGCACCACAAATGGTGTATTTATATATGATAGAGATACTAACGTTTTTCAAGAAAAAACAATTGATAATAAAATAAATAATATTACTCTAATATCTCAAATCGAGGATTATATCGTTTTTGGTACAAAAGCAGGCAAACTCTTTAAGTTTATCCCAAATACTAATCGAGTTTTACCTATTTATCTAGACACCAATTTAACGCATCCTATAAAAGGTGCTTTCAAAAATAAAAACAATGGTATCTACATTGCTACAGATGGTAATGGACTTTATTTAGTTGATAATAATTTTTCAACCTTAAACCACTTTAAAGAAGACACAAATAACCCTAACGCCTTATCAAGCAACGGTGTTTATGATATTTTACTTGGAAAAGAAAATATTTTATGGGTAGCAACTTACGGTGGCGGTATTAATTATTTAGATTATAACCGCTTACCCTTTCAGAAAATACAGCATCGCTTTAATGATAAAAATAGCTTAGTCTCAAATTTCACAAGATCTATTGCTAAAGACAGTAATGGTAATTTATGGTTTGGAACAAAAAAAGGAGTTAGTATATGGAATAAATCAAATAATTCATGGAAGCATGTTACTAGCCTTTCAAAAGGCAATACAAATAACGAAGACATTGTATTAGCTTTAGAACCCGATGATCAATTTATGTGGATCGGGACTTATAATAATGGTCTTTTTAAAATGAATATAAATTCGCTTAAGAGTGTTCATTACAACTCAAAAAATAAAAATCTTATAAAAAAAATATATGCTATTTATAAAGATTCAAAAGAAAACATTTGGGTTGGTGGTATAGAGGGAGACTTAGCAGTAATTGATAAAGTGAACAAAATTGACACTTATCCAATCCAACAATTAAAATCTATAAAAGAAACCCGTAAAGGTGATATTTTAGTTACAGGAAGATATGGCGTTTATAAAATAAACCCGCTTACTAAAGGATTTAAATTAATTGAGGCTTTAAAACCTAACAAAAATAGGCTTGCTTACTCTACCATAAACAGTATTTATGAGACTAAAAACAATGATTTTATTTTAGGAACAAATGGTGAGGGTATTGTCTTTTACAATTCTAAAAATAAATCTATCAGAAAGTTAAAAGTAAAGTCTGGAATGCCATCAGATATTGTTCAGGGTATCATACCAACTTCAGATTCCAACATTTGGGCAAGTACAACAAAGGGGTTAGCGCACATCCTAACCTCTAAAAAAGATACGGTTATTAATGTGTATGATTGGAGAGATGGATTAGCAAGTACAGAATTTAATTATGGAAGTTACAAGAAACTTAATGATAGTTTATTAGCATTTGGAGGCGTTAATGGGGTTACACTATTTAATCCTTTCAATATTAAGGGTGAAAGCTACAAACCAAAGTTAGTTTTTAATGCCTTTAAATTATTCAACAAATTAATAACTCCTGGCAAAGGCATTTTGAATAAACATATAAATGAAACTGAATCTATTTCTTTAAAACACAATGAAAATTCTATAGAAATTGTCTTTACTGGTGTTTTACATAGTGAATCCTCAAAAGTTAAATATGCATATAAACTTGATGGTTTTGATAAAGAATGGTCTAATCCAAGTAGAACAAATTTTGCTACTTATACAAATTTGAGTCCTGGAAATTACACTTTAAAAGTAAAAGCGTTTAATAAATATACTATAGCTGGAGATGAAAGACAATTAAATATAGTAATCTTATCGCCCTGGTGGGCCACTAACCTAGCCTATATTGTTTATGCTTTATTATTACTTGGTATAATTGCTTCAATAATACATTTCACAAGTGTTATTATAAAGAAAAAGAATGCAGATGAGCAAATAGACTTTTTCAACAATATTACTCATGAAATTAAAACACCGCTTACTATTTTAATTTCATCACTAGACAACGTAACCGAAAATACTGATACTGGAGAAAGTTCGAAGAAGAGAATAAAAACTACAGTAAAACGTATAAACTCACTTTTTGAGCAAATGCTTAATTTTCAAAAAGTAACATCGGAGGATAACCAATCTATGGATATCTCTAAAATAGACATAGACCATCATTTAAAGAGACGCATCATTAATTTTGAACCCTTAACTAAAGAGCGAAATTTAGAAATTAACCTAAATAATAATTGGAATAATGGTGAATTCTATTTCGATAAGGATGTTTTCGATAAAATTCTTCTAAACCTCATCTCAAATGCTATAAAGTATTCTTTTGAAAATGGCACAATAATTATCAATGCTGAAAAAACAAACAAAAGTGATTTAAAAATAGAAATTATTGATGATGGTTTAGGTATTCCTAAAGACCAGCAAAAATTCATTCTAAAACGCTATTACAGAGCTAGAAACGCTATTAATAGTCAACGTCCAGGAACTGGTTTAGGGCTTATGATGGTTAAAAAACTTTTAGAAAAAACAGGAGGGTCAATTGATTTTGTAAGTGAAGAAAATAAAGGTACAACGTTTTCTATTCTTTTAAAGAATTTAAAATATGAGTATAACAAAAAAATACAATTAAAAGAAAATACAATTAACCACTTAAATACTGAAACCGAGGATCAGTCTGAAATAGACACATTTAGTGACAGTAAAATATTAATTGTTGAAGATAATGATGAGCTACGTGGTATACTTGTAAATACGCTTGGTGTTTATTTTCAAATATTTGAAGCCAGTAATGGTAAAGAAGGCTTAGAAACTGCATCGCAAATATTTCCTGACTTGATATTAACAGATCTCATTATGCCAGAAATGGATGGTATGGAAATGTCTAAACAAATAAAAGATGATATAAACCTGAATCATATTCCTGTGTTTATGCTAACCGTTTTACAAAACTCTGATCAAAAACTAGAGAGTATAGAAACCGGTATTTCTGAATATATTGAAAAACCTGTAGATATTAAGTTTCTACTTGCTAAAATGGTTAACACATTAAAGTGGCAAAAAAAGCTTCGTGAAAAATATGTTCATGATAATGATGCTGATAATGCATCGCTCTTTAGAAACAAAAACGATCAAGAGTTTCTAAAAAACCTTGAAGATACTGTTATAAATAATATAGAAAACGAATCATTCTCTGTTCATGATTTATCAGGTAGTTTTAGCATGAGTAGAACTTCACTTTATATGAAACTTAAAAACTTAGTGGATTTATCGCCTCAAGATTTTATTATTCACACTAAATTAAAATATTCTAAAAAATTACTTATTGAAGGTGAATATAGCATCAAAGAAGTCGCTTATCGTTCTGGGTTTTCAAATCCTAAATACTTTAGTACATCATTCAAAAAATTCTATAAAATGACGCCTAGTGGTTTTTTAGAAAGCCTTAAAAATAATATTTAGAAATTATTATTTTTTAAACAAAACACGCTCTAACCATTAGTTTTTATAGTGTTTTGACAATAAACAAACCTTTTGTGATGCTTTTTTAGACCTTAAAAAAGAGTTGATAGAGTAATTTAGCATAAACTAATTTAAACTATTATGAGAAAATATTTCTGTCTAATTCTTTTTATGTTACCAATAACACTTTTGGCTCAACAAACTGTAAAAGGAATAATTACTGATGACAACAGTTTACCTTTGCCCGGAGCATCAGTACTAGTTAAAGGTACAAGTACTGGAGCGGTCTCAGATTTTGATGGTAAATTCACTATTAATTTAAATAACACTCCAAGTACATTAATAATAAGTTATTTGGGATATGTTACTCAAGAAATAATAATAACATCTCAGCAAAATATTACAGTGACCCTTGAAGGAGACCAACAAAGTTTAGACGAAGTAGTTGTTATTGGATATGGAGAAGTTAAAAAGAAAGATTTAACAGGAGCAGTTACATCAATAAAACCAACCGAGGTTATTGCAGAACAATCAAAAGGTATTGAAGATGTTATTAGAGGTAGATCTGCTGGTGTTCAAGTTATTGCTAATGGTGCTGAACCAGGAGCATCCATTTCAGTAAGAATTAGAGGACTAAGTAGTTTAACTAATAATTCTGAGCCATTATATGTAGTAGATGGTATTATCATAGACTCTGCTACAGAAGACACACAAGATCCTTTGGGAGGTTACATATCTCAACAAGCAGGTTTAACTGGTGTAAATCCGCAAGACATTCAAAGTATAGAAATTTTAAAAGACGCCTCAGCAACTGCCATTTATGGGTCTCGTGCAGCAAATGGTGTTGTTATAATTACTACAAAAAAAGGAAAAAAAGGAAATGCTAAATTTAATTTTACTAGTACAACATCAACTGGCCATGTAGTAAGAAATATTGATGTATTAGATGTTGAAGGGTTTGCAAACTATCAAAACGAGGCTAAGTTATCTCTTGGTCAGGTAGAACCTTATTCTATATCTCCAAATGGACAAGTATTTACAACAACAGATGACCCTACATTGGTAGAAGGAATTAATTGGGCTGATGACACCTACAGAAAATCGTATGTAGTTAAAAATAGATTATCAGTTAGCGGCGCTGGAGATAATACAAATTATTATGTTTCTGGAGGGATGACAAGAAACCAAGGTACATTTCCGAATGCATTAGCAGAAGCATTTGATATTAATGCCAATATAAAACATCAATTCAATGACAAATTTAGTATAAGAGCTAAAGCAGCAGCAACCTTTACAGATTTACAAGCCTCTAAAGGTCCTGATGAAAATGGTGGCGCAAATAATAGTATGGTGCGCCAAGTGATATTGGCTGCTCCAATTTTGGATTTTGCTTTAAATAATAACGATGCAGAAGACGTAGACGAAACACTTGATGGCCCAAGAGCATGGACGCAAGAATATGATGATGACGCTACAGAAACTCGTTTATTAGCATCTTTTGATCTTCAATATAAAATATCAAAAACATTAAAATACCGACTACTTTTTGGTGGTGATTACAGAAAAAAAGAACGTACATTTTGGTTTGGCACTGGCTTACGAAAAGGTAGAGATCCCAACGGACTTGCGGGAGTAAGTACACTAGACAGGTTTAGATACAATATTGATAACACCATTATGTATAATAAACGGTTTAATAAAAATAATAGAATTAACGCCACAGCTGGTTTTTTAATTGATAAAACAGATATTGAAACATCTCGTTATTCTGCAAGTGATTTCCCTGATTTATCATTAAGAGCAGATGGAATAGATACAGGTCTTAACAGAACAGCTACTATTTTAGGTAGTGAATCTCCAACTATATTATCATTTATTGGTCGTGTTAACTATACACTATTTGATAAATATTTATTTACGGGAACTTTTAGAGCAGATGGTAGTAGCAGATTTCCAAAAGGTAATCAATGGGGGTATTTTCCAGCATTTTCTTTTGCTTGGAAAGTCATAGAAGAACCTTTTTTAAAGAATCAAAAAACAATTTCTAATTTAAAACTGAGAACAGGTTATGGCGAGGTAGGTAATCAAAATATAGCATCTTACAGATTCCTATCGTTATTTAACAGAACTGATGGAAGTTTAGCTGATTCAGAAGGAAATGGAACGCTAATACCTATAATTCCACTGAATCTTGCAAACGAAGAATTAAAATGGGAAACATCAAAACAATACAACGCTGGAATAGATTTTGGTTTCTTTGATGATAGAATTAATGGAACAATAGATGTTTACCAGAAAAAAAGTTCTGATTTGTTATTAAACGTTCCTTTAGGACCTAGTGCAGGTTTCAATTTTATAACTGCTAATCAAGGTGGTATTGAAAATAGAGGTTTAGAAATTAGTTTAAATGCAGATGTTATAAGAAATGAAAAAACAAATTGGAATGTTTTTGCCAATATTTCTTTTAATAGAAATAAAATAACAAGTTTAGGTTTAGACGCCAAACCATTTGGTGCTTTAGGAAATATTGTGGCTTTTGAGGGTACACAAATTGCTGGAGGAACTTTCTTTAAACAACCAGCAAATATTTTTATTGAAGGCGAACAAGCTGCTTTATTCTATGGTTATGAAACCAACGGAATAATCAGAACAGAAAGCGCATTAAAAGATACACCAACAGGAGATCCTTTAACATACAAAGGGCAAGATTTACAGGTAGGTGATGTCCAATTTGTAGACCAAAATAATGATGGCGAAATTGATGAAAACGATAAAACCATTATTGGAAATCCAAATCCAGATTATACGTTTGGTTTTGGTTCATCATTTGAATACAAAAATCTTTCGTTAAGTATTTTATTCAATGGCGTGTATGGTAATGATCTTGCTAATGGTAATATATTAGAATCTGGATATGCTAATACAACACCTAGAAACGTACGTTCTGAAGCCTATTATGATGCCTTCAATGCTGTTACAAATCCAGATGGGAATTATCCATTTGTTGGTGTTGATGGTTCTACAATTTATACCACAGAATTTAATGATAGAGCTGTTGAAGATGGAAGCTTTTTAAGATTAAGCTATGTAACTTTAGGCTATAATGTGCCATTAAAAAGTAAAACTATTGACAGTTTGAAATTTACACTATCTGGACAAAATTTATGGTTACTTACAGATTATACTGGTTTTGATCCAGAAGTTAGCAGTTTTGCTTACGATCCATTAAGGTCAGGTGTAGATTGGGGCTCTTTCCCAAATCAAAGAACTTACGCATTTGGTGTAAACATTACCTTTTAAATTATGGGCTTGAAGAAAAACATAAAATCAGCACTTATAATATCAAAAAACAAACACATGAAAAATACAAGAATCAGCTTTCTAATTTTCTCTATAATTGTGATGTGCTTCTTTAATTGTGAGCAACAATTAGAGGATATTCCTGAAAACGATTTATCTGCAGATCAACTTTTTGCCGATGAAGAAGGAACAGAACAAGCAGTAAATGGTATGTACTCACAATTACAAGGGTATGATTATTATGGTGCAAGAATGAGACTATTGCTTTGGCCTCATTCTGGAAAATATCAGTCTAAACAAAACGCAAATGCTGACGCTAATCAATTAAGCATCTCAAATAATAACCTTAATTTAGATAGATTATGGCGTGGTATGTATCAAACCGTAAATCAAGTTAACACTGTTATTCTTTATGTTAAGGATAGAGACTTAGACAACAAAGACACCACTTTAGGTCAAGCTTACTTTATAAGAGCTTTAGTCTATTTTGATTTAGTACGTATGTTTGGAGAGGTGCCTTTAAGAACTGCACCAGCAACCGTAGATGATATTAATATTGCTAAAAGTAGCAAAGAAGCAATCTACAATCTTGTTATTTCAGATTTAAAAAAAGCGTTAGACTTATTACCTAACAGAGGGGAATATCTTGATGGACGTCCAATTAAATATGCAGCTAATGCCTACTTAGCAAAAGTTTATATTACTCTAGCTGGCGCTAATGATGCCACAGAACAACCTGAAAATTTTAATGCTGTAACAGAATCTGAAATTACAGTAGCAGATATTACCAATTTTTGGGAAGAGGCAAGAGGTGAACTAGATGAAGTTATTAATAATGGTGGTTATGCATTAACAACCACTTTTGGAGATTTATGGGAAGAAGGCATTGGAAGCAGAAATACTTCAGAATCTATTTTTGAGCTTCAATATGGTGCAACAGGTGCTTCAAGAGATAATGATATTATTCGTGATGTAGTTCTTGCAGGACATCCAATAGTAGCAGAAAACACAAACACATTTGGAAGAATAAGACCGAATAAAGAAATGTTTAACGATCATATCATTCAATATTCTGGTGAGGATTATTCTGGTGTAGATTTTATATCAGCTGGTTCTGGTAGAGATATTATTAATTTAGATACAAATGTAGCAGATCCTAGAATTGATGAAACTTATATATTCAATTCATACACAAGAACAAATAATAATAGAAATGTAAATCTGTTCCCAAGAGTTAACAGAGGGAATAATGCTTATGCGCATTTAAAAAAATACAAAGATTTAACTTATAACGGTACCAATACTTTTAATAACATTATTCTAATGCGCTATGCAGATATTTTATTGATGCGTGCTGAAGTTGAAAATGAAATTAACGGGCCTTCAAGTGCCTATGCTTTTGTTAATCAAGTACTACAAAGAGCAAGAACAACTGAATCTGGAACTACTCAAGAACCTGCAGACTGGGATGCTACAAGTATACCTTCTAAAGAAGTGTTTCGCGAACGTATCATGAAAGAGCGTGAGTACGAATTAAATGGAGAAGGTCATGAATGGTTTGATATGAGACGAAGAGGTTTAGGTCGGTTTCAAGAACAAATAGATCATCATAACGCGGCAGTTACATTCTATAGTTCAGAAAATAACAGAGATTTTATTTTTGAAGATGTTGAAAACGAAATGACTTTACCAATTCCTTCAGCAGAATTATCAGGAAACAATTTAATTAACGAATAGAAGAATTATTACAATGAAACGAATTTCATATATATTACTAATTTCTCTTGTATCTACATTTTCATGTAAGGAGACTAAACATTCTCAAACTGAAGATGGAAATCCAACATATCAAAATGCAGAAGCCTCTGTTGATGATAGAATTGAAGATTTAATGTCTAGAATGACTCTAGAAGATAAAGTCCACCAGATGTGTCAATATGTTGGTTTGGAGCACATGAAGCATGCGGAAAACAATATTACTGCTGCAGATTTAGATAAAAATGACGCTTTAGGTTTTTATCCTGGTATGCTTAGTAAAGATGTTGGAATACTTGCTAAAGAAGGGAAAATAGGTTCTTTTCTTCACGTGGTTACTCCAGAAGAAGCCAATGAGTTGCAAAAACTAGCACAAGAATCACCATTAAAAATTCCTTTATTAATTGGTATTGATGCTATTCATGGTAACGGATTAGTAAGTGGTTCAACAATTTACCCATCCCCTATTTCTCAAGCTGCAACATTTGCAGATGATTTAATAAAAGAAGGAAGCCGTCAAACTGCTCTAGAAATGAGAGCCAATGGTATGCATTGGTCTTTCACACCAAATATAGATGTATTACGCGACCCACGTTGGGGGCGTACAGGTGAGACTTATGGCGAAGACCCCTATTTAGTTGGAAACATGGGTATTGCAACTATTAATGGTTTACAATCTAGTAACTTTTCTGGTGAAAATAATGTAATTGCTTGTGCAAAACACCTTATTGCGGGTAGCTCATCAATTAACGGGCTTAACGCATCGCCTACCGATGTTTCTAAAAGAACATTATTCGAAATCTTCTTACCACCATACCGTCGCGCAGTTCAAGAAGCAAATGTATATTCTATAATGGCTGCTCATAATGAAGTTGCTGGAATGCCTGGGCACATGGATAAATTTATGATGAATGATTTAATGCGTGATCGTTGGGGCTTTGAAGGCTTTTATGTAAGCGATTGGAATGATGTATCAAGAATTGCACTTTGGCATCATGTAGCAACAGATTTTAAACAATCTATCGAATTTTCAGTAAATGCAGGAATGGATATGAATATGCATGGTCCTGTTTTCGATAAACATTTAATTGAATTGGTTAATGAAGGTAAAGTTGATGAAGCTCGTGTTGATTATGCATGTAGAAAAATTTTAGAAGCTAAATTTAGATTAGGTCTTTTTGAAAATCCTTATGTAGAAATCGAAAAATCAAAGGAAGTTAACTTTACAGAAGCACATCAAAAAAATGCATTAGAGCAAGCACGACGTGCTATTGTTCTTCAAAAGAACAAAAAAGGGTTCTTGCCTTTAGCTGAAAAAGGTAAAGGAAAAACCATTTTCATTACAGGACCAAATGCAAATAATCAAACCACTTTAGGAGATTGGGTATCGCCTCAACCAGAAGAAAATATTATTACCATGGTTGAAGGAATGAAATCCATTGGTGAAGAAAATGGATATCGCATTAATTATTTCGATTCTGGTGATCGTTCAAAAGAAATTACAAAAGCTAATATAGATAGAGCAGCTTATCATGCAAGTCATTCAGATATTATTGTTTTAGTATTAGGTGAAAACTCTTTCCGTCATGACTGGAAGCGAAAAACTACTGGAGAAAATATTGATAGAGCTACCTTAAAACTATCTGGTAATCAAATGAAATTGGCAGATAAAATGTTTGAATTAAATAAACCTGTTATCATCGTTTATGTAAGTGGAAGCCCAATTGCAGAACCTTGGTTAGAACAACGTGCAGCAGCAGTTGTAAACACTTGGGAAAGTGGTGCTTTTGCTGGACAAGCAACTGCCGAAATACTATTCGGAGAAGTCAATCCTTCTGGGAAACTACCATTAACAGTACCTCGTAGTGTAGGTCAATTACAAATGGTTTACAACCATAAACCAACGGCTTACATTCATAAATACAACACAGAAAAGAAAGTACCATTACATCCTTTTGGTTTTGGGTTGAGTTATTCAAAATTCGAATTGTCAGCACCTAAAGTTTCAAAAGCAGATTTTGCAGGTATTAATGATTCTATTGAAGTTACTGTAGATGTTTCAAATAAAGGAACAATGGATGGCGAAGAAGTAGTTCAACTTTATATTAGAGATGATGTGAGTTCATTCACAAGACCAGTAAAAGAATTAAAAGGCTATAAACGCATTGCTGTTAAAGCTGGAGAAACAAAATCAGTAACCATTCCTATTTCTGCTGAAAGTTTAGCCATGTACGACAAGGATTTTAATTTCGTAGTAGAACCAGGAACATTCACAATTATGACTGGAAACTCTTCTGCTGATAAAGATTTAAAGGAAATAAAAATCTCAGTAAAAGAAAGGATTACACTAGATAAAAACATATAATATGCTAAAAAAACTCAACATAATAGTAGTCTGTGCGTTGGTCTTGTTTTCTTGTAAGAACACAAAAAAAGATCAAGCTTTAAATAGTGCGTCTACTTCAGAAACCACAAGACCAAATGTTATTTACATTATGGCTGATGATTTAACTACACAAGCCATAAGCGCCTATGGTGGTATTTATAAAGACATAGCTCCTACACCAAATATAGACAGAATAGCTTCAGAAGGCATGCTATTTCAAGACGTATTATGTACAAACGCTATTTGTGGCCCTAGTCGTGCTGCTATTTTAACTGGAAATTATAGCAATCGTAATGGCTATTATAAAAATGAAAGTGGCGGAAAGTTCGATATAGAAAAATGGACGTTCCCTCAAGAATTTCAAAAAAATGGTTATCAAACCTCTTTGTTCGGAAAATGGCATTTAGGAACAGAACCTCAAGGTTTTGATGTATTTAAATATCATAACTCCGCAGGACAACAAGGGCATTATTGGGATCCTGTTTATAATATGAATGGTGAGGATACTAAATTAGAAGGCTATTCTACAAATTTGAGTACAGATTTTGCAATGAATTGGTTACAAGAAGGTAGAAAAAAAGATGCGCCTTTTATGATGGTATTACAATATAAAGCGCCTCACAGACCTTGGCAACCTGACACCAAATATGAAAAACTTTGGGAAGATATTGAAATGCCTTATCCTGATACGTTTAACGATGATTATAAAGGGCGTGAACTAACAGCAGGAGACACAGAAATGACAATGGATTATTTCTCTCGTAGAGACATGAAATTTGAAGAACCAGCAAACCTTAAAGGAAAAGAAAAAATAAAATGGGCGTTTTATGGTGCAAAATCGGGAGAGATTGTACAACCTGAAGGATTGTCTAGAGAAGAAGGAAAAAAATGGAGATATCAAACTTATATCAAAGATTATTTAGCATGTGTTAAATCTGTTGATGATAACATAGGTCGTGTTTTAGATTATTTAGATGCTAATGGTTTAACAGAAAACACCATTATTGTGCTAACTTCAGATCAAGGTTTTTATTTAGGAGACCACGGTTTTTTCGACAAACGTTTTATTTATGAAGAATCTATAAGAATGCCGTTTATGGTAAAGTATCCTAAATTGGTAAAAGCAGGAAGTGTTAATGAAGATATAATAACAAATATTGATTTTGCACCTACCCTTTTAGATTTAGCAAACATTAAAACCACGCAGCAAATGCAAGGTAAAAGTTTTAAATCCATGCTATCTGGAAAGACACCTAAAGATTGGACACAAGCCATGTACTATCATTATTATGAATTTCCATATTGGCATCATGTACAGCCTCACTACGGCATCAGAACACAAAAATACACTTTGGCACATTTCTATTATAATATTGATGTTTGGGAATTATATGATTTAGAAAAAGATCCAAGCCAAATGAATAATATCATCAACGATCCGCAGTACTCAAATGTTATTGCAGATTTAAAAAATCAGCTAAAAGATTTAATGAAAATTTCTGGTAACGATAAATCATTGGCAGATTTCAGGATGATTACAGACACAGATTTTGGTTCGATTGTCGATCATAAAGATGATGAGACTTCTGTACAAGATGTTTTAACTGGTAAAAATAATTAATATGAAAAAGACACTTTATATAACCTCTATTATTGCTGCCATTATTTTTACAGCATGTAATGCAAAAAAATCAACAACTGATAAAAATTCTGAAGTACCTGCAAAAAAGGTAACAACAAGTTTAAAGGCAAAAAAGAACATTCTTTTTATAGCTGTTGATGATTTAAAACCATTATTATCAAACTATGGTGAAACGCAGATGATAACACCAAACTTTGATCGTTTGGCAAGTATGGGGATGACATTTACAAATGCACACGTACAATATGCCGTTTGTGGGCCTTCTAGAGCAAGTGTGATGACTGGAGCTAACCCAGATAAAACCAAGGTTTGGGATTTACATACTGATTTTAGAGAGTCTGCACCAAATTTAATGTCTATGCCAGAATATTTAATTACTCAAGGGTATCAAACTACCGCAGTTGGTAAAATTTACCATAAAGGAAGTTCGGCACCAGGTCATGATGGTAAAAGCTGGAGCCTGCCTCATCAATTACCAAAAAACTACGATTCTAAATACGGACCTGCTGCTTTTGAATATTATCAAGATCCAGAAACTAAACGCAAAATGGCTGAATTAAAAGATGAAGCTATAGCTAAAGGAATTAAAAAAGGAGGAAAACAACGTACTTATGTTTTCAAAAAACTAAAACCAAGTTCTGAAAATGCTGATGTAAGTGATACTGCTTACCAAGATGGATTATATACTCTAACTGCTTTACAGCAACTTAACGATTTAGAACAATCTGACAAACCATGGTTTTTAGGCGTTGGTTATCAAAAACCACATTTACCTTTTGTAGCTCCAAAAAAATATTGGGATTTATACAATAGAGATGATATTGAGTTGGCAAAATTTCAACAACTAGCAGATGGCACTCCAAAATTTGCGTACCATTCTTTCGGAGAATTAAGAGCCTTTAGTGATATAGACAGTAAATTAGGTATAGGCGATAAACTACCTGAAGCAAAACAACGAGAACTTATACACGGGTATATGGCGTGTATCTCATACATCGATGCACAAATAGGCATCTTATTAGACAACCTAGAAAAACGAAATATTCTTGATGATACCGTAATAGTACTTTGGGGTGATCACGGATGGCATTTAGGAGACCATACCGAATGGTGTAAACACTCAAACTTTGAGCAAGCAACTCGTATTCCATTTATGTTTGCTGGCCCTAGAGTGAAAGAGAATCAAAAATCACATCATCCTGTAAATTTAGTAGATTTATTTCCAACAGTTTTTGATTTGGCAAATGTGCCACAAAGTGAACAAACAGATGGAAAATCATTAGCACCATTATTAGATAATGATACGTCTACTTCTATAGAAACAGATTTCGCATACCATCAATACGCACGTGGTAAACGTATGGGGTACTCCATAAGAACAGACCGTTATAGATATACGGAGTGGCACGATAACAATTACAGAAGCTTTGGAAATTACAATCAAGATAATATTGTTGGCATAGAACTTTATGACTACGAAAAAGACCCATTAGAGACCAAGAATTGGGCAGATAATGCGCAGTATACTTTAATTGCAAAAGATTTAAAAAGTAAATTAAAATCACACTTAACAAAATGATATAATTAGTGACTAATTCAAATAAAGTGATGGTTATAAACCATCACTTTATTTGGCATAGTTTGTGAATTTAATTGATTTTAAAAGATTTCAATGTATTAAAATGAAAAAGACTACTTTACTTTTTACTTTCTTTTTGTCTGCAATACTATTTGCTCAAAATAAGCCAAACATCCTTATTATTCATACTGATGATTTAGGCTATCACGATTTAAGTATTACAGGCTCCCAATTATACAATACACCAAGTATTGATAAACTAGCTAAAGCATCGGTTGCTTTTACAAATGCTTACAGTAGTTATCCACGATGCACACCATCTCGTTATGGAATGATTACAGGCATGTATCCTGTAAATGAAAACAAAGGTAATTTGGGTGCAATTCCAGAAGACAAAAACATGATTAAGCAATTTGTAAATGCTGGTTATAATACCTCTTATGTTGGTAAATGGCATTTAGGAAAAGGCAAAAGCAATCCAGATAAATTCGGATTTTCACATATTTACGCCGCTGGAGAAGCTGGTGGAATTGGGAGTCGTTTTTATCCGTTTAATACCCAAAAAAATGGTAAACCGGCAAAATATGATGTTCCAAACGTAAAAGAAGACGGAAAAGAAGGCGATTATGCTTCAGATTTATTAACTAATGCGACTATAAATTTCATAAAAAACAATCCAAAAGACAAACCGTTTTTAGCAGTTTTAGCTTACTACGCAGTACATACACCAATTGAAGCTAAACCAGAAGATGAAGCCAGAAATAAAGAACAATTAAAATCTATTGATTTTGGTGATACTCCTGAATACATAAAAGAAGGCGAAGGCAGACGAAAAATGCGTCAAGATGATGCTGCTTATGCTGGTATGGTTGAGAATGTAGATGAGAATGTTGGTCGTTTATTGCAAACTCTGAAAGATATCGGAATCGATAAAAATACAATCATCGTATTCTCATCAGACCACGGTGGTTTATCTAATGATGGAAATAAGAACGAACGTCACTTAGCCACAACAAATCTTCCACTAAAAGCAGGAAAAGGGCATTTATACGAAGGTGGTATTCGTGTCCCTTTATTTATAAAATGGACTAAAGCGTTAAAACCAAAAAAAGACGACGAATCTATCGTCTTAGGAATGGACATCTTCCCTACCCTTTTAGATTTAGCAATTGACAAAAAAATTGAAGGATTAGATGGACAAAGTTACGCTTCAGTTTTAAAAGGAAAAGACAATTGGAAAGACAGGACAGTATTTTGGATTTCCAAAAAAGCGAGACCACATAGTACAGGAGATAGTAAAGCTGCAGTAGTTCGAAGTGGTAATTATAAGCTAATCCAATTTTTAGAAACAAAAAACATAGAATTATACAATCTTAAAGAAGATATTTCAGAGGAAAACAACCTTTCAGATAAAGAACCTCAAAAAGCTAAACAGATGCTTCAACTACTCAAAGATTGGAAAAAAGAGATGTTGGTGCCTGAACGTTTAAATGTTGGAAAGAAACCTAAAGGAGATAAAAAAGGAAAAAAGAAAAACTAATGAAAAATATATACATCTTATTTATATTTTATGTCATGTCTTCTTGTGCGCAACAAAAAGCACCTATAAATAGTTCAACAGAAAAAAAATTCAAAAACAAATTGCTTATTGGGGCTACACTAAACTATCACGAATTAAATACAAAAAAGGAAAAGTTATTTTTAAAAGATTTTAAATACTTAACGCCTGCAAATGCAGCAAAACAAAGTGCAATTCATCCAAAGCCAAACGTATGGCATTGGAATAAAATAAATGATTTTATTGATTTCGCTGATAAAAACAAACTAGTTGTTAGATTACACGGACCTATAAGTCCGCAAGCCTCTAAATGGGTGAAAACAGACGAGAGAACTCCCGAAGAGTTAGAAACTATATTAGTAGAGTTTGCTTCAGCTTTCGCTATGCGATTTAATAATGAACCTTCTGTAAAATGGATGGATGTTGTTAATGAAACCATATTAGCTAATGGCGATTGGTTTGGACCAAAAGAAGGTGTTGACAAGTGGGAAAACCCATGGCTAAAAATTGGATTAGATGACAATGGATACCCGCTTTATATTTTAAAGGCTTTTGAAATAGCTACAAAAAACGCTCCCAATTTAAAACTAGTTTATAACCAAAACGCTGGTATGGAAGATAAAATTTGGGATAAGTTAAAAGAAACGGTTTTATACTTACGCTCCAAAGGCTATCGTGTAGATGGTATTGGTTGGCAAGCACATTTATTATTAGGCGCAAAGCGAAAAGATTTTGTTGACAATACTGAAGTAACCATGCAAAAACTTTCTAATTTAATAGATTGGGCGCATGCTAACAAGCTTGGTTTCCATGTTACAGAATTAGATTATTTGGTAAAAGACATATCCATATTAGATGCTGAAAGACAAGTTCAAAAAAGAGTATATCAAAGTATAGTTGATGTTTTATTGAAAAAAAGTAAAAACGGAGAAATTACACTAAACCTTTGGGATTTAGGAGACCGTTATAAAAAAGGTATGGGACAATTTCAATCTATTTATGATTCAGAATTTAACCCAACACCTGCGTATGATGTGATTAAAACAGCTATTGAAAAACAGAACTAAGCATGAAGATTTCAAAATCATTTTTAGTAATTCTACTTTTAACATGTGTTTTTAATTGTAAAACAAAAACAATTTCTTCAGAAAAAAATACTGTTTCTGAAACAAAAAAACCTAATATTCTTATTATTCATGTGGACGATTTAGGCTTCCATGATTTAGGTATAAATGGGAGTAAAATTTATCAAACACCAAACATTGATGCTTTAGCAAAACAATCTGTTATTTTTAATAACGCTTACGCAAATTATCCACGTTGTGTACCCTCTCGATACGCGATGATGACTGGGAATTATCCCATTCAAAATGGCAATGTTCCAGATGATGGTTTTAAAATGGATGGTATACCTAACGATAAAAACTTCGTGAAAAACATAAAAGCTTCAGGGTATCAAACTGCTTATTTTGGAAAATGGCATTTAGGAAATGAAGAAAGTTTAAAAGATTTTGGATACGATTTTAGTTTTGCCGCAGGTCATGCAGGTTCGCCAATTAGTTTTTTATACCCTTTTAATGTGGCTAAACGCGGTAATGGAAAATCAAAAAAATCGCCTATTCCTGATGTAGATAACGTGAGTAAAGCAGGTGATTATTTAATGGACGTGATGACCGATAATGTTGCTAAATATATTACCAACACAGATAAAAACAAGCCTTTTATGGCGATGTTTTCTTTTTACGCAGTACATCAACCTCTTGAAGCAAAAGAAAAAGACATTAATCGTAACAAAGAAGAAATAAAAAACTTTGACTTTGAAAATCAACCAGAATTTATAAAAGAAGGAACAGGACGAACTAAAATGCGTCAAAACCATCCTAAATATGCAGCTATGGTTGAAACCATGGATGAAAACGTTGGTAGATTATTGCAACTTCTTAAAGACTTAAATATTGATGATAATACTATTATTGTCTTTTCTTCAGACCATGGTGGATTATCAAATGATGGTACAAAAAAACGAGATTTAGCAACTTCAAACTATCCGCTTCGCGCAGGAAAAGGTTGGCTGTATGATGGTGGTATTAAAGTGCCGCTATTTGTAAAATGGACTAATCATTTTCAGCCTAAAACCGATGACAATTCTATTGTTATGTTAATGGATGTTTTTCCAACACTTTTAGATATTACCACTAATAAGTCTTTAAACACCAACGGAAAAAGTTTTCTTCCTATCTTAAATAATGAAGCAGAATGGGCAGACAGAACTGTGTTCTGGCATTCTTCAAAAGCACGACCTACAAATACTGGAGACACAAAATCTTCCGCCATTAGAAAAGGAAATTATAAATTGATTAATTGGTATAAAGAAGAGAGAACAGAGTTGTATGATATTTCAAAAGACCCTTCTGAAATGAATAATATTTCAGAGCAAAATCCAGAATTAACGCAAAAGTTATTAAAGGAATTAAATAGCTGGAAATCTAAATTTTAAAAAGATAAACTATGATTAAAAAAGCACATCACTTAGGCTTATTAGCATTTTTGATGATAAGTTTATCTGCATGGTCTCAAAATTATAGTCATATAAAAGCGGAGACCATCGAATACAAAAAAATAGATACCATAAGCCTTAAACTTCATATCTATAAACCAGAAAATTTCAATCCAAACAAAATCTATAATTGCATCGTTTTTTTTCATGGTGGTGGTTGGAATGGTGGAAATCACAAAGCATTTAGAAGACAATCTCAATATCTTGCTTCTAGAGGCATGATAGCAATATCAGTAGATTACAGACTTAAAAACACGCATAACACCACACCTTTTGATGCGGTTAGAGATGCAAAATCTGCCATTCGATATGTTAGAAAACATGCTAAAGATTTATGCATAGACCCAAACAGGATTGCCTCTGGTGGAGGTTCTGCAGGTGGTCATTTAGCCGCCGCTTGTGGAAATATAATAGGATTAGAAGAAGCCCATGAAGATTTAACAATATCGTCTAAACCAAATGCTCTTGTTTTATTCAATCCAGTATACGATAATAGTAAAGAAGGTTTTGGTTTTAGAAGAATGAATGGTAGACATCTTGAAATTTCTCCGTTGCATAATATCTCAAAAGGTGCGCCTCCAACCATTGTGTTTTTTGGAACTAAAGATAAAACAACTCCAGTTTCATCTTCAAAAGCTTATGAACAAAAAATGCACGACGTTGGAAGTAGATGTGATTTGTTCTTATATGAAGGACAAGAACATTCTTTTTTCAATAGAGGACAATATTTTACAGAAACACTACGCGAAACTGATATTTTTTTAGAATCACTAGGTTACTTAACGGGAAAACCAACCATCTAAAACATGAAGCATTTAGTATCCATATTTATAATCATTTTACTAGTTTCATGTCATTCAAAAAACAATAAAAAACCTACTACTCCGTCTAAAAAATCACAACCAAATATTGTTTGGATTGTTACAGAAGATATAAGTCCTACCCTATCCTTTTATGGCGACAATACAGCTAAAACACCACATTTAGATGCTTTAGCTAAAGAAAGTTTAGTCTTTGATAATGCCTTTGCAGTAGTTGGAGTTTGTGCACCTACACGTTCATCAATAATTACAGGAATGTACCCAACAACCATTGGAACTATGCACATGCGTACAGGGCAAGACGTCATGAATTTAGGTAAACGCACTTATAAAGAAACAGATAGAACTGATTTAAAAGGAAATGCAATCATACAATATTCGGCTGTAATTCCAGAAAACGTAAAATGCTATACTGAATATCTTCGATCAGCTGGTTATTACTGTACCAACAATCAAAAAACAGATTATCAATTTGCAGCTCCAGTTACAGCTTGGGATGAAAATAGTAACAAAGCGCATTGGCGTAATACACCAAAAGGTCAACCATTCTTTTCAGTATTTAATATTGGTACAACCCACGAGAGTCAGCTTTGGAAAAAAAGCAATTTACCCTTAACTGTAAATCCTAAAGATGTAAAAGTTCCTCCTTACCTCCCAGATAATGAAGCTACCCGAAAAACTATAGCAAGACATTACAGCAATATCGAATTAATGGATACTGAAGTTGGTGCATTTATCAGTCAATTAAAGAGTGATGGCTTATATGAAAACACCATTATTTTCTTTTATAGTGACCACGGCGGACCATTACCAAGACAAAAACGAGAGATTTATGATTCTGGATTGAAAGTCCCTTTTATGGTAAAAGGTTTAGCTAAAAAGGGAAGAACAAATCGTATGATTTCATTTGTAGATTTAGCACCAACCATGTTAAGTTTAGCAGGAATTGAACCACCAAAACATTTGGAAGGACATGCCTTTTTAGGAGAGTTTGAAGCTAAAAAACGAGATTATATTTTTGGAAGTTCTGATCGTTTTGATGAATTTACAGATAGAATTAGAGCAGTTAGAAATGAACAATTTTTATACTTGCGTAATGATTTTCCAGAATTAACAAAATACAAAGATGTAGGGTATAGAAAGCATGTACCCATGATGCCAACTTTTCTTGAATTAAAAGAAGAAAACAAACTAAATGACACGCAGCAACTTTGGTTTGAAACTAAAACCAAAGAAGAATTATATGATTGTAAAGCAGATCCTCACAACATCAATAATTTAGCTGAAAATCCTCAGTACGCTTCAGTTTTAACAAAAATGAGAGCAACACTAGAAACACACTTAAAAAACAGACCTGATTTAGGATTACAACCCGAAGCGAAACTGATTAACGAAATGTGGCCAAATTTTGAGCAACCTATTACTGATAATGTTACGTTGAGTACTTCGACTGCGCTCAGCACAGGCTCTGTCGGAACGCCTCATGGCAAAACTATAACGCTAACATGTGCTACACAAGGGGCTTCAATAGGTTATTATGTTTCAGACAAACCAGATGAAAAGTTAGATTTGAATAGCAGATGGCAGTTATATTCTAAACCAATTTCTGTTGCAAAAGGGAAAACAATTTACACCATAGCGCAGCGTATAGGCTTTAAAGAAAGTAAAATAGTTAGTTTGAAGCTGTAATAAATACCATTACTCACAAAAAAAGTCCAGTAAAGTCTGAAAAAACTCTACTGAACTTAAACAACTAAATTAAACTAGTCCTTTATAATCTTCTTAACGGTATTTAGGTTATTATCTCCAGTAATCTTGACAAAATAAAGTCCAGATTCTCCAAGTATATGAAATTCTGTATTATCTAAATCATCATAATGATTAGATAAAACAGTTTGTCCTAAAATATTATAAACGCTAATATTTACGTTATTATAGGTTTTATTTAAATTTAAATTTATAGTTCCGGTTGTTGGATTTGGATATATTCTAATTTTTTTATCTGCTATATCATCATTACTTAATGTCCCTGAATAAGTTTTACCAACAACTTCAATTTCAGCAAATTTTAGTTTAATATTACTTGGGTGTGATGAGTGAATCCTCATATAACGACCAATGGCATTCAAATTATTTTTAGAAAATTTAAGTGTTGGTGTACTATTTTTTTGGTACTCATAATCTGCTTCAGCTTGAGAACCAGAAAACGTGGTGCTTGAAAAAGGTGTGTCTGAAATAAATACTGAAAAATTCTTAAAATGATTAGATGGAGTTTCAATACCAGAGCCGTTAATCTCAACAGTATTCCAAATATCAAAATAGCTAATTAGTTTTTCTTCGCCAAAATCTAAATCGTAGTAGGGTTCTATTTCATTTTTTGTATGCGAAAAACTGCCAACAGGTACTAATCCTCTTTGATAATATTGTGCATTTATTCGTCCGTTATTATTGCCATCAATCGCTTTTTCGGCTTCTAAAGTTATAGTTTTTACCCCGTGTGTACCATCATCATAACTTAAATCGTTTCTTGTGGAACTTTGAGATACAGTTGCTAAACGGCTAATCAATTGATTCTTTGGAACAAGTGCTGATGCACTCTCTACCTGAGCATTAGTAAATACTCCAGAGGCATTCATAATTTTTACGCGAACTGGAAATTCAGTATATTCAAAAGAACGTCTATTAGGTAAATTTTCTTTGATGATAAAATACAATTGATCGTTATCATTTACATCTTTATAAACTCCATTTGCAGTAAGATATTCTTGAAACTTAGCTTGAGATGCAAACTGATAGATACGCTTCGGATAACCTTCTCTTAGGTTTCCTTGAGCTAGTGCCTGTTGAATTCCCATATCATAACATCCAAAATCATCGGTTATAACACCATCAACTTCAAAACGTAAAGCATTTTCGCCCGTTTCAGTATAATCAACTTCTAAAGTAGAATCATCTATAATAGTAAAAGTTGTTGGTCTAGATACAATATCACTCGAACTTAAATGAATTGTATTATCAGAATGTTCAGTATAACTAAAACTTGCATTTACATCTGGATTATCTACTTGTAATTCATAAAATTCTCCAACGTTAATAGTTTGCAGATCTATAAAAATCCACGGTGTAAAACCATTGTTTCTTGTTTTTGGACCATCTGAAGTATTCAATACAACTCTAGATACTTTTACACCATGTTCCAAATCTACAAGTTTTAAACCTTCAAAAGTTTGATTATGAGAATGTTTCCACATATCAATTCCCAATGCATTATTAGGATTATCACCAGATATAAAAACATCCTTAAATGAATAATCTGCTTGATAAGTAAGCTGTAAACCTGTTTTAGTTCCCCAAGCCTTAAAACCATCAAAAATAGAACGCGATTCGTGATTAACACCCATATCTCTCTCTACAGAACGCAACCCGAAATTAGAATCAATAACTAGTGTGTTTTCCATAATTAATGCTGCTTCAACGGGCATTACCCCATCACCTTCTTTACTATAACCATTAGTGCTTAATGGAAAGTTGTCCACCTCATAACCCACTCGAGTTGTAGCTAAAGCTTGCGCATCTAATCTATCTAGATTGTTTACAGAATTATTCATATTGATAACACCAACACCGCGAACAACATTTGCAATCACATTATTTCTACACAAAATAGCGCGCCCCTTCATACCCAAACCTTCACCAGAAAACAAATAATCATCATGATGTAAAGATGCCGTATAAGGGTCTATATTATGACCTGAGCTAACATTAACCACTAGATTATTATCCCAAGTACCCGTTTCACTTCCTGTTTCAGAAACAATACCTGCACCAACAACATTATAAACTACGTTTTGTGAAACATTAGCGTGAGAATCGTGATGTGTAATTCCCCAACCAGGATTATCCCAAACCACATTACCTGTAACTTGTGCCATATTAGAACCTAATGCCGTTCCTAATTTATGTAAGTGAATAGAATAACGACCTCGAGAATTAGTAACTTCGTTTACTGGAATAGCTCTCATTTCTGCACACTCTTGACCTAGAGCTGATACTTTTGATGTAAATACAACAGGCTCTAACCATTTATCCCAAACAAAATCATCTAATATTTTTGATTTATCTGTACGACCTAATCTTAAAAATTGTGCATTTTTTATTTGAACATTAGTATCGTTATGCATTGCCATAACATGTCCTCTTTGTGAAACTACAGTCGTAGAAGGAGATTTAAACACAATATTTCGTGTAAGATTACCAACAAAACAATGTAAATTATCTGCTGAACGCCCTTCATGGTTTTTATTTAGACTTGAGCTCAAATTAATTGTAGTTCCAGAAATACTTTGAATAACAACTTGATCTTCTCCATTATTTGATGCTGAGGCGTTTCCTCCGCTTGTAATAATAATATCGTCGTTAGTTTTCCAACCTGTAGGCACTTCCGAAAGCTCAATGCTGTTTTGACCTGAAGTGGCATCTGCTGCTAATTTTACCATATTAAGTTTTTCCTGTCCGATAATTTCTAGTTGCCCCATGGTTACCATACCCAAACTTAACTGCTTTGGATCCCAGCTATATCTACCCAAAACACCAATACCATCATTAACTGTTGTTCCTGTACTTTCTATAATTTTAAAATCACCATTATCAGCTTGTTCAATAGTATTGTATCTATCATCTCCGTCTCCTGTTCTTGTTTTAAAAGTCACTATACCATTATCTCTAAAATGAGTTTCGGCAGCTACATTCCAAATATTACTACCTGCCCGATAAGTTTCAATATCAAAAGGTTCAATATCAATAACAATCTTACCATCAGAAGCATTATTTGCTAAAAATGTAACATAAGAAGAATTCATAGCAAAAAACGTATCAAACTTTAATCGTGTAGTTTGGTTAGCATTGGTTTGTTTGCAATTAAAATTACCATCAACTCTAATGGCAAAAATATGGTCTGCAGAAGAACCTTCATAATCAACAGTAATAGCATTTGGAATATAAACAATAGCTCCTGTTGAGGGAATTGTACCCGTATTCCAAGTAGCAGTATCAAACCAAGACCCGTTTTGGGTTGCTGTATGTGTTGCTAAATTTGAAGGTAGAGCATTCATCATATCCATTTGCGCTATAGCATTAGATATAAACAAACAACATAAAGTAGAAAGCAATAATTGTTTAAAGTAGAAATGTTTCATGAGAATAGATTTATTCATCACCAAAATTATAGTATCTATAACTTTATTAGGTTTAATTTTTAGCTATTGGGGTTCATTAATTGTCAATTTCATGTAAACTTTTAGAATTATGCTTTTTGACTTATATGAAACCTTTTGAATCTAATTTTGTACCGCATTCTGCCTTATGATAATTATTTTTACCAACACAAAAATGCTTTTCGAAAATGAATCAAAAATTACAATTCACAATATTATTTATACTACTAAATGGGTTTATAAATGCTCAAACCACATATTACGTAGATCAAACTAATGGAAATGATTCTTCAAACGGTACCAGCGCAATAACTGCGTACAAGACTTTTGACAAAGCAGAATCAAAAGTTAATCCAGGAGATACTATTGAGATTATAGGTGTTTATAAAAACACTAGTTATAATGAAAATTATAGTTACAGTGGAAATGAACACGACGCACATCTTTGGCATTCAGAAAACACTATCAGGATTAGCGGATTAGATGGTGCGCCAAACAACTACATTACTATTAAAGCTCACAACTCTAATACTGTTTTAAAAGGAGATGGAAGTAATATTGTGCGTGTATTAAACAGTTCTTATCTTAAATTTGAAGGCTTAGAAATTTTTGGTGAGGTTAATAATATTCCGCTTTCTACTGCAAATGCTTTACAATTTGTTTATATAATTGATGATGTAAATTTAAATGGAACTGCTACTGCCCCTACAGAATTGGATATAAAATTTAGAAATGAAGATGAGACCAATGATAATGATGATATTGTAGAAGAAACCGATATATATACTAACATAAACAACTTAGAAGTATTAAGACCTTCTTATGTAGATACTAGAGGTTTTTATATAACTAATAGTAATAATATTATTATAAAAGATAACAAGATTCATCATACACCTGGTGGGGGTTTAAGAGTTTCAAAATGTGAATTCGTAGATGTTTTAGAAAACGAAATTTACAGATGTTCTGCAAAATCTTATTCAGGCACACATGCTTTGGTGATTACTAATTCAAAACCAATAACAGGCAATGGGTATAGTATTAATGTATTAAGAAATGAAATTCATCATAATTATAATGAACTATACTCTTGGTCGCCCGCTAAAACAAAAATAACACCCCGCATTGATGAAGGAAAAGGCATATCATTACAAAAAAATAATACTACTGAATGGATTAATGGATCTGGTAGAATATTAGTAGCCAATAACGTTTGTTATTGGAATGGATTTAGTGGTGTCCATACTAACGATGGTAATCGTATTGACTTTATTAATAACACCTGCTACCTAAACTCTTATACAAATACAATAACATATGCAGGTGAAGATCAAAAAGGTCAAAATATTGGCATTAGTGCTCAAAGCAGTAATGATATAAGCATGATTAATAACATTTCTGTGATTGATACAGATTGGGGTGGCTTTGCTTTATCAGCTGGTAACACTACAAATTTAGTTGTAAATAAAAATATAATTTACGGAATTAATGGAACTATAGCTCAAGACAATGATATAACTAGTGTGGATAGTAATACCATAATAGTAAACCCAATGTTTATTTCTCCTGGAAACCAATCTGCAAATTCTTATAATTTTGGTTTACAATATACATCTCAAGCAATAGGTGCAGCTCTTACTGCTTCTGCACCTAGTGATGATTTTTATGGAAAAACAAGAGATTCTAGTCCAGACTTAGGTGCTATAGAATACGATTCTACATTATCTATAAATACAAAGAATTTAAATAATCTAGCGGTTTATCCAAATCCGTTTAAAGATAATATCATGATTCGTCAAAATGATTTAGATCCAAATGAGGTAGCACTTTATAATCTTTTAGGTCAAAATCAATCATTTAATTATGATATTCAGAACAACGTAATAACATTAAAATTAAACCATCTAGCTATTGGCTTTTATATTTTAAAAATTGGTACTACTTCAAAAAAGATAGTTAAAACTAATTAATGAAAAAATCTATAATTTTATTATTTACAATCATACAATTTACTGGATGCAAAACAGTAAGTAATGAAAGAGTTTTTCAAAAAGAGAGTCTCATACCCTGGTCTATAGTTGGTTTTGATGTTAAAGAAAGAACACCTGAACAACGTCTAGATATGCTTAAACGTTTAGGATTTAATCAGTATGCCTACGGAAATCGACCTAAACATATCCCAACAATGAAACATGAATGGTTACTTGCTAAAAAAAAGGGTATAGCTATTAAAGCCGTTTGGTTATATATTAATTTGAATAAAGACAAAGTAAACAAACTTAAACCTGAAAGTGAGGTAGTTTTTAAAAACCTAAAAACTGTTGGATTAAAAACACAAATTTGGGTAGGGTTTGAACCAAAGTATTTTGAAAAATTATCTGATGAAGCTTCTCTAGTACAAGCAGTTACTATGATTGAATATTTATCAAAACGTGCCAAAAAATTAGGCTGTAAAATTGCACTTTACAACCATGGCGGTTGGTTTGGAAAACCTGAAAATCAATTAAAAATCATTCAACTATTGCCAAAAGAAGATATTGGCATCATATTTAATTTTCACCATGCTCATGAAGATTTAGATACTTATTCAAAAAATATTAAAATGCTTCTTCCCTATTTATGGTGTGTCAATTTAAATGGCATGAAAAAAGAGGGACCAAAAATCATCTCTATTGGAAAAGGAAATCTTGAAAAGGACATGATTCAACAAGTATTGAATTTAAATTATAAAGGTACTTTTGGAATTTTGGGACATGTAAAAGGTGGCGATCCAGAATTAATTCTTGAAGAAAACTACAGTGGTTTATTAGAACTTTTCGATAAACAAAACACCATAAATCCTTAAAAAAATCATCTTCTATTTTAAAATTGATTTGTTCGTTAAGTAATTCAAAATCGACTTAATAAAATCACAAAGTCTTTAATATCAATAGTTTTCACGATAAGCAAACCTTATCTGACTATTATGAAACCCTTAATTGCATCTATTTTTAGAATTTTACACTAATTAATTCTGCTAGCTAAAAAACGGCAAGCAATAAAATTTTAAATGATGAAAAAAATAATAATTACTTCTATCCTTTTTTTAGGATTTACTGTTGCTGGATTTGCTCAGTCTGATAAGATAACAGAAAAAGCCAATGAATGGGTTAATAATCTAAATACAGAAATCACCTCTACAGATGAATCTTTAGCATTAACAGAAACACAAAAAACTCAAATTGTAGCTATTCAAGTTGAACGTTTAATGGAGCTTAAGAAGGCTAAAAAAGCTAGTGCAGACAAAGAAGCTAATAAAGCAATAAACAAAAAACACTTTCAAAAAATATTTAAAGAAGTGCTAACGAAAGAGCAAATGAAAGCTCGTAAAGCAGCCAAAGAAAAAAGTAAACATTAATAGCAACCAATGAAACATTTAAAACTTCCCTTATTAATATTCTTTTTACTAATATCATTTCATGGTGTATCACAAATTACACCACAACAAATGGTAAGTAATATGAGTAGGGGTATTAACCTAGGAAATGTTTTAAGTGCTCCTACTGAAGGTAATTGGGCACCAGCATTTACTGAAACTTATTTTCAGGATGTTGCCGCTGCTGGTTTTAAAACAGTTCGTATTCCAATAGATTTTTTTGGAACTAGAACTACTGGTGATACATCTGGATATTCTAAAGACGCTGGAACTTCTGCTAATTATACAGGAAGCTCTTCTGATTATATAGTAAGTTCAACGTATTTAGATCGTATTGAACAAGTTATCACTTGGTCTTTGAATAATAATTTAATAACTATTCTTGATTTTCATGGTTCAACCCTAAAAAGTGAATTCACATACTCATTTAGTCCAAAAGCTAAATGGTCTGCATATTACACGCATCCAACATCGGCTAAACGTGCTGCAGACAATGATAAATTTAGAGCAATCTGGACTGCAGTGGCAAACCGTTTTAAAAATTATTCATACAATTTGATTTTTGAAATTATAAACGAGCCCTATTTTTGGTTAAGCGATAGTGAAATGGATATTTTAAATACTGATATCATTTCTATTATTCGAAATTCTGCTAGTAATAATTCAGATAGAAATATCATAATAACTGGAGGCAGTAAAAATGCATATGAAGCACCATTACAAATTGGAAATGCTGTTTTAAATAGTGATGATAATTTAATTGCAACATTTCATTATTATTGGCCTAGAGCTTTTACAGCATCTTCTGGAGAAAATGACAATGATTTTGATTGGGGAAATACAGCCGATAAAGCAGCAGTAGATACTGATTTTGAAGCCGTAAAAACGTGGTCTCAAAACAATAATAATATTCCAGTTTTTTTAGGCGAGTTTGGAGCTGATAATACTGAAGGTTATAACTACGTAGACGGAACTTATAGTGTTTTTGGTGGTCCAGAAAATGCTTCTCGGGTAGAATTTCATAGATACTTAGCACAAAAAGCAATTGATTTGGGATTTTCTTTTGCAGCTTGGGATGCAGGAGATAAAGCCAATAAAACGATTTATAAAGTAAGTGATAGAACTTGGGTTGAAGATGTTAAAAATGCCCTTCTAGGAACTACACTAACCACTAATGATTTTAAAAAAAAAGAAACTATTAATATATCTCCTAACCCTGCATCAAAATATATTGTTCTTGAAACTCATCTCATAATTGACCATCTTGAGCTTTACGATATTAACGGCAGATTAATCCCGCTTAATCACTCTAAAAACAATTCAAAAATAAAACTCCCTAATATTAAAAATGGGATGTATATACTTAATGCTATTTATAACAATGGCAGTCATTCAAATCATAAAATATTAATTAATAACTAAAACTAAAAATCATGAAAAAATTTACATTTATTGTTTTGCTTGCTATCCTCCCTTTTTTAGGATTTGGGCAAAACCTAGTAACCAATCCTACTTTTGCTGGTGCTTCGGATTGGACAGAAACACAAACAAATGCTGCTAGTGGTATTGATGCTGGTGTTACACGAACAGCAGATGGTTCAGACTCATATATAATAGTCAATAACGGAAGTTTTAATAGTAGAATTACTAATACAAACATACCTATGGCATCATTAACAGCTGGAAGTTATATATTTAGCTATTGGGTTAAAGGTGATGCAGGTGTAAAAACGCGACCTCAAACTAGAGATGATGGTTCAAATGTTACAGGTTTGTGGACTGGTGATGGTACATCTGATACTTATACTATAGTAACATCTGACACATGGGAGTTTGTAGAGTTTACTTTTTCAGTTACTGCTGCAAGTAATTTAGGTTTACGAATTTTTAATAGAACCAACGTAGATGGTACAGCTATTAGTGTAGATGATGTGTCATTTACCTATGTTCCACCAACTGGAAATACATTAACCGTTAATACTGTTGGAGCTGGTACAGTTGCAGAAACTTTAAATAAAATTGCTTACGACCCAACTGATATTGAAACACTTACTGCTACTCCTGCTACACACTGGGAATTTGATAGTTGGAGTGGAGACCTTTCAGGTAGTACAAATCCTGAAACTATTCTTATGGATGCTGATAAAACTGTTACGGCAAATTTCACTGTAGAGGCTGGTTTTGATTATGATTTTCAATTTGATACTGATGGTGATTTAGAAGGTTGGACTTTAGATCCGCAACTAGCACTTGCTTCACATACTGGAGGAGAAGTTGCTTTAACACCTACTACTGACCAATGGGCAAGGTTTAGTTTATTTGATTTTCCAATACCAACAGCTTCTTATAACAAAGTAACTATCACTCTAAAAAATGAGTCTACAAATGATGACCAACTGGGATTCATTCTGATTAATGGAACGACACAAGTAGTTACACAATCTATGACAACTAGTGATACAGCTTTTCAATCTTATACATTTGATGCCACTCAATTTACAAACTGGACAGGAGGAGATATAGAATCTGTAAGAGTTAGATTTACCGATGCAGACAACCCAACAGCAGGAAGATCTTCAGGCACAGGAAACATTATTATTGAAAGTATTGTTTTTGAATTTGACGCATCTTTGAGTTCAAAAGATTTTAATAAAGTTGATTTTGAAATGTATCCTAATCCGGCTAAAACAGTTTTAAACATAAATAGCAATAGCAATAGCAAAATTTCGAATATATCTATTTTTGAAATAACAGGAAAACGCGTTTTAGAAGTTTCAGAAATAGTAAATAACAAATTAGATGTATCTCATTTAAATTCTGGAATTTATCTTTTAAAAGCACAAGATGAATACAATAATATTTCTACAAAAAAACTAATTATTGATTAATAGCTAATTAAATAACAAAAATATTCTAATCATTTTTTGAAAAGTTTTTTTTAATTCTAAGTGAAATCTTTATAAATAATTAAAGATTTCACTTTTTTATTTTAATCATATAAAATCACCATTCATCCCACTAAAAAAGCTTTTAATCTTAAGGTTTTATTATTGTTACTAAAAAAAGACTATTAACAAACCTCTAAAGACAGTTATTAAACCTTAATAAAGGTATTGAATAGTAATTTTGAAGAGACAAATAAGCATACACTCTTTTTTGATTTTAAACCCCACCTACCTTTTTAACACCTATTGTGTTTAAACTAAACAATTTACTAAAAAATAAAAACACAAAATCATGAAAAAAATTACAATTTTATTATTACTACTTGTTGTTCCTTTTATAGGAGTAGCTCAAGTCTTTACAAACGGAACATTTGATGCAAACGTTGATGGATGGATACCTAATAGTGGGTCTGCAGTAACTCATGATGCAGTAGAAGGAGACACAGCAGCAGGTTCAATTAAATTGGTAACTGTAGCGGCTAACGGTAGAGCACAAAGTAATCCCAATGCATCACCAGGAGTTGCTGGTGATTATCTCCTTACCTTTAAAGTAAAGGGTACAGCGGGAACTAAAATACAAGGGTCTATATTTCAAGGTAGTCTGACTGGAGGTGATAATTATACCATAGTTGGTTCAGATTGGGAAGAATACACTCATCTTTTCACAGGTATATTAGATTCAAATATGAATATTAGAATTGTTGGTAAAGATGCTAGTAGCACCTATTTTATTGATGATGTTTCTTTTGTGAAAGCAACTGTAGTTACAGAAAATTCTTTTGTGTCTAATCCAGATTTTGAAGCAGGTTTTGATACAGATTGGTCTGTGCTTGGTGCAGATATAGATATAAGCTCTGCTACTGGAGATGGTAGTGCAACTGCAGTACAAGTAGACTTTACTCAAAATGCAACAACTAATAATAATAATTTAATTAATATAGTTCATGATTTTGGTACAACAGTAAACCCATCTGAAGTTACTTCTAGCTTTAGGGTTAATACTAACAACACTGGTATAGGTATACAAATGTCTGCTCAAACTCTAGACGCATCAGATGTTGTGGTTGAGACATTAAATTCTGCAAATGAAACTGTTGCCGCTGCAGACACATGGGAAACACTATCATTTAGTAAAGCAACTACTGCACCATTTAACAAAATCCTTTTTAGAATTAAAGTTAGAGGTAATGGCACAGCACTAGCTGGAGATAAAGTACTAATTGATGATATAGTAGCTTCATTTACTTATATTTCTTTAGGTATTAATGATTTTTCTAGAAATGATGATGCTTTTAAGTTATATCCAAACCCAGTAAAAGATTTATTAAATATAAAAAGCTTAGATGCATCAATGTCTTCTATAAGTATTTATGATATTACTGGTAAACGTGTTTTACAATCAAATACGATTAATGATGGTAAAATAAATGTATCTAATTTAAATAGTGGGATATATGTTATAAGACTTGAAGATGCAAACCGCAATTTTAGTGTAAAAAAATTAGTAGTTTCTAAATAAAAAATTTTAAATAATAATTATAAAGTGCCTCTAAATTAAGAGGCACTTTCAGTTAAATTATTTAGGTTACAACCTCATATATCATATATAATGACATATATTTTGATAATCATATTTTCATTAGTTCTTTTAAATTTTCTATTATTAAAATTCAGCTGCAATTTATGCAGTAAAAAGAATAATTTAAGTGAATTAAAAGATGATAAAAGCAAAATAATAGTACTCAAATCAAAATCTAATTTAGATAATGATAAGCATATTCTTTTCCCTTGGGCAAAAAAAATATCTTGATAAAAAATATGTTAAAAAACATAGTTATCTTTCTATTAATATTCTATAATCTAAACATATTTAGTCAGCAAGGAAATGGCAAACTTTGTATAGATGCGGAGCCATTATGCGGTTCTAGTATGTTTACTTATTCAAATACATCTGGGGATAATTTTGCTGAGAATGTTCCTGATTATGGTTGTTTGATATTACAACCAAATCCATCATGGTTTTACTTTCAAATATCTCAAGATGGAGATATTACACTACAGATTGAGCAAAGCAATACTTTAGGGGGCATACCAAATTTAGATGTAGATTTCATTGCTTACGGCCCGTTTGATGATCCAACTTCAGCATGTGTATCAAAGCTTACTTCTTCTAACATAGTGGATTGTAGCCGTAGAAAAGATGTTATAGAATTTATAAATATTACAAACACAAAAGCTGGAGAGTTCTACCTTCTACTTTTAACAAATTTTTCTAAATCACCAGGGTTTATAACAGTTACTCAAACCTCAGGTAATGCATCAACTAATTGCAATTTATTAAATCCAACTATAACTTCAGATGAAACAAGTTGTAAGGGAGACATTTTAACATTAGATGCTAAAACGGACCAAGCTACAAGTTATAAATGGTTTCAAGATGATGGAAATGGAAATTTCGATAGAATTGAATTAGCAAACAATTCAGAATACAACGTTACAAGTTCAAATATTTATAAAACCGAAGCCTACAATAATGATAATGTACTTTTAAGAAAATACGAGTTCAATATCGAATTTTTTGAAAGACCAATATTTACATTTGAAAATGAATACATTTTATGTACAAACTTAAACGGAACAGAAGAGATAGAAACTCCTTTAATACTTGACACTGGATTAGATGATTCTGAACACAGCTTTATTTGGAGCTTAAATGATGTAGTAATAGCCTCAGAAACTAAAAGTTATATAATCCCAACATCTGAGGGTGATTATACTGTTGAAGTAACGTCATTATCAACTTTTTGTTCTACAATAAAAAATACTACAGTTAATTTTAGCTCTCCTCCGGTAATTACTGCAAACGTTATAACAAATGCTTTCACAAATTATCACACTATAGAAGCCAATACATCTGGAATTGGAAAAAATAATTACCAGTTTAGCATTGACAACGGACCATGGCAAGACACAGGAATATTTAATAATGTGTCTTTTGGAGAACACATAATTACAGCCAGGGATACTAATGGATGTGGAATAAGCAGTACTAAAGTTATGGCTATAGAATACCCAAAATATTTTACACCGAATAACGATGGATTTAACGACACTTGGAATATTACAGGATTAAAAAATCAACCTCAAGCTAAAATTTATATTTACAACCGTTATGGTAAACTTTTAAAACAATTAAACCCAAGCTATTCTTCTGGTTGGGATGGAACTTTTAAAGGTGTAATAATGCCGAATAATGATTACTGGTTTACTATTGAATACATTGAACCTAGAGATGGATTAATAAAGGTATTCAAAGCACATTTTACTTTGAAGAGATAACAAATAAAAGTGAAGTTTAAAAGTTCTTTAAAATTATGCCAATTATATAAAAAAAATATACATTTTATGTGATGTCGTGTAAAATCAAAGAAAAAAAAACAATTTGTCTTTTTCTATATATCCACATATAAAAGCTAAAGCTTTTAAAATTCATAAAAAAGAAAAAGCCAACTATCTTAAAGATTGCTGGCTTTTCTTCGTCGGGGTGGCAGGATTCGAACCTGCGGCCTCCACGTCCCAAACGTGGCGCGATAACCGGGCTACGCTACACCCCGTATTTAGTTATCTTGTAACGGGGTGCAAATATAGAGTTTTCTTTTACATTTAAAATCTTTTTTTTGCCTTTTTATTAGCAATTGATAAAATTTTATGTTTTTTAATTTATGATTTTCTTATTGCTTTAAAATACTAGATTTAAGGACTGCTTGATAATAAAAACAGACTTGAGGTTTTGTAATGATATTGGCGGAAAATGCGTTAGGAATAGAAGTGGATAGCCCACAGCTTTTGCACTATAGTGCAGAAGCGAGGACTTGTAACGGATAGCCCGACCCTTTAGGGCAACGCCCAAATTATTTACTTTCAAAAATATTATTCTCTATAAAAATTTTACAAAGAATTAATCTTAAATTTGTTTAACTAAAGTCTAAACTAAATATTTATGCTAATAATAGGAATTGCAGGTGGAACAGGTTGCGGTAAAACGACTGTTGTTAATAAAATTCTGAATGAACTTCCTGAAGGTGAGGTTGGAATAATATCCCAAGATTCTTACTATAAAGACACATCTCATTTAACTTATGACGAACGTGTAAAAATAAACTTTGACCACCCAAGATCTATTGATTTTGATTTATTAGCAACGCATTTAGAAGATTTAAAAAACAACAAGCCTATACACCAACCTGTGTATTCGTTCGTTAAACATAATAGAACTGGTGATACCATTATAACAAATCCCAGAAAAGTTATAATTGTTGAAGGTATATTAATATTAACAAATCCAGAATTAAGAGATATGTTTGATATTAAAATATTTGTTCATGCTGATAGTGATGAACGCTTAATAAGGCGTTTAAAGCGTGATATATCTGAAAGAGGGCGAGATTTAGATGAAGTTTTAAATCGCTACCAAAACACATTAAAACCTATGCATAATCAGTTTATAGAACCTATGAAAGAATATGCCGATATTATAATTCCAAACAACAAACACAATACAGTTGCAATTGATATAGTGAAAACAATAATAACAGAAAAATTATAACATGGCCTCTCCAAAAAACAAATACTTAAAACCTTTTAAAAATATATTTATACTTATTTTAGTAGTATTTGCTGTTTGGATGTTATTTTTTGATGCTAACTCATGGCTTATTCATCATGAATTAAATACTGAAATTGAAGATTTAGAAAACGAAAAAGACTATTACAAAAAAGAAATTGCTAAAGACAAAAAAGACTTAAAAAAAATTAGCTCTGAAGAAGGTTTAGAAAGATTTGCTAGAGAAGAATATTACATGAAGCGTGAAAATGAAGAAATATATATTATTGAATATGAAGATAGTTTAAAAACCAAAAAGGATGAATAATAAACTATTTGATGGATTTAATAGGGTTTCTTCAAAACAATGGAAACAAAAAATACAATTCGATTTAAAAGGAGCAGATTACAACAACACGCTAATTTTTAAAACGAATGAAGATATAGATGTAAAACCTTTTTATCATGCTGATGATTTTGATGAATTACCAAATATTTCAAACACTAAAGCTAGCCAATGGAAAATTTGTCAATCTATATTTGTAGCAGATGTTGAAAAATCAAATTTAAAAGCTATTGATATTATTGAAAGAGGTGCAGAAAGTATAAAGTTTATAATTCCTTCTGAAACTATTTCGATTGACCACTTAATAGAAAACATAAATACAAACGCTGCGCATTTGCATTTTGAACTCTTGTTTCTTTCTGAAGATTACATTAAACTTATAAAGAAACAAATTCCAGAAGCAAGAATCCATACAGATGTAATAGGTAACCTTACAAAAACAGGAAATTGGTTTGAAAATTTTAATGATGATTTTAAAGCATTCTCATCTATAATAAAACAAACGCGTTCATTTAATATTGATGCATCTCTTTATCAAAATGCTGGTGCAAACATGACTCAGCAATTAGCCTACAGTTTAGCACATGCTAATGAGTACCTTAATGCATTAGACGAAACCGAAACCAATCTACAATCTCTAGATATAACATTCAACATTTCTGTAGGAACACACTATTTTTTTGAAATTGCAAAATTAAAAGTCCTAAGAAAACTTTGGAAAACACTAGCCTTTGAATATAAAGCAAACCCAAATTGTAACATTATAGCAACGCCTACCAAACGCAATAAAACATTATACGATTACAATACAAATATGTTGCGTACTACTACTGAATGCATGAGTGCTATTCTTGGTGGCGCAAACACAATTGATAATTTACCTTACGACGCTATTTATCATAAAAGCAATGAGTTTGGTGAACGGATTGCCAGAAATCAATTACTAGTATTAAAACATGAAAGTTATTTTGATAAAGTAAATAATCCGTCTGATGGCTCTTATTATATTGAAAGTATTACTAATCAACTTTCAGAAAAAGCTTTAGATTTATTTAAAAATATTGAAGAACATGGTGGCTTTTTAAATCAATTGAAATCAGGAACCATACAAAGAAAAATTAAAGAAAGTGCTTCAAAAGAGCAACAACAATTTGATAAAGGCGAAGAAGTTTTATTGGGAACAAACAAACACCCAAATGGCAACGATAAAATGAAAAATGAGTTAGAACTTTATCCTTTTATCAAAACCAATCCAAGAAAAACATTAATTGAACCTATAATAGAAAAACGATTATCTGAACATTTAGAACAAAAACGATTAAAAAATGAAAATTAAAATGAACTCAAAAATTACACTTATCCCTTTTTTATTATTTTTTATTGTATTTAACTGTAAGAAAGAAACCCCTTTTACAGATTTTAAATATGCAGACAAACCTGTAGCTTTTACTTGTGAAGGCGTAAATTCCAAATTATTAAATGAAGCGCTTTACAGTTTTGAAGATGATATTGTAAACCATTACAAAAAAGGAAACCAGAATTACCGATTAGACCAAGCGTATTCCCAAATAATTAGAAACTCAACTTTTGGAAGATTAAAATTAGAGGATATGGTTTCAAAACATACTTCTAGTATTTTTGAAGCTTTAAAAAATGAAACCGATTTATGGGACGCTAATAACCCTAAAAGCCATTTAAACTACAAAGGCTCTACAATGAATTGTATTTCTGAGAGTATAAAAGATACTGCTTTAAAAACTACTTTAGATGCGCTTATATCAACTAATAGCATGAGTCCTAAATTATTTGGAGCGCCTTTAGCTAATAAATACAGAAACACATTAAATGATAAAAATCTAGCTATGTATGTTGCATTAGATTTATTCTACGCTAAAATGTTTGATATTGATTTTTCAAAAGTAAATTTTGAAAAACCAGAATTAAAAGTAGATTTTAATCAATTACCACCTAAGCCTGAAGTTGATCCTCATGCTGGACACAACCACTAAAATTAATGAGCAAAATAAAATTACATTTAGCTTTTTATTTACTCTTTTTAAGTTTTACATCTTGCTTAAATATGGTTTCTGATGTTAAAAGTTGGATTGAAATTGAAAACATTGAAGATGTTTCTGGAAAATATCATTTTTTAAGTGATGATGGAATCAAAATTTATCTACCTCAGAGCTTTAAAAAATATTCATCGGCTGAATATCAAAAGGTTTTAGACTCATTAGCTTCTAAAGAAAACTATAAATTAGAAACAAAACGATTACAAGTTTTGAGAGAGATGAAAGGCAATTTATACATATATTTTGACGAAGAAACCAGATCAACTTATACCATTAATACCTTACCATATACGCCTTTGTACAGGACGGATGCACAGTATATTTTAGGTATGATAAAAATGAATAATGATAAGGTTTCTAATAAAACTGACTTAAATTTCAAAAAAATTACTGCTAACTACACATCTAATAAAACCGCTCAAATTTTTAAAGCTATTTATAAAATTAAGAATACTAAAAAACAAACATCAACTTTTAATTCATCTTATATATTAACATCTAATAAAAAAACAGTTTTCTTACAATTACACACGGGCTTTGATGTTGATTTCGATCCTTTTTTGCAAAAAATGATTTTATAATGCATAGAAAAAACCTTCAACATATCGAACTAAAATCAGCTGCAAAAATTGATAAGCAAGAAACATCAAATTTTAGAACTGCTGAAGGTATTGATATTAAATCTACTTATACTAAAGAAGATATTGAAGGTTTAGAACATTTAGATTTCATAGCAGGCATTGCACCAAATCTTCGCGGACCATATAGTACTATGTATGTTAGAAGACCTTGGACTATACGCCAATATGCTGGATTTTCTACTGCAGAAGAAAGTAATTCGTTTTACAGAAGAAACTTAGCCGCAGGACAAAAAGGATTATCTGTTGCTTTTGATTTAGCAACACATCGAGGGTATGATTCTGATCATGAACGTGTAGTAGGTGATGTTGGAAAAGCAGGTGTTGCCATTGATTCTGTTGAAGATATGAAAATACTCTTCGATCAGATTCCTTTAAATAAAATGTCGGTTTCCATGACTATGAATGGTGCCGTTTTGCCCATAATGGCATTTTACATAGTTGCTGCAGAAGAACAGGGTGTGAAACCAGAACAACTAGCCGGAACCATACAAAATGATATTTTAAAGGAGTTTATGGTTAGAAACACATACATCTATCCACCAACACCTTCTATGAAAATCATTTCTGATATTTTTGAGTATACCAGTAAAAACATGCCAAAATTTAACAGCATAAGTATTTCAGGTTACCATATGCAAGAAGCTGGTGCAACATGTGATATTGAATTGGCTTACACCCTTGCTGATGGACTAGAATATATAAGAAAAGGATTAGCAGCTGGTATGGATATTGATACCTTTGCTCCTCGCCTATCTTTCTTTTGGGCTATTGGTATGAATCATTTTATGGAAATTGCTAAAATGCGAGCTGCCAGAATGCTTTGGGCTAAATTGGTAAAACAATTTAATCCAAAAAATGAAAAGTCTTTATCATTAAGAACGCATTGTCAAACTTCAGGTTGGAGTTTAACTGAGCAAGACCCCTTTAACAATGTAGCAAGAACAACTATTGAAGCTGCTGCTGCCGCTTTTGGCGGCACTCAAAGTTTACATACTAATGCCTTAGATGAAGCCATAGCATTACCAACTGACTTTTCAGCTAGAATAGCTAGGAATACCCAAATTTTTCTGCAAGAAGAAACTAAAATCACTAAAACTGTTGATCCGTGGGCTGGAAGTTTCTATGTGGAAAAGTTGACGCATGATATCGCTCAAAAAGCATGGTCTTTAATTGAAGAAGTTGAAGACTTAGGAGGAATGACTAAAGCCATTGAAGCAGGAATCCCTAAAATAAGAATTGAAGAAGCCGCGGCAAGAAAGCAAGCTAGGATAGATTCTGGGCAAGATATTATTGTTGGTGTTAATAAATATAGACTTGAAGAAGAAGATCCTATTTCTACTCTTGAAGTAGATAATCAAACCGTTAGAAACTCACAAATAGAGCGATTAAACACTATAAAAGCTGAAAGAAATTCAGATAAAGTTAAAGCTACTTTATCAAAATTAACTGAAGCGGCTCGAACAGGACAAGAAAATTTACTAGCTTTAGCTGTTGAAGCTGCTCGCGAACGCGCTACTCTTGGAGAGATTAGTGATGCATTGGAAGCAGAATTTGGAAGACATAAAGCTCAAATAAAATCATTTTCTGGTGTGTATAGTAAAGAAATAAAAGACGACAAATCCTTTAAAAAGGCACAAGAACTAGCTGATATTTTTGCAGAACAAGACGGTAGGCGCCCTCGTATTATGATAGCAAAAATGGGACAGGATGGTCATGATCGTGGTGCAAAAGTTGTTGCTACAGGTTATGCAGATGTTGGTTTTGATGTAGACATTGGTCCCCTCTTCCAAACCCCACAAGAAGCCGCAAAACAAGCTGTTGAAAACGATGTACATATTTTAGGTGTATCATCTTTAGCTGCTGGTCATAAAACTCTGGTTCCGCAAGTTATTGAAGCTTTGAAAGAGTATGGTCGTGATGATATTATGGTTATTGTTGGTGGCGTTATTCCAAAACAAGATTATCAATATTTATTTGATGCAGGCGCCGTTGCTGTATTTGGACCTGGAACAAAAATTAGTGATGCAGCTATAAAAATTTTAGAAATTTTAATTGATGACTAATAAACATTTTAGACACCTACAATTAAATGGATAACATAACAATTATAGGTATAGTTAGCTTCATAATAGTTATACTATTTCTTCTTTTCTCAGCATTCCTTTTAACTGTAAAAACAGTAAAAAAAATTAGCAATCAATTACTTGCAGGCTTCTTAATTATTACAGCTATTGATATTAGCGTATTTTTTTACCATAATTTTATTGAGTTACCTCCTGCTTTAGAAATGTTTAGAATACAAATCTCTGCATTTAAAGACCCACTTTTATTTCTTTATATTCTATCTGTTATTTATTCAGATTTTAAATTAAAATGGAAACATCTTGTTCATTTAATTCCTTGGGTAATAAATATCGTCATCCTATTACCTAATTTCTTTCTTGTTCCTAGAGAGGCTCAAATCTCATTTCTAAACTACTTTAATGAAACTCCAGAAGCTCATTACATATCTGTTTTAGGTAAAATTATTGAGGTTATTTATATTATTGCTGAGTTATACTACCTCTTAAGGTATCGTAAGTTATTATTAGAAAACTATACCAGCAAAGATGCTTTTTACAATTACCATTGGGTTAAACAACTTATTATTTTTATACTAGTTGGTCAAATATTAACTTTTATAAAAGCCTTTATTAGAGATTCTGGCGATTTTGATGAGCAATTTGTAAATATTTTTAGAATCATTTTACTCTCTTTCGGTTTATTCTTTAGTTTTTGGTTAGTATTTAAAGCGCTTCTATCTCCCAAATTATTTAGAGGTATTGCTGTTGATTTACGCTTATCAAAAGAAATGACTGATGGTAAAAACAAAACACATAGTAATCAAATAGATCTTATAAAGAATTACATGACTGAAGAAGAGCCATTCCTAGACCCTTCACTTACGGTTAAAAGTCTTTCAGAAAAAGTAAATATACCACATCGGGAATTATCTGTTTTAATAAATCAAGAATTAGGGCAACACTTTTTTGATTTTGTAAATGGCTATCGTATTGAAAAAGCCAAATCTATTTTGAAAGACAATGTAAAAACAAAGCTAACTGTACTCGAAATTTTGTACGAAGTTGGTTTTAATTCAAAATCTTCATTCAATACTGCCTTTAAAAAGCACACAGGAAAAACACCTACTGCTTACCGCAAATCTTAGTAATAATAAGACCTCGTAAAAAGTCGAACGCTTCAATGTAAGAAGTCGAACTCATTTTTATTGCACAAATGCGTTCGACTTTTAACAATCGGTCGTATAGAATCTCTTTCCATAGGATATTTGCTTCAAATAAAACAAGTATCAATTTAAAAAATCAAAATATCATGAAGCGTTTTACCTTATTCATTCTTTTATTAATTCCTGCTTTACTAATAGCTCAAGTAAATTTAAAAGGAAAAATCACAGATAATTCTCAACCTATTGTTTGGGCCAATGTTGTATTAACGTCTTTAAATGGTAAAATTATTACCGGAGGAATTACAGACGATAACGGAAACTTTCTCCTCAAAGCTAAATCTGGAACTTACAATATAACTATTAGCTTTATTGGCTATTCTAATCTTGAAAAAGAAATAAACTTAAATGAAGATTTAGATTTAGGAACTTTAATACTGAAAGCCAACAACACACTTGACGAAGTAGTTATTACACACAAAAAGAAATTGATTGAACAAAAACCTGATCGCTTAATATTTAATGTAGAGAATAGCGTAACAGCTATTGGTGGAGATGCACTAGATGCTATGCGTATTGCACCTGGTTTAAGTGTTCAAAATAATAGTATTTCCTTGTTAGGAAGAGGAGAGTCTAGAGTGATGATTAACGGGCGTTTACTTCAACTTTCCACAGAAGATTTAATCAGTTATTTAAACGCTATTTCTGCAAGTGATATTAAAAAAATTGAAGTTATTACATCTCCTCCATCTAAATACGAAGCAGCTGGTAATGGCGGTCTTATTAATATTGTATTAAAGAAAGGAAAACTTAATTCTTGGAAAAACTCAACTGCTTTAGTAAACAACTTAAATACTTATAACTTTCTAACATTAAGAAATAGTCTTCTTTACAATAAGAACAAATTGAGCCTTTCATTAAATGTAAATGGAACAAAAGGAAATTCCAGAAACACAGAAGATTTTCAAGTTTTTTACCCAAACAGTACATGGGATATTGATATAGAAAGTAAAGACAGACTAGACAATCTTTCTGCTCAACTATTGATGGATTATGATGTGAGTGATAAAACAACTGTTGGTATTCAATATTTAGGAAATTCTAAAAGACCTGATCTTACTGATAAAAGTATTTCTAAAATTTTCAACGCATTAAATACCTTAGATTCATTACTAGTGAATAATGGTATGAATGATGCAAAAATAAATAGTCATCTAGTTAACTTACATTCCATTACAAAACTTGATACTTTAGGTAAAAGTATTTCTTTTGACTTAGATTATTTTACTTATGACTCAAATCAGAATCGTAATTTTCTAACTAACAGTTTTTTACCAAATAATGATTTCTTAGGGATTAATACTGCTGCAAATACTATTTCAGATCAAAAAATTAAAAACTATAGTATTAAAACTGATGTAGAACACCCTTTAGACTTCGCAAATTTATCTTACGGTATAAAAATCAGCACCATTGAAAACAGCAGTGATATTGTGTTTTTAAATACCATTACTGGAACGCCAGTTTTGGACACTAATATTTCAAACAGGTTTGAGTACAAAGAAAACAATCAAGCTTTGTATGTAAGTGGAACAAAAAAATTAAATGAAAAATGGGATATACAACTTGGATTAAGGTATGAAAACACAAAGACTGAAGGGTTTTCTGTTCAATTAAATGAAACAAACATTAATGAGTATTCAAAATTATTCCCATCATTCTATCTAAGTTTTAACAAAAACGATGACAACAACTTTTCATTAAGCTATGGAAAACGCATTGAAAGACCTCGATTTAGAGATTTAAATCCTTTTAGATCTGTTATTAGTAGCAATACATTTAGTGTTGGAAATCCCTTTTTGAGACCTTCTTTTATTGATAATTTTGATTTTAAGTACACCTACAAAAGTAAATTTACAACCAATGCATTTTTAAGCATCAGAAAAGATGGTTCTAGTATTATTTTTACTTCAGATATTGATACTAGCACACAAATTGCAACACGTGAAAACTTCTACGAGCATTCTAATTTTGGAATTACTCAAAGCGCATTATTTGATAATATTTCATGGTTACAGAGCCAGAATAGTATAACTGTAATGGGTTCTAAAACTAATTTTACCAAAAATATTGGAGCTAAACCTCAAAATAGTCTTATGGTAAATGTAAATTCTAGTAACAAAATTATTTTAAATGAGACAGCTAAATTACAATTGGATGCTTCTTACAACTCACCATTTAAAATGGGATTATTTAGTGTAGGAGAAACTTTGAGTGTAGATTTAGGCATGAGCAAACAATTCTTGAGTAAAAAACTACAAGTTGCAATATTAGTTAAAGATATTTTTAACAGATCGAGTTTAAACAACTTTCAATCAACCGTAAATGGTGTAAAGCAAGTTTATGCACAAAATGATAACAATCGATATATTAGACTTTCTGCCAGTTATAGCTTTGGAAATAAAAAGATTAATAATAAACGTAGAAATTTTGGAAATGAAGAAGAAATTAGAAGAACAAACTAAAAGATAATCACCATTATAATGAAGTGAAGTTTGAATTAATTATAATTAAATATGGCTTTGCAATCTATTTTGGCATTAATCACTTCTTAATCAGATGTTGTTAACAAGTTCCGCTTTTATTCCACGTAAATAATTGTATTTTTGTGGCTCATAAAACCAAATCATTTAATGGGTAAAATCATTGCAATTGCTAATCAAAAAGGCGGTGTTGGAAAAACAACAACCTCTATAAATTTAGCAGCTTCACTAGGCGTTCTAGAAAAAAAAGTGTTACTTATAGATGCTGACCCTCAGGCAAATGCAACTTCTGGAATTGGAATTGATGTAGAATCTGTAAACATTGGAACCTACCAACTTTTAGAGCATTCAAATTCTGCTAAAGAAGCTATTACAAGTACCGAAACGCCTAACCTAGATATTATTCCAGCTCATATAGATTTGGTTGCTATTGAAATAGAGCTTGTTGATAAGGAAGAACGTGAATACATGCTTAAAAAAGCATTAAATGATATTAAAAACGATTACGATTACATCATAATAGATTGCGCACCATCACTAGGTTTGTTAACCTTAAATGCCTTAACTGCTGCTGATGCTGTGATTATACCTATTCAATGTGAATATTTTGCTTTAGAAGGTTTAGGAAAACTTTTAAACACCATAAAGAGTGTTCAAAAAATCCATAATCCTGAATTAGATATTGAAGGTTTGTTATTAACAATGTATGATTCTCGATTACGATTATCTAATCAAGTTGTTGAAGAGGTTCAAAAACATTTCAACGATATGGTATTCCAAACCATCATTCAACGAAATGTAAGGCTCAGTGAAGCACCTAGTTACGGTGAAAGTATAATTAATTACGATGCTAGTAGTAAAGGTGCAAACAATTACTTAAGTTTGGCAAAAGAAGTGATTAATAAAAATGATTAATTATGGCTAAGGCAACTAAAAAACAAGCTTTAGGAAGAGGTTTATCTGCATTATTAAAAGACCCAAATAACGATATCCAATCGGTACAAGACAAAAATGCTGATAAAGTTGTTGGTAACATTATTGAATTAGATATTGATTTTATTGAAGTTAACCCTTTTCAACCACGTACAAACTTTAGTGAAGAATCTCTTAGAGAATTAGCTTCATCTATAAAAGAATTAGGTATCATTCAACCTATAACGGTTAGAAAATTAGGTTTAAATAAATATCAACTTGTTTCGGGTGAACGTCGTTTTAGAGCTTCAAAATTATTAGGCTTAGAAACTATTCCTGCTTACGTTAGAATTGCAAACGATCAAGAATCACTTGAAATGGCCTTGGTTGAAAATATTCAACGTCAAGATTTAGACCCTATTGAAATTGCCTTATCCTACCAACGGTTAATTGATGAAATTAATCTTACTCAAGAACAAATGAGCGAGCGTGTTGGTAAAAAACGTTCTACCATAGCCAATTATTTACGTTTATTAAAACTAGACCCAATTATTCAAACTGGGATGCGAGATGGCTTTATTTCTATGGGCCATGGACGTGCATTAATCAGTATTGATGATCAATCAAATCAATTAGACATATACGAAAGTATACTTTCTAACAAACTTTCAGTAAGAGAAACCGAGACACTTGTTCGCGATTTCAATACAACTGGAAATACTGAAACCACTTCAAAAAAATCAGACGATAACGAGATGCCAAAATTTGTTAAAAAAGGCATAACCGCATTTTCTGAATACTTTGGACATAAAATTGACGTTAAAGTCTCTAAAAATGGGAAAGGAAAAATTACAATTCCTTTTCATTCAGAAGAAGATTTTAATCGCATTAAAAAATTAGTTCAAGGTGATTCCAAATAAAACCCTATTAGTAGGAATACTAGCTTGTTTACTTTGTTTCTCTTCTTTCGCTCAAAAAAAGAAAAAGAAGAAACAAAAAGAAGAACTTCCAAAAGAAGTTGTTATCGATTCTATTATAGAACCCAGTAAACCAATAAATCCACTCTCGCCTGCTAAAGCTGCCTTTTATTCAGCAATATTACCAGGTTTAGGACAAGCTTATAATAAAAAGTATTGGAAAATTCCTATTGTATATGGCGCCATAGGAACTGGTGTTTATTTTTATATAAATAATAATAAAGAATACAACCGCTATAGAGATGCCTATAAAAGTAGACTCGCTGGTTTTACAAATGATGAATTTTATTTAGATTCTCAAGGTAATCAATTAACAACACCAAGAGTAACAACCGAAAAGCTTGAAGATGCTCAAAAATTCTATAGACGTAATAAAGAAATATCACTTTTAGTGACGCTTGGTATGTATGCATTAAATATTATTGATGCTAATGTAGATGCACATTTACTACAGTATAATGTGGATGAAAACCTATCTTTAGCACCGCATTATAAATTAAATGAATTTGATTCTTCGGGTAATCTAGGATTAACTTTAAACTTTAAATTTTAAGCTCGAGAAGAGCATTAAACATATTACAAATACTATGAAAATAGCTTTACTTGGATACGGAAAAATGGGAAAAACCATTGAGCAGATTGCCATTAAACGTGGGCATAATGTTGTATTGACTATTGATAAAGATGATAACGATTATGATATTACAAAAGCTGACGTTGCTATAGATTTTAGCATACCAACTGTGGCATTTAATAATATTTCAAACTGTATTAACAATAATGTTCCTGTCATTTCTGGAACTACAGGATGGCTGGATAAATATGATGATGCCGTAACTTTATGTAAAGAAAAGAAAGGTGCTTTTATTTATGCTTCCAACTACAGTTTGGGTGTAAACATCTTTTTTGAATTAAATAAAACACTCGCAAAAATGATGAGTGCATTAAAACAGTATAATGTTTCTATGGAAGAAATTCATCATACTCAAAAACTTGATGCACCAAGTGGTACAGCTATTTCTTTGGCAAATGGTGTTATTGAACAACATGAGGGTTACAATAATTGGAAACTTGACGAAAAAGCTGAAAATACAATACCAATTACAGCAAAACGAATTGAAGATGTACCTGGAACACATACGGTAACTTACGAAAGTGAAGTAGACACTATAAGCATAGAACACATAGCACACACCAGACAAGGTTTTGCTTTAGGTGCTGTTGTTGCTGCAGAATGGATTGCGGGAAAAACTGGTGTATTTACTATGAATGATGTGTTAAATATTGGTTAATATTAGATTTTAGCGTAACATTGAAACGCTAATGACTACTTATAAAAAATTAAAATTTTGAGATTATGACTTGGACGCAATGGTTAATATTCTTTTTAATAATTCAATTAATTCATGGTTTAGGCACATGGAAATTATACATTAAAGCAGGCAGACAAGCTTGGGAAGCCTTTATACCAGTTTATAATGGCATTGTTTTAATGAAAATTATAAACCGTCCTTGGTGGTGGATTATTTTATTATTTCTACCTATTGTTAATCTTATTATGTTTCCAGTGGTTTGGGTTGAAACTGCAAGAAGTTTTGGGAAAAATTCTACTTTAGATACAGTTTTAGCTGTTGTCTCTTTAGGGTTTTATAACTATTATCTAAATTATGTTACAGATGTAAATTATGTTGAAAACAGAAGTTTACTTCCTAATACCTCTGGTGGAGATTGGTTAAGTTCTATTTTGTTTGCCATAGTAGCAGCTACTATAGTACACACCTATTTTATGCAACCGTTTACCATTCCTTCTTCATCACTTGAAAAATCATTACTTGTTGGAGATTTCCTGTTTGTAAGCAAGTTTCACTATGGAGCAAGAGTACCTATGACTACTGTTGGAGCTCCTATGGTTCATGATACTATTCCTGGATTAAACAAAAAATCATATTTATTTAATGATCATTTTGAAGAACGTAAAACATCTTGGAAAAATAAATTACAACTTCCTTATTTAAGACTTCCTGGTTTTGAAAAAATTGACAGAAACGAGATTGTTGTTTTTAATCAACCAGCGGATACCTTAAGGAATATGGATGTTTTTACCCCTGATAGAAATTATTACAAGCCTATAGACAAAAAAACCAACTTAGTAAAACGTTGTGTTGGTGTTGCAGGAGATTCTCTTGAGGTAAGAAACGGTTATGTTTATATAAACGGAAAGAAAAACGAATTACCAGATAGAGCACATTTACAGTTTTCTTACAGAATAGACACAAAAACTGGTCCATTTAACCAACAACAACTTTCCAAAAGATATGATATTACTGATAGACCTCAATATAATCAAAACGCATCAGTAAGTTACTTTCCCGCTATTTCTAACAAAGCTTTAGCAAGGTTTAAAAACCATCCTAATGTTTCTAAAGTTACACCCTTAAAGAATGTAAAAGGAGAAAGAGACCCTTCAGTTTTTCCTCATAATCCAGATTACAAATGGAATACTGATTTCTTTGGACCAATATACATTCCTGAAGAAGGAAAAACCATTGATATTAATTTGGAAGTTTTACCATTATACAAGCGCGTCATCACTGAATACGAAGGCAACACTTTACAAGTAAAAGGCAATCAAATTTTAATTAATGGAGAAGTTGCTAACACCTACACATTCAAACAAAATTACTATTGGATGATGGGTGACAATAGACACAACTCAATTGATGCAAGACGCTGGGGCTTTGTTCCTTTTAACCATGTTATTGGAAAACCTGTATTTATTTGGATGAGTTGGGATGGTATTAAAAACCCTCGCCTTGAACGTTTCTTTACAACCGTTAGTGGCAAAGGAAAGGCAACCTCTTTCTTTATACCTTTTTTAGTTTTATTATTCGGTTGGATTGGATTCAACAAATGGAAAAAACGTAAAAAAGAGAGCAAATAAGCTTTATTGTACTTTTGCTTAAACTTCACTTTAAAGAGTAAGCATATTATATGAAGATTAAAGGCTTCTTATTTATCATTTTTATTACTTGCTATTCTAATGGTCAGAGTAAGCCTGAACTAACCAAAGATTTTATTCTTGGGAAATTTGACTATCAAATGCATCAGTTATTTGTAGAGGTCAATTCCATTCATGCTTCAAAATCTTTGTTTTTAAATAAAGAAGTATACCTTGCTTTTGTAAATATGTATAATCAAGCTGCAGCTGATGGTATTTCTCTAAAGATTATTTCTGGCACTAGAAGTTTCGATGAACAAAAATACATTTGGGAACGCAAATGGAAAAAGTATGAACACCTAACTCCTATTAAAAGAGCAAAAAAAATATTAGAATACAGTTCCATGCCATCGTCTTCAAGACATCATTGGGGAACAGATTTAGATCTAAATAGTTTAAGAAACTCTTATTTTGAAAGTGGTCAAGGTAAAAAGGAATACGACTGGCTATCTGAAAATGCAAATAAGTTTGGCTTCTATCAAGTGTACACCAATAAAAAAAACGGAAGAACCGGGTATCATTTAGAACGTTGGCATTGGTCTTATTTACCATTAGCTAGTAAATACCTTAACTTTTACAATAAAAACATTAGCTACTCAGATATAAAAGGTTTTAGTGGTTTTGAGCTTGCAGAAGAATTAAAAATTATCACCAATTTTGTTAATGGCATTTCAAACCAAAGTAAAGAAGCTATTCAAAACTAACTCATGAAGATTGTTATCCATCCTACATACTTTCCAAATATTGCTCACTTTATAGCTCTGGCAAAAGCTGATGAAGTGGTTTTTGAAATGGATGATAATTTTTTAAAACAAACCTACCGAAATCGCACTTATATTTATGGTGCCAATGGTAAATTAGGTTTAAATATACCCGTAATACATTCACAGAAAAATCGTCAGAAATATAGAGACGTTAAAATTTTTAATCAAGATAACTGGCAAAGTCTTCATTGGAAATCATTGCTTTCTGCTTATAGAACATCGCCTTTTTTTGAGTATTACGAAGATGAGATTCAACATTTATTTATTGATAAAGCAGACTTTCTTTTAGATTTTAATTTAAAATGCTTTGAGGTTATTTGCGATTGTCTTCAATTAGAAATTAATGCTTCAAAAACAGAATCTTATCAAAGAGATTTTAACGATAAAACCGATTTTAGGCATTTGGTAAATGCTAAAAAGGAAACACCTAATCAATTAGAATCCTATACACAGGTCTTTACAAATAAACACGGGTTTATTCCTAATTTAAGTATTTTAGATTTACTCTTTAACGAAGGCCCTAATGCACTTAACTATTTAGAATCTCAAACTATAATATCTCAGTAATGCTTCAACCTTTAATACATTATGGCTGTCATTTTTTATTACCACTTGTGGTTGCTTTATTGTTTTTTAAATCGAATTGGAAGTATGCCTACCTTGTAATGATAGCTGGTATACTGATTGATTTAGATCATTTATTAGCAACACCTATTTTCGATTCTAATAGATGTAGTATTGGTTTTCATCCTTTACACTCATCTTTTGCTATTTTGTTTTATTTCTTTTTATGCTTTCCAAAGAAATCCCGATTAGTTGGATTAGGATTAATGATTCATATCATTTCTGATGCAATAGATTGCTCTTTGATGTGATGATTAATCTAGAATAAGGAGGTAAAGCACAAAATTTAAACAATCAACTTAAAAACTGAGACTGATAACTATTTTTCTAAACTTAATGTAGTCATAATAGGGTAATGATCTGAGTAATGCGCATTATAGGTTTTAAAACCATTAACATTAAAATCTTTATCAGAAAAGATAAAATCAATCCTAACAGGAAAGAATTTAAAATCGTAGGTACGTCCGAAACCATTACCAGCTTCTTTAAAAGTATCGTTTAAATCGCCTTTAATATTTCTATAAACATAAGAGAATGCTGTGTTATTAAAATCGCCACAAATCACCATTTTATATTTACATTGCTTTTTGTGCATTAAAAACAATTCCGTTTGAAATTGTTGCATTTTAAAAGTTTTACCTATACGCTTAAAAAGACGTTCGGAATCTTCCGTTTTTAAGTTTTCAACCTTAGTATCTATACGCATGGATTCTAAATGAATATTATAAAACCTAATAGTATCTCCTCCCTTAACCACATCAGCATAAATAGCATTATTTGCGGTATCAGGAAACTCAACAGATCCAGAATTTACAATAGGAAATTGAGAAAAAATAGCTTGCCCATATTTAGTTTTTTTTCCAGACAATTTTTCAAATTTATATTTAAAAAAAGATAAGTCGATATTTTTATGTGGATGATATTCTTGTAGACTTAAAACATCTGGAGATTCCGCTTTTATAAAATTGATAACCTTAGTCTCAATACCTTTTTCAGGAATCCATTCATAAAGATTAAACAGTCTTACATTATAATTCATCACTTTAAAATTATTGGGAGCTTCAACTTGTGTGGAAGATGTAAACTTGTATAATGAACCAAATGAAAAATAACCAATTAACAGAACCGTAAGAGATAAAATAAGTTGCTTTTTAAGTTTTATTAGCCAGTATAAGAAGAAAAGTACATTAATAAGAATAAGTAATGCTACACCTAAACTTAAAACTGATAAAATCGAAAATGTTTTTGGAGGCAAAAAAGGAAGAATAAAAGAGAGTAATAAAAGAACAGCTAATATTCTATTGACTAACCACAACAATTTATCAAAGAATTTTAGTTTTTTCATATGCTATTTTCCAGCTTTAAATAAGAATTCTTTTTCTTCTGATGTTAAGCTATCGTAACCACTTTTGCTAATTTTATCAAGAATAACATCTATCTTCTTCTGATTATTAAACTCATTAAAATCGGCTTTAGTATAGCCACCTACTTTACTTTTATTTTTATGTACTGTTTTTAAAGGTCCTTTTTTTGATACCTTAAATAGGTTAACAACCCCATCCATAAGTTTTTCAAAACCTTTTCCAATATCATTTCCTTTAATTAACTGTTTAGCATAAAAATACCCTAAAAGCGCGCCTCCTAAATGTGCTAAGTAACCTCCAGCGTTTCCGGTTTCAAGATTATTAATCCCAGAAAAAACACCCATAACATCTAAAACTACAATAGCAGCACCTACATACCACAATTTTAAATTAAATGTAAAAAAACGAATCTCTTGATTTGGCATATAAGCACATAAGAAAATTAACAACGCTCTTACAGCAGCTGAGGCTCCTAATAACCTAGAACTACCTCCAAATGTACTAGGAAACAAAGTATAGCATAACATAAATAACAAACCACCGCAAATAGCTCCAAGAAAATAAACATTTAATGCCATTTTAGGGCTGAAAAGATTTATAAACATACGCCCTAAAAAATACAGCCAAAGCATATTAAACAGGATATGCAAAGTGTCATAATGCAAAAAAGCATAAGTAATAATGCTCCAAGGTTTTGTAATAAATTTTGAAAAAGCACTTGGTAACTCAAACCAAATTAGATAAGGTTTCAAAATGAAGGCCAAAAGAAAAATAACCAAATTAATAGCTATTATTTTTTCAAGCACATTAAGATTGGAGAGTTTTTCTTTGATATCTTGATTGAGTGTTGTCATTAATCCCAGCGGTTTCTATTAAACTGTGTTTTCTTCCAATACCACATAATTAAAAAACCCGTTACTGCACCACCAACGTGAGCCATATATGCTGTATTACTTGGACTAAAGAATGATTGTCCTGTTATACCAGAGATTAAATCTAAAATGATAATTCCTGGAATAAAATATTTCGCTTTAACAGGAATTGGTAAAAATATCATCATCAATTTAGCTTCAGGATTCATCATACCAAAAGCAGCCATAATTCCCATAATACAACCAGATGCTCCTACCATAGAAGCATTATATGCAGGAAAAATATCTTTTAGTAAAGCTACTTGCGACTGTGTTACACCAGCATTAACCTCATTTGTAGTCAGCATTTGTTTTATACTATCTGAAGACAATCCTGACTCTATTAATGTATTATAATCAGGAAGGTATTGAAAATAATAAAAACCAACTTGAAGTAAGACGGCTCCTAAACCAGCAGATATATATATAAATAAAAAGCGTTTAGAGCCTAATACTTGCTCCACAGGTGAGCCAAACATCCAAAGTGCAAACATATTAAAGAAAATATGCATTGCTCCACCATGCATAAACATGTGTGTAATAATTTGCCATGGTTTAAATGCATCATTTTGAGGGAAATACATTGCAAACCATTCATAAAATGAATTACCATTCCCAATGTATAATGTACCAACAAACATAATCACATTAATGATTATTAAATGTTTAACGGTATCTGAAATTCGCATCATATTCTAAATAAATTTTTTATCTAATTCATCAACACTCATAGTTACAAATGTTGTTCTGTTAGTAGGAGAAACATTAGGTTCTTTACAAGCAAATAGTTTATTTACCAAATGTTCTTGTTCATCTTTTTGTAACGACTGCCCTGTTTTTATAGCTAAACTTTTAGCCATAGATTTTGCTAATAAGTCTGATGCACTAAAATGACTGTCTGGAACCTCGTTTTCAACATCACTGATTAATTGTTCTAAAATAATAGACACTTCACTTTCTGGAACTCCCACAGGCACTCCTGTTATATCAACCGATTCTTCATTTACACTAGAAAACACAAAACCTGTATGTTCCAAATCATCTTTTAATTGATTAATTATCGCAATGTCTTGCGGTGAAAAGTGAAGTTGTAATGGAAACAATAGTTGCTGACTTGCCGCTTCTTTTATCGTTAAGTTTTTAAGAAAATCTTCATACAACACACGCTGGTGCGCCCGATGTTGATCAATTACCAACATACCCGATTTTATAGTACTTACAATGTATTTATTATGGAGTTGGTAGGTTGTATTTTTTTGTTCAACCTGATTATCTTCTTCAAAAATAGACGCTGTACTTTCTTCACTTTCAAATTGAACCTCAGTGAAATCTTGTTTTGAGTTATTTCCTTTTGACTCTAAACCAACATATAAACCATCCCAACTTGAAGCAGGTTCTTTTTTATAGGCTACAGCTCTTGCTTTTGAAGCCGCTTCTTCTTTAAATGGATTAAAGCTTCTATCAACCTCAACCTTAGGTACGCTAGCATCTTCAGTAGTTTTAAAACTGTAAGGTGTATCTAAATTAGGGTCGCGCTCAAAATCCAAAACTGGTGCTATATTAAACTGTCCAAGGCTATGTTTTACAGCAGAGCGTAACAAGGCATATAATGTATGCTCATCATCAAACTTAATTTCAGTTTTTGTTGGATGAATATTAATATCGATAGTTTGCGGGTCTACAGTTAGGTTTAAAAAATAACTCGCATGTGTGCCATTTTTTAATAAGCCTTCAAATGCAGAAGCAATAGCATGGTTTAAATATGCACTTTTTATAAAGCGATTATTTACAAAAAAATACTGTTCACCTCGAGTCTTTTTTGCAAATTCTGGTTTACCTACAAATCCTGAAATTTTAAGCACTTCTGTATCTTCTTCAACTGGCACTAATTTTTCGTTTGTTTTAGTACCGAAGATGTTAACTATACGCTGACGGTAATTGCTAACTGGTAAATTAAAACTTTCGCTTCCGTTGTTATACAAAGCAAAACTAATGCTTGGATGCGCTAAAGCAACACGATGAAATTCATCTATAACATGGCGCAACTCTACTGTATCAGATTTTAAAAAATTACGTCTTGCAGGAATATTAAAAAACAGGTTTTTTACAGAAACAGACGTTCCTGTTGGTGTCACTACAACTTCTTGAGACACTACATTACTCCCTTCAATTACCAAACAACTTCCAACATCGTCAGCTTCTTGTTTGGTTTTTAATTCTACATGCGCAATGGCAGCTATACTCGCTAAAGCTTCGCCTCTAAAACCTTTGGTGTGGAGTTGAAATAAATCTTCGGCATTTCTAATCTTTGATGTGGCATGACGCTCAAAACTTAACCTAGCATCTGTATTACTCATGCCTTTACCATTGTCAATGACCTGAACAAGCGTTTTACCCGCATCTTTAACAATGAGTTTTATACTATCAGCTCCAGCATCAATAGCGTTTTCTAGAAGCTCTTTAACTACAGAAGCAGGACGTTGTACAACTTCTCCAGCTGCAATTTGGTTTGCAACATGATCGGGTAAAAGCTGTATAATATCTGCCATATATTATTTTGGTAAAAATATAGATAAATCGAAATCGATGATAAATAAAAATATTAAAAGAAGCACTGCAACAATAACTAAAATGCGTTTATTTACTTCTCTATTAGGGTTATTTTTTAAGTCGTCTAAAGCATCATTAAACTTCCCTTTTATTCCTTTATTGGCTCCAACAGTTTTTCTGTATTCATCAAACTTGTGTTTAATTTCAAACGGATTGCCTTCACCTTTATCATCGTAATAACGAGGTGTATAATTAAATTTTTTGTTTTTGCGCAGTTTTAAAAGTCCCATAGTTTCTAGATTTTAATGATTATTACATGTATTTCTTTTCTAATAGATACATGCAAATCAATAATAATACCAAAATAAATATCAAAACTGAGGTTTTCACTGGGAAACCAACTCGATTTCTAGGTTTAGATGCCCTCCATTTTGAAATAAAATCTTTAGTATCTGATTTCTTATCTAAACTAGAATCTGTTTGACTTTCTTTTGAAAATCTAGGTTGATAATTAAAAGTTCTATGTTTGCGTTGTTTAAACAAAATCTAGTATTGCTCGTCTTTCCAAAAATACTTAAAACTATGCAGAAATAGGTGATTTAAGTGCCAAAAAATGTTAATAAAATTGACAAAATAATGAAGAGCGATGACCGAAGTATTAAAGCAAACGAGATAATTAAAATTGAGACTATAAACTAGCTATTCTCTCTAAGCTCAGCCATTTTAATAGCTGCAATAGCAGCTTCTGTACCTTTATTTCCGTGTTTGCCACCAGAACGCTCTATGCTTTGTTGCATGTTATTATCTGTAAGCACACAGAAAATTACTGGGGTTTCTCGTGTAACATTTAAGTCTTTAATCCCTTGAGTAACACCTTCGCAAACAAAATCAAAATGCTTTGTTTCACCTTGTATAACGCTACCTATGGCAATAACCGCATTTACCATTTGCTCTTGCATTTTTTTACAACCGTAGATTAACTCAAAACTACCTGGAACATCCCAACGGACAATATTATTTGGCAACACACCATTATCTATAAGTGCATCATAAGCTCCTTTATACAAGCCTTCAGTAATATTATCATTCCATTCAGAAACAACAATCCCAAACCGAAATTTACTCGCGTTTGGGATTGATGCTTTATCGTAATCTGATAAATTTTTGTTTGCCGTAGCCATATATGTCGTAGCTATTATTTGTTTGCTAACACTTGTGCTTTTCCTATAAATACATCCACTTTACCAGCTTCAGTAGAGTTAGCGTAATCGTCTTTTATTCTTTTAAAGTAAGCTAATGCTTTATCTGCTTTTCCTAAATCTAAAGCAATTGCTCCAGCTTTAAATAAGTACATAGGTGTTGTGTACTCGTTATCACGCATTTCAGCAGCTTGCTCATAAGCATTTAAAGCATCTTCTGGTTGGTTTCCTTGCACGTATGCATCACCAATATTTCCTTTAGCTAAAGGTGCTAATATTTCGTCATCACTTTTAAAGCTGCTTAAGTATTCAATAGCTTCGTTATACTTTTTCAGTCTTAAGTAAGCTGTACCAGCATAATAGTTTGCTAAATTAGCTGAAGGAGTTCCGCTATACTCTTCTATAATATCAAGCATTCCAAATTTACCTTCACCGCCATTAAGTGCTAAATTATAAAGTGAATCTTTTGCTGTACCTGTAACCGCTTCATCAAAATATTTTTGAGCTTGAAACATATCATTCATAGCTGCTTCTTGTTTTGGTTTAGCTATATATTCTTTATATGCTAAAGACCCTAAAACTATTGCTGCTACAAGACCTATGATTACAAAAATGTATTTCTGATTTTTTGCTACAAAGTCTTCTGTTTTAGAAGCTGTTTCATCAAGTGTATTAAAAACCTCTGCTGTTGTAGACCCGTCTTCTATATCCTGTTGCTTTTCTACTTGAGTTTTTGGTTTATATCCTCTTTTCTTATAAGTTGCCATTGTATGCTTTCTAAAATTATTGTCGCGCAAAAATATAATTTTTCTTCATAACTAAAAGGGTATTTATTTGATATTTTTCGATAATTTGCACTTCTTTTTAAGAGTTTAAGCTTAAAACGTACATAAAGTTGCATTTTGCATGATTTTAAAATCACTTTCCTTACTTAATTATAAAAATTTCGATAGTAAATCGTTCATTTTCAATGATAAGATAAATTGTATTGTTGGAAATAATGGTATTGGAAAAACTAATGTACTAGACGCTATTTACCATTTATCATTTGGAAAAAGTTATTTTAACCCTGTTGCCACCCAAAACATTAAGCACGAAGAGGACTTTTTTGTGATTAATGGTGATTATGATAAGGATGAAAAAACAGAGAAAGTGGCTATTAGTTTAAAACGTGGGCAGAAAAAAGTAATTAAACGCAATGGTAAAGCTTATGAAAAATTTAGTGAGCATATTGGGTTTTTACCTTTAGTTATTATATCGCCTGCAGATAGAGATTTGATTATTGAAGGCAGTAACACACGCCGGAAATTTATTGATAGTGTGATTTCTCAGAGTGATAAAAGTTACCTGAACCACTTAATTAATTACAATAAAGTATTAGCACAACGTAATGCTTTATTGAAATATTTTGCGCTGAACCATACGTTTAACAACGATACTCTGGAAGTTTACAATGATCAACTTACAGAGTATGGCACCCAAATATTTGAAAAACGGGATGCTTTTTTAAAGGAATTTATTCCCATATTTAAATTACGCTATGAGGCTATTAGCAATGGTAATGAATCTGTTGATTTGGTTTATAGCAGTCATTTGTTTGAGGACGATTTAAATACACTTTTAAAAGCATCAGTAAATAAAGATAAAGCGTTACAATATACTAGTATTGGTATACACAAGGATGATTTACACTTTAATATAGAAGGACATCCGATTAAAAAATTTGGAAGCCAAGGACAACAGAAATCGTTTTTAATTGCCTTAAAATTGGCTCAGTTTGATTTTATAAAAGCACAAAGCGGTGTAAACCCAATTCTGCTCTTAGACGATATTTTTGATAAATTAGATGAACAACGTGTGGCACAAATAATTAAATTGGTTGATGATGAAAATTTTGGGCAATTGTTTATTAGTGATACACATGCTGAACGGACAGAACATGCTGTAAAACAAGTGCATCAAAGCTATGAGGTTTTTAGGTTGTAATTGAATATTTAATAATTATGGTAGAAAAAATTTTAAAAGCTAAACATTGGCAAATATTTATACTAATGATTGGAATCCCACTAGTTTTCCAAATCTTTATGATGTTAACTATGTTTTCAGATTTAGATACTGACTCAAATCCTGATCATAAAAAAATAATAGGCATATTTCAATTTTTTCCAGTTATCATGATTCTATATATTTCTGTCTTTTTCAGTTGGTTTTGGTCAATTGGAATAGGATTACAAAATAAAGTCCCAGCAAGTATCAAAATGAAAATAAAAAAATTTAAAATATTCTTTTTTATACCTCTTATATACATTACACTTCTGTCTATAGGAATGGGAATAAGTTTTTCAGGGTATTCATTTAGCAACAATTTTTTTCCAAACAATCTAGGTTTAATGTTGCCTTTAATAATTCTACCTCTACATCTGTTTTCAATGTTTTGCATGTTTTACATGCTTTATTTCTGTTCAAAAACAATAAAAACAGTTGAACTTCAAAAAGAAGTTTCATTTGGAGAATTTATAGGAGAGTTTTTCAGTCTATGGTTTTATCCAATTGGAATATGGTTTATCCAACCTAAAATTAATAAATTGGCAAAAAAAATTGAAGAAATTCAAGATATTGGAAAAAATGATAATATATAATGGCAAAACGAAATAACGAAAATTTGAGTATTGGTGATGCTTTAAAAGAGTTTGTGGAAACAAATAAGCTTGAAAAAGGTTTAAACAAAATTAATGTTGCTGATGCTTGGAAAAAACTAATGGGCAATGGTGTTAATAATTACACCTTGTCTGTAAATTTAGAGCGTGAGACCTTATATGTGCAACTGAGTTCTAGTGTTTTAAGAGAAGAATTAAGCTACGGTAAAGAAAAGATTATTAACATGCTTAATGAGGAATTGGGGAAAATTATAATTAAAAAACTGATTTTAAGATAATTAGATATTGGTTATTATTACAAAAAATACTCTCAAAAATAAAAACCTATTACTTTTTATATTACCTTTGCCACTTAAATTATTATAATACAAATACAATGAGTAAAGGTACCGTAAAATTTTTCAATGATTCTAAAGGATTTGGATTCATCATTGAAGAAGACAACAACAAAGAACATTTCGTACACATTTCAGGATTAATCGATGAAATTCGTGAAGGTGATGTTGTAGAATTCGATCTTCAAGAAGGAAGAAAAGGATTAAACGCCGTAAACGTAAAAGTAGTCTAACAATATACTATTTAACAATTACAAGTTAAAGTCTATCATTTATTTGATAGGCTTTTTTTTATGGCATAACCTTTGCTTTAGATAAATTATAATAATTAAAATTTAATACAATGAGTAAAGGAACAGTAAAATTCTTCAACGATTCTAAAGGATTCGGATTTATAACTGAAGAAGGTTCAAACACCGAACATTTTGTTCACATTTCTGGATTAATCGATGAAATTCGCGAAGGTGATTTAGTTGAGTTTGACTTACAGGAAGGAAGAAAAGGCTTAAATGCTGTAAACGTAAAAGTAGTTTAGTCCACATATAAACGTTTTTAAACAAAAAATCCCGCAACTATGTTGTGGGATTTTTTTGTTTAAAGTTTGAAAAAAAAGGCTTAAAACTGCTCTCTTCCAGAGAAATGAAATGCGCCTTCAATAGCCGCATTATCATCACTATCACTTCCGTGTACAGCATTCTCACTTATTGAATCTGCATACATTTTTCTAATAGTACCTTCTGCTGCATCAACAGGATTTGTAGCTCCTATTAAAGTTCTAAAATCTTCAACTGCATTTTCTTTTTCTAAGATTGCAGCTACTATTGGTCCGCGTGTCATGTATTCCACCAATTCTGGGAAAAACGGACGTTCGTTATGTATTGCATAAAATGCTTCTGCATCTGCAGTAGTCATTTGTGTTAATTTCATTGCTACAATTCTAAATCCTGAGGCTGAAATTTTTTCTAATATTGCTCCAATGTGTCCTTTTTCAACAGCATCTGGCTTAAGCATTGTAAATGTTCTATTTGTTGCCATTTTTTTGTTTTTATGTGCGTGCAAAAGTAATCTATTTCTATGAAATACCATAACCTAAATTTAGATACAAACAGAAATAATAATTATGGTATTACATCTACCAAATAAAAAAATAAACCCTAACAGATAAAATTCCAATGGCTCTAATTTTAAAAAAATTGTATCTTCGTGAACTATGAATAAACAAGACATTGCAAGCATAAAGGAGCTTTTATCTACTAAAAAAAAGATAGTTATTATACCCCATAAAAACCCTGATGGCGATGCTATTGGTTCTACTTTAGGTTTATATCATTATTTAATAAGAGGCAATCATAAGGTTCATGTTTTAGCGCCTAATGATTACCCATCTTTTTTGAAATGGATTCCTGGTAATGATACTATTTTAAAGTACGATTCGCAATCAAAAATTTGTGATGCATTAATTAATGATGCAGATATTATTTTCACTTTAGATTTTAATGCGTTTCATAGAACAGGGAATATGGAATCTGTTTTAACAGAAAGTAAGGGCTTGAAAATTATGATAGACCACCATCAAGCACCAGATGATTATGCAACTTACATGTTTAGTGATGTCACCATGAGTTCTACTTGCGAAATGATATATCATTTTATTGATATGTTAGGCGACTCACAAACTATTGATAGTGATATTGCCACTTGCCTGTATGTTGGTATTATGACAGATACAGGTTCTTTTAGATTTAGATCTACCACGAGTAAAACACATACTATTGTTGCTAAACTTATAGAAAAAGGCGCTAATAATAACGAAATACATAATAATGTTTACGATACTAATAGTTATGAACGCTTACAGTTGCTAGGTTGCGCATTAACTAATTTAAGAGTAATTCCAGAATCTAGAGCTGCCTACATTACGCTTTCTCAAGATGAGCTTCAAAAATACAACTACAAAAAAGGCGATACTGAAGGGGTTGTAAATTACGGACTATCATTAGACGGCATTGTGCTTGCTGCCATATTTATTGAAGATAAAAATGAGGGTATTATAAAAATCTCTTTACGCTCTAAAGGGAACTTCTCGGTAAACGAGATGTCTAGAGCACATTTTGATGGTGGTGGTCATACAAACGCTGCTGGTGGTAAAAGCCATTTATCTCTAGAAAAAACAGTTGAAAAATTTATTAGTATATTACCTACTTATAATAATGCCCTAAATAATGAATAAATTACTCACTATAGCATTGGTTTTGCTTGTTTTTAGTTGCAAAACACCAGAAGCTAGACGTCCTGTTACTGTTAAAACAGGTTCTTTTATAGATGCCTCTGTAGAACGAAATAAACAACTTAATGCCAAAGAAAAAGCCTTCATTGAAAATTTAATGAAGCAGCAAGAGAAAGAATATATAGCCTCTGGAAATGGATTTTGGTATTACTATAATAATAAAGTTGAAAACGACACTTTAAAAACACCAGCTTTTGGAGACATTGTTAATTATGATTACAATGTTAAAGATATGAATGGTTCAATCATATACTCAGCAAAAGACATTAAAACACAAACCTACGCTATGGATAAAGAAGAATTATTCACAGGACTTCGTGAAGGTTTAAAACTCATGAAAAGCGGGGAAACAGTTACGTTTTTATTCCCTTCACAAAAAGCGTATGGTTACTATGGCGATGAAAATAAAATTGGTACAAATGTGCCTTTAATTTGCGAGGTTACTGTAAACTCTATTACCGAAAACCAAACCCCATAGCATGTTTATCAAGAGTGCCTCCAGATTTTTATTGTTAGCACTTATTGTTGTAAACTTTTTTGCTTGCTCAGAAAAATACCCTGAACTTGAAGATGGTATTTATGCCGAATTTGTAACTACAAAAGGCATTATGGTTGCTAAATTGGCTTATAAAAAAGCCCCTGTTACTGTAGCAAATTTTGTATCTCTAGCAGAAGGCACAAATACTATGGTGAAAGAGATCTTTAAAGACAAAGCCTACTTTAACAATACCATTTTTCATAGAGTTATTGATAGTTCTCTTATTCAAGGTGGAGACCCAACTGGAAAAGGCTCAGGCAACCCAGGTTATAAATTTAAAGATGAGTTTCATCCTGATTTAAAACATAACAAACCAGGTATTTTATCTATGCCTAACTATGGCCCAAAAACAAACGGAAGTCAATTTTTTATTACTGAAATACCTAGACCTGGGTTAGACAATAAACACAGTGTTTTTGGAGAACTTATTATTGGACTTAATGTTTTAGATTCTATTTCGGTAGTTAAAACAGATAAAAACTACCGCCCTATTAAACCTGTTTATATTAAAGAGGTTAACATTATTCGAAAAGGTAATGATGCTGAAAATTTTGATGCAGCTGAACTTTTTGAAAATCATTTTGCAGAAGAAGAACGCCTTGAAAAAGAAAAAAAGGCCAAAGCTGAAGCTATTTTAAAATCAACATTAGAGAAATTTAAATCGCAAAAAGCAAAAGCCCTCACTTTACAATCTGGATTACAATATTATGTTTCAGAAAAAGGTGATGGAAAAAAATTACATGAAGAAGCCGAAGCTCTTGTGCACTATACCGTATATACTGAAAATGGTAAACTTATAAAAACCAGCAAACTTGAAGTTGCTAAAAAGCTTAATGTATTTAACAATAAACAAAAAGCAGCCAATACTTATCAACCTATTAGAGCAGATATTGGTCCTGATGCTCAAATGATTCAAGGATTTAAAGAGGGCTTACAACAATTACACGTAGGAGACAAAGCCACTTTATTTATTCCTTATCATTTAGGATTTGGAGAAGCTGGAGGTAATACTGTCCCGGGAAAAACCAATATTATTTTTGAGGTTGAAGTCTTAAAACTTCTTAGATAAATTTTAACATAAATACCATATCAAACCTTTATATTTACGCTGAAAAATAAAACCTATGCAAGCACTAAAATTTGATTGGAACCCAATAACAGGAATTGATATTGTTGGAAACTTCAAACTGCACTTTTACAGTGTTATGTGGATAGTTGCGTTTATTATTGGCTGGTACATAATGAAGCGCATTTTCACTAAAGAAAAAGTGTCTTTAGATTATTTAGACCCATTATTTATCTACACCGTTTTAGCAACTATGCTTGGTGCGCGATTAGGACACGTTTTGTTTTATCAATCTGAATTAATATCTCAAGATTTTTTTAGCATCTTTTTGCCTTTTAAGTTTAAAGGCGGTTTTGAATTTACAGGCTTTCAAGGACTTGCTAGTCATGGAGCAGCTATAGGTATTATTATTGGTATGTATCTATACCGAAAAAAATACAAATACAAATCTGTGCTTTGGATTTTAGACAGAGTTGTAATTACAGTGGCATCGGGTGCTGTTTTTATTAGAATTGGAAACTTTATTAATTCTGAAATCATTGGAAAAATAACAGACTCTAGTTTAGGTGTTCGTTTTATTCAAGATCAATATTACAAAAATGAAATTGTACAGCGCACAGGCATAAAAGATGTACAAAAAGCGTATAATGCTGTTACTGATAATGCACAATTCTCTAATCTATTAGAAGCAGTCCCATACAGGCACCCATCACAGCTTTATGAATCATTTTGCTATATTTTTGTGTTTTTAATTTTATGGTATTTCTATTCAAAAACCACAAAAAAAGACCAACCAGGGTTTTTATTTGGTTTATTTTTAGTTCTACTTTGGACTATTAGGTTCTTTATAGAATTCACCAAAGAACCTCAGGGTGATGAATATATTAATTGGTTTAGCCTAAATACTGGACAATGGCTAAGTATTCCATTTGTTCTTATTGGGCTTTATTTTATGTTTGTTTATAAATCCAAAAGCGCTGTAAAATAACATGTTTTTAAAGCGCTACATATTACTTACAGTATTATTTAGTTTAATCTTTATTAGTTGTATGGATAATAAAAAAGCGATTAAGCAAACCGAGATAACCTTTACTAAAGAAGGCGAACTTACTATTTTTAAAGCATCAGATGCTACACAAATCCATTTAGATATAGAAATTGCTGATACTGATTTTGATATTCAAACAGGACTGATGTACAGAAGCTCAATGGAAAAAAAACAAGGTATGCTCTTTGTTTTTGAAGATGAGCGCGAACGTTTTTTTTATATGAAAAACACAAAAATCCCTTTAGATTTAATTTATATAAGTTCTGATACATCCATTGTTAGTTTCCAGAAAAACGCAAACCCCTTTGATGAATCTTCTTTACCATCAAATGCACCTGCTAAATATGTATTAGAAGTTAATGCGGGATTGGTTGATACGTGGGGTGTTTTAGTTGGAGATCGTATTTCATTTAGCCATAAATAGCCCTATTATCAAAATCACATAAAAGGGAATAAAAACTAGGTACTTTAACACGCCACTAATCATACACAAGAACGTTAACAACAATATGAAACCGACACTAATTATATTAATTTCACTCGCAACAATTTTAATTTCTGCACAAGAAAAACAATGCTCGGATTTTAAAACTGGAAAATTTAAATATTCAGATATAAGTTGGAGTGAGATTACATCTGTCCGAACTGATTCCACTCAAACAGATTACTATTCTGAAAGTAATATGGAACTGGTAAGTAAGATTACTTGGTTGTCTGATTGTAAATACAAAATGGAATATACAAAAGTTAGTGAGGAGTGGTTTAAACATAAGATAGGAGAAACAATGATTATTGAAATTGTCGAAATAAATGATAATAAAATATCATGCAGAAATGAATCTTATGAAATTGAAATGATAAAAATCTCAAACTGATTAAAGACAGTTTCTAACAAAGTGTATAATTCATTCCTTCGGATTTTCCTCGCCGAAAAATCCTCAATTCTGAATTATGAGCTCGTGTATATTTGCTAACTTAGTTGCCAACGGCAACCAAATCATTCGCGAACACGTTGTCTATCATTTGAAATATCACTTCCTTTTAGAAAAAAATGAATATAATATCAATACGAGAAAATCCAGAATACAAAGATGTAGCCATAAAATATTTTCAAAAAAGCTGGAAAAGTGTGTTGCCTATTATATATGAGGATTGCATAACTCATAGTATTGAAGCAAGGAATTCGTTGCCTCAGTGGTACTTGTTAGAAAAAGACAGAGAAATAATTGGTTGTGCTGGACTTATAACAAATGATTTTATAAGTCGTGGAGATTTATATCCTTGGGTTTGCGCAATATTTGTTGATGAAAAACACAGAGGAAATGCCTATGGATCACTATTGATAGAAAAGGCTAGAGCGGATACGCAAAAAGCAGGCTTCGGACATTTATACTTATGCACTAGCCATGTAGGGTATTATGAAAAATACAATTTCAAATATATAGGTCAAGGATATCATCCTTGGGGTGAAGATTCTAGAATTTATGAACTGGAAGTGAAATAAAATAACGTCACACTACACCGCGTATAATTAATTGCTTAACCACGCAACTAAACATACATAAAACCGTTGTGTGTAATTCAAGTAAACAAAAATGAAAATAACAGCATTAACATCTTTCTGTGTGGATTTCTTTCCAGAATTGGATAAAATATACGTTGGAGGAAATTCATTAAACTTTGTTACTCAATGCAAACTTTTAGGATATAAAAACATCTCAGTAATTGGGGCTATTGGAAAAGACAGATTTGGAAAACTAATAGAAAATCAATTAGACAAATTAAATATAAATCGTTCTAGATTATACCAGATTAACTATCCAACTGCATCAAATAAGATTTTTATTAATGAGAAAGGAGACAGATACTTCAAAGAAGATAGCTGGAATGGAGGCGCATTTGATAAATTTAGATTATCAGAAAATGATTGGAATTCATTAGCAGAAAGTAAAATTGTTGCAATGCCAGCTGGAGACCCTAACTTAAAAGAGCTTTTAAAAAGACGGAATGAAAAACAATTTGTAGTTATTGACTTTTTAGACTATTTGGGAATGGACTTCATAAAAGAACATATAGACAATATCGATATTGTTTTTTTGAGTGGTAAAGAAGAAATGTTAAACGAACTACAAGAACTTTCTTATCAAAAAAAGAAACTAATAGTTACGACTTTAGGAGCAAAAGGTAGTGTAGCCTTTTTTGAAAATAAAAGGTATTACCAAAAAGCGATTGAAGTTACTGAAATTGTTGACACAACAGGCTGTGGCGACGCTTTTCAAGCAGCTTTCACTATTAAATGGCTAAAAACTAAAGACATAGAGAAATCGCTAAAAGCAGGTTCTATTACTGCTAGTAAAGTTTTGAATTTTATAGGCGGAGTTGAACAAGAGTAAAAAACTACACACAACAAAGTATAAAATTAATTGATAGTACTCGCCTACTTACAAAAATCCTCACGGATTTTCTATTCGGTTTGTATTTGCTAAATTAGTTGCTTAAAACACTAATATTCTCATATACTAGGACGTTGGCGGACATTAAAAAGTAACTCAAAATAATTACGAAATGGCAAAAAATAAAACCACCGAAACTGAAGTAGACGTTTTTAATTTTATTGAATCATATGTAGACAATAATCAAAAGAAAGCTGATAGCCATAAATTAATAGAATTGATGAGTGAATGGTCTGGTTTTGAACCAAAAATGTGGGGGCCAACCATAATTGGTTTTGGAAGCTATCACTATAAATATGCTAGTGGTCATGAAGGTGATGCTCCTTTATTAGGTTTCTCACCAAGAAAAACACAATTTTCACTCTATGTCTATTCTAAAACAGAAAAAAGTGATACTCTTTTGAAAGATTTAGGCAAATTCAAAATGGGGAAAGCCTGTATTTATTTTAAGAAACTAACTGACTTAAATATTCCAATTGTGGAAAAGCTGAGTATTGAAACAATTACATATCTTAATGAACACCATGAATGTGCTTGTAGAAATTAAAACTGAGGAATTTGACTAAGATAAATTGCAAAAACCTATTAAATAAATGAAATAATTGCTATTAAAGTTCTTAAAATAAATGACAATAAATAATATGAAGAATAACAAAATAGCGCTATTTGTAATACTATTATCATCAATTTTATTGAGTTGCAGTAGTAAAGCTCAAATCTACCCAGATAAAAATTGGTCGAGTAATCAAAACCCCGAAGCTAAAGGATGGGTAGAACCAGAATATTCAATTTTTAACCGCTATGTTATTGATAGCACAAATATTACTGGGCTAGTAATTATACATAAAGGAGAAATTGTATTTGAGTACGGAGATATTGAAGAAAATAGCTATATAGCATCTTGCAGAAAAAGTATTCTGGCTATGCTTTTTGGAAAATATGTAGAAAATGGCACTATAGACCTTAATAAAACATTAAAAGCATTAGAGATAAATGATGTTTCAAAACTTCTTCCTATTGAAAAAAAGGCTAAAATAAAAGATTTAATTTCAGCACGCTCTGGTGTTTACTTGAATGGATCAAACGGTGGTGATTTTAGAAGATATGCGCCAAAAAGAGGTACTATAGAACCTGGTAGTTATTGGTTATATAATAATTGGGATTTTAATTTAGCTGGATACATATTTGAAAAAGAAACGAATAGTAATATTTATGACGAAATAGAGTCTCAACTAGCTATACCACTACAAATGGAAGATTGGGACAAAACTCTGCAAAGAAAAAATGGAAATTTAGAAGTGTCAAAATTCCCCGCATATCATATGTGGTTTTCTACCAGAGATATGGCACGAATTGGTTTATTAATGCTTAGAAAGGGCAAATGGAATAACAAACAAATAATACCTGAGAAATGGGTTGATGAAATAATAACACAGCGTACATCTTATAAAGAAGCTCAAAAAAATGTCCCAGTTCTTAAAGAAGATGGTATAGATTTAGGGTATGGATATATGTGGTGGTTAATAGAAAACACAGATGATTACAGATTAAAAAATGCATATTCTGCACAAGGCGCTTTAGGACAAAATATTACTGTTTACCCAGAAATTGATGTTGTATTGGCTTATAAAACTAAAAGTGATTATAGAAGGCGTAATTCAATTCAAACACAGATGAAAGTGATGAAAAAAGCAATAGAAATTTACAACCCTAACTAGAGCAAGAATATAGCAAACTTAATTTTTAACTTATGAAAACTGTAAAACTTGTATTAATACTTCTTATATGCTTATTAGCATCATGTAATAAAAAAGTAAATAAAGAGCAGCAAGTGGCAAAAGAAAATCTTTTAGAAAAAAATAATCTAATTGCTATTTTAGATACTATTTGGCAAACAGAACAAACACCTTTAAGATTAAGAGATTCTTTAATGGATATTTATGGCGTAGAATCAAAAGAAGCTATGAAGCAACAAGCCATTTATAAGAAGAACCATATTATTAATGAAAAAAAAATAACATCTTATCTTAATGAAAATGGATGGCCTACTAGTAACATAGCTGGAACACAAGGCAACCTTACAATATGTAATGTATTACAGCATGCTGATCTTGAAACAAGAGAATACTATATTCCTTTAATGAAACAAGCTGTTTTAGATAATAAGTTAGAACCTAGGTTTCTGGTTCGTGCACAAGATAGAATTGCAACTGACAGAGGTGAATTACAAATTTATGGCGGGCAAATGAAATACTATCCTGAAACTAAAACATTTAATGTTTGGCCCATTTATGACCCTATTAATATTGATAAAAGGAGAGCCAAAATAGGACTTGGTCCAATTGCAGAATTTCTTAAGAATAGATTTAACTTTGAATGGAACCTTGAGGAGCAGATCAAGCGAACAGAAGAATTTGAAAGAAATAAAAGAAATGAAACCAAATCCTGAGCTCAAAAAATTTATTAAACCTTATGATGAGGACATTCAAAAATTGACTTTAGAATTAAGGAATTTCATAATCGATTTAGTTCCACAAACTAACGAGTTAATTTGGGATAATTATAATGCAGTAGCAATGGCTTATTCAAAATCAAAAAAATTGAAAGATGCGTTTTGTCATATTGCAGTCTATACACAACATGTAAACTTTGGGTTTAATCGTGGAGCAGAATTAACAAGTGGAAACTTGAAATTAAATGGAAAAGGAAAACTAATAAGGCATATTTCAATAAAAAAAATGAAATCATTTCCAAAAGATGAAATTAAAACTTTGATTTGGGAGGCAGTTGGCATTTCAGAACATCTAAATCGCAACTTGAAAGACAAAAATAAAAAACCGAAAAGCATAGTAATGTCAGTTTCGGAAAAGAAGATAAGACCCAACGGAAACCAGAATTTAAAAGGATTATAGAAAAAAATTCACCTATTTTATACTTGGAAAATCACACAAATTTCGTCAGGTTCGTTTTCTTTTGTTAACTTAGTCCAAGCTCCTAACCTACCAAGTAAAACAGACACAACCGCGTAACAAAAATGTAATAAAACTAAATAATGACATTTTACGAAGAAGAGCTTAATAGAATTCGTAGCGTTATTTATTCAAACGAAGGACAAATTAACACTGTAATAGGAGTTCGAAACTACATCAAAAACAATTATGATGTTAATTTAAATTTAGATGTATTATCCCATACTCAGTTTGTATCTAAATACCACTTACTACGTTTGTTTAAAAAATATCATGGGCTTACTCCAAGGCAATACTTGATTGATAAACGCATAGAGAAATCTAAAGAACATCTAATAAATGGAATGTCGGTAACTGAAACCTGTTATGCAGTTGGATTTGAAAGTTTAGGTTCATTCAGTGCTTTATTTAAAACAAAAACGGGAAAATCGCCTACCAAATATCAAAAAGAGCAACTTTCAAGAAGCGAAACAGCTTAGGAATTCTGAAATTTGGAGTATAGGTAAATACATAAAACATACCATCATATGAAAGTAACACTAATTAGCATCCCAGTTAGAGATCAAGAAAAGGCATTAAAATTTTATACAGAAAAATTGGGCTTTTTAAAAAAGAAAGACCTCCCTTTAGGTGGCGGAAATCGATGGTTAACCTTAGTTTCAGCAGAATGGCAAGATGGCCCCGAATTATTATTAGAACCCGCTCCTCTTCATTTTGAACCGTGCAAAGTATTTCAAGATGCATTGATGGAAGCTGGTTATCCATACACTCAGTTTGATGTAAAAGATGTACAAAGTGAATATGAACGACTTAGAAAACTTGATGTAGAATTTAGTATGAAGCCAACAGAAATGGGCACTGTAAAAGTTGCTGTTTTGAATGATACATGTGGAAATAACATTCAATTAGTAGAGGAATTATAAATAAGAAATAAATTAAAATGAAAAAGCTAATACCGTTATTATTTTTGAGTTTGATTGTTATAAGTTGTACAAATTCAAAAACTGAACAAAATAACCAAGCAGAAATTCAAAAACTGCAAGTGGAGAACGACAGTTTGAAAAATATTTTGACGCTAAACGAGGCTACTAAAAAAAATGAGATAGCAACGTTTCTTACTTTTCAAGACAATAATGCAGAAAATGCAATGAATTTTTATGTGGAATTATTCGATAATTCTAAGATTATAAAAGTACAACGTTGGGGCAAAGAAGGACCTGTTGAAGAAGGTAAAATTATGCACGCTACTTTTGATTTAAACGGAAGTTTATTTATGTGTAGTGACAGCCCTCCAATACACAAATGGAATTTTTCTCCTGCAGTTTCCAACTATATTTCATGTGAGAGTGAAAGCAAACTTGAAAAACTATTTACAAAATTATCTGAAAATGGTAATGTATTGATGCCTTTGAACAACTATGGTTTTAGTCAAAAATTTGGTTGGGTAGTTGATCAATTTGGTGTTTCGTGGCAATTGAATTTACCATTTGAGAATTAATTGATACTCTGGATTATAAAACCTTAGCTTTTATCGTCTTTTACCTCCAGAATATTCCATAGCTTCTCCTTTACCAAATCCATAACTAAAACCTATAGCTACAAATCTACCACGACGGCTCCAACTATATGCTTCTGAATTACCCTGTGATATAAAGCTTTCAGAAAATCTTGATTTAAAAACGTCTCTAACACTTAAATTAATAACACCTTTATCTTTTAATATTTTTTTTCGAATACCAACATCTAGAAATGTATTTGCACTACTTATACCTTGTACTGTTTTCACTTTTGATCTATGATTACCAACAGCTTCCAAATCTATATTAGCAGGCAAATCAAATTTAGCCATGAGTTTTGAACTCCATTGATCTCCATTAAAATCAAAAACCGCAGATTCGAAAGTGCCTTTCCTATCAAACTGATTGTAATTGAAATCAACATTAAAAGTTAACCATCTTGCAGGACTGTATTTTGTATTAAACTCAATACCCAAAGTACTATTTGTACCAACATTCTCGGGCATACTTGTATTTACATTATTTTCAAAAACAGAAATACGCTCAATAACATCAGTGGTGTAGCGATGATATACACCAAAATTTAAAGATGTTTTACCAATATCAAAAATACTAGTTAATTCATATGAATCGGTAAACTCAGGCATTAGGTTAGGATTACCTTGACGAATATTAAAATTGTTTCTAATGTTAAAAAACGGATTCAATTCGCGCATCCCTGGTCTGTTTATTCGCGCTGAATAGCCCGCTTGTAGAGATACAGCATCCGATAATTTATAAGATGAATGAACACTTGGAAACAAATTAGTATAACTTTGAGTATTTGATACGTTAGTGGTTACAAGGGTAGTTTCTAAATCGGTTTGTTCTAATCGTAATCCTGCCTTCAAGCCCCAATTCTCGCATTCATATCCACCAATTACATAAGCACCCAATACTTTTTGATCAAACTGAAAATTATTGGCCAACCCTAAATCAGTAACAAACTCACCATCAACTAAATCCTGTACTTCAAAATCATTACCAATATCATCAATTTGGTATTGCGCACCCGTTTCAAGAATCCAAATCTCAGAAAACGGTTTTGTGTAATCTAGTTTAAACGTGTAATTATTAGAACCGTAATCTGTTCTAGTATTTTGCGTATTATCTCTATCTGTGCCAGAAATAGTAGTATCTTGAAACAAAGATGTTAAATCTTTGGAAAAAGAACGTCCAGTAGCACTTAATAATAAATCGTGATCTTCATGGTCTTCAAAATCGTGCTTATATACTAATTCATACTGCCACTTAGGGTTTGTTGCCTCAGTAGTTTCAGTTCGTTCCCATTCTGAAGTCACATTGCTACTAGCATCAAGTGATTTAAAATTAATATCTGAGGGTTGATCTTCAATTTCGTAAGCAAAATTTCCTGACAAGGTTAAGACGCTGTTGGTACTGATATAATAATCTGTACCTAAAGTAATATTATAGAATTTTTCAGCCCTTAAATCCCTACCCTCACTAACTATAGAAGTGCCAGTTTCTAAGTCTTCATTAATATTTTCAGAGTCTCTGGGGTACACTCTTCTACCTAAACCCATTTGGGTGAATAGATTGAATTTTTCCGAACGACGATTTAAACTGATACCAATACTATTATTATCTGGAATACCCGCATTTAAACTGAATGCTCCGTTAATACCTTTGCGTTCATCCTTTTTAATAACTATATTAATAATTCCAGATGTACCTTCAGCATCATATTTAGCAGATGGATTTGTAATGATTTCAATTCTATCTATCATATCAGCGGTAATACTTCCTAAAGCACCACCGTCATCAGTTAAAATTGAAGGTTTTCCGTTTATCAACACTTGAACTCCAGAACTGCCCCGTAAACTTATAGTTCCTTCAATATCAACATTTACTGAGGGCACATTATTTAGTACTTCTAGTGCACTAGCACCCGTACTACTTAAATCTTTCCCTACATTAAAAACGCGTTTATCTAGCTTGAATTGTGATGAAGATACTTCTGCTTGTACTAATACTTCTTCAAGTTGTTGCGTATTTTCTTTTAATATAATAGTACCCAAATTAATTTTTCTGCGTTCTGGATTAATTTCTTTAATTGTTTTAGATACAAAGCCCATAAAACTTATTTGAAGGTAAAACTGTTTTATTTCAGTGTCTATTTTAAAGGAACCATCATCTGCAGTAATTACACCTTTAATTGTATTTCCTGTTGTACTATCAAATAATACTACCGTTGCATAAGCTATTGGCTGCTTACTTGTTTCTTCTAGAACTTTACCTATAATCTGAACATTTTGAGCTGATACTATTTGTAGTTGCGAAAAAGCAAATAAGATTAAAAACGAAATATAAAAGTATCTAAGATTCATTTAAAAAAAGCCTTGTTAAAAGTATAAAAATACTCGTCTAATTTTTGACGAAGTTATTAAGTATTTTACGATTCTAACAAAATTTATTTCATAAAGATTTATTAAATACTTATTGCTGATAATAACTCTTTTTTGAGTTAAACTATACTTTAGCAAATACTTGCGTTAGGGATTATAGAGGAAAGCCCACAGCCCGACGAAGGAGGTGCGAGGACTTGGAACGGAAAGCCCGACCCTTGTGGTAACGCCCAAATTATTTCTGATAACAAAAAAAGCCTATCAACAGAAGTTAATAGGCTCTTTACAAAGAAAAGTTTTAGTTAGTCTTTCTTTTTTCCTTCTAATTTATTTACTGTATCGTACATGATTGGTGTTGCGATAAATAATGAAGAGTACGTACCAACAATAACACCTACGATTAAGGCAAACATGAAACCTCTAATAGAATCGCCACCAAAGATGAAGATTGCTAATAATACCACTAAAGTGGTTAATGAGGTATTTAATGTTCTACTTAATGTACTGCTTAATGATGAGTTTACTACTTTATCGAACTTCCAAGATGTGTGCTCGTTGAAGAACTCACGGATTCTATCGAATACTACCACCGTATCATTTAAAGAGTAACCTATTACCGTTAATATAGCTGCGATAAATGCTTGGTTTATTTCCATGTTGAATGGCATGAATTTGTACGTTAACGAGAATACACCCAATACGATTAATACATCGTGGAATACCGCTGCTACAGCACCTAATGAATATTGCCATTTCTTAAAACGGATTAAGATATATAGGAATACTACAATTAACGACCCTAAGATTGCCCAGAATGATGCTTGTTTAATATCATCGGCAATGGTTGGTGTTACTTTGTATGATTCTAGTAAACCTACTTGTTTGTTTTCATCATTCAAATCAATGAATTGCTCATAAGTAATACCTTCTAAATGTGGTACTAAAGCTTTGTATAATGAATTTCTAATTTCTTCATCTACTTCAGCTCCAGATTCGTTTACTTTATATTTAGTTGTAATTTTTAACTGGTTTGCGTCTCCAAAGGTTTTAGCATCTGCACTACCAAACACTTCTGGTTGAGACAGTAAACCTGTAACTTCTGAAGCACTAATGTCTTGCGCAAAACGTACTTGATACGTTCTACCTCCTACAAAATCGACACCTTGATTTAAACCGTTAGTAAATAACGACCCTAAACTTAAAAGTATAAGCGCTCCTGATACAACATAAGCTACCTTACGTTTCTTTAAGAACTCGATATTTATATTTCTGAATAGGTTTTTAGTAATTCCTGTAGAGAATTCTAATTTCCCACCACGATTTGCATACCAATCAATTAATAATCTAGTTATAAAAATAGCTGTAAATAATGATGTAGCAATACCTATTAATAATGTAGTTGCGAAACCTTTAATTGGTCCTGTACCAAATATAAATAAGATTAATGCCGTTAAACCTGTAGTAACGTTGGCATCTAAAATAGATGATAAAGCATTACTAAATCCATCTTTTATTGATTCTGCTTGCCCTTTACCTTTAGCTAATTCTTCTCGAATACGCTCGAAAATAAGTACGTTTGCATCTACCGACATACCAATGGTTAATACAATACCTGCAATACCAGGAAGTGTTAATACCGCTCCTAACCCTGATAAAATACCAAATATTAGTAAAAGGTTTAATAACATGGCTATATCTGCAAAAGCACCTGCTTTTCCATAGTAAAAAATCATCCAGATTAGCACTAATGCTAATGCAATAAGGAATGACATAGTCCCACTTTCAATAGCTTCTTTACCTAATGATGGACCAACAACCTCACTTTGTATAATATCTGCAGAAGCTGGTAATTTACCTGCACGTAATACGTTTGCTAAATCTATTGCTTCGTTTAATGTAAAGTTTCCTGAAATAGACGAGTTACCACCAGCAATTGGACCTGTAGTTACACCAGGAGCAGAATATACAACATCATCTAAAACAATAGCAATTTGACTGCCTTGTGTATATGCTTTACCCGTCATTTCTTCCCAGATTTTAGCACCTTTAGCATTCATTTGCATAGACACCTCAGACTTTCCTGTTGGACCAAATTGGTTTCTTGCATCTGTTACTACAGCACCACTTAATTGTGGGATGTTTTCTCTGTTTCCAACTAAGGCATATAAATCTACAACCTCGCTATCTTTTTCTGGTTTCCCGAAAACAAACTTAGCGTAACGTTGTTCTGCAGGAAGTAATGCTCTTACTTCTGGTCTGTTTAAATAATCCAGAACAGTTTCTTTATCTTTAATTTCAAACTTAGCAATGATTGGTCCGCCTTGGTATCCAATTCCTCTAATTAACTTTCCTAATGGATTGTTTTCTTCAACTGCTGTAGAATCTGTTTCCGCATCACCTAATAAATCATCGATCTGATCGCTTTGAGCATCTTCTTCATCTTGAGACTCAACTTCAGTAGCGTCCTCATCTACAATAATATCTTTTAAAACAGCATTAGCTTGATCTATAAACCCAAAAAATTGCTCACCTTTATAAGCATCCCAGAATTCTAATTGTGCTGTACTTTGCAGTAAACTTGTGGCACGATCTACATCCTTAACACCTGGCAACTCAACTAAAATACGTCCAGAATTTCCTAAACGTTGAATATTAGGTGATGTTACACCAAACTCATCAATACGTTTACGTAATACCTCAAAAGCAGAAACTATTGATTCATCAATTTTTGTTCTTATAATATCTTTTACATCATCATCAGACATACTACCATCAATTTCACCATCAAGTTCTCTGGTGTAAAATATATCTGGAGAAGCTAATTTAGTATCCCCTTTTATAGCATCAAAAGCTGTAAAGAAATCTTCTAAATATGTGTTTTGACTATTTTTTTGAAGCTCAGAAGCATCATCTAAAGCTTTATTAAAAGTAAGATCACTTGTATTATTTGCTAATCCCTTTAAGATATCTTTTACAGATACTTGAAGAATAACGTTAATACCACCTTTTAAATCTAAACCAAGATTCATGGCTTTTTGTTTCACTTCGTTATGAGTGAATTTTGCAACACCGATATTATAAACGGTATCTGTAGCTATTCCTTGAAGATAATTAGCTTCTTCTTGACTACGCAATGCTCTAAAATTTTCCTCTGATTCAGGAATTTTATTAATTGCTATTTCTTCAGCTTCTTTTTCAATTGAATTTGCTTTAAATGTGAATGATAATTGGTAAAGACTTACCAAACCAAACAAAATGGCAAACAATTTTACTAATCCTTTGTTTTGCATGTTATACTTTTTTTACGTCAAATTTTTAAACCTGAATAATTTCGGGCGAGCAAATATAGAATTTACCCTATAATTTGACAATTTTTTATTTTTTGAATTTGATTTTATAGAATCTACATTATTAATGTGTTCTAAAATTGAAATGAAAATTTAGGAATGTGTTTAATCTGAATCATTTTTGAAGCTGTTATAAGAACTTCTAAAAATAAATTTAAACTCCCTTAAGCTAAAGGGCCTGCTCTAACTTCAGGTATTTTGTGTAGTGGATCACTTATTTGTATCGTAATGGCTTTACGAATTTTGTAAGTGACATGTGTTAAGGTATTTGTGTAATCATGATCTACACTGCCTGTAGACACATAATTTGGATCTATGAATCGATCACTTTTTACTTCAACATCTAAACTTATTGCACCATCAAAATCCCATCCAGAATGTTGTCCATTCTGTATTTCGTAAATATTAATATCATAACTGATATTTGACTCTTGGAATGGTAATTTTGATGAATCTTTATCTTGTGATTGAGATGTTAATTGAAGTGCTAGAGTTTCTTGGTCTAAAAACAGTTGTTTTATACTAGCAATATCGGCATCACTGAAATATGTTATTTTCAGTTTACCCTCTTGTAATGTAAGTACTTTAATATTTTCAGCACCTAAACCTTGTAACTGATACTTTATTGCAGCTACAGCATTCTCAGTTTGGTTTGGTGTTAAATTAACATCTTCAAACTGCAATACAATTTCTTGGTTAGGTACCGTTATTTGCTGTTGAGAAACAACACCAAATAAGGTTAAACCAAAAATTAAAATACTAATGCACCATCTAGCAATCATGCGCCAAATATAAAAAAATAAAGACTGTATTGCTACAGTCTTTATATAAATCTATGTTTTATAATGTTTATAAACTATACGTCTAACAATCCGTTAGTCTTTTTAACGCCTTCTGCACTAGTTTGCATGTGTGCTTTTTCAGCATCACTTAAAGGAATATCAACAATTTTCTCTATACCGTTTCTTCCTAAAATTACTGGAACACCAATACAAATATCATTTAAACCATATTCGCCTTCTAAAAATGTAGAACAAGGGAACATTTTCTTTTGGTCACAAGCAATAGCCTGAACTAAACCGCTTACTGCAGCTCCAGGAGCATACCAAGCAGAAGTTCCTAAAAGACTAGTAAGTGTTGCCCCACCAACCTTAGTGTCTGCAGCAACTTGCTCTAAACGTTCAGCGCTTAAAAACTCAGAAACTCTAATACTATTTCTTGTAGCATGACTTGTTAATGGCACCATACCTTTATCGCTATGACCACCGATTACCATACCATCAATATCACTAATAGGAGCTTCCATAGCTTCCGCTAATCTATATTTAAAACGTGCAGAATCTAAAGCACCTCCCATTCCTATAATTCTGTTTTTTGGCATATCAAGTGTTTTATGCGCTAGATAAGTCATGGTATCCATAGGATTACTAACAACAATAAGAACCATATTTGGAGAATGTTCAAGTAAACTAGTTGATACAGATTTTACTATACCAGCGTTGATACCAATTAACTCTTCACGAGTCATTCCTGGTTTACGTGGAATTCCAGATGTAATAACGCAAATATCACTATTTGCTGTTTTGCTATAATCATTTGTTACACCTGTAATTTTAGTGTCAAAACCGTTTAATGATGCACATTGCATTAAATCCATAGCTTTCCCTTCAGCATAACCTTCTTTAATGTCTAACAAGACCACTTCTGAAGCGAAGTTTTTAATAGCAATATACTCTGCACAACTTGCACCAACTGCTCCAGCACCTACAACTGTTACTTTCATTTTTTTATTGTTTTTTTATTAGTATTAAATTTGTTTTAATTTACTATGTAAAATTCATAATAAAACCAAATAGATAATATGATTTTAATCATGAACTTTAATTATTTCATCAAAAAACAAGATGAAATTTAACTCCAGCAAAATTACGAATTAAAATGCTGTAAATGAAAAAAGCACAGGATTTTATCCTGTGCTTTTTAAAACAAAAATTAAATATAACTAACTAAAACTAAACAATTAATTTCTTTATAAATCTATTATCTAAAACCAAAGTTAATCCCTAATGAATAAGCATTAAACTCTGACATATGATATTCTCCGTTAAGTCTGAAAAAACCTAATTTTAATTTAAATCCAACAGTTCCTCTTACTGATGCTACTTCGCTAGATACAGAAAACGGATCCACAATTGGTTGAGAAGTCAAAACTCCATCAGTAATTCTGTAAGTTCCAAGTAAATCAGATTCAGATTTTCCTTTAATATATCCTAAACCACCATAAAAATTAATTACCGGTAATTTAGTTGAAGCTATTAGTTGTAATAACCAAGTATTAGTTGAATTTTCAATACGTTGATTTTCGCCTTGAATCCCAGAAGATTCTGTTAAATCGTACTCACCATCTAAATATGTATAAGCCACTAAACCAGATATAGCAACGGGTAGAACTTTGTCAGCAGGCAACCACTTGGTAAACTCTACTTGTAAGCCAGCACCGTACATACTTAATGAAACATCATCTGTTTCAATTTTAGGTACAAAACGTGCTTTAACTTCTATGCCTTTACTTAACCCTAAAGCACCTTGTATAAATGCTGTAGGTAATAAATTAGCGGTTCCTTCACCTATACCTGTTGGTAACTCTATAGTCTCTGTTTGATTACCGAAAATCGGATCATCATACTCAACTTCTACAAAAATAGCTGGGTCATTTTCTCCTAGAACAGAGGCAACCATTTTTGAAGGTGAATTATCTGGAAAAGATATATTGTTATAATCTGCTACATTTAAATCAAATGCTTTACTATCGTCTTTTATTGAAGCAGCATTAACTATAACTGAAATTTCAAAACCACCAAGAGGTTTAGCTTTTGCTGAATTAAACCAATTGGCATTCATACTATGCATTAAACCATTTGTTCCAGGCGCTAAATAATCATTTGCAAAACGTTCTGCATCTTCAACACCAGCAGCAAGTAATGCATCAATATCACTCTGCGCTTTTGAAATCGTTGTTACTAAACAAAGTAACATAAATAAGGTTAACTTTTTCATTCCTATAAGTAAATTTGGTTTTACAAACATAGGAAAAAAATCACACAAAACAACATTTTATCGAAAAAAAATGCTTTTAAACGATATTAAAGTTGTTTTTAACGATAAAAAAAGCTCAAACAAATACATGTTAGAGCTTTTATAATAGACTTAAATTTTTACCTAAGCATCAATATTTGCATATATAGCATTCTTCTCAATAAAATCTCTACGAGGTGGAACTTCATCTCCCATTAACATAGAAAAAATTCTATCTGCCTCAGTACCATTATCTATTTGCACTAAACGCATGGTTCTAAACTCAGGATTCATTGTAGTATCCCAAAGTTGTTCAGCATTCATTTCACCTAGACCTTTATAACGTTGTATTTTAGATCCATCTCCAAATTCACCAACAATCTCATCACGTTCAGCATCACTCCATGCATAACGCTTTTTAGCACCACGCTTTACTAAGTATAATGGTGGCGTAGCAATGTAAATATGTCCGTTTTCAATCAACTCCTTCATATATCTAAAGAAGAACGTCAAAATTAATGTGGCAATATGGCTACCATCGATATCGGCATCACACATAATTACCACTTTATGATATCTTAGTTTTGAGAGATTTAAAGCTTTACTATCCTCTTCCGTTCCAATTGTAACTCCAAGTGCAGTAAATATATTTTTAATCTCTTCGTTTTCAAAAACTTTATGTGTCATCGCTTTTTCAACGTTCAATATTTTACCTCGTAAAGGCAAAATAGCTTGAAATGCTCTATCTCTCCCCTGTTTAGCAGTTCCACCTGCCGAATCTCCCTCAACAAGGAATACTTCACATTTTGCAGGATCTTGCTCAGAACAATCTGATAATTTCCCTGGTAAACCACCAATACTCATTACTGTTTTACGCTGAACCATTTCACGAGCTTTTTGAGCTGCATGACGTGCTTGTGCAGCTAAAATCACTTTCTGTACAATAGTCTTAGCATCATCTGGGTGTTCTTCTAAATAATCCGTTAACATTTCAGAAACCGCTTGACTTACAGAAGCAGAAACCTCACGGTTACCTAATTTTGTTTTTGTTTGTCCTTCAAATTGTGGTTCTTGAACTTTTACTGAAACAATAGCTGTTAAACCCTCACGAAAATCATCTCCTGAAATATCAAACTTCAATTTATCTAACATTCCAGAATTATCTGCAAACTTTTTAAGCGTATGTGTTAGCCCTCTACGGAAACCAGATAAATGCGTACCACCTTCGTGAGTATTGATATTATTCACATAAGAATGTAAATTCTCAGCATAAGAGGTATTATAAATCATAGCAACCTCAACTGGCACGCCATTTTTTTCACCTTCAAAAGCAATCACATTTTTCATTAAAGGTTCACGCGTTGCATCTAAATATTGAATAAACTCTTTTAAACCTTCCTTTGAGTGAAAAGTTTCACCTTCAAACTCACCATCTTCTTTAACTGCTCTTTTATCAACTAAATGTACCGTAATTCCTTTATTTAAGTAAGCTAACTCACGTAAACGGCTTGCTAATGTATCGTAGCTATACTCTAAAGTTTGTGTAAAAATGGTTGGGTCTGGTTTAAAAGTAACTGTAGTTCCTCTTTTATCAGTAGAACCTGTCTTTTTAACAGGATATAATGCTTTTCCACGCTCATACTCTTGTTCCCAAACTTCACCTTCTCTATAAACAGTCGCTTTTAAACTTTCTGATAACGCATTAACACAACTTACACCAACACCGTGCAATCCACCAGAAACCTTATAAGAATCTTTATCAAACTTACCACCGGCACCAATCTTCGTCATTACTACCTCAAGCGCAGACACTCCTTCTTTTTTATGTAATCCTACTGGAATACCACGACCATCATCTTCAGTAGTAATAGAGTTATCCTCATTTATAATAACAGTAATATTATTACAATGTCCTGCTAAAGCCTCATCAATCGAGTTATCTACAACCTCATAAACTAAGTGATGTAAACCTCTTGTACCTACATCCCCAATATACATTGATGGTCGCATACGCACATGCTCCATACCTTCTAAAGCCTGAATACTATCAGCCGAATAATTATGCTTATTAAATTCTTCTTTTGCTTCGCTCATATTCTATATTTTATCTTAATTTGAGTTTAATTTATATCATAAAAAAAGACGCTTAATAGCATCCTTCTGAATACAAACAAATATACGAAATTCCACTCCTTTTTAAAAGCTTTTTAATGCCTAAAAACAATAATTATCAACAATTGTTAATTACTTAAAAGTTGCTTAAATCGCCTAAAAAGTACTTTAAAATCGATTTCACTGTTTTTTATTCTTTTACAAAAACAAACTAAACACAAACTGTCTTAAATGTCATTTTTTAGCTTCGTTTGTAAAGGATTTTGTTCTTAAAAAGGGCATCTATCTTCATTAAAAACGTCTATTAACTTTAAAACGCATTAAACATAAATAAGCAATACCTATAATTAAGCTAAGAACCTTTCAAATTTACTTTAGCTTTTTTAATAATTTCACAATAGAGTACAGTATATGAGGAAAAATAGTGCTTACTCTATTTATTCTATATATATTTGAACACGTTAAAATAGCAATGACAAACAATAACAATAATAATAATTTCAATAATCCTAATTTTTAGGGTTCGGAAGGTTATTGTTTAAAAATATATAAAGCCTTCCGATATCGGAAGGCTTTTTTTTAATCTAAATTTTAGAAACATGAGTAAAATTATGACAGTCGACGTGTTGTCGAGCATTAAAGGAGCACAGCCATCAGAAGCTGTAAACAAGTTATTTGAGGTCATTAAAAATGCCAACACAACAAATAATAATGCTTTTAATAATCATAATAATGCGTTGTCTTTAAACGATTTAAGAGAGGATTTGGTTGTAGATAGCTCAGAAATAGAAAAGCAAATCATCATCGAAAACTTCCCAAAAGAAAAAAACGGCTATTTAGTTGTTTCTAAAGTTATAGAAGAATAATTATGAGTTCGCAGATACATCACATTCATCAGCAATTGATGAACAAAGAAATCACTTGCACTTCACTGGTTCAAGAGAAATTAGATGGCTTAAAACAAAACACTAACAACACCGTAAACACCTTGTTGGACACTATGGCGCTAGATTTAGCAGCCAAAGTAGATGCTAAAATAGCCAACGGAGAAACTATTGGTTTACTTGAAGGTATTCCTTTTGGAATTAAAGATGTGTACATGCTACAAGGCACATATACTACAGCAAGTTCAGATTTACTTAAAAACTATAAATCGGCATACACCGCAACAGCTATTCAAAAATTATTGGATGCTGGTGCTATTCCATTAGTAAAAGAAAACTGCGATAGTTTTGGTCATGGATCTTCTTCCGAAAACACCATTTTTGGCGCTGTTAAAAACGCCATAAACCCCGATTTAGTTGGTGGCGGTTCTAGTGGAGGTTCTGCGGTTAACGTTGCTAAAGATTATACGGTGTTTTCCATTGGGGGTGATACAGGAGGTTCTGTACGTCAGCCTGCTGGCTACAATAATGTATATGGTTTAAAACCTACTTACGGACGTATTTCGCGTTACGGATTAATGGCTTACGCATCATCAACAGATTGTGTGGGTCCCATTGCAAAATCAATCGAAGATATTCGCATTGTATTGAATGTGATGAGCGGAAAAGATATTAAAGACCAGACGTCTTACGCTTGCGCGGAAATATCTCAAGAAGCTATTTCATCTTCTGAGACTATAAAAACCGTTGGATATTTTAAGAACTTTATTGAAACCGATGCGATTGACACAAAAATCAAATCTGATTTTTTAGAAACAATAGAAAAAATAAAAGCCAAAGGCATTCAAGTAAAAGCTTTAGATTTCTTTGAATCTGAAACATTAGTATCAACATACTATACGCTGGCCATGGCAGAAACCGCCTCTAACCTATCAAGATTAGATGGTACAAACTATGGTAACCGTATTGAATCGGATAATTTAAAAGAAACTTACGCAGTAACACGTTCTGAGAATTTCTCTGAAGAGACAAAACGCAGAATTGTTGGTGGAAACCAAGTGTTATCTCAAGGATTTTCAGATGAAATCTACTTAAAAGGATTAGCTTTAAGAGACAATATTTCTGAAAATTTTGAAAACGATTTTAACGAAGTCGATATCATCATATCGCCTGTTACTCCAAGTACACCACCAAAAATTGGAGATAGTTTAAAAAATCCGCACGCCATGTATTTATCTGATGCGTATACGGTTGGTTTTAGTTTAGGACAACTACCTACACTAACAATTCCTCAAGGGACTACAACAGGTTTACAAATTACGGCTGCAAAACATAATGACGAACTCGTTTTGAAGTTTGCTAACTTCTTAAAAGATACGATATAATGGAACTAGAACAATTAAACGACCTGCTTAAAAAACACGAATTAGAGTTAGTAATCGGTCTGGAAACACACGTTCGATTAAATACAAAAACCAAATTATTTTGCTCTTGTGCAAATCAAGAAATAGAAAAGCCTAATCAAAATATCTGTTCGGTTTGTACAGGACAAATGGGGGTTTTACCAGCTATAAATAAAGAAGCAATTACTAAGGCTATTTATTTTGGAAAAGCAGTAAAATCTACTTTTGAAAACGAAGTGATTTCTTGGGACAGAAAGCATTATGAGTATCCGGATAATCCAAAAAATATTCAGATTACGCAGTTTCACAACCCTGTGATTCCTGATGGTTCAGTATCTTGCTTCCGAAATGATGGATCGCAGTTTACTGTAAACTTAACGCAAGTTCATATTGAAGAAGATGCGGCTAAATTGATGCACGAAAAGAAGGTATCGTTAGTTGATTTTAACAAAGCTGGCGTACCACTTATTGAGATTGTTACCGAACCTTGTATCCGTCATATCGAAGATGCTTCAACCTATGCGCAATACATTCAGCGTATTGTTCAGAATCTTGGAATCTCTGAAGCTAACCTTGAAAAAGGCGAGTTTAAATCGGATGTTTCGGTGTCACTTCGTAAAAAACACGATTATAATTTAAATCCACGTACCGAAATAAAAAACTTAAACTCCTTCAAGTTTATGGTGGAGGCTTTAAAAGAAGAAGTTGAAAAACAACTCAACTATTTCTTAGAAAACAAGGCATTTAGACCAGACCAAACTACAGTGTTATGGGATGCTGAATTGAAGCAAACCAAAACCATGCGTAAAAAGGAATTTGAAGCAGATTACCGTTTTATTTCTGAGCCCGATTTACCTTTTGTAAGCATAAAAGAAGTGGTTGAATCTATTGATGTCGATTTAAGCACACTACCATTTGCAGTAGAACGCATCCTTATTAAAGGTGGTGTTTTACCTCAAGATGCTAAGTTTTTTACAGCTGATTCATTACGTTCTGAAACGTTTGTAGCGATTAACAACGTTATTAAAGACCCTTCATTTGTTGCCAAAACATTAGTGAATAATATTGATGCTGAAGCTTATGGTGATATTCATAGAATCGAACATTTAATCGAAATTTTTCAATTATTTAAAGATGAAAAAATCACTTCGGTTTTAGTTCAAAATGCAATAACATCTTATTTAAAAGATAGAGAATTCAACTATAACCAGTATTTTGAAGATAATACCATTTCAGAATCTCAAATAGAAGATGCTATTGCAAAGGTTATTTCAAACAATGGAGCTATTGCAAACGATATCCGTTCTGGAAACCAAGGAAAAGCAGGTATTCTAGTTGGAAAAGTGATTGGTATTATTGGTAAAGGTGCTTCTGGAAAAGTAATCCGTGAAGGCATTTTGAAAGCGCTGGCTGGGAATAATAACGAAAGACAGAAGACAGAAGACGGAAGTACAACTCAACAACAAACGCCTCAACAACAAACAACAAAAAAGGAAGAAGAAGTACTCCCTGAAATTCCAATTATCATCAAAGATGAATACAGAACCCATGTTATTTCTGATATTTCAGATGAGAGCATTAACGAAAAAGTAACACTTTCTGGATGGGTATCTAGTGTGCGTGACCATGGTGAGTTAATCTTTATCGATTTACGTGATTCAAGTACGCAAGTATTTCAAGTGCGTTTGAGTAGAGAATCGTTTGCGAATTTAGATGAATTAGTAAAATTAAAACCTGAAACTGTTATTACCGTTTCTGGAACGATTCTGCAACGTAAAGAAGATGATTATAACGCTGCATTAAGAACTGGTAAGATTGAACTAGAAGCCAAAGATTTAGAAATCCTAAACCTTTCTAAAACATTACCTTTTGAAATAAAACGCGCGACTAAAACGAACGAAAATGTACGTTTTCAATATAAATATTTAGACCATAGAAATAATGATGTACGCAGAGTAATTGTTAACCGCCACAAGGTTATCAAAATGATGCGTGATATTTTAGACGAGCAAGATTTCCTAGAAATTGAAACGCCTATTTTAAGTGCAGGAACTGATGAAGGCGCACGTGAGTTTATTGTACCAACACGAAAACAAGCAGGTTCGTTTTATACCTTACCACAGGCACCTCAGCAATTCAAGCAAATGTTGATGGTTTCTGGTTACGAGAAGTATTTCCAAATTGCACGTTGTTTTAGAGATGAAGATTCTCGTGGCGATCGTCAACCAGAATTTACACAGTTAGATATTGAAATGGCGTATGCCAGCATGCAACAAATCATTGATTTGAACACAAACATGTTCAATGGTATTGTTGAGAAAATATATGGCAAAAAATGGATCTTACGTCCGTTTGAGGTGTTAACCTATAAACAAGCCATGGACGATTATGGCTGTGATAGACCAGATTTGCGTTTCGGTTTAAAACTGCAAGACATTACCAACATTGTAAAAGACACTACCTTTCAAGTATTTAGTAAACCTATTGACGAAGGCGGTATTGTAAAGTGTATTAAAGTTTCTGCAGAAGAACAGGGCAACAAGCGTTTATCTAAAGGACAAATTGAAAAATTAACCGCATTGGCGCAAAGTCATGGTTTAGGAGGTTTAGCATACATCATCGTAAACGAAAACGATTTGCAATCGCCAATTATTAAATTTTTAGGCGAAGATATTGCTACTGGAATTATAAAAACAACAGATGCTAAAGTGGGTGATATTGTATTCTTTTCTGCTGCAGATTATGCAACTGCTAATAAAGCTTTAGATGCAGTGCGACAAGAATTAGGTAACATGCTACGTTTAATCAATCCTAAGGAATTAAGACCTGCTTGGGTAATTGATTTTCCGATGTTTGAAAAAACAGATGAAGGCCGTTGGACGTTTACCCACAACCCATTCTCAATGCCTGCTATTTATGATATTGACAAACACATGCATGGTAAAGAAGATGAAATTGGAAGCATCATTGCGCAACAATACGATCTTATCTTAAACGGTTACGAAATTGGTGGTGGTTCTGTGCGTGCCCACAAACCAGAAATCTTAGAAGCTACATACAAAAACATGGGCTACAATAAGGACGAGATGATGAAGAGTGTGGGCACTATGTATAAAGCCTTTCATTATGGTGCACCACCACACGGTGGTATTGCCTGGGGTGTAGATAGATTGATGATGATTTTAGAGAAAAAAGCATCCATTAGAGAAGTAATGGCTTTTCCAAAAACAGGAACTAGTGAAGATTTACTTTTTGGAGCGCCTTCTCAGTTATCTGATAAAAAGGTTGAGGAAATGAATGTGAAGGTGATTAGAAAATAGAAACAAAAAAGCGAGACAATTAATTGTCTCGCTTTTCTTTAAGGAATATTTAAATATTTGTGAGTTTGAAGTGATACTTTCCATTTGGGATTAGCCATAACATAGTCTACAATTTCCGGTACTACTTTATCACGCTTGCTCCACTCTGGTTGTAAATACAAAATACAATTATCATTTACCTTAGTGGCTTGCTCTTCAGCAAAACGAAAATCATCTTTATTGTAAACAATTACTTTTAATTCATCAGCTTTTTCATAAACTTCCTGAGTTGGCAGCTTCATTTTTTTAGGAGATAAACATATCCAATCCCAAATACCTGTTAATTTATATGCACCAGAAGTCTCAATATGCACTTGAAGTCCTTCTGCTTTTAATCCCTTAGTTAATGGCGTCATATCCCAGGTTAATGGCTCGCCTCCAGTAACTACAATGGTATCACTATACTTTTTCGCGTTTTCTACAATTTGTGATGTTTTTGTAGGTGGATGTAAATTGGCATTCCAACTTTCTTTTACATCGCACCAATGGCAACCTACATCGCAACCGCCTATGCGCACAAAATAAGCTGCTGTACCTTTATAAAAGCCTTCACCTTGTATGGTATAAAACTCTTCCATTAATGGGAGCATTTCACCTTTATCAACCAATGATTGTATCTCTTTATCCATAAGCCTGCAAAGATATGCATTCACTTTTGATTTTTTTAAGGTTGTTATATCCTTATTATAGATCTATTAAAATTTCTGTTTTCATTTTTTTCAAGACTGTAATTTAATTGCCTACAAATCAATAAAATAAATCGCATTTTATCGTTTTATCTTGGAGTTTCATCGTTCTTTTATTAGATTTGGTAAAAAATTAATAGCAAAAGTCTCTCACACGCTCTCAATGAAAAAGAATATTTTCACTGTTTTATTACTGTGTTTATCTTACTATTACAGCTTTTCTCAGGTTGGAATTGGTACTACAACGCCAACTGCCGAATTAGAAATTCAAACATCAGATGTTGGTGATCCACTCTTGGACATTCCTGCTTTAGAAATAAATCCTCAAACAACAAATGTACCTACTGGTTCTACTACTGGTCAAATTTCTGTAATTGGTGATAAGCTTTATATGTACGATGGCACAAGAAATAAGTGGTTAAGTATAGAAACCACTAAACTTCATTACGGAAGAGGAGGCAACAGGAATAATGAAGTATTAAGATACGTAGGGGATTTTGGAAACCAAAATTCAAGTGCTTTAATGCCATTTGATGGTACCATAGTTCACATAACTGCTAGAGCTAGAGGTGGTCTTGCTAATAAAGATTTTTCAGTTGAAATAAGAAATGGAAATGCAATTGTAGGAACAGCAACCACTTATAGTTTAGCTTCAAGCGAATTTATAGACACTACTACAAATACAAACTTTAGCGCTGGAGATTATATTATTTCAAGAATAGCTAATACACCAACAACAGCTACAGTACAAGATCTTATTGTTACTATTTGGGTAAAATGGAGACAATAATTAGCGCTTCTTATTCCAAACAAAATCAAAAAAAGCAAACAATATTTTGCATTTTATCGGATTTTTATATCTTTACGTCGATAATTTGACCCCTAAGTCGTTTTATTTACCTCTCAATAAATGAAAAAAATAGCCTATTTGCTGTTGGTAATAATTATAAACAGCACTAATTGTTTCGCCCAAGTTGGTATTGGAACTACAACGCCTCATAGCTCAACTATTTTACATATTGAAAGCTCAGACAAAGGTTTTTTACCTCCGCATGTTAGCTTAACAGGTGTAACAGATACTTCTACAATAACATCTCCAGCTGAAGGTTTAATGGTATATAGCCCTTTAAGTAATGACTGTAATCTAGAACCTGGTATTTATGTATTTAATGGCACTCTCTGGAAAAAAATTAGTGGTGGAACATCATATTCCAGATTAATTAGAGACCATATAGGTGTTGGTAACGTCACTTTTACAGCATATAGTTCAACTAATTCTTATGCACCTTACAGTAGCTTATTTGATAATGTTGATAATACAGGAGCTGCAACATTTCATTCTCAACGAAGTGGATCTCCAACTGGAGACTGGGGTTTTGGTATAACACTGCCAAATAAATATACTATTACACAACTTATTCTTGATGGAAGAAACGATTGTTGTACTGCCAGAATAGTAAATTTAGTAGCCAGATTCTATAGTTGTGGTAATTTAGTATACTCTACAAGTGCTATTAGTAGTGCAGTTACTGGAGATAATATAATTTCTATCCCTAACGTTTATGCAGATGAAATCAGACTTGTTGTACCTAATGGAGCCAGTACAGGCTCTGGAGCTGTGATTAATTTTTCCGAATTGGATGTTATTGGTTCAAATTAATTCTCTTTTAGTTTAAAAAGCAACTGACTATAAATAAATTAGTTTCTAAACTTATTTTTCTTCTAATTTCCTGTATTTTTATGCAAAATACTAAGCATGAGTACAAAGGAAACTTTTTTCAATTACATTACAGAAGGTAATAAAACTAAAGGTGATTATATCCCAGTAGGCGCAGCGATGTTAGATGGTGAAACCGTAACAGGAGCACATGTAAAAATTCCATTAAAAACTATGAATCGTCATGGTTTAATTGCTGGAGCTACGGGTACTGGCAAAACAAAATCTTTACAAGTTTTAGCTGAAAATCTTAGTGATAAAGGTATTCCAGTCTTACTCATGGATATTAAAGGTGATTTAAGTGGTTTGGCACAACCAAGTCCTGGGCACCCAAAAATAGATGAGCGTCATGAAAAAATTGGATTACCTTTTGAAGCCAAAGCTTTCCCTGTAGAAGTCTTAACACTTTCTGAACAAGATGGTGTAAGATTAAGAGCAACTGTTAGTGAATTTGGACCCGTTTTATTATCTAGAATTTTAGATTTAACTGAAACGCAATCGGGAATAGTTGCTGTTATTTTTCAATACTGTGATGATAACAAACTACCGCTTCTTGATTTAAAAGATTTTAAAAAGATTTTACAATACGCCACTCAAGAAGGTAAAGCTGAATTCACTGAATCTTATGGAAGAATATCCACTGCATCAACGGGTGCTATTTTAAGAAAGATAGTTGAATTAGAACAACAAGGTGCAGATTTGTTTTTTGGAGAGACTTCTTTTGAAGTTGATGATTTATTACGAGTTGATGAAGATGGACGTGGTTATATTAACATATTAAGATTAACAGATATTCAGGACAGACCAAAATTATTTTCAACCTTTATGCTGAGTTTATTAGCTGAAATCTATTCTACATTTCCTGAGCAAGGTGATAGTGATAGACCCGAACTTATTATGTTTATAGACGAAGCGCATTTAATATTCAATGAAGCTTCAAAGGCTCTTTTAAATCAAATTGAAAGTATAGTAAAGCTTATAAGAAGTAAAGGCGTTGGGTTATATTTTGTAACTCAAAATCCTACTGATGTTCCTGAAGCTGTTTTAGGGCAATTAGGTTTAAAAATTCAACATGCTTTACGTGCTTTTACAGCAAAAGACAGAAAAGCAATAAAACTTACGGCTCAAAATTATCCAGATTCGGAATATTACGAAACTACTGAAGTATTAACATCATTAGGAATTGGAGAAGCTCTTGTATCTGCTTTAGATGAAAAAGGTCGTCCTACGCCACTAGCTGCAACTATGATGCGTGCACCAATGAGTCGAATGGATGTTTTAACAGACCTTGAGCTTAGTAAGCTGCTTTCAAAATCTAAAATGGTTAAAAAATATAATGAAACTGTTGATAGAGAAAGCGCCTATGAATTATTAAACAAAAAAATAGAAAAAGCTGAAGCTGAAGAAGCCAAAGAGAAAGCTAAAAAAGAAAAAGAGGCTCTTAAAAAAGCAGAATCTAAAAGAAAAACCTCAACAAGAACACGTCGTAAAAGCACCCGTGTAAATCCCATTGTTAAAGTGCTAACTAGTGCAACGTTTATTCGCAGTGTATTTGGTATTTTGACTAAAGTGATGAAAAAATAGATTGACTATTAATCTATTTTTTATTCAGATTTAAAAAAATATTTAGCCCTAAAATTAACTCCATTTATGTACAAATCAATCTTTAGTGTCATCATAATAACGTTTCTTTTTACAAGTTGTAACAAGGAACAAAACCCATTTGAAATTAGTAAACATCATATTGGTTTATTAACAGATTCTACGCAAGTTAAAGATCTTAAAGTAATTTATCCAAACGATTCTTTAGTAAAATTTATTAGTGGAGACGAGTTTACTGGAAATATCAACAACATTGAGGTTTTCGAAAAAGGTGGGAAGAAATTATTAACACTTACGCCAAAACAAGCCTTAGATTCCACCTCAACTATTGGAAGTATTCGTATTCTTGACGAACGCTATAAAACAGATAAAAACATTACAATTGTTAGTACTTTTAAGGATATACAAAACAACTATAAAGTATCAAGAATTAGTAATTTAATCAATTCTATTGTAATTGCTGTAGATGAGATAAACGCTAATTTCACTATTGATAAAAAAGAACTTCCTGCGAATCTTAGGTTTGATATGGATTTAAAATTTGAACCCACACACATTCCAGATGGTGCTAAAGTAAAGTACTTTTTCATTAATTGGAGTCATTAATATATAAATTAAATGAATCCATTCTTATCAAAAATTTTAGTTGATGTTGCTCGTAAAAAGCTTGAAAAAAAACAATTAGATAAGCCAGTAACAAAAAAACAAATAGAACCTTTGGTGAGAAAATATGAGGTAGAAGTATCTCATGCTATTCGAGAATATATATTTATAATAATTGGTGTGTTTTCTGCTGGATTTGGACTAAAAGGCTTTCTACTACCTAATAATTTTATTGATGGTGGGGCAACTGGAATTTCTTTACTTTTAGAAAATATTACGTCATTAAACTTAGGAATTCTTCTAATTCTTGTAAACCTTCCTTTTATATTTCTTGCTTCAAAAATAATAAGCAAAAAATTTGCTATTAAAAGTATTATTGGAATTACACTTCTAGCCATTGTAGTGCATTTTGTTAACTACCCTATTATTACTGAAGACAAACTATTAATAGCCGTTTTTGGAGGTTTCTTTTTAGGTTCAGGTATTGGTTTATCTATGAGAGGAGGTAGTGTTATAGATGGTACTGAAGTATTAGCTATTTATTTAAGTAGAAGACTATCTTTAACTATAGGAGACGTATTATTCTTAATTAATATTTTAATTTTTTCTGCTGGTGCTTACGTATTATCTATAGAAACATCCTTATATGCTATGCTTACTTACTTAGCAGCAGCTAGAACTGTAGATTTTGTAGTTGATGGTGTTGAAGAATATGTAGGTGTTACCATTATATCAAATAAACATGAAGAATTACGATTGATGTTGATTCAAAAACTTAGAAGAGCTTGCACTATTTATGCTGGAAAAGGTGGTTATGGTTCAACTGGTGAGAGTTATGATAAAGATATTATTTATACTGTAGTTACAAGATTAGAACTAGCTAGACTCCAAACTGAAATTGATAAAATTGACAAAAAGGCATTCATTATTATGGGTGTTGTAAAAGATTTAAAAGGCGGCATGATAAAGAAAAAACCGCTAAAAGAAGACCATTAGATTTATTATATATGTCTCAAAAAAAATATACTATTCAAGATAATCCGTTTGTTGTTCCAACTACAGATGGAAAAATTATAAAAGAGCACTTTGGAAATACTACGGATGGAAATTCTGAAATAAGTATTGCACACATGAAAGCACCCGCGGGTTGGAGCGAGCCTTTTCAAACTCCTGAATTTGATGAGTTTACTTTTATAATACGTGGTAAAAAACAGTTTATTATTGAAGGGGAAACTGTGGTTTTAGAAGCTGGTCAATCTATAAAAATTGAAAGAAATACCAGAGTTCAGTATTCTAATCCATTTACTGAAGTTTGTGAGTACATTGCTATTTGCACACCCGCTTTTTCTATGGATTTAGTAAATAGAGAAGGCTAAATGAATAACTATATTCCAAAAATTTTAGGTGCTATTATAAATTTTGTTAGCTACTTTTCATCTCGTTTTGCAGCAAAACTTGCTATTGATTTATTTTCTATGCCGAAGAAAGGCAAAATTCAAGCTGAAGAAGGTGAATATCTAAAGTCTGCTATTCAAGAAGATTTATATTATGATAAACTTTCAATAAAAACCTACCATTGGAAAGGCTCTAAGGAAACTATTTTACTTACTCATGGATGGGAAAGTAATTCGTTTAGATGGAAAGATTTAATTCAACTTTTAAAAAAAGAAGACTATAATATTATTTCGATAGATGCTCCAGCTCATGGCGCTTCAGGAGGGAAACTTTTTAACGCCCTACTCTATTCTGAATGCATTAATGTTGTTGTAAAAAGATTTAACGTTCATACTATAATTGGGCATTCTGTAGGCGGAATGGCAACTGTTTTTTTTCAGCATAAATATCAATTAAAGTCAATTGAAAGATTGATTTTGTTAGGAGCTCCTGCCGATTTTATTGGTGTTTTTAGTCGTTATGAATCTATGATGGGTTACAATAAACGCGTTTCTAAAGCCCTTAAGAACTATGTTTTAAAATATTACAACCATTTACCTGAGTATTTCTCGCCTGCAGTTTTCTCTAAAGAAATAACAGCCAAAGGACTTATCATCCATGATAAGAAAGACAGAATTATTCCTTATAAAGACGGATTAAAATTCAAACAGAACTACAGTAATGCTACTTTTATTGCCACTAAAGGCTTTGGACATGGACTTAAATCAGAGCTTGTATATCAACATATTTTAGACTTTTTAAACGAATAAGTTTATTGTATTTTTGCCCCATGGCAGAAGTTACATTAAAGCGTATAAATAAGTTTTTAAGTGAAGTTGGATATTGCTCTAGAAGAGAAGCTGATAAACTTATAGATGCAGGTAGAGTTACCATAAATGGTGTAGTTCCAGAGATGGGAACTAAAATTGCTCCAAATGATGTGGTTGCTGTTGATGGTGAAGAAATTAAAAATACTAAAACTTCGTTTGTTTACTTAGCTTTTAATAAGCCTGTTGGTATTGTTTGTACCACAGACACTTCAGTTGAAAAAGACAATATTATTGACTTTATAAATTACCCAAAACGTATTTTCCCGATTGGAAGACTTGACAAACCAAGTGAAGGCCTAATCCTTTTAACCGATGATGGCGATATTGTAAACAAGATTCTTCGTGCTAGCAACAATCACGAAAAAGAATATATAGTTACGGTTGATAAACCTATTTCTCAAACCTTTGTTGAACGTATGGCTGGTGGTATTTATATAGAAGATTTAGGGAAACGCACAAAAAAATGTAAAGTACAAAAACTAGGAACTTATAAATTCAAAATTATTTTAACACAAGGGTTAAACAGACAAATTAGGCGAATGTCAGAGTATTTAAACTACGAAGTACAAACCTTGAAGCGTGTTAGGATAATGAATATTAAATTAGACATACCTATTGGCGAATATCGCGAACTCACTAAAGAAGAATTTATAGAATTGAATACACTTATTAGCAACTCTACTAAAGAATATATTGTCTCTACTGAAAAAAGGGAAAAGCCATAAATATGATTGCTTTTTTTTCAAAAATATCATCAAAAAAAATTCATATCGCTATCATTATTGGTGTGTTTCTTTTAGCCATTTTATTTGAAACCCTACAACAGCTTTACTATATAAAACGTTTTAACATTGGTCAAAACGTTCAATTTATTGAGCTTTTAAAAACACAATCTTATAAGTGGTTTGTCTGGTTAGTACTTTCCATATTACTTATTCGGTTTGTTAAAAAACAAGCTTCAAAAAAAACAAATTATTTAAAGTATACCTTTTTTATTTTACTTCTCGTATTCTTGTGCGTGATTATTATATCAATAATCCAATTTTTTATCTATAATGATCCTTTTTCATTTTCTACTTTTTTTAATGAGTATGTTACTTTTTTCACCTTTCAAAAGGCTCCTATTTATACTTTAGGCTACATAGCTATTGCCATTATTACTCATTTTTACTTTACAAATGAACAATTGCAAATAGAAGTTGAAGCACTTTCGGAATTAAAAACAACTAATACTAAACTTTATCAAGAACTAAGTAAATATATAGAAGATAAAGCATCGGTGCTTAATATTAAAATAGGTAACAAACGAAAAATAATTCCAGTAAAAGATATTACCTGGATTGAAGCCGATGATTATTGTGTGATTGTGCACACCAAAAAAGACCATGCTTATACCATGCGTAGTACACTAAAAGCTTTAGAAAACAAATTGGCTAACAATTTTTTAAGAGTACATAGAAAAGCTATTGTAAACATGGATTTAGCAAAAGAATTAAATCTTTCCAATACACCTAAATTAGTCCTTGAAAACAACTTTGAGGTCCCTGTTTCAAAAAGCAATCTTAAAACCGTTAAGGATTTTATTGATTGATTTTATAAAATTCTTAACTAAGCTTACTGCAAATAAACATAAGCTCTCTGCATTTTTAGTTTTTCTTATTTTCTTTTTATGTTGATTTGATTAATCAAAAACAATAACATCATGAAAAAACTGAACAGTATCATTTTTATCTTATTTATATCACTAACTGCTTTTGCTCAATATGATTATGACACTTCAGACAAATATCCATTTGGAAGACCTAACCCAGAAGCTCCTGAACAAATTAAAGATTATGAAGCCATGATTGGTGAATGTAATTGTAAATCGAGTACAAGAAAGCAAGATGGCACTTGGAATGAAGAAATTGATTTAATATGGCGATGGAAATACATTTTAAATGGTATGTCAGTACAAGACGAAACTTTAAAAGCAGATGGCGGACACTCAGGAAGCATAAGACAATTTGTTGCTGATAGTAGCAGATGGTATGTGCATTGGTTTTCATCAAAAACACCATCAACTAAATTTCCGGTTTGGGAAGGCAATAAAAAGGATGACAAAATTGTGTTATACAAAGAACAAAAAGCGCCTAATGGAACTGATGGTTTTTTCAGACTTACTTTTTATGATATGTCTGAAACAGGATATAAATGGATTGGTGAATGGGTTGACAAAACTGAAAGTGTTGTATTCCCAACATGGAAAATTAATTGCATTAGACAAAACCAATAAACACTTTAAAGTACTATCTTTATTTTCAAAAAACTCATAAATAAAGATGATAAAAGAAACAATTAGCCCCTTTCATTTAGCTATTCCAGTTCATAATTTAAGTGAATGCAGAACATTCTACAGAGATGTTTTAGGGTGTGATGAAGGTAGAAGTTGTGACCATTGGGTAGATTTTAATTTCTTTGGACATCAATTAGTTATTCACTATAAACCAAAGGAAGAGTCAAGGGATTTACATACTAATCCTGTTGATGGAAAATCTGTTCCTGTTCCTCATTTTGGTGTGGTTTTATCTTGGGATATTTTTCACGCTTTCGCTGAAGATTTAAAGAGCAAACACATTAAATTTATAATTGAACCCTACACAAGATTTGAAGGTTTGGTGGGAGAGCAAGCTACTATGTTTTTTTATGATCCTTCAGGAAATGCTTTAGAGTTTAAAGCATTCAAGGATATAACTCAGCTTTTTGCTAAATAACTATTATTGATTCTTTTCTCTTTTCTTTATCAAGTGAAAAGGTAAATAAATCAATAAAAATAACGGGATAACAATAACTTGAACTACAATAATATACCAAGGCCATTCACCAAAATAATCTAATATTGAGGCAGATTGTGGTTTTTCGTTTATATAAAAATAGTTTGCTTCAAGAAGCTTGTTTACAATAACCATGATAACAATATAAATCTGAAGTGCTAAAAAGGATTTAAATACACTCTTTAATTTTGGCCTCATATTAAACACGAAAGTGGCGTAAAATATGATCACCAGAAGTCCTAAATGCACCACCCAATATCTAAAATAATCAAAACTCGGGAAACCTAATTCTATATCAGGTGTTATAACGGCTTGCAACGTTCCGCCAATAATCCAAAAAACCAAAACCTCATACATCCAAAATTTTCTGTAATACGTAAAAATTGGTATTAACAAACCTAATAAGCTACATAAATACAAAGGTAAATCTGTGGATACATTATAATAGCCTAAACTAATTTTATGAGCGTGAAATACAATAACTATTAAGCTAACGAAACATGCGAAAAGATGTAAGGCATTTTTTTGTTGAATTTTATTTAATTTACGCTTAGCATAGTTTATAAAAACAACGCTAAATAATATTGTAATTATTATTGGAAAGATATGCTGTAAGCTACCAATAGTAACTCTACTAGACAAAAAAATTGCATCACAAATTAAAAAACTCATGATGCAATTTAGTTAATTATAGTTTATTCTATTTGTTGTGTCTTTCTCTTGCTAGCAAAGTATTTTTAAGTAGCATAGCAATAGTCATTGGTCCTACGCCACCAGGAACTGGAGTGATGTAACTTGCTTTTTGGCTTACACTTTCAAAATGCACATCGCCGGCAAGTCTATAACCATTCTTTTTTGTTGCATCTGGTACTCGTGTAATTCCAACATCAATAATAACGACATCTTCTTTTACCATATCACCAGTTAAGAATTCTGAAATACCAATGGCAGCAACTATAATATCAGCTTCTCTAGTAATATCTTCTAAGTTTTTTGAACGACTATGAACAACCGTAACCGTAGCATCACCTGCTTTACGCTTTTGACTCATTAAAATACTCATTGGGCGACCAACAATATGACTTCTTCCTAAAACCACTACGTTTTTACCAGACGTTTCTATTTGATAACGCTCTAATAATTCCATGATACCGTAAGGTGTTGCTGGTAAGAAGGTCGGCAAATCTAAAGCCATTCTCCCCACATTTACTGGGTGGAAACCATCTACATCCTTATCAGGATCTATAGCCATAAGTACCTTTTGCTCATCAATTTGGTCTGGTAATGGCAACTGCACAATAAATCCATCAATAGCATCATTAGTATTTAAATCATTGATTTTCTCAAGCAACTCTTCTTCTGAAGTATATTCAGGTAATTCAATAAGTGTAGAGTTAAAGCCAATACGCTCACATGCTTTTACTTTAGCATTTACATACGTCATACTTGCACCGTCAGACCCCAAAAGAATAGCTGCTAAGTGTGGTACTTTTTCGCCTTTAGAAACCATCGATTTTACGTGGTCGGCGATTTCTTCTTTGATATCGTTACTTACTTTTTTACCGTCTAGGATTGTCATATTTCATTAGATGTTTGCTATTAGCCGTTGGCACAAACTTTTAACTTTTACTTTTTAACTTTTAATTCTATTATTTCATGTTCTTCATCATCTGCATCATCTTTTTACCGCCACCACCTTGCATCATTTTCATCATTTTGCTCATTTGGTTAAATTGCTTTAAAAGTTGATTAACTTCTTGAACTGATGTTCCAGAACCTTTAGCTACACGTTTTTTCCTACTTGCATTTAAAACTGATGGATTTGTGCGTTCTTTTGGTGTCATGGAATGTATTATAGCCTCAATACCTTTAAACGCATCATCATCAATATCAACATCTTTCATCATTTTACCAGCACCAGGGATCATACCCATAAGGTCTTTCATGTTACCCATTTTCTTAATTTGCTGAATCTGTTTTAAGAAATCATCAAACCCAAACTGGTTTTTGGCTATTTTCTTTTGAAGCTTTCTTGCTTCTTCTTCATCAAATTGTTCTTGTGCGCGTTCTACTAAAGAGACAACATCTCCCATCCCAAGGATACGATCTGCCATACGAGACGGATAGAACACATCAATAGCTTCCATCTTTTCTCCTGTACCAATAAACTTAATTGGTTTATTAACTACAGATTTAATTGAAATGGCTGCACCACCACGAGTATCACCATCTAATTTAGTAAGTATAACACCATCAAAATTCAAGACATCATTAAATGCTTTAGCTGTATTTACAGCATCTTGCCCCGTCATAGAATCTACTACAAAAAGTGTTTCTTGTGGCTGAATGGCTTTGTGGATGTTTGATATCTCGGTCATCATCGCCTCATCAACGGCTAAACGACCTGCGGTATCTATAATCACTACATTATGTCCGTTTGCTTTTGCATGTGCTAATGCTGCTTGCGAAATGGCTACGGGATCGTTATTTCCTTTATCACTAAAAACCTCAACACCTATTTGATCTCCAACTACATGCAATTGGTCTATTGCCGCTGGACGATACACATCACAGGCTACTAATAATGGTTTTTTAGTTTTTTTGTTTTTTAAATAATTAGCTAGCTTCCCAGAAAATGTGGTTTTACCAGAACCTTGTAAACCAGACATTAAAATAATGCTTGGTGTTCCTGATAGGTTAAGTCCTTCAGCATCACCACCCATAAGTTCAGTTAACTCGTCTTTTACGATTTTAACCATTAGCTGCCCTGGCTGTAACGTGGTTAATACGTTTTGACCTAGTGCTTTTTCTTTTACTCTATTGGTAAAATCTTTTGCTATTTTAAAGTTAACATCGGCATCTAATAAGGCGCGCCTAACTTCTTTTAGAGTTTCAGCTACGTTTACTTCTGTGATGCTTCCGTGTCCTTTAAGAACGTGGAGTGCTTTATCTAATTTATCGCTTAAATTATTAAACATACTTTTATATTTTCCGAAAGCAGTTTACTGTAATGCTTACTGCTGTTTGTGATTGCTTTTGAAGATGCAAAAATAACTAAATATTTTGTTTTTATGGGGGTTGAATTTGGGTTTTACCAAAAACATATTTTGCTGTTTAAATGGATTGATTTTTAATAATGAAAATTAAAACACAGCTTGACTTTGTAAAATTTTTCGGCTACCTTCGTTTACCGTCGGATATAAAACACCTGTGCTGAATTTGTTTCAGTATTAAAACGATTTCATATCCGCGAAACATTAGGTGTAATTTGACCAAAAATGAACAATCGGACTATAGAAATAACATATCGATTTGAAAAATCTTGGAACGACACGGAAAAGATTTTCGATATGCTGTTGGAAAATGGATTTGAGAGATTAATTCCAGTTCGTGAATTTATTACGGAATTAAAGGAAAAAGGAGAAAATCAACATTTTAGAATAGGAACTTCACTATATCGAGTGATTTTTTCTCGTTCCGTAGAACACGGATTGCGTGACGACCAAAAACAATTGATTATCGACACGCTGGACAAAAACGATTATGAAATAATATTCAGAGACGGATTTAAAAAATATAGAGAATACCGAATAAGTGATTTAAATGACGATAGATTAACAAAGTTGCTCGAAACATTAAAAGGAACATTAGTCGACTGAATTATGGCAACACAAATCTGTCCGAATTGTAAAACTGATAATTTCACTTGGAAAATAGACGAAGATGAATCTCATCTGACTATTTGGGATTGTGGAAATTGCAATTATCGAGCTTTCGAGAATGAATCTGACGAACGGAATTGCTCAAAATGCGGAAAGAAAGCGGAATCAAAGCTAATGGATAACAAAAAAGAATATTGGTGGTGTTCGAATTGTAGCACGACTGAAATAATAAAAACTGCACCTAACAACGTGTAAGCGCAATAACGGCTGAATTTCCTAATCGGAAATTCAACTCGTTTTGCTAAATTAGGTGCGTCAGCGGAAAATACTCGCGCATTTCCCCGTTACTGACGCTTACACAAAAACGATAAACGAACCTCTTCAAAAACAAACCTACTCTCAGTTAAAAAACCAAGCCAGCAAGCTTGCCCGCGTTAGGGATAGTAGTGGAAAGCCCACAGCCCGACGCAGGAGGTGCGAGGACTTGTAACGGATAGCCCGACCCTTGTGGTAACGCCAAAATTATTTGCATAAAAAAAGGCTGCCACTTGGGGGATGACAGCCTTTATAAAGGAAACTTTGTTAATTAACCTAACCAACCGAAAATTGTAGTTTCTCTTTTAACCAAACATGTTAGTTTATCTTTTTTCTAGAACTAAGATGCGCTCTATTTCTCCGTTTGAATTGTAGTCTTTTAACTCAATTCTATTTGGAGTTATTTCTTTGATTTTCCATCTGTGCTTTAATTCGCTAAATGGTTCGTCTTGAGTTCTAAAGTTTAATCCTAAATACAACCCATTGTTTCTGTATGCTAACCAAGAGCCTCTGAAATCGTTTCCGTTACCTTCTGCAAATAACATTCCATCTTCGTTAAAACCTACCACATAACCATTGTAGTTCTCAGTTTCATTTGCATTTTGATCTTCGTAAAGTGCTACTTCCCACTCGCCATTTGTTAATACATCTGCTATGTAATCAATATCTTCATCGTCATCTGGACAGTGTCTCATTAAAATCATTTGGTTATTAGCATTTGCTAGCTTGATTAAATCGTTTTCTAAGAAGGTAATTAACCATTCTAATTTTAATTCTGGTCTTCCGTCTAAGGTAATTTGTAGGATGTAACCAGCGTTTCTAACTCCAATCTCGTAGGTACCTTGTAGTAACTCTCCGTTAACTCTAAGTTTTACAACATTATCTTCGTAGAATTTAAATGGTGTTCCTATATACTCTTTTTCGTTATCTACACCTTCAATGTTTAATCGTGCTATTCTCCATAAACATTCTTGTAAAAAGTTTTCTATACGCTCTTTTGTTATATCTGTAACAATATCACAGTTTTTCTTCAAGATAATTCTGTTACCTCCAGATTGGTATAGTTTAATTTTACCTGGTTCTAAATCGTACACAAACCACTCTAAAGTAAAGTCTACAAGGTTATCAAACTCTAACTTAATTAAAGCACCTCTATCTGTTACACGTGTACTCCAAGTTCCAGTTAATAAATCCCCGCCTCTTGCATGCATTACAACAACATTATCTTCTTTAAAGTTTAATACATACTCTATGTATTGCTCTGTATTGTCTTGATTATCTCTTTTAAATTCATAAACTAACCAAGGGCAAGACATTAAATACTCATCTAAACGTTCTTTTGTAAAATCGTCATCACCATAATCGTTATCATCATCTTCATCACAAACATCTTTAGCTTCTTTAATGGTTCTTGCTAATTCTTCGTTATTGTTTACTTCTACAGTTGTTCCATCTGCATACTCTAAAGTAATTGGGAAATTAAGACTTGCAATAACTTCAGCATTTTTAACACGTTTTAAGAATTTGTATAATTCTCTATCATTTTCAATAGTTATTACATCAATGATTTGAAAATCTGTATTGAATACTGAAAAAGAAATTGGGTATTGAAAATCGATACATTCAATATCATCATCTTCTTCATTCTCTCCTCTACAATCTTCGATTAATGCTTCTAACTCTTCTCTGTTATTGAGTACAATCTCTTCATGATCAGATAAGATAATAGTTATAGGAAATATAATTTCTAACTTATCGTCATCATCTTCAAACTGATTAAAAATAGCTTCAATAACTTTAAAGTCTTCTCTAGAATCAATTATAATTTCTACACCGTTAACTTTAACAGTAATAGGTAATTTTACAGATGTACAGCTGGCATTATCTATAATATTATCAGCAGATCCGTCCATGATAGATGTGGAGAACATCAAGCCTGTAAGCTCAGATTCGGCAGTAAGGGCTTCACTTTCTTCTGTTGGAGTAATTTCGGTTACTTCATCTTGACAAGAAGAAAATAATAAAAGGGCAAAAAAAGGAATTAGTAATAATGTCTTCATATTAGTTTTCATAGTATGTGATTTTGGGTTTAACATAGTATTTTGATTATAAAACAGGATAACTTTAAAAATTCCTACCCTTGTTTTTAAAAAATTTCAAAAAAATTTAAATTTTGAAATTTAAAAAACCTTATTTTAGGTGCACCAACTACTAATATTAATGGGGAAACAACTACATGAAAATATTTGCGAAGAACATTTATTTTCTTCCATATTTAATAAACATGCTAAAGATTTACATAACTTTTTATACTATAAGTTTGGGGATTTACTGAATCCGAAAGATAAAGTACAGGAGGCTTTTATTAAGTTATGGGAGAATTGTGCTAAAGTTTCGCCTGAAAAAGCGAAGAGTTTTGTGTTTACTACTGCCAATAATTTAATGTTGAATGAAGCTGCTCATCAAAAAGTAGTTTTAAAACATCAGCAAACTAAACCGAAAATGTCTACTAATGAAACTCCTGAATTTTTAATGCAGGAAGCTGAGTATAATGATAAATTACAAAAAGCACTCTCAAATTTAACAGATGCACAACGCGAAGCCTTTATGATGAATCGTGTTGAGGGGAAACGTTTTAAAGAAATTGCTGAGACTTTAGGCATTTCGACTAAGGCGGTAGAGAAACGTATTTATGGAGCTTTAACAAAGTTGAGGAAGGATATTAAGGAGTTGTAACATGGATACTAAATTAATTATTTATTCTCTTTTGATTATTTGTTTCTTCTTTTCTTGTAAAAAAGAAATAAAACAGGAAAACAATATTCATCTGAATAATGAAGAAAATATTATTTCAGATCAAAATCTAATTATATCTGTGGAAAAAGAAAACTTTGAATCTTATTTAGGTATTAAAGTAAAAAGACTATCAAAACTCAAGTATAATTATATATTAAAAAGAATTGACACTCTTGAAATTCATAAATCAACCCTGATTAGTGGATTGGAATGGTTATGCAAATCAGAGCAATTAATTCATAATAAAATAGATAATTTAGATATTGAAGACTTCAAATCTGAAATTTATAGATCAAATTTTGCTTTTTTAAAAGGTACCGTAACTATCAATTCTGGAGGAAATACTTATCCAAGGATAAAAGTTGAAGAATATATTTTCAAAAGTAAAAAAAGCGCAACAGAAGCATTTAATTTCTTAAGTAACATAAAGAAAATTGATAATATTTGGTTTAGAGTTAGTAAAGCACCTAATTTACTATTTTTAGAAGAAAATAGGATATATTATATTATTTCAGGAGGATGGTATATGATGGATATTTATCGAGAAATTGGAGAAGAACTAAAAAAAGTTAATAATTAGGGTAGGAAAAAATAAAAGTCAACTGTTATATAGTTGTATAGAAATTATGAAACGAGAAGAACTCATATCGAAATGGTTAGATAAAAACCTAAATGATCAAGAACTTAAGGCTTTTAAAAACCTTGAAGACTATAATGATTTAGTAAAGTTAAACACCAATTTGCAAGCTTTTAAAGCTGATAACTACAATACTTCTGCTGAATTAGAAAACGTATTATCTAAAATTAAAAGTAAAAATGCGCAACCTAAAACACATTGGATAAAACCATTTATGCGTGTTGCAGCTATACTTGCTGTGTGTTTTAGTTTATACTATTACACGACCACTTTAGATACTACCATTTCTACTGAATATGCACAAAAAACAACTATAGAATTACCAGATGCATCAAGTGTTTCCCTCAACGCAAAATCGCATTTAGCTTTTAATAAAAAAGATTGGAAAAATGACCGCGAAGTACAACTTCAAGGAGAAGCCTTTTTTAAAGTTGCTAAAGGATCATCATTTAAGGTAAAAACAACATCAGGAACCGTTACGGTTTATGGTACTCAATTTAATGTAAAACAACGGGACAATTATTTTGAGGTTATTTGCTACGAAGGACTAGTTGGGGTGACTTACAACACTCAAGAAACAAAATTAAAACCTGGAAACAGTTTTTTAATTATCGATGGGAAAGTAATTGCTAAAGAAAAAGAAAACCGCACAATGCCTTCGTGGTTGAATAACGCTAGTACGTTTAGAAGTTTGCCTTACAAAACTGTTATTGCTGAGTTTGAAAGACAATACAATGTTGATGTTACTTTAATAGGCATTGACTCAAATCAACTTTTTACTGGTAGTTTTGCTCATGATAATATTGAGTTGGCTTTAAAATCTATTACCTTACCTTTACATGCAACGTATAGCAAATCAAATAATACGATTACATTAAAAGGTGAATAGAAACTTTATTTTTTCTATTATTTTATCTGTATTTTTTTTGAATGTTGCCTCCCTTAAAGCACAAACCATTCAAAAAGAAAAGCAACCTCTTATTGCTGTTTTAAAAGTACTTTCTGAAACTTATGATATTAGTTTTTCTTATGTAGATGATATCATAAAAAATAAAGAAGCCATATTACCAGAAGAAACTCTTACTTTAAATGAAGCCTTAGAATTCCTTCGTTTAGAAACACAACTTGATTTTGAATTACTTGACAATCGATTTGTAGTTATAAAATTTAAGAAAAAAAAGAAATCAGATTTCAGAGTACAAAATCTTGAGGAAATAATTGTTACTAATTATTTAACTACTGGTATTACAAAACTAAATGATGGCTCTATAACCATTAAACCCAAGACCTTTGGTATTTTACCTGGGCTTATTGAAGCAGATGTTTTACAAACCATTCAAGCTATTCCGGGAGTTTTAAGCACTGATGAAACGGTTTCAAATATAAACGTTCGTGGTGGTACTCATGATCAAAACCTGCTACTTTGGGATGGTATTAAAATGTATCAATCGGGGCACTTTTTCGGTTTAATTTCTGCTTTTAATCCTTACACCACAAAACGCATTAATGTTTACAAAAATGGAACAAGAGCCAAATATGGTGATGGTGTTTCAAGTATTATTGATATGCATTTACCTGATGATATAGACAACGAATTTGATGCAGGTTTAGGTTTCAATTTAATTAATGCAGATGGTTACATTAAAGTCCCATTATCTAGAAATACTGAATTACAATTATCTACAAGACGCTCAATAACAGACTTAATAAACACCTCAACTTACGACCAGTATTTTAAGCGTGTTTTTCAAGATTCTGATTTCTCGAAAGGTAAAGAAAACAGAAATTCAATTTCTCAAAATGAAACGTTTTATTTTTATGATATTGCTGCTAAGTTTCTATATGATATTTCGAAAAAAGACAAAGTAAGATTTCATTTTTTGAATGTGAATAACAACTTAAATTATGACGAACAATCTACAATTAACGATAGAGACGAAGCTTTAAATAGCAAATTGTCTCAACAAAATTTAGCTTTTGGAGTAACGTATATTAGAAACTGGAATAAAAAGCTTTCAACCACAACACAAGCCTATATTTCTAATTATAATTTAGATGCTACCAATTTTGATGTGATTAATGATCAGCGATTAATTCAAAACAATGAAGTATATGATATTTCAGCTAAATTAGATATTAACTACAGGTTTAATAATCTATTCAAAATTAATAGCGGTTATCAGTTTTCAGAAGTTGGCATTAGCAACTTAGAGGATGTTAATAATCCTAATTTTAGAAGTTTTGTAAGGAATGTTATAAGATCGAATGCCATATATGGAGAAACAGAGTTCTTATCAAACAATGCAAAAACTAAATTAACACTTGGAGGTAGATTAAACTATATTGAAAAATTTGATATGCTTTTTGCAGAACCTCGATTAAGTTTTTCTCAACGCTTTTTAAACCATTTTAGATTTGAAATTTTAGGTGAGTTTAAAAGTCAAACTACATCACAAATTATCGATTTACAAAACGATTTTTTGGGTATTGAAAAACGCCGTTGGGTACTTTCAAACAACAATAAGGAGGTTATAAGAAATGATAACCAAATTATATATCCTATTCCTGTTTCAAAGAGTAAGCAGTTTTCAACGGGTATTCATTTCAATAAAAACAAGTTGCTAATTAGTGCTGAAACCTACATTAAAAAAGTAGATGGTATAACCACACGAAGCCAAGGATTTCAAAACCAATATCAATTTAGAAATGAGGTTGGTAGTTATGAAATAAAAGGTGTTGATGTTTTACTTAACAAACAATTTAGTGATGTTATTAGCAGCTGGATTTCTTATTCATATAGTAAAAACCAATACACATTTGATAATTTAAATGATGGTAATCCCTTCCCAAATAATGCTGATATTACTCATGCTATAACATTTGCTGGCACTTACACCAATAACAACATTAAGTTTGCTGCTGGTTTAAATTGGCACTCTGGGTTACCAAATACCGAACCTGATGTTAATGACGACCCTATAGATAATAATATTGATTATCAATCTCCAAATAGCAACCGTTTAGACGAGTATCTTAGAGTCGATTGTTCTGCAACTTATGCGTTCAATATTTCAGATTCTGCAAAGGCAACTTTAGGAGCTTCTATTTGGAATCTTCTTAACAAAAACAACATTATCAATACCTACTATACATTAGACGAAAATAACGAGATAAATACAGTAGAAAACAAATCATTGGGCATAACTCCTAATGTTAGTTTTAGGGTCAATTTTTAAAAAAAATCTTTTCATCTACTTAACTATCTGAATTTCAACGAATAATTCCATTTTTTTGTACAACTAATTAAAATTTTAACTAAATTTTCAAAAAATTAATTAATGGCATCACTTAACCCACTTAGTTCTCCTTTAGATTTACGAAAGGCAAAGCACTTATTAAGGCGTGCTACTTTTAATTTCACTAAAGAACAATTAGATGTTTTTGTTGGGATGTCTGCTGCAGATGCTGTAAATAGTTTAACAACAGCCTCAGCAAATATATTATCAGAACCTTATGATCCGCTTCCAACAACATCGCCAGATGGATTTTGGACGTCATCAACTGAACTCCCTAATTCATTTAATGGGCAAACTAGAAAACGAGCTATAATTGTAGGTTGGTGGTGGCATAATGCCATGAGTCAAATAAGTTTAAAACACAAGCTATCGTTCTTTCTCCATACATGCTTTACAGTTGGAAAAGATTCCGGAGTTGGTTCAGCCACATATTTTTACGACCATATTAGACTTTTAGACTACTATGCCTTAGGAAACATTAAAACTTTAGCCAAAAAAATCACTTTGGATAATGGTATGCTTGACTATTTGGACAATACCCAAAACAATGATAACAACCCAAATGAAAATTATGCCCGTGAATATTTAGAGCTTTTTACAATTTTAAAAGGTGAACAAATTGGTGATGGTAATTACACCAATTATACTGAGCATGATATTCAACAAGCAGCCAAAGTCTTCTCAGGATTTAAAAGACGTGCAGACAGAAGTGATATTGACCCTGATACTGGTATCCCCAGTGGTTATAACAATTATAATAGGCATGATAAAACCAATAAAACTTTTAGTGCTGCCTTTGGAAATCAAGTTATAACAGCTGCTACAAATGCCATTGATATGACCAGGGAACTTCATGATTTTGTAGATATGGTTTTTGCACAACAGGAAACGGCAAAAGCCTATTGTAGAAAGTTATATCGTTACTTTGTAAAGAGTGAATGGAATGCCACTGTTGAAACAGACATTATCACACCATTATCTCAAATTTTAATTGATAACGATTTTGAGATTTTACCAGTAGTAACCACATTACTTTCTTCTGAACATTTCTATGATGCTGATGATAGTGATGCTACTGATAATATCATAGGGGCCATTATAAAAAGTCCGTTTCAGCAATTAACGGAAGTATGCTCTATGTTTGAGTTAGACTATCCTGATCCAACAACAGATACATATAGATATTACATAAACTTCTTTTTAAGGTTTGTACACAACACCTATACAAAAACTGCAGGTATGGAATTGTACAATCCAGACTCTGTAGCAGGTTATCCAGCCTACTACCAAGAACCAAGCTTTGATAGAATTTGGTTTTCTTCTAATACCTTAATTGGAAGATATAAACTTATAGAGAGCCTTATTATTGGACGAAATACAATAACTCCAAATGCAAGGATTTATGCTGAATTAGGCACCATTAATTTTGCAAAAAACAAACTTGCTAACCCTGAAAACCCTATACTTTTAATAACAGAAGTTGCCAACTTACTATATCCTGAAGCTATTGATTCTGATAGAATTAATTATTTCAAAACATTTTTAGTAGATGAAGGCTTCCCAGATTATTACTGGACAGATATTTGGGTACAATATTTAAATGATAATGATGACACATCAGTTAAAACACGATTAAATGCTTTAGTTACTGCCATGGTAAACGCAGCAGAATTTCAATTAATGTAAAGGACAACATGAAAAGAAGAAACTTTATAAAACTTTCAGCTTCTGCTTCTGTTATTGGGTTAACACCTATAGAATTACAAGCAGCCTTAAAAGCATTTATGCCTTATATGGCGTGTCCTGATATTTCAAATAGAAAATTAGTACTAGTAAACTTAGCTGGTGCAAACGATGGATTAAACACCATTATTCCAACAAATCAATATGACACATATAGTAATTTAAGACCCACAATTAAAGTTCCTAATTCTGGAGCTAATCAATATATTACTTTAGATGCAACACTCCCAGATAATCAACAAGTAGGTTTACACCCAACATTAACAGGTTTTAAATCTCTTTATGATAAAGGTTGGTTACGTATTCTACAATCTGTAGGTTATCCATCTCAAAACAAAAGCCATTTTAAGTCTACTGACCTGTATTTAACTGGAAATGACGGAAACAGCCTTCTTAATGGTGCTGACACAGGTTGGATTGGTAGATTTATGGAACTCTATTATGCTGATTTGGTTGTTGAAACTTATCCTTTAGCAGTAGAAATTGGATCGAACAAAACCTCACTCGGTTTTCATGCAGAAGAAGCACACGGATTAGCACTAAATATTACAGGGCAAGATCCTTCTGGTTTTTATTCAATTTTGAATGGATTAGGTGGCACGCCACCAACGAATATTCCTAATTCCGATTATGGGAAGCAATTAGAATTTATTAATAATACAGATTCATTATCAAACACCTATGCTGAATCAATCTCAAGTGCCTTCAACTCTGGGCAAAATGATGTCACGTATCCAGATACCGATTTAGCAGACCAATTAAAAACAGTAGCACGCTTAATTAGCGGAGATTTAGGCTCAAAAGTTTATATGGTTCGTATTTCGGGATTCGATACTCACAACGCGCAAGTTCAAGGTGTTGGTGATATTCTAGGAAGACATCATGTTTTACTGACTGAATTATCAGGAGCAATAGATGCTTTTATGAATGATATTGACAGTCAGAATATAGCTGATGACATCGTTGGTCTTACCTTTTCTGAATTTGGAAGAAAAGCTAGAGAAAATGGAAGTTTTGGATCTGACCACGGAGAAATAGCACCTATGTTTGTTTTTGGAAAACCGGTTTCAGGTGGTGTTTCAGGTACAAACCCAGACTTAACAGAAGCTACAGACAGTAATAACTGGCAAATACAAACTGTTCAGCATGATTATAGACAAACTTTTGCAACCTTATTACAAAATTTTTTAGGTGCAGATAATACTATTATTGATGCTACTTTTTTCAATCACACATTAAATGATAGCTTTTCTAATCTTAAATTAGATGATTTGCTTAAAGCAGAATTTAAACTTGATAGCGAATGTTTTGGTAGTGCACTTTCAAACAATACTTCAGAAGAAGTTAAAAATTGGTTGGTATATCCAAATCCATTTAGAGACACTATAAATATTTCAGGAATAGAAGATATTAGCAATCTTCAATATAGAATTTACAACAGCTCAGGTGTTTTAATTATAAATAACTCGGGAAATATAACAAACGGAAAATTAAGCTTAAATTTATTGCACTTATCTAGTGGTGTATACATCGTTGAAATTGTTGCAGGAGGAAGAAAAGAAATTCACAAAATGATTAAGGTTTAAAATGAAACCCAACATGGTTTTAAAAACTAAAATAAAACATATTACAGCTTTCATTTTACTGATGCTAACTTTAGTGTCTGTTTCTGGTTTTACAAGTGTTTCAACTCATTATGAAAAACAAAAAATTGAGCTTGTATCAACTAAAAAACCAAACAAATCTTCTGTAGCTCAGTATCAAGTAATAACACACACCTCTCAAATAGTTGGATATAGCTATTTTACTATTTTTAATTTCAGTAACCTTCTCAAAAAACATCAATTTGATATTTCTATAGCTTTAAAAGCGCAAAAAAATGTCAAAATTCTATTCTTAGATTATCAGTTTTTAAAGCAAAATCTTATTGCTCAGATTAACTCTAGTAACTATAAAAACAACTTCATATAGTAATTTCTTTTGCTATCCTATAGCAAATTTCACTACATGTTTAATTTCTTAACATCATTTTTATTGATGTTATACATATTACTATATTATGAAGTCAACAAAAAGAATATTAAGGCTTATAGCCTTGGTATTTATGATTGGATTAGCCACCATACTACCAGTACCTATTACATTTTACAGAAAAGACAATATGCCAAAATTTAAGATTGAGCAGATTGATAAAAAACAAGAAGACGAAAACAAAGATGATATTAAGGAGATTTCTTGAAACTTGAATTTATTGAAATCTTCAATTATTTTCGTTTGACTTTGGATATGAAAAATTAAAACGATTTTATATCCGCAAAATGTTAAACGTTCGTCAAAATCTACATCCGCTCAGGAACCTGAATTCCTAACAACCCAAAACTATTTTTAATAGTATTTGCAACAACTTGGGATAATTGCACTCTAAATGCTTTCTCAGAGGCGTTATCAGCGCCTAAAATGGATACGTTTTGATAAAAAGAATTGAATTCCTTAACCAAATCGTAGGTATAATTAGCAATTAGAGCAGGACTATGATTATCAGCAGCATTTTGAACCACTTCTGGGAAAAGTTGTACTTGTTTGATAAGCTCTTTCTCTTTTGGATGTAGCTCCTTAACATTAGAACTTGTATTCAAGTCTGCTTTTCGTAAAATGGACTGAATTCTAGCATACGTATATTGTATAAAAGGCCCTGTATTACCCTGAAAATCTATAGACTCTTTAGGATCAAATAAAATACGTTTTTTAGGGTCAACTTTTAAAATGTAATATTTTAATGCCCCTAAACCAATGGTTTTATAAAGCTCCTTTTTTTCTTCTTTTGAATAACCGTCTAGTTTACCAAGTTCTTCTGAAATTTCTTCGGCAGTTGCAGCCATATCTTCAATTAAATCATCTGCATCCACAACAGTACCTTCTCTACTTTTCATTTTGCCACTAGGTAAGTCTACCATGCCGTAACTTAAATGATATAGATTTTTAGCCCAATCAAAACCTAATTTTTTTAAAATTAAGAAAAGTACTTGAAAGTGATAATCTTGCTCATTACCAACGGTATAAACCATACCTCCTACATCTGGAAAATCTTTTATACGTTGTATTGCAGTACCAATATCTTGAGTCATGTAAACCGCAGTTCCATCGGCACGTTGTACGATTTTTTTATCCAGTCCATCTTCAGTTAAATCACACCAAACTGAACCATCTTCTTCTTTCTGAAACACGCCAGATTTTAAACCTTCAGCAACAAATTCTTTTCCTAATAAATAAGTATTACTTTCATAATATAAAGTATCAAAATCAACACCTAAATTCTTGTAAGTTTCAGCAAATCCATCATAAACCCAACCATTCATTTTTTTCCAAAGTGCTACGGTTTCATCATCTCCTGCTTCCCAATTTAAAAGCATGTTTTGAGCTTCAATTAAAAGTGGTGCATTCTTTTTTGCATCTTCTTCAGAACTTCCTTTTGAAATTAAATCTTGGATTTCTTTTTTATACTCTTGGTCGAATTTCACATAATAATTACCAACCAATTTATCTCCTTTTAAACCCGTAGATTCTGGAGTTTCACCATTACCAAAACGTTCCCAAGCCAACATACTTTTACAAATATGAATTCCTCTGTCATTTATAATTTGAGTTTTATAAACCTTTTTTCCTGAAGCCTTTAAAATTTCAGAAACACTAAACCCTAAAAGGTTATTTCTAACATGCCCTAAATGTAAAGGCTTATTGGTATTTGGCGAAGAATACTCAACCATGATAGATTTATCTTTAGCCTTTTGCGAAACAAAACCAAAATTATTATTATCCTTTATAGAATTAAAGAAATTGATGTAATAACTATCATCAATTTCAATATTTAAAAAACCTTTTACAACATTAAATGCTTTTACTTCAGCTACGTTTTCAACCAAATAATTCCCAATTGTTTCTCCAATTTGTACCGGATTTCCTTTAACAAAACGAAGCATTGGAAAAATAACCACTGTAATATCTCCAGCAAACTCTTTTCTTGTAGCTTGAAATTCAACATTTTCTAACGCAATACTAAAGTTAGTTTTTACAGCTTGTTTTACGTAATTTGATAAGGTTTCTTGAAGACTCATTTAGATGATATTATAGGCTTGCAAATATAGAAAGTTTTTCATGTTATTTCTAGCAATAACTTAAAAGGTAAATAACTCAAATTCTTACACTTAAACAAAACACAATTAGTTTATCAAAATCAAGATGCATTTCATCGACAAAAGTGCTCTTTTTCTATGATTTTTACCGTTTATCTATTCGTCGATTTTTTGGCTTTTTTTTTGGCGTCCTTTCATCTAATTTATTGGTATTAAAACGCAGAAATTAGATTTTAAATAACCTTTTTTCAACTTTTGCGTGGTAATGCTATTAATCCAATTATTTTGGACGAAAAAATAAACCCTAACTAATAGTTACAGCTAAATAAAGTAATCTTATTTTCCCTCAAATTTAAGACCCCTTTACGTTACTTTATTCACAGATGTAATTTAAATGTTATAATGAGGAGAATAATTACTTTATTACTTATGTTGTCTATATCAATTAGTTTCTCGCAAACTGATGACATAGAAAAACTTGCCTTAGAATTAGCATTTCAAGAACAAGACTCCTTAAAAGTAGAAACTTCGCTTAAACTTATTAAAGCACTTTATAACATAAATGATTATGAAAGAGCTTTAGAGTATATTTTAAAAAGTGAAAAACTTTCCAATAATCTTAATTACAAAAGAGGTATTGCAGAAGTTACGTATTACAAATCTCTTATTTATGCGCAAAAAGATGATTATATAAATGCAATTAGTGGTTATAACAAATCTAAAACACTATTCCATTCTTTAAACGATACTTTAAACGTTGCTAAGATTAATAATAGCATTGGTTTAATAGAAATTAAAAGAGGTAATTATAATAAAGGGTTGCAGTTTTCTTTAGCTGCCATAAAAGAGCTTGAAAAAAGAAACCTAGTTAAAGAGTTAAATTTGGCTTACAGTAATTTGGCTAAAGCTTACTACAACATAAATTTATATGAAAAAGCCATAGAATTTTATTTGAAAGCACTAGATGTTCAAATGAAGCTTAATGACACCAAAGGCATTAATGAATCACATAGTAAATTAGCAGAACTTTATTCAAATAAAAAAGAGCACAGAAAAGCTATAGAATATTTTGAAAAAGTCATAGAAAGTAGTGAATCTGATAATGATTCTATTCGAGGACATGTATTCCCAAAATTAGGTGCCGAATATTTAAAATTTAACGATTTCGATAAAGCAACAAGATATTTAATACAAGGCTATAATATTAATACTAGAACAAATAATCAAGCTGGCTTACTGCTAGCTTTAAATAATTTAGGAGATTTAAATCTTAAACAAGGTCGATTAAAAACTGCCGAAAAACAACTACTTGATGCTGGCACCATTGCTAAAAACTTAAATAATAAAACAGAATTACTCAAGCATTACAAACTCATGAAGTCTTTAGACTCTACAAGAAGACGTTTTGATAGAGCTTTTGTATGGCAACGCGAATATTACGAATTAAACAATAGCCTTAAAAAAGCTGAAATTAAGCCTGTTATTAATTCTGAAAAACCAGCTGATGTTGATTTAAATTCAAATGTAATCAATCAACCTATTGATAATAATCCAGTAAATACAATTTCTTCAGTTGATAAAACTGAAATGAATAAAAAACTAGACAAGTACAAACTTCTATTATACGCTTTACTTGCGGCACTTATTGTAGTTTCTGCGCTATTAGTATTAGTTTACTTAAAAAGAAATAGCAATATTAAATACATGCAGGAGCTTGAGGAAAAGAATCTTAAAATTGAGTTACAAAATGATGCATTCTCAGAACAAACCAAACATCTTGAGAATGTAAACAATGTAAAAGATAAGTTATTCTCTATTGTATCTCACGATTTAAAAGATTCGCTTTCATCAATTAATGGCTTTATAGATTTATTAAAAGATGGCTCCTTATCAAGAGAGGAATTTGATAATTTAATTCCGGAATTAAGTGAAAATGCTAATAATGCCTCGTTATTACTTTTCAACTTACTTAACTGGTCTAAATCCCAAATGCAATCTTTAGAGCCAAAACCAAGTCTGTTTGATATTCAAGAGGTTTTTGAAAGTAAAGTAAAACTTATCGAGCAACGTATGGAAAATAAGGGTATCGATTTAATTGACCATTCCTTACGTGATTTTGCTTACGCAGACAGAAGTATGTTTGAAATTGTTGTACAAAACTTACTTGCAAATGCACTAAAGTTTTGTAAAAATGGAGATACTATTACGGTTTCAAACCATATCAGCAACGGAAGTTGTATTATAAGTATTGCAGATACTGGCATTGGTATTTCAAAAGAAAATCTTAGCAAATTATTCAAAAGTAGCTCATTTACAACCATGGGTACCGATAACGAAAAAGGTACAGGTTTAGGGCTTTCTATTTGTAAAGAATTAGTAGAATTAAATAATGGTAAAATTTGGGTAGAAAGCACCCAAGGTATTGGTAGCACATTCTATGTGCAATTGCCGAAATCTAGACCTACTTCTTAAAATTTTAATATTTTGTTAGGCGTTACCATAAGGGTCGGGCTTTATTCGTTGATTTTTATTTTTAAATTAATGAGTAATCCCTAACGCAACATATTTGCCAAATTAGTTTTTAGGCAAAAACACCTCAGCCATCATGCAACGTGCACTACCACCTCCGCAAGTTTCAATAGTATCTAAAGAGCTTGACAATATTTTAGTGTGCTTTTCAAGTATTTCTATTTGAGACTTTGTTAAAGAATCAAAAGCAGCTTGACTCATAATTAAATAACGTTCATCATTAGCGCCTTTAACTTGCAGCATATTTCCAGCAAAATTATTCACTTGTTTTTCTGTGATATCAATAATGTCTTTACCATCCGCTTTTAGATGTTTAATTACATTTTTACGTTCTTTTTTATCATCAATACTACTCAAACAAATTATAGCAAAGGTTTCTCCAATACACATCATAACGTTGGTATGATAAATGGCTTTTCGTTCACCATCAACGGTTTGATTTGAAGTAAAAATTACTGGAGTATATTCAAAATCTTCACAAAACTCTATAAATAAATCTTCATCAGCTCTAGGAGACAACGCACAATATGCTTTTCTATTTACACGATCTAATATAACACTACCAGTCCCTTCCAAAAACACATGTTCTTCTTCTGCGCTGGTATAATCAACAATATTATTAATTTTAAAACCCTTTTCTTCTAAAGTCTCAAGAATATCTTCTCGCCTTTCTAATCGCCTATTTTCAGCAAACATCGGATAAAGCCCAACATCTCCATTTGAATGAAACGACACCCAATTATTAGGGAAAATAGAATCAGGTGTGTCAAATTCTTTTCTATCACTAACAACAATTACGTCAACGCCTATACTCCTTAGTTTATCAACGTAAGCATCAAACTCTTTTTGAGCTTTTGCATTAATAGTCTCAGGCAAAACACCATCAATAGGTTCTTGATAGTAATTATTAACAGCTGTTTGCTCGTTCATCCTAAAATTTACAGGACGAACCATTAAAATAGTATTTGTGGTTTGTTGCATTATTAACTAATTTATAATACAAAGCTACTTCTTTTTAAAATGAAATATCTTAACTTTAAATAAAATAATTGGATCATTTTAAGCATGAGATATTTTTTAATTCTTCTTTTATTACCATATTTATTGTTAGGGCAAAATATAAAGGGCAAAGTTATAGATTCAGAAACTAAAATTCCTGTTGAAAATGTATCTGTTTACTTTAAAAACTTATCAAAAGGCGCAACAACTAATAGAAAAGGGAATTTTAGTTTAAAAACAGATTCCAATAATAAAATTTCTAACTCCATAGTATTCTCAAGAATTGGTTATTTTTCAAAAAGCTTAACACTTCCAGAACTTAAAAAAAACAACTTCATTATTAACCTTTCTAAAAAAACTGAGCAACTTAAAAAAGTAACTATTCATTCAAACAAAAAATTAAAAAAAGAAATTTCATTCCGAAAACTGTCTCGCTTAAAAAAAGGTATCCACTCTTTTGGCTCTGTTTTAGTAGATGATAAAATATATGTGATTGGTGGAGATGCATCTTATATTGAAGACACTGGAAAAAAGGCTATGGTGCAAATTAGAGATTTACCAGATGCATCCTTTTCTGATTTAATGAGAAGAATTACAATAAATCCAACTTGGATAGGCTATAAAGATGATTTACAAGTATACAACATAACTAATGATGAATGGACTAAACCTAGTTTAAATTTCAGAAAACGTGCTTATCATAATATAAATAACATTGATGATAATTTGTATGTTTTAGGAGGCAAAAGAGTAGCTTTAAATAATAAGAAAGAATATTTAGATGAAACACTTGAAGTATACAACTTGAAAACAGATAGTATTTTTATAGACAAAACCAATCCGCATCAAGCTGTAAACTTTGCTTCTTTTAATTTCAACAACAACATTATTGTAATGGGTGGTTCTATATCTCAAAAGAAAAACGGAAGTAAAACCTTTACTAATAAGTCTCATATTTATAACATAGATTCTGGTTATTGGTATGAGCTAAAGAATATGACACAGCCTAAAGAAGTAAACGGCGTTTTAATAGACAATACCATCTATCTTGTTGGCGGTTATAACGGTAAAGCTTTAAAAGAAATAGAAGCTTATAATATAACAACTGGAACTTGGAAGAAAGAAACTGACTTATTTGAAGCAATAGCCAAACCTTCTTTAACACATTCTGGAAATGTAATTTATATTTTTGGGGATTCAAAAATCATGACTTACAATACAAAAACAAAAGTATTAAATGTTTATAATATCAAATTAAAATTAGAAGCTCCTAAAATTCATTTTTATAATGATAAACTATATATAATAGGTGGTTATATCGAAGACGAATTTTCAAAAACACCATCAGCAGATGTATTTATAATAGATTTATTTGAATTAGAAATTACTCAGATAATTCAGTCTAAAACAGAATTAGTCTCTAATTAAAGGCATAGTTGTGCACCTTAATAAGCCTTCTTGCTTACCAATTTCAGCATAAGGAACCTCTTCAACAATAAAACCTTGATCTCTTAACCAGTTATTTAACCTGGTGAAATTTTGCTCAGAAATAATGACATCTTCAGAAATAGAAAACACATTGCTACACATTTGATACATTTCTTCTTTTGTGATTTCAAAAACGTTTTCTTTTCCAAAGAAATTGACTAACCATTCATATTCTTTTTCAATTAAAAAGCCATTTTTATGAATAATAGCTTTCCCTTTACCTATAGGGTTAAAACAGCAATCTAAATGCAATGCGTTCTCTTTTGCATTTGTATTAGACTTTCTAAGTTCAAAAGATTTTACAGTCTTATTTGGGAATAATTCCTGAATCGCTAAAACAGCTTCTTTATTAGTTCTAGCCGTAATCAAATCTGGGTAATCATCTCCTGTATAGGTTCCCATGAAAATATAATCATTCCATGGCATAACATCTCCGCCTTCAACGTGGCATGCTTCTGGCAAAACAACACGCTTATTTTCAGCAACCTGATTCCATATATAATCTATTGCCTGAACCTCTTTTTCTCTATGAGGAAGAATATTAGCTTCTATTATAATATCATCAATTACAAAAGCAATATCTCTAGCAAATATTTGATTACAGTCCTTTATTACTTCTGGCCTGTAAACTTTTACATTATATTTTTCGAAAACCTTAGCAACAGCATCTAATTCTCTAACCATATCCTCTTCTGTTGGATATGTTCCTGCTACTATATGCTCTACACTTTTTGGATCGTAGCTATCTTCAACTTTAGGAATTGACCCATTATCTTCAGCGGTTCCTAATACAACAGCCCTTAATCGGGAAGTTTCATTTTGCACATTTAATTTTATCATCTTTCTAATTAAATAATATCTTAAAATTTACATTTCAAAACTAAGGATAATTAGAGACATTTTACATTATTCTCAAAAATAAAGCACAAAAAAAAGAAAAGCTTCATGAAAAAATCATGAAGCTTATTAATATTATAATAAATATTTAACTATCTTTTTTCTATAGACTTGAAAGATCTCTCATTCTCTCCTATATATAATTGTCTTGGACGACCTATAGGCTCTTTATTTAAACGCATTTCACGCCATTGTGCAATCCAACCTGGTAAACGCCCCAAAGCAAACATTACAGTAAACATTTCCGTTGGAATTCCCATTGCTCTATAAATAATTCCTGAATAGAAATCTACATTAGGATATAATTTACGATCAACAAAATATTGATCTTCTAAAGCTTCTTTTTCTAAACCTTTTGCTATATCTAATATTGGGTCCTCAACACCTAAATCTCCTAAAACTTCGTCGGCAGCTACTTTTATAATTTTAGCACGAGGGTCAAAGTTTTTGTAAACTCTATGACCAAATCCCATCAAACGGAAAGGATCGCTTTTATCTTTGGCCTTTGCCATATACTTTTTCGTGTCTCCTCCATCTTCTTTTATAGCTTCAAGCATTTCAAGTACTGCTTGGTTTGCACCACCATGCAATGGCCCCCATAAAGCTGAAATTCCAGCAGCTATAGACACAAATAATCCTGCGTGAGAAGAACCTGTAATTCTTACTGTTGATGTTGAACAGTTTTGCTCATGGTCTGCATGCAAAATCAATAATTTATCTAAAGCATCTACTAAAATAGGATTCTGTTCATAAACTTCCTCATTTGGTTGTTTAAACATCATTTTCAAAAGATTCTCTACATATCCCAATGAAGAATCTCCATAATGTAATGGTAGTCCTTTTTTCTTACGCATAGACCACGCCACCAAAATAGGTAGTTTACCCATTAAACGCACAATAGCATTATACATATCTTCTTCAGAATCAACATTTACTGATTCTGGATTAAATGCGGTAAGTGCACTTGTTAGAGAAGACAACACTCCCATTGGGTGTGCAGACTTTGGGAAAGCGTCTATAATCTTCTTGACATCATCATCAACAACTGAATGTTTTTTTATATCTGAATGAAATTTATCTAATTCCTCTTTATTAGGTAGATCTCCAAAAATTAATAAATAGGCAACTTCTAAAAAATCTGCTTTTTCAGCCAACTCCTCAATAGTATAACCTCTATATCTTAAAATTCCTTTCTCACCATCTAAAAATGTAATAGCACTTTTACAAGACCCTGTGTTTTTATAGCCAGAATCTAACGTAATAACTCCTTTAGTTGTGCCTCTTAATGTTTTTATATCTATTGCAACTTCATTTTCTGTTCCCTTCATTATTGGGAACTCATGTTTTTCACCGTTTATTTCTAGAATAGCTTTATCTGACATATTTTTTTGTAAATATTTTTATTTGTGAGGATTGCTAAATTACGAAATATCTCTTTATTTTTTATGATAATCTATAACGTTTTCGTTATATTAAGAAATATTAAAATTGACGACAAAAAAAAAGCGATTATTCAAAATAATAATCGCTTTTTTAAATAATATAAAATATATCCTTACTTTATTTTGAAGGCATTTTCTTGAGGAAAATAAGCAACTTCACCTAGTTCTTCTTCAATACGAAGTAATTGATTGTATTTAGCCATACGATCACTACGCGAAGCAGAACCTGTTTTTATTTGACCTGTATTTAATGCTACAGCCAAATCAGCAATAGTGTTATCTTCGGTTTCACCAGAACGGTGAGACATTACTGAAGTATAACCTGCATTATGCGCCATATTTACTGCTGCAATTGTTTCAGTTAAAGTTCCAATTTGGTTTACTTTAATTAAGATAGAATTTGCAATACCTTCATTTATTCCTCTAGATAAGCGCTCGACGTTAGTTACAAATAAATCATCACCAACTAATTGCACTTTTTCTCCAACTAACTCCGTTAGATATTTCCAACCTTCCCAATCGTTTTCATCCATACCATCTTCAATTGAGATAATTGGATATTTTGATGCCAATTCAGCTAAATACTCAGCTTGCTCTTTTGATGTTCTTACAACACCTGAATCGCCTTCAAATTTCTTATAATCATATTTACCATCAACAAAAAACTCAGCAGAGGCACAATCCAAAGCAATTTTAACTTCATCACCAAATTTATATCCTGCATTACTAACAGCTTTTGCAATTGTATCTAAAGCATCTTCTGTACCGCCTTCTAGGTTTGGAGCAAAACCTCCCTCATCTCCTACAGCTGTACTTAAATTTCTATCGTGTAATACTTTTTTAAGGTTATGAAAAATCTCAGTTCCCATTTGCATTGCATGAGTAAAGTTTTTTGCTTTTACAGGCATAATCATAAACTCTTGAAATGCAATTGGCGCATCACTATGAGAACCTCCATTGATAATATTCATCATTGGTAATGGTAGTGTGTTTGCAGAAACACCTCCTACATAGCGATATAATGGCATATTCAACTCATTTGCTGCAGCTTTTGCAACTGCTAAAGACACTCCTAAAATAGCATTAGCTCCTAATTTTGATTTATTTGGTGTACCATCTAAATCAATCATTATTTTATCAATAAGGTTTTGTTCAAAAACTGAAACTCCTAATAGTTCTTCTGCAATTATTGAGTTTACATTTTCTACAGCTTTTAAAACACCTTTACCCATATAAGTATTTCCACCATCACGTAACTCAACTGCTTCATGTTCTCCTGTTGATGCTCCAGATGGAACAGCAGCTCTTCCTAAAATATTGTTTTCAGTTACTACATCTACTTCAACAGTTGGATTACCTCTCGAATCTAGAATTTGTCTTGCATGTATATTAATTATTATACTCATAATTGGTTTGTTTTTAATCTATTAATTACTTCAAATTTACGGTTAAATCTTATTTGTTTTTAGATGTTTTTGAAGAAATTCACGAAAACACATCTATAACGTTTTAGTAAAAATAAACCTCAAAATAGATATCTATTATTGAGGTTTATATAAATTTTATTTCTTTAAATTTTCAATAAATTGATCGAAAAGATATATAGAATCGTTAGGCCCTGGACTAGCTTCAGGGTGATATTGAACAGAAAATACATTCTTATTTTTCATTGCTAAACCTGCAACTGTGTTATCATTTAGATGTACATGTGTAATCTCTAAATCTGGATTAGATTCAGCTTCTTCTCTATTGACAGCAAAACCATGATTTTGAGATGTAATTTCACCTTTACCTGTAATCAAGTTTTTCACAGGATGATTTATACCTCTATGCCCATTGTGCATCTTATAAGTTGAAACACCATTGGCTTGAGCAATTACTTGATGTCCTAAACAAATACCAAACAATGGTAAATCTCTTTTTATAATTTCTTTTGCAACTTCTTGTGCTTCTACTAAAGGTTCTGGGTCTCCAGGTCCGTTAGACAAAAAGTAACCATCTGGTTTAAAAGCTTCTAAATCTTCAAATTTAGAGTTATATGGAAACACTTTAATATAAGCATCTCTGCTAGCAATATTTCTTAATATATTTTTTTTAATTCCGATATCTAAAGCCGCCACTTTGTAAGTAGCATTTTCATCACCAAAATAATAAGGCTCTTTAGTAGATACTTTTGAAGCTAACTCCAAACCTTCCATATTAGGTACTTCTGCTAATTGCTTTTTCAAGCCTTCAATATTACCAACCTCAGTTGAAATAACAGCATTCATCGCTCCATGATCTCTAATATAACTTACTAAAGCTCTTGTATCAACATCTGATATGGCTAATAAGTTATTCTTATCAAGAAAATCTTCTAAAGATCCATCAGCTGCATCTCTTGAATATTCATAACTGAAGTTTTTTACAATTAAACCTGCTATTTTAATAGAATCAGATTCAACTTCATCATTATTAACACCATAATTACCAATATGTGCATTGGTAGCCACCATAAGTTGCCCATAATAAGAAGGGTCTGTAAAAATTTCTTGATAACCAGTCATACCTGTATTAAAGCATACTTCACCAAATGAAGTTCCTTGTTTACCACCAACCGCTTTACCGTAAAAAATAGTACCATCAGCTAGAAGAATGATGGCTTTTTGTCTTTTTTGATATTTCATTCTAAGTTTTATGAGATTCCTGCCTTTACAGGAAAAAGTTTTACAAAATTGCACAAAAAAAAGGATAAACTAAAATAGTTTATCCTTAATATATTAAATGATTATTAACATTTATTCTTCTTCGTTTAATGCTTTAGTTTCAACTGGAGGAGTAACAGGTTTAGATCCGCCTCTTCTACTTCTTCTTGTTGTTTTCTTCTTAGCTTTATCAGCATTATAGATTTCGTTGTAATCAACAAGTTCTATCATTGCCATATCAGCGTTATCACCTAAACGATTTCCTAATTTAATAATCCTAGTATAACCACCAGGTCTGTCAGCTACTTTAGCAGCAACATCTCTAAACAATTCAATAACAGCATCTTTTTGTCTAAGTTTAGCCATTACTAAACGTCTGTTATGTGTTGTATCAGCCTTAGATTTTGTAATCATTGGTTCTACAAATTGTTTTAAAGCTTTTGCTTTTGCAACTGTAGTATTAATACGCTTGTGTTCAATTAAAGAACAAGCCATATTAGCCAACATTGCCTTTCTGTGTGCTGTTTGTCTACCTAAATGGTTTACTTTTTTTCCGTGTCTCATGACGTTTGTTTTATCATCTTGCTACCAAACTCGTTATTCGAGGAGCAAAATATGATTAATTAATCTTTATCTAATTTATATTTACTTAAATCCATTCCGAAATTTAATCCCTTAACATTTACAAGCTCTTCAAGCTCAGTTAAAGACTTCTTACCGAAGTTTCTGAATTTCATTAAATCATTTTTATTGAACGATACTAAGTCTCCTAAAGTATCTACTTCTGCAGCTTTTAAACAATTAAGTGCACGAACAGATAAATCCATGTCTATTAACTTCGTTTTAAGCAACTGACGCATATGAAGAGATTCTTCATCATAAGTTTCAGTTTGTGCAATTTCATCTGCTTCTAAAGTTATACGCTCATCAGAGAATAACATAAAGTGATGAATTAATGTTTTAGCACCTTCAGTTAAAGCATCTTGTGGTGTAATTGATCCATCTGTTATGATTTCAAAAACTAATTTTTCATAATCCGTTTTTTGCTCAACACGATAGTTTTCAATACTATACTTAACGTTTTTTATAGGTGTATATACGGAATCAGTAAAAATAGTTCCTATTGGTGCTGAAGCCTTTTTGTTTTCTTCAGCAGGAACGTATCCTCTACCTTTTTCAATAGTGATTTCCATATTGATGTTCACTTTAGGGTCTAAATTACAGATTACTAATTCTGTATTTAAAACTTGAAATCCTGAAATGAATTTTTGAAAGTCTCCAGCTGTAATTCTATCTTGTCCTGAAATTGAAATTGAAATTGATTCGTTATCAATATCTTCAATTTGTCTTTTAAAACGAACTTGTTTTAAGTTTAAGATAATTTCTGTTACATCTTCTACAACACCAGCTATAGATGAAAACTCATGATCTACACCCTCAATTCTAACTGAAGTAATTGCAAATCCTTCTAAAGAAGATAATAAAACTCTTCTTAAAGCATTTCCTACTGTTAGTCCGTAACCTGGTTCTAGTGGTCTGAATTCGAATTTACCTTCGAAATCAGTAGAATCAATCATGATTACTTTGTCGGGTTTCTGAAAATTAAATACTGCCATTTTTTTCTTCGTTTTAATTGTTACTTGGTTGCGCGATTTTAAAGCTTGAAGAAGGCTAATAAATCCTTTGGCCAAATACCAATATGATTAATATATTATTTAGAGTATAATTCTACGATGAATTGTTCGTTTATGTTTTCTGGGATTTGAATTCTAGCAGGAACAGAAACATAAGTTCCTTGTTTCGTATCAGAATTCCATGTAATCCACTCATAAACGTTACTTGAATTTGAAAGTGATCTTTCAATTGCTTCAAGTGATTTAGATTTTTCTCTTACAGCTACAACATCTCCTGCTTTTAAAGAGTAAGAAGGAATATTTACTAATTCCCCATTAACAGTAATATGTCTGTGAGAGACTAATTGTCTTGCGCCACTTCTTGTTGGGGCAATTCCCATTCTGAATACTACATTATCTAATCTAGATTCACATAATTGTAACAAAACCTCACCAGTAATTCCTTGTGCAGCTCTTGCTTTTTTAAATAACCCTCTAAATTGACGCTCCAATATACCGTAAGTATACTTCGCTTTTTGCTTTTCCATTAACTGGATAGCATATTCAGATTTTTTACCACGTCTTCTGTTATTTCCATGTTGACCTGGAGGGTAATTTCTTTTTTCGAATGATTTATCTTCACCGAATATAGCTTCGCCAAATTTACGAGCTATTTTAGTTTTAGGACCAGTATATCTTGCCATTTTAAATTTGTTTTGAGAGTGATTATGAATTAAGGTCTTAATCTTATCCTTCGATAATCGTTGATCTCTCGTTAATACTTGTTAATTATTTTTCAGTTTGCAAATTTATACAAAAAATTAACACCATCTGATATTCAGATGGTATTAATTTTCACTTTGCTTTATTCTAATTCGCGTTAGTAAAAACGTGATTAAACTCTTCTTCTTTTTGGAGGACGACATCCATTATGTGGTAATGGTGTAACATCTATAATTTCTGTTACTTCAATACCTGCATTGTGGATTGAACGAATAGCAGATTCTCTACCATTTCCAGGACCTTTCACATATACTTTTACTTTTTTTAATCCTGCTTCTGATGCAACACCTGCAGCATCTTCAGCGGCTAATTGAGCAGCATAAGGTGTGTTTTTCTTTGATCCTCTAAATCCCATCTTACCAGCAGAAGACCATGAAATTACGTCTCCTTTTTTGTTGGTAAGTGAAATAATGATGTTGTTAAAAGAAGCTGTTATATGAGCTTCTCCTACAGCATCAATGATTACTTTACGTTTTTTTGTGCTTGTTTTTGCCATCTTTTCTAGTGCTTAGTTTTAGTGATAGTCGCTAGAATCCTAAACCGTATAATTTCAAACAGATTCCTTCCAACGTCTAAATACTAAAGACTATTTTTTAATTATTATGCTTTCTTCTTGTTAGCAACAGTTTTTCTTCTACCTTTTCTGGTTCTAGAATTGTTTTTTGTACGTTGTCCTCTTAATGGAAGACCAGCTCTATGACGAATACCTCTGTAACATCCAATATCCATTAATCGCTTAATGTTTAATTGTGTTTCAGAACGTAATTCACCTTCAATAGTGAATGTACCAACAGATTCACGAATACCAGCAATTTGGTCATCCGTCCAATCTTGAACTTTAATACTTTCATCTACTTTAGCTGCTGCTAAAATTTCTTTTGCTCTACTTCTACCTATTCCATAGATATAAGTTAAAGAGATAACTCCTCTCTTATTTTTTGGTATGTCTACACCTGCAATTCTTGCCATAGCTTATCCTTGTCTTTGTTTGAATCTAGGATTCTTTTTGTTAATGACGTAAAGTCTTCCTTTTCTACGCACAATCTTACAATCTGCGCTTCTTTTTTTAACTGATGCTCTTACTTTCATCTTGTTAGTATCTATAAGTTATACGAGCCTTAGTTAAATCATAAGGACTCATTTCTAATTTTACTTTATCTCCTGGTAATAATTTAATGTAATGCATACGCATTTTACCAGAAATATGTGCTGTCACAATGTGACCATTCTCTAATTCAACACGAAACATAGCATTTGATAATGCTTCTATAATTGTTCCGTCTTGCTCTATTGCTGCTTGTTTTGCCATAGTATAATAATTAAGCTACTGCTTTTCTATTTTTACCTGTCTTCATCAAACCATCATAATGTCTATTTAACAAATAAGAATTTATTTGTTGCATAGTATCAATTGCAACTCCAACCATAATTAATAATGAGGTTCCTCCAAAAAATAAAGCCCATCCTTGTTGTACACCCATTAGTTTAACAATAACCGCTGGGAACACAGCAATAAGTGCTAAAAAGATTGAACCTGGTAATGTTATTTGAGACATTATCTTATCTAAGTATTCCGATGTTTCAGAACCTGGACGAATACCAGGAATAAAACCACCACTACGCTTTAAGTCGTCTGCCATTTTATTGGTAGGTACTGTAATTGCTGTATAGAAGTATGTGAATACTATAATTAATAATGCAAATGTAATATTATAAACTAATCCAAAAATATCTGAATAGTTAGTTTGTAACCATGCTCCAAATGCCGTTTCTTTTAAAAAAGAAGACCCCCCAATCAAACTAGGAACAAACATAATTGCTTGTGCAAATATGATTGGCATTACTCCAGAAGCATTAAGCTTTAATGGAATATATTGTCTTGATCCAGCCATAGCGCTTTTCTCATAACCACCAGAAGCAGTTCTTCTTGCGTATTGTACAGCAATCCTTCTAACTCCCATGACTAACATGATAGATGCTAATATGATAACAAACCAGATAACTAGTTCTATTAAAATCATCATTAAACCACCATTACCACCACCTGTCAATCTAGTATCAGCATTTTGGATGAATGATTGTGGCAAAGTTGCTATAATACCTACCATAATTAATAATGAAATACCGTTACCAATACCTTTGTCTGTAATTTTTTCTCCTAACCACATCGCAAATATACAGCCTGTTACTAATATTGTAACTGATGAGAAATAAAACAATGGACCTGTTCCCAACAAAAATGCTGTTGATGGAATTCCTAATGCAGGTAAACTTGCTAAATATCCTGGGGCTTGTAATAAACAAATAGCTATGGTTAACCAACGCGTAATTTGTGTAATTTTCTTTTGCCCACTAGCACCTTCTTTCTGAAGCTTTTGTAGGTAAGGAATAGCAATACCCATTAACTGTACAACAATAGAAGCAGAAATGTAAGGCATAATACCCAAAGCAAAAACCGAAGCGTTTGCAAAAGCTCCACCAGTAAAAGCATTAAGTAAACCTAATAACCCACCATCAGCACTATCTGCTAAACCACCTAACTGAGATGCATCAATACCTGGTAAAACTACTTGGGCACCAAAACGATAAACTAATAACAGACTCAAAGTAACAATGATTCTGTTTCTTAGTTCTTCAATTTTCCAAACATTCTTTATTGATTCTATAAATTTCATACTTGTAATACGTCTTATATAGTTACAGCTTCTCCACCAGCAGCTTCAATAGCAGCTTTTGCTGAAGCAGTAAATTTATGTGCAGATACTTTTAACTTTGCTTTTAACTCACCTCTACCTAAAATCTTAACTAGATCATTTTTTCCAGCTAAACGGTTAGAAAATAACGTTTCAAAATCTACTGTATCTTTAATTTTCTTATCATCAACCAATTGTTGTAAAGTATCTAAGTTGATTCCTTGATACTCAACACGGTTAATATTAGTAAAACCAAACTTTGGAACACGTCTTTGTAATGGCATTTGACCACCTTCAAATCCTAGTTTCTTAGAATAACCTGAACGAGATTTAGCTCCTTTGTGACCACGAGTTGCCGTACCACCTTTACCAGAACCTTGTCCTCTACCTATTCTTTTCCCTTGGTTTTTATTTGAACCTTCTGCAGGTTTTAAATTACTTAAATCCATTTTCAGTTTATATTTTAAGCTTCTTCAACAGAAACTAAATGTGAAACTTTAGCAACCATACCAAGTATATTTGGTGTAGCTTCGTGCTCTTTTACTTGACCAATCTTTTTAAGACCAAGAGCTTCTAAAGTTCTTTTTTGTCTTTGCGTACGATTGATTGCGCTTTTAACTTTTTTTACTTTAATCTTTGCCATCTCTGTCTGTATTAAGCGTTAAAAACTTGTTCAAGTGAAATACCTCTATCTCTAGCAATAGCATTCGCATCTCTTAATTGTAATAAAGCATCAAAAGTTGCTTTTACTACATTATGAGGGTTTGAAGATCCTTGAGATTTTGATAATACATCATGTACACCAACTGCCTCAAGCACTGTTCTTACAGCACCACCAGCAATTACACCTGTACCAGGAGCAGCAGGAATAATATTTACTCTAGCGCCACCGTATTTACCTTTTTGCTCATGTGGTAATGTTCCTTTTATAATAGGAATACGTACAAGATTTTTCTTAGCATCTTCAACAGCTTTTGCAATTGCACTAGCAACGTCTTTAGATTTTCCTAAACCTTGTCCTACAACACCAGCCTCATCACCAACTACAACAATTGCTGAAAAACCAAATGCTCTACCACCTTTAGTTACTTTTGTAACTCTTTGTACTCCAACTAAACGATCTTTAAGATCTAATCCACCTGGTTTTACTAATTCTGCACTTTTATATTTTTTAAACATAATTTCTTAGAATTTTAGTCCTGCTTCTCTAGCTCCTTCAGCTAATTGTTTAACTCTTCCGTGATACAAATAACCACCTCTATCAAAAGCAATAGTTTCTACACCTGCTTTTAAAGCTTTTTCAGCAAGTGCTTTACCTACTAATTTAGCTACTTCTGATTTAGTCGCTTTCGCAGAACTAATATCTTTATCTCTTGAAGATGCTGCACTGATTGTGTTACCAGTAACATCATCTACTATTTGAGCATAAATTTCTTTATTACTTCTATAAACAGCTAACCTTGGTCTTGCTTCTGTACCAGAAACAACCTTACGGATTCTGTTTTTTATTCTTAGTCTTCTTTCGTTCTTTGTCAATGCCATAACTTAATTATTAAGCTGATTTACCTGCTTTTCTTCTTATTTCTTCACCAACAAACTTGACTCCTTTTCCTTTGTAAGGTTCAGGTTTTCTAAATCCGCGGATTTTCGCAGCTACTTGACCAACAAGTTGTTTATCGAATGATGTTAGTTTCACTATTGGATTTTTTCCTTTTTCTGATATTGTTTCAACTTTTACTTCTGGAGCAATGTTTAAAACAATATTATGAGAAAATCCTAAGGCCAAATCTAATTTTTGTCCTTGGTTTGATGCTCTATAACCTACACCTACCAATTCTAATTCTTTAGTCCATCCTTTAGATACACCTTCTATCATATTATGCATTAATGATCTATATAAACCATGTTTTGCTTTCTGATCTTTAGTATCAGAAGAACGTGTTACCATAACATTTCCTTCTTCTACTTTAATTTCAATAGAGTCGTAATTTTGTGTTAACTCTCCTAATTTTCCTTTTACAGTTACTACGTTATCTTTAACATCAACTGTTACACCTTCTGGAATGGCTACTGGATTATTTCCTATTCTTGACATTTCTTTCTGGCTTTAAAATTAGTAAACGTAACATAAAACTTCACCTCCAACATTATCTCTTTTGGCTTGTTTACCTGTCATAACTCCGTGAGAAGTTGAAACAATAGCAATACCTAAACCGTTTAAGATACGTGGTAGCTCATTAGCACCAGCATACTTACGTAAACCTGGTGTACTAATACGTTGAAGTTTTTTGATTACTGGTTCTTTTGTTTCTTTGTTGTACTTAAGAGCTATTTTAATAGTTCCTTGTACAGAAGAATCATCAAACTTGTAACTTAAAATATATCCTTGTTCGAATAATATTTTAGTAATGTCTTTTTTAAGATTAGAAGCAGGAATCTCTACCACTCTGTGGTTAGCACGCACTGCGTTTCTAATTCTTGTCAAAAAATCCGCAATTGGATCTGAGTACATAATGAATTGATTTTGCGGTCTTGGTTTTCGAACTATTTCGAACCTTAAACCTGATTATTTAAATAATATTACCAACTAGCTTTTTTAACTCCAGGGATAAGACCTTGATTAGCCATTTCTCTGAAAGTTACACGAGAAATTCCAAAAGTTCTCATGTATCCTTTTGGTCTTCCTGTTAATTTACATCTATTATGCTGACGAATAGGAGATGCATTTTTTGGTAACTTTTGTAATGCTTCATAATCTCCAGCTTCTTTTAAAGCTTTACGTTTTTCAGCATACTTAGCTACTGTTTTTGCTCTTTTTACCTCACGGGCTTTCATTGATTCTTTAGCCATATCTTAGTTCTTTTGAAAAGGTAATCCTAATTCGTTTAATAATGATTTTGCTTCTTTATCAGTATCTGCAGTAGTTACAAATGTAATATCCATACCAGAAATTTTATTCACTTTATCAATGTTTATTTCTGGGAAGATAATTTGCTCAGTAATTCCTAAATTGTAATTACCTCTACCGTCAAATCCTGTAGCTTTTATGCCGTTAAAATCTCTAACACGTGGAAGTGCTGAAGTTACTAAACGATCTAAAAATTCATACATTCTTTCTCCACGTAAAGTTACTTTTGCCCCAATTGGCATTCCTTTACGTAATTTGAATGATGCAACATCCTTTTTTGATAATGTAGATATCGCTTTTTGTCCAGATATAGTAGTTAACTCTTCTACTGCGTAGTCAATTAACTTTTTGTCTGCAACTGCTGCTCCAACACCTTTAGATATTACTATCTTAGTAAGTTTAGGAACTTGCATTACATTTTTATATCCAAATTCATCTGTAAGAGCTGCAATTACTTTGCTTTTATACTCTTCTTTAAGTCTTGGTGAATATGCCATAACTATATTACTTCATTAGATTTTGTTGAAAATCTTACTTTTTTATCGCCTTCCATTCTATATCCAACTCTAGTTGTTTCTCCTTTTGAAGTTAACAATGATAAATTAGAAATATGAATAGCGGCTTCTTTCTCTACGATTCCACCTTGAGGATTTTGTGCACTTGGTTTAGTATGTTTCTTAACCATGTTTACGCCCTCTACAATCGCTTTGTTCTTATCTATTAATACCTTTTGTACTTTACCTTCAGATCCTTTATGATCTCCAGCAATTACTTTTACAGTATCTCCAGTTTTTATTTTAAGCTTTGTCATCTTATATAATGTATTAAAGCACCTCTGGTGCTAATGATACAATCTTCATGAATTGCTTATCACGAAGTTCTCTAGCAACAGGACCAAATACACGTGTACCTCTCATCTCACCCGTTGGGTTTAATAAAACACAAGCATTATCATCAAATCTTATATAAGATCCGTCTGGTCTTCTTACTTCTTTCTTTGTACGAACAACAACTGCTGTAGAAACTGCTTTTTTCTTAATGTTTCCATTAGGAGTTGCATCTTTAACAGAAACAACTATCTTATCTCCTACAGAAGCGTATCTTCTTTTAGTACCTCCTAAAACACGGATTACTAAAACCTCTTTTGCTCCAGTATTGTCTGCTACCTTTATTCTTGATTCTTGCTGTAACATAATTATTTAGCTCTTTCTAGGATTTCTACTAATCTCCAACATTTAGATTTACTTAAAGGTCTTGTTTCCATGATCTTTACAGTATCACCAATATTGCAATCGTTCGTTTCATCGTGTGCAACGTATTTTTTCGTTTTTAACACGAACTTACCATACATAGGGTGTTTTACTTTTTTAACCTCTGCAACAACTATTGATTTTTGCATTTTGTTACTAGTAACAACTCCTATACGTTCTTTTCTTAAATTTCTTGTTTCCATCTTTCAGCAGAATTATTGTAATTCTCTTTTAGTTAATTCAGTCGCAATTCTAGCTACGGTTCTTCTTATAGAACGTAATTGAATTGGATTTTCTAAAGGAGATATTGCATGAGCCAATTTTAGGTCTGAATAACTCTTTTTTGTTTCACCAAGTTTTTCTTGTAACTCAGCTACAGATAATTCTTTAATTTCTGATTGTTTCATCATCTTAAATTATTATGCTTCGTAATCTCGAGCGATTATAAACTTAGTTTTTACTGGTAATTTTTGTGCTGCTAAACGTAATGCTTCTCTTGCAACGTCTAATGGCACACCACCAATTTCAAATAAAACACGACCTGGTCTACATACAGCTACCCATAATTCAACGGCACCTTTACCTTTACCCATACGTACTTCAAGAGGCTTTTTTGTAATAGGCTTGTCTGGAAATATTTTAATCCAAAGTTGACCTTCTCTTTTCATGTAACGTGTAGCGGCAATACGAGCTGCTTCAATTTGACGTGCAGTAATAAACGTAGCGTCTAATGCTTTTATTCCAAAAGTTCCGTTAGAAAGTTGATGCCCTCTTCCTGAGAGACCTTTCATACGTCCTTTTTGTTGTTTACGAAATTTTGTTCTTTTAGGCTGTAACATTTTTCTTTACTTTATAAAAAATTACTTTCTACGACGAGGTCCTTTATTGCCTCCTCTTGCTCCACCTTTTCCTTGCTTCTTAGATAATCCAACAAGCGGAGAAAGCTCTCTTTTACCATATACTTCACCTTTCATGATCCATACTTTAACACCCAGTCTACCATAAGTAGTGTGTGCCTCAACTAAAGCATAATCAATATCGGCTCTAAAAGTTGATAAAGGAATACGTCCTTCTTTGTAGTGTTCAGAACGTGCCATTTCAGCTCCATTTAAACGACCACTAATTTGGATTTTAATTCCTTCAGCGTTCATACGCATTGTAGCAGCAATAGCCATCTTAATTGCACGTCTGTATGAAATTCTGTTTTCAATTTGACGAGCGATGCTTGATCCTACCAAAAATGCATCAAGTTCAGGTCTTTTAATCTCAAAGATGTTAATCTGAACTTCTTTTCCAGTAATTTTCTTAAGCTCTTCTTTTAACTTGTCTACCTCTTGACCGCCTTTACCAATAATGATACCTGGACGAGCCGTAGTGATAGTAACGGTTACAAGTTTTAAAGTTCTTTCGATAATTACTCTACTAACACTAGCTTTAGATAAACGCGCGTGAACGTATTTTCTAATCTTATCGTCTTCGGCAAGTTTATCACCATAATCGTTTCCTCCGTACCAGTTAGATTCCCATCCTCTGATAATTCCTAAGCGATTTCCGATTGGATTTGTCTTTTGTCCCATACTCTTATTAAGCTTGTGTGTTATTGTTAGCTCCAACCACTAATGTTACATGGTTTGAACGTTTTCTAATTCTGTGTGCACGACCTTGAGGTGCTGGACGTAATCTCTTTAACATAGATCCGCTATCCACTTTAATCTCTTTTACAAATAATTCTGCAGTTTCAACATCAGCATCTTCATTCTTTGCTTGCCAGTTAGCGATAGCTGATAATAACAACTTCTCTAAACGACCAGATGCTTCCTTTTGATTAAACTTCAAAATATTCAGTGCATTCTCTACCTTTTCGCCTCTTACTAAATCAGCTACTAAGCGCATTTTTCTTGGTGATGTAGGACAATTATTAAGTTTTGCAAAAGCAACTTGCTTTTTAGCTTCCTTAATAGCGTCTGCCATTTGTTTTTTACGACTTCCCATAGCTTACTACTTTTTACCTTTATTTTTAGCACCTGCATGTCCACGGAATGAACGTGTTGGTGAAAATTCTCCTAACTTATGACCTACCATGTTTTCAGTTACATAAACTGGTACAAATTGACGGCCATTGTGTACTGCTATAGTTTGCCCAACAAAATCCGGAGTAATCATACTGGCTCTTGACCAAGTTTTGATTACCGTTTTTTTGTTAGCTTCCACATTTGCAGCAACTTTCTTCTCTAATTTATAATGAACGTAAGGTCCTTTTTTTAATGATCTTGCCATGTCTTATTTCTTTCTACGTTCTACAATATATTTATTACTTGCTTTAGTCTTAGAACGGGTTCTGTAACCTTTAGCTGGAATACCGTTTCTAGAACGAGGATGCCCACCTGAAGACTTACCTTCACCACCACCCATTGGGTGATCAACTGGATTCATAACTACTGGTCTAGTACGTGGTCTTCTTCCTAACCATCTTGTTCTACCTGCTTTACCTCCAACCATTAATTGATGATCTGAGTTAGACACAACACCTATAGTAGCCATACAGTTAGCAAGAATTAATCTTGTTTCTCCTGAAGGTAATTTTATAGTAGCAAACTTACCATCTCTTGCCATTAATTGAGCAAATGCACCAGCACTACGGGCCATAACAGCTCCTTGTCCTGGACGTAACTCTACGCAAGAAATAATTGTTCCTAATGGAATTTCACTTAATGGCATTGAATTTCCAATTTCTGGAGCAATACCCTCTTTACCAGATACTACATTTTGCCCAACCTGAAGTCCATTTTGTGCAATAATGTACCTTTTCTCTCCATCTTGATAGTTCAATAATGCGATAAAAGCTGTTCTGTTTGGATCGTACTCAATAGATTTAACTTCACCAGGAATCCCAGCTTTGTCTCTTTTAAAATCGATAATACGATACTTTTTCTTATGACCTCCACCAATATAGCGCATGGTCATTTTTCCTCGATTGTTTCTACCACCAGACCTTTTGTTCGGAACGAGTAAACTCTTTTCCGGCTTATCAGTAGTAATGGCATCGTAACCGTTTACTACTCTAAATCGCTGTCCTGGTGTGATTGGTTTTAATTTTCTTACTGACATTAGTCTTTAATTACATGTTACTGTATAAATCAATCATTTCACCTTCCGCCAGTTGTACAATTGCTTTTTTAACAGCATTTGTTTTACCATGTTGAATACCAGTTTTTGTAAACTTAGTACTTCTATCTGGACGGACATTTATAGTACGAACTTTTTCAACAGAAACTCCGTAAGTGGCTTCCACCGCTTTCTTGATTTCTACCTTGTTCGCCTTTGTATTCACCGCGAAAGTATAGCAGTTTCTCAACTCGCTATCTGCAGTCGCTTTTTCTGTGATTATAGGTTTAATTAAGATACTCATCTGTTTCTTATTTACTTAAGTTTGTTTCAATTCCTTCTAAAGCTCCTTCTAAAAGCACTACTTGATTTGCATTTAAAATCTTGTAAGTACTTAATTCTGAAGATGTTATAACTTCTGAGCTTTTCAAATTGCGCGATGACAAATATACGTTATTATTTGACCCACCCAACACAAAGAGTGTTTTTTTGTTTTCTAGTTCTAAAGCCTTTAAAACTGCAGTAAAATTCTTAGTCTTTACAGTATCAAAACTAAAGTCTTCTAAAACTGTAATTGACTTCTCTCCTGCTTTGATACTTAAGGCAGATTTACGTGCTAAACGCTTTAAGTTTTTATTAAGTTTGAAGCTGTAATTTCTTGGTCTTGGACCGAACATACGACCACCACCTTTAAATACACCAGACTTAATACTACCTGCTCTTGCCGTACCAGTTCCTTTTTGCTTTTTAATCTTACGTGTACTACCAGCAATCTCAGCCCTTTCTTTCGATTTGTGAGTTCCCTGACGTTGGTTTGCTAAATATTGTTTAACATCCAAGTATACTGCGTGATTATTAGGCTCAATAGCAAACACATCTTTAGAAAGGTCTGCCTTTCTACCTGTGTCTTTTCCGTTTATATCTAAAACTGCTACTTTCATTATTTTCTAATAATTACATAAGCGTTTTTGTGACCAGGAACACATCCTTTAACCACAAGTAAGTTCTTTTCAGCAACTACTTTTAAAACTCTTAAATTTTGAACTTTAACTGTGTCTCCACCCATTCTTCCTGCCATTTTCATTCCTTTGAAAACTCTTGCAGGGTAAGATGCAGCTCCAATAGATCCTGGTGCTCTTAAACGGTTATGTTGACCGTGAGTAGCTTGACCTACACCACCGAAACCATGACGTTTTACAACACCTTGAAATCCTTTACCTTTAGATGTTCCTGCTACATCAACAAATTCACCTTCAGTGAAATGTTCAACAGTGATTGCATCTCCTAATTTGTACTCCTCATCAAAACCTTTGAATTCAACAACTTTGCGTTTTACAGAAGTACCCGCTTTTTTAGCATGACCTAAGTCTGCTTTAGTAGCGCTTTTTTCTGTCGCGTCATCGAAACCAAGTTGAACAGCTGAATAGCCGTCAACATCTTCAGTTCTGACTTGGGTAACGATACATGGTCCAGCTTCGATTACTGTACAAGGAATATTCTTCCCATTTTCATCAAAGATGCTGGTCATACCGATTTTTTTTCCAATTAACCCAGACATATTTATTATTTATTAATTATTACTATTTAGTTGAAACCTAATCCAACATATATTATTAAAAAAATTCAGGGACAAAATACGTTTCGTCCCTGAAATGTATTTATCCGTTTTTCCCGCGACCGCATCGGTGGGACATTTTAATTTCTCTTAACGAGATCCCGAAACAATTTCGGGATGTAAATCAAAGTTTATGTACTTAAACTTTAATTTCCACTTCTACACCACTTGGTAATTCAAGTTTCATTAACGCATCAATTGTTTTTGATGACGAAGAGTATATATCTAATAATCTTTTATAAGAAGATAATTGAAATTGCTCTCTTGATTTCTTGTTTACGTGAGGAGAACGTAATACAGTGAAAATTTTCTTGTGCGTTGGTAATGGAATTGGTCCAGTTACAACAGCACCAGTACTTTTTACTGTTTTTACAATCTTATCAGCAGACTTATCTACTAAGTTATGATCGTAAGATTTTAATTTTATTCTGATTTTTTGACTCATTTTCTTAGATTTTAAGCTTCAACACCTTTTGCTGCTTTAATAACCTCTTCAGAAATATTTGAAGGTGTTTCAGCATAATGTGAAAATTCCATTGTTGACGTTGCACGACCCGATGACAATGTTCTTAATGTAGTTACATATCCGAACATTTCTGATAATGGCACAGTAGCTTTTACAGTTTTTGCACCAGCTCTATCACCCATATCGCTTACTTGCCCTCTTCTTCTATTTAAATCTCCAACAATGTCACCCATGTTCTCTTCAGGTGTAATTACCTCAAGTTTCATGATTGGTTCCATGATTACCGCTTTTGCAGCTTTTGCAGAATTTTTAAATCCAAGTTTTGCAGCTAATTCAAATGATAATTGATCCGAATCCACATCGTGATATGAACCGTCAGTTAATGTTACTTTCATAGCATCAACTTCGTATCCTGCCAATGGTCCATTAACCATTGCCATTTTAAATCCTTTTTCAATTGAAGGGATAAATTCTTTAGGAACATTACCTCCTTTAATTTCAGAAACAAACTCTAATCCTACTTTTCCTTCTTCAGCAGGCTCTAATGTAAACACTATGTCTGCGAATTTACCACGTCCACCAGATTGTTTCTTATAAACCTCTCTATGTTGTGCACGTTGTGTAATTGCTTCTTTGTACTCTACTTGTGGTTGTCCTTGGTTTACTTCAACCTTAAACTCACGTTTTAAACGGTCAACAATAATATCTAAGTGAAGTTCTCCCATTCCAGAAATAATAGTCTGACCTGAAGCTTCATCAGTTCTTGCTGTAAATGTTGGATCTTCCTCTGCTAATTTAGCTAAAGACATACCTAATTTATCAACATCAGCTTTAGTTTTAGGTTCAACCGCAATACCAATTACTGGGTCTGGGAAGTCCATAGATTCTAGAACAATAGGATGTTTTTCATCAGACATAGTATCACCAGTCTTGATATCTTTAAATCCTACTGCTGCTCCAATATCACCGGCTTCAATATAATCGATAGCATTTTGTTTATTAGAGTGCATTTGGTAAATTCGAGAGATACGCTCTTTCTTACCTGAACGATTGTTCAAGATATAAGAACCTGCATCTAATCGACCAGAATAGGCGCGGAAAAATGCTAAACGACCTACAAAAGGGTCAGTAGCAATTTTAAATGCTAATGCAGCAAACGGATCTTTTGCATCCGGCTTACGGATAGCTTCTGCTCCTGTATCTGGATTTGTACCTACTATATTATCTCTATCTAACGGAGAAGGTAAGTAACGACAAACAGCATCTAATAAGAATTGTACACCTTTATTTTTAAAAGCAGAACCACAAATCATTGGAATGATAGCCATATCCATAACAGCAGCTCTAAGTGCAGCATGCACTTCATCTTCCGTTATAGAATCCTCATCTTCCATGAATTTCTCTAAAAGATTTTCATCATAAGTAGCTACTTCTTCAATTAAAAGTGCACGATACTTACGAGCTTCTTCTTTCATCTCTTCTGGAATATCAATCACATCAAAAGTTGCCCCTTGCGTTTCATCATGCCATACAATAGCTCTATTTTTTACTAAATCTATAATACCTTTAAAATCCATTTCGTCACCAATGTTTAAAACAATTGGTACCGCATTAGACTTTAACATATCTTTTACTTGTTGACAAACACCTAAAAAGTTTGATCCTTGGCGGTCCATTTTATTAACGAAACCAATTCTAGGAACTTTATAGTTATCTGCTAATCTCCAGTTAGTTTCAGATTGAGGCTCAACACCATCAACTGCACTAAATAAAAATACTAAACCATCAAGTACACGTAAAGAACGATTTACCTCTACAGTAAAATCAACGTGACCTGGAGTATCTATAATATTAAAATGATATCCTTTTGTATCTGGTGTTGGTTGCCCGTTTTCAATTGGAAACTTCCACTCACAAGTTGTAGCAGCAGAAGTAATCGTAATACCCCTTTCTTGCTCTTGCTCCATCCAGTCCATTGTAGCAGCACCATCATGCACTTCTCCAATTTTATGCGAAACACCTGTGTAATAAAGAATACGCTCTGTGGTAGTAGTTTTTCCTGCATCAATATGTGCAGCAATACCTATATTTCTAGTGAATTTTAAATCTCTTGCCATGTCTTAAAATCTAAAGTGAGAGAATGCTTTATTAGCTTCTGCCATTTTGTGAGTATCTACTCTTTTCTTAACAGCCGCTCCTTCTTCTTTAGCTGCTGCTAAAATTTCAGATGCTAAACGTAATGCCATAGATTTTTCGTTACGCTTTCTTGCATAACCAATCAACCATTTCATTGCTGTTGATACTTTACGGTCTGGACGAATTTGCATTGGAATTTGGAATGTTGCACCACCAACACGACGACTACGTACTTCTACGTGAGGCATCACATTTGATAAAGCATCTTTCCAGATTTCTAATGCTGTTTTTTCATCGTCAGTTTTTTTTGAGTCTACAATATCAATTGCATCGTAGAATACTTTAAAAGCGACAGACTTTTTTCCATCCCACATCATCATGTTAACGAAACGCGTTACTAACTGATCGTTAAACTTTGGGTCTGGTAAAAGCGGTCTCTTTTTTGCTGCTCTTTTTCTCATGTCTTCTTCTTAAAGTTTTAATTACTTTTTAGGGCGTTTAGCACCATACTTAGATCTACGTTGCGTTCTACCTGAAACACCTGCTGTGTCTAAAGCACCACGTACAATGTGATATCTAACTCCTGGCAAATCTTTTACCCTTCCACCTCTAACCAATACTATCGAATGCTCTTGTAGATTATGTCCTTCACCACCGATGTATGCATTAACCTCGTTACCGTTTGTTAAACGAACCCTTGCTACCTTACGCATTGCTGAGTTAGGTTTTTTAGGAGTTGTTGTGTAAACACGAGTACACACACCACGTCTTTGCGGACAAGAATCTAAAGCAGCCGATTTACTCTTCTTGGTTATTTTGGCTCTTCCTTTTCTTACTAATTGCGAAATTGTTGGCATATATATTATATATAAATTTTATTATCCTCTTTTTAAGAGGGGTGCAAATGTAGAAATTAAAATTCAAAATTCAAATCCTAATCGGTTAATTTTTAAGAGTTTTCAAAAATAATAACATTAGCTATATTATAAGCTTAGATTTTCCGTTAGATTTACAGAAAAATTAGCAAGCAAAAACGTGCAAAAAACTTCTTATTTACTCCTTATTATATATGTGCTTTTTTCTTCGAATGGATTTTGCCAACAATTAACATTAGATATTGAAGCAGAAAACGATGTAAAAACTAAAATTATAGACTCATTAGGGTATTTAAAAATTCATAAAGACTATGCTTCAATCAAAACAGAAATTAACATTGTTCAAAATAAACTGTTTCGTTTAGGTTATGTTGAAAATGAAGTTAAGCGAATTAAAAAAAAGAGTGACACTTCTTTTTATTCAAAAATTCATTTAAAAACTAAATTAGACTCCTTATATACATATTACAATAAAAATAGTATTGATAAATCTATTTTAAAATTAGTATCAAAGAATGTTTTTGATGATTATTTTATTTTGAATTTTTCAGAAGTTGAAAATGCTCTAAAAATTATAAATTCTGAAATTTCTAAAAAAGGTCTTCCTTTTAATAAAGTACAACTATCAGAAATAAAAATTAAAGACAATTCTAATTTGCAAGCTTATTTAACAATTGATTTTTCTGAAAGACAAAGAAATATAGATAATATTGTAATTAAAGGCTATGAAAAATTCCCTCGTTCTTTTTTAAAGCATTTTTTAAAAATAAAGAAAGAACAACTTTTCGATTTAAAAAAAATTAAATCAAAAACCGAACAGTTGAACAATTTGAATTTTGCGAATGAAATCAAACCTCCTGAAGTTTTGTTTTCAAAAGATTCAACTTCCTTATATATATACCTTGAAAAAGCAAATAGCAATACTTTTGATGGCTTTTTAGGATTTGGAACAAATGAAGAAACCAACAAATTAGACTTTGATGGGTATTTAAATCTCAAGCTAATTAATAATTTAAATTATGGAGAGTCGTTTAGACTATTCTATAAGAGTGATGAGAACGACCAACAAACATTTGAGACAGACATTTCTCTTCCTTATATATTCAATACACCTATAGGTATTGATCTACTTTTAAGAATTTTCAAAAAAGATTCATCATTTACAACAGTCAACCAATCTGCACGATTACATTATCAAATTAATTCAAAACACAAAATTTATGGAGGTATTGTTTCTACAGAATCAAATAATCTACTTTCAGATAACAACACCAACGCATCCATTTTAGATTACAAAACTCAATATTACACATTAGCCTATCAGTTTTTACAACCGCAGTATAACAATTTACTATTCCCTTTAAAATCAAAATTGTATATAGAAACAGGTTTTGGAAATAGAAAAACTGATTTAAACAAACAAAGCCAATCACAATTCAGCATCGATGCATTAAAAATTTTTCAACTAAATATAAAAAACAGTGTTTTTATGAGAATTAATGGTTCTAATTTAATCTCTGATACATTTTTTGAAAATGAATTACTAAGATTTGGTGGCATAAACTCAATTAGAGGATTTGAAGAGAATAGTTTGTTTGCTTCTTTATTTGGAATCATCAATACAGAATACAGGTTTCAACTAAACAACAATATTTATATTCATTCCATATTTGATGCAGGTTATTTTGAAAACAAAACATTAAACACTAAAGAGAAACTATATGGCTATGGGTTTGGATTTGGAATTCTTACCAAATCAGGATTATTACGATTTAACTATGCAAATGGAAAAAATGAGAATACTTCATTTAAACTGTCTAATTCTAAAATACACCTCAGTTTGACGGCAAATTTCTAGTTTCAAATTATCGATTTCTTAAAAAAATATCCTTTTTATCAAATTTTAACCATTATTTATTGTTTTATTAAGATAATTTTATGATTTTTGGCATTGACTAATTCAAATAATTATAAAATGAAAACAAAGTTTAGTGGAATTCTAACGCTATTACTAGCGTTTGTTGTGCAACTAACGTTCGCACAAGAAAAGACAATTTCAGGTACAGTATCAGATGGTTCTGGTCTACCTTTACCTGGAGCAACTGTCTTAGTTAAAGGTACTTCTTCTGGTACATCTTCAGATTTTGACGGTAAGTATTCAATAAAAGCGAATCAAGGAAGTACTCTTGTATTTAGTTTTGTTGGTTACACTACCAAAGAAGTTTCAGTAGGAGCCTCAAACACAATCAATGTTACATTACAAGAAGATGCAGAATCTTTAGAAGAGGTAGTTGTAACAGCCTTCGGTATTAAAAGAGAGAAACGAGAGATTACTTATCAAACCGAGAAAGTAGACGAACAATTACTAAACCAAGCACAATCTACCAGAGCAGCAAGTGCTTTAGCTGGTAAAGTTGCAGGTTTACAGATTAATGTTCAAAATAATGGTGTAAATCCTTCATCTCAAATTCTTTTACGTGGTGTTAGATCTATTGGACAAAACAACCAAGCTTTAATAGTAATTGATGGTGCTATCTCAAGTACTGGAGCTTTTGATGATTTGAACCCTAATGATATAGAAAGTTTAAACGTACTTAAAGGTGCTACTGCTGCTGCATTGTATGGAGCTCAAGCGAGTAATGGTGTTCTTATTGTTACAACAAAAAAAGGTTCAAGAGGAGAAAATATTACAATAGGAGTTAATACTGCTGTTACATTTGAGGATGTAGCTTACATGCCAGATTTCCAAAGTGAATATGGTACTGGATGGCAAGGTGCTTATGACCCTATTGAAAATACTAACTGGGGACCTCGTTTTGATGGAACAGTCAGACAAGTAGGACCAACTTTTGCGGATGGTACTTTTCAAACTTTACCTTATGCTCCTGTAAAAGACAACGCTAGAAATTTCTTTGAAACTGGTAATACAGTACAAAACACTTTTTATCTAAGTGGTGGTAATGATACTGGAAGCATGTATCTTTCTGTTGGTAATCAAAGAACTGATGGGATTACACCTAACGACACTTATAGAAGAACAACTGTTAGAGCTAATGCATCAAAAAAACTTGGTGATGTAACTATTTCTTTAAACTCTTCATTTTTTAGAGACAACACAAATGATATAGGTAACACATTAGGTGCTCAAGACAGAGGTTTATATTGGTTTGTTTTAAATCAATCAGCTAATATTCCAATTGAAAATTATAAAGATTGGAGAAATGATTTATTTTCTTCTCCTGATGGGTATTATAATGGGTATTATCAAAACCCTTATCATATGGTAGATACTAGTAGAGATACTGACAAAACAAATCGTTTAACAGGAAACGTTAGTGCTTCTTGGGAAGCAACAGATTGGTTAAATGTTACTGCCAGATTAGGTGGAAACTTCTTTACGGGTCAAGGAAAAGAATGGAGAGATGCTCAAGTTTTTACTAACGCATACACTAGACCTACAGGAAATACATCTTTTCTGAGAGATTCTAATTTCCAACGTACAGATTACACAGTTGATTTATTAGCAACTGCTAATTTTAACTTAACTGAAGATATTACCTTAAAAACTATACTTGGTGCCAACAGTTTAACAAATCAATTCTCTTCTAGATCTGTAAGAGGTGATAACTTAGCTGTTCCAGGTTTATATGACTTAAGTAATGCAGGTAGTGTACAAACTCCTGTTAGTAATGATTTTGAGAGAAGAATATATGGTGTTTTTGGAGATGTAACTTTTGGATATAAAAACTTTTTATTCTTAAATGCATCTGGTAGATACGATTCAACATCTACTCTTAACCCAGATGATAATAGTTATTTCTACCCTGCAATCGGTTTATCTGCTGTATTAACAGATGCCATTCCTGACATGAAAAGTGATGTTCTAAACTACGCTAAAATTACTGCAAGTAATTCTACCGTATATAATGATTTAGGAGCTGAACAAATTATAGAATCTTTTACTGCTCCTCTTGGTTTCCCATTCCCTGGAGCTTCAGGTTTTGAACAACAAGATAGTTTTATAGATGCTGGTATCAAGAAAGAAAAAGTGAACACAACTGAGTTTGGTTTAAATCTTGGACTTTTTAATAATAGAGTTACTATTGACGGTTCTTACTTTAAAACATTCATCACTGATAATATTGTAACAAGAACTGCTCCAACATCTTCTGGTGGTAATGGTTTATTAACAAATATTGGTGAAATTGAAAGTACTGGTTTTGAACTAAGTATTGGTGCTACAGTTTTAAAAACTGAAGATTTTTCATGGGATGTAAATATCAATTATACTACCAACGAAGCCATCGTTAATGAAATTGGAGACGCTTCAGTTAGTGGTGAAGAAATTGCTCTTGCAACAACTGGAGAATTTGGTGTTTTTGCAATTGAAGGACAACAATGGCCAGCTCTAAAAGCATCAGCTTATTATAGAGATCCAAGTGGTAATGTAGTTATTGACCCAGCTAATGGTAACCCAATTAGTACAACTCAATTAAGTGGAGATAACCCACAGTCTGGATTAAAGAATTTAGGTTCTACGGTTCCAGATTATATCATAGGTTTAAACTCGTCTATAAATTATAAAGACTTTAGATTATCAGCAACTTTTGATTATAGAACAGGTCATGTGTATTATGCACAAGGTTCTGACAGAATGGAATTTACAGGAAGATCTCAAGAGAGTGTATCTGCTAACAGACAAGATTTTGTTTGGCCAAATTCAGTTGTTGAAACTAGTCCTGGTGTTTTTGCTGAAAATACTAATATTCCAATTACAGATGGTTTACAAGATTTCTGGACGAATACTTACAATGAAATTAAAGAAAACTATGTAAGAGATGCTACAGCTGTAAAACTTAGAGAAATTTCTTTAAGCTACAATTTACCTCAAAAATTCTTAGATAAAATTGCTGTAAGAAAATTAACTGTGGGTATAATAGGACGTAATTTATTTACGTGGTTACCTAAAGAAAATAGATTCTCTGATCCTGAGTTTAGTAATAACAATGGACCAGCTGGTAATGGTATTGGTATTGGTGGTTATTTCCAAGGACCTCCAACACAGTCTTATGGTTTCAACATTAATATAGAATTTTAAAAAATAAAAGAAAAATGAAAAAAAGTTTAAAGTATATAGGTATACTGTTTGCTACAATATTTATAGTATCATGTAGTGAAAGTTACCTAGACGTTAATACGGATAAAAACAGTCCAACTGGTGATGTTTTAGGTCCAGAACTTGTATTACCAATAGCACAATATTGGAGTGGAGAAATAGTTCAAAGAAACAGATATACCAACAATTTAGGTAATATGATGGTGTATAACTGGAGTCAATCTGATGGTTTCTCTTGGTATAATGACGAATTTTTATACAACGTTACTTCATCATTTTACCAAATAATTTGGACTAGATCTTATAGAGATGCTCTAAAACAATATAGAGTATTACAGAGCTATGGAGATCAATACGACAATTATAAAGCTATTGGTAAAATTATGGAATCTTATCATTTCCAAATTTTAGTAGATTTATATGGTGATATTCCTTATTCTGAAGCACTTCAAAGAGGTGGTAATCCAACTCCTGCTTATGATGATGCTGAAGCAGTTTACCAAGGAATTGTTAGTGAATTAGATATGGCCATGGCGTTAATAGATGGCGCTGATGGAAGTGATTTAGTACCTGGTAGTGATGACATTATGTTTGGTGGTGATATGGCTACATGGAAAAAATTTGCCAACACCGTTAAATTAAGAGTATTAGTTAGACAAGGAAGTGGGGATTTTACTGGAATGGCTTCAGTTGGTTTTATAGATCAAGAAGTAACAGTGCAACCAGGTTATGCTGTGGTTGAAAATCAACAAAACCCTTTTTGGAATGCTTTTGGTGCTGATTCTGGTGGAACCATAACAAATAACAATAATGCTACTTGTGCTACTCAATTTGTTTTAGATTATTTAGATGGTACTAGTGACTCAAGAATTAGTTACATATACGAAGAGCCAGCTACAGGTCATTTAGGTGTTGTTCAAGGTTTACAAGACTACGATGTTCCTATTGTTGATCAATTTGATCCTCAGTTTGTTTCTAACATAGGCCCTGGTATCTTAAAAGGCGCTACAATGCCTGCTGTAATATTCACATTAGCTGATGCTTACTTCTTACAGGCTGAAGCTATCTTAAATGGAGATTTAACTGGAGATGCTAAAGCTGCTTATGAAAGTGGTATTCAATCTTCTTTCTCTTACTTAGGTGACCCAGGTTTTTCAGATTACATCAGTCAACCAAGAGCTTTAGTTGCTTGGGATTCTTCGCCAAATAAATTGGAAGCAATTATTACACAAAAATGGATTGCTACTAATGGAATCGACGCGGTTCAATCATGGTTTGATTACACAAGAACTGGTTATCCTTCAGGTTTACCAATATCTTTATTAGCAACTACACCAGAAAGACCAGTGCGTTTATTCTATCCTGCTAGTGAATTAACAGCTAACGCAGCCAATGTTCCTCCACAGCCTAATGCATTTAATGATAAAATATTTTGGGCAAATTAAAAAAAAAGATTATGAAAAATTATATTAAACACATTACAATTTTACTTGTTTCGTTGATGTTTACTTCTTGTTTAGTAGATGATTCAGCGCCAAGTGATAACAACGACCAAGGACCAAACTTTGTTGGGTTCTCAACGGGATCATTTAATGCTACCGCTACTGCAGATGGTAGTACTTATGATTTTGTACTACCAATTGAAGTAAATGGACCAACATTTGAAGATGTAACAGGTGAATTTACAGCATCAATTTCTATTGATCCTTCATCAACAGCTGTTGAAGGTGTTCATTACCAATTACCAAACAAAACCGTAACAGTTTCTTCTGCAAATAACCTAATAAGCAATTTAGGGTTTACAGTTTTAACAGATGGTATAGAACCTCCTTTAGCTGAAACTCCTGTGTTAACTTTGAATATTAGTGAAGTTTCAAGTGGTCAAGTTGTTCCAAATGGTAGAACTGGCTCTATTGATATCAATTTATTATATTTATGTTCTTCTGAATTAGAGGGAGCGTATAGTGTATCTGTAAGATATGTAAGATCTTCATCAGGTATAGATCAAACTTACACTGGTTCAGACATTATCGACAAAACTGGTGATGGACAATATAGAACACGTGCTGCTGGTCACTGGGAAATCACTGGTGGACCTGGTGCAATTGGAGGAACTCCTGGTTTTGATTTTGTAGATGTTTGTGATCAAATTACTATACCAGCACAAAACTTAGTTAACCTTTACTCAAATATAGTTGAAGGTGTAAGTGGGTCAAGTAGTGTCAATCCTGATACTGGAGTAATAACATTTACTTACACGGTTTGTGCAAGTGATTGTAGAGAATATTTCGCTACATACACTCCACTATAATATTTTGTAAAACTATAAACGATTAAAGATGAAAAAAATTAAATATATATTAAACCTAGCTATTGTAGCACTTCTGATTGTTGGTTGTGATGCGGAAAAAGCTAGTGTAGATCCAGCTGATATAGGTAGTACAAGTAGATATCCTACTCCTACCTTTACTCTTACTGGTGGTAATACTACAGTAAACGAAAACAATCAAACCGTTTTTACTTATAACATTGTTTTGGATAAGCCAATCTCTGAAGCAATAGATTTTTCTATTGTTCAAACTGGTGGAAACGCTACGTTACATGAGGATTTTGAAGTAGAAAACGGTACTATTGCAGCTTATACAACTTCAACTCAAGTAATGGTAATGATACTTGATGATGAAGAGATTGAAGGTACTGAGACTGCTGAATTGACTATTGAAAGTGGACCATCTTTGGCAAATAAGTTTTTAGTTAACCCTAACACTTCTTTTCCATCAACAACTTTTACTATTCAAAATTCAGAAACTGATGATTTCAAAGTTCAATTAGATTGGGATGCTATTTATTTAGATTCAGATGGGGATGAGCATCATCTTTGTGATATGGATTTAGACTTAGAAATCTACACTGCAGATTTCTCAGGAATAGTAGCAACTAGTTACAGTAGCTGTCCAGAAGGAATTAGAATTCCTGCAGGAGCTTTAGCAGATGGTAATTACTGGTTAGTACCAAGTTTTTGGTCTACTGCTGGTGCTGTACCACCTGCAACAAATATAGATATCCCTGCTATGATTACATTTGCACAAGTTGGAGTTACAGATTCAACTGATGATTTAACTGGTGTTTGGGATACAGATACAGGAGGAGATCGTCAAGGTAATGCAGATGCATATTTAGTAAGATATGTATTAAATATTTCAGGTACTAGTTACACAGTTACTAATGTTGACTCTGGAGCTGTAGTTTTCCAAAACTAAGTTATCACAAATAAATATATTTAAATGATAAAAAAACCACTCTTTTTAAGAGTGGTTTTTTTATACCTTTACCCCAATGGAAAACCAAACACAAATATTCGGTATTAGAGCTATTATAGAAGCTATTAATGCTGGTGAAACTATAGATAAAGTATTTCTACAAAAAGGTGAAAGAGGTGAATTATTTAGCGAGTTAGAATCTCTTTTAAACAAGAAATCTATCAACAAATCTTATGTACCTATTGAGAAGTTAAATAGATTAACCAAGAAAAACCATCAAGGTGCTGTTGCTCAGATTTCTCCTATTGAGTTCCATGATATGGAAACCCTAGTTATGAATGTTATGGAATCTGGTAAAACACCACTTTTTCTTCTGTTAGATCAATTAAGTGATGTTAGAAATTTTGGAGCTATAATTAGAACTGCAGAATGTACTGGTGTAGATGGGATTATAATCCAAAAAAAAGGTGGCGCCCCTGTAAATGGTGATACCATTAAAACAAGTGCTGGTGCGGTGTTTAAAATTCCGATTTGTAAAGTAGACCATATTAAAGATGCCGTATTTTACATGCAGGCTTCTGGTGTAAAAGTTATTGCTGCTACTGAAAAAACAAATGATACACTTTATGATGTATCGTTTACTGATCCTTGTGCCATTATTATGGGGTCTGAAGGTAGGGGTATTAATCCGTCAACATTAAAAGTAGTAGATGCTAAAGCTAAACTCCCTTTGCTTGGTGATATTGAATCTTTAAATGTTTCTGTAGCTTGTGGTGCTTTTTTATATGAAGTGGTAAGACAGCGAAGAATTAAGTAAACAGTCGCAGTCATTCTCATCTAAATTTCAACAAAGTATCTTAAATATATTTTATACTAATCTTTTTCAGGATTTTCTTTTGTGAAATGATAATTGATATTGAGTTGCTCCTCCTCTATTTCAGGTTCAACAGTTTCTATAAAATTTCCGTTTTCGTCAAAATGTTTTAAAAAGGGATCATCGTCTTCATTATAATTTTCTTGTTCCCAAACATATTTTTTTGGTTTTGCAATTTCTTTCCTGAATAATAACGCGAATAATAAACCTGTAACTAATCCTGCCAGATGTCCTTCCCAAGAAATCCCTTTTTCAATAGGCAAAGTATACCAAATCATACTTCCGTATAGAAATATTACCATTAAAGATAAGGCTATAAGCCTGTAATGTTTAGCAAAAACACCTTTAAAAAATGTGAAGCTTACAAGGACATAGATAAGTCCGCTTACACCAATATGATAAGATGGCCTACCAATACACCAAGTAAGAAACCCTGATAGTAGTATACCGTAGATAATTACTTTCCAAGCAATATGCCTGTAGAAATAAAACAACGCCGTAGAAAGGACAAATAACGGTACTGTATTATGGTAAATGTGTTTGATATCACCATGAATAAAAGGGCTCAGTAAAACACCTCTTAATCCTTTAAGTGTTTGTGGATAAACTCCATATTTGCTAAAGTTGTAACCAAAGCGTACTTCGAACCAGAATACTAACCAAATAGTTAGCACAAAAAATATAGGATAAGCAACTACGCCAGTTGAGAATTGAAAATGTTCTCTGTTTTTCATAAAAATAAAGTTAGCAAATAGTTATCCAAGTTTGGATAATGTGCTAAATTGTCAGATGCGCCCGCGTGAGGGATTGCAGTGGAAAGCCCACAGCGAGGTACGAGCGAGGACTTGTAACAAAAAGCCCGACCCCCGATTTTTATTCGGGGGACACGCCAAAAACTTAAATAATTTTAAGTATTTATTTCTATTATTTTTCAAAGGACACACGTAGCATCCATTTAATTATTCTATTAGTTACTAACTTGTTCGTTATGGAAGTTTCATGTAATTTTGTTTTATGAATGTGAATGCCCCATTAGCGGAACGATTGCGGCCAAAAACCTTGAAAGACTACGTAAGTCAAGCACATTTGGTAGGAGAAGGTGGTGCACTATCACAGCATATAAAGCAGGGATTGATACCTTCGATGATTTTTTGGGGACCTCCAGGAACAGGGAAAACCACCCTTGCAAACATTATTGCCACAGAATCTGGCAGACCGTTTTATACTTTAAGCGCCATAAATTCTGGTGTAAAAGATATCAGAGAGGTTATTGATAAGGCGAAACAAAGTGGTGGATTGTTTACCACAAAAAACCCGATTTTGTTTATTGATGAGATTCATAGGTTTAGTAAATCTCAGCAAGACTCCCTTTTACAAGCCGTTGAAAAAGGCTGGATAACACTTATTGGAGCCACTACTGAGAACCCTAGTTTTGAGGTTATTTCTGCTCTTTTATCCCGTTGCCAAGTCTATATTTTAAATGCTTTTGATAAAGTTGATTTAGAAACCCTTTTAAAACGTGCCATTGAAACCGACGAGTATATTTCTAAAAAGAACATTACACTAAAAGAAACCAATGCTTTGTTAAGACTATCTGGTGGAGATGCTAGAAAACTGCTTAATATTTTTGAGCTTTTGGTAAACTCATACAACACAGATACTATAGAAATTACAGACGAAGCCGTTTTAGAAAAAATTCAAAATAACACCGTACGCTATGATAAAACAGGCGAACAACATTATGATATAATTTCGGCGTTTATAAAATCTATAAGAGGCAGCGACCCTAATGGCGCTGTTTATTGGTTGGCTCGTATGATTGAAGGAGGCGAAGACGTTAAGTTTATCGCGCGTCGTTTACTTATTTCCGCAAGCGAAGATATCGGAAATGCCAACCCCACGGCACTCGTAATTGCCAACAATACATTTCAGGCGGTAACCACCATTGGTTACCCAGAATCACGCATTGTTTTAAGCCAGTGCGCCACGTATTTAGCCTGTTCCCCCAAGAGTAACGCAGCATATATGGCTATTGGCAAAGCACAACAATTGGTAAAACAAACTGGTGATTTAAGTGTGCCTTTGGCTATCAGAAACGCCCCTACAAAACTCATGAAGGAGCTTGGTTATGGCGATAATTACAAGTACGCACACAACTACGAAAATAATTTTGCTAAAGAAGAGTTTTTACCAGAAGAAATTAAAAACGAAACCTTTTACGAACCTGGAAACAACACTCGCGAAAATGCACAACGCGAATTTTTAAAACAACGTTGGAAAGATAAGTACAACTACTAATTTTATTTATTGAGCGTTACCACAAGGGTCGGGCTTTTCAATACAATCTTTTTCTCGTGCCTCTAAAAAGGATTTCCATTACAATCCCTAACGCAAAGTTACGTTTTCAAAACAAACTTCTAGAACTTAATATTTAAAGTTTCCTGCTCCAAAGTGTTACCAGAATAATATTCAATAACCCAATCGTTCCCTTTCTTATAAATTACAGCACTATTTCCTTCAACAAGAAAAACATCCTTTAAATTAGTATGTTTGATTCTGTAAATCACCTTTGGAGAGCTATCTACCAACTGAAAACCGTTACCTATAGCCTGTGCATACAATACATTAGATACTCCTTGAATTACAGGAGTTTCACTTACCTTACTTTGTACTACAGTTTTAGCCTTCGGTTTTGCTACTTTTGGAGTACCCACTTTAGGTTTAGTAACTTCATTAACAACCTCTTTTTCTTTCTTTAAATTTTGTATTTCTTTTTTTAACTGCTTTATTTCTTCAGAAACCTCAGCATTAGCTTGAGACTTACTTGTTGTATTAAGAGATGTTATATTTTCATTGGGCTCATACTTATAATTCAAAGCTTCAATAGATCTAAATGCATCACGAATGGCTAAATTATAAGCAACTTTAAATTCCTTTTCTCTACTCTCACCAATTTTAGAAGTAAAAACAATTTTATCATTACAATCCCTAAGTTCAATTTTTAATTTCGTTTTAAACACACCAGATTCTTTGGTAACATCAGAGTTTAATGCTAGACATCTATTACCAATCAAATCTTCAGGATAATCAGAACCTTGTATCACAGCTTCAAATCCATATTTATTAAATAAAAATTGGGTCAAAGAATTAATCTGATATTGATCTTTCTCCTTTAAAAAATCAAATCTCTCAGGAACAATAATATATTTATAACTATTAATACTGCTTTGAGAAAATACAGAAGAAATTACAAAGCATGTGAGAATAATGGAAAAAAACTTAGTCTTCATATTATAAATTATTTATTCTATTTGTAAATATAGAGTTTGCTTTTAAGCTTAATAATAAAACTTAAAGATATTTTTTTAATTGTATTAAATTATTTATTTGTCTAATATTACTATCAATAGTTGTATTGTAGATATCAAAATAAACAACATCCATACCAATGTTTATTGCTCCTAAAACATCAGCCTCATAACTATCGCCAATCATAACACTGCTACTTGCATTAGTATTTGCAAGATCCAAAGCATAATTAAATATTACAGGGTTTGGTTTTTTTACGCCTGCATTTTCAGAGTTAGTAATCGTATCAAAATAATGTTCAATTTTTGAATGACTCATTTTTTTATACTGTACCTCATCAAACCCATTGGTTATAATATGTAATTTATAATTTTCACTTAAATAATCTAAAATTTCAAATGTGTTTTCAAAAAGATGGTTAAATGTGCTTAAATATGTAATATAATCTTCTGATAATTTATATACTAAATCATCATTTGCTTCAAAATTAATAACCTTAAAAGTTTCATTTAATCTCGTAAAACGTAAATCTTCCTTTGCAATTTTATCTTCTCTATAAAGCCTCCAATATTTTAAATTAATTGGTACATACTGAGTTAAAAAATCATCAATATTGACATCTACACGATTAATTTTGAATATTTTCTCAAATGTTAATGCAGAGTTTTTATCAAAATCCCAAAGCGTGTGGTCTAAATCAAAAAACACATCTGTAATACCTTTAAACTTCATTAGGAGATTCTAATATTAGGTTAAACAATTCTTTAAAGCCTTTCCATTGCTTTTCATCACCAAACGTATAATTATGAAAAACAGGAACAAACTCACCATCAACCTCTTTAATTTCGGATATCATTTCGTTTAAAACCTTTTTCTTGTCAAGTAAAGATTTATGCTTTAATAAAGCATGGTCCATAAAATGGTATGGAGTTATTTTTAACGGTGTTTGAACCTCATAATCTAAATCGTAAAATAAGAAAGATGTACAAGAACCTGCTCTAAATCCAATATGATTTACATAACCCATAGTGTAATCCTCTTTTATTTCTAATGCAATTAAATTTCTGTAAGTCTCAGGTAAATTTAATTTAGAAAAAGATTGTCTGGAAGCTTCTAAATTGGTATTTAAAATTTCTTCTATTCTTTTCTTCTCTTTTTTAAGAAGCGTATCATTATCAAGAGCAAAATAAGATATTTTCAAACCTATTTTACAATAGTCACCTACGTGTTTAATAAGTGATACAAACTTCTTTTTATTCGGGTTAATTCCTTTATCATACGTAGAATAATCACCAATTAAAAAAAAGAATAGAAATTTAAACTGAGAGGTTTTTTGTCTATTAATCAAATATTTAAACGTATCAAAAGGATCATGTCTAAAACCAAGAAGCACGGTAAATCTGGTATATAAGCTTTTAAGTCTTAATCTTGAAAAATCCTTTAAAGCACCTCCAAATGTTCGCATAATACCTTTCAACTTATAGTTATAAGCACTTGGTACATCTATTACTGGTTTTATTTTATAAGTCCGTTTTGGGAATTTAAATTCTGGAAACTGCTTTTGTAATGCGTCTCTAAATTTATATGCCCAAATATCTACAACGGGTTGTTTCAAAAAGCCTTCTTTAAAAGCTAAACTTTCTTTAGCTGTAAAACGTCCATACTCGTCTTTTACGTGCGGTAAATATTCTTCATATCTGGATAGCAAATAAAATGATGCAGAAAAAATATCAAAAGGGATAGCGCTCTTCTCTCCAAGTGAAAAAAAACATTTAGTGTTTTCCCATTGATGGATATTAATATCAATATCACTTAAACCTTGCTCAAATAAAATCTCATGACTTTTAATAAAAAACTCATTACCCAATTGTTGTTTTGTGTAAGACATTTTTAAACTATCATGAGCAATAAAGGCTTCTATTTTAGTAGTAAACCCAACTTTAACACCTAAAATTCTGGTACAAATATGTTTGAATACATAATTTAATCTGGGCGATATTTTATGAGTATAAACTAAAAGCATTAAAGTAGAGTTTCATCAGCAAAACTAAAGTATGCTTTTTCTGTTATAATCAAGTGGTCTAAAACTTTTATATCTAAACTTTGTGCCGCAGTTTTTAATTTTTGGGTAATTTGCTTATCTGCTTCACTAGGTTTTAATGTTCCAGATGGATGATTATGAGCTAGAACAAGTCCCGTAGCTCCAACTTCCAAAGCATTTTTAAGCACTAATCTTACATCTACTAAAGTACCAGTAATGCCTCCTTTACTTAATTGGTTTTTATGAATCACTTTATTGGAGTTATTTAGGTAAATAATCCAAAACTCTTCGTGTTCTAATTCACCAATAATAGGTTGCATCAATTCAAAAACCGATGCACTAGATGCAATCTTCTTTTTCTCTAGAGCTTCTTCTCCCCTACGTCGTCTCCCTAATTCTAGTGCTGCAATAATACTTATGGCTTTAGCTTCACCAATACCTTTAAACTCCATAAGTTGTTTAATAGAAAGCTTTCCTAGTTCGCTTAAATTATTATTGGTACTTGACAAAATACGTTTGCATAAATCTACAGCGCTTTCTTCACGGTTTCCAGAACCTATTAAGATGGCAACAAGTTCCGCATCACTTAAAGCGGATTTACCTTTGTAAAGTAATTTTTCACGTGGTTGATCGTCTTGACTCCAGTTTTTTATTGAAAATGACGATGGTTTTTCTTGCATTGGTTAAAGATAAATATTGTAAATTTCAGAAGCAATAGAATTATTAACTAAAATAAATTCACGCTTTCGCTGAAAGAACAAACACTTTGAAATATCCACCAAAACATCATCAAGACAACGATATTAATCACATGATTGAAGTGATTAAAACCTATCCTTTAGCAACAATTATTTCAGTTAAGGATAATAAACCACTAATAACACACTTACCGTTAATTTACAATGAAGCTGGCAAACTCATTGGGCATATTGATATTTACAATCCGCAGGCAGAACTCATGAAAGACGATAATGATCTCACAATCATTTTTTCTGGCCCGCAATGTTATATTTCCCCAAGTGTTTATGCTTCAAAACAATTACCAACATGGAATTATATTAAAGTACATCTAAAAGGAAAAGTAAAAGCCATTGAAAGTAAAGAGGCGCTAAAACAATCTTTAATTACCATGACTGAGTTTTTGGAAGCTCCAGACCATAAATACGTTTTAGAGCCTGATAATCGAGCCATGAAAGGCTATCTAGATTATATAAAGATGTTTGAAATTACAATTGAGTCTTGGGAAGGAAAATTTAAACTCTCTCAGGATAAAAAACCACAAGATGTTGAAAATGCTAGAACAGAATTAGTGAGGGCTAACCAAGAGAGTGTTGAGGCTTTTTTGGAGAAGTGTTTTAAGATTTAATTTTTTTTAAATGATGAATAAAAGAAAAATAATATTGATCCATTTATCATTATTTATAGCACTTACTATTGGATTATTGTTGTCATCTGAGGTTATTCTAAACTATTTTGCAGCAGGAATTCACAATGTCAACATGTGGATTGATTTAATGACTTTTGGAACATTAGGAATTCTATTTTTTACAGTAGTGTCATGTTTAATTTTTTTAAAAAAAATTAAACTAATTGGAGTTATAATTGCTTTGATAAATTTATTTTGGATTTGGTTTAGCTTAAGACTACTATATAAATATCATTTCACTAAATTTTACCCAACATATTATATTCCAAATTGGATTCTAATGATGAATTCGATTTTTTCAATAATTGGGATTATAATTGGAGTGAAAGTTATAAGTAAAAAAATAAGTTTAAAAAAAGCTTTACTAAGCTCTGCTTTTTTAATAATAGCAGGAGTGATAACTCAATTAGCTTAGAAGTTATAACAAATTGAAGATAATAAACCTAACCTATTAAGTTTTTAACCTCATCAAAATCCAAACCACCATAATTACCAGAACTCATCAATAACAAGGCTTTATCATCAAATTTTTGTGAGAAGAGAAAATCTTTAAAATCGTTTGGGTTAGTGTAGATAATTAAATCGTCTCGCTGAAACGCATTAGCAATTTGCTCGTGAGTAACTTCTTCAAGTTTTTTAATTTCTACGGCATGTGGCGAATAAAAAACCACAGCAACATCTGCAGCATCAAGTGCGCCTTTATATTCTTTTAAAAACTCTGCATTTAAACTACTGTAGGTATGTAATTCTAAACAAGCTACTAGAGTTCTGTTTTCATACTGCTCTTTTACAGCGTTTGTGGTAGCCTCTACTTTACTGGGCGAGTGTGCAAAATCTTTGTAGGCTACACTGGTTTTACTTTCGGCTATTTTTTCTAAACGTTTACTAGCACCTTTGAAGGTTGAAATGGCTTCGTAGAAATCGTCTTCATCAACTCCCATATGTTGGCAGATCCATTTGGCGCCTGCTAAATTGTTTAAGTTGTGTTTCCCGAAAACCTCGATTGGCAATTCGCCTTCTGGAGTTTCAAGAAGTGTTTGTCCGTTTTCAACACTGTATTCTGGTGTTTTGTATGCTATTTTACGAATAGTGTTCTCGCTTGCTTCTACTAGACGTTTTACTTCTGGATCTTCTTCGTTGTAATTAATGCTTCCTCCTTTTACAATTGAGTCTACGAAAATGCTAAACTGATCTACATAATTTTCGTAGGTTGGAAAAACGTTAATATGATCCCATGCTATACCACTCAATAGCGCAATGTTGGGTTTATATAAATGAAATTTTGGACGTCTGTCAATTGGAGAGCTTAAATACTCATCACCTTCTAGAACAATAAAATCGTTAGTTTCGGTAAGTTTTACCATCACATCAAAACCTTCAAGTTGCGCACCAACCATATAATCTACTTCTCTATCATGATAATGCATAACATGCAAAATCATAGAGGTTATGGTTGTTTTTCCATGGCTTCCACCAATAACTACACGAGTTTTATGTTTAGATTGCTCGTACAAAAATTCTGGGTAGCTGTATATTTTAAGTCCGAGTTCTTGAGCTTTTAATAATTCTGGATTATCTTCTTTGGCATGCATTCCTAAAACAATAGCATCAAGATTTGATGTTATTTTCTCTGAGTACCAACCAAATGTTTCTGGCAATAAACCTTTTGCATCTAATCTGGATTTTGAGGGCTCAAAAATAGTATCGTCACTCCCAGTTACTTTGTATCCTTTGTTATGTAATGCTAATGCTAGATTGTGCATTGCTGCTCCACCGATGGCTATAAAATGTACGTTCATGATTTGGTTTTGAATTCAAAAAATATCATTTCAAATAATTCCGATAGATTGAAACTAAATGATGAAGTAAATATATGAATTGAAGTTGGAAGGATAAAGACGGAAGACGGAAGTTTTTTGCGTTAGGGATTGTAATGGAAATCCTTTTTTGATGCACGAGAAAAAGATTGTATTGGAAAGCCCGACCCTTGTGGTAACGCCCAAATTTTAAAGATTCAAAATTTTTTGCTTTTGCGTTTTAAATGGCTTGATTTTGGGTAGCTGTGCGATTGCCAAATTGATATGTTTTAATGCTTGAGTTTTGTTGTTTTTAAGCGTGTGAATTTGTGCTAAACGGTAATGCGCCCAGGCCTTAGGAACGCCATCTGCAGCTGAATAATTTTTGAGGTAGGTTTGTAGACATTGCTCCCCTTTACTGAGTTGAATATTGTACTCTGCCGCCACCTTACCAATTTGATAGTGCAACGCATTGCGCTGATGCTTTTTTTGAGCTTGCTCTATGGTAGAAATGGCTTTTTCTGGTTGTTTTTTGTTTTCGTAAAAGGTTGCAAGCTTATTAAAACACGTGAGCGACCCCCCTTCTTCAATAGCCATTTTATAATACTTCTCCGCTAATTCTGGTTCGTTATCATATTCGTAGACGTAACCTTTTGCTAAATAACCATCTACTTTTGAGAGCGCCTCTAACTCATTAGCATATTTTAACGATTTATTTTTACTACCGCCAAAAATACCCGGAAGTTGCATGTATAATTCTACCAACGCCCAACGTGCATCAATGTGGTTTTCATCTAACTCTGCAGCTTTAGTAAACGCATTTTTTATATCTCCAATTATACCCAGAGCTTTGAGTTTATTTTGGAGTGCTTTCATACCCAAAACGCCACCATATTTATAGTGATAATTGGCTATATTAGGATTAGTTTTAACCAATTTCTTGTACTCTACAATAGCATCATCCCATTTTTTTTGATGCCCATAAGCATCGCCTAAAAGCTCTGTAGCCTTTAAATGATTTGGGTGTTCTTTTAAAAAATTTGTAATTTGAGTTTCTGCCTTTTTAAATTGCTTTTGTTGAAAGAGCATCTCTACCCCATCAAGAGTTACTTGAGAGAATCCCATAAGCGGAAATAATAGAAGGAGCACTATTTTTTTCATATCAACTTAAGTCGAAAACACAAAAATAAACTTTCTTAGGCAGTTTATTTTCTGATTAAGATAATCTTAAGAATTTACCATTTTAGTCATATAGATAAAGTCTATTTTACCATGAAAATGATTAACTTCACTCACCCAACGTCTCCATTTACTAATTTATTGTTTTTTTGGAATGGCTTTTGAAGATACATTAGAGACAAAATTAAACATATACTGAAATGAATTCAGCACAAGTGAAGCAATCACTATTTTTATTTATGATTATACTATTTTCAACGATTTCTCAAGCCCAAAATCCTAACTATCAAGATTTATGGACTAATGTTGATAAATTTGAAGTTGACGGTTTACCAAAGTCTGCACTAAAACTTGTTAATGATATTGAGAAACAAGCTTTTAAAGATGATAACCATCCGCAACTTATAAAAACCATGCTTTTTAAAAGTAAGTATGCGTTGGTTTTAGAAGAAGATGCGCAACTTAGTATTATAAATGATTTTAAGGCTAAAATTGCTAAAAGCGAATTTCCAACTAAAAATATTCTAGAAAACTTATTGGCTAATTTATACTGGCAGTATTTTAACCAACATAGATGGCAGTTTTATAACCGTACCAAAACATCTGAGAAAGTAGATACTGAAGATTTTAGAACTTGGGATTTACAAACGCTTTTTAGTGAAATTCATGTGCATTACCAAAATTCGTTAGAGAATGGTTTAATGCTACAACAGGAGTCTTTAAAAACCTATAATGTTTTGTTAAATGAACAGAAAGGGTCTAAAATATATCGCCCTTCCCTTTTTGATTTTTTAAGCCATAACGCCTTAGCGTTTTATAAGACGAACGAAACACAAATTACCAAACCTGCTTATAAATTTGAGATTGATAATCCTGGTTTTTTAGCTGATGCTGAAACGTTTTCTACTTTAAACATAGAATCAAAAGACTCGACCTCGTTACAACTAAACACTTTAAAAATTTACAAAGAACTGATTCGTTTTCATCTGAAAGATGAATCGCCTTTTGCATTAGCTGATGTTAATATTGAACGTTTAAAATTTGTTAACCAACATGCAACATTTTCTGATAAACAAGATATTCTTTTAAAAGCATTGACTGCTGAAAGCAAAAAGAATAAAGCACATGAAATTTCTAGTTTGTATGATTTTGAAATAGCTTCTATTTACTATCAGCAGAGTCAATCTTATCAGCCAAAAACTAATGAAGAACAGCGATGGAAAGCAAAAGAAGCTTTAGACATATGTAATCAAGTTATTTCTAAATTTCCAAAAAGTAAAGGTGCTGAAAAATGCACCATATTAAAGTCGCAAATTGAACAACTAACGCTTCAAATTACTACCGAAGACTTTTTACCTATTCAGCATCATGCTAAATTATTATTGAGGTACAAGAATTTAGACGACTTAAAATTCAATATTTATAAAATCTCTGAAAATCAATATAAAAAGTTTATAAAGACATACAGAAAAGATGAGCAACTGCAGTTTATTAAAAATTTAGATGCCCATGTAACTTGGAATTCTAAATTAAAAAATGAAAAAGACTACCAAATGCATTCCACTGAAGTTTTATTACCAAAGCTTAATAATGGCAGGTATTTAGCAGTCGCATTTGTAGATAATAAACAAGACACTTTTGCTTTTTCAAACCTACAAGTTACAAACATGGCTTTGGTTGAAACCAATACTCCTAACCATAAAATTTTTCAAATTATAGATAGAAATAATGGAACTCCTATTACTAATGCAAAAATTGAAGTTTCTTATGATTCTAGAAATGTAAAAAAGAGATCTTCAAAAAGTTATTCCACAAATCAATTAGGTGAAATTAAAATTGAAAAAGACAAGAATTGGTATAACGACATTAACCTTAAAGTAGAATACAATAATGACATCGCCTATTTTGGCAACTTCTACATCAATCAAAAACGCAATCAACCTGAAGAAAGTATTAGTTACAAATCCTTTTTATTTACTGACAGAAGTATTTACAGGCCAGGACAAACTGTTTATTTTAAAGCGATTGCTATGAAAACTCTTGATGGAAAATCAGAAGTTTTAGTAAACGAAAATGTATATGCTGTTTTATATAATGTGAATGGTGAAGAGGTAAAAGAATTAAATTTTAAAACTAACGATTTTGGTTCTATTTCGGGAGAATTTATTTTACCAAATAATGGATTGAATGGGCAATATCATATTGAATTTGATACTGAATCTGGTTTTAATATGGATAGCTATACCTATTTCTCAGTAGAAGAATACAAACGTCCAAAATTTGAAACCAAGTTTAAACCTATTACTGAAACTTTTAAAATTAACGACTCGGTTACTGTTAAAGGAAACGCATTAGCTTATGCAGGTAGTAATATTACAGACGCTAAAGTAGTATATCGTGTAAAAAGAAACGTGCAATATCCACGTTGGTATTTTTGGTATAGACCTTGGGTAAATAGTGAACCTCAAGAAATCTCTCATGGTGAAACTACAACCAATAATAAAGGCGAATTTGAAATTACGTTTAAAGCCATTCCTGACCAAAGTGTAGACAAAAGTAGCTTGCCTATTTTTAATTACGAAGTGACAGCAGATGTTACCGATTTAAATGGTGAAACCAGAAGCGCTACAACTATTGTAAATGTGGGTTATCATGCATTAATAGCTAATATGAGTATTGATAGTGCTTTGGATAAAACCAAAAAGAATCATAATATTTCTATTGACACTAAAAATCTTAATGGCGAATTTGTTCCAGCAAAAGGAACGGTGAAAATATACAAACTTAAAGCGCCAAATACTGTTTTAAGACCACGACCATGGGCAGCTCCAGATTATAAAGGGTTTTCTGAAGAAGATTTCAAAAAACTATTTCCGCATGAAGCTTATGATAACGAACAGCATTCTAATAATTGGGAAAAGGGTAAACTCGTTTTTGTTTCCTCTTTTAACACAGGAAATGAAACAACACTTAATCTTGGTAAAATAAAGAAATGGCAATCTGGTGAATACGTTATTATTCTAGAAAGCAAGGACAAATTTGGGCAATTAGTAAAAGATGAAATTAAAACGATGCTTTATAGTGAAGATGATAAAACGCCTGCGGATAGCCAATTGTTTACAATTTCGAATGATAAATCGTCTTATAATATTGGAGATACCGCAAACATATCCATAGGTTCTGCGGCTAATAATGTATCGGTTACGGTTACTATTGAAAAGGATAAAAACATCATCAAAACAGAGATTATTAAGCTAAATGCTAATAAAAAAACAATCTCTATTCCTGTTAATGAAAATGATTTAGGTGGTTTTGTGGTACATTATAGTTTTGCTGTTTTTAATAGTTTTAAATCTGGTTCACTAGCTATTTCAGTGCCATATCCTAAAACTAACTTAGAAATTGAAACGCTTACCTTTAGAGACAAATTACAACCAGGAACTGACGAAACTTGGCAATTTAAAATTAAAGGCCCTTATGGCGACAAAGTAAGTGCAGAATTGTTAGCAAGTATGTATGATGCTTCTTTAGATCAGTTTAAACCACACGCTTGGAATTTTAACCCTATCAATAATCCTGTTTATTATTCTAGAAGCAGCAGAAACGCTAATCGTAGTTTTGGAACACAAAGTTTTAGAGTGTATAATAATAAGTCGCGAATAAGTTACCCACAACAATATTATGACCAGTTGAATTGGTTTGGGTTTAGTTTTAATAATAATCGCTGGGTTTACAATAACTATATAAATCAACTTAAAAGAAAGTATGAAGTCAAAAACATACTCAGTTATGACGATTCATTAAAAAAAGGAATAGTTACAGGGATTGTTTATGACTATACGGGCTCTCCAATGCCGGCTGCTAATGTTATAATTAAAGGAACATCAATTGGAGTAACAGCAGATTTCGATGGAGAATTTTCAATAAACGCTAAAGAAAATGACATATTAGAAATAAGCTATGTCGGATACATAAATAATGAAATCAAATTAGACAAAAATAACCGCTTATTGATTTATATGATTGAAGATACTCAAGGACTCGATGAAGTTGTTATTTCCGCTATGGGTGTTAAAAGAGAAAGCAAAAGTGTCGGATACGCTGTTAATGCTGCCAAAGTTGAATCTTATAATGAAGCAGAAAATGATGTTTCACTAGATTTAATTGGTAAGATACCCGGAGTACAAATTAATAGTGACTCCTTATCTAATGAGAAAACCAACAAGCAACAAACCTTCGACAACATCAAAATCCGTAAAAACCTTCAAGAAACCGCCTTTTTCTTTCCACAGTTAAAAACAGATGAAGCAGGAAATATAAGTTTCAGTTTTACAACACCTGAAGCTTTAACCCAATGGAAATTACGATTATTAGCAAACACTAAAACTTTGGAAAGTGCTACTAAAACATTAACCACAGTCACTCAAAAAGAGTTGATGGTAATTCCAAATGCACCACGTTTTTTACGTGAAGGTGATGACATTACAATAAGTACCAAAATTGCTAATCTTACAGAAAAAACACTTTCAGGCGAAGCTAAATTAATTTTAACAGATGCTATTTCAGGGAAAGATATCACTTCAAAGCTTGTCAGGTCAAGCGCAGTCGAGACCTTTTCAGTAGAAAAGGAAAATAACACTCAAGTTTCATGGATGCTAAGCATTCCTGATAACGTGCAAGCAGTACAATACAAAATTGTTGCTAAATCTGAAGATTTTAGCGATGGGGAGCAAAATGCATTACCAGTACTTTCTAACAGAATATTGGTTACCGAAACATTACCTATGTGGGTAAGAAGTAACCAAAGCAAAACATTCTCTTTAGATAAATTAAAGACAAACACGTCTTTAACTTTAAAGCATCATAAATTGACTTTGGAGATGACCTCTAACCCTGCGTGGTATGCAGTTCAAGCACTTCCTTATTTAATGGAATACCCTTATGATTGTAATGAGCAAACATTTTCGAGATATTATGCTAATGCGTTAGCAAGTCATATTGCAAACTCTAATCCTAGAATTCAAGAGGTATTCAACCAATGGAGAAATACCGATGCACTACTTTCAAATCTAGAAAAAAATGAAGAGCTCAAATCTATTTTAATTCAAGAAACGCCTTGGTTACGTGATGCACAAAGTGAAACTGAGCAGAAAAAACGTATTGCGTTATTATTCGATTTGAATAAAATGAATAATGAATTACAATCTGCTTTAAATAAACTGAAAGCAAATCAAAAGCCATCTGGAGCTTGGGCTTGGTTTAAAGGTGGTAGAGAAAATCGATACATTACGCAACATATTATTACTGGTTTTGGTCATCTTAATAAACTAAATGTCACCCTGAGCGCAGTCGAAGGGTCTCAAATGCTTCAAAAAGCCATCAATTATTTGGATAATGAATTTGTAAAAGAGTATAAAGACATTAGAAAATACGACTCAAAAATCGATTTAAGTAAAGACCACTTAAGTTATACACAACTACATTATTTATATATGCGAAGCTTCTTCCCAGATATTAAAAAATCAAAAGAAGTTGAAAATATATCCGAGTATTACCAAACGCAAATTCAAAAGTATTGGCTATCCCGTTCGTTATACTCTAAAGGGTTAATGGCTTTAGTGTCTCATAGAAATAAAGATTCGAAAACAACTTCGAAAATTTTAAAATCTTTAAAAGAAACGAGTATTACATCTGAAGAATTAGGCATGTATTGGAAAGCAAATACTAATTCGTGGTATTGGTATCAAGCGCCTATTGAAACGCAAGCCTTACTTATTGAAGCTTTTAGTGAGATTGAAAATGATACCGAAACTATTGATAATCTAAAAATATGGTTGCTTAAAAACAAGCAAACCAATCGATGGAAAACAACAAAAGCAACTACAGATGTTGTTTATGCTTTATTGCTTCAAGGTAGTGATTGGCTATCTGTTACTGAAATGGTTGACGTGGTTATTGGCGGACAACAAATTGAACCTTCAAAACTTGAAGCCGTAAAAATTGAAGCTGGAACAGGCTATTACAAAACATCTTGGAATACTTCTGAAGTTAAACCAGAAATGGCAGATGTAACCATATCTAAAAAAGGAAAAGGTGTTGCTTGGGGCGGTTTACATTGGCAATATTTTGAAGATTTAGACAAAATAACCTCAGCAGAAACACCGCTTAAGCTAAAGAAAAAGTTATTCTTAAAAACCAATACTGATACTAGTGAAGAAATCTCAGAAATCGCTTCCGAAACTGATTTAAATGTTGGTGATTTAGTTAGAGTGAGGATTGAATTACGAAGTGACAGAAATATGGAATTTGTTCACATGAAAGATATGCGCGCTTCTGGATTAGAACCTGTAAATGTATTAAGCCAATATAAATGGCAAGATGGTTTAGGGTATTATGAAAGTACAAAAGATGCCTCAACAAATTTCTTTTTTGATTATTTACCAAAAGGCGTATATGTATTTGAATATGATTTAAGAGTGAATAACGCTGGAATTATGAGCAATGGCTTTACTACAATTCAAAGTATGTATGCCCCTGAATTTAGCAGTCATAGTGAAGGCACACGAATTCAGATTAAATAAGAGTTTTGTTGGTTTAAACACTTTGTTTCGACAAAGTTTGAGATGGTTTTGTTTACAATTTACTATCTTTCAGATTACTAACTAATATATATAGCATTATGAATTCAAAAGTTTTTATGGTTCTAAGAATACTTCTGGGACTATTTGTTTTAGTTTTCGGACTAAACAAATTTCTACATTTTATTCCAATGGGAGAGATGTCTGCTGATGCAGGTGCCTATTTTGGTGCATTGGTAAACACTAAAACATTAACACTAGTTGCTATTGTTGAAATTGTTGCAGGTTTAGCCTTAATTTTCAATAAATTTGGAGCTTTATTGGCTTTAATTTTAATGAGTATATCGGTAAACGCAGTATTATTTCATGCAACTTTAGCACCAGGAGATATAGCTGGGGCTCTAGTTTTACTTATTTTAAATGTTGTTGTACTTTACGGTTATAAAGACAAGTATAAAGATTTACTCAGTTAATATAATTTGATAAAAAAAGAGGCTTTTACAGCCTCTTTTTTTATGCTTAACTTTATACATATTAATCCCAAATTATTACGTTTATTGGTTTGAATTATTATTATCTACATAGAATAACACTACTAATCCTACTATCGCTTTTGTTTTGTTGTAAAAGCACAAAAAACAACTCTAGTAATCCTTCACAAATTGAAAATGAACCTAAAATTCTATTTTTAAATTATTCCATAAAGAAGACAAGCACTGGTAAAAGAGAAATTACATTTATCAATAAAAAAATAGCAACAGGAAAAGTTAAGCAAAACCCTTTTGAAACTATTGAAAATGGAATACCAAATGATTTAGTTTTTACTGAACTAAACAAGAAACAAAAGATCATAAACCAGCTATTAATTAAAAACCCTTTGGTTAAAAAAGTGGAATATGTAGATGAATCAAAACGTTTTAAAACTAAAATTATTGATTTCGATGAAATGCAGTTCTCTATAAGGTTACAGCTTAAAAATGAGACTAAATATATAACAATTAGTAACTTTGCTGAAAATGAACCCCTCATTAAAACCCAAATCTGGTAACTATGAAACCTGTTTTATGCTTTCTCATATTCTTTTTTAATATCTCAATTTTAGTTGGACAAACCTTTGATGTGGAGGCTATAAAAGTTTCAGGAGATAATGATAAACGTATTAACCTTGTTTTTATGGGAGATGGTTACACCTTATTTGAATTAGATAAGTTTGTGACTGATGCTACCAATTTTTCTAATAGTTTATTTAGCCAAAGCCCATTTTCCGAATACGCAGATTATTTTAATGTTTACGCCATAAAAGTACCATCTAATGATAGTGGAACAGACCATCCAGGAACTGCTACAGACGTCACAGAACCTCACAACATCCCAATAAGTAACGTAGACACTTATTTTAACACCTCATTTGATACAGCCAATATTCACAGGTTACTTTACACATATAGCTCATCTATAGTTTATGATGTTTTGGCTGATAATTTTCCGCAATATGACCAACCCATTATTATTGTTAACACTTCAGAATATGGAGGTGCTGGTGGCCCCTACGCTACTTCCTCTACAGGTAACAATGCCAATGAAATTGTTATACATGAAATAGGGCATTCGCTCTTTGATTTAAAGGATGAATATTATCCTGGAGATGGACTTGCTTCTGAAGCTATAAATATGACTCAAGAAACAGACCCTACTGTAGTAAGTTGGAAAAATTGGGTAGGCACAGATGGAGTTGGTATTTATCAACATAGTGGATCTGGTAATGCTACGAGTTGGTATAGGCCACATCAAAATTGTAAAATGCGATATTTAGGTGTTCCATTTTGCTCTGTTTGTAAAGAAGGTATTATTGAAAAAATACATAGTTTAATTTCTCCTATTGATAATTATACACCAAATAACAACACAGTTGACAACCCAACATTTCCACTTGATTTTCAACTTGATTTGATTAAGCCAAATCCGAATACGTTGGAAAGTGATTGGACTCTGAATAGCTCAAACTTTGCAACAAACGTTGAAGATGTTTCCATAGAAGCAACTAATTTAATAGATGGTGCAAATACATTAACAGTTGTAGTGCATGATGGCACATCGTTTTTAAGAGTAGATAATCATGATAGTTTTCACGTCTATACAGTCACTTGGACAATAAATTATTCTTCGCTGAGTGTAGATGATATTGAAAGTGAAGTTAATAGTTATAATATTTCAATGTTTCCAAATCCAACTACTAATGTTTTGAATTTAAAGTTTGAAAGCAATACTGTTTCTGACTTAAATGTTGAAATAATGAGTATTGACGGAAAAACTATTAATACTTCTAAGCTTTCTAATTATGAAAGCCAACAAGTTGACATTAGTAATTTAAGCCAAGGGGTGTATATTACTAATTTCTATTCTGGGAATGTTTTAATTGCAAGTAAGAGATTGGTTAAGAATTAATTTTATTCTAACTTTTCAAATGACAGAACCATTTTTCGACTATTTATATCTAATATTTTGAATTTTTTAAAACCCATTATAATTGGAATTGAAGTTTTCAAAATTTTATTTTCTGAATCTAAACTCCATTTACATTTTGATATTGATTTTCGATAATCATTTCCGCATTTCCGCTGCATGTTTGTATGCTTTAAATTAATGACACCATTATTAGATATCTCCATTTTAAAACTATTCCTGTCTTTTTGATTACCTATTTCCCTCTTAAAAACTAAATATCCATCAACGTTTCTAGATTCTTGTATCCAAGTTCCAACCAAATAATATCTGTACTTTTTTGAAAAATCATTCGGTTGAGAATAGCCATTCATAAAAAATAAAAAAAGCAATGGTATTATTACTAGTTTTAACTTCATTCTATTTTTCTGGAGGATATTTAGACAACACTTTTTCAACTATAGCATTTAATCGTTCTTCTCTTTTTTCTGGAGTAGCTTTTGGGTTAAAACTAGATTCACTTATGGCTTGCCAAAAGAGTTGATTTTTATTTTCGTCAACAAAATCAATGGTTATTTGTCGGTTTGTATTGGCTTGACCAATGGGTAACCCTATGGATATTCCTCCGCCAACATTTCTACCGCCTCCACCTACTCCAACACCAACCGTTTGCCTTTGTTGGCCTTGATATTCTGCACTTTTAATATCAATAAAAAAATCTGGGTTTTCTGAGATATTATACCCTCTTGATTCCATTTTTGCATCTATAGCATTTAGTAAACGTTTAGTATCTAATTCGCTTAAACCTGTTTCCATATTAGCATAATACTGGTAGGTTTTATAGCTATCAAAATTTGTGGTTTTATCATAATCATAATTTACATGAATTGGAGCACAGGATACTATAATTAAGGCTAGAATACTAATTTTTAGAAATCGCATAGGTTTAATTTTATCTAAATTTAATCAAAAATTATTCCAATGTTTCTTTTTAGTTCAGAAGTTGCGTTAGGGATAGCAGTGGAAAGCCCACAGCCTGATCCCGACCCCGATAGCTATCGGGGTTGGGATCAGTGCGAGGACTTGTAACGGATAGCCCGACCCTTGTGGTAACGCCCAAAGAGCAAATCATTTTAACCTAAATATTTGCTAAATTAAAATAATATTTAGATATTTGTCTAAATACCTAATTAATGAATTACTTATTTAAGGCATTAAATGATGAAACGAGGCGCGAAATTCTGGAATTGCTTAAGGATAAGGACATGACTGCGGGTGATATTGCTGATGCATTTAATATTTCGAAACCTAGTATCTCACATCATTTGGATATTTTGAAGCGTGCTGATTTGGTGACGAGTGAAAAGAGCGGACAGTTTATTACATACTCAATAAACACAACAATTCTGGAAGATGTATTGCAATGGATTTTAACCTTAAAAAAATAAAATAATGAATTTTAAAAGAGAAATACCATTGATAATTATTGTTTTAATTCCGTTTATTTATTTGGCCTATATCTGGAGTTCGCTACCAGAAACGGTGCCAACACACTGGAATTACAAAGGTGAAATTGATGATTGGGGTAGTAAAAATTCGCTGATACTTATTACTTTTTTACTATCGGCAGTTACTTATATTTTATTTACAATTATTCCATTAATAGACCCGAAAAAACGCATACAAACCATGGGCAATAAATACCATAACTTAAAGTTTTTGATGGTGTTATTTATGTCTGCTTTAGCTATATTTATAATTTACAGTGTAAAAGAACAATCTATAACCAACCCATCACTTGTAATTTTTGCTATTGGTATTTTATTTATGCTTTTAGGGAATTACATGAAAACCATAAAGGCGAATTATTTTATTGGGATAAGAACACCTTGGACTTTAGAAAACGAAAGTGTTTGGAAGCGTACTCATAAACTAGCTGGCAAATTGTGGTTTGTTGGTGGATTAGCTATTGCAATATCTAGCCTTACAGCTAGTAAGAAGTTTAATAGTATATTCTTTATTAGTGTTACACTATTAATTACTTTAATACCTTTTGTGTATTCGTATTTAGAGTATAAAAAAATTAGGAAGTAATTATTTTGTTTAAAACAGATAAGATATATCTTAATTGTTTAGCATCTTCCAGAGCATATCTTTTAACTCAGTAATACCTTTTTGAGCAACAGATGAGATGAATATATATGGAATTGGTAGCTCATTATCTAGTTCAGTTTTTAATTCTGCTTGAAGTTCATCATCCAGCATATCGCTTTTTGAAATGGCAATGATACGCTCTTTATCAAGCATTTCTGGGTTATATCGCCTAAGTTCATCAAGTAAAATATCATACTGTTTTTTAATATCTTGAGCATCGGCTGGAATTAGAAATAACAATATGGAGTTACGCTCAATATGTCGTAAAAAATAATGACCTAAACCTTTACCCTCTGCAGCACCCTCTATAATTCCAGGGATATCTGCCATAACAAAAGTTTGAAAATCTCGATATTTTACAATACCTAAATTAGGTTTAAGCGTGGTAAACTCGTAATCTGCAATTTTTGGTTTTGCAGATGTTACAACCGATAATAAAGTTGATTTCCCTGCATTAGGAAAGCCCACCAAACCAACATCTGCTAGCACTTTAAGTTCCATGGTTACATACTTTTCTTCCATAGGAATACCAGGTTGCGCGTAACGTGGTGTTTGGTTTGTAGAACTCTTGAAATGCCAGTTTCCAAGACCGCCTTTACCCCCTTCAGCTAAGATTTGCTCTTCACCATCTTCGGTAATTTCAAAAAGGACATTATTAGTTTCGGTATCTCGGATAACAGTTCCTAAAGGCACATCTATGTATACATCTTCTCCATCTGCACCAAAACTTCTTCCACTACTACCATGCTCTCCATGGCCAGCTCTCGAATGCTTTTTGAATTTTAAGTGCAATAAGGTCCAAAGATTTGCTTTTCCTCTAACTATAACATGACCTCCACGACCACCATCTCCGCCATCTGGACCACCTTTTGTGATATATTTTTCGCGATGTAAATGAACAGAGCCTTTTCCTCCATTTCCGGAAGACACAAACATTTTTACGTAGTCTACAAAATTACCTTCAGTCATTTTAATGTTTATTTGTTAATCCGTGGATTCGTTTATTCGATTCTAAATCATTAACCTTTTAACTTTTTTATTAAAAGATAGACGAATAAACAAATAAACGTCTCTATTATAATTTATCAATAACTGCGTTTAAACGTTGTGTAATATCTTCGATACTTCCAACGCCATCCACTCCAAAATATTTATCTTGAGCCGTATAAAAGTCTTTTAGTATAGCCGTTTCGTCGTAGTAAACTTTAATTCTGTTTCTAATTACATCCTCATTAGCATCATCTTTTCTTCCGCTTGTTTTCCCTCTTTCAAGCAAACGTTTTACTAAAACCTCATCATCAACTTCTAGAGCTATCATAGCATTAATTTGAGAGTCTTTACTATCCATTAATTTATCTAAAGCTTCGGCTTGTGCGTTAGTACGTGGAAAACCATCAAAAATAAATCCGTTGGCATCAGCATTTTTATCAACTTCTGCATTAAGCATATCTATAGTAACTTGATCTGGTACCAAAGCACCTTTCTCAATGTATGACTTAGCCAACATTCCTAAAGCAGTATCATTTTTTATGTTGTATCTAAAAACATCGCCTGTTGAAATATGTACTAAATTATACTTCTCTTTTAAGAATTCCGCTTGCGTTCCTTTGCCTGCTCCTGGAGGGCCAAATAGCACTAAATTTGTCATGTGTTGTGTGTCTTTTATTTGATATACTTCTGGTAAATGTCGTCCTAATCCATCATAATCTAAGCCATAGCCTACTATAAATTTGTTAGGAATTTCAATACCTACATAATGTAATTTAAAATCTTTCTTGTATGCTTCGGGTTTATAAAAAAGTGTAGCAATTTTTAATGCTTTTACGTTTTCATTTTTAAATATTCTGTGAACTTCATGCAATGTATTTCCAGTATCAATGATATCTTCTAAAATAATTACTGTTCTATTTGTTAAATCTTGAGTTAAACCAATAAGTCTTTGAATATCTTCGGTAGATTTAACACCTTCATAAGATGCTAATTTGATAAAAGTTACCTCACATGTATTGGGGTATTTTTTAACAAAATCGCTAGTTAGCATGAACGACCCATTTAAAATACCAACAAATACAGGAATTTCATCACCTACATCTTCAGCAATTTCATCAACTAGACGCTGTAATGCATCATCGATTTCTTTAGCAGAAATAAAGGGTTTGAAATATTTGTCGTGTAGCTTTATCACGGGTTATAAATTTTAAAGATGCAAAGATAATCAATAGATTAGGTATTACCCATTTTTTGATTTATGATTTATGGAGTATTTTAAGATTTAAGTGTATTTTTGCCTATCGATATTCTGTTTTAGCTAAAAGCATTTAAATGAATTACTTTTCTTCAAATTTTAAACTTGGTATTCTTGGTGGTGGTCAATTGGGTAAAATGTTGCTTTACAACACTAGAAAATTTGATATTCATACTTCTGTCTTAGAAGCCAGTAATGAAGCGCCTTGTAAAATAGCTTGTGATGAATTCCATTTAGGGGATTTATTGGATTATGATGCAGTTTATAATTTTGGAAAACAAGTAGATGTTTTAACTATTGAGATAGAAAACGTAAATATTGATGCCCTTGAAACTCTTGAAAAAGAAGGTGTAAAAGTATATCCTGCTTCAAAAACATTGAGAAGTATTCAAAATAAAGCAAAACAAAAATTATTTTATAGAGATAACGAGATACCAACTTCTGATTTTTCACGATTTGCATACTTATCTGAAATTGAAGACGCTATTGAAAACGGTGGTTTAGAATTTCCATTTGTATGGAAAGCGGCACAATTTGGTTATGATGGTAATGGCGTTAAAGTGGTTAGAAAGCTTTCAGACTTAGAAGGTTTACCTGCTGGTGAATGTATTGCTGAAGATTTAATACCTTTTAAAAATGAATTGGCGGTTATAGTGGCAAGAAACCCTTCCGGTGAAACAAAAACCTATCCTGTTGTGGAAATGGAATTTCACCCTGAAGCTAACCAAGTAGAGTATGTAATATGTCCTGCTAGAATTTCAAACGAAATAGCTACAAAAGCTGAAGCAGTTGCTTTAAAAACATCCAAAGCATTTAATCATGTTGGATTATTGGCTGTTGAAATGTTTCAAACTAAGGACGATGAAATATTAGTTAACGAAGTTGCTCCAAGACCCCACAATTCAGGTCATCAAACTATTGAAGCAAGTTATACTTCTCAGTTTGAGCAACATATTAGAGCTATTTTAGATTTACCTTTAGGACGAACCGACAATAAAGTTGGAGGTGTTATGGTTAATCTTGTTGGTGCTGAAGGTTATACTGGTAATGTAGTTTATGAAAATATTGAAACCATTATGAAAATGGATGGTGTTACACCACATATTTATGGTAAAAAGCAAACAAGACCGTTTAGAAAAATGGGACATGTAACCATTGTGAATGAAGATTTAAATGAAGCAAGACGGATTGCTGAAGAAGTAAAGAAAAGTATTAAAGTTATAAGCGAATAGATATGAACAAAGTAGGCGTTATTATGGGAAGTAAAAGTGATCTTCCTGTTATGCAAGATGCAATAGACATCTTAAAAGGTTTTGATATTGAAGTTGAAGTTGATATTGTTTCTGCGCATCGTACACCTGAAAAATTATTTGATTATGGTAAAAATGCGCATACAAGAGGTTTTGCTGTAGTAATTGCAGGTGCTGGTGGTGCTGCACATTTACCAGGAATGATAGCTTCTTTATCTCCGCTTCCTGTTATTGGTGTTCCTGTAAAAAGTAGCAACTCTATTGATGGTTGGGATTCTGTGCTCTCCATTTTACAAATGCCAGGTGGTGTTCCAGTAGCAACAGTTGCTCTTAATGGTGCAAAAAACGCTGGAATTTTAGCAGCTCAAATTATTGGATCTAGTGATAAGTGTGTTCTAGATAAAATTGTTGCTTATAAAGAAGGCTTGAAAATAAAAGTAAACGAATCAGCTAAAAATTTATAATAAAAAAAGCCCCGAAGTTATTCAGGGCTTTCAGCTATTAACAAATAATTCTCATGAGTTAGTCACTCTTCGCATTATTGACGGCAAAAATATAAAAAAATATACTATGCATACATAGTATATTTTATTTTTAACACATTCTTTAAAGAAATGATAAAAAAAACATTAATTACTCCATTTAATACTAAATATAACACCGCTCCTTTTAGAATAATTCAAAATGAAGATTTTTTACCAACAATTAAGGAATCCATAAAATTGGCTAAGAAGGAGATTGATGAGATAGTAAATAACCCAAAAAAGCCTTCTTTTGAAAACACTATAGAGGCTCTTGATTTTTCTGGAGAACAACTAGATAGAATTTCTAGTATTTTCTTTAATCTGAATTCTGCTGAAACTAATGAAGATATTCAGAAAATAGCTCAAGAAGTTTCACCACTACTTTCAGAGTTTAGCAATGATGTTACTTTAAACGAGGACTTATTTAAACGTGTTAAAGCTGTCTATGATTCTAAATCTGAGCTAGATTTAAATACAGAGCAAACCACATTGTTAGATAAAAAATATAAAAGTTTTTCTAGAAATGGAGCTAATTTATCTGAAGATGAGAAAACTCAGCTTAGAGAAATTGATAAAAAATTAAGTCAGTTAAAGTTAAAGTTTGGTGAAAATGTTTTAGCAGAAACTAACAAGTTTGAGATGTTAATTACTGATGAAACAGATTTATCTGGATTACCTGATGGTACAAAAGAGGCTGCAAAACAATTAGCTGAATCAAAAAAGAAAGAAGGGTGGTTATTTACTTTAGATTATCCAAGTTATATTCCTTTTATGACATATGCTGATAATCGTGAGTTAAGAAAAAAACTTTCTCTTGCTGCTGGAGCAAAAGCTTTTAAAGGTGATGATTTAGACAACCAAAATAATGTGCTTCAAATTGTTAAACTAAGGCATGAACGTGCAAATATATTAGGCTATAAAACGCATGCACATTTTGTTTTGGAAGAGCGTATGGCCGAAACACCTGAAACTGTTCTAAAGTTTTCAAATGAATTATTAGAAAAAGCAAAACCAGCTGCTGAACGTGAATTTAAAAATCTTGAAAATTTTGCAAAGGATTTAGACAATATTGATAGGTTAGAAAAATGGGATGGCGCGTATTATTCTGAAAAATTAAAACAAAAACTCTTTAGTTTAGATGATGAAAAGTTGAAACCATATTTTAAACTTGAAAACGTTATTGATGGTGCCTTTACTATTGCAAATAAATTATTCGATTTAAATTTTGAAGAAATTAATACCATTGATAAATATCATGACGATGTTTTAACTTATAAAGTTACTGACAACAAAGGCAACTTTGTTTCTGTTTTTTATGCTGATTTTTTTCCTAGATCTGGAAAACGTAATGGCGCGTGGATGACATCATACAAACCACAATACATTAAAGATGGTGAAAATAGCAGACCCCATATTTCTATAGTTTGCAACTTTACGAAACCTACCAACACAAAGCCATCATTATTAACTTTTAATGAAGTGACTACGCTATTCCATGAATTTGGACATGCATTACATGGTATGCTAGCAAATACGACCTACCCTAGTTTGTCTGGAACAAGTGTATTCTGGGATTTTGTTGAATTACCAAGTCAGGTCATGGAAAATTGGTGTTTTGAAAAAGAAGCCTTAGAGTTATTTGCTACACATTATGAAACTGGAGAAGTCATTCCGATGGATTTAGTCGAAAAAATAAAAGAATCGGCTACCTTTCATGAAGGTATGCAAACACTCAGGCAATTAAGCTTTGGTTTACTAGATATGAATTGGCATGCTGGTGAGTCGCCAGAGACTATACAAGATGTAAAGGCTTTTGAAAGTGAAGCGTTTAAAAACACAGCGTTATACCCTGAAACAAAAGAAACATGTATGAGTACATCTTTTTCTCATATTTTTCAAGGTGGTTATTCTTCTGGCTATTATAGTTATAAATGGGCAGAAGTTTTAGATGCTGACGCTTTTGAATATTTTAAAGAAGAAGGCATTTTCAATAAAACGGTAGCTAATAAATTTAAAGATAACGTGTTAAGTAAAGGTGGAACTGAAAACCCAATGACGCTTTACAAGCGTTTTAGAGGACAAGAACCAAAGCCTGAGGCACTACTTAAACGAGCAGGTTTAATAGAATCAAACTAATACTCAAAAGGTTGAATTATATGGTTCAACCTTTTAATAAAAAATAAACTTTCAATAATTATTGAAAGTTTAGAAATTATTTATATCTTTGCTGTATGGAATACCAAGAAGCAAAAGATAAGTTTATTAGCACATGGGGAAGTTTAGGCACATTATGGGGCATAAATAAAGCTATGGCACAAATACAATCTTTACTTTTTATTTCAACAAAACCACTTTCTATGGAAGACATCATGGAAGAACTAAAAATTTCTCGTGGTAATACCAGTATGAATTTAAGACAGCTCATGGATTGGGGTATAGTTACTAAAGAATTAATTCCTGGAGAGCGTAAAGAGTTTTTTACGACTGAGAAAGATGTTCAAGAATTAGCAAGACATATTGCTAAAGAACGTAGTAGAAGAGAAATTAAACCTGTTATTAAGATTTTAAAAGATGTAAGCTCTATTAAAGATGATGGGACAGCCAAAACAAAAGAGCTTATTAAACAAACCAAAGCATTACACGATTTAGCTGAAACAGCAGATACTATGATGAACAAAATTGTAAATCAAGAACAAAACTGGATTACTAAATCTTTATTGAAATTGATCAAATAAAAAATTTAAAATATACTTTCAATAATTTCTGAAAGTTTAAAAATAATAAAATGAATTATAATATTATCTCATATATCATTTACATTCCAATCATATTTTTTATTATGATTTATGTTGGATGGTTATTTTATAAACATGGCGAATTATTTTTATTGAATCTATTTCAGGATGAAGCAATAGTAAAGAGTATTAATAACATTCTACTAATTGGTTACTATTTAGTAAACCTAGGTTATGCAATAATTACAATTGCCTATTGGGAAGTTATAAATTCTATTCCGGAGATGCTAAATACTTTAAGTCATCACTTAGGAATCATAATAATTGGTCTTGCCGTATTGCATTACAACAACGTACTATGTCTTACCTATCTCGTAAAATCAAAATCATTAAAACAATAAATTATGGAAAATTCAAAAATCATTATCGGTTATTTAATCTATTTACCAATAGTTATAGCACTTACTATTTATGTATCTAAAATGCTTTTTAAAAATGGAAGGTTATTTATGATAGATATTTTTAAAGGAAAAGAAGATATAGCTATTGCCACCAATAAATTATTTGAAATAGGTTTTTACCTTATAAATATTGGGTGGGCAATGTTGATTCTTAAAATCTCTTACTATAGTATTAACGGTATGAGTTATCAAACGCTTATTGAAATATTGAGTAAGAAAATTGGCGGATTTTCAATCTATTTAGGTGTCATGCTATTCATTAATTTATTCTTCTTTTTTAGAGGAAGACGAATTTCTAGACAGTCATTAAAAATACAAACTGAAGTTTAATAGAAATATTTAATCATGAAATCAATAACAATAAGCCATATAAAAGACAGAGAAACCAATCGTATAGAAATGATTGACTTCTATAATGAAGCGACTGAAGATTATGAATTCTGGAGCAACGATTTCAATATGCATTTTGGATATTTCATCCCTTTTAGAACCAATATTTTAAAGAGAGATACGATGCTTAATCAAATGAATAATCAGGTTATTAAACGTTTAGGAATTACTGAAGGCAAAAAAACTTTAGCCGATTTAGGCTGTGGTATGGGAGGCACTATGCGATATGCTTTAAAAAAGAATAAAAAACTTTCTGCATTTGGTGTTACATTATCAGAATTTCAAACTAAAAAAGGAAATGCTTTATTAAAAGGTTTTAATGGTACTATTTTAAAAGAAAATTATAATAATACTTCATTTTCTTCAAACAGTTTTGATACAGCATTGGCCATTGAAAGCTTTTGCCATTCAGGACATAGTAGTAATTCATTAAAAGAAGCATATCGAATTCTTAAGCCAAATGGAAAATTGGTAATTGCTGATGCTTTTTTGAAAAAAGAACCTGCTAAACTTTGCCATGGGAGTTCTTATGCCTACCAAAAAATTTGTAACCATTGGAGTTTGGAAAAACTAGAAACAATTGATAATATGACTACCAAATTGAAGCAGCAAGGGTTTTCTGAAGTTAAAATTGAAGACGCTTCGTTTAAAGTTGCGCCATCTGTATTACATGTGCCATTTGCGATTATTGGATTTGCGCTTAAAAAACTTTTGAAAACTAAAACTTTAAAACGAGAGAGTTTACACAACTTAAAAGGGTCTTTTTACGCGTTAATTTCTGGGTTGCACATGAGAAGTTTTGGGTATTATATAATTACTTGTACTAAATAACAAAATACATTAAGCAATATTATAGTTTGCAGGTATGCGCGTTAAGGATAGAAGTGGATAGCCCACAGCTTTTGCGCCTTAGCGCAGAAGCGAGGACTTGTAACGGATAGCCTAACCCTTTTCGGGTAACGCCCAAAAAAAATTTACCCGGTAGTAAAATAACATTTATATAAATTCATTTTTTTAGCTTATTTTTGGAATTCAAAAAAAATTTGCTTCGCTAATGCCAAACCATCTAATTGATCCGAATAAATGGATTGACTTATATTCTGATTACCTCTTCAACTACACCATTACTAGGGTTAGTGATAGAGAGATTGCTCAAGATTTGGTTTCTGAGACTTTTTTGGCTGGTTTAAAATCTATGAAAAACTTTAAAGGTGAGGCCAGCGAGCGCACCTGGTTAATTTCTATTTTAAAAAGAAAAATAATAGACCATTACAGAAAAATTAACTCTAACAAAGGGAAAGCTGAGGTTAGAATTAATTATAATGATGCTGAAAGTGAAGGTGATTGGTTAGAGGAACGTGTTGCAGACCCTTATGATAAAACTGCTGAAGACACGCTACAAAACAACGAGTTAGGAGATGCTATACATAATTGCTTAGGAAAACTACCTAAAAAACAAGCTGATGTTTTTAAAATGAAAACCATTTTAAATTATGAAACTGAAGTTATTTGTAATGAATTAAATATTACGGCGTCTAACCTCTGGGTAATCATTCATAGAGCTAGAACAGCTATGGCAGATTGCTTAAAACAAAATTGGTTTTAATTATGAGTAAGATGATTATTCCTTGTGAAGAAGCAAATCATGTATGTGATAAAACACAGTACAAAGAGGCTACATTATGGGAAAAAATAAAACTAAACATCCATTTGATTTATTGTAGAGCTTGCAGAAAGTACACTGCAAATAATAGCAAGCTTACAAAAGTGATAAAGAAATCTGATGTAGAGTGTTTAGACAAGACTTATAAAGATGCTATGAAAAAAGACTTTGAAAAGGCTTTAAAAGAAGTTTCTAATTAAAGTATAGCAATAAAATTAGCCATAATATTGGCAAACTTTCTACCCAAAAAGAACTGTAATATTTTTGTTGTTCAATTTTACTAAAGAATACAAAAAACCCAGTGATTATCAATACTATTAGTAATACAACTATATAACCTTCATTAGTTGTATTCTTAAAAAATTCTAATAAAAAAACTATTACTAAAAATAGTACTCCAAGGCCTTTTGTCTTTTTCAAACCTAATTTTTGTGGTATGGTTGATAATTTCAAATTATCATACTTTAAGTCTCTTATTTCAAAAGGAAGCATTAACACTAATACATATAAAAAACGTTGTGCTCCTAGAATAACAACATCTGAATCTATGCTATAATTCGAATTAATTAGTGGTATAAAAACTGTTACTCCTGTCCAAACTAATGCAATAATATATACTTTTAAACCTCCTATATTTCTCAAGGTGTTATTCTTTTTTGAAAAAACTGGGATGGCATATAAAACAGTTAATAATGCAAAACAGAATATAAAGATGTGTGTATTTAATTTAAGTTTAATAGCATAATAACACATTAAAATGAAACAAATAAAAGATAGTATTTGAATTAATTTTAGCCAATTTGCTAAGCGTCTATGACGAAATTTTGCAACTCCAAAATATTTAACAAAATTGTACCCAGTTATAGAAGCATAAAACACAAAGTATAAAACCGATTCTGAGTAGCTCAAATCGAGACTTAAAAGTGTAATCCATGTTAAAGAAAACACAGATAAAGCTACATGTATACTACTGTTTATATAAAAATTTAAAAGCTGTCTTAAAAACGTCATATAGCAAAAATAACCAAAGTGTTGATAACGTTTATGAATAGTTAAAAACTTTCCTTTTTCTTCAATAAAACACATCAAATATTGCGTATTTTTGCGAATTATATAAATAAATCCTGATAATGAATACAAATGCTTTCGCTTTGCGTCATATTGGTCCAAGAGAAAACGACCAAAAACTCATGTTAGAATCTTTAGGTTTAAAAACATTAGATCAATTAATTTTTGAGACTATCCCTGATGATATTCGTTTAAAAAATGGATTAAATTTAGACGAACCTATGACAGAACATGAGTATTTATTACATATTCATGATTTATCTAAAAAAAATAAAGCTCGCAAAACATATATTGGTTTAGGGTATCACCCAACTGTATTACCAGCTGTCATTCAGAGAAATATTCTAGAAAACCCAGGTTGGTACACTGCTTACACACCTTATCAAGCTGAAATTGCTCAAGGAAGATTAGAAGCTCTTTTGAATTTTCAAACTATGGTTATAGACCTTACAGGAATGGAAATTGCAAATGCTTCTTTACTTGACGAAAGTACAGCCGTAGCAGAAGCTATGAGTTTACTTTTTTCTGTAAGAGAGCGCGATCAGAAAAAAGCGGGTGTCAATAAATTTTTTGTTTCTGAAAATATATTACCTCAAACATTGTCTTTACTTAACACAAGGGCTAATCCAATAGGTATTGAGCTTATTATTGGTAAAGAAGAAGCCTTTGATTTTTCTGAAGACTTCTTTGGAGCTATTCTACAATATCCTGGAAAAGACGGTCAAATTACCGACATAAAATCATTTATATCAAAAGCTAATGATGCTAGAATTAAAGTTGCTGTTGCAGCAGATATTCTAAGTTTAGTCAAATTAGAGGCTCCGGGGAAATTTGGAGCTGATGTTGTTGTTGGTACTACACAACGCTTTGGAATTCCAATGGGTTATGGCGGTCCGCACGCGGCATATTTTGCTACTAAAGAAGCTTATAAACGAGATTTACCAGGTCGTATAATTGGTGTTACTAAAGATGCAAATGGCAATCGTGCATTACGTATGGCATTACAGACTAGAGAGCAACATATTAAACGAGATAAAGCAACTTCCAATATTTGTACAGCCCAAGTTTTACTTGCTGTTATGGCAAGCATGTATGGGGTTTATCATGGTCCACAAGGGTTGAAGTTTATAGCTAACAAGGTTCATAACAAAGCAGCTTCTTTAGAAAACGCACTTCAAAAATTAGGATATAGTCAAGTAAATACCTCATATTTTGATACACTTCAAATAAAGACTAAAGCAAAAGCTATAAAGAAAATAGCTATTGAAAAGAAAGTAAACCTATATTATCCAGATAAAAATACAGTTACTATCTCAATAAATGAAACTACATCAATAAGGGATATTAACTATTTGATTTCAATTTTTGCTGAAGCTGCACAAAAAGAGACCATAGTAATTTCATCTGTTGAACAAGCAAATAATATTTCTGAATCTATTCAAAGACAATCAGATTTTTTAACTGAACCTGTTTTCAATACCTATCATTCTGAAACAGAATTAATGCGTTACATCAAGTCTTTAGAACGTAAAGATTTAGCATTAAATCATTCTATGATTTCATTAGGATCTTGTACCATGAAGTTGAATGCAGCATCAGAGATGTTACCTCTTAGTTGGTTTAAATGGGGAAACATTCATCCATTTGCGCCTCTAAAGCAAGCTAAAGGGTATTTAACTGTATTAAAAGAATTAGAAGATCAGCTTACAGAAATTACAGGTTTCGCAGCTACATCATTACAACCAAACTCTGGAGCTCAAGGCGAGTTTGCTGGATTAATGGTTATCAAAGCATATCATGAATCTCGTAGTGACCATCATAGAAACATTTGCTTAATTCCTTCTTCTGCTCATGGTACAAATCCAGCCAGTGCTGTAATGGCAGGTATGAAAGTTGTGGTAACAAAATCAACCGAAGAAGGTAATATTGACGTAGAAGATTTACGAGAAAAAGCAGAACTTCATAAAGAAAACCTATCGGCTTTAATGGTAACATATCCATCAACGCATGGTGTTTATGAATCTGCTATTAAAGAAATCACCCAAATTATTCATGATAATGGCGGGCAAGTATATATGGATGGAGCCAATATGAATGCTCAAGTTGGATTAACAAATCCAGGTAATATTGGCGCAGACGTTTGTCATCTTAACTTGCATAAAACATTTGCTATTCCACATGGCGGTGGAGGCCCAGGAGTAGGCCCAATTTGTGTAGCTAAACAACTCGTACCGTTTTTACCTGGAAATCCTTTGGTTAAAACTGGTGGAGACAAAGCAATTACAGCTATTTCAGCTGCACCTTTTGGATCTGCTTTAGCTTGCTTGATTTCTTATGGCTATATAAAAATGCTTGGAAATAAAGGTTTAACAGAGTCAACAAAAATTGCCATTCTTAACGCCAACTATATAAAACATAGATTAGAGGGCTATTACGAAACTTTATATTCTGGTGAAAGAGGTCGTGCAGCACATGAAATGATTATAGATTGTCGTCCTTTTAAAACTCATGGTATTGAAGTTACAGATATTGCTAAACGTTTAATGGACTATGGTTTCCATGCACCAACAGTATCTTTCCCAGTAGCTGGAACTATGATGATTGAGCCTACAGAAAGTGAAAGTAAGGCTGAAATGGATCGTTTTTGTGATGCTATGATTTCAATAAAAAAAGAAATAGATAACGTAACTAAAGAAGAAGATAATAATGTCTTAAAAAATGCACCCCACACTTTAGATATGATTACCGCTAACGAATGGTACTTCCCTTACAGTCGTGAAGAAGCTGCATTTCCTTTAGATTATATAAGGGATAACAAGTTTTGGCCAAGTGTAAGACGTGTTGATGATGCATATGGCGATAGAAATTTAATTTGTTCGTGTGTGCCAATTGAAGCTTATGCTGAAGCCTAAAAATGAAGTTTGAACATCGTAAAAAATTAATAAAGGAAATTATTTTTTATTAGAAAGATTTTATATTGCTTCTGTTGAATAAATTAAAGGCTATCTCTCTTATATGAATATTAAAATTACTGGCACAGGAAGCTATATCCCAGCGAATATTGAAAAGAATGAAGATTTTCATAAAAATGAGTTCTTAAACAGTGATGGTTCAGCAATTAATGCTCCTAGCGAAGTTATTGTGAAAAAGTTTAAAGCCATAACTGGGATAGATGAACGCCGTTATGCTAAAAGCCATTTAAACACCTCTGATATTGCTTCTTTTGCAGCTGAAAAAGCCATAGAAAATGCTAAAATAAATCGTGAAGATTTAGATTATATCATTGTTGCTCATAATTATGGAGATGTAAGACACGATAGCCAACAAAGTGATACGGTACCAAGTATTGCTTCTAGAGTTAAACACTTACTAAGAATTAAAAGCCCAAAATGTGTAGGATATGATTTGCTTTTTGGTTGCCCTGGATGGGTTGAAGGTGTAATACAAGCCAATGCTTTTATAAAATCTGGAATTGCAAAAAAATGCCTCGTAATTGGTGCAGAAACCTTATCACGAGTTATAGATCCTTATGATAGAGACTCTATGATTTATAGCGATGGCGCTGGTGCTGTTGTTATTGAATCTACAGATAATGAAGGAGGAATTATTGCTCATGAGTCTGCTACTTTTTCTTTAGACGAAGCGCATTTTATATATTTTGGAGAAACTAATAATCAAGATTCTGATGATGCTCGTCGTTACATAAAAATGTACGGTCGTAAAATTTACGAATTTGCATTAACCAATGTGCCTTTAGCCATGAAATCTTGTTTAGATAAAAGTGGTGTTAATATTTCGGAGGTGAAAAAGATTTTAATTCACCAAGCTAATGAAAAGATGGATGAAGCTATTGTAAAACGCTTTTATGAACTTCATAATTTAGAAATGCCGGAAGGCATTATGCCAATGAGTATTGGAAAATTAGGAAATTCCAGTGTAGCCACTGTACCAACGCTATACAATATGATTTTAAATGGTGAACTTGATAATCAAGAAATAAATAAAGGTGACGTTATTATTTTTGCTAGTGTAGGTGCAGGCATGAATATTAATGCTATTGTTTACAAACAGTAATCATGTACGAGAAAACCTTTCCGAATAAGCGTTTTAAACACACTATTGAATTTTTAGAAAAACATGTTTCAGGCACTGAATCAATCTTAGATTTAGGTGTTGAAAATCCGTTCAGTTCGATTATGAAAGAACATGGATATTCTGTTGAAAACACAAAAGGTGAAGATTTAGATATTGATACGTCTACCATTGAAAATTCTAAAGCAAGTGTTATTACAGCTTTCGAAATTTTCGAACACTTACTCTCCCCGTTTACTGTTTTAAAATCTATAAAAGCGGATAAATTAGTGGCTAGCATCCCACTTAAATTGTGGTTTTCTTCTGCTTACAGAAGTAAAACAGATATGTTAGACAGACACTATCATGAGTTTGAAGACTGGCAATTTGATTGGTTATTAGAAAAGTCTGGATGGAAAATTATTGATAGTCAAAAATGGACTAACCCTACTAAAAAGATTGGCATTCGTCCAATTTTAAGACATTTCACTCCAAGATATTATATTGTTTATGCTGAAAGAGTTTAACTTTACGTTTTAAACTTTAAAACTTTGGATTTTTACATCATTATTCCAGCACACAACGAAGAACGCTTCATTGGACTCACTTTAAATTCTTTAGCAACTCAAACGCATTTACCAAAACGTCTTATTGTTGTGAATGACAATTCCACTGATAAAACTCAAGATATTGTTGAGGCTTATGCTGAAAAACACCCTTGGATAACGTGTATAAATTCAAAATCATCCAATAAACATTTACCTGGTTCAAAAATCATAAATGCATTCTATAAAGGCTTTGAAGTTTTAGATAATTCATACGATGTGATTTGCAAGTTTGATGCAGATTTAATTTTCCCAAACAACTATTTAAAACAATTATCAAATCATTTTATCAAAAATGAAAAATTAGGAATGGCTTCAGGGTTTTGTTATATCGAAAAAGACGCACATTGGGTTTTAGAAAATTTAACTAGAAAAGATCATATTCGTGGCGCTCTAAAGGCTTATAAGAAAGATTGCTTTTTACAAATAGGCAAATTGAAAACGTCTATGGGTTGGGATACTGTTGATGAATTACTTGCCAAATATTACGGTTGGGAAATTTTAACCGATGAGAATCTACATGTAAAACACTTAAAACCAACTGGTATTAGCTACAATAAAGCTTCTAAGCATTTACAAGGAGAGGCTATGTACAAAATGCGCTATGGTTTTATTATTACATTAATTTCAGCATTAAAACTAGCTTACAAAAAGAGTAAATTAAGTTTATTCAAAGATTATATGGCTGGTTATTTTAAAGCTAAAAAAGAAAACATTGATTTCTTAGTTTCTGAAGAAGAAGGTAAGTTTATTAGAGATTTACGTTGGAAAGGAATGTTTAATAAGTTTAAACTTTAGATGCTTAGAACACATTCAGCATGACATGAATGCTATTTATTAATTAAAACTCCAATCTTTATAACTGCTTGAAGCTTCCAACTTATTTTCTAATGAATCTTCCAATTCAGGAAAAAAATCTATCCCAGTTAATTTTTCAATTTCATCAACTGAAACAACAAAATCATATAAAGGTTTTCTAGAATCTTTATGAGGCATCAAAAAAGCAATCATTTTAGTTTTTCCTGTATTGTTATCAATTAAAACTTTATAAAATTGATTAGGAACTGAAACTTCTTCTGTTCCAATAGTTTTCATATGCCCTTTTAAAACACCACCTGTTACTACAAAAACACCATCGTATTTTCTAGCCCAATAACGTACCTTTTGTTCCAAAGTATTCCAAATACCAGAATTGAATTGATGTTCCTGCGGACTAATATTACTGGTTAAAAATGTTTCGTCATGAGCATCTTTACTAAATCTTCTATCTCCTGCAGGACACAAATGTCCTCTATCATAACCAGAGTTCTTGTAATTTCTCCAGCTAGCAGCTCCAGTTTTTATTGCTTTATCAATTTCAAAATAAGGACGTTTATGATTCACACTTGAAAGATGTGCTTTTTTTAACTCATATGCTACCCATTCAGCTTGTTCGTGCTTTTCATTATATGATAATGAATACCCTTCGTGGTGCACAATTTGGTTTGTTGTACTAGTTGGCAAAAAATATTCATTGGTATCAGATTTAGTTGCTTTTCCCTCTTCAACAACTTCACTTTTTTCTTCTTCAGATAAAAACCGTTCATAACCATAAACTCCAAGAACTATTAATATAGCAACAACATAATATAAAGTTCTTTTATTCATTATTCTAAAACAAATTCTAGAGGTTCTCCTGTAGCTCCATTTGGAAAACTAATACCTAACAAAGCAGACATTGTTGGTGCTATATCTGGAATAACTGTTTTAATATATGTTTCACCTTTTTTAATGCCCTTACCAAAAAACAGCAAAGGAACATGAGTATCGTATTTTAGACCACTTCCATGAGTTGTTCCTGTTTTACTATATGAAATATAAGCCGGATCATTAACTAAAATAATGTCACCAGAGCGCTTTTGATTAAAACCATTTTGTAACGAAGCTTCTATACCATCGGTATAATTAACAGAATTCATTGTACTTGCAGTATAAGCCTTAGCGATATTTAAATAGGTAATTTGCTCATTTAAAATAGACTTTTGAACATCATCTAATTCTAAATTGAGCTCTTTTATTTTTTCTTTATTCAAAAAAATCTGATTATTACTAATGTTTTCAACAACATCAATAGTACCATAAGTATCTATCAAAAAGGTATTAAACTTTTCTTTTCGTTCTTCATTGTTTAAATACCCTGCTGGAATTTTTACAGATTGTAAATATGCGGGAACATAAACTGCACCATGATCTGCTGTTAAAAATACAGTATACTCACCAACGCCCACCTTATTATCTAAAACCTTAAAAAGCCTCTCTAAATCTTTGTCTAAACGAATATATGTATCTTCCGTTTCTTTAGAATTTACACCAAAATTATGTCCTACATAATCAGTACTTGAAAAGCTTACTGTTAAAACATCAGTTATATCATCTTCTCCTAATCGCTCAGCTTGTATTGCTTCAATAGCAAAATCTGCAACAATGCTATTTCCAAAAGGTGTACTTTTTAAAATCCCTAGTCCGCCATTATCATTACTCAATAACTCCAAATTATATGGAAATGATGCAGTTTCTTTTCCTTTGAAACCTCCTTCAAATACATTTATATCATCTCCACTTTCGGTATAAGTTTTAATATCATATAATGTATTCCAAACTTTTAAATAAGATTCAACAGTATTTGATTTATTAAAATCTACAACCCATTTAGGTAACTCATTCATGTAAAACGAACTTGAAATAAAATCCCCATTTTTCCCTCCATCAAACCAATATGCTGCATTTGCTGTATGTCCTGCAGGTAAAATAGCACCTCTGTCTTTAATGGAAATTCCAATAGTCTTTCCTCGCATTTGGGTAAACAACCTATTCTCGTCTGTAAATGTTGTTGTTTTCATTCTATGCGGAGACATTTGACCTGAACTTGCCATGGTTCCAGTAGATTTCATAGTATCATCACTAGTACAATACACCATTTCTTTAGTTTCTTTATCATACCAATGATTAGCTATAACACCATGATATTTAGGCGTAGTACCTGTATAAATTGAAGCATGACCTGGGCCTGTATAAGTTGGTATATAATTAAAATGATTGTTCTTACAATTAAAACCTTCTCTAATCATACGCTTGAATCCTCCTTCACCATACTTAGATTCAAAACGAGTTAAATAATCATAACGCATTTGGTCTACCACGATGCCAACAACTAATTTTGGCCTTTCGTTCTGAGCCAATACAGATAGCGTTATAAAAAAAACAAAAAATACTGATAGAAAATACCTCATTTTAATATATAATTTATTGTATTCAAAAATACGCTTTTTAAGATATCATAATTTAAATTTAAGGTTAAATTGGTATAACTTTTTTTTACTTTAGCAATTACAAATTTATACATGACGTACCTGCACAACATAGGCGCTTATTTTTTAATGATTATTGAGATGTTTCGGAAACCCACAAAATGGGCAGTTATGAAACAATTAATTCTTAAAGACATAGACGATTTAATTATTGGTTCATTAGGCATTGTAGCCTTTATATCATTTTTTGTTGGTGGTGTAGTTACTATACAAACAGCATTAAATATTGATAATCCATTAATTCCTAAATATCTAGTTGGTTTTGCAACAAGACAATCTATAATTCTTGAGTTTGCTCCAACATTTATGTCTATTATTATGGCTGGAAAAGTAGGGTCGTTTATTACATCAAGCATAGGTACTATGCGTGTAACAGAGCAAATTGATGCTTTAGAAGTTATGGGTATTAACTCTTTAAACTATTTAGTTTTCCCAAAGTTTATCTCCATGATGCTCTATCCTTTTGTTATCTCAATAGCCATGTTTCTAGGTATTTTAGGAGGAATGGCAGCTTGCGTTTATGGCGGTTTTAGTACGTTAGAAGATTATATTGTTGGTATTCAAAACGATTTTGAAACTTTCCATGTTGTATATGCTTTTATTAAAACTTTTGTTTTTGCATTTGTGTTAGCAACAATCCCATCCTTTCATGGTTTTTATATGAAAGGTGGCGCTTTAGAAGTTGGTAAAGCAAGTACAACATCGTTTGTTTGGACTAGTGTGGTTATCATTATTTTAAATTATTTCTTAACTCAAATGTTATTAAGCTAATGATTGAAGTTAATAATTTACATAAATCGTTTGGAGATGTTGAAGTTTTAAAAGGCATAAGCACCTCTTTTGATAAAGGAAAAACCAATCTTATAATAGGACAAAGTGGTTCTGGTAAAACAGTATTTTTAAAATGTTTATTAGGACTTTTTGAATATGAGGAAGGGACTATCTCTTATGATGGTAAAATATTTTCGCAACTTACCGAAGATGAAAAACGTAATATTAGAGCAGAAATTGGTATGGTATTCCAAGGAAGTGCTCTATTTGATTCTATGACGATTGCTGAAAATGTGATGTTCCCGCTTCAAATGTTTACCAAACAAAGTAAAAGCGAAATGGAAGATCGTGTAGATTTTGTTTTGAAACGTGTAAATTTACCTGAAGCACACAATAAAATGCCTAGTGAAGCGTCAGGAGGAATGCAGAAACGTGTAGCAATTGCACGGGCTATTGTAAATAATCCTAAATATTTATTTTGCGATGAACCAAACTCTGGTTTAGACCCTAAAACGGCTATTGTTATTGATAACTTAATTCAAGAAATAACTGACGAATACCAAATTACTACTGTTATAAATTCTCATGACATGAACTCAGTCATGGAAATTGGAGAAAAAATTGTTTTTCTGCGACATGGGTTAAAAGCCTGGGAAGGCTCTAACAAAACCATATTCAAAACCGATAACGAAGTAGTTACTGATTTTGTTTACTCTTCAAATTTATTTAAAAAAGTACGTAAAATGTACATTGAGGAAAATGAGTAATCTTAATATTAAAACTTAAATTAATTGATTCGTTTTACAACCAAGGTATCTAAATCAAGTTTAAGTTTTAGCCACTTTTCAAGTTTCTCCTTATCTTTCTTACGTAATTCTTCCTTAGCTAAAGAATCTACCCATTTTACAGAAAACACAGATAATGTATCCGTTTTTTTAAAGTTTGAATTGATAACATTAGCGTATGAAAACTGCTCTATAGTTTCGTAATTTATCTTCACCTCTTGGGTCAATTCATCAAAAGCAATATAATTTTTTTCAAGTTTTGAAAGTTGCAACACTTTACTTTCTAAATATGCTATTTTTTGAGTTTGTGTTAATAAATCTAGGGAATCTCTTGTTCTAAGTTCTTCCATGTATTTAAAATTGTCAAGGTTTTTAGATCTATTCTGATTAACAACTAACTTACTACTTTCTAAAGCTCCATAGTCTCTCATTCTACTCTTTAACAAAGCAATTGTAGATTCAGGTATTTCATCTAAGCCAAATGTATTCAGTTCAATTTTACTATTCCCATCATCTCCATATTTAAAAATAGCATTGTTTTTAATATACTCTGCATGCGGTAAAGCACTCAACTCTTTATCCACAAATAAACCAGCATCACGTTTAAAATTACTTTCTTTATAAACTTTTACAAAAGTAAATCCCGCAGGCACCATAACTACAATAGCTAGTAAAGTTGCCATTCTAGATATAAACAATCGTTTTTTAGAATTGGCATATTTAAGCATTGGAAATCTTAACAATTTAAGCACTAAAAACGTTGCCAAAGCAATGAAAATAGTATTGATTGTAAAAAGGTACATAGCTCCTCCAAAATACACAAAGTTGCCTTTGGCTAATCCATAACCTGCTGTACAAAGTGGCGGCATTAAAGCGGTGGCGATTGCAACTCCAAAAATTACCGAAGCAATTGTTCCCTTTTTAGTTCGCGCGATAATTAAAGCTAAACCTCCAAAAAACGCAATAAGAACATCACGTATATCGGGTTTGACACGTCCCAAAAGCTCATTAGTATCTTCACTTAAAGGAAAAAATTTAAAGAATAAAAAAGCCGTTAATAAACTCAATACAATCATTGTTGCTAAGTTTATTAAAGAGCGTTTAAGCGTATCAATATCATTAATGGCAATAGACAATCCTACACCTAAAATAGGGCCCATAAGTGGAGAAATTAACATGGCACCAATAACAACAGCTGTAGAATTAGCGTTTAATCCGACTGAAGCCACAAAGATGGAACACACCAAAATCCATGCTGTAGCACCTTTAAATGGTATATCACTTTTTATAGCCTGTACAGTAGCATCTCTATCTGTATCATCTCTAAAATCTAAAAGCTCTTTTAAAAATTTCTTTGTACTTGCAAGAAGTCCTTGAGCACCTTTTCGAACCTCTTCTTTTGATTGCTCAACAGTCTGTTCTTTTTTTAGAATCTCAGCTTTAGATTCTTCTTCAGAGAAATTAAACTTACTTTCTTCACTCATAATTAGCCATATTGTTCTCCAAACTTATCTTTAACGTGTTGGAGTGTTTTCTTTATATCTTGTTCCTTCGACTTAGGAAAGATAAGCAAAACTTCGTCTTTATCAACAATAATATAATCACTCAAACCATCAACTACTACAATTTTATCATCTTTAGTTCTTATCATATTACCAGATGCATCTTCTGCTAAAGTTCTAGCATGCACCACTGCATTATTAGATTCATCTTTATCCAACTTATCATATAAACTCCCCCAAGTTCCTAAATCGTTCCAATCAAATTCAGCAGCAATAACATATACATTAGTTGATTTTTCCATGATGGCATAATCCACCGAAATGTTTTCTGCCTTTGGATAATTATCTCGAATAAAATCATCTTCAAAATCTGTATTATAAACAGATATCCCGTTTTCAAATAAGGCATATAATTCAGGTTGATTATTCTGAAACGCTTCAATTACGCTTTTAACACTCCACATAAAAATCCCAGCATTCCATAAAAAATTTCCTTGTTCAATAAATTCTTTTGCAGTTCCGTAATCTGGTTTTTCTCTAAATTGATTTACAGATTTTATCGCTTCCGCGGATGACTTATCAAATTCGATATAACCATAACCTGTGTTTGGAAAAGTAGGTTGAATACCTAAAGTCATTAGAGCATCATTTTCTGAACAAAAATCGAAAGCTTGCTGCACATTTTTTGAAAACATTTTTTCATCTTCAATCCAATGATCACTTGGTGCTACAATCATAACAGCATCAGGGTTTTCTTTTTGGATTTTTAATGACGCATATAAAATACAAGGTGCTGTATTTCGCATTGCAGGTTCTAAAACTACTTGTCGTTGTTCTACTTCTGGTAATTGTTCTAAAACTAAATCATTATAACGTTCATTAGTTAAAATGAAAATATTTTCCTTTGGAATTAAATCCGCTAAGCGATGAAATGTTTTTTGTATTAAAGTGTCTCCAGTTCCTAACATATCATGAAACTGTTTTGGAAAATCTTGCGTACTTACTGGCCAGAACCTTGATCCTACACCTCCAGCCATTAATATGGCATAATAATTTTTATTCATTTTACTAATTTATCAATTCTACTTCTGCATTTGGATTAAACAAATATAATCTTCCTGTTTTAACCTCTGTACATTCATAACGTTTTACTCTCTTTTTTCCCATTTTAAATACTTTTCCATTATGTAATTTAAAAGTACTGCCCAAAGGTACCTGAAAAACATAGGTCTTGTTATTGTGTTCGTCGAATTGCTTTAAAGCTAAGGCCAATGGCGCATCTGTATCGCTAGAGGCTTTTGGGTTTTTAAAATGTTTAGCTAATAAAGGTAATAATTCATTTGGGAAAATTTCTGGGTTTATAAAAGGCAACATTAAATGCTGAAATGTACGCTTCCATTCTAAACCATGTGGTTTAATAAATCTTCCGTAGTTTTTATAAGCCTCAAAATGAGCTATTTCATGAATTAATGTGATTAAAAAACGGTACTGGTTCAAATTTGAATTTATAGTAATTTGATGTTTACCATTTGGTAACGGTTTATAATCGCCATGGCGTGTTTTACGTTCCTTTTTTATTTTAACAATAAGATTATCATGCTCTAAAAACGAAATAACTTTCGGGATTGCATGTTCTGGAATATACGCTTGAAGTTGTGATTGCATTACTGCTAAAATAATAGATTTCTCAAGAAAAGGTAATTCATTTCATTAGATATTTTAAGCTCTACAACATTCCTAAAAGGTCATCCATACTACCAAAAGTTTTATTAACTAAGGTTTCAAGTTCATTATTATAATCGTGCTCTGTATAGCCATAAACATCAAAACCTCCAGTTTTGGCTGCTTTTACTCCAGAGACACTATCTTCTATAACTAAACATTCGCTTGGTATAAATCCCATAGTTTTGGCCGCCCAAAGAAAAATATCTGGTTCTGGTTTCCATTTTTGAATGGCGTAGCAACTAAAAATATTCCCTTCAAAAAATGGCAACAAATCTGTGATTTCTAAATTAAGACGAATTTTATTTTCTGGTCCACTAGAAGCCACACAAAAAGGCACATTCAAACTCTGAACGACGTCTTTAATGCCCTTTATAGGTTGAATATCTTTACGAAATGCTTCAAATGTATTAATACGATAATCTTGTTCAAAATGAATTGGTAATGGATTATTAATACGTTTAGAAATAACATCCATACATAAATTAAGTGCTTTTCCTTTTAAACTAATAAGAGACTCTTTAAAATCCATATTAGCACCCAAATCATTAGCCATATCCACTAAAACCTTTATGGCTATAGATTCGCTATCAATTAAAACACCATCACAATCAAATATGATGCATTTGTATTTACTCATTAAATTTATATTTATGAATATTAATCTTTAATTATAAGAGCCTTTGAAGTGTTATTTGTTCTTAATATATATATACCCGAAGTTAAAAACATAGGTAAACTTATGCGCGTTTCTTTGGTGTATTCATTATAACTTTTATCAATAAAATTTATCAGTCTACCACTAATATCAAAAATATCAAAAGTATCTTCAGCGCTAGTATTGGTTATAAATAATTCCTTATTAATAATTGGGTTTGGATACACGATACTTGAAAGGTCATCACCTGAATTAGATGTTTTCCCAAAAAAATATGGCACTGCAAAATTAAATGCATCTACTCCCACTTTTTTACCAATTTTTCTTCCTGAAATATCATCAGCTGGTGGATGAATGCCTCCCCAAATTCTAGATAAGCTACATTGATCTGAGGCATCTCTATAGGTTGCCCATTGCAAAACAATATCTGTTGAAGGTCCTTCTTCAAATACTAAAAATTCGTTCTTTCTTGCTACAAACTCACCCATACCCCCAGGGAAATATTCATCACCTGTTATTAGTGTTAAAACCTCTGCTGCTGCTCTTGAATAGGTAGAATGACCAGAAACATATCCTGCAAATGGTGGTGTTACAAAAGATGGCCGTTGATATGGCCACCAATCTTCAGCTAATATCCAGCCTACTCCAGCTTGATCCGTTTCTACATTACCAATATAATCATGACCTTTCCAGGAATACACTTTAATCTTTCCTAAGTTTTGCGAATTAAATCCAACTAAAGGATCATTTTCTTCTACTGTTTCAATGTAACCATCAAATAATTTAACACCCTCAGGATGAAAATTAGATGCAGATGGGTCTGAACTTTGGCCTTTATCTGCCATATATCGAATAGCTGAAATAGGGCGTATATAATCATACCAACCTTTTATGCTCCAAGCAGAAATAGCTGAATCGTGCATAGCACCTCCTAAAATAAAATATGATTTCACATCCCATTCTATTGGAGAAAGAGATTCCCCTTCTCCTCTAAACTTTTTTGTTGACAATGGATGGTCACTTACATAATTAAGCAATGAAAACCAATGCCCTGGTGGTGTTTCAGAATCAGGTCCATCTGCCCAAAACTCTGCTAATACTCTAGCATAATCTCCTCTAGGGACTAATTGCTCATCGTATGCAATATTTGTTATAGGGTTTATGGTTCTACCTGTACCAACATCCCCACCTTCCAAGAGCTTATAAAATTGAGGATAGTCTTCAAAATTATCTGGTAAAGATTCAAAATCTATATTTCCAATCGATTTTGGTGAAATATCCCATAACACACCATCACTTGAATCTAAATGCGACGCCCATACTGATACTAACGAAAACCCCCACTTATATGCTTCACTTGATGCTGTTGTATTACTATCATCTAAGTAAGGTGGTGATAAAGGATCGTTATATACTAAATAATCATTTCCATCCCGTTGATAACTTGTTAAGTCATCATTTTTTAAAGAAAAAGGCAAAACATTTCCCCACTCAGGGTTTAAAAAATCTAGCACATTCCCTTCTATAGGATTTCCACTTTGATCTATAAACGTTTCTAAACTCAAAGGTTGCCATCTGTTTGGGTTTTCAATAAATTCATTACCTGAAAAATCTGGAGCCATAGGATTGTTTATAGGCTCATAATAAGCATTATCATAATTAGATGCTTCTCTAGAACCATCAGTGTTTCCGTAATTAATAATTTCTTGAGCAATGTAATTTCCTAATGCTGCTGCATTACCAGTTTCATAGTCTGTAGCGGTATAATTAGTATCATATCCTAATTGATTCATGATTAAATTGAACTTTTCCCCAGACACCTTAAATCCTGGCGAGCTGGAGAAACGATAATTAAGTAATCTATAAGCCGCATAACTTATTGCTTTGTTTATAGATTCCTCTTTACTTTCAAGAGGACTAAAATCTAAAAGTTCGCTATTATAGTTATTTATGGTATTACCCACTAAGTACGGTCTAGCAATCTCATCATAAATAGCCCAAGCATCATATAACGCTATACTGGTATGAAATAAATTTCTAGCATGAACTGTAGGGCGCGCAAAATCATTTCTAATAGCATCTAAAAGGGCTTCGTTCCATATTCTAGCAATTGATTTATCTAATTCAACATCATCAATACTTAAATCGACTTCTAAACTAGCTGTTAAACTAGAACAACTAGCTGTAATTTCTATAACAGATATAGTTCCAATTGCATCTACTCCCCATTTCACTTTAACACTATCGGTTCCTTGTCCTTCAAGTATTTCTCCTCCTACGATACTCCACTGCGTTGTTGAACTTGGTGGTATAGGGTAGCTATATGTTTCTTCTTTTAAAAAACCTGAAGCCATATTACCCGAAATGTTTTTAACTTCTAGATAAGTACAAGACCCATCATCAACATACGCATTTGGGTTGAAGGAACATGAAAGTGGATCTGTGCATCCAGAAATTTTTTCGCTTGGTTGAATATTTAAAACTTGATATCCTTGGCCTTCAATAGCCTTTATAGTCCTATTTGAATTTAGATTTTGATAGGTTTCAACCAAACCAGAGGGCCACTTAATAACTAATTCTGTAATATCAGTAGCATCATTTAATCCAAAATGAACGGGTGTTAAACTCTGACCTAAAAAACCTATTCCTGAATAGTGCCTTTTTATAGTTCTATTTGCTGTTGTTAAAGTTAATTGGGTTCCAATAGCATCTCTATTAGATTGAGTTCCTTGCAATATAACTTTAAACCAATTTAGACTATTGGTTTCATTAAAATTTAAAGTCTTATTTTCATAAAAATAAGATGGTCTATCATTATTAGTAACAAAAAGATCTATATCACCATCATTATCAAAATCAAAATCTACAGCGCTAACGCTAATCGTTAAATCCTTTAAATTTATACTTTCTGAAATCTCTTCAAATTCATCTTGACCTTCAACTAATAAATTTTTAAAATAGGCATTTTTCTCAGCACCAGAAAAGGAAAAAGAAAAGCCATTAACTACAAATAAATCATCATCTCCATCAAGATCAAAATCTGCAAATTTAGCATCCCAAGACCAGCCTACATCTTGTACATTTTTCTCTAAAGCTATATCAGTAAAAGTATTATCGCCATTATTTTCGAGCAAAATATTTTCGTTTATGTTTGTGACATAAAAATCAAAAAAGCCATCTCCATTATAATCTCCAATAGTAATACCCATATCATCTCCAGTATTAGCCAAACCATACGATTGAGCATCTTCAATAAATTGATTTCCAGATTGATTAATTAATAGTGGATTTGGGTTTTTTAAGTCATCTGAAATATACAGGTCCATCCATCCATCATTATTAAAGTCATAAGGGAAAGCTGAATATAGATTTTGTTTGCCTACTACTGGAAGTTTATCTGAAATATTAGTAAAAGTACCATCCTGATTATTCTCATAAAGTTTATCACTTTCGCAAGGTCCCCAAGTTGTAATGTGTAAATCTAAAAAGCCATCGTTATTATAATCAAACCATGTTGAACTAGGATTAATACAGCCATTAAAGCCTTCAATTCCCGAGCTCATTGTAACATCCTGAAAATTTTGACCTCCGTCATTTAAGAATAACTGAACTCTATTTGATGAGCTTACTAATATATCAGGAAAGCCATCATTATTATAATCTCCCCATGAAGCACCAAATTTATCTCCATTTAGAGCACCAGTTGGTATGGTTTCTTGTTGACTTAGAGTTGCAATTAACCCTGTAGCTTGGGTAACATCTGTAAATGTTCCGTCATTATTATTTCTAAAGAGTTTACTATGTGATTTTTCAACTCCATCAATATCTACACTTTTTGCAACAACATATATATCTAAATCATTGTCGCCATCATAATCTGCAACAGATGCTCCATTGTTTTCCTCTAGTGCATTTAAGGCAGCAATACTTTCTACGCGTTTAAAAGATTGCGCAGTAATTATATTATTAAAAACAAGGAGAAGTAGTAAACTACTCAAAAAGCGTAGTATATGCTGTTTACTTTTCATTAATTTTTTTTGATAAAGATACTAATTTGAGTGCTCCTTAAAAATGCACTTTACATATTCATTTTTTTTAGGGTGTAGAATTAGAAACTTGTAGTAGTTTGCCGTTGTAATATTTATTCCCATTAAGTGAAAAATCAAAAATATATTCTGCCATTTCTAAAGCTGTTGTAGGTGCTTGATACCCCGGAAAAGCTTCTTCTAACATTTCGGTTTGAACCGCTCCTAAAGCCAATACATTAAATGAAATCCCTGATTCTTTATACTCTTCAGCTAATAATTCTGTTAAAGTAATTACAGCTGCTTTACTAGAACTGTAAGCGGCAAGTCCTGGGAATTTCATACTGCCTTGAACACCGCCCATGGAGCTTATGGTTACAACATGGCTTGTTTTATTCATAAATGGTAAAACAACCCTTGTTAATTCTGCTACACCGTAAACATTAGTTTTATAAACACGCTCAAATTCAGACATAGAAGTTTCAGCAAATGGTTTATTTAAAAGTGCACCAGCATTGTTTATCAAAATATCTACATGTTTCCAATTCTCATTGATAAAATCTTCAACTTTCTTATAAGCTTCATTGTCATTCAAATCAAAAGAAAAGGATGTAACGTTCTTTAAATTTAAATTTTGAATCGGTTTTTCATTCCGCGAAAGCGCTAATACTTTATGTCCTGATTTAGCAAATAATTGTACCAACTCAAAACCAATACCTCTACTCGTTCCTGTAATTATGATGTGTTTACCCATTATTCATTTTAATTTCCTTAGTAGGAGTATTAATCATGCCTTCTAGCGCAGGAATCATTTTATTGATAAAGTTTGTCATGTGATTAAAATCCATTTTATCAGCCTCGTCATCTACGTGATGATAATATTCAAAATTAGTGAAATCAAAAGTAGAAATTGCATGTGCTGGCACTTTAAATTCCTTATAAAATGGATAATTATCTGATCTCATAAATAAGTTGAATTCTTTAGCTTTAGGAAAGAAACCAATCATTTCATCACCTCCATAGGCATTAAGTTTTTTAGCTAAATTAGACTTTCCATACCCAGACATATAAGCCATAATTTCGTTTTCAGCTCTTGGAACTCCAATCATTTCAAAATTAATCATGGTATAAAGGTCTAGATTTTGTTTTTTAAGGCGTTCTGCTAAATGCCCTGAACCTTTTAAACCCATTTCTTCTGCTGAGTACAATGTAAATAATATACTTCTTTTATTACTTTTAGTTTTAGAGAAGTGTTTTGCCCATTCTAAAACAGCCACAGTTCCAGAAGCATCATCATTGGCGCCATTTGCAATTTTATCTCCATTCACCTCTTTTGCTGTTCCTATATGATCATAGTGTGCACCAAGAATAACAAATTCGTCTTTCAACTTTGGATCATTCCCTTCAATATAGCCAACTACGTTATAGCCAACAATTTTCTTTACATTAAAACTGTCTCTATAAGTTTCAAAATAGGGTTTTATATTATTTTCTTTAAAAAGCTTCTCAATATAAACAGCTGCTTTTTCTATGCCTTCAGTTCCTGTATTTCTGCCTTCTAATTCATCTGAAGCTAAATACTCTAAACTTGTTTTTACATCTTTAAGATTGACATGTTTTTTTATTTCAATTGCTTTATTTTCAGCGATTTTTGTTTGTACTTCAGAAGTATTTTGAACTACTGTTTCAGGATTGGTTTCAATAATTTGCTTTTGTCCGCCACAGCTTAAAATGAAAACTAAAACGAGTAAACTGAATATTCTTTTCATAAGTTTTAAATATTAATTTTTAAAGATAAAAAAAACCTGCTTCAATTAATTGAAACAGGTTTTTAAATTTGAGGACTTAACTACCAACCTAACTTAAAGCCAAAAAGATTAAACTGATTATAATTCCATAGAAAAAAAGAAAAAATAGTTCTAGCTTATATTTTTTAAATTTTGAAACCATAATCAGCCATTTTCATTAACATCTAAAATATTGATAACTAATCTTGATTGCGTTTCTGATACACCATCTGAAACTTCAATGATAACTATGATAGATGTATTTTGCTCATAGTCAAAAGCACTTGCGTTAGCAATGTAAATCTCTCCATTTGTTGAGTTTATAGTTACGCTATTTGCTGGTGTTTGTGATACTATTGAATAAGTTAATACATCTTCATCTCTATCTGTTGCTATAATTGTAGTTAATAAATCTGATGTTGGATTTTCATCCATATTCATGGTTTGATTCTCAACTTCTGGTGCATTATTTTTTGGACTATCATCATTACTACAGCCTACTAGTGTTACTATTATAATTAATAGTATTAAGTTTTTAATTGTGTTCATAATTTTAAGATTTGGGGTTATTATTTATTTTATTCTTTAATGAGTTTTTTGGTGACAGTTCCTTTATCGGTTTTAATTCTAACAAAATAAACTCCAGAAACTAAGGTTTGGATATTATAACTATTAATATTCTTTTTGAAGAGCTTTAATTGCTTTCCTGAAATATCTAGAACTTCAACAGTTTCAATATTAGATTCTGTGTCAATTGAAAAACTATTTAATGTTGGATTTGGATAAAGTGAAATTGTATTTCCTAAGTCTATTTCTCTCACAGATAATAATGGATCTTTATACCTCCATAATTCATTACCTGCAGAACCATTATCTGCTGAAAAGAATAATAAATTATTAGCTACAATTAAATCTGTAGGGTTACTATTTCCTGATGGGTTTATATTACTAACCATAGTAGTTCCCGCATTTGTTCCATCAGTAACCCAAAGTTCTACACCATTAGTTCCATCTGTCGCAGAAAAATAAACTTTACCATTATACTCGGCAAAATCTGTAGGGTTACTATCTGGTGAAGAAGGAGATGTATTAATGTTCTTTACCAAATTTGTGGTAGCAGGAAACCCAGTAGTGGACCACAACTCAATTCCACTAATATTATCATCAGCTGAAAAATACAATCTTCCTGAGGAGGCATAAAGGTTTGAAGGGTTACTGCTACTACTTCCTGAAGCTATATTCTTCATATTAGTAAACGTTGTTCCACCCAATTTAAAGATTTCTGTTCCCAAAGATGGATGGGTTGCCGTGAAATAAAGTGCATTATTAAAAACAGTTAAGTTTTCTGGATTGTCCAAATCTTCAGCAACTGCATTTACATTTGCCATACGTTGAGTTCCAGCCAATGTCCCATCAGAAACCCAAAGTTCCCTACCATTCACACCATCATCTGCAGTAAAATATAAATTGCTGTTAAGAACAATTAAATCCATTGGATTAGAACTAGCACCACCGGAATTAATATTAATCAACATATTTGTTCCAGCATTTGTCCCATTGGTAACCCACAACTCCCTTCCATTTGTTCCGTCATCTGTTGCAGCGAAATATAGCAGATTATTAAAAACAGTATATGAATCTGGCGACGAGCTGTTTCCTAAAGGGTTTATATCCTTTATCATTATTTGGTCTCCTCCACCAGTCCAAGCATTCCCATTAAATCCGAGAATTTCCTCTCCATAAAATGGCGTAGATTGATTAAAAGCTGAAGGTCTTGCACTAAACACTAACAAATTCCCGAAAGTCGTAAGTAATCTTGGTGATGCTGAACCCGTACCACTTCTTATTGCTGGATAAGAGGAAATGGTTGTACCATTAGTAGAAAAAATATTGAACTTATTTTGTACACCAGCAGCTGAAAAATAAAGTTGAGAGTTAAATTCATGAAATCCATTTGGACTTGAATCGAGACCCCCAGATCTTACGTCGCTTAAAAGAATAGTTCCGGTACTCGTGCCGTCAGATTCCCAAAGTTCCATTCCATCTGCACCGTTATCGGCGGCAAATATGAGCTTCCCACCAAAAGCAATTCTATTTTTAGCATACGAAGGCATGCTACTTGGGAAACCCAAATTTATATCCTTAACTAAACTCTGCGCTTGAATAAAAGTATATGTCAATAATGACATAAAAAGTAATGTTCTTTTCATCATAAATAGGTTTTAAAAGTTTAATGTAAAAGTAAATTGGAGAGTAAAAGCATGTACTACCCAATTGGGTAGAAGTAAAAAAAGTATTTTTTAATGTGCTACAGCAAGTTTTCTTTATTTGCTTTCTGAACAGCTTCGATATTAGAGTTTACCTGAAGTTTAATATAAATGTTCTTTAAGTGAAATTTGATGGTATTTCTACTGATAAACAGTTGTTCAGCAATACTATCGTAAGTATTTCCCCGAGATAGCAGAGATAATACTTCTTTTTCTCTAGGAGATAATTCTATTTTACTAGGTTTTATTTGAAAAGAGCTTACCACCATTTTAGCAATTTTAATGCTCATTGGTGCTCCACCAGCTACACATTCGTTAAGTGCATCTTGAAGTTCTTTGGGACTTATGCTCTTTGTTAAATACCCTGATGCCCCAGCACATAATGCTTCAAAAACGATTCCAGAATTTTCAAAAACTGTAACCATTATTATATTAGCCTTTGGCGAAGCTTTTTTAATACGTTTTGTACCCTCTACACCATTCATTCCAAGTAATTCAATATCCATCAAAAAGATATTAGCATTATCGTATTTCAATCGCTCAATAGCTTCTTCACAATTATCATAACAGTTAATGAGTTCAAAATTATCAGTAGCTTTTATTACTTCCGCAAACCCATCTCTTAAAGGAATATTATCTTCAATTATTACTACCCTATGCTTCATCTTTTAATTTACCTATAAAAATTATGGTAGTCCCTTTTCCAATACTTGAATCAACATAAAGTTTACAATCAATTTTATTTGCTCTATCTTTCATATGAGATAACCCATTTAATGATTCCAAATCACTTTCTAAAACACCCACACCATCATCTTCACAAACAATTCTAAGTTCCATATTTTTATAATTAAACGAAAGTGTTACCACACTACTATTAGAATGCTTTAAGGCATTCGTAAGCGCTTCCTTAAAAATAAAAATCAACTGTTTACTCCAATGGTAAGGCAACTTTATATTATCAGAAATATTTTTGTTTACGATAAACTTAACTTCAGTTTTATTAAACATGTCTCCTCCAAAATCAGACAAATAAGTAGCAACCTCTTCTAAGTAATTACTATTAGATTTCAAAGAAAATATAAAATCTCTAGTTCCTTTATAAAGTCCATTAGCATCTTCACTAATTTGTTGAATCTTTGATTTTACTTGTGGATTTTTTATAGAAATTTCTCCACTTATTAAATTTGATAGTAGAGATATTCTTGCTAGTTTATTTCCAAGGTCATCATGAAAATCTTTGGCTATCTCATCTCTAACATCTGATAGTTCTTTTTCTAGTTTTAGTCGTTTTTCAATTGACAGTTTTAATTCTTGGTTCTTTCTTTGTGTTTTCTTTAATTGTATTCTTGTTCCAACAAATAAAATACATACAATTACTAATAATGCTATTATTAGCAATACTATTAGTCTTTTAATTTGAGCTTGCTTATTTTGAATTTCTAAAGTATTAATTGTTTTTTGCTGATTTAGACTTCTAATTTCGGCATCCTTCAATTCAGTTTCATATTTAGTTTCAAGCTCTTTAATTGACTTTATTCGCTCCAAATCATTTAATTCTCTAACAAATTGTTCTTTTTCTTCTAATGCTATTAATGCTAAATTAGAATTATTAAAGTGCTTATAAACTTCATGTTTAAAATTTGAAATTTCTATAGCAAAATACGGATCAGACTTAATTTTTAATAGATTTAACGAATCTATAAATGCTATGGCTTCACTCCTTTTATTTAATACCTTATTTACTCGCCCTAAAAGACAATAGGCATTTAAGATTAAAGGCTCTGTAATTAACTCTCTATTTTTTAATATTGAATTAGAGTAAGTAATAGCCTTTCTATAATCTCCATTTAAAAAACTGTGTTCACCTAAAACACAAAAACTAACTGGCTTTGTATAATCAAAGTTATTTTCTTCGGCAATTATTAATGCTTTTTCAGCATATCTCTTTGCTAAATCAGCTTCTTTAGCATATTTGTTTTTTTTTGATGCCTCCATATACTGCTCTGCAGCATAATTATATATAAGCGTTTCTAACAAATCATCTTGTATATCATTTTTTTCTATAACATCAACCGCTTTAGAAATATATTCTAATTGCTTTTCGTATTCTCGTTGTGCAGTATAAACCAAAGAAATACCGTAATAAGCATTTGCTTCTGATTTATAACTCTGCGTTTTATGTGAAGCCTTAGCTGCACTAAGGAAATGCTTAATTGCTTCGAAAAAGTTGTCTTGATTTTGATATAAAGTACCTAGTTTATTATGAAAATCCGTTTTTTTGACAATATCATTTATATGAGATGCTTTTTTAAGTCCCCTTTTGAAATAAGTTTCTGCTTCTTTGAAGTTTTGCTCAACTAAATGCCCTACGCCATTATATTTTAATGCTTCTATTTCTAAAGGAATATGTCTTATGGTCTGTGACAGCTTTAACGCCTTTCTTCCATAAAGAATAAGTGAATCTCCTTTCCCTGTAGTTTGATAATAATACTTAGCTAAATCTAAATAAGCATTTACCAGTAATGAATCATTAGACACTTCAATTTTCTTGCGTAGTTCAGACTCTAAGCTTTGAGAAAAAGTGAAATTTATTGCTAAAAGAAATAAGCAATGTCTAAAAAAACTATGTAAATACACCATTAGATTATTAAAACTTAAAAGTACAAAAACCTTTAAAAGCGAAAACCTACCCAATTGGGTAGGTTTAAAAAATCAATTCACAGTTTTCTTATGCTAAAAAGTAAAACAAAAGCATACTATAAAAAAGTGCTAAGAATAATTCTAGTTTGTATTTTTCAAAATAAGTCATCATATTTTCACTAACTTTTTAACACTTTTACCATTAATAGTCTTTATTGATACAAAATAAATTCCAGCGTCTAAACTTTCAATATCATAATAGTTCAAGTCGTTTTTGAAAGATATCATCTTTTTTCCTTCAAGATTTAATATATCTACTCCTTTTACAATCGCTTTCGTTTGAATAGTAAATCCTTTTTGAGAAGGGTTTGGGTATAAATTAAATTCATTTAATTCAGTATTGCTAATCGATAATGTAGGGTCTTTATACTTCCAAAGTTCTCTTCCAGACACGCCATCATCTGCAGAGAAAAACAATTCATTATTATATACAGTTAAACCTATTGGATCGCTGTCTGATCCTGCATTAATATTTGCAACCATAATCGTCCCATTTGTAGTACCATCAGTTACCCAAAGTTCTCTTCCATTTGTGCCATCATCTGCATTAAAATAAAGTTTTCCATTATATTCTGTAAAGCCCATTGGCGTGCTTTCTCCTATTGGGTCAATATCTTTAGTCATTACTGTTGTGAATGATGTTCCTGAAGTTTCCCACAATTCTATTCCATTTACACCATCATTTGTAGAAAAATAAAGCTTACCGTTAAAAACCGTTAAATTATTAGGAAAACTATCTGCTGCTCCAGGATTAATATTAGCTGCCTGAGTAATGTTCCCGTTAGTTCCAACGTAAAATAACTCATTCCCTACAACAGCGCTAGTAGCTGTAAAATAAAGCCTATTATTGTATATAGTTAAATTTTGAGGATTACTATCAACACTTCCTGGGTTTAAATCTAATACTAATTGTGTGCCACTAACCGTTCCATCTGTTTCCCATAGCTCACGTCCAGTTGTGCCGTTATCAGCTGTAAAGTATAATTTATTATTAAAGACAATTAAATTTTGAGGCCTACTATCATCATTTGGGTTAATATCAATTAGCAACTGTGTTCCTGATGTAGTTCCATCGGTAAAATAAAGCTCAATTCCTTCAGTAGCTATAGAGGTTCTGGCGGCAAAATAAAGCAATCCATTATACTCTGTAAATCCATCAGGATTGCTATCTGTGGTAGAAGTTGATGTATTTATATCTTTCAATCTTGTTGTTCCTGCATTAGTACCATCACTAATCCAAAGTTCACGTCCTGCGATACCATCAAATGCAGAAAAAATAAGATTTCCGTTATACTCTGTATAATATAATGGAGTTGAATTTGACGAACCAGGGTTAATATCTTTTAAAACAGAAAACGAAAGCCCGTTCCCTTTCCAAATTTCTTTGCCATCTGTATTGTTCTCGGCTGTAAAATACAAATTTCCATTATATGATATCAATCCAGTTGGCGAGCTATCTGCCGCTCCAGGATTATAATCTGCCACTCCATTTACAAACGCACCATTAGAATAAGACAATTCTTCACCTGTTAAACCAGTTACGGTAGTTGTAAAATATAACGTACCATTATGTACATGAAACTTTTGTGGAAAAGTACCTACTGACCCTGGAAAAAAATCATCTACAAGGCTTGCCTGCGAATTAGAATAAATTGATGTTAGAATAAAACATAAAAGTAATAATTGTTTCATAGTATATTAAGTTTAAAAGTTTTGAGTGCTACAAAACTATACCTAAGAAACATCTTTTCCGCCACCCCTCAGGGTAGAATTTCTATATCAAATTTTCTTTATTTGCTTTTTGAACTGCCATAACATTAGAGTTTACTTGAAGTTTAGCGTAAATTTTTTTTAGATGAAACTTAATTGTGTTTTTACTAATAAAAAGCTTGTTTGCTATAACACTATAACTATTTCCATCAGATAACATCATTAGGACTTCCTTCTCTCTTTCAGAAAGTGAAATTTCACTTTGTTTTTTTTGAAAGGAACCTACAACCATTTTTGCAATTTTTATGCTCATTGGCGCTCCACCTTCAATTGTTTCGTTTAAAGCATTGATTAATTTTTCTGGTGATAAACTTTTGGTAAGATACCCTGTTGCGCCAGCACATAAAGCATCAAAAACCATTGTAGAATTTTCATGAACCGTAACCATTAAAATATTACAATTAGGTTGCATGCTTTTAATTTGTTTTGTGCCTTCAACACCATTAATACCCGGCAAATCAATATCTACAAGATATATATCAGCATCATCCTTTTTTATATTTTCTATGGCAGTTTCACAAGTTTCGTATATACTAACAACATGAAAATTTTCTGTTTTATTTATACTGGTAGCAAAACCATGACTTAGCGGAATATTGTCTTCAATAATAACAACTTTATATTTCATTTTTATTCTTATTTATTCTGTTTTACCCTCAAAAGAAATAGTAGTTCCTTTATTTTCCACACTTATTATCTGTAGTTTTCCGCCAATTTTTTCAGCTCTTTTTTTCATGTTCAATAGTCCGTTTTTAGAGTCTAACAAAGCAGATTCAATACCAACCCCATTATCTTCACAACTAATTTTCAGCACTTCTTTAGCATACTCAAATTTTAAGATTAAAGTATCACTTTTTGAATATTTGAAAGCATTAGTCATCGCTTCTTTGAATATGTAAATGAGTTGTTTACTCCAATAATGAGGTAACTTTTTATTTAGATTGATATTTTTATCTAAAATGAAATTGATATTAGTTTTATCAAAATAATCTTCTGCAAAATCAGATAAATACGTAATTACTTCTTCCAAATAATCACTATTTGGTTTTAATGAAAAAATAAAGTCTTTAGTCCCTACATATAAACTTACTGTATCTTCTTTTACCTGTATTACTTTTTCTTTTACAGCGTTATTTGCTTCTGATAACTCATCTTCAACCAGTCTGGTTAAAAAAGAAATTCGAGCTAACTTATTTCCTAAATCATCATGAAAGTCTTGAGCTATATTATTTCGTACATTCATAAGCTCTTTTTCTAATTCTAATTGTTGCGTGATAGCTCGCTTTAATGCACGATTTTTTCCACGGCTTTTTTTAAGTTGAGTTATTTTTAGTATTAATCCTCCTAATAAAATAATGGCTATTGCAATTATTAATAACGTCCACAATCGCTTTATTTCAGCATCTTTTAGTTCAGTTTGGTATTTGGTTTCAAGTTCATTTATAGCCTTATTTTGCTCAATTTCTTTCTTTTTATTTTCAAAATCGAAATAACTATCTAAAGCTTCAAAAGCTAAATCAAAATCATTAAAAGTTTTATATGAAGTATACCTATACTTTTCAATTATTGAACCATAATAAGGACGTTCTCTTAGTTTTAAGTTATGAAGCGAATCCAAATAAATATAACATAATTCTTTTTCATTTTTTGATCTATGAATATGAGCTAAAGTCATAAAAACATTAAGCTTAGTATCCTGCTTCATATATTCCGTATAACCTAACGCTTCTTCTGAATATTTTTGAGCTAAATCAGAATTACCTACATTAATATGATGGGAGCTTAACACTATCAAATCTGATGGTATACGTTGATTCAATTGATTTTCTTTGGAAATTTTTAAAGCTTTTTGCGCATATACAAGTGAAGAGTCTTTATAATTTTCATATTCAGGTTCAGACCCTAAAACAGAATATTGTTGTGCTGCAGAACCATAAATAATATTTTTAGCCAAAGGTGAAATATCATTTTTAATACTACAAAAATTTATAGCCTTTGATAAGTAATGCAGCTGCTTTTCAGTTTGATTTTGAGTTGAATAAATTACTGAAATACCATAGTAAGCCATGGCAGCAGTTTTAAAATCCGATGTTTTTTCTGCATATTTACTAGCCTTTAACAAATGATTAATGGCTTTAGCTAGCTTATCTGTATTTTGATAAAGGCCTCCTAATCTATTATGGGTCTCTGCAAGTTCTTTTAAATTATTATTAGACTCAGCTAAACTTAAACTTTGATTTAAATAATTCTCAGCTTTATCATAATCCCTGTTAATCATATAACCAGAACCAATAAGTCTTAAACTTCCAATTTCATTATCAATATCATTTTTAATTTTAGATAACTTATATATTTTTTTACCAAAACCAATCATAGAATCTCCTTTTCCTGTAGACTCATAATAATGGTTTGCCAAATTGAAATAAGTTTTGATTTTAATTGAATCCGAAGAACTATTTAATTGACTTCTTAACTCAAATTCTTTATTTTGAGCATCAATAGGTATAGATAGAAATAAAAAGACAGTAAGAATGTAAAGGTTTATTCTACAATATTTTTTGAAAACAATAATCATAAAATTAAAAAAACCAAGTTACAAAAAGCTAAAACAAAAATAAGCTACCTTAAAGGGTAGTAATATGTAAGGGAAGGGATGAAATAAAAAAACCTATTTCAATTAATTGAAACAGGTTTTTTACTGTATGGTTATATCCCCTCATTCGAAGGAATGACAAAATATTCTATACTAACATCGTCACAGGATTCTCAATATAACCTTTCAAAGTTTGAAGAAATTGTGCTCCTGTTGCTCCATCAACTGTTCTATGGTCACAAGCTAATGATAATTTCATAGTATGTCCAACAACAATTTGACCATTTTTAACCACTGGTTTTTCAACAATATTTCCAACAGAAAGAATTGCTGAATTTGGTTGATTTATAATCGATGTAAATGTATCTATACCAAACATTCCTAAGTTAGAAACCGTAAACGTGCTACCTTGCATTTCGTCTGGTTTTAACTTTTTGTTTCTTGCTTTTCCTGCTAAATCTTTTACAGCAGCTCCTATTTGTGGTAATGTTTGCTCATTGGCAAATCTTACTACAGGCACAACTAATCCATCAGGAACAGCAACAGCAACTCCAACATGCACATGATTATTCAAACGCATTTTATCTGCAAACCATTGTGAGTTTACTTGAGGATGTTGTTTTAAAGCCAATGCACATGCTTTAACTATAATATCGTTATAAGAAATTTTAGTATCTGGAATCGAGTTAAACTGTGTACGGAATGCCATAGCATTTTCCATATCAAACTCAACACTTAAATAATAATGTGGCGCAGAGAATTTAGAATTTGTTAAAGCTTTTGCAATAGCTTTACGCATTTGCGAGTTATCAACATCATCAAAATCTTCTTGTCCAGATGGTACAAACTTACCAACCGCTGCTGCTCCTGCTACTGGTTCGTAATTTTCTATATCACGTTTAACAATACGTCCGTTTTCTCCAGAACCTTGAACTTTAGTTAAGTTAATACCTTTTTCCTCTGCTAATTTTTTAGCTAAAGGCGACACATATACACGTCCATTTTCTGTTACTGGAGTTGGTGCTGGTGCTTTTGATTTTGTTTCCGTTTTAGCTGGAGTAGCTTTTGGAGCTTCTACCTTAGCTTCAACTTTAGGTGCTTCATTTTTTGCTGGTGCAGATGATACCGAAAAATTAGCAGCAGCTCCAGAAACATCTGTTCCTGCAGGACCAATAATTGCTAATAACGCATCTACTTTTGCAGATTCACCTTCTTGTAACCCTATTTCTAATAAAGTACCAGATTGGAATGATTCAAATTCCATAGTCGCTTTATCCGTTTCTATTTCGGCTAAAATATCACCTTCTTCAACTGTATCACCAACCTTTTTTAACCAAGTTGCTACGGTACCTTCTTCCATGGTATCACTTAAACGTGGCATGGTTACAACTATAACGCCTTCTGGTAAATCAGCAGATGCAGCTGGTGCATCGTCAGCAACAGAAGCTTCTTCTGAACTTGACTCAGCAACTTCTTCTTTATTATCTTCTTTCGCTTCCGTGGAAGCACTACCACCTCCACTTAAAATACCAGAGATATCTTCACCTTCATCACCAATAATGGCTAATAGCTCATCTACTTTTGTAGTTTCTCCTTCTTGAACTCCAATATGAAGCAATGTTCCTTCATTGAAAGATTCAAACTCCATAGTAGCTTTATCAGTTTCTATTTCTGCTAAAATATCGCCTTCTTCAATCTTATCGCCTACTTTTTTTAACCAAGCAGCAACGGTTCCTTCTTCCATTGTGTCGCTTAATCGCGGCATGTTTACTACTATTGCCATATCTTATAATTTGTGTTGAATAAATGGATAATCTTCTTGCTCATAAACCATATCATAAAGTTGTTGCTTTTCAGGATATGGAGATTCGTCTGCAAACTTCTCACATTCAGCAACACGATCTTTAACACTTTTATCAATTGCTTTAATATCGTCTTCAGAAGCATATTTCTTTTCAAGAATTATATCCTTCACTTGAGTAATAGGATCTATTTTCTTGTATTCTTCAACTTCATCTTTAGTTCTATAATGTTGAGCATCACTCATTGAATGCCCTCGGTAACGGTATGTTTTTAATTCTAAAAATGTTGGTCCGCCACCTTTTCTTGCTCTTTGGATAGCTTCATCAAAAGCTTCAGCCACTTTTACAGGATTCATCCCGTCAACAGGTCCACATGGCATTTCATAACCTAAACCTAATTTCCAAATATCATCATGATTTGCAGTACGCTCAACTGAGGTACCCATAGCATATCCGTTATTTTCACAAACAAATACTACTGGTAAATTCCAAAGCATTGCTAAATTAAACGTTTCATGTAAAGAACCTTGTCTAGCAGCACCATCACCAAAACAACAAAGAGTTACAGCATCTTTATCGTGATATTTATCTCCAAAAGCAATACCAGCTCCTAAAGGAATTTGACCTCCAACAATACCATGACCACCATAAAAACGGTGTTCTTTAGAAAATATATGCATTGAACCTCCCATACCTTTGGAAGTTCCAGTTGCTTTTCCATATAACTCTGCCATAACACGTTTTGGATCTACACCCATACCTATAGGTTGGACGTGGTTACGATAAGCAGTAATCATTTTGTCTTTTGTCAAATCCATCGCATGTAAAGCGCCTGCTAAAACTGCTTCTTGACCGTTATATAAATGAAGAAACCCTCTTACTTTTTGTTGAATGTAAACTGCAGCTAGTTTGTCTTCAAACTTTCTCCAGAATAACATGTCTTCATACCATTTTAGGTATACCTCTTTTGTGATTTTTTGCATCTGCTACTATTAAGTTTTTAATTTCGCGAAATACAAAAGTAATACATTGTGATGTATTGCAAAAACGCAACCTCATTAAAGTAACAAAATTGTGAAAAAAAGGACTCTAAACGGCTTCAATTAACTAATTATTAATTTTTATAATGAATACTTAAATAATTAAAATTATAGTATAGATTAAAGCACTGATTTATCAAACCCTAATGGCAATAAATCTGCAAGTGAGCTTACTTTTGCTACCTCGCCAATTTCTCCCATAAAATAAATCTCTATTGGTGTCTCTTGCTTTATCTCATACTCCGCAATAGATTGTCTACAGGCACCACAAGGCGGAATTGGTTTTGTTGTTTGATTTCTTTTTGAACCCGCAGAAATAGCAATACGAATAATCTTTGCATTAGGAAATTGAGAACCTGCATAGTAAATAGCTGTACGTTCGGCACATAATCCTGATGGGTAAGACGCATTTTCTTGATTATTTCCTGTTATAACTTTTCCATTATCTAACAGAATTGCAGCACCTACATTGAAATTGGAGTAAGGTGCATAAGCTTGTCCTCTAGCTACAATAGCTCTTCTCATTAATGAAATAACATCTTCTGGTAATACCTCTAGGCTTTCAAAAAGATACAGAGTGGACTCAATTTTTATTTCCTTCATAATCAAATGTATTCAATAAATATAAGAAACGTCTGTAAACAAAAAAACTATTGCGTATTGCAATAGTTTTTTGTTTTAATATATTTTGAATTGTCTAGTATTCAACATACTCTCCTGCTCCAATATTGAACGTTAAAGAAAAACGTAATGTATTCTCTAAAGGGCTTTGTACTTTTGAGGCTGAAAATAAATACGATAAATCTATGTTAACCACATTTGCCTTAAATCCTGCACCCAAAGCTAAAAATTTTCTAGCGCCTTTATCTTCACTTTCATTAAAATAACCAGCTCTAAAAGCAAAAGAATCTTGATATAAATACTCTGCTCCTAAAGCCCAAGTAAATTCTTTTAATTCTTCACTAAACCCATCTGGTGCATCACCAAACGACTGAAACATCCCTGATAAAAAGCTTACATCTGGGTCTTTCCCTTCAACAATTATTGTTGGTTCATCACTATCTTGGTTTTCATCACCATCAGTATCAACATAACCTAAAACCGGTGGTGTTGGCACTAATAATTTTGCAACTTCTAATGTTAATCCGATTTTATTGTAATCATCAAATATGAAATCAAACCCTGTCCCTAATCTTAAGTTGGTTGGCTGAAAGTTCTCTTGTCCTCCTTCATCATATTTGAATTTAGGTCCGATATTTTGAATTGCAAATCCTGCTCTCCATCGTCCGTTAAAATCTGAATAAGCTTCTTCTTCACTTTGATAATACCCAGAAATATCCACACCAAATGTACTTGCCGGAGTAGCATCTCCATCTACACCATCTAACCTTAAATCTGAACGTAGATATCGCATAGCAACAGACATTGCAAATTGATCTGTTAAACGTAACGCATAAGATGCATCAATTGTTAACTCATTAGGTCTTTGTATTAACGCTTCAGAAAACTCATCAGTTACAAATTCTATATCTCCTAATGAGAAATACTTTAAACTAGCTGCAAAAGCACTTCGTTCATCAATTCTATTAAAGTAAGTAACATTTCCTAAAAAAATATCATTTACTAACTTACTTAAGTAAGGTGTATAACTTACCCCAATACCAGATTTAGTTTCAGAGAAAGCATATTTAGAGGAATTCCATTGTTGAGAAAAAGCATCTACAGATGTAGCTACACCCATATCTCCCATTGCAGCTGCACGAGCATCAGGAGCAATTAACAAAAAAGGCACTCCTGTTGTGATAACTCTTCTATCTTGATTAGGAAAAACAATTGTTTCTTGAGCATTAACTTTTAAAATAAAAGCAAAAGCCATTAATAGCAATATTCTATTCTTCATGAATTCTATTTTAGTTAGCAAATATAAATTTTATTTTGAGACTTGTTTTTTATTTCTTTAACATGTCAAAATTTTCGATTACAAACACTTATCAATTAAAGTATAACAAGTTTTTCTATTTTTTCTACTGTTTTATTTAACAAGTTAGAATGTACTTTTAACTTATAAATATAAACTCCTTTTCCTATTTTATCTCCAAAATCATCTCGTCCATCCCAAACTAAATCTCTAGACAAGGAGCTTGTTGCCTTAATACCTCCAGAAGTTTGTCCATTCAAGGTTCTTACTAATTTCCCTGAAACAGTGAATATCTGTATTGAAACGTCTAAAGGTTCTGAACTATTGTGATTAAACCAAAATTCTGTGTAATTAACAAATGGATTAGGGTAATTTAAGACATTATTTATAGCTAAACTTTGATCTTTATCAAAAACAACAAACTGAATTTCAGATATTGATGAATTATTATAAACATCCCATGCTTTTAAACTTAATGTATGCAACCCAGGTTCTAAATCTCTGAAAGGGAAACTCACAGTTCCTTTTGTATAATCATCAACGTCTGTTTGATAATAATCATTTAGCACAACTGGATTAGTTTCATCCCCATCAATAATTGCAACAATATCATGACCAATTCCACTAGCTGTATTTATACCATTTGCGTCTTCCATTTTAGCTAATAAAGTTGGTGATTCATTAGTAATTCCACCAGTAACAAAATTTTCATCATTCATATATAAAGTTATAACTGGACCTGTGTTATCTTCTGGAGCATTTTCATTTAAGCCTCCAATCCTAACAGAGTTTATATTTGCACCTGCTTGATCTTGAGTTAGAGCTTCGTTTTTTGAATAAAAACTAACTTTACCAAAACCTACTTGAATTCCAATATCTTTTGGCACAACAAAATCAAATTCAAATTGACCGTTTTCAACAGAAGCCTGCCCTCTAAATATAATTTCTCCAAGTGTTGTAAAGTCTAACTTTATAACCCCATTACTATCACTAATACCATCATTAGCTAACGTTTGTCTATTAATAACTTTATCATATATGGTAGTTGACAACGTACCTTTATAATTATTTAAAAGATTTCCTGCCTCATCCGTTACTTCACCTGCCAACTTAACATAACTTAATGCTTTGAGAGTATCTGTTGCTGTTTCTATTGGTGTGTCATTTATTCTTGTAAGCCTTATATTTGGTTTTGAAAATGCCAATTTCATAGCAGGATCTCCAATGTAGAATACCAAATTTTTCTGGCTATTCCCTGATACAGCTGGATCATTTTTTGCTAACCTCAAAGCTTCAGCTGCCGAAGGATATTCATTATCTCCATAGGTATCATTATCACTATATGAAAATAAATATTGACCTAATTCCCTATTAAAAGTAATTCCGAAATTAACAAAAACTTGTCTTGTGGTTGTAATTAAACCTACTGCACCAGTATCTTTATTCCAAAATGTAAACTCTCCTGCCGTTTCCCTGAAAGGATTATCAAATCTTGTAAATTCACAAGTAACTGTAACAAAACAATTTAGTTTACAGAAATTACGGAAGCCCACAATATCTGGCTTTACTAAAATGCGTTCTTCTGCAAGACCTTCTTCTCCTCCGTGTCCGAAATAATTAATCACTAATGCACCGTTATCTATTGCGTTAACTATTTCATTAGTAACAATAGGATATCTATTTCCTCCTGCTGAAGATTCTTGTTGAAAGGCATCAGAATGTATTTTTGTAACATTCAAAAATGGCTTTTCTTGAGAAATCAAATCACCAATATCATTTGTTGTAAATTGTAAATCGCCTTTTAATTTGTCATCATTATCATCAGAAATAACCACAACATTATTACGCCAACTACCAAAGGTTTCTTTAATGTAGTAAGATTCAATTTTATCAACCATTTCTTTACCTCTTTGAGGCGTATCAGCTAAAATTCTACCTACGGCAATATCTAGCTTATCACTAGAATTCATGGTACCTTCGTTATCATCCATCATACCATAAAAATCATCTGAAACAAATGAGGTTGCTAAACTAAAACTGTTATAAGAATACCATGAAGGGACAATATTTGTGTTATTTCTAATCCTATCTTTATAATCATAAGAGCCATCTCCGAATAAACACAAGTATTTTATTCTATTTTCTGGAGTGCTTGCATTATCGTAAACATACTTTACTAAATTCCTAATAGCTCCAACATCTTGATTTCCTGAACTAAACTCATTATATATTTCATCTAAACCAACAACTTTTACATTTATACCATACTGATTTCTGTTGATTTGAGCTAAACGTTCCGCATCTGAAAACATATTATTTGGTGTCACTATTATATAATCAACATCTTGAAAATTACCTTGTGAATTTTGAAAAATAGTTCCTTTTATATTCTGATTATTAATTATTGTTTGTGAATCAAATTTGGGAGTATAATAATCTGAAGAAGAAACCGCAACATAACTTTTTAAAGTACCAAGAACATCAGTAAAACTTAAAGTTGAAGCTTCATCAGTATTCTCATAGTTTGATACATTATATAAATCTGTTACATTCCAAATTTCTGATAGCTGAGTAGCATTTTCAATATTATATTGAACAGTTCCTGATGCTGTAGCTACATTATTGTTTTTAAATAAAAATTGCTTATTATCAAAATTCAACTTTCGTGTAGCTTCAATCGCAATAAAATCTAAATACCCTATAGTACTGGGATTACCTAAGTTATCAAAATCTAAATCTATTGAGATATTTGAAGAGTTAACATCAACATTTCCGAAAAACTCTCTTCCATTAGCCAAACTTGGCGTGGTAACTCCACCTATAAATAATGAAGAAACCTCAACATTATTTACACTAACTTTCATTTGACTATCACTTCTAGATGCAGTAGCTACAGAAACTCTTAAAGTTACAGGTTCTGATGTAACCAAATCCGGAAATTCAAATTCAAATTTTTTGGAACTATCTATATCAAATTTATCACCAAACCAGCGCCTACCTAATGATATTAAATTATAGGTGTCAATTTCATGAAATAAATAATCTTGATAAGTATCAACAACCATATCAACAGCACCTTCTGGTTGATTAAAATGCTGTATTCGCTTACCATTACCAGAGCTTACATTTATATAATAATATGTTTTATCAGTGTAACAATTAATATGTGTTCTACTTTCTTCGTTATATTCTTTAGGGCCTTGAGCATAAAACAATAAATAATCATTATTATCAAAGCTCCCATCTTCTTCACCAATAAATTTTATAGCATTTTCTGGAACATCATAAGGATATGCTATAGCGTTTGAATAAGGAATCATTCGTCCTCCATGACCATATAACTTAATGGTTCTAGGGTCTACACTATTAACTTGAACACCTAAACGCTGTAAAAAACTTTTAGACAACTTAAAAACTCCAGTTGTATCAACATAAAAACGAAACCACTCTCCAGAATTTAATACTGAATTAGTTATGACTCTTGATCCATTATTCCGTTTTAATAATGAAGACCTACTATCTGATCCATTTTTATAATTTATTTGAAAAGAAGTTACTTTTTTATAGTTGCCATTTTCATCCTTTATTATAGGAGACAGTTGAAAAAATGCATAAGTCTTATTTCGTGAAGTTGAATTTTTTAGGCTATACCTTAATTTAGCTGGTATTTTATTAACATCCAAGTCCTTTAAATCTGTTTTAGATACTGTTTGATATAAAACATTTGTGAGAGAAACTGAAGACTCATTTATTACAGTTTTAGATTCCCATTGGTCTACAAACAATATACCTTCATCCAAACTGTAATTAAAATAAGGTTTATTAAATGCAGGAACTTCCACAGAAAAACTATCTCCAGAAAGCTTTTGAGATTCACCCCAAACTATATTATATTGTTTTTGTTGTGCAAACACTCCTGCCGAAATAATCAACAGTAAAAATAAAATCTTCTTTTTCATTGGTAAAATAACGTAGTTAACGCATTGTTATTATTAAAAAAACAACAATTTTAAAAACAGTTTCAAAAATACAATAATAAATTAGGAAAACACACGTTAATACAACACAAAACTATGGTTTAAAAGGCTAAAATCATCGTTGTAATGCATAAAAATAGGACGAAATACACTATTTTTTGGTTAAAATGCAAAAAACAGCTTGCGTTATTGGGTTTAATTCTTATATTGCAGCTCCAAAATTAATTAGCTTACTTAAAAGTATGGATATGAAAAAAATAGTAGCATTCAAGGTTTTATTAGTTTTAGCACTAACAGTAGCTTCAACTAGTTGTAAAAAATCTTCGAGTTCAAAAAATAGCTCCAGAGCTACTGGATGGAACATCAACGACAGAAATGGTGGTTTCCAGTACAATACAGATTTTAAAGAACAAGAAACTGCTCCAGGTTTAGTTTTTATAGAAGGTGGTACGTTTACAAAAGGACGTGTCCAAGACGATGTTATGCATGATTGGAACAATAGTCCTAATCAACAACATGTACAGTCTTTTTATATGGATGAAACTGAAGTTACCAATGCTATGTACATGGAGTACTTAGATTGGATCAAGCGTGTTTACCCACCATCAGATGAAAACTTCAGAGCTATATATCATGGCGCTTTACCTGATACTTTAGTATGGAGAAACCGTTTAGGTTTTAACGAAGTAATGACAAACAACTACTTACGTCACCCAGGTTACGGTGAATACCCTGTAGTTGGAGTTAGCTGGATTCAAGCAGTTGAATTTGCAAATTGGCGTTCAGATCGTGTAAACGAGTTTAACTTAGAAAAAGCAGGATACTTGAAACGTGATGCTAAATTAACAGACGTAAATTCTGAACAAACTTTTAGTACAGATACTTATATTAATGCACCTACGCTAACTTATGGTGGTAATGAAGAAATTATCAACGGAGATGGTCGTAGAAAAAGAAATACTCAAGTTGATGCTGATGGCAATGAAACAGGAATATATGCTACACGTCAAACTGGTATCATCTCACCAAAATATAGACTACCAACTGAAACAGAATGGGAATATGCTGCTTTAGGTTTAAGCGAATTGAGAAGCTATAATTTATACCGTGGTAGAAAAAAATACCCATGGGATGGACAATATACACGTTCTGGTAAACGTAAAATACGTGGAGACCAATTAGCTAATTTTAAACAAGGAAAAGGTGATTACGGTGGTATTGCAGGATGGTCTGATGATGGTGCTGATATTACAAACGCTGTAAAATCTTATGACCCTAATGATTTTGGGTTATATGACATGGCTGGTAACGTTGCCGAATGGGTAGCTGATGTTTACAGACCTATAGTAGATGATGAATTTAACGATTTTAACTACTACCGTGGAAATGTTTATACCAAAAATGCATTAAATGAAGATGGTACCGTAAAAGTTGTAACATCTGACGATATTGTTTATGACACTTTATCTAATGGTAAGGTAGTTGCAAGAAACTTACCAGGTGAAATTTTACAAGTACCTGTTGATGAAAACGAAACCTATCTACGTACCAACTTTGATAAAAGCAACCAGATTAACTTTAGAGATGGAGACAAACGTTCTTCGCGTTATTTTGAAAGCTTTAATGATGATGAAGAAGTAGAAGGAGAAGAATCTTCAACTAGAAAAATGTACAACTCACCAAAACATAATATTACTAGAGATTCTTTAGGAAATATTGTTAGAGAATATGACAAGAGAAATAACAGAACATCTTTAATAAATGATGAAGTAAGAGTTTACAAAGGTGGTTCTTGGAAAGACAGAGAGTACTGGTTAGACCCTGCTCAAAGACGTTACTTCCCGCAAGATATGGCAACAGACTATATTGGTTTTAGATGTGCAATGTCTAGAGTTGGATCAAAAAGTAAAGGAAAAGGTAAAAAGAAGAACTAAATTTAAGGTTCTAAAATATATTAAAGGTTCTAACCATGGTTAGAACCTTTTTTTATACTTTTATTTTCATAAAAAAAAATTTAATTTTTGAAAACAGAAAAGCTCCATAAACTCTTCCTAGAGTGTCATTCAGTATCAACTGATACAAGAAAAATTGTTAAAGATGATATGTTTTTCGCTCTTAAAGGCGAAAATTTTAATGGTAATAAATATGCTGAAGTCGCATTAAATAATGGTGCTAAATACGCCATAGTAGATGAAGCTGAATTTAATAATTCTGCTCAAACTATTTTAGTAGATAACGTTTTAGAAACACTGCAAACATTAGCTACATTTCATAGAGATTATTTAAACAAGCCTATTATTGCTCTTACAGGTAGTAATGGTAAAACAACTACGAAAGAATTAATAAATTCTGTCCTATCTGAAAAATATATCACGACTGCTACAATAGGCAACTTAAACAATCACATAGGCGTTCCGTTAACTTTATTATCTCTAACAAATGAAACCGAAATTGGCATTGTAGAAATGGGCGCTAATCATCAAAAAGAAATTGAATTTTTATGTAGTGTAGCAAAACCAGATTATGGATACATAACAAACTTTGGAAAAGCTCATTTAGAAGGTTTTGGTGGAGTTGAAGGTGTAATTAAAGGAAAAAGCGAAATGTATGATTATTTAATTTTTGAGAAGAAACACATTTTCGTTAACGCTAATGACCCAATTCAGGTTAAAAAAACAGAAAATGCTAATATATATACTTTTGGAAACCAAATTAACCAATGTGATGTTACGATTAATTTTATTGAAGCAAAACCTTTTGTTAAATGTTCATTCAATAATATAGAAATTCAAAGTCAACTTATAGGTGATTATAATTTTAACAATATTGCTATTGCTATAACAATCGGTAAATATTTTAAAATTGATGATTCTGCTATAAAACGAGCTATAGAAAGTTATATCCCAACAAATAATCGTTCTCAAATTATAGAGAAAGCTACAAACAAGATAATTCTTGATGCATATAATGCTAACCCAAGTAGTATGCATGCTGCACTATTAAATTTTGAAAAGCAATCAGGAAAAAAAACAGCTATTCTTGGCGATATGTTTGAACTTGGTGAAAACGCTAAATTAGAACATCAGAATATTACTGATTTAGCTTTATCTCTTGATATTGATGAAATTATTTTAATTGGAGAAAATTTTTATCGAACAAAATCAAATAAGGCTAAACAATTTAAATCTTTCGACTATTTTAAAAATGATTTTGATTTTTCAAAAATAAATAATAGAACATTATTAATTAAGGGTTCTAGAGGTATGGCATTAGAACGCTTATTAGATTTATTATAATAAACAAAAAAAGTGTCAGTTTAAATTAAACCAACACTTTATTTAATATAATTCTCCCTAAGAACTAATTAATAGCACTGTAAAGATGCACAATAAATTCCATTAACGCAATACTCAAATTGAGTATTTAAACATTTTAAATGAGATTTTTGTTTATTTTCAGCATTCCTATAAGTTCTCCTGTAGAAGATATATTTAGTTTCTTAAGTATATTTCTTCTATGCGTATCAACAGTATTTGCTGCTATATTAAGTTTTTCAGCAATTTCTTTACTAGAATAATTCAAAACTAATAGTCTTATAACATCTCGTTCTCTATTACTTATACCTGTTGACAGTAATTTTTGTGAAAAGTTATTAAAATAAACAGTTTCGTATTCATTCTTTTTATTCAATAACTTAGCTGAAGCGCATATTTGCATCTCAACATTTGTAGAAAGTACCGTGTAGTGTGCTAAACCTATAATGGGTTTATTCTCACTATCAAACTCTAAAGGTGTTGTATTCTGAACTATATTAACGTAGTTTCCCTTGCCGTCTTTAAGCCTATAATTCCAAGTATAGCTCATAAGACTCCTATCTGAAACAGAAATCTCCGTTAGTGTAAAATTCATGAGTTCATTTAACGCCTTTAACCATATATCCAAATCATCTGGATGCATTCTACTCCATAAGTAACGCATCCCTTTTATATCTAATTCATTACGATCTATACCAAGACAGGCACTCATGTTTTTACTGATATATTCAAAAGATAGATTTTGCGTGTTTGTTATACAGAAAAATGTAGAACTATAAGGTAAATAAGTATCTAGCTCTATTATTTTTTCGATATGTTTTTTGAGTGATGGATTGTCGTGAGATTTAAATATTTCTTTGTAAGTATCTTTAATGCGACTTTTATCCATGTACGAGAGATTTCTTTAAAAATAGAAAAAAAATCTGAATAGTATGTTTAGTTATTGAGTATAAAAAAATCCTAAAGTAAAACTTTAGGATTTTTTGTGGGCGCGAAGGGATTCGAACCCCTGACCCTCCCGATGAAAATCGGGATGCTCTAACCTGAGCTATCAGATTTTTCAATGAGACTTTCAATCATCTTTCTACTTTTCCATTTTTTTATCTGAAATTCTCGCCTTATTGATTCACTTTTAGAATCATACGTCTCTGTATATTTTAAAACCCAATCTTTTGCTTTTCCTGTAAAGCCTTTATGGCTTTGCAAATGCTTATCTAACCTAATATTTACATCCTCAGAAGAACCTACATAATATTTATTTAGCTTTGAAGAATAAAGAATGTAAACATAGTAAGACATTACTGAAATAGGTTTAAATAAAAAATCCCAAAGTAAAAAACTTTGGGATTTTCTGTGGGCGCGAAGGGATTCGAACCCCTGACCCCTTGGGTGTAAACCAAGTGCTCTGAACCAACTGAGCTACGCGCCCGAATATTTTTTAAAAGGATTCGATACCTTTTTTGACCCTCCCGATAGTAAATCGGGATGCTCAGAACTAACCGAGCTTGATGCCCTCTAAATTGGACTGCAAATATAACCTAGTTTTTAATATTGCAAAAACTTTTTCAATAAAAATTTAAATTATTTCAGCTACAACAAATGTACTACCTCCAACAAAAATAAAATCGTCTTTACTAGCCGTATTTAATGCTGTTTTGTAAGCTTCACTTACAGATTTATAATCACTTCCTTTTAAATTATACTCAGAAAACTTTTCCCTTAATACTTTAGCATCTAAACCTCTTGAAATATTAGGTTTGCAAAAATAGTATGTCGCTTCTTTTGGCAATAAGTCAACTATAGATCTTAAATCCTTATCACTTACTACCCCAAAGACCATATGCAACGAATCAAATTTTTCATTTTTAAGCTGTTGCATTACATAGGTTAGCCCTTCCCTATTATGCCCTGTATCGCAAACTACTTTTGGTTTGTCATTCAGAATTTGCCAACGCCCTAACAAACATGTGTTTTTAATAACGCTTAAAAGCCCAACTTTTAAGTTTTCATCAGATATACTAAAACCTTGTTTTCGAAGCTCTTTTATTGATTGAATAGTAGTTTTTATATTCTTTGATTGATAAGTACCAACTAAATCTGATTTGTAATGTTCTTTAATAACTTTATCTGCAAATACAAGTTCTGTTTTATTCTTTTCAGCTAGAGTCTTAAAAACGTGGGTTGTTTCATCTTGAGTTTCTCCAATAACTACTGGAACATTTGGTTTTATAATTCCGCCTTTTTCGAAAGCAATAAGTTCTAAGGTATCGCCTAAGAACTGTGTATGATCTAATCCTATGTTTGTAATTACTGAAACTTTAGGTGTTATAATATTTGTAGAATCTAATCGACCTCCCAAACCAACTTCAATAACAGCAATATCAACCTTTTGTTTAGCAAAATAATCAAATGCCATTCCTACAGTCATTTCAAAGAAAGACAGCTTGTTCTTTTCAAAAAAAGGTTTATTACGCTTTATAAACCCAATAACAAATTGCTTACTTACTTCTTCTCCATTGATTTTAATACGTTCTCTAAAATCTTTTAAATGTGGAGACGTGTACAATCCAACTTTATAGCCTGCTTCTTGTAAAACAGATGCTAACATGTGACTTGTAGACCCCTTACCATTAGTTCCTGCAACATGAACTGTATTAAATGTATTTTCTGGATTTTTTAAATGCGAAGCTAGCTTTATAGTATTAGATAAATCTTTTTTAAAAGCTATTTTGCCTTGGCGTTGATACATTGGCAGTTGAGAAAACATCCAATTGAGCGTATCTTGATAGGTCATTTACTATTGACTTAATTTGAAATTAACACTAACAAATCCAATTTGACGTGTTGGTGCTTTGGAATCTGATGGCCATTTATGAGACATGGCAATTTTTTTTGCTGGTTCTAATAAGCATTGTGCGGTATTTGTTGTACCACGAACTCCAGGAGTAGCTTCAACAACATTTCCACTTTGATTTACCACAATTTTAACGATAACCATTCCTGATTCGTTACAATCTTGTTTTAATCTTTTAAAAGATGCTTTACCTCTTCCGTTTAAACCATATCCAACACCTCCACTACCTGTACCTTGTCCGCCAAAATAACTAGGCGCATATGAGTTACCATCTAACTGTCCTTTATCGCCAGCTTTATTATCGTTGCCTTGACTCCCACTTTCGGTACCTTCAGATTTACTTACACCTCCAATTAAGGCATCCAGTTTTTTCTTTTTTTCTTCTTGTTCTCGCTTTTCTTTAGCAATTCTATCTGCTTCTGCTTTCGCTTTCGCTTCTGCAACAGCTTTTGCTCTAGCTTCAGCTTGCTTTTGCTTTTTTATAGCTATTTCTTCAGCGTTATCAGCAGTTAAAACCTCTTCTTTAGCTTCTGTAGATTTTGCTGGTTCTGGCTCAGATTTTGACGCTTCTGGTTGTGGTGGTTCTTCAACCTTTCGAGGCTCAGATTTAACTGGTGCTTTAGGTTGAACATTCCCTTTTCCAAAATTCGAATTACCAAAATTTACAGCTACACCGTACTCTTCTGGCGGATCCATATATGTTGTACCTACTACAAACAACAAAAGCAACAAAATAACAGCTATAAGCCCTGTTAATTTTGCTGAGTTTCTCTCGTGTTTTGTTTTAAAGTACTTTTTCATACTACTTTGGTTTTACCGCTAAAATAACTTTAAATTTATTTCTGTTAGCGATGTCCATCACTTTAACTACGTTTTCAACAGGTACTGATTTTTCGGCCCTTAATACAATTGTTGGTTTTTCTTGAGATGATAATGCTGCCAATAACTCATTCTCTAAAACACTAACACCAACACGCTTTTGATCTATGTAATAGGTTAAATCTTTCTTTATGCTTACTGCAACAGACTTTTTATTTTCTGTTTTACCACTTGCTTTGGGTAATAAAATATCAATAGCATTTGTGGTAACTAATGTAGAAGCAATCATAAAAAAGATAAGTAACAAGAATACAATATCCGTCATAGAAGACATATTGAATTCTGGTGTAACCTTATTTCTTCCTCTAAAATTCATACTACGTTGGCTCGTTTAAGTGATCTAAAAATTCTAATGAATTAGCTTCCATTTGATACACCACTTTATCAGTTTTTACTACCAAGTGATTGTATGCCATATAAGCCACAATACCTACAATTAAACCTGCAACTGTGGTTGTCATAGCTGTATATAAGCCACTTGCTAAGACATCCATCTGAATGGTGCCTCCTGCGTTTGCTAATTCGAATATTGCTAATATCATTCCAATTACCGTACCAAGGAATCCTATCATTGGTGCTGCTCCTGAAATGGTTGCTAGAATACTAACGTTTTTTTCTAGTCCGTAAATTTCTAAACGACCTGCGTTTTCAATAGCTGTATTGATATCTGCTAATGGTTTTCCTATTCTAGAAATCCCTTTACCAATTAATCTTGATACAGGCGAATTTTGTTGTGCACATAGCATTTGAGCAGAATCTATTTTACCATTACTAACATGGTCTTTAATTTGATTCATGAAATTAGCATCTACTTTTGATGCTGCTTTTATAGCGAAAATGCGTTCGAAATAGATATAAATAGCACCTACTAGCAGTAAAAATAATACAGCGATAATGAGTTGTCCTGCAAGACCTCCGCTACTTATTAATTCTATAATTGAAAGTGTTTTTTCAACAGATTCAACATCAGTAAGAACTTCTGTTCCTTCTTGAGTGTTTTGTAATAATGTATTTAGCATATATTAATAATTTATTGCAAATGTATAACGTTTCGTTTTTTATTAAAGTATAATGGATAATTTAATATGCACCGTAAACATGATATTTTGTTAAAACTCTAGATAGAATCTGGATTTGCGTTAGGGATTGCAGTGGAAAGCCCACAGTCCGATCCCGATAGCTATCGGGAGAGGTGCGAGGACTTGCAACGTAAAGCCCGACCCTTGGGTAACGCCCAAATAACTTTTATTTAAATTTTAAAACATGGTTCTGGTAACCATAAACGCCGCAGAGCCTACAAGGAAACCTACAAGCGCTAACCAAGCGATTTTTTTTAAGTACCAAAAGAAATCTATTTTTTCCATACCCATAGCAACTACGCCCGCAGCAGAACCAATGATTAACATACTACCACCTGTACCTGCAGAAAAGGCTATAAAGTGCCATAGCTCGTGATCTATAGGCTCTGAGAACATACCTAAACTAGCTGCAACTAGTGGCACATTATCAATTACCGCAGAACCAACACCGAGTAATAAAACTACTAAATCTGAAACTCCTCCAGAGTGTATTTCTGTACCTAATTGAGGCATAGAATCTTGCAATGAAGTTGCGAAATTGAATAGAATACCCAGAGATTCTAAAGCGGCAACTGCCATTAAAATACCTAAAAAAAATAGAATACTTGGTAATTCGATTTTTGCTAAAGCACTATGTACTGGACTATGGTGAGCGTGAGCGTCACTCTCTTCTGAATCGTGACTTGACATACTAAATTTAGAACTACTGTATATCTCAGCAAATGTTGCAACAATACCTAAAGACAACATCATACCCACGTAAGGTGGTAAATGAGTTACCATCTTGAAAATTGGCACAAATACTATAGCACCTAAGCCTAAATATAACATGGTTGCACTGAACCTAGATTTTGGCTTATTGTCACTTTCTTCCATTTGCAAATCACCTTTGAAAGCAGGTAAGAATGAAGCTATTAACGTTGGTACTGCCATACATAAAAATGATGGTAATAATAGGTAACCTATTAAATGTCCTGTAGTTACTTTTTTACCAATCCAAAGCATGGTTGTTGTAACATCTCCAATTGGAGACCAAGCACCACCAGCGTTTGCAGCAATAATTATTAAACCTGCGTACCAAATACGAACATTTCTATCTTTTACAATTTTTTGAAGAATTGAAATTAAAACTATAGTAGCTGTAAGATTATCTATTATAGCTGATAAAATGAAGGCTAGTATGGCGAAAATCCAAAGAATTTTACTTTTCTTTTTTGTTTTTATAAAGTTTTTTATAGTTGCGAAACCGTCGAAATAATCAATAATTTCAACAATAGTCATAGCTCCTAAAAGAAACACTAAAATCTCAGAAGTTTTACCTAAATGGTGGAGCAATGTTTCCTCCATCATATGCACTTTTTCTTCGTGTCCAAGCAATCCAAAATTTTCTAAGAGTGCGTGTTTTCCAGAATCAAACCACTGTGGAAAAGCATCCAACCCCAAAGCAATTAAAGCCCAACAAATAGCCATCATGACTAGTGCCGGAATAAGTTTGTCAATTTTTATACTATGCTCTAAAGTAATGGCTAAATAGCCCATGACGAATACTAAAATAATTGCTGTTTCCATATTATAAATTGGTTATAAAAGTTGGTTTAGTGCTATTTCAAATGCTGTAGCACTGATCTCAGTTTTTGATTTATTTTTATTGTGAACTTTTTCTAAAGCTTGTCTGATTATATTTGATGTGTCTTTAAAAATGGCTTCATCAGTCATTTGTACTTTGCGCTCCATAAAATACGCAAAAACTCTGGCCATTCCACAATTTGAAATAAAATCTGGTATTAAACTTACTTTATAATCGGTATGTTCCATAATTGGACCAAAGAAAATCTCTTTATCTGCAAAAGGAACGTTAGCACCACAAGATATAATTTCTAGACCGCTATCAATCATTTCATCTATTTGATGAATAGTAATAAGTCTAGATGCCGCACATGGTGCGAAAATTTCGGTTTTTAGAGCCCAAATGTTTTTATTTATCTCTTCAAAAGGTATTAAATTGTCTGCTATTAATGTATTTCCTGTTTTGGCTAAAAATAATTCAGTGATTTCTTCGAAAGTAAATCCATCTTCATTAATCAGACCTCCAGCAATATCAATAATTCCAACAATTTTTGCTCCCATTTGAGATAAATAGAAAGCTGCTGCGGCTCCTACGTTCCCAAAACCTTGAACAACTGCTCGTTTCCCTTTTACATCGCCTCCATAAATATTATAATATTGCTTTACAGCTTCGGCAACCCCAAAGCCCGTAATCATATCTGCTATAGTATATTTTTTAGATACACTTGGTGAAAAATCAGGATTTTCAATAACCTTAATAACCCCCTGGCGTAACTGCCCAATTCTGTTTATTTTATCAGCTTCAGTGGGTTTAAAATGCCCATTAAAAACACCTTCTTGCGGATGCCAAACACCACTTTCTTCAGTTATAGGAATAACCTCGTGAATTTCATCTACGTTTAAATCACCACCTGTTCCGTAGTAACTTTTTAGTAACGGTGAAACAGCTCCATACCAACGCTCTAGAACGCCTTTTTTTCTTGGATCTTTGGGATCAAAATTGATTCCAGATTTAGCGCCACCAATAGCAGGACCAGAAACCGTAAACTTGATTTCCATAGTTTTTGCTAGAGATAAAACTTCATTCATATCAAGTCCTTTACGCATTCTTGTTCCTCCACCTGCAGCACCTCCACGAAGAGAGTTTATTACCACCCAACCTTCAGCTTCTGTTTCAGAATCTTTCCAATTAAAGACAATTTCTGGTGTTTTATTTTCGTATTTTTTTAATAATTCTTTCATTTTTTCTTGTTGATTCGTTTGTATAGCTTTCTTATAATTTATCCGGAGGTAAGTTTAAGTGAAGTTATAATTGAGTCATTGGAAAAAAATTTAAATTATTAATATAACAAATATAAAAAACTAAAAACCTTTTGTTATTAATTTATCATGAATTTTAAGGAAGATATATCCTACCAGAACTATGATCTTTAGAAGCGCCAGTAACGCTTTTTAAACAATTAACTTCGTTTCTTATTTTTAAAACCCCTAAAAAACCAAAAATTAATGCTTCTTTAAATTCTACAATATTATTTGATGGGATAATTATTTCAGTGTTTGATAAATGCTTTATTCTTTCTATTAAAAATGTGTTATAGACCCCACCACCAGTAATCAAAACTGTAGCCTTTTCTATCTTTTTTATTTCTGAAGCTATTTGATATGCAATATGTTCCAGAAAGGTTCTTAAAACAGTTTTTGTTTCAAGTTGAAAATTATTTATTATTGGAAAAACATTTCGATTCACCCATTCTAAACCTAAAGATTTTGGGTAGTTTTCTTTGTAAAAATCTAGCTTATTTAATTGATTAAGCAAGTTTTCATTAATAGTTCCAGTTGATGCAATTCCACCTCTATCATCATAATCGAATCCCAACTTATTCACATAATGATTCATTACAATATTAACAGGGCAAATATCATAGGCAATTCTTTCATTATTTAAATGCATTGAAATATTAGCAAATCCGCCCAAGTTCAAACAAAAATCGTATTCAGAAAACAACAGTTCATCACCAATGGGAACTAAAGGAGCTCCTTGTCCACCATGTTCAACGTCTTGAACTCTAAAATCACAAACTACTTTTTCATTTAATATTTTTGCCAATAAAGGTCTATTTCCTATTTGATAAGTTAATTTGTTTTCTGGTTGATGCAATGCTGTGTGTCCATGTGAGCATACAGCATCAATATGTTTTATTTGGTTTTTATTAATAAAACCCTTTATTACATTAGCTAGATATTCAGTATAGTTAGCATCAATGTTTTTTAATTCTTCAAAAGAAAAAGAAACTAAACGCTTTAAAATATTAAACCATTTTGCATCATATTTAATGGTTTCAGCATAAACAATCTCAAAACCCCAAACCTCATCATAATAAAAATTAGCATATACTAGGTCTATTCCATCTAATGATGTTCCAGACATCACTCCAATAACACTATATTTTGATTTTGACATAGAAAGTAAAAGTAATAATCTTGTATAAATAAATGAAAAGATTCAACACGTAATATCAGTACTTAATTTTTAAGAATTCACACTAAAAAGCTATATTTGTAAACATTTTTTACCAAAACAACATTTTAATTACGAATTATGAATTTTAATCTTTCAGAAGAACATATAATGATTCGCGATGCAGCTCGCGATTTTGCCAGAACAGAATTACTCCCTGGTGTTATAGAACGTGATAACAAACAGGAGTTTCCTAAAGAACTCGTTAAAAAAATGGGTGATTTAGGTTTTCTAGGAATTATGGTTGACCCAAAATATGGAGGAAGTGGAATGGATGCCATTTCTTATGTTCTAATTATGGAAGAACTTTCTAAAATTGATGCTTCAGCTTCAGTAATTGTTTCAGTTAACAATTCATTAGTTTGCTATGGTTTAGAGGCATATGGATCAGAAGATCAAAAACAAAAATATTTAACAAAGTTAGCAACAGGAGAATTTGTTGGTGCATTTTGTTTAAGCGAACCAGAAGCTGGTAGTGATGCCACATCGCAGCGTACAACTGCAATTGACAAAGGCGACCATTATATTATAAATGGCACAAAAAACTGGATTACTAGTGGTGGTCGTGCTGATGTTTACTTAGTTATTGCACAAACCGACAGAGATAAAGGATCTCATGGCATCAACGCATTCATTGTTGAAAAAGGCACTAAAGGTTTTGATATTGGCCCCAAAGAAGATAAATTAGGTATTCGTGGAAGTGATACACATACACTCCAATTTAACGATGTTAAAGTGCCAAAAGAAAATAGAATAGGTGTAAACGGTTCTGGTTTCCGTTTTGCTATGAAAACACTTTCTGGTGGACGAATTGGTATAGCAGCACAAGCTTTAGGTATAGCTTCTGGTGCTTACGAGTTAGCTTTAAAATACTCTAAAGAGCGAAAAGCTTTTGGAACCGAAATATGTAACCATCAAGCCATTGCATTCAAATTAGCCGATATGTATACTGATATTGAAGCTGCAAGAATGCTAGTTATGAAAGCCGCTTGGGATAAAGATCAAGGCAAAAATTATGACAAATCTAGCGCCATGGCTAAACTATACGCCTCTAAAGTAGCTATGGAACACACCGTAGAAGCAGTTCAAATACACGGAGGTAATGGGTTTGTAAAAGAATACCATGTTGAACGTCTAATGCGCGACGCCAAAATCACACAGATTTATGAAGGCACTTCAGAAATTCAAAAAATAGTTATTTCTAGAAGTTTAATTAAAGAATAAACATATAGTTTCTCCATAAACTATTATCTACTTTATAAAAAATCGCCATTTAATATATTATTTGGCGATTTTTGTTAAGTTGCGTTAAACCTTCCGACTTAATAAATTAGATTTCTATCTTTAGACAAAAATATTTTCAATGTCAAAAACATATTACGATCCAGCCGACTTAAGAAAGTTTGGAAAAATAACAGAATGGAGTGAAGAGCTCGGAAACAAGTTCTTTGATTATTATGGTAAAGTTTTCGAAGAAGGCGCGCTTTCCGCAAGAGAAAAATCTTTAATAGCACTGGCCGTTGCCCATACAGAGCAATGTCCATATTGCATAGATGCATACACGAAAGATGGTTTGCAACGCGGTGTTACAAAAGAAGAAATGATGGAAGCCATACATGTAGGCGCAGCCATAAAAAGCGGTGCAACTTTGGTACATGGCGTACAAATGATGAATAAAGTGAATAAGTTAGACGGTTAATATTTTGGGTGTTACCACAAGGGTCGGGCTTTTCGTTACAAGTCCTCACTCTCCCGATAGTTATCGGGATCGCTGTGGGCTTTCCACTGCAATCCCTAACGCAAAACCAGAACTCTAATTTTACCGTAGTAACTATATATTATTAAAAATAATTAATGGCAACAAAGTCTCTACATAAACGAGAAAGCGATTTAGCAAACAGCAATAGGCAGTTAGAAATTCTATCAAACGGTATTTTTCAAAACGGAGAATTACCAACCTTTAAAAGTAAAATTGCCGAAACAAATCAATTTCCTCTTAAAGCAAAAAAATTGGAAATTCTACAAATCAATGTAGGCTACATGTGTAATCAAGTTTGCGACCATTGTCATGTAGATGCTGGTCCAGATCGAAAAGAAATCATGACGCGAGACACCATGCGTCAATGTTTGGACGTTATAAAAAATACAGGTGCACACACCTTAGATTTAACAGGAGGTGCTCCAGAAATGAATCCAGATTTCCGTTGGTTTGTTGAAGAAGCTGCAAAAGCAGGAATTAAAGATTTTATAGTTCGCTCTAACTTAACAATCATCAGAGCCAATAAAAAATATTACGATTTACCAGAGTTTTTCAAAAAGCATAATGTTCATGTGGTTAGTTCTATGCCACATTGGACTCGAGGAAAAACTGACAAACAACGTGGCGACGGTGTTTTTGATAAATCTATAAAAGCACTTCAAGAATTAAATGCAGTAGGTTACGGTATGCCAAATAGTAATTTAAGATTAGATTTGGTTTACAATCCTTCAGGGGCCTTTTTACCAGCAGATCAAATGTCTATGGAAAAAGATTTCAAAAAAGCTTTAATGGAAGATTTTAGTATTCACTTTCATAATTTGTTTGCCATAACAAACTTGCCTATTTCTCGTTTTCTCGATTATTTAATAGCTTCAGAAAACTATGAAGATTACATGTACGCACTTGTTGAAGCCTACAATCCAACAGCTGTTGAAAACGTCATGTGTACCAATACACTTTCTGTAAGTTGGGACGGATATTTATACGATTGCGATTTCAACCAAATGCTTGAACTTCCTGTAAATAGCAAAGCAAAACACATTTCAGAATATAACGAAGATTTACTTGAAGGCAGAAACATTGTTATTTCACAACATTGCTACGGGTGTACTGCAGGAGCAGGAAGTAGTTGTCAAGGAACAGTAGCATAAAACAACCACATGAAAAAGGTATTACTCTTTATTTGTATTGGGATTTCAATTTCTGGATTTGCTCAAAAAACGCTTTCAAAATTATTGAAGCAGCAAAACAAAGAGAGTATTCCTTATATTTCGGTCGAAGATTTAAAAACTGAGAAAGCGTCTGTTATTCTATTAGATTCAAGAGAACAAAAAGAGTTTAATACAAGTCACTTACAAAATGCTATTTGTGTAGGTTATGATTCCTTTAACTTGGATATTGTAAAACCCAAACTACCAAATAAAAACTCAAAAATAGTAGTGTATTGCTCTTTAGGTATTCGTTCTGAAGATGTTGCAGAAAAACTTAAAAAAGCAGGCTATTCAAATGTATACAATTTATATGGAGGCATTTTTGAATGGAAAAATAACGATTTAGAAGTCTTAAATTTACAAGAACAACCAACAGATTCCATTCATACTTTTAATAAAGCATGGAGTAAATGGTTAAAAAAAGGCGTAAAAGTATATGAGTAAAGCATTAGTTATTGTTTTTGTAAAAAACATAAAACTTGGAAAAGTAAAAACCAGACTTGCCAAAACTATTGGCAATCAAGGCGCTTATGATGTTTATAGCGAACTCGTAAAAGTTACCGAACAAGCTACCGAAAATGTATCAGCAGATAAACGTATTTATTTTTCTGATGCTGTAGTTGACACGAAATGGAAGAACGATTCTAAAGCAGTTCAACATGGTATAGATTTAGGCGAACGCATGAAAAATGCTTTTCAAAAAGGTTTTGAGGATGGTTATGACCGTATCGTTCTAATCGGCTCAGATTTGCCAGATATCACAGCAAATCATATCAATAAAGGTCTTGACGTTTTGAAAGAAAATGAAGTGGTTTTCGGACCCGCAGAAGATGGCGGCTATTACTTAATTGGGCTTTCAAAAATGAATAAGTCTGTTTTTGAAAACAAGCCTTGGAGTCAAACCGATTTATTAGAGGAAACACTTCAAGAATTGAATAAAAAACAAGTTACATTTACTACTTTAGATACTTTAAATGATATTGATACTTATGAAGATTTAATAGCTTCAAAGTTTTATCAATCTAACATACAATTACAAGAAAAAATCAAACAATTACATGATTAAGTTTATAGAAGAAACAGTTGATTATTTAAAAAACAAAGGCTTTGATAGCCCTGAAATTGGCATCATTCTAGGCACAGGGTTAGGTCAATTAATCAACGATGTAGAAGTAATAAAAGAAGTAAGTTATAACCATATTCCTAATTTTCCAACCGCTACGGTAGAGTTTCATAAAGGAAAACTTATCTATGGAGTTATGGCTGGGAAGAAAGTTATCGTCATGCAAGGACGTTTTCATTTATATGAAGGTTATTCATTACAAGATGTTACTTACCCTGTTCGCATCATGGAAAAACTAGGCATACACACACTATTAGTTTCTAATGCTTCTGGGGCTATTAATCTTGACTTCAAAAAAGGAGAATTGATGTTGATTGAAGACCATATTAATCTTCAAGGTAGTTCACCATTAGCCTTTAAAGGCGTTGAACTTTTAGGCGAACGTTTTACGGACATGAGTGCACCTTATAACGCAGATATAAATTCAAAATTTAAATCTATAGCCGAAACTAATAACATTACATTACATGAAGGTGTTTATGTAAGTGTTGTTGGTCCGCAACTAGAAACCAGAGCAGAATATCGCATGTTAAAAATCATGGGAGCCGATGCTGTTGGAATGAGTACGGTTCCAGAAATTATTGTTGCCAATCATTTAAAATTAAAAGTAGCTGCGGTGTCAGTTTTAACAGATGAATGCGACCCAGATAATCTAAAGCCTGTTGATATTAGTGAAATTATCGCCATGGCAGAAAAAGCAGAACCAGATATGGTTATACTTTTTAAAGAATTAATCAAATCACTTTAAACGCACATTAATAGCATGAGTACCTATTTAGAAACTACACACGACGTATATAAAGAAGCGGCCCTAACACCAGATGTTGGTTTATGCTGTACAACCAATCCTATTTGGGAATTACCTGGTTTAAAAATTCCAAAAATAATGCAAGAAATGAACTATGGTTGTGGTTCTACGGTACATGCTCGTGACTTAACAAATAATCCAAAAATGCTTTATGTTGGTGTTGGAGGTGGTATGGAGTTACTTCAATTCTCATATTTTAATCGTCAAAAAAATGGTGTTATTGGCATTGATGTGGTTGATGAAATGCTAGAAGCCTCACGTAAAAACTTCATAGAAGCTGAAGCTCAAAACGATTGGTTTAAAAGCGAATTTGTAGATCTTAAAAAAGGAGATGCTATGCATTTACCTGTTGAAGATAATAGTATCGATGTAGCAGCTCAAAATTGTTTATTCAATATTTTTAAAGCTGACGATTTAAAGAAAGCTATTGCTGAAATGTATCGGGTTTTAAAACCTCATGGGCGTTTAGTAATGAGTGACCCTACCTGTGAGCAACCTATGAATGATACGCTTCGTAACGATGAACGATTACGTGCTTTGTGTCTAAGCGGAAGTTTACCAATTTCAGAATACGTTAAAGCATTAACCGATGCTGGTTTTGGCACTATTGAAATTAGAGCCAGAAAACCATACCGTATATTAGACCCAAAAAATTACCCAACAGACGAGTTAATCTATATAGAATCTATAGAGGTTGCCGCCATTAAAGACCCAATGCCTGAAGATGGGCCTTGTATTTTTACTGGAAAAGCAGCTATTTACTTTGGTTCTGAAGATTATTTTGATGATAAAAAAGGACATGTTTTAGTTAAAAATCAACCTTTAGCAATTTGTGATAAAACTGCTGGAGCTATTGCAGACCTTGGTAGAGATGATATTTTCATCAGCGAATCTACTTATCATTATGATGGTGGTGGATGTTGCTAAGACTATATTGTTATTTTTACATAATAAGCAATCTCTGAATCTTATTATATAATAGATTCCTGCCTTTGCAAGAATAACAGATGGAAAAATACATAGACATCATAAAAAACTCCTACGTTGGATATTGGAATTATCTAAAAAACGAGATACTCTTCCAAAACCATTGGGATAATTATTTTTATGGACTAATAATTATTTCACTTCTAGTTTGGGGTTTAGAGATTGTTTTTCCTTGGCGAAAGAAACAATCTATTTTCAGGAAAGATTTTTGGCTGGACACGTTTTATATGTTTTTCAATTTCTTTTTATTGAATCTTATCATTCTTATTGCACTTTCAAATACAGCAGCTCAGTTTTTTAATGATGTTTTAGGAAGTATTGGCTTATCCATTAATAGCTTCCAACTTTTTGATGTAGACAATTTACCAAAATGGTTAGGATTGTTTGTTTTCTTTATCGTTTCTGATTTTGTACAATGGAATACCCATCGTTTATTACATCGTGTGCCTTTTTTATGGAACTTCCATAAAGTTCATCATTCAGTAAAAGAAATGGGGTTTGCCGCACATTTACGCTACCATTGGATGGAACCTGTTGTTTACAAATCGTTACTCTATATTCCTATTGCTATTATTGGAAATTATGATGCTAAAGATGTCGCTATTGTTTACTTTTTCACCATTACAATAGGTCATTTAAACCATGCTAATTTAGGTTGGGATTACGGTTTTTTAAAATACATTTTCAATAACCCAAAGATGCATATTTGGCATCATGCCAAAGCTTTACCAAAACATGTTAGGTTTGGCGTTAATTACGGACTAACTTTAAGCATTTGGGATTATTTGTTTAAAACAAATTACATCCCACATAACGGAAAAGATATTGAGCTGGGTTTTTCTGGTGATGAAACATTTCCTAAAGATTTTATAAAACAAGAACTATATCCCGTATTTTCAGAAGACAAAAATTCTGATTAATTAAAAACCTAAGCTTTAAATGAAATACCTACAACTATTAGCTATACTTATTTTTATTAGTTCTTGCTGTAGCACAAAACGTATTAGTGAATCATCTTCCAATAAACCAAAAACTGAAGTAGTAGAAATCACTAAAGATTCTATTGTTGCAGAAATTGAGGACACAATAACTATTATTGAAACTGACACTACTAAAGTTTCAGAACCAAACAATAAAGATGTTATAAACACTGAAGAAGAAGAAGAAACATCGATTATATTTAATCATAATAACTGGAATAATCTGCTTCAAAAACATGTATCAAATCAAGGGAATGTTGATTACAAAGGCTTTAGAACAGATAGAAAAGCGTTATTAAATTACATAACAAGTTTAAGCGAAAATCTACCAACTGACACTTGGACTAAAAATGAAAAACTTGCTTATTGGATTAATGCTTACAATGCTATGACAGTAGATTTAATCCTCAGGCATTACCCAATTAAAAGTATTAAAGACATAAAAAAACCTTGGCAACAACGCCATTGGAAATTAGGAGAAAAATGGTATGATTTAAATGAGATAGAACACAAAATTCTCAGAAAAATGAAAGAACCAAGAATTCATTTTGCTATTGTTTGTGCGTCTTTTTCTTGTCCTCAATTACAAAACAAAGCTTTTACTGCAGAGCATTTAGAAACGCAACTAACAACAGCGACTAAAGCATTTATAAACGACCCAAAAAGAAATTATATAACACCAACTAAAATAGAACTTTCTAAAATCTTTGCATGGTTTGATAAAGACTTTTTGGTTAATGGTACTGGAAGCATCATACAATACGTTAATAGGTATTCGAATACTAAAATATCTCAAAAAATGACTAAGCGCTTTATGGATTACAACTGGGATTTGAATGAATAAACTCCAAATGAAAAATCATCAAATATCAATTATAGTTCCTGTTTTAAATGAAGAAACCTGTATTGGCAAACTCTTAGAGCATATACAAATTAACTCCTCTGCTAAAAATATTGCAGAAATTATTGTGGTAGATGGAGGAAGTAGCGATAGCACTAAAAGTATTATAAAAGCATTTTCAAATTTTACTTTTATTGAAAACATTGCTGCTTTTAACTATATAGATCAAACTGCTTTAGAGAAAAAAACACTTTTTGATCATGATCAAACTGCTCCAATAAAATTATTAGAGTCGGAAAAAGGACGCGCTAAACAAATGAATTTAGGTGCTGAATCTGCAACTGGAAATATTCTTTATTTTTTACACGCGGATTCGCTTCCTCCAAAAAACTTTGACCAATTAATCATTAACGAAGTTAAAAAAGGTAACAAAGCGGGGTGTTTTAGAATGCAGTTTGATAGTAATCATTGGTGGTTACGCTTAGCGAGTTGGTTAACACAATTTAGATGGCGTGCTTGCCGTGGTGGAGACCAAAGTCAGTTTATAGCTAAAAGTCTTTTTAATGATATTGGCGGTTTTGATGAACGCTATATTATTTATGAAGACAATATTCTAATTAACGAACTGTACGCTAGAAAACAGTTTGTAGTCATTAATAAAAAAATAAAGTCTTCAGCTAGAATGTACCGTAAATTTGGAGTTTGGAAACTGCAATATATTTATTGGTCTATTTATGTAAAAAAATGGTTTGGGGCTGATTGTAATGAACTATATAATTATTACAAAAAGCAAATCGAATAACCTTTATTTATTCCGTCCCTTTTCATTTGGATACAATGCAGGTAAATTATCACTTTGAAACACTTCTTTAGTATCAATATTTATTCCTGATATTTTCCCAGTAAATGCCGCTCCTGTATCTATATTCCAAACGTTAATAGCATTCATAGGTACATCACAATTAAAGTTAATAGTAGGTGTGTGCCCAATATAAATTTCTTTGTAATGTTTTAATCGGTTTGGATAAATTGCTGAATCTTTTTCAATACGCTTATCCATAGTCAGAGCCATTTCCCAAAGAGTTCTATCAAAATAAAATGTAGTTTCAAAAACTTCCTTTTTTACACCATACATAGATGTAAACCCTGCATGAAGAAACAATCTGTTTTCATCATCTATATGATACAATGGCATATTCTCGAAAAATTCTAAATGTGCTTTTTTATCTTCTTTTGAAAACTCTTCGTAGCTTTCCATGGTTTCTTTCCCTCCGTGCATGTACCATGTTGGATTTACATCTTCGCTTCTTAGCCACTCTTCACACCAAACATCATGATTTCCTTTTATAAATACACAGTTTATTTTTTCAGAAAGTTCGACTAAAAATTGAATCACTTGAGCAGATTCACTCCAGCCATCTACATAATCGCCAACAAAGATTAATTTATCCCCATCTTTAACTTCAATTTTATTTAAAACTTGAATTAAAGCTTTTAAGCCTCCATGTATATCTCCTATTGCAAAAGTTCGCATATGCTATTAATTTTTTGGCAAAACTAATCGATTCAAATAAAACTTCACACTTTAAATATTAAATTTAGTATATCAAAAAATAATTTCTTGTATGCTTTAACGACTTGCTTATCTTTATAGAAATGAAACCTCAAGAAGTTTTACTTACTGTTTTACTATGTATTGGAGCTATTCAAGGCTTAATTTATGGTATTATATTATGGCGAAATAAAAGCCAAAATAGTATTGCGCATAAATTTTTAGCAGCTATTTTATTTTTCTTTTCTTATCGGTTATTAGTAGAGATTTTAACGCTATTTAATATTGGTTTTTATGATTTTTGGTATCATTTTCTTATTGAATACAATTGGATTTACGGTGCGTTAATTTATTTTTTTGTTAAAGCTTACATTACTCCAAACTTTAAGCTAAATCTAAAAAAAGATTGGATTCACTTTCTACCAGTTTTTATTGAATTCATTTGGAGTAACTTTATAAAGTCTCAAAATTTCTATTGGGATGGTACACGTGAAAGTTTATCATGGCTCGGATATTACGGTTATATTACTTGGATGCATTATCCAACTATGTATGTTGTTTCTGGATTGCTAATTATTTACTATTCGTTTAAAGCTGAAAAACTTTTGAAAGTAGATAATTATGAAACTTTTGAAATCATCACAGAGCATACACTCTGGATTAAACGGGTATTGAAAGTACTCAGGTATTTTTCGATTTTAATTATAGTTATTGTACTTATTGATTTAATATTCTTTGATTATGCTTTTAACCAATGGTATCGCTATCCGTTGTTTATAATAATGGCATTAATTACTTACTGGCTAGGAATTGAAGGTTTTAGCAAACGAAATAAATCTGTTATAAAACTTAAAACGGTACTTACATCTAAAGAGAAGCAGCAATTAGAAGCGTTATCAAAAAAAATAAAACATCTTATGGTTGAAGATGAAGTTTTTAAAAACCCTGATTTGACTTTGAGTTTACTTTCTGAACAATTAAATGTAAAACCTTACCTCACAACTAAGTGTTTAAACTTAATTTTTAATAAAAAATTTAATGATTTTGTAAATGAATTTAGAATTGAAGAAGTAAAAAGATTAGTTAATAAGCCAGAAAATAATCAATACACATTACTTGCTTTAGCTTACGATTCTGGATTTAATTCGAAAGCTTCATTTAATCGTGCAGTAAAGAAGCTAACTGGAAAATCTCCTAGTGCTTTAAAAAACAATTAGCACGGTTCAATTACATAATTGACACGTTTTAAGCATCAAAAAAAGGTCTCATTTGCCTAATTGAGACGATTAGCACTTCTTTTAATCTCACTTTTGTTTCATCAAAAACATATATGATGAAAACAACACTCTTTTTACTCCTACTTACATTTCAAATAGGTTTAGCTCAAACAAGTTATGGCACTCCAAATAATGAGACTCCATTACCTGAAAAAATTAAAGATTTAAAAATTGCTATTGAAGTTGCACATTTCCCAAAAGAGAATGATCCTATAAAAATTGATAATACATATTATTGGAAACACGCAACTGCCATTTTATGTAAGAAAAGTGAAATTAAAATTATAGAATACGGTGCTTATTTATTTTATAACAACAAATGGAATCTGAGAAAGAGTTACCCCTTAAAAGACCTTGATAAAACTTTTGGAACCAAAAAACAAACCATGCTACAAGGGCAACCTTATGTATGGCAAAATAATTGGCGCATTGGCAACAAACTATTTGGCGGTTGGGCCATGTGGTACTTTATTGGAAAAACCAAAAATGGAGAAACTATTTGCGGTTATGAAACTATAAATACAACCTCTAACCTTTTAAACTAAGAAACATGAAACTATTAAAAATTTCGACAATACTTTGCGTTTTATTTCTAACTTTTAAATCTTATGCGCAAATCAAAAATTTAAATATTGAGAAAAGTCTTTTAAATTGGACTGGTAAAGCAGCATTTAGCTCTTATACCCTAACTGGTAATATACAAGTGAAACAAGGACAAATAGAGATTAAAAATGATAGTATAACTTCTTTAAAGATTATTATTGATATGAAAAGTATTAATCATGAATATGGAGATCTTGAAAAACATTTAAAAAGCAAAGATTTTTTTGAAATTAAAAAATTTGAAAACGCCTATTTTGAATTAACTGAACCATCAATTATAACAAACAATAAAGCTATTTTAATTGGCAATATCACAGTAAAGAATATAACGCACCAAGAAACATTTTCTGTTACTTTTGGAAATGATTACAATTCAATTTTCTTCAATATAGAGTTAGACAGAACAAAGTATGGTGTAAAATTTAATTCTCCAAGTTTCTTTAAAAAGATGAAAGAAAATGCCATAGCTGATGAATTTAAACTTGAAGGATTATTAAAATTTGATGATTAATTAAAAATATTGCCCAATTCCAAACACAAAACCTTTACTTGAATTTGGAGTAACACCAACTCCATAGTCGATTCTAAAAATAGCGTTGTAAATCTTTTTATGAATAAAACGAAGTCCCAATCCTGGATATACTTTAATATTATCGTCTTGACTAAAATCACCTAAATCGCCACCTGGGTTTCGCCATGAACCAGCATCAATAAAAGCATTACCTTGAAGTACAAACCAACCTTTTTCAATAAGTGTTTGGCGGTATTCAGAGTTTAAAACAACAGCACCAGTACCCCTATCAATGGTGTTCCCAACACCTCGAATGTTTATATTATTATCTACTGAGAAAGGCGCAAATGGTGTTTCGTCGTTTGTTGACAAACCTAAACGTAATCTGCTTGCCCAATTACCCTTTTCACCTATGCGCTTGAATAGAAAAAAATCGTTCCAACCAATAAAAAAATCAGGCAACATATCGTTTGTTGATGTTACATATTGAAAGTTAAACTGACTTTTAAAACCTGATACATATTGATAGAAATAATCTAATTTATTGTATTCATAAATACCCTTTGCCAACCATTTATGAACGTTTAAAGCTTGCGGAACATTGGGGTTCGTTGCTCCAAACTTATATTGATAATCTTCAACAAAATAGTTAATTCCCAATTCTAACCTATTTTTAAAGTTGAATTCATATAACCCTAAAATTTCAATAGAGTTATTATTATACTTATAGTTTGAAGAAGTATTATCAAAAAAAACAGGCTCTTGAGTAGTTAAATCTTGATAATTAATTGCCAACCCTAATTTATTAGAAAACAGATAAGGTGCTCTGAAATTAAAGGCATAACTGCTATAAATATCTTTTTGATAAAAACCTCCAAAAGTAATATTTCTACCAAATAAATTGAATTCGTAAAGACCTAAACGGTAAGCAAACTCATCATTATCTGTTGTAAATACATTTGCAGATGGAATCAGTGTAAAGTTTTCCTCAATATTGTAAAACACATTATATTGATTATCTTCTGATGGAAACACTTGATAATAGGCATGCGATACGGAAGGCAAACGTTTTAATCTTAAAATATCTTGCTCAATGATTGTTGAATCTAAGACACTTCCTGATTTAATAGTAGAAATGCTTTTTATAAAAGTAGTTTTTAACTTTTCATTTCCTTGGATTTTTAAATCGTGTACTATATTCTGTCCAAATAGGTTTGATGCTATTAGGCTAAAAAAAACAAAAAATAATACTACTTTTTTCATTCTGCTACAAACGATTTTTGAATGACCCAATTTACCCAATTATCCAGACTTACATCCATTAAGGTAAAATTATAATTTTTCATGAGAGTTAAATCAGGTGGTAGCTGAGTCGTTACATTCAATACAACATTACCCGTTTTATAATATTGAAAGTTGTTTTCATAGGTATAAGTTCCTGATAACAAATTATTTGTTTCATCTGAAACCACTTGAAAATAAATAGCATTATCACCTTCTGGATTATCTTCCCACATAAAATGTGGCATTTCAGATTGAGATTGATTTATTAAGACCTCATTATTCCAAACAGTTGGCTTAGATATTTGTTTAGTTCGAATAGGGTTTGAAATCTTAATTTCCTCATCTAATTCAAAAGTGATAATAACCCATTTTTCGTTTGATGCGTTTTGTGTAAACTTCCCTAAATGACCGTTAAAAAACGGTTCAGGGTTTAACTTATTTTCAATATAATTCTTGAAATCATTTTCATCAATATCAACATTTGTTGTCTCATAGAATTTCACATTGGATGCTCCTGCTTCTGGGTAATAAAAAGTAAGAGTTTCACCAGTATTTTCATCACTTGCAGCACACGCTATAACAGCCCCCATTTCAATAGCTCGCCCTTGAGTATAATTAGCTAAAGTTTGTATAATAGCATCATTATCTTTAGAACAAGACAACAAGACAACAAAACATATAGCGATATACTTTATTTTATTCATTTGGTAATTTATACTGTTTTCGTAATAGTGCCTCAACAGGTTTATTTTGTGGTGTAAATCTTGAATTATCTTCCCCTCCTACTTTGTCGTGTTCATGAAACCATTTCCAAATAAACCCTCCAGCAAACCATTCTTCTTTCCAAAAGGTTTCAAATAAAGCTTGTGTTGTATTTGTTTGCGCTTCTAGATTTACTTGATTCATACTTCTATCACTTACCCAAGGTGCTTTCCCAGAAAAATCTACACTTCTATATCCGTATTCAGTAAACAAAATAGGTTTTTGATATTTTTGAGACATGTTATAAATAACTGCTTTGTGTTTTTTCCAACCTTCCAAACAGTCTACAACTGAAGGTGTTTTTTTGTCACTCACAGGAAAATAAGCATCTACACCTATATAATCCAATTTGGTCCAAAAAGGTGTTCGCTTAAATTCGTCCCAATTAGCAGCATAGGTTAATTTGCCTTTATATTTAGCTTTTATTTTTTCAATTAAATTACTCCAGTATTCTGGTCTGTTTTCTATGAATTTTTCCAACTCCGTACCAATGCAAAATAGTTCTGCTTTTACCTCGTTTGCCAAATCTGCATATTCTAAAATAAAACTTGTATAAGAAGCTTCTAAAGTTTTCCAATCTGCTTCATTTTTCATTTCAATAAATCCAGTAAACTCACCATGCCAAACCCAAATTTGAGGTTTAATCATGATTTTAACACCCCTCTTTCTTAGTTCTCCAATGTATTGTTTTGCACCTGCTCTTGTTTCACCAAACCATTGTCTGTCAGTATTATGATTTATCTCTGGGTCATTTAAATTTCTAATAAATCCAAAAGGCATAATCGCTGCATAATTTGCATTTACATTAACTACCGGCTTTACATCTGTTTGATTTATAGCTTTACCAGAAGCTACAAAACTCACACCATTAATTTTATTGGTTTGAGTTTTGCATGATTGAATACTAAGTATGGATAAAAAAATTAGGAACTTAAATCGTTTCATAAAACAGGTTTAAGTCCCTAATTTACTATTAATCATTAAAATAACGCTCTTAAACCTATGTTAAATGTTTGTCCTAAACCTGTATCATTTCCTCTTACAAAACCTGTATAAAGTGTTTCTATATTTAAAACATCTGTTAATTGATATTTTACGCCTCCTCCTAAAGCTGTAAAGTCTTGAGAAAAATTATTTTCATTTCCAGAGCTTATGAGTTGAGAGTGTTGAACTAATCCCAATATTGTGAATTTTGAACTTGGAAAATAACTTAAAAACACACCTGGAGTTAAACGAAAGCTATTATTAGCAAAACTACCTTCAATTTGAGTGCCGTTGGTATCTCTCTCAACTTTCTTACCAAAATTATACTCTGTATTTAACTCAGTAAACAATTGCCAATCGCCTCCTTCAAAACTATAATCGTAGAAAAATCTATTCTGAAAAGTAAATCCTTTTTGGTCTAAAAACACACCGTTTTCAACTTCATTATCTACTAAAGGAATATGAATTGCTGTTTGAATCGTGAAATTAGAAATACTTTTAATAGGGTTAAATTTTATGGCTGGCGCAAAAGATGTAAATCCAGAACGTGCAGAATTTGCTTCCCCATCAAATTTAAAAACATCTAAAGCGTCTCTACCTCCAATAACATTTGAACGAAACTCTAATAATAATCCAACATTAAAATTATTATTATCTGAAACTCCTGTAAAAACATCTACAGTAGAAGTAAAAAATGTATTTCTTGGGATACTTTGTTTATCGCCATTTGGTCCGAATAAATCTTTAGTTTCTGTGTATAAATTGTTAAACCATTTTATATCCCATTGTCCTTTCTTTAATAATTTAGAGGGTGTATAGGTTTGGATGACACTGCCTTGATTTTCTTCAGAATCTTCCTGTGAGTAGCCAGTAAATGTTACAGCTGTTAATACTAATATTGCGATTAATTTTTTCATTATTTCTATTTTGATTTGTTGTTTTTTGGTTTATTGTTTGTTTACTTTCCAATCATATGGAAAGTAGCTTAATTTGTATTTACCCTCTAATTTCTCTGTTCTGTATTGATTTATAAAATCGATTTCAGATTTACCATTCATAGTAAAATCTTCTTTATACCACTCCATGATTTGGGATGCCTGAACACGTTTCTTTTTGGTATTCACTTTTAAAAACGAGCCGTTTAAAGCTAGTTTTGTTTGTTTTTCTAATTGAGAGTTAAGTGTGTTTGGTAAGTAAGCTTTATTAATTAATGGCGGACACCCAACTGCACCACATACTAATACAAAGTGAAAACGAGCATCTTTAAAATTGCCTCTTAAAAGTTTATGTTCAATATCATTTAAAGTGATATTTTTTCCGCCTAAACTATAGGTTGTTTTATCAAAAAAACCTTTATTATCTAATGGTGAATTAGTAGGGTAATTGTCTATAATTCCTTTAATTACAGATACATTATAAGCGTTTATCCAAAAGGCTTGATAATTATTCGCATCACTTTTTGATACCGAAATCCCTTCAGCTATTTTCAATAATGCATTTAATGATTCTGGATTGGAATGAATTTTAGAATACGCCACCCTTCCATTAGACACATTGGCTTTAAAAAAAGCATCAGCTTTACTAAAAAACGTATTTAAATCTTGAGAAATCCCTTCAAAAGATACAAGTGCTATTAATATGATTATAAATTGTTTTTTCATTTTTTTTTGTTTTCTTTTTATGTCTTCAATTTAATTTTAGACACATTTCAAATTTTAAGCTTTGCAAAGTAACTGCCATTAGGTCGAACAAAATTTCAAGTAATTACAGATAACCTAAAAGTTTTTTCGCGTCTCAAACGATTAATCTTCCTTACAAGAGTTTTTCAATTTAAACCGATTCTAAATTAACCCTCATTTTTAAGTTCTTATCTTTAGCTACGACCTAACATCACATAACAATCAAATTATGCAAGAACACATCGTTATTATAGGAAACGGAATTTCTGGTGTTACAGCAGCTAGACATATTAGAAAATTGTCTGACAAAAAAATTACCATTGTTTCTGCTGAAACCGAATATTTCTTCTCAAGAACAGCGCTTATGTACATATACATGGGACACATGAAGTTTGAACACACACAACCTTATGAAAATTGGTTTTGGGAGAAAAACAGAATCGATCTCAAAAAAGGCTACGTTAACAATATAGATACTGATGCTAAAACACTTCATTTTGCTGAAGGAGACTCCTTAAAATACGATAAACTTATTATTGCAACAGGTAGTAAACCAAACAAATTTGGGTGGCCAGGGCAAGATTTAGAAGGCGTTATGGGCATGTACCATAAGCAAGATTTGGAAAACCTTGAAAAGCACGCACCTAATAAAGACGTTTGTAAACGTGCCGTCATTGTTGGTGGTGGATTAATTGGTATTGAATTGGCAGAAATGCTTAATTCAAGAAGTATTCCTGTGACGTTCTTAGTCAGAGAGGATAGTTTCTGGAATGGTGTTTTACCTTCTGGTGAAAGTGAAATGATTAACCGTCATATTAAAAATCATCACATCGATTTACGTTTGGGTATGAATCTGAAGGAAATCAAATCTGATGAAAATGGAAAGGTAAAATCAATTATAATTCAAGAAACTGGTGAAGAAATTGAATGTGATGTGGTTGGATTAACTGCTGGTGTATCTCCTAATATTGATTTTATAAAAGATTCTAATATTGAAACTGGTAGAGGCGTAAAAGTAAATCGTTATTTAGAGACTAACATTCCTGATGTTTATGCTATTGGCGATTGTGCAGAACAACACGAAGGTATAAATGGCCGTAGACCCATTGAAGCTGTTTGGTACACAGGCCGTATGATGGGCGAAACTTTAGCGCAAACCGTTTGCGGAAACAGAATACAATACAACCCAGGACATTGGTTTAACTCTGCTAAGTTTCTAGATATAGAATACCAAACGTATGGTTGGGTGTTTAGTGAGCGTAGTAAACAAGATTATGAAAAACATTTTCATTGGAAACATGAAGATGACACTAAATGCATCACTGTTGCTTATAACAAAGACACCAATAAATTCTTAGGCATAAACACTTTTGGAATAAGAATGCGACATGAAACTTTTGACACTTGGCTTACTGAAAATCGCGATGTAGATTATGTGATGAATCATCTTTCTGAAGCCAATTTCGACCCTGAATTTTATAGCCATTATGAAGCTGAAATTTTATCAGCCTACAACAAACAACTACAAATAGCATAACCATGAGTAATAAAATAAATCACAGCATGTCTTTAGCAAAACCAGACGCTATAGATATAACAAACAAACAAAAAATTGCTCTTGCTATAGGCGTTATTGGGCTATTCATTTTAACATTAGCCCTCTTTAATACTGATTTTCCTAATAAAGGGTTATTCTTAACACTTTCGCTTGGATTAATATCTGGAGGAATTATAATTTACTCTAGAGAAGCTTATTTAACAAAATTAGAAGGTATAAAAAACGATGGCGTTTGGTTTAAATCTATATCATCAAGAGGTATTTGGGGATGGATTGTTGGTATTATACTCACAACATTTTACATTGTATTATACTTCTTTCCAAAATACTTAGGCCTAGGAACAGATGGCGCTGAAAACTCAGGACTAATAAGCTTATTTGATCCATTAAGTCAACTTTTAAGTGGCAGAAATGCAAGCCAATGGTTTGTTTACGGTACACTTTATACGGTTGCTATTTTAGCCTTTGGATATAAATTTATTTTAAAATATAGACACAATCGTTACCAACAAGTACGTACGGTATCAGTCATGTTTTTTCAATTAGGTTTTGCCTTTTTGATTCCAGAATTTATGTATGTGATGAATAATAGTTTACCATACTACGATTTAAAATCTATGTGGCCACTTAACTATTATATTTTTGATGAATGGTCAGTAAACGGGTTTCTTTCAAACGGAAACATTGGTTTAGCCTTAATCTTATTTGGTATTATTTCAATTTTTGTGATTTCGCCAATTTTAACATACAAATACGGAAAACGTTGGTACTGCTCATGGGTTTGTGGCTGCGGTGGATTAGCTGAAACCGCTGGAGATTCTTTTAGACAATTATCATCTAAAAAAATGTCGGCTTGGAAATTAGAACGCTGGTTAATCCATACTGTTTTAGTCTTTTCTGTAGTGATGACAACAGCTATGATATACACATATTTAGGTTATGACAAAAATGATTTTTGGTTAACTAGAGGGTTATTTATAGCTCTAGTTATCGGGTTCTTAACATTGGTCTTTGCAGGCGTTATGTTTTTTAAAGGCAAAGAATTTGGTAAAGACGCAAAATATGGTGCCATTGGTTTCTTTGTAGTTATTGCTGCATTATTAATTATGCATTTTACAGGAACTACCGATAATATCTTTTTCATTAAAGGTGGTACATTAAGATCTGCTTACGGTTTATATATTGGCTCAATATTCTCAGGTGTTATCGGAACAGGGTTCTACCCTATTTTAGGAAGTCGTTCTTGGTGCCGATTTGGTTGTCCAATGGCTGCTATTCTAGGATTTCAACAACGCTTATTTTCAAAATTTAGAATTACAACTAACGGCGGACAATGCATTTCTTGCGGAAACTGCTCAAACAGTTGCGAAATGGGAATTGATGTTCGTGCCTATGCTCAAAAAGGCGAAAACATTGTACGCTCTAGTTGTGTTGGTTGTGGTATCTGTTCTGCAGTTTGCCCAAGAGGTGTTTTAAAACTTGAAAATGATACTATGGAAGGTCGTATCAACCCAACAGAAATCCTTCTAGGAAATGATGTAGATTTAATGGATTTAGTGAATAAAAAATAGTTTTTGAATCTCAATTTGCAGTTGAGCAACTTTTGGAATCAAAAAAAAAGAAACGATTAATGAAAACATTAATTTTTGCATTAATAATCTCAATCACTTTCAACGCTGTCGCGGAAAAAAAATACCAGAGGACCTTCTTTGAAAATGGTAATATTCAGTCTGAAGGCTGGATTGAAAACAACAAAAAAGTAAAATTCTGGAGGTTCTATTATGAAAACGGAACTCTAAAAAAAGAAGGACATTTTTCAGAAGACAAGGAAAATAAATACTGGAAATTTTACACTAAAAATGGACGTTTAGAGAAAGAAGGACATTTTAAAAATGGTAAAAAAAATGATTGGTGGTTGTTTTATGATACTATGGAAAAAGTAAATCATAAATGCCAATTGAAAGACAATCAAAAAAACGGCTATTGCCTTATGTATGAAAACGAAAAGTTAATAGCAGCTTCTAAATTTAAAGCAGGTAAAAAAATAAAAGAATGGACTACCTTTGCATCCTTTAAAAAGGAAAACAAACTCAGCGATCTTAAATGACCAAAATAATAGTCATCATTCCAGCTTATAACGAAGCGGATTCTATTGCACATGTAATTAACGATATTCCAAAAACCGTTAACGAGGTTCTTGTGGTTAGTAACAATTCATCTGATGACACAGAAATTAATGCTAAAAATGCTGGGGCAACCGTTTTAAAAGAAACCAATAAAGGTTATGGTTATGCCTGCTTAAAAGGCATGCAGTACATTGCTGATGAAAATAAACAACCAGATATCATCGTTTTCCTTGATGGAGACTATAGTGATTATCCTGAAGAGTTAACAAAAATTGTAGCACCAATAATTAATAATAATGTTGATTTTGTAATAGGAGCACGAGTAAACCGACTTAGAGAAAAAGGTTCTATGACCGTACCACAAATTTTTGGTAATTGGTTAGCAACAACTTTAATGACCTTATTCTTTAAAGCTAAATTCTCAGATCTAGGGCCTTTTAGAGCTATTAAATATGAAAAATTATTAGCGCTAAATATGGAAGACAAAACTTATGGATGGACCGTAGAAATGCAACTTAAAGCGCTAAAACAAAAACTCACATATACTGAAGTACCAGTAAATTATAGAAATAGAATTGGCGTTTCAAAGGTGTCTGGTACAGTAAAAGGTGCTATATTTGCAGGCGTTAAAATCTTAGGTTGGATTTTTAAATACAGTTTTAAATAATGATTTTAGAAACAACAGTTATAGTTATATATACCGTATCGCTTTTGCTCATATTTATGTACGCATTGGCGCAACTTAATCTGTTATTTAATTATCTGTCTTCAAAAAAAGCGAAAGACAATTGCCCTAAGTACGATTTATCAAACCCAGACGAAATCCCATATATCACCATACAACTTCCTGTGTATAATGAGATGTATGTTATGGAACGTTTGCTTGATAATATTGCTAAAATTGACTATCCAAAAGATAAATTAGAAATTCAAGTTTTAGATGATTCTACAGACGAAACTGTTGCAAGTACTCTAAAACACGTACAAAAATTACAAGCCACTGGCTTAGACATCACGCATATTACCAGAACAGACCGTACAGGCTTTAAAGCAGGTGCGCTTAAAGAAGGTTTAGAAATAGCAAAAGGTGATATTATAGCCATTTTCGATTCCGATTTTTTACCACAAAAAGACTGGTTAAAACGTACCGTGCCGTATTTTAAAGATCAAGCAGTTGGTGTAGTACAAACACGTTGGGGGCATATTAACCGCAACTATTCTATACTTACAAGAATTCAAGCCTTTGCACTCGATGCGCATTTTACTTTAGAGCAAGTGGGGCGAAACAGTAAAGGGCATTTTATCAATTTTAATGGTACTGCAGGATTGTGGCGTAAAGCCTGTATTATTGATGCCGGAAATTGGGAAGGAGACACCCTTACCGAAGATTTAGACCTTAGTTACCGTGCACAACTTAAAAATTGGAAATTCAAATATTTAGAGCACGTAGAAACCCCTGCCGAACTTCCTATAGTTATAAGTGCAGCACGTTCTCAACAATTTAGATGGAATAAAGGTGGTGCAGAAAACTTCCGTAAAATGCTAAGTCGTGTTGTAAAAAGCAAAAATATTTCGGCTAAAACAAAAGTACATGGCTTACTGCATTTATTAAACAGTACCATGTTTTTAAATGTTCTTATCGTTGGTGTTTTAAGTATTCCAATGTTATACATAAAAAACGAATATGCGCATTTACGCCCTTACTTTTATGTAATGAGTTTCTTTGTAATGAGTACCATTATATTTTTTATATGCTACTGGTTTATGTACAAAAACATCTATGGTGGTGGCTTTAAAAACTTTATACGCTATATAGGCATGTTTTTCGTGTTTTTCTCAATAGCAATGGGGTTTTCATTACATAATTCTATAGCAGTTCTAGAAGGCCATTTGGGTAAAAAATCAGAGTTTGTTCGTACTCCAAAATTCAATATTAAAAAGTATAAAGACAATTGGAAAAACAACAAGTACATAAAAAAAACAGTATCTGTACACGTTATTTTCGAAGGGCTACTTATGCTTTATTTTGGTTTTGGTATGTATAGCGCCTTTATTGTAGGCAACCAAGGTGGCGATTTCGGACTCTTCCCATTTCACCTCATGCTTTTTGTAGGCTTTGGCTATGTGTTTTTTAAATCTTTAGCTTCTAAAGTTTAACACGTTTCAGTATCTATTTTTTGGGCGTTACCACAAGGGTCGGGCTATCCGTTACAAGTCCTCGCTCCCAAAAAGGTCGCTGTGGGCTTTCCACTGCTATCCCTAACGCGGGCTTGTTTGCTTATTTTGTTTTAAAATCAAAAAGAGAGGCTTTTTTGGAGAAGTTCGTTTAACGTGTTTGTGTATGATTTCGTTGCGTGGTTTAAGCACTAAAGTTAGCAAATAAATCACAGATAGAAAGTCCGCGAGGACTTTCGTAAGTAGGCTATAACTAGCAATGAATTATACACGTTGTTGTGCTTTCGTTATTTTATTTCTACTGTTTTAAATATTTTCTTCAATTCACTTTTGTCAAATTCCATATCTGATTTTATTCCAATTGATAATTCATTTTTTGAATCTCCATAAACTGGTTCAAAATTCACGCTTGATATATTCGGATTTTGTTTGTCTTTCCACAATGCGATTGTTCTTTTATAATTTCCGATTGTGTCAATAGTCAATTCGTAATTTTCAAATTGTTTTCGTTCTTCGTTTGGTATGCAGAAAGGAATTATAAATTCCGCTTTTTTGTACTCAAAAGTGTAATAATACTCACAATTACTTTTAAAGTTATTTTGAGTAGCAATACTATCAGTCATTTTATGTAAATTCAAGTTCCTGATTTTTTTAACTATTTCTCGTGGATTTACACCTCCATTTTCATCTTCATAAGGTTTTAAGTCAATTTTGTTAAAGAACTTTTGAGTCGTTTCAAAATTCATTCCTTTTCGGCTTTCCTCAATATAGCTTCTTTCGTCCATTGGTGGACTTGGTGAATACCAGCCATAATCAAAAATAAACTTTGACTTTCCGTTTTTAATTTCTCCGACAAAAGAGTCAATTCCGTCAATTTTTTCATATTTGAATTCAGTTGGAAGAATAATACTGAACAATTCGAAATCAATTAAATGACTTTTTCCATTTTCTTGCGTAACGTATTTTGCACCATCATTACAGCTTATTAAAAGCAAAAATGTAAATAATATAATAATGTTCTTTTTCAATTCTAATGTTTTTGGGTAATGAAGCACAATGTTTTCACGGATATGCGTCGTTTTAATGACTTATATCCGACGTTAAACGAAGGTAGCAGATTTTTTTTACAAAGTCAAGTAAGTACCTTTCATAAAAAGCAACAAACAAATAGTATTATATTTGATTCATGCTTTTAAATCCAACGTTTTTAAAACTTAATAGAATACCATTGCTTATGGTATTATCTAGTGCAATATTCTATTGGGCTTTTGCTTACGATTTGGTGAGAACAGACTATATAAAACTCATCATGCTTTATAGTGCATTATTTTTTTTGTTCTACAAATTGGTACAACGTTTTAAAAGTAATATTTCTTTTTTAACTTATTTAGCCTTCGCGTTTCGAGCTATTTTTATTTTAGCCATTCCTAACCTGTCACAAGATTTTTACCGCTTTATTTGGGATGGCCGCATTATTTTAGAAGGCATAAACCCTTATTTATTTACTGTAGAACACTTTATAAGTCAAGGCCAGTTTCCAGTAGCAGAAGCCTTAGAACTACGCGCAGGTATGGGCAATTTAAACGCAAGCCACTACACAAACTATCCGCCCATAAACCAACTCTGCTTTATTATTGCAGGATTATTTGCAAGTAAAAGTATTTTAGGTTCAGTAATCGTTATGCGATTGCTCATTATTGCTGCGGATTTTGGAACACTGTTTTTTGGTAAAAAAATATTAGAAAAACTAAAACTCCCTACTTATCATATATTCTGGTATATTTTAAATCCATTCATCATTATTGAACTCGCAGGAAATCTGCATTTTGAAGGTGTTATGATATTCTTTCTGGTTTGGAGTTTATACCTGCTTTATGTTGGTAAATGGCAATTTGCAGCAGTTGTTTTAGCTTTATCAATTTCTGTAAAACTCATTCCATTAATATTTTTGCCTTTGTTTTTTCAGTGGTTTGTGAAGCAACCTCTCGTCGGAGCTTGTGCTGAGCGCAGTCGAAGTGCTCGAGGTGACAACGAAAATGATTTGTCTGGTCGAGCGCAGTCGAGACCTAATTCAAGTAAAGAAGATCATGTGATACTGAAACAAGTTCAGCATGACAGAACCTCTAAGTTGATTCCTGCCTTTACTTCGACTGCACTCAGTATAAACTCAAGAATAACAAAATTAATAGCTTTTTACAGCATTGTCATCATAACTACACTTCTACTTTTTCTTCCATTTTACTCCTCAGAATTCATAAATAATTACTCTCAAACGGTAGCCCTTTGGTTTCAAAATTTCGAATTTAATGGAAGCTTGTATTACTTAGCCAGAGAAATTGGATACCTTTTTAGAGGTTATAACGAAATTGCTATTATTGGAACCATTACACCAATTATTGTAATTCTATTTGTTTTAATAATCACCTTTTTCAGAAAAAACAGAACGTATATAGAACTTATTACTGCCATGTTACTGGTATTATCATTTTACTATTTTACAACCACTACAGTGCATCCTTGGTATGTGGCTACGCTATTAATATTATCGGTATTTACTAGATACAAATTCCCATTGGTGTGGAGCTTTGTTATTATACTCAGTTATTTGGCTTATATAAACCTTAATAAAGCCGATAAATCTGAAAACCTTTGGGTAATTGCTTTAGAATACATGATTGTATATGGTGTATTTATCTGGGAAGTATTCATAAAAAAGGCTCCCAAACTGGAAGCCTAAATCTTTTTTATAAAAACTATATATCGATTTCAATAGAGCTAGTGAACTTGCACCTTTTCTAGTTTCGAGATCGTTTTTGTTTCATCACCGCCTTGATTAAACGTAATTTTAAACATCGTGCCTACAAAAGTTTCAGCATTTAAATCAAACGCAGTTAATACACTATCGGCAGCATTTTGAAAGCTTAAGGCTTGCTTTTTACCTTTTCTATCTGTAACGATAAAATTATAATCCGTGTCAGTTTTCCCATCATAAACTGCATAAACAACTAAACCATCTTGGGTTTCAACTTTGCAGAAAGTCTCATTTAAATCCAATCCAGATTTAAAGCTTGAAAGTGATAAAAAAAGAACCATTAAACCACTTAATAAAATTATTTTTTTTGTGTTCATCATTAAAAATTTAAAATTCAACTTAAATTATTTTTCGAAAACGATTTACCTAAATTTAAATCACTTGAAATAATTACAACGTAAAAATACTGATATTCAATATAATAAATAGTTTCCGTTTTATAACTAACACAAATAACGTGCCTCTTTAAAAAAAATTAAAGTGGCTTTAAACTCTCTACTCTATAAATAGGATCATCATCATTTCCGTCTTCAATAAATGTAATTCGAAAATCTCTATCAATCAAACTTTCGTCATTTCTTAAATCATACTGTTTTAAAACACGTGGATGCACTTCTTCAAAAGCTAATTCTTCACCGTTTTCAAACCAAAAAATATAATAACCATTTTCAAAAGACTTAAAAACAGCTGTTCTCATAGTGCTAAAATATTTTTGTTTTTTTTATTTTATTCTTCTTCATCCATTTTTGGTAACTGCACTCCCTTTGGGTCATCACTATCAAAGTCTTCATAATCATCTTCATCATAATTCTCCATAGTTACCGCTAATTTAGAACTTACTTTAACTAAATACTTAGTGTCTTCTGTTGTTACCTCAACAGCCTCTATCATGTCATTGTGTTGGTTCCTGAAAGATATAATATGGTCATCATCATATCCATCAGGGTACTTCTCTACTAATAACGTCAAAATTTCTGGAGTTAATTTTTTAAAATCAACAATGACACGTTTTAAGTTATCATTCCTCTTTTCCATCGTTAGATTTTTAATTTGATTTGGTTAATTTACATACAAGAAATATACATAAAAATTAAAAACGCAACAATAGAGGCATTATTTTTTTATGAATTTTATAGTATAAAAATCAAAGTGAAATAAAATTAAAGTTTTGAGTATAAGATTATTCTTAAATTCTATAAATAAAAAAACCCTTTAGATACCAAAATATCTAAAGGGTTTTTCGAGAATAGTGCTTTCTATACTTTTCGGAACCTTATGAAGGTTTCCAAATTCATTATAACATTTTTAACGTATTTAATTCTTGTTCTGTTAAGTGTTTCCAACTTCCGCGAGGTATATCTTTTTTAGTTAAATGCCCTATAGCAACACAATCTAAACTTAAAATATCGTATTTAAAATATTCAAAAATGGTACGAATAATGGTGTTCCCAGTGTTTTTAATTTTTAATCCTATTTCTTTTTTGCTAGCACCATCTATATAACTTATTTCTTCTACTTCTATCAATTTTCCTTCAACTTTAAAACCACCTTGAATCTTTTTTAAATCTTCTAGTTTTAGGTTTTTATCTAACTCTATATGGAACAAACGTGCTACACCATTTTTAGAATTAGTGAATTTTTTTACTACAGCATCATCATTTGTAAATAACAATAATCCTTTAGAGTTTCTACCTAAACGGCCAATTGGTTTTATTTTAGAATTTGTAGCATTTGCAACTAAATCCATAACGGTTCTACCTTTACCCTCACTAGTGGTTGTAGCAAATCCTTTAGGTTTGTTGAGTAATACATAGGCCTTTTTCTCAGGATTAATTCGTGCGCCATCATAACGCACCTCATCTCCTGGCTTAACTTTATAGCCCATTTCTGTTATAATTTTTCCGTTTACAGCTACTAAACCTGTAGCTATATGAACATCAGCTTCACGTCGTGAACACATGCCTGAATTAGCAACATATTTATTCAATCGGATTTCATCAGAATTACTAGGTGTATTCTTTTGAGTATTTGCTTTCTTAACTGGCGCATTTCCTTTTCCATATCCTTTAGAACGATGATCTCTATTTCCTCGTCCTGATGGTTTTCCTTTTCCTTTACCGCCTTGTTGTCTGTTCATGACTTATAATTTTTTGCAAAGATAGGTTTAAAATCTACTATTTACGCTTATTTACTTATTAAACTTAACTGTAGATTGTCTTTCTGTATTTACTGACAATAGTGTAACATCAGGCCTTGAATAATGTCCTACAGGATCAAAATTTTGACGTTCTTCATAAACTCGATTAAAATCAATCGTTTCAATAATTAAACCTGATTTATTAAGAACAGGTTCAATTATCCACTCACCGTCAGGTCCTGCAATACAACTACCGCCATTAGCCAAAACATTAGGAGATTTTTCCAATATTTTATCTAGATGTGGTGTGCTTTTCGGAAAGTCTTCTTTATTCATTAAACTCGAAACAGAAATAACAAAACTTCGAGATTCTCTAGCAATAAAACGTGTAATATCTTTTGTGTTATGATAGCCCCCTGGCCATACAGCTATATGCAAATTTTCACCTAAACCATAAAGTGCTGCTCTTGGTAAAGGCATCCAATTTTCCCAACAGTTTAAACCACCAACTGTAAATTCTTTAAGGGAATGCACTTGTAAACCATTACCGTCTCCTGGAGACCAAGTTAAGCGTTCATCATAAGTGGGTTGTAATTTTCTATGCACAGATTTAATCTCTCCTGCTTCGTTTATGTATACTAAAGATGCATAAACACTGTGTCCTCCCCTATCCAATGGTCGCTCTATAATTCCTAAATAAATTGCTATTTTGTTTAATTTAGCAAGTTTACAAATGGAATCTAAATCTCCATCTTCAATAGTTACCGCATTTCTAACATAATGGGCATGAATTTCTTTATTTACATCTTTATTCCACTCTGCACCATCTGTTAATGCTAGCCAAAAAGGATATCCTGGTATTAATCCCTCTCCAAAAACTATCAACTCGCAACCTTCTTTGGAAGCCTCAATTATAGATTGCTCTACTTTCTTGAGCGTTTCAGCTTTATTTAACCAAACTGGAGAAATTTGAGCCAACGCTACTTTTAATAAATTTTGCATTTAAATTCGGTTTAAAATAACACTTACATCAATTAGTAAAATACTGAAGACACCTGCAAGAATTATGAATTTTAAAATATTATGTAATATTAAGTATTGTACTTTAGTTGAAGATCTCCATAATAATATCAAAAACACAATCAACAAAAACAAACTTAAATAAAAGAAGAGGTACATGTAGCCAACTTCAAAATAAAACAGTAGTAAACACATTGGAATTAAGGTTAAAACTGCCAAAAGTGTTAATATTGTTTTAGATGTCTTTTCTCCGTGAGCTACAGGAATAGTAACATAATTCTGTACAATATCTCCTTTTATGTTTTCTAAATCTTTAGTGAGTTCTCGCATAGAAATCATTAGAAATAAAAATATGGCATGTACAAAAATTACAGTATCAAAATTTTTGTAATACATAAAAATGGCAAAAAATGGTGTAATGGTTAAAACTGCCGAGGTTAAGTTGCCAATAAAAGGTAATTTTTTGAGTTTATGCGAATAAAACCAAATCCCAAAAATGTAAACCGAAAAGAATATTACGGCTTTAAATGACACATAACTTGCCATAATTACTGCCAAAAAATTAAGTGTAAAATAGAAAGACAATTTTGTGTTTTGACTAACCAACCTATCTAATCGAGATTTTATAGGTCTGTTAATCAAATCTTTTTCAGAATCGTAAAAACTATTTATAATATAACCTCCGGCAATTGTTGATGCTGATGCTAAAACAAGCATTAATAAGTTTATATCAAAAACAACTTGCTTTACAGGTTTATCATGAGCCAATATATAAATAGCTGTAAGATATTGTGCAACTACAACAACTAATATATTGTAGCCTCTAACTACAGAAAACATACTGAAAAATTTTAATAGTATATGTTTCTGTCTACGACTTAGCATTAAAAAATATCTTTTTTGATGAGACCCTTCGATTACGTTCAGAGTGATATATAGAACGAAATTACATGAAGTTTAGAAGTTATAAACCACCTCTAATTTATAATCTGCAAGAGATTGTTTTGCTTTTTCAATATCTTCAGTAAAACCAAGGATATAACCACCTCCTCCAGAACCGCAAAGTTTAAGATAATAATCGTTAGTTTCAATTCCTTTTTTCCAGAGTTCATGAAACTGCTTAGGAATCATTGGTTTAAAATGATTTAAAACAATTTTTGAAAGCTGTTTTGTATTACTGAATAGCGACTTAATATCTCCTTTAAGAAAATCATCAACACAAGCATCTGTATGTTTTATAAATTGATTTTTTAACATACTCCTAAAACCTTCTTGTTTCATTTTATCCATAAACAAGCTAACCATTGGTGCTGTTTCACCAATAATACCACTATCTAATAAAAACACTCCACCTTTACCTTTACTTTGCTGTGCAGGTATACCTGTAGCTTCAATATTATCTTTAGAATTAATTAAAATTGGAATACTTAAATAACTATTTAATGGATCTAAACCAGATGAACTTCCATGGAAAAAAGATTCCATTGCAGAAAATATGGACTTAAGCTTTAAAAGCTTTTCTCTTGTTAAATTTTCGAGAACTGTAATCTTATCATAAGCATATTTATCATAAATAGCAGCAACTAGAGCACCACTACTACCAACGCCATAACCTTGAGGTATAGAAGAGTCAAAATACATTCCTGAATTTACATCTTCCAATAATCGGTCAGTATCAAAACATACAATAGAGCTGTCTATGCTATGTAAGTAATCAACAAATCTTCTTAAGCTTTCGTTTGATTTTAGTGCTATATCAGTTGCATTATCATCCTTTTTTAGAGCACCATTGTAAAAACTATAAGGAATCGATAAACCTTTGGAATCTTTAATGATTCCATACTCTCCAAAGAGTAGAATTTTTGAGTAAAAAAGAGGTCCCTTCATAAACAACTTTTGATTTGGTTTTACAAATTTACGATTGTTTCGCTCCAAATCCAATTTTATCGTTAATATACTGTCCTTTTTGACAAAATACAACTAATTCATTTTGAATGAATTCAAGCACATTTTTAGTTTCAGCATCAGGAAATAAAACATGTACGTTAGCACCAGCATCTAGAGTAAAACAAACTTTAGAACCTGTTTGTTTTCTATATGCCCAAATTTTATTAATAATTTCAAGTGTATTTGGCTTCATCAAGATGAAATATGGCATACTAGTCATCATCATCGCATGAAGTGTTAAAGCCTCACTTTCAACAACTGCAATAAATTTATCTAAATCGCCTTTTTTTAAGATTGAAATAATTTCTGAAAGGTTATTATTAGCTTGTTTAAAACGCTCTTGAGCAAACGGATGTCCGTGCATCAAATTATGGCCAACAGTACTGCTTACTTGCTTTTCGCCTTTATCAACTAATAAAATAGTATCCCTATAATTTTTAAAATTTTCATGAACTTCATAAGGATATTTTACACCGAACAAATCCGAGCTTCCTTTAATTTCCGTGTGCTTTCCCCAAACTACTAAATCACCCTCTAAACTTCTACAGGCACTTCCTGAACCTAAACGTGCTAAGAATGAAGCTTTTTGAATGAAATCCACTTCTGAAACATCTGAACTTAATTCTTTTTCAATACTCATCAAACACAAGGCTAAAGCACTCATTCCTGATGCCGAAGATGCAATTCCAGAACTGTGTGGAAAAGTATTTGAGGTTTCTATCTTAAAATGATACGTCTTTAAAAAAGGTAAATAGGCTTCAACTCTTTTAAAAAAGGTTTTAATTTTCGGTTTAAAATCATCTTTCTTTTCACCATCTAAAAATACTTCAAAAGAAAATTCTTCTTGATTTTCCTTTTTTGAAAAACTTAAAGCGGTGGTTGTTTTACAATTATCAAGTGTAAAACTTATTGATGGATTTTCTGGGATTTGGTGTTCTTTCTTTCCCCAATATTTTACTAACGCAATATTACTTGGGGATGACCATGTAAAACTTCCGTTTTCAATAGTATTCGGATATGGTTTAGGAATAAATTTATTTTCTATCATGGCAATAATTCTGCCGACAAAGATAACAACTTTACCATAGTTTTATAGTTTCTTGCTGTGGCTGTAACTTTTAATTTGCGTTCGAAGAAGTTATTACTACATTTTGCCTTTCCGTAACCTACTGAACAATAGAAATAAACACACTTATCCGTTATTTCAAAATATTCATTCGGATAAGACAGCTTTGATACTTCATTTACTAAATCAGTATTAGCTTTTGAATATAACATCATAAAATAGCTTTTCATTTTTTCTTCTTCTGAGAAAGGGCTATCATTAAAAATTTGTTTTAATTCCTGAGGCAATAACACTAAAATTGGCACTTCAAAACCAAAATGAGATTTTATGGTATTGTGGATTTTCAATTCTAATTTTTCTTTATCGTTTTCTGAAGATTGAAATATTACATTACCGCTTTGAATGTAAGTTTGTACATTTTTGAGTCCAATTTTGGAAAGCAATTCTCGAAGTTCCGCCATTGGAATTTTCTTTTGCCCACTAACGTTTATACCCCTTAAGAGCGCAATATATGTTTTCATTTATTTCGAAATATTTTGAGATACAATATAAGCTCCTGTCCAAGCATTTTGAAAATTAAAACCTCCCGTTACCGCATCAATATTCAATACCTCTCCAGCAAAATAGAGATTTTTAACATACTTACTTTCAAAAGTTTTAAAATTGATTTCTTTAAGGTTTACACCTCCTGCTGTTACAAATTCTTCTTTAAATGTACTTTTCCCATCTACATTAAAAATAGCTTGCGTTAATTGACTCGCTAAGTTCTCTAATTGCAATTTATTTAAATCTGCCCAACGCGAATCTTCATTCATATTGGAAGCAAAAACTAACTTGTGCCATAATCGTTTTGGAAGTTCAAATTGGGTAGTTTTAAAAACTGTTTTTTTAGCTAAATCTTGTTTTAATGTTTTTAACACTTCTAAACACTCCTCAAAAGGTAGTTTTATAAAATTAACCTCAATCTGAAATTTATAATCGCGTTTAGCTAACTCTAATGCACCAAACGCAGACAATTTCAAAATAGATGGCGCACTCATACCCCAATGTGTTATCAATAAAGGACCTTCACTCCATAAGCTAGTTTCTAATACTTTAACATCAACATCTTTAGCAACTACTCCTGGAATATCTTTGATGCGTTCATCTTTTATATTAAAAGTAAATAATGAAGGAACAGGTTTTGAGATAGAATGCCCAAAATCTTGAAGTAAATTCCAAATTTTTGGGTTATTCCCTGTGGCTATCAATACTTTTTCAGAGAAAAAGTCACCATTAGAAGTTTCAATTTGAAATATTTTATTTTGATTTGAAATAGACTTAACAGAATGATTATAAAACACCTCAACCTGATGTTTTTTAGCTTCATTCAGAAAGCAATCAATTATAGTTTGTGATGAATTTGATACTGGAAACATTCTACCATCTTCCTCAACCTTCAACTCTACACCCCTTTTTTCAAACCATTCAATAGTATCGCCTGTCATAAATTGATGAAAAGGTCCTAATAGTTCTTTTTCACCTCTAGGGTAATTCAATATTAATTCTTGTGGAATAAATTCGGCGTGGGTAACATTACAGCGCCCACCTCCAGAAACTTTAACTTTACCTAATCCTTCTTTACCACGCTCTAGAATAGCAACTTTTAAATCAGGATTTTGTTCTGCAATATTAATGGCGGCAAAAAAACCTGCAGCTCCTCCACCAATAATAATTACATGTTTTTGCATTATATTCTATCTGGAAAATCAGTAATCATACCATCCACACCGTAAGATTTAATTCGTTTTATTGGATTTAAGTTGTTTACAGTAAAAGCAATGACTTTATAATTTTCTTTTAATTCTTCTACAATCTCTTCAGTGAGCATTGTATAATTTAAATGAATAGATTCTGCTTTTACCAATTCTGCGGTAGCAATGGCTTCCTCTATATTCGTTTCTGTAATGACGCCTAATGGTATTTTATCATTTATTTTATAAACTTCTTCAAGTAAATTTCTTTGAAAACTAGAAACGATTATATTTTTATACTCCCAACCTTTCTTATCTACAAAAAAAGTAATCAATCTTGCCGCTTCTTTAGCTGTATCTTGCCCTTTTAATTCAATATTTAACAAAAATTTATTATCAACAAAAGCTAAAACCTCAGACAAAGTTGGGATTTGGCAATAGCCCTTTACTACAGCTCTTTTGAGTTCTTTAAGTGTCTGCTTTGAAACCTCTCCAGTGGCATCAGTCATTCTATCTAAAGTAAAATCATGTAAAACTACTAACTGACCTGTTGCACATCTATGCACATCTATTTCAATCCCATCAACACCTAAATCCATTGCTTTTTTAATGGACTCTATTGTATTTTCAGCAAAATGTCCTTTGGCACCTCGGTGACCTATTACTAATAATTTTGACTTCATTTAAAATTTATACTTAATTATAGATAGTAACATCCCAATCACCTGGTTCATTTATTATAAATTCAAAATCTACTTGATACGTTGTAGTATTAAATTTATTACGAGTAAAGTAAATTACTTGAATTTCTACAGGGAATTTAATTATATTTAATCTATTAACATTGCTTCCACTAACATCTATACCATTAGTTGACATGATATTCAAATTAGTGACAGGGTTTCTATTTCCGTTTCGAAGAAAATTAATACTTACTTGATTACCTTCTCCTTTTCTTTTTATGATATTCCTATCAATATTAAATGCTTTTTTTACTATGTATGGTACTACTTTTTTTTCTCCTAAATATTTATTTTTCTCCCAAAAACCTTTTTTTATTACTTTTTTATTCCCATTGTGTAATGTATATAATTCTCCTTTTCCTGTAATCATTCCTTTTTTAAAAACACCTTCAAAAACTCTCCCATCTTTATATACAAACTTCCCCTTACCATGAGCTAAACCTTTTTTACATTTACCACTGTAGTCACCTTCTTTTAAAGCAACGCCCTTAACTTTACATTTAACTTCTTTATCAACCTCTACTTTTCTATTCTGAGAATTACTAAAAGAACACAAAAAGAATGCAAACAAAAGAATGGATATCTTAAAATAATCTTTCATAATATTAAGTTTACAGAGCATAAAGTTAAATAATTTTTTTCCTGAAATGTTATTAAATCTGATGTTTTATATTTATGTCGTGATATTCTCTTTTACTTTTGTAACAAATATTATTATCATATGAGTTTTAATAACTAAAATTAAAATGAATTTTAAATTAAAAATAATTACGTTAATAACACTATCTTATTTCTCTTGCAATAAAGGAAACCTTATCACAATCTCTAATTTACCAAACAGTTTAAAAGAGACTTCCGCAATAGAAAAAGTGATGAATTCTGAATTGCTTTGGACAATTGAAGATTCGGGTAACAAAAACAATATTTATGGTTTAGACCTAAAGGGGGATATTGTAAAAGATATTGATATTAGTAACTCTAGTAATATTGATTGGGAAGATCTAACTTCAGACAAGAAAGGCAATTTATATATAGGTGATTTTGGAAATAATAGTAAAAATAGAGACGATTTTACCATTTATAAAGTTTCAAATTTAACAGATAAAAAAACCAAAGCAGAACGTATCAATTTCATATTACCAAAAAAGGTGAAACCAAAAGATTTTGAAGCTTTCTTTTTGTGGAACAGCCACTTTTACCTTTTTAGTAAAGAAAACAAATCTAGTATGCTTTTTAAAGTTCCTAACCAAATTGGATTACACACTGCCGTTTTAGTTAAGAAATTTAATTTAGATGGAAAAAATCATAGAATTACTTCTGCAGATATTAGTGATGATGGTAAAACCGTTGTGCTGTTAAATCATAATAAGCTATGGAAAATAACCGATTTTAAAGATGATAACTTCTTTGAAGGAAAAATAGAAGCTCTAAAATTTGATCATAATTCTCAAAAGGAAGGCATCTGTTTTAAAAACAAGTCTAAGGTTTATATCACAGACGAAAAAACTAAAGGAGAAGGTGGGAATTTATATCAATTCCGATTGAATTAATTTAATAAATTATCCATGGGTTTCTATAACATTAATAATATCTCTTTTTTGTAGAACACCAGATTGTCTCCATTTTGGTACACCGCTCTTAAATAAAATCATTGTTGGCACACTTCTTACTTGATACTTTACTGCTAATTCATGGTTTTTATCTATGTCAACTTTTACAATTTTCACAGCATCACCAAGTTCATCTTTTACTTCTTTTAAAATTGGCATAAGTGCTTGACAAGGGCCACACCACGTTCCAAAAAAGTCTACTAACACGACCTCTTCAGAGGTTACAATATCTTTAAAACTGCTTTTCACAATTAATTTATTCTTACTATAATGTGGTCGAAATTTCTAATTAAAAATTACAATTTTTAAACACTTGAATTCTAGAATCCAAAACCAACTCTAAAAGCTAAACGCAAACCGTCATCACTACTAAATGCTGATAAATTTAAAGTCATAATATCTGCAGCATTTGCAAAAATACCGCCACCTATTGAGGTATTCCAGATATTTGAATTAAATGAATTATTATTTAAAACTAAATCATCATCAACCCAAACACGTCCGTAATCAAAACCTACATAGATTCCAATATTTAAAGGCAGTAAACCCGTTCTTACTTTTCGAAGATTTAAACGTAAATCTGTACTTTGATAAAATGAATTTTTACCAGAAAAACGTTCATTTCTATAACCTCGCAACCCATTATTCGCTCCTAAATTTGCTGATTGATAAAACTCAAAACCATCACCAAAAATAAAATGTGCTTTTGCATTTGTTGCAAAAACCAACTGTCCGCTAGAATCTAACTTGTAATCAAATCCAAGCTCTGGAATAAAATACGCAAACCCATTTGATTCTTCTAAATTAGAAGTATAACCTAGTTGCAAACTGGTTTGCATCCCTAAGGTAGGAAAGGCTTCGTTATCTTTATTTTGATAGGTATAAGTAGCATCTGCGCTTATAAAATCGTTTTGTGTTTCTAATCCATTTGTAAATGAATTTATAAACCTCCCATTAGTCTCTTCAACCTCTATAGACTCATAACTTAATCCTAATTTAAAATGTGCTCCTAACTCTCCTCTCCAATTTAATGAAGGTGCGAATTTTAGCGTACTTAGCTTTACGCGGTTATAGTTTAAATCAAAATTATCCTCATCATCTGCATTCAAGTTAGGTGTACTGTTCCCAAATCCGAAGAAATTAACCGCATAATTCGGACTTGTATATTTAGCATTCAACCCTAAATTCCATGATCCTATTACATTGGCAAACTCACCATTATATTCAAAATCAAACCCGCTTGTAGCAAAATAATACGCTCCTGAAATGGTATGTTGAGAACTAAACGGATTACGCTCAAATCCGTAATTAGTAAGTGTGTTTACAAAACCTATTTTAAATCCATCATCTGGATTAGCGCCTAATAAAGGGGTAAATTGATTTGCACTATTTTTAGGTTTTGCGTAATCGTATATATTCGTCTCATAATCGTCTGTGAGGTTTTTACTTCCTTTGCTAGTAGTAAAAGTATTTTTCTTAGACTTATAATCATACATCTTGACTTTCTTTCCATTTTCAATAGTATATGTATCATTATTTTGCCCTCCAATCAATCTTAATTTAATAAGATTATCGCCCTCGCCAGTAACTTTAAACACATCTTCATCATCTAATCCATACACCCAAATCTCTTTGGTTTCGTTTTTACTATACGCTTTTTGATAAATTACAACTCCCTTTTTACCATTTTTTATTCGAGATACGGTTAGTTTTGTGTTTCCATTTGGCATACGCTCTATTTCAAATAAATCATCTTTATCTGTCCCTCTTACTAGAGGTGTTTTATTAAGTGCTTTATAATATTCATCCGCTATATTTGGCAAATTATTAAGTCTTGATTTTAGTACGCGCTTTATTTCAGTAATCGTTTCTCCTTGAACTTCTTTTGGAAATGCTTTAAATGCATTATCAATAACAGCATCAGTTAAGTTTTTTTGAATGAATATTACCTGTTCTTCCCATTGCTTTTTTGTGGTTTCATTCAACAACATCATATCTAATGAAAAAGGACTGAAATTGAATCCTTTTACATTTCTAACATCATCATTAAAGCCTTCCATGAGTTTTAGTGGTGGTACAATTCTAGTTGCTACGTTCATTAAAGCACCATCTCCCATATTAGAAAATGCTTGATCTCTATCTCTTGGAATCGGTCTATAAACAACCTTACCATCTTCTTTAAATTCTGCCCAACGCCATTGGTCTGTATGTCTATCCCAATCTCCAATAGCCATATCAAATAGTCGTGCCCTTAAATACACTTCATCATCAACTTTATATTTCTCATCTTTACGAAGCTTCTTCATTAAATCATCAGTACTTTCAATTTTATTCGAATTTCCAAAGCTTTTCAGATTTCCATGACCATCAGAAACATGCTCTTCTATCATATATAATTCATCTCCAAAATCTGCATTAAATGCAGCAAGAGCATTTTGTTTCGGCACAAAATACAACACAGGGTTAGTATGATATAAATTAACCGCATCAGACAAGTCTCCAGTTACAAACGGTGCATAAGGATGAGAACCCGTGTAAAAATCTTGCAATAATTTTTCGGTTACTGTATCATCAAATTGCCCTTCTATATATTGATCTTTAAATGCCATAGCTTGAAGATAGACCGTTGCACTTTTTCTTATAGCACGCATTACATATCGCTTTCCTTCTTTATTTATTAATTGAAGAGATTTTGATTGATGCCCTCCACCTTTCCTGTAAGGTTTCAACCCTCCAAACAAGGTGTCTAAATTAACCGTTGGTGCACTTACTTGAGTCCCGTAATATTTCCTGTAACGCTCTCCCCAAATGTATTTGTAAAACCCACTTTTATTGATTTCCTCCTCAGAATAAACAGATGCCTTTTTTTGATTTGGAAACGTAGTATTGTAATTAGAAATGTACTCTTTTTGATCTTCTGAAAACACTTCTGTTTGAAAAATCATTTTATCATCTTTAGCTGAATAAAATCGTACTATGGAAGAGCCATCTTTAAAAACATCTAATCTTGCATAACCAGAATCACTAGAAGAGAATTGTCCACTTACATTTCGTGTGGCAGTAGATTTTGAGCCAGAACCACTAACAATTTGTGGTAAATTATCTTGAACTAAGTATTGTAAACTATGTTCATGCCCAGAAACAAAAAGAGCCTTTTCGTTTTCTTGAGCAATAGTTACCACTCGTTTTTTAAAGGCATTATATTTTTTATTTTGCAAATCGGCTGGAGATACGCCACTCGTTTTCCGCAATACATTTTTTAAAGTTCCTAAAACAGGAATAGGTTTTAAATGGCTACCAAAAGAATATTGTCCACCATGTGGCCCATTAGTAAACATGGGATGGTGCATTGCAATAATAGTCGTTTTTCCACGAGATTTTTTAATTAAACTTTCTAACTCCCCAAAGAATTTAAACCGTGTTTTAATCTCACAATCATCATTTATGGTTGGATGTTTATCCCAATTTGTTAAATACCATTCAGAATCAATGACAATCATAACAATATCATCAGATATTTCTACTTTCTCAATAGGGCATCCATTTTCTGGTAAAAACGTGTTTTTCCCTAATGCATCTTCAATATATTTTTCTTGTCGTTTTAAGCCTTTTAATCCATTACTATACCAATCATGATTTCCTGGAATAAAAATAGTTTCACCTTTAAAATCTTTTACAGCATTAATCTGAGCATTTAATTGACTTTCTGCTGAAGCTCTTCCTTCATCACCTTTTTTAGGCAAACCTTTCGGGTAAATATTATCTCCTAAAAAAAGAACAGTGCTGTTTTTTGAAGCTTTTGATAATACTGTCTTAAAACTAGTAATAGCCTTAGAAGACTCAGCTTCTGCCGAAATACCTGCATCACCAATAAGGTAAAACGAATGCGCTATTTCTTTATTTGGAAATGTACTTTGGAAATTATTATCCTTGTATTGCGACTTATATGTAGCACAAGCATTTAGAATAAATATGAGGACTACTAAAAGTGTTAATTTTTGAAATTTCATCGATTGGCGGATTAATTCTTTAAAGATAATAATTACAATTATATATAGTTATTATTTAAGCCAGTTCGTTTGGTGAAAATCACATTTAGTATACTTATTCAATTATCTTTAAAGTTTTAGTATTTTTACTTAATAACATTTATAATTTTCAAACATGTTGATTGAAGCAACTGAAAAATTTGTAATTAATCTTTTAAATGAAGAGTTAGACACTTCATTTACCTATCATAACATTACACATACACAACGCGTTGTAAAGGATGCCAATGATTTAGCTGAACTTTCTAATCTGGATAAAGCTCAAAAAGAATTACTACTTACTGCTGCTTGGTTACATGACACAGGCTATACTAAAGGTATCAAGAATCATGAAGATGAAAGTGTTATAATTTCTAAAGACTTTTTAAAACAACAAAAATGCTCTAAAAAAGATATTGATGCGATTTGTGATTTAATTTTAGCTACTAAAATTGAAGCTAAACCAAAAAATCAACTTGAGAAAATTATTCGAGATGCTGATTGCTCTCACATAGGAAGCAAAAACTATTTAGAAATTTCTGAGCTATTGAGAAAAGAATGGGAGCTACAATGCAACAAAACTTTTACAGAAATAGAATGGCTGGATGAAAACATCAACTTTTTATCAACCAAACATCGTTTTCACACACCAGAAGCTGCTAGTATTTGGGACAAACGAAAAGGTAAAAACCTATCAGATTTACTAAAGTCTAGAAAGAAAATAGGTAGTGATGAAAAAAAACTATCACAAAAAAAAGAAGAGTTAGATTTCAAAAAAAACAAAATAGAATTGCCCGAACGTGGTATTGAAACCATGTTTAGGGTAACACTTAAAAACCACATAACCTTAAGTAATATTGCTGATACCAAAGCAAATATATTATTATCTGTAAATGCAATTATTGTGTCTTTGGTGCTCTCAAATCTTGTATCTAAATTAGATAATCCTTCCAATGATTATTTAATTTGGCCTACAGTTATTTTTGTTGGATTTACCGTTGCATCTATAGTACTCTCAATTTTAGCTACAAGACCAAATGTAACTAGTGGAAAGTTCACTAAAGAAGATGTTGCTAATAAAAAAGTAAACCTTTTATTCTTCGGGAATTTTCATAAAATGAGTTTAAAAGATTTTGAATGGGCTATGGGAGAAATGATGCAAGACCGAGATTATTTGTACTCATCAATGAAAAAAGATTTATACTTTCTGGGTTTAGTTCTAGATAAAAAATATAAAATATTAAGACTTACCTATTCCGTTTTTATGATAGGTATTATTGTAAGCGTTATATCTTTTGCTATTGCTTTTAAGTTTTATGGTGGGATATCTTAAGACTTAATCTCCTTCATTAAATCATCATAGGTATAAAACGCTTTATCGTCTTCATTCTTATGATAAAGCACACTTACTCGTATTGCTTTTAAACCAGTTACAGCTTGTAAATCTTGGAGCTCAACAATCTCAATATCGGTATCTAAATAGTGTTTAGACTGGAGAAACTTAATATAACTTAAATATTCTAACTCATCTTGTTTTTGAGAATATACTATGCTTATTTTTCCTTTTTGAGTTACACGTTCTTTAGTGCCTTTTATATAAGCTTTATCTACACGTTTTTTCACAATCTCGTAGCGTGCATTATATGTACCATCTACATCAAACTGCTTTTCATCCATTCTAAAACTAATAGATAATGGTTGATTAAACACTAAAATCATAGAAGCTACATCTAACGCCACTGGGAAATCTGATTGCATCAGGTAGTATGCATTTTCCATTTCGCACATGACTTGCAACTGCCACAAGCGTAAGTTATACAAGTAAATTCGGTTAAAACTATCTTCTTTAGTAATAGACTCTCCTATATACATATTATGCTCAACACCATCGGTTTTAAAACGCTCAAAATAATGCGGATACATTTGTTGCGCTTCAACTTGTTTTTTATCTAACAATGAAGCCATTTCTACATTTATTTTAGCAATGGTATCATCATAATCCTTTCGGTGTTTATAAAGCACGTTTACCTTATCATCAATACTATCATAGTAAGTTTGAATTTCTTCTTTTAATACATCAACAACATAGAGGTGTTTTAATAAAGGTTCAATATCATCTTTAAAGAAATTAGAAATTTGTTGTTCGCTATCTACTTGAAAATTTTCATTTAATCCCTTTTGATAGGTGTCAATTTGATAAATGAATTGCTCATATATCGGCAAAGTTTCTATCTCTGAAGCTTTCACCAAAACATTTTTAATCGCTTTTAATTGCAGAGTTAAATCTTGTCTAGTGGCTTTATTTCTTGCTTCCGAAGATCCTTTTATATCAATTTGTCCGTAAAGTGGATATATATTATTGAAAGCTATCTTTTTAAAAGACGCTTCTCTACCTTCCATTTCATCCTTAATAAATTCTTTTGCCTCTTTAGCAAAACGCCAATGTACACTTGGGTGTATAGATGTACATTCTTTTTGGATAATGGCTTCAATTAAGTTTTCTTCATCATTTTTAGAACGCTCTACAGCCGATACAATAAATGGCATCACATCAACCAACTTATTTGCATTTATACTATTAAGAGTTTGAGGTGTAGAAGACACTATTTCTATAATCCCCATTAAGCCTTCATCATTAGCTATTGGTGCAAAAATAGCACTCTTAACACCTTGGTTTTTTAAATTTGCAATATGAGGCGCTTTCCCTTTTGAAATATCAAAATCGCGATCTACATCAGAAACAGAAAAAAACTTTTTTTCTTTAAGTAATCTATGGTAAGACCAATGGCACAAAGAATCTGAGCATTTACTATTTTCAGAATCTCCAAGCAGATAACTATGCATACCTACACCATAAACACGTTCAAAAATATCATCTTCTTCATTATAAATTGAAAAACCAACTTTAATATCATTTATTCCTAAAAGAGACCTGAAAATTTCATGGAAACTATCCATAAAACCTTCTTCTTTTCGTTTATCTTCTCCAATAAGACTAGACTTTATATTTGAAATAGATTGATCTTCAGTAACATCAAAAATATTTGAAATAACAAAACCTTTGAAAATATAACTCTCTACTGGAAATTTTTCTTTCCAAAGCGCTACATTTTCAAAATTATCTAGTAATTCATCATAGTCTTCTTTTGTTATTTCTTTTGCCTTTTCGGTTGGAATAATTTCACAAAAATCAGCGTTATATAAAATCTTGTAATAGCGTAGAATACCATTTGCATCAGGAATTTCGTAATAAAATGGGCGTTTAAAATTAAGATTATAACCGTAGCAAAAATTCAAAATAATGGTACAAGCAATAATATACCTATCATCATCGGGCATGTTTTTGATATTCAATTCAAATCCATCCCCAGCTATTTTAATAATGTTCTTAAATCGTTCAGATGAATTAAAAATTAAGTCATGAAACGGTACTGAAGCTGTTTTAATTTCATTCGTGGTCAGTACAGGAGCAAAAGAATCTTGTAGAATTACGCTAATTTCTTTTTCTCTATCCTTTAGTATTTGAGTTTCACTAAAACCATCTCTTAATTCTGGATATGGTTTAGCTGTTTTTAAAACACGCTTCGCCTTTGCTGATAAAAATTCATCATCACTTTTAGCTAAATTTTCATAATGCTCAAGTAGTTTATTAAAACCAACTTTAAGCATCATTGGCGATTCGATACTATCATTAATGTCCATTATGTTATTGTGCTTGAAAAACAAAGTTACAAATTATTGATTTAGTCGTTATTTAATAGACTTCCTAACTGTAATTTTGTTACTAAAAAAGATGTTATTTTTTTTCTAAAAGAACGATATTGAATTTAGAATCTATGGCGATTTTTCCTTGTTTTACTTTAGCTGAAATACCGGAGTAAGCATCTTGAATATTATCACCATTTTCAAATACTTTAGAAACATCTAATACTTTCATCCCCTTTGGCAAATCTAAACCGACAACTACTAAATCTTTAAAGTTATCTTTAGAAAAGCTTCTGTAAAACAAATAAGGTTTTTCTGTTATCATTTGATGAATACCTGCCCCAATAGCTGGATGATTAGCTCGAAACTGTCCTAGTTTCTGCCAATGTTTTAAGATCTCTTTTATTTTGATGTCATTTTTTATTGCCTCCCAATTCATAAAAGAACGCAATGTAGCATCTCCTTCTGTTCCCTCTATTATAAGAGAACGCCCTGATTCATCACCATAATACACTTGAGATACTCCCGGACACAACAACAATTTAGTTGCAGTTTCAAATGGTTTTTCTCTAGCTGGATCAAACGGTTGACCATCGTCGTGGGAGCTTAAATAGTTTAAAACACTAAAGCCTTTTAAGTCTGAATTTAAAATATCTGAATATTTTCTGAAATGTTCTTCTGTTGTCATTTGAGCTGCATTCCATTTGGCCTCAAAATTGATTAAGCCATCAAAAGCATTATCAAAATAATTCACTTTTTTATCTCCAAAATCGAACGCTTTAGTAGCTGAAATACCATAGTTATAAACCTCACCTACTAGATAAAAACTATTATCATCTAAAACTTTACTAGGATTGTTTTGTTTGAACTCCGCGAAAGCAAAATCACAAACTGACTTAAACTCTTGCCAAACATAAGATTCAGTATGTTTTACTGTATCTACACGATAGCCATCAATTCCAAAATCTGAAATGTAATCAGAAAGCCACTTCATAATATAAAAACGAGGTGCTCTTGGATATTTTGTTCTTTCAAAAAACGCATTTAATTCAGCTACTTCTTGCTCATACCTACCTTCTACTTTCCATTTTTCAACTAATTGAGGAGGTAAATCAACGTTTTCATTATTTTCCGTTTTAATATCTGGTAAATTTTTAACCAAGGTACATGTAACAGTACTTTCAAAAGATTGATAATCGCATTGTGGTTCAGTTCTAACCCATTCATCAGGCCACTTTACATCTTTATCAGTTACTGGTCCCGTGTGATTTATTACAGCATCTAACAAAACACGAATACCATACTTATGAGCAACGTTTACCAATTCTCTTAAATCTTCTTCTGTTCCAAAATTAGGATCTATCGCAGTCCAATCACTAGTCCAATAGCCATGGAATCCATAACTCAATCCTGTACCTTCATCTGTACCGCCATGAATTTGTTCTACAATAGGTGTCATCCAAATGGCATTAATACCCAAATTGGAAAAATACCCTTCTTTAATTTTTTGAGTAACCCCTTTTATATCACCACCTTCAAAACCACGAAGTTTTCCTGTTTTTAGTGTTCTATCAAAATTTATATCATTAGACCTATCACCATTATTAAATCTATCAGTCAATAAAAAATAAACGTTTGCTGCTTCCCAAACAAAAGGTGTTTTTGGTTTTTCTGGAAGAACTTTCTTTTTGCCTTCGCAATTAAAAAAAAACAGAGTTATTATTAGGATAGATATATACTTCATGATTCTATTTAATTTTCAAAATGAAAGATTCCAATACATCTAGCTTTATTTTAATAGTTCCAATACCATTTTCAATCTTTAGATTTGAAACAAATTGTTTATACAATTGATCTTCAACTTCATAACTCCCTTCTGATAATTTCCAATTAGAGATGATATCATCTGGGATTTCTAGTTTAAATTCATACTTATTTTCAGCATCAAAATTTGAAACAATAATGAGTTTTTCATCATCACTCCATCGAACAAAAGATAACATTTTATCATTATACCCTTTAGTATTTTTTCGGTTATACAAATGGACATCTTGATAGTTGCCAACCAAAGCGTTACTGCTTATTGTGAAATTTAAAAGTCGTTTATAAAAGTTTCTTAATTCTTTTTCTTCACTTGTTAATTGCCCTCCATCAAATTGTTTATTATTTACCCAACGCTGATGTGCTGGCACACCTACATAATCAAAAATAGAAGTTCTTGTAGGCGAACCAAACCCTGCCTGTTCTGAACCATCTTCTCCTGCTTCTTGCCCGAAATAAATCATAGTTGGCGAAGTTGTAGACGTTGCTGAAACTACCATAGCAGGCTTTCCTTTTTTTGGACTTCCTGCAAAATCTGGACTTGCCAAACGCTGCTCGTCATGGTTCTCTAAGAAGTGTAGCATGTGATGTTCAATATCTTTTAAATCATCAAGAATTGGTGGAATATGATCAGTTTTTCCTTTTCCTTGAATCACACTTTTTATGGTATCATACAACTGAACTTTATCATATAGATAATCCATTTTCCCTTTCTTAATATAATCTCTATAAAGAGCTGGATTATAAACTTCTGCCATTAAAAAAGCCTCTGGGTTTTTCATTTTGATACTTGAGTTCAGATAACTCCAAAACTCAACAGGCACCATTTCTGCCATATCATAACGGAAACCATCAACACCTTTATCCAACCAAAACATGACTATATCTCTAAACTTTAGCCAAGAATTTGGAATAGCTTTATTTTTCCAAAAATCAAAATGCATTTTATAATTTTCATTTTCAAAACCAATTGGAAGTTCGTCAAAATCTTTTTTTCCTTCAGGTGATATGCCATAATTCACCTTTACAGTTTCGTACCAATCATTCATATCTGGTTGTGATAACCTGGAGCCATTTCCAGTCCATTTTGCAGGTACCTCAGGAAATTCATTATCTTCCAAAAGGGGTTTTTCATCTCCAAGCGGTGTATAGCCATTTTTCCAAACAGGGACTTTAAACGCTTCATTGAGGTTATAATAAAAATTATTATTTATATCATAAACAACCGAAGTATCATCCTCTTCTCCAAAATCCTTAATACCTTCTGGCTTAGAAATACTTTTATAATTTCTAGCCACATGATTGGGAACAATATCAATAATCACTTTCATTCCTAAATCATGTGTCCGCTTTATTAGTGCTTCAAACTCTTCTAATCTGTTTTCAACATTTACAGCTAAATCTGGATTCACATTGTAATAATCTTTAACTGCATATGGTGAACCCGCACGCCCCTTAACAACATCTGGATCGTCATTTGGAATACCATATTTTGTGTAATCATTTATAACTGCATGATGTGGCACTCCTGTATACCAGATATGAGACACACCCAAATCTTTAATTTCTTTTAAAGCTTTATTAGTAAAATCATTAAATTTCCCAACACCATTTTCTTCAATAGTTCCCCAAGGCTTATTGTTAGTATTTGGGTTTCCAAACAAACGTGTAAAAACTTGATAAACCACATATTTTTTCTTAGCAACCTTAACCGTGATCAACTCCTTTTTAAGCGTTTTTTTTTCTTTTTTACAGCTTAAACCAATCATCATTAATACTATTAATATGTATTTTACAAATTTCATTTTATTCAGATATTAGTAAAAATGTTAAGGGAATATCTAAACGCTTATTCCATGAATTCTCAGAATGATTTGTACCTTCAAATTTTAAGTTTTTAAAATTATCATTTTCGTTATACCCTTTAGAAATCAAAATCTCAGTAACTTTTGGTGCATATTGCGGATAATGTGCATCAAGCGTTTCAGTACCATAATCAAAATAAATTTTATGAGATTTACTTTCTGGTAAATTTGCCTCCATATATTTTAAAATTGCTATTGGTAATGGATTATTATCTATAGGCTTAGCCCCAGGCCAATGCGTTGAAATACATGCTGCACCACCAAACACATTTGGATATTCACAAAGCGCATACATACTCATTAAACCTCCCATACTAGAACCCATAACAAACGTATTCTCTTGGTTTTTATATACTGAAAATTCAGAATCAACAATTGGCTTTAATTCTTCTACCAAAAATTTCAGATAATTATCTCCATAAAGAGCACTTCCCTCTTTAATATGATTGCTCTGTTTATTGATTATCGCCTTATCTTTTTCTGATAAATATATAAATGCTTTTTGAGGAAATAAATCTTGCCATCGCTCTGCTTTGATATTATGAACAGCTACAACAATAAAGTCTTTGGTTTTGTTTTCATTCATAAGTTTTGATGCCCATTCGTCAACTTTCCATTCTTGCTTATTCCAAGTGGTTGTTTCATCAAATAACATTTGTCCATCATGCATGTACAAAACAGCATATTTATTTTCTTTTGAATAGTTTTCAGGCAACCAAACATCAACAGGCCTTGGTGTTATATATTTTGATGGAAAACTATCTAAACGCATTAATTTTCCGCTTGATAAATTAACCTTAGAGTGATTTTTAAAAAAGACGGATTTTTCTGTTTTGATATCTTGAGAACCTACAGCCTTTGATTTTGTTTTACAAGAAATCACTAAGAAAAGCGTCAATATAAACATACTCCATTTCATACTCTTATTTTTTTAATCTACCTACTAAGACATATTTACAAAAAGCCAAAATAATTTATTTTATATTTTTAAAAATAAGACTAATCTAATTCAATTTAGTAGTCAAAATGATACTTCCTTTTTCTTTTAAATTAATATTATCTCCCCATAAAAATTGATAGTCAGTAACTATATTTTTAACAGGTTTTCCTTTTAAACCAACTTCTTCAAATCTGTCTAAATCTAATATAATGGGCTTTTCATTTTTATTTATTATGTGTACCACAGTTTCATCTTCAAAAACCCTAAATAACACGTATACACCACCTTGAGGTACGAAATGAACTGTCTTTCCTTTATGAATTGCTTTACTATGTTTTCTATAATTCAATACTTTTTTCATAAAAGACTGCATATCTTTTTGCTCATCAGTTAAGCCGTCACCATTAAAAGCATTAACTTTATCATCTGGCCATCCTCCAGGAAAATCTGTTCTAATTAGTCCATGATCTCCAGGTTTTTCCGTATCATTCATTAAAATTTCAGTTCCATAATATACTTGTGCTGTTCTTGGCAAGCACAACATATAACTCATTGCCATTTTGGTTTTGGTTATATTTTCGTCAAATTCTGTAAACACTCTACTTTTATCATGATTATCCATAAAAATCATGATATCGTTCGGATTGGCATAATTAAAATCATTAGCCAAACCTTCATACATTTTAATCAAACCTTTATCCCAAGATTCTTCTTCATTTAATCCTTCCTTAATAAATTTAATCATTGGGAAGTCCATTGTAGATTTTAAATTAGACTCATAACCATCTTTATTATTATTCCCCGTTTGCCAATAAGCAACTAACAATGGGTTATAACTCCATTCTTCTCCAACAATTGAGAAATTAGGATATTCATTCATTATTGCTCCTGCCCAATCTGCCATAAAATTCTTATCTGGATACGGGTATGTATCTTGTCTAATACCACCCAATTCTATAGTTTCAATCCACCAAATACTGTTTTGAATGATGTATTTCGCCATAAATGGATTACGTTGATTTAAATCTGGCATTGCAGAAACAAACCAACCATCTGCATTCCCATTTTTATCACTCTTTGAGGCATACAAGTCTTGGTTTGTTGTTCGTCGGTGATTAGAACCAATATTTTTATCCCAAGTCCAGTTATTAATATTATCCTCGTAATTTTTTTGATTATTTACCCAATCTTTAAATGGCAAATCTTTCATCCACCAATGTTCCAGTCCACAATGATTAGCAACTTGATCCATGATTAAACTCATGCCTTTCTCTTGTAGTTTGGATGATAATTCTTTGTAATCTTCAAGTGTCCCAAAACGAGGATCAACTTTATTATAATCTGTTATTGCGTAGCCATGATAAGAGCCTTGATGCATATCATTTATTAAAACTGGTGTTGACCAAATACAGGTATAGCCTAAATCATGTATGTAATCAATCTTGTTGATTATTCCTCTAATATCTCCTCCATGTCGGGCATAACCATCAGTTCTATCAATTTTAGTTTCGTTTAAGCCTTCAACGATATCATTGGATTCATCTCCATTAGCAAAACGATCTGGGGTAATTAAAAATATAGCATCGCTACTATCAAATCCTAAATACTCTTTTGCTGGTTTTATTCTTGATTTCAATTCGTATGTTTGAATCAAATCATCTTTACCCTCTTTTTTGAAAGTGATATTGAATTTTCCTGCTTTTGTATTTTCAGAAATATTTAAATCTATAAACAAATAATTAGGACTATCTGCCTGATGTACTTTTTCTATTGAAACGCCTTGATATGAAATTTCAGTGGTTCTTTCAGAAATCTTAGGATGATGTACCAAAAGTTGTAAAGTTGAATCCTTAAAATCAACCCACCAGTTTAATGGTTCTACACGATTAATATCATTTTTATCAACTAATGAGAAATTTTCAACAGTATCTTCTGCATTAATATCACTTTGCTCTTTACAAGAGGTATTAAAAGTAAATACAGATAATAATCCAATCAAAACAAATTGTTTTGTTTTTCTCTGACTCTTAAAATAAGCTTTCATGTTTTTTGCTTTATTTAATTTCTTTTATACTTATTGCATACCCTCCTCCTGGAACAGAAACAAGAGAGAGTTTAGACTTACTCGTCACTTTTTCTGTCTTAATGGTATATGCTTGAGGGTTTGTTTTGTAATGCGCATCTTTAGCATCAGCGTAAATAGTTGCTTTATACTTTTTACCTTTTTCTAAGAAATCCAATTTAATATTAGAAGTTCTAGAGTTTGTTCCATTTACATTTCCTATAAACCAATCATTACTAGCTTTTTCTTTACGAGCTATAGTAATATAATCTCCTGGTTCTGCTTCTAGATATAAACTCTTATCCCAATCAATAGCTACGTCTTTAATAAATTGAAATGCATCCATAAATTGCTCATAATGCTCCGGTAAATCTGCTGCCATTTGTAACGGACTATACATAGTTACATATAATGCCAACTGATTTGCAATAGTACTATTTACATGAGAATTGTTATTAGGGTTTAACTTGCTAATATCCATTTCAAAAATCCCAGGTGTATAATCCATAGGACCACCTATTAATCTAGTAAATGGTAGAATAGTAACATGACTTGGTTTTGAACCACCAAAAGCCTGAAATTCTGTTCCTCTTGCTGATTCATTTCCTATCAAATTTGGATATGTTCTGCAAACTCCAGTTGGCCTTACTGCTTCATGGGCATTTACCATAACCTCATATTCAGCAGCTTTTTCAATGGCGTATTGATAATGATTTACAATCCATTGACTGTAATGGTGTTCTCCTCTTGGTAAAATATTACCAACGTAACCACTTTTAACAGCATCATACCCGTTGTCCTTCATAAATTGATATGCTTTATCCATATGACGTTCATAATTTCTTGTAGAACCCGAAGTTTCATGATGCATAATCATTTTAACTCCTTTTGATTTTGCATAGTTGTGAATATCATCAACATCAAAGTCTGGATATGGTGTTACAAAATCAAATACATAATCTTTCGATTTCCCAAACCAATCTTCCCAACCTTCATTCCAACCTTCAACTAAGACACCATCAAAACCGTGTTCTGATGCAAAATCGATATAACGTTTTACTTTTGTATTATTTGCGGCATGCGTATCGTTTGGTTTTACTTTAGAGTAATCTGTAACTCCTAATTGAATTGCTGGTAATTCATTAGTATAAGCCCAAGAACTTTTACCTGTTATCATTTCCCACCAAACACCAATATATTTTACAGGTTTTATCCATGATGTATCTTCAATTTCACAAGGGTCGTTTAAGTTTAACGTCATCCTTGAGGCTAAAATATCACGAGCATCATCACTTACCATTATGGTTCTCCAAGGCGAATTACAAGGCGCTTGCATATAGCCTTTATCGCCATTAACATCTGGAGTTAAATGCGATTCGAAAACCATATTTTTATCATCTAAATCTAGATGCATACATGAATAATTTATCAATGCAGCTTCATGTAAATTAATATATAAGCCTTCATCTGTTTTCATCATTAATGCGGTTTGAACTCCCGTTTTTGAAAACTGCTCTTGTGAAGCATTTCCGGTAACTGCATTATCAAATTTCTGCCTAATCTCAGATAATTTAGATTTTGTATAGTCGTACTCTTGAGTATCATAATCCCCAGGAATCCAAATTGCAGTATGGTCACCCGTCATAGCGAATTGTGACTTCTCTTCTTTAATTATGAAATACACTAAATTTTCTTGCTGTGGAAATTCATATCGAAATCCTAAACCTTCATTAAATAATCTGAAACGAATAGTTACAATTCTATTAGTTACATTTTGTTTTAAGCTTACTGCCAATTCATTATAATGATTCCTTATTTGTTTTTCTTCTCCCCAAACTGGTTTCCAAGTATCATCAAAAGTTGAATTTTCGGTATTAAGAATTGTAAAATCATTTAACAAAGATTTCTCATCATCTTTTAACTCCAAACCTAAGTGACTTGGCTTTATAACATCTTGGTTTTTATAGGATAATTTGTAAGTAGGCACACCATTATTTTCTAAATAAAAATTCATTGCCAATTCACCATTCGGCGATTTCAACTCTTGACAATTTATTAGATTAAAAGCTGATAAAAAGATTGTTAAACTTAAAATTAATAACTTTTTCATTTCTTTAAAATATTACTGATTAGCTTACTGCTTTTAGTACATTATTCTTAAGTAATAATGATTTTTTATTTACTAGAATTTCTAAATTCTCACCATAAATCATTTCAAAATTTGTTTGCTTTTGAGTGACATTAACCTTTATGATATGATTTCTAAAATTTACTTTAAATGAATACTCTTTCCATTGTTTAGGGATTTTTGGATTGAACGAGAGCTTATTATCTTTAATTCGCATACCTCCAAAACCCTCAACAATACTCATCCAAGTTCCTGCCATGGATGTTATATGCAAGCCTTCATGTACTTCATGATTATAATCATCCAAATCTAACCTTGACGTTTGTAAATAGAAAGCATACGCTTGCTCCATTCTATCTAATTTTGCGGCTTGAATACTATGCACGCAAGGAGATAATGAACTTTCGTGAACTGTAAGTGGTTCGTAAAAATCAAAATGACGTTCTAAAGCTTCATCAGAAAATTGATCTTCAAAAAAGTAAAAACCCTGTAAAATATCTGCTTGCTTAATATATGGTGAACGTAAAATTCTATCCCAACTCCATTTTTGATTTATCGGTCTTTCTGATTTTGGTAAATCTTCAACTGAAATTAATTCTTTATCTAAAAACCCATCTTGTTGTAAATACACTTGGTGCTTTTCAGAATAAGGAAAATACATATTATCGGCAACGGTCTTCCATAAGGCTAACTCTTTTTTAGACAGCTTTACTTTTTTAGCTATTCTTAAAAAATCTGAAGCAAACTCCGATTCTACTTTTTCAATTTGATCTAAAGTATAATCGAGACACCACTTAGCTAAATAGTTTGTATACCAGTTGTTATTAACGTTATTTTCATATTCGTTCGGACCAGTAACTCCTAGTATAACATATTTATTTTTATCTGATGAAAAATTTGCACGCTGTTGCCAAAAACGAGCAATTCCTATTAAAACTTCCAAGCCTTTTTCAGGAATATAACTATAATCTCCTGTGTAACGATGATAGTTGTAAATGGCAAATGCTATTGCCCCATTTCTATGGATTTCTTCAAAAGTGATTTCCCATTCGTTATGACACTCTTCACCATTCATAGTTACCATTGGATATAAAGCTGCTCCGTTTTTAAAACCTAATTTTCCAGCATTTTCAATGGCTTTATCTAAATGATGATAACGATATTCTAATAATGTTCTGGCTACTTTTTGATCTTTGGTGGCCATATAAAATGGGATACAATATGCTTCGGTATCCCAATAGGTACTTCCGCCGTATTTTTCACCTGTAAAACCTTTTGGCCCAATATTTAATTTTGAATCTTTACCTAAATATGTTTGGTTCAATTGGAAAATATTAAAACGAATACCTTGTTGTGCTTTTACATCACCTTCAATAGTAATATCTGCCATTTTCCAGATAGTTATCCAAGCATTTTTTTGGTCTTCAAGTAATTGATTGAACCCTTTTTCAGTAGCGGTTTTTAAAACTTGCTTAGCAACTTTAACTAATTGTGATTTATTATGATTTCTATCTACAATATAGCCTCCAAATTTCTGAACACTATAAGTCTCACCCTTTTTTACTGGATATGCATAACTAAAAGACACATGATTTGAATCTGCTTTTGTATTATGCTCAACCAAAATAGGTTTACCAGAAATATAGACTTTTGATTCCATAAACGTACAAGTATGGAAATCCGTTTTCATGGTTTTTGCCTCAATAAAAGCTTGATTATTTTTATGGCTTATACCAGTTGTATCCCAGAATTTATCATCCCAATTGGTATCCTCATTTGTAATTCCTGAATCTAAATACGGTTGAAAAATAATTTCGGCATCCGAATTTAACGGCGTTATCTCATAATTAATGGCTCCAATTTCATCTAAATCTAAACTTAAAAAACGTTTTACAAATACTTCAACTTGAATATCATTTAGTAAGGTTGCTTTAAAATATCTAGACAACCAACCTTCCTTCATATTCAATTCTCTCTTGAAATCATCAACACTTTTACATATATTTAAATCTAAAGACTCTCCGTTAATTTTAACATTAATTCCTATCCAATTCGGTGCATTTAAAACCTTTGCAAAATATTCTGGATAACCATTTTTCCACCAACCCACACGGGTTTTGTCTGGATAATACACTCCAGCGATATAGCTTCCTTGGAAGGTGTCACCTGAATATTCTTCTTCAAAATTAGCACGTTGCCCCATGGCACCATTACCAATACTAAATAAACTCTCGGAAGATTTAACGCGACTTGCATCAAAACCTTCTTCTATTATGGACCAATTATCTGGTTTTATATAATCTTGATTCATTTTTACTAAGATATTAGAGCATAGACTTTAGAAAATAAACGGGTTAATATTCACCGTTGTTCTTCTTATCTATACACTTTGTTCTTTTTCTCTTTTGTTTCAATTAATGCTTTGATAAAACTTGAAGTAATTCCAGTTAAATCAGTAAAGTTATAATCAGCTTTATGAAGTATTTTTTTATCTCCAATGCCAATTGATATCATATTTGCAGTATTTGCAGCTTCTACTCCAGCAATAGCATCTTCAAAAACAATACATTGCTCTGGTTGTAGATTTAATTTTTTAGCACCAATTAAAAACACTTCTGGATCTGGTTTTGCTTTTGAAACGCTGTTACCATCAACAATACCAACAAACCTTTCAAATAGATTTACTTGTTTTAAAATTAATGGTGCATTTTTACTTGCTGAACCTAATACATATTGAATACCTAATTCATCTAGGGTATCCAATAATTCACTTGCTCCTGGGAGAATCTCTTCTGGTCCCATTTTAGTAATGTATTTAAGATACTCTTCGTTCTTACTGATTAAAAATTGTTGCTTTTTATCTTCTGAAAGCTTAACGTTTCCTATATCTAAAAGAATTTCTAATGATCTTACACGACTTACTCCTTTTAATAGTTCGTTATGTACTTCAGTAAACTCAAATCCTAAATCATCTGCTAGCTCTTTCCAAGCCAGAAAATGGTATTTTGCTGTATCGACTATTACGCCGTCTAAATCGAATATGACTCCTATTTTGTTCATTATTATGATTGATATGAAATTGCAGATTTGTTTGTAATTAAAAAATTACATAGTCCAGCAATTATTAAACTTCCTCCAGCAACTAACATTGCGTTAATAGCTTCTTCACCTAATAGACTAGAAACATAATTAATACCTCCTAATGCCGCAATAATTTGAGGTATTACTATAAACATGTTAAAAATACCCATAAACATTCCCATTTTTTTTGGGTCTACTGAACTGGATAACATAGCATAAGGCATTGATAATATGCTTCCCCAAGCTATGCCAACTAGCATAAAACAATACTTTAAATTTTCTGGAGCATCTATAAAATACATGCCAGCAAATCCGAACCCTCCCAAAATTAGAGACCCCATATGAACATATTTTCTATTTATATTCTTTTTTGAAGTATAAAATGTTAACAGTAAAGCAAATGCCATTGAAGACAATCCATAAACCCCCATTGCAGAACCCACAAGATTTGATGCCTTTTGAAAAGATGTGTTAGCCACATCAAAAGCTTCTTTTTCTTGTAAGATTTCCATATTATAGTTTTCTTCAATTGGAGCTGGGGCATTAAAAACATGCTCTGTTAAAGCTGGATTAGCTAAACTCCACATTGTGAAGAAGGCAAACCATGAAAAAAACTGAATAACTCCAAGTTTTTTCATCGTTGTAGGCATATTGCCAATATTATTGACAATGTCTGGGATAAATTGGTTCTTCTTTTGTTTTTCTTTTTCAAACTCTTCCATATTTTCTGGTGGATACTCCGAAGTTGTAAAAATTGTATAAAGCACACTAACAAGAAATACAAATCCACCAATTGCAAAAGCTACTTTAACCGACATAGGAACTACTCCTTGAGGTGCAGAATCACTAACACCTAATTCAGATATCATCCAAGGCAAATTACTTGCAACCCATGTACCAATACCAATAATCAATGTTTGAACAACAAATCCATAAGACCTTTGTGATTCTGGCAACTTATCTGCTACCAAAGCCCTGAACGGTTCCATAGAAATATTTATGGAAGCATCTAAAATCCATAGAAAGCCTGCAGCCATCCATAATGCAGATGAATGTGGTACAAAAAATAAAGCTACAGAGCTTAAAACAGCTCCAATAAGAAAATAAGGTCGTCTTCGACCCAATTTAGGATGCCAAGTTCTATCACTTAGGTAACCAATAATTGGCTGAACAAGTAATCCTGTTAGAGGTGCAGCAATCCATAACAAAGGTATATCGTCATGACCAGCTCCTAAAGTTTGAAAAATTCGAGACATAAAGCCTCCTTGGAGGGCGAATCCAAATTGTATCCCCAGAAACCCGAAACTCATGTTCCAAATTTGCCAGAAACTTAATCTACGCTTTTCCATTAATAGTATGTTTAAATGAATACTATTTGATAAGCGATATACTTATCAAAACTTATGTGAGAAGTGAAAATATAAGTTTTGATTTCGAATCAAAGATAAAAAAGAATTTTAGTTTTCCTAATACCTTCTTTTTTTCAATATTGTTTTACGAAACTATTTAGTAGACTCTCTTTCTATAATTTCGGTCTCTATTACCATCTTTATAAAATCACGTTTCTTTTCATTATTTGTAAAGTATTGCTCGGTTGAGACGTCTTCAGCTTCTAATCTATCAATCAATAAATTCGCAGATTGCTCACCTATTTTTTGACCATGTTGACTGACTGTTGTTAAGCTTGGTGTTGCATGTTTTGAAAGCACACCATCTGTAAATCCAATAACTTGAATATCATCTGGAATTCTCATTCCTAACTTACTAGCTACTTTCATAGCAGAAACTGCATACAATTCATTCACAGCAAATACCGCATCTATATTTTGATTCGATTTAAAAAAATGAGCAATTTCAGTCTCTAAAACTTCAAGATTATTTTCTACATCTAGACTATCATCAATTTTTAAAATCAAGTTAGAATTTGCCTCAATACCACTACTTTGCAAAGCTTCCAAATAACCTTGGGTCCTCAATCTACCAACACTTACATAATCCATTGTTGTTATTAATGCTATGTTTTTACAGTCGTTTTCAACAAGTTTTTTTACGGCCTTTACCGCTCCGTTAAAATCATCTACAATAACCTTATCACAATCAACCTCATTAACTACTCTATCAAACATTACAATAGGCATTCCTTGATCTATTGTAGCATTAAAATGATGGTAATCTTGCTTTAGCAAAGTCTCTTTAGATATAGATAGAATAAAACCATCTATACTTCCACTTGCAAGCATTTCCATGTTGATTATTTCCTTTGTAAAAGATTCATTTGAGAGCCCAACAATAACATTATATCCGCGTCGGTTTGCTACACGTTCAATACCGCGTATTACTGTTGAAAAAAAGTGATGTACAATTTCTGGAATTAAAATACCAATAGTCTTAGTTTTTCTATTCTTTAGGCTTAATGCTATATTATTAGGCTTATAGTTATAAAGTTTAGCAAAAGCCTGTATTTTTTGCGTAGTATCTTCACTTATCTCTTTGCTATTGCTCAAAGCTTTTGAAACAGTTGACACTGAGACATCTAACTCCTTAGCTATTTGCTTTAATGTTATCTTTCTTTTCATAATCTTAAATGCTCTCTAAAATAGTAATTATTCTATGGTTAACGTAAAGATTTTTTAATATTTATATCAGTTACAAATATTCGATTTTCTTATTTTAAAGCTTAAAAATTAAAAAGTTGTCAACACGAAAACGTTTTCGTTAAATATTTCGTAATCAATAATTGTTTCTTAACAATTTCTTTACATAGTTTTGAGGTGAGAAGTGAAAATATAATCAAACAAAAATGACTAATTATTTAAACTAATTTGTATGAAGACAATTTTTAATAGTTTACTGTTTTTTCTGTTTTTGGCGCCCATCTCTATGCTTGGGCAAACGCCAATTACAGGAACAGTAACGGAACAATCCACTTCAATTCCGCTTCCCGGTGTTAACGTTGTTATAAAAGGAACCATTAATGGTACTGCAACAGACTTTGATGGGAATTACCGTATTGAAGTTAATAACGGAGACGTCATTGTATTTTCTTATGTTGGTTATCAATCACAAGAAATAACCTATTCAGGGCAATCAACATTAAATGTCCAATTAGTAGAAGACGCAGCTCAGTTAGATGAAATCGTTATTATTGGATATGGTAGCGTGAAAAAAGAAGATTTAACTGGTGCGGTTGATGTTATATCATCAAAAGACTTTAACCAAGGAGCAGTTGTTTCTCCAGATCAATTACTACAAGGTAAAGCTGCAGGTGTTAGAATAACAAGTGCAGGTGGACAACCAGATGCTGCTCCAAACATTAGAATTAGAGGAGGATCATCACTTTCTGGTAATAACGCACCCTTAATTGTTATTGATGGTGTTCCATTAGATAATGGTGGTGTAGCTGGTGTTGGAAACCCATTGAGTTTAATAAACCCAAATGATATTGAAAGTTTCAGTATACTAAAAGATGCATCTGCAACTGCTATTTATGGTTCTCGTGCTTCTAATGGTGTACTTATTATCACCACTAAAAAGGGAACTTCTGGAGAAGCTAAATTCAACTTTTCAGCAAGAACATCTTTAAGTAATATTAGTTCTAAAGATCAAATTCAAGTTATGAATGGTGATGAGTTTGTACAATTTGCACAAACATACTTTCCAAATAATCTTAGTGCTTTAGGAGTACCTGTAGGTAGCGTTGACAATAACCAAACTGTGTCACAAATTATTAGCACTCCAGATGGAGACAGAGCTATTTACAATACAGATTGGCAAGATGTTATTTACAGAACAGCTATAACAAAAGATTATAACTTTGGAGTAAGAGCTAATTTATTTGAAAAAATTCCTTTTAGAGCTTCTATTGGTTATAATGAAACCGAAGGTGTTGTAAAAACAAACGATTATGAAAGAATTACGGCATCACTAAGATTGACTCCAAAGTTTTTTGATGACCATTTGAAAGTAGATATTAATGCTAAAGGAACAGTTGTAGATAAAAATTCTATAGATGATGGAGCTGCTTTAGGTGGCGCTGTTACAATGGATCCTACAAAACCAATATATGATGGGAACTCTATTTTTGGTGGTTTTTATCAGCAGTTACAAGCCTCAGACAACCCTAACGATCCAAATGCGAAAATTGGTGCTGGAAACCCTCTAGGAGTATTACTTCAAAGAACAAGACCTGAAAAAGTAAATCGTTTACTTGGTAATATTGAATTAGACTATAAGATGCACTTTTTACCTGAATTGCGAGCTGTTGTAAATTTAGGATTAGAAGCTTCAAGAGCTGAGATTGAAGAAAGATTCTCTGATAATGCTATAAACTCATACACTTTAGTTCCAGATACAAATGTGCCTGCTGGTACTTTTATATTCAATCCAGGAAAAAGTTTTGGAGAAAGACAACATATTACTAATGTTACTATGGAATCGTACTTAGCGTATAGAAAAGAATTTGATGACTTCTTCGTTAATAATTTTGATGTACAAGCAGGGTATTCTTATCAAAATTTTAAGAATGATGGTAATAAGGATGAATTTGAAAACGACCCAGTGAGCGGACAAAGAATCCCGAATATAGACCCATTAAATCCTAATAATAGATATTTTAATGAATTAAATCTTCAATCTTTCTTTGGGAGAGCTAATATTAATTTAGCTAACAAATATTTAATTACAGCCTCTTTTAGAGCGGATGGATCTTCATTCTTTACAGAAGAAAACCGCTGGGGTTACTTCCCTTCTGCTGCATTAGCTTGGAAAGTAAAAGAAGAGAGTTTCTTAAAAGATGTAAATTTTGTAAACGATTTCAAACTAAGATTTGGTTGGGGTGAAACTGGACAGCAAGATATTTCTGGACAGGTAGGTTTTTATCCATCTATTCCATTATTTGAAATCGGGTCTCCAGAAAGTCAATATATAACTGGAGTAAACTTATATAATGCTAAAGAGTTTAATCCAGACTTAACTTGGGAAAAAACAACAACTTATAATGCGGGTGTTGATTTTGACTTTTTTGCAAACAGCTTCCTTTCTGGATCTTTTGATATCTTTAAAAGAGAAACAACAGATTTATTAGTTGTTACAAATGTACCTCCGGGGCAAGCTTTAAGTGATCAAGTTATTCAAAACGTAGGATCAACAGATAGCAAAGGTTTTGAATTAAACTTAAACTTAAATCCTGTACAAAATGAAGATTTTAATTTATCTTTTAATGGAAACCTATCATACAATATTTCAGAAGTAACGGATTTAAAAGGTGTAGAACAAATTAACGCTCCCAATGGTGGACTTCCAATAGGTACTGGTAACATCTTATTAAGACATGCTTTAGGAGAACAAGCAGGTTCTGCTTGGGTATTAAAACAAGTATACGATGCGGCAGGTAACCCTGTATTAGGGTCTTTTGTAGACTTAAACGATGATGGTAGAATTACTGAAGCTGATAGATATTATAGAGCTATTCAACCTAATTGGACCTTTGGTTTTGGTTTTAATATGAACTATAAAAACTGGGATTTTAGTGCCAGTTTTAGAGGGCAGTTAGATGGTGAAATTTATAACTCTAGACGATTAACACAAGGTGCGATTGAAAACGCTTTATCTTTAGATGGTAATTCGTTTAATAACACATTAAATTTCTTTGCAGGTGAAGCAAACCCAGTATTTTCGGATATTGTAGATCCAATTCAATATTCAGATTATTTTCTTGAAGGTGCTTCATTCTTAAGGTGTGAAAACATTGTAATTGGTCATACGCTAACTGATGTTATAAAAAATGCGAGACTAAAGATATATGGTGCAGTTAACAATCCATTCCTAATCACAAATTATTCTGGACAAGATCCTGAAAATTTCACAGGTATTGATAGTAATTTCTACCCTAGAGCTACAGTATATAATTTAGGTGTTAATATTGATTTTTAAACTATGAAAATTATGAAAAATAAAATTTTAAAATTACTATTTGGTTTAGTAGTAGTCTTTACTGTTAACATTAGCTGTACAGATGATTTAAATACAAAACCATTAATAGAATTATCATTAGAAGAACTACTTGATCAAGATCCACAAGCTGTTGAAGGAATATTATCAAGACTATATGGTTCATTTGCACTTTCTGGTGCTGATGGCCCTGGAAGTTCAGATATTAGTGATGATGCTGGGGAATCGCCTTTTCTAAGAGGTATTGTAAACTTACAAGATTTTGCAGCTGATGCTATGAAAAACAGATGGGGAGATAATGGTCTTGATCAATTAACAACAACAACAGATTGGACCCCAGAGAATAAATTCTTTAGATATTTATATAACAGAATTTTCTTTACAATTCCTCAGTGTAACAATTTACTATCTATACTACCAAATGTTGATGTAGAAAATAAAGATGGTATTATTTCCGAAGTACGTTTTATAAGAGCTTTAGCTAACTATTACTTAATTGATGTATTTGGTAAAGGCGTTATTGCTACTGAAGAAAATTTTGGACAATCAGAATCATTACCTGAAGCATCACGTCAAGAATTATTTGATTTTGTAGAGTCAGAATTACTTGCTATCGAAGCACTCTTACCTACAACTAATACTTATGGTAGAGCTACAAAAGGTGCTGCACAAATGTTATTAGCAAAATTATATTTAAATGCTGAAGTCTATACAGGAACTCCCAGATATGATGACGCTGCAACATATGCTAATAAAGTAATAACTGAAGGTTCATACACTTTAGCTACAAATTTTGTGAGTATATTTTCTGCTGATAATGACTCATCAACTGAAATTATATTCCCTTTAATTGCTGATGCTCAAGTAAGTCAAAGTTTTGGTAATACCACTTATATTGTAAATGGTAGTTTAAATGCAGACACCACACCTCTAGCTCAATTTGGTGCTACAGAAGGATGGGGTGGACACAGATCTAGTAAAGCATGGTATGGCTTATTTGGTGATTTAAATACTTCTACAGACGTTAGAGCTAGTCTTTTTTGGACTGACGGACATAACTATGAAATGGAAGATTATAAAGAGTGGACTGATGGCTATCCTTCTACAAAATTTAGAAATACGAATTTCGCAGGATCATCTTTACCATCAAGCTTTTCTCCTACAGATTTTCCTTTATTCAGACTAGCTGATGCTTATTTAATGTATGCAGAGTGTGCAGTTAGAGGAGCAGCTGGAACAGATATGGGAACTGCTGTTCAATATGTAAACGCCGTTCGAACTAGATCAAACGCAAGTTCTATTACTCAAACTGATTTAACAGAGCAATTTATAATTGACGAACGCGGAAGAGAATTAAACCTTGAAGGACACAGACGTACAGATTTAATACGCTTTGGTATGTTTACAGGCAATAAATATTTATGGCCATGGAAAGGTGGTGTAAAAGATGGAACTTCAATTCCAGATACTTATAAATTATACCCAATTCCTTCGTCTGCTTTACAGGCTAACCCCAATTTAACTCAAAACCCAGGATTTCAAAACTAAACACAATAATTATGAAAAATATAAAAATTTTATCGCTCTTATTAATAGCTTTCATTGGCTTCAATGCCTGTGATCAAGATGACGACTTAGTGTTCACAGCTCAAGAACCAGTAGATGGTATTGTATTCTCTAATTCTTTTTTAGATGAATACGTATTAACTGTAGGTGCTTCAAATAATTTAGGTGAACGTTTCACTTGGCAAGATGCAGATTTTGGTGTACCAACTAACACAACTTACGAGTTAGAAAACTCTATTTTAGGAGATTTTACTGATGCTACTACAGTAGGAACAACAGACGGAAATGAGCTTGCTGTAACTATTGGTAACATGTTAGCTTTTGCAGAAGCTGCAGGTTTAGATAACGACCCTAATACAGATATGCCAAATACTGGAACTTTATACTTTAGAGTAAAAGGTTTTATTGGAACTGAAGGACTTCCAACCTATTCAGCAATACAAGAACTTACTGTTGTATTACCAGAAATAGTAGAAGGTGGTGGTAGTTTTGAAGTGGCTTCTTGGGGAGTTGTGGGTTCTGGCTATAATAACTGGGGTGCATTTGCTGATGGCAAATTCTATACAACGGCTGTACCTGGCGTTATAGTATCTTACGTAAACTTGGTTGATGGTGAAATTAAATTTAGAGAAAATAACCAATGGGGTGGAGATTTAGGTGATGCTAATTTAGATGGTATTTTAGATGCTGATGATGGCAACAATATTGCAGTAACTGCTGGTGATTATAAAATCACTATTGATACTAATGATAACTCTTATACTATTGAACCATTCTCTTGGGGTATTGTAGGCTCTGGTTTTAACGATTGGGGTGCAACTCCTGATGCCAAATTATATTATGATTACACAAGTGACACTTTTAAAGTTGGTGTTCAACTTTTAGACGGTGAAATTAAATTCCGTATGAATAACACTTGGGGTGGTGATGTTGGTGATGCTAACAATGATGGTATTTTAGACTCTGATTCTGACAACAATATTGCTGTAACTGCTGGACATTATCTAGTAACTGTTAACTTAAACGATATGTCTTATAGTATCGAACCAGCAACAAACGTATGGGGAGCTGTAGGTTCTGGATATAATGACTGGGGAGCTACTCCAGATGCTAGTCTAACAGAAATCCAACCAGGTGTTTTTTATGCTGAAAATATAACCATGCTTGATGGTGAAATTAAATTCCGTATGAATAATAATTGGGGCGGTGATTATGGTGATGCTAATGCAGATGGTATTTTAGATCAAGATTCAGACAACAATATTGCTGTAACTGCTGGAAATTACGTTGTATCAATAGATTTTAACGATGCTGCTGGACCTGCATATTATTTAGGCTCTAGGTAAGCTCTTTTAAAAAGTAAATATTTTTTGAATTAGGAAGAGGTTGCATGTTATCTTATTGCAGCCTCTTTTTTTATAAAAACTAAATGCTATGAAAAAATTAATACTCGTTTTTTTACTATTCATAAATTGGTGTTTTGCACAGCAACAAACTGTAACACATTCTGTTACTCCATCACCTTTTGAAGAAAGCGACAATATAACAATTACTATCCAAGGTAGTAGTGTTAATGAAGTCACTTGGGGTATTACAGGTAATGAATTATATCTTTGGGCTTGGTCTTTTGGTACTAACTTAGGTAATTTACAAGATTGTCCAACTAATGGTTCTTGGGATAACTCAAGTGAAACAAATCGTTTTACATACAATAGTGGTTCAGATACCTATACTATTTCTTTCGTACCGACATCGTTTTTTTCGAGAACAGGCATAGGAAGAATTGGCTTTTTAGTAAAAGCTAAAGATGGTAATGGAGATAAAAAATCTCAAGATATTTTAGAAGATGTTGGTGCTTTTCAATTATCACTTACTTCACCGACTAATACAACAACTATATTGTCATCCGGAGCAAATCTTAATATTACGGGATCTAATACTGGTGGAAATGCAAATTATGTTTTAAAAGCTGATGGAAGTACTGTTAATTCACAATCCGGAATTTCATCATATTCATATACAGATACAAATATTACTGTTAATAAAAATTACACACTAGAGGCTACTTTAAACGGAGAAACAAAAACAAAAACCTTTTCAGTTATAGTTGACCCTGGAACAAGTTTTAGTGTTATGCCGCAAACTTATTTAGATGGCATAACCTATGATGACACAGACCCAACTAAAGCGACATTAGTACTTTATGCCACAGGAAAAGACTTTGTATATGTTGCAGGGAGTTTTAACAATTGGCAACCCGATGCAAATTATGCTATGAAACGTGACCCATCTAGAAATAATAAATTTTGGCTCACATTAACAGGCTTAACCTCTGGGCAAATTGAAACTTTTCAATATTGGGCAGTTGATAAAACACCTATAGCCAATTCACCAGCATTGGTTAAAACTGCAGACCCCTATTCTACTCTAGTTTTATCTCCTTTTGACGATCCGTCTATTCCAGCATCAACTTACCCGAATTTACCAATATACCCTGCTGGTCAAGAACGTGAGGTTACTGTTTTACAAACTGGAAAAACACCTTATAACTGGCAGATTACAAACTTCAACAAACCTAAAAAAGAGGATTTGGTTATTTATGAAGTTTTAATTCGAGATTTTGATGCCGACAGGAACTTTCAAGATATTATTGATAAAATAGATTATTTTAAAAACTTAAATATTAATGCTATTGAACTCATGCCTGTAATGGAATTTGAAGGCAATGAAAGTTGGGGATACAATACTTCTTTTCATATGGCTTTAGATAAGTTTTATGGTACTGAGGATAAATTTAAAGAACTTGTAGATGTCTGTCATCAAAACGGTATTGCCGTTATTTTAGACGTTGCATTAAACCATGCTTTTGGAAGAAATCCAATGGTTCGTATGTGGATGAAAGATTCTGATAATGATGGCTGGGGAGAACCAAGTTCTGAAAATCCGTATTTTAATGAAACCGCTAGACACTCATATAATGTTGGTTATGATTTTGATCATTCAAATTCTTTCACCAGAGTATACACTAAACGTGTTGTTAAGCATTGGATAGAGGAATTCAATATTGACGGTTTCCGTTGGGATTTAACAAAAGGGTTTACTCAATTATGCTCTTCTGGAGATGAAGGATGTACAAATAGTTTTAAACAGGATAGGGTTGATGTTTTAAAAGAATATGCGGATTACTCATGGAGTCTAGACGAAACACATTATGTGATTTTTGAACATTTAGGAGCTGATAACGAAGAACAGGAATGGGCTAATTACAGAATTGGAGATGCCATTCCTAAGGGTGTTATGATGTGGAGTGAAATGTGGACAGCTTATAAAAACCTTGCTCAAGGACAAACCAGTGATATTAATTTTGACAGAATGGGGCATTCCTCCCATGGTTTTACAGAAAAACGTACATTAGGCTACCCAGAAAGTCATGATAAAGATAGAATCATGTATGAAATGACCGAATTTGGTATTGACACTAATCCATCACATGATGTAACAAATTTGAACACTGCTTTATCTAGAATGTCTGCATTGGGTGCTGTAACACTAACCATTCCAGGACCAAAAATGGTATGGCATTTTGCGGATTTAGGAATGGAAAATTCTATATGGACATGCTCTAATGGTGTTGTTAATTCTGATTATGATGGAAATGGTGATGGAGATTGTAAGTTAGATACAAAACCTCAGCCGCAATGGACAAATAATTGGTTAGGTAATGCTAACAGAAATCAAATTTATAATGATTGGTCAAGGTTAAACGCTCTAAAAATTAATGAAGCTGTTTTTGAAGGTGATTACAATATAACGTCAGGAACTCAAACACCTAGAATAAGCATTTATACTGGTGATGAAAATACATCAGGATCAGAGCTTAAAAATGTCATTGTTATTGCAAACTTTTCGGTAACCAATCAAACTATAAGCCCTAATTTTCCATATTCTGGAGATTGGTACGATTTAATGGATGAATCAAACACACCAGCAACAATTAATGGTTCTATAACTTCAATTAATCTAAACCCAGGTGAATTTAGAGTTTATGGCAATCAAGTATCAACGTTATCCGTTGGAAAGATTAACGCTGATATTGAACTTAAAATATTTCCAAACCCAGCAAATCACTCATTTTCAATAAATAAAAATATTAGCAAACTTGATATATATAATATCACAGGAAAGCTAATAAAAACCTTCCAAGGCGATTTTAGAAAAGGTAATGCTTTTGATATTTCTAACCTAAAACAAAGTATTTACTTAGTTAAAATTATTAATAATTTAGGTGAAACAAGTACAGTAAAACTTATAAAAATTTAGTTTAGTTTGTTTATAAAAAAGCTTCTCAATTCCTGTTTGGAACATGAGAAGCTTTTATTGTTTTAAAAGGAAAATAGAATTCTAACTATTTCCTTTTTTATAGTCTGCTAAAAACTTAGCTAAACCAATATCAGTTAAAGGATGTTTTAGTAAACCTTTGATAGAAGATAAACCTCCAGTCATAACATCACTACCTAATTTAGCACAGTCTATAACATGCATAGTGTGTCTTACAGATGCTGCTAATATTTGAGTCTTAAATCCGTAGTTATCATAGATTTGTCTGATTTCTGCAATTAGGTTTAACCCATCGGTTGAAATATCATCTAATCTACCAATAAATGGAGACACATAAGTCGCTCCTGCTTTAGCAGCTAAAAGTGCTTGACCCGCAGAAAATACTAATGTAACATTTGTTTTAATGCCTTTATCTGAGAAATATTTACATGCTTTAATACCATCTGCAATTAATGGTAATTTTACAACAATTTGAGGGTTTAAAGCTGCTAATGCTTCTCCTTCTCTAACCATACCTTCAAAATCTGTAGAAATAACCTCAGCACTTACATCGCCTTCAACTAAATCGCAAATCTTTTTGTAATGTGCAATGATATTATCTTCTCCTGTAATACCTTCCTTAGCCATTAAAGACGGGTTTGTTGTTACACCATCTAAAACCCCTAAAGCTTGTGCTTCTGCAATATCATCAAGGTTTGCTGTATCTATAAAAAATTTCATCTGTTATTTATTTTATTAAAACGTTAGTATTTAAGTACTCCATTACATTTTGGCTTACCTGCTCTCCGGTAAAACCAAATTTTTCATCTAAAACACCAGCTGGTGCAGAATACCCGAAGTGATCTACTCCAAAAACTTTTCCATTTGCTCCAACAAGACCTTCTAAATTTACAGGTAATCCAGCAGTTAAACCATATAATGGTTTATCATTTGGAATAATACTTTCTTGATATGCTTTAGATTGTAATCTGAATACACCTTCTGAAATTATAGAAGCAATATTCACTTTCAATCCTTCTTTTTCTTCAAGAATTTGAGCTGCGTCAATTAAAGTTGAAACTTCCGACCCGTTTGCTACAAGAACTATATCTGGATTTTCTACTTCTTTAACTAAATAACCACCTTTCTCAGCAGCTAAAGCTTCTTGGTATCTTGATTCACCTTGAGCAGGAACATCTTTAATGCCTTGTCTAGATAAGATTAAACCTGATGGTGTATCTTTATTTTCTAAAGCCATTTTCCAAGCTACACTTGTTTCTGCTGAATCTGCAGGTCGCATTGCTAAGAAACTATTTTTACCACTATGGTTTTTAAGTTTCTCTAATAAACGAATTTGAGCTTCTTGTTCAATAGGCTGGTGAGTTGGCCCGTCTTCACCTACTCTAAAAGCATCGTGAGTCCAAACATATTTTACACCTAATTCTTGAATTCCACTTAAACGAATAGCTGGTTTCATATAATCTGAAAATACAAAGAATGTTGCTACAACTGGAATACAACCTCCATGTAATGCAATACCATTTGCTATACAAGACATAGTTAATTCTGCGACACCTGCTTGTAAGAACGACCCACTGAAATCACCTTTTTGTAATGCTGAAGATTTTTTTAAAAACCCATCTGTTTTATCACTATTAGATAAATCTGCAGAAGACACAATCATGTTTTCAACATTATCAGCTAAATAGCCTAATACATTTGAAGACGCTACTCTGGTTGCTAATCCTGCTTTATGCTCAATAGATTCAAAATCTAATTCTGGAAGGTCTCCTGATAAAAAGAAATCCAATTTACTAGCTAAAGCAGCATTATCTTTTCTCCAAACATCAATTACAGCTTTCTTTTCAGCTGCTTGAGCTGTTTTTTCTGATATTAAGTTTTTATAAAAATCACTTACATCACTAAAGATATCAAAAGGATTTTCAACGCTTGCTCCTAAATTTAGTAATGTTTTTTCGTAATCTGCTCCTGTTGCTCCAATAGGCTGCCCGTGAAGCTCACAATGCCCTTCAAACATACTTCCATCAGCAGTTACACAACCTTTACCCATTATTGTTTTACCAATAATTAACGTAGGTTTTTCAGTTTCGTTATTAGCATCTTTTAATGCTTGTCTTATTTCATTGTGGTTATGACCATCAATCGTTACAACTTTCCATCCCCAAGCTTCATATTTAGCTGCTGTATCTTCACTAGTAACCTCGTCTGTAGATGTTGATAATTGAATATCATTTGAATCGAAAAACATAATAAAGTTATTCAATCCTAAATGACCAGCAATTCTACCTGCACCTTGAGAGATTTCCTCTTGAATACCTCCATCAGAAATAAAACCATATACTTTATGATTCATCCAATCTCCAAAACGCGCTTTTAAAAACTTAGCTGCAATTGCAGCTCCTACTCCCATAGTATGTCCTTGACCTAAAGGTCCAGATGTATTTTCAATACCTCTAGCAACATCAACTTCTGGATGGCCTGGAGTAATTGAACCCCATTGTCTGAAATTTGCAACATCATCTTTAGCATAATTTCCTAAAAGATAATACTGCGCATACATTAACGTAGATAAGTGACCTGCATCCATGAAGAAGCGGTCTCTAAATGCCCATTCCATATCTGAAGGATCATAATTAAAAAATTCTGAATATAGAATGTGCATAAAATCTGCACCTCCCATTGGCCCACCTGGGTGACCCGATTTAGCTTTTTCTACCATAGCTACAGCTAATGCTCTAATATTATCTGCTGCTTGTAAATTAATGTCTTTGTTCATTTTTTTAATTATGATTTATATTTAATGGCTTAAAAATGTGTTTTTTGAACGCAAAAAAGGCTTACAAAACTTTTATTTTTTTGCAAATATATAATCTTTAAATTGCTTTGGTGTCCTGTATATAAAAATAATTTAATAACAAGTGTTAACATCTATAATATGATGCTAATTATTTAGGAAAATCAGTAGTGCTTTTAAAATTTAAAATGCTTAATTTAATTCAAAATCAGCATCTAAAGTATGTATTGAATTTCCACCAACAAAAACCTTAAAGTCTCCTGATTCAATAATATATTCACCTTGATTATTATAAAATCCAAGCGTTTCTTTATCTAATTTGAAAGTAATTGTTTTAGTTTCTCCTGTTTTAATTTCAACTAACTCAAAACCTTTAAGTTCTCTAACTGGTCTTGTAACACTTCCAACCAAATCTCTTATATACAATTGTACAACTTCTTTCCCATCATAAGCTCCAGTATTTTTAACATCCACAGATACTGTTACATCATCTCCAATTTTGAATTGTTTTCCATTTAATTTAAGATTACTATACTTAAAAGTGGTATAGCTTAATCCATGGCCAAATGAGTAAAGTGGTGTGTTTTCAGAATCTATATAATGTGACCAAAATACATTACCTTCTTTATTTGTTGGTCTTCCTGTATTTTTATAATTATAATAAATTGGTACTTGTCCAACTCGTCTTGGAAATGTCATAGGTAATTTTCCACTAGGATTATAATCACCATACAAAACCTGGGCTACTGCATTTCCAGTTTGTGTTCCTAATTGCCACGCTTCTACTATTGCTGGAATATGTTTGTCTGCCCAAGTAATAGCCAATGGTCTTCCGTTGTTTAAAACTAATACGATATTAGTATTGACTTTGTAAACAGCTTCTAATAAATCTTGTTGAACACCAGGTAATTGCAAATCAGTTCTACTTCTTGCTTCACCAGATTGAAAACCATGTTCTCCTAAAACCATAACAACTACATCTGCATTTTTAGCTGCTTTGATAGCCTCATCAAATTCACTTTTATCAGTTGTATTTATTTTAACCTCTTTAACAAAAGCTGTTGAACCTACTGATACATCTGCTCCTTTTTTATAAACTAACTCATTCCCTTTGTAACTTTGCATACCTTCTAAAACTGAGACCGCAGTATTGTCATCAGATGCTATACGCCAACTTCCTAGAGGACTATTTTTATCTGCTGCTAAAGCACCGATTAAAGCTATTTTTTGACCTTCTTTTTTTAGAGGTAATACATTATTCTCATTTTTAAGAAGTACAATAGATTTTTTTGCCATATCTAATACGGCATCATGATGCTTAGAATTACCAATCATTTCTTTTTCTCTTGCTTCATCACAATATTTATAAGGATCTTCAAACAATCCAAGTTCAAATTTCACCCTTAGTATACGACTAACAGCATCATCTAACAACGCTTCATCTATAACACCATCTTTAACTAATTGCGCAAGTTCTTCTATATAAACATAACCTTCCATATCCATATCAGAGCCAGCTGTTGCAGCAATTTTTGCAGCTTGCTTTTTATCTTTAGCATGTCCCCAAGAAATCATTTCTCTAATTGAGGCCCAATCAGAAATTACAAAACCATTAAAATTCCATTTCCCTTTTAATATATCGCGTTGTAAATAAGAACTCCCAGTAACAGGCACTCCATCAATCTCATTAAATGAATTCATTAATGTTTTTACATTTGCGTCTACTGCAGCTTTAAAAGGAGGAAATACAATATTATGCAATGTTGATGTTCCAATATCAACAGCATTATATTCTCGACCAGCTTCAGCAAATCCATATCCGGCAAAATGTTTAGCTGTGGCAGCAATTGTACTTACATCAGTTAAATCATCACCTTGAAAACCATTAATACGTGCTATTGCTATTTTGCTTCCTAAATACGGATCTTCTCCAGCACCTTCCATAACTCTACCCCAACGTGCATCTCTTGAAACATCTACCATAGGCGCAAAAGTCCAATTAATACCCGTAGCTGACGCTTCAATTGCAGCTACTCTTGCAGATTGCTCTATAGCCTCCAAATCCCAACTTGCAGATTCAGCTAAAGGGATTGGACTTAGGGTTTTATAACCATGAATCACATCAAAACCAATTATTAAAGGAATTCCTAATCGAGATTCTTCAACTACTATTTTTTGTACTGAGCGCACTTGCTCAACACTTCTTACATTTAACATTGATCCTACCCAACCCTTACGCAAATGTTCATATTTTTTTGCTGCACTACCATTTTTAGGTGACGGTCCTGTAGCATCCCAAAACCCATTGTATTGGTTCATCTGCCCCACCTTTTCTTCAATAGTCATTAGTTTTAACAAAGAATCTATTTTTATTTCTATTTTTTGATTTTTCTGAGCAGTACAAATTTGAAAGGCAAAAAGCGCTAATACTAATGGTATTATATTTTTCATTTGGAATAATTTATTCTCTTAAAGATATTTAAAAAGTCGAAGATAATAAATACAAAAAAAGTCGAAGATAAATCTTCGACTTTTTGTGCGGGCGGGGAGACTCGAACTCCCACACATTGCTGCACTAGATCCTAAGTCTAGCGTGTCTACCAATTCCACCACGCCCGCTAAAGGATTGCAAATATAATCAACATTTTTAAATTGCAAACTTTATAGTATCAAAAAACATTCTTTTTTATACTTTTGAATGCATCCATATAAAAACCTCATGAATAACATTCAATCTTACATAAAAGAACATAAAGACAGATTTCTAAATGAACTTATAGAACTCTTAAAAGTTCCATCTGTAAGCGCAGATCCTGCTTATAAAAATGACGTTCTAAAAACAGCCGAAATTATTAAAAAGAGTCTAGAAAATGCTGGATGTATTACCGTTGAAATATGCAAAACAGATGGCTACCCAATAGTCTATGGCGAAAAAATAATAGATAGCAACCTACCAACTGTTTTGGTTTACGGGCATTATGATGTACAACCTGCAGATCCCTTAGAATTATGGGATTCGCCACCATACGAACCCGTAATTAAAAAAACAGACAAACACCCAGAAGGTGCTATTTTTGCCCGTGGTGCTTGTGATGATAAAGGGCAAATGTATATGCATGTTAAGGCTATGGAATTTATGACGGCTACCAATCAACTCCCCTGTAATGTCAAATTCATGATTGAAGGTGAAGAAGAAGTAGGAAGCGCAAATCTAGCAACCTTTGTAAAAAACAACCAAGAGAAACTAAAAAACGATGTTATTTTAATTTCAGACACGGGCATGATTGCTAACGATGTTCCATCCATTACAACAGGACTTAGAGGTTTAAGTTATGTAGAAGTGGAAGTCACTGGTCCCAATCGCGACTTACACTCGGGTCTTTATGGAGGAGCAGTAGCTAACCCAATAAACATACTAACTAAAATGATTGCTTCCCTTCATGATGAAAACAATCATATTACCATTTCTGGGTTTTACGACAACGTTGAAGAACTCTCCAAAGAAGAGCGTGCAGAAATGGCAAAAGCACCTTTTAATTTAGACAACTATAAAACCGCTTTAGATATTGATGCGGTTTACGGAGAAACTGGTTATACAACTAACGAACGCAACTCCATTCGCCCCACTTTAGACGTAAACGGCATCTGGGGAGGTTACATTGGCGAAGGCGCAAAAACCGTAATTGCCAGTAAAGCTTATGCTAAAATTTCTATGCGTTTGGTACCAAATCAAGATTGGGAAAACATTACAAAACTATTCATGACACATTTTGAGAATATCGCACCAAAAGGCACTAAAGTAAAAGTAACTCCTCATCACGGTGGCCAAGGTTACGTTACCCCAATAAACAGCATTGGCTATCAAGCGGCTAGTAAAGCCTATCAAGACACCTTTGGAAAAACTCCAATTCCGCAACGTAGCGGTGGCAGTATCCCAATTGTGGCGCTTTTCGAGCAGGAGTTAAAAAGCAAAACCATTTTAATGGGCTTTGGTCTAGATAGCGATGCTATTCATTCACCAAACGAGCATTTCGGGGTATGGAATTACCTAAAAGGCATCGAAACTATTCCGCTATTTTATAAGTATTTTGCAGAGTTATCTCAGTAAATTTTGGGTGTTACCACAAGGGTCGCGCTTTTCATTATATCTTTTTTTGCCATTTATTAAAGCAAAAAAAGGATGCCATTACAATCGCTAACACAAATTAGCAACACCTATGAAAAACCAACACAGTAACCAACTTTTATTACTTACATTCGCCACTTTACTAATTAGTACTTCTGGTGCTTTGGGTAAATTTATAGACTTGCCAACACCAGTAATAATTTGGTGCAGAAGTACTTTAGGTGCTTTATTCCTTTTTTTATTTTGCTATTTTAAAAAGTTGAGTATTAAAATAAAATCTAAAGAAGATATTCCTAGTATTATTTTAAGTGCTTTGTTATTAGGCACGCATTGGGTTACTTATTTTCACGCTTTAAAACTATCAAATGTAGCCATAGGTATGCTTTCCCTTTTCACTTTTCCAGTAATTACAGCTTTATTAGAACCTTTATTAACAAAATCAAAATTAAACCCTATACACATTTTATTAGCTTTAATGGTACTACTTGGAATCTATATACTTGCTCCAGATCTTAATTTTGAAAGCACATACTTACAAGGAATCCTATTTGGTGTTTTTTCAGCACTATGTTATGCTTTAAGAAACCTTATTTTAAAACGCCATATAAATAAATATGATGGCACAGTGCTTATGACACAACAAGCATTAATAATAAGCATTTGTTTACTTCCTGTAATGTTTAAAATGAATACAACAAATATTCAAACACAAATCCCATATCTAATTTTACTAGGCTTAGTTACTACCGCCATAGGCCATTCTCTTTTTATCAGAAGTCTTAAACATTTCTCTGTTAGTACAGCAAGTATAATTGGGAGTGCACAACCCATCTTTGGAATTATTATTGCTTTTATTTTCTTAAATGAAATTCCAAATTTAAACACCTTTTTTGGAGGTTCTTTAATTATTGCAACTGTAGTTATTGAAAGTATTCGGTCTAAAAAAGTTTAATTTTTCAATTTTATTACCTCTACATTTGTAGAATACATATTTTTATTCTACATTTGTAGAGAACATTCTAATATTGTAGAATATGCAACTATCAAAAACAGAAGAAGAATTAATGAATCATCTTTGGAAGCTTGAAAAAGCTTTTATGAAAGATTTACTGGACGTTTATCCAGAGCCAAAACCTGCAAATACTACCATTGCTACACTACTAAAACGCATGACAGACAAAGGTTTTATAAATTACAAGTTGTTTGGAAAATCAAGACAATATTACCCTTTAGTAAAAAAGAAAGACTATTTCTCTAAGCACGTAAATGGTTTAATTAAAAACTTTTTTAATGATAGTGCTTCACAATTCGCTTCGTTTTTTACAAAAGAAACCAATCTAACTAAAGAAGAGTTGGAAGATTTAAAAGCCTTAATTGATAGTGAAATTAAAAACAAATAACTATGCTTTTGTTCTTATTAAAATCTAGTGCTTGTTTAGCAACTTTTATACTGTTTTATAAACTCTTTTTAGAAAAAACAAGTGTACATACGCTTAAGCGTTTCTACCTAATTATTGCAATTTTAATTTCAATTTGCATACCGTTTATTACGTTTACAGAGTATGTTTTGGTAGAACCAGAAAACATAATCCCTACTTCTGGACATATAAACCAAACTGCATTTGAAGCTACTGAAGTTACAGAACAGAAAAACTATTTATCTGTAATTATTTGGAGTATTTATATCATTGGAGCACTTTTATTTTCTTTTAGATTCTTTAAAAATCTTTATAAAATTATTCATAAAATAAAAACCAACCCGAAGTTTAAAAATGAAAAGTTTATTAACGTTTTATTACATGATTTAATACATCCACATACCTTTTTCAATTACATATTTTTGAACAAAAATAAATATGAGAACAACCTTATCCCAAATGAGGTTCTTTTACATGAACAAGTTCATGCTAAACAAAAGCATGCTCTAGACATATTGTTTATTGAAATACTTCAAATAATTTTTTGGTTTAATCCACTATTACATTTTATAAAAAAAGACATTAAACTTAATCACGAATTTTTAGCAGATCAAGCTGTTATAAAAAATGGAGCTAACACAAAACAGTATCAACAACTATTATTAGCATTCTCATCAAATGCTTCTCACAATCAATTGGCAAATGCCATAAATTATTCATTAATCAAAAAACGATTCACAGTCATGAAAACAAAAACATCAAAAACAAAAATATGGGCAAGAAGTTTAGTGCTCCTCCCATTATTAACCATTCTCATCTACAGTTTTAGTTCTTATAAAAAAGTAGAAAAATACATTGCTTCCGAAACTTCAGATATAAATCATACAGCTAGAAGTATTGATATCGAAGTATTCGAAAATGGTAATTATAAAATAGATGGTATTTCTGCAACTAAAGCAACATTTAAATCAACTATTAATCAATTGCATCAAGATATTACTCCTGAAATACGAAATCGAATAATAAATATTCATGTTAATGACATGAAGGCAGTATCGGATAAAGAAGTATGGTTTATTTATAATGCTGTCATAGATTATGGCTTTCATCGTATTGTTACTTATAACCAAGAAATAATTCGTGAAAAAGGAAATAAACCTTTTGCTATTACAAGTTCGGTTAACCAAAAAGGAGCATCAAAAGAACAAATTGCTGAGTATAATAAATTAGCTAAAAAGTATAATACTCAACCAGAGAACAAGCGTATTATAAAACTAAAAGACGTGAAACGGTTAGAGTATCTATACGGTTTAATGACAGAAAAACAAAAGGAAAATGCGGAACCCTTCCCAAATTGTCCACCACCACCTGAACCTCCACATGTAAAAAAAGGAGAGCCTTCAGATATTCCACCTCCGCCACCACCAGCACCTAAAGTGAAAGAAGGATATCAAGTTCCAGATCCTTCAAAAACTGGATTCATTGAAATAAATGGTAAAGATCATTTTTATTCTGTAAGAGATGGAAAAACTAAATATTACAATCGATGGGGAGTTGAAGTAGATAAAAAAGGTAATAAACTATCAACAAAACAAACGGATGGAAGAAAAGTTGTTAAAGGTCAAAAAATAACAAAAGTTTATAAAGGCAATAAAGTAATTAGCGAATTTAAAAAAACTTGGGATGATGAAGATATAAATCAAATCCCTCCACCACCTGAACCAAAAGCCCCATTAGACTATGTAATTGAGATGGCTAAAAAAGATGCTACATTTTACTATAAAGACAAAAAAATATCATCAGATAAAGCTATAGATCTAATGAAAAATAACAAGAGTCTTAATATATCTTCAAAAACGCACAATGGTGTTCGGGTTGTAAAACTACAAACGGAACCCATAACTATTTCACATTAAACTACCTTTAAGACATCTAAAGACCTATAATCTCATAAATTATAGGTCTTTTTTGTTAAATCATGTAACAAATACTTAGCTTTAACGTTCTAATAGTCAATCAATCAAAAAACAATCAAATCATGTTAAAGCGCTTTTTTATTATCTGCTCTGGAGCGGATACCGATATCTTAGAAGAATGCTCTGTAGGAGAGCAAAACAAATATGCAGGTATTGGAGCTACCGTTTTCTTTACTGCTGTTATGGCTTTTATTGCCGCTAGTTATGCATTATATACCGTTTTTGACAATCTATATACTTCAGCTTTCTTCGGACTTATTTGGGGTTTACTCATTTTTAATTTAGACCGTTATATTGTTTCAACCATTAAAAAAACTGGTAATGTAATTGACGAATTGATTCAAGCTTCTCCTAGAATACTTTTAGCCATTATAATTGCTGTTGTTATTTCAAAACCATTAGAGCTAAAGATTTTTGAAAAAGAGATTAATCAGGTTTTATTGGAAGAAAAAAACGAAATGACTTTGGCTAACAAAACACAAATTGCAGAACAGTTTACACCAAATATAGAAGCTTTAAACAGTGATATCTTAGCCTTACAAGAAGAAATTGACACTAAAGAAACTGAAGTTAACCAACTTTATGATACCTACATTGCTGAAGCCGAAGGAACAGCCGGCACTAAACTTTTAGGTAAAGGACCCGTTTACAAGGAAAAACGTGAAAAGCACGATGCTTTATTAGCTGAATTACAGCAATTAAAAATTGATAACAAAGCTAAAATTCAAGCTATAGAAACAAACATAGTAAAACTTAAAGGCGATTACGACACCCAGATTGAAACAACACAACCTATAATTAATAATTTTGATGGACTAATGGCTCGTGTGAATGCGTTAGGAAAACTTCCTTGGCTACCATCATTCTTTATTTTTATGCTTTTCTTAGCTATTGAAACGTCTCCTATTTTCGCAAAATTATTATCGCCAAAAGGGGCTTATGATTTTAAGTTAGATGACCAAGAAACGGCATTAAAAACCAATGTTCTTCAAAATAAAAATCAACGAGAAGCCATGTTAAAAACAGATTACGCAATTAACGATCGTATTTATGGTGATATTGAAAAAGAGGACGAACTATATAACTACAAGCGCAAAAAAGCGAGGGAACTTATGCAATTGCAAGCAGATGCCTTTTATAAGAAACAGAAAAACATATTATAATTATGCTGCTGCTGTTTCAGTTTTAAAATGATCATATAATTCTTTACAACCAAGACCTATTATAGAAAGTCTTTTATTTTTGGCTAAAGCTTCTTCATGAAGTTTTGCAATAGCATCTACACCATACTTGTCCATGCTTATAATGTCTTGAACACTGATAGTAAGATTGTTTACTCTTTCAAAAATGTTACTGAATTCATTATTAAATAAACTAACACTTTTCTTGTCAAGAGTTCCTTTAACTTTAAAGAAATTGTTACAACTAGTAATTTGAAAATCCATAATTAAGTGATTTTAAATGGTTAAACTATAAACTTGAGGGAGGGTAACCAATTGATTACGAGTTAAAAATATAAAAGTTAAAAGCTTTACACACTATTTTATCGATAAATAGTTTTTTAGTTTAGATTAAAAAAAACTTTCTGTAAATTTCATCGACGAGTAACCTTTCTTAATTATAAGATTTTGTTACATTTACTTTAACTTAATTGACTTTATACTCAAAAATTGGTATAAGTTTTGCGTACAAATGTAAGGATTTAATAAATATCTTTAATAAAATGAAAAAACTAGTACTATTACTTTGCATGGTTTGCTTCTTTAATGGCTTTTCTCAAACTGATGAAGAAGCTGATATAAAAGCCATAAACAAGGTTTTAAAAAAACAAAGAATTGCTTGGTCCAATAACGATTTAGAAGGCTATATGAAAGGCTATTGGAAAAGCGATTCACTTAAATTTTACGGTAGCAACGGTATTACTTATGGTTGGGAGAATACGCTAGAGCGCTACCAAAAAGCTTACCCAACAAAAGATCATACAGGAAAGCTTAGTTTTAGAATTAATGATGTTTCAAAAATAAACGAAGGTGCTTATTTTGTTTTAGGCGAATATCATATTAAACGAGAAGTAGGTAATGCTGATGGAATTTTTATGCTTGTCTTTAAGAAAATTAATGAAGAGTGGAAGATTATTGCTGATACATCAACATAGCCTATGCAACCAATAGTAAGAAAAGCTACTTTAAATGATGTTCCTGTTTTATTAAAGTTTGAACAAGACCTTATTGAAGCAGAACGACCAATGGACATTACCATTAAGAAAGAACAAATAAGTTATTATGATGTTTCTAAATTTATAAAAGATGATGATTCTGAATTATTTGTGGCAGAATTAAATAATGAGATAGTCGCTTCTGGTTATGCTAAAATAAAAGATGACCGACATTATTTAAAGCATGATAAGCAAGGATACTTAGGCTTTATGTTTGTACCTGAACGTCACAGAGGCAATGGCTATAATAAGCTTATTATGGATGCGCTTTTAAAATGGTGCAAATCAAAAAATATACACGAAATTAGACTTGATGTATATGATGAAAACCCTTCTGCAATAAGAGCCTATGAAAAAGTAGGTTTTAAAAAACATTTGATTAATATGAGATTAGATATTGGAGATTTAGATTTTAAATAATTAAAAGACTCTATCTGGATGGTAATTATTTATTTCTAATGACGTTTTTCTATCTGATATTATTTCTGAAACTAATTTACCTGTTGCAGTTCCCATACTCCATCCCATCATAGCATGTCCTGCAGCAATGGTTAAGTTATTACATTTTTTTGATTTCCCAATATATGGTAATCCATCTGGTGACACAGGTCGCAAACCACATGCTGCTTTTTGTTTCTCATTCTCAGTTAATTCAATATTTGGATAATACGCTTTAGTTGCTTGTGCGATAGCATCAACTCTAACTTTATTAATGCTATGATTGATTCCTGCAATTTCCATAGTTCCAGCAAATCGAGTAAAACCATTCATTGGTGTAACAGCAACCTTAGCTTCACATAAAATGGCAGGAACAGAAATTCCTGTTTCCTTTTCAGTATTAATTCGATATCCCTTTCCTGCTTGAAGCAATAACTTAATTCCTAATTTTTTACTAAGGATATTACTCCAAGATCCAGCAGCTAAAACAAATTCATCTGCCATTAAAACTTGCTTATTCGTTTTAATTGATATTATAGATGCATTTGATACTTCTAGATCTAAAACCTTTTCGTTTGCAAAAAAAATAACACCACTAGCTTTTAAATAAGCTTCCATTTCTGTCATAAATTCATGAGGTGTAGTATGATGATCACATTCAAAATAAGCAGCTCCTAAAGCATCTATTTTTACATTTGGGTCTATCACCTTAATTTCATCAGAATTCACTTCTCTAGCCGATAAACCTAAATCCGTGGCTAGTTTAACTACTTTAATTTCTTCTTCAAGTAATTTTTCAGTTTTACATAGCATAAGCAAGCCTTTTTTCTCATAATGAAAACTAAAATTTTCTTGCTCTTTTATATCTGTATATAGCTCTTGACTTAATACAGAAATATCCCTTATTACTGGAGCCACTTTATCCACATGCTTTTGGTTACATGATTTATTAAAAGCTAAAGTCCATTTTAAAAAATCTAAATCTAGACGTGGCTTAATATATAAAGGGCTTGATTTGTTAAACATCCATTTCAAGCCTTTTTTCATAACACCTGGGGCTGATAATGGAATGATATGACTTGGAGACAAATATCCTGCATTTACATAAGATGCCCCTGAATCAAGGTTAGATTGATCAACAATAGTCACTTGATGTCCTTCTTTTTGAAGATAATATGCGGAGCATAAACCTATAATTCCGCCACCAATAACTACAATATTTTTTGACATTTAATTTAATTTAAAAAAAACTACTTCGGAATGATTCTATCTTTCCGAGTTAAATCACCTGAAAACCATGTGCGTAAGGATCATCATCATCTATTGTAATGGTATTGTGCCCATATATTCTTGCCCATCCTTTTATACTTGGAATAACTGCAGGTTTTCCATTTAAAGTTACTTCTTTTTCAACACAGCCAATAAATTTACTCCCAATAAAACTTTCATGAATAAACTCTTCTCCTATCTTAAGTTTTCCTTTTGCATGTAATTGTGCAATTCTAGCCGATGTACCTGTACCACAAGGGCTTCTATCAATAGCTTTGTCACCATAAAAAACGGCATTTCTTCCAGATGATGTTGGGTCAATTGGGTTTCCAGTCCACAACATATGTGTAACGTTTTTAATTGTTGGGTTCTCTGGATGAATAAATGTATTTGGATATTTCTTATTGATTCTATCTCTAACTACTTGAGAGTATTGAACAATTTTTGAAGCTGTAAAATCATGAACACCAGAGAAGTTTTTTTGTGGATCAACAATAGCATAATAGTTTCCGCCATAGGCAACATCAAAAGTAATGTCTCCTAGTTCTGGGCAATCAATCGTTAAATCTTCAGCAGCTAAATAACTTTTAACATTTGTTAGTTTAACCCATTCTACTTTATTATTTGTTTTCCCATATTCAATATGCACTAATCCAGCAGGGGTTTCCATTTTAATTTCCCCTGGAATCTTGGGTTTTACTAATCCTTCTTCTATGACTATTGTGATTGTTCCAATAGTTCCATGTCCGCACATTGGCAAACATCCAGACGTTTCAATAAATAATATAGCAAAGTCGTTTTCAGGATTATGAGGTGGATATAAAATACTTCCACTCATCATATCATGCCCGCGAGGTTCAAACATTAAACCTGTTCTAATCCAATCATAATCTTTCATGAAATGAAGACGCTTTTCATTCATGGTGCTTCCAATTAATTCTGGACCACCTTTTTTGATTACACGCACTGGGTTTCCACAAGTATGTGCATCAATACATTCGAAAGTATATTTAGGCATGCTTTATTCTAACTAAATAATGATGTTATTAAATTTTATTTGTTGTTTCATGGTTATCTACAAACCTTGAAATATTTAATGGGTTTTCATTTTTTAGTTCATCAGGAAGCAATTCATTTGGCCAATTTTGATAACTCAATGGCCTTACCCAACGTTTAATTGAATCTATCCCAACAGCAGTAAATCTAGAGTCTGTAGATGCTGGATATGGTCCACCATGGACCATAGAAGGACACACTTCTACTCCTGTTGGAACACCATTAAAAATTAATCTTCCAACTCTATTTTGTAGTGCTGAAATAATATTATTATAGCTATTTAACTCATTATTTTCAGCTATAATGGTTCCTGTTAATTGCCCTTCTAATTTTGAAATAACTTGCTGTAACTCTTCTGCATTATCGCATGCTACAACTATTGAGTATGGACCAAAAACTTCTTGATGCAAAGTTGTGTTTTCTAAAAACACTTTTCCTTCTACTTGAGTGACTGTTTGTTTTGCATAATTATGTTGGACGTTTTCATCATAATTAGCAACTACTTTTAAACCTGATTGAGAAAGTGCTACTTCCTTATTCTTACTATATGCATTAAGAATATTTGGATGTAACATGCAAGATGGATCTATTTTAATAATCTCATCAGATAAATTTGAAATAAATTCATCTAACTCATCTCCTTTAATTCCTAATAACAAGCCTGGATTTGTACAAAATTGCCCTGTACCTAAAGTTATAGAACCTGCGTATGTTTTGGCGAGAGTTTCATTTCTGTTTTTTAAAGCTTGGGGTAGAATTACAACTGGATTTATACTTCCCATTTCTGCAAAAACTGGAATAGGCTCTTCACGTTGTGATGCTAAATCATATAAGGCACGTCCGCCTTTTATGCTTCCTGTAAAACCAACTGCTTTTACTTGTGGATGTTTAACTAACCACTGACCTACTTCTATACCGCTACTGTTTATGTTTGAAAACACACCTTCTGGCATACCTGTTTTTTTAGCTGCTTTAATAATAGCTGAAGCAACCAACTCTCCAGTTCCTGCATGCATTGGGTGAGATTTTACAATTACAGGACATCCAGCTGCCAAAGCTGCTGCTGTATCACCTCCAGCTGTTGAATATGCCAAGGGAAAATTACTTGCTCCAAAAACAACTACTGGTCCTAAAGCTGTTAGCATTTTACGAATATCTATTTTTGGCATGGGTTCTCTATCTGGTTTAGCAGTATCAATTGTTGCTTCTACCCAAGAACCTTCGGACACTAAATCAGCAAATGTACGGAGTTGAAAAACGGTTCGCCCTCGCTCTCCTTTTGCCCTTCCTTCTGGCAGTCCAGTTTCAGAGCAATACGTTTTAATCAACTCATCGTCTAATGCCAAAATTTCGTCTGCAATGGCATTTAAAAAATCTGCTTTTTTAGCTCCTGATGTAGATTTAAATACTTCAAATGCTTGAGTAGCTAAATTTGCTGCTTGATTTATTTCCTCTTGGGTTGCTTCAGTGAATTCGTGTTCGTTTTCAATATTTAATTGCGGGTTGAACGTCTTATACGTTTTATTTCCTTTTGCCGATAATTGGCTCCCAATACAATTTTTTCCTCTTATCATATTTTATTTATTCGTGCTAATTGCACTTTAATATCAGTTAATTTACAAACAAAACTAGCTATTAATATTTAAAAAGCAAGCCTGGGCAGACCAACCCGTGTTAGGGATTGAAACGGCATCCTTTTTTGCCATTAAAAGCAAAAAAGATATAGTGTAAAGCCCGACCACGACTAAGCGTGGTAACACCCAAATTATTTAAACTAAAACACTAAGGTTTTTATATTCTGGCAATTCTGGTCTTACTGATAAGGCATCTTCAATAATTTTTGTTATTTGCTCACGCTCATTACCTGCTAGGACTAGTCTTGGTGCTCTTACATGCTCTGAACCAATTTTTGTGTAAACGGATGCTAGTTTTATGTACTGGACTAATTTAGTGCTTATATCTAACTCTAGCAATGGCATAAACCACCTGTAAATATTAATTGCTTCTTGTATTCTGCCTGCTTTTTGAAGCTCGTAAATAGCAACTGTTTCAGCAGGAAAAGCATCTACTAAACCTGCTACCCAACCATCTGCACCAATAAGCAAACTTTCTAGCGCTAGGGTATCTACACCACACATAATGGCTAATCTGTCTCCAAAACGGTTTTTAATTCTGGTAATATTTGTAGTATCTCTGGTGGATTCTTTTACAGCTTGAATGTTTGGGCAACTTTTTAAAAGTTCTTCAAACATATCTAAAGTAACTTCAATTTTATAATCTACAGGATTATTGTAAATCATTATTGGTAATGATGTACTGTTTGCAACGGCTTTGAAATAGGCAACTACTTCTTCGTCACTTGCCTTATATCGCATTGGTGGTAACATCATTAGTGCTTTTGCACCATCTTCTTCAGCGGTTTTAGCTAATCCTATTGCCGCTTTAGTTGTTTGTTCTGCTATATTCATTAATACAGGGACTTTGCCTTTAACCAAGGCAACAGTTTCTCTTGTTAGAATTCGTCGTTCTTCGTCTGTTAGGGTACTAGCTTCTCCTAGTGTACCTCCTAACACAATGCCGTGAACTCCTGCATCTAATTGTGCATTAATGTTTTTTCTAAATAATTGTAAATCCAATTCATCATTCTCGGTAAATTGGGTTGTTACAGCTGGCATTACGCCTTTCCATTGAATACTCATAATTTTTAAATTTGATAGTGTAAAATTACACTTGCTAGTCTGTTTTCAAGCATGGTTTTTTAATCATAATACATACTATATTATCCAATAAAGTTATTTAATTTAAATTTTAGAGTATTATTTATGTATTTTTAAGTTTTAATTCAACATTCATGAAAGTTTTACCTTTTAAGATCCCTAAACCTGATGATGATGCTCTTGTTTATCAGGTTGACTTTGGTACTTCTTTTTACGACAAACTTCACCAGCATAAAGAAATTCAAATAAGTTATATTGTTGAAGGTTATGGCACCTTAGTAGTTGGAGACTCAATTAATGATTATACAAAAAATGATGTTATTATAATTGGTGGTAATGTTCCTCATGTTTTTAAAAGTGAACAAAATGATTCATCAAATTTCCACATGATTTCATTGTTCTTTACGCGAGAGTCTTTTGGTTCTCTTTTTTTTGATCTAGAAGAGCTGAAAGAAGTTCTGGTTTTTTTTAAACGTGCTAAACATGGTTTTAAAATTTCAACAAAGCTAAAGCAGATAGAAGTATTATTTCTTGAATTAGAAAAAAGCACAAAGTTGAATCGGTTTTTAATACTTCTCCAGATATTAAAAATAACATCTAAAGCTAATTATAAAAGCTTATCTTCTTTTATTTATGATAAAACCTATTCAGATAACGAAGGGCAAAGGATGCGTAATGTTTTTGATTACACAATGAATAACTTTAAATCTGATATATCATTAACCACAATTTCAAACGTGGCTAATATGACAAAAAATGCTTTTTGTAAATACTTCAAAAAGCGAACTAACAAAACGTACATTCAATTTTTAAATGAATTACGAATAGAATATGCTTGTAAATTATTAGAATCTGACAACGATTTATCTATAGTTGAAATTGCAGAACAAGCTGGTTTCAATAATATGTCTAACTTTAATAGACAATTTAAATCTATTAAACAATGTAACCCTTCTGAGTTTAGGAAATTGAGTTTTTAAAGTTTTTTGACGTAATCTGTAATAATCACAATTTGTTGTGCACCAACTTTTCCTTCAATATATTTTTGATTTTCTCGATCTAAACGAATATTTCTAACCGCAGTACCTTGTTTTGCTACCATACTTGAACCTTTAACTTTTAAATCTTTTACAAGCACAACGTTATCACCATTATCTAGGATGACTCCATTTATATCTCTGTGGATGATTTTTTCGCTTTCGTCTTTATCTTCTCCCGTTGCTCTGGCTAACGCCATAGCATCATCATCTAAATACATCATATCTAGTAAATCTTTTGGCCAACCTTCGTTACGGAGTCTTTGTAATATTCTCCAAGCCATAATTTGAACTGCAACGTGCTCGCTCCACATACTATCATTTAAACAACGCCAGTGATTGGGATTCATTTCTTTATCTCCATTAATTTGGTCTAGACAGGTTTTACAAACCAAAACATCGTTTGCAACGTTTTCATTTAATGATGGCGGAATGGTGTATTGGCTTAAATCTTGTGTAGATATGCACAATTCACAAGAGTTATTACTTCGTTCTTGCAATGTTTGTAAAACGCTCATAGTAGTATTGTTTCTATGCAATATTACACCTAAATTTGGGTTTGAACAAAGTTTGTTTATTAAACAAAAAAGACCGCCCATAGGCGATCTTTTAAATTTAAAACTTGTGATATTATTTTCTTAATTCAGGAACTACTGAATAAACAGCATCACTATGGAAACCTGTAAAGTACTTTTCACCTATTTCGTTCATTTTCTTTTTTGCCTCCTCATCACTCCAATGCGCTTTAAATAATTCTCCGTCTTTTTCAAACATATCATTAATATCATCTATTGAGCTTAAAAATGTAGCTTCAACAAATTGTCTTTTATCTGAGCCATAAGCATGTACCATAGGATAATACGCCTTTATGTATTCGTTTTTATTAGTCACGTTTTCATGGTATTCTTTAAACGTTTTCATAAATTCTTCTTCAGAACCATCTTCTGGATATGCAAAATGACTAACTCTTAAATGAACTATCATATCTTTTGTTGCTTCTATAGATAACGGTTTAGCAAAAGGCATGGTGCCATAAATTTCATCAGAATGCCTAACTTCATAGAAAGCACTTTGCTTTTTAAAAAATGCATCTCGTTTTGCTTTATCTGGCCAGCCAGCTTCAATCAATTCATCAGCTTTTTTTGCAGCTAAATCAATAGCATTCCAGTTTGGGTATGCTTGAACATAGATTAGTTCTGAATTATCAGCAGAAATATTATGCAGATAGAACCCTGCAGCCATAACATACTCATTCTTCATAGTTACTTTGTCCATAAATTCTTTTTCAACTGCTTTCCAATCATCCATGGTAAAGTCATCATTATCCATACTCCAATGCATGGTAGTCATAGTAACATACTCTGGACTTTGAGGTTGTTCTTGAGAAAAAGTAAATTGAACTGATAATAGCAATAGCATCATAGCAATTGCTGAAAATAATTGATTGGTTGTTTTCATAATCTGTTAAAAATTAAAGTTAATATATTGGTTAATTGAATACTACTTTAAGATTTAAGGGCTTTGATTATGCTAAAAATGTGTTAGGGAATTAGAGAGATTATAAATGTAATCAAAAACTATTGATAATCAATGTTTTAATTTAACAAAGATTCTCGCATCTTTTTTGTCATACCTTTTACAACCATATCATAAGAATGATCTATTAATGCTTTTATGAGTTTGGGTTGTAGCTCTCCTTCATAAATATTGATGGTATTCCAATGCTTATTACTTACATATGGTCCTGCATAAATACTTTTATATTGTGCTCTGAGTTCTTCAGTATATTCTGGGTTACACTTTAAAGTTATAGTAGATTCTCCTTTATCCCACTTTCGTAATGGTGCAAGAAGAAACATTTTGGTTAACACTTTAAACACAAGAGTATCTTCATCAAAAGGAAAACTCTCAGTGGTTCCTTTTTTACTCAAACAGTATTCTCGGATTTGTTCAATATCCACTACTGAAGTTTTTTAGTTTCAGAACTTTCAATTTCTAAAGCTGAATAATCTAACTTCCAACCGATAGTTTCAACAATAGTTTCTATAAGTAAAATGGTTTCTAGGGCTTCTTTTTGCGCCACTTCAATAAGCCCACTTTCAGGTATTTTATCTTGAATGTGTTGCTTAGCTTCGTTATGCAAGCCTGTTAAATCATTGGCTTCAAACTTATTAAAATAGCCATCAGATTTGTCATAATAATTTAGGTTAGTTTCTATAGAAAGTACTTCGGGCTGCGGAAAATGTTTTAAAATAATCTTCTTTTTGTCTGTATCTGCTTGCAAATCTATCTTAGACAAATCATAACCAACATGTGCTTTGGCATTTATAACAACTAGGGCTTTCTTTTTACTTGAAATGAGTTTTAGAAAGCGTTCTTTAACGTCTTCATAATGATAAATTTCTGCAAAATCACCTTCAACAGTTATAAACTTACATACCTTTTTTATCTTATCTAGGAGTATAGTAGATTGGGAATTAACAAGCTGTTTTTTCTTTATGGATTTTAAAACAGTTACAACTCCTAGGGTAACTAAAATTGCAATAATTGCTACTAAAAAAACTTCCATTTAACTTATAACTTTATATAAAACAGGCTTACTTGGTGATGCATCATTCTCAAATGGTGCTATTTGTAAATTTAAAAAATACTGACCATCTTCAATTTTATTTGATACATATATTAATTCTGTAATTGTTGAGTCTAATCTTAATTGCCCTTTGGTATTCCAAAATATATTATGCCCCATTAACTCACCTCCGTCCCTTTCTCTATCAATACTTGGCAAGTCGATTAAAAGGTGTTTTATGCCTTTGTTAACTAAAAATTTAACAGCATCAGCTTTTAAATATGGCCAATTGGTATTAGAATATTGTTTAGATAATTTTTCTCTAGTATTTGGTATTGTTCTTATAACAATTGCATCACGCATTTTATTTCCTAAAGCGAATTGTAATTGTTTTTTTGAAATAACATAGTCTTCTCCTTCTTTTTCAGGAGCAACAGTAACTACTTCTGCCAGAAAAAAAAACGTTTTTAAGTTTTTATTGATAGAGTGTACCTTATCAGTAATATGTCCAACACATTCGGTATGTGTGCCATGAGCATGAGGATTAAATTGAATATTATTAAAATTAATATCAGCACCTTCTTTTACAGAGGCTATCCACTCGCCGTCTCTCACAGGTTCAATTTTTGGAGCATCAATATACCATGCATTTACATTTTTCTTTGATGAAACAAGCGGCATTGATATATCTAATGGCTTTGATAAATCTACTTGAAGTTTTCTAGAATTATATTGTATTGTTGCAATCAAGATAAATTAATTTTAAAGAGGTTTGAAGCTATGCCATCACTTAAAAATTTGCCTTTTTTTGTGGTTAGCAATTTGTCTTCTTCAATATACAATAAATGTTCCTTAATGTAAATTTCTGACTGATCTAAAAGATATCTTTTATAACTTTCTCCAAAATCATCTTCAACTTTCTTTAACGATACACCCCAAATGGTTCGCAAGCCAGTCATAATATATTCATTGAATTTATCAGTTACAGACAACTTTTCAATTTCAATTGGTAAAACATTATTCTGTACACTTTTAATATACTTTATATTGTTAGACACATTCCAACCTCTATGGTCACCATCAAAAGAATGTGCTGAAGGGCCAATACCCAAATAGGGTTTCCCAAGCCAATATGAGGAATTATTTTTACTAAAAAAATTAGGCTTACCAAAATTTGAAAGCTCGTAATTAATAAACCCTGAAGCTTCTAACTTATCTACAAGTATATTAAATTGCTCTTCTGCTAAATCATCATCTACATTATCAATAACACCTTTTTTAATGAATGTTTCTAAGGCGGTTTTAGGCTCAACAGTTAGTGCGTAACAAGATATGTGAGGCACTTTAAACGAAAGAGCCGTTTCTATATTTTCAAGCCATTCTTCATTGGTTAATCCTGGGATTCCGTAAATTAAATCTATTGAAATATTATGAAAGTGTTTTGTTGCTTCTTCTAAACAATTTAAAGCTTCTTTTTCATTGTGAGCACGATTCATCAGTTTTAAGTCTCGTTCAAAAAAGGATTGGACTCCTATGCTTAATCTATTTATTCGTGTATTTTTTAATTCGTTTAAACGTTGAGGAGTTAAGTCATCAGGATTAGCTTCAAGTGTGATTTCAGGATTTTTCACCACCTTAAAGTTATTATAAACAGTATCAATTAAAACACATATTTCATCATTGGTTAATAATGAAGGGGTACCTCCTCCAAAATAAATAGTTTCAACAGTTTCTTTTTTGAATTCATTTTTTCGAAGTTCTAACTCTTTAACTAAACATTGAATGAGCTCACTTTTCTTATTTAAAGATGTTGAAAAATGAAAATTGCAATAATAGCATGCTTGTTTACAAAATGGTATATGGATATAGATGCCAGCCATTTATTTCTTTACCCTTCCTTCATTCTGCTTTACAAAAGCACTCCAACCAGAATAACTCTTACCAACTTCAACTCTACCAGAATTATAAAAATGGCAAACCGCTGCAGCTAAACCATCTGTAGCATCTAAATTTTTAGGTAATGTTTTTAAACCAAGTAAACTTTGTAGCATTTTAGCAACTTGCTCTTTACTGGCATTTCCATTACCTGTAATAGCCATTTTAATCTTTTTAGGAAGATATTCTGTTATAGGGATTTCTCTGCTCAAACCTGCTGCCATAGCTACACCTTGTGCACGACCTAACTTTAACATACTTTGTACGTTTTTACCAAAAAAAGGTGCTTCAATAGCTATTTCATCTGGGTTGTGCGTATCTATAAGCTCTATAGTACGCTCAAAAATAAGTTTCAATTTTAAATAATGGTCGTTATATTTTTTTAAATCAAGTTCATTAAGCTGAACAAATTGCATCGTCTTTCCCACTACTTTTATAAGTCCAAAACCCATAATAGTTGTTCCAGGATCAATCCCTAAAATAATTCTTTCCTTTTGCATTAATCTCCACAATAATAACAACCACTTAGCGAAATAGATGCGCCAAAAGTTATGGTTAATAAATCTCCGTTAAACGATCCAAAACCATCAGAAACAGGGTTAAAATCTTTACCAAAGCCAAAAATATAAGAGGTATCTAAATAAACAGAAAGCTTATCTGAAATACCATAATGCAATTCAATACCGCCCATAGCATTTAAATATGACGTTTTATTTTCTCCGAAATTACCCAAAGGTTTTATCATAGAAAACCCAGGGCCTACATGAATAAAAGCTCCCATTCTATCTGAAAAACTTGTAATTATTGAAGCATCATAAACTACTTGTATGTTAATACGAGAGTAATTCACTTTAAAGTCTGGGGTATTATCTATATTAGAAAATCGATTAAAGCCAAAATCTAATTTTGCGCCTAAAAGAGGTTTAAACATATACTGTACGCCCAAGTTAATTGTTGGAAAATTAATTGAGTTTGCTTGAAAATCATCAACAAATCCATTCGAAGATGGACTATTTACCCCCAAAGCAAATTGCGCTTTAACAGTACTGGTATCACCTTGCGAAAAGCTTGAAAAACCAACTAAAAGAAAAGCTAATGCCAACCAGAATTGTGTATTCAATTTAAAATTTGAGGTCATGTGGTAATATTAATTTAATTTGCAACACCAATGCATTACGCACTTCCATACAAAACTAAACAATTCTTTTTTGTGCTTATCAAATTAAGCATTGTAGTTGGTGCTTTTTATTTTATCTATCAAAAGTTATTAAATAATGACATTTTAAGCTTTACCGATTTTAGTGATTTTTTGACAAAAAACAACGTTTTTTCAACAAAAACCATACTTTTTTTATTGTTTTTAACTGGTTTCAACTGGTTTTTCGAAATTTTAAAATGGAAAATTTTAGTCTCTTCAATTAAAAAAATAACATTCAAAAATGCTTTAGAGCAAAGCCTAGGTTCTTTAACTGCTTCTTTATTTACCCCAAACCGAATTGGAGAATATGGCGCAAAAGCCATCTATTACAGATCCAATTTCAGTAAACGCATCATGTTAATAAATTTAATGAGCAATATGCTTCAAATGACAGTTACAACTGTTTTTGGCATCATTGGTTTCTGCTTCTATATTTTAAAATACGATCCTGAAATAAATCATTATAAACTCGCACGATTTCTAGTTTTTGTTGTACTAGCCATTGTTTTATTAAGTTTTGGATTAACAAAAAGCAAATTCACTATTAAAGGGTTTTCAGTTGAAAAGATTAAACGTTTTATATTTCAATACTCAAAAAACAGATTAATTTTAGGCTTTACATTTTCAATGATTAGATATTTCATTTTTTCATTTCAATTTTATGCCTTACTAGTTATTTTTGAAACTAACCTCAATTATTTTGATGCCATGGTAATCATTACATCTATGTATTTATTATCGTCTATAATACCTTCAATATTTATTTTTGATGCTATTATCAAAGGCAGTGTAGCGGTATATTTATTTACCCCTACAGGTATAAACGAACTTATTATACTATCTATAATAACAATTGTGTGGCTATTAAACTTTGTGCTACCAAGTTTTTTTGGTAGTTATTATGTGCTTAATTTCAACTTACCAAAACACGAAGATTAAGTATGATTTTTACATTTTTCATCATAATTCTTCTCTACCTATTTATAATTGGGATTTTCATTTTTGGATTTGATAAAGTCCCAGTTTTTAAGTTAGAGGACATGAGTTCGAAGACAAATTTTTCTATTGTAATTCCTTTTCGAAACGAAGCTGAAAATTTACCAGATTTATTAGAATCCATTAAATCTCTAAATTATCCTAATCATCTTTTTGAAGTTATTTTTATTAATGATGATTCTGAAGATGATTCTGTTGAGATTATTCAAAAATTTTTCAATAAATCTCAAACAAATTTTTCAATAACCTCAAACGAAAGAAAAACAAATTCACCAAAAAAAGACGCCATAACCATAGCCATAGAAAAAGCAAAATACAATTGGATTATTACAACAGATGCCGATTGCCAATTACCAAAATTCTGGTTAGATAGTTTTGATGAATATATTCAAAAACATGATGTGATTTCTATAGCAGCACCTGTTACTTATAAAGAAAAGAACGCGTTTTTAAATAGGTTCCAAATACTGGATATGTTGAGTTTACAAGGTGCAACTATAGGTGGTTTTGGTATTAAAAAACCCTTTTTGTGCAATGGTGCAAACTTTGCCTATAAAAAATCAACATTTAAAGCGTTAAATGGTTTTGAGGAAAACACAAACATTGCAAGTGGCGACGATATTTTTCTCTTGGAGAAAATTGCAAAAAAACACCCAAAACAAGTCGCTTACTTAAAATGTAATCAAGCCATAGTTAAAACAGAATCTCAATCAAATTGGAGGAGTTTAATTAGTCAACGCATCCGTTGGGCTGCAAAAACTAGTGCTTATAATAATTGGTTTGGCAAACTCACAGGACTAGTAGTTTTAATCATGAATGCCTTAATCATTATTAGTTTATTATTGTCTTGTATCGGCGCAATAAACTATAGTACTTGCTTTTATATTTTCATAATAAAATTTAGTATCGATTTTCTTTTAATTTATAAATCGGCTACTTTTTTTAATCAAAAAAACGTTTTAATAAGTTATATTTTTGGATTTCTAGTCTATCCTTTTTTTAGCGTATATGTAGCTTGTATTTCAAGCTTTTCAGGTTACAAATGGAAAGGAAGACACTTTAAAAAATAAATTTAGTAGTTTTATCTTCTATGGATTTATTCAAAAAAACATCAAACCCAGCATTTAATAATTATTTTTTCGGTGATGATAATACGTCATCAAAAACCATGTCGGTAACTGGTATTTTCATAAAATCCATGTTATCCATAGCCATAATTGTAATCATTTCTATAGGCATGTGGCGACTTCACGAGCAAGGAGTTAAAATAAAATGGTATTCCTTAGGTGGTATGCTAGCAGCTATAATTATTAGTATTGTTATTTCTGTTCGCCAACACTGGGCACATATTCTAGTACCGCTTTACGCCATCGCAAAAGGATTCTTTTTAGGAGCAATGACGGTTTATGCTCACGCACAATTTCCAAACCTACCCTATCAAGCCATCGGAATTACTGTCGTTACATTCATCGTTATGTTATTACTCTATCAAACACGTTTAATTATAGTCACAAAAAAACTCCGAAGTGTTATTATAACTGCAGCCACAAGTATTTTTGTAATATATATCATCTCTTGGATTTTAAGCTTTTTTGGTATAAAAGTCTTTATCTGGGGCACCTCATGGCCAGCTATAATATTTAATATACTCGCAGCCATTTTCGCCTCTTTATCGCTACTTCTAGATTTTGACTACATCGAGCGCCACAAAAACAAATCACCTAAATACAAAGAGTGGCTTGCCACTTGGGGGTTATTAGTAACTTTAGTTTGGCTATATATGGAAGTTTTAAGATTAATGCGGAAACTAGCCATTCGTTTTTAAAAAATTTGGGCGTTACCCATAAAGGGTCAGGCTTTCACTACTCTCCCGATTATCATCGGGATCAAACATGCCGTTCAATCCCTAACGTAACTATCAGCCAAGGTCTCTGGTATTTAGCCATAAAAACATCTCTAAAAACTAATTAACACTAATAATTATTGGCAAATTAAACTCTGTAGTAACCTGTTGTCCGCGTTTTATAGCTGGATATATTTTAGGCAAAGTATCCAAACTTCTATTAAGAAGTTCTTTTATATTAGGAATTTCTTGGAGTGTCACAGAATCAACCCTAGACTCCAACAACCTCAACATTCCTTGTTTAGAAACCTGAAATTCTAAAACTAAAGTATCATGAATATCTTGCGAAACTACTATCATTTCCTTTTGTAAAAAATCTGTAATATTAGTAGTTATAGTTTCCTGAAAACATGCTTTTTTATCTACTTTACTTAAAACAGAATCACAGATAGTAAAACTAGGATATTCATCAACATTATTCCAATTAAAAGTCTCTAACTCCTCTTTTAAAATAGCTTCAGAAGATGTTTTTTTTACATTGAAATAGTCACACGCTGTGAATAACAAAACAAAAATAAAAACAAAAGAATACTTCATGAATACCAAGTGAAGCCGAAAAATACAATTTTTTTAGCTTCTATAAAGTCTAAAAAATAAAAACCGAAGCTAGAGCTTCGGTTTTAAATAATATTGCTTAAAAATAACATCTATTCTTTAGACTTATTTTCTTCAATTGCAAAAATAATAGGTAATGAGTAAGGCACATTCACTTTTTTACCTTTATGCTCACCTGGAGTAAATTTAGGTAATGTTTTAATAACACGTATAGCCTCTTTTTCCAACTCAGGATGTGGCGCTCTTGAACGTACGTCTACAATATCACCTTCAGTATTTATTTTAAAAATAACGTTTATACGTTGTCTACCCGTCAACTTTAACTCATTAGCAAGCTTCACATTAAAATTTGTATTAACATGTTTTGAAACATTCATAGCCATACATTTCTTTTGCTTATCTGCTGGCATATCCTCACAACCAGGGAACAACGGCACTTGATCTATAACTCCAAAAGGAATATCAATATACTTGATTATATCAGCAAAAAACGGATCATCAAAACCATCATCACTAGTTAAAACAAGTAGTTTTTTTAATTCTTTCTCCTCATCATCATTTATATGTCCTTGAACTTGAATTTGCTCAAAAACAATACATATCTTTTTCACTAATTCAGAATCTGTTTTTTGAGAAGTATAATTAGTTACTTCTTTAACTAAATCTGGATCAAAATTTTCACCTTTAACAATTGCTGATAATAGCTTTAGCCCTTTTTCTTCATTATCATTCAAATTACCTTGAATTTCTATCTGCTTTTTTATAGCTTTTATTTTTTCAATTAGTGGGGTTTCTTTTTCAACTTCTTTTTCAATATTATAACTTGTCTCTTTATTATTTTTAGCTTCAATGCAAGAAGTATAAACTAGCATTCCAAATACCATTGGAATTAATAACGCGTATTTAAACAGTTTAATTTGTTTTGATTTTGATTTTTGTAACATAATAATTCGTTTTTTGATTAATGATTTTTTAAAAAATGGATTGATAAATGAAATATTTTTAGTCTCAAAGACTTGAGATAATAAGTTTTGATAGTATTGGTTTTTACTTTGAGTTTTTACGGCTTGGTCATCTGCAATAAATTCATGAAGAGACATCATTCTATTTTGATACATATATACCAAAGGGTTAAACCAAAATAAAATTCGCATTAACTCAAAAAACAATAAATCTAATGTGTGTTTTTGTTCTACATGAATCATTTCATGCTTTAAAACAGATTCTCTTTCTTCTTTTTTTAATTCTGTTCCTAAAAAAATACAATTAAGAAATGAAAAAGCGGCACTACTATTTAATAGGCTTACAATAAATAAATTTCCTTTTTTTTGCTTGGGACTTTTATAAAGTAGCCTTAAAATTTTTGATAGTTTTATTATGAATAGCATAAGCGCCAATCCTGTTCCAAAATAAAGAAATAGCTCCCACGACCAAATTGAGTTTTGATTTACTAACATTTGATTTAATTCAACAGCATTTCCTGAAAGTACTTGAGAACTACCAATAAAAACTTCAGGTAAGTTAACCACATACTCTTGAGAAATAATATCTCTTAAACTACTTATTTTAATAACAGGAAGTATTAAAGACAATATTGCAGTACCTAATAAATAAGCTCTGTTTACGTTAAAAAACGTCTCTTTCTGCAAGAACAAATCATAAACAATTAAAAAGAAAACTTGAAACGCAACAATTTGAATTATATAATATAACATCCTATGAATCTTTTTTATTAATCTCTTTTAACACAGACTCTAAGTCTTTAATATCCATATCATTTTTCTTCACGAAAAAAGACACCATACTTTTAAATGAACCTTGAAAATAATTATCAACCAGTTTATTTATAGATTGGTTACTATAATCTTGTTTAGCCATTAATGGAAAATAAACATGCCCTTTACCTGCTTTTTCATAATCAACAAAACCTTTACCCTCTAAAATTCTAACAATAGTAGATACTGTATTATAGGCTGGTTTTGGATCTGGAAATTCTTCAATTATAGCTTTAACATTGGCTTTCTTTAATCGCCAAAGAATTTGCATAATATCTTCTTCTGCTTTAGTAAATTGCTTCATAATTAATACGTATTAATTTATTCAACTAAACTTTTAGTTTTACAAATATAACTAAAAAATTAGTTCAAACTAATTTTTTAGTTTAAAAATGTAACATTTGGCATGATTTTTAGTCTAAACAGTATATAACTTAAACATTTTTATGGATATTATTTTAATCATTATTGCTGCTTTTATTATGTTTTTAGGTATTATAGGCAGTTTTTTACCTGTATTACCAGGACCTCTTACTAGTTGGATTGGACTTTTAGTTGTTCATTTTACAGATGCCATTCCTATGGACAAATCATTTTTAATCATAACTTTTATTATTGCTATATTTATTTGGGTGCTCGATTATATTATTCCTGCTATTGGAACCAAACGCTTTGGAGGATCAAAATATGGAATGATTGGTACCACTATTGGTCTTATAGTTGGACTCATAGCTCCTATTCCTGGTGGTATTATTATTGGCCCTTTTATTGGTGCGTTAATTGGAGAACTAATTAATAAAAACGATACTAAAACGGCAACAAAAGCTGCTTTTGGATCTTTTATAGGTTTTTTAACGTCTACTTTTATAAAGTTTGTAGTCGCTATAATTTACCTAGGCCTTTTTATTGGTATTCTATGGGATTATAGAAACGTATTATTTCAGTTTTAAAAAAGAAGAACCCTGTGGGTCTCTCACCTCCACAGGGTTTGTAAATTGCTATTATCAACAAAAAAATTGAGGGATTAATTAATTTTTTGAAGTGTTGATATTACAAAGATAACTATAAGGATTCTCTTTGAACTGCGGGAAACCCGTAACCGCTTTACGGTGTTATTGTAGTTTTCAGTTATATCAAGGCTTTTGAATCATAAAAAAAAGATGATTTTTTATTAAAAAATCATCTTTGTACTATTCTGTAGCATATTTCATCTAAACAAAACCTTTTTTTCTGGCTTCATTTAATAAGGTTTCATCTTGTCCATCTGAGACTTCAAAAATTTCTCTAAGTTGTTTTTTTCTCTTCTCAACAGCGCTCAAAGAGATATCTAAATGCGCAGCTAAATTTTTGGTTTTCACACCTTGAGAGAGTAAGTGAAGAATTTTTCTGTTCTTTTCATCAACAACAATATCACTTGTAATAGCTTTTCTTATATGGCTATTAACAGTTCCGCTATAAAAAGGAGGGTTATTGAGTACCGCTTGAAATGCACTCGCTAATTCACTGGATGTTAAATCACTTTTAATCATAAACCCTTCAGGGTTGATTGTTTTTATGATATTATGAATCCTGAAAGACTCATTAAACATCGTTAGAATAATAATTTTTGCTTCTGGCAATATCTTTCTCGCATATTCTGCTAGATCTTCACCAGAACTCATGGTACCATCTGTTGAAGGGGGTAAACTAATATCTACAAATAATACATCATACGGTGCTTCAACTTGAACAGATTTATCCATACAAGAAACGGCTTCATCACAATTATTTGCAATATCTATAGTTAGTTCTTGATTGTCTTTTTTAGAAAATAATAATGTATTTTGATAACCCTCAATAATCATTGGGTGGTCATCAATCATCAATATTTTAATTTTTTCAGTCATAATTTGGCGTTAGGGTATTGGTGCCTCTATAGTAACTTTTGTTCCTATATCTTTTTCTGAATTTATACTTAAAGTACCGTTTATTTCTTTAATTCTAGAATTCATGTTTTTTAAGCCTATTCCAGACTTAGCTTTATTAACATCAAAACCAGAACCATCATCCTCAATTGTTAAGCAAATTACGTTATTTTTCGATTTAAAACTAATATTTACCTTGGATGCACTAGCATGCTTATAGATATTATGCAATGTTTCTTGAATAATTCTGTATATATGAATTTTCTTTTTGTTGGTTACTGAATCCCAATTTATATCATCATCATGCTCTAATGCATAGTTAAGATTATATGCTAAAGATTGGGTTTCTACTAGTGTTTTAATAATATCAATAAATCCAGAGCCCGAAACAAAATCTGTATTTAACTCGTGTGATACTTTTCTAATATCTTCTTCAATAGTCTTAAGTCCTTCTATATACTGACTTCTGGTTTTGATCGCCTCATCACTATTACTCATATTTAAACTATCTAAGCTTAATCGCGTTCCAAATAGGCGACCTAAAACACCATCGTGAAGCTCTTCTGAAATTCGTTTTTTCTCTAGTGTTCTTGCTTCCTCAATACTTTCATTTTGAGATAACATCAAGTTGTATATCTCCTCATTAGTTTCTTGTTGTTTTTGAATAAATTGTAATTCTTTGTTTTTATTTCTTTGAGTAATTACTAGATATAACAAAAATGAAGCTAAAATTGCTACCACAGATATTATTAACAGCCACGTCCGTTCTTTAGATATCTTAATGTTTTCTTGCTCTATTTGTTTAGTTTCAAAACGGATTCGAGCAAATTTGTTTCTAATCGCTCTTTCAGCTTTTTGCAAACTATCACTAAGTTTTACATAGGCTTTTAAATGTTCTGCAGCTTTTTCTCCTTTTTCTATTTTAGAGAGTAAAAGCAAGGATTTTAATAAATCATCGTTATGATATTCTTCAGAGATATTTTTAGCTTTGTATGCATAATATTTTGCAGAATCTTCATTTTTAATATTATTAAAATACTCAGCTAAATGTTGGTTAATAATAATTGAATTATAGCCATTTGGATTTACACTATCAGTCACTTTAAGTGCGTCAAAATAAAGATTAGGTAAGTCCTTATGTTTTCCAGAAAGATATAAAGTATGAGCAAAATTATCCAAAACTAAGGCATATATATCTGGGTAATTATTAATTAGATCTTTTTTATTTATAATTTGACTGTAATATTCTAATGCCAAATCATATATCCCTGCATTTTTATAAGAGAGTGCTAAATTATTTTTGGATTTAATTATTGTAACTTCATTATTCCCTTTTAATCTTTCTTTTAGATCTAAAGATTTTTTATAATATGATATTGATTCTTCATACTGTTCAAGCTGTCCAAAGACCAAACCTAAATTATTATATATGAATGATTTGTACTTTTTTACTTCGTTTGTTTCTTTGAGAGACTCTAAAAGTGATATGGCTTCTATGGAAGTGAGTTCGCTTCCTGTCATATCTTTCTCGTTTTTTTGGATAACTGCTATACCATACAATGTACGAGCTAACTTGATTTTATTGTTTAAATTTTTATAATATTTTTCAGCTTTGTGATAATGATAATAAGCACTATCAGCCTGAAAATCATATCGATAAAGTTCTCCAATTCTATAATGAGAATTAGCTATTAATGATGAATCTATAATCTTTGAATTGAGAATATTCTTTTGAATGGAATCTATTAAATAGGAATTATCAATTTCTTGAGTAAAACCCCAGATACTATATGATAAAATTAAAATTTTAAAAAGAAAAAATCTCAAAGAATAAAAAATTGATATTTATCAAATGTATCTATAATTTTTTAAATTAAATAAAAAAGCCCTTTGTTATATAACAAAGGGCTTTTTATCTTATTATAGACTGGATTTAATCATCTAAACCACCACCTGTAGAAGGAACTTCAGTTTTTTCTGGAGCAGCTTGTATATCATCTTCATTTAAATCTTGTTTTGTACAAGACGTGAGAGACGCAAAAAACAATGCAGTAATTAAAGTAATTTTTAAAAATTTCATATTAATTCGAATTTAAGGTTTCACATGTTTTCTCTATTCTTATCGAATAGAATATTGAACTAGGACTTTGTAAACAAAATCTTAGCTAAGGGAAAAATGGAATAATTAACTTAAATCGAATACATACAAAATGTATAACGACTCTATATTTTTTTTAATGAGGGAACTGACTTATAAAAGTCAAAATGGATTAATTTTCTTAACCGGACTTAGGGAATAAACTAGGGGTCGCCCAACTAAGGACAGCTAAAATAAAAGCCACGCTTGAATAAGCTAGATTTTTTTCGACAAAATGTAAAATATTCGACGAAATGCACTTTTTTTTATCGACGAAATGCAAAATGCTCCGCTTTTGTATGTCTTAGATTACAAGGTAGAATTGTTTTTAACCAAACTTGTTTTTACTATTTTGGTTTTTACATCCTCTTCAACACCAGTATTTTGGATTCTTTTAATAAGTAATTCTGCTGCTTGTGCTCCAATTACTTTAGCATGTTGCCTTATAGTAGTTAATTTTGGAAGCGTATGATTAGAATCTGATTTGCTTGCAAACCCAATTACAGATATATCTTTTGGTACTTTTAAACCAAAACTTAATGCTGTATTTAAAGCAATAACACCAGAAGAGCTATCAGCAGCAATAATAGCATCTACACTTTTATTTTTCTTGAAAAATGTTTTTATTTTCTTTTGGTGATCGTCTTTCTTTTTTATTTTTAAAACTGCAGGCTCAATACTTCCATTCTCTAGAATAGCCTTATTATAACCACGCTCTCTTAATTTACCAACACTAATATCATTTATATTACTAACAAATACAATATGCTTTCTGCCTTCTTCTATCAAACTTTTTGTAGCGTTGTAGGTTGCATCAAAATCATCAACAATAACTTTATCGCACATAACATCATGCGCTACTCTATCAAACATAACTATTGGAAGTCCTTGTTTAATAGTTCTTTTAAAATGTTCTACTTCATTATTAACTTGAGATTCCTCTGCTACAGATAATATAAAACCATCTACGCTTCCATTAGCTAATAATTGTAAGCTCTCTTTTTCTTTCTCAAGAGATTCATTAGAAATGCATGTTATTATGTTATATCCGTGTTTTGTGGCTTCTCTTTCTATACCAAAAAGAACTTTTGCTAAAAACCTATTAAGTATATTTGGAATAATTACTCCAATGGTTTTCGTTTTATTATTCTTTAAACTTAAAGCTACCTTATTTGGCTTATAATTATACAATTCTGCAAGTTCCTTAACGCGTTTCACAGTATCTTCACCAATCTCTTCGCTATTATTTAAAGCTTTAGAAACTGTTGATATCGAGACGTTTAATTCTTTTGCTAATTGTTTTAAAGTAACCATACGAGTAACACCTAAGTTTTATAACTATGCAATTTACAAAAATTACACGCACCCAATAAGAATTATTTAACATATAGCTATGTTTTTCCATTAAACCTTAAACAAAAAAAATAGTCTGATTAAAAACTAAAATCACATACTTTTTATAGATAAATTTGAAAAATTATTTATAAAATTTTTCTTTTTTAAATGAAACATATAATCACTACGTTTTTATTTCTTCTAATAGGAACACAAATTATTCAAAGTCAAATTTCAGGTAAAATTATTGATGTCAATACAAATGCTCCTCTAGAGTATGCCACTGCTGCACTCTATTCAAAGCTTAATAAAGAATTGATTACTGGTGTTATTACTAATGAAGATGGAACTTTTTCTATTCAAAACATTAAAAAAGGAACTTACTATTTGGAAGCTTCTTTTATTGGTTATGAAGTAAAGACAGTTGATAATATAGAAGTAACAAATAAAAATGGCCTTGTTTCACTAGGCACTATTAGTTTAATTATTGGAAAGAATCAGCTAGATGCTGTGGTTGTAAAAGGTGAAAAGGCTACTGTAATCAATAAAATTGACAGACAGGTATTTAATACTAAAGCATTTCAAAACACTAAAGGTGGTTCTGCTACAGATGTTATTAAAAATTTGCCTTCTATAAGCGTTAATGGTTTAGGAGAAATAAGTGTCCGTGGTAGTAGCGGTTTTGTTGTACTACTTGATGGCAAACCAGTTCAAGGAAATGCCTCTACGCTTTTAAATCAATTACCTGCAAATGCTCTTGAACGTGTTGAAATGATTACTGCACCTTCTGCAAAATATGATCCTGAAGGAAAAGCTGGTATTTTAAACATCATTACAAAAAAGGGTGGTGGAATAAGCGGAAACTTTGCTCAAATAAACGTTAGTGCTGGTTTACCTTCTATTGAAGATTATGACAATAAAGAAAACACACAACGTTACGGTATTGATGGTACTTATAACATAAGAAGAGAGAAATGGAATATCTCCATTGGTGCTAATTACCAAAGAAAAGATATTAGCGGTAGACGTGAGGGTGAAGTTTGGACGATTGTTGATGATGTATTTACTAGTTTTCCCTCTGATGGTGAGCGTAGTTTTGATGAAGAAAACTTTTCAGGTAGGTTTACTTTAGATTTTACACCTGATTCTAACAATGAATTCTCTTTAGGGTTTTATGCTGGAAAGCGAGAAAAAGCAAGAACTGCTGATATCCTTTATAATAACGAAGCCTACCCAGTTGATGATGAAGACAATAAAATATTTGAACTTTCTTACTTCAACGAAAACCTAAGAATTAGAAAAGGAGATTTTGTTTTAGGAAGTATTGATTACGCACATACTTTTGCTAATAAATCAAAATTATCTTCTTCTTTTTTATATGAGTATACGCTATTGGGAGGTCCAACAACCAATAGAAATTTAGATTTTCCTAACACTGAAAGTTTAATTCAAGATGAATTTAACACCAATGATAATCCACTAAATGGTTTTAGAGGACAATTAGATTACTTATGGAAACCACTTTCATTTGGAACTTTAGAAACAGGTTATCAATTTAGAACTTTAGATAATAGAGGAGATTTCTTTTACGGAAGACGAACTGATTTTAATGATGATTTTGAAAGAGTTGATTTATTCTCAAGTGATATTGATTTAATAAGAACCATCCATTCTACTTATGCACAATTAAGTGGCAAAAAAGATAAATGGGAATATGCTGCAGGTTTACGGTTAGAGATACTAGACAGAGAATTAATTTTAGCAGACAAAGCAGGTACTTTTGAAGAAACTTTAGATTACAATTACGAAAAACTGTTTCCATCTGCTTCTGTTCAATATAGTTTTAGCGATAAAACAAACGTAAAAGTAGCTTATAGCAAGCGCGTTGACAGACCATCTGCGTTTAAATTAAATCCGTTTAGAGAACGTGAACATTCTGAAACTTTAGAGCAAGGTGATAAAAATTTACTTCCGGAGTTTATTGATTTGGTTGAATTAGGCATCACTAAAAAATTCAACAAAGGCAACTCTATTTTTGCAACAGCCTATTTTAGAAATGTTGAAAATTTAGTAAATCGTGTGAATCAAATTTACAGTGGCCCTCCAATTGATCCAGACGATGCTCGTTTTGATAATGTAGTTTTAGACCGTATTTATTCAAATATAGGCACAGGGCGTTCACTTGGTTTAGAACTAGGCGCACAACTAAAACCAACTAGTAAATGGAGTAATTTCATAGGATTTAATATTTATAATTTCGAAATTGATGGTGCTTACAATGGTGAGAAAATTGATAGCAATGAAACGCAATATTCTATAAATGCAAATAGTACTTATAATTTCTCAGATACTGCTACACTTCAATTCACTTTAAATTATTTATCTGAAAGACAAACAGCTCAGGGAAAAGACTCAAGATTCTACTCACCTAACTTAAGTTTCAAAAAGAGTTTCTTGAACAATCAATTAGTAGCTACTTTACAATGGCAAAATATTGATATGGGTTTACTTGACACAAACGAGCAACGCATAACAACATCCAGACCTGGTGAATTTTTCACTACAACAAACTATGTTTATGAGGTAGATGTTATTATGTTAAACCTATCTTACTCGTTTAACAAAACTAAAAGTAAAGCGAAGTTTATTGATAGTGAGTTTGGGAAGCGGGAGTTTTAAATAAAATAAATTTATAGATCTAGGTAAAATCTCTGAAAAAACAAAAGGTTTATAAGTAATATATAAACCTTTTTCGCTATTAATTAAATCAATTCTTAGTAAGAATTTATAATGCAATTTAACAGCAAAAAAATAACATTATGTAACATGTGTTACGTTTATCATTTTAATAAAAACAAAAAAGCTTCACAATTTCGATAACTCGAAAAAGGAAAGCTTTCTATTAGTTAAATATTAAACTCATACATCAGATTTTTTGTATAGATCAAACGACTCAACTAAATTAGTTGAGTTTAATATAAAACAAAACCCAATCTATAAAGAATGGGTTTTACTATTTTTGATAATTTTTTATTTAATCTAAAAAGGTGGTGGTGTACCTCCTCCATCACAATCTGTTAAATCTGCTGTAAAATACATTGCCCAACTATTACCGCCAAAATCTTCACCTTCTGCCCAAGCAGTCTCTTCAGATGGACCATCTACCTCTGCATGTGCAGCAAAACATAACTCACCTGTAATATCACCAATATCAATGGTATAAATCACTTCAGTTGTGCCATTATCATGCTCACCCGAGTAGTCAAAGTGTCCAATTTTCGGGTTGTTAGCTCCGGTAGTTGGGAAGCCATCTTCCTCACAATTTGTAATATGCAAGTGTGTTGCATTTAAAACCCAATCGCCATTAGTAACATAAGTTATTGTTAGAATATTACCATCTATATCAACAGTCACATTTCCAATATCGTAATGCTGTCCAGCAATTAGACTGACTGAGTAACAATGTTCATCAGAAGATGTATTTGTAGAATTACTACTCTCCTCTAATTCAAAATTTTGCTCTTTTTGGGGTGATTCTTCTTTTGCAGAAATTTGATTTTTAGACTGCTCTACACTTTCTATATTACATCCAAAAACCAATATACTTAAGCATAAAAGATAAACTTTAGCTATACGTTTCATAACATTTGTATTAAGTAGGTTTATAAACCAAATATAGATCAACACAGACTAATTGTAAAATATTTTCGCTGAAATGCAACTATTTTTAAAAAACAAAAAGATTTTTACTACACGATGTATCTGTGAATGGTTATAAATAACTTTTTAAGCAATCCAATAAAAAATAATTATTTTTGAAATTAAAAAAGGCTAATCACTTGGATTAGCCTTTTCTGGACTCATTGATACTTAAATAAATTATATTATTTATCAGTCATCTTTAGTCGTTTCACTTTTTTCACCTTTTCGTCTAGTATTTCTACTTCATTTTCTAAGGCTTCTATCTCCTGCATCTCTTCATCAAATTCTTTATTTGTTAATTTACCTTGCTTCTTTTTAGCTTCAAGTTTTTCCTTAGCTATTCTGACTTTTTCTCTGGCATCATTAACTTTAGACTTACCTTTTTCAAGTGTACTTTCTAACTGCTTTACATTCTCATCCTTTTTTAGTTTAGCTTGTCTAGCACGCTCCTGTCCATAAGCTTTACCTTCTAACCCATATTTATCTTTTCCATAGGCATTTCCATCCTTTTCAAGATTCTCGACTGTTTCTTCAGCTTTTTCCTTATTCTTTTTTATCTTTTTTTCAGCTTTATCCTTCTTTTCCTTTATATCTTTATCGATATCCTCTTTTACATTTTTCTTTTCCTTCTTGATTTTCTTTTCTACTTTTTCTTTTTTACCTGCATGTTCAGGTTTTTGAGCAAAACCTATCGCCACAAAACTAAATAGCGATACAATAGTTAAAAATAATTTTAATGTATTTTTCATAATAAATTAGTTTTCTATTTCGTTTAACATTTTATCTAACTTTTTAATCGAAGCCTCTATACTTTCTTCAGTTTTCTTAATCTCACCTGTAATCGCCTCAATAGAATCTATCTCTTGTTTTAACTCAGTAATTTCAGTTTTAGTTAATTCTTCACTAACTGTTTTCTCTTTTTTATTGCCACAACTTAAAATAAGTATAGACAAAAGAATGATGATTTTTTTCATAATTTAAGATTAAATTTAGTTAACTGTTGTTTTAGACACAAATCTTAAACGAAGGTCACATATTAAAAAAGTCTAAGACTTTACTTTGACTCTAGCTTACAAATAGTGTAAATAATAAAGTTATAAAAACACAAACCCTTTTGCAAACTATCAGAAAAACAAAAAAGCTTCACAATTTCGATAACTCGAAAAAGGAAAGCTTTCCATTGGATTACCAAATTGCTTTGGCAAACTACATCCTAGACACCTCTAGGACAACACAACTTCTTTTAATTACCAAAAAAAGCCCTAATTTCTCAGAGCTTTCTTTTTGCAATTTTTGCGGTCTGGACGGGACTCGAACCCGCGACCTTCGCCGTGACAGGGCGACATTCTAACCAACTGAACTACCAGACCGTTGCATTATTGCGGTTGCAAATATACACGCCTTTTTTTATATCTCAAACCTTTTTTGAAGTTTTTTAAATAATATTTAAAATATATATTCTCTAAAAAAGGAAGGCTTTTATAATCATTTAATTTTCAACTTAATCGTCCTTAAACAAACTTTTGACGCTCTACCATATAAGTGGTCAAGATGTTATTAAAATCCTTATTAATATCAGCTTCAACATATTTTATTTTGTACTGCGCACATTTTAAACGTAACGCTTCAAAATACGAATCAACCGTTTTACTATAACTTTCTTTTATAGAATCCGCATACAAATTAATATACTCACCTGTTTCAACATCAATAAACCGTTTTGGTTTGTTATCAAAATCGAAGTTTAATTCTTTGGCTTTATCAAACACATGAAACAAAACCACCTCATGCTTATTATACTTTAAATGACGTAATGCTTCAAATAACTTTACCTCATCTTCCGTAGTTTGAAACATATCCGTAAATAAAAATATCATCGAGCGTCTATGAATTTTTTCTGCTATTTCATGCAAGTATTTATACGTCTCTGTTTGTTTATTCAAAGGTTTAGAAACTACAGCTTCACTCAAATGATTCAACAACATTTGATGATGGCGTTCACTACCCTTCTCAGGCGCATAATAATCATAGTTATCACTATAAATGCTTAGCCCAACAGCATCTCGTTGTTTTTTCAAAATATGCATTAACGAGGCTGCTGCCAATGCTGAAAACCCAACTTTATTTAAACTATCAATCGAAAACGAATCCAGTTTCGGGTAATGCATCGAGCTACTATTATCTAATATAATATGACAGCGTAAATTGGTTTCATCATCATAACGCTTCGTATAAAGCTTATCCGTTTTTGCAAACAGCTTCCAATCGATATGACGCGTACTTTCACCTTGATTATAAATTTTATGTTCCGCAAATTCTGCCGAAAACCCATGAAACGGACTCTTATGCATACCAGCAATAAAACCCTCAACCACCTGTTTTGCAAGTAGCTCAAGATTTTTAAAACCCTCTGCTTTATTTAGTTCGCTTCGTAAATTCATTTAATAAAATACTAAACCGCTTCGCTATTAGAATTAAAAAACAAGACTTCAAACAAAAATGGTACTCATCTTTATTCTCTTTTCTATTTTCTCTTCTCTAAAAAATTAGATAACACCATCAACAATCCCATAAGCCACAGATTCCTCTGCACCCATCCAATGGTCTCTATTAAAATCTTTCATCACTTTATCAAAATCCTGTCCGCAATTATCAGCCAAAATTTTAGCACTTAACTCCTTCGTTTTCAAAATCTCTTGAGCTGTAATTTCAATATCACTAGCTTGTCCTCGAGCACCACCACTAGGTTGATGAATCATCACTCGTGCATGAGGCTGGATAAAACGCTTCCCTTTAGTACCAACCGATAACAAAATAGACCCCATCGAAGCCGCCAATCCTGTACAAATAGTCGATACATCACTTTTTAAAGATTTTATACAGTCATACATCGCAAAACCAGAGGTTACATAACCACCAGGACTGTTAATATATAAATGGATATCTGCTGTTTCCAGAGCATCCAAATAAAGCAATCTATCAATCACATGTTTAGCCGATTTATCATCCACCTGACCCCATAAAAACACCTTACGTTGCTCAATTAATTTGCTATCAATAGCATCCTGTATTTTCAATTTACTCATATCTAAATATCTTTTTATTAACTACTAAGCATCTAAAATAAAAAAAGGTTCACCATTATGGCAAACCTTTTAACTTTCTTTTTATTAAACTTTCTATAAAAGTCCGTCAATAGCTTCTGTGTAAGCATTTTTTGGTGCAACACCAACTTGTCTTCCAACTACCTCTCCGTTTTGAAAAACTAAAACAGTAGGTATGTTACGCACACCATATTTAGCAGCAAACTCTTGGTTCGCATCCACATCAACCTTTCCTACAACAGCTTTACCTTCGTATTCATCGCTAATTTGTTCAATAATTGGTCCAACCATTCTACAAGGTCCACACCAAGCTGCCCAAAAATCAACCAATACTGGTTTGTCGCTCTTTAAAACCGTTTCTTCAAACGTTGCATCTGTAATCTCTAATGCCATAATATTTATATTTTAATATGTTCTTAATTCGTTTTAATAACACAAATTTAGTCAAAAAATATTCCAAAGCTTACAAACCAACAATTTGTTTTCCCTATAACGGCATCAGTTAGGTTTATTTCTATAATTTGGGCGCAACCACAAGGGTCGGGCTATCCGTTACAAGTCCTCGCTCCCACCTATCGGGATCGCTGTGGGCTTTCCTCTACTATCCCTTGCGCGAGTGCAGAACACCAATTGAAATTTTAGTTAAGCAACTAAAAAGTTGCGTATTAAATTTATTTACTTTAATTTAGCAACCATAAAGTTGCATATTAATCAAAAAACCTAACTATAATGAAAGATTCAATCAAAAAAGAAGTGATTTTTAATCACGCTATAGACCAAGTATGGAATGCCATTACAAAAGCCGAAGAAATCTCAACATGGTTTATTCCAGCCGATTTTAAAGCCGAAAAAGGATATAAATACCTATTCACTTCCCCTCCAAACGAAAAAGGTTGTAACACAATTGGTGGAGAAATATTAGAAGCAAATCCTTATGTTTTAGTTTACACATGGATTGTTGGTGGAACAGAAACAGAAACCACTGTAAAATGGGAACTAGAATCCACAGCAGAAGGCACAAAACTGACCCTAGAACACACCGGTATTTCAAAATACGCAGGCGAAACGGCTATTGAAATGTTCGAAAGCTTTAATGGCGGATGGGACAATTGTATTAATGGTTTAACTAGCTATTTAAAAGAAACAGTAAATGCAGGATAAAATCACCAGACTTTTTAAAGCCATTGCAGACCCAACAAGGCGTGATATTTTTCATGCCTTGGTGATTGCAACCTCGGCATTATCAATCACTCAAATCTCAAATCAGTTTGAAATGACCCGCCAAGGCGTCACCAAACACATTAAAACTTTAGAAGAAGCGGGGTTAGTCTATATTAACTCACAAGGAAGAGAACGCTTTTGTAATGCCAACCCAAAAGAACTACAAGACCTTAACAAATGGATGAAGTTCTATGAGCAATTCTGGGATGATAAATTGAGTAGTTTGGGGGATTATTTGGATGAAAAAAGCTAATTAAACTCTTCATCATAATAGAGGTAAGACATGACAATTTGTTCATGATAATTTCGATGATAGAATTAACAGATTCTCACGCTTTTTTTTCATGAAAAAGCTCAAAATGACGCTAAAACTATAACCTAATTCAACTTAAACCTCACATCCTGTGCCTCCAACTCACTCAATAGCTCCTGAGACACTTTAACTTTCTGTCTTCTACTAGACATGCTCAATTTCATCTTTTCATTCATATCATAAACCAAAAAATTCAATGCTTGATTCCCAGGATGCATGTGCAACAACTCTTTTAAGGCTATTATTTTTTGTTCCGTTAAATCTTTAATATCGACCTGTATCGATAGTTTTTTAGCATATTGTTCCATCACATCATGCAACAATTGAAAACTATTAAACTGTAATCTTGGATCGCTCTTTTTACCTGTGTCTTTATTGGTCCATCCTTCACGCACAAAGCTTTTTACAAACACAAAATTGTTCTGTAATAAAAAGTGCCTGTATTTTAAATATTCTTCACCAAAAATTCTAAACTCGTAACTATCAGTATAATCTTCTATCGTAAATAATGCCCAACCTTTTCCTTGCTTGCTCACACGATGTTGTACATCGGTAACCACACCTCCAAACACCAATTCACGATTCACATAAGGTTCTAAATTATTAAACATCCCAACGGTGGCATTACAAAATGTCTTCATTTCGGTTTTAAAATCATCCAACGGATGACCAGAAATATAAACCCCGACAACTTCACGCTCTTTACTCAAAGTTTTCATAGTGCCCCATTCTTCACATGGTGGCACTTCAGGTTCAGAAAATTGCACACTACTCTGCTCTCCAAACATGTCTATCTGTGCAGAATTTTTATTCTCTTTATACTTTTGGGCAAACTTTATGGCCTTTTCTAAAAAGGTAATTCCATCGCCATCATCATGAAAATATTGCGCACGATGTATATCGCCAAAACCATCAAAACCACCTGCATAGGCTAAATTTTCAAAGGCTTTTTTATTAGCGGCTCGTAAATCAATACGTTTTGCAAAATCGAAAATAGAACTGTAATGTCCGTCTTCTTTTCTATGCTCCACAATAGTCATTACTGCACCATGACCAACACCTTTTATAGCTCCCATACCAAAACGCACCGCACCATCTTTATTTACAGAAAATTTATAGTAACTTTCATTTACATCTGGCCCTAAAACGTCCAACTTCATACGTTTACATTCTTCCATAAAGAAAGTAACTTGCTTGATGTCATTCATGTTATTGGAAAGCACCGCAGCCATATATTCCGCAGGATAATGCGCTTTTAAATACGCCGTTTGGTAGGCAATCCACGCATAACATGTGGAGTGTGATTTATTAAAGGCGTAACTCGCAAAAGCTTCCCAATCTTTCCAAACTTTTTCAAGAATTTTAGCATCATGTCCGTTTGCACTGGCTTGCTCAATAAACTTAGGTTTCATTTTATCCAAAACCGCAATTTGCTTTTTACCCATCGCTTTACGGAGTACATCGGCTTCACCTTTTGTAAAACCTGCAAGACTTTGAGACAGTAACATTACTTGCTCTTGATATACCGTAATACCATAAGTTTCCTTTAGGTATTCTTCCATCGCTGGCAAATCGTACTCAATGTCCTCATCGCCATGTTTTCTACGAACAAAACTCGGAATATATTCCATTGGTCCTGGACGGTACAAAGCATTCATCGCAATTAAATCTTCAAAAACCGTAGGTTTTAAATCCCGAAGGTGTTTTTGCATCCCAGGCGATTCGTATTGGAAGACCCCAACGGTTTCACCTCGTTGGAATAAGGCATAAGTTTCTTCGTCATCTAAAGGAAAATTCTCTGGGTCTAATTGGATATCATGCTTTGCTTTTACGATTTTAACTGTGTCTTTAATTAAGGTCAGCGTTTTTAAACCCAAGAAATCCATTTTCAGTAATCCAGCATCTTCCACAACCGAGTTATCAAACTGTGTGACATACAAATCTGAATCTTTTGCAGTTGCTACAGGCACAAACTTGGTAATATCATCTGGCGTGATGATAACACCACAGGCATGAATTCCTGTATTTCTAACAGAACCTTCAAGACTTCTAGCAAGATTTACAGTTTCAGCTTGCAAATCTGAACCATCTGCAATATTTAGAAGCTCGTTTACTTTTTCTAAATCTTCAGCCCTAAACTTCTTCCCCAATTCTTTTTCATCTAAACCAAAAATCTTCCCAAGTTTAGACATGGTCGGAATCAATTTCGCAATTCTATCGGCATCAAATAATGGTAAATCTAGTACACGCGCTGTATCTCGAATGGACGATTTTGCAGCCATCGTACCGTAAGTAATAATTTGCGCTACTTGATTTGAACCATATTTATCAATAACGTATTGCATGACACGTCCACGACCTTCATCATCAAAATCGATATCAATATCGGGCATACTAATACGATCTGGATTTAAGAAACGCTCAAAAAGTAAATCGTACTTCAACGGGTCAATATTTGTAATCCATAAGCAATAAGCCGCTACAGAACCAGCAGCTGAACCACGCCCAGGACCTACCGAAACATCCATATTTCTGGCTTCGCGAATAAAATCTTCAACAATTAAGAAATATCCTGGATAACCTGTGTTTTCAATTACAGATAACTCAAAATCGAGTCGTTCTTTTACTTCTTCTGAAAGTTCTTCGCCGTATCGTTTTTTAGCACCTACATAAACCAAATGTTTCAAATAAGCGTTTTCTCCACGCTTGCCGCCATCAGCCAAATCTTCATCATGTTTGAATTCATTAGGAATATCAAACGCAGGTAATAACACATCACGAGCCAATTGAAAGGCTTCAATTTTATCGACAACTTCCTGCACATTTATAATTGCTTCAGGAACGTCCTGAAACAATTTTTTCATGGCATCTGGCGACTTAAAATAATATTCTTGATTTGGTAATCCATAACGGTAACCACGACCTCTTCCGATTGGTGTAGCTTGTTTTTCACCATCTTTCACACATAATAAAATATCATGTGCATTGGCGTCTTCTTGTTTTCTGTAATACGTATTATTTGATGCTACTAGCTTAACATCATGTTTTTTTGCCAACTTAATTAAAGTTGGATTTACACGATTTTCATCCTCTTGATTATGCCGCATGAGCTCTACATACAAATCGTCTCCAAATTCTTCTTTCCACCACAATAAAGCTTCTTCAGCTTGATTTTCGCCAATATTTAAAACCTTACTAGGGACTTCGCCATATAAATTTCCTGTAAGAACAATTAAATCTTCTTTATACTGCTGAATCAATTTTTTATCAATTCTCGGTAAATAGTAGAAGCCATCAACAAAGGCATGAGACGATAATTTTGCTAAATTATGATAGCCATTTTTGTTTTTTGCGAGTAACACAATTTGGTAGCCATTATCTTTTCTCGTTTTATCCGTATGGTCTTCGCATACAAAAAACTCACAACCGACAATAGGTTTTATCAATTTTACATCTGTGCTTTCACCTTTTTCCTCAGCTTCAGCTATTTTTTCTTTAATGCTTTTATTCGCTTTATTAACGGCATTTACAAAGTGAAAGGCACCCATCATATTTGCATGATCGGTTAAGGCTACAGCTGGCATATTATGTTCTCCTGCAGCAGCAACAATATCCGAAACACTCATAGTAGATTGTAACACCGAAAATTGCGAATGGTTATGCAAATGCACAAACTCAACATCCGCTAAATCGGATGCGTTTTGTTTAATATCTTCTGTAGAAATTCCAGATTTTGCCTTTTCAATGCGTTCTCGAATTTTAGCACTTTCCTTTTTAAGATTGATGTGCTTTAATCCAATGGTTTGAATGGTATCTGGATTCTCTTTTTTGAAATTTTCAAAATAATCAGGAGCAACATCTAATTGTTCTTTGGTGTATTCACCTAAACGAATCAACTCGAAAAAACAACGCGTAGTAGCCTCAACATCGGCAGTAGCATTATGAGCTTCAGAAAAAGGCACGTTAAATAAAAACTCATGAAGCTCTGTTAATGTTGGTAATTTAAACTTCCCATAACGTCCTCCAGGAATTTGGCACAAACCTGCTGTATGCTCAGTACAAGTATCTAAAACGGGGAGTTCTTGCAAAGGGTTTTCAACATCACCACGAACAAATTCCGCACCCATAATGTTTAAATCGAACTTTACATTTTGCCCAACAACAAACTTAGTTTTAACTAAAGCTTCATTAAACTTCTCTAAAACCTCAGCCAAAGGTATACCTTGTTCTTGGGCTAATTCGGTAGAAATACCGTGGATTTTCTCTGCATCATAAGGAATATTAAAACCTTCTGGTTGCACCAAATAATCTTGACTTTCAATACAATTACCCATAGCATCGTGGAGTTGCCACGCGATTTGAATACACCTTGGCCAATTATCAGTATCTGTAATTGGTGCATCCCAACGTTTTGGTAATCCGGTGGTTTCAGTATCGAAAATTAAGTACATGTCCTATGTTTATGGGTTGAATTGCCTATTTGTTTAGCCACAAATGTCGAGCATATAAAAATAGGTAGAATTTGTACTTTTTTAAAATGAAGTTATAAACAGTTGTAAACAAAAAATGCAACCCAAATGGGATTGTGTTTTTCTTAACCGTTTATTAATATTTGATGACACTAATTTTTCTTGTACTTTTTTCAGTATCAATAGCCGATTTAATTGTATTAAAAGACATTAACATTTAAAGCCATTATTTAAAATAATTTATCATAAATTAGATTTTTAATATTTAACAGTTATCATGAAATCATTCGTACTTCTCTTAATGCTTACATTCACTTCAAACTGCTTTTCACAGACTGTGCAATTGTATGTGGGCACTTATACAAAAGGAAATAGCAAAGGAATTTATAAAGTGAATTTTAATACCGAAACAGGACAATTAAGCAACTTAAAACTAGCTATATCAATAGATAACCCTTCATTTTTAACGTATTCACCAGACAAGAAATATTTATATTCTACGAATGGTAGTGAAAGCGGATTTATTTCTTCCTACAAAATAAAAGATGATGGAAGTTTGGTTTTATTAACGCGAGTAAGTAGTATGGGAAAAGGTCCATGTCATATTTCAATTCGTGAGGACGGTGAAACGATTTCAGTTTCAAACTACGTTGGAGGCAATATTGCTATTTATCCTGTAAATGAAGATGGGAGTTTAGCTGAAGCTAGTCAGGTTTTTAATCAAAATAGTGCTGATAGAAAATCTCACGCACATTCTGCTTTGTTTTTTAAAGACGAATTATTTGTTGCCGATTTGGGTAGAAATGCCATTTATCAATACATATTAGATGGTAATGACTATAAATTAAATTCTGAAGCTATTATAAAAACAAAAGGAAATCCCGGTCCTCGACATTTTAAACTAACTAAAGACGGCAAATTTATTTACCTTATTAATGAATATGGTGCTACAATTACTACCATTAAAAGAACAAAAAAAGGATTCAAAGAAATTGATGAAGACAGTACTTTAGAGCCTGGATTTACTGAATTTAATAAGTGTGCAGACATTCACATATCTAAAGATGAGCGTTTTGTATACGGTTCCAATCGTGGCGAAAATACCATTGCTGTTTTTCAACGCAATACAACAAATGGAAAACTTAATAAAATACAGAGTATGTCGGTTCATGGTGATTGGCCGCGTAATTTTACTATAGATCCAACAGGTAAATTTCTATTGGTTGCTAATATGAGAACTGAAAACATAGCAGTATTTAGTATTGATAAAAAAGCTGGTACACTCACTTACTTAAGTGATTTTAAAGTTCCAGAACCTGTTTGTTTATTATTTTAAATTCGTATTTAATTAAAGTATTAGTTTTTAAAAAAATATGGTATATTTGCGCCCTCATTAATAACCGAGGTCGAGAACCTCAAATAATTAATTATTATGCCAGTAAAGATTAGATTACAAAGACACGGTAAAAAAGGAAAACCTTACTACTGGATCGTAGCAGCTGATGCACGTTCAAAAAGAGATGGTAAATACCTAGAAAAATTAGGTGCTTACAATCCAAACACAAACCCAGCAACTGTTGAATTAAACGTTGATGGGGCTGTAAAATGGTTACAGAATGGTGCACAACCAACTGATACTGCTAAGACATTATTGTCTTACAAAGGAGCCATGTTAAAAAATCACCTTGCAGGTGGTGTTAGAAAAGGTGCTTTAACTGAAGAGCAAGCAGAAGCTAAATTTACTGCTTGGTTAGAAGAAAAAGAAGCCAAAATCCAAGCTAAAGCTGATGGCTTAACAAAAGAAGAAGCAAAAGCAAAGGCTGACGCTCTAGCTGCTGAAAAAGCTGTTAATGAAGCAAGAATAGCTGCGGCTGCTCCTGCTCCTGTTGAAGAAGAGGTAGCTGAAGAAGCTCCTGCTGCTGAGGCTGAAGCTTCAAACGAAGAAGAATAAAAAAATAATTTTTTATACTTTTAAACTCCGATAGAAATATCGGAGTTTTTTATGCAAAATTGTTTTGCATTATGCTGAATTTATTTCAGCATCTTTAAAATCAAGGAATAAGATCCTGAAAACTAGTTCAGGATGAAAAATTAAAAATTTTTCATGAAAAAAGAAGATTGTTTTTACATAGGAAAAATTGTAAAAAAATATAGTTTTAAAGGTGAAGTTTTAGCTAAACTAGATACTGACCAACCAGAGCTTTACGAAAACCTTGATGCTATATTTTTAGAATTAAGAAACAACCTTGTACCTTTTTTTATTGAACGTTCTCAACTACACAAATCTGAATTACTTCGTATTAAATTTGAAGATGTAGATACAGAATCAGATGCTGATGCCATTATGAAAAGTGGTTTGTATTTGCCTTTAGATTTATTACCAAAACTAGAAGGTGATAAATTTTACTTTCATGAGGTGATTGGATTTACCATTACAGATAAAAACTTCGGAGACGTTGGGATTATTAAAGCTATTAACGATTCAACCGCGCAATCACTTTTCGAAATAGACCGTAATGGGATAGAAATTCTAATCCCAATGAATGATGAATTTATTGTAAAAGTTGATAGAGACAACAAAACTATTATTGTTGAGACTCCAGAGGGTTTAATTGATTTATATTTAGAAGAATAATCGTGTCTAAAAAACCATTTAAATTTAAAGATTTTACAATAAACCAAGATCAATGTGCCATGAAAATTGGAACTGATGGTGTATTATTGGGGGCTTGGACTTCTTTAGAAAAAAATCCGTTTTCTATTTTAGACATTGGATCTGGAACTGGCATTTTATCACTTATGATGGCACAAAGAAGTCATGCAGAAGTAATAGATGCATTAGAAATTGACGCCCAAGCTTTTGAACAATGTGTTAATAATTTTGAACAATCACAGTGGGGAGACAGACTATTTTGTTATCATGCTTCATTAAAAGAATTTATTGAAGAAATAGAAGACGAATATGATCTAATTATTTGCAACCCTCCTTTTTATTCTGAAAATTTTAAAACAGACAATAAACAACGAGACTTAGCGCGATTCCAAGACGCCATGCCTTTTGAACACTTACTAGAAAGTATTTCTAAATTACTATCTAAAAACGGTGTCTTTTCAGTAGTTATTCCTTTCAAAGAAGAATCTCAATTTATAGCTTTAGCTTCAAAACACCACTTATTCCTTAATAGAAAACTACAGGTTAAAGGCAGTCCTCAATCTGAAATAAAACGAAGTTTATTAGAATTCTCATTCAGCGAAAGCGAAATATCTAATGAGGAGTTAACTATTGAAACAGAAAGACATCAATACACAGACAAGTACATTAATTTAACCAAAGATTTCTACTTGAAAATGTAATTAACTAGACCTATCTAATGGTCTAGTTAAGCAAGTCGGTCCGCCGCCTCCTTTAATACTAATATCTTCACCTTTATACAAAGTGACTTCACATCCAGCTTGTTCTAATAATTTTTGAGTTTTTGGATTGCCTTTAACCATAATACATTTTCTTGGTGCAACTGCCAATACATTGCAACCCATAGATTCAAATTCTTCATCTGGAACTTCAATCAATTCAAAACCTCTTCGCAATAAGTCATTTCTAAATTTTACAGGCATTAAAGGAGAATACACGACTGCTAAATCTTTATCAACAGGACTTAAAATACTCATTAAATGAAATACATCATTTTTGCCTTTATAATGTGGTAATTCAGCAATTACAACTTCAATACCTTTTGGCTCTAATAACAATTTAAGCTGATTAATCCCTTCTAAATTAGTTCTATACGTATGGCCAACAGCTAATGTTTTATCATCTAACCAAGCCACATCACCACCTTCTAAAGTTCCAGGTGCTTCAATAATTCCTAATATTGGGATATTATTTTCTTTATAAACTTCTAGTTGAGATTGTGGTTCATTAATTCGTCCTCCTTTCCCCATATTGCAAATAATCATCCCAAAATCTGTAGCTATAGATGCATCTCTACAGTAAATTGAATCAATCTGCACATTTTGATTGAATGGAAAGTGTTCAACTTTTATATTATTATCCAGTAGATATTTCTGAAATAGTGAATATTCTGCTAATGCCTTTTCAAAATCTGGACGAGACAGATAATTTAGTTTCTGCCATTGATTTTCTAAATGAACATCAGATATAAAAGCATTTATTGCTGGTTTAATATATACCGATTCTAGCTTTTTGTATTCTGAATGACGTGTTGTTTTCATTTATTTCTCACGTTTATTCCATTGCATAATAACAAAAACAGGGATTCCTAATAACAATAATAATAATCCAAAAAGAGCGCTTTCTTCTCCAGCTCCGTAAATAGCCCAAAGTGAGTAAGCAATTCCTAGCAAACTTAAGGTTAGCACTTTAATCCAGTTTTTAACTTGAATTTTTCTTTCAATTAAAACAAGAACATAGGCTGCCGATACGAACAAATATGGAATAAGATTTGAAAAGACAACAATATTTGCAATAAATTTAAACTGATCTACAAGTCCGTCAGACAAATTCATTAACATTATAGCTGTAGTAAGTAAACCCCCAATAATTAATCCAAATACAGGAGCACCATTTTTATTTTGTTTTCCAAATATTTTAGGAAACAGTTGATCTTGGGATGCAGCCATTGGTATTTGACCCGTAAACAACACACCAACATTAAGGCAGCCTATTGCAGATATTACAATTCCTCCAGCAACAAAATACCCGCCAAAATCACCTCCAATAAGTCTTGCAGCATCTGCAAATGGAGAGGGAGATGAAGCCAGTACATCCATAGGTAAAACGCCAAAAAGAACAAATGTACTTAAGATATAAACTAAAGCGACAATCATTGTTCCAAAGAAGGTTGCTTTAGGTATATTTTTATCAGGATTTTTAATATCCGCAGCTGGCACAGAAGCAGATTCCAGCCCTAAAAAAGCATACAAAGTTGCTGCTGCAACAATTGGTATTACTGGAAAATCACTTTCTCCTGTTAAATTAAATGCTGGAAAATTATTAATATCAAATAAAAATAGACCCGCTATTATTACAAAAAACAGAGGTAATAATTTTAAAATGGTTGTAATAACTTGAAATTTACCTGAATCCTTAATTCCTCTTGCATTAATCCAAGTAAGAAACCAAACTATAGACAGTCCTGATAACACCCTAATTACACTATCACTTTCAAGCACTGGAAAAAAGAAACTTAAGGCGCCAATAACAGTTATAGCAAGTGCTGCATTACTAACCCAAATTGATATCCAATAACCCCAAGCTACTAAGAAGCCTATAAAGTTCCCAAAACCAGCTTTAGAATAGGCATATGGACCTCCACTTTTATCTTTTATTATTTTACTGAAATTGCCAAAAATCTTTGCTAAAATTAATGCTCCAGCTGCGGTAAACAACCAACCTAAAAAACTTATGCTGCCATATGGAGCAAGTATAGCTGGTATAACAAAAATTCCAGCCCCAATCATACCTCCAATTACGTATGAAGTAGCAGTAATTAATCCAATTTTTTGTGTCTGAGAATTCATTTGGTTGGTTTTGAAAGCGGTAAAAATTATATTGAGTAAATTAGGGACGAAAAGCGAATGTACAATTATATTATTTATGACCAAGAAATATACTATTGATTCAGATATTAGAAAAGCTGAAACACTTCCCGCTATTTTTTATAAAAACAAAAACACTTTTGAGACTTTAAAAAATCAAGTGTTTCTTAATTCATGGCAGTTTATAGGTGATGAATGCTTATTGAATGAACCTGAATCTGTATATCCTTTTGTATTATTAGAAAACTTTCTGTCTGAACCATTATTATTAACTCGTGACGGAGATAATAAAATAAATTGTCTTTCGAATGTCTGCACACATAGAGGAAACTTAGTAGTCTTAAACTCTGGAAAGCAAAAAAAATTAATCTGTGGTTATCATGGTAGAAAATTTAACCTTAAAGGTGAGTTTGAATTTATGCCAGAATTTAAGGAAGTGCTTAATTTCCCAAAGCCATGTGATAATTTACATGAATTCCCATTAATAAAATGGGGGAGCTTATTGTTTGCAGGGTTAAATCCATTGTTCAATTTTCAGCAAGTAATTGATAAAATGAATGAACGGATTGGATTTCTTCCTTTTGATGATTTTTCACTAGACAAATCTTTAAATAAAGATTTTGTTGTGAATGCACATTGGGCGCTATACTGTGATAATTATTTAGAGGGATTCCATGTGCCATTTGTACATAACGATTTGGATGCTGTATTAGATTATGGTAGTTATAAAACAGAAACTTACGAATATTGCAATCTTCAAATTGGATATTCAGATGAGGCAACCCATACTTTTAATTTACCAGAAGACCATATAGATTATGGCAAAAATGTTGCAGCCTATTATTATTGGGTATTCCCAAACATGATGTTTAATTTTTATCCTTGGGGTCTGTCTTTAAATATTGTTCATCCGCTGTCAATTAATAAAACTAAGGTCTCTTTTATCTCTTATATTTTAGATGCTTCTAAATTAGAACAAGGCGCAGGAAGTGGTTTAGAAAAAGTAGAAAAAGAAGACGAGGAGATTGTAGAAAATGTTCAAAAAGGAGTTAATTCTTCATTCTATAAATCTGGCCGATATTCACCTAAAAGAGAACAAGGTGTGCATCATTTTCATAGTTTACTTGCCCGATTTCTAAATCTTTAAAATTCTCTAAAAAAAAAGGTACTGATTCAGTTGCTTTAGTTAAATTTGAGCAATGAAAAATATTGAATTATTAAAAAAACAATGCTTTTATTGATAATTTTGTTTTAAAACACACTAATACCTAGTCTTTATGAAACCAGACTTATTTGAAGCACCAGATTATTACAACCTTGATGAATTATTAACTGACGAACATAAATTAGTACGTGATGCTGCCCGAGAATGGGTAAAACGCGATGTTTCTCCAATCATTGAGGAGTATGCTCAAAAAGCAGAATTTCCAAAACAAATTATTGGTGGTTTAGCTGAAATTGGAGCTTTTGGACCTTACATTCCAATGGAATATGGTGGCGCTGGTTTAGATCAAATTAGTTATGGATTAATCATGCAAGAGATTGAACGTGGAGATTCTGGAGTACGCTCTACAGCTTCTGTTCAATCATCATTAGTTATGTATCCTATTTGGAAATATGGCAATGAAGCACAACGTAATAAATATTTACCTAAACTAGCTTCTGGTGAATGGATTGGTTCTTTTGGTTTAACAGAACCAGACCATGGAAGTAACCCTGGAGGCATGACTACTAATTTTAAAGATATGGGTGACCACTATCTTTTAAATGGTGCAAAAATGTGGATTAGTAATGCTCCTTTTTGTGAAATTGCTGTGGTTTGGGCTAAAAATGAAGAAGGTAGAATTCATGGATTAATTGTTGAACGTGGTATGGAAGGATTTTCTACTCCTGAAACACATAATAAGTGGTCGCTGCGTGCATCTGCAACTGGTGAACTTATTTTTGATAATGTAAAAATCCCTAAAGAAAACCTGTTACCAAATAAATCTGGTTTAGGAGCACCTCTTGGTTGTTTAGATTCTGCACGTTATGGAATTGCTTGGGGTGCTATTGGCGCCGCTATGGATTGCTATGACACAGCTTTAAGATATAGCAAAGAGCGCATGCAGTTTGGAAAACCCATTGGTCAGTTTCAGCTACAACAAAAAAAATTAGCTGAAATGATTACCGAAATTACTAAAGCACAACTTTTAGCTTGGAGACTTGGCGTAATGCGTGAAAATGGCACTGCAACTTCTGCCCAAATATCTATGGCCAAACGCAATAATGTAGATATGGCTATTAATATTGCTCGAGAAGCTAGACAAATGCTTGGTGGCATGGGTATAACTGGGGAATATTCTATCATGCGTCATTCTATGAACCTAGAAAGTGTTATTACTTATGAAGGCACTCATGATATTCATTTGTTAATTACAGGGTTGGACGTTACAGGTTTGAATGCTTTTAAATAACTAGTTAAAATTAAATTTTCGTTCGCAAGTTTTTATACAATTCGGCATCTTAATTATATATTTGCCAAAAAAATATTTCTTGCATAAGTTTACAGCAATATTTTTCGTGTTTTTATACATGCTTGCTATGTTAAGACCTGTTCAGCCTTATGTTGAATATGTACTTAATCAAGATTATATTGCTGAGTTTTTATGTATTAATAAAGACAAGCCTAAACTCCAATGTAACGGTAAATGTCATTTAGTAAAAGAAATTAAAAAACAGCAAGAAACAAATCCTTTGAATTCGCTACGTATAGCGTTAGAAAACTATCCTATAGGATTTGTTAGTATTTTAAAAATCTCTGCTTCACAATTGCTGAGTACTTCAGAAAAGGATAAGAATTCTTTTTATCAAAAATTCTACGACTATAGCTACAATTATAGTGCGTTTCAACCACCTGATTTAGTGTAATTTTACAGCTACTTTTAATATTTATGACGCCTTTGCGTTAGCGATAGTAGTGATAGCTTTTGGCGAGGTGAGCATCGAGCCAAAACTACAAACGGATAGCGCGACCCTTGTGGTAACGCCCAAATAATTACACTTACAATTAATTTAAATACTCAATGAAAAATATAATCATTGCAATACTTTGTGTTGCAACAACACTATCTTTTGCGCAAGAAAAAGAAGAAAACAATAAATGGTCATCTAACAGACCTGATGGGCATGCACCTATTTCTGTAATGGGAGACCACACACACCATAAAGGTGAATTTATGTTCTCTTACCGATACATGACTATGGACATGCGCCAATTAAGACAAGGTACTAATGACGCTACAACAGCAGAGGCACATTCTAATTACATGGTAGCGCCATTAGATATGACGATGAATATGCACATGATTGGTACTATGTATGCACCTTCAGATAAAATAACTGTAATGGTTATGGCTAATTATTTAGAGAATGACATGAATTTACAAATACGAAATGGTAACCAATTTACCACCAACACATCTGGCTTAGGCGATGTTTCTGTAAGCGCCTTATATAGTGTTTTCAATAAAAATAGGAAAGCTATGCATGCTCAAATTGGTATAAATATTCCAACTGGAAGTATTGAAGAAAAAAATGTACTTCCTGTATCTATGGGAAACGCTGTTCAATTACCTTATCCCATGCAACTAGGAACTGGTTCTTTTGGTGCTAATTTAGGATTGACGTATTTAGGACAATGCGATACGTTTTCTTGGGGACACCAAATTACAGGAATGATAAACATTAATGATAATGACCAAGATTATAAATTTGGAAATCGATACAAACTAAATAACTGGATTGCCGGAAAAATTGGAGATAACTTAAGTGTATCGGTAAGGCTAGAAGGTGTGTTTGTTGATGAAATTGATGGTGCTAGCGGCGCATTAAATCCCATGATGGTAACTACTGCTGATACTGTAAACTCTGGAGGAACATTTGTTAATTATGGCTTTGGTTTAAACTATTTAGTAACAAGTGGTGGACTAAAAGGCTTGCGATTTACTACTGAAATTTCCACACCGCTTTATCAAGATTTAAATGGTATTCAATTAAAACAGAATTATAATTTAACCTTTGGTTTACAATACGCATTCCATTAATCCTTTTTGTTTCAAATCTTAAAAAGCATCTTTTTTAAAGATGCTTTTTTTGTACATTTTAATGTTTACTGGCAATATTGTATCTTTAAAATAAAAAATGAAATTGAAATTTACCTTACTATACTTTAGTTTGGGTGTGTTTTTAGTGTTAGGATGTTCTGAAAATCCTGATGTTGAAACCTTAAATGATGACACTGAAATTGAGGATAGCACTGAACAAAATGAAGAAGAAACTAATACAGAAACTTCAAATGGTGTTAGTTTAAGTATTCTTTCTCTAGGAGATAGTTACACAATTGGTCAAAGTGTATGTGAAACATGCCGATTTCCTGAACAATTAAAAGAAGGCTTAAAAAAAAGAGTGGAATCAGCCTCAAGTATTAAGTTAAAAGTTATAGCCAAAACTGGTTGGACCACCTCTAGCTTAATTAGTGCTATTAACACAGAAAATCCACCAAATGATTATGATTTAGTAACCCTTTTAATTGGTGTTAACAATGAATTTCAAAACAGGCCTTTTTCTATTTACGAAACTGAATTTCCAGAACTTGTAAAAACAGCTATAAACAAAGCAAAATCTAACAAAAACAAAGTTATAGTTATTTCTATACCCGATTACGCTTATACGCCTTTTGGAAAAGGTAATATCACTATTTCTAGACGATTAGATAGTTACAATGAATTTGCAAAAAATTATTGTGAAGACAACAACATTAGCTATGTATACATAACCGATATAACTCGAGAAGGATTAGATAAACCTGAACTTGTGGCATCAGATGGCTTACACCCATCAGAATTAGCTTATACTAAGTTTGTTGATCGCATACTTCCTGTGGCTCTTTCAAAACTTTAAAATTAATTGAAAATCAAAAAAAGTGTTTCTATAATAAATCCTTTTTTTGATTACATTTACTCTATGTTTTCATCCAAGAAAAGATTAGATAACGCTTACAAAAATGCTAAAGTCATTGATTTTGATGATGATAGTAAGTTTATTCTATTTAGCGATTGCCATAGAGGTGATAATAGTTTTGCTGATGATTTTGCCAATAACCGAAATATCTACTTCCATGCTTTAAAGCATTATTATGCTGAAGGATTTCAGTATTGCGAGTTGGGTGATGGCGATGAACTTTGGGAAAACCTATCTTTTGAATCCATCTTGAATGCTCATAAGAATGTGTATATGCTTATGAAGCTATTTCATAAGGGTAATAGGCTACATATGATATGGGGAAATCATGACATGGTTTACAGAGACCCAAACTATATAAAGAAACATTTATCTACTTATTTTGATCCGAAAGTTGGAGAAGATGTTGAACTTTTTGGAGATATAAAATATCATGAAGGACTTGTTTTAAAACATTGCATGACAGGTCAAGAATTATTTTTAACCCATGGGCATCAAGCAGATTGGTGGAATTTTTTATTTTGGAAATGGAGCCGATTTATGGTTCGTGTACTTTGGAAACCACTTAACGTTATGGGAATTGCAGACCCAACAAGTCCTGCTAAAAACTACAAAGAACTCATTAAAGTTGAACGTAGAACTAAAAAATGGATTACTGAAAACAATAATTTAATGACTATTGTTGGACACACTCACAGACCACGTTTTCCAGAGCCCGGTGATATTGCTTTTTTTAATGATGGTAGTTGTGTACATCCAAGAAGTATTACAGGCATTGAGATTGAAAATGGCGCTATTTCATTAATTAAATGGCAAATTGCTACAAGAGATGATGGAACACTTCAAATTGTTAGGGTTTTACTTGAAGGCCCTGTGAAGTTGGTGGATTATAAAACCGAATAAAAACACATTTCTTAAATTCCAATGCTTAAAAAAAGATATGAAGGCTTTTTAAAAACACCTTGTTTGTGGGTAAACAATTCTATTTTTAATATTGAACAATTTGAAATTTCTTCCAAGTATGATAAGATTGAGATTTCATTAGATGAAAATCTTCGTCTGGGTAAATATGTTGAGCGTTTAGTGTCTTTTGAATTAGAACAACAAAATGATATTTCTGTTTTAGCTGAGAATATCCAAATTCAAGATGGTAAAATTACTTTGGGTGAATTGGATTGTTTACTGCTTAAAAATGATAAGCCCGTACATCTTGAAATAATTTATAAGTTTTACTTATATGATGAATCTGTAGGAGATTCTGAAATTAATCATTTTATTGGCCCTAATAGGAAAGATTCTTTATTAGAAAAACTCAATAAATTAAAGGATAAACAATTACCTCTACTCTACTCTGATGTTTGTAAACCGTATTTAGACACTCTTGATATAAACATTGAAGTTATTAAGCAACAAGTGTATTTTAAAGCACAGTTATTTTTACCTTTTTCAAATCAAGACATAAAACTTAATACTTTGAATACAGATTGTATTGCTGGGTTTTATATTAATCTAAATGCATTACAACAATTTGAGGATTGCAAGTTTTATATACCAAATAAAAAAGATTGGTTAGTCATTCCGCATGCTAACGTGAACTGGTTAAACTTTAATACATTTGAGTTGAAAACCAAAAATTTTCTTGAACAAAAATTTTCTGCTTTATGCTGGATAAAATTTAAGAATGGAGAATTAAAAAAGCTATTTTTGGTTTGGTGGTGATTAACTCTCAGGAGCAAGCTCTACTTCAAGGCCTTCCATTTCTGGAGTGATTTGAATTTGGCAGCCTAAACGACTATTATCTTGAACATCAAAAGCTTCGGACAACATAGCTTCTTCATCATCACTCATTTCTGGCAATTCCGTATCACTTTTAACATAACACTGGCAAGAGGCACACATAGCCATACCGCCGCAAACACCGATAGTACCTTCTGGAGCAAGTTCGTAAGACCTTACAACTTCCATAAGATTCATGGCCATATCAGTTGGTGCAACAATGTCGTGTGTTACGCCGTCTCTGTCTGTGATTTTTATATTTACGTCTTCCATGTTTTAATTTTGTAATTCTACCAAATGCATGTCATAATTCATGCCACAAATTTAATGTAAGTACTTTTATTTTAACGCTTTTTAGTAGTGAATTTAAAATGCCTTGTAAAAAAATAAGGAATCCTTAAAATTATAGAATTTTAAGGATTCCTTTTTCATTGGATTGTTATTTTAATTGAAACTTTAGCAGAACCTTTTTAAGTTTTCTGACTAAGCATCTATATTTACTACTTGCTCTATTTGTGGTGCGTGCTTTTTGATAGTCATTTCTACACCAGATTTAAGCGTCATTTGGTTAACACTACAACCTACACATGCGCCTTTTAATTGCACTTTTACTAGTTTATCATCTTCGATGGATAATAGAGAAATATCACCACCATCACTTTGTAAAAATGGACGAATTTCATCTAGTGCTATTTCAACTTTTTCTTTTAATTCTTCTGAAGTCATACTTTATTTTTTTACTGCTGAACAACCTGCCATGGTTGTAATTTTAATGGCTTCGGTTGGTGGTAAATCGTCGTTTCGCCTTACTACTTCTTGCACCACATTTTGAGTTAGCTTCTCGAAAGCTTGCTCTAGTGGCGTTGCTGTTTGTAATGCTGCTGGACGACCAACATCTCCTGCTTCTCTTATACTTTGTACCAAAGGTAATTCTCCTAAAAATGGAACATCTAAATCTTCTGCTAAATGTTTTGCACCTTCTTGTCCGAAGATGAAATATTTATTGTCTGGTAATTCAGCAGGAGTAAAGTACGCCATATTTTCTATAATTCCTAAAACAGGCACGTTAATACTTTCTTGTTGAAACATTGCTACACCTTTTTTAGCATCAGCTAACGCAACGTTTTGAGGTGTGCTTACTACAACTGCTCCAGTAATTGGTAGTGATTGCATGATACTTAAATGAATATCTCCTGTTCCGGGTGGTAAATCTAATAACAAGAAATCTAATTCACCCCAATGAGCATCAAAAATCATTTGATTTAGTGCTTTAGCAGCCATTGGCCCTCGCCATACTACTGCTTGATTTGGTTGTGTGAAAAATCCAATAGATAATACTTTTACGCCGTAATTTTCTATGGGTTTCATTTTTGATTTTCCATCAATGTTCACTGCTAAAGGTTTTTCAGCTTCTACATCAAACATAATTGGGATAGATGGCCCGTAAATATCAGCATCTAAAACGCCTACTTTAAAGCCCATTTTCGCTAAAGCAACAGCTAAATTTGCTGTTACTGTAGATTTCCCTACACCACCTTTTCCTGATGCTACTGCAACTATATTTTGTATCCCTGGTATTGGGTTTCCTTTTATAACATTTGTTTTGGGTTTTGCTGGTGCTTCAACTTTAACGTTTACTGTAATTTTTGCCTTCTCATAAACCTTTTCATGGATGGTTTTAAGGATATCAACTTCCGTTCTTTTTTTAGCTTGTAAACTTGGGTTTTTTATTGTGATATCAACAATAACCTCATCTCCAAATGTGATGACGTTTTTTACAGCACCGCTTTCTACCATATTTTGTCCTTCTCCAGGAACGGTAATATTTTCAAGCGCTTTTAGTATATCTTTTTTATCTAGTTTCATGTGTTATTTAATACTTGACTTTTAAAGGTCACATGCAACATTCCTTTTAAAATTTCAAGATGTCTCAAATCTTAGTTATGAATGTTTTATTTTCTCTATTAAGAATCATTCTAAGGGCAAAGATAGAGAATAAAGATTGAAGACAGCAGTCTGAAGTTAGAAGTTTTATTGATGTGATTATTAGGGATTTTTATGGTAGACCATTTTAATTATTTAAAAATAATTACAACTCCTTAGAAGGGTCCCAATACACTTTTTCTAAATCTTGAATTTGATTTTCAATAACTTTAACGCCTTCACTTTCTAACAGTTGTTGCATAAGGTTTGTGCCATCAAAATGATGTTTTCCTGTTAGTAAACCTTTTCGGTTTACTACACGGTGTGCAGGTACATCTTTTCCACTAGAACCATTCATGGCATACCCAACCATTCTTGCGCTTCTTGCTGCTCCTAAATATTTTGCAATGGCTCCGTAACTTGTTACACGTCCATAAGGAATTAGTTTTGCAACTTCATAAACTTTATCGAAGAAATTTAAAGTTTCTGGTTTCATTTTTAAATGTCTTGAATGATATTAATTAAAGTGAAAATAGAAATAACACCTGTGATACCTCCAATAATGCGATTCATGTTTTTTTGAGAAGTAAATGTTTTTCCTTTAATTTTATCAAAGAAGAAAATATACATATAGAGTGTTACAAATGTTCCTGTAGCAGCCCCAATAACATAGGCCATAATGCTAGATTTTTCGAACGTCATCCAACCGAATGACGCTAAGGTAATTGTCATATAGGCTTGATATGGTATAGGAAACACATTGATTGCCGACATGAATATGCCTTGAAAAAAACGACTGTGCTTACTTTTTATTTTTGGTTCTATTTGTTGCTTAGGAGTTGATTTAGCAACAAACAAAAAATAAATAGTTATTAAAATAAATATTACTAAAGCTACGCTTCTTAAAACACCTATTACTTCAGGGTGCATAGTTAAATAACGCGCAAAAATACTAGCCAAATAGGTTTGTACTAAAACAATAACGCATACACCTGCAGAAAACACTATACCTCTTACATGGCCTTCTTTAAGGCTTATTTTGGCTGCCGTCATGTTCAACAACCCTGGTGGGATAACACCAATCATTGCAAAAAATAAACCTAAAAAAAAGATAAAGGTTATGCTCACGCTTATTTAATTTTAAACCTAATATACGTAATTGGTTTGTTTTGTTCTAAGTATTGAGACTCGTAATAGGTTTGAATACTTGTTACCTCTTCTGGACTACCTTCTTGCTTGTAAACATTATGGTTTGCATAAAGTACATCGTGTCCCGCGCCATGTAACAAACCTAAAGTATAACCATGCATAAATTCACTATCTGTTTTGAGATTCGCAACACCTTCTGGTTTTAGTATTTTCTTGTAACGTTCTAAAAAAGTAGCATTAGTCATGCGGTGTTTTGTACGCTTGTATTTTATTTGTGGATCTGGGAATGTTATCCATATTTCGTCTACTTCATGTTCTGCAAAAGCATGATCTATGAGTTCTATTTGCGTACGAAGAAAGCCTACGTTTGAAATGTTTTCTTCAATGGCTGTTTTAGCACCTCTCCAGAAACGAGCACCCTTTATATCTATACCTATAAAGTTTTTATTTGGATATTTTTGAGCTAATGCAACAGAATACTCACCTTTACCACAACCTAACTCTAAGATTAAAGGATTATTGTTTTTAAAAAATTGTGATCTCCAATTTCCTTTTAAATCGAAATTTGATTCCACCAAATCTTCTCTTGAAGGTTGAATAACATTAGCAAATGTTTCGTTTTCTTTGAACCTTCTTAGTTTATTTTTACTCCCCAAAACTTCTTATTATTAATTTTGATTTGGTAAAATTAAGCAAATACACAAGAACCTTAATAGCTTATCTTTGAAATTAGTTAATATGTGCGTTAGGGATTGCAGTGTAAAGCCCATAACGAGGTACGAGTGAGGACTTGCAATGGAAAGCCCGACCCTTGTGGTAACGCCCAAATTATTAAAATGAAAAAACGAATTTTAGTTGCGCCTTTAAATTGGGGACTTGGACATGCTACGCGTTGCATACCCATTATTAACGCTTTGATTGACGGAGGATTTGTGCCCGTAATTGCTAGTGATGGTGCTGCTTTAGAGCTATTAAGAAAAGAATTTCCGAACTTATCTACGATTGAGTTACCATCTTACAACATTATTTATACGAAAAATGGTAGACTTTTTAAATTAAAACTTCTGAAGGATTCCCCTAAGCTTTTAAAGGCGATTAAGGCTGAAAAAAAAGCGATTTCTAGAATTTTGGAGCATAATGACATTGCTGGAATAATTTCGGATAATAGATTAGGGGTTAGAAGTAAAAAAGTGCCATCGGTTTTTATTACGCACCAGTTGAATGTTTTGAGCGGAAATACCACTTGGCTAAGCTCTAAAATGCATCAAAAAATCATTAAAAAATTTGATGAATGCTGGGTTCCTGACACTAACGATGCTATTAATTTAAGCGGCAGATTAGGGCATGTTGATGATTTTGACATGCCTGTTAAATACATAGGCCCGCTGAGTAGATTTACTAAAAGTTCCAACAAAGTGAAGAACGATTTGTTGGTTTTGCTTTCCGGCCCTGAACCACAACGGTCCTTACTTGAAGAACAATTATTTTTTAACTTAAAAGACTACACAGGAGAAGTTGTTTTTGTAAAGGGTATTGTAGAAAAAAAGCAAACTAAACAAGTATTAGGCCATATTACTATCTATAATTTTATGACATCTAACTTACTTGAAAAAAGTATTAACGAAAGTACTTTAATACTATCTAGATCTGGATACACAACTATTATGGATTTAGCTAAACTTAATAAAAAAGTATTTTTTATCCCCACACCAGGACAGTTTGAACAGGAGTATTTGGCAAAAAGACTAAATGAAATGCTTTTAGCACCTAGTTGTAAACAGGAAGATTTTAATTTGAGTAAATTACAAGAAGTTGAAAACTATAAAGGACTTAAATCTATAAACTTTGAAACTAATTTTAAAGATTTATTCGGTTTTTTCTAGGGTAAAAGAAAACTCACTCCCCACACCATACTCACTTTCAACATATATTTTCTCTTCGTGAGCTTCAATAATATGTTTTACAATAGAAAGCCCAAGACCAGAGCCCCCTTCTTTTCTCGAACCACTTTTATCAACACGATAAAAACGCTCAAAAAGTCTAGGTATATGTATTTTATTTATACCCTCACCATTATCAGTAACTCTTACAATTACTTTATTTTTAATTAGGTTTTCTATACTAACTTCTGTAGTGCCTTTTTCGCTTCCATACTTTAATGAGTTTATTATTAAATTAGTTAGAACTTGCTGAATACGGTCTTTATCTGCTTTTACAGTTATAGGGCTAGGGTAGTCTCTGTCAAAAGTTAATGTTATGTTTTTCTTGTTAGCTTTAATTTCTAACATATCAAAAACATTTTCTACAAGATCAACAATATTAAAAACCTCCATATTTAAACTTAAATCACCTACTTCTAATTTGGTAATCATGTCTAAATCATTAATAATATAACCTAACCGCTCTATCCCTTTGCTTGCTCTTTGTAAATATTTCTCTCTAATATTTTTATCATTCATTGCTCCATCAAGTAGGGTTAAAATATATCCTTGAACAGTAAATAATGGTGTTTTTAACTCATGAGACACATTTCCTAAAAATTCTTTTCGGTACTCTTCTCTTACTTTTAGAGTTTCAATTTCAAGCTTTTTATCTCTAGCAAATTTGTCTATTTCTTCAGTTAAGGTTTGCATGTTGGTGGTAATAGCCCCTTTTGCTATACTAGCAGATTCTAGTAATGTTAAATCATCATATATTTTTTTAACCCGCTTGTATATAAAACGCTCTACACTAAATTGAATAATTACAAACGAAAATAAAAAAATACAAACAGAAAAAATTAGCGGATAATACCACTGAAGTATTTGATAGTAATACAAAAAAACACTCATTAAGAGTGTTGTGTATATTGTTATGTATACCGCTGTACGAACAGCAAATCGATATGACTTTTTAAATTTTGGCTGCATTTAATCAACAAACTTATAACCTACACCTTTAATAGTTTTAAAGCTTTCGTCTCCTAATTTTTCACGAAGTTTTCTAATATGAACATCAATAGTTCTACCTCCAACAATAACTTCGTTACCCCAAACGGCATCAAGAATTTCGTCTCTTTTAAACACTTTCCCTGGCTTCGATGCAAGTAAAGATAATAATTCAAACTCTTTTCTTGGTAAAATAAGTTCTTTTCCTTTCGAGACAATTTTATATTCATCCCTATTAATAACTAAGCTACCAACTTTAACTGTATTAGCAACATCTTCTTCTTTAAAACGTCTTAAAAGCGCTTTTACTTTGCTTATTAAAACTTTAGGTTTAATGGGTTTTGTTATGTAATCGTCTGCACCTGCATCAAAACCTGCAACTTGAGAGTAGTCTTCTCCTCTAGCAGTTAAAAAGGTAATTATAGTATTTTTTAAATTCGGATTTTTTCTAATAATTTCACAAGCTTCAATACCATCCATTTCTGGCATCATTACATCTAAAATTATTAAATGTGGCAGTTCTTTTTTTGCTTTTTCAACTCCTACTTGTCCGTTTTCGGCAGTAATAATTTGATATCCTTCATTAGACAAATTATAACCAACTATTTCTAAGATATCTGGTTCATCATCAACCAATAGTATTTTAATATCCTTCTTTTTCATTACTCTTAGATATATTTATTGAAGTAAAGATAAAACTTAAAACACAATTTAATATAAATAGCTAATTTAATAACATTAAGATAACAAACCCTTAATATCAATTTTAAGATTTCGACCAATTACTGCAATATTTAACAGTGTTTTGGCATCACTTTTGCTGTAAAATACTACCTTTGTATAACCAAATCGTAGTGTATGAAAAATATTTACTCATTATTTTTATTCGCCGTATTAGCATGTTTTACAATCCAAAATCTGGATGCTCAAAACCTTGCTAAAAACCCCTCTACGCAACCTAATATTGAAGGATTAGCCATTTACCCTAACCCTGTCAATAGTCAAAGACCTATAATAAACATTACCTCTAAGCGAAGTTTAATTAAACAAATTGAAATATTTGATGTGCTTGGTAAACAAGTTTTTGCTACCGTTTTATCTGGCAGAGAATTAAATATTTCTAACTTAAGAAAAGGTGTTTATATTTTAAAAATTACTGAAAATAACATCAGTGAATCAAGGAAACTTGTTATCAGGTAGAAAAAAGTATAATATATTCTTAATGCGTTGCTTTTTAGCAGCGCTTTTTTTTTGCGTTACCACAAGGGTCGGGCTATCCGTTACAAGTCCTCGCACCTCTCCCTTAACCCCGATAGCTATCGAGGTCGGGATCAGGCTGTGGGCTATCCACTACTATCCCTAACGCGCATTCTAACTCACAATCAACAGTATAACTTATTTTGAGGTTGAATAGGTATTGTATACTTTTGTTTCTTAGAACTTATGATAGACACAACCTCTATTTTTAACATAAAAAATCAAACTGAATTTGAAGCTTTAGCCTTAGAAGTTTTTAAATTTCAATTTGAAAACAATCGTGTCTACAGGTCTTTTTGCGATTTACTTTACAAACACCCTAGTGAGGTTAAAACAATTAAAGATATTCCTTTTTTACCCATTCAGTTTTTTAAAACACGAGATGTTTTAAGTTCTAAAGACACCGTAAAAACAACTTTTACAAGCTCTGGAACTACTGGAGATGAAACAAGTAAACATCACGTTACCGATTTAAATGTTTACACCAAAAGTTTTACAAAAGGTTTTGAACTGTTTTATGGTAATATTGAAGACTATGTAGTTTTAGGGTTGCTACCTTCTTATCTAGAGCGTGAAGGCTCATCGTTAATCTACATGGTAGATGCTATGATAAAAACCTCCAAACATTCAGAAAGCGGCTTTTATTTAAACAACCTTTCTGAGTTAAAAAAAACTCTAGAAAAAACAGATAGAGAAGGTAAAAAGGTATTACTAATAGGTGTTTCTTTTGCGTTGTTAGATTTAATTGAAACCTATCAGTTCAACTTAAAAAACACTATCATCATGGAAACTGGTGGTATGAAAGGGAGACGAAAAGAACTCATCCGAACCGAACTCCATAATAGATTAAAAAAAGGTTTTGGAGTAGATTATATTCATAGTGAATATGGCATGACCGAACTTTTAAGTCAAGCGTATTCCAAAGGAAACGGTGTATTCAATTGTCCACCTTGGATGCAAATTTTAATACGTGATACTGAGGATGCACTTACTATACAAACTTCAGGAAAAGCTGGTGGTTTAAATATTATAGATTTAGCCAATATAAACTCTTGCGCTTTTATAGCAACTCAGGATTTAGGTCGTCTAAATAGCAATGGTTCCTTTGAAGTCATTGGAAGGTTTGACAATTCAGATATTCGTGGTTGTAATCTTATGGTACTATAAATTGTAAGGTCTTCTTCATTTTTAGACTTATTGTAAAATATCTCTTTTTATGAAGCAACTTCTTATTTTATTACTCATTATTACACACTCAGTATCTGCTCAAACCATAGATTACAATTTAAAAAAAGGATACGTAGCTAACGGCTTTGATGTGGTTGCTTATTTTAACAATGAAGCCATTGAAGGCGATAAAAAATTCACAACTTCATTTGATGGTGTTAAATACAAATTTTCATCATCAGAAAATCTAGAAGTATTCAATAAAAATCCTGAAAAATACATCCCTCAATACGGTGGTTATTGTGCTTACGCTATTGCTCTTAAAAGTGACAAAGTATCCATAAACCCACAAACATTTCAAATTAAAGACGAGAAACTATACTTATTTTATAATGCTTGGGGCACAAATACTTTGAAGTTATGGAAAAAGGAAAATGAAATTGTGTTAAGAGAAAAAGCAGATAAAAATTGGATGAATATCAAGTTTAAAAAATAACCTCAACTTAAAGTAAGTTTTTAAAAAAGAATACGTCTAAAATAGGGCTAAGAAAAAGAAAAATTAGTTTTTAGTGATTGGTTAATGTTAAAGCCTGAGTGAGAACTCAGGCTTTTTTATTTTTATACTATTTGTAATACAAAGTAATTCTTTTTTCCCCTTTGTAATAACACAAACTTATTGTTTATTAAATCTTTTGAGGTAATACTGTAATCATCTTTTACCTTCTCTTTATTTACTGAAATAGAGTTTTCTTTAAGTGCTCTTCTAGCCTCTCCGTTAGATTTTAAAAAGCCTCCTTTTTCAGCTAAGGCTGCAATAATATCTAATCCATTATCCATTTCAGATTGTTCAATTTGAGTTTGCGGAACACCATCAAAAACATCTAAAAAAGTTTTTTCATCTAAAGCTTTTAAATCTTCACTTGTAGATTTTCCAAATAATATATTACTTGCTTTAATAGCATTGTCTAAATCATCTTGAGAATGGACCATTACAGTAATTTCCTCAGCTAAACGTTTTTGCAATACTCTTAAATGTGGTGCTTCTTTATGTTCAGATATCAAACCATTAATTTCATCTTCATTTAAAAAGGTAAATATCTTAATATACTTTTCTGCATCTTCATCACTTGAATTCAACCAATATTGGTAAAATTTATAAGGTGATGTTCTATTGGCGTCTAACCAAACATTTCCGCCTTCAGATTTACCAAATTTTGAACCATCCGATTTTGTGATTAATGGGCACGTAATAGCAAAACCTTTTCCGCTTGCTATTCTTCTAATAAGTTCTGTTCCTGTTGTAATATTACCCCATTGATCACTTCCTCCCATTTGAATAGAGCAATTATTCGCTTTATAAAGGTGAAGAAAATCGTAACCTTGCACTAATTGATACGTAAACTCTGTAAAACTCATCCCTTCCGATGATTCGGATGAAATTCTATTCTTTACAGAATCTTTAGCCATCATATAGTTTACTGTAATATGCTTACCAACATCACGAATAAATTCAAGAAATGAAAAGTCTTTCATCCAATCATAATTATTAACAAGTTCAGCAGCATTAGCCTCATTACTTTCAAAATCTAAAAAATGAGCCAACTGTGATTTTATAGCCTCTTGATTATGACGAAGTGTTTTTTCATCTAACAAATTACGCTCATTAGATTTCCCTGAAGGATCTCCAATCATACCTGTAGCACCACCAACCAAAGCTACTGGTTTATGCCCGCAACGTTGATAATGCGCCAAAAGCATAATAGGCACTAAGTTTCCAATATGTAAAGAATCAGCTGTAGGATCAAAACCCACATAAGCACTTCGCATGCTTTCCATCAAATGTTCTTCAGCTCCTGGCATAACAGTATGTATCATGCCTCTCCAAGTTAATTCTTCAACAAAATTCTTTATCATCTTTTTTTAATTTGTACAAAACTATGCAAAGATAAAAATACAGCCATAATTACTTATGTATTATGAATAATTCTTTAATTTCGTTACATGATTTTAGTAACAGGAGGAACTGGATTAGTTGGAGCACATTTGCTTTACAAACTTATTTCTAATAATGAAAAAGTAAAGGCGATATACAGAACTGAGCGTAAACTTGAAAATACTCAAAATGTATTTTCTTATTATACCGAAGACTACAATTCCTTATTCAACAAAATAGAATGGATAAAAGCCGACCTTCTTGATGTTCCTGCTCTTTCTGAGGCTTTTGTTGGAGTTACTCATGTATATCATTGCGCAGCATTTGTTTCATTTGAACCAGATAAGTATCAACTTTTACGAAAAACAAATATTGAAGGTACCGCTAATATTGTAAATCTTGGAATCTCTAACAGCATTGAAAAAATGTGTTATGTAAGTTCTATTGCAGCTTTAGGAAACACTTTAAACAACACACCAATTTCTGAAGATACTAATTGGAATCCTGAGGAAGACAATAGCGTTTATGCCATTACAAAATATGGAGCTGAAATGGAAGTTTGGAGAGGTACTCAAGAAGGGCTTGATGCTGTTGTTGTAAATCCAGGTGTTATTTTAGGCGCAGGTATATGGCATTATGGCTCTGGGAGTTTGTTTAAAAAAGCAAAAAAAAGTTTAAAGTATTACACCTCGGGAACTGTTGGGTTAGTTGCAGTTGATGACGTTATTTCTATTATGATTGCTTTAATGGAAAGCGAAATAAAAAACGATCGCTTTGTTTTAGTTGCTGAAAATTGGACATACAAAAATTTTCTTCAAGCTTTAGCCAAAGCTGTAAATTCTAAAATACCGAAAAAGCAAGCAAGTAAAAAACTTTTAAACATTGTATGGAGATTAGATTGGTTAAAACATAAACTAACAGGAAAGCGAAGGCAGTTAACCAAACATATTGCTAAATCTTTAACAACAGAAACGCATTATAGTAGCGATAAAATAAAAACAGCTTTAAATTATAAATTCAAAGCTATTGATGACACTATTGTTTCTATTGGGGCTAATTATCCGAAATAGGCTCAACTAATCCTTCTATCTCTTTAATGCTATCCTCCAAAAGTTCGTCGTCAATTTGTACTGAGTCTTTTATCATAGGAATTCCTAAAGCATCTTTTTTACCAGCTTTCAAACGTTCTTTTTCCTTTAGAACGTTCTCTATAGAGTCTGCTTCTCGTTTAGTTTGTTCTTTCCACTCTAAGGCTTCTTGCTTTTTTAAGCGCTTCTTTAATTTATCTAAACTATCAGCAAGCCTAGTATAAATTTCTTCATAGTCTTCAATATGAAATGCATAATAATTATTACTCAAAGCAAATTGCAAACTATCTATTTTGTGTTTTTCATAGATATAAGTCTTCATATTAAGACTACTATCTCTCATAATAATTTTGTTTTTGGAACTTGCAGATGTAATTAGTTTAGCATCAATCAAAATATCAACCATTTTATCCTTAGAAATCAAATTCTTTGGCTTATCTGGCCCTTTCAATTTACTGCACGCTGTGGCAATGAAAATAACACTAACCAATAATACAAGTCGTTTTAAAATCATCTGTTAAAAGTTAATCGTTTTGCAGATTTCACATCACTAAACTTAGCATTATGATAGACTAAGTTACCATTTAAAAATGTATGTGTAATTCTAGATTTAAAAGTAGATCCCTCAAAAGGAGACCATCCACATTTATATAAAATATTCTCTTTTGTAACCGTCCATGGGTTATTTAAATCCACCAATACTAAATCAGCATAATACCCTTCTTTTATATAACCACGTCTTGCCACTTGAAATAAAATGGCTGGATTGTGGCACATTTTCTCAACTATTTTTTCTAAAGAAATTTTTTCTTTGTGATACATTTCTAACATAGCAGGTAAAGCGTGTTGCACCAAAGGACCTCCTGATGGCGCACTTGTATAAACGTTTTCCTTTTCCTCTTTAGTGTGTGGCGCATGGTCTGTAGCAATCACGTCAATTCGATCATCCAATAAAGCTTCCCATAATTGATCTCTATCGGTTTTAGTTTTAACTGCTGGATTCCATTTTATATGAGTACCTTTTTCATCATAGTCTTCATCAGAAAACCATAAATGGTGCACACAAACTTCAGCGGTAATTTTCTTTTCTTTTAAAGGGATTTTATTTGTAAATAAATTAGTCTCCTTTCCTGTTGAAAGATGAAAAACATGCAATCTAGCTCCAGTTTTTTTAGCTAATTCTATGGCTTGAGATGATGATAAATAACATGCCTCCTCACTCCTAATGATTGGATGGTATTTAATAGGAATATCATCTCCAAATTCCTCTATATGCTTTTTTAAATTTTTCTTTACAGTGCCTTCATCTTCACAATGCACAGAAATAACCATATTAGTGCTTTTGAAAATCTTTTCTAAAACCTTCGGATCGTCAACCAACATATTTCCTGTTGAAGACCCTAAAAACAGTTTTAAACCGGCAACTTGATTTACATCTAGCTTTAAAATTTCATCTAAATTATCATTAGTTCCGCCAAACATAAACGAATAATTTGCAGATGATGTTTTAGCTGCTATTTCAAATTTTTCTTCTAATTTTTCAATAGTTGTAGTTTGCGGGTTTGTGTTTGGCATTTCAACAAAAGAGGTTATGCCTCCAGCAATAGCTGCTTTAGATTCTGTTGCAATATCAGCTTTGTGCGTTAAACCTGGTTCTCTAAAATGTACTTGATCATCAATAGCTCCAGGTAAAACATGTTTTCCTTCAGCATCAATAACCAAAACATCTGCAGATTTTGCACTAATAGATTCTGCTATCTCTTTAATACGTTCGCCTTCAATTAATATATCGCCACTAAAAATGGTGCCTTCATTAACTATTTTAGCATTTTTTATAAGTGTAATTTTCTTTTGCATGCACTTTACTTTTTAAATAAACTTTTCAACTTCATAGACATAACTCCAAAAATAGCTTCAGAAATAATTCCAGAGCTTAATTTAGATTCACCTCTTGTTCTATCAGTAAAAATAACTGGAACTTCAACAATTTTAAATTTTTTTAAATAGGCTTTAAACTTCATTTCTATTTGAAATGCATAGCCTATAAACTTAACAGCTTCTAAATCAATAGCTTCTAAAACATGTCTTTTATAACATACAAATCCAGCTGTGGTATCATGAATTTTCATACCTGTTATTAATCGCACATATTTTGATGCTAAATAAGACATTAAGACTCTAGCCATTGGCCAATTAACCACGTTAACACCTGTTACATATCTTGATCCTATAGACATATCTGCCCCTTCTTTAGAGCAAGCATCATATAACCTCAGAATGTCTTTTGGATTATGCGAAAAATCAGCATCCATTTCAAAAATATAGTCATAGCCTTTTGCTAAACTCCATTTAAATCCATGTATGTATGCTGTACCCAACCCAGATTTCTCTTTTCTAAGCTCTAAAAAAAGCTTTTTAGGAAATTCTTTTTGGAGTTCTTTAACTTTTAAAGCTGTTAAATCTGGAGAATTATCATCAACAATAAGTATGTTAATAGCATCTGATTGAGAAAATACTGCCCTTATTATAGGTTCAATGTTTTCAATTTCATTATATGTTGGTATAATTACAACCGTATCAGACATATTTCTATTAATATTGAAATCCTTTTTTTGTTTTAGCAAATGTACATTAATCAGCGTTTATTTAATTTAAATATTTCTTAATAATACATCCTATTCTTAAAAATTATAATAATTTTAGGGCATGCTTCGTCATATAATTTCAAACGAAATATTTACCATCTTATTAATTATAGGCTTAATTGTTGTTGCTATAGCAAAATTAATATCTCCAAAACGGTTTGACGATTTTATTTTAGTATTAGGAAATGACAAGTACCTTAAGATTTATTCAAGAGATCAGAAATTTTTTGACAAGTTTGATGCCTTGTTATTTGCCAACTTAGTATTATCAGTTTCTGTTTTTTGTTTTATTATTTATAGAGAACTTATAGAGACCCAAAATATTTCTGGAAACACTATGTTTAAATTAAGCTTTAGTATTGGTGTTTTTATTTTAATAAAAGTGCTTATTGAACGTTTAATTGGCAGTCTTTTTGAAATTGACAAACTCATAGACCAATATATTTTTCAAAAAACAAGTTTTAAAAATTATGTTGGTCTTTTATTATTACCAATAAACGCATTATTACTATATAGTTTCCAGCCAACATTGCCCATTATTTATGGTGTTATTGCCTTATTAATACTTGTTAATATTTTAGGCTTAATTAGTTCATTTAAAACACATCAAACTCTAATAAAAAACAACATATTCTATTTTATTTTGTATCTTTGCGCTCTCGAAATTGCACCCTATATCATTTTATATAAGGTGTTTATTGAAAATTAAAAGAAAAACGACTTGCGCTTATGAAAGTGAAAACCATTTTAGTATCTCAACCAGAACCTAAAATAGAGAACTCGCCCTACTTCGATTTACAAGAGAAGCAACGCGTTAAAATTGATTTCAGACCGTTTATTCATGTTGAAGGCGTGTCAGCTAAAGAAATCAGACATCAAAAAATTGATTTAAATGATTACACTGCAATTGTACTAACTAGTAGAAATGCTGTGGATCATTTTTTTAGAATTGCAGAAGAGATGCGATTTAAAGTTCCAGATTCAATGAAATATTTTTGTCAGTCTGAAGCTGTTGCATATTATCTTCAAAAATATGTGGTGTATAGAAAACGTAAAATTTATGTAGGTAAACGTACGTTCGCAGAATTATCACCTTTAATTAAGAAGTATAAAGATGAAAAATTCTTATTACCAAATACTGATAAAGTAAAACCTGCTGTACCTCAAATTCTTAATGATTTAGGAGTAGATTGGAAACAGGCAACGTTTTACAAAACAGTAGTAAGTGATTTATCTGATTTAGCTAATGTATACTATGATGTTTTAGTGTTTTTTAGCCCATCAGGAATTGAATCTTTATTTCAAAACTTTCCTGATTTCAAACAAAATGATACACGTATAGCTGTATTTGGAAATACAACTATTAAAGCTGTTGAAGAAAAAGGATTGCGTGTAGATATTGCTGCACCAACTCCTGAAACGCCATCAATGACTATGGCTTTACAGAAGTATATTGAAAAAGCTAATAAAGGAAAATAGAATTTATTTTATAATATATAAAAAGGGATGATTTTTTAAATCATCCCTTTTTTGTTTTTAAAATGCATATCGTTGAGGGCCTCCACGTCTGATTTCCTCAGTACAATGTTCCTCAAACTTTTTAAAGTTTTCCCTAAACGCATTAGTTAATTTAAAAGCCATTTTATAGTAAGCTTCATCATCATTCCAAGTTGCTCTCGGGCTTAAAACACTTGTTGGTACACCAGGGCAAGTTCTAGGTTGTGCTACTCCAAATACAGAGTGAATATGATAATCATCATAATTATACAATCCTAAATGTCCATCTAGAACAGCATTAATCATGGCACGAGTATACTTTAATTTCATTCGTGTTCCTACACCATAAGGACCACCTGTCCAACCTGTATTGACTAACCATACATTTACACCGGCATCAATCATTTTTTTACTTAACATTTCTGCATATTTAGCAGGATGTAATGGCATAAAAGGCGCACCAAAACATGCCGAAAAAGAAGGCACAGGCTCTTTTACACCAGCTTCAGTTCCAGCTACTTTAGCTGTATAGCCAGATATAAAATGATACGCTGCTTGACTTGGGGTTAATTTTGAAATTGGAGGAATAACCCCAAATGCATCAGCAGTTAAAAAGAATATATTTTTTGGATTTTTTCCAATAGATGGCTCTTGTATATTTTCAATATGATGGATAGGGTAACTAACTCTTGTATTTTGTGTAATGGATGTGTTTTCAAAATCAACATCTCCATTATCATTTAAAATCACATTTTCAAGAATAGCTCCTTTTTTAATAGCATCATAAATTTCAGGTTCATTATCTCTTGATAAGTTTATCACTTTAGCATAACAACCACCTTCAAAATTAAATACCGCATTTTCATTAGTCCAACCATGCTCATCATCACCAATTAAACTCCTGTTTGGATCTGTAGAAAGCGTTGTTTTTCCAGTTCCTGACAGCCCAAAAAAGATTGCTGTATCACCATCTTTACCAACATTGGCACTACAATGCATGGGCATTGTATTCTTAAACACTGGAAGGATAAAATTTAAAGCAGAAAAAATACCTTTTTTAATTTCTCCTGTATATCCTGTTCCACCAATTAATGCAATTTTTTTAGTGAAATTTAATATGGCAAAATTATGTTGACGTGTTCCATCTATTGCAGCATTAGCCATAAAACTAGGCGCATTAATGATAATCCACTCAGGATCAAAATTTTCTAATTCATCTTCTGTAGGACGCAAAAACATATTATATGCGAACTGATTACTCCAAGGATATTCATTAATTACTCGAATGTTTAGCTTATAATTTTCATCTGCACAAGCATAGCTATCTCTTACAAAAAGTTCCTTTTCAGATAGGTAATCAACTACCTTATTATATAATTTATCGAAGTTTTCAGGTCCGAAAGGAATATTAATATCACCCCACCAAACACGGTCTTTAGTAATATCATCTTTAACAATAAATCTATCTTTTGGAGAACGTCCCGTAAACTCACCTGTATTAACTGCCAATGCACCAGAAGAGGCCTCCACTCCAAGGCCTTTTTCTATTGAAATAGCATGAAGCTCATCAGGAGATAATTGATACTTTACTTTTGCATTTTTTATGCCATATTGCTCTAACGAAATCGTTTTCGTAACCTGACCGTAATTTTCCATAAATTGATGTAAAATTGTTTATCTGGCAAAATTAAAACAATTATTTTAAGTAATTAATAATTATACCACCTTTTTAGATGAAATCTTTAAGAAATCGACAAGAATAAAAACCCATGTTAAAATTAACAACAAACCACCAATTGGTGTTATAAAACCAATGGATTTAAAATTGAAAGACGTTAAGTCATTTGTAGCTAAGCCATAAATAGAACCTGAAAAAAACAAAAGTCCAATTACTACTAAATAGTAGGTTATTTTTTTTGTTTTATTTTTTACCAAAGACGTACTTCCAACAAATAACAATAAAAGTGCATGATACATTTGATAACGCACACCTGTTTCAAAAGTTTGTTGAGATTCAAAAGGGATGAGTTCTTTTAAGGCATGAGCACCAAAAGCACCTAAAATAATACTCAATACTCCTAATCCGATTGCAGTAACTAATATCGTTTTATTCATTTTTTATAAATTATTCGCAATAAATACATTTAATATTTATTAATTTCGTAAAATTGAAAGCTTTTTAAGCAATTCGTTAATTAAAAACAAAATTACTTAACAAAACTCAATATGCGAAAGGTTTTAGTTATTGGTTCTGGAAAATCAACATCATATTTATTAAAATATTTGTTAGATAAATCGTCTGAAGAACAATTATTCATAACAGTTGGAGATTTACATATTGAAAACGCAAAAAAACTAATTGGCAATCATGACAATGCTAAAGCCATTAAATTAGATGTTTTTGACGAAACATCAAGAACTCATGCTGTTAAAGAAGCAGATATAGTTGTTAGCATGCTACCTGCACGTTTCCATATAGAAGTTGCCAAAGATTGCATTATATATAAAAAACATATGGTTACCGCATCTTATGTGAGTAAAGAAATGCAAGCCTTAGATGATGATGCCAAAGCAAATAACCTCGTACTAATGAATGAAATTGGTGTAGATCCAGGAATAGATCACATGAGCGCAATGCAGGTTTTAGATAATATAAGAGACAAAGGCGGAAAAATTATTTTATTTGAATCCTTTACTGGCGGATTAGTAGCTCCTGAAAACGATGATAACCTTTGGAATTACAAGTTCACATGGAACCCCAGAAATGTGGTAACTGCAGGACAAGGAGGTGCTGCAAAATTTCTTCAAGAAGGCACTTATAAATACATTCCATATAACCGATTATTTAGACGTACAGAGTTTTTAGAAATTGATAATTTTGGACGTTTCGAGGTCTATGCTAACAGAGATTCTTTAAAATATCAAAACGTTTACGGATTAAGCAATATAAAAACACTTTATAGAGGTACCATGAGGCGCGTAGGTTTTAGTCGCGCATGGAATATTTTTGTTATGCTTGGTATGACAGACGATAGCTACACTATAGATGATAGCGAAAATATGAGTTATCGCGATTTTACTAATTCATTTCTACCCTACAGTCCAACAGATTCTGTAGAATTAAAACTTAGACATGAACTAAAAATCGATCAAGACGATGTGGTTTGGGATAAGCTCGTAGAAATAGATATTTTCAACCCAAACAAACCAGTAGAACTCAAAAAAGCAACGCCAGCACAAATTCTACAAAAGATTTTAATGGATAGCTGGACGCTTTCAAAAAACGACAAAGACATGATTGTTATGTATCATAAATTTGGGTACGAACTTCATGGAAAAAAACATCAAATAGATGCTAATATGGTGGTTCTTGGCGAAGATCAAACCTATACCGCTATGGCTAAAACCGTTGGCCTTCCTGTAGCCATCGCAACTTTAGCTATTTTAAATGGTAAAATCACAACACCTGGTGTTCAAATCCCTATCACTAAAGAAGTATACCAACCCATTTTAAAAGAGCTCGAAGCATTCGGTATCAAATTTCAAGAAAAAGAAGTGCCTTATCTAGGTTACAATCCTTTAAATAATTAATTTTTGGGCGTTACCACAAGGGTCGGGCTTTCCACTATATCTTTTGTTTTTTGTCATTCCTACAAAGGCAGAAATCCACAATCTAGTTATAGACAATCATAAAAAGCAGTTTATGCTTTCATAAAAAAAAACAAAAGGATGCCGTTTCAATCCCTAACGCAATTTATAGTTTCAATTTAAAATCAAATACTTACTTTTATGTTTTAGTTTGAAATTAAATGAAGCGTTTACTAGATATTATCTTATTAACTATTTTTTCAATTCATTTTTTAGGCAATGTTTTAATTAACATTATTGGTGTTCCTCTTGCCGCTTATCACTCTTATGAAGCATGGCAAGAAGCTGAAATAATCAACGATTCATTAAAAGGACAGAAAAAAATCACTAAAACAGAAAGAAAATCTGAACATAAAAAAGCAGACACAATACAAAGCATTAAAAACACTCATGAAACAAAAAAACAAAACCATAATCATTGATGGTATCGATAAAAAAATTCTTCGCGCTCTAACCACTGATGCCAGAACACCTATACTAGAAATTGCAAGAAACGTTGGTATTTCAGGAGCAGCAATCCATCAACGCCTACGTAAGCTAGAAAAATCTAAGCTTATCTCAGGCTCAAAATTTATCATCAATCCTGAAGTTTTAGGCTTTACAACCTTAGCCTTTGTTGGCATTTATCTTGACAAAGCTGCCAATACAGATGATGTAGTTAGAGCCTTAAAACGTATTCCTGAAGTTTTAGAGTGCCATTATACTACAGGTAATTATAGTCTATTTATAAAGCTACTAAGTAAAGATAATGCACATTTAATGCGATTACTTCACGAAAAAATTCAAACCATTACAGGAGTACAACGTACAGAATCACTTATTTCTTTAGACCAACAAATTGATAGACAAGTACATATATAATTTAGCGACATTTTTATTCAAAAAAGCAAATCAATTTTATACTCTCGGTATAATTATTGATTAATATTGCTTCAAACTATAAAAAAATAAAAAACTATGAAAAAATCTTACCTAGTATTACTTGCTACTGTATTATTTTCAATGTCTATGTTTTCTCAAGGAAATACAGATAGTAAAAACACTTCCTCTGAAAATTTTAATGAATTAAAGTTAAACGGTTTATACTTAGTGCTTGGAGCCTTTGATGTAACCTATGAACGTACTATTAACCAAGAATCTGCATTTGGTGTAAATGTGTTTTTACCTTTTGATGATGATATAAATGATGACATCAACTATTATATATCTCCATATTACCGTTTCTATTTTGGAAAAAAATATGCAGCTGGTTTTTTTGTAGAGGGGTTTGGGATGTTAAACTCCACAAATGATTATAGATTTTCTGGAGACTTTGATACCTCTATTAGGGAGGAAACTGTTACCGATTTTGCATTGGGTATAGGTCTTGGAGGAAAATGGATTACCGAAAGTGGCTTTATTGGTGAGCTAAATTTTGGTGTTGGTAGAAACCTTTTTGAAAATGATAGATATGATTACGAAATTGTAGCAAAAATAGGTATTACACTAGGATACAGATTTTAAAAAATTTTACAATAAAACAAAAAACCCAAGCTATGTGCTTGGGTTTTTTTATTAAATAAGATTCCTGTTTTTCGCAGAATTTTGTTATTTCATCTTCATTAACCAATTACGCACATCAACTTCTTTTTTGATAATCATGCGTAAATCTTCAATTTTAACACGCTGTTGTTCCATTGAATCTCTATGACGAATAGTAACCGTATTATCTTCTTTAGTATCATGATCTACAGTAATACAAAACGGTGTTCCATTAGCATCTTGCCTTCTATAACGTCTTCCAACCGCATCCTTTTCATCATAAATTACATTAAAATCCCATTTTAACGACTCAACTATTTCTTTTGCTATTTCTGGCAAACCATCTTTTTTAACTAATGGCAAAATTGCTGCTTTGGTAGGTGCTAAAACACTTGGTAATTTTAAAACAGTACGTGATTTTCCATCTCCTAAATCTTCTTCTTGTAAAGCGTTAGAGAAAACCGCAAGAAACATTCTATCTAAACCTATAGAGGTTTCCAAAACATAAGGCGTATAACTCGCATTATCCTCATGGTCAAAATATTGTAATTTCTTTCCAGAATACTCTTCATGCGCTTTTAAATCAAAATCTGTTCTAGAATGGATACCTTCTAATTCTTTAAATCCAAATGGAAATTTAAATTCAATATCAGCAGCAGCATCAGCATAGTGTGCTAATTTCTCATGGTCATGAAAACGGTAATTTTCAGCACCCATTCCTAGAGATAAATGCCACTTCATACGTGTTTCTTTCCAATACTCATACCATTCACCTTGAGTTCCTGGTTTTATAAAAAACTGCATTTCCATTTGTTCAAACTCACGCATTCTAAATATAAACTGTCTTGCAACAATTTCATTTCTAAACGCTTTACCAGTTTGTGCAATCCCAAAAGGAATTTTTTGCCTGCTTGTTTTCTGAACATTTAAAAAGTTTACAAAAATACCTTGAGCCGTTTCTGGGCGCAAATACAAATCCATTGCCGTATCAGCTGAAGCACCAAGTTTGGTTCCAAACATCAAATTAAATTGCTTAACATCTGTCCAGTTCTTACTTCCTGTTAAAGGATCTGCAATTTCTAACTCTTCAATCAATGCCTTTACATCAGCTAAATCTTCATTTTCTAAAGATTTTGCCATACGAGACAGCGTAGTATTTATTTTTTCTTGATAGCCTAAAACACGCCCGTTTGTAGATACAAATTCTTCTTTATTAAAAGAATCTCCAAAACGTTTCTCAGCTTTTTTTACTTCTTTATCTATTTTAGCTTCAATTTTAGCACAGTAGTCTTCAATTAAAACATCCGCTCTATAGCGTTTTTTTGAATCTTTATTATCAATTAATGGATCGTTAAATGCATCAACATGTCCTGAAGCTTTCCAAGTTGTTGGGTGCATAAAAATTGCCGCATCAATCCCTACTATATTTTCATTCATTTGAACCATGGCTTTCCACCAATAGTCACGAATATTTTTCTTTAATTCTGCTCCGTTTTGTGCATAGTCATAAACTGCACTTAAACCGTCATAAATTTCGCTACTTTGAAACACATATCCGTATTCCTTCGCATGCGAAATTACCTTCTTAAATTTATCATCTTGATTTGCCATAGGTGCAAAAATAAAAAACCGCTTAAAACAAACGTCTTTTTGTGAAAAATAATTAAGTTTACATGACTACATTTCTATACAATGCTTAAATCTATCGTTAATTTGTTCTTCCCTAAAGTATGTAATGCTTGTCATAACCAATTAAATGATAACGAAGACACCATTTGTTTAGATTGCAGACACGATTTACCTGTAACAAATTTTCATTTTGATGATAGTGATAATATAAAAAAAGTACTCTACGGTCGTGCAAAAATTGAACACGGAACCGCACTTTTTAGATTCGAAAAAAAAGGGAATGTGCAACGGCTAATTCATAACCTTAAATACAAAGGACATGAAAACATTGGTTTTATTTTGGGGAATTGGCTGGGTGGCGAATTAAAAACAATTGAAGCCTACCAAAATATTGATGCTATTATTCCTGTTCCGCTTCATGAAAACAAACTTAAAAAGCGAGGTTATAACCAAGTAGCTAAATTTGGTCAACAAATTGCTGAAGCCTTAAACGCTGAATATTTGGATGATGTTTTGATTAAAATTTCAAACACTAAATCTCAAACTAATAAAAAAAGATTTGCCAGATGGAGCAGTAGTGATGAACTTTTTGCACTAAAAAACATTACAAAAATTGAGAATAAGCACATTTTAGTTGTAGATGATATTATTACAACTGGCGCAACACTTGAAGCATGTATTTCTGTTTTAAGTGTTGCTGAAAATTCAAAAATAAGTATTGCCACTATGGCAATAGCTTAAGTTAAGAACCGTTATATTTTTTAGCAGAATTCATGTACTTTTGCTAAAATTTAAAATTGTTGATGAACAAGACCCTTTCAAATTTTATTTTTGCTTTTATTATTGGCTTCGTTTTTATAAACTGTGCAAATCGTGGTACCCCAGATGGTGGACCTAAAGATGAAACCCCTCCTACTATCATTAAATCTGATCCTGAAAATTATTCTACTAATTTTAAAGGAAACGAAATTAGAGTCTATTTTGATGAGTATATTAAAATAAAAGACTTACAAAAACAGCTTATCATTTCGCCACCAATGAAAACGCAACCAGATGTTATGCCTTTGGGTGGTGCAAGTAAGTATATTACAATAAAAATTTACGATACACTACAACCAAATACAACTTACGCTTTTAATTTTGGTAATAGTATAACGGATAACAATGAAGGAAATCCTTATCCTTATTATCGTTATGTACTTTCTACAGGTGATTATATTGACTCTCTTTCCGTAAATGGAAATATTGTTGATGCCTTAAAAAAAGAACCTGCAACATTTGTGAATGTAGCTTTATATGAAGTAGATTCTACATTTACAGATTCCATAATATATAAAGAAACGCCAAAATACATTACCAATACTTTAGATAGCGTTACCACATTTTCAATTGAAAACTTAAAACCTGGTAAGTACATGTTAATGGCTTTAAAAGATGGCAATGGAGATAATAAATTTCAACAAAAAACGGATCAAATAGGCGTCAATAAAAGTTTCATAGAAGTACCAACAGATTCATCATACACGCTTAGGTTATTTAAAGAAGATGTTGATTTTAAAGCTACACGACCACGATTACTCTCTGGCGAAAAAATTGCCTTTGGATATGAAGGTAACTACAAAGACATGAACATAGAAATTCTATCTGAAACACCTCCTGAATTTGAATATAGAGTTACCAAAGATCCAAAAACGGATACTTTAAACTATTGGTATAAACCTAGATTAAAAGAAGTTGACTCTTTAATATTTAAGGTTTCTAAAAAGGAATTTGAAAAAGAATTTACAGCTAGAATTAGTGAGCAAAAGCGAGATACTTTGATTATTAGTTCTGAACCCTCTGGAACTATTGCCTATAGTGAAGATTTTAAAATCTCTTCCACAACACCATTATTGAATTTTGACAATTCAAAAATAACCATGATGGATAAAGATTCAACTGCTGTTGATTTTACTACAGATTTTGACACCATATTAAATACTTATGCTATAAAATTTGATAAAGTTGAAGATAATAATTATCGTATTGAAATTCTACCTGAAGCTTTTGAAGATTTCTTCGGTGATAAAAACAAAGACACCTTAAATTACAGTTTAAGAACCCGTAAAGCATCTGATTTTGGTTATGCTCGATTTACTCTTATAAATGCTACTTATCCATTGATAGTTCAACTTACTGACAAAAAAGGTGATGTAAAAGTTGAGCAATTTGTTGATAAATCTGAACCTATTGACTTCCTTAATTTAGATGCTGGCATGTATTCCATAAGGATTATTCATGATACCAATGGGAATAAAAAGTTTGATACGGGAAACTATTTAAAAAAGATTCAGCCTGAAAAAGTAAGTCACTTCCAAGAAATTGAAATTAGGGCAGACTGGGGGATTGAAGAAACACTCACTTTTAGGTAATACTAAAAGTATCTCTATCATCTAAAAACTTTAGCTTATTTCTATACGCTTGAATATGTCGCTTCTCTAAGGTTATGATTTGAATATCTTCTTCATTGGGCTTGAAATTACTTATACGTTCTCCTAAAACATCGTAGACCGCTGAATGCCCTGAGTATTCACTTTTCAGACCATCAACTCCTACTCTATTTACACCAATGCAATAACTCATGTTTTCTATGGCTCGTGCTTTTAGCAAAGCATCCCAAGCTGAAACTCTGGGTTTTGGCCAATTGGCAACGTATAATAAAACATCATAATCTTCGGTATTTCTTGCCCAAACTGGAAAGCGTAAGTCGTAGCAAATTAAAGGTCTAATTTTCCAGCCTTTGTAATGCAAAACCACTTTTTCTTTTCCAGCTGTATAGGTTTTATCCTCTCCTACTAAAGTAAAAGTATGTCGCTTATCATAAGATGTTACATAACCTGAAGGTTCAACAAAAAGTAATCGGTTATAGAAGTTATTCTTTTCAGAAATTACAATACTACCAACAATAGCAGCATTAGCTTTTGATGCCAAATCTTTCATCCAAGAAACGGTTTTACCATCCATGGTTTCAGCAACAAACTTTGCGTTCATGGTAAATCCAGTTGTAAACATTTCTGGAAGCACAATAACATCTGCTTTGTCAAAAATATTTTCAATCTTTTTAGTAAAATTATCACGATTTTTGGTTGGGTTTTCCCAAACCAAATCAGATTGTATTAAAGCTATTTTAAGTTCATCTTGCATTTTTTATAAGCTATTTTATGCTGAACCTTAAAATAATGCTTTTATTGGTAAAAAAGTAAAAATTTATTTTAATTTTTTCTTCGCTTTAGCAGAAGCCTCTTTGTATTTGTTAATCTTTTCTAGCCATTTTTCCTCATCTTGAGGTGATAGTTTACCTTTCTTTTTGAGCTTCTCGTATTTTTTAATAGCGTCTTTATGCTTCTTGGTAGATTTATCAAAATTAGATTGTGCTTTCTCTTTTTTCTTTAATGCTTTTTCTGCCTTTTTTTGCTTCTTTTCGGCTCTTTTTTGGTCTTTTTCAGCCTTTTCTTGCTCTTTTTCGGCTTTTTCTATACGTTTTTTAGTTTCTTCAGATGCAGCAATTTGAGTCATTTTTTTATCAAAAGCTGCACGTATTTCGGCTTTTTCATCAACTGAAAGTACATCAGTAACATCAACACTATCTTTAAAAATTCTATCCTTTTTTATTTCATAAGTTACACCATTAAAACTCACGTCTTGCGCGTTAAGTAAAAAACCTAAGCTCATGAATAGTACTACTAATAATATTCTCATAATATTTTTTTTAAAATTTGACATCTCATATTGTTAGACACATTAATTTTAAAAAAGTAACTTAAATTTGGTTTAAAATTTCAGCAGCACGTTTTAAAGTATCATCCTTTTTTGCAAAACAAAAACGCAAGACCTTATTGTCTAAGTTATTTTCATTAAAAACCGACAAGGGAATAGATGCTAAACCAAAATCTATGGTTAGTCTTCTAGCAAAATCAACATCATATTCTTGTGTAATATTGGAATAATCTAACACTTGAAAATACGTCCCTTTTGAGGGAGTGAAATTAAATCTAGAATTTTTAATTAAACTTAAAAACAGATCCCGTTTCTTTTGATAAAATGCAGATAACTCCAAATAATGCTTTGGTTCTTGCATATAATCTGCAATCCCTTTTTGTGTTGGATGATGTACACAAAACACACTAAATTGGTGTACTTGAATAAATAACTCCATAAGCGCTTTTGGCGCACAACAATATCCAATGCGCCAACCTGTATTATGGAAGGTTTTACAAAACGATGCAACAACAAAAGTTCTAGATTTTAAATCCGGAAACAAACAGGCACTTTGGTGCTTCTCATCATCATAAATCATATGTTCATAAACCTCATCACTTAAAACAATAATATTGGTGTCTTTAGTAACCCTTTCCAAAGCCAGCATGTCATCTTTTGAAAATACAGTTCCTGAAGGGTTATGTGGTGTATTTATAATAATCATTTTTGTATGACTATTAATCTTAGATTTTACAAGGCCCCAATCCACACTAAAAGTTGGCGCCTGAAGTTGAATAGAAACCACTCTACCTCCATTTAATTTTACTCCTGGTTCATAACTGTCATAAGCAGGTTTAAAAACGATAACCTCATCATCCTGTCTTATAAAAGTTGATAATATTGTAGAAATAGCCTGGGTTGCTCCTGAGGTAATTGTAATTTCATTTTCAGGATGATAAGTAGAATTATATAAAACATCCATTTTTTTAGCAATAGCTTTGCGTAACTCTAGATTACCTGCCATTGGTGCATATTGGTTATGTCCAGAATTCATAGCATTACTAACCAAATCTATTAACTTTTGATCACTACCAAAATCTGGAAATCCTTGAGATAAATTTATAGCATTATGGGTTTTTGCTAATCCACTCATTATTGAAAAAATGGTAGTACCTACATTCGGAAGTTTAGAATTATGTTGCATGAAAGTAAAGATACTTACTTCTTTTAAAAGTTTAAACTCCTAATTTGTTCAATAAATCTTGCTTGTAGGTTCTACCAATTGGAATTTTGTTATCCTTGATAAAAATGGTATTTCCAGATATTTTATTTACAAAACTACTATTAATAATAAAAGATTTATGAACTTGTATAAATTGATTTTCTGGAAGTTTAGCATTCCAATTCTTTAGAGAATCTATATAAGATAATCTTTGATTTTTAGTAACAACGGTAATATAATTTCGTTCAGATTCAATAAATAGAATATCGTTTAATACAATTTTATGAAGCGTTTTATCAACGTTTAAAAAAATAGTTTCCTCGCTCTCATCATTTATAGCCTCAGGAATCTCTATCCTTTCTTTTGCTTTATTTATTGCTTTTAAAAATCTATCAAAAGAAAATGGTTTAACTAAATAATCTACAATAGTATCTAACTCAAAACTATTAACAGCGTATTCAGAGTAAGCTGTTGTCATTATTACAGCTGGTGGGTTTTTAATAGTTTTTATAAAATCAAGCCCAGACATATCTGGCAAATTAATATCCAGAAAAACAACATCCACAGATTCTTTATTTAAAAACGAATTGGCTTCAATAGCCGCTTGAAACGTTTCGACCAATTCCAAACTCGGGATTTTAGAGATAAAATTATTTAAAATCTTTTGCGCAGGAATTTCGTCTTCTATAATTACACACTTCATATTTTATGTTTTCAAATATGTCAGGTCGAGCGCAGTCAAGATCTATTTGTTTTTTGCAACCTCTCGACTGCGCTCGAGGAGACACAAAACTATTTTAAATTCAGTTTTAAGGTTACTTTAAAATCTCTATTCTTATCAATATTAAACTCATAATCATCTTTATAAATAAGCTCTAAACGTTTTTCAAGATTTTGCAATCCTATTTTCAAATCAGTAGTTGTTACTTTTTGGTCATCAAAATCATTTTCACAAGTAAAATTCAAGACACCTTCTTCTACATTAATTTTCACTTTTATCTCACTATTCAAAGTACTATGTTTAAAAGCATTTTCAATGATTGTAATTAGAAGCAAAGGCGCAATTTGATGACTTAAAGAATCAATAGTTTTACTATAATTAATCTGTTTAACACCTTCTGTTCTTATTTTTTGAAATTTGATATAATTATCTATAAAATGAACCTCTTTTTCTAATGAAATGGTCTTTTCATTACTTTCATATAACACATGTTTCAAATTATCTGAAAGCATCAAAATAAGTTCTGGTGTGTCTTCTGGTTTTTCAATAGAATATGAATAAATTGTATTCAAATTATTAAACAAAACATGTGGATTTATTTGAGATTTAAGGAATTTTAATTCCATTTCTGCATGCTCTTTTTTCACTGCTTCAACTTCTTCTTGCTTATCTATAAATCGATACAAAACCCAAACAAAAGAAAAGAAAATAAGAGGCACCAAAGTTTGCCATAAATAGTCACTTAAACATTTTGGTAAACTACATCCGCATTGCGCAAAAGCATAACAATACAATTGAGTAGCAAAAAAAGAAATAGCAGCAAAAACGAAAACATATAACACATACAGTTTCTTCTTAACAAAAAAAGGAAGTAACAAAAAGTTATTTATGTAAACGATAACCACTAAAAGTGATACATATTGTAAAAACGGGTTTTCTCTCCAATAATAATCAGAGAATAGAAACAAAGACACAAACACAAAGAGCATCCAAAATAATATATGGACTAAAACTTGAGAAGTATGTTTATTGATGAATGTCATTTTTTAAAAGTAATCAGAAAAGCCAAAACCATCAAACATTATGTACGAAAGTCAATTTTGTTATTGCAAACAACCAAAAATGACGTTTGTTAATTCAAGTCTGTTGTTTGTAAAAATTATTCGCTTCACTTATAAAGCTAGTTTAAATTTGGTTTATAAACAATCAAAAACATGAAACGAACAGCAATCTTACTCATTACTTTACTTAGCCTACAATTTGGTTTTTCTCAAACCCTAAATCATATAGAACTAGACCAAAAAGGAAACGAAGTTTTACTTGGAAAAATAAACAAAATCGGTTTAACACAAAATACATTTAACTCTTGGTTTTCTAAAAACCATGAAGATTATTTAGTAAATAAAGCTGTAGCAAAAAAGCTAAAAGACTCTTTAAAACAATATGAAATTAAAGTATTTTTAGGTACTTGGTGTGGCGATAGCAAAAAAGAAGTTCCTAGATTTTATAAGGTTATAGAAGCCGCAAAATTCCCCGAAAGCCAATTGCAAGTAATTGCTGTTAACCGAACTAAAGAGGCTTATAAACAAAGTCCTAACCATGAAGAAAAAGGATTAAATATTCATCGTGTCCCAACTTTTATTATCTATAAAGACGGAAAAGAAGTTAATAGAATTGTTGAACACCCCAAAGAAACTTTTGAGCGCGATTTGCTAAGTATAGTTACCGATAATAAATACAAATCAAATTATTTGATTGCCAATTACATGGATTATTTGCTTCAAAACAAATCTTTAGATAGTCTTAAAATAGACCAACCCAATTTAGTTTCTAGGTTTTCAGAATTTGTAAAAGGTAGTAGAGAATTAAACACATATGGCTATTCACTTTTACGCTCAAATCAAATAGAAAATGCTTTGTATATTTTTGATTTTAATTCAAAAATCTTCCCTTACAGAAGTAGTGTTTACGATAGTTTAGGAGAAGCCCAATTGGAAGCGGGAAACCTCAATGAAGCTTTAAAAAGCTATTATAAAGTATTAAGTTTAAAACCTGAAGATAAAAATGCTCTGGAAATGGTTGAGAAAATTAAATTGAATACTGCAAATAATGACAAAAAATAGTTTTCGAATCTTTATGATAGTAACCATCCTATCTTTTGGATGCCAAACTTCTAAAGAACTACAACAACATTACGAAAATCAAATTGGAGATACTCCTTTTGATGAAGCTATTGACAATCCTAATTTCAAATTCTGTGATTCAACCAAAGTGCTTCATAAACGCGCTTATATTCAATATACTGGCGGAGAAAAAGCGCTGGAAGAAGAACTAATAAAAAATTATACATTTCAATCGGCATTAAACAATTTTACCGGCTATTTTATAATACGTTTTGCTGTTAATTGTAATAATGAAACGGGGCGATTTAGAATTGAAGTTCTTGATTCTAACTTCAAAAAAGGGCATTGTTCAAAAGCATTAGAGAATCATATATTATCCATAGCTAAATCTTTAAAACAATGGAATCATGCCAATTACAGAGGGAAAGATTATGATGGGTATAGATTTATAAATATAAAAATGAAAAACGGCAACATCATAAAATCATGAAGAAATTAATTTTTATCGTTTTATTTTTAGTCCTAACCATTAAAAGTTACAGTCAAGTTAACTGCTATATTTTTCCAGAAGGAAGTCCTGAAAGACAAGCCTGCGAACTTTGTGATGAAGCCATAAAACACCCACAAGGCAGCAGAGAATCTCAATTATTATTTGATGAAGCTATAGCTGTAGGTCCAAAATTTGCTTGGGCTTATTATGAAAAATCTGTACCTTATTTTAAACGAGGCTATCTACTGGAAGGATTAGATATTTTAAATGAAGCTATAAAATTAAAACCTTTAGAATACTTGTGTTATAGAGCATATTGGTATTGGCAATACCGAAATTACACATTATGTATTCAAGACCTAGAAGCTTATTATGCATTACCAAAATCTTTCATTCAATTTACACCAGGTGGCGAAAAAGATATGCGCATTATTTTAGGACTTGCTTATGCTAGAACTGGTAATTATGCTAAAGGCATAAAAACTATAAAGGAATGTTTAAAAACTTATGATTCTGAAGACGACTATGGATTTGCAGACTACCATTCATTAGGCATGTTATATGTAAAAAGCAAACAGTTTGACCAAGCTATTGAAACATTGAAAAAACAATTAACAATCAATGAAGATATTGCCGATACTTACTATTATTTAGGTTTAGCTTATAAAGCAAAACAGAATACATCTGAAGCTAAAAATCAATTTGAAAAAGCGATTAATAAATTAAATGATGTAGGCAGATACCGTAACACTAATGCTGGTTATAATGTTTATTTATCTGATATTGAGGATGCATTGAAGACTTTATAGGTTATTTAACTAAACAATCTCCATTTTCTTCAATAAAAACGATGCATTCATATTTTGACAAATTCCTACCTTCAATTTATAATCAAAATGAAGTTCATCATTGATAATTTCAGCATCAAAATAATAATTTTTCACATCGTTAAGTTCTTTCGCAATATCACATAAACTTAAATCATGGGTTGCTATTATCCCTGTGGCATTTGAAGCCACCAGTTTTTCAACAAACTTTTTAGATCCAATAGCTTTATCAGTACTATTCGTTCCTTTTAAAATTTCATCTAAAACAATAAAATAAGGTTCTTTCTGAATAGCATCAACAATAAATTTGAGACGTGTTAATTCTGAAAAGAAATACGAACTATCATCAGTTAAAGAATCTGAAGTTCGCATGCTTGTAATTAATTTTACTGGCGAATACTCGCTCGATTTAGCACAAACTGGCAATCCGATATTAGCCATAACAATATGCAAAGAAACGGTTCTTAAAAACGTACTCTTTCCTGCCATATTAGCACCTGTAACTATAAAAAATTGCTCGTTATCAATAGTTAAATCACTATCAATACGCTTTTCTTTGTTTAATAATGGATGCCCTAAGTTTTCTGCTTTAATAACAGCCTTATCTTCTAAAATATTTGGATATATAAAGTCTGGATGGTTATATGCATAATTACCTAAAGAGTTATAAGCATCGAAAAACGAAACCACTTCAAACCAATCAGACACTTTATCTCTGTATTTAGAAATCCATTGGTCAATATTATAACTATTCTTAATATCTGTTAGAAAATAGCCATTCCCAAAAATAGCACCTATAATATTATTTCGATTATCTAAAGCATCCAAAGCCCTTGAGAAGGCTTTAAAAATATCTGAAGCTTTTTTATCTCCCGATTGAATTTGTTTTTGCTTTTCTTGCAATAACTGTGATGAAAAAGATTCATTTTCAATAAAATCTAGCAACAATGCATACTGCCTAAATGTATCTCTAACCTTATCTGTGTTGGAAGAAAGGCTGTTTATTTTTTTAAGATACTTTCCTGTAATAGCAAAACCTACAAATATCCAATACCCTATTAAAGCTTGATTTGTAATTATACCAAGAACCGTTAGAATTAAAATAGTTATTGTACTCAAGCCAAAAACCAATGGTAACCACGACATATATTTAGGCAAAAATGGTTTATGATTTTGTAACCAACTAATAATACTTTTCGCTGGCGTTTCAATTTCAACTAAATTAGAAGTAGCGGAGTAATATTGTCGCCATTTTGGTTTTACACTTAACTCTTTAATCGCTTCTTGACGCAATTTAATATTACTTACATCATTAGCTTTTAATGCATTGACCAATTGTTGTGTTCCTTCAAAAACGGTTGTTCTATTAATAAACTGAAAGAAAGAACCGCGTCCAAATAAATCAATATCTAAACTATAACAATGATTTGGGTCTTGGAATTCTGAACCATCATTTCTATCGTGAAAATCACCAGAAAAAACTTTAATTTCTTCTTCATTAATCTTTACCAAAGCTCTGTTAAAGTCGCGTTCACGTTTTATATCAGTATATCTTGAAAGCAAATAGATAAACACAATAATACCTAAAACAGCAATAGGAACTGCTATTTGCCATTGATTAAAAAAGAAATAAACACCAACACCAGTGACTGTGAATACCAATAAACGAAGCGTGCTTAAACCCGTCATTTGTTTGTACAAACTTTTAACCTCGGCTTGATATTTCTTTAGATGTTTTTTATAGTATTTTAATGGGGTTTTCATGATGCTTAAATCTGATATAAAGAAACAAAAAAGCCTCGAAATAAAATCGAGGCTTTACTTTTATTTTTTAATACTATTAATCTCTTCCAAAAACTTGAAGCGCCCAATACAACAGGTTTGCTAAAGCGCCAATGGCAGCAACTAAATATGTTCTAGCTGCCCATTTAAGTGCATCTTCAGATCCTTTATATTCTTCTGGAGTTACCATGTTTTTATTTTTTAACCAAGCTAAAGCTCTGTTACTTGCGTCGTATTCAACAGGTAAAGTAATAAAGCTAAATAAAGTAGCAGCTCCCATAAAAACTACACCTAAAACGGCAACCCACCAGCCTAAACCAAGTCCAGCTGCACCACCTAATACTAAACCTCCAATAATTAGCCATTGAGACATCCCAGAAGTCACACTAACCATAGGCACTAATGTTGAACGCATTTGCAACCAACTATATGCTTGCGCATGCTGTACGGCATGTCCGCATTCATGAGCAGCAACTGCCGCTGCAGCTGCATTACGCTGATTGTATACCGCTTCACTTAAATTAACCGTTTTATTTTTTGGGTTATAGTGGTCTGTTAAACGTCCTGGTGTTGAGATAACCTCAACATCACTTATTCCATGATCTGCTAACATTTTTTCAGCAATCTCAGCACCACTCATACCATTTCTTAGTTGTGTTTTAGAGTACTTAGCAAACTTTCGCTTTAAAGTATTACTAACTAACCAACTTACTAAAGCAACAGCTCCTATTAATATATAATATCCAAACATTTTTTTAGTTTTTAAATTCTAATTAAATATAGCAAAAATAACGCCAATATTATAAACTGAATATTTGTCATATATAATAGTAAAATAAAAAACGCCTAACTCTCAACAACAAGAATTAGACGTTTCTCTAACTAAACTACTAAATTAAACTCTTAAGCCATTTGCATATCAAATGCTTCGGCAATTTCTTTATATACTATTTTTCCTTTCACAATATTTAATCCTTTGGCTAAAGATGCATTGTTATCGCATGCTTTTTCCCAGCCATCATTTGCTAATTTAATAACATAAGGTAAGGTTACATTTGTTAATCCTACAGTAGATGTATAAGGTACAGCTCCAGGCATATTAGCTACAGAATAATGTACTACATCATCTATAATATACGTTGGTTCCTCATGTGTTGTAGGCTTAGTTGTTTCAAAACAACCACCTTGATCTACAGCAACATCAACAATTACAGTTCCAGGACGCATATCTTTAAGCATATCTTTTGTGATTAATTTAGGAGCTTTTGCTCCTTTAATTAATACACCTCCAATAATCAAATCTGTTTTTGGCAAATGTCTTCTGATATTATATTCACTAGAAAATTCTGTATTAACGTTGGCAGGCATAATATCTGCTATGTAACGTAATTGCTTCATGTTAATATCCATAATAGTAACATTAGCACCTAAACCAGCAGCCATTTTAGCAGCTTGAATACCTACTACGCCTCCACCTAAAACCATAACATGAGCTGGTGGTACACCAGGAATACCTCCTAGAAGAATACCGCGCCCTTTAATTGGTTTTTCCAAATATTTTGCACCTTGTTGCACAGACATTCTACCAGCAACTTCAGACATCGGAATTAATAAAGGGAGTGCGCCATCTTTATCTTCAACAGTTTCATAAGCAATACAAATGGCTTTACTATCAATCATTGCATTAGTTAACACCTCACTTGATGCAAAATGAAAATAAGTAAACACCACCTGATTTGGTTTAATCAACTTATATTCTGGCTCAATTGGTTCTTTAACCTTAACAATCATTTCAGCAGCATCATAAACCGCTTCAATAGAATCAACAATGGTTGCACCAGCACCAACATAATCTTCATCAAGAAAACCACTATTAAAACCAGCGTTTTTTTGTACGTAAACCGTATGGTTTCTTTTCGTTAACTCAAAAACTCCAGAGGGTGTCATGCCCACTCTGTTTTCATTGTTTTTAATCTCAATAGGAACTCCAATTTTCATAAATAAGATATTTTAAAGTGAAAACTGGCGCAAAATTATAACAATAATTTCAATATTATAATAAAAACCATGATTTAATTATGTTTTTTTCATCAAAAAACACGTTTAACTAATTAAACTATAATTTACATCAATTTAATAGGAATTCATTTATAGGCGAAGAAAAACCTATTTTTTAGTATACTTTACTTTAAAGTACATCAATAAAAACGAAGAAATAACAGTAATACTATTCGCAAAAATCATCGATGGGCTATTCTTTAAAATACCATACCACAACCACATTACAATACCAATAAAAAAAATCACTAACATGGGCAGCGACAAACTAGAAACATCCTTAGTACGCCACGTTTTATAAACCTGTGGAAGAAACGCAGCCGTAGTCAAAATAGCAGCTGCAAAACCAATAATTTCAGTATTATCCATAGGTTTTTTTTAAAAGTTTAATAATTTGGGCGTTACCACAAGGGTCGGGCTATCCGTTACAAGTCCTCGCACTTCTCCCGATAGCTATCGGGATCAGGCTGTGGGCTTTCCACTGCTATCCCTAACGCAACAAAACATTACCCAACAATATTCACAATCTTCCCAGGAACCACAATTACCTTTTTAGGCGTTCGTCCTGCTAATTGTTCTTGTGTTTTTTCGTTTGCTAAAACGGCTTCTTCAATAGCGTCTTTACTCATATCCAAAGGTAATTCCATAGTAAAACGCATTTTACCATTAAATGAGATTGGGTAATTCTTGCTACTTTCCACTAAATGACTGGCATCAAATTCTGGGAAAGACGCAGTAGAAATAGAGGCATTATTACCCAACTGGCTCCATAATTCCTCAGCAATATGTGGCGCATAAGGTGAAATTAAAACCAACAGAGGTTCTAAAATATCCTTGCTAGTACATTTTTGAGCGGTTAACTCATTAGCAGCAATCATAAAGGTAGAAACGGATGTATTAAACGAAAAGTTCTCAATATCTTCTTGAACTTTTTTAATGGTTTTATGTAGCGTTTTTAAATTGTCTTTAGTTGGTGTTGCGTCTGTAACTTTCAATCCGTTATCATCAGCATATAATTTCCAAAGCTTTTTCAAGAACGAATGTACACCTGTAATACCAGCGGTATTCCATGGCTTGTATTGTTCTAAAGGGCCTAAAAACATTTCGTATAAACGTAAACTGTCTGCTCCATAATCTTCAACAATGTTGTCTGGGTTAACCACATTGTATTTTGATTTAGACATTTTTTCAACTTCACGTTTACACACATATTTGTTATCCTTGTTTGTTATAAACTCAGCATTCTTGTATTGTTTATCTTCTAATTTCAGTCTTTCCCAATCTAACTCATTTTTAGTATTAACATAATCTACCGAAACATGAGTCTTAAAATAATTCATCATCATAGTGTTCACCATAACTTTGCCCTCCAAATTAAATTTAGATATATCTTCAAGAATTGGATTTAAAAGATGAGAAATTAAATTTTCTCTTAGTTGCATGTGTTCTAATTCTTCGTCATTTTCAGGCTTATTAAATGTTTTTCTAAGATAAGTTGTTACATCATTACTGAAATACATGTCTTTTATTATGGTATATTTATCTCTTAAATATGTGATGTTTTTCACATCTTCTTTAGAGATATCATTTTTGGAATCAACTACTTTTCCAAAGTTAAAACCGACCCTGTGAACGAAAGCAGATTCACCCAAAATCATCCCTTGATTAATCAGCTTTTTAGCATATTCATCCTTAGGCACAACACCTTTATCAAACAAGAATTTTTGCCAAAAACGAGAGTATAATAAATGTCCTGTAGCATGCTCGCTTCCACCTATATACAAATCAACATCTTGCCAATAGTCCATCGCTTCTTTTGAAGCTATTTCATTTTGGTTATCTGGATCCATATAACGCATAAAATAGAATGAGCTTCCTGCCCACCCTGGCATGGTATTCAATTCTAAAGGATGTATCGTTTCGTTATCAATCAAATCATTTGAAACCACTTCATTCTTCTCGGTATCCCAAGCCCAAACACTGGCATTCCCTAGTGGTGGTTCGCCTGTTTCGGTTGGCAAATACTTTTCAACTTCTGGAAGTTTAATGGGTAAATGCGCTACATCAATCATTTGTGGTAAACCATTAACATAATACACCGGAAATGGCTCTCCCCAATAACGCTGACGACTAAACACCGCATCACGCAAACGGTAATTGGTTTTACCTTCGCCTTGTCCTATTTGCTCCAACTCGTAAATAGCGCGTTTGGTGGCTTTTTTATAATTCATCCCGTTTAGGAAATCACTATTACCAATAACGGTTTTTGCTTTATCTGAAAACGCTTCTTCTGAAATATCAACCCCTTCAAAAATATTAGGAATCGGAATATTAAAATGTTTTGCAAACGCATAATCACGCTCATCGCCACATGGTACAGACATGACTGCTCCTGTACCGTAACCAGCCAAAACATAATCACCAATCCAAATCGGGATTAATTTTTCTGTAAATGGATGAATCGCGTAGGCCCCTGTAAATACTCCTGAAATGGTTTTTACATCGGCCATTCTATCGCGCTCGCTACGTTTTGCTGTAGCTTCAATATAGGCATCAACAGCTTCTTTTTGCTCAGGTGTTGTTATTTGTTGAACCAAATCGTGTTCTGGAGCCAAAGTCATAAAACTTACTCCAAAAATAGTATCAGGTCTTGTGGTAAACACTTCAATTTCATCAGCTTCTTTTACTTCATTTGAAACCACTTTAAACTTCACTTGTGCTCCAACTGATTTTCCTATCCAGTTACGCTGGCTTTCCTTTAAAGAATCTGTCCAATCAATAGTTTCAAGACCTTGTAGCAAACGTTCTGCATAAGCAGAAATACGCATGCTCCACTGGGTCATCTTTTTACGAACCACAGGATGCCCTCCACGTTCAGAAACACCATTTACAATTTCATCGTTCGCTAAAACCGTTCCTAAAGCAGGACACCAATTCACTTCAGTTTCTGCTAAATACGTTAATCTGTATTGTAATAATATTTTTTGTTGTTCTTCAACAGTAAATCCATTCCATTCTTCAGCAGTAAATGTCTCTGATTCATTTTCGCAAACCGCATTTATATTTGCATTTCCTGATTCTTCAAAAACATTAACCAAATCTTTAATAGCAAAAGCTTTTTCATGGTCTTTACAATACCACGATTCAAATAATTGAATAAAAATCCATTGCGTCCATTTATAATAATTCGGATCTGAAGTACGAACCTCACGAGACCAATCAAATGAAAATCCAATTTGGTCCAATTGACGACGATACGTTTTAATATTCTCAGCAGTTGTAACCGCAGGATGTTGCCCCGTTTGAATCGCATACTGTTCCGCAGGCAATCCAAAAGAATCATACCCTTGAGGGTGCAACACGTTAAACCCTTGATGCCTCTTGTAGCGTGCATAAATATCTGAAGCAATATATCCTAAAGGATGACCAACATGTAAACCCGCACCACTTGGGTAAGGAAACATATCCAAAACATAATATTTTGGTTTATTACTCTTATTCTCAGCTTTAAATGTTTGATTCTCCGCCCAATATTTTTGCCATTTGGCTTCTATCTCGTTGAAATTGTATGTCATTGTAATGAATTCCGCTTAATAAGGCGCAAATTTAAACTTATTATAACAATGTTGAAAGTTTAAACGTTGTAAAGAACAGCGAATTAGAATACTTTATTATTTTTACAGCATTAATCCAATTCCTTATATGAGTTCATCTTTTGAAAAGCACCAAAAACGCAGGCTTATCTCTTCATATTTCTCTGTAGTGTTAAGTATTGCTTTAGTATTGTTTTTGCTAGGACTTTTAGGAATGTTGATACTAAACGCTAAAAAAGTCTCAGACCACTTTAAAGAGCAAGTGGTTGTTACCATTTATTTAAAAGATTCTGCAAAAGAAGTTGAAACCAAACAACTTGAAAAAAGTTTGGCTATGGCAGATTATGTAAAATCTACCGAATATGTTTCAAAAGAACAGGCTGCCGAATTTATGAAAGCTGAAAACGGCGAGGATTTTATGGATTTTGTTGGCTACAATCCGCTTCAAAACTCTATCGACGTGCATTTAAAAGCAGATTTTGTAACCTCAGAACATCTTGAGAAAATTTCCGCTGAAGCAACAAGCAAAAACTTTGTTGAAGAAGTCACTTATGATAACGACCTCGTTAACCTCATGAATGACAACGTTAAGAAAATCAGTTTCTGGGTTCTTATTATTAGTGGCATTTTCACTTTAATAGCGGTTTTATTGATTAATAGTTCCATAAGATTAGCTGTGTATTCTAAACGATTTACTATAAAAACCATGCAAATGGTTGGTGCAACAAAACGTTTCATTAGACGTCCGTTTGTTTGGAAAAGTGTACGCTTAGGAATGATTGGTGCTGTTTTAGCATTAATTGGAATGGCAATAGTTTTATACTATTTAAATAAAACCTTCATTGAATTAGAACTATTAAGCAACCCTATTTTAGTAGGACTACTATTTGTTTTTATTTTCGCTTTAGGTATTATTATTACTTGGATAAGTACACATTTTGCAACACAACGTTTCTTGAATTTAAAGACGGATGAGTTGTATTATTAATTATTGATGCTATAAATTACAAAACCATTAACAACTTAGTTTTAAATAAATCGTTTAATTTGCAGTAAATTATTCTACGTAAAATAATCATGGGAGAAAAAAAACGTAAAGAAGCCTCTAAACCAACTTTTGTATTTGGTAAGAAAAACTACAAATTCATGTTTATTGGATTAGCTATTATTGCACTTGGCTTTATTTTAATGGCTGGTGGCGGTAGTGACGACCCAAATGTTTTTAATCCTGAAATTTTTCATTGGAGACGTATCCGACTTGCTCCAACTTTAATTCTTATAGGTTTTGGTATTCAGATTTATGCGATTTTATTAAATCCCTACAAGAAATAAAAATTCAAATTTAAACCTCGCTTTACTTTTTAATTACTCTATTTTAATACTTTTGCGCTATGGAGATTATAGATGCGATTATTTTAGGTATTATTCAAGGACTTACAGAGTTTCTTCCTGTATCATCTAGTGGACATTTAGAATTAGGGAAAGCTCTTCTTGGAGACAACTCTTTACCAGAAGAAAGTTTGTTGTTTACTGTAGTGCTTCATTTTGCTACAGCACTTAGTACTATTGTTGTTTTTAGAAAAGATATTTTAGACCTTATAAAAGGTGCATTAAAATTTAAATGGAATGAAGATTTACAATTTATTTCTAAAATTGCACTCTCCATGATTCCTGCAGCTTTTATAGGTTATACGTTTGAGTCTGAGTTTGCTGAATTATTCGGGAATAATATCAAACTAGTTGGTTTTATGCTAATTATTACAGCGCTTCTTCTTTACTTAGCTGATAAAGCAAAAAGTACTGAAAAAAAAGTGTCTTTTTCTAACGCATTAGTTATAGGCTTTGCACAAGCCATAGCTATGTTACCAGGAATTTCACGTTCTGGAGCTACCATTTCTACATCGGTTTTATTAGGTAATGACAAAACAAAAGCAGCACGTTTTTCTTTCTTAATGGTAGTGCCTTTAATTTTTGGAAAAATAGCTAAAGATGTTTTGAGTGGTGATTTATCCTATGACTCTGGAAACTTCACGGCATTATCTATTGGTTTTATTGCAGCATTTGTTTCTGGGATTTTTGCATGTACTTGGATGATTGCCCTTGTTAAGAAAAGCAAGCTTACCTATTTTGCCATTTATTGCGCTATTGTTGGTGTTATTGCCATAGTATTTTCATTATTAAACTAAAAAATGAAAACTGCCGAATATTATCAATCTGGACAGGTTTTACTAATAGACAAACCCCTTAATTGGACGTCATTTCAAGTGGTAAATAAATTGCGTTGGGAAATTCGTCAAGCCTTTAATATAAAAAAAATAAAAGTTGGTCATGCTGGCACATTAGACCCTTTAGCAACAGGTTTGTTAGTGATTTGTACTGGGAAAATGACCAAACAAATTGATACTTTTCAAGGACAAATAAAAGAATACACTGGCACTTTAGTTCTTGGAAGCACAACGCCATCTTTTGATTTAGAAACAGAAATTAATGAAACCTTCCCAACTGAACATATTTCTGAAGATTTAATTTATAAAGCCACAGCACAATTTATTGGTGAAATTCAACAATATCCGCCAGTATTTTCAGCACTAAAAAAAGACGGTAAACGATTATATGAATTTGCTAGAGCTGGCGAGACGGTAGAAATAAAACCGAGAACGGTAAGTATTTCAGAGTTTGAAATCACCAAAATAGTTGGACTTCATATCGATTTCAGAGTGGTTTGTAGCAAAGGTACTTATATACGTTCTTTAGCAAATGATTTTGGAAAAGCATTAAACTCTGGTGCGCATTTATCTGCTTTGAGGCGTACTAAAATTGGAGATTTTGATGTAAAAGACGCTTTATCGTTAGAAAGCTTTATAGAAAACTTGACTTCGGAATAATTGTTGATACTCTACTTGCTTCAAAACCTAACTGATAATGAAGCAAATTTGTCTTAGTATTTTTTTTATCTTTTGTACTACTAAAATTGTATTTTCTCAAACTGAGAAAGAAAAAATTAATGGTCTTTTTTATAAAGCATCCTTAGCTACTTCACTAAGAATTAATGAAGAATATCAAGCTTTTGATGATAGTGATGAGACTTTAATCAATCCGAGTGCACTTTACGTAAATAATACATTAGGGTATCAATTTGATATGCGTACCTCTATTGGGTTAAACTTAGGATATCAATGGCATTCTCAACAAGGTTTGCATTTTGCGCCAGTTTATTTAAGTATGCGTCATAATGTTATTGTAGATGATAGTAACATATTTGTTCGTGGTGGATATGGAACCCTTTTAGGTGTGAGTAAAGATTTTAAAAAAGGTAATATGTACACCTTGGGCTTGGGTACTCAAATCTATGGAGACAACTACCATAATTCTGTACTTATAGGAATCGATTTTACTAGAAAACGATTCGGTTATAGGACATTAGAAGGTCTATCAAGTGTCTCAATTTTCTTAGAATTAATGCTTTTTTAAACTTTTTAACGTATTTTGCCGTATATATTAATACGATTTGACATTTAAAAGAAACCGTATTGAGCCTCAATAATCAACATAAAGCCCTACTTATTACACTTCTAATTACTGGAACTGTAGTACTCTCTGTTTTTAACTTAAGCCTAAAAAAACAGAGCGATTTTGCGTCTGAAAGTTATTACGAAATTGAGCCGGAAAAAGAACTCACTGAAGAAGAAGTAAAAATTCTTGAAGCTTTAGAAAAACTTAATAATGCAAAAGCTGAAACTAACGATGCTTTTAATGAGAATCAACAAACCAAGCATTTTGCTCAAGCCTATAAAACGATAGCGCCTCCAGAAGATTATGTTCCAAAATCCTCTAATACTTCAGAAAACCAAATAGCAAGAAAGGCTTATGAAATACCTGAAGATTCAAAATTGAATCAAGAAGAACTTTCTAAGTTTAGTAAGGTTAATGATTTGTTGAAAAAACAACAATCTGAAGGCAATAATTCTAAAAGCTCAATCCGATTTTCATTAGCAAATAGAACAAAGGTTTTTATTCCAATTCCTGTCTACTTATGTGAAATTGATGGTAAAATTGTAGTGAATATTACTGTAAATTCTAACGGAAATGTAATTGATGCTTACGTAAACACCTCTTCAACTTCAAATAACGAATGTTTAATTGAACACGCTTTAGATTACGCTAAACAGTCTCAATTTAATCCGGATGCTTCAAAAGATAACCAGGTAGGTTCTATTACATTCTTTTTTATTGGCAAATAGGTTCTAATTCGCAAAGCATTTCAATAACATCTTCAATTATATTTTGTCCTTTATTTTTATTGTACCAATGCTGCAAATCTTCTTTAAATTCAGGTGTTAGTTTTCCATGTTTTGCTTTATATCTATTAACATAACTTGTAGCTTCACTTGGTCTTGGTCCATAGGTATTTAAAACCTCTCCCGTTTCATCATCAATCATTATAACTTTAGCAATAGCCCTTCCGCCATTAGTTAAAAACATATCCATTAATTCAGGATTTTCATCACGAAGCACCACTTTAATATCAATATTAGCATTCAAATCTGCTATTTTATTGAGAGCAGGCATAACATGTGCAGCATCACCACACCAACTTTCGGTTATAATCAACCAGGTCATTTTTCTATTAAATTCAACTATTTTTTGTTGAGCATATTCTGAAATTTTTATGGTTTTACCCCAACGCTTCATTCTTCTATCGTTTAACTTAGTATAATTCGCTAAAGCTTCCGTTTTTTCCAATCCTGAATTAGAGTTTTCTTCTGCTAATTGTTTTACTAAAGCTATATACTCTTGATAAGTGAAACTTTTTTCAATACTTTGTTTTATAATAGAATTCATAATAACCTTTTTTTGGAACAAATCTTCTGGCAAAAATAATATTCGGAGATTTTAATTAAGATGATATTTGTCATACTTTTACTTTAAACCTTACAAATGCTTATTTTGGACTTTTAAATAATTTAGTTAGAACATGAAAAAACACAGATGTGGTTGGTGTGAAGGCGATGATTTATATGAAAGTTATCATGATAATGAATGGGGAATACCTGTTTACGATGATGAAACTCTTTTTGAATTTTTAATTTTAGAAACCTTTCAAGCTGGTTTAAGTTGGATTACTGTTTTACGCAAACGTGAAAACTTCAGAAAAGCTTTTGATGATTTCGATTATAAAAAAATAGCCAATTACCAACAAGATAAAATTGATAACCTATTACTTGATGCTGGTATTATTAGAAATAAACTAAAAATAAATGCAACGGTTAGTAACGCCCAAGCTTTTATGAAAGTACAGGAAGAGTTTGGTAGTTTTAGTAAATACATTTGGGATTTTGTTGATGGAAAACCTATTAAAAATAGTTTAAAAAACTACAAAGATGCTCCAGCAAACACGCCACTTAGCGATACTATTAGTAAAGATTTAAAAAAAAGAGGGTTTAAGTTTGTAGGCTCAACAGTTGTTTATGCTCATATGCAGGCAACTGGAATGGTTAACGATCATGAGATTGGGTGTTTTAGATATAATGAGGTTTAAGGAGTTTGTTTTTCATTATAAATATTTCAAAAACTCATCCCTAGGTATTTCTTCTGCACCTAAGCTTTCCAAATGATTAGTATACACTTGGCAATCAATAAGCTTATAATTTGTGTTTTGAATAAATGATATAAAGCCAACCTTACTAGCATTACTTTCTTTAGTAAACATACTTTCACCACAAAATACACCATTACCTAAATCAACTCCATATAACCCTGCAACTAGATTATTCCCATTCCAAACCTCAACAGATTTAGCATAACCTAATTCGTAAAGGTTAATATAAGCTTCAATCATACTATTAGTAATCCATGTACTTTCTTGTCCATTCCTTTTTTTAAAGGCACATTCTGAAATAACTGCTCTAAAATCTTTATTTATTGTAACCTTATAATCTTTATTTCTTAAAACCTGCTTCATACTTTTCGATACTTTAAGTTTATTAGGAAATAAAACAAAACGTGGATCTGGAGACCACCATAAAATAGGCTCATCAATTTCAAACCAAGGAAAAATTCCTGTTTTATAGGCTAGCAACAAACGTTCAATAGATAAATCCCCTCCAACTGCTAATAACCCCTCAGGAGTAGCTCTATTTACATCAGGAAACCAAATATCTTCGTTTAAATACTGCATACTTTATAAATATAAAAAACCTCAATGTTTTAAAAACAAAGAGGTTAGAATTATAAGATTCCCGCTTCCGCGGGAATGACAAATCGTTTAATTAAAAAGGTAAATCGTCGTGATCTTCTTCTTTTAAATCTCCTGCTGGTTCAAAGGCATCTGCTGGAGGTACAGGCGGCACATTCCCTTCTGTAGCTTCATTTTGTAATGCTTCAATTCTCCATCCTTGAATAGAGTTGAAATATTTAGTTTCACCTTGAGGGTTTACCCACTCTCTACCACGTAAGTTAATATTTATTTTAACTTGCTGTCCCGCTTGGTAATTGTTTAATAAATCCGTTTTATCTTGAACAAACTCCACCATTATGTGCTGTGGGTATTGCTCTTCTGTTGTTACTACAATTTCTCTTTTTCTAAACCCATTACTTCCAAAAGTTTGAGTTTCTCCAATCATTTTAATTCTTCCTTGAACTTCCATTTTTATATATAATTATTAAATATTCGTCTAATTTATAATTGTTACGATAACAATATTTTCCAAGCACTTTCTACATCTCCAAAACTAAGATAGTTTTGTGCTAGTTTATGTTTTTCTCTGTGTGTTGCTGTTTTAATATTCGGATAACGCTCTCCAACTTCTTCCACAAAAGCATTAACACTTTCAGTAGATGGTAGCTCTTCAATATTACCTAGCACACCTAAATTATTCCCAGTTAAAATCATGCTGTTTTTAACGTGGTCTGGGAAACTATCTACACCAATACCTAATGTTGAAAGTGGTTTTGGTATTTCAAAAAATCCATCTTTAGCACGACTATAATAGCTTCCTCCAGCTCTAGCTACTAAATCTATTTTCTTTTGGTCTATAGCTTCATTTTCATCCAAAACATCTTCGTCAATATGCAATTTTACAACTTCACATATAATCAAATTTCCTGCACCACCTTCAGTTCCTAACTTAATAATATCGTTTACCTTACACTCAAATTGCACAGGAGCTTCTCCAACTCTAAATGGCTTTACAACATCAGATTTTAGCATCGTTAAGCCTGCTTTTTCAAACTCATTAACATCCTTAGGATATTCTGAACTACTTAATGACATTTGATGTACCATATCATAATTCACGACATTAATCACTACTTCTTTTGTTGCTTCAGCATTCTCCAAAGTATGTTTTGTAGTGTTATTTCTAACACGTCTAGCTGGAGAAAAAATCATGATTGGAGGGTTAGCACTAAACACATTAAAAAAACTAAATGGCGATAAATTTGGATTCCCATCAACATCAACAGTACTAGCAAAAGCTATTGGTCTTGGTGCCACAGCACTTAACAAATAACCATGTAATTTACTGGTTGGTAAGCTTTTTGGGTCAATTGACAGCATTTATTTTTTTAATTTCAACAAAACTAATCAAAAAAAAGCTTAAAACTTAAACTAGTTTTCAACATTAGTTTACCACTATCAACAATTTAATAATATTGACTATCAGAGGAGATGTAACTAATATGATGTTCAACTAAAAATGATTTACTAACAACTTGAGCAATAATATTAACAGATTTGCATTATATTACATGTTAATTAATTTTTTCAATGATTTTTACAAAACATAGCAATGCATTCCGTTGGATAATTATCATAGTATCGTTTGCTATAGTCTCTTTGATTTTATGGAAAACCTATGAGTTTTTTCAACATTTTAAAGTCGAAGAGCGTACCAAAATGGAAAATTGGTCTTTTGCTCAAACAGATTTGTTAAAAAACGATGATCTTACTGGTAATATTGGAGAACTACCGTTAAAAGTAATTACTAGTAACAGAACTACACCAATGATTAAGGTAAATACTGATGGTAGTTATGATTACAATAATATTAATGAAGAAAAAATTAAGGACTCTTTATATGTTCAGAAGTTAATTTTGCAATTTAAAAAAGAAAACACTCCAATAGAAGTTAAATTTAATGGAAAACTTTACTCAACTATATACTATGGCAACTCCCCTTTATTAAACAAATTAAAATATTATCCACTAGCACTAATACTCATAGTTGTGCTTTTTGGTGCCGTAATTTTCTTCTTCTATAGTAGTAACAAAAATGCGACTCAGAATAAATTATGGTCTGGTATGGCAAAAGAAACTGCGCATCAAATTGGTACGCCTTTGTCATCTTTAATTGGTTGGACAGAATTATTAAAAACCGAAAATGTAAACCCTGACTATATTTCTGAAATAGAAAAAGATGTTAACCGTTTAAACACCATTGCAGAACGTTTTAGTAAAATAGGATCTTTACCAACTCTTGAAAAAGCTGATATTATAAAGGAAACTATCAATTCTTATGATTACTTAAAAACCAGATCTTCAAAACTTATTGATTTTGATATTATAATCCCTAAAGGTGAAATTCCCGTAAATCTAAATAAGCAGTTGTATAGTTGGACTATTGAAAATTTAGTAAAAAATGCTATAGATGCCATGAAAGGGAGAGGTAAACTTACCGTTGAAATATCTCAACTTGAAAATGATGTTAAAGTTAATGTAACAGATACAGGAAAAGGAATTTCTAAAAAGAATTTCAATAAAATTTTCGAGCCTGGTTTCACAACAAAGAAACGAGGTTGGGGTTTAGGTTTATCTCTAACAAAACGTATAATTGAAGATTTTCATAACGGAAAAATTAAAGTTTTACAATCTGAAAAAGAAAAAGGTAGTACTATACAAATTAGTTTAAAACGCGCTAACTAAATATTAAAATTTATGGCTGAAAAATTAATTGATATTAAAGAGGTTACTCTAAATAACAATTGCCCTGAATGTTATAGTAAAGAAGGTTTGCGTTTAACTTTTAGGCAAAAAATTAAAGAAACAAAACTTTATAAATCCATTACCTCTGAAATAAGCCATGAAATTGTGTGTAATACCTGCGAATCAATAATTTATCCCGTACAATGGACCGATGATATAGATCGTGTTTTTGAATATCAGAAAAAAGCTTTTACACCAAAAAAACCTTCAACTTTCCTTAAAAAAACATCATGGATTATTATTTCTGGGGTAATCATTCTGGTAGCAATAATACTAAGCGCTGTATTCTATTTAAACCTATAAATACGATTTAATAGTTTCTGCTAAAACCTCAAAATCTTCAGAAGATAGTTTAGTTTTTTGTATAAATCGAGCATCATCCATAGACTGTAAGGGAATTAAATGCACATGAGCATGAGGCACTTCTAAACCAATAACACTTACTCCAATGCGCTTACAAGGCACAGCTTTTTTTAAAGCTAGAGCCACAGTTCTTGAAAACTGCATCAGTTTTACATAAGTAGTTTCATCTAAATCAAAAATTTTGTCAACTTCTTTTTTGGGAATACACAAAGTATGCCCTTTTGTATTAGGATTTACGTCAAGAAATGCTAGAAAATCTTCAGTTTCTGCAACCTTGTAACAGGATAATTCTCCGTTGACTATTTTTGTAAAAATGGACGCCATAATTATCTGGAAATTTCAATGATGTCAAATTTCATCACACCATTTGGCACTTGTATTTCTGCAACATCACCAACTGATTTACCAAGTAAACCTTTCCCTATAGGAGAATTTACAGAAATTTTACCTGAAGCTAAATCAGCCTCACCATCAGCAACCAAAGTATAATTCATTTCCATACCATTGGTTTGATTTTTTATTTTCACCTTAGAAAGCACTAATATCTTAGAATTATCTAATTGAGATTCGTCTATAACACGAGCACCAGCCAAAGCATCTTCTAATTTAGAAATGCGCATTTCTAACATCCCCTGAGCCTCTTTGGCTGCATCATATTCGGCATTTTCACTTAAATCTCCTTTATCTCTAGCTTCAGCTATAGCTCTTGAAGCCTTAACGCGCTCTACATCTTTAAGCTGTCTTAACTCAGCTCTTAGTTTTTTTAATCCTTCAGGTGTATAGTATGATACTTTACTCATAACTTCATCGTTTACTTATTAAAAAGATGCTGACTAAGTTCAGCAAATAAAAAAATCCCGCTTACACGAGATTGTACAACAAATATACAAAATATTTAAAACAGATAATCTATAATAAGCGTCTTTGTTAAACACAATTTGGTTTAATTTTTAAATACGCACTTTACTTTTTATTGTAAATTGCATTTCAATTTTTTTGGTCTATGAAATCTTTATTCAGCTTATTATTATTTATTCTTTTAGTGTCTTGTAGCGGCAATTCTAATAATGACGAAAACTGTCGCTTTTTACTTGATATTGGAGTAAATCGTCAAATAGACCTTAATTTATTTCCTTTCACAGAACTTCTATTTCCTGGCAACTCTGTTTATGTACCTAATGAAGGGAATGGTGGAATTATAATTGCTACAACCACTGGAAACGACTTTTATGCTTGGGATGCTGCAGACCCTAATCACCAACAAAGTAGTTGCTCTGTATTGGATCCAGAAGGGCTTTTTGCAACTTGCGGTTGTGAAGATGCTAATCAATATGAATTGGTTAACGGAACAGCAGTAGGAGAAAACGATTTAAGGTGCGCTTTAAAAAATTATCGTGTTCAGCAATCTGGAAATACGCTTTTAGTCTTTAATTAAATATAAATTATTTGGGCGTTACCCAAGGGTCGGGCTTTCACTACTCAATCCCTCCTTCGTCGGGGATTTCAAACATGTCGTTCAATCCCTAACGCGGGCAAGCCGGCAAAAGCCTGTATTCAACCCATGCTGTTTTTTATAAAAAACCTGTCAAGCTTAAAAACCTGACAGGTTTGAAAATGCTTAAAACTTCAGAGTTGCTCCAACCAAAAAGTTTGTTGTTGCTTGCGGGTAGTAACCAGCAAAATAACCTGTAGTGGTTCCAGTAGGGCTTGTGTTGTCATCAAAATCAAACGACCCAAAATAACCGTTAGATACATATTTCTTGTTAAAAATATTATTTACCAATCCAGATAACACAATAGATTTAAACAGTTTATTAGGTTTTATTTCATAATTAATATTAAAATCGTTTACAAAATAGCTTTCTAGTATTGATTCTTTGTTATCAGTATTTCCCATAAACTGTTCACCAACATACTTACTTAATAAAGACAATTGTAAACGCTCCGCAGGAAAGAAATTAAGGGCATTACCAATAACTAATTCAGGCGAAAATGAAATATTAGTATTTCCTAAATCAACAACTTCTCCATTTATTGAAGATGAGAAATCTTGATTTTTATTACTACTTAAAGCAATATTCGTTGATGTACTAAATACTTTTGAAAATTGAATATTAGCATCAATTTCTAAACCTAATCTATAACTCTTACCACTTGTAGCTCTTATTGGGCTTCCCACATCATCCAACTCACCTGTTAACACCAATTGGTTTTGGTAAAACATATAATAGATATTTGTATTTACGCTAGCTTTTTTACTATTGTAGCGCCAACCCAATTCAATATCATTAAGCGTTTCATTTTCGGTAACACCACCTTCAAAATCATCACGATTTGGCTCTCTATTTGCTCTAGCAAAAGAGGCATAAAAACTATTAAAATCGCAATGTTTATAGGTTAAACCAATTTTAGGGTTAAAAAAACTAAAGTTAGCATCTGTAACAAACTCTGTTAAATTAGAATTTATACCGTTAGTTTTATAGCTCACAAATCTACCTTGTAAATCAACAAACCCAGTAACTTTTTCAGCTAATTTAAACGTTGCTTTTGAAAATATACTAAAATCATTTTTCGTAGCATCTCCTTCATAATAACGGTCTCTAATGTTAGTATTTGGTGCTAAATCACTACCCCAAATAACTTCTCCAAAATGATCCCCATCATAAGAGCTATAAGACAACCCAGAGATAATCTCTAAAGTATTTTGCTTATAAGTTACGTTAGCATTAAGTACATAAAAATTGTTGTCTAACCATCGTCTAACTATAACATCAGAATCATCTTCAATTAAATTATCAAAATCTGCAGCTGATTCTTCTGGCTTGTACTGTTCAAAATAACCTTTTCCTTTTGTATAATTTAAACCTAAGTTAGTAGACCAATTATTATTTAAACGCTCATTCCAATGCAATTGATAATGGTCTTGCCAATAATTATCTGTTTCATTTTCATAAGTATATGGATTTTGACGACGATCTTCCTTTAATTGATCTGCCGTTAATCCAAACCAAGACTGATACGTTCTTTCAACATTACCAAACGTTAAAGCTTTAATTAATGTATTATCATCTTTATAAATTCCTTGAAGAAAATATGATTTTAAGTCTGTAAACGCTCTATCAACATAACCATCAGAATCAATTTTTGAAAAACGTCCTGAAATTTCAAAATGGTCGTTTAACAATCCTGTACTTAATTTTACAGTATGCTTTCTTGTTCCGAAACTACCAAAGCTGTTTGCAATTTCTCCTGAAGCCTCTTCAGAAAAAGCATCAGTTAATAAATTCAAACTAGCACCAAAAGCACCCGAGCCATTGGTTGATGTCCCAACACCACGTTGTAATTGTAAGCTTTCAGTTGAGGAAGCAAAATCTCCTAAATTCACCCAAAATGTCCCTTGACTTTCGGGGTCGTTATACGGAATTCCGTTGATAGTAACATTTACTCGTGTAGCATCTGTACCACGAACTCTAATCCCTGTATAACCAACTCCTGCACCAGCATCACTAGTTGTAACGACAGATGGTAAAAAGTTTAACAATACTGGAATGTCTTGCCCTAAATTACGTTTAGCTAATTCTTCTTTAGAAACGTTTGAGTGTGTAATTGGAGAATCGGCATCTACACGAACCGCTTTAACTAAAACTTCGTCTAGTTTTTCTGTTTTAGTTGAATCTTGTACTTTTTGATTTTGTTGTGCATGAGCACTGACTGACAACACTAAGAGTGTTAAAAAAAGAAAAATGTTTTTCATTACGATTATGCTTATAATCGAATAAAAAGAGGTAATTATTCTTAGTTATTAATAAATTAAATTTTGAGCGTTCAACTTGTACAAAATCATATTGTTAACTTTAATATTCATTAAATCTTTAATATTAAACAAATTAAGATTTAGAAATAAAAACCAACATTGATGACCTTATCGCACTCGCTAAAAATGTCCAGTGGACATTTTCTTTACGCTCGCTTCCTAAACAGCATTACCTGTTCTAGGTTCAATGGGTATGATCTCAGCCGATAATAGGCACCCCTTTTTTGAGAACGCTGCAAATGTAAGAACGAATTACTAAACACGAATTATAAATCTTAGATTTTTTTAATCTATATCTGGTTTTTTTCTGTTTGCCTTTTTATCAGAATGTATACGTTTGTTTTTTAGCCGTTTTCTAATAACAGCTTTTGGTACTTTAGTTGGCTTTCTCTTTTTTGGAACAATCAAAGATGCTTTTATCAACTCCAAAAATCGATCAATTATAATTACTTTGTTTTTATGTTGACTTCTACTTTCTCCGCATTGTAAAATCAATACACCATCTTTTGTTAATCTAGTTTGAAGCTTCTCTAGAAGGCGTTCTCTTTGTTCATCATCAAACACTAAAGATTGTCTCAAATTAAAAGTGAGTTCAACTTTTGAAGAGACTTTATTAACATGCTGTCCGCCACTACCAGAACTTCTAATAGCTTTAAAAGATAATTCTTGTAATATGGCCTCTTCATCAAACATTAAGAAACTTGATGTACAGGTTTTAGTAAGTCGTTTACTGTTTTAACAGGATTAAAAGTATCTAGTGGTACTTCAACAAAAATAGAGTTCCAATACGCCATACTACCATTCCATAAACCAGGAAGTTCAAGAGCTTGAATATCTACTCCATTTTGAGTTTTTGTAGTTATAAAAGCTGCTTCAGGATCAACAAACTGGGTTAAATCAAACTTCTCTCCTTTATAATTTTTAACACCACAAACTAAGTCTGTTGGATTAAAATGTGTTGCTTTATAAACAATGCCTTGTTGATCTCTTTTACCAAAATTAATTTGAGCAAATTCTACAATCTGAAGTGATATATTCCCATCATTGTCTTTAACCCAAAATGGTCCTCCTCCAGGTTCTCCTTGGTTTTTAACCATTCCGCAAACACGAATAGGTCTGTTAAGCTTTTGTTTTAAATATTCTGTTTTTTCTTCAAACGAAAATCCTTCAAAGTCAACACTAATAGGAACATTTAATCTGTAACGTAAAAACAAAGCCATCACTTTAAAGTCAGTATCGTCTAAATTACCTTCGTCTAACTTTTTCAAATATAAAAAGACTTTTTCTTGAGCTTCAATCAGAACACCTGCTAATAATTTTTTGTAATTAGAAACGGCAATGTTTCTGTCAGAAACCACAATATTATCTATGTTTTTTATGAAGATTATATCGTTATTTAAATCATTTAAATTCTCTAAAAGCGCACCATGTCCTGCGGGTCTGAATAAAATTGAACCATCTTCATTTCTAAACACTTTGTCTTTCAATGTTAAAGCAACCGTTTCAGTAGCTTCTTTTTGATAGGAATAGGATACATTAAACTTTGTATTAGTACTGCTTTCTAATTCCTCTCTTACAGCACTTAATTCCTTTTTAAAATACAAATGGTGCTTTTCTGAAACTGTAAAATGCAGATTTGATTTACCATTTGAAGAGGCATATAATGTTGATTCAAATAAATGCTCTTCATAAGCTGTTTTTACTTGTTCAGTATATTTGTGAAATGGTAATAATCCTTTTGGTAGAAAACTATAATTTAAACCATTTTGATCGAGCATTGTTTTTACAAACTGCACTTGTTTTTCTCCTTCGGGTAAATTTTCAAAATCTGGGTTGCTCTTTTGAATGGTTGATATAACAGCATCATAAAAAGGGAACTGCTCTAAGTTATTAAAAAAGATTTCTATTAAATTATCATTCTTTCGTTCTGCATATTTTTTAATACTTTCTTTTAAAGGTTTAAAGTTTTGTAAAAATTGAAATAGAAACTTAAACATTCGAGTTGCTGCACCCGAAGCTGGTACAAATTTAACTATAGATAATCCGTTTTGTCTGGTATCATATAAATCTATAAATTCTTGTGCCTCTTTATCATCATATTGCTCAATACCTTTCCCTTTGGTAGCTGCCGCCACCAAATCTGAGAAAGACATACCGTTTTTCAATCTTGATACTTGGGCGTTAACATCTGCTAAATCAATGCCTTTATTTTTAATTTGTTCTATATCTTTATCTGAAAACATCCTCTTTATTCTTTAGAATTTAATAGTTTATCAATATACTTTACCGCAGTTTCTAAACGAGTTTTTTTATCACCTTTTAATAGTACAAAAGGTCTTTTATATTTTATAAGTGCATCTTGAAAAGCATCAAACATTTCTTGTCTGTGCTCTGGTTTATCACGCAAATCATCAGCTTCCCAAGGCGTATCAATATAGGTCAAAAAATACAAATCGTATGTATTTTCTATAGCATACTTTTCAAGAATTGGGTCGCAACTTCCTAAATAATAAGCTTCAGAATATACTTTGGTTTCCAACAAATCCGTATCACAAATTAACACCGTATCTGTCTTTTGTGCTAATTCATTTTCTATTTTCATTTGACCCTCAGCTATAGGAAGTAAATCATCTGGCTCGCAAGTTTTACGTTCATTATTCCATTTATCTTGAAGATACTCACGCGCATACTCTGGCACCCAAACAGAATTATAATAACGTGCCAATTGTCTTGACAAGGTTGTTTTTCCAGTAGATTCGGGACCGAACAAAACTACTTTTAAGCAGTTTGCAGGTTGTTGCTTATATTTTTCTTCCATGCTAAATAGCCAAAAACGGCAATAAATGTAAATCCTAAATATTGTAAACTTGTAAATGTAAATCCTTTATAAAAGTATAGAGGTACAGAAATAATGTTTCCTATAATCCAGAAAATCCAATTTTCAAGTTTTCGTCTTGCCATAAGCCACATACCTACAAAAAATATAGCTGTAGTTATGGTATCTACATAAGCAACCCAACTCGTCCATTTATCAAAACTTTGGTAAACTAAGTAAACAAATAATAGTGTTACTAAAAATATGGCTATACTTATCCTTTTTTCGTTGAATGTTGTTGTTGAAATTGGTGTAACCTGGAAATTGTCAACTTTTTTCGTCCAAATATACCATCCGTAAATACTCATTATAAAGTAATACCCATTAATCATCATATCACCTAACAACTCCCATTTAAGCAATAAGTACACAAAAATAATTGTACTTACCATACCCGTTGGAAATACTAGCACTTTATTTTGTTTTGAAAACCAAACCGATAGAAAACCAAAAATCACAGCAACTATCTCTAGAATAATATCTGTGGTTTCATATGCGGCATATTGCCCAAAGAAAAAATCAAAAATGGGGTTCATAATTGCTTCTATTTGTTTTTACAAGCTTCATTGTTAATACACAAATCTCTTGATTTTCAAATGAATTTTTAATTGTTTCATTCAGAAAAGGCATCAACTCATCATAATTACCAAAAATTTGAGTACTCAAAGGGTTTTCTAAAACAGTAAATTTAGAATCTCGTAATGCTTTAATAAAATCTATAACATGTTTTTCAAAATCATCCTGTAGAGGAGAAAGGGTTAAATCTACTGATATTTCCATTTTTTTATCTTTAATTCATAAATTTAATGAGATACTGAAATACATTCAGCATGACAAATTACTCTCGCAAATTGTCAAAAAATGATTCATCTTCTTCAAAAGCAGTACCTATTACAACTAAATCTGCGCCAGCATTATAAGCATTATCTAATTCAACCTTACTTCTAATACCGCCGCCAACTATCAAAGGTATATCCAATTCTTGCTTAACGTAACTAATGATTTTTTGAGTTAATGGCGTTTTAGCACCACTTCCAGCCTCCAAATATATAAGCTTCATACCTAATAACTGTCCTGCTTTTGCTGTATCAACTATAATCTGAATATTTTTTCTAGACAAAGGCTTAGTGTTTGTAACTTTCTCCACTGCAGTTATATTACCACTTTCAATTAAAACATAACCTGTAGGAAGTATTTCAAGTTGCGTTTTAGTAAGTTTAGATACAGCTTCAACGTGCTTCCCAATTAAATAATCTGGATGCCTCCCAGACAACAATGACAAAAATAATAGCGCATCTGCTTCACCAGTAATTTGAGTAATATCTCCAGGGAATAAAACAATAGGCAAATTTGTATGTTTCTTTATTTCAGACACAACATTATCTGTTGTACCTTCATCAACAATACTGCCTCCAACAAAAATATGAGTGACAATAGATTTGTTTACTTTATCTATAAAACGATGAGTGTTTTCAATTGAAAACTTATCAGGATCAATTAATACTGCTAATAACTTTTCGCCTTTACCAATGGTATCTTGTATGTTTTTATAAATAGAACCCATTTAAGCTATAGCGTAAGCACATGTAAATCCTTCAAACTGTAAAAAATGAATATTGTATCTAAATTTTTTCTCTTCATAATCAATCCAAGCTACGGTTTCTTCATCAGAAATTTCAAAAGGAATCACCAAACAATGCTGTTTAAAACTTAATCCTGGAGTTGCAAAAAGTTTATACAACGATTCTTTAACACACCAAATGGTGGTTAGTTTTTTCACATAATCTTTTGCAGCTTCATTTAAATAATCAAACTCATAATCAATAAATTTATGAGCTATAATAGAAATTTTATCTCGTTGCTTTTCAATATCAATTCCAACAATCAAATCACTTACAATTATCGAAGAGAAGTTGAAAGAATGAGTAATAGAAATGTGCTTCCCATCTTTTAAATGTGGCTTCCCGTTTTCATCATAAAATAAATCAGCATCAGTATATCCAAATTCATGTAGCAAATGACGAACGCTTAAAAATCCACGTTTGTGCAATTCACTTTTCATTCCTAAAACACGCTCTAAAGCAACCGGTTTCAAATCAACTTTAGCCATTAAATCATCGTAAGATTCTGTAATCTTCCAGATTTTAACAGTAGTTTGTGAATTTGGAGTAATAGTTTTATATAAAGGCATTTAGTATTCTAAAAGTTAATAGTTATCTTTGCACCGCCTAAGGCAAATTAAAGAATTTGATTAGCGAATTTAACCAAATTAAGTACTAATCACAATCAAGTTTAGGTTTTAAATAAAAAGAAAAATTACTATGAGTACAAAAACAATTCCTTACGTAGCTAGCAAAGTAAAAGACATCTCTCTTGCAGATTGGGGGCGAAAAGAAATAGAATTAGCCGAAGCTGAAATGCCAGGTTTAATGAGTCTTCGTGAAGAATATAAAAACGAGCAACCTTTAAAAGGGGCACGTATTGCAGGATGTTTACACATGACTATCCAAACTGCTGTGTTAATTGAAACATTACAAGCTTTAGGTGCAGAAGTAACTTGGAGTTCTTGTAATATATTCTCAACACAAGATCAAGCTGCTGCTGCAATAGCTGCTGCTGGAACGTCTGTTTACGCTTGGAAAGACATGACTGAAGAAGAATTTGATTGGTGTATTGAACAAACTCTATTTTTTGGAGAAGACAGACAACCATTAAATATGATTCTTGATGATGGTGGAGATTTAACCAACATGGTTTTAGACAAATACCCAGAATTAGCTGCAGGAATTAACGGTTTATCTGAAGAAACAACAACAGGTGTTCACAGATTATATGAGCGTGTAAAAAACGGAACATTACCAATGCCTGCTATTAACGTTAACGATTCTGTAACAAAATCTAAATTCGATAATAAATACGGATGTAAAGAATCAGCTGTTGATGCAATCAGAAGAGCTACAGATATTATGTTAGCCGGTAAACGCGTAACTGTTTGTGGTTATGGCGATGTTGGAAAAGGTACTGCAGCTTCTTTCAAGGGTGCTGGAAGTATTGTAACTGTTACAGAAATCGATCCTATTTGTGCGCTTCAAGCTGCAATGGATGGTTTTGAAGTTAAAAAACTAGAAACTGTTATTGGCAACACAGATATTGTAATTACAACTACAGGAAATAAAGATATCGTACAAGGACGTCATTTTGAAGCTTTAAAAGACAAAGCTATTGTTTGTAATATTGGGCATTTTGATAACGAAATTGATATGGCTTGGTTAAACAAAAATCACGGGCATACAAAAAACACTATCAAGCCTCAAGTAGATAAATACACAGTAAATGGTAAAGATATCATTATACTTGCCGAAGGGCGTTTAGTAAACTTAGGTTGTGCAACAGGTCACCCAAGTTTTGTAATGAGTAACTCGTTTACAAACCAAACTTTAGCACAAATAGAGCTTTGGAATAATGCAGATGCTTACAAAAACGAAGTGTACATGCTTCCAAAAGCATTAGATGAAAAGGTAGCAAAATTACACTTAGCTAAAATTGGTGTAGAACTTACAGAGCTTCGAGAGGATCAAGCAAGTTACATTGGTGTAACTGTTAATGGACCTTATAAGCCAGAGCACTACAGATATTAATAATTTTCATTCCTGAGAAGACAGGAATCTCATAAATTAAAACTAAAAAATAAGATCCCAAGCAGTAATGTTTGGGATTTTTCATTAAATTTAACAAGCTATTAATTTAAATCTCTAACTAATGCTTCTTAATTCCAAAAGAAGAGTTTTGTCTATTTTACTCTTTGTCTTAATTCAACTTAATATCAATTCAATTTTTTGTCAATCCAAAGATTGCTCAGATTATTTGAAATGGTTTAAGACAGTCGAAAATGAATTTGATAATAATATTCCTAACAAATTTATTTATAACGACCGTTTGAAACGAAGAATAATTTCGAATATGTTCTCTGATAAATTTTTTATGGCAGTTTCTGATAAGACTTTTGACGAACTAACTCCAAAAAAACGTATAGCTTATAACAAAAGACTTAATAAGTGTATTTCCAAGGATCCAAATAATCCAAGCTACACTAAATTAGGAAAATTTGCATCTGGAACTTTTATGAATAAATATTATAGTTTAGGGAAAAATGGAGCTCGTGATTTAAGAAATATAAGAATTCAATATTCTAAAGATTTAAATGAATATAAAAACAACCATCAGTTATCACTCCAAGAAGTATACAATATCAACGGTCGTAAAAAAAAGGATTATATTAAACTGACATCAAGTGAATACTCAGAAATCGAAAAAGAATTTAAAATTGCTCATAAAAGAGCTGCCGAAAAAGAATTGAACAAAAAGCTAGATGTGATATTAGCCATGAATAACTCAATGAATACATTGTCTAAAGCAGATTACTTTCTTCGGTCTAATAGCAATATTTCCTCTAAGGTTGATTATCGTGTTAAAGGCGAGATACAAAATAAATTAAACCAGAAAAAGGAAACCGTTTTAAAAGTACTTTTGGATGAGGAACGAGCGGATTACAACAATAATGTAAGTTTGCAATCCGATCCTTTAGCCTTTAAAAATTATATAAAGCAAAAGGAACAAAAGTATAATAATTATGCAAATTCTACTAGTGTTCGGGCTTTCATGGATAATCTAGGAGAATATAGATATAACTACCTTATTAAGCATAAGGATAACTTTATATCTGAGGTAGAGGCAACCAAAAACAAGAATGAAATAAAAATTGTAGAAGAGAAATATTTATATGGCACAGACAGAAGAGACACCAAATTATTTTTCAACTTAATAAAAAATCAAGAAGCCCGTTTAGCCTTATTAAAAAAACAAGCCGAAGAACTTCAAAAACAAAAAGAGGCCGAAGAACTAAGAGCTATGATGTCTGAAACTACAGAAACTGGAGAACCTACAAGTCTACAAATGCTATGGGCTTTACAGTATCAGGTATCCCTAAAAAATAGAAAATTTGAAAAAAATGATAAGAATACAGAGTATAACGAAACTGATAATATTCTTTCAATGATAGTTAAACTTCAAAATAATGTCAATAAAGGAGCAAGATTAAAAATCACCTATTTCAAAAAATTTTCGTGCTCTAAATCCAACAAACCAGGTTTTATATGTGACTATGCTATTGACAGAAAAGTATCAGGTGGCATATTAGAAAATGATTTTTATAAGACATTATTGAATAATTCAGAAGATAATGACTATGCGGATATAGAAACTTCTAGATTTTCAAAAGTTGGAGATATATGGAAGTTGGTTGAAAAATTATGAGAGCATATTTTTATATAATCAAAAATTTAATTCTTTTAATCAATCCACCAAATCCTCTTCAAAATACCACCACAAACTAGAATCTATAGACTGTTTCATTTTATTAATATCTGCATCATCCTTTAGAAACACGGTTATATTTTCTTTAACTCGGTTCTGACCTATACTTTCCCTAATCTCTATCTCTTCAATTTCATTAAAGTGCTCCAAATGCTTTTTAATCCTGGCATCTAACGACTCATCACTTAAAAAAATCTTAATAGTTGGTTGCGTTGGGGAGTTTCTAATTTCAGATCTAAATGGTAGCATAATTAATCAATTTTAAGTAAAACAAAACATTAATTACAAAACGTAACAGCTTAAAGTTAAGAATTTAATTAATATCTTTTAAAATAATTTTAAAAAATGGAACATCACCGTATAGAAATCCTGAACAATCTTTTATCTCAAATAGAAGAAAATATACCTAATAAGGCACTTAAAAATGATGCCATCTCAAAAGCTACAATTGGTTGGCAGTTAGATCATAGTTTAAAAGTAATAAATAGTGTTGTAAAAACAATGCAAACTTCAAACCCATCAAGTTATAAAAATAACTTCAAGTTTTTAGGACATATATTTTTAGGGCTTGGTTATTTCCCAAGAGGAAAAGCTAGAGCTCCAAAATATGTAAAACCTCCAGAAAATATTATAAGAGAAGATTTAGTAAAACAACTTAACGAGGCAAAAAATAATATAAAAATTATTGAAAGCTTAGATCAAAACGCTTATTTCAAACATCCGCTTTTTGGTAATATTAATAAATCTAGGGTAATCAAGTTTTTAAAAACGCATACCCATCATCATTTAAAAATAGTGAATGATATTTTGAAGCAATAAAAAAACCCTTTCTGTTTCCAGAAAGGGTTTTAAAATTTTAAGAAAATTATTTCTTAAGCCTCAAAAGGCTCAATAGAAACGTAAGATCTGTTATCTTTTTTCTTAGTAAATTTCACAAGACCATCAACTTTAGCGTGTAAAGTATGATCTTTTCCTTGGTATACGTTTTCACCTGGGTGATGTGTATTACCACGTTGTCTTAATATAATGTTTCCAGCAATAGCAGCTTGTCCACCAAAAATCTTAACACCTAAGCGTTTCGATTCTGATTCTCTACCATTCTTAGAACTACCTACTCCTTTTTTATGAGCCATTGTCTTAAGTTTTTATATTGTTAAACTTAGCGGTTAGCAATTAAGCTTTCCCACCATCTAATTCGTCTTGCCATTTTTTAAGCTCATCCCACTTACCATCAGCAGCTAATTTAGCTTGTGCTGGCCAAGTATCAGTAACGTGATTTCCACGAACACCTGCGATGATTTCAGATATTGCAGCTGGTTTAGCTTTAGCTAAATCTGCGAAAGTTGCGATTCCTGCTTCTACTAAAGTTGATGCTATTTTTGGTCCAATACCTTCGATTTTCTTTAAATCATCAGCTTTTCCTGTTGCTTTTTTAGCAGCTGGTTTAGCTTCGGCTTTTGGTGCAGCAGCTTTTGCTTTTGGTTCTGCTTTTTTAGTTTCCTTCTTTGGAGCTGCTTTTTCAGCCTTAGCTGGTTTTGCTCCTTTTGCTACAATGCTCTCAATTACAATTTCAGTTAAAGATTGTCTGTGTCCATTCTTAACACGGTAACCTTTACGTCTTTTCTTCTTGAAAACTATAACTTTATCACCTTTAAGGTGCTTTAAGACTTTTGCACTTACTTGTGCTCCGCCTATAGCTGGGGCGCCTACAGTTACTTTGTCACCATCACCTAAAAGAAGTACATTATCGAAAGAAACTTTCTTACCTTCTTCAGTTTGTAAACGGTTAACAAAAACTTTTTGGTCTTTTTCAACTTTAAATTGATGCCCTGCTATCTCTACAATTGCGTACATAGCGTAACGTTTTTATTAATTAATTTGTTTAAAATTACCTTGCCAATTTTGGTAAGGCGGGTGCAAATATACTGCTAATTAATTAATTTACAAACGTTTTATTTGTTTTGAGTAAGATTATTACTCTTTTTAAAAAGTTGCATTACCGTAAGTGATGAGACAACTGCTGTAGCAAGCCCCATTACTGAAACTACAAAGATTACCATACCAATATCAGCATTAAAACCGCCTTTCATTTTTTGCAGTAATTCTGGTAAAAATTCAGCATTTATTTCCGTAGCATAAAATAAAAAGAAAATAGTGAATAGCATGGTTGCTACAAAACCTGTTATTATTCCTGTTTTAAAACCTTCACCATAAGAAAAGCTATCAGGATTCTCAAATTTCCTTAAACGAATAGCTTCATAAATTCCAAAACCTGTTATTAGTGCATTTACAAAACTAAATGCAGGATTTGTATGCTTATCCACCAATGATAATACTAGAAAATAGGCTATTAATACGGCGCTGGTTACTATTCCAAAACGAATGGGAAGTGATAAATTTTTCATATTTGGTTAGGATTAATTCACTTAAATTTCGTGAAAATTCCTGAATAAAAATAATTTTACAATGAAAAATTGTGTTTTAACCTACTGAATTTCAATACTATTAATTAAACTTCAGTTTTCTTTTTATGAGATAAATAAACGCCAAGTAAAATAATTATACTCGCTACACCTTGTAACCAACTAAACGTTTCACCATCTAAAAATCCCCACATTAAAGCCACTATAGGCATCAAATAAGTAACTGATGATGCGAAAACTGGAGTAGAAATATGCACCAACTTATTAAATAAAATTTTAGCTAGTGCTGTTCCAAAAAACGATAAAATAGTAATGTAAACCATGGCCATTTTAAAATCTGGTTTACTAAAAGTTTCTTCAGAAAAGAAATCTGTAAAAAGCAAAACTATAATAGCTGGAATAAAAATACCTACAAAATTACCCGTAGCAATGGTTAACGGTTTTACATGTTGTAAATACTTTTTTATAATATTTACGTTGGTAGCGTACATTAACGTTGATAGGATCACGAAAACAGCATACCAATAATTTTGATTTGGGTTTAAATCTGCGCCTTTTAAAATTAGCATTGCTGTACCTACAAATCCAATAATAACACCTACTATTTGTCTCTTGGTTGATGCTATTTTAAAAACAGCAAAGCCTAACAAAATAGCATTTAAAGGCACTAATGAATTTAATACTGAAACCACAGCACTATCAATTTCAGTTTCTGCAATAGCAAAGAAAAATGATGGTATAAACGATCCAAGAACTCCAGATATGATAAGCCATTTCCAATCAGTAGATTTTATGGTTTTAATAGTTTTAAAACCCATAGCAAACAAAAAGAGTCCAGTTATAACAACCCTTAAAGCTCCTAATTGATATGGTGTTAATCCTAAAAGCGCCTTCTTAATTAAAATGAAGGAGCTCCCCCAAATTAACGACAGAACAAAAAGATAGAACCATTTAGAATTTACGCCACCCATCAAATGAATTTAGAAACACAAAATTCAGCTTTTTAACACAATAAACCGCATTATTTGTTAGTTTTGTGGTAGAAACTTTTTAAAGATTATTTAAATGAAAACAATAAAACATATTTTACTAATTACACTCATTACAACTTTTGCTTTTAGTTGTAAGAACGAGAAAAACCCAGAAGTAAAAACGGTTGAAGTTGAAACCGAAGTTGCTAAAGAAATAGATCCAAACGCAACTTTTGCTAAAGCAGAATTTACTATTGACGGTATGACATGCCAAATAGGTTGTGCTGCTACTATTCAAAAGAAAATTTCAAAAATGGATGGTGTAAAATCTGCAACAGTAGATTTTGACAAGAAACTAGCAATGGTTGAATACAATGAAGCTAAAGTAACACCAACCACACTTGAGGAAGCTGTTGCTAAAGTTTCTGAAACTTACAAAGTAAGTGATATGAAAACAGTTGAAAATTTTTCAACTAAAAAAGCATGTTCAGCAGATTGTGAGAAAGCATGTTGTGCAAACAAAGACAAAAAAACTTGCAAACCTGGATGCGAGAAAGCATGTTGTAAAGATGGTGCTAAAACTGATGAGAAAGTAGCTTGTAAAGCAGACTGTAAAAAAGCATGTTGCGCTGCAAAAGAAGCATAACTTTAAGTTTAAATAAATTACCAAAAAAGGCTTCTCATATGATGAGAAGCCTTTTTATTTCCAAGTAATAGTTTCCATGATACGTTTTATATCCTTTTGCAAATAATTAGCAGCAGGCAGTATAGAATCATAATTAGGTTTAGCATGAAAATACAATGATCCTGTTAAAAAATGATTCAAACTATCAGTAACATAAAACTGGGCTGGAGATGCTACATTTCCTTTAACTTCTGATAGCATTCCGTAAACTTTTCTTTTAGAATCCTCAAAAGGATAAGCAGGAATCTCGTCTGCTTTTTTAGTATGTTCTAACGTGAATTTTTGAGCATCTCTTAAAAACGCTTTGAAATTTTTTTCATCTTTTTCTATAGCCTTATAAGTTAAAAAGATAGTCCCTTTTAAAGCTGGATATTCTAAATTTATACCAAAACTTTTAGTGGGAGATTTCAATTCTTTTGAAACGACTTTAGTTGCCAATAAATTTTTTTCAAAAGCAAATGGTAATTCTAAATTAGCATCAACATACTTAGCTCTTGGATATTCCAATCTCAATTCTGCTTTTGGCTTGGGTGTGTAATCTTCATTTCCACACGAAAAACAGAAAACAACTAGCAATAAAAGAAATAGATATTTCATCATTATTTTATAGTGAATTTTACAAGCTTGATACGTTTCTTATCCATAGCTTCAATAGTAAAAACGTAATTTTCAAAATTTATTTTACTATTAAGTTTCGGAAAACTACCAGAGATTTCTAAAACAAAACCAGCTATAGTTTCAGCTTCACCTTTATTTTCTTCAAAAATAGTGTCATCTTCAAGCCTAATAATTTTATAAAAGTCTTTCAATGCTGTTTTACCTTCAAACACATAATTATTATCATCAAGCTTAGAATATGTTAAATCTTCATCATCAAACTCATCACTAATATCACCTACAATTTCTTCAATAATATCTTCTAAAGAAATCAACCCCGAAGTACCACCATACTCATCAACAACAACAGCAAGATGCACTTTCTTTTCTTGAAATTCTGCCATTAAATCATCTAACTTTTTATTCTCAGGAACAAAAAATGGTTCTCGCAATAGAGTCGTCCAATCAAATTGTTTTCTATCAATATATGGCAGTAAATCTTTCACGTATAAAATCCCTTCAATAGTATCCATACTATCACGATAAACTGGGATTCTGGAATATCCGTTTTCAATAACTTGTGGCATAATTTCTAGATATTTCTGCTCAATATTCAATGCAAAAATATCTATCCTCGGACGCATCACTTGCTTAGTATCTGTATTTCCAAAAGACACAATACCTTGTAAAATTTTGTGTTCTTCTTTAGTGGTATCTTCCTCACTAGTAAGTTCTAGAGCTTGTGATAATTGATCGACACTAAGGTTAGATTTTTGTTTCCCTAACTTATTATGAATACCTATAGTTACACTACGCATTGGTAAACTTATAGGTGATAAAACAACGTCTAAAACCTTAAGCGGATAAGCCATAAATGTGGCGAACTTTAAATTGTTTCTACTGGCATAAATTTTAGGAAGAATTTCGCCAAAAAGCAGAATCAGAAACGTAACTACAACCACTTCAACTAAAAATTTAATTTTTGGGCTGTCTATGTTACCAAACATAAAGTCTCCTAAAAAGGCAAACAAAATAACTATAGCAATATTGATAAAATTATTAGCTACTAAAATAGTGGCAAGTAGTTTTTTAGGGCGCTCTAAAAGTTGTTCTAAAACTTCAATGCGCTTCGATTTTTGTTCTAAACCATCTTCAAGATCACCTCTATTTAATGAAAATAAAGCCACTTCAGCTCCAGAAATAAGTGCAGAACAAACCAAAAGCACAAAAAGCAATGCAAAACTTAAAACAACCGAAACATCAGTTGCTCCAATTAAAAGTATAAAACTCGCGGGATCAGGATCCAATTACAACTGGTTTAGTTAAACATAGAATTCTCGAAAAGTTATCGAGCATATTATTAAAATGGAAGATCATCATTGTCTTCTGCAATAGGTTGACTACTTGGTTGTGGATTTTCAGCAGGCTTTTGAGCTGCCGGTGATTCAGCATTTGATGCATTATTAGCACTTTCTTTTTTAGTTGAAAGGAAGGTAAAATCATTACATTGAATTTCAGTTGAATACCTATCATTCCCCTTATCATCTGTCCATTTTCTGGTTTTCAATCTGCCTTCAATATATACTTTATCGCCTTTGCTTAAATATTTTTCGCAAATTTCAGCACCTTTATTTCTAACTACTATATTATGCCATTCGGTATTTGTAATACGCTCATTAGTTTGCTTACTTGTATAAGTTTCACTGGTAGCTATTGGAAACCTACCAATACAGCCACCACCTTCAAAATAATGCATTTTAACATCATCACCTAAATTCCCTATAAGCATTACTTTATTTAACGATCCTGACATAATTTTTGTTTTTTAAGAAGAAGCAAAAGTAAAGAATTGCTTCGCATTTTTTTAAAATTAATAAAAAAATATGAGTGTTGGCATTAAACCACTAGAAATTAAACGATTCAATAAAATTTCCTATCAAAATAGGAACTGCAAAATCTCTTATTTTTTCAACCGAAACACCTTCTATTGGAAGTCTATTTGTATTAATAACCCAAAACTTGGTATACAAATGTTGGTGTGATAATTTGTGTACAATGTCTTCCTTATTATATAGTACCAACTCAAAATTTAAATCTTTCAATAAACTGTAATTATCAGCTTCTTCTTTAAAAGATTTATAAGTCATACTTTTACTAGTTTCAATCAAAGGAAACTGATACAAGTTTTGCCAAATACCCTTACGCTCTCTTTTTTCTAAAATTGTTTTTCCATCTTCAGAAATAAAAACTAAAAAATTGAAATACTTCTTTTTCGCTTTCGCGGATTTAATTTTTACTGGTAATTCGGAAATTCGGTTTTTATTAAAAGCTATACAACCATCCTTAAAAGGACATATATTACAATACGGATTTTTGGGTTTGCATTGCGTAGCACCAAATTCCATAATAGCTTGATTAAATTCAGCAGGCTCTTTTTTATCAATCAATTCTTGAGCAAGCGATTTAAACTCTTTGGCGCCTTGTGATGAATTTATAGGTGTATCCATTCCAAAATAACGAGACAATACTCTATACACATTGCCATCAACAACAGCAGCAACCTCGTTAAAACAAATAGAGGCTATAGCACTAGCCGTATAATCTCCAACTCCTTTAAGTTTTAGTAAGTCTTTATAATTATCAGGAAACTTCCCTCCCAACGCACTAACAACATATTTTGCAGAGGCATGTAAGTTTCTTGCACGGGAATAATACCCAAGTCCTTGCCATAATTTAAGCACATCGCTTTCATCTGCATTAGCCAAATCAAAAACGGTAGGATAATTACTAACAAAAGCTTCATAATAAGGTAAACCTTGTTTTACTTGGGTTTGCTGTAAAATAATTTCCGAAAGCCAAATATAATATGGGTTTTTGGTTTCACGCCACGGCAAATTTCTCTTATTGTTTGAGTACCAATGTGTTAAGGTTTTTGAAAATATCATGAATTCATTTAATCGAGGAAACAAAAATAAACGTTTATAATATTAAATTTTAGTGAATTAGGTTTGAAATATTGAATATTAAATGCATATATTTGCATCCCTTTTAGAATTTATAATAACATAAAAAATAATATATTAAAATGACGAAGGCTGATTTAGTAGCAAAGATTTCTGAGAAATTAGGAATTGAAAAAGGTGATGTTCAAGCAACTGTTGAGACATTTATGGAAGAAGTAAAAACTTCTTTAGAAGGTGGTGATAATGTTTACCTAAGAGGTTTTGGAAGCTTTATAATTAAAACTAGAGCTGAAAAAACTGGTAGAAACATTTCTAAAAACACAACTATCAAGATACCTGCTCATAATATCCCTGCATTTAAGCCTGCAAAAGTATTTGTAGAAGGCGTTAAAACAAATGTAGACGTTAAATAAAACATCAAAGTGCTGTCCCGATAGCTATCGGGATCAGTGTTAAAACGAATTATTAATTTAAAAAGACACTATTTATGCCAAGTGGTAAAAAACGTAAAAGACATAAGGTAGCGACGCACAAGCGAAAAAAACGTAGACGCGCTAACCGTCACAAAAAGAAAAAATAAATCAAAAAAGTAGTTAGATTAGCTACTTTTTTTGGTTTTAAAAACAACAAGTTCATTGAAATGAGTTCATTAATTTTTTAACACTTTAATAAGTGTTGTTTGAACTCCACGGATTAAAATCCTGTGAAAAAATAATGTTTAATCCATCCCGATTTATCGGGACAAAAATTAACTAAATGGATAAAGAATTGATCATTCGATCTAGTTCCGACAATGTTGATTTTGCCTTATTAAAAGATGGAAAACTTATTGAATTACAGAAAGATGAAGATAGTAACGACTTTGCTGTTGGTGATGTGTTTATAGCCAAAATCAGAAAAGCCGTTCCTGGACTAAATGCTGCATTTGTTAATGTAGGTTATGAGAAAGATGCATTTTTGCATTATCATGATTTAGGTCCAAAACTGCCTTCGCTTTTAAAATTCACAAAACGTGTAAGCACAGGTAAACTAAAAGATTTTTCTTTAAAAAATTTCCCATTTGAAAAAGATATTGATAAAGACGGTAAAATTACCGACGCATTAAAATCTAATCAATCGCTATTAGTACAAATTGTAAAAGAACCTATATCAACTAAAGGCCCTAGAATAAGCTCTGAGCTTTCTATTGCAGGTAGATATATTGTTTTAGTTCCTTTTTCTAGCAGAATTTCTATTTCTCAAAAAATAGAAGACCGCGAAGAAAAAGACCGATTAAAACGCTTGGTAAAGAGTATAACTCCCCAAGGTTTTGGCGTAATTGTACGTACCGTAGCACAAGGCAAAAAAGTAGCTGAACTAGATAAAGATTTACAAAATTTGCTTAGTCGTTGGACGGCAATGTGTAAAAAGCTACACAGAGCACATCATCCTAGTAAAGTATTAGGAGAAATGAATAAAGCCTCGTCAATTTTACGAGACATATTTAATGATTCCTTTACGGGAATTACAGTAGATGATGAAGAGCTCTATTACCAAATTAAAGATTACGTGCAAGAAATTGCACCACAAAAAGAATCAATAGTTAAACTGTATCAGTCTAAAAATCCAATTTTTGAAAAATTTGGAATTGAAAGACAAATAAAAACCTCCTTTGGAAAAACCGTATCTATGGCAAAAGGTGCCTATTTGGTTATCGAACATACCGAAGCCCTACATGTTATAGATGTAAATAGCGGAAATCGCTCAAACAAAGCAAATAACCAAGAGGATACAGCATTAGAGGTTAACTTAATTGCAGCTACAGAAATGGCGCGTCAGTTACGCTTGCGTGATATGGGCGGGATCATCGTAGTAGATTTTATAGACTTAACCAGTGCAGAAAACAGGCAAAAATTGTTCAATCACCTTCGAGATGAAATGAAGGACGACAGAGCAAAACACAAAATATTGCCTCCAAGTAAATTTGGATTGATACAAATAACAAGACAACGCACAAGACCAGAAATGAACATTAAAACGCGCGAGGAAAATCCAGACGCAATAATTAATGGCGCAGAGGTTGAAGCACCAATAGGGTTGATACAAAAAATCAATCAAGATCTTGAAAGACTAATTAAAAAAGACTATAAGAAGTTGACTTTAAACACACATCCTTTTATAGCAGCCTTTTTAACAAAAGGTGTTCCATCTATACGTTCTAAATGGTTATTAGAACATAAAAAATGGGTGAAAATTTTACCAAGAGATGCTTACACATACTTAGAATATCATTTTTTCGATAAAGATGGTAATCAAATTAAATAATTAAAAAACCCGCTACTTTTATAGTTAGCGGGTTTTTTGTTTTTATATGTCATTGCGAAACCTATAGGTTGTGGCAATCTCATTCAAACATCAACTACTCTTAATTTTTATTTGGCGTTACCAAAAGGGTCGGGCTATCCGTTACAAGTCCTCGCACCTCTACCGATAGCTATCGGGATCAGGCTATGGGCTTTTCTCTACTATCCCTAACGCGAATTTAGTACTTCCAAAAAACTTATTGAAAATGACACTTTTTCAACCATCATTATTGTTCTCCAGAATCAAAATATTCAAACTTCTTTACAATATCATTTTCAAAATACAATTTTAAATCTATTAAATTGAAGTCTGCCCATGATCTTCCAACTAACTTGTATTGAAAAATTTTCCCGTCTTCTAATACCATTTCGGGTTCGCCAAAAACATCATTAATCTTGTTTTTTGATTTCCCAATTAAGTATTCAGATTCAAGCAAATCATCTATCATCTTATGTCTTTCAGTTATATTTTCTTTCCAAACTATTTCATCAAATTTCTCCTTTGGTATTTTAGTTAAATTATTGAAAAATAAAACCGAAATAAAACTGTATATAAGTATTGCTGATAAAACTGAAATAATATTTTTAAAGCCCTTTTTTTCTTTAAAATAATTTAATTTATTTAAAATTAACTTTATAAAAATGAAGATTATTGTAATCTCTATTATAAAGTATATTATACCTAAAATCATCTCTATATAAGTTTATTAATCTGTTGGAACTGATTGTCCTAAGTTATTAATATATTCCAATTCCCTCATCATTTAATGCTTGTATTATCGCAGTACAAATTACAGGATCTCTACTTAAAAAATTACTGTGGAAAACTAGTAAAATTTATATTTACAGCACTCGTTTGTAACGAGTGCTAGCAGCAAATTTAGTGTACAAATCATGATTAAGATAACTTGGAATCTTTAGCATAAAAGCTACCTCCAACTACCAAAGCCGCAGAAATTATCATTAAATTCTTAATAATATATTGGCCTTCCATAGTTGGTAGAAATAAATTATTGTTTTGATACACTACATCAGGCAAAAATATTAATGGCATAAAAGTACCTCCCATTTGTAAAAACAATAACCCTATGGCAATACGTGTCGTTTTTTTAAATAAAAATAAAATACCAATAACAACTTCCCACCAACCAATAATATGTACCCAAACATCTGCCTCTATAAATGGTAACCATGCTACTGTTGCTTTAAGTAAAGGGATTGCTGCTGATACTTCCAAAGGTTTTAAAATTCCAAACCAAAAAAAGATAATTGCAAAAGAAATTCTTAATGCATGAACACCCCATAATTTCATGAATTTGGCAATATTCTGGTCAATTTGTTCTAGTTTGGATTTCATTGCTATAATTTCAATATTTATGAATTATATTAACTAAAATTTATGGCGCTGGATTAGGCATTGCCTCATGTACCTCATCAATCTGCTCTAAAACTGCATCACTTAAAGTTACATTAATACTATCAATGTTTTCTTTTAGCTGTTCTAAGTTGGTAGCTCCAATAATGGTACTTGTAACAAAAGGTTGCTGGTTTACAAACGCTAAACTCATTTGAGCTAAAGTCATATTATTATCTTCAGCAATTTTTAAATAGCGTTTTGCAGCCTCTGAAGCTTTTTCACCGCTATATCTAGCAAACCTTGGAAATAATTTTAAACGGGCATTATCAGCTGCAGTGCCATTTACATACTTACCCGAAAGTACTCCAAATCCCATTGGAGAATAGGCTAATAAACCAACGTTTTCTCTTAACGCTACTTCTGCAATATCAGTTTCAAAAGTTCTAGTTAGCATTGAGTATGCATTTTGTATAGTTGCAACTCTCGGTAGATTATGGCTTTTTGATTCTTCTAAATAACGCATAGTTCCCCAAGAATTTTCGTTAGATAATCCTATATTTCTAATCCTACCAGCTTTGATTTCATTATCTAAACTATGTAGAATGTCATTAAAATTATCTTCCCATTTGGTGTCCAATTTAAAATTTCTAACACCAAATCTGTTAGTATCACGCTCTGGCCAATGCAGTTGATATAAATCTATATAATCGGTTTGTAGCCTTTTTAATTCTAAATCGATAGCTTCTTTAATGGAGGCTGGACTAAACCCTGTAGTTCTAATATGTGCTGTATAATCTCCTGTTCCAGCAATTTTTGATGCAATAATAACCTTATCTCTATTATTTGTTTTTTTCAACCAAGTACCTATTATTTTACTTGTTCTGCCACTTATTTCTGCTGTGGCTGGTACAGGATATAATTCGGCAGTATCAATAAAATTCACACCTTGGTCTATGGCGTAATCCATTTGTTTGTGGCCTTCTGCTTCAGTGTTTTGGTTTCCCCAAGTCATTGAGCCTAAACATATTTTACTAACTTTTATATCGGTATTTGGTAGTGTAGTGTATTTCATTAATTTTTCTTTTTTTTAGAAGTGTAAATATAAAAAACCTAAAATCGCTTTTTGAACTGAAACCCTTAAATATGTGTTAAGACCAATAAAAAAACCATTAAAAGTCAATAAGGCTTTTAATGGTTTTTTGCGTTAGGGATTAAGGCATTTGTTGAAGCTCCCCGACGAAGAAGGGAGCGACTGCCGAAAGCGCGACCCTTTTCGGGTAACGCCCTAATTATTTTACTCGCTTAACAATTTAGAAAGCTCATCTAACTTTGGTGTTAAAATAACTTCTATACGTCTGTTTTTTGCTTTACCTTCTGGGGTGCTGTTGGATGCCACAGGAGCAAACTCGCCACGACCAGCAGCTGTTAAATTTTCTGGATTGATGTTGTTATTTTGACGTAAAATATTAACGATTGCCGTGGCACGTTTGGTTGACAAATCCCAATTACTGGTTAATGTTCCGTTGCCTTTGTATGGCACATTATCGGTATGGCCTTCGATTAAAACGGCAATATCTGGATTGTCTCCAAGCACGTTACCGAGTTGCTTAACCGCTCTTGTACCCTCTGAACCTACCGCCCAACTTCCTGAGCTGAAAAGGAGTTTGTTTTCCATGGACACATAGACTTTTCCGTCGCGTTGCTCTACGGTTAAACCTTTGCCTTCAAAATCAGTTAAAGCTTTGGAAATGGCGTTTTTAAGCGCCGTCATAGCTGCATCTTTTGAGGCGATAACTTGCTCTAATTCTGCCACACGATTGGAACGATCTTCCAGCTCTTTTTTAAGTTTTGCAAGTCTTGCGTTTTCTTCGGCTAAGGCTTGTTCTTTAGCTTCTAATTGTGCTAACAACTCTCTGTTCTTTTTAGAATTGGCTGCAATAGCTGCAGAACTATTTTTCTCTAAAGCATCATACGAGGCTTTTAAGTTATCTAAATTGGATTTTGCTGCGTTGTATTCAGCTTGTAATTTATCGCGTTGTGCAACAGCTTCATCATAGACAGATTGCAATTGCTTTAATTCGTTTTCAGCTGCTGTTTTGGCACTTAACAATGCCTCGTTATCTATTGATAGTTTTTTGTTTTCTTGCTTTAAATCGGCATATTTAGCTTCAAGATCTTTATACACTTTTGGCGATACACAAGAGGCTAAAAGGACAAAAGTTAATAAGGTGAATAGACTTTTTTTAATCATGTTGTTTGGGTTCATTTATTATTTATTTTCTATTTCTACTAGTATAGGACAATGGTCACTATGTACTGCTTCGGATAGTATAACGGCTCTTTTTATGTTTTCTTGTAGGGGTTGAGAAACCATGGCGTAATCTAATCGCCAACCTTTGTTATTCGCTCGTGCATTAGCACGGTAACTCCACCAACTATATTGCTGTAATTCGGGGTTAATAAACCTGAACGAATCAATAAAACCACTATTAATAAAACTTCCAATCCATTCCCGCTCTACGGGCAAAAATCCTGAAACACCTTTCATTTTTGGGTTATGGATATCCATTTCTTCATGACAAATATTATAATCGCCACAGATAATTAGGTTTGGAATGTCTTTTTTGAGATTGTTGATATACTCTTGAAACAGGTCCATATATTCTAACTTATGGTTTAATCTGGCATCGTTTGTTCCTGATGGCAAATACAAACTCATTACAGAAAACCCATCATAATCAGCACGAATATTTCGGCCTTCAAAATCCATTGATTCTATGCTTGTACCATATTCAACATGCTTTGGCTCCGTTTTACTTAAAATAGCCACACCACTATAGCCCTTCTTTTGTGCACTAAACCAATAATTGTATTTGTAACCAGCTTCTTCAAAAAGACTTAAATCTAATTGCTCTTTCATGGCTTTAATTTCTTGCAAACAAACTACATCTGGATTTGCTGCTTTTAACCAATCGATAAAACCTTTATTAATGGCTGCTCGAATACCGTTTACGTTATAGGATATTATTTTCATTTGATTAAATAAGTATATCAGCTAAAATAAATAATGCGTTACTTTTACACTATAAAAAGTAGCAGGAGTTTTAACGAAGCTATTAACAAAATATTTTAAACGATTTACAGTTTAAGTATCTGATGAAGTTTTTTACATGCATTCTTATGGTTTTAATTGGTTTTTGTGCGTTTTCGCAGAATCCATCTTCGAACTATAAAACTAAAAAAGTAGCAGTAAATGACACCATTAAAATTGATAGCGTAAGTATTAATTCCAATTCGTTTTCCGTTAGAAAAAAAGATAACTCCATTATTGATTCTACTTATTATTCTGTTGATTTTGCAAAAGCTGTTTTAAGATTTAAAAAACCTATTGAAACAGACTCAATTATTATAAATTATCTGAAATTTCCCGAGTTCTTAACAAAAACCTATCAACAATTAGACGAAAACATTATTGTTGAAAACAACAGCACTAATCAAACACTTTATAAATTATCTCAACCCAATACAGATAGAAATTTCATTCCTTTTGATGGTTTAACCACTTCTGGTAGTATTTCTCGTGGTGTAACAGTTGGTAATAATCAAAACTCGGTTTTAAATAGTGAATTAGACCTTCAAATTACGGGGAAACTTAATGATAAAGTATCATTAAGAGCTTCTATTCAAGACGCCAATATCCCTTTACAAGAAAGTGGTTATAGCCAGCGTTTGGATGAATTTGACCAGGTGTTTATCGAACTATTTAGCGACCGCTGGAATGTGCGTGCTGGAGATATTGATTTACTAAATACCGAATCTTATTTTGCTAGTTTTTCTAAACGTGTGCAAGGATTAAACTTCAATTTAAAATTGGGAGAAGAAGATACTCGAACTAATTTATTTGCAGCAGGCGCCATTGTTCGTGGGCAGTTTACCACTAGTCAGTTTATTGCTCAAGAGGGTAACCAAGGGCCTTATAAACTTCAAGGACCTAATGGCGAATTGTTTGTACTTATTGTTTCGGGTAGTGAGACTGTTTATGTAAACGGAATTCCTGTAAAACGTGGTGAAGATCAAGATTATATTATTGATTATAATGCTGGTGAAATTATTTTCAATTCCACATTTCCAATCACTTCTGAAATGCGAATTACGGTAGATTATCAATTTAGCGACCGGAATTATTCAAGGTTTGTTGCTTATGGTGGTGGGAATTATACTAGTGAAAAGTTTAAAATTGGAGTTTCTGTATATTCTGAAAACGATGCTAAAAATCAACCCCTACAACAAAATTTGTCTGAAGAACAGGTTGATATTCTTACGAATGCTGGTGATGATAAATCTCAAATGGTAGCACCTTCTGAAATTAGAGATGAATTAAACGATAATAGAATTTTATATAAAAAAGAACTGATTAGTGGCGTTGAAGCGTTTGTGTTTTCAAATGATCCTGATGATGAATTGTATCGGGTTACTTTTACTTTAGTAGGAGAAAATCAAGGCGATTATACTTTAAGTAACATTAATGCTATTAATAATATTTATGAGTTTGTTGGAGTTAATCAAGGAAATTACGCGCCAGTTGTTCAGTTAGTAGCTCCTACTAAATTGCAAATTGCTGTTTTAAACGGAATTTATAAACCCTCGGATAAAACAAATATTAGTTTTGAAGCTTCTGGGAGTAAAAATGATTTAAACTTATTTTCTAATACTGACGATGATGATAATGATGGATTTGCTGGAAAAATAAATATGAATCAAGCGCTTATTAAAAGAGATAGCCTGTGGAATTTAGATGCTTATTTTGATAGTGATTATATCAGTTCTGATTATAGAAATATTGAAGGCTTATACAACCCAGAATTTAATCGTGATTGGAATTTAGACCAAAACAACATCAACGGTATTGGTTTAAATTTAGGAAACCAATGGCTCGTAAATTCTGGATTTAGACTTTTTCATCATAAAAAAGGGAGTTTAAATTATCAATTTGAGCATTTAAATTTCTCAGATGGGTTTAATGGAAATCGACATATAGCTTATGCTAATTTACTTTTAAATCGTTGGAACATTGTATCTTCCTCTAGTTTTTTAAATGCCGACTCTAACATCAATACTTCATCGTTTTTAAGGTCTTACAATCGTATTACTTATAGCATGAGGAAAAGTTGGATTGGTACTAGAATAAGTATTGAAGATAATGAGCAACGTAATAATTCAACACAAGAACTCACTCCTTTAAGCCAACGATTTAAATCTTACGAAGTGTTTTTTGGCGTTGGAGATAGCACTAAAATATTTACTGAAATAGGTTATAAAAACAGAGTAAATGATAGTATTAGAAATAACCAATTAGAAAAAGTAAACACCTCTAACACCTTTTATTTAGATTCTAGATTTATTCAAAACAAAAACACAAACTTGTCTTTATACGCTAACTACCGTACACTAAAAAATACAGATGATGCCATTGAAGATGAAAACTCTATAAACTCTAGATTACAGTTTAATCAGAAACTATTTAATCAAGTTATCCAATGGAATACCATTTTTGAAACCAATTCTGGACGACTACCTCAACAAGATTTTACTTATGTAGAAGTTGAAGCTGGACAAGGCACATACACATGGAATGACTATAATGAAAACGGGATTCAAGAGCTTGAAGAATTTGAAATTGCGCAGTTTCAAGATGAAGGCAGATTTATTCGGGTGCTTCTACCAAATCGTGTGTTTATAAAAACGCATCAAAATAGATTGAGTCAAACTTTTACTATTAATCCAGCACAGTGGTCGGTTTCAGAAAGTAAATCCAAAAAGTTCTGGTCTCATTTTTATAACCAAACCAGCTATTTAATTGATAGAAAGATTAAACGTGAAGGCAGTAAATTCAATTTAAATCCTTTTAATAATAATGAAGAGGACCAATTGGGATTACAATTAAACTTTAGAAATGTTCTGTTTTTTAATAGAGGAAAACAGCGTTACACCACATCATATACTTTTTTGGATAACATAACAAGAAATGTATTATCCGTTGGTTTTATTGAAAATAGCTTAAGAAGCCATCAGCTTAATTTTAATCATAAACTATCTGAAAATTGGTTAATTAATATGCTTTCTGCTTTTGATAATAACGAAAGTATTAGCGAGAATTTTGCTAGTAAAAACTTCAATTTTGATGAAACTAGATTTAACCCAAAACTATCCTATCTTTTTAATGATAATTCTAGTTTTGATGTCTTTTACCAATATGCTAGTAAAAATAATTCTGTTGGTGAGATGGAAACTTTAAAGCAACAGAATTACGGCGTGTCTTTTACTTTAGGAGGCAGTCAAAACAGTGCTATTAATGGAGAATTTAACTATTTTTCAAATGATTATACTGGGAACCCTAACACACCTGTAGCCTACCAAATACTTGAAGGTCTGCAACCTGGAAAAAACTTTACATGGAGTTTATTAGCTCAAAAAAAACTAACTAAATTTTTAGATTTAAACCTAAGCTATTTTGGAAGAAAAACAGAGACTAGTAGAGCTATTCACTCTGGATCTATTCAATTAAAGGCGTATTTTTAAAATTTGGAAGAAGAATCAATTTTTTCAAATACTGAAATAATTGTTTTAACAGCTTCAGTATAAAACTCTGGGTGAATATTTTCATAATCATCAGTAGGTTCATGATAATCTTTGTGGTCTTCTACTCCGAAATATAAAAACGGAATGCCTCTTTTATGAAAATTAGCGTGATCTGAAGAATATGTCCAATTATCTAATCCGTCATAACCATCATGACCTCTTACAAGTTTGATTTTACATGAATGATTAAAATCAGTGATTAGTTTTTTTAATCCCTTATTTTCAGATGTTCCAACAACATATAATTCTTTATTATCACTTCGGCTTATCATATCCATATTTAGATTAATGACAATATCTTTTGAATTAATGATCGAATTATTTACATAATATTTAGACCCTTGTAAACCAAGCTCTTCACCATCAAAAGCCGCTAAAATAACAGAATGCTTTGGTGGATGCTTTTTAAAATATTCGGCAAAAGCAAACAACGCACCTATTCCTGAAGCGTTATCATCGGCACCATTATATATTTTACCATATTTAACACCTTCATGATCGTAATGTGCACTTATAACTATATATTTTTTCGAGAATTCTGAGCCTTTAATAACACCCATAACATTTACCGCATTAAATGCTTTTCTTTTTTTTATAAATGAAAATGGTTGCTCAAAAGACTTTCCTAAAGGCTTTACCTTAAGAGTATGTAATTGATTAATTATATATTTTCTAGTTTTAGCAGCACCTTTTGTTCCGGTTCTTCTGCCTTCAAATGCATCAGAAGATAAAGACTTAACATGTTTCAATAAAGTCTTTTCATCAAATGTGGAACATGCTTTTGATTCTGTTTGAGCGAAAATTTCTTCACCTTGAAATGTTAGGAAGAAAACTATTAATAAGAGAAATCTTTTCATAAATGCTATTAGTCACTAAATATACTTAATTTATTTTATTCACTTCTTTAAATAACAAAGCCCATACCAAAAATGATACGGGCTTAAAGTATTATAGTTTTAAGCTTCTTATTTAATAGTAGCTTTCATTAATTCTCTGTTCATTCTTGCAATGTTATCTAACGAAATTCCTTTAGGGCATTCCACCTCACAAGCTCCTGTATTTGTACAATTACCAAAACCTTCTAAATCCATTTGAGCTACCATGTTTTGCACACGATCTGCTGCTTCTACTTGTCCTTGTGGCAATAAAGCATATTGAGACACTTTAGCACCTACAAATAACATAGCACTTGAGTTTTTACAAGTAGCGACACAAGCTCCACAACCTATACATGTTGCAGCATCCATAGCCTCATCTGCATCGTGCTTAGAAATAGGAATTGAATTCGCGTCTTGTGTATTACCAGATGTGTTTACAGAAATATAACCTCCTGCTTGCTGAATACGCTCAAAAGCAGTTCTATCAACTACTAAATCTTTTATTACTGGAAATGCAGCTGCTCTAAATGGTTCGATAGTAATAGTATCTCCATCATTAAACATACGCATGTGTAATTGACATGTTGTGATACCTCTATCTGGTCCGTGTGCTTCTCCGTTAATGTACATAGAACACATACCACAAATACCTTCACGACAATCATGATCAAAAGCTACTGGCTCTTCACCAGAGTTTACTAACTGTTCATTCAATACATCCATCATTTCAAGAAATGACATATGTTCTGAAATTTCAGTTACTTTATAATCGACCATTTGACCCTTTGCATTTGAGTCTTTTTGTCTCCAAATTTTAAGTGTTAAATTCATAGGTCTTTCTTATTTGTATGAACGTTGTTTAAGTTCAATATCTTTAAATTCTAATTGTTCTTTATGTAATACTGCATCTGCAGGTTCTCCTTTATATTCCCAAGCTGAAACAAACGCATAATCTTTATCATTACGTTTTGCTTCTCCTTTTTGTGGTCCAGATTCTTCAGCAGATTCTTCTCTAAAGTGCCCTCCACAAGATTCATTTCTTGTTAAAGCATCCTTAGCAAACAATTCTCCTAATTCTAAGAAATCAGCAACACGACCTGCTTTTTCAAGTTCAGGGTTCATTTCATTTGCTGTACCAGGAACTGAAACTTCTTTCCAAAATTCTTCACGAATGGCTTTAATTTCTACCATGGCTTCTTTTAAGCCTTTTTCGTTACGAGACATTCCGCACTTATCCCACATTATTTTACCAAGCTTCTTATGGAAATAGTCAACAGACTTTGTGCCTTTGTTAGTAACAAAGAAATCTATTTTAGCTTTCACTTCTTTTTCTGCCTCTTCAAATTCTTCAGTGTCCGTTGAAATTTTACCAGTTCTAATATCATCAGAAAGGTAATCTCCAATTGTATATGGCAACACAAAATAACCATCAGCTAAACCTTGCATTAAAGCAGAAGCTCCTAGTCTGTTCGCACCATGATCAGAGAAGTTAGCCTCACCTATACAGTACAATCCAGGAACAGTTGTCATTAGATTATAATCAACCCAAACACCTCCCATAGTGTAATGCACCGCTGGATAAATCATCATTGGTGTTTTGTATGGATTTTGATCTACAATTTTCTCATACATTTGGAATAAATTCCCGTATTTAGCCTCAACAATTTTCTGACCTAGTTCGTATATTTTTGCATCTGAAGCATTTTCAATATTATGAATCTTCGCTTGCTCTCTTCCGTAACGTTCAATTGCTGCAGCAAAATCTAAATACACAGCTTCACCTGTTGCATTAACACCATAGCCAGCATCACAACGTTCTTTAGCTGCACGAGATGCAACATCACGAGGCACCAAGTTACCAAAAGCTGGGTAACGACGCTCTAAGTAGTAATCTCTTTCGTCCTCAGATAAATCTGTAGGCTTTTTACGCCCCTCTCTAATTGCTTTTACATCGTCTAAACTTTTAGGTACCCATATACGTCCGTCATTACGTAATGATTCAGACATTAAGGTTAATTTAGATTGGTAATCGCCTGATCGCGGAATACACGTTGGATGAATTTGAGTATAGCAAGGATTTGCAAAATAAGCACCCTTTTTATGAATTTTCCATGCAGCAGTAACATTACTACCCATAGCGTTTGTTGACAAGAAATATACGTTTCCGTAACCACCAGTTGCAACCACCACAGCATGCGCAGAATGGCGCTCTATCTCTCCAGTAATTAAGTTTCTAGCAATAATACCTCTTGCTTTGCCATCAACCTTTACAACATCAAGCATTTCATGACGATTGAACATCTCAATCTTACCACGCGCAATTTGACGATTCATTGCTGAATAAGCGCCTAACAATAATTGCTGTCCCGTTTGGCCTTTAGCATAAAATGTTCTTGAAACTAATACACCTCCGAATGAACGGTTATCCAATAATCCACCATAATCACGAGCAAAAGGAACCCCTTGTGCTACACATTGGTCAATTATATTTGTAGACACCTCAGCTAAACGATATACATTAGCCTCTCGGGAACGATAATCACCTCCTTTTACAGTATCATAAAATAATCTATAGGTTGAATCACCATCTCCTTGATAGTTTTTTGCCGCATTAATTCCTCCTTGAGCAGCAATGGAGTGCGCACGACGTGGAGAATCTTGATAAGCAAATGCTTTTACGTTATATCCTAACTCCGCTAAAGTAGCAGCAGCAGAACCTCCTGCTAAACCTGTACCTACAACAATAATATCTATATGACGTTTATTAGCAGGATTTACTAAATCAATTTTATTTTTATAATCTGTCCATTTATCTTTAATTGGACCCTTTGGAACTCTTGAATCTAAAGCCATACTATATTAAGATTAATGGTTGTGTGTTAAATGATGAAAAAGCGCAATAACTATAAAACCTAGAGGCACAATAATTGAGTAAGCTTTACCAATAAGTTGTAAATTCTTTTTTCGTCCTGCAGTAGCTCCCATAGATTGGAAAGCAGATGTAAAACCATGTGCTAAATGTAATCCTAAAAGGATAAACGAAACAACATAAGCACCAACTCTTAAAGGACTATGAAATTTTTCAACTAATTCATGAAAGTATCTATATTCTCCATTATGCATTCCAGACATATCACCTACAATGTATTTAGTATTTATTTCTGGTATCCAAAAATCTATAAAATGTAGAACAATAAAGGCTAATACAACTAGACCGCTATAAATCATATTTCTACTCGTCCAAGTTGAATTAGCAGCTCCATTATTTTTAGCATAGGATACACCATTAGCTTTCTTATTTTTTAATTCAAGTATAAACCCCATTATAAAATGAAATACAACAGCAAAAATTAAAACTGGTTGCAAAGCAAATTGAACAAGTGGGTTTGTACCCATAAAATGTGATACTTCATTAAATGCTTCTGGACTAAAAACAGATAATAAATTTATAACTAAATGCTGAAGTAAGAAAAACATGAGAAAGAATGCAGAAAGCGCCATGGCCACTTTTCTTCCTATCGAAGACTTAAAAAATCCGCTCATTATTTTGAAGTTGTTATTAGGTTTTTAACAAAGGTAGTTATGGACACATTCTTAGGCAAATAACAAATGTCATGTTTTCATTATTTAGAATGATTTTAAAGACTAATCAAATTCTTATTTATTATTTAAAAAATTAAGAATTCATAAAATATTTTAACTCTTTTTTAAATAATTAATAAATATTTTGTTAATTTACGAATATTAACTAATTAAAATTTAATAAAATGGAAGAGTATTTACCTTTAATTATTCAACTAGTTAGTGGAGCAGTTGGCGGAAACATTGCTGGCTCTCTTATGAAAAACTCATCACTAGGAACATTATGGAATTCTGTAGCAGGAATTTTAGGCGGCGGACTTGGTGGCAGCTTACTTAGTATGATTGGCCTAGGAACAGATGGCGGTATGGACTTATCAGGTATTGTTGGAAGTATAGCTGGCGGTGGCGTTGGCGGTGGCGTAGTGATGGCTATAATTGGAATAATTAAAAAGGCTATGAACAAATAGTTATTTAATATCATAATAAAAAAGGAGGCATTTAAAAATGCCTCCTTTTTTATTGTTTTATCTTTTATCTAATTAATGATGAGTTTCTTAGTAATAAATCTTCCTTCAGAATATATATTAACAAAATAAACACCTTTAGAAGCATTATGCATATTAATGGTTTTTGTTCTAGCAGTTTCTGAAACATCAATATCAGAAACTAATCTACCGCTAATATCATATATTTCAACTTTATCTAAATTTAAATAAGCAGATTTAATAAAGAATTGTTGTTTAGCAGGGTTTGGAAATAAAGAAATCCCACCATCTAATTCATTATCTTCAACACTTAAACCACATGTGCCTGCGTAATCTGTCATGAGCCCTTTAATTGGGGTACCACAAATTTGATTAGTTGTACTTCTTGATTGCACATCATTTGCTCCAGCTATACTATTAACATCTAGCACAGAATTAGAAAAGTTTGGAGGAAGTGCATAATGCATAACATTACTTGAATTGATGACATGACCTAGTTGATGTCCATGACCTAACTCATGAAGCGCTACAGTTTCAAAATCAAACTCTCCTGAGTCAAATGTTTCTCCACTTTCACCAAAATACCAGTTTGTTCCACTATCGAAAACAATGTCTAAATCTGCAACCCACCATACAATAGCAGCACACCCTCTTCCAGAGTACCATGAATAACAAGTCCCTAATGTTCCTGAAGCCAATTCAGATCCATTATCAAATCTTATCACATTTTCTCCATCAGCATCTAACTCTCCATCAAAAGGAGCGACCAAATCAGCTACTCCAATTACATCTGTAGTTGTTGCTGTTCCACTTACTTCCCAGTTAACTTTAGTTTCACATCTCCAAGAATCAAATGCTCTCATAAAAGATGCTTTGGCTCCAGGATGCTCAGAATCATCAAAAAAGTCGGTTTGCATTTCCCAAGTATAGCCACCAGAAGCATTGTCATCATAATGCTGTACCTGATAACTCTCTATCCCACTACCAGGATTAAAAGGTAAATTAATTTGTGCATAACTTACCGTCAAAGACGCAGCTGATGTATTACTTCCACTTGAGGCATCTGTTACACGAATCGTACCATTTCCCGCATGACTGGGCACAGTAACTGTAATTTGCGTATCAGACCAAGTTAAAACTTCAGTATCTAAAGCATCTAGAAATGTAGCGCCTCCATCATCAGCATCTCTAAAACCCACCTTACCTTTTGTTGCTCCAAAACCAGTACCATTTATTGTTAATAAAGATTTAGTCCCAGCCGTAATTGTTGTTGGAGTAAATGTTATACTTGCTGGTGGTAATGAATTATTTTTTTGTGAAAATTTTCTTTGTTCATCTAAAACGTCAAAAGCAGATACTTCTTTGTAATTTACTTTAGTAATATTATTTATATCACTGTAGAGAGTATTTTGGATTCCTTTTCTTTGACTAAATTTGTTAATTACTGTGTTGTTATCTAAATCATATTCATAAAATCCCTGCACACCACTGTATGCTCTAAACTGTTTTTTATCTGTTATATCAACAGTAGCAATTGGAACATCATTATTATGCAAAGTAAATACACCTATATTCCCTTCATGAAGTTTTAATGCATGTGAAGATACTAAAGCTGTTAAACCAACTGTTCCTCCAACAGTTAGCACCTCTATAGTTTCAACAACATCTCCTTTAAAAACTTTGTATACTTCAACAGTGTTTGCTGTATAAATTAATTTATGGTCTGCATCCCAAAACGATCTTTGAGCTACAACTTTTCCTTCTGCAACCAAACTAGAATTATCAACCTGCTCTTTTAAAGATATTTCTCTTAAAGAAACTTGTGCAAAAATAGTAGGTATATTTATTAAAAAGGTTAATAATAAAAAGGTAAACTTTAATGGTAATTTTCTAATCATAATTTAGATTTTTCTTAATAAAATGTGACTGAGGGATTATCAAATATAGGAAATAAAAATCTACTTTTTATTTATACTTTTACATCAATCTTAAAAATTAACTTTAGTTAGCATGAAATATTTACAAATAGATAAGTCTCTTTTCATAAAAAACAGAAAAAAATTCATGACAAACATAGCGCCTAAAAGTTTGGCTGTTTTTAATTCTAATGATGTTTATCCTATAAGTGCAGATAGCACCATGCCATTTGAGCAACACAGAGATATCTTCTATCTAAGTGGTGTTGATCAAGAAGAAAGCATCCTTGTTTTATTCCCAGATTGTCCAAAAGAAAAACACCGTGAGATTCTTTTTTTGAGAGAAACTAATGCGCATATTGCTGTTTGGGAAGGCGAAAAGTTAACTAAAGAAAAAGCATTTGATGTTAGTGGTATTAAAACGGTTTATTGGCTACAAGACATGGAAAAAGTGATGTTCGAAATTATGACTCAATGTGAAACTGTATATATTAATACTAACGAACATTATCGTGCAAATGTAGAAACTGAAACACGTGAAGATCGTTTCACAAAATGGTTAAAAAATAAATACCCTGCGCACAATGTAGCCAAAAGCAATCCAATAATGCAGCATTTACGTTCTGTAAAAGAAACTAAAGAGATTGATTTGATTCAAAAAGCATGTGATATAACAGAAAAAGGTTTTCGAAGAGTTTTAGAATTTGTTAAACCTGGCGTTTGGGAGTTTGAAATTGAAGCTGAATTTATGCACGAGTTTTTACGAAATCGTTCTAAAAAATTTGCTTACACACCTATTGTTGCTTCAGGGAATAATGCCAATGTTCTCCATTATATAGAAAACAACCAACAATGTAAATCAGGCGATTTAATACTTATGGATGTGGGAGCTGAATATGCCAATTACTCTAGTGATATGACTAGAACTATTCCTGTTTCTGGTAGATTTTCTCAAAGACAAAAAGACGTTTATAATGCTGTACTTAATGTTAAAAATGAGGCAACAAAAATGCTTATTCCAGGTACAGATTGGGCAGAATACCACGTTGAAGTTGGAAAAATAATGACGAGTGAGTTACTTAATTTAGGTTTACTTGATAAAGCTGATATTAAAAATGAAAATCCAGATTGGCCAGCTTATAAAAAATACTTTATGCATGGTACAAGTCATCATATGGGATTAGACACACATGATTATGGTATTTTAACTGAACCCATGCAAGCCAATATGGTATTTACTGTAGAACCAGGAATTTATATTCCTGATGAAGGTTTTGGAATTAGACTTGAAGATGATGTTGTTATACAGAAATCGGGATCACCATTTAATTTGATGAAAAATATTCCTATTGAAGTAGATGACATTGAAGATATAATGAATTCATAAAATATAAAAGGGTCGTTAAAAAACGACCCTTTTTGCCATAAATACTAATATTATAATTATAGAGTGACTAATTCAAATAAATAATCGTTTAGTTTTTGTAGCGTATTAATTTTATCCTGCGAGTCAATTAACAGAGATATATTGTTTTTACTTCCTCCATAAGAAATCATTCTAATTTTAACATCTTGTAAGATTTGAAATAATTTATATGTGTCTTGGTGATTTACTACTGAATGTCCAACCAAACAAACAATACTTTGGTTTTTATCAACTTCAATTGAAGCAATTTTTTCTAATTCAGTTATTATTTGCTCAAGATTCTTATCATCATCAATAGTTAAAGATACAGCAACCTCAGAAGTTGTAATCATATCTATTGATGTTTGATACGTCTCAAAAATTTCAAAAACTTTCTTTAAAAAACCATGAGCTTGTAACATTCTAGCCGACTTTATTTTTATAGCTATAATATTATCTTTAGCAGCAATAGCTTTTATACCATTTTCAGAAGTACTATCAGAAATTAATGTTCCGTGAGCTTCTGGTTTCATAGTGTTTTTTAAACGCACAGGAATACTATCTTTTCTAACAGGAGTAACTGTTTGCGGGTGCAATATTTTAGCTCCAAAATAAGCTAACTCAGCAGCCTCTTCAAAAGATAGATTAGAAATTGCTGAAGTATTTTCTACATATCTTGGGTCATTATTATGCATCCCATCAATATCAGTCCATATTTGAACTTCTTCAGCTTTTATCGCTGCTCCAATTATAGTTGCTGTATAATCACTTCCGCCACGTTGAAGATTTGAAACATTATTCTTATCATCTAAACAAATAAAACCTTGAGTAATATATATTTCTGAATCTTCAGCAGCATTTAAAACACTTTCAAAATTGTTTTTTATATAATCTAAATCTGGTTCTTTAAAAGCATCAATTCTCATAAAATCTAAAGCAGGAAGCAATGTTGCTTTAATTCCTTCTTGTTTCAAATAACCAGTAAACATATAAGTTGAAAGCAATTCACCTTGAGCCAAAATTTGGTTTTCTACTATTTCAGAAAAGTCTTTATTTGTTAATTCAACTAAAATCTCAAAAATACTAGAAACATAATTTTTTACATCACTATTTAATAACGAGTTACTTAATAACTCATCAATAGTATTAAAGTAAGTTTGATGTAATTTATTAATCTTATCAATAGCATCATTTGAATTTCCTAAACTAATATCTTGAGCTATTGATACCAATTTATTTGTAGTACCAGACATTGCAGAAAGCACTACAACTTTTTTGGCCCCATCATTTATAATATGCTTAACATTACACATATTTTTAACAGACCCGACCGATGTACCTCCAAACTTTAATACTTTCATTATCATTAATTTGAAGGACAAAATTATAATTCATTTGTCTAACTACTATGTTTTTATTAAAAAAGAGTTATTTTTACACAAATTGTTAAATATTTAACATTAAGTAATTATAGAAATGAAAACGGTATCAAATTGTGTTGAAGATATCTTAATAACACAGCCATATTTAGAAGAAGCACTATCTAGAAACATTATAAATTTTAGCGCTCTAGCTATCGAGCTTGTAGAGCCAATTAGTAAAATGCTAAAAAAAGATGTAAAACCAGGTGCTATAATGATGGCATTAAGGCGCTATAATCCACCTGTTACATTAGGTAATTCTATAAAAATGAAACGGGTTATCCAAAACCTTGGAGATATAACGGTGCGTTCAAATTTAACCGATTTTACTGTAAAAAATTCAACAACTTTAATTGATAATCATGCCAAAATATTAGAGCGCATTAACAAAGAAGACAAACTATTTTACGCTTTTACAAGAGGTATTCACGAAAGTAATATTGTGGTATCAAGCAGTTTAAACGATTTTATTAACCAACATTTAGAAAACGAAACGTTTATTGCTGTACAAGAAAACTTATCAGCTATCAGTATAAATCTACCTCAAGATAACTCAAAAATAGCGGGTTTATATTATCATTTTTTTAAACGTTTAGCTTGGGAAGGTATTGTTTTATATGAAGTATTATCTACCACAAATGAATTTACTATACTTGTTGAAGATGAATTTGTTGATAAAGCTTTTACTGCAATTAAAAGAGTAAAATCTTAATGACTTGCTTTCAACTTTTCGAATAAATTTACCAATATAAAAGTAGTGACAGCAGGCAAAATCCACCCTAAATTTTGATTTGCTAAAGGAATTATTGATTTAATAGGCTCTAAATCTTCAGTAGATATCACAAATCCTAAAAAATCTGGAATACTAAAAACAAAGGCTATTAAAACAACCCATTTAAACACAAGTTCTGATGCAAATTTTTCCGGAATAACATTTAATAAAATAAGCACAATACACAGTGGATAAATAAACATTAAGGCTGGTAATGCTATGTCAATGATATATTCTACATTCATTTGCCCAACGCCAACACCAACTATACAGCAAAAAACAGCAGTTAATAAATACGCATTTTTAAAGGTCTTAAAATGAGCTTTAAAAAAATCTGCAAAACTAACAATAATAGCTACTGCCGTTGTAAAACATGCCACAGCTATTAGAATACTTAAAAAAGTTGAACCAATATTACCTAATGTTTTTACGGCTAATCCAGAGAGTAAATCGGTTCTGGATATATTTTCATAAAATTGTCCATTATAAAAAGCCCCAACAGCAATTAAACCTGAGTAAATAATCAATAATCCAAACATGGCAATTAAACCAGATTTTGCAACCATTATTTTTTTCTCAGTAAACGACATCTCATTTTTAGAATTATTAATGGACACTAACACAACACCACCCATAATAATTCCCGCCATAGCATCATAAGTCTGATACCCCTCCAACAAACCACTTATCATAGGTAATTCAAAACTTGATGGATTCATATCGATTGCTGGGGAAAGAACACCAATAGCAATTATAGTCAATACTATTAAAACAATTATTGGAGTTAAATATTTGCCTAGTATACTTAATACTTTATTTCTGTTCATTACAAAAACGAATACTAATACAAAATATACTACACTAGTAAGCAATGAACTTGTTCCAAAAAATGGAGCAACTGCCATTTCATGAGTAACTGCCGCAGTACGTGGACATGGTAAAGCAACCGTAATAGCAAATAGGCAAAAACAAAAGATTAAGCTAAAAATTGGTGACACTTTTTTTCCAAAATCAAACATCGTGCCTTGCAATCTAGCATGAGCAAAAATAGCTAACAAGGGAATTATAGTTGCAGATATTATAAATCCTATAGTTACCAACCACCAGTCTGCCCCAGATTCAAAACCGAGTAACGGCGGTAAAATCAAATTTCCAGCGCCAAAAAAGCCAGCAAATAATGCAAAACCAAACACAAAGGTTTCTTTAGTTTTATTCATAGTATGATGATATCTTTGCCTAAGATAAATTAAAAATGATTTTAGAGCACAAGGGCATCAATATTTTTTACACAGACGAAGGTAAAGGAGATGTCATCGTTTTGCTTCATGGTTTTTTAGAAAACGCCTCAATGTGGCGCCCTTTTATTCCAGAACTCAGTTTAAACAATCGTGTTATAGCATTGGATTTATTAGGGCATGGAAACACAGAATGTCTGGGTTATATCCACTCTATGGAGCTTATGGCAGAAGCTGTTGAAGCGGTTTTGAATCATTTGAAGATTAAAAGCGCAACCTTTATTGGGCATTCTATGGGTGGTTATGTGGCGCTCGCTTTCGCGGAAAGAAAGCCTAAAGTTGTTAATGGCTTATGTTTGATGAATTCTACTGCCAGCGATGATACACAAATAAAAAAAGAAAACAGGGATCGGGCTATTTTAGCTGTAAAACAAAATCATAAAACATTTATTAGAATGGCTGTTTCTAATTTATTTATGCCAAAAAATAGAACGGTTTTTACTAATGATATTAATAATACTATTGAAGAAGCTTTAAAAACCCCCCTACAAGGAATTATTGCTGCACTTGAGGGCATGAAAATTAGAAAAGATAGAGTAAACTTATTCCAGTCAGCGTTATTTAAAAAAATGCTAATTGTTGGTAAAAACGACCCTGTTTTAGATTATAATAAATTGCTTTCGCAAGTAAAAAACACCAACATTGAATGGGTTGAATTTCCTGATGGGCATATGAGTCATATTGAAAATAAAGATAAATTCCTACAATATATAATGTATTTCATCGAAAAATAATTACTTTTTGTCGAATTATATAATTTTTATTTATACTTTTAAGCTCCCAAATGATTATATCATGAAAAAACCTACTAACAAACCTACTCTTTTACCTAAAATGTATTGTAATCTTTTTGGACATGATTATGAGGTAACAAAACGAGTTACATATCATGTAAAAGAGTATACATGCAGACACTGCAAAAAAGAACTAACAACAAATAGCAACGGCAAATTGATAGAACTTACCCCTAAGTTCAAAGAGATAAATGCTATTTTAGAACGCATTCACACCTCAAGAAATGCACGTTTAAAGAAAAAAACTCTCGCTTCGTCGATTTATTAACTACTTGTTAACATAATACATTGAATTTTAATACTTTTAAGCTTCTCTCTTAAATTTATTAATATGCAAACAACATGAAAAGCATTCATTGTATAGTATTTGGTCATGACTTTAAAGTAACTAGACAGGTTACCTATCATGTTCAAGAATACACTTGTAAAAACTGTAAAAAAGAGCTTACCACTAGCAGTAACGGAAACCTAATAGAGCTTACTCCAAAATTCAAAGAGATAAATGACGTCCTTGAACGTATTCACCACAAGCGTCTTGTCAGAATTAACAAAAGAAGAAAGTTTAATAAAACTCAGAAAGAAGCAAAATTAATGATTGCCTAATCATTAAAATTCTTCCAGCCTTGTGCTTTTATTGGAATCCTTGTATCAGCTCTTGTTACAAGATGAATGCCTTCTTTTTCTTCTTTCATGAAACCTATAATGGATAAATTAGGATTTGCTTTTATTTTTGGAAAATCGTCCTGAGAAACTGTAAAAAGAAGCTCATAATCTTCACCGCCATTTAAAGCAACTGTTGTACTATCTATATTAAACTCTTCACAGGTTGAAATAACTTGAGGGTCTAGCGGAATTTTATTTTCATATAAATCACATCCAACTTTACTTTGTTTACATATATGTATAATCTCTGAAGATAATCCATCACTAACATCAATCATAGATGTAGGCTTCACATCTAAGTCTTCCAATAATTTAATAATATCTTTTCTTGCTTCTGGCTTTAATTGTCTTTCAATAATATATGAATATGCTTCTAAATCTGGTTGACTATTTGGATTAACCTTATAGACTTCTTTTTCACGTTCTAAAACTTGCAAGCCCATGTAAGCAGCTCCCAAGTCTCCAGAAACAACTAACAAATCATTTGGTTTTGCACCACTTCTATAAACTTCGTTTTTTGGTTCTATCTCTCCAATTGCTGTTACAGAAATCAATAAGCCTTTATTTGAAGAGGTGGTATCTCCACCAATAACATCAATACCGTAAATATTTGCTGCAGTTTCAATTCCAGCATACAAATCTTCCAAGGCTTCCAAAGGAAACCTATTAGACACAGCTATTGAAACAGTTACTTGAGTTGCTTTAGCATTCATAGCAAAGACATCAGATAAGTTTACAATAATAGCTTTATAACCTAAATGTTTTAAAGGCATATAACTCAAATCAAAATGCACTCCTTCAACAAGTAAATCAGTAGTAACTATTACTTGTTTATTATCAAAATTTAAAACAGCTGCATCATCTCCTATACCTTTAACAGTTGACTTTTGATTTAGCTTAAAATTTTTTGTTAAATGCTCAATTAAACCAAATTCTCCAAGATCATTTAATTGTGTTCTTTGTTGATTCTTATCTTCTATCATTTTGCAAAAATAAGAAGCTAATTTTGTTTTTACTATCTTTATACTAAAACTAAATCTTTTAAGTTATAACTATAAATCTTCCTATGAAATTTTCACGTCCTTTCTGCGCCATATTTTTGGCGACTTTTTTTGTTTTTACCATTCATTCTTGTGATGATGAACCTGTTGAAATAATACCAGTAGTTGATACTGACAGTGATGGTATTGAAGATAATGCTGACAACTGTCTTTCAATAGCAAATCCTAATCAAGAAGATAATGATAATGATGGTATAGGTGATTTATGTGACGATGATGATGATAATGATAATATCCTAGACACAGTAGATAATTGTCCATTAATTGCAAATCCAGACCAAGCAGATGATGATAATGATGGTATTGGTAACGTTTGTGATGATGATACTATTGACCCTAATGCTCCTTTAGCCGTTTGCGAAAATGGTTTTGCCGATATATACCCTTGTAATGATTACGATTTAATGGCGAATATCCCTTTAACAACTTTTGGCGCTGCTGAAGGAACTGATTGTTGGGGATGGACAGACAGCTCCACTGGAAGAGAATATGCTTTAATGGCAACTTCTCACAATACATCTTTTGTTGATATCACAAAACCTAACGAACCAATATATTTAGGAAACTTACCTACTGCTACTACAAGTAGCCCTTGGAGAGACGTAAAAGTTTATAAAGATCATGCCTTTATAGTTGCAGATTGTAGCCTTGGAAGAGATCCATCTTGTAATGATGATCATGGTATGCAGGTTTTTGATTTAACTCGTTTGAGAAATGTAACTAATCCTCCTGAGACATTTACTGCAGATACCCACTTTACTGAATTTGGAAAAGCGCACAATATCGTAATCAACGAAGATTCAGGTTACGCTTATGTAGTTGGAGCTAACCGAAGTTCTACTTATGCTGGCGGACCAATATTTATAAACATACAAGATCCAAAAAATCCAGTTTCTGAAGGCGGATTTCTTCAAGGAGGATATTCTCATGACGCTCAAGTAGTTACTTATAATGGTCCTGATGCAGATTATACTGGTAAAGAAATATTAATAGGTAGTAATGAAAATGAAGTTGTTATTGCTGATGTAACCGATAAAGCTAATCCAACAATTATTTCTACCATAAGTTATGATAATGTATGGTACGCGCATCAAGGTTGGTTTACTGAGGACATGAAATATTTTATACTTGGTGATGAAGTTGATGAGATAAGAGTTGGTGCTAATACAAGAACTATTGTTTTTGATTTTACAGACCTAGATAATCCTGCTTATCATTTTGACTATTTTGGAAACAGTGCAGCAATAGACCATAATGGTTATGTTCATAATAGCACATACTATTTTGCTAGTTACAGAGCTGGAGTTAGGATGATAAATATATCTCAGATAGCCGGAAAATCTTTTACTGAAGTTGGTTTCTTTGACACATATCCTGCAAACGACGCCACCGAATTTAATGGTGCTTGGAATGTTTATCCATATTTTGCTAGCGGAAATATAATTGTTAGTGATATTGACAGAGGGCTATTTATTATTAGAAAAAGTGGTACATAATTTTTTAAAATATTAACTCTTTTGAAGAAACTCACATTTGCCCTAAGTCTTGTTTCTGTTGTCCTTCTAGTTTTCAATTGTAATAAAAAAGATGACGATAATGGAGGTACTTCAAATTCTACAAGAGTCGATTTTGTTAAAACTTTAGGTGGCTCAAAAAACGAAAGTGCTCAAGCCATAGTTAATACTATAGATGATGGCTATGCTATTTTAGGTCATGCTCAGAGTTTGGATGGAGACATCTCAAATAAATCAAATGAATCTTTTGATTACTGGCTTCTTAAATTTGACCAGAACGATACTTTAGAATGGCAAAAGACTTATGGTGGAACTGATGATGACAGAGGAAATGACGTTCTCCAAACTTCAGATGGTGGTTATGCCATAATTGGTTTCAGTAAAAGCATTGATGGTAATGTAACAGAAAACAATGGCGCGCATGATTATTGGATCTCAAAACTAAATGCTTCTGGAACTATTTTATGGCAAAAGTCTTTTGGTTTTTTAGGTGCAGACATAGGTAACTCCATAATTCAAACCAACGATGGTGGTTTTCTATTAACTGGTGTTTTAGATGTTTCAGCTTCTAATGGAGAAGGAAATAGTAAAAGTTCTAAATCGAAATTTTCTAGTAGACATGCTGGAGGTGACTATTGGGTAATTAAAATAGATTCATCAGGAGAAAAGCAATGGAGCAGATTTTTTGGAGGCACATTTACAGATACACCTTATGATGCCATACAAACTAATGATAATGGATATTTAATAGTAGGTTCTTCTGATAGTAATGATGTAGATATTAAAAACAGTAAAGGCTCATATGATTTTTGGGTTATAAAAATTTCTGAAACTGGTAATTTAGTTTGGGAAAAATCTTTTGGAGGCTCTCAAACTGATGAAGCCAGAGCAATTGCAAAGTCAAACGACGGCAATTATATAATTGTAGGAGATACTAGAAGTAATGACTTAGACGTTAAAAATAACAAAGGTGCTGCCGATTTATGGGCTATTAAAATCTCACCTTTAGGTGAACTTATCTGGGAGAAAACTTTTGGAGGTAACAGTTTTGATGTAGCTCGGTCCATCTCAAAAACTCAAGAAGGTAGTTTTATCATTTCAGGAAGTTCTAGAAGTATTGATGGAAATTTAACAGATAATAATGGACAGAATGATGCTTGGGTTATAAAAATAGACAACAATGGTAATTTAAAATGGCAAAAATCAATAGGTGGTTCAGAGATTGATTTTGCATATGATGCTGTTGAACTCAATAATAAAGACATTATAGTTGTTGGTGATTCTAGCAGTTCGAATTTAGATGTTTCAAATAATAACGGATTCTCTGACTTACTTATTTTTAAAATAAAACAATGAAAAAAATAACGCCCATATTCTTAATTTTTCTATTATCAATAATATCTTGTTCAGAAGATAATGATGACAACGTTTCACAAATAACTACAACATTCAACTTTAGCCATAATTGGGATGGAACACCAGTAACAAATTCAGATTTCAATGCTATTAAATTTACTAATGCTAATGGTGAACAACTGAGTATTGAAAGATTAAGATACCTTGTTTCTAAAATTACTTTTACAACTAATAATGCTGAGAAACTGGTTTTAAATGGTTATAATTTAGTAGATGTAACTAATAATCAAAATTTATCTTTCTCTTCATCTACATTAATTCCTATAGGTTCATATAGCGATGTCACTTTCACTTTTGGTTTTAATAATGAAGACAATAGTGGCAACTACGAAGATTTAAATTCAACCTCATGGTTTGTTCCTGCCATGTTAGGCGGTGGTTATCATTATATGCAATTTGATGGTAAATTTTTAAATACTTCAGATACAGAACAAGGCTTTAATTACCATGCCATTAGAGCTGCAGATAACCCTGGAGATAATCCAACATTCCCTCAAGATACTTTTTTTAATGTTAGCCTTGGTGAGGTTATAATATCAAACAACGCTACTTTTAATATTGAAATGAATATTGCCGAATGGTTTAAAAATCCAAACACTTGGGATTTAAATGTTTTAAATCAAATGTTAATGCCAAACTCTGATGCTCAAATCATGATGTTTGAAAACGGGCAAAATGTTTTTAGCTTGAAATCAATTGACCAATAAATTCTATTTTTTGAAACCTTGGAAACTACATATTATATGTTTGTTTATTGTTTGTTTTTCATGTGAAAACGAAACTATAGAACAATATATAGCGACTCCAAGTCCTCTTGAAATTCCAAAACTTTTTAAAGACAACATATTAGCTCCAATAATTCCTGTTGATAACCCTCAAACCGAACAAGGTGTTACTTTAGGTAAAAAATTGTTTTTTGATCCTATTTTATCAATAGACAACTCAATTTCTTGTGCAGACTGTCATGCTCCAGAAAATGCTTTTTCAGATTCAGATAGATTCAGTGATGGTGTAGATGGAATTTTTGGAAACAGAAACTCTATGCCTTTGTTTAATTTAGCTTGGAATTATGATGAAAAATTCTTTTGGGATGGTAATACGTTTAGTTTAGAACACCAAGCTTTTGTTCCTGTTTCAGACCCTATTGAAATGAAAAGCAGCTGGGTAAATGTTGAGCAAAAGCTGCAACAAGACCCTGAATATCCTAATCTGTTTGAGCAAGCTTTTGGTACTTCAAAAATCGATTCTACTTTAATCACTAAAGCTATTGCTCAATTTGAGCGTACTTTAATTTCCTCAAATTCAAAATTTGATAAATTTTTATTAGGCGAAACTACACTTACTAATCAAGAGCTAAATGGGTTTAATATATTTATGGATGAAGCCAGAGGAGATTGTTTTCATTGCCATGGAAGCGATAAAAACCCACTTTGGACAGATAATATTTTTCATAATAACGGATTAGATGAAACCTTTTCTGATTTAGGCTTAGGAGCTGTAACAGGTGATCCCGCTGATAACGGAAAATTCAAATCGCCATCACTCAGAAACCTAGCGTTCACAGCGCCATATATGCACGATGGAAGATTTGCAACTTTAGAAGAAGTTATTAATCATTACAGTGAAGGTTTGAAAAATTCGTCAACAATTGACCCTTTAATGAAAAAAGTTTCAGAAGGTGGAGTTAATTTATCTGAGAATGATAAAACAGATTTAAAAGCTTTTCTTTTATCGCTTTCAGATTATGAATTTATAAATGATTCAAATTTTAAACAAGAATAATACTACATAGAAAATGTATTTCGTCGAAAAAAATATGATTTTTATCTGACATTTTATATTTTTATCTACATTAACCATCGAACCAATATATTTTATGTCTAGAACATTAACATCTAACCTTTTTTGCTCAACTTATGGGCATAATTATTTTCGTTTGAGTAAAGCAAATGATAATACTCCAGAGTTAGTATGTAAATGTTGCAAAGGTTATTTTAAATTTCAAAATAATGGTTCTATCACACCTGTTTCTCATAGAGAAAATGAAAGATTCTCTTCTATACTCTACAGAAAAAGAACTGCATAATACTTCTATTTCATACTTATTAAAAATAAAAACTACAGAGTAACTATCTACATCTGAGATATTAATCATTTCATAAGAAAAACCTATTAAACTATATGCTAATATAATGTTAGGTAATTCGATTTTAAGGGACTTATATTGTATATTTGTCCTCTATTTAGAAACTGTCTTAATAAAACACTAAGGACAAACCTAAATTTAATAAAAAAGATATATGATAAAAGTCTCTGAAACAGCTAAGAAGAAAGTAGTTGAGCTTATGACCGATGATGGTTATAATGCTACAACAGACTACGTTCGTGTGGGTGTGAAAAGTGGTGGTTGTTCTGGTTTATCTTACGATTTAAAGTTTGATAAAGAACAACAAGAAGGCGATAAAGTATTTGAGGATAACGACATAAAAATTATAGTTGACAAAAAAAGCTTTTTGTACTTAATTGGCACTACTCTAGAATATTCAGGTGGTTTAAACGGAACAGGTTTTGTGTTTAACAATCCTAACGCTAACCGAACTTGCGGTTGTGGCGAATCATTTTCATTATAAAATAAGAAAGTAATATGTCGAAGTATACCGAGGATGATTTACGGGAAGAATTAAAAACCAAGGAATATGAGTATGGATTCTATACGGATATAGATTCTGAAACATTTCCGAATGGTTTAAATGAAGATATTGTTCGTGCTATTTCTAAAAAGAAAGAAGAGCCTGAATGGATGACTGAATGGCGATTAGAAGCTTTTAAGGTTTGGAAAGAAATGGAAGAACCTGAATGGGCTAATGTAAATTACGAGAAGCCAGATTTTCAAGGCATTTCTTACTATTCTGCACCTAACAGTAAACCTAAATACGATAGTATTGATGAGGTTGACCCAGAATTATTGGCAACTTTTGAGAAATTAGGTATTTCTCTTGATGAGCAAAAAAAACTAGCTGGAGTTGCCATGGATGTGGTTGTAGATTCAGTTTCAGTAGCTACAACGTTCAAGAAAACTTTAGGTGAAAAGGGTATTATTTTTATGAGTATTTCTGAAGCTATTAAAGAGCATCCAGAACTTGTAAAAAAACATTTAGGAACTGTTGTTCCTCAGAAAGACAACTTTTATGCAGCTTTAAATTCTGCTGTTTTTAGTGATGGTTCTTTCTGTTATATTCCTAAAGGCGTAAGATGCCCAATGGAATTATCTACTTACTTTAGAATTAATCAAGCAGGAACAGGGCAATTTGAAAGAACTTTGGTAATTGCTGATGAAGGTAGTTATGTAAGTTATTTGGAAGGTTGTACAGCTCCTAGTCGTGATGAAAACCAATTACACGCTGCAGTTGTAGAGCTCATAGCTTTAGACGATGCTGAAATAAAATATTCAACAGTACAAAACTGGTATCCAGGAAATGCTGAAGGTAAAGGTGGTGTTTTTAACTTTGTAACCAAACGTGGATTGTGTGAGAAAAACGCAAAAATCTCTTGGACACAAGTGGAAACTGGTTCTGCAGTAACTTGGAAATATCCTAGTTGTGTATTAAAAGGTGATAATTCTGTAGGTGAATTTTATTCTATCGCTGTTACAAACAACTATCAGCAAGCCGATACTGGTACGAAAATGATTCACTTAGGAAAGAATACCAAATCGACTATCATTTCTAAAGGAATTTCAGCTGGAAAGTCTCAAAACAGTTACCGTGGTTTAGTTCAAGTAAATTCAAGAGCTGAAAATGCACGTAACTTTTCGCAGTGTGATAGTTTATTAATGGGTAATGAATGTGGAGCACACACGTTTCCATACATTGAAGCAAAAAACAAAACCGCAAAAATAGAACACGAAGCTACTACTAGTAAAATTGGTGAAGATCAGATTTTCTACTGCAACCAACGTGGTATTGATACAGAGAAAGCCATTGCATTAATTGTAAATGGTTTTAGTAAAGAAGTATTAAATAAACTACCCATGGAATTTGCTGTTGAAGCTCAAAAATTGCTAGAAATTAGTTTAGAAGGAAGTGTTGGATAAATTAAAAAAAAATGAAAAAAGTATTAATTCTATTGATATGTCTTTCAGCGTTTTTAAGCTGTAAAAAAGATGTAAAATCTCAAACATCAGAAGAAACTACCATTACAGATGACTCTGAAAGAACAGCTAAACAAAGTGATGGCTTAACACTTTTAAAAGGTGAGTTTGTATATTATGATGGCGCCGCCGTTTTACAAACACATGCTGAAATTTATGGTGTACTATTAACAGATAAGCTTGAAGAACTAAACGAAGAAGCTAAGAAATACAAAACGGAACCTACTGATATGGTTCAAGTAACCATACGAGGGAAAATTACAAACGATAAACACGAAACCATTCTTTGGGATAATAAAGTTGAAGTACACGAAATACTTAGCGTAAAGCCAAATCCGAAAGAAGAAAACAACGTTATAAAACTAGGAAATCAATAGTATGTTAAAAATAAACAACTTACACGCAAGTGTTGAAGATAAAAGTATCTTAAAAGGTATTAACCTTGAAGTAAAACCAGGGGAAGTTCATGCTATCATGGGACCAAATGGTTCTGGAAAAAGTACGTTAGCGTCAGTAGTTGCTGGTAAAGAAGAATATGAAGTTACTGAAGGTAATATCATTTTTGAAGGCGAAGATATTGAAGAATTAGCTGCTGAAGAACGCGCACATAAAGGTGTGTTTTTATCGTTTCAATATCCTGTTGAAATTCCTGGAGTATCAGTTACTAACTTCATGAAAACTGCGATTAATGAAACTCGCAAAGCAAAAGGATTAGAAGACATGCCAGCGAAAGACATGTTGAAATTAATCCGTGAAAAATCTGAACTTTTAGAAATTGATAGAAAGTTTTTATCACGTTCTTTAAACGAAGGGTTTTCTGGAGGAGAGAAAAAGCGAAACGAAATTTTCCAAATGGCTATGTTAGAGCCTAAATTAGCTATTCTTGATGAAACAGATTCTGGTTTAGATATTGACGCACTTCGTATTGTAGCCAATGGTGTAAACAAACTTAAAAGCAAAGACAATGCTGTTGTAGTTATTACACACTACCAGCGTTTGTTGGATTATATCGTTCCTGATTTTGTACATGTATTATACAATGGACGCATTGTGAAATCTGGTGGTAAAGAGCTAGCTCATCAGCTAGAAGAAAAGGGTTATGACTGGATTAAAGAAGAAGTGAACGCTTAATAACAAGCAATGGATTTAAAAGAAAAATTAGTATCATCATTTTTAGCATTCGAAAACAGAGTTGATATAGACAGCTATGTGCACGATGTGAGATCTGAAGCTATAAAAACATTCGAAGAAAAAGGATTTCCTTCTAAAAAAGAAGAGGCTTGGAAATATACTTCTTTAAACAGTATTTTAAAAGAAGACTATAGCGTATTCCCTAAGCAAGAAAACGCTTTGGAGTATCCTCAAGTGAAGAAGTATTTCATTCACGATATCGATACTTATAAAATCATCTTTATTGATGGGAAATACTCATCTCATTTATCTCAAACCACACATGATGGTATAGATGTATGTTTGATGTCTGCTGCTTTAAGCAAGCCAAAATATCAATTAGTTATTGAAAATTATTTCAATAAAGCCGCTGAAAAAGATAGCTTATCCTCTTTAAATACAGCATTTTCAAGTGAGGGTGCATATATTCATATTCCAAAAAATAAGATTGTAGAAAAACCTATTCAAATCATACACTTTTCAACTGGAAATGAGTCGGCAACTATGTTACAACCACGTAACTTGGTAGTTGTTGGAGAGAATTCTCATGTACAAATTATCGAACGCCATCAGAGTTTAACTAGTAATCCTGTTTTAACTAATAGCGTTACCGAAATTTTCGCAAGCAAACGTGCCATTGTTGATTATTACAAGATTCAAAACGATAACGAAAACGCATCTTTAATAGATAACACCTTCGTTAAACAAAGCAGAGAGAGTTTCGCTTCTGTACATACTTTTTCATTTGGTGGCAAGTTAATTCGTAACAATCTAAACTTTTACCAAAACGGAGAGCGTATAGATTCTACTCTAAAAGGTATTACGATTATTGGCGAAAAACAACACGTGGATCACAATACTTTGGTGCATCATATCGAGCCAAATTGCGAAAGTCATCAAGACTACAAAGGCATATTCTCAGACAGATCTACAGGCGTTTTTAATGGTAAAGTTGTTGTTGAAAAAGAAGCTCAAAAAACAAACGCGTTTCAGGCAAACAATAACATTTTAATAAGCGATAAAGCGTCCATAAACACCAAACCGCAATTAGAAATTTTTGCCGACGATGTAAAATGTTCTCACGGTTGTACTATTGGTCAACTCGACGAAAGTGCTATGTTTTATATGCGTTCGCGGGGAATTCCAGAGAAAGAAGCCAAAGCATTATTAATGTTTGCGTTTAGCAATAACGTATTGAGTTCAGTTAAAATTCCAGAATTAAAACAACGTATTACCAAAATTATCGCCAATAAATTGGGTGTAAATATTGGTTTCGATTTATAAAATTTTTATTTGAAGCTATTCCCCGCTATCCGCTATATCTTTTTTGCTTTTAATGGCAAAAAAGGTTAAGACTATAAAATAGTCGAACGGCGACTACGGGGCTAACCTATCCGCCATGTTCAATGTAGAAACCATACGAAAAGACTTCCCGATACTTTCCAGAAAAGTAAACGGTAAACCTTTAGTATATTTTGATAACGCCGCAACATCGCAAACGCCACAACAAGTTATAGATGTTATTGTAGATTATTATTCAAACTACAACGCCAACATACATCGAGGTGTACATACTTTAAGTCAAGAAGCCACCGATTTATACGAAGCTTCAAGACAAAAAATACAAGCACATTTTAATGCAAAGTACTCACACGAAATTATTTTTACTTCGGGAACAACACATGGTATTAACCTTGTCGCAAACGGTTTTTCATCCCTTTTAAAACAAGGTGATGAGATTATCGTTTCTGCTTTAGAGCATCATAGCAATATTGTGCCTTGGCAAATGCTGTGCGAACGTACTGGAGCCGCTTTAAAAGTCATTCCAATGAATGAAGATGGCGAACTTGTGATGTCAGAATTTGATAAACTACTATCAGAAAACACCAAACTAGTTTTTGTTAATCATATTTCAAATGCATTAGGCACCATAAATCCTATTGAATATATTATTGAAAAAGCACACGACGTAGGCGCTGCTGTTTTAATTGATGGCGCACAATCTGCACCACACATTAAACCAGATGTTCAAGCATTAGATGTAGATTTCTACGTGACCTCAGCTCACAAAATTTGTGGGCCAACTGGTGTCGGTATGCTTTACGGAAAAGAGGAATGGTTAAAAAAGTTACCACCTTACCAAGGCGGAGGAGAAATGATTGCCGAAGTTACTTTTGAAAAAACAACTTATGCAGATTTACCGCATAAATTTGAAGCTGGAACTCCTAATATCTGTGGCGGCATTGCTTTTGGAGCAGCCATAGATTATACGAATGCTATTGGTTTCGATAATATCGCCACCTACGAAAATGAGCTTCTTGAATATGGCACAAAAAAACTCCTAGAAATAGAAGGTTTAAAAATCTACGGGACTTCAAAACATAAAACATCTGTTATTTCATTTAATCTAGATGGGATTCATCCTTATGATGTTGGGACCATTTTAGATAAGCTAGGAATCGCTGTAAGAACTGGACACCATTGTGCCCAACCTATCATGGATTTCTATAAAATCCCTGGAACGGTAAGAGCTTCTTTTGCATTTTACAATACTAAATCAGAAATTGACGCTTTAGTTGAAGGTGTTAAGAAAGCTAAAATGATGCTGTCTTAATTTCAGTATAACTTCAAAATTTTATTAAATCTATTGTTATATAATTAACAATATATGGTTGTTTGTCGAATAATTAACAAATATTTTATGGATTTATAAGATAATTCGTAAAATAATTTTATCTTGAGCATCGACTAATTCAAATTAATATTAAAAATGAAAAAAATTCTTTTCAGTATGGCTGCGATAGCCTTACTATTCACAGCATGTGATGATGACAAAAATGAAATTAACGAGGAACAATCTGTTAAAGTTGATATGAGCGACTTTTATGTTTATACAGATACATCCGAAGACTTACTTTCAAAGGCTACAAACAAAAAAGAAAAAACTAAGTCGTGTCATACGATGAATGTATTAAATAGACAGCTTGACCAAAACCCCGGACTTGCAAAAAAGATGTATGATATAGAATATCACACACGTGCATTTATTGCAGGTAAAAAAGGTGGAAATGGAAATGGAAACGGCGGTGGTAACAACGGCGGCGGAGACGGTGGTGGAGATCCAACTCCTGACAATTTGGGCGTAATAAATATACCTGTTTACGTTCACGTAGTTTACAGCAATTCAAATGAAAATATTAGTAATGCCCAAATTACTTCTCAAATAAACATTTTGAATGATGATTTTAGAAAAACTAATAATGATGCTAATCAAATTCCTTCAGAGTTTTCAGGTGTAGCTGCTGATTCTGAAATTACATTTACATTAGCAGGAACTTTCAGGCATCCAGATTCAAGAACCTCTTGGGGAACAAATAATGCTGTAAAAAGTGATTATCCTCCAATAACTCCTCAAACGCATTTAAATATTTGGGTGTGTAATATAGGTGGAGGCATTTTAGGCTATGCTCAATTCCCTGGTGGGAATTCTGCAACTGACGGTGTAGTGGTTTCTCCTCAATATTTTGGCTCAACAGGTTATGTTGCTGCTCCTTTTGATGGAGGAAGAACAACAACTCACGAAGTAGGACATTACTTAAATCTACGCCATATTTGGGGAGACGGGAGATGTCGTCAAGATGATTTTGTTGCTGACACACCTAGCTCTGACAGACCAAATTATGGCTGTCCATCTTACCCAACAGCGCATTGTAGAAGTAATGATATGACAATGAATTATATGGATTATGTTGATGATGCATGTATGTACATGTTCTCAGAAGGGCAAAAAGCTAGAATGCGTGCAATATTTGCATCTGGTGGTGCTAGAGAAAGTATGTTGCCATAAAGATTTCTTTTTCTCTTAAAGATAATTTAAAAAGACGCCAAATTTGGCGTCTTTTTTGTATCATTATTATCAATAAAAATAAAATATATGAAACTTTTGCTCATACTTTTATCAATTACATTAGCCAAAGGATGTTATCCACAAGCAGAACAAGATAATTTATCATTAGAATATACGGCAAGCACCAGAGGTTCTTACTTGCAAATTATTATTAAAGACAAAACAATTTACTACAGTAAAGAAAGAGGAGCAAATTCAATTACAAAATCATGCCCTGATGAATTATGGGAGAAAATATTAAAAGAGTGTTATAGAGTTGATTTAGAAAAACTTCCAACCTTTACAGTGCCTTCGAAAAATCATCAATTGGATGGTGCTCTAAGAGCTTATTTAAAGATTATTACTAATGGTGAAATTCATCAATCTCAAAGTTTTGATCATGGAAACCCACCCAAAGAAATAGCTTCTTTAGTTAAAGAAATCTTATCAGTGGTTGAAAACATTGAATAGCATCTTTTGTTGTTGTATTTTTGCATAAAATTATAGTGTATGAGTATTGAAGACATTCAAAACGAAATTATAGACGAATTCTCAATGTTTGAAGATTGGGAAGAACGTTACCAATATATGATTGATTTAGGGAAAGATTTGCCTTTGATTAACGACCAATACAAAACTGACAGTAATATTATTAAAGGCTGCCAAAGCAAAGTATGGGTTCATGCTGAAATGAAAGATGATAAAATTGAATTTACTGCTGATAGTGATGCGATAATTACTAAAGGTATTATAGCCATTTTGATTCGTACGTTTTCAAACCAGCACCCTAAAGATATTATAGATGCCAATACTGATTTTATTGATAAAATTGGGTTAAAAGAGCATTTATCCCCAACACGTGCTAATGGTTTATTAAGTATGGTTAAGCAATTAAAAATGTATGCCATTGCATACCAAACACAGTTAAATTAGTTTAGTTGTTTGTTTTTTAGGCGTTAAGCTCTAAACGAATAAACAGATAAACACATAAACTTAAAAAAAATGAGTGAAGTTATAGATACAGCCGAATTAGGCGAAAAAATAGTAAATGTTCTTAAAACGATTTACGACCCAGAAATCCCAGTTGATATTTACGAACTAGGTTTAATCTACGACGTATTTGTAAATGAAGATTATGATGTAAAAATCTTAATGACGTTGACAACACCAAACTGCCCAGTTGCTGAAACTTTGCCTTTGGAAGTTGAAGAAAAAGTAAAGTCGTTAAATGATGTTAAAGATGCTGAAGTTGAAATTACTTTTGATCCACCTTGGACACAAGATTTAATGAGTGAAGAAGCTAAGTTGGAGTTGGGGATGCTTTGATTCAGTTGACAGTAAACAGTGGCAGTATTCAGTAACTTACTACTTTGAACTTTAAACTTTCACCATGGCAGACGAAATTATAAATCGCGTAGCGAATAGCAAACTAGTTACCATTGACCTCGAGGATTTTTACCCTAAAGGCAAACGTGCATTATTTGATATTAAAGACTGGCTTTTTGAAGGTTTTGTGCTTCGTGAAAAAGACTTCAGAACACAAGTTTCTGAATTCAACTGGAGTAAATATCAAGATAATTATGTAGCATTAACTTGCAGTACTGATGCCATTATCCCAGGTTGGGCTTACATGCTTTTAAGTATTCATTTAGAATCTTACGCTAAAAAGATTATTGTTGGAGATTTAGAACAACTAGAAACCTCTATTTATCAGGATATTATTAATAATCTTGATGTTAAAGAGTTTAAAGACAAGCCTATAATTGTTAAAGGGTGTTCTAACAAACCAGTTCCTCAAAATGCTTACATTATGCTTTCTAACAAATTAAAATCTGTAGCAAAGTCTATTATGTATGGTGAAGCCTGTTCTTCTGTTCCGCTATACAAAAAGAAATAATAAAAGTGACTTACTATTCTATTAAGGGTCTTAAAACAAGTAAAAAGGATTCTCCTTTTCATTTATATTAATTAACATTTGTTAAAAATTAACATATATTTGCTCAAAATTTTAAAACTAAAATTATTTAAAATGAAAAAAATACTTTTTTTAACGGTATTATGTTTTGGTGTTATAACAATGAATGCTCAAACAAAAGAAGAGTTAGAAACTCAAAAAGCTGAAAAACAAGCTATAGCTGATGCTGCTCAAGCAGAAGCTAACGCTTTACAAGCTCAAATTGACGCACTTCCAGGATGGAGAAAAGGTGCTTTTGGTACTATTGGTGGAAGTTTATCTAACTTTAGTAACTGGTATGCTCAAGGTACTCCAAATAATGCCTCAGGTAATATTGGATTTACTGTAAACGGATTTGCAAACTTAATTCAAGAAAAGTTTTTCTGGAGAAACAGTTTAACTACAAACTTAAACTGGGTAAAATTAGACAATAAAGATACTGATACAGATGATGACAGCTTTAACCCAACTACTGATGTATTTAACATTTCATCTTTATACGGTAGAAACATAGCTAAAAACTTAGCAGTTTCTGCATTAGCTGAATACAGAACAACAATACTAGACAACTTTAACGATCCTGGTTATTTAGATGTTGGTATTGGTGCAACATGGACACCTATTGAAAACTTAATAGTGGTTGTACACCCAATAAACTACAACTTTGTTTTTGCTGATAACGACAATATTTTTGAATCTTCTTTAGGTGCTAAAATAGTTGCTGACTATACTAAACAAATTGGAGCAATTGCTTTTAAAACTAATTTATCTTCATTCCAAAGTTACAAATCTGGAGATTTATCTAACTGGACTTGGACTAACTCATTTAGTTATACATTATGGAAAATGATTGGTGTTGGTTTTGATATTGGTTTAAGAAATAACAAACAAGAGGCTTTAAACTATTCTATTAATACTTTAGGAAATACAGGAGATACTTTTGATAGTGTTGATAATGATATACAATCTTACTATACTATTGGTTTAAGCTACAAGTTTTAATACGTTACTTTAGAACCATTAGAATAATTCTATAAAAAATGCGCTTCCTTAAAAGGAAGCGCATTTTTTTGCGTTAGGGATTGAACGGCATGTTTGAAATCCCCGACGCAGGAGGGATTGAGTAGTGAAAGCCCGACCCCTTTTTGGGGTAAAGCCCAAATACTACTTCATATCTTCATAATTATAATCTGGATACAAGAAATGATTGTAAGGGAAACGCGTAACATGAATCTCGCAAACCTCATCGTAAACACGCTTCTTAAAGTCTTCTAAATTTTGCTTGTTTAAGGCCGAAATAAACAAAGCGTTATTGCCTACTTTACTCATCCATGTGCTTTTCCACTCTTCTAAAGAGTAATGCTTTTCGGTGCGTTCTGTTTCTAGATCATCTTCATCTATATGTTCTGCTTCATAAGCATCAATTTTATTAAACACCATAATGGTTGGTTTGTCTCCGCTTTTAATTTCTCCAAGAATTTTTTCTACAGAAGCAATATGCTCTTCAAAATTAGGATGCGAAATATCTACAACATGTAATAATAAATCGGCTTCTCGAACCTCGTCTAGTGTACTTTTAAAACTATCTACTAATTGTGTTGGAAGCTTACGAATAAATCCAACTGTATCGCTTAATAAAAAAGGTAGGTTTTGAATAACCACTTTCCTGACCGTAGTATCTAAGGTTGCGAACAACTTATTTTCGGCAAAAACTTCACTCTTACTAACAACATTCATGAGTGTAGATTTACCCACATTTGTGTAACCTACTAGTGCTACACGCACCATTTTACCACGGTTTCCACGTTGTACCGCCATTTGTTTATCGATAGTTTTAATGCGCTTTTTTAATAAGGCAATTTTATCACGCACGATACGTCTATCTGTTTCTATTTCGGTTTCACCAGGACCACGCATTCCAATCCCACCTTTTTGCCTTTCAAGGTGTGTCCACATACCTCTTAAACGTGGTAGTAAATACTCGCATTGGGCTAGTTCTACTTGTGTTCTGGCATAACTAGTTTGCGCGCGTTGTGCAAAAATATCTAAGATTAAATTGGTTCTGTCTAATACTTTTACATCAAGTATTTTACTAATATTACGTTCTTGAGCTGCTGATAATTCATCATCAAAAATAGCAGTATCAATATCATTTTCTTTAATGAACTTACTAACATCTTCCATTTTACCAGATCCAATAAAGGTTTTGGCATTAGGCATATCCATTTTTTGAGTAAAACGCTTTACGGCATAACCACCTGCTGTGAAGGTTAAAAACTCCAGCTCGTCTAAATACTCTTTGAGTTTAGTTTCGTCTTGATCTTTGGTTATTATGCCTATTAAAACAGCCTTTTCTAATCCCATATATGCCTCCTGATTATAAAAAATATTATGCTGGCAAAGTTACATAATTACAGGCATTATTATTTTTATATTTTTAAGCCTATTTTTGATCTATGACAGAACCTTTTGAAGATATTCCCGTTCGCCACGATATGCAAACTTTGGCGTTTTACAATATTGAAAACTTATTCGATTTAGAAAATAATAGAAATACTAATGATAACGACTTTTTACCAGGCTCTGTTAAAAAATGGACCCTTAAACGTTATGATAATAAACTTAGAAAACTAGGTTTTGCTATTTCTAATATTGGGAGACGTGAAACTGGAAAGCATCCTGCAATAGTTGGTTTAGCAGAGGTTGAAAACGCTAAGGTTCTGCAAGATTTAATTGCTTCGAAGCACTTAGTAAATTATAATTATGATTATGTCCACTTTGATTCTTTAGATGAACGTGGTATTGACGTGGCAATGCTTTATGACTCCACAATTTTTGAAGTTTCGCATACTGAAACATTTACTATTACTTTAACTGATGAAGATGGGTCTCCTGATTACACTAGAGATATCTTATTGGTTTCTGGCGTTTTAGATGGTGAAAAGGTTCATGTTATTATTAATCATTGGTCGTCTAGACGTGAAGGTCAAAAAGAAACGGAATTTAAACGTTTAGCTTCTTCTAAAAAAGTTAGTGAGATTATTTCTTCTTTAAAAGTCGAAAATGAAGCTGCTAAAATTATGGTTTTAGGGGATTTTAATGATACGCCTCAAAATGATAGCTTAAAACGTTTAACGGATGAGTTTGGATTGTTTAATCCGTTTGAAACCCTTCGCTCATTTACCAGAGGAACCGTAAAACATAAACGCCAATGGTATATTTTTGATCAAATATTAATTTCCACTAATTATTTTAAGAGTTCTAAAGATGAATTTGAGTTTTTTAAAGCTGATATTTTTGATGAAGCTTTTTTAAAACTTTTTAATGGTCCTTTTAAAGGGGCGCCTTTTAGAACGTATGTTGGAAAAAAATACAAAGGTGGTTATAGCGACCATTTTCCTGTTTATGCTATTTTAAAGAAGTAATTAAATAGCTTGAAAAAGAATGTATGTTAAACACAAAATGCCAAAAGGTATTAACCAAAGTATCCAAATATTATAAGAACGCTTTTTCTTTTTAAGCATTTTTGCGCTAAGTAGATTTCGTTTTTTACCACTGTATTGCATCCAATTTTTAAAAAAAATAAAAACAACTACTAAAACAAATAAAGTCCATGCTTTACTAGAAGACATCGTGTCTACATGCATTTGTATAAAAAAGCCCGCAAAAAAAACACCTAGAAGTAGTAATAAGCTACATTGCAAAAAAGACACATAAAACGTAGCAATTTTAATTGCTTTTTTATTCTTTCTTGTTTTATAGTGTTGAAAAAAATTAAGAAAAAAGGTGTCGAATATAGTCATATAACTTATGTTATTACAAAGGTATAACTAATCCTTATAACCAATCTATAATGAAGCTATCTATTCGGAAAAAAATGGTCTACTCAAAAACAACCTCATCAATAAAAATATCTTGATAAGAACCATAACTACTTGAAAACAAGACTAAACCTGAACGAATACAACTCAAATCTAGCTTTTTAAGGTTAATAGTATATTTTTTCCATTTTGTACCTAGCTTAACTTCTATAACCCTTTTTGCTGTATCGGGATAAGGTTTATCTTTTCCTATTAAACCAAAACCAATTTTAGCAGTTACATTTTTTTTACTCGCCTTAGCCCAAAAACTAAATTTAGTTGCGCCAGTAAAGTTATATCCTCCTAGAATATCTCCCCAATCATTAGCTGGATCGACCAACCCAAGTCCATACCAATCATACTCTTGGTTGTAACTTATTTTTAAAGCCGCTGTCCCAGAATAAACTTCTGTTTTATTTTTAGTGTCAACTGACATAGCTTTATAATTTCCCATATGTGCAGATGGTGCAAAAGGATTCTCAATTCCATCTTTATACACGTAAAAAGGTAATGTAACTTTAGGTACTTTATATTTAATTTTCTTCGCTTCTTCATCAAACACCAAAATGGAAGTAGATGCTATACCAACATTATTATAAGTGTCTTTTACATTCACATATACTTTTATCGCACCATCTTCTTTTGGTAATTGAATCTCATACCCTTCTATTAAGTTTCCACGAAAATTAAGTGGATTAATTTGATCGCGACGTTTACGACTCCCAGTACGTTGATTATAGTTAAAACTTATGCTTAATTTTTCATTTTCTACATCAGAAGTTTTTAATGTAACTGGAATCCAAGTACCACTTTTTCTTGTAACATCTGGCAAAGTAAAAGTTTCTATAACTGGTACGTTATTTTTTGGTTCACTGCCAGTGTATGCTTTTCTTATTGCCCAATATTGAGGGCGATACATCTTTTTGTAATGAGTAAATAACCAAGGTGAAATAAATTTATCTCCATCAGCATAATGAAACACAAATACACCTATGTTTGCTGGTTTGCTAATAATCCAATCTTGATATCCTTTTGAGATGGACTCGTATTTTTGCTGATCATTAGGTTCAACTTTAATGCCATGCTTTTCATTTTTGATATCCCATTCTCCAGTAACTCCAAATTCGGTAATAACATATGGTTTATCAACACCTGTTTTTTCTAGCTCTGAAGCTAAATAACCTGCTCCGGCACCATAACTATTCAATCCATAAATATCGATTGAAGGCACATATTTTTGCCACCATTTAAAACCAAAAGTCCATGCTTCTACAGATGTAATAGGGTGATTTGGGTCTAAGGTTTTTATTTGACTACAAATACGCTCCAATAGTTTAGAATAGGCTTCTTTTTCTTCATCTGTTGCCATATTTAAATAAACCTCATTGCCAATACCCCAAGTTAATACTGCTGGATGATTTTTGTATTCTTCCACTGTATTAATAGCGTTAACATACATATCCTCTGCTCCTTCCTTATCTTCAAGATAGTTAAAACTATCATCGTCTTCCATCCCAGGTCTACCATGGCGCATCCAAATACCAACCATAACCTTAACATTATATTTGTGAGCCGCATCTAACAATTGCTTAGTATTTTCTCCCGTTGCCCAAGTTCTAATACAATTTACACCAAGGAAATTTAAGTCTTTAAAGTAAGTATCATAGTTTTCTACATCATCACCATAACCAAAGGTTGCTCCCTTTATCTCGAAAGGGCTACCATCAACTAGAATTGTCCAGTTGTTTTCTATTTTTTGAACAGTGGTTTGCGCTTGAGTCTCAGAAAAGCAAAAAACTGTAGTTAATACTAAGAAAAAATAATAGCTATGATTTTTGAACATTTAATTTGAAATTATACTTAAGTGACTAAGGTACATAATCTATACTAATCTCATCCAATTCATAAACACCATCAAAAGTAGATTGCCCACTTCCCGTATATTTAAATGCAATATGTATTGTTCCTGAAAGGCACGATAAATCTACATTACCAGAACTAAACCATTCGGCAAAAGAATCAGAATCTTTTACCACGTATGCATCCGCCAAAATTTGCCACGTAGCAACTGTAACACCAGCTTCAGTTCCATCCCAATCATCACTATAAAACACTTCCATGTAACTGCTATCAGCTAAACTATTAGAGGTTTTAAAGCGTAAGGATTCACCATCTTGGGCATCTAAATCTATAGCTGGTGTAATTAACCAGCCAATGTTACTTTCATCTCCAGAACTAGCCGATTGAAATCTACAAGAGCGCCCTAACGATGCATTTGATGATGTTGAAGAATATCCTTCCCAAGCTTCTGTTCCTGTTTCAATATAATTTGTCCATCCAGTTATTTCTATAGGCCTGTTATTTCTTTGAGGCTCAAAATCTTCATATAATAAATTTTCTGAACCTATTATTGAAGCAAGACCACAAGAAAACTCCAATGGGTCACAACGCGCTGCACTTTCAAAATTAATATCTGAAGAACTTTTTGGAAGAATTACACTAAAATCATCTCTAAAATCTCGACTAAAAATTCCAATAATACTCCCATTACCTTGAGGTACTAGTAGTGTTTTAAAATCTGAAAACGTACTGGTTTGCATAATAATTTGAATACCAGAATCACAACTTTCCATCAAACGTAATCCATCAAATTCATCAAAAGATTCACTAGCAAATGTAGCACCCAATTCAAAACGATTGAGTTGCATATTATTTAATTGAATTAAGGTGTTTTCATCAGCTTCAGTTAAATCTGCAATACCCACTTGTTTAGGTATTATATTTACAATTTCGTTATTTCGTAATACTATATCTTTATATTCAGCAGCTTGAATTTGTTTAACGCTAGCAGCATCACCTTTTCCAATGGTAATTACACCACTTGTTTCTCCTATAGTTAAACCTTCCATTTTTACATATACTTTTTGCCCAAATTGATACGTATCAGATAAACTGCTCACATTAATATCAATTTTAAAGCCCAACCTTGGGTCGTTATCAGGATTGCTATCATCTGTTTTATTTTGAATGATTAACTCTTCAAAAAAGTTACCTCCTTTATCAGAAGACACTACATAACCTTCAATATAGATATCATCTTCAATAACTACCGTTGAATTCCCTCCATTTACAGCTTGCTCATAAAGTGATTTAATAGCTTTAAAAGTGGTGCGTTTTTCTAAAGGAATATTTGGATCCTCATTTGAAATATTTGGAACTCCAAAATCATCATCTTCAACACAAGAAAAACATAGAAATAATATCCCTAATAAGGCTATTGCTGTTTTATTAATTGTTTTCATAGTTTATATTTTTAGATTCACTCAGGTTTCGATCGCGCTCAACCTGACAAATCATTTGTTTTTTAGAATCTATAATTCACATTTAAAAAATAAGTTGCCCCTCTACCATACCAATATTTAGACCCAAAAACTTGGGTATTAAGAGCTTTATCATCTCTTAACTGTCTAAAATTCGCATTTCTACCTTGTTCAAACCCTCCCGTTTTAAAGACGGCATCCAAAAGGTTATTTACACTTGCAAAAACGCTTATATACTTACTTCCTATTTTCCAAGATTTTCCTCCTACCAAATTCACAACCATATAATCATCAAAACGCTCTTGTTTTAATAATTCTCTTGCTAAATCCTCATCATAATCATTAAACACATTACCATCAAAATCTGTTGTGAAATTTGATGAGCGTGTTAATGGGCTTATATCAATATATGTATTTGTTAAAAAATTTGCTGTTGCTCCAAACCACCAGAAATCTGGATCTCGATATTCAAAACCAATAGAATATGCACGGTGAGGTCCTGCAGCAATTTTATAATCTTTAAGATTAGATTCTCCGAAATCTTTAAATCCATTAACAAAACCAGCGGCAATAGATTCTTCATCAGCTTCAGTAGTTAAATACAAATTTGGGTTATTAGCATAAGTAAATTGCCCTATAGAAGCCACACCTTTTAATTTTATAGTAGGGGTTACCTGAGCTTCAATACCCAATTCTCCTCCTATATGTTGTTTCTCTATACCTTGTAAAATTTCTTGAATAAAAGCTACATTATCACCTCCAATACCATCTGCGAAAAAGAATGAAATTTCATTAGCGTCTTTAATTTTGGTGTAATATCCTGTAAGTTTTGCTTTGATTATTGGCGAACGAAAAATATAACTTACATCAGTAGATAAAATCTTTTCATTAGTAATATTTGGGACGATATTATGATTTTCACGAGAATTGGAATAGGTGTTCCTGAGCGAAGGTGCTTTTGAAATGTATCCTCCGTTTGCATTTAGTAAATGCTTTCCTGAAATTTTATAAGTTAGACCTGTTTTTGCGCCAAATCCAGTAAAATTAATTTTTTTGGCTTTTCCAAAAGAGTTGTCAGGAAATGCTCCATTTTGATATAACCCTTCTCTTTGGTATTGTGTATTAGATAGACTCCAAGACATATGGAAGTCTAATTTATTAAAAGTGGCTTGCGCTTGAATAAATCCGTTTATCACATTTGCAAAAAAAATATAATTGTATTTGAATTTATCGCCTTCACCAACTAATCGATTTGGGTTTTGTAAGTCATTTTGCGCCTCGTCAATATCAGTTGCAAATTGATCTATATCCAAATAGGTTTCAGCTCCTAATAAATCTATAACCTCTGCAAAATTTTCAGATTTCAAGCTTTGGTAATTTATAGCAGCATTTAAAACTACATCATCATTCAGCTCAGTATTAAAAATGGAGTTAATAGTAAATTGTGTGTCATCTACTCGATCTTCATATAAGGCATAAGTAGCGTTTCCTCCATTTTGACTATTAGAAATATTGGCTTGATAAAGTGCACTCCAATCTATTTGACCATTATCTTGAAATTCCTGCAATGCTGTGTAAGCAAACTGTAAATCATTAGGAAAATTACGTTCAAAATAACTTGGCAGTTTTTGATAATAGGTAGGACTAGGGTTTGCTCCACCGCCTTCTGGAAAACCATTTATTAAATCTGTTCCGTTATTATCTAATCTACTATTCCCTTGTTTACCAAATTGGTAAGCAACATTTGTATTTAATCTGGTTTTTGAAGATATGTCCCAATAATGATTCAACATAAAAATAGGCTCTTCAACTTCTTTAATTCTAGAATTTCGTTTTTCACCATCTTGCCAACCCCAATATTCATTATATCTAATATCTTTTAAATCGAAAACCTCTTGGGTATTGGGAGACGATTTACCTCTACGATTAGGTGCATACATGCCTGTAAAATTCAAACTATGCTTTTCATTTAATTTCTTTTCAACCGAAAGAAAAAATGAATTAGCATCATAAATTGTAGCATCTTGATAACCTTCATTCCCCCATCGTCTTCCTAAAGAGATAGTATATGCCCAATTGTTTTGTAACAATCCTGAAGCATAAGTAGCCATTAATCTATTGGTATAACTTCTGTTAGATGATGAATATGTTATACGTCCGCCTTCCCTAGCTCTTGATGCTCTAACATTAATATTAGTAGTTCCTAAAATACCTCCAAAATTATAATCAGATGGTGCTAATCCAGAAGTTAATTCTTGATTTCGCATCACATCATTTAAACCACCCCAATTACTCCATTGTGGTCTGCCACTATAGAGTTTATTCATAGAAATTCCATTAATAAGTACAGAACCATTTTCAGAATCGAGACCTCTTAACCTGAAAAAAGATTGGCTAAACTCAAAAGCTGCTGTTCGCTGAAACACATCTAGAGATGATGATAGTAAGCCTGTTATATTATCAGCGCCACTAGCATCGTTATCTAATTCATCATCAGACAATGTAATGGTAAATAAATCTTGACTTTGAGATAAATCGCGCTCTAAAGTCATATCACTTATATCTATTGTTTGTCCTTCATTAACAATTATTGGAAAGCGTTTGCTGGTATATCCTGATTTAGAAATTTTTAAAAATTGTTCACCTAAAGGAATATTGGAAGAAAAAACAAACTCTCCTTGAACATCAGTTAATATAACTAAATCCGTGTTTTCTAACTCAACCGTAACATTTAAAACAGGCTGAAATGATACCGCATCCTTAACACTTCCTTTAACAATAGCTTGTTGAGAATTGAGGGACATGGAAAGAATTCCGAATAAAATAATGAGGGTTAATTTATTCATAGTTATCTTTAAGACACCAATTTTACAAAAAAGTAACTCATTGATTTTTAAAATTATAAATCAATACCATAACTTTGGCTTAGGTTTTGCATTGTAGCAAGCGTAAACTTTTATTAACTGGATGAATTTCTTAAAACTTATTTTTACAATCTTTTTTTTGAGTTTTTTTGTATCTACAAAAGCCCAAGATAAAAAATTCAAAATTCATACTATAGCTTTTTACAATTTAGAAAATCTATTTGACACTATAAATGACCCAGTAAAGTTCGATGATTATAGTCCAATTATGGAATTAAAAGCAAATCGTGAAGCAGCTTACAAACTGAAAATAGCTAATATGGCACGGGTTATTTCTGAGATTGGTAAAGACATCACAAATAATACGCCTGCAATTGTTGGGGTTTGTGAAGTTGAAAATAAACAGGTTTTAGAAGATCTAGTTAACGACTCATTATTAGTTGAAAAAAATTATGGCATTATCCACTATGATTCTCCTGATTCCAGAGGTATTGATGTTGCATTTTTATATCAAAAAAGTTTATTTACTCCTATAAGTTCAAATACACATGAGTTAAAAATTTATGATGACCAAGATGGAAAACGCATCACAACTCGAGACCAGTTATTAGTAAGCGGGAAATTAGAAAATGATTTAATCCATGTTATAGTTAACCATTGGCCTTCAAGACGTGGTGGAGAAGCTAGGAGTAGACCAAAACGTATTGCAGCAGCTAAATTGAGTAAACGTATTGTAGATTCACTTCAAACAGCCAATCCTTATGCTAAAGTGTTTATTATGGGAGATATGAATGATAACCCAAATAACGTAAGTTTAAAAGACGCTTTAAAAACCCAAAGAAAACGTAAGAGAGTTTCTTTTAAAGGTCTGTATAATCCTTTTGAAAATTATTTTCGAGATGGATTAGGCACAACAGCTTATCGAGATAACTGGAGTTTATTTGATCAAATAATTATCTCCAAACCTTTACTTGAAAAAGACTATTCCTCTTTTAGATATTATAAAGCAGGAATATTTAACAAAAATTATTTAATTACTACCAATGGTAAGTATAAAGGTTATCCGTTTAGAAGCTGGAATGATAGTGGTTTTAGCAATGGTTTTAGCGACCATTTCCCTGTTTACATGTATGTGATTAAGGAAGTAGAATAATAGCTTTACCCTAACCAAGCACTCCAAGGAATTCTTGACACTAATAACACTAAAGCTATCGTATAAAAAATAGCTATGGTCTTTAATTTTGGTGCAGATGTTAATTTCTTCTTATGTTTTGAATATCCAATGGTAATTAATGCTACAACAATAATATTTATTAAAGGGTGTTCTACAAGGTATAATCTATTTACGGCATCTTTCATAACGCCACCCATCCCTAATTCGCTAAACGCTGCAAATCTTGGAGACACAAAATAAAGTATAAACCCAATCAGTAATTGAATATGTGATACTATTAAAGTAAATAATGAAATTCTAAAATCTTTAGGACTATACTCTTTTCCACTAACTGATTTTGCAATAGCATTTACTACAGCAATAATTAAAATTATAAGCACTAAATAAGCCCAATAAGAGTGTAATACTTGAATAGTTTCGTACATGATTCTGAATTTTTAGAAGTTCAAAAATAAGGATTTAATTCATAAAAAAACCGCTTCAAGTAAAGAAGCGGTTTTAAAATATTAATTTATTATTGCCATTTATTCTCAGCATCATTACCTCCCCAAACTAATGTGGCTAAGTAAGGATTATCAATAAAGGGGTTTCTGTTACCTTGAGCTGCATAAATAACGTTATTTCTTTGCTCTTCAAAGGTAGACACTGGATCTTCAATATTCCATTTTAAAAATAGCTCTATAGTTCCTACTCTAGAAATCGTTTCATCATATCTCACATTCAAATACAAAATCATTCTTGCTACATCACCTTTCCATTCATCACCGGGGAACCATGTTTCTCCAATTAATTGATAGGATCCACTTCCATCAGTAAATGGATAATTTAATCGATTACTATTCACATCCGCATCACATGACCTTAAATGATGTAAATCTGTAACGGCACCATCTGTTCTAAGCAAAGATTGAGGAAAAACATGCTCAGTGTTAAAAGTTTGCGGAGAATAAGAATTTGAGCCAGAAGTATACTCTTCCCAATATCTACTTTCTCCAGAGTACATTAATATTACATTATCTGCATTACTTTCATCTTCATCTGCATTATATAAAAACTGATGCCTTTGTCCGTAAGATAAAATAGTTGTATGATTAGTTTGTGTATTATCTTCCAATTCAGAAAACATTAAATCAGAATCTTCAGAAAAAATAACACCATTATAATAATCTACTAATTCTGAAGGAATATTAAAACTTAACGGCTTTATAACTGTTATTGTAACTGTAGCTGTAGAGCATGAGTTATTTGGACTATCGTCGTCACAAATTGTATAAGTAAACGAATCTTCTCCTAAAAACCCATTTTGTGGTGTATACGATACTGTTTTATCACTGTTCAAAACAACTGTTCCTTGAGTTCCAGTATTATCAATTGAGGTTAAAACGGCATCATCAACTACAGTATCATTCTGTAAAAGATTAGAAATAACTTTTGTGCTATTTTCTAGAACGTTTAATGTATCATTTTCTGCAACTGGATTACCTTCATCAGTAACTGTAATAGTTACAGTAGCCGTAGAGCAATTAGCTGGATTATCATCGTCACAAAGCGTATACGTAAAGGTATCATTACCTACAAAACCCTGTTTAGGCGTATAAAGATAATTTGTTCTCTCATCTGAAACTGTTCCACCATTTGAGGTTGTAGCATCAAAAGCGGTTACTCTGGCATTATCAACAACAGTATCATTACCTAGTAAGTTACTTAAAGCTAGTTCTTCATCTTCAGGAGTTGTGGCTGAATCATTTACAGCTATAGGTTTGCCGTCATCTGTAGGTTCAGGATTTGTTGGTGGTGAATCATCACCTCCTCCTGAGCTACATCCACAGATAATTAAAACACTAAGTATTAAAATAAGTTTTTTCATAACCATATAAAGGTATTGAATTTTGAGGAAAAAAAACCACCTCTAACTGAGGTGGTTCTTATAATATTTAAAATTAAGTGCTTATTGGTATACCCAAACACCACCTTCTTTTATAACGCTTTTTGTTTCATTACCTGTTGAACCTGTATAAACTACAAACGTTAAAACATATTTTTGTCCATCTTCGGCACTAGGGTTTCTAGCATCTAGTAGTACATTGAATGCTTCTAGTAACATATCATCATTCCAGTAGTTAGAGCTTCCAGATCTTCTATCAAAACTACCAAAGAAACCAACATTATCAGCAGGTCCTTCATATATAGTTGCAAACGCATCAGATATTAAAGCAACGTCATCTGCAGTAAATGTATACTTGATTGTGTTGTCCGGAACCCAAGTAGTACCATCATGACCAAATTGTAATTGTTGGCTTAGTACGTCATTATATTCTGACCAATTTGCGCCATCAAAAATAAAGTACTTTACATAACTATATGTTGTTCTATCATCTGTACGACCATCCATATCAATGTCATCAACATCAGTAACAAATAACTTGTACATTGTACCTACAATATCGCCAGCAGCATATCCATCAAATTTAAGTTTATCTAATAATAAAATAGGTGTTTTTTCAGCAGCTTCATCTTCACTAGAAAAATTTGGAAAACCTTCACCCATAGTTTGATACTCTTCATTTGTAAAACCTATCATTTCTTCCCAAGATCCATCTATGTACAGATAACCATTGTTGAAAGTGTTTGTAGAACCACTATAAAAATCATAAGTTAATGACACTAATGTTCTATCTTCCGGAGAAGGGTATTTCCATTCTAAAAACTCAAAGATTTCAGATTCTCGGTCAAAATTTCCAAATCTGTGTCCTAAGTCATCATAATCTTCATCAGAAACCGTATACCTTACCAAGCTTCTTTCTTCTCTTTTTGGAGAATAAAGTGCATACGTTACTAAAGCACTCGAGTTATCCTTTAATGCTGGATATTTGTCAGTTAATAATCCCGGAATTAACTCTTTAGCTTGATCTTCTGAATTAAAGTTAGGAAAACTTAACTCTAAATCATCATAATCTTCATCAGTAAGTGTTAACTCAACATCCCCAGAAATAGGTGCTTTGTTAGCATCTATGTCATCATTAATGTCATCTAATGGGTTACACCCTACAAGAGTAACCGCAAGAATAAGCGTAATTGAATAAATTATTTTTTTCATTTTCAAAGTTTTTTAAAAATTAAGTTTTGCACCAATGCTAAACGTTCTACCAAACCCCATCCAAACAAGGGCTGTATCTGCAGTAGATCCTGATCCATCTTGAGCATCAGGAATATATTGTGTATCAAACACATTGTTCATTCTTCCTGTTAAAGTAGCATCAAATGGTCCGAATTTAAATCCATGGGTCATTACTACATCAAATAGCCCATAAGCTGGAGCTTTCCAAGCATCATTACCTGGTGCTCCTCTATCACTTGGGTCAAAATCAGCATAAAGATTATCGAAATAGTTGTAATCAATAACAATTCTTGTCTCTGGTGCAAATTTATAACTAGCACCTAATGCCATTGTTGTTTGTGCAGCATCTGCAACATGTAAATCCTCAATATACAAATCAACTGTTTGTACTAGATTTTGTTCTTCATCAAAAACATCAACCCCTAATACATTACTATCCCATCTCCAATCACCAAAAGATGCCATACCTGTAATATTTAATTTATCTGTTGGTCTATAAACAAAATCTAGCTCTATACCTTGGTGAATTGCGTTAACTCCTAAGATATTTGCAGAAGCTCTTGTTCCATCTGGTTGTTGAAATGTAGCAATTTCTGTTCTATCATTCCAAAGAGTTCTATATAAGTTAACATTTGCTGCTAATTTTTCGCTTCTGTAACCATAACCTAGCTCAAAACTTGTGATTTTTTGGTTTTCAGCATCTTCATTAATGTTATCGTTACTAAAATTTAAGAATACAGCATCAAAATCTGCTGCTCTTTCAAAATAACCAAAATTAGCAAATATGTTATGATTTCCATCAAGTCTATAGTTAGCACCTCCTTTAATACTTCCTCCTAAAAAGTTGTATCTATCTGTTTCTTGTAAATCATCTGAATTTAAGTAATTAAAGCGATCAACTCTTTTGTATGATGTGTTAGATACTGCTGCCGCAACAAATGTGTTAAAGTTTTCATTAACATCATATTCTAGTTGTCCAAATGCACCAATCCAACCCACATGACCATCATTATCATAATTAATTTTATCACCAACTCTAGCAGCATTGTTAGGATTGTTAGCATTGTTATTATCTAAAAAATACTGACCTCCTAATAAATCTGTTACCTCTTGAAAGTGAATTCCTTTATATGATCTTAAATCTAAACCAACTTGTAAAACCATTTGGTCATTTAAATTGGTTTTTAAATTTGATAATACACCATACCAATTATGATCATTTCTAGAAGCTCTTAAAATAGTTTCAGAACCTAAAGCTCCTAAATCTTCATTTTCTTGAGCAATTTTATCAAAATCTATTGGCCCGTATAGTCCATCTCTATAATCACTTGTTCCATCTGCATTAAAGGTAAATTTGTTTACACCTCTAATACCTCCTCCACCTCCAGAACCGAAGGATACGTAAGCTGATGAGTTTATTGATGTATTATCGTTTAAATTCCAGTAGTGGTTTAAAGATATTTGTGGTTTGTGATAAAAGTTATCCTCTTGAAAAGTAACTTGCCCGTTGTAGTATCCCCAATCGGCATTAAACTTTCTTCCTCTCTCACTATTTCTGTAAGTTTCAATAAGTTGTCTATTTTGTCTTTGTCCATGACGTTGTTTAGCCCCAAACGCAGAAAAAGATAATTTATGAAAATCGTTGATTTCCTTTGAGATATTTACAAAATAAGATACCCCTGTAAATTGAGTTCCATCTACATAACCATCTCCTTCTGTTCTTGCCGCTGAAACTGTAGCAGCAAAACCATTATCTAACAAACCTGTAGAGTAAGTTAAACCATATTTGAAGTAACCATCATTACCAATTGATGTCATTACATTTCCACCTTCTTCAACATCGGTAGTTTTTGTAATAATATTAATTGTTCCACCTATAGACGGTACAGCAATTTTAGCAGCTCCTAACCCTCTTTGTGTTTGCATAGTACTTGTTACATCACCTAAACCTGCCCAGTTACTCCAAAATACACGTCCGTTTTCCATATCATTAACAGGTATACCGTTAATCATTACAGCAACATTTTCAGAGTTGAAACCTCTCATTCTAATTTGACCATCACCAAATCCTCCTCCTGCTTTAGTTACATAAACTCCAGGGGTAGATTTCAAAATTTCAGGAAATTCTTGAGTTCCTAATTTAAGCTCAATATCTGCAGCTTTTACAGTAGAAACAGCCACAGGCGTTTTTCTATCAACTGCTACAGAAGCAATAATTTGAACCTCTTCAAGACCAACTTGACTTGATTCTAAAGTTACATTACTCAGTGCCATATCTCCAGAAAAAGAGATTGTTTTAGAGTTGTAACCAATATAAGATATTACAATATCTCCAGAAGAAGATTTAGTCTTGATAGTAAAATTACCATCAAAATCTGTAGTAACACCATTAGAAGTACCTTTCTCTATAACATTAGCCCCAGGTAACGGAACATTAGTCCCAGCTTCTAAAACTGTACCAGAGATTGTACTTTGTGCCATAACAACAACTGAAAACAGCATTGCTACAGTAAACATTAAAAAACGCGTAGTTCTTTTCATAATTAATTGTTTGAAATTAGTCGACGCAAAAATACGCATAATATTACTTTTTATATTATGCATGCATAAATTAAATGTTAACAAAAAATTAAGGGTTTAAATATTAGCTGTTAATAACATTAATATTTAAACCCTTAATTCAAATGTTGCAAACTATTGAAAAACAGTTGTTTATTTTAATTTTTTATAGTGACTAAGTAAATTACTCGTAGAAGAATCATGATTATCAACAGATGCATTGTTAAATTCTTTTAAAATTTTTGATGCTAACTGTTTTCCTAATTCCACTCCAAACTGGTCATAACTAAAAATATTCCAGATAACACCTTGTACAAATATTTTATGCTCATACATTGCTATTAACTTTCCTAAACTTTCAGGGGACAACTTATTTATAAAAATAGTGTTGGTTGGTTTATTTCCTTGAAATATCTTAAATGGAATGATATCTTCACGTGTCCCTTCAGCAACAACTTCAGCTTCTGTTTTACCATTTAATAAGGCTTCTGTTTGTGCTAAAAAGTTTGATATTAACTTATCTTGATGATCTTGATTTCCGTGTAAAGATTTTGTAAAACCAATAAAATCTGCAGGAATCAACTTGGTTCCTTGATGAATTAATTGAAAAAACGCATGTTGCGAATTTGTTCCTGGTTCTCCCCAAATCAATGTTCCTGTTTCATAATCAATAGGATTTCCATTTCTATCAATACTTTTCCCGTTACTTTCCATAATACCTTGTTGCAAGTATGTTGCAAACTGATTTAAGTATTGAGAATAAGGAATAACAGCTTCACTTTCAGCATTAAAAAAATTGTTATACCAGACACTGATTAAAGCTAAAACAACAGGGATATTGTTTTCAAAATCTTCATTTTTAAAATGGGTATCCATTTTATGAGCGCCTTTTAATAAGCTATCATAATTATCATAACCAACAGCTAAACTTATAGATAAACCTACTGCACTCCATAAAGAAAAACGACCGCCAACCCAATCCCACATGGGAAATATGTTATTCGGATCAATACCAAAATTCTTAACAGAATCAATATTTGTTGAAACCGCTACAAAATGTTTAGCTATATCAGCTTCACTAGCATATTTTAAAAACCAAGCCTTAATCGTATTAGCATTAGATAATGTTTCTTGTGTTGTAAATGTTTTAGAAACCACAACAAACAAGGTTGTTTCTGGGTCTAATTTCTTAATAACTTCATTTACATGATCGCCATCAACATTACTTACAAAATGAGTTGTTAAATGGTTTTTATAGTACTGTAATGAATCTACAACCATGGCAGGTCCTAAATCTGATCCACCAATACCTATATTAACTACATCAGTAAATGCCTTACCTGTAAAACCTTTTCTTTCTCCATTAACAACTTCACTAGTAAAAGCTTTAATCTTATTTTTTACTTTATAAATTTCTGGTAATACATTCTCACCATCTACTGTAACATTGTAAGACTCTGGTGCTCTTAAAGCAGTGTGCAATACAGCTCTTCCTTCCGTTATATTTATTATTTCTCCTGAAAACTGACTTTCAATAGCCTCTTTAAGTTTTACATCTTCAGCTAATTCTAAAAGATATTTAAAGGTGTCTTCAGTAATTCTATTTTTTGAAAAATCTACATAAAAGTCGTCCCACTTAATTGTAAATTCATTTGCTCTATTCTTATCTTCTGCAAACAAATCTTTCATGTGAACATCTTTTATATAATTAAAATGTTCTTGTAATTTTTTCCACGAATTTGTTGTAGTGGGATTTATATTTGGTAATGGCATTGTATTAATGGTTAAATGATATTGGATTATTATTTTGTTTTATATCGTATTCAGGTTGATTTTGATCTTCAAAAACATCTTCTAAAAAGTGAATATTATCCAATTGGGTTTTTATCGGCTCAATAAAGTTCAAGTATTCAACTTTTAAAGAATCTGAAATTGGTTTAGCCTCTGGCAATTTTTGTTTAAACGGATCGACTTGTTTTCCATTTTTCCAAAAACGATAACAGACATGAGGTCCACCAGTGTTTCCTGTCATACCTACCCAACCAATTACATCACCTTGTTTAACAAACTCACCAACTTTGGCTTTACGCTTTTTCATGTGAAGGTATTGAGTCTCATAGGTGGCATTATGCCTAATCTTTACATAATTACCATTTCCTCCTCGTCTTCTGGAATCAATAACAGTTCCATTAGCTGTTGCCATAATTGGCGTACCAATTGGTGCAGCAAAATCAGTGCCTTTATGAGGACGCACTTTATACCCGTAAACAGCTATTCTTCGTTTTAAATTATAACGCGATGATATTCTACTAAATTTCACCGGAGCTTTTAAAAAGGCACGACGTAAATTTTTAGCTTCTTCGTTAAAATAATCTACAATTCCCTTTGCAGAGTCAGTTACAAATTCAAAAGCATAAAAAGGCTCTTTGTTATGCTCAAAATAGGCTGCTTTTACTTTATGCACACCAGTATAAATTGTGTCATCAATATATTTATCAGTGTAGATAACTTTAAATCTATCTCCTTTTTGAAGTCTTCTAAAGTCAATAGTCCATGCATAAATCTCATCAGCCATTTTATAAGCTAATCTTGGGCTAAGCCCTTGTTCTTCTAAAGTTTCAGAAATATTACTGTTTATTATTCCTGTAGCCGTTTTTTCAACATACTTGATAGGCTTTCTGTTTGTGTAAGCATGAATTGAATCTTGAAAATCTATAACAACATATTCCTCCAAATTAGGTTGATAAATAAAACATCTTGGAGTTTCTAAAGAATCCTTAGCGCATAAAAGTGTATACGGCTTACCTACTTGTAGGCGTCTTATATCAAAAGAATCTTTTGCTTTTTCAGCGATATTGAAAATTTTAGGATACCCAACATGGTTACGTTCTAATATTTCACCAAAACTATCACCACGCTTAATCGTGTCTCTTTTAATAATGTAATCCTCTACATTAAATCCAAATTCAAAAACGTCTTTTGGCTCTTCAACTATCGCCAAAGGTTCCTCAATTATAGTTTTCTCATCGTCTTTACACCCAAACAAACTAAGGGTTAATATTACTATTACTAAATATCTGTACCCCACGTTTCTATTTCTTTATCGGTCCATAAATCAGGAAAAAATATTCTTTTTTGATATTTAGGATGCATATACTTAACCCATTCACTACCTCCAGTAGCTTCTGCAGTTTTTCCACCTATATTTAAATAATGATTTGCAGTGTTATAATGAGCCATAACCCATTTTATATTTACTGTGTAATCGTAATGCCTCATCGCTTTGATCAAACCTTTATTAGACTGATCTTCATTAGGCAAAGTTTTAAACTTACTCCATAAGTTGTTCTCTTGATAAAATTTGGTAAACCTTATAAACTCATCTTTATAGCGATCTTCGAAAGCAGATAAAGTATAACTCTTTTTACCTGTTTTATAATCTTTACCAGCGGCTTGCCAATACAAATGCTCAAAAGCATGCTCATAAGTAGAATTTCTATCAATAGTATCTCTAAAGCGCTTATCGATAAGGTTTATTAACTCTGTAGATGCAAATTCAATTTTTCTATACTGGGCGCTTTGAAACCCACTTGCAGGTGTTAATGTAGTTCTAAACTTATTATATTGCTCAACATCCATTCCATCTTTCATTATACTAAAAGACGAGGTTAACACATCAAAATAACGGCTAATGCGCATTATTTTAGACGTAAATGTATCTGTATCAATATTTTTATGTCTTGCAATCTGATCTATTTCAGAAAGCACCATTTTAAACAACAATTCGTTAACCTGATGATACATAATAAATACGTTCTCATCTGGGAAAACAGTACGTTGTACTTGTAGATTTAATAAAGCATCAGTTTGAATATAATCCCAATAATTAATGGGTTTACTATGCAGTAAGCCTTCTAAATGCACCTCTGCATCTTGGTCTATGGCTTCGTATTTTTCTTTAAGTTGGTCGGTTATTTTAGAGTTCAAAATGCCTTAATTATTAACAACTATTTTAAATGGATGTTTGAGTCCTTTAAAAGCTTCTAAGTCTGCTCTTAAAGACCCCACAGCCAAATCTGCCTTAATGCGCAAAGGTACTTTATTTTTGTCTTTTGACACCCATAGTGTTAAACTTTCTTCCTCTTTAAAAACACGTCCTGCCATAACATAAGGTCTAAATTTTAAAGACTCTACATCTCCAAAATCTGTATCAATGGTTTCCTCACCCAAATACTTCAATTTAAACCCATAATTCTCTTCATCAAAAAACATATCAATCTTAACCTCATCTCCAATTTTTAAGTTTTTTGTATCCAAATTATTACGCAAATAGTAAAACGTAGATACCATATCTTGAATATTAGGCTTCGTATCAATAACTTTTTTAGTTTTCTTCTTCTTATTATTTATATGCGCCTTATTGTTTTTTTGGTCAAACTCAATCTCTAAATTTTTGGTATGCCCACCTTCATTAATATTTCTAACAAACTTATAAGGCATTATAGTCTGTTTGTCAAAATAACTTTCATACCTGTCTTTAACCTTAAAAAACCATTTAATCATACCTGTAGTCCAGCCTTTCCCTACTACATGATAAACATCTTTATTATTTAGTGTTGCATCTTTTACTGCAAGTGTTGCGTTACCAGCTTTAAGCCAATTACTGTAGCTCATTTTAAACTTAAACCATTCGCCATCTTGAAAAGCCGACTCTTGCTGAGAAAAAGCCGTTTGCATAGATATTAATGCGATACATATGAGTAGTAGTTTTTTCATATTCATTGGGTAATTGTAATGTAACTCCTCTGTGCCACATTTATTGTTTTTAAGTAAGAAATTACAATTACTGTTCCAAAAATAAAAATTTTATTGTATTAGCAGTAGTTATGCGTGTTATAGTTGTGTTAGATTAACAAAAATTAACGGTTTATCTGTATTTGGGCGTTACCACAAGGGTCGGGCTATTCGTTACAAGTCCTCGCACTTCCTTCGTCAGGCTGTGGGCTATCCACTGCTATCCCTAACGCAGAAAACCTGCTAGTAAAAAACTAACAGGTTTTTATTTATATAATAGTTAAAAATTAAAGCGTACCTCTTTTTGCTTGCTCGCGCTCAATAGATTCAAACAATGCCTTAAAGTTTCCAGCACCAAAACCTCTTGCCCCCATACGTTGAATAATTTCAAAAAACAAAGTTGGTCTGTCTTCAACTGGTTTAGTAAAAATTTGTAATAAGTAGCCTTCCTCGTCAGCATCAATCATAATTCCCAATTTTTTTAGAGCTTCAATATCTTCACGTAGTTCATGACTATGCTCTTCTAATCTTCCTGGAACTGCTCGATAATACTCCTCTGGCGGAATAGATAAAAACTCTACACCTCTACTTCTTAATTGGCTTACCGTTTTAATAATATCATCTGTAGCAACTGCAATATGTTGCACACCAGAGCCTTCATAAAAATCAAGATACTCCTCAATTTGAGACCTTTTTTTACCTTCAGCAGGCTCATTAATCGGGAATTTTATACGTCCGTTACCATTACTCATGACTTTACTCATGAGTGCAGAATATTCTGTATGGATTTGCTTATCATCAAAAGATAAAAAGTTTTCAAATCCCATAACATCTTCATACCATTTTACCCATTTGTTCATTTGCCCCCAACCCACGTTACCAACCATATGGTCTATATACTTTAAACCTGCTGGTTCTGGGTTATAATCACTCTCCCAAACTTCAAAACCTGGTAAAAAGGCTCCATTGTAGTTTTTGCGCTCTACAAACATGTGTACCGTTTCACCGTAAGTGTATATTCCTGCTCTAACAACTTCACCGTGTTCGTCTTTTTCAACGGTTGGTTCCATGTATGATTTAGCGCCTCTGCTTGTAGTTTCTTGATATGCTTTTCTAGCATCTTCAACCCAAAGTGCAACTACTTTTACACCATCACCATGTTTTACTATATGATCATTAATTGGTGATTTACTACTTAGTGGCGTTGTTAAAACCAATTTTATTTTATCCTGTTTTAACACATAACTTACTGAGTCTTTAGACCCCGTTTCTAAACCTCTATAGGCATAAGATTGAAAACCAAATGCTGTTTTGTAAAAATGTGCCGATTGTTTTGCGTTACCTACATAGAATTCTACATAGTCTGTTCCTAGAAGTGGCAAAAAATCTTGCGCTCCCTCAAATATTTTTTCTAAACCGTAGTTTACTGATTTTATTTCTTTACTCATTGTCTTAAAGTTTATTCGTTTATGAGTTTAATTGTTTTTTTTAAAAAGTTTAATTTTTAACTCTACACCCTAGCCCTGATTGAAACGGCATCCTTTTTTGATTTTTCTTCAAAAAAGATATAGTGGAAAGCAGGAAATAGCTTCTAATGATAAAATTACTCCAACCATGATTTATGGTAACTATCATCGGCTATTTTCATGCCTTCTTCTGTTACCATTAATGGTTTAAAGGTATCTACCATAACAGCAAGTTCTTCGGTTTCTGTTTTTCCAATACTGCGTTCTGTAGCTCCGGGATGTGGACCGTGCGGAATACCTGCTGGATGCAACGAAATATGACCAGCCTCAACATCGTTTCTACTCATAAAATCGCCATCTACATAATACAACACCTCATCACTATCAATATTACTATGATTGTATGGCGCTGGTATAGATTGCGGATGATAATCATACAATCGAGGTACAAAACTGCACACCACAAACGCATCGGTTTCAAAAGTTTGATGCACTGGTGGCGGTTGATGTATACGCCCCGTTATAGGTTCAAAATCATGAATTGAAAAGGCATACGGATAATTATAACCATCGTACCCAATTACATCAAAAGGATGCGATGCGTAAGTCATTTCAATAATATCATCTTGTTTTTTTACTTTGATTAGAAAATCTCCAGACTCATTGTATGTTTCCAATTCTTCCGGTCTACGGATATCACGTTCACAGAATGGTGAATGTTCTAACAACTGCCCAAACCAGTTTCTATACCGTTTTGGCGTGTAAATGGGTCTGCGAGATTCAACAATAAAAAGTCGGTTATCTTCGGTATCAAAATCTATTTTATAGATTATTCCTCTAGGGATTAAAAGATAATCACCATATTTAAAATCGAGATTCCCTAACATGGTCCTCAATTTACCAGTGCCTTTATGGACGAAAATCAATTCATCTGCATCGGTATTTTTATAAAAATAATCTTGAGTAGATTGTTTTGGAGCTGCTAAAATAATGGCACAATCGCTATTAATTAAAACCGTTTTTCTACTATCTAAAAAATCGTTTTCAGGCTGTACTTGAAAGCCTTTTAAACGATACGATTTTATATTATTTGCATTGGCTATTTTTGGCGCCACACTATATTGTTTTCCTATTTTTTTTACTTGTGTAGGGCGTTGCTCATGATAACTGTTTGTAGACATTCCATCAAACCCAATAGTTCCAAACAATTGTTCGTAATACAAACTACCATTTGGTTTCCTGAATTGGATATGTCGTTTATGCGGAATGTTTCCTAATTTATGATAAAAAGGCATACTTTAAATTTTTAAAAATGAATATTAAGTGCTGTCTTAAGCTTTACTTAAGTTGCTAAATAACTCGTATTTATAAAGATACAAAAAGTATACTCATTCAGGATTTCTCTTGATGAGGTAGTGAAGATGTGCCAATAAGTCTTTCCAAAAAGGCTTCATAGTTTCACAAATATCGTAAAAATTATTGACAGTAATATGAAATGAAATTTTAAAAAAACAAGCACTTAAAACCAAAAGCCTATATTAAAAAACCATGTTCCTTCTTTTTGCTCTGGAGAGTAACTGTATTTTGTTTGAATAGGACCAAGAAATGTTTCTATAGCATATCCTAAAGCATAGCCTCTATAATCTGGAAGCGTAAACCATTCACCAGTATCAAAAATATTATCATTAACATTTGCCCAATTTGCTTCAAACGTAAGGTGGTGATTTTTAAAAGCCTCAAAATCTCCAATCACAGATGCTTTTACATAACTATTTCCTGTCAAGGATATAAAATCATAGCCTAAGAAAGGAATAAAATTATTTATTAAATTATTACCATATCCTCCTAGTGCAAAATCTAGAGTTTGGTTAGACTTATCTCCTAATTTAAAACCACCGCTAGTTTTAAAGTTAAACGCTAATTTATCCGAAGCACTAAAAGCATATCCAATATCTGCTTTTGCAATCGAAAAATCTTCAAAATCTTCAACAAACCCTGATGCATTCAAATAAATATTTAAATCGCCATTAAAGTACACACCTCGTTTAGGAAAGTATTTATTATCATAAGTGTCTAATTTTAAATTTCCAAAGAGGCTTATATAATCTGTTTTTTCTAGTAAAAAATCTTCATCAGGATCATCTCCAGAAATTGTTTCAGAATTTATTTCTAATCGTTTATGTTCTAAACCTAGGCTTAATGAGAAATCGCGTCTAAATAAAGTTTGCAAATAAACCTGATTGGTTTGATCTCTGAGCTTAACATCAAGTTTGTTTAAACCCGTGGTCATCATTTGAGCGTCATCCAATACTAATTGAGCGTTTATATTTTTGCGAAATTGATTATATCTAGATTTTATACCAACACTCCAATAAAATCCTTTATCTATTAAATATTCAAAATTATAACGCACATTATCACCTAAAATAACATCTAAAGACCCTACATCATTTTTAAAAAACAACTGCTTCTTTGTTAGATTTATTAAGGCTGCACTTTTGTATAAATCATCAAAATGTATTCCTAGTTTTAAAAACGTATTAACTTCAGACTCCTTTACATTAGCTATTAAATTGTAACCTTCTTTGTTTGGTGTATCTTTTAATTGATAAGTAAAAGCATCAAAATTATTAGTAGCAATCAGATTATTTACTCCTTTACCAAAATCTTTATAACTGATTTTTTCGTTATTTCTAATTTTAAGTTTCCCTAGCACATAGGCTCTCGTATAATTTTTATTACCAACTACTTGAGTGTTATTTATAGTTAAGCTGTCTATTGGTTTTAACTTTGTTTTTTGATTTATAAATGGTTTTTTAGTTGCTACTTCTTTAAGCGTATTTAACTTTAATAAGGCTGCTATTTTGCCAGATTTAATAATAGCATTCCCTTGATTAAAAGAGACTACATTAAAATCTTTTATGTTAGGCTTAATATAAATATCCGTTTTTTTAACCTTAGACTTCATAGCGTTAATCGTTCTAAAATTATTTATTTGAATCAAAACTTCCGGAGCAGATGTTAGTTCTTCACGTGATGCCAAACCATCTTGTACATCAACTCCAATAACAATATCTATATCCTTGGCGCGTAATTCATCAATAGGATAATTATTTACAACGCCACCGTCAATTAAAATATCATCATTGATTGTTACAGGCTGAAATAACGAAGGCAATGCACCACTTGCCATAATAGATTGAGTAAGGTTACCTTTATCTAAAATAACTTGCTTTCCTGTTTCAATGTTTGTTGCTATACAAAAAAACGGAATTGGGAGTTTACTAAAATCATCAACTTGGTTAACATGTATTAGCAACTTTAACAGTAACCCATAAGTATTTTGACCTCTTGATAGGGCCGAAGGTAATTTAATTTTAAAATCGTTGAAGGGTAATTTTACAGCATACTTCTCCATATTATCCCGTTCGCTAAAAGCTGTAGAAGAACGTGGTAAATCATCATTAATAATTTTATCAAAATCAACGTTTTGGAAAATAGAATCGAGTTGTTTTCCTGAATATCCTGAAGCATATAATGCACCAATTATTGAACCCATACTGGTACCGGCAACATAATCAATTTTAACACCTAAACTATCAATAACTTTTAAAACCCCAATATGCGCTAACCCTTTTGCACCACCACCACTTAACACCAAACCTACTTTTGGTCTAGTATTTTCCTTTACTTCGTTTTGCGCTTTCGCGGAAAGTGAAGCGATTAGGAATAGGGTTAATATGATGGGGTTTAGGTTCAAGTTTACTTTTTCTTATTTAAGTGGTTATTTTATCTTTAATTAACTTCACAATTGTTTCAGCTTTTTCAAAATCTACATTTTGCAACCATATTTTCAAAGTATGATTTACCGTTTTTAATTTTATGTTAGCCTCATTTTTATAATTTTCTCCACCTCCACCTGCAATAAATAAATCTACAATCCAACTTAAAGTTGTAACAAACCAATCTGTTTTTTTGGAAGTTAACTCAATATTTATAATATCATTAAATGAAAATGATCCACAATTTTTTGCTTGTGAAGCATCTGTAATTTCAATGCCTAGTCCATCTAACTTTATTTTTAGTAGTGGTTTATATCTCAACTCAAAAGTTTCTGTCATTTAAATACTAAAATTCAATTTTATTCCAAACCTACAAGGTTTTTAAAACCTTGCAGGTTGTTTACGTTTTATGATAATAATTATAAACCTTTTCAGCTCTAGAAACGCCAACCACAGCTTCCAACTCATCTAACTTAGCATTGGCTACCCGTTTTGCCGATTTAAAATGCCTTAGCAATTCTACAACCGTTTTTTCGCCAACGCCACTTATGGTTTCTAGCTCTGTGTTTAACGCTGTTTTACTACGCTTATTTCTGTGATGTTCGATTCCAAAACGGTGGGCTTCGTTTCGTAGCTGTTGAATAATTTTTAGGGTTTCGCTTTTTTTATCTAAATATAAGGGAATTGGATCGTTTGGGTAAAATAATTCTTCCAAACGTTTTGCAATTCCGATAATGGCAATCTTGCCTCTTAAGTTTAAAGCATCTAAACTTTTTAATGCAGAAGATAATTGGCCTTTTCCTCCATCAATGATTATAAGTTGCGGTAGAGGTTGCTCTTCTTCAACCAAACGTTTATAGCGTCGATACACCACTTCTTCCATAGATGCAAAATCGTCTGGACCTTCAACAGTTTTAATGTTAAAATGACGATAATCCTTTTTACTTGGTTTTCCATTTTTAAAAACTACACAAGCTGCCACAGGATGTGTGCCCTGAATATTTGAATTATCGAAACACTCAATATGTCGCGGTTCTTCAGACAAACGTAAATCGGCTTTCATTTGTGCCATAATTCTATTGGCATGTCTATCTGGGTCTACAATTTTCATTTGTTTGAAACGCTCCATTCGGAAGTATTTCGCATTTCTTAATGATAAGTCTAAAATATGTTTTTTATCTCCTAACTGTGGGATAGTCACTTTTACCGCTTCACCTAAATCAACCTTAAAAGGCACATAAATTTCTTTGGAATTGGAGTTAAAACGCTGCCTAATTTCTGTAATAGCCAGTTCTAATAATGCTTTATCAGTTTCGTCAAGTTTTTTCTTTATTTCAAGCGTATGTGAACGGATGATTGAGCCATAAGACAATTGTAAAAAGTTGATATAACCATAACTCTCGTCGCTCATAATAGAAAACACATCTACATTACTAATTTTAGGGTTAACGATGGTAGATTTAGCTTGATAATTTTCTAAAACCTCAACTTTTTCTTTTATTTTTTGGGCTTCTTCAAACTGCATGTTTTCAGCATACTGTTTCATTTGCGTTTTAAACTGAGACAACGAATCTTTAAAGTTTCCTTTTAAAATTTCCTTTATAGCTTTAATATTTTTATTGTACTCTACTTCAGTTTCTAAGCCTTCGCAAGCACCTTTACAGTTTCCTAAGTGGTATTCTAAACAAACTTTATATTTTCCAGCTTCAACTTTTTCTTCTGATAAATTAAAATTGCAAGTTCTTAAACTATACAAACCTCTAATTAAACCTAAAAGAGTATGTACTGTTTTTCCGCTGGTATAAGGTCCAAAATATTCACCGCTTCCTTTAAAAACGCGTCTGGTAGAAAACACTCTGGGGAAACGTTCTTTTTTTATGCAAATCCAAGGGTACGATTTATCATCTTTAAGCAATACATTATAACGTGGCTTATGCTTTTTAATGAGGTTGTTTTCTAGCAAAAGTGCATCCGTTTCAGTCTCAACTACAATATGCTTTATGTTAGCTATTTTTTTAACCAGCACTCTGGTTTTACCATTTTCATGGGTTTTAGTAAAATAAGAACTGACTCGCTTTTTTAAATTTTTTGCTTTTCCAACATAGATTATCGTCCCGTCTTTATCATAATATTGATAAACTCCAGGTTGATTTGGTAAAGTTTTTAATTGTATCTCTAAATTAGGGGTCTCCATTCCCTCAAAGGTATATTAAATTCTAGATAATGTAAAAATTCGTTTCCCTTTTTTAGTATATTGCATTGATAGGCTAAACCGCTTTTATGAATATAGTTATACTCTCTAGAAATCCTAATTTATACTCCACTGATCGTTTAGTTGAAGAAGGTGTAAAAAGAGGACATAAAGTAGAAGTCATAGATCCGCTTAAATGCGATATTATTATCGAAAAGGAAAAACCAACCATCTATTATAAAGATAGATATTTGGACTATGTTGATGCCATTATTCCAAGAATTGGAGCTTCAGTAACTTTTTACGGCTGTGCAGTGGTAAGACAATTTGAAATGATGGGTGTTTTTACTATTGTAACCTCTGATGCGATACAACGTTCTAGAGATAAATTACGCAGTTTACAACGTTTAAGTAAAGCAGGTATTGGTATGCCTAAAACCGTTTTCACTAATTATTCAAGAGATGTTGAAGAAGTTATTGAGCACGTTGGCGGAACACCAGTAATTATTAAGCTTTTAGAGGGCACACAAGGTTTAGGAGTTGTTTTAGCTGAAACTAAAAATGCTGCCGAATCCGTTTTAGAGGCTTTTAATGGTTTGCAGGCACGCGTGATTGTTCAAGAATTTATAAAAGAAGCTGGTGGTGCAGATTTACGTGCTCTAGTTGTGGATGGTCATGTTGTTGGCGCCATGAAACGCCAAGGTAAAGAAGGCGAGTTTCGTTCTAATTTACACCGTGGAGGTTCTGCTAATATTATTAAGTTAAATCATGACGAATTGAAGTTAGCTATGAATGCTTCCAAAGCTTTAAAACTTCCTGTTTGTGGCGTAGATATGTTACAATCTTCTCGCGGACCTTTACTTTTAGAGGTGAATTCTACTCCCGGGTTAGAAGGTATTGAAACTGCTACAGGTAGAAATATAGCCAAAGCCATAATACGTTTTATTGAAAAAAACAGACGATAAATGACGCAAATTAATGATGGTGTTTTAACCATTCTGGGAGAATCTATTAAACCCGGAGAAAGTAAAGAAGTTAATTTTGATGTAGCGAATTTGCACACTTCAACCCCTGTAAATGTTCCTGTTATTGTTGAGCGTTCAAAAAAGCCAGGACCAACCGTTTTATTTACAGCTGGCATTCATGGTGATGAAGTAAATGGTGTTGAAATTGTTAGGCAACTTATTGCTAAAGGTATAAATAAACCCAAATGCGGAACCATTATTTGTATGCCCGTTATAAATATTTTTGGTTTTATTAATTTGAAAAGAGAATTCCCTGATGGCCGTGATTTAAATCGTGTTTTCCCGGGAAGTCCATCTGGTTCTTTGGCTGGACGAGTAGCTCATAAATTAATAAATCAAGTGGTTCCACATGTTGATTTAATTATCGATTTTCATACGGGTGGTTCAGGCAGATTTAATGCCCCTCAGCTTAGATATAGTAAAGAGAATAAAGAGCTAAACGATTTAGCTAAAGTGTTTGGAGCCCCTTTTGTTTTATACTCTAAAAATTTATCAAAATCATTTAGAACAACGTGTTATAAATTAGGGAAACCGCTTTTGCTTTTTGAAGGCGGAAAATCGTTTCATATCGATGATGTGGTAACTAATTCAGGGGTTAATGGTTCTAAACGTATTTTAAAACATTTAGGCATGCTTAAAACGGTTTTTAAATCATCAAAACCAAAAAAAGCATGTGTATTTATAAACGAAAGTAAATGGCAACGTGCTAAATATTCTGGCATGTTTAAAGCTGCTGTTACTATGGGCTCTCATGTTGAAAAAGATGCTATTCTAGGAAATATTACAGACCCTTATGGCAAGTTCAATTATTTTGTTAGAGCGTCTCATACAGGATATATCATTAATGTAAATGAGTCGCCAATTGTGTATCAAGGGGATGCTTTATTTCATATTTCTACCAAACTTAAAAAGTAGAATTATGACAAAAGCTGAATTACGAAAAACATACAAAGCACTTCGGAAAAACTTATCTGAAACTCAGATTGACGATTTGAGTTTAGCTATTTCAAATCAGCTTTTAAAACTTCCTATTTGGGAATATTCATTTTATCATATCTTCCTTCCTATTGAAGAACAGAAAGAGGTAAACACTGAATATATTTTGAATATTCTATCAGGTAAAGACAAAAACATTCTTATTTCTAAAAGTGATTTTACAACTGGTGATATGACGCATTATCTGTTGACTGATAATACCGTTATTAATAAAAACAGTTATAATATTCCCGAACCTGTTGATGGTATAGAAATTACTAATGATAAAATTGAGGTTGTTTTTATTCCTTTATTGGCTTTTGATAAAAAAGGGAATCGTGTAGGCTACGGAAAGGGATTTTATGATCGGTTTTTAGCCAGTTGTAAACCTGAAACTTTAAAAATTGGATTATCTTTTTTTGAGGCTGAAGTAGAAATTAGTGATGTTTTTGATGGGGATATTGGGTTGGATTATTGTGTGACGGCTAATAAAATTTATCAATTCTAACTATTTCTTTTCTTAACAAGACATAATATCATTGAAATTAAAGTTAGAATAAATAATATTATAATCCCCATTATGACTAATTTAATCCAAATTTCAACATAATTTAATTCTGGAGCTACATTCCTTAAAACTGATTCTGCTGAAAAACACCAAATAATTGATAACGCAATAAACGCTGCAAAGTGAAGTAATATTATTTTCCAATTTTTCACTCTTTCGAAAATGCCTTCTTATTAAACACAATAAGCATAATAAAACCTGTACTTATAGCCATATCAGCAATATTAAACACTGGGTCGAAAAAGCTAAAGCGTTTCCCACCATAAAAAGGAAACCACTCGGGTAAATCAACTTCAAATAATGGAAAATGAAGCATGTCGACTACTTTACCATGAAGCAAACTATCGTAACCTCCTGTTTCAGGTAAAAAATTTGCTACTTGACTGTAGCTATCATCAAACAAAACGCCATAAAACACAGAATCAATAATATTTCCTAAAGCACCAGAAAAAATTAAAGCAATGGCTATAATTAATATTTTAGAGCTTTGCTTTTTTGTAGCGTCGTACAGCCAATAACCAATCCCGAAGATAGCCACAATTCTAAATGAGGTTAATATCACTTTAGCTGTTCTGTCTGATATAAAAGACACAAAATCACTAATTTTTGTACCCCAAGCCATTCCATCGTTCTCAACAAAAATAATCTCAAACCAACTAAAAATATCTACACTTTCTTGTAGTGCAAAATTGGTTTTGATGTAAATCTTACTAACCTGATCGATTAATAAAATGATGATGATTAGGATTATGGATTTTTTTAGTGACATCTAACGAAAATCTTCTTTTAATAATGGATTCCTGCCTACGCAGGAATGACAAATAAAAAACGCCTCAAGACTCTTGAGACGTTTCAAATATATCATTTTAAAAAACTATTGTTGCATATTTTTAGCTTCAATACTTAATGTGGCATGTGGCACAAGCTCTAATCGTTTTTTATTGATTAGCTTTCCTGTTACACGACAAACACCATAGGTTTTATTTTCTATTCTTATTAATGCATTCTTTAAATCACGAATAAACTTTTCTTGACGAATAGCTAATTGAGAATTAGATTCTTTACTCATAACAGCACTTCCTTCATCAAAAGCTTTAAATGTTGGTGATGTATCTTCAGTACCATTATTATGGTCATTCATATACGCACTTTTAATCAGCTCTAAATCGCGTTGTGCTTTTTCAATTTTTTCTCCTATCACCCCTTTAAAGTGCTCTAAATCAGCATCTGAATATCTTACGTTATCTGCCATAATTTTTAATGTTTTTGGATAAATAATTTGGTATTTACATCATCAAAAGCAATTTCTATACCATCTTCCAGTTTATCTATAATTTCAAGTTCGTTTGTTAATGTTTCTGTTTTAATGTAAGTCATATTAGCATCAACTGCATGTATAACTTGCTCATCTTTTTGAAGGGTTACATCAATTCTGTCTGTGACTTCAAAACCAGAATCTTTACGTAGATTCTGTATTCTATTAATCAACTCTCTTGCAATACCTTCTTTTTTCAAATCTTCGGTAATTGTTACATCTAAAGCTACCGTTAAAGCACCTTCATTTGCAACCAACCACCCTTCGATATCTTGAGATGTAATCTCTACATCTGTACGTTCTAAAGTAATACTTTTTCCGTTTACTTCGACGTCTAAATTACCATTTTGTTCGATTTTTTTAATATCGTCAGGTGTAAAGTTATTAACTACTTGAGCAACAGCTTTCATGTCTTTTCCAAAACGAGGACCAAGAACTTTAAAGTTTGGTTTTATCTGTTTTACTAAAATATCAGACGCATCTTCTAGAACTTCAATTTCTTTTATATTAACCTCAGATTTTATAAGGTCTGCAACGGCTAATATTTCATTTTTTTGTGATTCGCTATCAATAGGAATCATTATTTTCTGTAATGGCTGTCTTACTTTTATTTTCTCTTTTGCTCTTAACGACAATACTAACGATGATATTGTTTGAGCACTTTCCATCTTGTTTTCCAGAGACTTATCAACATAAGCTTCATCAAAAACAGGAAAGTTTGCTAAATGCACACTCTCAAAATCTTCTTTTTTTGTGGCTGCATTTAAATCTAAATACAAACGATCCATAAAAAATGGAGCAATTGGTGCACCTAATTTAGCAATGGTTTCCATACACGTGTAAAGCGTTTGGTATGCTGAAATTTTATCTTGTTGGTAATCGCCTTTCCAGAAACGTCTTCTACTTAAACGTACAAACCAGTTACTTACATAATCTTGAGTAAAATCTGAAATGGCTCTTGCCGCTCTTGTAGGCTCGTAATCTGCATAAAATGCATCCACTTTTTGAATTAATGTATGTAATTCTGAAAGTATCCAACGATCTATTTCTGGCCTTTCATTTAAAGGAATATCAGCTTCACTATATGTAAAATTATCTAGGTTAGCATATAACTGAAAAAATGAATAGGTATTGTAAAGTGTTCCGAAAAACTTACGTTTAACCTCTTCAATACCATCTAAATCAAACTTTAAATTATCCCAAGGATTAGCGTTTGAAATCATATACCAACGTGTGGCATCTGCACCGTAATTGCCAAGTGTTTCAAAAGGATCCACAGCGTTTCCTAAACGTTTAGACATTTTTTGCCCGTTCTTATCTAACACCAATCCGTTCGACACCACGTTTTTATATGCTACAGAATCAAAAACCATAGTTCCGATAGCGTGAAGCGTATAAAACCAACCTCTAGTTTGATCGACACCTTCTGCTATAAAATCTGCTGGATATGTTGTGCCTTTATCAATTAAATCTTTGTTCTCAAACGGGTAATGCCATTGTGCGTAAGGCATGGAACCAGAATCGAACCAAACATCAATAAGATCGCTTTCTCGGAACATTTTTTGACCTGTTTTAGATACTAATACAATATCATCAACAATATTTTTATGTAAATCAATTTTAGCGTAATTGGCTTCAGAATTGTTCCCAACTTCAAAATCAGCAAAAATATCTGCTTTCAAAACACCTGCTGAAACAGCCTTAAACATTTCATTCTTCAATTCTTCAACCGAACCAATACAAATTTCCTCTTTACCATCTTCAGTTCTCCATATTGGCAATGGAATTCCCCAATAACGTGAACGTGATAAATTCCAATCATTAGCATTTGCTAACCAATTACCAAAACGCCCTGTACCAGTTGATTTTGGCTTCCAGTTTATAGTTTCGTTAAGTTCAAACATTCTGTCCTTAACATCTGTAACTTTTACAAACCAAGAATCTAATGGGTAGTATAAAATAGGTTTATCTGTTCTCCAGCAATTTGGGTAGCTATGTTTATATTTTTCAACCTTAAAGGCTTTATTTTCTTCCTTTAATTTAATAGCTAGCTCAACATCTATAGAACGTTCTGGTGCTTCGCCATCATTATAATATTCATTTTTAACATATTTACCAGCAAATTCAGCCATTTCTGGTCTAAACTTTCCTTGTAAATCTACTAAAGGCACTAAATTATCATTCTCATCCTTAACCAACATTGGTGGAATTTCAGGTGATGCTTGTTTTGCCACTAATGCATCATCTGCTCCAAAAGTTGGTGCGGTATGAACAATTCCTGTCCCATCTTCAGTAGTTACAAAATCTCCAGAAATGACTCTAAATGCATCCTGAGGATTATCATTTGGAAGCGCGTATTTTAAAAGCTGCTCGTATCTTATTCCTAGTAAATCTTCACCTTTACATTCAGCAGCAATTAAAAAAGGAATTTTTTTGTTCTCTTTTGAATAGCTAGATAATTCTGAAACATCTTCAGTTTGCTGATATTTTCCAGTAAATTGTTTACCAACTAAGTTTTTAGCAAGAATAACATGAACAGGCTCAAATGTATATTGATTGTAAGTTGCCACTACAACATAATCAATCTTAGAACCAACTGTTAATGCTGTATTACTTGGTAATGTCCAAGGTGTGGTAGTCCAAGTTAAAAAATGTAAATGATCAAATCTTTTTAAGAATTCAGGTAATGTATTCTCAATTACTTTAAACTGAGCTACCACAGTTGTATCTGTAACATCTTGATAGGTTCCTGGTTGGTTTAACTCATGTGAACTTAGACCTGTACCAGCCTTTGGAGAATATGGTTGAATTGTATACCCCTTGTATAATAAGCTTTTGTTGTAAATCTGTTTTAATAACCACCAAACAGATTCCATATATTTAGGCTCATAGGTAATGTATGGATCGTCCATATCTACCCAATAACCCATTTTTTGAGTAAGGTCGTTCCAAACATCTGTATAGCGCATTACTGCTTTACGACAAGCAGCATTATAATCTTCAACAGAAATGCTTTTACCGATATCTTCTTTAGTAATTCCTAATTCTTTTTCAACACCTAACTCAATAGGTAAACCGTGTGTGTCCCAACCTGCTTTACGCTTAACTTGGAAGCCTTTCATGGTTTTATAACGCGGAAAGATATCTTTAATAGCACGTGCTAAAACGTGGTGTACTCCTGGAAGTCCGTTTGCAGAAGGAGGTCCTTCAAAAAACACGTAAGATTCTTTACCTTCTCTTGTAGATACACTTTTTTCAAAGATGTTGTTTTCTTGCCAATATTGTAGAACTTCGTTTGCTACATTTGGTAAGTCAAGTCCTTTATATTCAGGAAATTTAGCGCTCATTTACTGTTGATTCTTATAAGTTCGCGAATTTAATGAATTATCCTTAAAACATGAATCTTAAAAACAAAAAAGACTACTTAAAAAAGTAGTCTTTTAAAATTTAATTATTTGACATTATTTTAATTTACAATAATTTTTTTAGTAAGCACTTCATTTGTTTCTGTTCTCATACATACTACATAAGCTCCAGATGATACATTGCTGAATTGAATTCCATTCTCTAATTGCGCTCTAGATACATCTGTTAGTTCTATTACTGCCTGCCCACGCATATTTATTAACGATAACTTACCAACATCGCTGCTTAACTTTTTAGCAAATAATGTGTTGGTTGTGTTCTGATAACGAACATAATTTTCACTCACTAATGATTCTTCTGTACTTAAACTTGCTTGCTCTCCTTGGAATACAATCTCAAACCTATCATTGAATATCCCTTGATATGATGTGAAACTATAAGTAGCTTCATTCCTCAAATCAAAATACGTTCCAGTTACATTATCTTTTATGTAAATCTCCTGGTCTGATTCTATGTTGCCTAACTCAGTAATTCTTATTTCAAAACTATTATCACCTGATGATCTGAAGTTTAATGGTACCGTTTTGTCTTCTGTAATCTCAGAATAGGCCTGCATATTCATATTCTGTCCTTCTAACTCTAAATTCAAATCATTATTACTAACCTCTGTGTTTTTGGCATCATAACCATAATCAAAAGCATCTGTTGTATAATCACTAAAGCCTAATAAAAGTTCTCTTGTGGTTTCTGGCCCTGAGGTAGAGTTGAATTCTATACGGATTCTTTGCATACTATCTTCAGACACATCTGTCTTAGAACTGGTATTTGAGGTTTTGCCCTTTGATGTACTTCTTCTTGAAAAGGTAGAACCATTGTTATATGTACCATCTGCGTCTGCTTCTTTTATAAAAATACGTTGGCTGTTGTTAAACTCTACTTGTCCTGTAGCTACTATTTCTGCAATAAATCCTTGCCCTACTGGAAGGTATCTGGTTGGTACAATGGTACCATCTTGATTGCCATTATGGTCTCCATAAAAACTAACAAATTGATAGGCTCTTGTTGATCCTAATTTGTTTACTTGGGCATAACCACCATGGTATTCGTTAAGATTATGTGAGGTTCCGCCCCATTGTTGCCATAGTTGTAAAGTACCATCTATAACACCTACATTATCATCTATAAATTTATGCACGTCTAGTGCTGATGCATAAGGATTACCTAATAAATATTCTGTTTTTGATACATTGGCCACTGATCCTGGTCCGCCAACATCTTCTACGTCTAATAAAATAGTCCCATTGTTTGGTTTGCCTTCAAAGATGTATTCTCCAGTTGCTCCATTTCCTTTTTGTGTATATCCAACCCCTGAACTTAATCCTGTTGACGTTGATATTTGCGCCCAATCCCAATAGGTCTTACCATTTATAAACGTATATAACCAATACGTGCTTATGTTTCCACTTCCTGTATAGCCTGAGGTAAACAAACAATCAGATCCAGATTCATCTTTTAGCATGTTTAATCTAAAATCGGTATTGTTAGTATTATTAGTTGTAGCATTATTATCTGTTAAACTTGTAGCTGATAAAGCGCCTACTGGAGATGACCAATAGTTATACCAATATGGGCTTGATGTCCCTTCTTGTCGCCTTAATATCTTACCTGTTGAAGAGGTTACTAAATCACTCGTTGTGGTTTGAATTAACTGGGAATCATCTTCTAAATCTAATGTCCCGTTAAGCTCTAAATACCAATCATTCTCAACCACACTGTCACTATGAACGGTTAGTTTTGAACTTGAGTCTATTATTAATCCTGAGGCTTTTATTTCATGACAGGCTAAAACTTCGCTTGATATTTTTATTATGTTCCAATCTTTATTACTTGAGGTCTGGTTAATATCCCAAACATCTCCATGTAACCAAACACTTTCACTTGTCCAATTACCATTACTTGAACTCTCATACGGCATTGGTGCTGTTTGCTCTTGAATTGTTGTTATGTTGTGCAAGTATCCTGTATGTCCATTCCCTGAATAATCTGTAGTTCGGCCTGTTTGAATATCTGTCATCGGATAGTAAGCCTTTAAACTTGACCATGGTAATATTGAAGAGGTAGTATTATCTATTATTGGCTTTGGGACTACTGAACCTATAACGTTACCTGAGTCAGATGTCACCTCTTGATATATGATTTTTTGAAGCTGATTTTGTGTTAAAGGTGTATTAAATACACGTACTTCATCTATATTACCTTTAAATAGTTTTAAATGATCTAATCCTCTGGCACCTATGGTAAACTTATTAGTTGAAGTATAAATGGAAGACGACAAAGATGCATTATTACTTGTAGCTGTTAGCACACCATTAATGTAAGCCTTAAGTTTTGATGTTGATAATGAATTATCAAATACTATAGCTACATGCGTCCAAAGATCTTTTTCTATAGATGGCATTGTTACTAATACATTATTAACTCTTGCCCATATTTGTCTTGAACTATGCGCTTCTATACTTAAATCTCCAAAACTCAGTATCTCTGATGAGGTTGTAAAATTCTCATCTAACTTTATCCAAGCCATAAGTGTGGCTTGATTGTAGCCTGTTAAATCTAAATCACTCTCTATATAATCATCAATACCATCAAAATCTATGGTTGCAGATGCTGGTGGGTTAACATTGAATATATCTCGGTAATCTAAATCTCCTCCTGTTGCCAAATCGCCATCACCATCTGGTAAAATACTTAAATCTGTAGGATCGTCAATATCTTCGTTTACATCTAAATTAGCATCATTAATCCCATTCGTTTCAAAAGCATTATCTAAACCATCATTATCAGAATCAGTACCTATAAGTGAATTAGCCATCCCATTCTCTTGTATATCTAGAATACCATCATTATCACTATCTGTATCTAAATAATCAGGTGTCCCATCACCATCTGTATCTTCAGGAGTCATTCCTGTTCCATAATTATCCCACAACCCTGCATAAGGACCAGATGCATTAACTGTTCCACTTGGCGCTATATAACCTGACGTAGTTTGAATTTCTATATTATTAGGAATTCCATCATTATCTGAATCAATATCTATTGGGGGAACACATGCTAAACTATATGCAAAAGTGTCTAAACCATGCGGCTCATGAGTACTAATAATTAATTGCCCAGAAACAACTATGTGCCTAATTGAAACTTTACTCATTCCAGAATTCGATGTAATACCAAAAGTATTTTCAATATTTTGTCCAGCTATTACAGATGTTTTTAAAACCCCATCAGCATCATATAAATTTATTGCTCCAACTGCATCATCTCCTATAAAATTATCATTAAAATAACCTACTAAATTACCATCAACATAAATCTCATAACTATTAACAGTTCCATTACCTGTAGTATCGAAAATATCAATCATATCAAAACTAAAAGAACGAACTGGTGTTGTGAAATTAATATTTACAGTGTAGTAATCCCCCGCTTGGGCTCCAGTTTCTGGGTAAACATAAACACCTTGACCAGAATTACCTGAAATAAACCCTCCAGAGGTTGTTGTCCTCAAAACTGCTATTCTAGGAGAAGTGGTTCTACGATAGTAATTAGACTCAAAGTCTATTGTACCATTTGCAAATGTTCCAACACTTGTATTAGCACTTCCTGCTGTCCATGAACTACCTGGAAAACTATAATCACTTGAACCGTTTAAAACAGTTAAAGCCTCTCCTTTTGAATAGACCTCTTGTTGAAAGCCAGATTCTTGATACCCTAAACCATTAGTATTATTACCAATAGTAAAAATATTTAAACCATTTTTAGACCAAGTTACTGCATCTCCTTTTGGTGATGAAGCTCCAGATAAAGGAGAACAAGTTGCAGTATCAATAATACCATCATTATTATTATCTACATCAAAAGCATCTAACACTCCATCATTATCTACGTCTTGCCCTTTTACAATTTGAGGAAGAAATAATAATCCTATAAGTAGAGTTATTAATTGTAATTTTATTTTCATAATTAATAGATTTGGGTAAACCTTAATTAGTTAATTGTCAGAAAATTAATAGTTTAAAAACTTAACTCTAAAAAATTATACATATAATTAACGTAGCTAAATGATACCCAAATTTTTGATACATTTAACCTGATTCAATTTATATGCCAAAACTATACTGAAACTATACTTGAGGGAAGAATACTTCGATTTTTAGAATCTAACTCTTAAGACTCCTAATAAATTAATAGACAATAATACTACAAATAATCGATAAAAACCAATAAATATCAGTTTAAGTGATTTATTTTTTCGACGAAATACATTTTTAATGAAATGAAAAGATTATATATTTTCAATAAAAAAAAGCAAATTTTAAACAACAAAACCTACCAAATCTTCAATTTTAGAAATCAATTGAATTTTAATAACAGTATTTTTAAGTGAAATTTTATTGTATTTAGATACAAAAATGGTTGAAAATCCAAGCTTTTCTGCTTCTAAAATTCGTTGCTCTACGCGTTGAACCGGACGTATCTCACCAGATAAGCCAACCTCAGCTGCAAAGCAAAAATCTTTTTGAAGCGCTACATCTTCATTAGATGACAAGATAGAAGCTACTACAGCTAAATCTATTGCAGGATCATCAACCGTAATACCACCTGTGATATTTAGAAATACATCTTTGGCTCCTAGACGGAACCCAGCTCGTTTTTCTAAAACTGCCAAAAGCATATTTAAACGTTTGGCATTAAAACCTGTGGCGCTACGTTGTGGTGTGCCATATACAGCTGTACTTACTAAGGCTTGAACTTCAATCATAAGTGGACGCATACCCTCCAAAGTTGCAGCAATAGCATTTCCAGATAATTCTTCGTCTTTTTTAGAAATTAAAATTTCTGAAGGGTTAGAAACCTCTCTTAAACCAGAGCCTTGCATTTCATAAATGCCTAATTCATTGGTAGAACCAAAGCGGTTTTTATGTGCTCTTAAAATCCTAAATACATGGTTCCTGTCGCCTTCAAATTGTAAAACAGTATCTACCATGTGTTCTAAAATTTTAGGACCAGCAATGTTACCATCTTTAGTAATATGACCAATTAACAAAACAGGTGTGGCAGTTTCTTTAGCAAACTTTATTAGTTCAGTTGTACACTCTTTTATTTGGGAAATACTTCCAGAAGACGATTCAATATAATCACTATGTAGGGTTTGAATAGAATCTATTATAACAATATCAGGTTCTAAAGCTTCTATTTGTTTGAATATATTTTGCGTTTTAGTTTCTGTTAAAATATAGCAATTACTATTTTCAGGATTGATGCGTTCAGCACGCATTTTTATTTGTTTTTGACTTTCTTCACCAGAAACATATAACGTTTTGTACGGTAATTTTAATGAGATTTGAAGTAACAACGTACTTTTACCAATTCCGGGTTCTCCTCCTAATAATGTTAATGACCCTGGGACAATTCCACCACCTAATACACGATTAAACTCTGCATCAAAAGTATTTAATCTTGGCTCTTTTGAAGTATCAATTTCATTTATTCTTAATGGAATTGAGGCTTTTTTTACAGGCGATGTTGGAGATTTCCAATCGCTCTTTTCAGGTTTTTGAATAAGCTCTTCAACTATAGTATTCCATTCTTTACAAGCATTACATTGCCCTTGCCATTTAGCATATTGAGACCCGCAATTCTGACAAAAAAAAGTAGTTTTAACTTTAGCCATTTTTAATATCCAAAATCTTCTTTAATTAAATCTGCTTTTTCAAGCATTAAGTCTTTTGTAAGTCCCGCAATTTCTTCTAAAGTATAGGCAGATTGATAGGTGCGCATTGCTTTTTTAGGCTCTCCAGTTTCTTCATAAAAGCGGGCAATATAGTAAGTCCCTAAAAGCGTTTCAGGATATGCTTTTCTAGCCATTTTTCCTAATTCTTCATAATACTCGTATAATTCATTTTTTTCAATAGCTGCAGATATCGCTTTAAAATCATTAATTAAAACTTTCTTTTCTATACTAAACAAATCAGAAATAGCTTGATATTTTTCTTGAAGATAAAGCACTGGAGATATTTCCAGTTCTAATATTACATCTTTGTATTCCTTTTTTGAAATAGGCTGAAACACATTGAAAATATTTTCTAAAGCTTTAGGAATAGCATGAGTTGGCACTGAATAATGAGACGGTCCATTAAAACTGTCAAAATTATATACTAAGTTTTCATTTTCAATAGCATTAACATCAGTATTTAACGCTTCTGTCATTCGCTTTATTGATTTAGCATCACTATTTGTATTTGCTAAATAGTAAAATGTTTTAGATTCAATTTTAGTCATCACTTCAGGTAAATAATCTATCATTTGAGGTGCTAATTCTGGACTTATACTAATATATCCTTGAAATAATGACCTAGGCTTTAATAAATAATAGTTTATAAAGTTTGCTGTTTCACCATGTCCTATGGCCACTCTAAAATTACCTGCTCTGTATGTTTTTTCAATGTACGGCAATAACTCCATACCTATAAATTCAAAAAAAGCAGCACCAGTTTCAATAGGCAATGAGTTTTGTTCAGAATACATACAATCGTCAAATCGTTTATCAATTTGATTAATCCCAACAACAATAGACTCTGGCATGTCTTCCCAATAGGAGTAATAATCAACATTTCCTGCAACTGCTTCAAACAAATAGTCTCCATCTAAAACAACAAATACTGGGTAAGTTTTATCAACATCAGAATTATACCCTCTTGGTAATTGAATTTTTATTTGTCTTTCTTCTCCTAATTTTGAAGATTGAATTGTTTCGTATTTAACTTGAGCATTTGAAGTATTAAAAACTGCAAAAAGAAGCAATAAGAAAACTGCTGTTTTTTTCATCTTAGAATGATTTGAGATTTATAATGGCAAGGTAATAAATTGAACCAAGGATTGAAAGCAAAGATTTTTAAGCTGTAAACAACCTTTTAAACATTTTCTGAAGTTTTCTTTCTGTTATAAATAGGTAAATAAATTAAAGAAAGTCCTCCAAAAATAATAATCATAAGTGTTTGTGAAGCCCACATAATCCATCCGAAAGCAATACTAGGATCTTCAGGAATTCCAAAAATTGAGAATGCTGCATAAATAGCTAATGGGTAAGACCCAATGCCTCCATTTGTAGCTGCAATACTAAAGCTTGCCGAAATAAAACCAATTAAAACGGCTCCTATTGTAATACCATCTAATTCAGCAATAGAAAATGTTGTAACATAAAACATAAGCACATACATTCCCCAAATAAATAGGGTATGAAAAATATAAGCCCATTTCTTTTTCATTTTAAAAATACTAAGTGCACCCTCTATTAATCCATTTACAAATGTTCTTATTTTTAAGGCGATTTTAGATTTACTTTTCTTTATAAATATTAGAAAAAGCACTAATACAAATACACCACCAACCAGAACAATTATAATTTTCTTTGGATCGAATTTTTCAATTAAAAATTGATAAATAAAATCGAATTGAAGAAAAAGTGTAATGCCTATAATTCCAAACATTACTATTAAGTCCGCAATACGTTCTGCTACAATGGTTCCAAATGCTTTTTCAAAAGGAACGCCTTCATAATTAGTGAGAATAGAGGCTCTGGCAACTTCTCCGGCTCTAGGTATAGTATAGTTTATTAAATACGTAGCAAAAACAGCCATAACACTATTACCAAATTTTACGTTATAGCCCATTGGTTCTAGTTGATAACGCCAACGATAAGCTCTAGATAAATGACTTAAAAACCCTAAAAACATTCCTAATACAATCCATGTATAATCTGCATTTTTAGCGTATTCAAGTAACTCATCTATTGATACCTTTGATAGAGAATACCAAACCAAAAAAACTCCCAATAATAATGGGAGTGAAATTTTAAGTATATTTTTTAGCTTTTTATCCAAAAGTCTATTTTAGTAAGTTAGTAGCTTCATCTGGAAACACTAATGATGGTTTAAATACTTTAGCGTCTTCAATATCCATAAAAGCGTAGGTGATTAAAATTAGCGTATCGCCTACTGATACTCTTCTAGCTGCAGCACCATTAAGTGTTATTTCTCCACTTTTTCTAGGCCCTGGAATACAATAGGTTTCTAGACGTTCTCCATTATCGTTATTTACAATCTGAACTTTTTCACCTTGTATAATATTGGCAGCATCCATTAAGTCTTCGTCAATGGTTATACTTCCTATATAATTGAGTTCAGCACCAGTGCATTTAACTCTATGAATCTTAGATTTTACTACTTGAATTTGCATGAGGCAAAGATAATTAATTTAACGCGATATTATCAATAAGTCTAATATCATCTGCATATACTGCAATAAACGCTCTATATGTTTTTTTGTTTGATTTTCGTTTAACTGGTTTTAAGGTTTTTGTATCTGCAATAATGAAATATTCTAACTCTAATATATCATGCATTGCAAACTGTTTTTCAACCCATTCCGAAACTTTATTAGCACTTTTTGTGCCAAATTTCTCTTTGGCTGTTTTTAAAGTTTTATAAATAAAAGGTGCGGCTTTTTTATATTCTGGTTTTAGCCTTGTATTTCTAGAACTCATGGCTAATCCATTAGTTTCTCGATGAATTTTACAGCCAACTATTTTTACTGGAATATTATATTTATCGACCAATTTTTTGATAATGGCTAATTGTTGAAAATCTTTCTCTCCAAAATAAGCGTTGTGAGGCTTTACTATATCAAAAAAACGTTTCACGATAGTTCCTACACCATCAAAATGGCCATGTCTAAATTTACCCTCCATTTCAAACTCCAAACCATCAAAATCAAATTCTTGAGAAACCGTATTACCCTCATAAATATCATCTACCGTTGGCGCATAAACTAAGATATTTGTTTTACTAACAGTTTTTAATAACGTTACATCACTTTCAAGGGTTCTTGGGTATTTTTTTAAATCCTCATTGTTATCAAATTGTGTAGGGTTTACAAAAATACTAACCACAACTTTATCATTATCTTCTAAAGCTTTTTTAACCAATTGCAAATGCCCCTGGTGCAATGCACCCATAGTAGGTACCATACCAATAGTTTGCTCTTTTGCTTTTAAAGCTACAATAGCATGTATTATTTGTTGTTTTTCTGAATAAACTTCCACTATTTAATAAAAAATTAACGCTTGCAAACTTAAGATTTTACAATCAATTAGCATAAATTTTTGTACTTTTGCGTGTTTTTTATTTTGAATTTTCTAAAAAAAGAAGCCTACAAAAATTAGGTTCATGATAATTCTACTAATAAACAAATCAACAATTGCTATAATTTAAGTTGTATTATTTTAAGTCAACAAAATCAAAAATATGAAAGATAAGAGGATATTATACGTATCATCTGAGGTAGTTCCTTATTTGCCTGAAACTGAAATTTCTTCAGCTTCATTTGAAGCTCCAAGATTAGTTAACCAACAAGGTGGACAAATACGAATATTCATGCCTCGATACGGCAATATTAATGAGAGAAGACATCAGCTTCATGAAGTTATAAGGCTTTCTGGTATAAATTTAGTTGTTAACGACTTAGATATGCCACTAATTATTAAAGTAGCTTCGATACCGAAAGAACGTATTCAGGTTTATTTCATTGATAATGATGAGTATTTTAAAAGAAAGGCAACATTAACTGATGAAGATGGTAAATTATTTTCTGACAATGATGAACGTGCTATTTTCTTTGCAAAAGGTGTTATTGAAACTGTAAAAAAATTAAATTGGGCACCAGATATTATCCATGTTCATGGATGGTTAGCGTCATTATTACCTCTATACTTAAAAGAATACTATAAAGACGAACCTCTATTTAATGAAAGCAAAATAGTAACCTCAATATACAATCAAAGTTTTGAAGATACGTTAAACAAAGACATGATTAACAAAATTAAATTTGATAATATTGAAGATGATGCTATTAAAACACTTGAAGAACCATCTTACAACAATTTAATGAAGGTTGCAATTGATTATTCTGACGCATTAATTGTTGGGTCTGAGAATATTCCAGACGATTTAGATTCATATTTAAACGCATCAGATAAACCTATTTTAGAATTCAAAAGTAAAGATGAATTTGGAGAAGCTTACACTACTTTTTTTAACGAAACTGTTTTGAGCTAAACTATAAAATTCATTAAAATATTATATGAAAAATATATTTAAAGCCCTTAAATTATCTACTGTTTTTCTATTACTCTTATCATCCTTTATTGCTTGTGATAAAGATTTTAGCGTTGTAGAAAGTGATGTACTTGGTGAAGGAAATGCTAATTTTTCAACCAACATTGATACTATAAATGTTGTAGCTTACAATAAAAAATTAGACGCACTACAAATTAACAACTTATCTTCTAATTTACTTGGAGTTTTTAATGATCCCGAATATGGAAAAACTACTGCTAGTATTGTAACACAATTAACTCCATCAACTTTTGACGAAGACTTTGGAGTTAACCCTGTTATTGACTCTGTAGTTATAAATATTCCATACTTTAGTACTGTAACTGGAGTCGATACTAATAACAATAATGCATCTACATATTCTTTAGATTCCATTTATGGTAATGAAGACGCTTCTATTAAATTAACTATTTATAAAAACAATTACTTTTTAAGAGATTTTGATCCATCTGGAGATGCTAATAGTGCTCAAAATTATTTTTCTAAAGCTGAAGACAACCCAAATCCAACTCAAAATTTCGTCTTGAATGGTACTCAAACTATAAATTTCGATGACCATGTGGGTGATATAATATATGAAAATGATAATTTAAAGATTAATTCTGAACCTTTTGAACAATGGACTATAAGTGCTACAGATACTGTTAAAACATTTTTAGCTCCTGCAATGAGGATTATTTTTGATAGTCAGGTTATAGAAGACGCTGAAGAAATTTCTTTTTGGCAACAAACAATTATAGATAAAAATGGAGATGCTGTTTTAAGTAATGCTAATAATTTTAGAAATTATTTTAGAGGGCTCTATTTTAAAGCAGAATCTATAGGGAGTGATGGCAATATGGCATTAATGAATGTAGGCTCTACAAATTCAAATATTACTATCTATTACAAAAATGGAGAAGAAACCGCAAGAACTCAAGATATTTTTGTCTTAAATTTTAGCGGAAACAGGCTAAACACTTTTATTAACGAGTTTAACACTTCTTTAATGGATGGGGACAAAATGAATGGAGATGAAAATTTATACCTTAAGGGGTTAGAAGGCTCTATGGCTGTGGTTGACTTATTTGGTAATGAAGATTTCGACAACAACATGATCCCTGACGAATTAGATGATTTTCTGATGGATTACAGAAAAACTGACAGTGAGGGCGCTTTTATTAAAGATAACTCTGGAAGTTACGTCTTAAAAAGATTAATAAATGAAGCGCATTTAATCATTTATGAAGATGAAAGTAAGATATCTAATGATGATGAATACCACAAATACGATCGAATTTATGCTTATGATGTAAAAAATAATAGTACGACCATTGATTATCAAATAGACCCAACTGAAAGCAATGAAGCCGTCAACTCTAAAATATTCAGTCTTGGGCAAAGAGAAAATATCTCTACTAATCTTGGGTTATACAAAATACGTATTACAGAGTACTTAAATAATATTATACAAAATGATTCTACTAACTATCAATTAGGGTTAGTTTTATCTAATAATGTCAATTTTACAGCTAATTCTGAAATTTTAAATAGTGATGATGAATATGTAACTGCTGTTCCTTCAGCATCAATTATATCACCAAGAGGAACAATTTTAAGAGGTAGCAATACTAATAGTTCTAATAAATTAATATTGAAAGTGTTTTTTACTGAACCTAAAGAGAACTAAAAATTTGGATAAAATGTTTTATTCTTTTGAAAATGAACTTTATCGTATAAAACAACATGTTCATATAATAATTATCTATCATTAGAATTTATTTTTACATATTTGCTTGAAATTTAAATAACCCCAAAATTAAATAACTATGTGTGGAATTGTTGGATACATTGGACCTAGAGAAGCATACCCAATTATTATAGAAGGTCTTAAAAGACTTGAATATAGAGGGTATGATAGTGCAGGCATAGCGTTATTTGATGGTACAGATCTTAAAGTATCTAAAACTAAAGGTAAAGTAGCTGATCTTGAAGATCGCTCAGATAAAGAAATTTCTAAAACAGGAAACGTTGGTATTGGTCATACTCGTTGGGCAACTCATGGTGTTCCCAATGATGTAAACTCGCATCCTCATCTTTCTAACTCTGGTGATTTGGTTATAATTCATAATGGTATCATAGAAAATTATGAATCTCTTAAACAAGAACTTATCTCTAGAGGTTATACCTTTAAGTCTGATACTGATACTGAAGTTTTAATTAACTTAATTGAAGACGTCAAAAAAAAAGAAAACGTAAAATTAGGTAAAGCAGTTCAAATAGCATTAAACCAAGTTATTGGTGCATATGCAATTGCCGTTTTTGATAAAAACAAACCTGAAGAAGTTGTAGTTGCTCGTTTAGGTAGTCCATTAGCCATAGGTATTGGAGAAAATGAAGATGAATTCTTTATTGCTAGTGATGCTTCACCTTTTTTAGAATACACAAAAAACGCCGTATATCTGGAAGATGAGGAAATGGCTGTGATTCGTTTTCATAAAGGAATCAAAATTAGAAAAATACATGACGACTCTTTAGTTGATACTTATGTTCAAGAACTACAAATCAATTTAGAGCAAATTGAAAAAGGTGGTTACGACCATTTTATGCTTAAAGAAATTCATGAGCAACCTAAAGCAATTAAAGATACTTACAGAGGTAGATTAAGAAGAAATGATGCTATCATAAAAATGGCTGGTGTTGAGGATAACATGAAAAAGTTTCTTAATGCCAATCGTATAATAATAGTAGCATGTGGTACATCATGGCATGCAGGATTAGTAGCCGAATATATTTTTGAAGATTTAGCTAGAATCCCAGTTGAAGTAGAATATGCTTCAGAATTTAGGTATCGCAATCCAGTTATAAGAGAAGATGATGTTTTAATCGCTATTTCTCAATCTGGGGAAACAGCAGATACGCTTGCTGCAATTAAATTAGCTAAGTCAAAAGGCGCTTTTGTATTTGGAGTATGTAATGTAGTTGGTTCTTCTATTGCTAGAGAATCTGATGCTGGAGCTTACACTCATGCTGGACCAGAAATTGGTGTAGCCTCAACTAAAGCTTTCACAACTCAAATTACAGTACTTACATTAATAGCTTTAAGGTTAGCAAGAGCCAAAGGTACAATTAGTAGTTCTGATTTTCGTCAACACCTTTTGGAACTAGAAATGATTCCTAAAAAGGTTGAAAAAGCACTTGAATCTGATGAAAATATTAAAAAAATATCAGCTGTTTATAAAGATGTTAGCAATTTTCTATATTTAGGAAGAGGTTACAATTTCCCAGTAGCTCTTGAAGGCGCTCTTAAATTAAAAGAGATTTCATATATACATGCAGAAGGTTATCCTGCTGCAGAAATGAAACATGGTCCTATTGCTTTAATTGATGAAAACATGCCCATAGTTGTAATTGCAACCAAAAAAGGGCATTACGAAAAGGTTGTGAGTAATATTCAAGAAATAAAATCTAGAAAAGGTAAAATTATTGGAATTGTTACTGAAGGAGATGTTCAAGTTAAGCAGCTTGCTGATCATGTCATTGAAGTTCCTGAAACATTAGAATCTCTTTCTCCGCTTCTAACAACTATTCCATTACAACTACTATCCTATCATATAGCAGTAATGTTAGATAAAAACGTAGATCAACCTCGAAATCTAGCAAAATCTGTTACTGTAGAGTAGATATTCCACATATAAAACAATTCAAAATATCTATGTTTTTAAACCCAAAACATGGATATTCTTATTTTTAGCATCTTTTTTTTGCTACTTTTTTAATAAAATGAGATGTTTTTTGTTAAAATATACTATGCGTGCATAATTTTTTTTATTTTTATCCACTAGGATAGAATAAAAATTTTATACTATCTTGTTGTTAAACTAAAACTTATATTACTAAATGAAGACAATTCTCCCCTATTTAATGCTTTTGTTTTGTGGGTTATCTTTTTCACAAACAACAATTACAGGTTCAGTCGTCGATGATAATAGTCAGCCAATTCCTGGTGCAAACATTATTATTGTAGGAACATCAACAGGAACTGTAACAGATTTTGATGGTAATTTTTCGTTAACCACAAATTTAAATCCACCTTTTACACTACAAGCAAGTAGCATTGGGTTTGAAACTGTTACTGAAGAAGCAACCTCTAACAATCAAAAAATTAATTTTGTTTTAACAGAAGGTACTTCTCTAGATGAAGTAGTAATTTCTGCGTCAAGAACACCAGAGCGAATTTTTGAATCACCAGTTACAGTTGAGCGTTTTGGGCTTAAAGAAATAAAGAATACAGCTTCTGCTGATTTCTATGATGGCTTAGAAAACTTAAAAGGTGTAGATGTCAATACTAATAGTTTAACTTTTAAATCTGTTAACACAAGAGGTTTTGCCACATTTGCTAATAACAGATTCATGCAATTAGTAGATGGAATGGATAATTCTACTCCCGCATTAAACTTTCCTATTGGAAATTTAGTTGGTATGACAGAAACCGATGTTTTAAGTGTTGAGTTACTACCGGGTGCATCATCTGCATTATATGGAGCAAATGCCTTTAATGGTATTTTGTTTATGCGTAGTAAAAACCCTTTTGATCATCAAGGTATAAGCGCCTCACTTAAAGGAGGAGTTACTTCTCAAGAGGCTGCTGGTGATAATCAATACGTAGATTATAGTATTAGAGTTGCTCATAAATTTAGCGATAAGTTTGCTGTTAAAGTTAATTTCGGTTATTTAAAAGGAACCGATTGGGCTGCAAATAGTGTAGTTGATAAAACAAATATTGGTGGTACTCGTGCAAACATAGACTATGATGGTCTTAACGTTTATGGGGATGAAGTTATTTCAAATCTTAAAGCGGTAAAAGAAAGTCCAGACTTTTTAGCACAACTACCAAACCCAGCACTTGCTAATTTAGTTCCTGATGTTGAAGTCACCAGAACAGGATATGATGAAGGAGATTTAACCGATTATAATGCTAGAAGTATTAAATCTGATTGGGGCTTATATTTCAGACCATGGGAGAATGATTTTGAAATATCTTACGTTGGAAAAGTAGGTACTGGTTCTACTATCTATCAAGGTACAAACAGATATAATATTGATAACTTCTTCCAACAGCAACACAAATTAGAAATAAGAAATGATAATTTCTTTTTAAGAGGATACGTAGTTGCTGATAAAGCAGGAGACTCTTATGATATGGTTTTTACAGGAATAAATATTTTGAACGATTGGAAAGACCATAATACATGGTTTGGTGAATATACTGGTGCTTATATAGCTGCAACACTTGGTGGAGCAACAGACGCACAAGCGCATGCAGCAGGTAGAGCTACTGCAGAGACTGGGCGTTATGAACCAGGGTCACCAGGGTTTGTAGCCGCTTTTAATAAAAGTATAAATGATCCTGATTTAACAACAGGCTCAAAATTTCAAGATGCATCTAAATATTACCATTCTGATGCGAATTATAATTTTAGCCATTTAATTGATTTTGCAGATATTCAAGTTGGTGGATCTTATAGAAAGTATAGTTTAAATTCTTCAGGAACCATTTATACGGATTTAGACGGTACTATTGATTATTCAGAGTTTGGTATTTATACTCAGATTCAAAAAAGCTTAGAGTTAAACGAATCTTTAGAATTAAAACTTACGGGGTCTATTCGTTATGATAAATCTGAATTTTTTGACGGATTTCTTTCTCCTAGAATTTCTGCAGGTTTAACTGTAAATAGAAACCATAATATTAGGGCGTCAGTACAAACTGGGTTTAGAAACCCAACAACTCAAGATTTGTTTATTGGTTTAGATGCTGGTAGAGCTGTTTTAGTTGGTGCTGCACCAGATAATTTAGACAGATGGTCTAGAACTCATGATATAAGTCCTGCCGGCCAATTATTAGGACAGCCTGCAACTATATCACAAACTGGAGCAGCAGCATATAATAATTCTTACACAGCAAGTTCTGCACTAGAATTAGCCGCTACAGGTAACCCTGCTGTATTGGAAGTGTCTAACCCTAGCCTTGTAAAACCAGAGCAAGTATCATCTGCCGAGGTTGGCTATAGAGGCAAGTTTAGTAAGGTTATTGTAGATTTAAGCGTCTATTATAATAGTTACAAAGATTTTATTTCTCAAGAAGTTGTTGTTTCTCCTTTATATGGAACAGCTGGAGATGGCGGATTATCCGTTCTTGCATTAGCAAATGGAGATTCTCAAGCATTTAGCACCTATACAAATGCCGAAGCAGATGTTAATTCATATGGTGCTTCTATTGGCATATCTACTAAAGTTCTTGGAGACTTTGATTTAGGTGGTAGTTATACTTATGCAAAACTTGATTTTGATAGAGTTAAGTTTCCTGATTTTACAACAAACTTTAATACTCCAGAGCACAAATTTAAAGCCTCGTTTGGAAATACTGAAGTCTTTAAAAACTTTGGTTTTAATATCAATTATAGATTTAGTGATGATTATTATTGGGAAGCTACTTTTGGTAATGGTATTGTACCAGAATTCCATGTACTGGATGCTCAAATTAACTTAAGAGTCCCTAGTTTTAAATCTACTTTCAAAGTTGGTGCAACAAATCTTTTAGGAGACGAGTACTTTACAGCTTATGGTACAGGAAACATAGGTTCTATGTATTATGCATCATGGACAATTAACAACTTATAATAATTATGAAAAAGAATAATATTATGAACACAAAATATATATGGCTGTTATTAATTTTAATAAGCTTTTCTGCTTGTAATGAACCTGAAGACGTTTTAGTAGATAACAATGTTTTACCTGAAGAAGAATTACCAGCTTTAGTAGCTGGTTCAGCAGATTTTTCAAACTATGTAGCTATTGGGGCATCATATACTGCTGGAATGACAGATGGGGCAACATTTAAAGCTGGTCAAGAAAATTCTTTTCCCAAAATGTTATCCATGGAATTTGCTAAAGTTGGAGGAGGAGATTTTGTTCAACCTTTAGTAAATGATAATTTTGGAGGTTTGGCTATAGGTGGGAATAGAGTAGCTCCTCCTAGATTGGTTTTTGGAGGTGCTGGACCAGTTCCTCTAGAATCAGTTATCGGACCTGTTACAGTTACAACTGATATTACTGTGAATAATCCAACAGGGCCATTTAATAATCTAGGTCTTATGGGAAGCCCAAAAAGTTTTCATTTTATAGCTCCTGGATATGGAAATATTGCTAATCTTCCTATGGCAAACCCTTATGCCATTAGACTAACAGGAAATACTCCTAATGCATCGCTTATTGATTTGGCCGTTAACCAAAATCCAACCTTTTTTACATTAACATTTTTCTCTGGCAATGATGCTTTAAGTTATGCAACCTCTGGTGGTGATGGATCGGAACCTTTAACAGATCAAGCAACTTTCGATTTTGCTTTCAATACTGCTATACAACAATTAACTGCTAATGGTGCCAAAGGCATTGTTACAAATATGGCTTTCCCTGAAGATTTACCATACTTTACAACTGTACCAAATAATGCATTGGTATTAGACGCAGCAACAGCGGGTCAATTAACTGGTTTTTTTCAAGCAGTTGCGGGAATATTTACTCAAGTATTAATCGCTCAAATGGTGCCTCCAGCTCAAGCCCAAGCTATAGCCTCTCAATACGCTATTACGTTTAATGAAGGACCAAACAGATGGATAATTGATGTGCCTGTTACTCTTGAAAACCCACTTGGTTTTAGACAGATGACAGAAGATGAAAGATTAGTACTTACAATAGATCAAGGTGCGTTAGCACAAGGTTATGGTTCTGTAGCTTTATCTAATGATGTACTTCAAGTACTTGGTTTATTGCAAGCCGGTGGCACACCTACTCCAGAACAAGGTGCTTTAGTTATTGGAGCGGTTAACGGAATAGATGATTCTGATGTTTTAGATAGTGATGAGATTGAAGCCTTGACAAACGCAATTATTGGATATAATAATACTGTCGAAGATTTCGCTGCTTCAAACGAAAATGTAGCATTGTTAGATTTAAAATCAATCTTTGCAGATGCCATTGCTAATGGTATTTCTTTTGGTGATTTTACTATGACAGCAAACCTTGTAACTGGAGGTTTTTTTAGTTTAGATGGAATTCATCCAACTGCTCGTGGATATTCATATTTAGCTTTCAAATATTTAGAGACTATTGATACTCATTTTGGATCAAACTTTGTAGCCTCAGGCAACATTCCAAATCCAGGTAATTTCCCAACAAATTATAGTCCATTACTGCAATAAACAAAGTATAATATAATATTTTAAAACACCTTCGTTGCGAAGGTGTTTTTTTATTCTAAAAAACCTTAAAAACAACTTTCATTTTAAATTAAAAAATATATCTTTGCACGCGAAAACTTGAAGTGTTTTCATAGAATTAAAACGCATAATATTAAACACATAAGTAATGTCTAAAGTTACAGGTAAAGTTGCACAAATAGTTGGACCAGTTATCGATGTTGAATTCGCTTCTGGATCAGAACTGCCAAAAATTTACGATTCATTAGAAATTAACAGACCAGATGGTTCTATTTTAGTACTAGAAGTACAATCTCATATTGGAGAAGATACTGTACGTACTATTGCGATGGATTCTTCAGATGGTTTAAGTAGAGGAACTGAAGTTTCTGCAACTGGTGCTCCTATTCAAATGCCAATTGGGGACGATGTTTACGGACGTTTATTCAATGTAATTGGAGATGCTATTGATGGTCTTGGAGATTTACCTAAAGCAGGTGAAGCTGGATTACCAATTCACCGTCAAGCTCCTAAATTTGAAGACTTATCAACTTCTACAGAAGTTTTATTTACTGGTATTAAAGTAATCGATTTAATTGAGCCTTATGCAAAAGGTGGTAAAATTGGTTTATTTGGTGGTGCTGGTGTAGGTAAAACAGTATTAATTCAGGAGTTGATTAATAATATAGCAAAAGGTCACGGTGGTTTATCAGTATTCGCTGGTGTAGGTGAAAGAACTCGTGAAGGAAATGACCTTTTAAGAGAGATGTTAGAATCTGGAATTATCCGTTACGGAGATGATTTTATGCATTCTATGGAAGATGGTGGATGGGATTTATCTAAAGTTGATAAATCTAAAATGAAAGAATCGAAAGCAACGTTTGTATTCGGACAAATGAATGAGCCTCCTGGAGCACGTGCGCGTGTTGCATTATCTGGTTTAACAATTGCTGAATATTTCCGTGATGGTGCTGGAGAAGGACAAGGAAAAGATGTACTTTTCTTCGTAGATAACATTTTCCGTTTTACACAAGCTGGATCTGAGGTATCTGCATTACTTGGTCGTATGCCTTCTGCGGTAGGTTACCAACCAACATTAGCAACAGAGATGGGTGCAATGCAAGAGCGTATTACTTCAACTAAAAGAGGTTCTATTACATCTGTACAAGCGGTTTACGTACCTGCGGATGATTTAACGGATCCTGCTCCTGCAACAACCTTTGCTCACTTAGATGCAACAACAGTACTTTCTAGAAAAATTGCTGAGCTAGGTATTTATCCTGCAGTAGACCCATTAGATTCTACTTCAAGAATTTTAACTGCTGATATTTTAGGTGCTGAGCATTATGACTGTGCACAACGTGTAAAAGAGTTATTACAGCGTTACAAAGAATTACAAGATATTATTGCCATTCTTGGAATGGAAGAATTATCTGAGGAAGATAAAATGGCTGTAGGTAGAGCTAGACGTGTACAACGTTTCTTATCTCAACCTTTCCACGTAGCTGAACAGTTTACAGGTATCCCAGGAGTTTTAGTAGATATTAAAGAAACTATCAAAGGATTTAACATGATTATGGATGGTGAATTAGATCACTTACCTGAAGCAGCGTTTAACCTTAAAGGTACTATTGAAGAAGCTGTTGAAGCTGGAGAGAAAATGTTAGCTGAAGCTTAAAAATAAGTCGCAGTTTTAAGTCACAGTTTTAAGTGACTAAAACTTCAAACTAAAGATAAGATATATGTATTTAGAAATTGTATCACCTGAAGCAACTTTATTTAGTGGAGAAGTAACTAGCGTTTCTGTTCCTGGTGTAAATGGTGAATTTCAAATGTTGAATAATCACGCACCTGTTGTATCTATTTTAAAAGAAGGAACTGTAAAAATTGCAGGTAATATTGAATTGAATGAAGATGTTCAAGATAAATTTTCTAAAGGTAATGCTGGTGAAACTTTATTAAAAATAAATTCAGGAACCTTAGAAATGAAAGATAATAAGGTTATTGTTTTAGCAGACTAATAAAAATATTATTATATAAATATAAAAAACGCGAAGCTTTATGCTTCGCGTTTTTTTATTCTACGCCATTCCATATATCCAAGTACATTTTCCAATCTCCATCTACTTTTTTCCAAACAATAACGTACTTTCCTTTCCAAGAAGATTCTTCGCCTTTAGCATTTCTAGTTTTGCCTTCATAGTATCCATAATCATATGCCATATCGTTTATAACTTCTATTTCTTCTTGAAAAATTTTATGATGCGTTATACTTAATCCTTTTGGAAGTGTCCAATAACTAACTATATCATCTCCTTCCAGTATTTCAGATTTATTAGGAAAAATCTTAGCATCTTTTGTGTATGATTCACCTATCATTTTATAATCTGAAGCCATAACGTATTCTGAAAACTTATCTGTATTGTTTAATATTATATCAATCTCATTCTTGTCTCCAATGAAGTTTTGGCTTTGTAATTGAAATGAAGTAAAACCTACTAGAAAAAACACTATTAGCGCTCGCATAAATTATCGATTTTAATTAGACTTCTTAAAGCTATAAAAATTGAGTTTACTACCGATGATTTGTTAGTTAAAATTATAATAAATAATATAAACTAAAAATCAAACCTATAATTCATTTTAAAAGCAACACCCCAATTTTGACGTCTAATATCTTGGTTATAATTGTCTGAGACTACAAAATAAATATAAGAAAGTGGCTTATATTCCCACTGTAAACGGCTATTGATATTAAAATTATCCCTTTGCGTATTATATTGCACATACGTCGTCCAGTTTAAGCGATTATTAAAAAAGACTTGTCCTGTAAATCTTGTAAGATGAAAAGTCTCTTTTCCTAATTCATTAAGATCTATTGCATTAATATCATGAAAAACTTCAAGGTTTGCAAATGGTAGTAATTGGTAGTTTAAATAAACCCCTCCTGAAGTTCGTTTTCCACTATAATAATTTCCTTTCTGAAGATTAACACGATATCTGAATTTTTGATTATTAGCCGAATTATATCCTACTTTCAATAGTCCATAACTATATGAGTCTGGTTGCAATGCATTACCATTTGATAAAGGATCAAACCCATATTTTAAATCTACAAAGTCGTGTGTGTAAACATAGTAAACAGCTGATAAATCTTTAAAGAACAATGCTGAATTAAAAAAATGAGATGATTGATTTAGTTTACCCTTTTCGTCAAAATAAGTATTGTTACTATAATTTAATATTCGAAATGAATTTAAATTTTTATGGTTCTCATAAAATTTTTCATGTTCAACTCTTGCTGTAGCTTGTGTATATCCTTCTCTAACAACAATATCATTTATAGCATCATAATTACTAACTCTTGGTGTAAACCCTAAATCTGTAATGTAGTTTTTAGCAATACTTTTTACGGCAGCACTCCACTCAAACCCTCTTTTATTATACCAAATACCTGCATGATAAAAATTATTCTTTTCTGAAACTCCATCATTAAAACTCTTTCCAAAATTAGCGAGTCCCAACCATTTATTATTGTTAGATTTATAATTAAGGTTTAATCCGGTTACACGATTATAATCATTAACAAATTCAAAACCATCGGTTTCTTGTCTATTAATTAAGTAAGCAGTGGCTGTTATGTTTTCTGATAATTGTTGTTCACCTACAAAGACACCATAATTCTGTGAGGCTATATCTTCTTCTTTATCTGATTGTACATTTAAAAGGCCTATTCTAGTTTTAGGTGCAATGTTCCCTGAGAGTTTTAATCCAAATTGAATATCACTATTTACTCCAATACGTCTTGAATAAAACGGATTAACACCATCTACTCCTAAATTGGAAAATAAATCTGAATTTTCAAGAAAGAAGTTTCTACGTTCTGGAAAAAACACTGAAAACCTAGTAAGATTTGTCACTTGCTGATCCACATCAATTTGCGAAAAATCTGGGTTTATAGTGGCATCTAACTTTAAGGAAGATGTTACATTATATTGCGCATCTAAACTAGGTTTTATGTTAGTGTCATCTATATTTTCAATAACATCATTTTGATAGCTTGTTGTTATAGATGGCGTTACTGCAAATTTAGATATTGATTTATCTGGTAGATTTTCAACAGTAAATTTTTCATTGAATCTTAAATCGAGATTGGCATAATTTCGCTTTACATTAGTATGAATAGTCCATGAATTATTTTTAATATCTCTAACATAAAACTGAACACCAAAAACAGCGTTATCTTTATTAAAATTTAAAGCCTTTAACGGAATAGCAATTTCATATTGCTTTTTATTTCCATTTAGTTTTGTTTTAGCTTCCCATACAGCGTTCCAACTAAAACTCAAATCATAACCACCTCCACTTCTACCAACAAGTCCATCAGTTTGATTCCCCAATGAATTTACTGCAAATAAATACCCATTCTGCTCTTGGTTTTGCGTATCTAAAACCATGATAAAGGCATCACTAAAAACTATAGACACATCTCTTTTTAAGGTACTTACCTGTGTTCTCTCAGTTGTATCATTATATATAGCACATACATATAAATATTCACCATTATGAAATAGTTTTACTGAAGTTTGATTCTCTGCCAAACCTATATCTGTAGGCAAATAATTAAAAAAGCCAGTATGTTCTGGTAATTGTTGCCAAACAGATTCAGAAAACTTACCATCAACCTCAATCTTGGTGTCTATATATTTAATATTAGATTCTTGAGCGTATATATTGAATCCGCAAATGGTTATTAAAAATATATAACACTGCTTCATGTTAGTTGTCTTTAGCATTATCAACTCTAGTTGCAGTTTTACTAATTATTTTCCAGCCATTTTCAAGTTTCTTCAGTAAGAATAAATCAATATAAACCCATTTTCTTTCAGGACCTGCAATTTCAACTTTAGCAGTTGCTATATCTTTTACAACTTCTATTGCTAACACTTTAGCATCACGACCATTAAATTGTCCTTTTTCAGCATTCTTAAAAAACCCTGTGTACTCTTTTGGTGTATAAATCTTAAACTCACCATCTCTTCCTGTAAGATATAAAGTGGCATTTTCTGCAAAAGCACTTTCTAGCATTTCTAATTTGTTGTATGAACTGCCTTCCATATAGTTTTGAAGTGTTTTCTCGATTAACGAATAATTAGATTCTATTTTATATGTAGAAGGGTCACTAATAGGATAAAAATCTTCAGTCTGTAAAGAACTTGCTTCATTGTTTTCTTTATTGACTAAAAAGGAACCTCCCCAAATAACATCTGGATAATCCAAAACCTGATTAACCATTTGCCCTAAAGAAGGAATTGTCTCTTTCAATTTTTTTATAGCATCGTCTTTTGAAGCCCAATGAAATTCAACATTTTTATTTTTTGGTAAATCATTAGTCGTAGATTTAGCAACATAAAGTTGTGTAATATATGTTGAACTCTTAAAGCTATATTTATAAGTAAATACACCTTTCAGGTTGGGCTTTGTAATGGATACACCATATCTATTAGAGAGACTGTCAACAACTTCATTAATTGTTTGTCTTTGTTTAAAAGTTGTACTTATTGTAAGCCAACCTATAGTTGAGTTTTTTATTAAAATGTCGCCATTATCGTTTAAGATAACTAATCTAATAACAGTTGAATTTGGATCAGAATTATCTTTAGATTGTCCTAAAAGGAAATTAGACATTAAGACTAATGCAAATAGAATAACTACTTTTTTCATTTGTTTTAATTTTAAGTTCTGTGCAAACTTCAAAAAACAAATAAAATTTAAAGTGTTAGGTTATAATGGAACTGTCCAGAATTATAAAATTGGATAAAATGTCTAAGAGAATTGTTTTTTAAACTCTGATGGTGTTTGTCCTACAATCTTCTTGAATGTAGAATAGAATGTGGATTTTGAAGAAAATCCAGCTTCAAAACCAATAGCTTCAAGAGTGAATTGATTGTTCTCTATTAGTAAGCGTTTTGCTTCTTCAACTCTTCGCTCATTTATATATTGTGCAAACGACTTTCCTAAATTATCGTTTAATAATTGTGATAAATAATGTTTGGAAATATTTAATTGGTCTGCTAAATTCTTCAGTTTTACATCTGGATTTTTAAACAACGTTTGGGTTTCCATTAAAGAAGACAATTCATTAATAAGCTTATCTGCTTCGTTTGTGTCAATCTTTTTTGAAGCATATTTCTCTGGAATATCTTGAAAAACACTTTCTCTATTCTTTTTAAATAGTAAAAAAACCAACAATGCATAAAACACCACTGAAAAAGTAATAGTCCCAATTAAATAAAGATAAAAATAGCCAATTATATACGCTGAATAGATTAATACGTTTGCAATAAAAACGGCAACTAACCATACTTCTGAAGTTGTGCATTTTATATTTTTATTAGTAAGTTTCTGAAAAATATCTTTTAAAACAAAAACAGAGATTAATATATAAATTCCCCAAACTACATAAATAAAATGAACAAAATAATGATGCCAAAAATCCACATTTGTTTTATACGGTTTTAGTACCCCTACCAAAACAATAATTAAGGCAAGAATAATATAGTGTATCTTCCATATTTTCGGAATAACTTTCCTGTTTTCTACTGAAGATTTTAAATAATAAAACAAGGAAACACCAATTAAAAAACATGCAGAAAGACCTATTTGAGGAATTAATAAATCTCGATGAGCCCGTTCTGTAAAAAGTATATATACAGATTTTCCTATTCTAACACTTAGCATTAAAAGTAATAAACCAAAGAATAAATTTTGAACTCGTTTTTGCTTACTGAAAAACAGGAAATAGAAGCTAGCAAAAAAGCCATTAAATACACCAATAGAACATATAAAAAACAGTATTGGATTATCAAATTCCATATAGATTAAATCTTTTTAATCATATCGTTATAATGAACTCATTATGAAATATCCCATTTAAGGATTTCCCAATTTTGAAGCTTAGAGCGGTATGAATATAGCATTTTAAATCCAATTGCATGATGCGCATTAAGGGATCGTAGGTTAGTTTCATCTACCTCTGTTATAATAGCATTATACTCTTGTTTCATCTCATCCCTCATTTTGCTATACATCCCCCTAAAAATTCCTTTTTTTCTAAATGCTTTATCAATACAGATTTGACCCATTACAATGTATTTTAAAGTACTTGGTATGTTTGCTTCAATCTTTGTAAACATGGGTTTTAAAACATCTATATCCTCTTTAAAATCTTTTACCATTGATAATGCATAGCCTACTACATTATTATTGCTGGTAGCAATAATATGGGCACATTTACTATTCATGGCTTTGAGTAACTCAAAACTATGGTGTACAGTAACAAATCCTTCTTTTTGTTTTTCTTCTTCTGAAATTGAAGTTGGAATGTTTTTTTGTTGGAGCTCTAGAATTTGATGTAATTCTTGATCTGTAACCGCTGTTTTATAACTAATACTCACGGTTAATATTTATACCTTTTTTATGACATTTGTTACTATACCCCAAATAACAAAATCATTATCATCAGTTATTTTTATAATTGGGTAATGCGGGTTTTCTGGTTGTAACCAAACACCTTCTTTATTTACTTTTAGGCGTTTTACGGTAAACTCGCCATCTAAAAAACAAACGGCTATTTTATTGTGAGAAGGTTCTAGACTTCTATCTATTACGAGTAAATCTTTATCGTCTAACCCTGCCCCTATCATAGATTGTCCGCTAACACGAGCAAAGAATGTAGCTTCTTTGTTTTTTATAAGCTCCTTATCTAAGGAAAGACGTTGCTCTTTAAAATCCTCAGCTGGTGATGGGAATCCTGCTGAAATTCCTGTATCAAAAAAAGGAGCTCCTAAGCCATTTATTTGGTTTGGAGTGAAAAAGGTTAGGTTGTTAGATTTATGCAATATCATTGGGTATAGAATTTTGTTGGCGGTTAAGTGCGTTAGGGATTGCAGCGGCATCCTTTTTTGCTTTTTCTGCAAAAAAGATATAGCGGAAAGCCCGACCCCTTGTGGTAACGCCCATATACTTATTTTATGTTCTTAAAATTAGTTTATTTTTTTGAGATTCTTAGTTTATTTAACAACTATAATATCATTAATATTGGTTGTGTAACGTGGCGATAAGCGTTCTTGACGCATTTTCCATGTGCGTTTTAGATCTTGGCTAGCTAGTTTTACTTTGTTATTGGCGTATTTGGAGTTTAAACCGTCTATGGCGTGCATTAAAGGTTTGTGCTTAGGGTTTTCGGTATCGAACATTTGTAACTGGTGGTTATTGGTTGGCACCAAGCCCATAACAATGACGCCCGCGCGCTTGTACTTTATGCCGGCTTTGAAAATGCTTTTTACGGCGTTAACAGCTTGCTGGCTAATAATTAGGTTGGAATCTGTGGGATATGGCAAACTGACTACCCGACTTGCACGATGCTGCTCTAAATCTTTTTTATGTCTGTCGCTTTGCAACGTTACATATATCATGTGGCAACTAGAACCCTGTTTGCGTAATTTTTCGGCACAACTTGTGGCAAAAGTGGAAATGCGTTCTTTTATATTATCGATATCTGAATAGGTGTACTCGAAGCTCCTTGTGGTAGCTATGGCTCGTTTTGCTTCTACTTCGTCTAGTTTTATTTTTGAAATGCCTTCCAAATCTTTTTTGAGTTTCCAACCTGTGATTGTAAAGTTTTTGCGTACCCAATGGTCTGGAAGTTGTGTAAAATCATAAGCTTTTTTACAACCTTTGGCTTTTAATCGTTTTTGTAAGCCTCTGCCTATACCCCAAACATCTTCTACTTTTATCCATTTTAAGGCTTTTATTCGCTTTTCTTCAGAATCAATTACATACACGCCTCTTGTTGCTTCTGGAAATTTTCGAGCTACCTTGTTAGCGACTTTACTTAATGCTTTTGTTGGCGCAATACCTACGCTAGTTGGAATACCTGTCCATTTTAAAATGCGCTGTCGCATTTGATTGCCATAGTCTTCAAAATCATGATTTTTGAAGCCTTTAAATTCTAGAAAAGCTTCATCTATACTATATACCTCAACATCTGGAGTGTATTGCTCTAGAATCGTCATAACCCGATGACTCATATCTCCATATAGCGGGTAGTTTGAAGATAATACTTTTATTCCATTTAGTTTACAAAAGCCGTCCCACTTAAAAATAGGTGCGCCCATGGGTAATCCTAATGCTTTTGCCTCATCACTTCTGGATATTACGCACCCATCATTGTTGCTTAAAATAGCAACGGGTTTGTGGCGTAAGTTTGGATTAAAAGCGCGTTCACAAGACGCATAAAAATTGTTACAATCTACTAGGGCGTACATGCGTATAAAAGTAATATGATTTCTTCAATTTTTGAACTAAAGCTCTTTATTATATTTGTTAAATGTTTAAAAGTGACCTTATAATTAGCGAACCCAATAAGCCTCTTATTAATAAAATTATAGTAGCATTATTGTACGCTGGTTTATTTAGTTATGTTATGTATTTATATCGATATAAAGATCTTTTAAATCATCCAGAAAAATGGACAATCATAATATATTTAGTTATTTTATTCCTAATATTATTTTTTTCTTCGTTCATGTCAATAGCATCCCATAGTATACATTTAAATTTCAAGAACAATAAAATACAACACCAATTTAGAGTTGGCCTTTTTAACTACAAAGAAGTGTGGCAAGATTTAGTAGACCTTAAATATATCTCTGTTTTTAAAACTGGTAGTTATTTTCAAATAAATATGTGGTATCAAAAGAATGAAATTTTGAATTTAATGACTTTGGATGATTCAGAAAAAGCAATGGAAAATGGTTTTCTAATTTCTGAAAAATTAGATATAGATTTACTTGATGCAAGAAAAGCTGGATACCACAGATGGGTTAACAAAAAAGTTTACAAAGAAACTAATAAAGTTGTCTACTCAGATTAAAAAAGTTTCTCTTTCTTTATAATAGCATTGCCAATACGCTTGTAAGCTACCTCTTCTCCATTAACGCAAAAAGTATATGTTGCTTTAGATTTTTGCTCTGAGACAGATAATAAAACAACATCTTTTACATCACAATTATGTGCTTTGGCAACTTTCTTCTTAACATGAGACATTGTTGCGCGCCCTTTTTTTAATTGTGCTTGTATTTTTTTGTTTAATTGAGGTTCTGAGTAATTTACAGCTAAATTACAGCTGGTACTTTTTTTAGATTTTATAGTACCTGAATTTTCAGAATCAATATATTCCCAAGTAAAATCAGCGTTTAGTAAAACACTTCTTCCATCTTCGATTTTTACGATATGATTATCTTGAGCAAAACCCATTGAAGATATAAAACATACTAAAAGAAAAAAACAGACTTTCATAACGAAAAATTATATAATTAAAAGCGTCTCAAAAATACAATTTAATCTTCAACATACTCTAAAATATCAGCAGGTTGACAGTCTAAAGCTTTACAAATAGCTTCCAATGTAGAAAATCGTACTGCTTTGGCTTTTCCAGATTTTAAAATAGACATATTTGCTGTGGTTATACCAATAATTTCAGCTAGCTCTTTGCTTTTCATGTTTCGTTTGGTAAGCATGATGTCTAGGTTTACAATTATTGGCATAGTTATATGGTTAAATCGTTTTCTTCTTCAGTTTCTTTACCTCTTTTAAAAATTTCAGCAAGAATAAAGAATGCTAATCCTACTGGTATTAAAAAGGTGAATTCTGCTTTAAGCTCATTAAAAAAGTTAAATGTAGATTCTCCAATTGCTGCCAAAAGAAACCTTAACACTAAAACGCTAATGGTATACCAAACAAAGATATTTCCAATCTTTTTAAAATAACTAATATTCTTATCACTAAAATAATTTCCGTTTTCAATCTCCTTTAATATTGATAAAAAATACGAAAACCCATATATAAGATAGCCTCTCCAGAAAAACAAACCTGCATTAATAGCATAATAACTCCATTGGATAGCATTTTTTGAGGTGAACCAAGGATCATTTTTATTTGCTGTTTTTGCCCAATTTTGAAATTCTTTGAATTGATTAAAATCAAACTCGCGCATATCATTAAGCAATACAGAAACGGCAGACAACAAAAGTCCCCAAGTAATAAATGTTAATATCGTAGTATTGTCTTTCATAATTATATAGTTAAATCGTTTTCTAGTTTTAAATTACTGCCATTTTGAATTATATCTGCAAGTATAAAAAGGCTAAAACCAACCATAATTAATAAGAAGTCTTTCCCTAAATTTGAATATAAAAGCTCTACTATACGGTCAGATATTTTGCTTATCATTACAACATCAAATACAACTCCACCAAAACCAGCAATGAGGAAAAACAAACCTGCTTTTTTAAAATTAGCATGAATAGTACTATTAAAAAAGCCTTTTCTAATGATTGAATACAAAGCTCTTTGTTTAAAGAATAAACCTATGATAATAATCAAAGAAATACTCATGTTTATAATAAAGTGTGAATACAAATATTCTCCTTCAAAAGTTTTAAAATTATAAAGTTCAGCAAAGAAACTTATTGTAAAAAGAGTCAATAAAACTATTAAAAGACCATGTAAAAATTTTATTTTTTTCATAATATTGATAATTAAATTATTGTTTAACAATAACAAACATATAAAAAAATTATCGAAAAACAATAATTTTAATTAAAAAACTTTTAAATCATAAAATCAAGAATGCATTATTTATATTTGTTTTTAGATGAAAGACTTCCCTCAAAAGCTATATCAAAAAATAGAAGAACGCAAAGCGAATAATGCTTTACGCCAACTTGGAGTGCAAAATGATTTAATAGATTTTTCGTCAAATGATTACTTAGGTTTTTCAAAATCTGAAACTATTTTTAATAGCACTCATGAGTTTTTAAAAGCTCATAATATTTCTAATAATGGGTCAACAGGTTCTAGGTTGCTTTCAGGGAATCATAACCTTTATAATATAGTTGAAGATATTATAGCTAATTTTCATAATAATGAAAATGCATTAGTATTTAATTCTGGTTATGATGCAAATCTCGGTTTTTTCTCTAGCGTTCCACAACGTGGAGATGTTATTATTTATGATGAATTTATACATGCCTCAATTAGAGATGGCATTAAAATGAGTAATGCCAAAGCATACAAATTTAAACATAACAATCTCAAAGATTTAGAACAAAAATGTCAGACCGAGCGTAGTCGGATTCCTTTTGATGCTGAAATTTACATCGTTACAGAATCAATCTTCTCAATGGATGGAAATTCACCAGATTTAATAAGTATAGCTCAAATATGTAAAAATTATAATGCCCTTTTTATAGTTGATGAAGCTCATGCTATTGGTGTTTTTGGAGAAAATGGCGTTGGTATGATTCAAGATTTAAAATTAGAACAAGACATTTTTGCTCGTATTATTACTTTTGGTAAAGCTATGGGATGCCATGGTGCAGCCATTTTAGGAAACAAAAAACTAAAACAGTATCTCATTAATTTTTCGCGTAGTTTTATTTACACAACTGCTTTACCACCACATAGTTTAGCAACAATATATTCGGCATATAGCGAATTATCAAATACTAAAAACAGAAGTAAACTCAATAAAAATATTACTTATTTTAAGGCTGAAATAGTAAATAATAAACTTCAACATATTTTTATTGAATCTAACTCAGCCATCCATTGTTGTATTATTTCTGGGAATGATAAAGTGAAATCTATTTCAGAAAAACTTCAGAATAGTGGTTTTGATGTTAAACCCATACTTTCCCCTACAGTTCCAGAAGGACAAGAGCGTTTACGTTTTTGTTTACATAATTTTAATTCTGAAAATGATATTTCTAATGTATTACAACAACTGGCCACTTTAGTAAATATATGAGCAACACATTTAAAACCATCGCTAGATTTCAATACTCTACAGAAGCCCAAATTATAAAGGGTCGTTTGGAAGCTGATGGCATTCAAGTATTTCTATCAGATAACCTAACAATAGATACGGATCCTTTAGTAAGCAACGCTATTGGTGGCGTAAAACTTAAAGTGTTATCTAAAGATGCTTTAAAAGCGCAACATATTTTAGATTCTTTAAATAAATATTCAATAGACGATGACGGAAATACCATAAATTGTCCTAATTGTCTAGGGCAACATATCGAGTTATTTTCAACAATAAAAGATGCTAAATCATTTTTTGCGTTTATTTTTGGTGTATTATTTTCAGCACTTCCATTTTACACAAAACATAAGTACAAGTGCGAAGATTGTAAAACAGAATTTGATTTAAAATGAGTACATATTTCATTACAGGAATTTCAACCGATGTTGGAAAAACAGTAGCATCAGCAATAGTCACTGAAGCTCTAGAAGCCGATTATTGGAAACCTGTTCAAGCCGGAGAGTTAGATAACTGTGATACCAAAAAAGTAAAGCAATTGATATCCAACACTAAATCAATATTTCATCCAAACGCATATGCATTAAAAACGCCTATGAGTCCGCATGGTGCCGCTAATATTGATGGTATTGAAATTGATATCAAAAAAATTAAAACACCAAAAACAAAGAATCACTTAGTTATTGAAGGTGCTGGTGGATTGTTAGTTCCACTAAATGACAGAGACACCGTTTTTGACTTAATAAAACCGGAATACAAAGTTATTGTGGTATCGAGACATTATTTAGGAAGCATCAATCACACCCTTTTAACCATAAATGCTTTAAAGGAAAAAGGATTTGGTGTATCTATTATTTTTAGTGGAGATAAACACCCAACTACTGAAGATATCATCAAAAAAATGACACAAGTTCCCGTGATAGGGCGCATTGATGAAGAACCATATTTTGATAAAAACGTGATAAAAGCGTATGCTGAATTGTTTAAAGAAAAGTTATGAATCTACAAGAACGCGATAAAAAACACCTCTGGCATCCGCTAAAACAGCATCAACTAAACCCAGAAAGTTTAGCCATTGTAAAAGCAAAAGGTTGTATTCTAACTGATGAAAACGGGAATGAATATATTGATGCTATTGCATCTTGGTATACCTGTATGTATGGCCATTGTAACGATTACATTATAGAAGCTACACATAAGCAAATGCAGCAACTAGATCAAGTTATGTTTAGCGATTTCACACATGAGCCTGCTATAAAACTATCTGAAGAACTCATTAAAATACTCCCAGAAAACCAAAATAAGATCTATTTTAATGATAATGGCTCTACTGCAGTTGAATCTGGCATTAAAATGGCACTTCAATATTACTTCAATAAAGAAGATAAACGCTCAACATTTATAGCCTTTGAAAACGGTTTCCATGGCGATACGTTTGGTGCTATGAGCGTATCAGGATTATCAGTATACAATGGGCCTTTTGAAGATTTTCTAATTGATGTAAAGCGTATTCCAACACCAAATGGCTCTAATATCGATATCATTATAAAACAATTAGAAGGTTACATTTCAAACCACAATGTTGCTGGATTTATTTACGAACCATTAATTCAAGGTGCTGCAGGAATGAAAATTCATGATGCCGATGGACTAAATACTATTATAAAATATTGTAAAAATAATAATATCCTAACTATTGCTGACGAGGTGATGACGGGGTTTGGCAAAACTGGGAAACACTTCGCTTCAGATTATATAGACACCAAACCTGATATTATTTGCCTTAGTAAAGCCTTAACGGCAGGTTTAATTCCTATGGCAATTACATCTTGCACCCAAGACATTTTTAATGCTTTCTTAAGTAATGATATGGCAAAAGGGTTTTTCCATTGCCATACGTATTCCGCAAATCCAGTGGCTTGTGCAGCAGCAATAGCAGGAATTGAACTTCTTACCTCAGAAGAAATTCAAAACAACATTAAAAATATAGCTAAAACTCATAATGCTTTTCTAAAACGCATTAAAAATCATCCCAAAATAAAGTCCACAAGACATTTGGGTGTTATTTTAGCCATCGATCTTGACACCAAAATGGAGCGCTATGGTAGTTTACGAGATAAGCTTTTAAAATTTTTTATGGATAGAGGCGTGTTTTTAAGACCTCTTGGAAATACTATTTACATACAAGTTCCTTATGTAATTTCAGATATTGAGCTACGGCAAGTCTATCAAGTTATTGAAGACGTTTTAGAAATTATCTAGGGCGTTACCACAAGGGTCGGGCTATCCGCTATATCTTTTTAATTTTTTTTGAAAATTAAAAAGGATGCCGCTTCTATCCCTAACGCATAAGTATTACTTTTGCCAAAAGCTTTAAAACCTTGCACAAAACAATCTCTATTACTGCTATTGCATCTATATCTTCCTTAGGAAAATCACCTGATGAGGCATGGAAAAACTATCTAAACAATTCACATCATATCACCACAAAAGCATTTTTAGGAAAAGATGTATTTATTTCTAAAATTACTGATGAAGCAGAACAAGAAATTAAACTTTTAAAGCAATCTGATAATAAATACAAATCATTGGACGATACTGTATTATTTGCAATTTATGCATCAAGACAGGCTATAAATCAAGCAGGTTGGAAACATTCTGATAATTTTGGTATTAATATAGGTTCATCTCGTGGTGCTACCTCACTATTTGAAAATTATCATGAAGCTTTTTTAAAGGATGATAAAGCTAAAACGTTAACATCTCCAACAACTACATTAGGAAATATATCTTCTTGGGTGGCTCACGATTTACAAACTCAAGGTCCAGAAATTAGTCATTCTATAACCTGTTCTACAGCGTTACATAGTATGTTAAATGGCATTGCTTGGATTAACTCAGGCATGTGTGATAAGTTTTTAGTTGGTGGTAGTGAGGCGCCATTAACACCATTTACTATTGCTCAAATGCAAGCGCTTAAAATCTATTCGAAGTACGATGCCACCTTGAGCGCAGTCGAAAGGTCTTACCCTTGTCGCGCACTAGATCTTGATAAATCAAAAAATACCATGGTTTTAGGAGAAGGTGCTTCTATGATTTGTTTAGAAAAAGGTAAACTCGATAATGCTTTGGCTTTTATTAAAGGTTACGGTTATGCTACCGAAATATTAAAACACAATATTTCAATTTCTAGTGATGCTAAATGTTTCCAAAAATCTATGAGGATGGCCTTGGGAGAAATGAATCCTGATGAAGTAGATATTATTGTCATGCATGCACCAGGGACTATAAAAGGAGACAAATCAGAATTTAAAGCTATAGAAGCTGTATTTAAAAACAATACACCTGCAGTAACATCAAATAAATGGAAAATTGGTCATACGTTTGGCGCATCTGGAGCTTTAAGTATTGAACTTGCAGTTTTAATGTTACAGCATCAAGAATTTGTTAGTATTCCTTATTTAAAAAATCAAAAAACACCAAATAAAATTCAAAACATATTAGTAAATGCAGTTGGTTTTGGTGGTAACGCCGTAAGTATCTTACTCAGTAAAAACGAATAAAACGGTCTATTAAAATAGAATTTATTTCATTGCTTTTAATTCTTGCATTAACTGTTTTACATGCTCATTTTTTAACATTCCTCCGTATGCAATATTACTCATTGGCAAATGTGGACCAAGATTAGCTTCAATTATTAGTGGACCCTCGTTTGTTATCGCTACATCCCAACCTATTAACCTGTCTGGAATAACCTTTGTTGCACTAATTACAATTTCACAAGCTTCTTTATAAAAAGGAATCTTAAAACCCGCTAATTTAAAAGAGCTATCAGGGTGTTTACTAATCTCCTTACCTCCGAACTCAAGTAAATAATGACCTGTTTTTTTTAATGTACCATCTTCTAAATTAATCCCTACAAAAAAACCACCAGAAGAAGAATTATCAACAACACTTTTCCCCACTCCAAAACGCATAAAAGCACTAATTATCTCGATGCTATTAGTTGAGGTAATTAATGTTATGAGCCTTAAAGTATTTACAGAACTACTGTGTATTTTATTTATCTCAGAATGTTGCTTAACAACTTCAGTATGCACAAAGTGCCCATTCAGTATTGTTAAGTAATAAGCTTCTAGTTCCTTTTCTAAATTCTTTTTTGTTAATTTAAAACAACCTTTTCCAGCATAACCTAAAGGTGGTCTAAAAAAAAGTTCTTCAATATTTAATTCATTGAAAACATTTTCAATAAAAATAATAACACCTTTTAAAGTGCTAACTTCTATAATTCTATTACTTAAACAAAAACTCCTCCCTATGTTATAACTAATCAATTTAGGTGTTTTAATAGAACTTTTTTCAGAAAACAATGTAAAAAACAATTTATTTCCGATTAACGAATTATATTCAGGCTTATGGAGTATTTTACTATTACCAATTTTATTCATCTCTCCAGCACTTAAATAATCTAAATAATTGGTAACCTCTTTCCTATAGATATATTTAAAATAGTAGAATGGAAACTCTCTTTTTTTAACAATTAGAACAAGTACTTCTTTAATTATCTTAAAAAAACTCTTTTTATTTGGATCTTTAATAAAGATCCAAATTCTTGAAATGCCTTCAAAATTTCTCACAAATTAGTTAGTTAAATATAATAACAATAGGAAGTTTTCCAGAATTAGTCTTAATTTAATTCTCCCATTAATTCTTTTACATACGGGTTTCTTAATAAGCCTCCGTAGGCAATATCACTAGTATGCATACCTGGTTCTGCATTTGATTCAATTATTACTGGTCCATCTGGTGTAATAGCCACATCCCATCCTATTAATCTATCTGGAATAATTCTAGAAGCATTAATTACGCTTTCGCAAGCTTCTTCATAAAAAGGAATCTCAAAACCATTAAACCTGAACCCGCTATCTGGATGTTCAGTTGGTTTTTGTCCACCGAATTCGGGCTTAAAATAACCAACAGCTTTTAGTGTTCCGTTTTCTATATTTATTCCTACAAAAAAACCTCCAGACGACGCATTATCAACAATATTATCTCCAACTCCAAATCTTATATATGCACTAATTATTTCAATTTCATTTTTTGAAGTTCTTAATGAAACTAACCTTAGTGTATTTATTGATTTACTATGAATTTGATTAATTAAGCTATGTTGTTCTATAACTTCAGTATACACAAAATCTCCTGTTTTAAGTATATTGTATACTTCTACTAATTGCTTTTTAAAATTTAACCTCGTTATTTTGAAGCAGCCTTTTCCTCCATAATCTGAAGGCGGTCTAAAAAATATTCCATTAACATTTTCTCTGTAGAATATGTTTTCTAAAAACAGATTTAAACCTTCTACATTGTAAATTTGAACTACTTCATTATTATAAAAAAAACTTGTTTTAAAATTAAAACCTAGGAGTTTAGGCATTTTTATTTTTGTGTGTTTACTCAATAAAGAAAAATACAATTTATTATTAATCAATGCAACATAATTGGGGGTGTGTAAGGTTGGATGTAATTGAATTTTCCTTTGTTCGGTAAGACTTAAATAATCTAAATAGTTTGGAATATCTTTTTGATATAAATATTTAAAATAATAAAAAGGAATTTCTTTTTTCTTTATCATTAAAGTAAAAAATTCCTTTGTCATTTTAAATAAGTTCTTTTTCTCAGGACTTTTTAAAAAAACCTTTAACCTATTCATTATGTAAAACTTTGGTTGGTATTATTAAATATATTGAAAATGAATACCTTAAAACAAAATTTAATGACGAACAGTATTAAAAACACTTTGTATGGTATAAATGGAAATGTTCTGTTATGGTTTTAATTTTGTAATAATATTTATAAGTATATCCTGTATAATTACTACTTTTGATTTTAATTAACGAGTAGATTTATGAGCGAGATTAAACACAACTGGACTAAACAGGAAATTCTAGATATATACAACAAACCTTTAATGGAACTGCTTTATGAAGCAGCTACGGTGCATCGTATAAATCATGATCCAAACACGGTTCAAGTATCTACGTTATTATCCATTAAAACTGGTGGCTGTCCTGAAGATTGCGGCTATTGCCCTCAAGCAGCCCGTTACCATACCGACATTGAAGGCAATGATTTAATGAGTGTACAGCAAGTTAAAGCCCAAGCTTTACGGGCAAAATCTAGTGGTAGCTCTCGTGTATGTATGGGTGCAGCTTGGAGAAATGTAAAAGATGGTGAAGAGTTTGATCAGGTTCTGGAAATGGTGCGTACCATTAATAAACTAGACATGGAAGTTTGTTGTACATTGGGTATGATTACCGAAAATCAAGCACAACGTTTAGCTGAAGCTGGTTTATATGCCTACAATCATAATTTAGATTCATCTGAAGAATACTATAAAGAAGTTATTTCTACTCGTGGTTTTGAAGACCGTTTAGAAACTATCGATAATGTTAGAAAAACCAATGTAACCGTTTGTAGTGGCGGTATTATTGGAATGGGTGAAGATATAGAAGATAGAGCTGGTATGCTTGTTGCACTTTCTACTTTAAATCCGCAACCAGAATCTACACCTATTAACGCCTTAGTTGCAGTTGATGGTACGCCTCTTGAAGATCAAAAACCTGTTTCTATTTGGGACATGGTAAGAATGGTGGCAACAACACGTATTGTTTTACCTGAAACTCAAGTACGCTTAAGTGCTGGAAGAACTCAAATGACTAGAGAGGGACAAGCTATGTGCTTTTTTGCTGGTGCTAACTCTATTTTTGCCGGTGATAAATTACTGACTACTCCAAACCCTGATGTTAATGAGGATATGGAGATGTTTAAATTGCTGGGTTTAAATCCACAAAAGCCATTTACTAAAAAAGTACAACCTCAAACAGTTGAAGCTGAAGATTCTAAATACGAGGCTTTAGGTGAAAAACCAAAATGGACAAGGCCAGAACATACTATTGAGCGCAATGAGGTAGCAAAAGAAAAGGCTAAAGCAGTTAAATAATTTTTTGCTTAGTAAAATAACTTTGCAATAAGCCCGCGTTAGGGATTGCAGTGGATAGCCCACAGCCCGATCCCGATAGCTATCGGGAGAGGTGCGAGGACTTGGAACGAAAAGCCCGACCCTTGTGGTAACGCCCAAAATACTATTTAAATATTTAGAACGTTTTCTTAACTTTACACACCTATAATTCATTTAAGCTTTGTCGTTAAATTTACAGGACATTCCGCGTGTAAAAACTATTACTAAAGCGGATTTTTTAAAACATTACTTTAAACCACAAAAACCTGTGGTAATAGAACGTTTTATTGACGATTGGCCTGCATATACAAAATGGAATTTAGACTATATGAAAACTATAGGGGGAGATTTAACTGTTCCGCTTTACGATGATAGACCAGTAGATTACAAAGATGGTTTTAATGAGCCTCATGCTAAAATGAAATTAAAGGACTATGTTGATTTATTAAAACGAGAGCCTACTAAATACCGTATTTTTTTATGGAATGCCCTTAAAGAAATTCCTGAATTACAAAAGGATTTTACATTTCCTGACTTTGGATTGCGTCTTATGAAAGGCATCCCTATGCTGTTCTTTGGGGGTAGAGACTCGCATACGTTTATGCACTATGATATTGATTTAGCAAATATTTTCCATTTTCATTTTGAGGGCACTAAACAATGTATTTTATTTGACCAGAAGCAGAATGATTATCTATATAAAATCCCGCATTCTTTAATAACACGAGAAGATATTGATTTTAATAATCCTGATTTTGAAAAATGGCCAATGCTAAAAAAAGCTAAAGGATACAAAACAGAACTTAATCATGGTGAAGTTTTATACATGCCTGAAGGCTATTGGCACTATATGCGTTATATAACTCCAGGTTTTTCAATGAGTTTACGTGCTATAGCAAGAAACCCTAAAAATTTTAGTAAAGCGGTATACAATGTTTTTATAATGCGCAATTTTGATAATATAATGAGACGCATAAAGGGGCAAGAATGGATTGATTGGAAAAACAAACAAGCCATAACAAAAACACATAAGCATCTGTAAAATAAAGCTTTGATATTAAAAAACTTATAATATATTTGCCGACTTAAATTAAAAACTCAAATCATGAAGAATTTTATTTTATTATTAACAATACTTAGTTTTTCAGCTGTAAATGCTCAAGCTTATAAAGGTAAGGACGATAACAAATTTCAAGTAGGTGCAAACTTTCAAGAAAATGGTACTGGTATTAACGTAAGTTATGATTACGGTATTGGAGAAAACATATCTATTGGTTTATCTACTACATATCTTTTAGGAGTTAATGACGCGCTAAAAAATAATGTAGATGATGATTTAAATGCAGATTTTGACAATCGTTTTGATATTAGAGCTCGTTTTAATGCTAACTTAGGAAACGTAATTAATGTAGGAGACAACTTTGATGTTTACCCAGGATTAAGTCTTGGACTTAAAAACTTTGGCGGTCATTTAGGAGCACGTTACTTTTTTACTGATGGTTTTGGTGTTTATACAGAATTGAATGTGCCATTTGCAAAATATAAAACTGAAAAGTTAAATGCAGCTGAAACATTACACAACCAATTTACTATTAATTTAGGGGCAAGTTTTAACTTATAGGTTCAAACTTAAAATTTTAGTAAAAAGCAGATTAAGTTTAACACTTAATCTGCTTTTTACGGTTTTACCCGAAAAGTTCTCTTGCTTTTTCATACACAAGATGCGTTTCCCAGCCTCTATATAGCAGATAATCGATTAATTTTCGCTTTTTTTTATGTTTGTTGGTTTCCGTAATAGAATTCGCTTTTTTTTCGGCTAAACCATTGAAAACCTCGATGTATTCCGTATTTTCTATTTCTGCAAGTGCCTGATTTATATTAACTTTGCCTATGTCTTTTTTCTTTAATTCATAAGTTAATCGACGTCGGCCCCAAGCCTTAATTTTAAACTTACCGCTTACAAATGTTTTGGCAAAACGTTCTTCATTAAGAAAGTTATGTTCCAAAAGATGGACTATTATCATATCGATAGCTTCGGGTATCATATGTAAAGACTCTAACTTTTTACGAACTTCTTGATGGCAACGTTCTTGATACGCACAATAATGCTCTAGTTTTCTAGTAGCTTCTTGTACGGTATATGTTTTTTTTGAGTGCATAAGCACCAAAAATAACAATGTTATCGATAATAAATTAAAGTTTTTAGAACCAAATCTAGAATTTAAAACTTAACATGATGAAAAAAATTACTTATTTACTAATATTGCTTTTAGCTTTTAATTTTGGTTATGGGCAGACTAAAATTGCTGAATTGACTTTTGAAAATCCAGGAGGTTATTCAACTAATATTACTGAATACATAGATATTATTGGTTCCAATAATCACGATTATTTTACAAGAACTGATGGTTCATCATTTACTTTTGAAACTTATTCAAACATTCAAGGCAATTATTACTTCGCGGCGCAAGATATAGATAACGGTGGTACAATATCTTTCCCAGTAACTCTTTTAATTGATGATATTAATATAAGTGGGTATTCTAGTCTAGAATTTAGAGTTCATTTGGCAGAAGACGATGATGGAGTTAATGAAGATTGGGACAATCTTGATTATATTCACTTTAATTATGATATTGATAATACTGGTGGTTTTACAAATTTATTATGGTTTGAAGGAACTGGAGGGCCAAATACAGAACCTACAATTGATACAAATTTCGATGGAATCGGGGATGTAGCTGGAGCTGTAATAACCGATACCTTTAATCAATTTACCCAAAACATAGCTGGTACTGGTAATTTAATAGATATCCAAATTGATTTTAGACTCAATGGAGGTCAAGAAGATATAGCAATCGATAATATTGAAATATGGGGTGTTGTTGCAGCTTGTGGAGCACCTGTAACTTGGAACGGAACAACATGGACACCTTCTGTACCTGACATATCAACCCCAGCGATTATAGATGGAGCTTATACAACTAATGCTACTGATGGTAGTTTTTCAGCATGTAGTTTAATTATAAATGCAACTACTGGTTCATTAAATGTTACTGATGGTTATTATGTAGAAGTTGAAAATGATGTAACAAATAATGGAACACTTATCGTTGAAAATCATGGTGCATTTGTACAAAATGATGATTCTGCTTCTTTTGGAGGTACCGGTACATCCGTAGTGAGAAAAAGTACCAGTGTTTTAAATAATTGGTATGATTATACTTATTGGAGCTCACCTGTTTCTGGCTTAACTATTGCTACAAGCCCGCTAGTTGATTCTGACAGGGTTTTTAGTTTTGATGCTGGTAATTATTTAGATGTATTACAAGAAATAGCGAATACTAACACATATATTGCTGGAAGTGATGATATAGATGACAATGGTGATGATTGGCAATACGTAAATGCTGCTACTCCCTTAACTCCTGGTGTTGGTTTTGCCGCTACACATGCTCAAGCTGGGTATATTGGAGCACTATCTTATGGTTATGATTTTACTGGTAATTTTAATAATGGTGTATATACAGCTCCTATTGTTTACAATGCTTTGAATACTGGAGGTCATTGGAATTTTATAGGAAATCCTTATCCTTGTGCTCTAGATTTTGATGCTTTTGTTGCAGCAAATTCAGGAATTGTAGATGGTGCAGCATATTTATGGTCGCATTCAACGCCTTTGTCTGGTACAACTAGTGGCGATCAAGCATTTAATTTTTCGCAAAATGATTATGTTATCATTACAGCTGGAAGTGGAAGCGTAAATAATAGTCCTGGCACAGTAGATGATTTCATACCTTCTGGACAAGGATTCTTCATAGCTAGTTTAGCTACTGGAAATGTAACGTTTAATAATTCAATGCGATTAGCTGACGGCACAAGTAACAGTCAGTTTTTTAGAAATTCTAACTCAAAAAGTAAATCTAAAGGAAGTTTAGAAGATAAATTGTGGATAAACTTAACTTCTGATAATGGTGTTTTTAATCAAATACTTGTGGCATATGTTAATGGAGCAACTGATGAATACGATGGTATGTCTTTCGATGCACCAAGAAATTTATCAAGTGGAGTAGCATCAATAATTTATACATTAATTGAAGGTCAAGTCGATAAAAAATATGCTATTCAGGGTAAACAAATAACTAGTCTAAATACTGAAGAGGTAATCCCTCTAGGGTTTTATTCTTCAATAACATCTCCAACTCTATATAAATTTTCAATAGACCGACTACAGGGTGACTTTTTATCAAGTAACACCGTTTATTTAAAAGATAATTTACTTAATAAGTTACATAATTTATCAGCTTCAAATTACACGTTTACTTCTGAAGTTGGTGAATTCAATGAACGCTTTGAAGTTGTATTTAATGCTAACGCTTTATCTACTGAAGATATTAGTAAAGAGCCTGTAACATTGAAAATTATTGAATTAGAAAATGACCATGTTCAGTTTACGACCTCTTCTAAGACAATAAAAACGATAACTATATTTGACTTATTAGGAAGAGAACTTTATAATTTTAAAGGTCAAAGTAATACAGAAACATATAAATTATCTAACTTAAGTAGCACAATTTATATTGCTAAAGTTGAGCTTACAGATGGAACAACTATCAGTAAAAAAGCAATAAAAAAATAAAATATATCAACTATTACAAATCAAAGCTCTAACTTGATAGTTAGAGCTTTTTTTATAAACTATATTTTAAGGACAGAACAAGATTTCTACCTGCAGCAGCAATTCCCGAAGAATAGGTTTTGTAACGCTGATCTGTTATATTTTCTAAACTAGCATTTAAGGTAATAGAACTATTAACCTGATATTGGGCTCTGAAATTAATTGTATACCAAGATGGGCTATATGGGTTTCCGTTTTCATCTAATGCATAGATATAGTCTTTTTCAATTTCAGAAAGGGCTAATTGATTAAAAGATAAGTCCCCATTATAATTTGCGAAGAAATCTAATTTTAAATTATCAGAGTTCCAAACTAAGTGTGTATTTCCAAAATTTGGCGCTACATGTCTTATTGGTACTTCAATATCTCCTGCTTCTTCCGTTCCTCCAATTATTGAATATTGAGATGCTAAATTTAAATTATTAGTAATAGCCATTTTTAAACCAACTTCAAAACCATAAATCCATGCTTTTGATGCATTTTGAATGGCTTGTACATTACTTAACTCTCCATCATAAACTATTTCAGTTTCATCATTTAAACTATAATCTCTTCTAACTAAGGCATTATCTAAGTAGGTATAATATGTACTCATATCAATAACTAACTTGTCATCAAAATTTAGTTTTAAGCCTACTTCTCCACCGTAAGCATATTCTGGTCTTAAATCTTCATTTGGCACCACTACAGACCCTGGTTCTGAATCAAACACCTTACCAACATCATCAATATTTGGTGCTCTAAATGCTGATGATAAGTTAAATTTCCATTGCATTATTGGGTTTGGAGACCAACTAATTCCAGCTGTTCCTGTTAAAGCCTCAGATTCATTTTTTGCGTAATCAAAAGGTAAATTTAAATACTCATTATTTTCTGTGAAATCAGCCTCTGATACTACGTAATTAAATCTTAGTCCTGATTGAAATACAAATTTAGGATTAGGCTTATATTTAATACTTGAATATGCAGCTAGCGATTGCCAACTTGAACCATCTGGATACCTAGAAACTGATGACACTTTTGAATTATTAGATATATTTTCCTCTATACCTGAAGAGTTGACTTTATTAAAAACGTATTCAGCGCCATAATAAAACTGTGTTTTTTGGGAAAATCTTTTTTCTAAATCTAAATTAAAAGAATAAGCCTTAACAGACTCTTCACGAATATTACGAATTGGAGATTGAAAATCTCTGTCTTTTCTACTTTCTTTAAAGTTTTGATATGCTAATGTTGCTTTAATTTTATCATATAAGTTTGATTTACTACTCAACTTTGTTATTTGCAAATTAGACATAAACCATTGTTGTGGTCCGTAATTCCACTCCGTAGAACGCAACACATCATCTCTGTAACGAATTAGTCTATCATACCTAGGGATATCTGAAGTTGTAGTGTAATACAAACCTAAATCAAAACTTAAATCTTCATAGGGTTCATAATGTGCTTTTTGCATTATGTTTAGCTGATTATAGCCAGAGTACTTTTGAACTAAAGGGTTGTTATTTTGTATTATTACATCGCCATTACTTGTGGCTAAAGCAAACTCAGGTCTTAAATAATCCTTAGGACCATGGCTTCCCATCCTTAAATCATCAAAATCTGTATAACTTGCACTCGTTATAAAAGCCCATTTTTTGTAACCTAAATTAAAATCAAAATGCCCAGTTCTTTCATTACTAGCTGTAGCGTATCTAACCAATGTGTTTCCGTTAAACATTAAAGAATCAGTATAAGATAACTTGGGTTTTTGGGTATAAAAACTCATTACTCCTCCAATAGCATCACTTCCATATATTACAGATCCAGACCCTAAAGTAACTTCTGTATTTTGAATTGAAAAAGGATCAATCGATATTACATTTTGAAGATTACCTCCTCTAAAAATGGCATTATTCATTCTAACCCCATCAACCGTTATTAGCAATCTATTAGTTGAAAAACCCCTTATCATTGGACTCCCTCCTCCTAACTGGCTTTTTTGAACATATACCTTACCTGTATTCTCTAATAAATCTGCACTTGTTTGAGGGTTTGAAAACTGAATATTTTCAGCATCGATACTCACAATCTTTTGTGGTATATCCTTTCTGTTTTGCTGAAATTTTGAAGCCGAAATAACAATTTCTCCTAAACCTTGAGTATTAGAATCTAAATAAACTTTATTTGATTTTGTAATTTCTGACTTTTTTAAAGATTTTAAAACATGAGATAAATGCTTGAAATAAATAATTTCAGTATTAGAAAATTTACTTAAATCTGCTTCACCTCTAAAGTTAGTAAACACACTTGTTGATTTATCTACATTATAAATAGCAACGCCAAAAATAGGTTCTTTGGTAATTTTATTGAGAACTTTTACATTTTGAGCATTAATAGTTATTGAAACAAGTATAAAGAAGAAAATGATGTGAAGCGTCTTCATAGTTTTAACTAAAAACTTGATTAAATACTTGTAAAGATTTTGGGGTTTTAAAACTCCCCAAATGTAGTTCAAAATAAAGCAAAATCATACTTAAAAAGGATTGCCTTTGCGTTGCATTAATTTTTATAGTAGGTAATGCATCAAATGTTGTGCCTAATAGGGTTTTTAAAAGTGTTAAATTTTCTCCAGAAATAGCGTACTTACTACTCGGTTTATTTTCAAACTTACCTTCGTATAAATTAAAAAAAGGCCATTCTATCTGATTTATATCTGGATAAAAACCTAAATATTTTGTGAATTTTAAAAGAAATAGTAAGTGAAAATTAGCATATTCAGATTGAGAATCTAACCATAAAAGTGTATTTTCTAAGTAACTGTATAGTATTTCATTTTTTTCTTCCTCTTGTAATGTATTTGACAAGACTTCAGATAAAAACATTACAATCGAGCTCTTTAAAACATGTGAATGCAAAGTTGTGTATATATGATTTAATTTGGCTTCTTTTATACTTTGAAGAGACCTACTGTTTTTAAAAGTAAATTCAAGTTGTAATTGAGATAACAACTGAAAATAAGCGGCTTTAGAGTTTCCTTTTTTACTTTTTAAAACACCTCTCAATAAAAAACTAACAATACCTTTTTCTTGTGTATAGCATTTAACAATTAAATCGTTGTCTTTATATTTTAATTTCGAGAGAACAATGGCGTTTGTAGTGATAAGCATTATCTAACAACCATTAATTTTAAAACTTTAGTTTCAAAGGTATCTAAATCTGAAAGCATTATTAAATATACACCCGAAGCTACTATATTATTTGCAAGATTCTTACCATTCCAGTAAGCTGTACCACCATCAATTTCCAGATTATATCCTTGATATCTTTGATTTATTCTAGATTGCGCTTCTGCAACTAAATTACCTTCAATATCAGTAATTTTAATATTTACGTTCTCTGAAATATCTTTAATTTTAACTTTATCATCTACTAAATTAAATCCAGGTCTTACTGGATTTGGATAAGCATAAGCACTAGACAAATCATCAAAAGTACTTGATCCTCCAGAATTAAAAGAAAGTAACCCTCTACTTGTTGCTATATAAACGATTCCGTTTGCCCCATCTAAGGAGACATCATTAATACTATTTGACGGTAAAGGTGAATTATCTTTTGTGAAATGGAAAATGGTGTTTTGTCCGTCTGAAGACAAGTAAAACAACCCAGAATCTGTTGTACCAATCCACTTGTTATTTGAACCATCAACCTCTATATCAGTTACATATTGTTCGAACAATAACTCTTTAGCTATCCCATCTTCTTCGATAATTATTTCATCAACTGTTATATTTTCTTCTGTAAAAAAATTGGACGTATTAAATAATACTCTTAAGCCTCTAAAAGTACCAATCCATAATTGATTTCTATTATCTAAAGCTAAAGCAGTAGCCAATTCTGTTGGCATATTCTCTTCATCCTTACTTACACTTTTAATTAATGGATTGTTTCCATTCTCATTGAATCCAATAAGACCGTATTTGTAAGAAGCAATCCACTTTGTGTTATCATTACCTATTACAATATCTGCATAACCTAAATTTCCTCCCGTAAAACCATCAATAATAACATCAGTAAAATCAAAAGATCGCCATTGGTTAGTAGCTGGGTTAAAAGATTTTAATGCATCACTAACAAGTGTTGTTAAAGTCCATAATACCCCATTGCTATCAAATACAGGATCTACAACTCGAACGCTTATAGCATTAGGGTTTGAAGGAACTACTAAAGACTCTAATCCGCTATTATTTTGATCATATAGGATCGTAGGAACATTCTCGACAACCTCAATTAATCCATTATGAAATGAACTAATAAAAACCTGATTTGTATCAAAAGGGTTTATTGCAACACCATTAATATCTCTTGCTTCAAAAGCATCAACATATTTAACATTAATCCAACTTTCATTATTTAAATGACTGAAGCCTTTTCTATTATTATCAGGGACATAAAAAATGTCATAACCTCCAAAAGTGACCCATACACCGTTTGGTTCAGCTTCAACAGAAAATGGTGTATTAAAAAGAGGGCCTTCTGGATGAATTTCTTCAAAAACTAATGGATTATTTAAAGGTGTTTTTAGAATACCAAAATCTTTTGTACCAATATAAACATATTCCAGATCTACAGTAGCAGACGTGTATTGTGTTTCGAAATCTGAATTAACAGGTATTTGAGTAATCAGATTGAAACCTGAATCGTATATATAAATCTCATCTTGAGTTGTAACAATAAGATTAGAGTTAATGACTCTAAAATCAAGGGGTATAGATGAATATGCAAATAACTCTGTTATTGCATTCCCTATTACTTGATAAATTCTCCTATTTGTATTAATAGCATAAAGATTACCTTCATTTGCCTCAATAGAAACCCAATTACTAGAATTTACAAGCTGCCAATTTTGAAAATCGATTAAATTAGGACTAGAAACTGGAGCTTTCCGTATACCATTACCTGAAAGACATGAAGCATAAATATGATCTTCAAAAATTGTAGTTTGAGTTACTGGAATTTGACTACCTCCATTTCCAATAAAATAAGTATCTCCAAACTCTAAGCGTTCTAAATCATAAACAGAAATACCATAATTTGTAGATATATAAACAAGGTTTTGATATGGATTTATATGATTTATTTTTTTGTCTGTTGGAGATATAGTAGGCTTATCAATAATATCTACTACTGTTAAAATGTCATCATCATTATCAAACACCACTTCAATAAGTCCGTTTTCGTATCCAACAACTAACAACTGATACTCATCACTGTAATAAATAGTGGAAATGCTTTCTCCCGATAAGCCGTTTACAGTGTTTATTTCTTGTATCTCATTAGTTTGAGTGTCTAACCTGAAAATTGCATTATCTGCAGCTGCGAAAAAGATATTATTACCTTGAGATACATCTTTTATGTCATTGTATGAAAAATGGCCCTCCCAAAGCGCAGAAAAATCTTGAGAAAATTGAAATAAAGGAAATAAAAAAATTACTACTACAATTACTCTTCTAAACATAGGTGTTTTTTGAATATTCAAATATATTTATAACTAACGAGTTTTACTTCAAAATAATATATTTAAAATAAAAAAAGCTTCCCAAATGCATTAGGAAGCTCTTATATTATAAAGTCTATTTTATTTATACAATTCCTTGTGCTAACATAGCATCAGCTACTTTAACAAAACCAGCAATATTTGCACCTTTCACATAATCAATATAACCATCTTCTTCAGTTCCATATTCTATACAAGATTTATGGATGTCAGTCATTATATCCTTAAGTTTATTATCCACTTCTTCTCTTGTCCACTTATATCTAAGTGAGTTTTGAGTCATTTCTAAACCAGAAGTAGCAACACCACCAGCATTTGATGCTTTTCCTGGAGCAAATAATATTTTAGCTTTATGGAATGCAGCAATAGCCTCTTTAGTTGAAGGCATGTTAGCACCTTCACTAACACAAATACATCCATTATTTAGAAGTGTTTTAGCATCATCTTCATTAAGCTCATTTTGAGTGGCACAAGGTAAAGCAATATCACAAGCCTCACCCCAAGGTGTTTTTCCCTTTGTAAATTTAGCGTTTGGATATTCTTTAACATATTCACTTATTCTTCCTCTTTTTTCATTTTTAAGAGTCATTATAAACTTTAATTTACCATCATCAATTCCTTCATCATCATAGATATACCCTGAAGAATCAGAAAGCGTTACTACTTTTGCTCCTAATTGAAGAGACTTTTCTGCGGCAAACTGAGCTACATTTCCAGATCCAGATATAACAATAGTTTTGCCTTTAAAACTATCATTTTTAGTTTTTAACATATTTTCTGCAAAATAAACTGTTCCGTAACCTGTTGCTTCTGGTCTAATTAAAGACCCTCCCCATGTCATCCCTTTACCGGTTAAAACACCAGTAAATTCGTTTCTCATTTTTCTATACATACCAAATAGGAATCCTATTTCTCTTTGCCCAACACCTATATCACCAGCAGGTATATCTGTATTTGGTCCAATATGTCTAAATAATTCACTCATAAAAGCATGACAAAAACGCATGATTTCATTATCAGATTTACCTTTTGGGTCAAAATCACTTCCTCCTTTTCCTCCACCCATTGGCAAAGTTGTTAAAGAGTTTTTAAATACTTGCTCAAAAGCTAAAAACTTTAAAATACTTGCATTAACAGTTGGATGAAAACGTAAACCTCCTTTGTATGGCCCAATTGCAGAGTTCATTTGAATTCGGTAACCTCTGTTTACTTGAATTTCTCCACTATCATCAACCCAACAAACTCTAAACGATATCAATCGTTCCGGTTCAACCATTCTAAGTAAAATGTTTTTCCCATAATAAATATCATGTTTAACAATGTATGGAATTACAGTTTCTGCAACTTCCTCTACTGCTTGTAAAAACTCAGGTTCATGACCATTTCTTTCTTTTACAAGGTCTAAAAATCCTTCAATAGTGTCTTTCATAAGTACAATTATTACATTATAATTTATTGAATATGTAATTTATGGGTACAAATATACGTTATCTTCAAAAAAATATGTGTTTTTTTTTGAATTTCGCAATAAATATTTTTACATGGATTTCGAGCAACTTATTAATATTTGTTTGTTTTCTTAGTTTTTATATATTTGCTCATAATAACGCCCTCGAAAAATAAACCTTTTATGCTTAACTTGAAACATTTAGCTTCTGCTTTTTGCTTGTTTCTTATAGTCCAAACTTCAAGCGCTCAACTAGGCTTTTCTCATGAAGTTGGTGTTATTGCTGGTCCCCTTCAATTCAGATCAGATTTTGGAAGTCGTGATGATTCAAAAACTAATTTTGGAAATTCTGGGTTTGGTATTGGAATTGTTCACTATTTAAACTTTTCATACAGAGCAGATTGTAATTGCTATACAACTGATACTTATTTCAACGATCATTTTAAATTAAGAAATGAGATTTCCTATAACAGAACGAATTTAGAACACCTAGGACAATGGGTTGCGCCAGAGCGTACAACTATTGAAGCAAATCAATTAAGAGGTCATAAAGGTGTTGCAAAAAACTTAGATATTGGTACGCAACTAGAATTTTTCCCATTAAGTATTAGAGATTTTCAAGGTTTTGCTTATAGTTTTGCGCCTTTTGTAAGTTTGGGTGTTCATTACACATCTTTTACACCTGAGGTAAGTACAACTTACGCTAATCCTGATCCAACAGCGGTTGGAGACGTATCAGATCCGAGTAACTTTTATTCTTTTTGGGATGCAGGTTCTGTTGATGCCTCACCAGGGAGCACATGGTCTGTGGTTTCTAGTGTTGGTGTAAGATATAAGCTAACAAAGATTTCTGACCTAATGTTAGATTTAAGATGGCAATACTTTTTTAATGACCGTGTTGATGGTCTAGACCACCAATTGGAATATAACAAGAATGATGATTGGCTGGTTTGGTTAAACTTTGGGTACATCTATTACCTAGATTAACAATTACCCTATAGCCTGCTTTAAATCAGCAATTAAATCATCAATATCCTCGATACCTACACTCAATCTAATTAACGAGTCTACAACACCTGTTTTTTCGCGCTCTTCTTTAGGTATACTAGCGTGAGTCATACTTGCAGGATGACCAGAAAGCGACTCCACCCCTCCCAAAGACTCTGCCAAAGTAAATACTTTCAGTTTTTCAACAATCTTTATTGCTTCTTCGTAATTATTCCCTTTTGATGTAAAAGATATCATGCCTCCAAAATCCTTCATTTGGCTTTTTGCTATACCATGATTAGGATGATCTTCAAACCCTGGCCAATATACTTTCTCAATTTTTGGATGATTTGCCAAATATTCAGCAACTGCTTTACCATTTTCTGAATGACGTTGCATTCTAATATGAAGTGTTTTTATACCTCTTAAAACTAAAAAACTGTCTTGAGGACCACAAATAGCTCCACTTGCATTTTGAATGAAGTATAATCTATCTGCTAAATCTTTATCCTTAACTATTAGTGCTCCCATTACAACATCACTATGTCCACCCATGTATTTAGTTGCAGAATGCATAACAATATCAGCTCCTAAATCCAAAGGTAATTGTAAATAAGGTGTTGCAAATGTATTATCAACAGCCAATAGTATATTATTATTTTTTGCAATTTTAGATACTGCCTCAATATCAATAATATTCATCATTGGGTTGGTTGGTGTTTCCACCCAAATAAGTTTAGTATTTTCATTTATAAAAGCCTCAATATTAGAAGCTTTATCCATGCCTATAAAATGAAATTTGATCCCAAAGTCTTGAAACACTTTTGTAAATAACCTGAAAGACCCACCATACAAATCATTTGTAGAAACAACCTCATCACCAGGTTTTAATAATTTGATAATGGCATCAATAGCTGCTAATCCAGAGCCAAATGCAAGTCCGTATTTTCCATTTTCTATACTTGCAAAGGCATTTTCTAAAGCATTTCTTGTTGGGTTGTGAGTTCTTGAGTATTCATACCCTTTATGTCCTCCTGGAGTGGTTTGAGCGTAAGTAGATGTTTGATAGATTGGTGGCATAACTGCTCCATATGCTTTATCGTGTTCTTGACCTCCGTGTATAACTTTAGTATTGAATTTCATATCTCATTATCTTTTACACAAATGTAAGTTTTAATTCGGGATACTCAAATACAATAATTATCTTTAAACTTGGTTAAACTAATTATATGCGTCAATACAAATACCTTTTAACAATTTGTTATTTCATAGCCTTTTTTAATTGTGAAGAAGAGAAAAAAACTGTTTTTTCTGAAATCAACATTACAACAGAAAACAACAGCTTAGTTGAAGTGAATATTCCTGAAGCAAACGGAAACAAAATAGTTTCAAATCAAATAAATAATAAAATACAAAATACAGTAATTTCTGCTTTGCATATTGGAAATCCAGATGAAATTACATCAGCATCAATAGAAGAAAGTATTACCGCTTTCAATAATGAATTCAAAGTATTTAAAACAGATTTCCCTGAATCCTCACAACTTTGGGAAGCTCAAATTGATGGTGAAATTATACATCAATCTTCAGAATTAATAAGTATTGCTTTAACTTCTTATACCAATACAGGAGGTGCTCATGGAATTTTAAATATTTCTTTTTTGAATTTTGACTCTAAAACAGGACAATCATTAAAAAACAATCAATTGTTTAGTGATGTTGACGCTTTTAAAGAAGTAGCTAAACCCTATTTTAACAAAGTTTTAACCGAAAAAAATATTATTCTGGATAATACATTATTCCAATTACCAGCAAATATTGGTTATACCGAAGATGGTATTGTATTACTTTATAATACTTATGAGGTAGCACCTTATTCTGATGGTATCATAGAATTTGCTATTCCTTATGATGAAGTAGAAGACTATTTAGTTTTTAATAGCCTTTAAAAGTGCTAACACATAACCATAATGTAATCCTTCGTGAATGGCTATAAATTGCAACGCTTCATCTATATTGGTTAATGTATTTCCCGTTGTAGAAACAGTATATGCATTGTAGTTTTTGAAGACACCAGCAGCATAATCAGATTGCGTCTTTTCAATAGTAGAAAACAACAACCCTTTTATTTCGTTAACATCGTCTTGAGTCAAATTGTTTTCAGGTTTTGAATCTTTCCTATATTTATTAATCATATCATCTGAAAGTGTCGATTCTAAACCAGACAATTTGTATGCTAATAATTGCTCTGAAACTATAATATGACCAATATTCCAAATGATGTTATTATTGAATCCTTTGGGAATTTTATTTAAATCTTCTAACGTATTGTTTTCAATAATTTTATCGAAAATGTTTCTAATATTTTTTAAAACCTGAAATGTAAAATCCATTTTATTTAATTTTTCGATAAATATAGTTTTAATTTGTTTTTACAAACAATCAAATACATGAAAAAAGTATATTATTTAAAGACCTGTAATACCTGTACTAGAATTTTAAAAGAACTTAATTTATCTTCTAAATTTATTTTACAGGATATTAAATCAGAACCTATTACAGTTAAGCAAATTGAAGAGATGCAGGCTTTAGCAGGAAGTTTTGAAGCACTTTTTAGTAAACGTGCTAAACTTTACAAAGAAATGGATTTGAAAAACCAAGATTTAACCGAGCGCGATTTTAAACATTATATCTTAGAGCACTACACGTTTTTAAGCAGACCTGTTATTATTACTGATGATAAGATTTTTGTTGGAAACTCTAAGAAAACTATTGAAGCTGTTAGAAACTATCTAAAATTTTAAACTCTAAAACTAATATAGAAACAAAAAAGTCTAACATTTCTGTTAGACTTTTTTTGCTCCTTCTCTAGGGCTCGAACCTGTCCCGAAAGCTTTCGGGACTCTGATTAACAGCCCTTATATTTATCTAGTAGCTTTTTGGCTAACTCTGGATATTTTAAAAAGTTTTCTATATAAACCTTACTCTTCATGCGTTTTATATGAGACTCTATTGCCAAACCTTGCGATTTACTTTTGCAAGCTATTACATAAAAAACTTCCCAATCTGTTGCTTTTCCTGTAAATTTATAACCCTCAGCTTTTTTATGAAATACTAACCTTTCCTCTAAATTAGTTGTAAAACCTACATAATACTTATTTAGCTTATCGGAATAAAGAATATAAACACATGGTTTCATTTATAAAAACTGTTTTAAAACAAAAAAGTCTAACATTTCTGTTAGACTTTTTTTGCTCCTTCTCTAGGGCTCGAACCTAGGACCCTCTGATTAACAGTCAGATGCTCTAACCAACTGAGCTAAGAAGGAATGTGCTTTTTAACTTAGCGAGTGCAAATATATATTGTTTTTTAATTTCTGCAAACCTTTTTTTAATAAATTTTATCCAAATATAGCCTTATAAATATCATTCCCATTCGCGAATAAAACTAAAGCTATTAAAAGAAAGAAGCCAACCATTTGTGCATACTCCATAAATTTATCTCCTGGTTTTCTTCCAGATATCATTTCGTAGAGTAAAAACATCACGTGTCCACCATCTAATGCTGGTATTGGCAATAAATTTAGTACACCTAACATTATAGATAAAAAGGCTGTTATACTCCAAAATACTTGCCAGCTCCAAAAGCTAGGGAAAATATCATATATAGCTTTAAAACCACCTACCCCTTTGTATGCTCCTGTACTCGGTGTGAAAATAGCTCCTAACTGATCCCAATAGGAAACCAACTTATCTTTAGCTTTACCTAAACCAACAGGAAAGGATTCAAAAAAACCGTAATCCTTTACGTCAAAATTATAATAGCCTAATTTTTCTAAAGTATCGGGTGTTGAGGCTCCAGCAAATACAATTCCTAATTTGCCATCATCACTTACTTTAAGAGGTATTTCAATCTCTTTTTCATCGCGCATAACTGTAGCTATAACACTTTGTCCTTTAAGCTTTTCTAAAGCTATTTTAACTTCATCTACATATTTGGTCTTATAATCATTTAATCCTAAAATAATGTCTCCTTGTTTTAGAGTACTTAACTTGTTATAAGAAGTATCTGGAACTTGAATAACAACAAAAGGCTGTCTTAAACTTATAAAACCTTTCTCTTTCGAATCTAATAATTGTGCTAGGAAATCTTCCGGCATTGTTACGGTTGATTGCACACCAGCTCTTTCGATAAGAATTTCATTTCCGAATAATACTTTCTCTGAAATCTCAGAAAATGTTTCTATTTCATCACCATCAACAGCTAATATTTTATCCCCTGTTTGCAAACCTGCCTTATTTGCCACGGTACTTTCTATTTGTAATCCGTCTTTTATATTTTCATTTGGTAGAAATGTATCTCCGTAGAAATAACTCATCCCTATATAGATAAAAATAGCCAATAAAAAGTTAACCGTAACACCACCTAACATAATAATTAAACGTTGCCATGCGGGTTTAGAGCGAAACTCCCAAGGCTGTGGCTCTTGTGCCATTTGCTCAGTATCCATACTTTCATCAATCATACCAGCAATTTTAACATACCCTCCAAGTGGTAACCAACCTATACCGTAAACGGTTTCGCCTATTTTCTTTTTAAATAGTGAAAACTTTACATCAAAAAACAAGTAAAATTTTTCTACTCTGGTTTTAAAAGCCTTAGCAGGGATAAAATGCCCTAATTCATGCAAAATAATAAGCAACGAAAGACTAAGTAAAAACTGAGATATCTTTATAACAAACTCCATATATAGGGTAACTATTTTTTTATAATCGCACAAAAGTAAGCTTTTAAACCAAGTTTAAAAAGCCATTCGTCTAATGGGTTATGATTTAACAATAATTTATGGTTGATATAGCTACTTTTAAGATGAAAATCGTTGTATTTTTGTGTAAATTTTAATCTTCAAAATTAATGCTATCATTTTTTAAGGATTACAAGCTATTTGCTATTGTTTTTGGTGGTATTTCTGTTATTATTACTGCTATTATATACAATACTTTAAACGTTTACCAACCACTACCCATTTACCAACCTACTATGGTAACTAGTGAATTGGTTGATAGTACGATTCAACATCAAAAGAAATATCATAAAATTGCTGATTTTAGTTTTACCAACCAGAATGGAAAAACCATTACTCAGAACGATTATAAGGACAAAATTTATGTTGCTGATTTCTTTTTTACTACGTGTAGAACGATTTGCCCAATCATGACAGATCATATGGCTCAAATTCAAAAGGAAATTATAAATGATAACGAAGTGATGTTATTATCTCATTCTGTTACCCCTGAAATTGATTCGGTGGCGCAATTAAAACGTTATGCTAAGAAAAAAGGTGTTAATGATAAAAAATGGAACTTAGTTACGGGAGACAAAAAAGAAATTTACAAACTGGCGCGTAAAAGTTATTTAGCTGTTAAGGATAATGGTGATGGTGGTCCTTTTGATATGGTGCATACCGAAAACTTTATGCTTATTGATAAGAAACGACAAATTAGGGGATTTTATGATGGCACCAATACTGAAGATATTGATAGACTTTTGGCTGATATTGCCATTTTGAAGCAGGAGAAATAACACCTTTTATAGATAGGTTTTTTTTAAATTTTAAAACTGACTTTTGCGGATGGGTGCGTTAGGGATTGAACGGTATGTTTGAAATCCCCGACGAAGGAGGGATTGAGTAGTGAAAGCCCGACCCCTTGTGGTAACGCCCAAAAAATCTTTTTAATTAAAAACTTTTTAACTTTTTCGTTTTAATCTTTTACACTACTTTTGCTTCTTTAAAATCAATCTAAATAAGCTTGCAGGATACTTTAGCACATTTAAAACGCGGGGAACGAGGTATTATTACTGATGTTTCGTCGCCTAATATTCCTTTAAAATTACTTGAAATGGGTTGTTTACCGGGTAATTTGGTAGAGCTTTTGCAAGTGGCTCCGTTTCAAGACCCTATGTATTTAAATATAAACGGCTCGCATTTGGCGATTAGAAAAGAGACAGCTTCGTTAATTTTAATTGAAAAAGTAGCGCATGAGTAAGCAGATTAATGTGGCGCTGATTGGGAATCCTAACACAGGAAAAACCTCTGTTTTTAATGCTTTAACGGGGTTGAACCAAAAAGTGGGGAACTACCCCGGGATTACGGTTGAGAAAAAAGAGGGGATTTGCAAATTAGCACGTGGTGTGAAGGCACATATTATTGATTTGCCTGGGACGTATAGTTTGAATGCATCATCTCTTGATGAAAATGTAGTTATTGAGCTTTTGCTAAATAAAAATGATAAAGATTTCCCTGATATTGCGGTGGTGGTTACCGATGTTGAAAACCTAAAACGTAATCTGCTACTTTTTACCCAAATTAAAGATTTAGAAATCCCAACGGTGTTAGTTATTAATATGGCCGACCGTATGAGTTACAAGGGTATATCTCTAGATATTGATTACTTAGAAAAGAAACTAAATACTAAAATTGCACTTATTAGTACCAGAAAAAATGAGGGTATTGATACGTTGAAACAACTTATTTCCAACTACAAAGAAGTGTCTGTTACACCTTGTATTGATACGACTCAAATTGATACTGAGTATTTTGGGAATTTAAAAAAAGCATTTCCTAACCAATTACTTTATAAACTTTGGTTAGTAATTACTCAAGATGTAAATTTTGGTAAAACCGACAGAAATGAAATTGATGCAGTTGCCAATTTTAAAACCAAAAGTAAAGGCGATTTAAAACGTTTGCAGCAAAAAGAAACCATAAAACGCTATCAGTTTATTAATAATGCGCTTGATAAAGGGCAAACTGTAGATTTAAGTCAGGCGAAAGATTTACGTATAAAATTAGATAGAATTTTAACCCATAAAGTTTGGGGCTATGCTATTTTTGGAATTATTCTCCTAACTATTTTTCAAGCGATTTACGACTGGTCTAGTATACCAATGGATTTTATTGACAGTGCTTTTGCTAGCTTTAGTGAATGGACAAAAAACATGTTACCGCAAGGTGCTTTTACTAATCTTTTAGCAGAAGGTATTATTCCAGGGCTTGGTGGTATCGTCATTTTTATACCTCAAATTGCTTTTCTGTTTTTATTTATTGCGGTGCTTGAAGAGAGCGGTTACATGAGTCGCGTGGTGTTTTTAATGGATCGTATTATGCGACGCTTTGGTTTGAGCGGAAAAAGTGTTGTACCCCTAATTTCTGGTACTGCATGTGCTATTCCTGCTATTATGGCTACCCGAAATATTGAAAGTTGGAAAGAACGACTAATCACCATTTTAGTAACACCTTTTACAACTTGTTCTGCACGATTGCCTGTTTACCTTATCATTATTGCTTTGGTTATTCCTGAAGGCAGAATTTTAGGTTTAAGTTATCAGGCTTTAACTCTAATGCTACTTTATTTAATTGGGTTTGGAACTGCAATTCTTTCGGCATATATTCTAAATAAAATTTTAAAAATTAAGAGTAAAACCTTTTTTGTAATTGAAATGCCTAATTACAAATTGCCCTTATTTAAAAATGTGGCTTTAACGGTTATTGAAAAAACAAAGTCTTTTATTTTTGGTGCTGGTAAAATTATTTTGGCTATTTCAATTATTCTTTGGTTTTTGGCGTCTTACGGCCCTGGAGAACAATTTAATAATGCTGAAGATATCGTAAAAACTGAATATGCCTCAGAGAATTTATCTTTTGAAGCGTTACAGCAAAAAATAGCCTCGCATAAATTAGAACATTCTTTTATTGGTATTGCGGGTCATGCTATTGAACCGACCATTAGACCACTTGGTTACGATTGGAAAATAGGCATAGCCATAGTGAGTTCTTTTGCTGCTCGAGAGGTTTTTGTTGGAACTTTGGCAACCATTTATAGTGTGGGTAGTGACGAAGAAGAAACCATTAAAAACAGAATGGCAGGAGAGGTAAATCCAATTTTAGGAGGTCCGCTATTTACATTTGCTTCTGGAATTTCCTTATTACTGTTTTATGCCTTTGCTATGCAATGCATGAGTACTTTGGCTATTGTTAAAAAAGAAACCAACTCTTGGAAGTGGCCTATTTTACAACTAGTTATAATGACCGCTTTTGCGTATATTGTAGCTTTAATTGCTTTTCAGTTTTTGAAATGATACTAGTTTAGTTTCGACTTAAAAATTATGAACGACATCATCCAAAATATTTTAGTATTTACAGCAATAGCATTATCTATTGCTTTTCTGATTAAAAAATACTTCTGGAAAAAACCAAAAGCTAAAAAGGCTTGTGGGAGTGATGATGGGTGTGGATGCCATTAAAAAAAATACATTTATAAATCATCATTTTTAAATTTATCAAACACAACATGAAACTTACTTTTGTTACTTTTTTATACACCCTTTTATTTGTTTGCAGTACTTTTTCGCAGGAAAACAATACCATAAAACTGTTAGATGCCAACTTGACAAACTTCGAAACACATATTGGTGTACCACATAGCACTGTAGTTGGTTTACCTGAAGGTACGTTTCAATCTGACAATGTTAGAAGCGGAACTCCTATTGGTTTAAACAACGATTTAAAACATGTTTTTACTACCACTAATATAAATGGTGAAACCATATTAAATATAAGTGGTGAAATTTATGGATGTATTACCACAAAAAAGAATTATAGTAATTACCATTTTAGTACAATGTTTAGATGGGGAAACAAAAAATGGGAACCTAGACTAGATAGACGAAAGGATTCTGGTATTTTATATCACAGTTATGGTGATCATGGAAGGTTTTGGAATACCTGGAAAACATGCTTAGAATTTCAAGTACAAGAAACAGATTTGGGAGATTTTATTTCATTACCAGCTAATGCTTCAACCCCGAAAGCAGGCGGTCCATTAGTACAAATTAGAGGTAATGCAAAAAGTGATATTAAGCAATACAACCCAAGTTTCGATTCATATTTTGAAGGCAAAGGTTACATCCATGCTTATTTAGAGCCTCAAGAGCCACACGGAAGTTGGAACCATTTAGAACTTTATATTATTGGTAATGATGCAGTACATGTTGTAAACGGTAAAATTGTTATGGTTGTAGAAAACGCCATTAATCCTGAAACTAATAAACCTTTAACCGAAGGACAAATACAAATTCAATCTGAAGCTGCAGAATGTTACTACAAAGACATGACAATTACACCAATTACTGAGTTTCCAGAATTTATTCGAGATCAAGTTAAATTTAAATCATAATGTGAATACGACTTAATCACTCCATACATAAAATATTATAATAAAGTTCTTTTTTTCTATTTGAAAAGGAGAACTTTTTATTTTTTTTAGCTACATTTGAAAAATATTTAAGCTTACTTAAAAATATTTTAAAGCACAACAAATGTCAGTAGCTATTGAAAATTTTGTAAAAGCCATTTACAAAAACGGAAAACGAGATAATAACGATACCAAACCTGGTAACATCGCTAAGGAATTAGGTATTTCTAATGCTGCTGCCACCGATATGGCTAAAAAGTTAGCCACTAAAGATTTATTGAACTACAAAAAATACCAAGAGTTAAAACTTACTGATAAAGGCACAAAAATGGCGCTTAATGTAGTTCGTAAACATCGCCTTTGGGAGGCGCTTTTATTCAAACTTTTTGATATGTCTTTACATGACATCCATCGTGAAGCTGAATTATTAGAACATCAAACCTCTGATTTGTTAGCCAATAAAATAAGTGAGTATTTAGGAAACCCTAAATTCGACCCTCACGGAGACCCTATTCCGAATGAAGATGGAGAAATCACAACAACGGATACTTCTATACCCCTCTCAAATACTGAAGAAGGTAAAACTTATACCATATCAAGATTAATGAGCGACGATAAAGAGTTTTTCGATTTTTGTGCACAAAACGGACTAAAATATGGCAACTCTATTTTAATATCGAAACAATTCAGTAAAAATAAAATGACTCAAATTTTAATAAACAATAATACTATTCTTTTAAACCAAGATTTCACCTCAATTATTTACGTAAATGAACAAGATTAAACATATAACTAAATGCCACCTTGAGCATTACAGAAATGAAAATATATTTTCATTGAATGTACTTTGCAAAGCAAAACGAAAGGTCTCAAAAAGTAAATTTATTTTATTATTAGCACTTCTATTATCATTAAATTTTTCTTTTTCACAAGAAGAAAATTTAGGTGCTTTAGTAACCGATAGACCAGATGCTACCGAAGCATCATCAACAGTTGGAAAAGGCATTCTTCAATTTGAAACAGGAGGATTATACGAATCTTTTGAAGCAAATAACACTAAATCTGAAAACTACACTTTTAATACCATGTTAATTCGTTATGGAATTCTCGATAATTTAGAATTACGATTAGGTTGGGATTTTGTAGAAGGTGTTACCACGGTAAATGGTAATAAGCTCGACAATGTTATGAGCGGATTATCGCCATTGTTACTTGGTATGAAAATAGATATTGCCGAAGAAAACGGTTGTATGCCAGAAATTGCCCTTATTGGGCATGTATTTCCTGTTTTTAGCGCATCGGCAGATTACCGACCAGAATACACAGGTATAGATTTCAGATTATCCTTATCGCATACCTTAAGCGAAAAATCTAGCATAGGCTATAATATTGGCGCGCAATGGGGAGATGACTCTCCAGAAGCTGCTGCAATTTATACCGTAGCTTACGGTTACAGTTTTACTGAAAAATTTGGCATGTATGCAGAGTTATATGGCGATTTACCTGAAGATAGTTCTGCCAACCATTACTGGGATGCTGGCTTCACATATTTAGTAAATAACGATTTACAGTTAGACGCCTATTTCGGGACGAGTATTACCGAAGGACAAGACTTATTAATAGGATTAGGATTAAGCTACAGAGTAAGAAAAAAATAATTATAGAAAATGAAAAAACAACTTATATCACTTTTAATCATTACCCTGTTTTTCAGTTGCAAGAACGAAAAGCAAACTAACGGGAAACTAAATGTAGTCACCACCACCACCATGATAACCGATTTGGTTAAAAACATTGGTGGCGAGCATATCAACCTACAAGGATTAATGGGTAGCGGTGTAGATCCGCATTTATACAAAGCCAGCGAGGGCGATGTTACCAAACTATCTAGTGCAGATATTATTTTCTATAACGGGTTGCATTTAGAAGGCAAATTAGTAGAAGTTTTCGAGAAAATGAAAACCAAAAAAACCATAGCTATTTCAGATGCTATTGATAAAAAAACACTCATCGGTTCAGAATATTTCGCATCCAATTACGACCCACATATTTGGTTTGATATAACGTATTGGAAACAAGCCACTCAGTTTATAGTCGAAGTGCTTTCAGAAGAAATTCCGGATCAAAAAGCTAATTTCGAAGCAAATGGCGCGAAATATATCGAAAAACTTAACACATTAAAAACAAAATTAGAAACTACCATTTCTGAGCTTCCTGAAGAGCAACGCATTTTAGTTACTGCTCATGATGCTTTTAATTATTTCGGTAAAGCTTTCAGTTTTCAAGTAGTTGGCTTACAAGGACTTTCAACTGCTACCGAAGCAGGTGTTCAAGATGTTCAAAAACTATCTGCTTTCATAATAGAAAACAAAGTGAAAGCTATTTTTGTGGAGAGTTCAGTTCCTAAACGTACGATTGAAGCCCTACAAGCGGCTGTAAAATCTAAAGGTCATGAAGTCACTATTGGCGGTACTTTATATTCTGATGCACTAGGAAATGCAGGAACTATTGAAGGCACGTATATTGGTATGTTTGAGTATAATGTAAATACAATTGTGAATGCATTAAAGTAAAAGATTATGAGTAAACAAATAGCCGTAAAAGTAGATGATTTAACCGTAGCCTACAACTACAAACCCGTACTATGGGATATCGATTTAGAAATCCCAGAAGGTGTACTTATGGCTATTGTAGGACCAAATGGCGCAGGAAAATCAACGCTCATTAAATCCATTTTAGGCATTTTAAAACCCATTGCAGGAAGCGTTAGTATTTATGACAAACCCTATGAAAAACAACGTCAACTCGTAGCATACGTACCACAAAAAGGAAGTGTAGATTGGGATTTCCCAACCACAGCCTTAGATGTTGTGATGATGGGGACATACGGAAGTCTAGGCTGGATAAAACGTCCAGGACAAAAACAAAAAAAGGCAGCCTTAGAAGCGCTCGAAAAAGTTGGCATGCTTCCCTTTAAAGGCAGACAAATAAGTCAGCTTTCTGGCGGGCAGCAACAACGTATATTTCTAGCCAGAGCTTTGGTACAAAACGCTTCTATCTATTTTATGGATGAACCATTCCAAGGTGTAGATGCCACAACAGAAATTGCGATAATAAATATTTTAAAAGAATTACGAAAAGCAGGAAAAACAGTCATTGTAGTCCATCACGATTTACAAACTGTGCCTGAGTATTTTGATTGGGTAACTTTTTTAAATGTAAAAAAGATTGCTACAGGACCTGTTAAAGACATCTTTAATGATGATAATTTAACAAAAACCTACGGTATTAATTATAAAGTAAGTATACAAGAGTAAAAAAGTAAGCAGTCGCAGTTTACAGTACTTACTCGACTGGTAAAAAATAGAATAAGAAATAAAGCGAAAAAAGGAAGAGATTCCTGCTTTCGCAGGAATTATGGACATAACAGAATACATAAAACTAGTTTTCACAGACTATACACTAAGAACCATAACCTTAGGAACTGCCATATTAGGTGCAGTTACAGGTATGTTAGGTAGTTTTGCAGTATTACGAAAACAAAGTTTATTAGGCGATGCAATATCTCACGCAGCATTACCAGGAATAGCCATTGCATTCTTAATCACAGGAGCAAAAGACAGTAATGTTTTACTATTAGGAGCTTTAATTAGCGGACTGATAGGAACCTTTTGGATTCGAGGTATCATTAGTAAAACACACTTAAAATCAGATACCGCTTTAGGTTTGATCTTATCTCTATTTTTTGGTTTTGGGATGTTATTGCTCACATTTATTCAAAAACAACCCAACGCTAATCAAGCAGGATTAGACAAGTATTTATTTGGGCAAGCAGCCACTTTGGTTGAAAGTGATGTTTGGATGATGGCAATTGTTACAGGCATTTGCTTATTTGTATTACTTCTTTTTTGGAAAGAATTTAAAATCCTTTTGTTTGATGCCGATTATACCAAAACATTAGGTTTTAACACAAAGCTTATAGACATTCTAATTACTTCATTTATCGTTTTAGCTATTGTTTTAGGTTTACAAACAGTTGGTGTTGTATTAATGAGTGCTATGTTATTAGCACCTGCTGCAGCTGCAAGACAATGGACAAACAGCTTAAGTGTTATGGTATTCTTGTCTGCCATTTTTGGCGCATTTTCTGGGGTTTTCGGAACTGCGGTAAGTGCTAGTCAAAACAATCTTTCAACAGGCCCTGTTATCGTTATTGTTGCTGGCGTATTTGTATTGGTGTCTTTTATCTTTTCTCCCAGTCGAGGATTGTTATTCAAACAAATCAGATTCATAAAAAATCGTCGCGATTTAAAGTTGCATAAAACATTGGCTTTTATGTATAACATTGCAGAAACACATGAAAATATTTCGCATCCACATGCCATTAAAATCTTAAATAATTTCCAAGGTTATACTAAAGCTACACTTCAAAAACTAGTTCAAAAAAACTATGTGAAGTTGGATGGCACTATGTGGAGCTTAACCGAAGAAGGTTTTAAAATAGCATCTAATTTATATAACCAACAAAACGACAATAATGAGTAGCGCTCAAATTGAAATACAATTAATTGCGAGTTTGGTAGCTATTGCCTGTGCTATTCCTGGGACATTTTTAGTTCTCAGAAAAATGGCTATGATTAGTGATGCCATAAGTCATTCTATTTTACCAGGTATTGTGGTTGGATTTTTTATTACTCAAGATTTAAACTCGCCTTTATTAATTCTACTTGCGGCACTTACGGGTATAATCACCGTTGTTTTGGTAGAGTATATTCAAAAAACGGGCTTAGTAAAAGAAGATACTGCTATTGGCTTAGTATTTCCCATTCTCTTTAGTATTGGAGTTATCATGATTGCCAAAAACGCCAATGATGTACACTTAGATGTAGACGCAGTTTTGTTAGGCGAATTGGCTTTTGCGCCTTTTGATAGATTAATTGTTTCTGGAATTGATGTCGGTCCAAAATCACTATGGATTATTGGGAGTATTTTAATCATAACTATCGGACTCTTATTCGCCTTCTTTAAAGAATTAAAAATAAGCACCTTTGATGCTGGATTAGCAGCTTCACTAGGGTTTTCTCCTGCCGTTATTCATTACGGATTAATGAGTGTATCCTCCATAACAACCGTTGGTGCTTTTGATGCTGTAGGAGCCATTTTAGTAGTAGCGCTAATGATATCCCCTGCTGCAACTGCTTATTTACTTACCAACAATTTAAAACGAATGCTTATTTATGCCATTTGCTTTGGTGTTTTTAGCGCTATTTCTGGTTATTGGTTAGCCCATTGGTTAGATGCCTCTATTTCTGGTTCTATAACAACCATGTTAGGACTATTGTTTTTAGCCGTTTATTTATTCGCTCCAAACAAAGGGGTTATAGCTGTAATGTATCGAGAAAAACAACAACGCACAGAAGTATCATTATTAACCTTCTTATTGCATTTAAAAAACCATACCGAAGAACGTGAACGCCATGTGAACCATCTCAACGAACATATTAATTGGCAAAAAGTACGCTCTAAAACAGTATTAGATTTAGCCTTGAAAAATAATATGATTAAGTTTGATAAAAATATTGTGTCTTTAACTGAAAAAGGAGAAGATTTTACATCTCAAGCTATTGATTATATTATCACAAATGAAGATGCTCAAATTGAAGACATGAAAGATGATTTCTTTTTGTTTAGGGGGTAAATAATGGCACAACACAACGAACTCGGTAAAAAAGGTGAACAACTTGCAGTAGATTTTCTTCTGAAAGATAACTATGAAGTTATTGAACGCAACTACCGATTTGATAAAGCCGAAGTTGATATCATTGCTCGGAAAAAAGATATTCTAGCCATCATTGAAGTTAAAACACGATCTACAGCTGATTTTGGAGATCCTCAAGATTTTGTGAAACCTAAACAGATTCAACGTTTGGTAAAAGCGGTTGATGAATATGTAACTGTAAACGATTTAGATGTTGAAGTTCGTTTTGATATTATCGCTATTGTAAAAGAAGGTAAAGGTTTTAATATCGAGCATTTAGAAAATGCCTTTTATCATTTTTGAAACTCCTGTTTCATCCTGAACTTGTTTCAAGATCTCATCAATTAAAACTAAAAATACTATTTAATCTTCAGTTTCCTCTACTTCAAAAAATTTCATTAGGGTTTCAAAATCTACTGGTTTTGATTCGATTTTTTTATCGGTATCCAAAATAAAATATGTTGGTGTAGATGTAACGCCATAAGCATCTCCAATTTCGTTATCCCATTTTCCTTCGCCATAAACATGAATAAATTCAGGATAATCATAGGTTAAATTTTTCCAACCATATGGTTCATCTTCCAAACCAATAGCGACTACTTTAACTTTATCTTTTTCAAGTGATTTTATAAACGTTTGAAGTTGAGGAACCTCATCTAAACAATGTGAGCAAGTGCTACTCCAAAATACTATGATGTAATTTTCGGCACCTTTTAAATCGGTTAACTTTTTGGTAACAAGTTTGTCTTTTTCCTTTATTTCGATATCAAAATTTGGTGCAACTGCGCCTTTTGAAAGGTTTTGATATAATATTAATGCTTGTAAAAGTTCTTGATCATTCAATGATACAGCAACGTCCATGAGATAATTTTCAGCAATATAATTTGATACAGATTCATGACCTAAATCAGACATTTGTTGCCATAAATCGAACAATAAAATACGTTGCACTTCTTTAGGTGCTGTTTTCATGTGACTAAAAACCACATCAATATTTTTCTTATAATTATCAAATTCATCTTCAGAATTAGCAGACATCCCAAACACATAATTAAGCATTTTTTCTTCTAAAAGATTGGAACTTTGCAATACAGGGTTATTAAAATCTACAAAATCAAAATAATGCTTTTCTAAGTTTTTAATATATGTTTTTACGTCTTCAATATGTTCAGGAATGTATGGCTTATTGGCTTTGATGAAATCAAGAGCCATAGTGCCTTCTGCTGCTTTCTCAAAACTAGACTGGGTTTCTCTTTGGGTTTTAAAAATGGCTTTTAAAGCGATTGTATCTTTACTTTCTTGACTAAAATAATTACCAATACTTTGGGTAACCATAGACATGCTATTGGTGTAAGATGTCAGTAATTTATTAGGATTAGATTTTTTGAAATCAACACCAGTTTCAGACATGAATGTCAATTCTATATCTTCTTTTCCATTATATATGACATCAAAATTATAATCTTCTTGAGGTACTGCATAAACAATACGATACATCCCTTTTGTAGCTGTAGAATCTAACTTGAATTCAAAAGCCCCATCTTCAGCTATTTCTGCATTAGTAACATAGTCTGATATGGTTGGACCCACCTTATAAAGTAATGCAAAATTGTAATCTTTTGCTGGATAGAAGACACCTTTAATTTTATGTTGTCCAAGCAGTAAACTAGGAACTAAAAGTGTTAAAAAAAGTAATCGTTTCATGTGTGTTATGTATTCTTCATTTAAAAATCAATAATCAAGCCACAATAGGTTTTAAAGCCTCCAAAGCTTGTTTTACTGTTTTTATATTTTCAAAAGTTAGCATTAAACGCAAACCTGTTCGGGTTTGTTTTTCTTTCATCTTACAAGCCTTTGGATGTGTTTGCACAAATTGCAAGACTTTAGTGAAATTAGGGCTTTGATAAAAACGACTTTGTTGATCGTTTATAAAATAACCAATCAGCTTACCTTGCTTCATGATGATTTTTTCAAATCCAATTTTAGTTGCTAACCACTTTATTTGGACACTATTTAATAAATCGGTCACTTGTTTTGGGATTTCTCCAAAACGGTCGATTAATTCTGACTCAAAGGTAGTTAATTCTTCTTCTGTTTTTATGTTATTAAGTTGCGTATAAAGACTTAATCGTTCAGCAATATTATTTACGTAATTATCTGGAAATAAAAGCTCAAAATCAGAATCAATCGTCACGTCTTTTACATAAACTTTATCTGCTTCATCTTCATTATACAAGTCCTTAAATTCATTTTCTTTAAGTTCTTCTATAGCTTCATTTAGAATTTTCTGGTAGGTATCAAAACCTATTTCGTTAATAAATCCACTTTGTTCGCCTCCCAACAAATCCCCTGCTCCACGGATTTCTAAGTCTTTCATGGCGATGTTAAAACCACTTCCAAGTTCGGTAAATTGCTCTAAAGCTGTGATACGTTTTCTGGCATCATCTGTCATTGCTGAATACTCAGGTGTTATAAAATAACAAAATGCTTTTTTATTGCTTCGTCCTACCCTACCACGCATTTGGTGTAAATCGCTCAAGCCAAAATTATTGGCATTATTGATAAAAATGGTGTTGGCGTTAGGTACATCCAATCCGCTTTCTACAATGGTTGTACTTACTAAAACATCAAATGCACCATCCATAAATTGAAGCATGAGTTGCTCTAATTTTTTACCATCCATTTGCCCATGCCCAATGCCTATTTTTGCATCAGGTACTAAACGTTGAAGCATGCCTGCTACCTCCTTAATATTTTCAATTCGGTTATGAATGAAGAAAATTTGTCCGCCACGTTGAATCTCGTAACTTACTGCATCGCGAATGGTTTCTTCATTAAAACGAATAACATGGCTTTCGATTGGATAGCGGTTTGGTGGTGGTGTTGTAATGACTGATAAATCTCTCGCCGCCATTAAACTAAACTGAAGTGTTCTTGGAATTGGAGTAGCCGTTAAAGTCAATACATCTACATTATCCTTCAACGTTTTTAACTTTTCTTTTACTGCTACGCCAAATTTTTGCTCTTCATCAACAATAAGTAGCCCTAAATCTTTGAATTTTACATTTTTGTTTACGAGTTGATGTGTCCCTATGATGATATCTACTTTTCCTGCTTCTAAACCTTCTAAAGTTTCGCGCTTTTCTTTCGCGGTTCTAAATCGATTAACATAATCTACAGTGACAGGAAAATCTTTTAAACGCGCTTTAAATGTTCTGGAATGTTGATATGCTAAAATGGTAGTTGGTACCAAAACTGCCACTTGTTTGCCATTATCAACAGCTTTAAAAGCAGCACGAATAGCTACTTCGGTTTTACCAAAACCAACATCGCCACAAACAAGTCTGTCCATTGGTCGCTCGCTTTCCATATCGGCTTTAATATCGGCGGTTGCTGTACTTTGGTCAGGAGTGTCTTCGTAGATAAAAGAAGCTTCCAACTCGTGTTGCATATAACTATCAGGGTTGTACTGATAGCCTTTTTCGGTTTTACGTTTTGCGTAGAGTTTTATGAGGTTGAATGCCACATGTTTTACACGTGCTTTTGTTTTTTGTTTTAGAGTTTTCCAAGCGTTACTACCCAATTTGTAAATCTTGGGAGGTTTGCCATCTTTACCATTAAACTTGGTGATTTTATGAAGCGAATGAATACTTAAATACAAGACATCACGCTCGCCATAAATCAGTTTTATTGCTTCTTGCTTTTTGCCTTCTACATCTATTTTTTGAAGTCCGCCGAAACGACCAATTCCATGATCGATATGGGTTACATAATCGCCAATGTCAAGATTTGTAAGTTCTTTTAATGTGATGGCTTGCTTTTTAGCGTAACCATTTTTAAGGTGAAATTTATGATAACGTTCAAAAATTTGATGATCGGTGTAGCACACTATTTTATTATCATGGTCTACAAACCCTTGATGAAGCGAAAGCATTACGGTTTGATAGTCTTTAACATCCAATTTGGCATCATCAAAAATATCATGAAAACGTTTGGCTTGTTGCTCGCTTACACAGGCGATGTAATTGGTGTATCCGTTTTCTTGATTGGTGTTTAAATCTTCAATTAATAAATTGAATTGTTTATTGAATGCGGGTTGTGGTGTGGTGTTAAATTCAATATTTTGGGATGTCTCGACTGCACTCGACATGACAGTTGAACTCCCAAACTCAATAATAGAAAAATCTAGTAATTGCTTTTTTAATAATGCTGAATTGCAAAATAATTCGTGTGGTTCGGTATGTTTAATGTCTTCTGAAAGTGCTTTAAAAGCGTCTTCAGCTTTAGAGTAAAAATCGTCTATTCTTGAAAAGAGTAAATCGGCATTTTTTAAACCAACTACTGTTTTTTGAGCAATATATTTTAGAAAACTTTGTCGTTTTTCTTCAACTAATTTATTGGCAACATTAGGGATGATGTTGATTTTTTTAATCTGTTCTATAGATAGCTGCGTTTCTACATCAAAGGTTCTGATGCTGTCTACCTCATCTCCAAAAAACTCAATTCTATAGGGTTCATCATGCGAAAATGAAAATACATCTACAATACCACCTCGCACTGAAAACTCTCCTGGTTCGGTTACAAAATCGACACGTTTGAATTTGTATTCGAATAGCATTTCGTTTACAAAATCAATAGACAAGCTATCATTGACTCCAACTTTAAGCGTATGGCGTTCCAACTCTTTTCTAGTGACTACTTGCTCAAAAAGCGCATCTGGGTAGGTAACAATTATAGCTGGTTTTTTTTGTGAGTTTATACGGTTTAATACCTCGGCACGCAATAGCACATTGGCGTTATCGGTTTCTTCAATATCATAAGGTCTGCGGTAGCTTCCTGGGTAGAACAACACATCTTTTTCGCTGAGTAATTGTTCTAAATCGTTAAGGTAATGTGCAGCTTCTTCTTTATCGTTAAACACTAATAAAAACGGCTTTTCGGCTGTTTTAAAGAGACTTGATATTACAAAAGAAAATGCGGACCCTACAAGGCCTTTTACATGTGTTTTTGTTCCGGTTTGGGCAATAGTGTTTTGCAGATTTTGCGTTTGCAAAGCCTGTAAATAGGTTTGAGAGATTGCAGATTTACTCACCTAATTTTGTTTTGAGGTGCAAATATACGGTTTCGGATTATTTTTGATAATGTTTTGATTCGAATTCGTAATTATTAATTGAAGTACTGCATACGCGTTAGGGATTGTAGTGGATAGCCCACAGCCCGATCCCGATAGCTATCGGGAGAGGTGCGAGGACTTGGAACGAAAAGCCCGACCCTTGTGGTAACGCCCAAAAAATTAAATTTTCGGATAAAAATATTAAAAAAAATATGTAGGTTTGCAGCACTAAAAAAGAAGTATATATGTCGTTTTCAGATTTATTTGATAGTGGTTTTAAAAAGCGTAATGAGAGTCATTTTGCATCGATTGTTCGTGTAGCTATGGCTGATGGTGTTATTACCGATGATGAAAAACAATTTTTGGATCGTTTAGCACAAAGATTAGATATAAATGAGGAAGATTATAAATCTATTTTGAAAGATTATAATTCGCACCCAATAAATCCACCAGTATCTTATGATATTCGATTGGAGCGTTTATACGATTTAGTGCGTATGATTCATGTGGATACCATTACTGGAGATGCTGAAATGTCGCTTTTGAAAAAGATTGCTGTAGGACTTGGGTTTCATGCAGAAAACGTAAAATACATTATTGATAAAGCATTAACTCTGGTTGGTAATGGTGCTGATTTAGATGATTTTGTGGACCAAATAAAGAATATGAATAGATAAACATTCAAAAAAATCTATACTATTTAAAAACGTCCAACATGTTGGACGTTTTTTTTATGAAAAAAATTAAAATAATTTGAATATAAATTTTAAAAACTAAAATATTAGGTATTGAAGAGTAAGCAATTGGTAGACAGACTTTTGCCATTAATCTTGATAATCTGCAAAAATGCGGACAGGAATTACTTTGCTTAAATTTTAATATAACTAATTGATTTTAAGTAAATTAAATTAATATTTTATTTGTTTATTAAAAAAATGTTTTCATCTTTGCACCGCAGTTTTAAATAACTACTGCACAAAAAATTTAATAATTAAAAACAAGAAGCCATGTTAAAACATAGTATACCCTTTCAGAGTGTATATAGTGATCTTGAATCACTCATGAGGCTTCGGTGTTTTCTGTAGATTAACTTTCCTCAGAAAAAAATCCGAAGCAAATAAACTGTTTCGGATTTTTTTATTCCGTATCTCTTGTTCTCGGAATAATAAATTCAAACAAAACCTTTAATAAGGGATTTTTTAGAATTTAAGAATACATCAAATCTAAATGGTTTAATGGCAACGGCCTTTCTGTGTCTTAAATCCAATAATTACTAATTTAAAAAAATGGAAACTAATTTATACTTATGTAGAGCTATAGAAGCCTACCCTTACGAATTAGCCAAAGCTGTTGAAGCATTAAATTTTGCTTTGTCTTACGAGCCTAATAATGTAAAAGCATTACACTTAATTGCAAAAGTACAAAGTGAACAATTTGGAGATTATAAAGCTGCTAAAGGGTATTATGAAAATGTTTTAGCAGTAAACATAGATTATCCTGATGTGTATCCAGACTTTATTAGGTTTTTGATTAACAATGATGATTTTAGCGAAGCACAAAAGTTAATTGACTTTGCCTTGACCATTAAAGGTATAGATAAAGCTGGTGTTAAACTAGCGCAAGGTTATTTATATGAAGCCTTATCCGAATTTGAAAAAGCGGAAGGCGCTTTAAAAGAAACTAAAATGTTTGGACTAAATAGCGAGTTTGATTATTTCGTGGATGAAGTTATTACACGTGTAAGCAAAAAGCGAAAAGTTCAGAATAACAAAAATCGATTAAAAGAGCCTGCTGAAAAAAAGGAGGTTGAAAAGGCAAATAATAACTGGCTTAAAAATCGATTGAATAATTTATTGTAGAAAAGAATCGGCAAACCATGTTTGCCGATTTTATTTTAATTCTATACATACAAAAACCCACATTTCCCTACCTTTGACACCCTATGAACAACCATTTTAAAACCATTATTTTACAAAAAACAGGAGCATCTTCTTTAATTGAAAAAGAAGTCATTCAAGAATTATGGAGTGGCTATGGTAAAATTATTCGTGTTGGATTAGAAAACGCCTCTTTAGAAAGTGTTGTGGTAAAACACGTGCAGTTGCCCAAAAGCCAAAATCACCCAAGAGGTTGGCATACAGATATTGGTCATCAAAGAAAATTGAAATCTTATGAGGTAGAAACTAAGTGGTATCAAACCTATAGTAAACATAGTAAGGCGCGTTTGCCAAAGTGTTTTGGTATTGAAAACTACCAAGACGAGACCCTTATCATTCTCGAAGATTTAGATGCGGCAGGTTTTCCATTACGAAAACAAAACGTGGAATGGGAAGATATCGACAGGTGTTTAGAATGGTTGGCTCAATTTCATGCGAATTATTTGGGAAAAACACCTAACGGACTTTGGGACGTTGGCACCTATTGGCATTTAGAAACCAGACCTCAAGAACTAGAAGTTCTAGACGATATAGCACTAAAAAACGCCGCTACAGCAATTGACAAAAAATTGAACAACTGTAACTTTAAAACCTTTGTGCATGGCGATGCTAAATTGGCCAACTTTTGTTTTTCTAAAAACGGTGAGGTTGCAGGCGTAGATTTTCAATATGTTGGTGGCGGTTGCGGCATGAAAGATGTTGCCTATTTTATAGGCAGTTGCCTTAATGAAAGTGATTGCGAACGTTTAGAATCTAAAATACTAAATACTTACTTTATGCATTTAGATAATGTACTTGGTAAAAAAAATGAAGCCTTAGAAAACGAATGGCGATCATTATACCGTGTGGCTTGGGCAGATTTTCATCGGTTTTTAAAAGGTTGGAGCCCTAGCCATTGGAAAATTAATAGTTATAGTGAACGCATCACTTCTGAAGTTATCAAAAACCTATACTAATGGACTTACAACATTTAGCAAATATAGCCATTGAATCTGCACTTTCTGCTGGAAAAATCATCAAGAAATATATAAATGATGATATTGTTGTGGAGCAAAAAGAAGGCGGTTCTACCTACGCCTCTCAAGTCGTCACAAAAGTAGACCGTGAATGTGAACATATTATTTTGTCGTATTTGCAACCCACTTGTGAAGCGTTTGATATTGGTTTACTATCTGAAGAAACCAAAGATGATGGTAGTAGATTTGAAAAAGATTTCTTTTGGTGTATAGACCCTTTAGATGGAACACTAGCATTTATTAATAAACAACCTGGGTTTTCGGTTTCTATTGCTTTAATTAGAAAAGATGGCATACCTGTAATAGGCGTTGTTTTTAATCCTAGTACCGAAACGTTATACCACGCCATAAAAGGAAGCAGAGTATATAAAAACAGAACACTTTGGACAATTAAAAATACTAATAACTATCTCACTTATATGACCGATAAAACATTAAAAGATACGCCTAAGTTTAGCAAAATACAAGACATACTTAACACGCATAAAACTAATTTAAGATTAAAGGACATTAAAGAAATATCGGGATCAGGTGCAGTAATGTGTGCTATTTTAGCTTTAGAAAATAGACCCGCATGTTTTTTGAAACTTCCTAAAAAAGAAAAAGGAGGCGGTAGTATTTGGGATTATGCTGCCACTGCTTGTATCTATAATGAACTTGGGTTACCTGCAACAGATTTTAATGGTTCACCATTGAATTTGAATAAAAAGGGGGATGCATTTATGAATGAAACAGGCGTTTATTATTCCAATTTTAAAAATTGCAGTTGACTATCGGCATTGAACAACACTAAATGTAATTTATCATTTATCCGAATCTGTTCTATAGCCTTAGTTTCATTATTAGAAATTGTCTGTTCTAAACTTTTGAATTCAGAATTACTACCTGACTTAAGAATATAACCTTGAGAAGCATCATAACGGATAGTTTCCACCTCAGCATCATAAATAACTCCTACGCCAATAACTTCTGGCTTTTCATCTTTATTTACATCTAAAAATTCAAAATCTAAGGTTGGTCCAAATTGTGCTCTATGGGGTAAGCGGTGGAATTGAAAGTTACCGTCACCTTCATTTTCAATATAAAAAGAACTAAACGTTGTAGCTTTTAAGTGTAATGCAGTATCAATATTTTTCTTTCCGTAAACATCAATAATTGTAGCGTTAGCAAAATCTTTATAAGTCCCGATTTTATCCTTTAAAAATGGGGTTTGTTGGGTGGAACATTCTTTCCCTCGAAGCGGAAATAAATCACCATCATAAGATTTACTCAACGCTATATCATAACTATCATTATCATCAAAATAATTAGCATAAACATGTAATGGTTTTGACTCCGTAGGATGAAATTTATTGTTTTCGCCCATGTTGCCAACAAAGTAGTCTTCGTCACCATCGTTATCAAAGTCAATCGCTTTAATCGTTTGAAACCAGCCAGTTTTAGAATCGCTGGGTAATTCTACTTTTTTAAAAATACCGTTATGGTTATTGAAAAACGTTACTGGCATCCATTCGCCCACCACAATTAAATCAGAATCGCCATCACCATCATAATCTGAAAACACCGCGTCATTTACCAAGCCCAAATTATTTAATGCTTTTGCTCGCTTAGTTGTTGCGCTTGTAAACGTGCCATTTCTATTTTCAAGCAAATATGATTCTGTTGCTTTAGGGTATTTTCCAGGAACCACACGTCCGCCAACAAACAAATCTATATCGCCATCACCATCAAAATCATCTGCGGTAATCGCTTTAGTCACGTTTAACATGTTTGGCAATCTTCCTTTAGAAAATTCACCCTTTCCATTATTGATATATAAGCGGTCTTGTAGCAGCTTGTCCTTTTCGGGCAAACTATAATTTCCAGAGGCTACATAGACGTCTACATCACCATCATTATCCGCATCAAAAAACAAAGCATTATTATCGTTGTAAGCTTTATCTTTTTCGAAAATTGGTTGATTAGATAATGTAAATTCTCCTTTGGTATTTTGAAAATATACTTCAGAAGAAAAACCTGCTGTATTGCCTAGAAACAAATCCTCTAAACCATCATTATTTACATCAGCAACTGTTAAAGCTGCATCAATGGTAGATTGTTTTTGTGGTAATAAGACTTGAAGATTGTAGTCATTAAAATTAACTGACTTATGCTTATAGTCTATACCTAAGTTTGAAGCTAAAACAGTTTCAAAAATTGATTCATTTTCTTTCTCAATCTTATGAATGTTTTTAGCATCATTATATGAGATCTTTATATTTTGATTCGCCTTAATATTGGTCAACGTTTTTTCTTTGCCATCATTCCAAATCACTTTTAAACTATCTACAGTCTTTAGCTCACCCAAACCAAAAATCAAATTATTAGTAACCGAAGATTGATAGCCTCTAGTTACATACATGCCTTTTACCTGCTGCATACTATTGGCAAATACTAATACTTTTGCTCCTATTGCATTTCTGTTAGTTTTAGAGCCTTCTATACTTACCTTCAAATAGTTTGATGTACTGTTATTTCGGTATATCGAAGCTTCATCAGATTGATTATTCAATACCAAATCTAAATCGCCATCATTATCAAAATCTGCATAAGCAGCACCGTTGGAGTTCACTTTAGCATCAAATCCAAAGGCTAAAGACATGTCTTTAAAAGTAGCATCTTTGTTATTTAGAAACATGTAATTTTCTAGTTTTGCCGAAGGAATCAGTTGTAATGCGGTTTCTAAATTTTTCTCTTTGTCATAAGTAGATAATTTTTGTTGCATTTGCTGCCTAAAATCCTGATTAGCAATATCTCTTTCAATACCATTGGTTACAAACACATCGTTATAGCCATCATTATTAAAATCGGCCACCAAAGGTGCCCAACTCCAGTCGGTTTTAGCAATGCCCGAAAACTGCCCAATTTCACTATACGTGCCATTGCCCATATTTAACTGTAACATGTTGGACATGTATTGATGATGCCACCCTCTATTGACCATGCGGTTAAATTTGGCAATATCCATAGAGGCCATGTTTTCTTTTCCGCGTTTTCTATCGGCTGCAGACATATCTAAAACCACCAAATCGGGTTTTAAATCATTGTTAATATCAGCAAAATCAGAACCCATACTGTTGTTTGAAATGTGTTTAAATCTAGTTAACACCTCATCTTTAAATGTGCCATCTTTATTGTTTATCCATAGAAAATCAGGTTCTAAAAAATCGTTGGCTATGTAAATATCTGGCCAATTATCATTATTAAAATCACCAATAGATGCACTTAAGCCCCAAGCTTTCTTTTGTATGCCAGCTTCTTTAGATACATCAACGAATTTTCCATTATCATTTCTAAATAATTTATCTAAATCATCTTTAGTAATTCGGGTTTGTAAACTAGGGTTTAGTAATGTTTGCAATTTGGTTTCTAAACTATGATTTACCAAATACATATCTAAATCGCCATCTTTATCGTAGTCAAAAAAATAGGCTTGCGTAGAAAACCCATATTCTTTTAAACCATACTCTAGAGCTTGCTCTTTAAATTTATTGTTTTTTTGATTGATATAAAGCTTGTTTTGCCTTAACCTTCTATCTTTTATGGAAGCTGATTTGCAAACGTAAATATCTAACCAACCATCATTATTAATATCTACCATAGTGACTCCTGTAGACCAACCATTATCGTCTTTTACTCCAGCAGATTCCGTAATATCTTCAAACACAAAATTGCCTTTATTCAGATATAATTTATTCGAATTTTGATTGGACGTGAAGTAAATATCCTCTAATCCATCATTATTGATATCTCCAACAGCAACACCACCACCGTTATAAATATAAGAGTAGTTTAAAAAGTTAAAATCTGGCGTTTCTTTAATCTTATTTTGAAAATTGATATTAGAATGACTCGAAGGAATATTGGTAAACATGACATCCTTACCATCATCAAAAGGTAATGGCAAATTGTCCTTACAGGATAAGCATGCAATAGCAATTATAAGATATAAATATTTTTTCAAAATCATCAATTCTCTACTTTTAACCCAAGATAATAAATTATGTTACCTGTCAAAAGTTTTTAATAACGCTGGCAAATAAAAAATATCGGTAATCAAAGCTATAGATACCGTTACTGCACAAAGTAACCCAAAATGACTCACTGAAGGCACCGCACTAGAACTGATAATTAAAAATCCGCCAACTAATGCAATTGTAGTTGAAAATAGGGCTGTGCCAGTGTACATCATAGCACTATTCATTCGTGCTTCTGGAGAGCCTTTTACTTGTTTGGTTCTCTTGTATTTATAAACCAAATGAATAGTGTCGTCCATGGCTATACCCAGCATTATTGGTGTAATCATAGCAGTTGTAACATCCAAAGTGATATCTAACCAACTCATTATAATAGCGAGTACTACAAGTGGCAAAACATTTGGAATTAGTACTAAGAGGGTCGTTCTTATGTTTCGAATAAATACCCATAAACATAAAAATCCAACGATAAATGCCACAAAAAATGATTTGAATTGCGTTTCCAATATAAAATTATTTAACTGCGCAAAAACTACTGCAAAACCATTAATTTTTAGTTTGTATTTTTCTGTAGGAAAGGTGTTTTTAAAATCATGTTCTATTTCAAACAACAGCTGCTCTAGTTGAGACGTATTCATTTCCTTAAAGCTAATAGTAATACCTGCTGAAGTAAAATCATTTGAAAATAATTTAAAAAAACTGTTTTCTTTAGCATCTATGGGAGCTAACGTATTTTCAATTTTTTCTTTTGAAATATTTGTTTGAAACAACACGGGTGTACGACTCTCCAAAAAAGACTTAACATCTACTACAGATACAGGAGCTGCAATTAGTGAGTTTTGTTCTAATTTAACTTGAAATTCTTCCAAATAACCTATCGCTTCTTTGTGTAATATCTTATCGCCATTTAACATTGAAATATCTAGTTGGATTCTAGAGCTTCCATTTAACTTACTTTCTACCATTCTTAAATCTTGTTTTGCTTGCCCTTCTGCTAAAAGATCCAAAGAATTGGTGTCAATCTTCACTTGAAAAATAGAGTAAATACCATATATCAAAATAATAGAGAACCCTAGTATAATTCTAGTTTTATATTGTGTTGTAAATCTGTTTAACCAATGGATTACTTTGGTTTGACTTATAAAGCTTAGTCTTAAAACAGGTTTTGTTTCTTTAAAATTAAGCGTCATAAAACTAAACCCAATAATGGTAATTATATATACCAGTAAAAAAGTTAAAACAAGACCAATACACGTAAATACTCCCATGTTTTTAAATGCTGGTAATGGTGATAAGTATAATGCAAAATACCCAACAAAGGTTGTAAGGGTGGTATAAAAACAAGGTGTAAAGCTTTTTCTAATCGCTAGTGTAATTAGCTCAATTTTATCAAAATTTTTGTTTTTAAGTCCTTCTTTGTGATAAATATTAATAATATGAACTGCATCACTTACACTGTAAACCATTAGAATGGTTGGAATAAGCATTGATATCATATTTAAAGCAAAACCAAATGATGTGATGATCCCAAACAAGAGTGTTAATGGTATAGCAACAGATAGTAACGAGACTAATAAATACCTTTTACTTGGTAATAAAAACATTAATAAAAGTGTAATTACCAAAACGGTTAAAACCCCAAATAACATGCTCTCTTTATAGATACCTAAGCTATATGCTTCATTTAATACTGGCGGCCCCGTTAGGTAGTAGTTAGGGTATTTTTCGGTTATAATTTGCCTGATTTCTCCAGCTATAATTTTACGTTGGGCTTCAATGGTTGGCGTTGGGTTTAGTTGAATGTAAAAAAATTGATTTTTAAAATCTTTAGTAACTAATTGCGATGCTATATTAGGTAGTTTAGATAATACATTTTTTAAGCCTTTTTCACTTCGTTTTGTATTATATAAATCGTCAAAATTTATTTTGTTATTGGCATAAATAGGATATTGTGCTTTTGCTAAACTAAATGTAGTTTTTACAAAGGGAAGTGCCTCAATAGATTGATGCAATTCTAGTAAATGCTCCTTTTCTTTTAAGCCAATAGCGTTTTCAACAGGAAACATGGCAACAAAGATTTCATCAGAACCTATTTCTTCTTGAAAATCTATATATGCTTTGTAACTGGGGTCATCTTCTAAAAACCAAATAGATAAAGAGTTGTCAACTGTTAAGTTTTTAATCGTTTGTTGTGCAGAAAAACACATAAAAACAAAAAGTAAGATAATAATTGGTAAACGATATACTATGATACCGTTTATAAGTTGCTTTAGCTTTTTCATTTAGGGAATGTGCAAACTATATTTTCTGCAAAGATACTTCTTAGTTAATTAATAGATATGCTAAAAGAAAATCTCCTGTGCCAGCCTAAACGTATTGGCATGCGCTTCAATAATAATTTTAATATCTGGAGAATAACCGCCACCCATGGAGCACATTACTGGTGTTTTATTGTTTTTACAAGTTTGTAAAACAAATCGATCACGCTCCTTGCACCCCTCCAAAGTCAACCCTAATTTCCCTAATTTATCTGAAGCCACAACATCTACACCAGATAAATAATAGATGAAATCTGGTTTTTCATCATTTATTAATTTTGGTAAAATGTCCTTTAAAATAGATAAATAGGTTTCATCATCTGTGTCATTTTCTAAAGCAATATCTAAATCACTTTGCTCCTTTTTAAAAGGGTAGTTCCCTTTTCCATGCATCGAAAAAGTAAATACCGATGTATCATTTTGAAATATTTCGGCAGTTCCGTTACCTTGATGGACATCTAAATCTACAATTAATACTTTTTTTACTAAACCCTTGTCTAGTAAATAACGTGCGCCAATGGCTTGGTCGTTAAGTAAACAAAAAGCTTCTCCTCTATTAGAATATGCATGGTGTGTGCCTCCAGCAATATTCATTGCAATACCATATTTCAAAGCAAATTCTGTTGCTTTAATTGTACCATCTGCGATTATTACTTCGCGCTTTACTAATACTTCACTTAATGGAAAACCTATTTTTCTAGCTGCCCTTGCATTTAAAGTTAAATGTTGCAAATCTTGATAATACCCTTCTGTATGCACTCTTAAAATATGAGCATCCTCAGGAATATGAGGTTCAAAAAAATTATTTGAAGTACATGTCCCCTCATAAATCAATTGCTCTGGTAACAATTCATATTTAATCATTGGAAACCGATGACCTTCAGGAAGTGGATGTTTGTAAATATTGTGATAAGCTATTTTTAGCATTTTTATTTATGCAATTTTAACTGAATACGCTTTCGCGGAACATCAACCTCCAACACTTTTACTATAATTTGCTGATGTAAATGCACATGTTCATTAACATCTTTCACAAAACTATCAGACAGGTTTGAAACATGAATTAATCCGCTTTCTTTAATCCCAACATCTACAAAACAACCAAAATTGGTAATGTTATTTACTATACCCGGAAGTAATTGACCTTCGCGTAAATCATTAATCGTTTTTATGTTTTGATTGAATGTAAATACTTTGGCTTGCTCACGAATATCTAAACCCGGTTTTTCTAATTCTTTAATAATGTCTTCTAGGGTTAATAAACCAACTGCATCTGTACAATACGTTTTCAAGTTTAATTTTTGAATTAGGCCTTTATTTCCAATTAGATCTTCAACCGATTTCCCTAAGTCTTTTGCCATTTTAGTAACAATCGAGTAACTTTCTGGGTGAACCGCAGAATCATCTAGTGGATTTTTAGCGTCTTTAATCCTTAAAAAAGCAGCACCTTGTTCAAAAGCCTTTCCACCTAAACGCGGTACGTTTTTAATATCGTTTCTAGATTTAAAAACACCATTTTCGTTTCTATAATTTAAAATATTCTCAGCTAGTTTTGGTCCAATTCCAGAAACTGAACTTAACAACGGTTTACTTGCGGTGTTAATATTTACACCAACGGCATTTACGCAATTTTCAACCACAATATCCAATTGTTTTTGAAGTTTAATTTGGTCTACATCATGCTGATATTGTCCAACGCCTATAGACTTAGCATCAATTTTTACGAGTTCAGCCAGCGGATCTTGTAATCGGCGACCAATAGATACCGAGCCACGAACTGTAACATCATAATCTGGAAATTCTTCTCTAGCTATTTTTGACGCTGAATAGATACTAGCGCCAGCCTCACTTACTACAAAAACCTGCACATCATTTTTAAAATGTACTTTTCTAATTAAAGCTTCGGTTTCTCTGGATGCTGTACCGTTTCCAATAGCGATAGCTTCAATTTTATGCGCCTCACAAAGCGCACTTATCTTTTTCATTGCACCAACAGCATCGCTTTTTGGTGGATGCGGATAAATGGTTTCGTTATATTTTAATTGCCCTTGTGCATCTAAACACACTACTTTACAACCTGTTCTAAATCCGGGGTCGATAGCTAAAACGCGTTTTTCACCCAAAGGCGAACCTAATAATAATTGCTTTAAGTTTTTAGCGAATACACTTATGGCAGATTCATCAGCTTTATCTTTTGCTAGTTGCAATGCTTCATTGCTTAATGATGGCAGTAATAAGCGTTTGTAAGCATCTTTAGTAGCAATTTCAATTTGTTCCGCGCAAGCGTTATTACTTTTTATGATGCGTCTTTCAATATTATCTAGCGCTCTATCGTTATCAATTTCAATTTTTACACGAATAAACCCTTCTTTTTCAGCTCTTAAAATAGCTAACAAACGGTGTGATGGTATTCTGCTTAGGTTTTCTTCCCAATCAAAATAATCTCTAAATTTTTGTGCGTTCTCCTCTTCAGCTTTTGTTTTTATCACTTTTGTAGAAATCATTGCAAAACGTTCCAACTGCCTTCGGATATTATTTCGAATATCGGTACGTTCGTTTATCCATTCTGCAATAATATGTCTTCCGCCTTCTAAAGCATCTTCAACAGAAAGCACGTCTCCTTTTACATATTTAAACGCAATAGATTCTAAATCGTTTGTATTTTGAGACATGATGATTTTAGCCAAAGACTCCAATCCGTTTTGTCTTGCTTTTTCAGCTTTTGTTTTTCGACTCTTTTTAAATGGTAAGTAAACATCTTCGAGCGTTACTAAATCTTGAGTTGCTTCAATTTTTTGCTTTAATTCTGAGGTTAAAACATCCTGTTCTTCTAAAGCTTTTAAAATAGCTTTTTTACGTTTTTCTAAAGCTTCAAACTGTTCTTTAAACTTTACAATGTCACCTATTTGCACCTCGTCTAAATTCCCTGTACGCTCTTTTCTATACCGCGAAATAAAAGGAATGGTACAATCTTCATTAAGTAATGCTATGGTGTTTTTTACAGATTGCTCTGGAAGTTGCGTTTGGGAGGTAATAAATTTTATCATCTAATTTAAAAAACCTTGTTTTATTAATCTTCTAAAATTTCAATTTGTTTAACAACCTGTGCTTCAGTTACAGGATAAGGCACATTATTCCGAATGGTTTGATAAACGGCTTCAAAAACATTTAAATATGATGCTTTAATAAGTCCTATTTTCTCCTGAGTTTTAACACCATCTTTAATAATAGTTAAAACCCCTTCTTTACCAGGCGGTTCAATACCAAATAATGGATTATTAGGTTTTATCCCTGCATTTAATTGCGTTTCCTGAACATCGGTGCGTTCCTTCATGTACGACCCTTTTGCACCATGCAAAACAAAGGCAGGAAGTGCATCGGCAACTAAAAGATTTGCCGTAAGAAACACTTGCAAACCGTTTGAATATTTTAAATGTATATGTGCATAATCATCAATTTGTGTTTCGGCACGATTTCCATGAAGTGTCTTGTTCCACGATTCTGGAATTCCAAATAATTCTATCGCAGCATCTAAGGTATGTGGTATTAAATTATATAAAACGCCATTGCCAGGAATAGGCAATTCTTTACTTGGGGTTTGATTCATATCAGGCTTATATCTGTCGTAGCGAAAATGAACTTCTACTAAATCGCCTAACTTACCAGATTCTACAACACTTTTAACGGATAGAAAATCACTATCATAACGTCTATTTTGAAAAGGCATTATGAAACAATTGTTTTTTTTAGCTTCTTGGTAAAGTATTTTGGCTTCTGCTGATGTAACAGTAAATGGCTTTTCTACGAGGATGTGTTTATTTAATTGGATTGCTTTTAAAGCAAAATCGAAATGTGTTGCACTTGGCGTATTTATAATCACTAATTCAATAATCGCATCGTTAAGTAATTCATCAACGCTATCATAACTCTTAATGTTTGCATATTCCTGCTGCGCTTTCTTTTTACTCCTTTCAACAATAGCGGTTAATTCAAAACCGTTATGTAATTCTAAAAAAGGACAGTGAAACAAACTTCCAGACATTCCAAAAGATAAAACTCCTGTTTTTATTTTATTATTCATTTTAAAAGTCAATTAAGTAAAATAATCTGTAGTTGTACAAATTTAAAGTTATTTACCAAAAAACGCGCAATACTAGAATGGTATTACGCGTTATATATAAACACTCTTTTAAATATTGTTTTTAGGCCACCTTCTTAATCAAATCGAAGCAAGGGCATTTTTTACAGCGTTTATTTTCGCCTTTTTTAAACTTTTTACAGCAACTACTTTTTACTTTTTCAGGAAAGTCTAGACCCAACTTTCGTAATTTCTTAATTGCCTTTTTTTGTTTCTTTTTTTTGCCCACAGAAAATGAGAATTTCAATCTTCAGGCAAAAATAAGTTATTTTTATTAAATCTAAATAAGCTTAATTGTTAAAATTATTCTGGAGTATTAATTGCTGCTGTAGTTACTGTTAAATTTTCAATATCTCTGTCGAATAAGTATAAGCCACCTTTATCGTCTCCAATCATATTTATTTTATCTAAAATGGTACGTGCTACAGCCTCTTCTTCTATTTGTTCAGCAACATACCATTGTAAAAAATTGTGTGTTGCATAATCTTTTTCCTGAAGAGATATATGTACCAACTCATTAATACTCTGAGATACAAATACCTCATGATCAAAAAGCTTTTCAAACATTTCTTTAAATGATTTGAAAGTTACATTTGGTGCTTTTAATTCTGAAATTTTTGCATGTCCTCCTCTCTCGTTTACAAACTTAACAAGCTTCAACATATGCTCACGTTCTTCATCGCTTTGCGCGTACATAAAGTTTGAAACCCCTTCTAAACCTTTAACCTCTGCCCAACATGCCATGGCTAAATATATTTGAGAAGATTCTGCCTCTACTCGTATTTGATTATTTAATGCGTCTTCTATAGATTTTGATAACATAATATTGGTTTTTTGTAAAGTTAAAGATTTAGTTGATTCTTTTAAATTCAAACCATAAAAAAAGGTTATTCGTTTATAGAATAACCTTTTTCTACTATTAATCAATTTTGAAACTACTGAACTGTCAACGTATATTGTGGTGTTGGGTTCAATGGGCAGAAATACACATATTCTCCTTTTGCTAAAGTTGTTGCATTTGTTTTTTGTGTTTCTCCATCTTTAACAACTTGCGTTACGTAAGCTGTTTTAATATGGTTTTCTGGATTGCTAGCATCAGCTCCTTTTTTTACTAAAACTAAACCAACTTTTTCTGCTGCATGGTTATTTGCTACTTCAAATACATAAGTACCTTCACTAACAGTTAATGCTTTTTGAACAAATTCTCCTTTAGTTTGCTCTAAGGAAATTGTTTTTACTGATGCCATGGCATCTTGTGCATTTGAGTTGAATGTAAATGCTAATACGATTACTAAAATTGATACTACTTTTTTCATTTTGAATTTGATTTTTACTTCCATTTATATGGAAATTTGTTAATTAATTATTGAATTTATTTATAATTAGACCAACAAGGTTTTTGAAACCTCGTAGGTCTGGAAATATTAAATAGTTGCTGCTTCCAAAGGTTGCGCTATTGGAAAATCTACTGGTACTTGTGTTGTACTATGTATATAATTTGAAATGGTTTTATCGCCTACTAACGAAATGGTATCGATTAAGTTTCCTTTTGAATATCCGGCATTAAAGAAGTTTTCTAATACATCTGCATCAGTTCTTCCTCTGTTTTCTGTAATGTTTTTAGCTAATCTTGCTAAAGCGTCTAGTTTGCTATCAAAAGATGCATGTCCAGCTCTTAATTCTAAAATTTGGTCTTCAGAAAAACCATTCATTTTTCCTATTGCGGTGTGCGCAGATAAACAATAAATACAATTATTTACTTGACTTACTGCTAAGTTTACTACCTCTTTTTCTTTTGCAGATAATGATGTTTTCGCATTAGCAAAATTTAAATAGTTTTCTAAAGCAGTATCACTATTGGCATAGGTTGCATATAAGTTTGGTACAAAACCTAAAGCTTTATTTAAATTATCGAAAATAGCTTGATTGTTTTCGCTTACTTCGTCTCTTGTTGGTACATTAAATGTGCTCATAATTTTAATTTTTTTATTTTGATTTTTCTTGTTTGTAATTCTTGGTACAAAGGTGCAAATGTCCTAAAGTTTACACCATGTAGTTAATTCCTTTTGGCTTGTCAATTTTTCCTTTATTGATTTAAACCGAATGTATTAGAAGTGATATGTGGTCTTTCAGCATCACAATAGAAATCTGAAATATGATTTTGCTCACAATGTGTTTTTGGAGAAATTGTATTAACCCCTTCTTTTCTTTTCCCTTTGAATATTTCAATTAGATTGAATATTGATATGTGTTTTAAATTCATGACTTTGTTGTTTTAATTGTTCGGTACAAAGATGAATCAAAAGTAGAAGTGATAAAATGGTAAGATTGCCCTGTGGGTTGTCAATTTTTCCCTAAGATGCCTTTTTAAGCTGTTTTTTGAAATCTGAAGGAGATAATGTAGTGTGTTTTTTAAATAATCGACTTAAGTGCGACGCATCTTCAAAGCCAACTTCGTATGCAATTTCTTTAGCTGTTTTATCGGTATAGATTAATAAGCGTTTAGCTTCAAGGATAATGCGCTCATGAATAATTTGAAGCGGACTTGTATTTAATTTTGCAAATGTATTTGATAAGGTTTTAGGAGATTTGAATAATTTATCTGCATAAAACGATACACTATGCTCGGTTTTAAAATGAGACTCCACCAACATATTATACTCACGTAACAAATCTATTTTTTTGTTTTTGGTAGTTTCAACATAGCCTTCTTTTGATTTTAATAATCGTGTACTTATAATAATGAAACGTGCCATTAGCATACGTAGCATTTCGGCTTGAATAGTGTCTTCTGTTTGCAATTCGTCCAAAAACACTTCATGAAGAATATTTAGCTTTCTATTTTCTTTTGATTCTAATTCAATTATTGGGATATGCACATTCCCAAAGAATAATAAACCTGCGCAACTTACTTCTTGATCGTGATCTTTAATGCAATAAAACTCTCTATTAAATTGATATACCACCAAATCTTTACCTTCTATAAATTGAAAATATTGCACCGTGGTTAATGCTAAAATACTATTTGGTTCGATGGTATAAGGAATACTATCTACTATAATTTCTGCCTTAGAATCAGACGTTCTAATAAAGGTATATAAATCGGGTTGCTTTGATATTTTGTAAGGTTCTAGAAGTTCTTCATCTCCTATTTTAAGGGTAGCGTTGGTTGAGAACTCTTTAAATGTTTTTTGCATTTGAGATTAGTCTACTTTTTTATCTAAAAATTACGAATTGGAACTTAAAATATAATTAATTGGCTGCTATTTCGTTAATAACAAACCCGTTATCTAAAAATCACTTCCTATGAAAAGCATATTCTTTTACTTGTTCTTGTTTATTATTAGTCATATGTCTTTTTCACAAGAACGAATAAGGGAAACTAACCTTCAAAAAGATACAGTATTTAAATTTCACCCAAATCCAGCTCAAGATGATCTATATATTTTAGGTGAAAATAAAATTAAAAGCATTGAGCTCATTAACGTTTTAGGTAAACGTGTTGCCTTTTATCATTTTAATAAAAGTATTATACAAATAGATGTTTCAGAATTAAAAAGTGGTTTGTATCTGATTCAAGTAATAGATGAAAATAATATGGCTGAGACTAAAAAGTTGGTTATTAAATGAGCTTAACTTACCTGTAACCCATTCCCAACCTCAGCATCATCCGGATTAACAAACACCAATTTGCCATCTGGAGTTTCAGTCATTAAAATCATGCCTTGGCTTTCAACACCTCTTAATGCTCTTGGAGCTAGGTTTACTAAAACGGTTACACGTTTCCCAATAACCTCTTCAGCTGCAAAACTTTCAGCAATACCAGAAACAATAGTTCTGGTGTCTATACCTGTATCTACTTTTAGTTTCAACAACTTTTTAGTTTTTGGCATTTTTTCAGCTTCTAAAATAGTTCCCACTCGAATGTCTAATTTTGTAAAATCTTCAAAAGTAATCGTGTCTTTTTGAGGCTCTACAGTTGCATTGGCTATTTCGTTAGCTTTTTTACTAGCTTCTAATTTATCCAATTGTTTTTGAATAGTTTCATCTTCTATTTTAGAGAATAGCAACTCTGCTTTTCCGATTTGATGTCCTGCTGGTAATAAGGTTTTTTTAGTTTTCACTTCATTCCAAGTGGATTCCGCATCAAGTGCGGAATGACAAAGGATTCCTTTTAATTTAGTTGATGTAAACGGTAAAAACGGCTCACTTAATGTTGCTAAAGCAGATGCTATTTGGAGCGCTACATACATGATCGTTTTTGTTCGTGCTTCATCAATTTTTATGACTTTCCAAGGCTCTTCATCAGCTAAATATTTATTTCCAAGTCGCGCTAAGTTCATGAGTTCTTGACCAGCTTCTCTAAAACGGTAACGCTCAATAGAGCTTGCAATAACATCTGGATATGCTTTAATTGCCGCTAAAGTTTCTTCATCTACTTTAGAAAACTCAGAAGGTTCTGGAACAATACCTTCGTAATATTTATTGGTTAAAACAACAACACGGTTTATAAAATTTCCAAAAATGGCTACCAGCTCATTATTATTTCTAGCTTGAAAATCTTTCCAAGTAAAATCTGTATCCTTTGTTTCAGGTGCATTTGCATTTAATGCATAACGTAACACATCTTGCTGCCCTGGAAAATCTTCCAAGTATTCTGGCAACCAAACGGCCCAATTTTTAGAAGTTGATAACTTATTCCCTTCTAAATTTAAAAACTCGTTAGCTGGAACATTTTCAGGCAAAATATAACTGCCTTCAGCTTTTAACATCGCTGGAAAAATAATACAGTGAAATACAATATTATCTTTTCCTATAAAGTGTACAAGCTTGGTATCCTTATCTTTCCAATATGGCTCCCAATCTTTTCCTTCTCTTGCAGCCCATTCTTTGGTAGATGAAATATAACCAATGGGTGCATCAAACCATACATACAATACTTTGCCTTCTCCACCTTCTGCTGGTACTGGGATTCCCCAATCTAAATCTCTGGTCACTGCTCTTGGACGTAATCCATCATCAATCCAAGATTTTACTTGCCCGTAAACATTAGGTTTCCAATCTTTTTTATGACCTTCTAAAATCCATTCTTTTAAAAAAGCTTCATGTTTATCTAAGGGCAAAAACCAATGTTTAGTTTCTTTTAAAGTAGGTACATTTCCTGTAATTGCCGATTTAGGGTTAATTAAATCAGTCGCATTATGGCTTGTTCCGCAGTTTTCACATTGGTCGCCATAACTTTCTTCATTTCCACATTTTGGGCAAGTTCCTATTACAAAACGATCTGCTAAAAACTGATTAGCTTCAGCATCGTATAATTGCTCTGAAGTTTCTTCAATAAATTCCCCTTTATTATTTAAAGTCTTAAAAAACTCTGATGCTGTTTTATGATGAATTGGTGCTGATGTACGCGAATAATTATCATAGGTAATTCCAAAATCTTCAAACGATTTTTTAATAATCGCATGATATTTATCTACAATATCTTGTGGAGATACACCTTCGTTTTTTGCTTTAATGGTAATAGGCACACCATGTTCATCACTACCACCAATAAACGCTACATCATTTCCTGTTAAGCGCAAATAACGCGCATAAATATCTGCTGGTACGTAAACTCCTGCTAAATGTCCAATATGAATGGGTCCGTTAGTATAAGGAAGTGCAGTAGTAATGGTATATCTTTTCGGCATTGTAATATCTTTTGAAGCCGTAAAAGTACACATTTAAAGCCCTTTTTGAAAAAAAAATGTACATTTACATTATGCAGAAAAACCTACTCATTTTAAGCCTGTTTTGTATTGCTTTTTTCTTTGGAATAAAAAGTACGTCTGCACAAAACACAGCTATTGAGAAACAACATAAAACTTTGAAAAAACCACCATACTTAAAAGTAGGCGACACAGTTGCAATTGTTGCGCCATCAGGAATTTTAAAAAACAGAAACGATGAAGTACAACAAGCTCAAGCGCTTTTAAAACGCTGGGGATTACATTCGGTTGTTGGTAAACATGTTTTTAATAAAGCTGACCATTTTGCTGGAACGGACGATGAGCGTTGTGAAGATTTCCAAAATGCTTTAGACGATTCAAAAATTAGTGCCATTTGGTGTGCCCGTGGTGGTTATGGTACAGTTAGAATTTTAGATAAACTTGATTTTTCAACATTTAAAAAACAGCCTAAATGGGTTATTGGGTATTCGGATATTACGGCACTTCATAACGCCATTCATAATGAGGGTGTAGAAAGTTTGCATGCCATCATGTGTGTTAGTTTACCAGATAATGAATCTGAAATTGAGGCTAGCATTTCTACCTTTAAAAACACCTTATTTGGCAAACCGCTAAGTTATATTTTGGATGGATCTACATTTAACAGGACAGGAACTACTTCTGGACAATTGGTTGGTGGTAACTTAACCATGATTCATACCATGTTAGGTTCTAAAACTAGCATAGACACTTCCGGAAAAATATTATTTATTGAAGAAATAGGTGAATACAAGTACCATATTGATCGTATGCTACAAAGTTTAAAACGAGCTGGATATTTTGATAATTGTAAAGGTGTTATTGTTGGCGATATGACAAAACTTAGAAAAAACACAACGCTTTGGGGCACTTCAATACAACAATTAATTTTAGATGCTTTAGCTGATTATGATTTCCCTATTGCTTTTAACATGCCTGCCGGCCATGAAAAGGATAATCGTGCTTTAATTTTAGGAAGAACTATCTCTTTAGATGTAAATAAAAACCAGTCAACAATTAATTTTGAAGAGTAATTAAAAAAATAAGATTTTAACGCCCTAAAAACCCAAGTAAATACTTTCTATCCCTTTATTTATAGGTGTTCTTCACCGATTAAATAAGCCACTTGTAGACACATCTGTTTATTGAACAGGCATAAAGGAACAATCAACTATTATTTTAAAGATTTATTGAAATATGCCATAATCTTGTACGGAAATATTAAAAATCATAAAAACCCCAACAAGATGAAAAAATTACAATTACTATTCGTAGCAATGATGCTATTACTTTCAGTTGACGTTAAAGCTGATGATACTATTAACTCAAGTTTAAATTTAAGTAATCCTGATGTTCGTAAATGTTTAGTTGAAGCAACAAAGAGTGAAGGCTGGAAATTAGCTGCGTTTTATTACAACGCTGATGAAAAATTAGTTATGATCTTTGAAAAAGGAAACAATACCAAAACTTATATGAGTAAATAATTATTATTTAATTAATACATTTTAAACCAGCTATTCATAATAAATAGCTGGTTTTTTTATTTCCTAAACACCAAACTGATTTAAATGATGATCTAAGTGTTTATAAAACATGGTATTCCATTCTTTTTTAGTCAATTTACCAAAAGAGTGCGATTCCATGCCATCAAAATAATCTTCACCTAAATTTTGTGCCTTTTTTAAATAATCCGTTAATCTTGCTTTTTCTTCAACAAAATTTCTAGCATTGGTAATTAAAAATTGTGGTGCTGTTCTACTGTTTCTTTTATAAGGTTTATCACCTACAACCGTGTTTTTTACAAATAACTTCAACATAAATTTTGTAAACCCATTTGGTTTTTTGTGCTTATCCTCAAAAGCCATTTCATAAGTAACATTACAATGGGCTAACATTTGATCTGAGCTCATTTTGCCCCATATTGGTCTGGTAGTAGGTGAGAGTTTATTTATTCTGTCTATAACTAGTTCTGTTTCTTTGGGGTCGAAAATGTTTTTCATAATTCTAAAATTGGCGTGTTAAAAAAGTAGACTGCAATTTATTTATTTTATTTTTACTTTGAAAGTTATCAAAATGGGATTTTACGATTTATCTCAAGAAGAAGCTATTGCCTTTATAGATACAAATTATAAACCCTCTAATTAATTACCTTCTTATTTGTAAATAAATTATACCTATCCCATTTCCAAATGAATAAAACAACAACTAGAAAAAAAGCATTCCAAAGCACTATAAACCCAATATAAAACCACCAAGTATCAAAAGTTACATTGTTTAAAATATATAGAAAACTTTCGCCACTATCACTATTAGTTATTAAATGCCTTGTTGCCCAATTATTACCTAAATGAATTCCAATAGGAAAAAATAAGGTTTTTGACTTTAATAAGGCTATTGCAAATAATAAATGCCCAATAGGAATGGTTATTACAAAGAAAATAACCATTGCTCTATTCTGAAGGATATTGGCATCTAATACATGAACGAGCATAAATACTATTGAAAATATAATATTAGCTACAATAACATTAGAGACACTAATTGTTTTTTTAAACAAATAACCTCTAAACAAAAACTCTTCAACAGCCACAGTTGGCAGTATAGTATACAATCCGTACAAAATAGTTGAATAACTTATTGATGTGCTTATTGCAAATATCTCGCCTGTATAAAGTGCTCTTAAATATTTAGCTATCAAAAATACAGTGGCACCTATAAAAACACCCAAAGGCAAGAATCTAATGTTCTTCCATTTTAAATTAAGACCTATAGTACTAAGTGTTTTACCATCTGTTTTATATAAAAACCAAGTTGCTATTAACAAAAAAAGACTTGACGCAAATGGGAAATACTTTTTTAAAAAAGGATTGTCAATTATACCACTTAAAACAAGGGCTAGTCCTAAAAGTAGAATTGCTAGTATATATCTAGATATAACTGGGTATTTTCTTAATAGAGATTTCATATTACGGTGTATAAGATTAGTTTGAGTTTGTTGTAAACTCAAATTGAATTAAAAAAATTAAGCTGAAAATTTTAGATGTTTTTCTGCTTTAAAAAAGGAATGGACAGTGGGTATTTATAATTGCCCAAACTTAATGCAGACATAATATTGATTATACTAACTACAATTCCGTATAAGAAGACAGCTCCTGTAGCAAAAAAATTATATCCTGGAAATAGAAAAAAGGCTAATAGTGAGATTAAAAATAAAAGAGTTATTGTACAATGAAAATTAATAACGGCTCTTCCATGTGAATCATAAATCTTATTGTCTTCTGCCTTGTGAATCCAGAGGAATAATGGAAATAATATATTTGCGAATGGAATAATTAAACCTAAAAATGGTAAACCATGAATTAAAAGCATCCATTTACGTTTTACAACTTCTTCGTTAGGATTTTCTACAACAATGAGTTCTTCTAGATTTACATCAAGCCCAACAGCTAATAATTTAACAGTTTGTAAATGAGGTTGTACTTCTCCTTTTTCTATACGCTGAATTGTACGAACACCAACTGAAGTTTTCTCAGATAAGTCTTCTTGAGTATACCCTTTTAACTTTCTTTGATAAAGTAAGTTTTCGCTTATTGATTGCTTTTTCATTTCTAATGTTTTGATGCTACAAAGCTAAATCAATGTTCTGGTTTTTAGCACGTCATTTAAATGTCACCTATGTGTCATTCATTGGTTTTAAAGGGGTAGAAAGCGAAATATGTCAAAATTTAGGGAAATATTTAACTTAAGACAAGAACTCTTCTACTTCTTTGGTTAGGTATATTCTATCATCTTTTTTGTACACTAAATATAGAAAATAAGCCAGAACCCCTAGTACTAAAAGAATTATAATACTACTTATAAGAATAACACTACTACCAATTTCTACATAATGTTCTCCTATTATTCCTGAAATTTTATAAAATAACATAGAAGGAATTGTTACTGAAGCCAAAACAATTGCTAAATATTTAGGGTTACTAAATCTAGTTGCAATTGAATACAAAATTGGTGAAATAAGCATTTCTCCAAATGAAAGAAGGAAGGCTGAAAATATAAATAAGCTTAAAGCATTCGAGGTTTCTGGAATAAATAATAAAATCATGAAAGATAAAGCTGAAACTATTAACCCTAAAAAAATCTTAAAAAATGAATTTGTATAGACATAAGACCAAATTAAAACCAGAATGGTTATAATAATTATTCCAAAATAAGAATTCAGTCCAGCGCTTAAATAAGCTTTTGGAATAATATTGATTCCATCAAAAACTTTTTCTTGAATGGTGTAAACACTAAAGTATGTACTTTCATAAATCGACCAAAAAATAGCAGATAAGATTATAACCGAAATAATATATAATAGTTTTTTATTTAAAATTATACTTTTATGATTAAACAACATAACTTCTTTATTTTCACTAGTGAAAAACACAAAAACTGTAGCTAACGTTATTAATATTCCAGCAGCTACAAATCCATAATTAAAACCCAAATCAGTGAAATAACCTATGGCTAAGACACCCAATAATGAGCCAAGATTAATAGCCACAAATAATAATGAAAATCCTGCATCTAATAATTTTGGTTTATTCAAATACTTCTTTCCAAATTGTGCAATGGTATTAGAAGTAAATAAACCAGACCCTAAAACTATTAATACAAAACCTATATATAAAGATATAAGAGATTTGTAACATAATATAAAACAGCCTAAAGCTTGTAAAGCACCACCAACTAAAATAGTCGTTTTATTCCCAATTAATAAATCTCCTAAAAAAGCTCCTAAAACTTTGGATAAACCAACAAATACTGAAAACCATCCATAAATAACTAACGCTTCTTGATTAGACATCTGCAATGTCTCACTAACCATATAAAGCACAATAATAGATCTTACCCCATAATAAGAAGCTCTTTCAAAAAAATATGCTAAAGCATAAATTAATGAAGATTTGGAATGTGCTATATTATTAGGAATTTTAATCATTAAAACCCACGCTCTTTCTGCAACTGCTCATAAGCCGCTTGCACTTGCCTAAACTTTTCTTCGGCACCTTTTTGATGTTCTTTACCTAAATGAATCACTTTATCAGGATGGTATTTTTTTGCCATTTTTCGATAAGCTTTTTTTACCTCATCGTCAGTAGCACTTTTTATAATCTCTAATACTTTATAAGCATTATCGCTGCTATTGTAAAACATGGCTTTTATACTCTCATAATCTCTAGAGCTAATACCTAAATAACCCGCAATGGTATAGATTTGTTTTTCTTCATCGTCTGTTACGGTACCATCTGCTTTTGCAATTCCAAATAGAAAGTGCATGAGTTGTAAGCGCGATGGGTGATCCATCATCTGCCGTATTTGCAAACACACTGGACGTACCGATACATTTTGTTTACTTATATTTTTAAATAATTTAAAAGCATGATTTGCACGCTCTTTACCATACATATTTAAAAACTGCTGACGCACAAAGTCTAACTCGCGCTGATCTTGCACACCATCGGCTTTTATAACTACTGAGGCTAGTATGAGTAAACTAACTTCAAAATCGCCAGATTGGGTTTGTGGACGTTGTCTGGGTTGTGTTCTATAAGTAGGTCTTCTTCCTCTAGTAGATTGTCCTTGCCCTTGCCCTAAAAACGGACTCCCTTTTCCATCTGCCATAGCATCTATTACGCTTCCTAATGCTAATCCTATTATGGCGCCTATAGGGCCTCCAAACGACCAACCTATTGAGGCGCCTATCCATTTTGAAAAACTCATGTAATTTTTTTGTTTTTTATACGTCCTAAATATAACATTGTTAGTTGAATTTTTAGCTGTTTTGTTACAATTGTACTGTGTTAAGGATAGAAACGGCATCCTTTCTTGCCATTAAAAGCAAAAAAGATATAGTGGATAGCCTGACCTTATAACGCCATAAGCGTTTTAAGGGAACACCCAAATAATTATTGCACGATTTTTGATTAACTTTGCACAAATATTAATTTTAAAATAAAAAAGAAAAAGATATGTATCCAGCAGAATTAGTAAAACCAATGCGTGAGGATTTAACCAAAGTTGGTTTTGAAGAATTGCATACTGCCGAAGCTGTAGACGCTGCTTTAGCCAAAGAAGGAACAACATTAGTAGTTGTAAACTCGGTTTGTGGTTGTGCAGCAGCTAATGCAAGACCAGGTGCTAGAATGAGTTTACAGAATGCAAAAAAACCAGACCATATTGTAACGGTTTTTGCAGGTGTTGATAGAGAAGCTGTTGATGCTGCTCGTGGTTATATGATCCCGTTTCCTCCTAGTTCGCCAAGTATGGCTTTATTTAAAGATGGAGAATTGGTGCACATGCTAGAGCGTCATCACATAGAAGGTAGACCTGCTGAATTAATTGCAGAAAACCTTGTTGATGCTTACAACGACCATTGTTAAAAATTCAAAAAAAAGTATACAAAAACCACGGCTAAGTCGTGGTTTTTTAGTTTTATACGCAACCTTTCCAATATCATAACATCTAATAAATAAACAGCCCAAAAAGATGAAGAAATTATTGCCAAAATTTATTTTAGTTCCACTATGTTTATTTTTATTTTCTACCCAATGTGATGATGATGTTGCACCTCTTACCCAAGAAGATGAAGAACAGGAATTGACTATTTTAAAAGCTGAAATTGAAAGTTTAGCAGACGCTTCTGTTTGTGGTGATACTTTTGAATGTAAATTTATTGCCTTTGGAAGTAAACCTTGTGGTGGACCTTGGAGTTATCTGGTATATTCCACGTCAATTGATACTGAAGAACTTGAAAATATGGTTGAAGATTACAATAGAAATGAAGCTATTTATAATACCCAATGGGGTATTGTCTCTGATTGTGCTTTTGTAAATCCACCAATTGGTGTAACATGTGAAAATAATACCTGTGTTGCTACATTCTAACACTTAGTTTATTATTTTTGGGGCATGGTTAAACTACTGTCCTATCCAATATCAGTTATTTACTTTATATTTTTTGGATTAACACTCCTTGTGTTTCATCCAATACAATGGTTTTGCTTTAATGTTTTTGGACCTAAAGCACATGAAAAAAGCGTTTATGCTTTACAATTTTGTTTGATGCGATGCGCTAATATTTTAGGTTCACGTTTTTCTTGTAATAATCCACATACCATAGAATCAGACCGACCTCTTATAGTCGTTACTAACCACCAAAGTTTGCATGATATATATCCGCTTACTTGGTATATGCGCAAGCATCACCCAAAGTTTATTAGCAAAATAGAATTAGGAAAAGGCATACCTAGTGTATCTTACAATTTACGCCATGGAGGTGCTGCTTTAATTGACAGAAAGAATCCGAGACAATCCCTCCCAGCTCTAATGAAATTTGGAGAGTATATTGAAAAAAACAACTATGCTGCTGTTATTTTCCCAGAAGGAACGCGTAGTAAAGATGGTAACCCAAAACCATTTCAAACTAAAGGTTTAGAGATTTTGTTTAAAAAAATCCCATCTGCATTGGTTGTACCTGTAACTATAAACAATTCTTGGAAAATGTTGCGTTACGGAAAATTTCCTGCTGGTTTGGGGAATCATATTAAATTTACAGTACATAAACCCATTGATTTGGCTACCTTTGCTGATAAGAAAGAACTTATTGAAACGGTAGAAACAACTATCAAAAATCATATAGAACATTAAAAAAAAGAATAGATGTCTTTAAAGAACAAGAGATTAGAGGTGATGCAGTTTTTAGAAAAAGACGTTGATGCATTAATGGAAAAATATTTGATTCCTATCGATAGTATTTGGCAACCTTCAGACTTTTTACCAAATTCTGAAACTACTGATGATGCTTTTTTTGAAGAGGTTAGAGAAATACGAGAGTTAGCTAAAGATTTACCATATGATTTCTGGGTAGTTTTAGTTGGAGACATGATTACTGAAGAGGCTTTACCAACTTACGAATCGTGGTTAATGGATGTTGAAGGTATAGACCAGGTTGAAAATGGAGGAAATGGCTGGGGAAAATGGGTACGCCAATGGACTTCTGAGGAAAATAGACATGGGGATGTGCTTAACAAATACCTTTACCTTTCAGGAAGGGTTAATATGAAAGAAATTGAAAGAACAACACAGCATCTTATTGCTGATGGTTTTGATATTGGAACAGATAGAGATCCTTATAAAAACTTTGTGTATACTAGTTTTCAAGAATTAGCTACTTATGTTTCTCACAATAGAGTTGCAAAAATTGCAAAAGATAAAGGCAACAAGCGTTTATCAAAAATGTGTAAAATTATTTCTGGTGATGAAATGCGTCACCACCATGCGTATTCTGAGTTTGTTGAGCGCATTTTTACTGTAGACCCAAGCCAAATGATGATGGCGTTCCATTATATGATGAAGCAAAAAATTACAATGCCAGCTCATTTTTTAAGAGAGACAGGTGGTAAAATAGGTAGCGCTTTTGAAGAGTTTTCTAATACTGCGCAACGTATTGGGGTTTACACTTCAACTGATTATGTTGATATTTTACAAAAATTAATTGAGCGTTGGGATATTGGCAACATTACTGGATTAAATGATGAAGCTGAGAAAGCAAGAGATTATCTAATGAAACTCCCTTCCAGAATGTACCGCTTATCTGAACGCATGAAAATTCCTGAAAACTCTTTTCAGTTTAAATGGGTTGAACCTGCAATTATCAAGTAAACAACTATCTTTTGTAATTGATAAATTATAATAACAAAAAATTTAAACCGGTTTCAAGTTCAGAAAATAGCGAAACTACTTCTGATACTATTTTTCTGTACAAACAAAACGGAAATATTTTAACTTCAACTTATAAAGGTGGAACAATTATAGAAGGTCATTTAATTGGTTTAGTTAATAATGATGGTACTATTAATATGAGATACCATCAAATTAACTCTAAAGGTGAATTAATGACCGGTATTTGTAGCTCAAAACCTGAAATTAATGATGATGGTAAAATAACACTTCATGAAGACTGGCAATGGACATCTGGTGATAAATCTAAAGGCACTTCAGTTTTAAAAGAAATTTAATTTTTTATGAACCACGAAGACATTATTGATAAAACTATTGCTTTTGTAAAAAACACTTTAGCCGATGCTGAAGGTGGTCATGATTGGTTTCATATTGAGCGTGTTTACAAAAACAGTCTTTTAATTGCAAAACATGAAGTTGTAGATGGATTTGTAGTGTCTTTAGGTGCTTTACTTCATGATATTGCTGATAGTAAATTCCATAACGGTGATGAAACTATTGGGCCTAAAATAGCCAGAGAATTTCTTTTTAAATTAAATGTAGATTCAACTGTCATAGAACATGTTGTAAAAATTATAGAAAACATCTCTTTTAATAAATCTTTAGAAGGTAATTTATCTTTCACTTCTAAAGCATTAGAAGTGGTTCAGGATGCAGATAGACTTGATGCTATTGGAGCTATTGGTATAGCTAGGTGTTTTAATTATGGTGGATTTAAAAATAGAACTCTTTACAATCCAGCGATTAAGCCTGATTTAAACATGACTAAAGAAGAATATAAAGCCTCAACTGCTCCAACAATAAATCATTTTTACGAAAAGCTCCTGCTTCTAAAAGATAAAATGAATACTAAAACTGGTAAAGAAATTGCAAATGAAAGGCACAATTATATGCTGCGTTTCTTAGATCAGTTTTATAGTGAATGGAAAGGAGAAAAATAAGTTTAATTCTCTAAAGCTACTTCTAAAGCTGTTATTTTATACTCCAAAATTGAGAGCTCTTCTGCATTATCAATAATATCCTCAACAGTTAAATCGCTTTTACTGTTTATATATTTTAAAAGACCTTCTCGCTTATATGAATAATATTTTAAAGCTTCATGTATTTTATTTTCCATAACAAAAAAATTTACTGAATTATTAATTTTATTTCTTTCCTGTAGTTTGAAGCACTTTTACCTGTAATATCATTGAATACCTTATTAAAGTGAGAAAAGTTGTTAAATCCACATTCATAACAAACATCAGCAATACTCATTTTACTTTCTTCTGAGAGTAATTTAGTGGCATGTACAACTCTATATTCATTTACAAGTTGAGTAAATGTTTTTCCTGTTGTTTTCTTAAAATAGCGGCAAAACGAAGGAACAGTCATACTTACTTCATTAGCAATAGCATCCAACGGAATATGATCTTGAAAATTAGTATTTACATATTTGTATATAATATTAATTTTATTGCTGTCTTGAGGATTCGTTTCTAAAGCAATACCATCAGCATTTAACAAAGTATAATCGTCAGTTGTAGCTAAATGATTTAATATTTCTAGAAATTTCAATACACGCTTTAATCCATCATATTCTAATAGTTTTTCAATTTTTATTCCTATCTTTTTTTTAGTATCAACCTTAAAACGTATCCCTTTTTTTGCTCTATCAAATAATGATACGATATTGGACATTTCTGGAACATCAAGAAAATCAACTCCTAAAAAATTAGATTTAAATTGTACTATAGTCTCTTTACCACTTGCCGTTAATCTGTCTGAAAAACCATTGTGGGGTAAATTAGCACCTATTAATATGAGTTGGCTATTATTAAAATATGAAAGATGGTTGCCTATATGTGTTTTACCTTGGCCTTTATTAACATAAACAAGTTCTAGTTCTGGATGAAAATGCCAAAAAGCATTATTCTTATCTGCATCCTTTCCATGTTGTTTGACAAGTATTGAACTACCAAAACTTGGGGAAAGCTTTTCTAAAGTAGGTTTTTTTTTAATCACGAAAGAATTGATTTACAACAAATTTACTATTTATTATGCATACATTATATATTTAATTATCACATTTATATGTAAAATTAACTTAACACAAAGTTAACATAGAATTAATAGGTAATATAGAATACAAATATGCCAAAATTGATGTTTTAACAACTTGTCTTTGGCTTTATTTTTGCACTTAAATAATTTTAAAATTTATTTTATAATGTATTTAACTAGTAGGAGTAACAAATACTTAACTCACTTTAAGAGTCTAGTACTTGTTGTCGTTAACGCTTCTAATAAAGTAAACACTAAAACGGCAAAATTTAAATTATCAAGATTAATTAACGCATATTGGAAATATTATACTTTATATGATGTTTACCATGTTAATCCTAATCAGATAGTTTATACCAACTCCGATTGGTCTAAAAAAAAGTATAACAATTCTTTAAAAAAATAATTATTACTCTTTAACAAAAGAGATACAATATTCATTAGTAATAATGTCTTATTTAGTTTAGTTTAGTTGATAAAGTGGGCTGTGGTGGCCCACTTTCTTTTTTATAAATATTCACTTCCCTAATTATAACTTCAAATGCTTTTACTTAAAGTATTTATGTTTTCTAATATTGTTGTTTTTGATTAATAACTATTATTTACCCATACAGCAACACAATAATTTTACCCAAATATGATGCAAAATTAACAGATAATTAAGCATATAAACATGTCAATATCAGTGTTTTATGAAAAAATATTATAATATAAATTTGTAGTGTTGAACGTTATAAAACCCAAATTATGAAAAATGTAATTAAACACTCAAAAAAAGGAATCTTAATGGTAACTATGCTTGCTACCTTGTTAAGTTTCGCAAATGAAACGGCTTTATTTAATATTAAAAATGATGCTAAAAAAACCATTCTTACTTTATATAATGTAAAGCAAGGGAACCTATTATCAGTTAAAGATATTAATGGTGTGATTTTGTTTAAAGAATATATAGAAAAATCAGGAACTTATAATAAAGGTTTTGATTTAACTACGCTACCTGATGGCAATTATATTTTTGAACTTGATAAAGATATGGAGATAAATTCTATACCTTTTACTGTATCGTCAAATATTGTTGATTTTGATAAAGAAAACGAAAAAACAATATTTAAACCTTTCACTAGGGTTAAAGGTGATTTTGTTTACATCTCAAAACTTGCCCTAAACAAAGAACCTTTAAAAATAGAAGTGTACTTTACAAGCTTTGATTCTAATGATTCAGAACTTGTTTTATCTGAAAATATTGGAAACACTAAAACTATTAAAAGGATTTACAAGTTAGATGGCTTGAAGTTTGGAACTTATAAGATTGTATTTTTTACTGAAGGTAAACAATTTACTAAAATTATTAATTAAATTCTAAATACCTTATTTAGATCATGTTTTTAAAAGTGGGCTGTGGTGGTCCACTTTTTTATTAAAATAATTTTAGCTGACCATTTTTAAAAGACTCGTGCAAATTACAGTTTAGCCTAGGCATACTTTTACCTTTAAAATATTTTTGTCTAGACAATCTTACCAAATTATTAATTTGTTCTGCTATTTTGCCTTCGCCTCGCATTCTTGCTCCATACCTAGAATCATTTAAAGTTCCGCCATGGCAACTCTCAATTTGATGTAAAACTTTTTCAGCTCTATCTGGCATAGTTTTTTTAATCCAATCTGTGAAAATTTCACCAATAGCACCGTTTAACCTTACAATAGTGTGTCCTATGGATGATGCTCCATAATCTGAAGCTGCCTTAGCCAACGGTAATATTTCATGACTATTTATTGATGGAATTATTGGAGCTATCATCACATTTACTGGGATTCCATGTTCGCTTAATATTCTAACAGTTTCTAGACGTTTTTTTATGGTTGCTGTTCTGGGTTCTAAAATCCGCCTTGTATCTTCTGAAAGCGAGGTTATAGATATATTAACACCAATTAAATTATCTTTTGCCAAAGCCTTCAATACATCTAAATCTTCTAAAATTCTAGAATTTTTGGTGATAATCCCAATAGGATGTTTGTATTTCAAAAAAACTTCTAAACATTGTCTTGTAATTCTATATTTTTTTTCGGCAGGTTGGTAACAATCTGTGTTTCCAGACATAACAATAGGATACGCTTTCCAACTTTTCTTTTTTAAATAAGCCTCCAGTAATTTTGGAGCATCTTTTTTTATCAAAATCCGTCTTTCAAAATCTAAACCAGCACTATAACCCCAAAACTCGTGTGAGTTTCTAGCATAACAGTAAATACAACCATGTTCACAACCTTGGTACGCATTCATAGAATATGCCATACCAACATCTGGACTTTTTACTTTATTTACAATGGTTTTAGGAAATACTTCTAAATACTGTGTCTTGTTTTTATCAGCTATTTCGCCTTCTTTTTGGCAAAATTCGAGGAAATCGTCACGCATTTCATGACTTAATTCAAAGAAACGATTAGGGACGTTTAGCTGAGCGCCACGTCCTTTTATGGCAGATTTTGAGGGCATACTAGTAAAATTAAGGGTTGAATGCTTTTGTTGAAGCTCTTTAAAATTACTTATAATTTTTATTGAAAAGTGTTAAAGAAAAAATGGGTTATTAACAACTTCCACAAATCACACCACTTAAATTTAATTACTTAACTTTATCTTTTACTAGTAAGTCCTATCTCAAAAGATGAATATCATAAAAAAAATAAGAGAAAAACATAATTATACTCAACTAGAGTTAGCAAAAAAAACAGGATTATCTTTAAGGACTATACAGCGCTTAGAATCTAAAAATAAAGAACCTAGAGGGCATACCTTAAATGCACTTTCTGAAGCTTTTGAGTTAGAGCCTTCTGTTTTTCAAGAACAATTTAGAAATATTGAACAAACCAAAGCTTCTGAAACCACTTCTATTCGACTCATAAATTTATCTGTTTTATCTTTTTTAGGAATCCCTTTTGGTAATATCATTTTACCATTCATTTTATGGCAAAGAAATCGTAAATCTAAGTTTGTTGATGAACTAGGAAGACGCATTATTAACTTCCAGATTATATTTTCAGTAATACTTTCTGCGCTTTTGTGTGTGTCTCCTTTTATAAGTCGAACATTATTTTCAAATACATCTATAATCCTAATTGTTTTGTTTTTTTCTTATGCTGTTAATGTTGTTATTGTTTGCCGTATAGCTATAAAATTACAACATAATAATTTCGACTTCCTAAACAGTCCAATTCGCTTCATATAAGTAAATACTATAGAATTGGCGTTAAATTGGCGACCTAAAAAGTCATATAATCTCGCTTATTTATATTTATTTCGTAATATCCAATTAGGATAGATTGCATTACTAAATAAACTATAAAAACAGTATTATATGAAAACTAAACACATTATTTATATCTTTTTATTTACAGGCCTAATATTTAGCTGTAAAACTGGTAAAACAGTAATAAATCCTGATGATAAACTTGTGGGTAATTGGAGCCTTTTAGCTGAGTCTACACCTCAAGGAGACGTGCCTATAACGATGAATATAACTAAAAATGAATCTGGAATATTTACGGGTTCATTTAAGTCAATGATGGGTGAATTTGCCATGTCAAATCTCGTTTTAAAAAATGGTGTAATGTCTTGTGATTTCAGTGTTCAGGGTATGGTTTTTCAATTTAAAGGAGTATTTACAAATGACGAATTTAAAGGTAACACATTAGGACCAGGACAAAGCTATGTTACCAATGGCAAAAGAAAGACAGAATAAAAAAATCTTTTTTATTATCTAAGTTTTCATCACATCAAAATCATTAATTATGAAGAAAAAAATCGGCTACACGCTACTTGCCATTTTAATAATAATTCTTATTGGTGGATTTATAGGCATTAGAAAATTTAATAATTCTTTATTTAAAGAAAAATCAAACTACTTAAAATATACTTCAGAATCAAAACCAATTCATTTTGATTGGGCTGGCGATTCTATAGGCGGTATTTATGAAGCACAAGCTGCTATGATAGTGCCTCTAAAAATTGAAGATTTAGCACACAACTTTTATATGCAATTTGACACAGGAGCATATGATTCTTTTATTTATGAAAATAACTTAAAATCTTTACGGGCTATTGGATTAGATATTAAAGAAGTTATAAAAGACGATGTACGTTATGTAGAAAATTTAGATTTTATTTTAGATGATAATCATATAAGAGCTTCTATGATTAAAATATATCCTAATTATGGTCATTCTTTTGATAAGAATGATACTATTGCCAAAATAGGAATAGGTACCATTGGTAGTGATTTTATTGTAAATCGTGTTACAGCTATTGATTTTAAAAATCAAAATATAAAGTTATATAATGAACGCCCAGATTGGATAGCTGTTTTACCTAATTTTAAATCTTTTGATTTCCCCGGAAGACGCATCATGTTGCCTGTAACCTTAGATAATAAAGAATATGAATTTCTATATGATTCTGGTTGCAGTGCTTTTGGATTAATCACCATAAAAAGTCGTTTTGACAGCTATACCGATGAAAATACCAAACAAGTAAACTATGATGCTAAGGCTTGGGAAGGTAGTATTCCAATAAGAAGTAAAGAAACTGACAAACTATTTAATATTGGCGGAGTCGACTTAAAACTAAAGCGTGTTAGCTTTGTAGATATGTATGGCATAACACAACCGTTGATAACGCCTTTTACAAGGGTTGGTGGTTGGTTAGGGAATCAACCTTTTACCGAGAGCACCTTAATTCTAGACACCAAAACTAAAGAGTTTATTGTAATTGAAGAATGAAACGATGTCTTATTAAAACAAACTCGATAAATCAAGATTAAATTATTAAACAGACCCATATACTTGAAAAGTAGTTAAACTGAAAATTTACCTACCAGGAAAATCTGCCTTACGTTTTTCTAAAAAAGCAGTTGTGCCTTCAGCGAAGTCTTCCGTACCAAAGCTATTCCCAAATTCTTTAACCTCAACATCATAACCGTTTACACCATCTTTAAAATTAGCATTTATAGCTCTAATTGCAGCACTAATGGCTACAGATGAATTTCTAGAAATTTTAGAAGCTATTTTTTCACAAAGTGGAATTAATTCTTCTAGAGTGGTTACATGATTTACTAAACCATAATTTAAAGCTTGGTTGGCGTCAATCATACCTGCTGTCATAATCATTTCCATAGCACGCCCTTTACCAACTAATTGTGGCAAACGTTGTGTACCACCATACCCTGGAATAACTCCTAAAGATACTTCAGGCAGCCCCAGTTTTGCATTATTGCTTGCTACTCTAAAATGACATGACATGGCTAATTCTAACCCACCTCCAAGAGCAAAACCATTTACAGCAGCTATAACAGGTGTTTCCAAATTTTCTATAAAATTAAACACTAATTCTTGGCCTTTTGCAGCAAGTTTACCTCCATTTTCAACTGTGAAATTTGCAAATTCGCTAATATCGGCTCCTGCAACAAACGCTTTTTCGCCGCTTCCGGTAAGGATAATAACTTTAGTGTCTTTATCATTATTAGCATCATCAAAGGCTTCGTGTAACTCTTCAATAGTTTCTTTATTTAATGCATTTAATTTATTTGGACGGTTAATGGTAATGGTTCTGATCCCATTATTTTCTTCTGTAATAATATTTTTATAAGACATTTTATATTTTATTATAAGGCCTTTAGACTAAGCTCAAGGTGACATTAATTTATGATTTATTCTTTAGGAAAAGCAACTTTAAATGTAGTGCCTTTATCTTTTTCTGAAATAAAGGTAATGTTTCCTTTATAGGTTTCTACAATGTTTTTTACCATGGCTAACCCTAGTCCCATGCCACTTGTTTTAGTTGTGAATTTAGGCTCGAAAACCTTGTCTTTATTCTCTTCTGCAACGCCTGATCCATTGTCTGCAACCGTAATTACAACATTGCCTTTATCTTTACCAACATTAATTACAATTTTAGGTGTTTGTGTTTGATCTTCAGTGATGGCTTGAGTAGCATTTTTAACCAAGTTTGTTACTACACGTATAAGTTGCGTTCTATCAAATTTTGCTATAATTTCTTCAGAATCTGATGTGAAGATTATATAATCTTCATTAAAAATATCTAACGCAAGTTTTACTATTTTAACCACATTTAAAGTTTCGTTTTGTTGCGCTGGCATTTTTGCAAAATTTGAAAATGCCGAAGCTATAGAGCTCATAGTATCTATTTGCTGAATTAGCGTTTTACTATATTCATCGACTTTTGAATGGATATTTTCATCCTCAGGATTGAACTTTCGTTGAAAATTTTGCACTGTTAAGCGCATAGGTGTTAATGGGTTTTTAATTTCATGTGCCACTTGTTTTGCCATTTCTCTCCATGCTTGCTCGCGCTCACTTTTTGCCAGTTGTACTGCACTTTCTTCTAGCTCGTCAATCATACTATTATATGAGTTTACTAAAGCTGAAATTTCTTCGCTAGTATCATCAACATCAATTTTTTCGTTACGTCTTTCTAATCTTGTAGTGTTAATTTTATCACTGATGGTTTTTAATGATTTAGTGATATATTTTGATAATAAAAATGCTATTGCAATTGCGGTTAATAATACCAGCATAAAAGCGAAACCTATACGCTTTAAAAATTCTTGTAATTCTTTATTTAAAAAATCGTCGTTTTCTAAATATGGAATGTTTAATATGGCTATGGCTTTTGATTTATTGTTTGTAATATAAGTGTAAGACGATTGAAAGGTTTCTCCATTTTCCTTATGCTTATCCACATACCTATGTTGGGCAATTTCTGAGGCATTATTAAATTCTACATTTTGTGTTAATGCGTTCATGGTTTCGGCATCTAAACATTTTTCTGCATTATTGTTTTGTAACCCTGCTTTTGAGGATATAAGGAGTCCGCCATCTAAATCGTATAAATTAATTTGGAGTTTATGAATATCGGCTACGTTATAAATTTCTTCTTTGAATATGAATGGAATGTTTTCTGTTTTTACTTCCCATGTATTTTGTCTACCATTTAAAACCCGTTTAAGATGGGTTTGGATACTTCCTTCTTTACGTTCTAACCTTCCTTTGTGATAGTCTTGACTTTGCTCTTTGTATTGATATATGGCTACAGCCGAAATAAGCATAGATGCTAATAATACTAGCAATATCATGACTAGAAATATGCGGGTACGTAAGGAGAGTTTTTTAAGTTTCATTGAAATTTTATGATTCAATAAATATAGCAATAATCAAACCAAACAGCCTAAGACTGATTTAAAAATTGATATTGGTGATTTTAAATTTTAGGATTGAATTAATTTATAACGTTCATTTTGCCTTGATGCAAAACGAACCAAAAAATCAAGATCAAGCCATGGAATTTCCCATCCCGATTTTAACGGGATGGAAACCGATTTGAAAACTCCGCGTCGAACTGCGTTCTCCTGTTCTCGGAGCTTTTCTACATCTATTCTGCGCCTTGACAGTCAATTCTATGAATTGATTAAGGACTAGACTTTTTACTAATTTATAGTTTTGGGTTATTTTATATTTTGGCTAATAGGTAGTCGTTAAAGCACTATGTTTTGCAGTTATGCCCGCGTTAGGGATTGCAGTGGATAGCCCACAGCCCGATCCCGATAGCTATCGGGAGAAGTGCGAGGACTTGGAACAGAAAGCCCGACCCCTTTTCGGGGTAACGTCCAAATAATTAAGCTTCTGGATTTTTTTCTCTAATCCGTTTATAGATTTTAAAACCTAGCATGATTAAAATGCCTAGGAGTACAATACCGATAACGCCCCATATCCAATTGATGGCGCTTTTTAGGATGACTAGAAAAATAACGGCAAATAAGATGAATGTTGCGCCCTCGTTCCAGATGCGCATGTAACTGGATGTTTTTTTAACGACATCGTTTTGTAATTGCTTGAAATATTGATGCGTTTTTAAATGGTAAATGAAAAGTAATAAAACGAATGTGAGCTTAACCTGCATCCATGGTTGTCGTAGCCAGTACGGTTGTAAAACAAGTAACCAAACGGCGAATAGAGTTGCTAAAATAGCTGATGGCCAAGTGATGATATACCACAGGCGTTTTGCCATAAGTTTGAGCTGTTTGCCTAAAATTTCTTTTTCTGGGGAGGGTTTGTGGTAGGCTTCTATTTGGTATACGAAAAGGCGTGGAATATAAAATAAGCCTGCAAACCATGTGATTACAAATATTAAGTGAAAGGCTTTTATGTATTGGTAATATTCCATAATTATGTGGCTTGAATTGTAGATTCTCTTTCTGGTTTCAAGTTCTTAATAATTTCTCTATTTAAAAAAATAAGCAGTGTTTATTAATTGAGACTACACCAAAACCTTGTGACTATATTTAACTATGAAACGGTTGATGGTTTTTTAGCTGGTGTCCATTCTTCTGCTATGTTAGCAATAACTTGTGCAAAGTCTTCACGGTCATTTAAACATGGAATAACTGTAAATTCTTTTCCTCCTACTTCATGAAAAATCTCTTCGCCTTCCATAGCAATTTCTTCTAGAGTTTCTAAACAATCGCTTACAAATGCTGGTGTAACAATAGCCATTTTTTTGATTCCCTGTTTACCCATACGTTCTATGGTACGATCTGTATAAGGTTGTAACCATGGATCAAAACCAAGTCTAGATTGGAATGAAGTTGAATATGTGCCGTTTTTTAGACCTAATGCTTTTGCAACATTAACTGTTGTAATCTCACATTGGTGTCGGTAACAAAATTCGTGTTGCTCACTTCCTTTTTTAAAACAACATTTTCCGTCCATTTTGCAATTTCCATTAGTAACATCACTTTTACGAATATGACGTTCTGGAACACCATGATAACTAAAAAGGATATGTTCATAGTCTAAATCATCAAGGGTTTCTGCTATACTTTTAGAAAGTACATTTATGTAATCTTTTCGATGATAAAAAGCTGGTGTTTGTGTTATTTTTACTTGTGGAAAATATTCAGCAATCAATTCGTCTACTTTAACATCGATTGTTTCAGTAGTTGCCATTGCAAATTGTGGGTATAATGGAATAGTTTTTATTTCTGTACAACCTTTATCTACCAATTCTTGAAGTCCTTTTTTAATAGTCATACTTCCATAGCGCATTGCCAAAGCAACAGGCATTTCTAACTTTTCCTGAACTTTATCTTGAAGCTTCTCAGAGAGCACAATTAGTGGAGAACCTTCTTCCCACCATATTTTTTTATATGCAGCTGCAGATTGTTTTGGTCGTGTATTTAAGATAATACCCTTAACTAAAAGGGTTCTAGCCCATAATGGTACATCAATAACACGCTCGTCCATTAAAAACTCACCTAAATATTTTTTTACATCTTTTGGCTCTGGACTATCTGGAGAACCAAGATTAACGAGTAAAATTCCTTTTTTCATATTCTTTTTTAGCATTGCAAAAATACGTTAGAAATAATAAAAATAAGTTCTGATCTCACAGATATTATTTTAAACTATTTTTGTTGGTTAATTCTAGATTGTTCTTCTGAAGGATTGCAGTCTTGAAAAATACCGCAAGATGTACTTTGTTTAGCTAAAGATTTACCTTTAACATATTTTGATAGGGCTTCAATTTCTGGAGTTAAAAATTTCATAATTTATAGATTTTGAGTTAAGTAAGTTTAATTCAAAGACATCACATATTTCTTTGGTGTTGTCCCATATTTCTTTTTAAAAGCAGCAATAAAATGGCTTGAAGTACTATACCCTACTTTATGCCCAACTTCGTTTACATTATCATCACCAGCTTCAAGTAGTTTTCGCGCTACTTCCATTTTATAATCAAATAAAAAGCTGAATACAGAATCTCCATAAATTTGTTTAAAACCTTCTTTTAGTTTTTTAAGGCTCAACCCAATTTCATCTGCTAATTCTTGTAAGCTAGGTGGTTCTGCCATTTTAGTTATTATAATATCTTTTGCTTTTCTAATTTTTATCACATTAGTTTCATCTACCAAAAAAGGACATTGCTCCACATTGGCGTCTTCACTTCTATTAAAATATAAACTCAATAATTCATAGGCTTTCCCTTTAAAATATAATGGCTTAATAGACTCATTAAGATTATAATTTATTAACTGATTTAAAACAATAGCCATTGATGGAGAAATGATGCCATCCTTATAGTATTTTTTATCTTTATTATCTTCACTTAAGAAAGTAATATAATCGGCTTCTTGCGAAAATAACCCGTGAAACTTTTTAATCGAAATTAATACTGAAACGATCCAAGAATTAGGTTCAACTTGAAGGTCTATTGGTAATTCGCGTTGTGGATTATATAACAACAATGAATTTTCTTCATAAATATCTAGAGTATATCTCCCTTGATTAAAAACAAACTTAGTTGCTCCTTTAACACAAAAATGAAACTGTAAAAATGTGCTATCTATTTCTTTTGCAACACTTTGGGTTAAACTTTCATCATTCTTGAACATCAATATTAAAAACCCATTTTCAATTTTAGTTTCTTCAAATGAACTTTTAGCGATACTTTTTTTTCTATTTAATTCTTGATTCACATTCTTTTTATTTAGATTCGTTCTAAATTAAAGCAACAAAAAGTGCCTTATAGACTACAAAAGTATGACATTTATCATGTTTTATAAAAAAACAACGTTAAAAAACCACAAACGATATTAAAAGTTCTTCTAGCGTTGTTTTTTTACTAACTATCCATATATTTTTGCTTCACATTTTCAGGTATAGCAATGCAGAAGTATAACATTAGTAAAAGCAGTTATTTCTATGCTATTGGTTTAAGTTATAAAAAAGCCGATGCAGATATAAGAGGGCGCTTTAGTTTAGATGAAGAATCTAAGCTAGAATTACTAAATCAAGCTAAAGAAAATGGTATAGAAAGCTTAGTAGTAACTTCTACCTGTAATAGAACTGAAATCTACGGTTTTGCACAACATCCTTTTCAGCTAATACAATTGCTTTGTGATAATACCCGCGGAACAGTTGAAGAATTTCAAGACGTTGCATACATATTCAAAAATAAAGAAGCCATTGCGCATATGTTTCGAGTGGGTTCAGGCTTAGACAGTCAAATTCTTGGAGATTTTGAAATTATAAGTCAGTTAAAAATCAGCGCTAAATTATCAAGAAAACATGGATTGCTAAATCACTTTACAGAACGTTTAGTGAATGCCGTTATTCAAGCAAGTAAACGTATTAAAACAGAAACTGATATATCATCGGGAGCAACTTCAGTTTCCTTTGCGTCAGTCCAGTATATCTTTAACTCTGTTGAAAATGTTTCTGAAAAAAATATTTTACTATTCGGAACAGGTAAAATTGGAAGAAATACATGTGAAAATCTGGTTAAACATACCAAAAATGAGCATATCACTTTAATCAATAGAACCAAAGGTAAAGCAGAAAAAATTGCTGGGAAATTTAATTTGATTGTTAAAGACTATTCCAATTTACAAGAAGAAATAACTACTTCAGATATTTTAATTGTAGCCACAGGTGCTCAACGTCCAACTATTGACAAGCATATTATTCAATCAAATAAGCCGCTTTTAATTTTAGATTTATCCATTCCTAAAAATGTAGACACTAATGTTGAAGAATTGGATAATGTATCTCTAGTTCATTTAGATGATTTATCTAAAATTACAGACCAAACATTAGAAGCTCGTAAAGCTCATATACCTTCTGCAGAAGGAATTATAGAAGAAATAAAAGCTGAGTTTAATAGTTGGTTAGAAACTAGAAAATTTGCACCAACAATTAAAGCTCTAAAACATAAATTGACCGATTTTGCCTCTGCGGAATTAGATACCCAACGTAAAAAGTTATCTGATTTTAATGAAGAACAGGCGGAAATAATTAGTGCTAAAATCATTCAAAAAATCACCAACCATTTTGCACATCATTTAAAAGATGATGATGTATCTACTGATGATAGCCTAGAACTTATTAAAAAAGTATTTCAGTTAGAAGAACCTAAAAAAACCAATGTCTAAAACCATAAGAATTGGCACACGTGATAGTGAATTAGCACTGTGGCAAGCCAACATAGTAAAAAAATTACTCGAAGAGGCTGGTCATAGTACAGAACTTGTTCCTGTAAAATCAACAGGTGATTTAGTCTTAGACAAGCCTCTTTACGAATTAGGCATTACAGGTATTTTTACGCGTACTTTAGATATTGCCATGTTAAATCATGACATCGATATTGCAGTACATTCACTTAAAGATGTGCCTACCGTTTTACCAAAAGGCATAGTACAAGCTGCAGTTTTAAAACGAGGTAATGTAAATGATACTTTGGTTTTTAAAGATAATGAAGAGTTTTTAGGTGCAAAAGACGCCGTTATTGCAACAGGAAGCTTACGCCGTAGAGCACAATGGCTAAACCGATTCCCTACACATACTATTACAGATTTACGTGGAAATGTAAATTCGCGTTTGCAAAAGCTTCAAGATAACGATTGGAACGGAGCGATTTTTGCCGCGGCTGGAATTGGTAGAATTGGAATAAGACCTGAAGAAGCTATCAATCTAGATTGGATGATTCCTGCACCTGCACAAGGCGCTATCATGATTACCGCTTTAGAGGAAGATAACTTTGTAAAAGAAGCTTGCGCGGAACTCAACCACGAAGAAACCGAAATTTGCACTACTATTGAACGCGAATTTTTAAACAAACTAGAAGGCGGTTGTACAGCACCTATAGGTGCCTTAGCCTATATTAAAGATGAAGAAATCAACTTTAAGGGTGTTTTATTAAGTCCTGATGGAACCAAAAGAATTGATGTTACTAGAGTTAAAAAACTAGGCGAACATAATGATATGGCACAATTTTGTGCCGATTTTATTATTGAACGTGGTGGAAAACGTTTAATGGATAAGATTAAACATTCGGATAGAAAGACAAATGTATTTTCTACAAAGCGTTTTACGGAAGATCAACGCTTATTATTTCACGAAAAGGTAGTTGCTGAAAGTTCAGATTTCATCAAAATAAGTTTGAATAGAATTCATCCGCGCTTCTTAAAAAATGAGATTCAAAACGTTGTAATTACAAGTAAAAATGCAGTAGAATCGTTAACTACTAATTATTCAGCAGCTGAATTACAATTTAAAAATATCTACTGTGTTGGCAGAAGAACCAAACGTTTAGTAGAACGTAAAATTGGCAAAGTCACACACACCGAAAAAAACGCAAAAAAGCTAGCTGAATATTTAGTGGAATTTATAGAAGGTACAGATGTGACGTATTTTTGTAGTGATATTAGGTTAGATGCCTTACCAACTATTTTAACTGAAAATAATATAACAGTTAACGAAGTTGAAGCTTACCAAACAAAATACGATGGTTTTAAAGTTGATGATTCTGTAGAAAGTGCGATGTTTTATAGTCCTTCAACTGTTGAAAGTTTTGTACGCAGTAATAAAAATGAAGTTATTGCTTTTTGTATTGGAGAAACTACAGCCAAGGAAGCTAAAAAGCATTTTAAGGATGTTAGGGTTGCGAAAGTACCAACAGTTGAAAGTGTAATTGAATTAGTAAACGAACATTACGTTTAAGAATATGAGTATTAAGAACGATTTATTTTTAAGAGCATTAAAAGGAGAAACCGTTGACCGTCCGCCAGTATGGATGATGCGTCAAGCAGGTCGCTACCTTCCAGAATTCATGGAAATTAAGGCAAAATACGATTTCTTTACCCGCTGCCAAACCCCAGAATTAGCTAGTGAAATTACCGTGCAACCCATCCGCAGATACGGAATGGATGCCGCTATTTTATTTTGTGATATTTTGGTTATTCCACAAGCTATGAATATTGAGGTACAAATGAAACCAAATTTTGGTCCTTATTTACCAAACCCGGTTCGTTCTCAAAAAGACGTTGACAATGTAATTGTTCCTGATGTAAAACATAGCCTTAGCTATGTTTACGAAGCCATAAAAGCAACCAAAGAAAAGCTTAACGATGAGATTCCGCTTATAGGTTTTGCTGGATCACCGTGGACCATTTTATGCTATTGCGTGCAAGGACAAGGCAGTAAAAATTTCGATAAAGCCAAAGAATTTTGCTTTACAAACCCCATTGCGGCACACCAATTATTACAAAAAATTACAGATACTACTATTGCCTATTTAAAAGAAAAAGTAAAAGCAGGCTGTAACGCTGTGCAAGTTTTTGATTCTTGGGGAGGCATGCTCTCTCCAGTTGATTATCAAGAATTTTCGTGGCAATATATCCAACAAATCATTGATGCCTTAAAAGACGATGCGCCTGTTATCGCTTTCGGAAAAGGGTGTTGGTTTGCACTTGGCGAAATGGCAAAATCTGGTGCTTCTGCTTTAGGTGTAGATTGGACATGTTCCGCACGAAATGCACGTTATTTAACGGGTGGCAATATTACACTTCAAGGGAATTTCGATCCTACCCGTCTATTTTCTCCACCTGCCGAAATCAAGAAAATGGTACACCAAATGATTAACGAATTTGGTAAAGACAAATACATCGTAAACCTTGGTCACGGTATTTTACCCAACATTGGTTTGGATAATGCAAAGGCATTTATTGATGCTGTTAAGGAATATAATAGTTAGTAAAAATGAGCCTTATAGATTATAAATTAGAACGTATTCAAAATATTTCTTTTGAGGTGTTCTTTGATTTAATTTATAACAATAAATCATATATTGAAAAAGGGTTTGCTGGAACTGTAAAAAGATGTCAAACTAAAGAAGGCGCTAAAAACCTTTTTAAAGAGTGGGATTTAGAAGAAAGTGAAAATAGGTGTTTTTTTTTCTTCATAAAGAATATTCAAAAAAACATATTAGTTGGTTTAGTTAATATAAAAAACATTGACTATGATATTAATAAATGTGAGATAGGGTATTTTGTTTCAGAACAGGTTGCAGGTAAAGGCATTGTCTCTAAATTCACCTCTAATGTTGTAACATATTGTTTTGAAAAGTTACATATGAATAAAATCTTTCTTCGCATTGCACCTGAAAATATTGCAAGTCAAAAAGTAGCTTTTAACAATCATTTTAAAAAAGAAGGTGTATTACGTGAAGAGTATAAAGGTTTTCAAGACAAACTAGAAGATGTAATGTATTTTGGTTTGTTAAAAACCGATTATTTAAAAACTAAAAATGATTAAAAATATCATTTCAGGAATTAAAGCATACATAGGTGCTTTCAGTTTAATTTCTAAATTAAAACTTTGGAAATATTTTGCTATTCCAATGCTAATAAGCCTCATAACAGCCATTGCAGTATTTGGTTCAGCCTACGGGTTATCAGATAATATTGGTGGGTTTATTTCTAAAATATGGATCTGGGACTGGGGAAAAGATGCGTTTTCATCCATCAGTAATTTCATTGGTGGACTTATTATTGTCGTTATTGGTCTCATTCTTTTCAAACACATTATAATGGCATTATCAGCACCATTTATGAGCCCTGTGTCTGAAAAAATAGAAGCACATTTTACAGGTAATCCATTACATTCTCACAGAGACACTACATTTATGCAACAGCTCATGCGTGGAATAAAAATTAATGGTAGAAATTTATTCATGGAATTGTTGCTCACTATTCCTATTTTACTTTTAAAATTTATTCCTGTAGTTAATATATTTTCAACCCTATTACTCTTTATGGTTCAAGCCTATTATGCTGGCTTTGGTAATATGGATTACACTTTAGAGCGCCATTATCAATATAGAGAGAGCTTACAATTTGTAAGGAAACATCGTGGATTAGCCATAGGCAACGGTATTGTATTTATTCTGTTTTTATTAATACCAGTAATTGGCGTAATTTTAGTGCTACCTTTATCGGTTACAGCAGCTTCAGCTAGAACAGTAGAGGCGCTTCAACTTAAAAATAAACCTGTAAATGCAGCTTAATTTTGGTTCATATTATATAACTCCCATTCAACCAAAAGATGGGTGGCATATCTGCAACTTTGCAGTGGCTAATGAGGATAGATTAAAACGCTATTTCCCAAAAACATTAGAGCAAAACTTAACGCCAGATTTATCAAATCATTTTGTCTCAAAAATGATTAAACAATTTGAAGCTAATGAAGTTTTTTTGTTCACTCTAAGAGAAAAAGAATCCCGTAAATTAGTTGGTTTAATATATATCAAAGAAGTAGATTGGATTAAAAAGCAAGGTGAATTCGCCTATGCTATCGATTATAATGTTGAAGGTAAAGGCTTAACAACAGAAGCAGTAAAACAACTATCAGACTATGCTTTTGAAAACCTGGGTTTAGACACTTTACAAATTATAGTTCATAAAAGTAATATTGGAAGTTTAAAAGTTGCTGAAAACAATAATTTTACTTGGATAAAAACACTTAAAAATGAGTTTACACCTCTAGGAGAAAATTCTCTAAACATGGAACTGTATGAACTTTATAAAGAAATTGAGTAATGAAAGATAAATTTTTCCAGTATATACAGAGTTTACAAGATTGCATCACATCAAAATTAGAAGCCATTGATGGAAAAGCAAAATTTCAAGAAGATATTTGGAAACGACCAGAAGGCGGTGGCGGACGTACACGCGTTATTGAAAACGGTAATGTTTTCGAAAAAGGCGGCGTCAATATTTCTGGAGTTCATGGTAAATTACCCAAATCCATGCAAGCATATTTTAAAGTAGGCGATGTTGACTTTTTTGCTTGTGGACTAAGTTTGGTTTTACATCCTAAAAACCCAATGGTGCCAACAGTACACGCTAATTGGCGCTATTTTGAAATGTATGACAAAGATGGAAACATCATTGATAGTTGGTTTGGTGGTGGACAAGATTTAACACCTTATTACTTGTTTGAAGACGATGCAAAACACTTCCATCAAACCTGTAAAACAGCTTGCGACAAACACAATCCAGAATTTTATTCAACTTATAAAAAACGTTGTGATGAATACTTTTACAACGCTCATAGAAACGAAGGCAGAGGTTTAGGCGGTTTATTTTTCGATTATTGTAAAGCTTCAGACGATATGACTATGGAAAATTGGTATAACTTTGTAACTGAAGTTGGCGATAGTTTCTTAGAAGCTTATACTCCAATTGTTGAAAAAAGAAAAGATTTAAGCTTTACAGAAGCTAATCGGAATTGGCAAGAAATCCGTCGAGGACGCTATGTTGAATTCAATTTAGTACATGACAAAGGCACGCTTTTCGGACTAAAAACTAACGGTCGTATAGAAAGTATTCTAATGAGTTTACCACCGCATGTGCAATGGGTGTACGACCATCATCCAGAAGCTGGAAGTGATGAAGAAAAATTAATTGAAGTATTGAAGAATCCTGTGGATTGGGCTTAATCCAAATAGAAATCAAATGTCTGGTTGAGCGCAGTCGAAACCTATCAAAATAATAAAACATTTTACTATGTTCCCATTAAGAAGAAACCGAAGATTAAGAACCAACGAAGCCATTCGCTCATTAGTTCGCGAAACCATCATAACACCAAACGATTTTTTAGTGCCACTTTTTGTAGTGGAAGGTAAAGGCGTAAAAGATGAAATTTCATCAATGCCAAATTACTTTCGTTACAGTTTAGATTTATTAGAAAATGAAGTAAAAGAGCTTTGGAAACTAGGTTTAAAATCGGTGTTGCTTTTTGTTAAAGTGCCTGATAACTTAAAAGACAATAAGGGCACAGAGGCACTTAACCCAAACGGTTTGATGCAACGCGCCATTAAAACCGTGAAAAATGCATGCCCTGATATGTTAGTGATGACCGATGTGGCTCTAGACCCATATTCGGCTTATGGACACGATGGTATTATTGAAAACGGACAAATTATTAACGATGATACTGCTGAAGTGTTAGCGGAAATGAGTCTATCACATGCTGAAGCTGGAGCAGATTTTGTTGCTCCTAGTGATATGATGGACGGTCGTATTTTAACCATCCGTGAAGCTTTAGAAGATGAAGGCTATACCAACACAGGCATTATGAGTTATTCCGCTAAATATGCTTCTGCGTTTTACGGACCTTTTAGAGATGCTTTAGATTCAGCCCCAGTTGATATTAAAGATATTCCAAAGGATAAAAAAACCTATCAAATGGATTATGGCAACCGCTTTGAAGCCATTAGAGAAACCGAAATGGATATTGATGAAGGCGCAGATATCGTAATGGTAAAACCAGGCATCTCATATTTAGATATTCTAAGAGAAATTAAAAACGAAGTGGATGTGCCTGTAGCTGTTTACCAAGTATCCGGAGAATATGCTATGATAAAAGCTGCTGCTGAAAAGGGTTGGTTAGATCATAATCAAGTTATGATGGAAACCACTACTGCCTTTAAGCGTGCAGGTGCTGATATAATAGCGAGTTATTTTGCTAAGGATGTTGTTAAATTGATTTCGTAAATTAGCCATCAACAAAAATTCATTTAATGAGCGCATTAATTTTTTGGGCAACCATCTCTATTTTCTTTTCTTTTTTATGTTCTATTCTTGAAGCTGTTTTACTCAGCGTAACTCCAACGTTTATAAACGTTAAAAAACAGGAAGGTAAAGACTATGCTTTAACTTTAGAGAAATTAAAAAAAGACGTAGACAAGCCGTTAATTGCAATACTTACATTAAACACCATTGCCCACACTTTAGGTGCTATGATGGTTGGTATAGAGGCAGAAAAACTACCTTATAAAATTGAACTTTGGGGCATAAACACTGTTGGAGTTGTTTCAGCAATCATGACCTTTTTAATTTTAGTGGCTTCGGAAATTATTCCAAAAACCATTGGTGCTACTTACTGGAAAAAACTTGCAAATTTCACTTCAAAAGCATTAACTATTTTAATTTTTCCTTTAAAATGGACAGGGATTTTATGGCTACTTCAACTCACAACTAAGTTAATTGGTGGTAAAGGTCATGGAAGTGTTTTAAGTCGTGAAGGTTTCTTGGTAATGACAGATATGGCTCATGAAGAAGGGGTTTTTCAAGAAAACGAAAGTAAAATCATTAAAAACTTATTGACGTTCAAAGAGATTTTTGCCAAAGATGTTATGACACCTCGAACAGTCATGAAAACAGAAAATGAAAAAACTACAGTTGAAGATTTTTTCAAGCGCAACTTAAATCTTCGATTTTCAAGAATTCCAATTTATGCTAATGATTCAGACAACATCATTGGTCTTGTTTTAAAAGACGAGATTTTTAAGGAGATGGCATTAGATAATAACTCTAAAAAACTATCTGAGATTAAACGAGATATTATTGTTGTAGAAAGAAATTTACCTATTCCTACCCTGTTTGAAAAATTAATAGAAACAAGGAACCATATGGCCTTAGTTGTTGATGAATATGGTTCTGTAAGTGGATTAGTAACTATGGAAGATGTTATTGAAACACTTCTAGGTTTAGAAATTATGGATGAAAGTGATAACATTTCAGATCTTCAACATTTAGCAAGAAAAAGTTGGGAAACTCGCGCCAAAAAACTTGGTATTATTGAAGAAGATAAAACCTCTGAATAATGGAGGAATGCATCATCAAATCACCTTTAGGGTTTACCAAAATTGTTGGTGATGAAGATGGTATTGTTTCTGTGACAGTTCTTAATTCAGAAGAAAAAATCACAGATATTATTCCAATTGAATTAGAAGATTGTACTATTCAACTTAATGAATATTTTGAAGGAACACGAAAAGAATTCGACTTAAAATTGAATCCCTCAGGAACAGACTTTCAGAAAAAAATATGGACACTACTTAAGTCTATTCCTTACGGAAAGACAACTTCATATTTAGAACTTTCAAAACAATATGGAGATGTAAAAGCGATTCGTGCTGTAGCAAATGCTAATGGTAAAAATCCACTTTGGATTATAGTGCCTTGTCATCGTGTTATAGGTAGTGATGGCTCACTAACTGGTTATGCAGGTGGGTTACATCGTAAAAAATGGTTATTAGAGCATGAAAGTCCTTATAAGCAACAATCTCTTTTTTAAATGTACCGAACACTTTCAAGAGTAGCAGAACGTTTTTTTACTAAGGCTCAAATTTACAAATATGGGTTCAATTGGTCGCCTATGTATAGACGCTCTACCGGAAAAGTAATTGAAGTTTCTGAAGATTTACATATTGTTAAAATTAAAATTCCTTTAAGCTGGAAAAACAAAAACTATGTAGGCTCTATATTTGGTGGTAGTATGCTTTCTGCTACTGACCCTATTTACATGATTCAACTTATGAATATTCTAGGAAATGATTATGTGGTTTGGGATAAAGCGGCAATCATCAAGTACAAAAGACCGGGAAAAGAAACCATATTTTGCGAATTTACATTTACTCCTGAAGAAATAGTTAACATTAAAAATAATGTTAAAGATAAAGGCGAAATTGATATTATTAAAACACCAAATATTATTACAAAAGAAGGTGCCGTTATTGCTGAACTAAGCAAAACTATTTACGTTGCTAGTAAAGCATTCTACAAGACTAAACGCAAACAAAAAGCCAACTCATCAACCAAAAAGTAAAGCTTCAAGTTTATTAGAAAAGAATTTTCTTATCTTTAGTTTTTACAATAAACTAAGCACATGAGATTTTTAAAAAAGTTCTTCAAATGGGTAGTTATTCTATTCGGATTACTCATAATTGCCTTATACATTACAGATACTGATTACCTCATTAAAGCGGTAAGAACTATTTATCTTCAAGGTTATACAACAGCTTATCTAGAAGATTACAAGAAATTTGATAACCAAGTTATTGAAAACGGCACACCTCAACCTTGGCCTAATCATAAAAACTATAATGCTGTAAAAGAAACTATAGGCTTGGATTCCATTAATAAAGCAAATGGAACTGTTGCTTACGTTATAATAAAAAATGATAGTATTTGGTTTGAAAACTATTATGGTGGATTTAATGAGAACTCTCAAACCAATTCTTTTTCGATGGCTAAGAGTTACGTTTCTGGACTTCTAGGAAAAGCCATCATGGAAGGTCATATAAAAAGTTTAGATCAACCTGTTAGTGATTTTCTACCTACTTTTAATGAAGGGTTAGCAGCTAAAATGACTGTTGGAGATTTATCTAGTATGTCGTCTGGTACTACTTGGGATGAAAAATATTATTCTCCATTTTCTATAGTAACACGAGCTTATTTTGATGATGATTTAGAAAAAGTTATGTTGGGTTTAAAAGTTGAAACAGAACCTGGAAAATCTTTCAAATATTCAAGTGGAGATACTCAAATGTTGGCTATGGTAATTGAAAAAGCCACAGGGAAAAAACTTTACAATTATTTAACCGAAAGCTTTTGGAAACCTTTGGGATCTGAAAACTCTACGCTTTGGCAAGTTGATAGTGAAAGTCATGATTTAGTTAAAGCATATTGCTGCATTGCAAGTAATGCAAAGGACTTTGCCCGTTTTGGAAAGCTTTACAAAGACCATGGAAAATGGGATGGTAAACAAATTTTAGATTCTACTTTTGTGGCAAAATCGATAAAACCTGTTCATCCTGATGGTGACATGTATGGTTACGGCATATGGTTAAAAACTCTTGGCAACAAGCACTTTTTTATGATGCGTGGACACTTAGGACAATATGTTATTGTAGAACCAAATGACAATGTTATTATTGTTAGACTGGGACATTCAAAAGGAGATAATACTCAAGTTGGTCAATTTACAGGTGATATTTTTACATATATTGATGAAGCCTATAAAATGCTAAATGAATGATTTCAAAATTAGATTTAGAAAATATATTATTTCTAGATATTGAAACCGTCCCAGAAGTCCAATATTTCTCTGATTTAGACGAAACAAAACAAGCGCTTTGGGAACATAAATCGCAATATCAAAGAAAGGATGATTATACTGCTGAAGAATTTTATAATCGTGCAGGTATTTGGGCTGAATTTGGTAAGATAGTTTGTATCTCGGTTGGCTATTTCAATATTTTAAATGATTTAAGAACTTTTAGAACCACATCATTTTATGGTGATGAAATTACGCTTCTTAAAAATTTTAAAAACCTTCTTATTTCTCATTTTAGCCAAACTAAGCATCTGCTTTGTGCACATAATGGGAAGGAATTCGATTTTCCATACATCGCTAGACGCATGATAATTAACAATATTGAATTACCTTATAAACTAAATCTTTTTGGTAAAAAACCATGGGAAGTACCTCATTTAGACACCTTAGAATTATGGAAGTTTGGTGATTATAAAACCTATACATCCTTAAAATTAATGACTAATGTATTAGGTATTCCTTCACCTAAAGATGATATTGATGGGAGTGAAGTTTACAGGGTTTATTATGAAGAAAACGAAATAGACCGAATTATTACGTATTGCGAAAAAGATACTATTGCAGTTGCTCAAATTTTTCTTCGATTACGTGGTGATGCACTTTTAACTGAAGATGAAATTATTCATATATAAAAAAGTCCAGATTAAAATCTGGACTTTTTATTCTTGAGCTAGTCTTTGCTATTAATAGTCTACTCTTTTATAAATCGTTTCATCATTTTATCATCTCCATTAGTCACTTCAATATAATACATACCAGCTTCCAATCTTTCAACAAGAATGTCTTTAGACGTTTCTCCAGTATTTACAATCTGTCCTAATGCATTTATTATTCTATAAGTCATATTTCCTCCCCTTGAAGTCTTTATACTTAAGATATCTGCAACAGGGTTTGGAAATAAAGTAAGTTTGTTTTTAACGAACGTGTTTTTAGTAACATCTAAAACACTAGAGGGCGAATCATCATTCTTAGGCGTATCATCCCTTAGCAATAAAGCTCCTGTTCCTCCTGAACCAGTAATTACAACTTGATCTATAAAAATCTGATCATTATTTCCTGATGCATCACATCTTAATCTGAACTGGGCATTACTCGACAAATTATATTGAGACGTATTTAAGGTGACTGTAAAATTGTCAAAAGCACTATTTACAAAATCGGTGCCTCTCGCCCAAGTTTCTATAGTCACAAATCCTGAACCATCATTATACTGTAACCAGAAATCTTCTCCGACTTCCATACTATGTGAATAGAAAAAGAAATCAAACTCAACTTCACTAAATGATGATAAATCAAAGATAGGAGATGTCATTGATGAAGCTACACCAGAATTATCACGGATTCGAATAGAGAAATTGCCCTCATATGATCTTGAATCAGATCTCCTAGCACAATCAACTCCACCATCTTGCCAGCCATCCCAACCAGATTCAAAATATCCTTCATGGATAATTACATCTGTTGGTATGCTTATCACATTTACTGTTCGCACCACTTGAGTTGCTGCATTTCCTGCAGCATCACTAACATCGTAGGTTACTAAATACGTTCCTGCTGTGTTAGTGTCTACGACATCACCACCTACAGCTATATTGGCTGTAATATCGCCATCTAAATTATCTGTGGCTGTTGCACCTTGTTCTGTATAAACATCACCGACATTTAAATCAATTAATGCATTTCCATTTAAGGTAATGACTGGTGCTGTGGTATCTGGTATTACATTTACTGTTCGCACCACTTGAGTTGCTGCATTTCCTGCAGCATCACTAACATCGTAGGTTACTAAATACGTTCCTGCTGTGTTAGTGTCTACGACATCACCACCTACAGCTATATTGGCTGTAATATCGCCATCTAAATTATCTGTGGCTGTTGCACCTTGTTCTGTATAAACATCACCGACATTTAAATCAATTAATGCATTTCCATTTAAGGTAATGACTGGTGCTGTGGTATCTG
>NZ_QFRI01000001.1:952050-1892538 GCF_003143755.1 Algibacter marinivivus
ACCTACAGCTATATTGGCTGTAATATCGCCATCTAAATTATCTGTGGCTGTTGCACCTTGTTCTGTATAAACATCACCGACATTTAAATCAATTAATGCATTTCCATTTAAGGTAATGACTGGTGCTGTGGTATCTTGTTCATCAGCTATTAAGTTAATATCATCTATTGCAATATCAGCTTGCCATGTACTTCCAACAAATCTGTTAAATCGTAACTGAATACCTCCTCCTGCATATGTGTCTAAATTCAAGTTAACAGTTAACCAAGAATTACCTTGGTTTCCAGACTGATTCCAAATACTAATCCAAGAAGCACCATCATCGTCACTAATTTCTAAGTCAATTGTTCCCATATCTGTCGCTCCAAACATATGATACTGAAAACTAAAATCTGCACCACTAGCACTTGACAAATCAAAACAAGGTGAAGTAATAATAGCTCTCTTATCTGGGAAACCAGTACCGTTACCTGAAGCCTCTACAAAAATATAATCTGAACCTTGAGCTGCTGCTGAAGGCCCTGTATTATTAGATGGTGTAGTTGCTGAATTAACTGACCAATCTAAATCATCACCAGAAAACTGTGTCCAATCTCCAATTGAGCCTTCAAACCCTTGGGCATAAGGAAATGATGCTATGCCTCCTGCGCATCCAGGTGATGGTTCTGCAACATTAACCGTTCTAGTTACTTCAGTAGCCGCATTTCCAGCTAAATCTGTAACATTGTAGGTTACAACATATACTCCAATAACACCCGTATTTACTACATCTCCACCAATAACAATGTTACTAGATATATCTCCATCTGCATTATCAATAGCGGTAGCACCTTCCTCCGTATAGGTGTCACCAATACTCAAATTAGTTGGAGAAGCACCATTTAACGTTATTACTGGTGGTGTTATGTCTGGACCTGCAGCTTCAATTATTATTGTATAATCTTCAACTTCTCCATATTGAAACGTTTGACAAGAAGTAGGAAGCGCATTATATTGCATAGATATACGCATTCTAGTTGAATTTTCAACAGCTGTGGAAGGAATAGTAAAACTACCATTTACGCTAGTTGAATTTGTTGGAGATTGAGTAAAAACCTGTTCTCCTGAATCGTCAAAATCACCATCTCTATTATAATCTATCCAAACTGAATACGCTTCATTATAAACCTGCCCTGTCCAGGTTGGTGTTATCGTAATTGTATATTGAGATTGTTTTTCTAGAGTTGTTGAAATATTTGTGAAATCTGAATAAAACTGAGCTCCAGAAGTGTTGTCGATAGTATTTAATTGAACTCTACTTATAAATTCATCATTAACATTAGTACTAGCTGAAGCACAATAATTAAGTTGAACATCTAAAGTTGTAAAATTAATCGAAGCAGAATATGCTGAATTATTTGTACCACAATTAGATCGAACTTGGGCTTCATAATCGGTTAAGTTAGCCAACCCATTTAATGTGGTTGCTGGAGTTGTTAGTCCATTAACTTCTGTCCAGTTTTGCTCACCAACAACACGGTATCTTACATCATAAGTTGCTGAAGCAATATTGTTCCATGTAAGAGTTGCATCAGTAGCTGTTACGTTGTTACTTGCTAGTCCTGTTGGAACAGAAACCACACATGGTGTTTGTATACTTATAACTTTAAAGTCATCAAAAAGAAACCCATCAAAAGTAGTTGGATAACCATCTGCTCTATTTGTATTATCTGAATCAAAAACGAAACGGAATTGCGCATTTGTAGCTCCAAATAGAAAACTGTTTTCTGTGGCATCAATTAGTATTTCTTCCATTACCCACTTATCCATGGTATCAGAATCATATAAAGATTCCCCTGTAGGTTGATTGTTTTGGTCTGAAGTAGATTTTCCAGTACTTGTATTAGAGCTATTACCACTACTGTACCTGTTAGTAGAAATACTAGACCCAGGTTTTGTATATTTTCCACAAAGAGGTATCCATGTTGAACCATTGGTAGACCCTTCTATTTGGACATAATCAAAATTTCGTTCTAAATCCCACTTAGCAAAAAACTGAACTACAGATGCTGTTGCAGAAGATAAATTTACTGAAGTATTTAGAGTTAAAGTATTAGATTGATTGTTCCCATAGCCTCCAGAAGGCGATTCTGTAATTGCTAGAGTCCCAGAATATGAATCAGAAGTTGTTCCCCATGAACCACCTGATGTAGTCCAGTTAGATAAGTTATCAGTATCCGGATTATCAACAAATAATACTGCTGGATTATATGTCTTTATAATATTTGCTCGATACATTACATAACCATCATCGTTACTCAATGTTATTTGAAATTCAATTTCATCATTTGCTTGAATTCCAGAGTCTAGAGTATAAGCAGCTGACACAGTTCGTTGCTCTAATTTACTCCAACCTGTTTGAGTGGCAGGGGGTGTGATAGATGTAATATTTGATGAAACAGGTGTTACATTAAGAGTGATATCACCTAAAGTTTGCCCTAAATATTCAATAGCAAAATCTAAATTTCCAGAAGTAGCGCTAATATCATTATTATTTAAATCGTGAAATTGTGCAAACTTTCCACTATGGTAAGCATTAACAAAATTCATTCTTACTGCTCTTTGAGCTATTTCAACAATCTTAGTAGCATTTGGCCAAAAACTACCTTCTCCGTCACTTGAAATCCATGAACCATTTTCTGGCGCTAGAGCTAAAATTCCTTGACCAGAACCTGTAGATCCATTAACATCAGCTACTCCTCCAAGCATCCAATCACTCATGTCACCATTTGCTATTGTTAATATATCTGGAGCTTCACCATAAATGTATCTATTAAAACGCGTCATATCATGACAAAATTTATGGTACTCAGCTTCTCTACCTGAAGCAGGTGCATTAGGATACCCATTATAAGCATGAGGAATCAAATTAGAAGTGGCATGATGATTCATAGCCGTTTTAAAATTTCTTGTTGCAGAAAAATCTCTTACAATTTGCGTTTCAGGTTCTGAAAAAGCAGAAGGCCCACGATAGGTGTTATTACTTTGCGTTCCTGAAGAACCTCCATATATTGCATTTGGGCCCCAGAAATAATCGTAATTTCTGTTCAAATCAACACCTCTAAGGTCATTGTTTCCTGTATTATATGGCCCTAAGTTTTTACGCTGTAACCCTCCTCCACTAGGTGCTATTTCTTCATTCCATCTTAATCCATCAGGATTTGCAACTGGAATAAAATACATTTCATGATTATCAACTAAATTTTTAATCCCAGCATCGGTATCATAGTTTTCTAAAATATACCACATGTAGTACATTAAATTCATTAAACTACTAACCTCTCTTGAATGTGTCATACCAGAGTATAAAGACTCAGGTTCATTAGTTTCATCAGCATCAGGGTTGTCAGAAATTCTAACGTAATAAACCGTACTTCCTGACCATGTATTATATTGCCCTCCATTGGTAAATGAATTACCATGAGTTACTTGGTTTGTTGGTGATGCATTAGCCTTAACTGATATTAAATTTGGATATAAAGCTCTCATTTGGTCTAACTCAGCTAAAACTTCACTGTAGGTTAAACAACCACCCATACTTCCTAAATTGAAGTTTGTTGGTACAGCCCAATTTACTTCTGAGCATCCTTCGTATTGAATAAAGTTATCTATACTTTCACTTTTTGTACTTAAAGATTTACTAGCCAGTGTTTGTGATTTTTTAGCTTGCAATTGAGCTCTAGCAATAGGTAATTCAATTTCAGATTTCTTTCTATAGTGCTCTATTAAATCATCTACAAGAACAGAATAAGGAATATTCTGTTTTTTTAACATCGCTAATTCATGCGTTCCTAATTCTAAAATTAGGTTATTATCAGTGAAAACAGCACCACAAGATAAATCAATCCCAGTTTGTTTAACTTTTAAAAGTTGAGTCTTGGTTGGATTATTGATTTTGATTCGTTTTGAAGTCAAGGTTTGAGAAAACCCAAATAATGAGCTTGCTAAAAAAACAAGCATTAATGTAAAATTTTTCATGAGAGTTGGTTGGTATAAAGATTAATAATTAGCTTGAAAATAGATATTTATTTTCAATAAAACCTCTTTTTTTACTGCTGATTTATAGATAGTTATACAATTTATGGTTTTACCTCATTTGAGATGAAGAAATTACCTACATATAGTATAAATCTTACAAATTTTAGAAATTTCAAACCATCTTCTATTTAGTATATTTGAATTATAAATTTTCCTATTAAGATCATGAATCCTATTTTAGAAATTAAAAACCTTAGTATTGCGTTTAATCAAAATGAAGTTATCCATAATATTTCTTATGCTTTAAACAAAAATGAAATATTAGGTATAGTTGGTGAGTCTGGTTCAGGAAAATCTGTTTCTTCTTTAGCCATATTAGGATTACTTCCAAAAAAAATATCAAAAATAACTAATGGTTCAATTATTTACAGGGATGAAAATTTAACCCAACTCTCAAGTCAACCTTTTCAAAAAATTAGAGGTAATAAAATAGCTATGATTTTTCAGGAACCTATGAGTTCTTTAAATCCATCTATGACTTGTGGAAAACAAGTAGAAGAGGTTTTATTACAACACACAAGTTTATCAAAAAAACAAGTAAAAGAAGAAACATTATCGCTTTTTGAAAAAGTGAAACTTCCAGACCCTGAACGCGTCTTTAAAGTATATCCTCATGAAATTTCTGGAGGCCAAAAGCAGCGCGTTATGATAGCTATGGCTATTGCTTGTAAACCTGATGTTTTAATAGCTGATGAACCTACCACTGCTTTGGATGTTACAGTACAAAATGATATAATAAAGTTATTAAAGGCATTACAGGTTGAAACAAAAATGAGTATTATTTTTATTACTCATGATTTGGCTTTAATCTCAGAAATAGCAGATCGGGTTCTAGTAATGTACAAAGGAAATATTGTTGAAGAAGGTCTAGTTAAAAACATTTTTAAATCTCCAAAGCATAGTTATACAAAAGCTCTAATTAATTCAAGACCTTCTTTAGATACTCGTTTAAAAGTTTTACCAACTATTCAAGATTTTTTAAATGATAGTATTTCTACCGAAATTGTTTCAAAAGAACAACGTAAAAAAAACCATGATAAACTTTATAATAAAGCGCCGTTATTAGAAGTACTTAATGTAGAAAAAGAATATATAACTAAATCTGGTTGGTTTACAAAACCGCAACACTTCAAGGCTGTTAATGATGTAAGCTTTAAACTATATGAAGGTGAAACATTAGGTTTAGTTGGTGAGTCTGGTTGTGGCAAATCAACTTTAGGAAATGCTATACTTCAATTAGATAAAGCTACTTCTGGATCAATTTTATATAACGGTATTGATATAACAAAACTCTCCAAAACTGAAACAAGGCGGTTAAGAAAAGATATTCAAATTATATTTCAAGATCCATACTCATCCTTAAACCCAAGAATACCTGTTGGAGAAGCTATTATGGAACCCATGAAGGTTCATAAACTTTATGCTTCTGATATTGAAAGAAAAGAAAAAGTAATTGATATTTTAAAACGCGTTGGTTTATCTGAAGATTATTTTAATAGATATCCTCATGAATTTTCTGGCGGACAACGTCAACGTATTGGTATAGCTAGAACTATAGCTTTAAAGCCTAAATTAATTGTTTGTGATGAATCCGTTTCGGCTTTAGATATTTCTGTTCAAGCGCAAGTCTTAAACCTATTAAACGAGTTGAAAGCAGATTTTGGGTTTACATACATATTTATATCTCACGATTTGGCTGTGGTAAAATATATGTCTGACCAGTTATTAGTAATGAATCAAGGTAAAATTGAAGAATTGGATGATGCCGATATTATTTACGACTCACCAAAAAAGGAATACACAAAAAAACTAATTCATGCTATACCCAAAGGGTTATAGCATGAATATCTTTTTGGTTAGATAAGCTAAGCTTTTTAAAAACTGCAAATTCTCTTTTAAAGTTTCTTTGAATTTGCTTTCATCATTTGTAGGTTGTTCAGGTAGATTTGTTGCAATATTCATTAGTGTTAAGTTTATGGTAGATTTGGGGAAATCTATAATTATTTGGTTTTTTTGGGGACAGCTAATATAACATACATTTTCAAATACATCGTTAAAAAACATAAAAAATCGATAAAATACATTTATATTTAACATTTTGTCGATTTTTCATTCAATAACAATAACTAAAAGAGCATTCTAAATATCCATTTCTGGTATGTCTCCATCAATTATTAATGTGCCTTCAGTGGCATTTTTAATATCATCTACTGAAACTCCAGGTGCTCGTTCTAATAGTTTAAAACCATTATCTGTAACTTCAATAACCGCTAAATTGGTTACTATTCTTTTAACACATCCAACACCAGTCAACGGAAGAGAACATTTTTTTAAAAGTTTTGATTCACCTCGTTTATTTGTATGCATCATAGCTACAATTATATTTTCAGCACTGGCTACTAAATCCATTGCTCCTCCCATTCCTTTTACCATACGCCCTGGAATTTTCCAATTAGCAATATCTCCATTTTCAGCAACTTCCATAGCTCCAAGAATTGTTAAATCAACATGTTGCCCTCTTATCATAGAAAAACTTAAAGCCGAATCAAAAAAACTGGCACCAGGTAATGTAGTTATCGTTTGTTTACCCGCATTAATTACATCCGCATCTTCTTCTCCTTCAAAAGGGAAAGGGCCCATTCCTAAAACACCGTTTTCACTCTGAAATTCAACTTCTATATCATTACGCACATAGTTTGCTACTAACGTTGGAATTCCAATTCCAAGGTTAACATAATAGCCATCTTGGACTTCTTTTGCTATACGTTTTGCTATACCGTTTTTGTCTAACATATATAATCTCTTTTTGTCATTCCCGTGAAAACGGGAATCTTTTTAATTGAAACTTAATATTTAAAATGGATTCCTGCCTTCGCAGGAATGACAAGCATTTTAACTTTTAGGTCTTACCGTTCTCTGCTCTATTCGCTTTTCATAAACTTCACCTTGAAATATTCGTTGCACAAAGATTCCTGGAATATGAATTTGGTTTGGATCCAAATCTCCAAGCGGAACAAGTTCTTCAACCTCTGCAACTGTTATTTTGGCTGCTCCGCACATATTTGGATTAAAATTTCTTGCTGTTCCTTTAAAAACTAAGTTACCAGCTTCATCACCTTTCCATGCTTTTACAAAAGCAAAATGGGCTTTAAACGCATGTTCTAAAACATACATTTTTCCATCAAACTCTCGCGTTTCTTTACCTTCAGCTACTTCAGTACCAAATCCTGCAGGTGTATATATTGCCGGAAAACCAGCTTGTGCCGCTCTACAACGTTCTGCCAAAGTTCCTTGAGGAATCAATTCAACATCTAATTCTCCTGAAAGCATTTGGCGTTCAAACTCATCATTTTCTCCAACATAAGACGACACCATTTTTTTAATTTGCTTTTCTTGAAGTAATAAACCTAAACCAAAATCATCAACTCCAGCATTATTAGAAATACAGGTTAAACCATTTACTCCAAGTTTTACCAACTCTGCAATAGAATTTTCAGGAATTCCACTAAGTCCAAAACCACCAAGCATGAATGTCATGTTATTTGAAACACCTTTTAAAGCATCTTGAACATTAGCAACTTTTTTATTAATCATTATTATTCGTTTTTACATCATAAAATTACGAATAATTGAATGATATGCCTATATTTTTGACAAATAAAAAACCATTCCTTTCAGAATGGCTTTTTATTGAATTTTTGAAATTTAATTAAATATTATCCAAAGTCTAAATCTTCAGGTGTATCTTCATCTGTATCTTCATCAGTAAGTGTAGATTTATGTTTAGAACAATCAACATTAATAGATAAATTCTCTGGTTCTTGAAATTCTTCTTTTGAAATTTCTAAATCTTCATCAGCATAGCAACTGTTCATATATAAACCCCAAATTGGTAATGCCATAACAGCACCTTGACCATAAGTAATACTTTTAAAATGAGCCGCCCTATCTTCTGCACCTACCCAAACACCTGTAACTAAATTAGGTACCATACCCATAAACCAACCATCACTTTGGTTTTGTGTGGTTCCTGTTTTTCCTGCTATAGGATTTGTTAATTCATATGGATAACCTGTAACAACTTCTTTGTACTCTGTTCTATTTCTTTTATATGTATGACGCAAACTAGCCCCAGAACCAGATTGGGTAACACCTTGCATAAGCTGAACAGCTACATAGGCTGTTTCTTCACTTAAAACATCTCTTGTTTCAGGTTTGAATTGGTACAAAATTGTACCGTTTTTATCCTCTATACTAGTTACCATAACTGGTTTTGTATATACTCCTTGGTTAGCAAAAGCTGAATAAGCGCCAACCATTTCGTAAACACTAATATCAGGTGTCCCTAAAGCTATTGATGGTACAGCTAACATTTCTGATTCTACACCTAATTTTTTAGCTAAATCTACAACCGTTTGGGGTCCTACTTTATCAATTAATTGCGCAGTAACAGTATTAACAGAGTTTGCTAAAGCATTTTTTAATGTTCTAGTTCCTCCATAATTTGGAGTAGAATTTTTTGGACACCATTCTTCTGGATTACCATATTTATTAGCTTCAATACAATACGGAACATCTGGGAATTCATCACAAGGCGAATAGTGTAACTGGTCAATAGCTGCAGTATAAACTAATGGCTTAAAAGTAGAACCTATTTGTCGTTTCCCTTGCTTCACCATATCGTACTGGAAATGCCTGTAATTAATACCACCAACCCATGCTTTTACATGACCTGTTTGTGGATTCATAGACATCATTCCCGTTCTTAAAAAAGACTTATAATAACGCATGGAATCAATAGGTTTCATAAGTGTATCAACCTCTGATGCTTTACCATCTTTCCATGTAAAAACAGACATTTTTACTGGTTTATCAAAAGACTTAATAATCTCATCATTAGATTTTTTTAAATCATATTTCATGTGTCTCCAGCGCTCAGATTGTCGCATGCCTCGTTTCATTAAAGCATCAATCTCTTCCTTTTCAAGCTCTAAAAAAGGTGCTGTAGGATTGCGTTTTGGTGTATTTTGATGAAAAAATTCTGCTTGTAACCTTGGCATGTGTTGTTGTACAGCGTTTTCAGCATAGGTTTGCATTCTAGAATCAATAGTAGTATAAATGGTTAATCCATCATTATACAAGTTCCATTTTGAGCCATCTGGTTTAGGATTCTTTTTAATCCAATCTTTCATAAAACCATCTAGATAGCCTCTAAAATAAGTGGCAATACCATCACGATGTGATTGCGGTGTGTATTTTAAATCTAAATCTGTTTTTTGAAGTGAATCTTTTACAGCTTCAGTAATATAACCGTATTTTTCCATTTGAGCTAAAACTACATTTCGTCTATTTTTAACACCTACGGGATTTCGTCTTGGGTTATATAGAGATGAATTTTTAAACATCCCAACTAACATTGCCGACTCTTTTAAGCTTAAATCTTTAGGCTCTTTATCAAAGTAAATACTCGAAGCGCTTCTGATTCCATCACCATTATTTCCAAAATCATAGATATTGAAATATTGCGCCATGATTTCTTCTTTGGTATACTGACGTTCTAAACGTGTAGCAATAACCCATTCTTTGATTTTCTGAGTAAGTCTACTAAATGTACTTTTTGAAGCAACACCAACAAATAATTGTCTTGATAATTGTTGCGAAATAGTACTCGCTCCACCTCTTCCTCCTAAAAAGAAAAAAGCTCTTAAAGTTCCTCGGGCATCAATCCCAGAATGTTCATGATAACGCACATCTTCAGTGGCAACTAAAGCATCAACAAGGTCTTGTGATAATTCATTGTATCCTACTGGTGTTCTGTTATCCTTGAAATAGAATTTACCTAATGTTTTTCCATCTGAAGAAATAATCTCAGTTGCTAAATTAGTTCTTGGGTTTTCTAACTGTGTGTGATCAGGCATATCACCTAAAGCTCCCCAAGATGCTAATAAAAAAATTAAGATTACAGAAAGTATTCCTCCCAAAAACACCATCCAAAACCAACGAATGTATTTTGAATAATCTTGAATTGCTTTTGTTTCTTTTTTTGCTTTTGCCATAGTTTAAGTGTCTTAAGTTATGAGCCTCTTAAGTATTTAAAGTTATGTTGGTTATTTTATAGTTGGGTTTTCTATTCTAAACCCTATATCTGTGATGCCTTCCAACTCAACAACGCCATTTACTTTTCCATTTTCTCTCATAGCGTGTTGAATATTTACGGTATACTCTCCTGTTTCAGAGAAAATAACGTTTTCCTTATACCACAGTTTGTTTTCTTTTATATCCGTGTATCCTTCGCCTAAAAGTTTTCCACTTGGTTCTGCCATTCTATATTCCAAGGTGTCTTTTATTGTTTTACCATGCGGAAAAATCATTTCGACTATTAAGAAAATATTATTGTATTTATAAGCGTTGGTATTTCTTAAATTAACAAATAAATTATAGGCTATAGTTGAATCTGGCGGATTTACTTTAAAATTTACAACAGTATCTTTATGCCATACATTAGGAACCGATTTATAGCGATCAAAAACACTATTTGAATCGCATGAAACCATCATAAAAAAACAAATACCAAAAAATAATAAGATTCTATTTTGCAGCATTTTTAGTGTTTTGCGGTTTTCTTTTGTTGTTTTTTCTTCGTTTATTTTGATTAGGGTTTTTCTTGTTTTCGGGAGTATTTTTATTTCCTCCGTTATTGGCACCAGCCTCTTTATTATTATGATTCCCCTTCTTTCTTCTATTATTTCTACGTTTATTATTACGTTTTGGACTATCAAAGCGTGTTAAACTATCTTGACCCACAACGTTTTCAAATACTTCTTTAGTATCTTCTTCTACAAGATCTGAAGCATATTCTTCAAGGCTAGCTATTTTTTTCTTTTGCTTATTTATTTCAATAATTTCATTGGCTTGCTCTGTAGTAATCTTGTGCCAATTCATCCACTCACCTTCATAAGCATACCACATATGACCTTTAAAAATATCCGTTTTTTGGCAAACAGCAGTTCCCTTTTCAGTGTATAGTTTTGTATCGTTCTTTGGAAAACTTTTTAATGCATCTAAGTACGTATCCAACTCATAGTTTAAGCAACATTTTAGTTTGCCACATTGACCAGCTAATTTTTGCGGATTTAAGGATAATTGTTGATAACGTGCCGCCGATGTACTTACTGAACGAAAATCTGTTAACCATGTAGAACAACATAACTCACGTCCACAAGAACCAATACCTCCAAGTCTTGCCGCTTCTTGACGAAAACCAACTTGTTTCATTTCAATTCTAGTTCTAAACTCACGAGCAAAAACTTTAATAAGTTCTCTAAAATCAACACGTTCTTCAGCAGTGTAATAAAATGTAGCTTTACTGGCATCACCTTGAAATTCAATATCTGAAATCTTCATTTGAAGCTTCAAATCGATTGCAAACTGGCGCGCTTTCACCTTCATTGGCTCTTCTTTATCACGTGCTGTTTGCCAAATATCAATATCTTTCTGACTTGCTTTACGGTAAATTTTTAAAGCTTCTTCAAGATTTTCTGATATGTTTTTACGCTTCATTTGAACACGTACCAATTCCCCCGTAAGGGTAACCATACCTATATCATGACCCGCTTTTGCTTGAGTTGCAACAATATCACCGATACTTAAAGTTAAATTTTCAGTATTATGATAGTATACTTTTCTACCGTTTTTATAACGAACCTCAACCCAATTAAAGGGCTTTTCTCCGTTAGGAAGAGACATATTTGATAACCAATCAAAAACAGTTAGTTTGTTACAACTGTCTGTACCACAGGTACCATTATTTTTGCAGCCTTTTGGGGAGCCGTCTTTAGTCGTGCAACTAGCGCAAGCCATATTTATATATATTGATTCCGATTAGAATTAAATATCTACCGGAAGATGGTTCGTAATTATATTGAATCTCGCTCTAAAATTTCAACATTCTAAAAGCTTGATAATAAGTTTCTAAGAATCTATTTTTAAAAAGGTTCTTTCAAAAAAAGACTTCTCGGACGTAAATATAAGATTATTATAAGAGACTATAAAGTAAAGGGTTTCTTAATTAAACTCAACGTCGTAATTAAGCTAATTGGGTATGATTTTGAGTCATTTTCTTTTCGGTAAATGTTACAAAACCTTTTCCTAAGAACTAACCCTTGCTCACATTTAATAAATTCTTCGATGTAATAGGTATAACCTTCTAAAACATTAATTATGAAATCTAAAATTACTCTTCAATTTATCTTTTCAATATTAACCTTTAGTATTCTAAACGCACAAGCACCAAATTTTATACCAGATGGAGGCGAATTTGTTTTTAACCCAGACAATGTCCCTTGTATAACAGATGAACAAAGAGACGTTGTTTTAAACGAAATCAAAAACAGTATTCAACAATTAAAAGTTGAAAAGAAATTATCTTATAAAGGAAAGCATAATAAATTAATCCATCCACTATTTATTTGGCCTGTAAAAAAGAAAGATGGTTTAGAATACAATGATGTTTGGGGAATTTCAAACTATGTAGACCAAAACTCAGCATTTCCTAATCAAACCTTAGATTATAATTGTGGAAACAGAACTTATGATACAACAAATGGATATAATCATGCAGGAATTGATATTTTTAATTGGCCATTTCAATGGAAAATGATGGATAATGATGATGTTGAAATAATTGCAGCTGCACCTGGGCAAATTCTTGCTAAAGTGGACTCTCGAACTGATAGAAGCTGCTCATTTAATGGAACTAATTGGAATTTTGTTTACATTCAGCATGATGATGGTAGTGTGGCTGTGTATGGACACCTAAAACAAAACTCAGCTACCACAAAAAATGTTGGAGATATGGTGACTGAAGGAGAATACTTAGGAATTGTTGGGAGTTCTGGAAACTCCACTGGTCCTCATTTACATTTTGAAGTATATTCTGAAATTGAATGGAATGGTGTTGGTCAAGATATTTTAGTAGATCCATACGCTGGTACTTGTAATAACATGAATACTGATACATGGTGGCAAAACCAAAAACCTTATAATAATCCAAATATTAATGCTGTACTAACCCATAGTGCGCCTCCAGTTTTTCCAAATTGTCCTACTCAAGAAATAAGTAATGAAAATGATGATTTTGACACTTCAGAATCTATAACTTTTGGTTTATACATGAGAGATCAAATGAATGGGACGAACATCAACCTAAAAGTTATAAGACCTGACAATTCAGTGGTGTATAATTGGAATTTTCCTTTTAATGCTAATTATAATTCATCCTATTGGTACTGGACTTTTTCAAATATCTATAATATGAATGGTGAATGGAAATGGGAAGCAACCTACCAAGGTCAAACGGTTACACATAGCTTTAATATTACAGGTGTTTTAAGTGTTGAAGACCAGTATTTAAAAGACACTTCAATATACCCCAATCCGGCTAATGATATAATTCATATTTCTACAGTAAAGAAAATTGTGAATGCTGAAATTATAAACGTAACAGGAAAAGCCATTCAATCTTTCAATAACCCTAATCAAGGATTGAAAACTATTAATACATCCAATTTGTCAAACGGATTGTACTTTCTAAGATTAGAAGGTGATACTTATGAAAAGAAAACCATAAAGTTTATAAAGCAATAAAAAAATAGGCTCCAAAACGGAGCCTATTTTTATTTCTTAAAGTTCTCGAATATATTCCTTAAATCTTTTTTATAAGGTAAATGGTCTGCACGCCCCTTCTTAAAAATATCATTGCTATTTCCTTGTCCCTTACGCAATGCTTTTTGCTCTTCGTAAGGCAATGCATGGATTTCTTTACAAGACGATGAACAACAATTATCCATCTCCTCCTTACAAGCATCACACTGTATAAAAAGTAAGTGGCAAGCATCATTAGCGCAATTGGTGTGCACATCAAAAGGCGACCCACATTGGTGGCATTGCGCAATCACATCATCACTAATTTTTTCAGCCCTACGCTCATCAAAAACAAAGTTTTTACCTAAAAATTTATTCTCTAAATCTTGATCTTTAACCTGTCTTGTATACTCAATAATACCGCCTTCTAACTGATATACATTTTTAAAGCCCTTATGCTTAAAATACGCACTAGCCTTTTCACAACGTATACCTCCAGTACAATACATTACCAAGTTTTTATCTTCCTTATGGTCTTTTAAATCATCCTCAATAATATCTAACGATTCTCTAAACGTATCCACATCAGGAGTTACAGCATTTTTAAAATGCCCAATCTCACTTTCGTAATGGTTACGCATATCCACCAAAACGGTTTTATCATCCTCAATAAGTGCATTGAATTTTTCAGCATCAACATGCACGCCTTTATTGGTTACATCAAACGTATCATCATTTAAACCATCAGCCACAATTTTATGTCGCACCTTTACTTTTAATTTTAAAAACGACATATTGTCCTGCTCCACAGCAATATTCAATCGGATGTCTTTCAAAAAATTAATAGTATCCAAATGCGTTTTAAATGCATTAAAACGATCTGCAGGTAATGATAATTGCCCATTAATACCCTCATGAGCCACATAAATACGTCCTAAAACGTCCATACTATTCCAAGCAATAAACAATTGGTCTCTAAACTCTTGAGGATTTTCAATTTTAGCGTACTGATAAAAAGAAAGTGTTAATCTGTCCTTTCCGGCCTTCTCAATTAACTCCGCTCTCTCCTTTGCGCTTAAGGTATTGTACAGTTGCATGCTATACTAATTTAAGGTTATAAGAATATTTTAAGCTGCAAATGTACAACATCTAAGCAATATTAAAAATTTGGGCGCTACCCAAAAGGGTCGGGCTATCCGTTCCAAGTCCTCGCTTATGCACTAAGGTGCAAAAGCTGTGGGCTTTCCACTACTATCCCTAGCGCACACAACCGCCAAAGCCATTTCTCAAACCAAAAAACAATGATATATTCCAATAAAAAAGCACCAAAATTTTCATTAAGGTGCTTTAATTGAGTTTAGAGTTAGTCTATTTCAAAAACTCATTGGCAAATTTGATAGCAAACTTTTTCCACTTATACATGTTAGATGCGTCTTAACTAAAAAGGTTGCGTCTAAATAATAAATTTCTACTTTTCTAATTCAATTTTTTATGTTGAAAACTATTATTGTGATATGACAAAAGATGTAGTACTTTAGCGTACAATTTTTCAGAAAAACACAAAGATAATGAGCAGCGATAAAGAAAAAGAAGCAAAATTAAAAGCACTAAAACTAACATTAGACAAACTAGATAAAGCATACGGAAAAGGTACTGTAATGAAAATGAGCGACGCTGCAGTAATAGATGTAGACGCCATCCCATCAGGTTCTTTAGGTTTAGATATTGCCTTAGGCGTTGGAGGTTACCCAAGAGGTAGGGTTGTAGAAATTTATGGTCCAGAGTCATCAGGTAAAACAACCTTAACGTTACACGCTATAGCTGAAGCGCAAAAAGCTGGTGGTATTGCCGCATTTATTGATGCAGAACATGCTTTTGATCGTTTTTATGCCGAAAAATTAGGTGTAGATATTGATAATTTAATCATCTCGCAACCAGATAATGGCGAGCAAGCATTAGAAATTGCAGATAATTTAATTCGTTCTGGCGCTATCGATATCGTCGTAGTCGATTCAGTTGCAGCTTTAACACCAAAAAGTGAAATTGAAGGTGAAATGGGAGACTCAAAAATGGGGCTTCACGCACGTTTAATGTCTCAAGCTTTAAGAAAACTAACAGCTTCAATTAGTAAAACCAATTGTACCGTAATTTTCATTAACCAATTACGTGAAAAAATAGGCGTAATGTTCGGTAACCCAGAAACAACAACTGGTGGTAATGCATTAAAGTTTTACGCTTCAGTACGTTTAGATATTCGTCGTTCAACACAAATAAAAAGTACAGATGGTGCTGTTATGGGTAATAAAACCCGTGTAAAAGTGGTTAAAAACAAAGTTGCACCACCGTTTAGATTAGCCGAATTTGATATCATGTATGGTGAGGGCGTTTCTAAAGTTGGAGAAATTTTAGATTTAGCAGTAGAGCATGAAATTGTTAAGAAAAGCGGCTCATGGTTTAGTTACGATGATACTAAGCTCGGTCAAGGTAGAGATGCTGTAAAATCCCTAATAAAAGATAATCCAGAACTCATGGACGAGCTTGAAGATAAAGTAAGAGCAATAGTTTCAGAACAATAATATAAAATCCCGTTAATTCGGGATTTTTTTATGACCAATAATTCTTTTAAAATTCTTTATTTTTATACGCAACCTTTTTAGTTTATATGCATCTACTAAGTGCAAACATGTATATAACCCTGAATTTATTTTGCTATGAAAAAGTTATTAGTTCTTTGTTTAACGCTTATACTTTGTGCGTCTTGTAGTATTGAAGACGATGGCACTAGTTTTAGTTTTGAAATTTTACCTGTTGAAAGTGTAGATATACCTGACGAATTTGAGTTAGGAGAAACTTATCCGATAACAGTATCGTATTTAAGACCATCTACTTGCCACGCTTTCAAAGAGTTTTATTATTTAAAAGAAAATAATGAACGAACTGTTGCTCCAATTACTTACATTTTTGACAACAACAACTGTGAGACTCTTGAAGAAAACAACTTAGTAGAGTCAACTTTTAATTTTAGAGTTACAAGTAATGGCTCTTATATTTTTAAGTTTTGGCAAGGAGAAGATACCGACGGAGAAACTCAATACTTAACCATTGAAGTACCTGTTGTTGAGTAAAAATTATTAATTATATACCTGTTTGATTTGAGTTTAAAACAACTCATAGAAAATTGTAAAATTGATGATACTAAAGCACAAAGCGAATTATACAAACTCTTTTCGAGTAAACTATTCGCAACATGCTTAAAGTATTCAAGAAACTATGCTGAAGCAGAAGATAATCTGCAAGATGCATTTTTAACAATTTTTAAAAAAATTGAACAATATAAAAACAAAGGTTCTTTTGAAGGTTGGTTAAAGCGTATTACTGTAAACACCGTATTGCAACGCTACCGAAACGAAAAAGTTTTTGATATAATAAATGAAGATACTATTGAAGATGTTGAATTGGAAGTTGATGAAGACACTGTTTCCATTGACTACCTTTTAAAGATTATTCAAGAATTACCAGATAGATACAGATTAGTTTTTAACTTATATGTTCTTGATGGCTATTCACATAAAAACATAGCAGAAATGTTAGATATTAATATAGGAACTTCAAAATCTAATTTAGCTCGAGCTAGACAAATTTTGAAGAAAACTATAGAACAGTATAAAACCAACCAACGCTCTCAATCATTATAAATGAGTGATAAAAAACATATTGATAGACTTTTCCAAGAGGGATTTAAAGATTTCGAGGCAACACCTAGTGATGCTGTTTGGAAAAACATAGAATCTAAACTCACCGAGAAGAAGAAAAAACGTCGCGTCATCCCTATTTGGTGGCGCTATGCTGGTGTTGCAGCTTTATTATTACTACTGCTAACTATTGGAGGTATTGTTTTCAATAATTCAGATGAAGGCTCAACCAAGCAAGTTGTTGACACAGAAACTAAAACCGATTCTGAAAAAACAGATATAAGAAACAACAATCCTTTTAACGAAAATGCTACAGAAACTACTATAGTAACTTCTGATGATGAATCAAATAAAACTTCAACGTCTCAATCTGAATTATTAAAAGATAATTTAAGCCCATCAAAAGAAACATCAGTGGCAAAGACGAGTTCTTCAACAAATAAAAATAAATCTAAGTTAGTTTCTCCTGATAAATTAAATATCAAGCAAAATAATATTACCTCAAATAACAATAGTGCTATTGCTACTAATTCATCTGAAGAAAAAAATAATGTTAAAAATCTTCGAAATCAATTAGAAAAAACTACCGAAGTTGCAAACACTTCTGAAAATGATAATGTTGAAACTAATAAAAAACCTGAATTTGTAAACAAAGAAAAAGCAAAAACAATTTTAACAGATGCTACTGAAAGCAATACAACTATTGCTGAAGCAAACACAGAGTCGGTTAATAAAACAACCAATGAAAACTCAGTTGAAAAAACACAAGAAGTTAATAAACTTAGTATTGAAGAGGCTATAAACAAAAACAATACTATTGCTGAAAATATAACTAAGAAAAATAACAACCCTAAAAGTAAATGGAGTGTTGCGCCAAATATTGCACCTGTTTATTTTAACACATTAAAAGATGGCTCGTCAATAGATCCGCAGTTTAATAACAACTCTAAATCTGGTGATATTAACATGAGTTATGGTATTTCTACAAGCTATGCTTTGAGTAAAAAAATAAGTGTTCGTTCCGGAATTCATAGTGTTAATTTAGGTTATAACACTAATGATGTTGTTGTTTTTCAAACTGTAGGTACTAGTACAAATAGTAGTGCTTTACAAAATATTGATCCAGCTTCTGGTAATGTATCGCTTCTAAGTTCAGAGTCTTTAGATTCTAATGCAGCACCATCTTTTGCTACATCTAATGCATCAATCAATCAAAATTTGAGGTATGTAGAAATTCCTCTAGAGATTAAATATACACTATCTGACAAAAAGTTTGGAGTTAACCTTATTGGAGGTTTCAGTTCTTTCTTTTTAAACACTAGTAAAGTCTTTTATGAAGAGGATAATGGAAATAGGACGATACTCGGAGAAGCAAAAAATATTAATAAACTAAGTTATAGTGCTAATTTTGGATTAGGTTTAAATTATAAAGTTTCTAAAAAATTCGATTTTAATTTAGAACCCATATTTAAATATCAATTTAACACATTTAACAATACTTCTGGTAATTTCTCACCGTTTTTTATCGGTGTTTATACTGGATTCGCTATTAAGTTCTAGGTTTTTGGTTAGATCTGGATATGGGTTTCCATTTAAGCTCGGAAACTTGTATCAAAAGAAAAACTGCTCGTCCCCTCGAGCAGTTTTTTTATTTTAGATTAGATTGAACACAGTAAAACCTTAACCTTTTAAGTATTTTAATCTTTATTATTAAATACTTCAAGCTGTTTCAAAATAACAGCTTTAGAATCATTATTCAATGTTCTTGTATCTTCAGTAACTAACCCTTCAGTAGATATAAATTTATGTATTTTAACACGCATGCTACCTGGGCTTCCACTAAAAAAAGTATAAGAAAATCGTTTTTTATTATCAGCAAATGTTATAGGCACTATAGATATTTGATGGTTTATTGCAAGTCTGAAAGCACCATCTTTAAATTCATCCAACATAATATGCTCTTCTGGCACACCGCCTTCAGGAAAAATACAAATACTAAGTCCAGATTTTAGTCTGCGTTGTGCTCTTAAAAAAACAGCTTGCCTACTTTTTGGCGAACTTCTATCTACTAAAATACAAGTGCGCTTATAAAAAAATCCAAAAAGAGGAATCTTAGCTAATTCTGCTTTTCCAACAAATACAAAAGGATTTTTAACTGTTACCAACATCAACATAATATCTGCCATGGAAGTATGATTAGCAATAAACATGTAGCTTTTACGCTTCTCTGGAGTTTGTTCACGCTCAATTTTATAAACAAAACCCATACCTATTAAAATAAACTTAGCCCATAATCTGGCTATTCTAAAAAAGAAGGGGTACCAAGATTCTTTTAATATAGAAATTAAAAGTATCGGGAAAAGTATAAGAATAGGTAAAGCAACAAGGATGTAAAACCAAATGCGATATAATATCCAAAAAATGTATTTAAAAACAATCATAAAGTCCAAAAATACACAATTGTATTGAGCTATTTTATTAAAACGTTTACCTTTGCTTTTTATGTTTAACAGATGAAAAAGATTCCTGCCTAAGCGGGAAATATTATGGCAAGAATACTTACAGGGATACAAAGCACAGGAACACCACATTTAGGAAACATTTTGGGCGCTATTATGCCAGCAATAAAAATGGCTGAAAAACCAGAAAACGATTCGTATTTATTTATTGCAAACCTGCATACGCTAACACAAATAAAAGATGCTGAATTGTTACGAAGTAACACCTATTCTACGGCTGCCACTTGGTTAGCTTTTGGCTTAGATATTGAAAAAACGGTGTTTTACAGACAAAGTGATATTCCGCAAGTAACAGAGCTTTCTTGGTATTTAAGCTGTTTCTTTCCATACCAACGTTTGACATTAGCGCATAGTTTTAAAGATAAAGCCGATAGACTGGAAGATGTAAATTCAGGGTTGTTTACCTATCCAATGCTTATGGCCGCAGATATTTTGTTGTATGATGCAGAAATAATTCCTGTTGGAAAAGACCAAGAACAACATATTGAAATGACACGAGATGTAGCGTCTCGTTTTCATGCTAAAGTTGGAGAAACTTTTGTTTTACCTAAAGCTGAAGTACAAAAAGACACCAAACTTATTCCTGGTTCAGATGGCCAAAAAATGAGTAAGAGTAGAAATAACATCATCAATATATTTTTGACTGACAAAAAACTACGTAAGCAAATTATGGGTATTCAAACCGATAGCACACCACTTGAAGAACCAAAAGATTGGAGTACTTGTAACTGTTTTGCTATTTATAGTTTATTGGCAAATGATGCTCAAATTGACAACATGAAAGCTAATTACGAAAAAGGTGGGTATGGTTATGGGCATGCTAAACAAGCTTTATTCGAATTGATTTTAGAAATTTTTGTTGAACCAAGAGAGCGTTATAATTATTACATGAATAACCTTGAAGAAATTGATAAAGCTTTAGCTATTGGCGCAGAAAAAGCGAAGTTGGTTGCTGATGATGTTTTAGGAAGGGTTCGTGAAAAGGTTGGATACTAAACAACCTCAAACAACTTCCCAGGCAACGGTCTAATAACCCCTTTCAACTCCATATTCAACAAAGTACCAGATACTTTAAAAATGGGCATGTCACAATTCAAAGCAATACTATCCAATTGTTGTTTTTCGTTTTCTTTTAAGTAATTATAAATTACTTTTTCAGTAGCATCCAACTCAACAAATAATTGTTTTTGTATGGCTGGTTTTTTTTCGTCTTCAAGCTGCCAATTTAATATATAAGGCACATCCAAAGGCGTTGTCATCATGTGTGCTTTTTGATGCTTTATCAAATTATTGCAACCTATACTTTGGGTATCTCCAACACGTCCTGGAACCGCAAATACGTCTCGATTGTATGACCCAGCAATGTCTGCTGTAACTAAACTTCCACCTTTTTCAGCAGATTCTATAACTATAGTGGCTTCACTTAAACCAGCAATAATTCTATTTCGTTTTAAAAAATTTCGCTTATCAAAAACATCTGTACTCCAAAAATCAGAGAAAAACCCACCATTTTTCTCCATATCTAACATATATTTTTTATGAACTTTAGGGTAAATTTGGTTCAGTCCATGTGCTAAACATGCCACCGTTTGCAAATGGTGTTTCATGGCTGCTTTATGTGCTGTAATATCTGTTCCGTAGGCAAATCCAGAAACAATTATAGGATCATAAGGTGCTAACTTTTCAACTAAATTTTCACAAAAAGCAATCCCATTTGTTGTAATTTTGCGAGCGCCAACAATACTGATAATATGCTGTTTCTTTAAATCTATTGCTCCAGTTTGAAACAATAAAATAGGGCTATCAATACAATGCTTCAACTTTTCAGGATACTTATCCTCTTGAAAATAAGACACATCTATCTCATTCTCTTTAATAAACTGTAACTCCTTTTCGGCTTCTTTTAAATGATGGGTTTTAAACAAATCACTTATTGTTACGGTTCCGATACCATCAATTTTTAACAGATTTTCCTTCTTTTCTTTTAAAATCGCTTCTGCAGAACCACAATTACTAATCAATCGTTTTGCTGTAATATCGCCAATATTTGGCACATGTTGCAATGCTAAAGTGAAAAGCAAATCATTTTCTGTCATTCTATCGTATTGATTTTGAAACCGCAATAAAAGAATTTTTACATTGTTAATAAATAGTTATGCACAAATTTTATTGAAAAGCACATTTTTTTAACTTTGTTTTCATGCAACTAGAAACCTACATAAGCGATTTACTCTATAGATACGAGTGTGTTACCATTCCTGAGTTTGGTGCTTTTTTAACACAACGTGTATCTGCAACCATAGATGATGCATCAAATACATTTCATGCGCCAAAAAAAGTAGTATCTTTTAATGAGCAAATTCAACAAAATGATGGTTTATTAGCGCATTACATTGCCGATATAGAAAAAATCCCTTTTGAAATTGCAAATAAAAAAATAGCAAAACGTGTTAAGCTTTTAAAATCTTACTTAACACAAGGTGAAACACTGACGTTCAATAATATTGGCGAAATTGTATTTAATAATGAAGGTAAAATTCTATTCGAACCTACCTATCATTTAAATTACTTGACTGATTCTTTTGGATTATCTCAATTTATATCGCCATCTGTAACTCGCGAGGAACATAAAGAAGTTGTAGAAAGCATCGAAAAAGTAATTCCAATTACGGTAACATCAGAAAAACGAAAATCTAGACCCTATTTAAAATATGTAGCGGTAGCTTTAATTGCTTTAACATTAGGTGGTTTTGGAGCTTCAAAGTTTTATGTAGATCAAATTGAAGAACACAATCAATTAGCTCAAAAACAAGCTACGCAGGAACTAGACACGAAAATTCAGCAAGCTACTTTTAGTTTAAATCCACTTCCTGCAATTACTTTAAATGTTACAAAGCAAACCGGTAATTACCATATCGTTGCAGGTGCGTTTAGAGTTGAAGAAAACTGCGATAAAAAAGTAAAACAACTAAAAGCTGACGGATTTAGTGCAAGAAAAATTGGCGCTAACAAGTACGGTTTGCACCAAGTAGTTTATGCGAGTTACGAAGGCAGGTTAGATGCTTTAAAAGCTTTACGAAACATCAAAAAAACACATAATAGTGATGCTTGGTTACTTGTTAAAAAGCTAGATTAGTTTAACAAATATTTCACTTACCAATTACTGTATTAATACGTAACTTTGCCACATCAAAATGTAAAGATGAAGGCAAAAACTCCCGAACAATCTAAAACAACTATGACAGATATGGTTTTACCCAGTGAAACCAATCCGTTAAACAATCTATTTGGTGGCGAATTATTAGCACGTATGGATCGTGCGGCAAGTATTGCTGCCCGTCGTCATTCTAGACGTATTGTGGTAACCGCTTCCGTAAATCATGTGGCATTTAATAGAGCGGTTCCTCTAGGAAGTGTTGTAACTGTTGAAGCTAAGGTATCCCGCGCATTCAATACCTCTATGGAAATTTATATTGATGTTTGGATGGAAGACAGAGAATCTGGAGCCAGAACCAAGGCCAACGAAGCTATTTACACTTTTGTTGCCGTAGATGAAACTGGTCGCCCTGTAAAAGTCCCTGAAGTAACACCAGAAACATCTTTAGAAGTAGAACGTTTTGATGCAGCCTTAAGAAGAAAACAATTAAGTCTTTTACTAGCTGGAAAAATCAAACCTAGTGAAGCTACCGAATTAAAAGCACTATTTGATTAATTAAACCTTTTTTAAACATCAAAGTCTTATAGTAAACCCAAAATCATATTGCTATGAGAACTTTATTTATTTTATTATCAGTTATCTGTATGATGACTTTATCATCATGCGCTACAAGAGTCGTTACAAAACCAGCTTCTGTAACGGTTGTAAAAACAGCCCCAAAACACCATAAAACAGTTATTGTAAAAGGTAAACGTTACTATTTCTGGAATGGGAAGCATTACAGAAAAACAAGAAGAGGTTACGTATTTGTAAGAGTTTAATTTTTTGGGCGTTACCACAAGGGTCGGGCTTTCGGCAGTCGCTCCCTCTCCCGATAGCTATCGGGATCGGGGAGCTTCAACAAATGCCTCAATCCCTAACGCAAGTAAAGAACTTCAAACGATAATTTTAGTTTGAAATAATAAGATCCTGAAACAAGTTCAGGATGACACTTCGTATCACATTTTATAAATCCAACTAGCAGGATTCTCAGTAGCAGTCCCTTTAGATAAAGTAAACCTCAAAATAGTCTCACCATTTGAAGGATTAGTAAAAACCTCACCAATAGCTTGTTTTGTTTTTACTTTGTCTCCTTTTTTTACGTACACCTGAGACAAGTTTCTGTATACTGTTAAGTAATTTCCATGACGAATCATTACAATAGGGTTAACGTTTTTCATCTTCAAAATTTCACTTACTTCTCCATCAAAAACAGCTCTAGCTTTAGCCCCTTTTTCGGTAGCAATACGCACACCATTGCTTTGTATCTTTAACGATCTATCAATGGGGTGGGGTTGTGTCCCATAACCTAAACGCACAAAGCCTTTTTCAACAGGCCAAGGTAATTTCCCTTTATTTGATATAAAATTAGATGCTAAAACCGCTTCTTCAGCAGTTAAAGCAAACGATTTAGAACTCGTAGTTTTACCGGCCTTTTTATTAGATTTTACAATAGCAGCTTTTATAATTTTATCTATTTCTTTATCAATTCTATTCGCTTCGCGTTGTTTTTGTCTTATTTGAGATGCATATCTAGATAAATTTTTATTAATTGATGCCATTAAAGTTTGATGCTGCTTACGCTCTGCTTCTAAAGATTTTTGAACCACTCTGTTTTCAGCAATCAATTTCTTTTTATCTTCTTGCTGTTTTAATAAGCGTACATTGGTTTCTTGTAACTCAATGGCTTTAGCCTTTATAATCTCACCTTGTTGCTTCTGGTGGTCTGAATATTGCTTTATGTACTGCAAGCGCTTATACGCTTGTTTAAAATCGTCTGAAGACAGCAAAAACATAATACGACTTTGCTGATTTTTACTCTTATAAGACTTTACTATCATTGCAGCATAATCGTCCTTTAATTGCTTTAATTCATCTCTTAAATCTGAAATTTTATTTTGATTAGAACTAATTTCTCGGGTTAACAAATTAGCTTGTTGATTAGTTACTTTTATTAAATTTGAAAGTACATTAATCTTATAATTAAAGTCTTCAATTAAAGACAGTTCAGATTTTGCTTTGGATTTATTTTCATTCCTAAGCTCATTAATCTTTTGGATTTCTCTTCGCAATTCTTGTCGTCGAGATTCCAATTGTTTTTGTTTATCACTTTGTGAAAAACCCAAACTTGAAACAAGTAAAAACCCAAGAATAAAAAATAATTTATATGTCAGTTGCCTTACTTTCATTAAAGCTCTATTTCTTTAAATCCAGATGGTATTTTAAATGGAAATCTTAGCTCTTCATTCAAAGACACATTCTTCATTTCTAATTCAACAATCATTTCCTCACTAGCTTCAACAGCAATCACTTTTATAAGTTCTGGGATAATTTGTTTTTCAACATCTTGATAGGATAAATAATCAATCTGCAAATGTCTATATTCTTTAGGTTGTGATATTTGTTGGGATTTTACTTTAAAATTAGATGGGTTTAATAAAAAGAATATTTCAAATAAATCACGCTGATTTTTTGGCTGAACTATATACGACTCATCATCAACTGAAGCTTTGTAATCACCAGTATTCATCTTATAAATTGTTTCGCCTAATAATAAATTTTGAACCTTTTCAAAATCTAATTCTGTTCCTAATAAATCGCTCAAATATTTATAATCGCCATCAAAATAGGTTTTATCTAACTTATTATAAAAACTCACTTTTTCGGGAGTTACCAAAGCTCTAATAACAGAAAATGTAGCACTTATCCACAAAGCCTCATCCTTTTTAGCACGAAAGCTAACAGTATGTGTTTGCGACTTTCCTTTTTGAGAGTAGGTTATTTTAAGTCTAGATTGTAGTGTTTTAAAATCGGCTGCTTTTTTAGCATTTTCTTTTATCAATTGTCTAGTTGATAAATTGAAATTAGTTTCGCCATTAGGTATTGTTTTTGCAGATTTGCAATTAAACAATAAAATAGCAAATACGCCTAAAATAATTTTCGAATATATACGCATCAATTTGGGGATTGTATTTGTTTTGCCTTATCACTAAACGTTTTTGCTTTGGTAGTATTGTTTAACAAGGTATAGGCTCTACTTAATTGGTTATAAAAATCAGCTTCCATTTTGGTGTCATCAATAATATAATCAAGACCGGTTTCAAGTGATTCTAAAGCCTCTTTAGGTTCATTTAACTCATTTAAAGCAACTCCGTTTATTAAATATAAAACAGGTTGTGATGGAAATAATTCAAGAGCTTCAAAACTCTTTTCTTTTGCTAAATCATACTTTTTTAAATCTAAATAAAGCAGCATCACATTCCGTAAAACCCCAAAATTATTAGGTTCTAATTTTAAAGCAGCCTCAAAATTTTCCAAAGCCTTTACTTTATCATTTTTAGCCAAATAATATTGTCCCAATTCTTCAACCGATTTACTATCGTTTGAATCACTAACCATAGCTGTAGCTTCTACTAAATCAGTTTCATACTCTGGATGTTCTTTAACAAACTTTACAAAATCTGAAAGTACTTTTACCTTTGCTTCAGGCTTAATTTCGGTACTTTTAACCACAATTTTCATAGATTCAATAGCCTTTTCTGCTTCATTATCATCCAAATAAAACTTATACAATGCCAAATGTACAATTTGTGAATTAGGATTAATTTTTAAAAGCTCTTTTGCGGTTTCAAAAGCCTTATCCTTTTCATTATTTTCACTGTATCTAAAAATAAGCGCCAAATAATTCGATTCTTTTTCAGGATTATTTTCAACGCGACTTTCTAAATTCTTTATTTGGTCATTCTTTCGTCCTGTAGCCTCATAAATACGGTTCCTCAAAATGTCTCTACTTACAGAAACTCCAAACTCAGCATCCAAAGTGTCTAAAATCTCCAAAGCATCATCATACTTTTTGGTTTTTACATAAAGTGCTGCTAAATCTTCTTTGTAGTCTGGATGAAATCTAACCAGTTGCTTAACCGTTTTTATGGCTTTATCCGTTTCATTCTGAGACGCATAAAACCCATAAAGCTCGTCTAAAAACCACTCGTTATCAGGGTCTTTATCAACTGCTTTTTTTAAAGCCTCTTCTGCAGATCCAAAATTTTTAAGCTTATTATAACTTTTACCCAATTCAAAATACAAAACAGGCACAGAATTATCAATGTCAATACACTTCTGCAAAGCCTCCGCAGCTCTATCATAATTCTCAATACCTTTTTGTTTTAAAGCTTCGTAGAATAACTCTTGGAATCGATCTTCATTATCTCCTAAATCGTCATCAGGTGTTTTATTAAAATCTACTTGGGCATGGTTTATCTGTGGAATAGCAATTATTCCAAAGAAAAAAAGTATGTAAATTAATCTTTTCATTACATATTGTTTTGGGCGTTACCCACAAGGGGTCGGGCTTTCACTACTCAATCCCTCCTGCGTCGGGGATTTCAAACATGCCGTTCAATCCCTAACGCAACCATCCTCAAACATTAGGCTTGCATCTGGCTTTATTTTATCAGCTTAGAGATTCCTTTTTTCAAAAGGAATTTTATTCTAATACAGAATAATCACCTATACTTATGCTAGTAAACTCACCGTTGTACTTAACGTTATTACCAATCATAGCATTGTCTAAATTAGCATTTTTAATGCTTGTATTCGTCTGAATTAAGCTATTTTTAACTGTAGAGTTTTCAATAACCGTACCATTTCCAACAGAAACAAACGGACCAATAGTTGTGTTTTTCAACACCACATTTTCACCAATAAAACAAGGTTCAATAATGTTGGCATTATCCAATTTAGCCGAAGATGCTACTAATTGCTCCTCGCCATCAGCTTTTAAAAAACCTAACATACGTTGGTTGGTTTCAATAGTTATGGCTTTATTTCCACAGTCCATCCATTCGTCAACCGTTCCTGTTTTAAACACTTTACCATCAGCCATCATACGCTTAATACCATCATTAATTTGGTATTCGCCACCATTCATAATATTTTCATCCAAGATTCCTTGAAGCTTTCCTTTTAAAACCGCTACATCTTTAAAATAGTAAATACCAATCACCGCTTGGTCTGAAACAAATGCTTCTGGTTTTTCAACTAACTCTATTATTTCATCATTGTCATTTAACTTAACCACACCATAAGCTTCAGGGTTCTCAACTTGTTTTGTCCAAATAACGCTATCTGCCGTTGGGTCTAAATCAAATTCAGCTCTAATCAAGGTGTCTGCATAAGCAATTACTGCTGGTCCTGATAAAGATGGTTTTGCACACATAATAGCATGACCAGTTCCAAGCGGTTTATCTTGCCTATAAATTGATGCTTTTGCACCTAAATCAGTAGCCAATTTTTCTAAACTTGAAACCACCTCGTCTCCAAACCACGCTGGATCACCTAAAACAAAAGCAATTTCATCAATGGGTTGTTTTAAAACTTTGGCGATATCTTTTACCAGTCTGTGAACAATTGGTTGTCCTGCAACAGGAATTAATGGTTTTGGTACTGTTAAACTGTGCGGTCTAAGGCGAGATCCTCTGCCTGCCATTGGGACTATTATTTTCATTTTTTTAATTAATCGTTTGTGTGTTTATTCGTTTTGCCACGAATTCACTAATATTTTATAATTCTGATATCAAAAATCGTTAATCGTAATTCATTACTTAGTTCCTGTACTTCCAAAACCTCCTTCACCTCTTTCTGTTGAAGATAATTCATCAACTTGAACCCATTCCGCACGTTCATGTTTTGCAATAACTAATTGAGCTATACGCTCGCCGTTATTTATAGTAAAATCCTCATTTGAAAGATTTACTAAAATCACTCCTATTTCGCCTCTATAATCAGCATCAATAGTTCCAGGAGCATTTAGCACTGTAATGCCTTTTTTAGCGGCTAATCCACTTCTTGGACGTACTTGGGCTTCAATGCCAACTGGAAGCTCTATAAATAGACCAGTACCTACAATACTGCGTTCTAGAGGCTTTAAAACTCTTGATTCTGATATATTAGCACGTAAATCCATTCCTGCCGAAGCTAATGTCTCATAATGCGGTAAATCATGATTGGATTTATTGATTATTTTAATTTCCATGTTATCTTTTTAATAATTCTTTTATCTGTTTTTTTTCAGATATATACACTAAGCTCAAAAATACAATTAACATCGTTATCCCAACAAAATAATTAGCTCTAAACTGATAAAAATAGATTAACGAAAAGGCTATTGAAATTGTTAAATACAATCCAATCTTCTTCAAATTATAAGGTATGGGATAGTATTTCCTTCCAAAATAATACGAGAGCAATACCATACTACCATAAGCAGCCAAAGTTGCAATTGCTGAACCTCTGTAACTTATAATTGGAATTAACCATATATTTAGAACTAAAGTGATAATGGCTCCAACAACGGAAATATAAGCACCAAACTTGGTACGATCTGTTATTTTATACCAAACAGAAAGGTTGTGATAAATACCCAAACAGAAACTCGCAATAAGAATAATAGGCACAATCCACATAGCTTCCCAAAAGGCTTCATCTCGAATTATAATCACTTTAATAAAATCTGAAAACACAACAACTGTTAATAAAATAACGGAGCCAAATACAACAAAATATTCTAAAATTCTAGCATAGTTTTTCTGCGGATTTTTGCTTTTTGCATGACTAAAAAAATAAGGTTCTATCCCTAAACGAAAAGCGGTAGCAAACAACGTCATAAATAACGCCAACTTATAGCATGCTGAAAACATGCCAACTTCATCTTCAGGGTTTTCAGCAGTCGACAAACTACTATCTAGTAAAATACGATTAAAAGTTTCAATAGTTGTATAAGCTAAACCTGCCACTAATACAGGAAGCGCATAACGCAACATTTGTTTCCATAGTATGGTATTGAATACATATTTGATTTTTCCGTAAAACGACAACATTAAAACAAGTGTAATACCACTTGCAAAGAGATTAGCAATAAGCACATAACTGATTTCAAAATCTGGCTTATAAATTGACGCGAATACATCATTTTGTTTTGCCAAATCAGTTAAGAGCAAAAAGAAAAATAAATTAAGCCCTATATTGATTGCGACATTTGTAATTTTTATAATCGCATATTTCATAGGTTTTGCTTTAGCACGTAACCAAGCAAAAGGGATTATGACCAATGCATCTAAAAGTAAAATCCAAAGCACAAAATTAATATGTTTTACTTCTATATCAGTAACTTCAGCAATTTGATTTTTAAAAACAAACGCTAAAATAAATATGGTAAGTGATGTGAAAATGATTGATAATGTCGATGTTCCAACAACTTTATCTTGGTCATCCTCCTTATTAAAAAAACGAAAAAAAGCCGTCTCCATTCCGTATGCCAAAATCACATTAAATATAGCAAACCACGAAAATATAATAGAGACTTTACCGTAAACGCCAACAGCCATTACCTCTGTATAGAGTGGTGTAAGTAAAAAGGTTAGCATTCTGGGTAGTACAGTAGCTAAGCCATAAATAAAGGTTTGTTTGAAAAGTGATTTAAATGCGCTCAAAAGTGCGTTTTTTGATATGCTAAAAATAGGGCTTTTAAAACAAAAAAACCTAACTCGCTAAAGTTAGGTTTATATATTTTGAATGAGACCCCTGTCTTCACAGGAACTTATTAATTATTCAAAGCTTCTGCACCACCAACAATCTCAAGGATTTCATTGGTAATGGCTGCTTGACGCGCTTTGTTATATGTTAATTTAAGTTGATCTCTTAATTCAGTTGCATTATCAGTTGCTTTATGCATTGCCGTCATACGTGCTCCATGTTCAGACGCAAAAGAATCTCTAATACCTTTATATAATTGTGTTTTTAAAGACTTAGGAATCAATTCTTCAACGATTTCTAATTTCGATGGTTCGAAAATATAATCTGCATTAGCATTAGCTTCTCCTTCAACAGGAACGATAGGTAAAAACTGCTCAGTCATTACAATTTGAGTGGCAGCATTTTTGAATTTGTTATATACAATTTCAATTTTATCAAATTCACCAGCAACAAATTTATCCATTAAAAGTTGAGCGATTTCAGCAACATTATCAAAAGTTAAATCATCATAGACTTCACTTTTATTATCGATAACGTTATTAGTCTTTTTAAACGCATCATTGGCTTTTTTACCAATAGTTAAATAAGATACTTCTTGATTTGCATACGTTTCAGAAACTAATCTGTTAACCTCTTTGATGATGTTTGAATTAAAAGCACCTGCTAAACCTCTGTTTGAAGTTATCGGAACAATCAATACTTTTTTCAACTCGCGTTGTTCAGAATATGCACTTCCAGAATCTGCATCAAGTGTAGCACTTAAACTTTGTAAAAGCTCAGTTAACTTATCCGCATAAGGACGCATTGCTGTAATAGCATCTTGAGCCTTCTTTAACTTTGCAGCAGATACCATTTTCATGGCACTGGTAATCTGCATCGTAGAAGATACTGATGATATTCTGTTACGTATTTCTTTTAAGTTAGCCATATTTTAAAATATGAAATAAAGATTCCCTCTTTTACAAAGGAATATTAATTATGCTTAATACTTACCTGATAAATCTTTAGCTACAGTTGTTAATGTATCTGTAACTTCATCAGTTAATTTTCCTGCTTTTAAAGTATCTAAAATACCTCTGTGTTTAGCGTTTAAGAATTCAATGAAATCTCTTTCAAATTCTTTTACTTTATTTACAGGAACGTCTTTTAATAAGTTTTTAGATCCAGCATAAATAATTGCTACCTGATCTTCAACTGTAAACGGATCATTTTGAGCTTGTTTTAAAATCTCAACGTTACGTTTACCTTTTTCAATTACATTTAAAGTAACCGCATCTAAATCTGAACCAAACTTCGCGAAAGCTTCTAACTCACGGAATTGTGCTTGATCTAATTTTAACGTACCTGATACTTTTTTCATTGATTTAATCTGTGCGTTACCACCAACACGAGATACCGAAATACCTACGTTAATTGCTGGACGTACACCAGAGTTAAATAAATCTCCATCTAAGAAAATTTGCCCATCTGTAATCGAAATTACATTCGTTGGAATATATGCAGAAACGTCACCCGCTTGTGTTTCAATAATTGGTAAAGCTGTTAGAGAACCTCCACCTTTCACTAATGGTTTTAGTGAATCTGGTAAATCGTTCATATCCTTAGCAATATCATCATCATTAATAACTTTCGCAGAACGCTCTAATAAACGAGAGTGTAAGTAGAAAACGTCACCTGGGTACGCCTCACGTCCTGGTGGACGACGTAATAATAAAGATACCTCACGGTAAGCTACCGCTTGTTTAGATAAATCATCATAAATGATTAATGCTGGACGACCAGTATCTCTAAAATACTCACCAATTGCAGCACCCGCCATAGGAGCGTATACTTGCATTGGAGCAGGATCAGATGCATTTGCTGCTACAATAGTTGTATAAGCTAATGCGCCTTTTTCTTCTAATACTTTAGCAATGTTTGCTACTGTAGATGCTTTTTGACCTACAGCAACATATATACAATATACAGGCTCGCCTGCATCGTAAAATTCTTTTTGATTTAAGATGGTATCAATACAAACTGTTGTTTTACCGGTTTGACGGTCACCAATAACCAACTCACGTTGTCCACGACCTACAGGAATCATAGCATCAATAGATTTGATACCTGTTTGTAATGGTTCAGTTACTGGCTCACGGAAGATAACACCAGGTGCTTTACGCTCTAGTGGCATTTCGTAAGTTTTTCCAGAAATTGGTCCTTTACCATCAATAGGGTTACCTAAAGTGTCAACCACACGACCAACAATACCTTCACCTACATTGATAGAAGCAATACGTCCTGTACGTTTTACAGTAGATCCTTCTTTTACACCAGATGAACCTCCTAATAATACAATACCAACATTATCTTCTTCAAGGTTAAGTACAATACCTTCTAATCCGCCTTCGAATTCTACTAACTCACCATATTGTGCGTTAGATAATCCGTAAGCACGAACGATACCATCACCTACAGTTAATACAGTTCCTACTTCATCTAATGAAGCGCTTGCTTCAAAACCTGAAAGTTGTTTTTTTAAGATTGCTGATATTTCAGCTGGTTTTACTTCTGCCATCTTAGTTATTTATTTAGACCTTTTAAAGATCTTAGTTTAATGTAAATTCTTGTTTTAATTTATTTAGTTGATTAGCAACACTTGCGTTGTATTGCACATCTCCTATACGTAAAATGAAACCACCTAAAATGCTTTCATCTATTATGTTTTCTACCTCAACATTTTTACCTGTAAGTGCTTTAGCTTTTGCTAAAACTTTCTTCTTTAAATCTGCTGACAACGCTACAGCTGTTGTAACTGTTGCTATTTGGATACCTTTAGACTCATCAAATAACTGATTATATTTTGAAGCCACATGACCTAAAATATCAATTCGATTATTAGCCATTAAAGTATCTATTAAGCTTAAAGTTGTTTTATTAGATTTTTTAAATACCTCTAATAAAACTGCTTTTTTATCTGAAGAAGGAATTACAGGACTTTGAAGCGCATCACTTAACTCTTTGTTGTCCACAACAGTATCAGCTATTAGCTTCATATCTTCATTTACAGTATCTGCTGCATTTTGATCTGATGCTAAACTTAATAATGCTTTCGCGTAACGTATTGCTGCTCTTGCTCCTGCCATTATATCTTATTTTAAAGATTTTTCAGCTAACATAGTTTCAACCAATTGCAATTGCTTGTCTTTGTTAGATAATTCAGTACGTACTACTTTTTCAGCTATTTCTACTGATAAGTTAGCTACTTGAGATTTTAATTCTGCAATAGCAGCTTTCTTTTCAGATTCGATAGATGCTTGAGCTTGAGCTACTAACTTTGAAGCACTTTCGCTAGCTTCAGCTTTTGCATCCTCAATCATTTTGTTTTTCATCTCACGAGCATCTTTTAACATAGCTTCACGCTCTGCTCTAGCTTCTTTTAATAACTTCTCGTTATCTGCTTGAAGGTTTTGCATTTCTAATTTTGCTTTTTCAGCAGAATCTAATGCATTTTTAATACCTTCTTCTCTGTCATTAACTGAATCTAAAATTGGTTTCCAAGCAAATTTTCTTAATAAGAATACCAATGCCAAAAACAACACTGCTTGCCAAAAAAACAATCCTAATGAAAAGTCTTCGAATAATTTTCCCATAATAATTTAAATTTCTAAAAAACTTATGTTTAACTAAAAGAACAGCTATAACCAACCGTTATAGCTGTATCTTGTTTGTATTATACTGCGAATAATGCAGCAAATCCAATACCTTCAATTAAGGCTGCTGCAATAAGCATAGCCGTTTGAATTTTTCCTGTAGCTTCAGGTTGACGAGCGATAGCCTCCATAGCAGAACCACCGATTCTACCAATTCCTATACCTGCTCCAATTACTACTAAACCTGCACCTACGATAGCTGGAATTTCCATAATATATATATTAAATTAATTAAACATTCAATTTATAAAAATCATCAATAAATTAGTGATGATCATCGTGTTCTTCAACTGCCATACCGAAGTATAGTGCTGAAAGTACTGTAAAAATATATGCTTGTAAAGCTGCAACAAGCAACTCTAAAATAGCCAATACAAACGCTAGTAAGAAAGATAAAGAACTCCCTATCCAATTTTGGAATAAAAATATCATTCCTACTATACTCATTAACACCACGTGTCCAGCTGTGATATTAGCGTACAAACGAATCATTAAAGCAAATGGTTTAATGATAGTTCCCAATAACTCAATTGGTGCCAATATAATTTTCATTGGAACTGGTACACCTGGCATCCAAAATATGTGCTTCCAGTAGTTTTTATTTCCTGAAAATGTTGTAATTAAGTATGTTATAAGCGCTAAACATAACGTTACTGCTATGTTATTAGTTACATTCATACCTATAGGTGTTAGACCAAATAAATTAACAATCCATACAAAGAAAAATACAGTTAACAAATAACTCATATATCTCTTATAATGCTTTTCACCAATATTAGGTCGAGCAATTTCGTCACGAACATAAAGTACAATAGGCTCTAAGAAACGTCCCATCCCTTTTGGCATACCATTGTTCTTTGTATATGATTTTGCCATACGGCTAAACATAAAAAACATGATACCAAAAACTAAAATGATTAGAGAAACATTTTTAGTTATAGAAAAATCTAAAGGTTTTTCGTTTGTAGCGTGATGGTGCTCGTCTTCAATAATCTGCTCATTTGGCCCATCAACTTTATAAATTTTTGAATGGTGTACTTTGTAATAATTACCACCAACCTCAGCCACTTCTTCTCCATGATGAAATTTCGATGATGAAAATACTTTTAAACCATTATCCCAAAGTATTACTGGTAAAGGGAAACCTATATGTTTATGCTCTCCTTCATCTGATGTATATGAATACAAACCAAAGTCATAAGAATCCTTTAAATGGTGTTGTATATACTCTTTTACAAACGCTGCTCTATCATTTTTAGGTTCTCCTTGAGTTCCTTCTTCTTTCGCATAAGAAACGAAGGTTATTAAAAGCAGTAATAATGTAATTGGTTTTAAAGATATTTTTCTTCGCATATCACTCTATATAATAGTGGCTTAAAAATCGGTGCAAAGGTATGTTTTTATATCAAAACCCAAAACTATTTTTATTTTTATTTTTTCTATCTTTTTTAGTAAATAAACGTCTGGTACTAATCTAGTTTATTTAACCATTTGCTAAGGCTTACAGATTCTAATATTAAGCCAATAACATAAGGGACAAAAAAAGCTGTAAACTCTAACTTGGTTATAGAGTTATCAAGCTTATAATATGGATAAAAGAGTATAAAAAAAACAGCAAACTTTAAAAAGCTACCTGCTAAAAATAAAAAGCCTAATTGACTTTTATACTTTTCTTTTAAAAGGTACAGAATTCCGAAAATTACAATTACTAAAATAAGATTTACAATGTAAGATAGTACAATTTTGTTTTCGAATAAGGGAAGATCTAAAGCATTTAAAGAGATTAAATGTATCACAAAAACAAGAGCTAAAAGAGATACAGCTTTTGTTGTAAAACTAAAAAAAGGATTATTCATTAATATTTAATTCTATTAACTTGCTTAAGAACCACGTATAATGATACGGCAACTCCTAAAAGTGTTGCAATAATAATGAACAATTTATTTCCATCATTAAATTTAGAATCTAACCATTTACCTAACATAACAAATACGTATATAGTAACACCCATTTGTATTGCTATACCAGACAATATTGCTACATTTTTAAGCGGTTTTCCCTGGTTCTGGTTTTCTTTGTTGTTGGGGTTGTGCGACATTGCCGTTGTTCATTTCTTTTACCGTTCCTTTCATAACACATGTAACATTAAATGTTGCTCCAGGCTCTACAGCTAATTTACCAGCAACTACCTCACCTTCAATATGCGCTGATGATTTTAAAGTTAATGTGCCAGATAAGGCTAATTTACCAGAAAATTTTCCTTCAAAATAAGCATCGGTTCCATTTAATGTACCTTTTATTAATCCAGATTTACCAACAACTACTTTTCCTGAAGTTTTAATATTTCCTTCAATAATACCATCTATTCTTAAATCGCCTTGACTTGTTACGTCGCCAACCATTTTAGTGCCTTGAGCAATAATATTTTGACTTGATGTGCCTTCTGTCATTTGTTTTTCTTTTTTGTTTTCAGAGAACATAATAATTTGGGGTTAAGTTTAATTGTTATCGATATTCAAATAGGCATCCAAATTTTTATGGATTTGAATGATTTGATAATTTGTAGATGATGCTACAAAATAGGGGGCTTTTATTTTCTTTTGATCTTCTTCTGTTAAAAGCTGATCGAATGTTTTTGCTACTTGCTCATTTTTTAATCCATGAACTAGGATAAACTTGGTATTTGGATTATAAACATCAATAGAAGTATCTAACTTATAATACCGTACATTTTTTAAAACCGTATCTAGAGTTTCTTTAAAACTTGCAATGGCTTCTGATTGAGGCTCTTCAAATTTAAAAATAACTTTATAATTATCATTAATACTATCGGATGCTTTTACAAAATCTTTATTTATTAATCTAGGTAGTATATTTGATTCTATATTTTGAGCTTGTTTTCCTTCAGGAGTATTGGCATAAGTAATTGCTAAATAATTAATTGCTTTCTTATACGCTTCATAACCATGTAAGCGCCCTGTAGCTGTAGCCTTTAATAGTTCGAATTTGGGAACCATTGTTTCGCCATCAAACGTTTTTATATAGTCTTCACTTTTTGAAATAACATCTGAATACTCTTGATTTTCATGCTGAATATATAGGGCTTCATACAAGCTTTCAGGACTGTTTTCATCTCTTTTAGTAACTAACTCAGGATTCTTTAAAATTGTTGCATATCTTGATTCTGGATATTTAGCAATAATCTCATCTTTAGCAATAGAAGCTTCATCATTTTCACCCAATAATTCATATATCTTAAACAAGTTATATTTTGAAGGTAGTACTAATCGCTCTTCAGGATTACTATTCAAAAGGTTTTGAAATTTACCTTTTGCTAGTTCATATTCCTTAAACTTCTCTTTATAAATTAATCCTAATTGGTAATAGGCATAATTACGATCTTTGGATATGCTATCTATTTCTTTTTCCGTTGAAGGAATTTTAGAGATATAAAATTGAGGGTCGAAACGTTCTTCTTCTGATGCAGAGGCAGCAATATCTATGGTAGCGTTATTATTTCCACCACTAGAAATGCCCTTACTAGACCATCTCCAGTTATCTTCTAAAGTTCTATCTCCCCAATTTTTTACAAACTCATTTTTACCAAAAGCTACTGTGGTAGGATTGTAAAAATAAAAAGTGTTAGATTGTGATTGAGGTCCAACTCTGTTAGGTTGAGAGCCAATAGTGTTAACCGTTGCTAAACCACTATTACGCTCAGCAGCTTCTTGTTTTTCTTTTTCAGCTTCAGCTTTTGCCTTTAGGTCTTCTACAAAAGATTCAAAATAAGCTAATTTTTCAGCTTCGGGTAAATTCACTAACCTAAGTATACTATCATTTACCTTAGCTACAGATTCGTAATAAATTACATCTTTTAAATTATCTCGTTTGCGTTTTATTATACGATAAGGTTTTGAGTTTATCACCAAATTACTCATTGTACTGTCGTAATATTCTCCAGCTTCAGCATAAACAGAAGCATCAAAGTTCATATCACCTAAAGTTTCAAAGTTTTTAGCTTTAAGTAATTTATCTCTTGAATCTGTTCTTAAAGATTTATTATAATACGCAACAGCCAATGAATCTGAACCATTTTGCAAATGGTAGGTTCCTATTTGATGATAAATTTTATCTAGAAACGGACGATTTTCTCTGTTTTCTTCAAGTTCGGTTAACAGTTCTGTTACTTCTAGTTTGTTTCCGTTTTCAAAATCGAAATTTTTAACTTTCTCTAAATAGGCTGAAATCATATAGATTCTAGGCGTCTTCCTGTTAAGTTCAATAACTTTATCAAAAGCAATATTTGCGCTGTCTTTGTACCCTAACTTATTATATAACTGTCCTTGAATAAAACGATAACGTCCACGTTCATCATTGTTTTTTGTTGCGTTTGATGCAATTTCAAGTTGCGTTATGGCTGTGTCTATAATTTTTTGATTGAGATACGCTTGTGCTAGTATAGAGGTTGCATCAGCTAAATCTTGACCTTCAATATCTTCTTGTTTTAAAAGACGTTTTAAGTTCTCAATAGCTAACTCGTTATTATCTAATCTAATATTTGCTTTTTCACGCCATACTTTGGCTTGATTTATTTTATCACTTGCAGGATATTTATAAAGGATATAATTAAGCGCTTCTAAGGCTGGTACAAAACGCTGATCAAAGTATCTAGCTTTACCAAGAAGTAAATAAGCTTCATCCATTTGAGGATTTTTCTCTTTACCATCAATATTCATACTATGCTTTTGAATGGCCTTTGCAGCTTTCTCTTCTGCCCTAGTAAAATTTTCGTTTTTAGATTGCCCCGGAAGTACAATATCTTCAAAGATTTGCATCCTTTCTATCGGTAATACTTCCCAATAGTTATCAAAATAAGCATCATTAAGGGTTTGTTTTCCTTGCTCTAGAGCATTATAGCCATTATAAAGCGCATTAAACTCTGCAGTTACGGCATGAAAATTTCTGTTTATAAATTTATCTTTTTTTCTTGAACAACTAAATGCTAGAAAAGTTAAGAAGATAAGTAGCAGTATGGCTTTAAAAGGTGTTTTCAAACGCTGGTATTTTTAGTCTAAATAATAACTAAAATCTCTTGTTATTATTATATAGAATCGTAAAAATAAGCATCTTTTTGTATTTACCTAAAAATGCAATGACTTTTAAATAAAAGGATTAGTTGGCAAAATGCGCTTCTAACTCCTTTAAAGTTGCTGCACTTGTAGCTAAATCTTTAACAACTTCGCCTTTCTCTAAAACAACTATACGCTCGCATACATCAGTAACATGCATTAAATCATGACTTGAAATTAAAACCGTAACACCTTGTTTTTCAGCTAACTCTTTAATAATATTTTTAAGTCTTATCTGAGTTGTTGGATCTAGATTAGCAAAAGGCTCATCCAAAATAATGACCTCTGGATTTCCAATAAGTGCTGCTACAATACCTGCTTTCTTTTGGTTTCCCTTACTCAAGTCTCGTAAGTACTTTTTTTGCCCTAGTATTTCGCCATGAAAAAAATCTTCAAATTGCGATACAAGAGAATCAACATCAGCTTTATTTTGTCCTCTTAATTCTCCAATAAAATAGAAGTACTCTTCTGGAGTTAAATAGCCTATTAAAAAGCTTTCGTCTATAAAAGCTGATGTAAAAGGTTTCCAATCTTCACTTTCATTCACTTGTACTCCATGGCTATTAATGTGACCTGTTGTAGGCTGAATTAGATCTAAAAGCAGACTAAAATATGTCGTTTTTCCAGCGCCATTATTCCCAACTAAACCAAAACTTTGTCCTTTAGGTATCTCTAAAGTTTCAATATTTAAAACTTGGTTTCCGCTGTATTTTTTTGATAAATTAGAAGTTGTTATCATGATGTTGTTTTTTAGTTATCCTGATCGAACGCGTCAATCATTTTATATTTTGAATCTAAATATTTCTGAGTTATTGTTTTCATTAATTTTTGATGGAATACAATGCCTATTACACCAAGAATAATTAAAACTAAACATGCTATTTCAAAGCCTATTAAGAAGTAAAATGCTGCGAATAAACCCATTGGTAAAAGCAATAATGGGATACCAATTAACCATTGTACCGCACCAGTACCTTGATAATTAAAAGCTGCTTTTTGGCTCAAATCAATTTTTTTTCTATTAAAAGAGCCTCCAAGTAAAATAACATGGGTATTAACGCCAATGTTATAAATAGCTGCTGCAAAATGGGCTAATAATATTTTCCATCCGAAGAATACATAAGGAATTCCTAAAACAAATAAAATCAACACACTAACAGCCATTAAAGTAAACTTAGACTTTAAGTACTGTTCGTATTTAATATTCTGGCTCATTAGTAGTTTATAATAACCACTGTCCCATGCAGGAATAAACTGTCCGAAGTTAATTAAGAATATTCCTGTTGAAAATACGCCTATGAATACAAAAAACCATTCTAAATTTTGATATATAGGTTGCGGATAGAAAAACAAGCCGTAAAGCAAACCTATAGCGACCATCCAAACAGAAGATTTAGTCCGTTTATTACGCCAAATCAGTTTTAAATCGAGTTGCATAAATGGCGCTATATCTCCAAAATTCTTTGTCCACTCTAAGTTAGAAGCATTAACTTCTTTAATTTTTGTTTTCAATCCGCTGTCTAAAAACAATTTTTGTCTTAATAATTTAAAATTAAAAATGTAGCATACTACTAGAATTAAAATGGGTACTACTACTAATAAGGGATTATTATAAATGGCATTAAAACCATCGCCTACTATTTCATTAAAAGAAATGATATTGAAATGATTTAAAGCGTACAAACCTCCAGCAACAACTATTATAGGTAAAAAAGACAATTCTTTTTCTGATGAAAAACTTTCAATAATAAAGTTGAAGAAATTTATTATTAAAACAACTACAATTAAAGCTAGCATCCAAACTAAAACATTTGTAACCGGATAGTCTTTAACCATTAAGGTTATTCCAAATGGAATGATAGCAAATAAAGGCAGGAAGTTAAAAAATGAAAATGCTGATTTTCCTAGAACATAATTGACAACTTTACGCCTTTTAACAGGTAATGTTAGTAATGGTTTCACACTCATTACAGGCAGTTTTTGAAAGAAAAAACGGAATACTAAATCGCCTAAAATCCAGAAAAAAAGAAAGCTGTTTACTATTAAAAGTGGGTCTCCATCTGGATAAACTTTTTTTAGTACTGGATACAAGCCTAGTCCCATTCCTAAAAACATAGCAATAAAATACAGGCTTAAAAAACCCATAAATATTTTGATACCTAAACTTTTTCCAAAACTAGCTGACCTAAAAAAAGCCTTCCATTCTAAACTTAAAAATCGTTTTATCATTTTTGGTGGTTTTAGTTTTCTTAAAAGTAAGTGTTGCAAAGTTTTAATTTGTTACACTTTTAAAAATATTTTTATTTTTTATCCTTCTCGGAATTTAGGATTTACTAAAGCGCGCATATTTCTAATATAACTTTCTAACTCTGCAAGCTTAGCTACAGTTTCTTTTGTACCATCCTCAGTTAGCCTATAATATTTACGAACTCTATTTCCAACTTTAGAAATCTCAACATGCAACATGCCTTGTGCTTCTAATTTATGAAGCGCAGGATACAAGGCGCCTTCTGTTAACTGAAGTTCGTTTTTTGTGATTTCTTTTACTTTTTGAGTTATTTCATAGCCATACATTTTATCATTCTCGTTTAAAAGCTTTAAAATGATGGTGACTAAACTCCCTTTGTACAAGTTTGTGCTTTTCATCGAGTATCAAATATATACATAATTTTTTTATGCATAATAATTTTATGTATTACTTTTTATCGAAAATAAGACACTTTTTTTTATCGGCTTCACTATTTTTGTTAAAAATTAATCTAGATGTCATCATTCCATAAACTTTCAGTAAAAAATATAAAAAGAGAAACCGAAAAAGCCATTAGCATTGCTTTTAATCTTCCTGAAAACCTTAAAGATATTTTTGCTTTTCAAGCAGGACAGTATATTACTTTAAAAACTGAAATAAATGGTAATGAAATTCGTCGGGATTATTCCCTTTGTGTATCTCCTAAAAGTGGCGAAGTTAAAGTTGCTGTAAAAGAGGTGAAAGATGGTACTTTCTCTGCTTATGCCAATAACACCTTAAAAGCTGGAGATACTATTGAAGTTGCGCCACCTAAAGGTCGCTTTACTTTTGAACCAAACGATTCTAAAACTAAAAACATTGCACTTTTTGCTGCTGGAAGTGGTATAACGCCAGTTTTAAGCATTATTAAGTGTGCTTTAGAAGAAGAAGTGCATAGCAAGGTGATATTAGTCTATGGAAATAAAACAACCAAAGACACCATGTTTTTAAATGAACTTCTGGAACTGCAACATGCCTATAAAGATCGTTTTTCAATTCAATTCGTTTTTAGCCAACAGGATGAAGATGATTCTATTTTTGGTAGAATTGAAAAAAGCACGGTTAATTATGTAATGAAAAACAAACACAAACATATTGAGGTTGATGCCTTTTACCTTTGCGGACCTGAAGCAATGATTCATACTGTTAAAGATGTTTTAACAGAACATGATATTAACGAAAACCGCATACATTTTGAGCTTTTTAAAGCTGCAAAACCATCTGAAGTAAAAGAAGAAGTTGTTGCATCTGGAAATACTAAAATTTCTGTTACAGTGGATGATGAAACTACAACTTTTGATATGTCTCAAAAACAAACGATTCTTGAAGCTGCCTTAGACGAAGATTTGGATGCGCCATATTCTTGTCAAGGAGGTATATGTAGTAGCTGTTTAGCAAAAGTTACTGAAGGGAGTGCTACTATGAGGCAAAATAATATTTTAACAGAAAGTGAAGTTGCTGAAGGTTTAATTTTAACTTGTCAAGCACACCCTACTAGCCCTACAATTGCAATTGATTTTGATGATGTTTAATTGTCATTCCTGAGAAGGCTTTTAAATTATAGATTTAATTTTTTCAACCACAACTTCTGGAGCAACACTACTCGAAGCTTCTTTATAATTTTCTGGATATTTATTACCATAGATTGAAGTTGGTACTAGCGGAAATTTTTCTCTATCTGCAATTAAACCATAATCTTGCGGTTGATTAAAAGGTGTAAAACCAGCAAATGGATGCGTAACACCCCAAATAGTTATCACTTTTACGCCTAACATGGCTGCAATATGAGCATTTCCTGAATCCATTGACAACATCACGTCTAAATTCGAAATAACATCCATCTCTTCATCAAGCGATAATTTCCCTGCTAAATTGATGGTATTATCAAAGCTGTTTTCAAATTCATTTAAAATTTCAGACTCATATTTACCACCTCCAAATAAAATAACCTGATTGTCTTCTGATAGTTTTTCAACAACCTGTTTCATCAAATTTAAAGGATACATTTTTCCTTCGTGAGCTGCAAATGGTGCAATTCCAATACACTTTTTTGAATGATTATTTACTAATTCTTGAAGTTTAGTGCTTAACGCTACCTTTTTAGGAAAACTAGGTTTTGATAAATCAACAGCATAGCCTAAACCCCTAAACACATCTGCATACCTTTGATGCGTTGTTTTAAGTTGCTTAAATATTTGTCCTGACGTTAGTAACCTTTTTTCCTTTCTGCCTTTATCAATTGAAATAAAACGCTTGCATCGAATAAATTTCTTGAGCATTTTACTTCTAAGTACGTTATGCAAATCTGCAATTACATAAAACTTCTTTTTATTAAGCTGTCTTGCTAATTTATAAAGTCCGAAAATACCTTTATGCTCACCTTTAACATCTGCAGGAAACACCTCAACATGTTCTAAATCTCTAAAAAAAGGACTAAAGAAAGCTCGTGTTAAAACCGTTATTTTAAGTTCTGGATGCTGTTTGGTAAGTGCGCGCAAAACAGGAACCGTCATAGCTACATCTCCCATTGCTGAAAGACGTATAACTAAGATGTTTTTTTGTTTTGGCATCTCAATATTTAGGATGATATTCCTGCCTTCACAGGAATTTTATTTTTGAGAACGAAGAACAGGGTTTAATTCATCGTCATTATACATTTTCATTTGCTTGTATACTTTCATGTATTTATCACCATTTTCAATATCACTTAAAAGGGTATCAATTGCTGTAGATAAATCAACACGTTGCTCTAATAAAATATCTAATTTTTTCTGGCAAGTTGCTTTATGTTCCGCAGAAGCGTCATTACGAGTTGCTTCCTCATTCATATGATAGACTTTTAAAGCCAAAATAGATAATCTATCTACGCCCCAAGCAGGACTTTCGGTATTAATTGTAGCGTTATCTTTTACAGAAACATCATTGTATTTTTCAAGGAAATAACTGTCAATGTACTCCACCATATCCGTTCTATCTTGATTGGAAGCATCAATTTGACGTTTTAAAGTTAAAGCTGCAACAGGATCTATTTGCGGGTCGCGAATAATATCTTCATAATGCCATTGTACGGTATCAATCCAGCATTTTCTGTATAACAAATGTTCTAATAAATCACTTTTTGAATATGGGTTTTCAAAAGGCTGATCTACGGTATTAATTATGTGGTATTTTTCAATAACATCTTGAAAAATCTTGTTGGCTTTTTCTGTGAACATATAAATTGGATTATAAAGTACAAAACTACGTAAAATATACAAGAATCTTTAGCATCAGAAAACTTCAAAAATGATTAAAGACAAATTTGTAAATGGGTTTCATTAACTTTACTATTCATAATTTAGTTTTAGGCGTATGGTTATTCATAATTTATCTCTTCAAAATTCTATATTGAACAATTTCTTATCTGAAATAAGAAGTGTTGATCTTCAAAAAGATAGAATGAGATTTAGAAGAAATATTGAACGTATAGGTGAAATATTAGGCTATGAAATGAGTAAGAATTTGAGTTATAACTCTGAATCGATTAAAACCCCTTTAGGGACTTCAAAAATTAATTTACCTGAAAATGATATTGTTCTCTGCTCTATTTTAAGAGCTGGAGTTCCGTTACATAATGGATTACTAAATTATTTTGATACTGCAGAAAACGCCTTTATTTCTGCTTACAGACACCATAAACACAGCCTTGAGAGTTTTGAAATTATTGTAGAGTATTTAGCTTGTCCGAATCTAGAAGGTAAAACACTTATTTTGGCAGACCCCATGTTAGCAACGGGACAATCTATGTTAGCTACTTTTGAAGCTTTAAAACCTTTTGGAACGCCTAAAGAGATTCATTTAGTTAGTGTTATTGGCGCTCAAGATGGTGTTAATTTTGTAGAACAACATTTTGATGTTAATACAAATTTATGGATTGCTGCTATTGATAAAACCCTAAACGATAAAGGCTATATTGTTCCTGGGCTTGGAGATGCTGGTGATTTAGCTTTTGGAAAAAAACTACAACAATAATAAAATAAACGGTAATACAATTATAACGGCTAAAAAGATTTCTTTAAACCACTTTTCTTGAATAATATCAATATAATTGGCGATGATAATAGCCAATGGTGCAAATAAAAATAAAAATTCACTTCCGTTTTTCTGAGGCGCTTGTATCACTATAAAAAAGGCTATAACTGCAGCTAAAATGATGATTTTAAACGATACTCTGAATGCTTTTTTCTTCTTTTTGATATTCTGTAAATAAAATATTGAAGACCATGCACCAAATGATAACAGCACAGTAATGGCAATTAAATATTGAAAAGAATTATAATTGCTAAAATCGTAACTTATTCCTGGTGAGAGATTAAATACTCCAAAAAAACTATCATAAAAAACGATTGAAGCTGCACAGGAAATTACAAAAACAGTTATAACACTCAAGAAAGGAATTATCCAATGCCTTATGTTATTATCTGTATATAAAACCAGAGACAAAATGATTAAAACAAAAAATAAAATAGACCAGAAATAAAATAATGCTGCAATGGCAATCCAAAAAGCAGCATCAAAAAGCTTTTTCTTTGTGTTTTTTGGAGAGCGTAAACTCACTACTCTTCTTAACCCTAGTAACATAAAAAAATTAGATATTAATACGTTTGAGCTACTTGTGGTTTGTGTTATAAACAACAAAAACAGACTAAATAACAAGATTTCATAGTTATTCTTATTGGTTAAGCTGTTCTTATTTACAATAAAATTTAGAAGTAAAATAGATGCAAAAATTAGAAAAAGTAAAACACTTTGTTTTAATATAAAATCAAACGATAAACCTCCATTTACGGTATTTGCCCTAGCTGTAATAAAAGCTAAAAGCGCAATAAAAAAAACAAGCGCAAAATATAATGGTCTAGATTTATTAAAAAAGCTTGTTATCATTAACTGTTTTTGTATTTTTGCTCTGTAAATATACTAACTATAAAATAGTTGGTGATTAATAAACAATTACAAAATGAAAGATTTCTTTTACGCGATTCAAGATTTATTTGTTGACTATATTTTTGCACCTTTTGATTGGTTAAGAAAATTAGAGCTTGAAAGCTGGTTTGGAGCAAACACTATATCTTGGTTATTTATGCTTATTGGATTTGTAGCTATGATTTACTGGATGCTACAGCTTAGAATATTTGATAATAATAATGAAGAAGATAAAAGTATTTCTTCACACTCATTTTTATAAATCGAATCCAATATCTTTACGATAATACATCTTATCAAAGTATAGTTTATCTATACTTTGGTAAGATTTTTTTATGGCCTCTTGATACGTTTTCCCATAAGACGTTATCGCCATTACACGCCCTCCAGAAGTTACAATTTTACCATCTTTTATTTGTGCTCCAGCATGAAACGGTATAGAATCTTTAATAGCATCTACTCCAGTAATTTCTTTTCCTTTTTCATAAGCTTCAGGATAACCCCCTGAAACTGTCATGATTGTTGTAGCTGCACGTTCATCAATTTCAATATTGATTTTATCTAAAGTAACGTTACCCATGGCTTCCAAAATTTCAACAAAATCGTTTTTCAATCTTGGTAAAACCACCTCAGTTTCTGGGTCCCCCATTCTTACATTATATTCAATCACTTTTGGATCATCACCTACTTTAATAAGCCCGATAAATACAAACCCAACATAAGGTAAGTTATCCTTTTTAAAACCGTTTATTGTAGGCTTTACAATACGTTCTTCAATTTTATTTAGAAATTCATCTGTAGCAAAAGGTACTGGAGAAACAGCTCCCATACCTCCTGTATTTAAACCAGTATCACCTTCGCCAATACGCTTATAATCTTTGGCAGTTGGTAATATTTTATAATTTTCACCATCAGTTAATACAAAACAACTTAGTTCTATTCCATCCAAAAACTCTTCAATAACTACTTTGGTACTCGCTTCACCAAATTTAGCATCAACAAGCATGCTTTTCAGTTCTGCTTTAGCATCATTCAAATCATTTAAAATAACAACACCTTTTCCTGCTGCTAAACCATCTGCTTTTAAAACATAAGGTGGGTTTAAAGTTTCTAAAAAGGCATACCCTTTCTCTACAGTACCTTTTGTAAAACTTTCGTAAGCTGCAGTTGGTATATTATGACGGTATAAAAACTCTTTTGCAAACTCTTTACTGCCTTCCAATTCTGCTGCTACTTTTTGCGGACCAATAACCGATACGTGTTTAATAGCCTCATCATTTAAAAAAAAATCATGAACCCCTTGAACTAAAGGGTCTTCAGGACCAACAACAACCATATCAATATGGTTATTTAACACTAATTCTTTTATCGCAGGGAAATCAGTAACGCCAATATTTACATTAGTAGCTACTTCTGCTGTCCCAGAGTTTCCTGGTGCTACAAATAGGTTTTTACATTTTGAACTTTGAGCAATTTTCCAAGCAAAAGTATGTTCTCTTCCTCCAGAACCAAGTATTAAAATATTCATCTATTTTGTTTTAGTTTCCCGTCTTCACGGGAATGACAAATGACTGTTTTTTAATGCTGAGCATTAAAAGCTAGTTTTAAGTTTCCGCAAAAATAAAATTAATGCTTCTAATACACGAATATTTTTTATTTACTTTACAAATTATATCTATTAAAGTGAATTTATTCGATTTTTCATTGAAACTAAATGGTTTTCCTATCAAGGAAGCTACTTATGTATTGAAAACTATACATAATAAAGATGAAAGGGAATATACTTCATATGTAGAAGATAAAAAAAAAGAAATTGTCGATTATCACTTAAAAAACAATTCATTTTATAAATCATTTGCAAAAGATGTCAATATTAATGATTGGGATTCAATTCCAATCATGACTAAAAAAGATTTACAACAACCATTAAATAAACTCCTTTCAAATGGTTTCAATAAAAAAAATGTATATATTGATAAAACCTCTGGCGCATCTGGTAATCCGTTTATTTTTGCAAAAGACAAATTTTGCCATGCATTAACATGGGCAGTTATTAAAAATAGATTTGGCTGGTTTAATATTGATTTTAATTCTTCTAAACAAGCACGTTTTTATGGTATCCCTCTTGATAAAAAAGGTAATTATATAGAAAAAATAAAAGACTTTTTAAGTACAAGAACTAGGTTTGATGTATTTGATTTAAGTGATGATGCCTTTGAAAATTGGATAAACATTTTTAAAACAAAACAACTTGAGTATATGAATGGATATACTAGCTCTATACTTCAATTTGCTAAATATTTAAAGCGCAAAAATATTATTCTAAAAGATATTTGCCCCTCTTTACAAGTGTGCATTGTTACATCTGAAATGCTTTTTGAAGACGATAAAAAACTAATGGGAATTCAATTTGGAGTCCCAATAATTAATGAATATGGGGCTTCTGAATTGGATTTAATCGCATTTGAAAACCCAAACGGGAATTGGTTAATTAATAGCGAAACTTTATTTGTAGAAATTTTAGATGAAAATAATACTATTTTGCCTTACGGCGAAGAGGGACGTATTGTAATTACATCACTTTATAATAAGGCACATCCATTTATTCGATATGATATTGGTGATATTGGCATCCTTTCAAAAGCCAGTACATTAAAAACGCCTATTCTAGAGAAATTAATTGGTCGTACTAATGATATGGCTGTTCTACCAAGTGGAAAAAAAGCGGCAGGATTAACCTTTTATTATATTACCAAAAGCATTATTGAAGATGACGGAAATGTAAAAGAATTTGTGATTGAACAACTTAAAGCAGATTCATTTAAAATTATCTATGTAAGTTCTGAAGTGCTTTCCGAAGAAAAAAAGAACATAATTACTTCTGAAATGGAGAACTACCTTGAAAAAGGATTACAGATTAGCTTTGCAAAACAAGACCAATTAATTCGTTCAAAAAGTGGTAAATTGAAACAATTTACATCCTACTTAAACCAAAATACATGAATATTACTATAGTTGCCGGTGCAAGACCAAATTTTATGAAAATTGCTCCTATTATTGAGGCTATCCTAGAAAAGAATAAGGAGGGGTTCAATATCAATTATAGATTGGTGCATACAGGACAACACTATGATAAAAACCTGAGTGGTACTTTTTTTGAAGAACTAAACATCCCGCTTCCAGATGCTAATTTGGATGTAAAAAGCGGTACCCAAGCAGAACAAACTGCTGCTATAATGATTGGATTTGAAAACGAATTAAAGCAAAACCCTTCCGATTTAGTAATGGTAGTAGGCGATGTTACCTCAACAATGGCGTGTACGATAGTTGCTAAAAAAGCACATATTAAAGTTGCTCATGTGGAAGCTGGAATTCGCTCTGGGGATATGCGCATGCCCGAAGAAATTAATAGAATTGTTACGGATAGTTTAACTGACTATTTTTTTACAACAACCTCTCTGGCAAATGCCAATTTAATTAAACTAGGTGTATCAAAATCTAAGCTTTTTTTTGTTGGAAACGTGATGATTGACACCTTGCTTAAAAATACAAATAGGTTGCAAAAACCAGCGCTTTGGGATGATTTAAACTTATCTGAAAAACAATATATGGTGATGACGCTTCATAGACCAAGTAATGTAGATGAAGAGCTGCAATTAAAAACGTTGATTACTCAAATTGTTAGTCTAGGAAAAGATTATCCAGTTATTTTTCCAGTTCATCCTAGAACTAAAAAGCTATTAAACAGTTTAAATTTAGAATTTAAAAATCTTCATTATGTAACTCCTTTAGGATATTTAAAGTTTAATTATTTGGTGAAATACGCTAAAGCAGTAATTACAGATTCTGGAGGTATAACAGAAGAAACCACCGTCATGAATGTTCCTTGCATTACTTTAAGAGAGAATACCGAACGCCCTGAAACTTGTGATATAGGAACAAATATTTTAGTAGGTAGTGATTCTGAAAAAATTAAAAACGCTTTTAAAATTTTACTTACGGATAATTGGAAACAAGGAGAAGTTCCTGAATTATGGGATGGAAATGCTGCAAAACGAATTGTTAATCATTTAACATCTATTTAGGTTAAAATGAAAGAGGTTCTAATAATCACTAATTACTTCCCGCCTGAAACTGGTGCTGCCTCAAATCGTATATTTCATTTAGCCGAAGGGCTCCAAAAGCATAATTTTAAGGTTTCTGTTTTAACACCTTTACCTAATTATCCAAAAGGAAAAGTGTTTGAGGAATATAGAGGTGTTTTTAAGCACACTTCTCTAGAAAGTAATATAACTATTAACCGGTTATGGATTTATGCTAGTAATTCTAAGAATAAGCTGCTACGTCTTATTGCCATGTTGTCATACAGTTTCAGTTTGATTTGGTTTTTTACTTGGAATAAGATTCCAAAAACGGTTATTATACAATCGCCACCATTATTAGTTGCTTTTACATCTGTGTTTTTTCTTCGATCGAAAAAAAGAAAAATTATTCTAAACGTTAGCGATTTATGGCCACTTGCAGGATTAGAATTAGGTGCTTTTAAAAAGAATTTTAGTTATAAGCTTCTCCAAAAAATAGAGCTGTTTAATTATAAATATGCTGATTTAGTTTTGGGACAAAGTGAAGAAATATTAGCGCATGTAAAATCTCTTTCCCCTGAAAAAGAAACATTTTTGTATCGTAATTATCCAGATTTTGAAGTTAAATCTACTAGACATGAAATAGATTCATCAAAAAAACTAAAGATGGTTTATGCCGGTTTATTGGGAATTGCCCAAGGTATTCTAAAATTATGTGAAAACTTAGATTATACAAGAATCCAATTTCATATTTACGGTTCTGGAGCAGAACAACATGCTATTGAAAACTTAATTAAAAACAAACCAGAATTAGATATTATTTATTATGGTGAAGTAACAAGACAAGCATTACATCAAGTCTTAACAAAATATGATTTCACAATAATCCCCCTTTTAAATAGAATTTACGGTTCAGTCCCTTCTAAAATATTTGAATATGCCCGTTTAGGAATACCAATGTTATATTTTGGTGGCGGCGAGGGAGAGGATGTTATTGAAAAGTATGAATTAGGTTGGGTTGTACAACCTAGTAATTATGAAGATTTAAATAAAGTAATTTCAAAACTTAAGCTTTCTAAGCTAGAGTCTGAAAATAGAAATAAAATTCAAAAAACTGCTATTTATAATTTTGATTTTGAAAGTCAATTTATTAGGCTTATGGATTATCTCTAATAAGCCTTTTCCTCTCCTCTTAAAGCATTTACAATAGTTTGATATATAATTTTTAAATCAAGTAATAAAGACCAATTCTCAATATAGAAAATATCGTATTTAACTCTGTTAATTATATCTTTATCCGTTTCTACTTCTCCACGACAACCTTTTATTTGTGCTAAACCAGTAATTCCAGGTTTAACACGATGCCTAAAAATAAAATTATATTTATCTATTTTTTTTGAATATTCTTCTGTATAGGATAACATATGAGGCCTAGGACCCACAACAGACATGTCCCCTTTTAGAACATTTATAAATTGAGGGAGTTCATCTATACTTGTGCTTCTTAAAAATTTTCCAATATTAGTAACTCTATTATCATTTTGTTTTACATAAGTACCTTTCACCTCTTTTGTAATGGTTAACGATCTGTATTTATAACAATAAAATTCTTTATAGTTTATACCATTTCTTTTATGCCTATAAAACAATGGTCCTTTAGATTCTAACCTTATAAGAACAAACAAAATAATTGAAAGCCAAGAAAGAATAAAAATTAAAATTAATAGTGAAAACAGAATATCAAATGCTCGCTTTATAAATTTATTAATTTCATTATTTAACGAAACTTCTTGGATTGATAATACTGGGAGGTAGTTATAGAAATCAGTATTGAGGCGTTTAGAAAAAAGCCTTGATGTATTTGGAATAAACTTAATGTTACAATGGTTTATGTTTGCATACTTAACAAATTCATTTACTTGTTTTTCAGTTAATTCATCTATTGCACAATAAATTTCATCAATATTATTATCCTTTTCAAGGAAATCAAAACTATCTTTGATAGTTCCGGAAGTCTTTTCTTCTTTTTTATCGCTAAATACTGCTTTTAAATTATACCCTAATTCTTTTTTATTTAAAAATATACTCTTGAGCTCCTCAACACAAGAACCTCCACCTATTATTATAACGTTTCTTAAATTTCCTTTTAAATAAGATCTAACTGTTTTTAAAATATAAAAACTTAAAATTTTAAGCGTTGCTATAGCTAAAAATGAATAAATCAGATATTTTAAAACAATAAAAGCTTGTACATTGATACTCCTAAAAATACCAATAAATGCAAAGACTATAACTCCATAAGCTATGAATTGTTTTGCTAGAAGAGAAACTATATTAATTAATGAAGTATATCTATAAACTTTATAAAATTTTAATAAAAAAGAAGAAGATAGCCAAAGAATAATTGAATATACAGAGTAAAGTAAGTACTTATCATTGAAGAATTTTGTTGAAAAAAAATACAGGTTTTCTTCATTAAAGCTTAATAAATAAACGGCGAATACATTTATAACTAAAAGATCGTAAATTATTAACGCTGGTCTTAAAAGCCATGAATATCTACCACGTATATACCCCATAAGCTGTTTATTTGTTTATATAACTTGAAAAATCTTTATGTTCACTCTTATATAACTCTTCTTCTGTTAAACTTTTAAAATATTCAAAGGTTATTTTCATGCCTTCGAATCTTTCTACTTTAGGTTCCCATCCTAGTAACTTTTTAGCTAGAGTTATATCTGGTTGTCTTTGCATTGGGTCATTTACAGGTAAATCTTTATAAATTAGCTTTTGTTTTGTTCCTGTCAATTTAATAATCTCTTCTGCAAAATCCTTAATCGTTATTTCATTAGGATTCCCAATATTTACAGGTTCTGAATAATCACTAAGTAACAGTCTATATATCCCTTCAATTTGATCATCTACATAACAAAATGAGCGTGTTTGAGAGCCGTCACCAAAAATAGTTAAATCTTCTCCTCTAAGCGCTTGACCCAAAAATGCTGGTATAACCCGACCATCATTTAATCTCATTCTAGGTCCATAAGTATTAAATATACGTACAATACGAGTTTCTATACCATGAAATCGATGATAAGCCATTGTAATAGATTCTTGGAAACGTTTAGCCTCATCATAAACTCCACGAGGGCCTATGGTATTTACATTTCCATAATAGTCTTCTGTTTGTGGATGGACTAAAGGATTACCATAAACTTCAGAAGTAGAAGCAATAAGCATTCGCGCTTTTTTTGCTTTGGCTAAACCTAACAGGTTATGAGTACCTAATGCTCCAACTTTTAAGGTTTGAATTGGTATTTTTAAATAGTCGATAGGGCTTGCTGGTGAAGCAAAATGAAGGATATAATCTAAACCCCCTCTTAGCTCAATAAAGTTTGTTACATCATGTGCTACAAATTCGAAATTCTCTAAGCCTAATAAATGCTCAATGTTTTTTTTATCTCCAGTTATAAAATTATCCATTCCAACAACATAATATCCTTCAGATATAAATCTATCACATAAATGAGAACCTAAAAAGCCGGCTGCACCTGTTATTAAAATCTTTTTCCTTTGCATTAATTTTTACTTAACTAGATAATGAAAATGTTTAGTCTTGTTCAGTTGAACTAGATGGGGGTTTCTTTTTAATTTTTTGTTCAATTTTATTTATTTTTCTTTTAAAACGAATCCTTCTTTTAATATTACTAAAACTATAATTATATCTGTAAAAAAAATAACCTAATAATATAACTGTTATTACTAATACTGTAGCTAACCAAAAATTATATGATGTGCTGCCTAATATGATAAAAAGGTAAACAAATAATAAATTGAATGTTCCAATAATTAAACTCGCCTTTTTATGAGATAATTTAAAATAATCTATTAATATATGGTGCGTGTGATTTCTATCAGCTGAAAAAGGACTCCTTTTGTTTGCTAATCTAATTGTAAAAACTCTAGCTGTATCAAACAAAGGCACTATTAATATACTTATAGCAATTAAAGGAATGTTTTCAATAAGAAAAGGTAAATTATCATAGTCTTCTGGTGATAAGGCTAAAAATTTAAGGGTTAAAATACTTATTATATATCCGACTATAAGAGAACCTGTATCTCCCATAAAAATCTTCTGATCGGTTGTTGAAAAATTAAATTTCAAAAAAGCTATTAAACAACCATTCAGGGTTAAACTTATTAATAAAAAGAAATACTCTTTTGTCATATAGAATATAGTTGCATAAATTATGAGTATAATAATACCAACAATTGCAGCTAATCCGTCAATACCATCAATCAAATTGTATGCATTAATAATTGTGACCATAATAAAGCCTCCAACAATATAATATACATAAAATGGAATTTCATATATACCCATAAACCCGTTAAGAGAATGAATCATGAAACTTTCATTACTGAGTATAAAAAAAACAGAAATTAACTGAGCTGCTAATTTAGTGTAGGGTGATAACACTACTAAATCATCTTTCAGTCCAATTATAAATAGAACTGTTAGCCCAGGCATAATATAAATTGACTCTTCATAACTAGACCAATTTCTTAAAAAAAAAAGAGCTAAAATCAGTGTGTAAAAAAAAGACACTCCACCAAGGGTTGGTGTTTTTTTTACATGAGAACTTCTATTGTTGGGGCTATCCATTAAATTCTTATACTCAACTAAACCAATAATTTTAGGTATTGTTAGAAAAGTTAGAATATATGATCCTGTAAAAAATAAAATAGGATAATAAAGGGACATTATAAATTATTTAGCCGTAAAAGTACAAAGATTGTTCTAGTTTATCACATTAATGGTATACAAAACATTAATTATCTAATGATATAATCTAACATTTTTTTTGCTAAATTTTCTCTATTAAAATCTTTCTTTAAATTTTCAAAATTTGTAGAATTAAAAGATTTAGTTTGTATTTCTTTAAGCTTTTTAATATAGTTTTCTTCATTCTCGGGAATAAAAGCAACACCTACGTTATAGCTTTCAATTAATTTTTTAGCCTCTCCTTCAACTCCTAATAAAATTGGTTTTTCCATGGCGCATAATTCAAAAATTTTTGATGGCAATACGTGTTTAAAAGTCTCAGACTTTTTTAAATTAACCAAAGCAACATCTAAAATTGATATATAGTTGGCTACCTTCTCTTTTTTAACAGATGGCAACATCGTTATATTATTTAATTGCAATCTTTCTTTTAACTTTAACAATTCTTCTTTTTTTGCCCCATCTCCTAAAAACAAAAAATGAATATCATTATTGGTTATCTTTTTAGCACTTCTAAAAATAAAATCTAAACCATGAGCCATTCCGTGAGTTCCAATATAACCAATAATAAATTTATCTTTAAGATTTAAACTATTCAACAAACTATGGTCTTTTGGTGAGGAAAAGAACAAATCACTATTAACACCATTTTTTATAACAGTAATTTCATTTTCTGATAGATTATGCTTTTTAATAAGTGTCTCTTTAAAAGAATCAGTAACAACCACAATTTTATGTGCACTCTTATACATTCTCTTTTCTAAGTATTCAAAAAAACGAATTGCTAATCCAGTTTTCATAGCTCCAACTGCTTTTATAGATTCGGGCCATAGGTCCCTAACTTCCATAATCCAGTGTTTTCGTTTCCAAAAAGACAACCACCTTCCTGAAATTGCAGTAAAAAATTGAGGAGATGTAGCAATAATAATATCCGTTTTTATAAAAAGCCCTGCTATAAATGAAGCAAACATAAAACTTAAATAGTCTAAAATCCTTTTAACAAATCCTTTATTTGCAGAAATATATGTCCATACTCGAATTACTTTTATACCGTCAACAATTTCTTTTTGAATTAATTTATTTTTGTACCCTTTAAATAACTTTCCTTTTGGGAAATTTGGAGCACAAGTAACAACTGTTACATCAACACCCAATTTTACCCAGTGTTTACAGTGCTCATAAGTTCTTGTTGCAGGCGCATTTACTTCTGGTGGAAAATTATCAGTAAGGAAAAGTATTTTCATAAAAAAATTTGAGTTTTCAACATTTTAATAAATTCTATTTCAATCATTTGAGCTTTAGCAGTTTTATTAAATCCTAGAGCATAATCATATTCTAAAATATTGATTTTATTTACATCTTCAGAAAAAGTTATTGAAACTTTATTACCTGAAAGTATTACTGAATTCTTTTTTTTTGATATACTTATGCTTGGATGGAAATGAAGAAAAGCTTTAACTTTATTATTTGTGTTTTTTGAAAGTTTATCTTCAATAATTATTTCTTTGTCTTTAGAAATAAATTTACGGGTGTGTAATATATTTAACTTTTTATAACCATCATGAGTTGCCTCTATTTTCTTACTACTTTCTTTTAAATATACAATTTTTGCTCTTTCAGCTACTCTAAAACCGCTCCAAACTTGTGATTGATTAATATTACCTATTTTAACTGTATTATGTGACTCTGTACTTCGCTGTAACTGTCTTAATTCGTTTTTTTCATAAGTTGATGTTCCAGTATCCACAATCACTGGGGTTCCATTTACGTAAAGCTCAAAATTAAATGTATCCGAATGTACGTGAGCTGGTTGATATGAAACACCTATATGACCGACATCTACAAAAAGTTCGTAATTATCATTACTTATTTTACGATATCCAGAATCTGAAAGTTTTGTTTTAGACCAAGATAACTTTAATAATTTAGCGTAATTAAATAATTCCTTAGATGTTGGTGCTATACCATATGTACTGTCATTTACCATTGGAATATTACCATTTTTGAAGGTTACTTTTTCCAACCAAGATAACATGTTTATAGCTTTTTGCTCTAAAAATAGCTCTAGTTCGTTTGATTTCCAATGATTATGCTTAACTAAATTATAACAATCTAAAACCCTATGAAGTATGGTTTGATGATACATAGGTGATAATTCAAAATGTCCCCCGTCTTTTAATATTTCCTCTTCAAGTTCTTCTTTTAATATTTTTTTTGCGCTTTTATATAATTTTTCATCCTGAAAATAATATGCCCCAAATAAAAGTGAAAAACCATTTTCTAAGTAGTGGTTACCTAAAAAGTGTAATTCTTGATTAAAAAGGAGCCTTTGATAATGATTATATAATGTTTGATTTATTGATTGATTCCGAATATTGTTTTTGGATAAAAATTTAACCCAATTTATACCTCGAAGAGAAATAGTATAAGATTCTTTTCCATCTTTAAGTAAATCTTTATTTGAAATATAATCTTTAATTAAAGAAACACCTTTTTTAATAGTAATACTTTCTTGGTTGAGAAAATCAAAATAGTTTAAGTTAAAAGTCCATAATTTACCGTATTCTGAAAAATTCCAGTCTATTTCATTTTCAAAAGTATGCTCTATATTTAAAAAAAGAAACGTTTTTTTATCAAAAAAAGAATTTTGATAAAGAAACAAATCTTCCCACTTCAATAGTTTAAAATGATTTGGTAAATTCTTGTGATATTTTTTATTAAAAATCTTATCTTTAATTAAGTAATATAACCGATAATAAACCTGTTTAAGCTTAAGATATTTTACAGTATGGATTAATAATATTACTTTATCTCTATCCATTTACCTAACTTTAGAGATTCAATTGCAGCAAAAGAAGCCCTTGTTGTATTAACAATATCATCAAATGGAATTATAGCATTTCCACCTTTTTTCTGTTGCTTTATAAGCTCATCAAACTGATTAAAATGACCTTTATCTTGTTTCGAACCTGCCTTAGAAAACCCTTTAAAACCATAACCTTTTAACTTTCTCCAGTTATCCATAACTAGTGTGCGTTCCTGTGAATAAACCTCTAAACGTTCTTTAGAATAAGCCTTACTTCCGTTTGCAAAATAATTTATTACTGCATTTGTGCCGTTTTCATACTGCAACAAAATACTAGCATTATCCGTATTTTCTTCAGGATTAGTTCCCATAGCATTCATACATACTGCTTTTACTTTACTGCCCGAAAAATAGCTACATAAATCTATATAATGACAAGCTTCTCCAATTATTCTTCCACCTCCAACTTCCATATCATGTACCCAAAACTCGGGTGGAATAAAACCTGCATTCATTGTAGCTACAATATTAATTGGGGAATTTTCATTTCCTAAAAGTTGTTTCATTTTTTTTGCAAGAGGAGCAAAACGTCTATTGAATCCTACAGATATATTTACGCTTCTGGTAGTGTATTCTGAAACTATTTCATCTAATTCAACAGTGTTTAGAGCCAAAGGTTTTTCAACAAAAACACTTTTATCAGCTTTAATAGACTCTAAGACCATGGAAGCGTGCATGTTGTGCTGTGTAGTAATTAAGACCAAATCAACATCTTTATCTTTAAGAATTTCTTTATAATTTGAAGTTGAGTTAGCAATGTTATGACGTTTAGCCATAATTGTAGAGGACAAACCTCCAGAACTAGCTATATATTTCATATCCGCACCTACTTTTTTAAGATTTGGAAGAATAGTTGAACTTGTAAAATTACCAGAACCAATAATGCCAACAATACCTTTTTTTCCTTCAAATGATTTTTCTTCAATTGTTACAGTGGACTTTGGAACTTCAGTTGAATTATATTCAATAATAGAGGCAATAGATTTAGAGGAATTCATATCTCCATAAATCTTTTTGTAATCAACTAAAGAAATCCGTTCAGTAATTAAAGGCTTAACATTTAAAGTTCCTTTTGAAAGTGCAGCTAAGACCGCTTCAAAATTTCTTTTTTCTGTCCATCTCACATATCCAATCGGATAATCGTGACCTTTAGTTTCATACTCCTCATCATATCTTCCAGCACCATAGGAACATGATACTTGAAAGGACAGCTCTTTTTTGAAAAAATCAGCTCTACTTATATTCAGTCCGATAACACCTACCAAAATAATTCTCCCTTTTTTTCTACACATATTAGCAGATTGAGAAATAATTTCGTCACTTTTATTAGAGGCTGTAATAATTACACCATCTACTCCAATGCCATTAGTGTAAGATTCTACAAATTTTACTTGGTCATTGCCTTCTGCTGGGTTTATGGCAATTACTCCTTTTTCTTTTGCTAGTTTTATTTTTTCAGGATCAAAATCAAAACCTATAACATTACAACCATTTGCTAATAATAATTCTGCAGTAACCAAACCTATAAGTCCTAGGCCAACTACAACAATGGTCTCCCCAAAAGTAGGGTTTAATAGTCTTATGCCTTGTAAACCTATGGAACCTATTACTGTAAATGCTGCTTCTTCATCTGTTACATTATCAGGAATTTTAGCGGTTAAGTTTTTAGGTACATTTACATATTCGGCATGATTCCCATTTGATGCAACTCTATCTCCTACATTAAAACCTTCAACACCTTTTCCAACAGCAATAACTTCACCTACATTACAATAACCTAAAGGTAATGGTTGGTTTAGTTTATTAAAAACAGCATTCATTGTTGGTTTTAAACCATCAGTTTTTACCTTATCCAAAACCATTTTTACTTTATCGGGTTGCTGGCGAGCTTTTTGAATAAAGTTTGCTTTACCAAACTCAACCAACATTTTTTCTGTGCCTAATGATACTAGTGATCTAGTGGTTTTGATAAGTACATGTCCTGATTTTACTATAGGGGTTGGTACTTCTTCTAATATGGTTTCTCCGTTCTTTAGGTCTTGTATTATTTGTTTCATTTACCTATTGCAATTTTATAAATAGATTTAAGTTATTTTGTCACACACCCATATTAGATTTTAATCATTAATTATTCTCTCTAATATTTGCCATCGGTTTTCTTTGTAATGGTTTTTAAGAAATTTCTCAATGTCTATTTGTATATCATAAAAATTATCAAAAAAGAATTTTAGTGACTCTTCATATTCTTTAAAGTTTTTATTTGTTCTTATAACTGAATTGGGCGCTTGTATTATGTGTTTTAAATCAGCATACACTAAAGGTATTCCAAAAGACAGCAAATTAAAAGCTCTATTACTTATTGTACAAGCCTGAACACTTTTTAATTCTGAATTATATGGTAAAATTGAACAAAAAACATCACTTAAATCCAGATTTCCCCATGTAACATAAGAAACATACTCAAAATTACTGTATCTTTTTTGTAATAAAGTAATTTTATCTGAATCCTTTTCCCTAATACTTGGACCTATAAATCTAAAATTATAATTTGTTTTTTCAACCAACAATTCTACTGTATCCCAATCCAACCTACCAATAAAGCCAAAATACAAAACAGTATTTCTTTTTGAAATACTGTTTTCAGGAAATATGTATCGCTTTTGACTCCATGGAAATAATATAGCTACATTGTCCATATATCTTTTAATTTTATCAAAAAGAGGATAAGAAACAGTCAAAACATAGTCCGAATTTGTACAAGTTGCTTGAGTTTGATTTCTAATTTGTTTACGCATGCCAAATTTTGATTGCTCCTCAAAATCGTCATTAATAAATGTAATTATCTTTTTGTTTGGAAATAACTCCCTTAAAAAAGTATAGTCATAATTAAAATTCACTATAAAATCTATGTGAAGATTTTTTGATATTTTTTTTAAATATTTTTTAACAACAAAGTTATTGAGTCTTTGGATTATTGGAAAGTATCTTAATTGGTGATGAATAAGTTCTGCATGAGAAAAAAAATTAATCCCTTCTTCAATTCTTCCTTTAATTAAAAAACTTTTGTAATTGTTTTTTTCAATAAAAAAAACATTATATCCATTTTCTTTCAATAAATATGTTATTTGGTGTCTTATTCTTGGAGCCTCATCCCAATTGGTTTTAGTAAGTATAAACGCGTTTTTCATTCACCAAATTTTTGGGTAACTAATTCTTTAAAAGTAATATATAAAAACATCATACATCCTACGCTTAAAAAAAGACTTCCCGAGAAAAAACTACAGATTAAAATTATAGTTAATAAATAATTTTTATTCCTATTGCCTCTTTCAAAGAAATAATTAATTAAAAATAAAAAGTATATAACAACACCTATAAGGCCAAAGAAAAGAAAAATGTCAACAAATTCAAATTCTACTTTATAAATATTATATTCAATACCTCCTATAAGGTAATTAATAAAATTCCACTCATTACTGATATATTGAATTGCTTTCTCAAGTAATATTGACCTAGTAGATGTTACTGCTCCCATCAATCCATATTCATTATAAGCATTACCCCAAAAACTTGAATATTTGATAATATTATTTATGATATTATTTTTTAAAAAAACAGCTATAATAAACGTAAAAAATATTATTGGTCTAAGTATCTTTTTTTGCTTACTGATTATTAACAAATGAAACAAAGCTAAAAGAGCCAAATAAAGAAACATTACTTTCTTACCTAACAATAAAGAAGTAAGTAATATAAAAAATAACTTAATTAAGTTTACCTGCCTTTTTCCTAAGAAATTATAATACAAACTTGATATTAAAAACATATAATAGTAAGAAACTTCTCCGTTTTTAGCAAATATCCCATTGTATCCAAACCTGACAGTAGATGGGTAGGTTTTAAAGATATTTAGATCGAATAAAAAACCTAATAATATGAGAAATCCATTAATAATAAGTACTTTTTCTAAAATATTTACAATTTTAGGAAATGTCTGTGTTTTTAATTCTACAAATTGAAAAACAGCTATAAAAAGAAAAATATATAGGAACCTATTCAAGAAATAAATATTACCTGATGACCATCCTTTAAAAAAGATAGAAAAAGAATTTTCAATCGAAAACTGGTTAATAACAAAAAGGAATAAAAAAGAAATAGGATATAGTAAAATCTTTTGTTTTCTAAAATTAACTACAAAATAGTAAAATAATACTATTTCAAATCCAAGTTTTAAAAAACCATTTACTCTATAAAAGCTACCATCTAAATAAATGTTAGATATTTTAGATAAGAAATCACCTATAAAAAAAAGGGTCATCCAAATAATAACTATTTTGTCTATGTACTTACTCAAATGCCTTTTTTCTGTAGATTTCTTAAATTCCAAATCACATCTATATTTATATGTCTTTTAATATATTACCAAATCTCTTTTAGAGAAGTATGTTTTTAAAAACTTAAGATACGAACCGCAAAGATACTTTATATAATTATAATCAAATTAACATATTCAAATAATTACAGTAATTTAAAACTTTCTATTTTCTGTTTACTAACATAAAAAATACATGTAAAAAACACAAAAAATAATATGCCACCTTGTCTAACAAATAAATCTTCTATTAAGCCTGTTATTGCAATTGAAAGAATAAATAATAAAAAAATTATTGAACTTCTATAACCAACATAACAGATATAAAAAATCATTATGAGAAGAATAAATAAACCTATAAAACCATTAATTATTAATTCATTAAAATAAATATTATGAGTAATTAATCGTTCTCCTTTTATTAGATTATTATCTAATGGTATATTATTTAGTTTGTCTTTTCCTATACCGAAAGGAAGAGCCTCCAATGCAACTTCAATACATCTTTTATAAATATCAATCCTCAACCCTAAGCTTTGTTTAACACTTACAGTTAACCATTCATAAATACCATTAACTCCAACCAATACAGTTAAAATAAGTCCCAAAATATAGTATTTAAATCCTTTTATTTTAACACCTTTAAAAACCGATTTTAAAAGAATAATCACTAAAAAAATAATTAACAATATTGTTGTGCTTTTTCCTCCTATATAAAAACTATTAATCAAAAAGAAAAGTGTCAAAAATAACCCAATTAGTGTGTTTATTTTCTTATATAAAATAGTATTTGTAAATATTAATATAGTAATCAGCAATATATACAATCCAATATAAGTATGATGTATACTATTAGGGGTTTCTCTTGCTAACACATATATTACATAATGATCAGTAAAATCAAAAATAAACGATGGATGCTTTATAGTATAAAAATAATATAAATACCCCCAAACAAATACAATGTATGTTAAAACACCATAAAAAAAAGATTTCAATATATTAGCAAATTGCTTAATAACGAGTTTTTTTTGAATAAGTATTACAATTGGAAGAATGAAGAATGATATTTTTACTTCTCTAAATATTTTTCCCTCAAGATTTAATCTAGTTAAAGCACTAATAAAATCTGTTAAAAAGAATAATAAAAATATTATTATCAAAGGATTTATAACTATTGATTTTAAATTTAAAAAAAAATCTTTTTTAAGTAACAATATTAGATTAATTATAAAAATAATTAATGCCATTACTGAGTATTTCATTGGCAACGGAAGTGGTAATACAAAAGGGAATATAAACAATCCTAAATGTTTACCTTTTTTTATCAAGCACATCATAATCTAAAAATATTAAGATCCCATAAACTCCTGACATAAACCTCATACCATCCAATCCACCAGATTTTAGTGAATGCATAATAAAATAAACACACATTAATTTAATAACCAAAGATTTTTTAGTATAAATTAAAATTGGAAATAAGAAAAGTATTATTGTTAATAGAAACCCAATCAATCCAAGTTCAAACCATGCTTCTAAAAATATATTGTGAGGAAATTCCCTTTGGTCAATTCCGTTATACATAATACCAAAACTGCCAATACCATGTCCAAAAAAGAAACCTTGTGTAGAATTAAATATATTCTCAATTGCAAAATCTAGATAATCAAACCTTGACAAAACAGAAGCATCTTGCTCATAATTTAAAAAAGAAGTGATTCTAGTTAACCCTACTTTAAAAGCATTGCTTAAATATCCTCTAAAAGCATATATAAAAAAAGGGAGGAATAAAGAAACACATCCTATTCTTCTGATGATTTTGACATTAACTTTTATATTTATCATTGAACGGAATTTCCAATAAATAACAAGCAAAATGAGAAAAAGAATCGGTCCCCTGCCACCTAAGGCAATAATCAAAAGAAACAAAGCCAAAGAAAACAAATATTTTTTTTCATAAATGTAATATAATATGCAAAAAGCAAGACCATTGCACAAAAGCAAGTAATTACCAGTAAACTGTTTATAAAATATTCTTGTTTCTGGGTTTAGGGCATACCATGATAAATACCTTTTTGTCAAAAACCAAAATGAGGCTAACACTAGTGGAATTATCATAAATTTAAAAAAAACTTTGGGTTCAAAGTTTTTTATAAAAAAAGGATAACAAAATGATATTAGATTTAAAATAAAGAAAAAAGTTTTTCCATATCCATAATTAATAGACTTAGTATAAAATAAGCTCAAAATCATTAGTATATAAAACCCAAAGTAAGATAAAAGAAATAATGTTTGATTTCCCGAAAATTTTTTAATTAGAGTAGACTTTTTAAACATATTGTAAAAAATATCTATACTAATTAAACTTGACAATAAAAGTGTAATATCTACTGGGAAATCAATATCACTAAACACAAACTTTACTGCTCCACTAATCAAGAGAAATGCAAAAATTATATTCTGATAAATTAAATATGTCCGATTTTTTTCAAGCATTAATAGTTATTATATTGAATTCTTTAAGAAGAACCTTATTATATTAGGCTTATTGATAATACAAAATATGTTACACATTAGTTATTTTGTTTTAAACTTTTAAATTGTAAATAATAATAAAAAGAATATAAAATTGCTTCATGCAGTATATATACTTTAAGTAGTATATATAAATTTGTCTTAAAATATAGAATAGCTAATAGCAATGTTGTAAAAGTAGTTACAAAATAAATGGTTTGCCATAAAGATACTGTTTTCACATTATTCGTAGCATTAAGGATAGATGATGTGGGGCTCACTCCTAATTTGAAAATTAAACTTATCGATAAAATACTTGCCAGTTCTCCAGATATTGACCACTTATCACCGAATACCAGAGAGAAAATAAGCTCACCAAAAAAAAATAGAACACCACCTATAATAACCCCAATAAAAACTAGCATCAATGTTGATTTCAAAAAAAAGCTTTTAGCTTCATTTATTTGCTTTTCATTTATCAAATAAGTAATTCGTTGATAAAAAACATCCCTAAAAGAAATTCCCACCAATCCTAATGGAGCCATTAGGCACATATTAGTAAGACCATAAAACCCTAATTCTGTTTGGGTAAAATAATATCCTATTAAAAAAATCAATGATTGGGTAGACAGTGTGCCAAGAAAATTAGGTAAAATACTATACTTAGGATAGTCACTATATTTTATTGCAACTTCTTTTAAATTTTTTATACTATATGTATCTTTTTTTAATTTAAGCCTTGTCTTTAAATGATAAAGTGAAAAAACGATACCAGAAATTTTACCGATAATCAATCCAACTGGAGTTAAAACTAAGCCTAACAAACCACTAACGGTAGCATAAGTTGTAGCTTGAATAACCTTAGAGGATGCGGTCAACTTAAATCTTTTACCTCTAATAGAGAGGTTAAAAAAAGATTGCCACAACCCAAAAAAACCTACATATAATGGAATCAAAAAAATTATACCATGTGTATTAAGTGTGTTTGGAAAACCATAAAAAATAATTAAACAAACAACAAAAAGCAAAAAGGTGTATAATATTGTTAAAGCAATACTTAAACAAAAAACTTTAAGAGCATCTTTCTCTTTTTTCGGTAAAATAATAGCAACATAATACCTGCCTCCTGTTGCAACAATCAACACTGCCGAATATGCTAAAAAAGTGGAATATAAGGCAAACTCTTTCTCTGAGTAGAGTCTTGACAGCAATGGCATAATCAATAGAGGCAGTATCTGGGCTAAACCAGTGCCAAGCATTTGAGTACTTAGATTACTTAAAAACTCTGATTTAAATAGTTTTAACTTCATTAAATCATTTTCCAAAAGGATGTACTGCTATTGGCTTTTTCGAAAAAGGGTGGTATTCTCCTTTTAAACCAATAGGAGATGCGTTCCTAATATTATGAACAATTTCAATTGATTGCCTAGCATCATCTAGTCCATACCCTTTTCCCGCAAGTATATCTTCATATACTTTTGTGTGCAAATCGGTAAAGCCTCCACTAAACTCTAACTCTTCCCCTTCAATGGTTATTGAACGATATGTTCTTTGTCCTTTATTTTTTATTTCTGAAGGCAAAACATCATAATTTATGGATAAAAACCATCGTACCCTAGCTCTTTCAAATTCTAAATACCCAGATGCACGATCATGGGTATTAACATGAACAATATTTTCTTTAACACCGCCAAAAATCCATGATAACATATCATAAAAATGCACGCCTATATTTGTAGCTATCCCACCAGATTTAGATTTATCACCCTTCCATGAAGTATAATACCAATTCCCTCTTGAGGTTAAATATGTTAAATCAACTTCAAAAACTTTATTTTTTGGCGCATCACTTACTTTCTTTTTTAAATCAATAATACTTTGATGAACCCTTAGTTGTAAAATATTCCAAACTCTTTGTCCTGATTCCTCTTCCATTTTTTGAAGAGCATCAATATTCCATGGGTTTAATACTAAAGGTTTTTCACAAATAGCATCTGCCTCTCTCCTTAATGCCATTCTTATATGAGAATCGTGCAAATAATTAGGTGTACATATACTAACATAGTCTAATTTTTGTTTTTTTTCATATTTTAGTTTTTCTATATGCCTATCAAATCGCTCAGGTTCTACAAAAAAATCAGCATTAGGAAAATAACTATCAATAATACCTACACTATCAAATTTGTCTAGTGCTGCAATAAGATTATTATTTGTGTCTTTAATTGCTTTAAGGTGTCTTGGAGCTATGTATCCTGAAGCTCCAATTAAGGCGAAATTCTTCATGTTATCGTTAAAAATTATTTATTAAAATCGAGTGAAACATCCTTTAATATTACAGGTAAACCTACAAAACGCTTTTGAGTTTCATCATATATATATGCTTCTATTTTATTAAAATCTAGTATTTCAGTTGGAATATAAGCCCATAGAAATTGAGAATTTTCATATTCTTTGATCTTAATATCATAATACCAAGAATCAAAAGAACTATTATTTTTTTTGGAATCTTCCCTCAGGAAATCTTGATAACTATCTGTAGGGAATATATTAATCATCAGTCTTTTTTTTGCAAATCTTTCTTCAGGGACAACATCAGTTAACTGATAGGCTACATAAAACCCCTTTGAACCTTCTTTCATATAAGCTTTAAAATTACTTACAGAAAATTCCCTTCCTAATATTCCATCTGTCTTATGAACATTTACTTTTTTGGAAGAATTTAAATAATTTTCAAATTCATAATCAATACTAACCTTATTCCCAATAAACTTTTTTAATTGTTTATCATAAAGAAATAGTTCTATGTTTTTAAATTCACTAATGTCGGTTCTAAGAGAAAATACAATATATTTTGTATTACTATTGCTATTTTTAATTTTAAAATCTGAAAACCAGGAATCATAGTTTAAATTAGATTTTTTAGAATCCTCTCTCAATAAATTGTTCTGGTTACTAAAAGGAGTAATCCTTAAATTTATTCTATATTTATCTAAATCTATGTCTGAATTAATAGTTTCTATTTGGAAGATGAAAGAAGAAACACCAAGAGAATCTCTAAAATGATTAAATTTATTTATTTGAATATTATCGCCAAAACTAAAGTCTTTAATAATTGAATTAGGTTTATTCACTAAATTTAAAAAAGATTTAATGTCTTTTACCTCTTCAACTTCTTTTATATTATTCTCTATAGTCTCTATTTTTTTTTGCCCCTCATTTTTTTCTTTACAACTTGATATTACCAATAAAAATAGGATGCAAATTAGTATTTTATATTTGTTTAATTTTTTCATTTTATTATAATTTAGATAAATAACTATATCAATGATTTTATTTCATTAACTATATAGTTAATTTCTTCATTTGTTATATATGGATTCATAGGCAAACTCATAATTTCATTAGAAATTTTTTCCGATACTGGGAAAGCTCCTTTTTTATATCCTAAATAACCAAAACATTCTTGTAAGTGAAGTGGTTTAGGGTAATGTACAGCAGTAGGTATTCCTTTCTCTTTAAGCTTTACTTGCAATGTATCACGTTTTTTAATGCGAATAGAATATTGAGCCCATACTGATGTATTTTCTTTTTTTATAAATGGTCTAATTATACTATTTCCAAACTTTTGGTTATAATACATTGCAACATTATGTCTTCTTTTTATATCATTATCATAATACTTTAATTTTTCTAACAGAACCGCTGCTTGCAATGTATCTAAACGCCCTCCTATTCCAACATATTTATGTATATATCTCTCTGTTTGCCCATGAATTCTCATACTCTTTATTTTATCTGCTAAATTTTCATCATCAGTAAATAGTGCCCCTCCGTCCCCAAAGCACCCTAATGGTTTTGCTGGAAAAAAAGAAGTGCAACCTATAGTGGAGAGATTACAACTTTTATTTCCTTTATAAGTAGCTCCAAAACTTTGTGCAGCATCTTCAATAACGGCTAATTTATATTTTTCTGCTAATTCATTAATTTCATCCATATCTGCAATTTGCCCAAAAAGAGAAACTGGCATAATTGCTTTGGTTTTTTTACTAATTTTTTCTTCAATAAGATTAGTGTCTATATTATAAGTTTCTTCATTAATGTCGACAAATACTGGGATAGCCCCTAAAAAAGCAATTGTTTCAGCTGTAGCAATGAAAGTAAAAGGGCTGGTTATAATTTCATCTCCAGGTTTAATATCAATTGCCATCATAGCTAATAACAATGCATCAGTACCTGAAGAACAAGTAATTGCATATTTAGATCCTGTATATTCTTGTAATGCTGCTTCCAATTCATTTATTTCTTGCCCCATAATGAAACGAGAAGAAGATATAACACTATTTATGGAATAATCAATACCTTCTTTATGTTCTAAATAAGCCTTGGTTAAATTAGCAAAATCTATGTTCATTTATTTTATTCTTTCTACGTTATTTAGTTTCAAAATATACTGTTGCTTACTTTCAGGGCAAACAGCTATGTTATCTTTATTAAATTTCAAACGATGGCCAAATTCTCCAACCCATCCTATTTGTTTTGCTGGATTACCAACAACCAACGCATAAGGTTTAATAGGTTTAGTTACTACAGCACCTGCTCCTATCAAAGCATATTCTCCTATATCATTCCCACAAATAATAGTTGCATTTGCGCCTATTGAAGCTCCTTTTTTTACAATAGTCTTTGTGTATTGTCCTCTGCGGTTTACACCACTCCGAGGATTAATAACATTTGTAAAAACCATGGAAGGCCCTAAAAAAACGTCATCTCCACAAATCACACCTGAATATATTGATACATTATTTTGGACTTTTACATTTCTTCCAATTCTCACATCTGGGGAAACAACTACATTCTGACCGATATTACAAGATTCACCAATAATACAATCCGACATAATATGAGAAAAATGCCAGATTTTAGTATTTTTTCCTATCTCACAATCTTTGTCAATTATCGCTGTTTCATGGGCAAAATAATCTTTCTTATTCATTTTGGTCTTCTATTGAAAATATACTTATTTACTAATACCACAAAAATCTAAAACAATTTTTTTGTTTGATATATTCAACTTTTTAAACTCATCATGAGCTACTAAAAACACAATTAAATCTGCTTTCTGAACGGCTTCTTCATAGTTAGTTAGTTTGAATACTTTGTGGGTTTCTATATTAGGTTCAACTATAAAATACTCTTCATTATTAGCATTTTGTAACACTTTTTGGGCTATATATTTTGCTGGTGACTCTCTCAAGTCATCAATATTTGGTTTAAAAGCTAATCCCATTATAGCAATACTTGGTTTTCTTCCATGCTTTAATTCAAATTCTAATTTAGTTGTTTGTACTTTTTCAGCGCACCAAAAAGACTTATAATTATTAATTTCTCTTGCTTTCCCAATTATTTTAGATTCCATAGGATAATCTGCAACTATAAAATATGGGTCAACTGCTATACAATGCCCTCCAACACCACAACCAGGTTGCAATATATTTACTCGAGGGTGTTTGTTTGCTAAATCTATCAAATTCCAAACGTTAATATTTGCTTTATCACATATCAAAGACAATTCATTTGCAAATGCAATTTGAACATCTCTTGAAGAATTTTCAACTAGTTTACACATTTCTGCTGTTCTAGCATTTGTTTTGTGTAAATTACCTTTTATAAACTGACTATAAAAAGCTAATGCTTTTTCGGTTGATTTTTCATCAACACCACCTATAACTCTATCATTATGTACTAATTCATACATAACATTTCCTGGAAGTACTCTTTCTGGGCAATAAGCAATATTTAATTTATCTTTTAATTCTGGCCTTTCAGAATATATAAAGTCCATCATTTTCTCAGTAGTACCTATAGGTGAAGTTGATTCTATTATATATAAATCGTCTTCTTTTAAAAGAGGAAGAATCGCTTTTGTTGCTGCTTCAACAAATGAAATATCAGGTTCATTTCTAGCTTTAAAAGGAGTAGGAACCACAATTAAATAAGTGTCAGCTTCTACAGGATTAATATCTGCTTTCAAGTATCCGTCTTTAACTGCATTTGCAACAGCTACATCCAGCTCTGGTTCTATTATATGTATATTTCCCGCATTTATAGTTTCAACCACTTTAGGGTTAATATCTACTCCGTGAACGTAAGTTTTATTTTGTGCAATTAAAGCTGCTGTTGGTAGGCCAATATAGCCCAGCCCAATCATAACGACACTTGGTTTTTTATCCATATTCTATAAATTTGATATAAATGAAACTATTTTATGACATGCCGTTCCATCACCATAAGGATTATGCAACATACTCATAGATTTATAACTGCTTTCGTTATTTAATAGATTATTTGTTTGCTTCACTATTTTATCAGTATCAGTACCAACCAATAAAACGGTTCCTACATCTACCGCTTCAGGACGCTCTGTAGTATCTCTCATAACTAAAACAGGTTTCCCTAAACTAGGAGCTTCTTCTTGGACTCCACCACTATCTGTTATAATTAAGTGTGATTTATTCATTAACCAAACAAAAGATGGGTATGACAAAGGATGGATTAAATTTATATTACTAATATTCTCTAAAAGTTCATATACTGGTTTTTGAACGTTTGGGTTTAGATGCACAGGGTAAATAATTTGACAATCCTGATTTTCTTGCGCTATTTGTTTTAAAGCTTTACAAATATTTATAAATCCTTGTCCATGATTTTCTCTCCTATGGCCTGTAACTAATATCAACCGTTTTGATAAATCTAGAGAAGTTTTTAGGTTTTCAATTTCTGAGTCTTTAAAAAGAGGGGACTCAACTTTATATGTGCTAAACTTTAAAGCGTCAATTACAGTGTTTCCAGTAATTAATATGTTTTTATCAGACACATTCTCTCTCAATAAATTTTCTTTTGAAGTTGGTGTGGGAGAAAAATGGTAGTCAGATATACTTCCTGTAACACTTCTATTTATCTCTTCTGGAAAAGGAGACCATTTATTAAATGTTCTAAGACCAGCTTCAATATGACACACTTTTGCGCCTGAATAAAATGCAGCTATACTAGTTGCCATTGTAGTTGTTGTATCTCCATGAACATAAACATAGTCTGGATTAAACTCTTCTAAAATAGGTTTTAAATTTGTTATTATATCCGCAGTTAAAGAATATAGGTTTTGATTTGGTTTCATTAAATCCAAATCAAAATCAGGTTTAATTTCAAAAAATTCTAGAACCTGGTCTAACATCTCTCGATGCTGAGCTGTGATGCATACTTTAGTTTCAAATTTATCATGGTTTTTTAAAAACTCTTTAACAAGAGGTGCCATTTTAATGGCTTCAGGTCTTGTTCCGAAAACAATTAAGTTTTTCTTTTTCATTTATTTAGTATTTTCTAAAACACTGAATTTTGGTCGTCTTGCAAAAGTACAATAATTGTTTACTTTAACAAGGTTTATCTTATTAGACAAATTATTGTCTAACAGTATTTGCTTTGTAAAATCATACCAGGTCATTGGTTTTTTACCACAAAAATGATAGATACCAAATGACGGTGTGCTTTTAAGTATTGTATTAATAATATAGTTTGATAAACTAACTGTGTCTGTTGGGCATCCAGTTTGCTCAGTTGTAATAGAAAGTTCTGTTGCTATTTCTGCCTTCTTTAAAACGGTTTTATAAAAATTGTTTCCATATTTTTTACTATATAACCATGATGTTCTAATTATAAAATATTTTTTTAAAATATCCATAATATATTTTTCTCCGAGTAACTTAGATTTTCCATACTCATTTATAGGGTTTGTCGCATCTGTTGTTGTGTAAGGTTTATCTTTTTCACCATCAAATACATAATCAGTAGATATGTGAATTAAAATAATATTATTCTCTCTACAAAGTTTAGCCAAATATTTAACACTATAAGCATTAATATTGAATGCTATTTTTGGTGTTCTTTCAGCTTGTTCTACATTAGTATAAGCCGCGCAATTTATACAGTAATCAAAATTATTGTTATTAAAATAATTTTTAACTTCATTATAATTAGTAATATCTAATTCTGCTTTGGTAACAAAAACAAAATCTAAGTTTAAATTATTTTTAAAGAATAATTCCTCAATTGTTTTACCTAATTGACCCGCTGCTCCAGTAACTAAAATTCTTTTATTCATCAAGTTTAAATAACTTTTTAAATGGTGGTAGCTTTTTATCTTTATCAGAGAGTTTAAGTAAGTTTTCAGGAACGCCCCATTCAATGTCTAATTCATCATCATTAAATATAATACCAGATTCAGATTCTTTATTGTAAAAATTATCACATTTATAGGACAAAATTGTATTATCCTCCAATGCAATAAATCCATGGGCAAAACCTTTTGGAATGTATAGCTGTTTATGTTCAATGTCCTCTAATATAATGGAAAAATATTTTCCAAAAGTAGGTGAGTCTGGTCTTACATCCACGCAAACATCCAATATTTTTCCCTTTACAACCTTTATTAATTTTGATTGAGAAAATTGTCCTTTTTGAAAATGCAAACCCCTTAAAACATGTTTTGAAGATTTTGATTGATTATCTTGAACAAAATTCACTTTAACACCTGTTTCTCTTTCAAACTTTTTTTTATTAAAGCTTTCAAAAAAAAAACCTCTTTCATCTTTAAATAAAGTTGGTGTAATTACAAAGCACCCTTTTAAATATGTTTCTTCAAACTTCATATTCTAAATTAATTTCTGAAGATATTCTCCATATCCACTTTTAAGAAGTGGTTTGGCCAATTTAATTAATTGCTTTTTATTAATAAAACCCATTTTGAAAGCCATTTCTTCTATACATCCTATTTTTGTTCCTTGCCTATCTTCAATTACTTGAACAAACTGAGAAGCTTGCATCAATGATGCAAAAGTACCAGTATCTAACCATGCAGTACCTTTATCTAAAATTTGAACATTAAGAGCCCCTTGATGGAGATATACTTTATTAACATCAGTAATTTCTAACTCTCCTCTAGCACTAGGCTTAATGCTTTTTGCTATATTTATAACAGAATTATCATAAAAATAAATACCTGGTACCGCAAAATTTGATTTAGGCTTAACCGGTTTTTCTTCAATAGATATGGCTTTATTATCCTTGTCAAAATCAACAACACCATAACGCTGAGGATCTTGAACATGATATGCAAAAATAACGCCTCCCTTGGGATTAATATTAGCTTGCAAAGTCTTTTCTAATCCTGAACCATAAAAAATATTATCTCCTAAAATAAGCGCAACACTATCATTTCCTATAAACGTTTCTCCTATAATAAATGCCTCGGCTAATCCATTGGGTTTTTCTTGAACCGCATATTCAAACTTACAACCATAATCACTTCCACTTCCTAAAAGCGCTTTGAATTCTGGTAAATCTTTAGATGTAGAAATAATAAGAACCTCTCTAATTCCAGATGACATTAAAGTTGTTAAAGGGTAAAAAATCATTGGTTTATCATATACAGGCATGAGCTGTTTACTCACTACTTTTGTAAGTGGATATAAACGTGTCCCTGAACCGCCTGCTAGTATAATTCCTTTCATTATTCTTGATATTTTTTAATATACCAATCAATTGTTTTTCTTATTCCTGATTCAAAATTCTCTTTTGAAACCCACTCTAAATCATTTTCTATTTTAGAAGCATCTATGGCATATCTATAATCGTGACCTGGTCTGTCTTTGACAAAAGATATTTGGTCTTTATAAGGTTTCTTTTTAGGTAAAACCTCATCTAATATGCTGCAAATTGTATTTGCAATATATAAATTATTTCTTTCGTTCTTTCCACCAATATTATAGGTTTCCCCTGTTATACCTTTATTAAAAGCTAAATTAATACCTTCGCAATGGTCTTCTACATACAACCAATCTCTAATATTTTCACCATCTCCGTAAATAGGAATAGGTTCGTTACTTAGTGCTTTTCTAATAATAGTAGGAATCAATTTCTCATCATGCTGTTTTGGTCCATAATTATTTGAACAATTAGTGGTTACAACATTTAATCCATAAGTATGAAAATAACTTCTAACAATAAAATCAGATGATGCTTTTGAAGCACTATAAGGGCTGTTAGGCGCATAAGGTGTTTCCTCTGTGAATAAGCCTTCATCACCTAAGGTTCCGTATACCTCATCCGTTGATATATGTAGAAACCTCGAAGCTTTATGCTTAGGTTTGATTTGGTGAGGTAACAACATCCAATGATTTTTAGCAACATCCAATAAATTAAATGTACCTAAAACATTAGTGTTTATAAACTCATTAGGGTTTTTAATGGAATTGTCTACATGTGATTCAGCAGCAAAATGAATCACACCATTAAAATCATATTTAGCAAACAAATTTTCAATTAAATTTCTATCACAAATATCTCCCTTAACAAATACATAATTAGGATTATTATTAATTTCATGTAAATTAGAAAGCTCACCTGCGTAAGTGAGCTTATCTATATTTATAATTTTGATATTCTTATGACGGTTTAAAAAATATGTTATAAAATTAGATCCAATAAAACCATATCCACCTGTTACTAAGATAATCATTGTTTATATTTCATTTTTATACTTATCCAGAAATCTAATAAATTCCCTAATAGATAGAAATGCTACAGCTAGAAAGGCAAACAATATAGAATAAACAACTTTTTTTGTTGTTTTTCTTCCAAAGAACGACACAGATATGTCTAAAATCCCTTCTGATTGTTCTATTGAAATTATATCAATAATATTTGCTTTGTCAGATTTTTGACGACCAATTAAAGCCAATTCTTTTCTTAAGACCAAATTACTATTAAATAATTCAAACTCTTTAGTTTCATTATTATCTTTAGTATTATCAATAGTAACACTGGTTTGAGAACCACTTAATGGCTGTTGATTTAATTTACTTTCTAAAACTCTTTGATATGTCTTTCGTAAAGAATCTGACTCCTTTAAAGATTCTAGTACTGCTCTTTCTCTTATAATAATTTCTAAAGAGTCTTTTTGTTTTTCTAATTTAAAATATGGAATCGACTCTACGTTTTTAATTATCCTTCGTAATACACCGCTAAAGTCTCTATTTGAATTAGCTAAAATTGTGATTTTTTGTTCTTCAAAATCATAATTATTAGAGTTTTCTAAAAATGTTTCAAAATCTGTTTCTAATATAAATACAGAATCTACTTCTTTAATGTAATCATAATAAAGTTTCCTTTGCTGATTTTCACTTAAAACGGTCTCCATGTTAAACCCAGAAATCCCATTAACATCTTTAGAATCAATTCCTAATTTTTTATTTAATGCTAATGAATCTGATGCTAAAATTAAATTATTGTAATAATCAATTGTATTATTAAGTGCTTTTCCAGTATCATAGTTTTGTTTAATAATAATACTTGATTTGAAAATTGGTTTAGAAAGTTTTTCTTTAGTAAACCCTATACAAAAACCAATAATTGCAGCAACTATAATTGTTATAATGTGTGTTTTTGCAAAAAACACACACCAAACAAAAGCCAAAAATAACTTGTACAGAATTTTACCGCAAAACTTAAAGAAGTTATCAAACATTCTGCCAATTAACTTAAACAATTGACCTAAGTCTACCTCTTCAGATTGCTGTGACTGTTGCGAATCTTTACTCATAATTTTTTATTAATTAAATATTTGTTCTAAAATTGTTCTTGTTATTAAATACGTTGGTTTGACTCCTGATGTCCCCAACCCACCCGATGCCAAAGTTGCACCAGTTTTTAATGGATTATCACTAGCATAATAAGCGTATCTTACTTTTACATTAGGCTTAATACTTCCGCGCACCTTTGACGCAGCTTGAATGGCTTTTTGATAATGTGCCCCTTCCATTTCTAAGCCGATGACCTGCCATGTTGAATTGTAAAAGAACTTCAAAATGTCTTTATTTTGTAAAGAAGTACCTAAAACCGTAACCATAGATCCTTCACATATACTAATCCCTTGACCTTCTAAATCTTTTCTTTTCAATTCGTTTTCAAATGGATAATTATCTGCTGTACCTTCAAAAATATGGGCAGAAGGAATCATAATATCTCCTTTACCTCCTTCTAAAATACCTGCTTTACCCATAATGGAAATAGACTCTACATTAAGGTGGTATTCGGTCTTATTTTGCTTGAATGGTTTTAATAACTCATCAATGGTTTCATAAGCCTGTTCACCAAACGCATAATCCATGACCAATATAACAGGTTTTTTTTGTTTTAAACTTGTTTCAGACACTTTAATATCCATTTTGTCAACATCAAGTTTAGATGTGTCAAATATTTGAACGTCAATATTTGTTCCTGATGTATCCTCAATATAAATCATCCCATTTTGCAACGCTTGTTTTGTAACTTTATTGCGTAAGCTTTGGTTTTCTTTTTTACTCAAAGATTGATATACTTCAAATATGTCTCCTTCTTGTTTATTAGGTTTTATTACTTCAAAAGCAAATAGTGTATTCATAACACTATGCATGTTAGCACTTATAATATGAATTGGTCTATCTAACAGGTTGTTTTTATGAAGTTGGTCTTTAATTTCATCTGCCCAAATTTCACCATGAATATGATGTCCAATACGCTCTCTTAAAACAGGGCTAAAAGTCACTGTCCTTTTATTATTATTCACTAATTCTTCAATGGCTAGCTTCCCTAACCAATATATAATATGAAGAAATCTCTCTGGTTGAGAAGGTGTAGCAAACTCTTTATAGATTGAACTTAATTCATTAAATGTCCTTCCTAAAATATTAGCAGCATGGGTAATTGCTACTTCCCGTTCTTTTTGCGTAAGCTCTTTTTTAGATAAAACTGTTTTTTCTATCTTTTTCCAATCTCTTGTTGTTGAACCTTGTTCATTAATTAAAACTCGGTTACTAATTTTATGAGATTCAATAAACAAAAAAGTAAGATGCGTTAGAATATCATAAATTTCAGATCGTCCACGTGTAATCTCAATATTCATTTGTTCATCATCAATTCTGTAACAGTTACGACGACGCTTTTCAGGAATTATAGGTGTAAAATGTGATGTGGAATATCCTTCGTCACTGGTTAAATTAATAAATGTACACTCTTCGATACCTTGCGGTAATCTGTCTATAACATAAATTAATCCTTCTAGTTCTGCTTTTTCGTCACCTACAGACCCATAAATTTCTGGTCTTAACAATAATAGAGATTTTCTTAAAGTTTCACCAGAAACTCCCATTGGTTTATAAAACCCTCTATTAAATAAATGACGCATAGTAATGTACATCCGCTCAATAGCATTCGAGCTTTCTTGAGCACGTGTTCTCTCATGATGTTTTTTACTGCGCATAGTTTTAATTTGGTTGTGCCAAATATACTACTATTTGTATTAATTTTTAAATGGAAAATTATTAATAACTATAGAGTTCAATCCAGTTATTATTTACTGCGATACCAATCATAAAGTTTCTCTATTCCTTCTTCGATCTCAATTTTGTGTTGCCAACCTTTACTATTAATTTTTGACACATTAGTAAGCTTTCTTTGGGTACCATCTGGCATGTCAGAGTTGTAAACTAAATCACCTTCAAAACCAATTATAGTTTTTATTGCTTCTCCAAGCTCTTTTATTGAAATATCCTTACCTGATCCAATATTAATATGTGTGTTTTTAATTTCTTTTTGATCTATTGGATAAGTGTCTTTAAAATCAATATTTTCAAGGATAAAAACACATGCTTCTGCCATATCTTCACTCCATAAAAACTCTCTTCTAGGTGTTCCAGTTCCCCAAATTTCAACACTTGATGCTGTAACACCTATTTGCGATAGATATTGTTTAGCTTTATCTATTTTGTTTAAATTTAAATCTGCTAAAACCTCAACATATTTGTTTTCTGAAAGCAATTTTGCTAAATGAATTTTTCTAATTAAAGCTGGTAATACATGAGATTTTTCCAAATCAAAATTATCATTTGGCCCATATAAATTGGTAGGCATTACAGAAATAAAATTAGTATTATACTGTATATTATAACTCTCACACATTTTTATTCCAGCTATTTTAGCTAAAGCATAAGGCTCGTTAGTGTACTCTAAAGAATCAGTTAATAAATATTCTTCTTTAATAGGTTGAGGCGCGTTTTTGGGGTAAATACACGTGCTTCCTAAAAACAACAACTTTTTTACTTGGTTTAAATATGAATGATGAATGACATTATTTTGAATCATTAAATTTTCATAAATAAAATTTGCACGATATGTATTATTTGCCAAAATTCCCCCAACTTTTGCTGCTGCTAACACAACATATTCGGGGTTTTCTAAATCAAAAAACTGAGAAACTTCTACTTGATTTGTTAAGTCCAGTTCATTATGTGTTCTAGTTACTATGTTAGAGTACCCTTTTTGTTTAAGTGTTTTAAGAATTGCTGAACCAACTAAACCTTTATGGCCAGCTACGTATATTTTAGAAGTTTTATTCAAAATAATTTTTAATGGTATATCCTCCTGCTTTTAAATATTCTTCTTTCTTCATCAACTTTAAATCACTACTCATCATATCATCAACCAAATTTTTTAAATCGTATTTTGGTTCCCATCCTAACTTTTCTTTAGCTTTTGTTGCATCTCCAATCAGCAAATCTACTTCGGTTGGGCGATAATATTTTTCATCAACACAAACTACCTCTTTACCTATCTCCAAGTTATAATTGTTATTATCACATGCTTTGACATAACCCTTTTCACTTACTCCGTTGCCTTTAAATTCTAAAGAAATTCCTATATGAGAAAAACACATTTTAACAAAGTCCCTGACAGATGTTGTTTTACCTGTTGCTATTACCCAATCTTCAGCTTCATCCGCCTGAAGAATCATCCACATCACACGTACATAATCTTTGGCATGCCCCCAATCTCTTTTTGCGTCTAAGTTACCAAGGTAAATTTTTTCTTGAAGCCCTAAAGCAATTTTTGATGTAGCTCTGGTTATTTTTCTAGTTACAAATGTTTCACCTCTTATTGGTGATTCATGATTAAATAGTATTCCATTACATGCAAATAAGTTATATGCTTCTCTGTAATTAACCGTTATCCAATAGGCGTACATTTTTGCTACAGCGTAGGGACTTCGTGGATAAAAAGGTGTCGTTTCAGTTTGAGGAACTTCTTGAACCTTTCCATAAAGTTCTGAAGTTGATGCTTGATAAACTCTTGTTTTATTTGTAAGCCCTAAAAGCCTAACAGCTTCCAGTATCCTTAATGCTCCCATGCCATCAGTATCTGCAGTATACTCAGCCATTTCAAAAGATACATGAACATGACTCATAGCAGCTAAATTATAAATCTCATCAGGTTGTACTTGTTTTATAATTCTAGTTAAATTTGTACTATCAGTTAAGTCGCCATAATGCAAAATAAAATTAACATCTTCTTCATGAGGATCTTGATATAAATGGTCAATTCTATCGGTGTTAAATTGTGAAGCTCTTCTTTTAATGCCATGAACTTCGTATCCTTTATTAAGCAGAAATTCACTTAAATAAGCACCGTCTTGTCCAGTAACTCCAGTAATTAATGCAACTTTTTTAGGCATAATTTTTTAATTTAGTATATAATCATCAATTTAAACAAAAATAGTATAACTGTATTCATCTTCAGTTTTGAAATTCAAACTTATCAACTATCTTCCTATCATTCGATAACCTAGGAATCTTATTTTGGCCGCCTAATTTTCCAACAGATTTCATGTACTCTTGAAACCCACCTTGTTTTACTTTTGTTATTTTAAGTGATTGTAAAACTTTACCTTGAATTAAATCAAAATAATAGGTGTTTTGTTTTTGAAGTGATTCATCAATTTTTTTAGCTAAAACGGAAAGGTCTTCCGGTTCATTCTCAAACTCAATAAACCATTCATGAAAAGGCAATCCAGATTTAGGTGTTATTTGAGGTGCTACAGTAAACTCAGAAACTCTAATATCGGAATCTAAAGTTGCTTCTTGCATAGCTTGCTCTACTTCTTTTCCAATTACATGTTCTCCAAAGGCTGAAATAAAATGTTTTATTCTTCCAGAAACAATTACTCTATAAGGTTTTGTTGAAGTAAACTCGACAGTATCACCAATATTATATGCCCAAAGTCCCGCATTTGTTGAAATTAGCATTACATAATTCACTCCAACTTTTACATCTTTAATAGTAATTCGTTTCGGGTTTTCATTAAAAAATTCATCAGCTTTAATAAACTCATAAAAAATACCAGAATTAAGCTGTAGCAACATTCCTTTTTCACCTTGCTTATCTTGAAAAGCAAAAAAACCTTCGCTTGCTGGATACAATTCAATACTATCTATTTTTCTACCAACAAGATTTTCAAATTTGGCTCTATAAGGTTCATAATTAACTCCCCCAAAAATGAATAAATTGAAGTTTTTAAACACATCTCCAACTTTCTTTCCTGTTTTTTCTTGAAGTTTTTCAAAATACATTTGAACCCAAGAGGGTATTCCAGAAATTATAGTCATATCTTCAGGTAAGGTCTCTTCAACTATAGCATCAACCTTAGTTTCCCAATCTTCAATACAATTGGTTTCCCAAGAAGGCAATCTATTTTTTTGTAAATATTTTGGAACGTAATGTGCTACAATACCTGATAATCTACCTAGTTGCACACCATTCTGTTCTTTTAAAATAGGACTGCCTTGTAAAAAAATCATTTTACCATCTACAAATTTGCTATTCCCAGTTTCATGTATGTACATTAAAATAGCATTTCTTGCAGCTTCAACATGACTCGGCATACTTTCTTTGGTAATTGGAATATATTTAGATCCAGAGGTTGTACCAGAGGTTTTAGCAAAATAAATAGGTTTCCCTTTCCAAAGAATATCTGATTCGCCCGCAACTACTTTTTCAACATAGTTTTTTAGAGCTTCATAATCTCTTACTGGTACACGTTTTACAAAATCTTCGTGGTTATTTATACTTACAAAATCATGATCAATTCCAAATTCCGTTCCAGCAGCAGCAGCAATTAGCTCTTGAAAAACTTTATTTTGAGTCTCAATAGGTTTATTAGCCCATTTTTGAATTTTTTTATAGACTCGTTTTGCAAAAGGTTTTGCTAAAGCAGACTTTAATGATATCATATCTATTTAAAATCTATAAAATTTGTTGGGTTAATTGGGTAGCCATCGTTCCAAAGTTCAAAATGTAAATGCGGTCCTGTAGATAACTCTCCTGTATTTCCGGCTGTAGCAATAACTTCTCCTGCTTTAACCAAATCACCTTGTTCTTTTGTTAGAGCTGCATTATGCTTATATACAGAAATTAAGCCATAGCTGTGTTCAATAATAATAACATAACCCGTGCTTGCTGTCCATTCAGCAAAAATAACAATCCCATCTGCTGTAGCTTTTACAGGCGTATCTTTTACAACAACAATATCTACTGCATAATGTTTTTCTTTAGCATTGTAAGGCTCACTGATTGAACCACTAACTGGCGGAAATAACACAAAATTAGTTGCTGTTGTAGCCGATTCAAACAAATTGTATTTGTCCTCTTTATCTACTTTCTCACGAAGTATTGAGTCTTCAGCAATCGGAGCTAAATCAACTTCACTTGCTTCTAGTTTAACGGCTTGAATGATAGAGTCTTTATTAAAATCTACAGCGTTTAAGTCGCCAGTAAGTACTTTTTTAATCGATTCGTAATACCGATCATTCATTCCAATAACACGTTGCAAGGAATCTGTTTTAAAACTTAATTCTGTAGCTTTCTTTTTTAATGCTGTTGAAGAATAACCAGGAATATACTCTTTTAATGGTGTAAACGCAATAAGTAGATATGTTAATGCTATGAAAAAAATAGCCATCAAAGAACTCATTACAAAAACATTTAACCGTGTAAGTTTAAATGATAAACGCTCTTCAAAAGTATTTTCATTTAGTATCATTAATCGATACTTATCGAGTAATTTTCGTTTTATCTTTTTTGGTTTCTTTTTTTCGTCTGCCATATTGAAACAAAAATAATTAAATTTATTACAAGACTTGATGGTCTATATGCTAAAGTTGAACTTAAAACGACTTTATTAAACTTTAATTATTAACTTTGTGTTTTAAAATCATAATTATGAGCTTATACATGTTACCCTTAGCAATAGGACCTTGGCAAATAGCATTAATTGTTTTAGCTGTTTTATTACTATTTGGAGGTAAAAAAATACCAGAATTAATGCGTGGATTAGGTAGTGGAATTAAAGAGTTTAAAGACGCTAGTAAAGAAGATGAATCTACAGAAGATAAAAAAGGCTAAATTTTAATTTGCCTTGATAAAAAACCAGCTCAATGAGCTGGTTTTTTTTATTTTTAAATCTTTTTTACTTATTCAATTTTAACTGATCTTATAATTGCCTCAAGTTCTAGCATATAGTTTCGTTTATCAACCGAAGGCGCAAAAGCAAAACCTTCAACAATTACCCAACGCTTATTTATCTTATCTTCAATAGCATAATTAATAAATGGACCTCCCATAAATGCATTTTTAACATCCCAAATACCTTTAGTTTCTAAAGTAGTCTTATTATCAATAATGGTTTCCCCATGAAAAGGTGTATATGCATTTTCAGTTACCAAATAAGAACCTTCAACAGGGCCCTCAATATGTGCTTTTCCTATAGAATCTCTTATTTTTATAATTTGATTTACTACACTATCATTCTTTTTAATAGCGTCAAAAGGCAATTCATAAATCATTAAGTTACTTGTTCCTGTTGTAATGTCTTTTCTTATCCAAAAGAAGTTTTCTGTTTCTTTTGCTATTCTGTAAATGGAAGCAAACTGAATTGTTAATCCCAATTTTTCTTTAATTGAAGTAAAACCGTGAGGCGATTTTGACATTTGACGCATTCTTTCAGTCAATTCTTCATTCCTAAATATTTCAATAATTTTTGAATCATTTGCTTTTAGTACTGAAATAATATCTTCTTTAGTTTTTCCTGAAATAACAATTACTTTTTGAGGTTTTGCATATACATCATCAGATATGGTAATACCTGCTTCTTTACCTGTTTCAATTTTTAAAACCGTTCTGTTTTTGGTTACAAATCCAGAAAAAACGGCTGGAGGAATTTGACTAATTGTAAATGTAGGTTCGTCTTGAGGCAGTCCATAAATAGGTTTTGCAAGAACATTTCTTATAGCTTCACCTACACGACCATCCCACAAATCATTTTCTGCTACAACCGAAACATTATTTATAGCTCCTGATGCATCAGGTAGGAACTTTTGATTCGAATTTTTTTTGTCTCCACAAGACATTAAAAGTGTTAACACTAGTACTGAAAAAAGAAGATTTCTCATCATTTGCTTTATTTATTAAGAATTAACCTTTAGAAATTTTAAGCGTCATTCCTGGTTTTAGTTTACTACCACTAATACCGTTCCAATCTTTAATATTTTGAATAGAAACTCCAGGAAATTTTTGAGAAATACTCCAAAGAGAGTCTCCGCTTTTAACTACATATGTAATTACTTCTCCAGAAATAGGTTTTGGTTTTATTTTCGCTTTAGCGGAAGAAGTAGCATTTACATTAGGCTTCCTAGGGTATATCGTTAATCGTTGTCCTATCTTTAAATCATTACTTCTTAAACCATTCCATTTTTTGATTTGACTAACTCTAACGCCATATTTTCTAGATATTTTACCTAAATAATCGCCTGATTTTACTCTATACCTAACTTTAGCATCAGCTTCAAAAAACTGAGGCATTGGTTTTTCGCGCTTATCAAATTCCGCTTTAGCATAAGTATATATTTTATCTTCATTATTTACAAATTCTCCAACCACATCAATAGGTAATCTTAAAACATAGTTTTCATCTTTTATATAAGGAATAATATCTAATTTATATGAAGGGTTTAAAAATTGAAGCTTCTCAATTGGTGTTCCTGTAACTTCTGAAACCTGATCGAGTGTTATCATCTGTTTTACTCTAATGGTGTCTGTTTCAAAATACGCTAACTCAGGTTTATATTTTTTAAAACCGTGTGCTGCAGCATATTCAAAAATGTACATATTTGCTAAAAATGCTGGCAAATATCCTGCGGTTTCTCTTGGCAAATTATGACGAATATTCCAGTAATTTTGATAACCTCCAGAACGCCTAATAGCTTTACTAACATTTCCAGGTCCAGAATTATAAGCCGCTAAAGCCAAATCCCAATCGCCAAATATTTTATAAAGTCTTGCCAAATATTTTGCTGCTGCTTCTGTAGATTTTATAGGGTCGCTTCGTTCATCAACATAACTGCTTACGTCTAACCCATACTCTTTACCGGTACCAAACATAAATTGCCATAATCCCGTGGCTCCTACTCTAGATTTTGCTCTTGGCTTTAAAGCAGATTCTACTATGGCTAGATATTTTATTTCTAACGGAAGGTTGTGTTTATCTAATTCACCTTCAAACATTGGAAAATAAAAAGCACTTAAGGTTATTAGCTTTTGTATAGACTTACGCCTATGTTTTAAATAAGACTTTATTACATTTTCTAATGAAGGGTTATACTCAACATTAAATGGCGTTCTTGCATCAAGTTCTTTTAATCTTGCTTTAAGAGTATCTGTTGATAATTCAGGATAATCAACTGGTTTATAATCAAGTTCTGTAACCGATTTGTATATCGTGTCAAATAAATGATTGTTGTATAACTCCTCAAACCAAGCTTCATCTAATTTAGCTGCAAATTCAAGGTCTTCTAATTTTTTAATTGAGGTGCTATCTTTTTCTGCCTCAATAACTTTTACAACTTGGGTATTATCAGGAATTATTGAATCTCTAGCTTGGGTGTTTTGAACAACTGTGTCTTTTATTACATTATTTGATGCAGAAATTGTGTCTTGTGTTTGAGAAAAACAAGTACTCATTTTAAGAAGACATACTATTATAAAAAACCGAAAAGCCATAAAATCTATTCATTAATGAACGATACTATGGCTAAAATCGTATTTTTTAATCTAATTTGAAAGCTTAATTACAACTATTCTAAAATAGCAGCAATTCCTGGAAGTGTTTTTCCTTCTAAGCTTTCTAGCATTGCACCTCCACCTGTACTTACGTAGCTTACTTTATCTTCAAAACCAAATTGCTTAACCGCTGCAACAGAATCTCCTCCGCCAACTAGTGAAAAAGCACCATTTTTAGTAGCTTCAGCAATTGAGTTTCCTAATTGTATAGTACCGTTTGCAAAACTTTCCATTTCAAAAACACCTAATGGTCCGTTCCAAAGAATGGTTTTTGATTGCATAACCACATCATGGAATTGTGCTCTAGATTTTGGTCCAGCATCAACACCTTCCCATCCATCAGGAATTTCATTTATATCAACTATTTGTGTATTTGCATCGTTATTAAAATCGTCTGCAGCAATAGTATCTACAGGAATATGAATCTGTACACTTTTGGCTTTAGCTTGTTCTAATATTTCAAGAGCTAAAGGCATTTTATCATCTTCACAAATAGAGTTTCCAATTTTTCCACCTTGAGCTTTTACAAAGGTAAACGCCATTCCACCACCAATAATTAAATGATCTACTTTATCAAGAATATTTTCAATAATGGTGATTTTTGAAGATACTTTTGCTCCACCAAGAATAGCTAATACTGGTTTTTCTCCAGTTTCCATAACTTTTTTGATGCTATCAATCTCTTGAGCCAATAAACTACCGAAGCATTTTTTACCTTCAAAAAATTGTGCTACAATAGTTGTTGATGCATGCGCTCTATGTGCAGTACCAAAGGCATCGTTTACATATATGTCTCCTAATTTTGATAATTCCTCTGCAAAGTCTTTATCTCCAGCGGTTTCTTCTTTATAGAAACGTAAGTTTTCTAGTAATAGAATTTGTCCTGGCTCTAAACTTGCAGCCGCAGCTTCAACATCATCACCAATACAATCTGCTACTGTTTTAACTTCTACTCCTAAAACATCTTCAACTTTAGCAGCAATATGTTTTAATGAAAACTCGTCTTGGAATCCTTTTGGGCGTCCTAAATGCGACATTAAAATACAGCTTCCTCCGTCTTCTAAAATTTTTATAATTGTTGGTTTTGCTGAAATAATTCTTGTTGCATCAGTAACTTCGAAATTCTCATTTAAAGGCACATTAAAATCTACTCTTATTAGTGCTTTTTTGTTTTCGAAATTAAAATCGTTTAAAGTCTTCATCTATATTTAATTTTATCGTTTTAACTGTTTGATTCACAAATGTAACTAATTAAAAGCCTATAAAAAATGTGTTTTTTTACGAAAACGATTTAGCTGAAAAGTTTTTTACTAATTATAGATTTTGATGAGTTAAAAACAATCTTTAGTGAATTTAGATGAGCAAAATTTGACATTTTTATTTTGTCAGAAAAAAATGATAATTTCGTTTAGCGAATGATAAAAAAAATTGAAGCGATTTTTTATCAGACACATTTTAGCCATTTTAAATTAGCTTATAAATATTATAACAGCTCATCCATAATATTAAACAATTCAAGATTAAAAAATTTTTGGCCTATAAATATAAATGGAGTTTTGCAAGTGATATAAATCTCTAAATCGTTCTACTAAAAAACAAATTTCGTTATGAAAAAAAATATATTTAGAATAGTATTACTTACAGGAACTATAATATCATTGTTTTTTGTACCATGGGTTTTAGTTAAAGCTTGGATAATGCCATTGCCAAATACAGTTCAAGAGCAAGTTGATGATGCTATTGGTTATGGATTTGATGGTATGGTAGTTTATATAGATGAGGCAGGTAAGCCCCCAGCATTTTACACAGGTGGCTGGAAAGACCGAGAAAACAAAATACCTGCCGACCCGAAATCATTGTTCAAAATTGCAAGTATCAGTAAGTTATATACAGCAGTTGCCATCACCAAAATGGTTAAAGAAAAGCGTTTATCGTTAGATGAAACACTGGTTACTTACTTTCCAGAACTTATGGGGAGAATAGAGTATGCTGACAAAATTACCTTGAGAATGATGGTTCAACACCGAAGTGGTATTCCAAATTTTACAAATAACCCAACCTATTGGGAAAACGAACAGGAAAATGGCAACAATGCACTTGAATTTGCTCTTGATTTACCAGCTAGTTTTAAACCTGATAAAGGATACGAATATTCAAATACTAACTATTTATTGCTTCGCAAAATTATGGATACTGTATTAGGATATAACCACAATGAGTACATCAAAGAGAAAATTTTGAAACCCCTAGAACTGAAAAATACATTTTTCTCGATTACTGAAGTCGATTTAGATGATGTTATGAGTGGATACTATGTTGGTTATGAAAAAGATTTCAAAGCTAATGAATACGGAATGTTAGCTACGGCTGAAGACGTTGGTGTCTTTTTACGAGCTATAAATGACGGTTCTATATTTGAAGAAGGAGAAAAGGAAATCTATCCTTACGTATATGATCATGGAGGCTTGGTTGTTGGTTATCAAAGTCTTGCAGAATACCATCAAGATATCGACACAATTGTTGTGCAATTTATAAACACTACTGATTTTAATGGTTATGAATGGAATTTATCAGAGATTTTTATTAATCGTATTATCAAGGTAATTAAAAAAAATAGGTGAATAGTATATAAAATTTTAGTAGTGGGTTCAAGTAGAGCAACAGGGAGACCCTTGTGGTAACGCCCAAATTTAAAAGTTAGTTTTGTTTGTGTAACGAAAAGCCAGAATCTATTAAAAGCACAAGATCTTTAATGCTTTCTGAAATATTCTGTTTTAGTTTAGATTTTAAGAGGGGTTTCATAATGATGCCAAATGGCTTAAAATCTGCAAACGCTTCGATGTTTAATTTGGTGCTTTGGTTGTCTATTTCCTCTAGTACAAAGTAACTATTAAACCGCTTAGTAAATGGGACATTTATTGTGGACTCTCCATAAACTAATTGATTTTTTTTAACTTCCTTGGTAATAGTGGTTTGTGTGATATCATCATTTTTATTAAACAGGCATTTGTGTTTTTCTCCAACACGATTTACTTTGTTTTTTTCGTATTCCACTTTAACCACATCTTTTACCCACAAGAGCCTGTAATCAAAATTGCTAATAACTTCATACAGATCATTAATAGGTAATTTGATGATTTCAGTTTCATCAAATAGTTTGTGTTTTGGTACATCTTTTGGAATAGGGTCTACTTCTGGAAGTCTTATTTTTAGTGGCTTTAATTCGTTATAACTAAATGAAATATCTCCAAAATCGTAAGAAGCAGTAATGGTGTCTTTTGATGTTTTATCAATAGTTTTAACCGTTTCAGTAAATAGCGCATATTCATCAATAGGAATCTCGTTTTTTAACAAACGATGTACCTGAATAACATGACTGCCATAAGGTTTTTTTGAGTCTTTAACTTTTATAAATTCTATCTCTCCAAAATGAACAACAAACTTCAACTTTAAATTATAAGCTGAAGAACATGCTCCACAACTGCAAATTCTTTGATACTCATAACGTTTTAAGTGCGTGTGAAACGCTAAATACATCTTCTCTATTTGTTGCTCAAGAATTTCAATATTAACCGCATCAACTAATTTGTAAAGAAAAAGAGCATCACCTTCAATTTCTGCCAATTCTAAATTCATAGTATTACTATCTAAAAGCAATTCTAACAATTCTGAAATGATATGGCGGCTATGATTGATATCTGTATGATGAACAAATTCTGTGAAACCAGAAATATCTGGAATAAAAAGAATTGCATTTTGAGCCATTAGGTTAGATAGGTTTCGGTTATTATCTATAAAATTAGTCGATTTATCTTTATTCCATTACAAGAAAATGTTAAAAACAAAAAGTATATTTGCCTCATGCTTTTTGAAGATATTTTAGGTCAAGAACACATAAAAAAACACCTTTCGCAGAGTGTTGATAATGGCAGAATACCGCATGCTCAGTTGTTTGTGGGGAATGAGGGATCTGGCACCTTGCCTATGGCGTTGGCTTATGCGCAATATATTTTATGTTCAAATTCTGATGGTGAAAATAACACCGGAAATGAAGCTTGTAATTTAAAATTCAAGAATTTTTCGCATCCTGATCTCCATTTTGCTTTTCCGGTAACTACAAGTAGTAAAGTAAAAAGTAAGCCCGTTTCTAGTTTTTATCTTGAAGAGTGGCGACAATTATTAAATGAGCAACCTTATGGTAATCTTTTTGATTGGTATAAACTTCTTGGGGTTGACAATAAACAAGGTCAAATTGGAGTTGATGAAGCGCATGAAATTGTAAAATCGCTTACGCTGAAATCTTACGAAGGCGGTTATAAAGTGATGTTAATTTGGATGGCTGAAAAGATGAACACTGCTTGTGCAAACAAACTTTTAAAGCTGATTGAAGAGCCACCAAATAAGACTATTTTTTTGTTGATTGCTGAAGATGAAGAGCAAATTATTAATACCATTAGATCGCGTTGTCAGGTTTTACATTTTCCGCCATTGGCTGAAGAGGATATTAAAAATGCCTTAGTAAAACAGTATAATATTGATGTTAGGGTTGCAGCAAAAATAGCAAGTCAATCTAACGGAAATTATAATAAGGCTTGCGATTTAGTTTATCAGGATTCTGAAGATATTCAGTTTGAAACTTGGTTTATTTTATGGATTAGGAGTGCTTTTAAAGCTAAAGGAAACAAAGCAGCAATCCACGATTTAATTTCTTGGAGTGAAGATATTGCCAAAACAGGTCGCGAAACGCAAAAGCAATTTTTAAATTTTTGTTTAGACTTTTTCCGTCAAGCTTTATTACTGAATTATAATGCTACAGATTTAGTGTATTTAGAACCTAAAACCGAAAAGTTTAAGCTTGAGAATTTTGCGCCTTTTGTACATGGAAACAATATTATGGATATCAGCAACGAACTTCAAGATGCTATTTACCATATTGAGCGTAACGGAAATTCAAAAATTATTTTAACAGATTTATCTATTAAATTAACGCGCTTACTTCATAAAAAAGCGGAGTAATGGATACAGAAACCAAAACTTGGTTTGTAATAGTTAACCCAACATCGGGTAATGGTTCTAGCAAAAAATATTGGCCAGAAATTAAAGGCCTTTTAGAAAAGAATCTCTTTGTATTTGAATTTGCTTTTACTGCACATTCCAAACACAGCATTCAACTTGTTCATGATGCTATACAAAAAAAGGTTAGAAACTTTATTTGTATTGGAGGAGATGGCACTTTACATAATATAGTCAACGGAATTATGACTCAAAATAAGGTACCTACTTGTGAGATAAATGTAGGTGTAATCCCTATTGGTACAGGTAATGATTGGGTAAAAACGCATCATATTCCTAAAGATTTTGAAGCAGCTATTCAAATTATAAAAAAAGGAAATTTAGCTAGTCAAGATATTGGTAGAATATCAGTTAATGGCTTTGAAACACCTGTTTTCTTTAACAATTTAGCTGGTATAGGCTTTGATGGATTTGTAGTTAGTAAGGTTGAAAAATACAAACATATTGGTGCTTTGGCTTATTTATATGGCACTATAGTGAGTTTATTTTCTTTTAAAAATTTCAAATCTACGGTTACTGTAAATTCAGAAATTATTTCTGGAAAAACACTTATGATTTTGATTGGGCTTTGTAAATATTCTGGTGGCGGGATGCAACTTACCGAACGTCCAGATCCGTTTGATGGTTTATTAGATGTAACTATCGCTCAAGATTTAAACAAGTTTGAAATTATTAAAAACTTACCTAAGCTTTTTAATGGAACTATTACTAAATATAAAAAAGTGAGGACTTTTAAAGCATCATCTGTTACAATTCAAATTAATGAAAAGAATTGGCCTTATATTCAAGCAGATGGTGAATTGATTGGAAAAGGTAATATTGAAGTTTCTATTATAAAGAAAGCGTTTTCGTTTTATTGCTAAAAAAATCGTTATTAACTTAAGTTAATAACGATTTAATCACCTGTAAATCAATTACTTGTATACTATTCTTTTTTGTAGTCCGCATTTAGCGCATCCAAAATAGTTTTAGTTAAATCACTTTGTTCTCCACCATACATAACGGTTGCTGCAGCGTCGCTAGTTCCTAATATATAATTGTAACCGTTTGTTTTTCCGTAATCTTTTACAAAATCTTTAACGTTAACTATAACAGAATCTATTTCAGCCTGAAATTCTTGAGTTAGATTTTGTTGCTCCGCTTGCATTTGTTGTTGCAATATTTGCTGTTTTTGCTGTAAACCACCCATTAATTCTTCAGCTCTCTTTCTATTACTTCTTGCAATTCTTTGAGCTTCTGCTTGTCCTTTTTGAGCTTCTGCTTGAAAAGCAAGACTTATACTATCTGCTCTTTTTCTAAAAGCTTCTTCTTTAACTTGAAACCTTGCTTCTACATCTTTCTTTTTTTGATAATCGTTAATTAAAGTTCCATTATCAACAAAACCAATTTTATTTGGTTTTTCACAAGAAGCAAAAATCACCATTACTAATACTACATAAATTATATTTTTCATCAGTTTGTGTATTTGATTGATTTATTTTTTAATCCGAACAAAAATAACAAAGTAAGTTAAAATTGAAAGCAGAATTGGTTTGAATTTAACTTATAAGAAATATTTATTAAAAAAATGATTTGGAATAATAAATTTCTATTAAAAGTAAGTCTATATAAAGCGTTTTAAGACACTTTAAAAAAACTAACTAGTGTTTATGCATTTGTTAGAGTGAAGAGGGCCTCAGGTAAATTGAAATAGTTTTTAGATGTTTTTTATGACGTAAATTAAAGATGAAGCTTCATTAGTTGATATAGCTTTTAAATTTGAAAGCAATCCAATACAAATACCTTTAATAGAATTCATTTTTCCAGATTTATATTTTTCTGAAAGCATGCTAACATAAAATGAATCAAACCACATCGGTTTTACCTTTTCAACTTTAAATAATTGTTTTGAAACTAATTTTGAAATAGACTCTTGATTAAAATGCCAAAGATGCCTTGGAACATCATACGCTGCCCAAAACTGTTTATAATGTTTTGCATCATAACTTTTATAATTTGGTACAGCAATAATTAAAATGCCATTTGGCTTTAATAACTTTTTAAATACTGAAATGTGATCTTCTAAATTTGGTAAATGTTCTAACACATGCCAAAGGGTGATCACATCAAAACTGTTGGGTTTAAACTTTAATAATTGGTTTATTTCAAAAACTGCATTGTTTGTTTTTTTATTGGCAATATCTCTTGCTTTTTCGTTTGGTTCAATCCCTGAAACTTGCCAATTATTTTGTTGCGCCGTTTCTAAAAAATCTCCTGTCCCGCATCCAACATCTAAAAGGTTCTTTTCTTTTAAGGAATATGAATTTATTAAATTTAATTTCTTTTTTAATGAAATGTTTCTAACAAGATGATATGCTTTTTCGAATAGATTTCTTTTGGAGTCTGTATGAGAAATGTAGTCTTCGCTTTGATAATAACCAGGTAATTTATCTGAAGGTGGTTGAGGTGTGGTTTCTAGAAAACCGTATTCTGAATTTTGAATTAATTCAAATTCCTCTCCTGAAACGGAGTGGTCTTTTACGGTTAAAAAAACAGATGTATTTTTCATTTAAAATAGATTCTGAATCAATTTCAGAATGACAAAAAAGAGAGATTAATTTAAAGTGTTCCACGTGGAACGTTTATAAAAAATTCACATTACAAACATTAATGCTTACTTGTTTTAAATCATGAGATTCCTGTTTTCACAGAAATTTATCGCCCCATATAAACCAACAAAACAGAAATATCATTTGGTGACACCCCGCTAATTCTTGATGCTTGAGATACGGTTGTAGGTTGAATTTTTTTCAATTTTTCTCGCGCCTCAAAACTCATAGATTTGATTTGCGAATAGTCAAAATTCTCGGGTATTTTTACATATTCCAATCGTGTTAGCTTATCAGCATTATTTTTTTCCTTGGCAATATACCCAGCGTATTTAACTTGAATTTCGGTTTGCTCTATCACCTCCCTATCCAAATTATTATCTTGAATATAAGCTTCAACACTTTCTACTTTTCTAACATCTTCCATCTCAATATTCGGTCTAGCAAAAACCTTAAACAGCTTTCCAGATTGTTTCACAGGAGATGATTTTTTATCTTCTAAAATAGGATTTATCTCTTCGGGTTTTACACTTTGTGTTTCAAAAAAGTTTACAAATTTTTCTGCAGCTTCATGCTTTTCTTCCATGCGCTTTAATCGTTTTTGAGAAGCCAAACCTAATTCAAATCCTTTAGGTGTTAATCTTAAATCCGCATTATCTTGACGCAATAGCGTTCTGTATTCTGCTCTTGATGTAAACATTCTATAAGGTTCTTCTGTGCCTTTAGTAATTAAATCATCAACCAAAACACCTATATAAGCCTCATCCCTTTTTAAAGTAAAAGGGTCTTTTTCTTGCACTTTTAAACTTGCATTTATACCCGCCATTAATCCTTGAGAAGCGGCTTCTTCATAACCAGTTGTTCCATTAATTTGTCCAGCAAAATATAAACCTTCAACTAGCTTAGTTTCTAAAGTATGTTTTAGTTGCGTTGGTGGAAAATAATCATATTCTATAGCATAACCCGGTCTGAAGAATTTAACATTTTCAAAACCAACTACAGAGCGTAATGCTTTAAATTGAATATCTTCAGGTAAAGACGTAGAGAATCCATTAACGTAAACTTCGCAGGTATTCCAACCTTCTGGCTCGATGAATAATTGGTGTCTGTCTTTATCAGCAAAACGATTAATTTTATCTTCAATAGATGGACAATATCTTGGACCTAAACTTTTAATTCTACCGTTAAACATAGGCGATCTATCAAAGCCTTCACGAAGTAAATCATGCACTTCAAGACTTGTGTAAGTCATATGACAAGAGCGTTGATTTTCTAATGGTTTAGTAATGTCTAAATACGAGAATTTTTCAGGATTACCATCCCCAGGTTGTTCAATCATTTTAGAATAATCTAAACTCCTTCCATCAACTCTTGGTGGTGTTCCAGTTTTCATTCTACCAGAATCGAAACCTAAATTAACAAGTTGTTCTGTTATTCCAGTTGCTGCTCTTTCTCCTGCTCTTCCTCCTCCAAAATTCTTATCGCCGATATGAATTAAGCCATTTAAAAAAGTTCCGTTTGTTAAGACAACCGATTTTGCTTTTATTTCAATTCCTAGAGATGTTTTTACACCAACTACTTTATGGTTTTCAACAACTAATCCAGAAACCATTTCTTGATAAAAATCAAGATTAGGTGTGCCTTCCAAAAGCATTCTCCAATCTTCAGCAAAACGCATTCTATCACTCTGCACTCTTGGACTCCACATCGCAGGTCCTTTTGATTTATTAAGCATTTTAAATTGAATAGCCGAAGTATCCGAAACAATGCCGCTATAACCTCCAAGCGCATCGATCTCTCGCACAATTTGTCCTTTAGCAATACCTCCCATAGCAGGATTACAAGACATTTGTGCAATGTTTTGTAAATTCATGGTAACCAATAAGGTTTTACTTCCCATATTGGCAGCAGCAGCGGCAGCTTCACTTCCTGCGTGACCTGCTCCTACAACTATGACATCATAAATTTCGTTAAACATAAGTTCTAATTCAATTTAATATTTAGCATGTAATTACACTTCGACTGTGCCCAGTGTGACAAACTAAATAGTTTTTCAAAAACATGTTCCACGTGGAACACATCATGATTTTGAGTTTGCAAATATACGATGAAAACTTTAATACTAATCCAATTGAGACAAGTAGTGATTCTCCTTTTCGCGCATCAATTTAACGTCATCATCTGTTTTATCTTTATAACCACAATAATGTAACACACCATGAATGATTACACGCTTAAGTTCTTCTTCAAAAGACACATTAAAATCCTTTGCATTATCTCCCACTCTTTCAATTGAAATAAAAATATCGCCTTGTATAATTTTTCCTACCGAATAATCAAAGCTTATAATGTCTGTTAATGTATCATGATTTAAGAATTCAACATTTAATTTATGAAGGTATTCGTCATCACAAAACACATAATTTATCTCTTCTAATTTATATGCTTCAGAAGAAACTGTATCTGTAATCCAAGTTGAAATTTGTTCTTCAGAATCTAATTTGAAATCTGTTTCGTAGTTGAAATTAATCATTCGCTTTTTTGAAATAATCTTGCACTTTCTTTTTGTAAACTTGCTGCAAAGGTAAAGCTTGTCGGTTTAATATTTCTGTAGTTTGAAAATATTGTTTTGCCGTTGGGATTTGATTATTTGAGTTATTGTCAAATCTATTTTTATTGGTTTCAGATTCACGCTTATTATCTTCTCCTTGTTGAAACGTTGCATTTTCCATTTTCAATAACTGATGTTTTAATGCCATCATCTTTTGAAGTGTTTGATTTGTAAATCCTTTATTTAATAGATCCAATTCAATGTCTTCCATTTTTCTAACTAATGCATCGCCGTTGCCACTTTTCCCTTCTTTTGCTAGCTTATTTTGAAGTGCTTGACGTAATTGTTGCTGTTGCTGGTATATTTGATACAGGAGCTCGCTATCACCCTCGCTAGTACCTTCTCCTTCGCCTCCAGTTTTCTGTCCATCTTTCCCTTTTTGGTCGCCTTTACCCTTTTTTCCAGATTTGCCTTTTTTACCATCTTTACCTTCTTCCCCTTCTTTTTCGCTTTCTCCAGGTTTTTGACCTTCTCCTTCTTTGGGTTTTCCTTGTTCACCTTTTTTCATGCCATCTTCCATCATTTTATTAAGCTCTTCTTGACTCATGATAATGTCTGGTAATTGCATATCGCCTTCCCCACCTTTCCCAGCAGACATACTCATGCTTTCTTGCATGTTATCTAAAACATTACTTAAAAAATCTGCAAGATTATTGGCGGCAGTAACTGTGAATTGTTGGTTTGAAACCCCTTGATACAATTGATTTTCGGCAAATAATCCAAGGGCTTTATCAATATTATAATACACCTCTGTGATTTCTTTATTGACTTGCTCAGAAAGTTTTGGTTGTCTTAACGATAAGGCAAATAAACTATCATCAACATGCTCAAAATGTTCACGTAAATTTCTTTGCTTTTTTAGATAGGTGGCATATTTATTATGGTTAATCTCAATAGATTTAAATTGATTCATGAGCGCTTCTTGGTCAAACGAAAACAAAACTAGGTTATCTAAAATTTGACGAAGCATATCCATATCCTCTTGCATTTGCTCGCCACCACTAGATTGCATCGCGCTTTGCATTTGCTGACTCATTTGTTTCATTTTTTGAGCCGCTTTCTTCTGACTTTTTTGTGCGTTCTTTTGATTTTGTTTTTTCTGATCACTATTTTCTTTTTGCTCTTGCTCAGAACCTTGTTGTTTAGCTTCCTCTTGCTCTTTTTGCTCTAACTCCTCAGACGCTTTTTGCTGTTCTTTATCAACTTCTTGTTCATCTAATTTATCTCTAGGAATATCTATTGGTTTTTTTAAAGCTTTACTTTCCTTTTCTAATTCTTCAATTTGTTTTTTGTAATCGTCAAATTGCTTATTTAAATCGTCTTGCTTTTCTTTAGTGTTTTCTTTTTCAGAAGCATTAGATAATTTTTCTTGCTCATCAGCTAATTTTTCCAAATCATCTTTTAGCTTTTCTAATTTTTTTTCAACATAAAAACGTTTGGTTAATTCTAAAAGCTGCTCTAAACTGCGCTTCTTATTTTTATTTTGTTTTGCAAGCTCATCTAATTTTTGAATTAACTCTTCTTTGTTGATTTTCTCTTGAAGTTTTTCAATTTCCTTAAGTAACTTTTCGTCTCGTTTAAGCTTCTCTTCATTTTCCTTTAAGCGTTCTTTTAAATCTTCTTTAAATTCATCTTCTTTTGGATTTTCTTTTTGAAACTCCTCTAAATTATCTTTCAGCTTTTTATTGAAATTTTTCATCATTTCATCTTGCTGTTTCTGACGCTTGAAAAACGATTCTAATTTCTTCTTATCATTAAAATTTAAACTCGATTTTTCCTTTTGAGTTTTCGTTAACTCTTCTAATTTCTTTTCTTGTTCATCAAACTTTTCTAACGACTTATTTAAATCTTTAATGGTTTCGTTTTGTTCTTCAAGATTCTTTTTAGCCTCTTCATCTTTAGTGCGTTTTCTGTAATTGAACACGCTACTCTTTACACTTTTAAATCGGTTAACCCTATCATTATCAAATACTTGAAAGTATAATTCGTAAGGTACACCTGCTTCAATATTTAAATTATTAGGAAATGCACTGATGAATTCTGCAATGTTTGAATTTGAAATAGGAATCGTTTCAACTTGCTTATTCTTTTCATTTTCAGAAGGATAATACACCAATTGCAACTTACTAAATCCATAATCATCACTTACTTGCCCATAGAAATAAAGGGTCTGTAAATCGATGCTATCTTTTTCAACTTTCAAATTTATTTCTGGGTATTCATCTTTAACAACATCAATATTAAAGGCTAAATTTTCGTAATTTTTTAAGTTTTTATTACTGGTGCTTAAAGTGTAATCGTAATTATTGTACACCCGTTTAGACGCTTCAAAAACACCTGATTTATCTGAGTTAAACCCAACGGTATCTTTAGCATATAAAAATACCTCATCGGTAGATTTTGTTTTAAGCTGCCATGTAATTTGTGTGCCTTCAGGAACTAGAGCATTTCCTGTGCTTTTTAAAGTTTCATCTCTTTTTTTGGTATAACTCGGGTAATCCAAAACCATTTCAAAACTTAATAACAATGGCGTTTCAACTACATTGATGATATAAGGTTTCGAGACAACATCATTAGCAGATAACTGAAAGGTAATTGCCTCTTTGGGTTGTGTAAACACATACTCAAACTCGCCTAAGGCCTTTTGCTGTAAAAAGTAAGTTTCATCATTATAGGTGATTTGTGCACTTTCTGGAGTTACCTCACCTGCGGTTTTTACAATCAGTTTGTAATCTTTATTTTCAATGGCGCTCAAATCTTCATTAACCACAAAAAACTGAAAAGGTGCGGGCGGTTCATAAGCCGTTTTGTAATGTACCACACGCTCGTAACTATCGCTAAACCAATTAAAATTTCCTGTTATAAACGCGAAAAGCAAAATAGCCACAGGAATAGCAGCATATTTTAAATACCCAAGATTTTTCTTGAAATTAACCGCCAATTTAAATGGTACGGGCTTTAATTCTGAAGATTTCTGCTCTATGCTTGCTAGCAATAATTCAGAATCAGAATCTTCATCATGTAATTGAAGGACATTCAATAATTTATCATCAACTTCAGGAAAATGTTTCCCAATAATTCTTGAAGCTGCTTCATAATTTATGCCTTTTTGAAGCTTAAATAATTTAGCTAAAGGAATAAAAATAAACTTGATGAGCAAACCTAATTCCACAGCAATAAACAGCCAAAATAATACTGTTCTAGAAGTTGTATTCAACCATAAAATATGCTCTAAAAAAAGAGTAAATAAAAAATACAGCAACCCAATGGCGAAGAACAAAATAACACCCTTTAAGAGTTCATTGGTATAATAGCGTCTAATAAACGCTTCTAATTTGTTTTGTATGACTTTAAAATTGCTCATGATTTGGGTAAAACATTCTCAATATTAGTGTTTCAACTTACTAAACTACAATTTTATTTTTTACAAGGTTCTTAATTAGCTGTTAATTGTATCTTTGCTGCAAATTTACAAAGCATGACCAAAAATGTTCGTGTGCGTTTTGCACCAAGCCCAACAGGACCTTTACATATTGGTGGCGTTCGTACAGCGCTATTCAATTATTTGTTTGCTAAAAAACATAATGGAACCTTTATTTTAAGGGTTGAAGATACCGATCAAAACCGTTATGTTGAAGGCGCAGAACAATACATTATTGATGCCTTAAATTGGTGTGGTATACCTGCTGATGAAAGCCCTGTAAATCCTGGTAAATATGGCCCGTACAGACAAAGTGAACGCAAAACGTTATACAAAGCATACGCAGATGAATTAATTGCTTCTGGTAATGCCTATTATGCTTTTGATACTTCTGAAACTTTAGATTTTCATAGAAAAGACCATGAAGCTAAAGGCAAAACTTTTATTTACAATTGGCATAACCGATTAAAATTAAGTAATTCTTTATCGCTTTCTGCAGAAGAAGTAAAAGCTAAAATTGATGCCGGTGAGGATTATGTGATTCGTTTTAAATCGCCTCAAGATGAAACGCTTCATTTAACAGATATTATTCGTGGTGATATTAAAATTGACACTAATATTTTAGACGATAAAGTACTGTTTAAAAGTGATGGTATGCCCACTTACCATTTAGCTAATATTGTTGATGACCATTTAATGGAAATCTCGCATGTTATTCGTGGTGAAGAGTGGTTACCCTCTTTAGCATTACACTATCAATTATACAAGGCTTTTGGGTGGGAAGCTCCTGAATTTGCACATTTACCTCTCATTTTAAAACCAACAGGAAAAGGAAAATTAAGCAAGCGTGATGGGGATAAATTAGGCTTTCCTGTATTTCCTTTAGAATGGACAGATCCAAAAACTGGGGACGTTTCAAGAGGTTATAAAGAAGATGGGTATTTCCCAGAAGCTATGATTAATTTCTTAGCGTTTTTAGGTTGGAACCCTGGAACGGAACAAGAAATTTTTAATCTAGATGAATTAATTGCTGCCTTCGATTTAAACAAAGTAAACAAATCTGGTGCCCGTTTTGATCCTGATAAAACCAAATGGTTTAACCACCATTATATGCAAGAGCAAAATGACTCTGAATTAGCTGAAGTTTTTAAAGGTAAACACTCTGAATTAGCCGATATAGATGTAAACTACATTTCTATGGTTATTGGTTTAATTAAAGAACGTGCCACATTTGTTTCAGATTTTTGGGACTTAAGTCATTTCTTTTTTACTGCGCCTACATCATATGATGAAAAGGCTTCAAAAAAAGCTTTTAAAGAGGGTACAAAGGAAATTTTATCTGAAGTCATTTCTATTGTAAATAACATTGAAGATTTCTCAGTAGAAAGCCTTCAAACCGAAATTAAAAGTTGGATTACAAGTAACGAGATTGGTTTTGGGAAAGTGATGATGCCACTGCGTTTAGCTTTAGTTGGTGCTTTACAAGGGCCTGATGTGTTTGATATTATGTATATGATTGGGAAGAGTGAGACGGTTAGGCGGGTTGAGAATGTAATTGAAATATTAAAATAAAACGATTCTACTCATTTTTTTTTCAGGATAATTAACTTTCTAATTGTTTTATATCAAAAACGACTATGAAAAAATTAACTTTTTGCCTTTCTATAATCCTTTTAGCCTCATGTCATACAGCTTCCTATTTAAACGACCTTGACTCCACGCCTTACGGCATAGATTTTCGAGAAGGAAATTGGTTGTTAAATGAAGTGACTTCACCAAATGACATCAAAGAACAGTTAACTAAAATTGCATATGATGGTTTTCAAAAAAAACTTGGTAATAATCTAAAAAAAGCACAAGATATAAAGAACATTAGCTTGCCTTATATTTCAATAAAACCTAATAAATTGCTTTTAGAACAAATTAAAAAAACAACAAAATTTGACTATTTAATAAATATAGTGTGCAAAAACTCAAAAGATGATATTGGGGGTTTAAAAATTGGACAAACTTATAATGAAAGAAAAAATATTGCTCAAGCCGTTTTAGAGATTTACGACTTAAATAACTCAGAATTAATTTACTACAGAAAAACTAGTGGTCAAGTAAGAATTGATGAAAATGATAATGAAAATTTTGCTTTCGTTACAAGTACAAATAAAATAATGGTTAAAAGTTTAAAAAAGATTATGAAAAAAATTAATACAAAATCTTAAAACGAAATCATAGCCCCAAATAACAACATAGACATATTGCCTTTAAAACGAGAATCACCACCTGAAGTATCAATATCTTCACTTTCTAGCTTTTTCAATATGTTAGTGGCTCCATAAATATAATGCGCTCTAAGCTTTATAAATTTAAAACCTGCTGTAACACCTACAGCTCCGTTTAAATTAAACTGAGAAATGTTGCTAATATCTGTTGCCAGTAAATTATCGTAATTATTAATAAAATAGCCTTCTTGAGCTTTATCTTCAAACTCTAATCGGCTGTTGTATTGCAACATTGGGCCAACATCTAAGGTCACATAACTTCCTGCAAGTTTAACGTGCATCATTAAAGCTAATTGAGCAGCAAAAAGTTTATAATCTACAAACTCGTCTGTAGTACTAGAAGCTGTTGGTCTACCTAAGATACTAATGGTGCTTTCAGATAAATGTAATCCGTAACTCATATTGTACCACCTATGATTAATCTCGACAGTAGCGCTCATTCCGCCTACAAAACCATCGCCTTGGGTGGTTACAAAATTATCAGTGATTAAGTCAACTTTGGTAAGGCCACCAAAAATTCCAATACCATTTACGATATCGTATTTCCCATTTTGAGAAAAAGTTTTTGTAACAAAACATACAGATAATGCTACTAATAGGTAAAGTTGTATTTTTTTCATGCTATTTTTAGGGTTAAATGTTCAAATATAACTTAATTTAGTAATTCACGATTTTCTAACCATTTAATATAAGTATTATGAGTTTCATTTTCATCCCAATTATTTTCATTGCGTTATTTATTTTAATTTCGTCATTCTTCGTTGTTAAACAACAAACGGCTGCTATTATAGAACGCTTTGGAAAGTTTCAAAGTATTCGTCATTCTGGTTTACAGATAAAAATTCCTTTAGTAGATAGAATTGCAGGTAAATTAAGCCTAAAAATTCAACAATTAGATGTTATTATAGAAACTAAAACTTTAGATGATGTGTTTGTGCGTTTAAAAGTTTCTGTACAATACAAAGTTATAAGAGAAAAAGTATATGATGCATTTTATAAACTCGACTATCCTCACGATCAGATTACAAGTTATGTATTTGATGTTGTTCGTGCTGAAGTGCCTAAAATGAAACTGGATGACGTATTTGTTAAAAAAGATGATATTGCTATTGCTGTAAAAGCTGAATTAAACGATGCAATGCAAAATTATGGTTATGATATTATAAAAACCTTAGTAACCGATATAGACCCAGATGCTCAAGTAAAAGAAGCTATGAACCGTATTAATGCTTCAGAGCGTGAAAAAATTGCTGCTCAGTTTGAAGGAGATGCTGCTCGTATTTTAATCGTTGAAAAAGCAAAAGCTGAAGCCGAAAGCAAGCGCTTACAAGGTCAAGGTATTGCAGACCAGCGTCGTGAAATTGCACGTGGTTTAGAAGAGTCTGTAGAAGTGCTTAATAAAGTTGGGATTAACTCTCAAGAAGCCTCTGCGCTTATTGTTGTAACGCAACATTATGATACATTGCAGTCTATAGGTCAAGAAACCAATAGTAACTTAATTTTGTTACCTAATTCGCCACAAGCAGGAAGCCAAATGCTAAACGATATGGTGGCTAGTTTTACAGCAAGTAATCAAATTGGTGAGGCCATGAAAAATGCTAAAAAGAAAGAGGATAAATAATTGAAAAATCCAAATTTTCAAAAAAAACTCTCAGAGAGAAAAGCCTACATCAACGAAAAAAGAAAAGGGAAAAAGTATCAAAATGAAAAACAATTTCTCTTTTCTAAACATTTAATAAATGTTGAAAAGAGACTTTTAAAAAAAAGACGCTCACCTATTTATGATTATTTAGAAAAAACTAACGTTTTTGAGGGGCTTGAAGCTGAAAACAAAATTATATTTCCAAAAATATTCTCCCTAACAGAGAACTTTGAAGAAAGTTTTAATAAAATTATTCAAACCATATATTCTTACGAACAGAGCTACAATCAGAACATAGTTTTATCGTTTAAAAAATGTAAAAAAGTAGAGATAACATGTCTTTTTATTCTAGATAATATATTCAATGTTATATTTAAACACAAAAAAAAGCTCCAACCATCATTCAAAATTGATTTAAATAACACTGTCGAAGTCCAAAAATCCAAAAATTCTACAGTTAATAAAAGATTGTGTGTATTTAGTAATAAACTTTTATTCGAATTAGATTTTCCAGACTCAGAATTACTTCCTGTAAGTCGAAAATCCTATTCTGGTTCAAAGAACTCAAAATCATATGTAGAAAGTTCTAAAAAGAAAGCAACAACTAAAATCAGAGACTTTATAAAAGAAACTTTATGGAAAAACACTTCTTTTGAGCTTACCGAAACTGGAATAAATTTATTTGAAGGTCTAATAAGTGAAACAATAGATAATTCTGAGCAACATTCGTTTTATGGTGGTGAGTGGTATGCTACAACATATTTATTTGAAGACTCTACTGAATTTATAGAAGAAAAAGTGGTTGAAGTACAAATACATTTTTTAAATTTTGGTGTTTCTATTTATGATAGCCTAAACAATACAAAAGATATGAATCAAGAAATGTTTTCAATGCTTGATAAATTATCTTCTGACATAATTTCTAAAGACAATTCTTTTAAACAAAGTAATCTTATATCATTATTAGCTCTAAATGAAGGTGTTAGTAGTTTACATTATAAAGACGAGAGTAGAGGAACTGGAACCATTAAATTACTTGAATCCTTTTTTCAAATAGGTGATTATGAAAATACTGACCGAAAAATCCATCCATTAATGATAATACTATCAGGAGATACTCTTATAAAAATTGACAATAACTATAAATGTTACAAAAGAGACGACTCTGGAAAAATTAATGTATCTTTAAACGACACAAATAATATTTCTGATCCACCCTCAAAATCTCACCTAATTAATTTAAATAAAAAGTTTCCTGGTACGTTAATTAGTATAAGAGTATTTTTAAATGAGCACAACTTACAAACGAAAAACAGTCAAAAAAATAATGCCCAATAATAACTTAAATAATCAAAATAGTATAGTTATTGACCTTTCAAAATATAGAGGTAACAATAGCTCTGCTTTTATTGGCAGATTACAAGGTGAAAATGTTAGAAAAGAAGTTAAGCTAGACAATTTAGATACTCAAAACCAAAAGATTAATGTTTTTATTCCTTTGGGAACGACATCTTTTAACCCATCCTTTTTTTTAGGTTTGTTTTATAAAAGTTTTAAAAAACTTAAAGGGAGAGAAGGTTTTAATGAAATATTCACATTTACATTTGACGAGAAAGAAATTGATATAATCAAAGAAATTATTAAAGAAAATATTTCGGAAGCACTCAGATATGCCCAAAATGCTTTAGATGATTTTAACAACGGATTCCGATTTTAGAAATGGCTACAGAAACTATCGCTCTTATTGTAACAGTAATAATTTTCTTAATTACAACAATTCTCAATAATTTAAACATAATAGATGACAGAAAGAAAAGATGGTACGTTGAGATTATAATTAACTCTAACCTTGAAAAAATTGATTGTTTTTTCAAACTAGCTCTTGAAAAATTCAAAACTCACAAAAAGAATTTAACATCAAATCATGAAAATGTAGATAATGAATATTTAATCGATAAAGCTAAATCCACAAAAGAAATCAATGATTTACAAAATAAGTTTCAATTTGAGATAATTCCTATTTTTAAATCATATGATAATCATATAGCCAAAGATTTATCAAACATACTTGAAAGATTTAGAGATTATTACACTGACAACATTGGTATAGAAACCATAAAAACTGCAGCTGATATAACCGATGAATTGGAAGAAATTAAAAGTTCCTTTTATAAAAGATTATATAAACCCGTAACAAATTCTCTTTATAATAATCTAAATTTAGAAAAATTATTGCTTTGGGTTTTATTAGTTATTTTTATCGTTCTTTTTCTGATAAAATAATTTTTAAAACTTTTTAAACTTAGGCTTTTCTTCAATTTCCTTTTCTTTTTTATCTGAAATATTCCCTGGAAACGTTAAAGAAGTACTCGCAAAAGTAGTTCCAAAATTAATATTTGCATAATACACTTGACTTACGGCATCCTTGACCTGATCTTCTGAAAGTTCTCTTAAAGGATGAATAAAAACCGACCATAAAACACCATCTGAAACTGCGTATTTTACATCTAATGCGGTATGAAAGTTAGCCACTAAACAGGCTTTAATTAATTCTTCATTCAACGTGTTTGAATCTGCTATAGGAGAAATAATTCGCATTCTATTATGATTTTCATCTGTTATACTGATGAGTGGTGTTTGCTTTATATAAAACTGCCAACCACCAATATTGCCTTGAATAGAATCACTTACCGTTTTGTAAATAGTATCTAATTTTTGGTTATCCATATTTTGTGAAAAACTGAACAACGGCAGTAATAAAAAAATAGCAAACTTTTTCATAAGAATATATTTGTTATCTATACGTCGCAAAACAATCAGACACCAAACAAAAACAAACAACTATTTCCGAAAAGGATGACGCTCTTCCCATTTTTGAATAGGATTCATATACTTAACAATACACTTTAAAACCGTATTTGCTATAAAATTATTGGTGTGATTTAAATAGATATGCATGGTGTGAGGCTTCGCTCCTATCGAGCTTTTAATTTCCATGGCAGTTCTTGCATACACAATACTTTTAAATTCATTTTCAATGCCATAGCATGCCATGTTAAAAATCATATTCAAATACATTTGATGCTGATGTTGCAAATCTTTATTGTAGCCTAAAAAATAAGTTTCTAAAGTCTTACCGTTCAAAATAAGTGTGTAAAAACCTACCAATTCTTCATTTAAAAACACACCAAACACTTTAAATTGATCTTTTAAATGAACTTTTAATTGATGAAAATGGTCTTTCTGAAGCTTAAATGAGTTAACACTAGCGTTGTCTGAAACTGTTTCATAAAGATTAAATATAGTATCAGCATGTGCTTTTAAATACTCAGTATCCAATTCGCGGTAATGAAGTGTGCTAGATTTTTTTCTTGCAGTTTTATAGCGCTTACGATATTTTTTATTGAATGCTGAAATGTAATCTTCAGATGTTTCCCAAGTATCAGGAATTGCAAGAATCATATTAGGCTGTACTTGGATTTTGTACAAATTATTCCTCTTGAAAAAGGCAATATCCATGTGAATATTATCATTTTCAAAGTAGTCTTTAAAAACAATAACACGTATCTTTTTATTAAACTTCGCTCTAACTTCAAGAGTTAAATTATCTAATGCCTTTTCAAGTTCTTTTAAATAATCCGTTTGATTTATCTGATTATCGTTAAAATAAATCCCATGCTGCCCCGTGTGCATCAAATTCCCAACAACCAAAGCATTTCCTTTAACAATTTTAGAAACCAATTGTTTAGCAAGTTGCTTTAATGAGTCGCTTCCATTTTTTCTAAAAATATCATCGGTATACATTTGAACGCGTTGTACAATAGCGATACCGACCAAAATTTCATCTTTAAAAACTCCAACATAATACCCAGAAATATTTATTGGATATGACAGTTCTAGCCCTTTTAAAAAGTTGGTTTTTAAAAAAATATCGTTCGTTAAAAGTGCATCCCATGCTTCAGGAAGCTCATCAACAGTTCTGTATATTTTATGATGTATCAATAGAAAAAAGAAAAGACTGAAAATTACAATTCTCAGTCTTTAAATATGTTAAAACTTTACAAAAAGATTATCTCCAAGCGCAAATAATTCCGCCCATAACCGCTAAAGTTACAATCCAATATCCTGCATTAATGAAAATATATTTTGCGCTTTTACGCTCAAATAATGCATTGGTTCCAAGTATTGGAAGCGCAATAAAAATTCCAGTTAAAACACCATGAAAAGCGCCATGTTTAAAGGTTCTAAAAGCATCGCCATAATCGGCCATTAATGCTGCATAAGAGGGTTCAGCTATAGAAGGATCTCCACCTATTAAACTAAAAACACCCATTTGATGAATAACTATGCCCGGGAGTGCGGTTGACAATAAAAAAGCAAAAATCAGTGCTAAAACTAAAATTTTAACCATGTTTCCTCCTTTAACATCTTCATCTGTCATGCCTGCCGCTTTCATCCAAGCGTTTCCAAATACATTTGGGTTATACCAAATAAAGCCAATAACTAATGCTGAAATTGCTGCAACTAGCATTGCAACAGGATTAAGTAATTCCATAATTTTGTGGTTTGTTGTTAGTACTTAAATGTACAAAAAAATAAATACTGGCTTGAAAACAGCAAAGTAGACTTACATTTTACTTAAATCTTTAAATAAAACCCTTCGGGCTTTAGAAACCTAAAGAGTCATAAATTATTTAAGAAATAGCCTTAGCTTCTTCAACCAGTAACGCATTTTTATCTTCTAATGCTTTAGCGATAAAATCATTAATAGCCTCATTTTTTTCTAGTCCATTTTCTAGTAAAACACCCAAGGTAATCATTGTAATAATACGTGTTCCTGATTTTTTAACAGAAGTATTAAACAACGGTTCTACCTCATCATAGCTTACTTTTTTAGCTAATTCTTGAATTTCAGCTTTCGCTTTGGCTTGCTTGTCTTCTGGCATTCTATCATACTTTTTACCAAAAGATTTGATTTGATCTATAGCAGATCTGTTATTTTGTTGTGGTTGTTTTTGTTGGTTCTGATTTGTGTTTTGTTTCGGCTTTACTTTAGCCCAAGTATCACGTAAACCAACTGTTTTATTGAACACCAGATTATCTGAGGTAGCATCATCATCTACATTAAAATATCCTAAACGCTGGAACTGGAATCGATCTCCTACTTTTGCTTCTTTTAAACTGGGCTCAACAAAAGCTTCAATAGTTTTTAAAGAGTTTGGGTTGATAAAATCCATGAAATCTTTGTCTTGATGACTATCTGGAGCTTCATCATTAAACAATCTATCATATTCTCTTACTTCGGCTTTTACAGCATGCTGAATAGAGACCCAATGGAGTGTGCCCTTAATTCTACGTTCTGTATCTTCAGAATAAGTACAATGAATTTCTGTAATGTTCCCATCTGTATCTTTTACAACGCTTTCAGCTTTTATGATATAGGCGTTTTTAAGACGCACCTCACCCCCTATTTTCAATCTAAAAAACTTACTACCAGCTTCTTCTTTAAAATCTTCTTTCTCAATATATAATTCCTTAGAAAAAGGTACTTTTCTAAATCCAGCACTTTCGTCTTCCTGATTATTTTCAGCATTCATCCATTCCACTTTACCTTCAGGATAGTTGGTAATAACGACTTTTACAGGGTTTAAAACCGCCATAACACGAGGTGCTGTTTTATTTAAATCTTCTCGAATACAGAATTCTAGTAATGAAACATCAATAATGTTTTCTCGTTTTGCAACACCAACAGTTTCAACAAATTTTCTTAAAGCTACTGGTGTATAGCCTCTTCTTCGTAAACCAGAAATGGTTGGCATTCTTGGGTCGTCCCATCCATTAACAACACCGTCTTCAACTAACTTGAGCAACTTACGCTTACTCATAATGGTATAGCTAAGGTTTAAACGTGCAAACTCGCGTTGTTTAGGCCTTAGTTTGCTTGGGTCTATTATTTGGTCTAAAAACCAATCATAAAGTTCTCTGTGAGGTTTAAATTCAAGCGAACATAACGAGTGTGATATTTGTTCAATATAATCACTCTCGCCATGTGTCCAATCATACATCGGATAAATACACCAATCATTTGCTGTTCTATGGTGGTGTTTCTTTAAAACGCGATACATAATAGGGTCACGCATCAACATATTAACATGTTGCATGTCTATTTTTGCTCGTAAAATATGCTCGCCTTCATCAAATTCGCCAGCTTTCATACGCTCAAACAAATCTAAGTTTTCAGCAACAGTCCTGTTTCTATAAGGACCATCAACACCGGGTAGAGTAGGAGTGCCCTTTTGTTCTGCCATAGCTTCACTAGATTGTGAATCTACATAGGCTTTACCTTCTTTAATCAAATAAACTGCCCAATCATATAGTTGTTGAAAATAATCTGAAGAAAACAATTCCTTATCCCATTTATAGCCCAACCACGCCACATCTTTCTTTATGGCATCTACATACTCTTGCTCTTCTTTGGCTGGATTAGTATCATCAAATCTTAAATTAACAGGTGCGTTATAATACTCACCTAAACCAAAACTAATACCAATGGCTTTTGTATGGCCAATATGCAAATAGCCATTTGGCTCTGGTGGAAAACGAAAACGGAGATTGTTTTTTGATAACCCGTTTGCTAAATCTTCTTCTATAATTTGCTCAATAAAATTGAGTGATTTTCTTTCTTCAGACATAAAATATCTAACTGTTTGGGATTAGCTACCCATTAAACAAAAATATTGAGCAAAATTAGGTAATTTTGATGACTTAAATTGTGTGACAATGGGAATTATAAAAGTTGAAAATATTCGCGTATTTGCGCATCATGGTTGTTTAAAAGAGGAAACCAAAATTGGTAGCGATTATCGTGTGGATTTAGAGGTTAAAGCAGATTTAAAAACCTCAGCAAAAACCGATAAACTTAGTGATACTGTTGATTATGTGTTTTTAAACAGAGTGATTAAGGAAGAAATGGATATTCCTTCTGCTTTATTAGAAACGGTTGCAAAACGTATTTTAAATAGGATTTTTGATGAAGACACTCTTGTTAAGAAAGCTACAGTTTCGGTAAGTAAATTAAATCCCCCAATTGGTGGTGATGTAGAACAAGTAACGATAAAAATGACCGAAAAGCGTAAAAAGTGATTTTAACTATTGAAAAGTCACATTTTTTTATACATTTGCAGCAGATTTTTGCAGTAATGTGAGAATGATTATATCAGGAGGGTTTTAAATTCCTTTTGAGTTTTTTTAAAAGTATGGCGTCGTGGCCGAGTGGCTAGGCAGAGGTCTGCAAAACCTTGTACAGCGGTTCGAATCCGCTCGACGCCTCAAAGAACCTTCAAGTTTTTCTTTGAGGGTTTTTTTATGCGTAATTTTTAGAAAAATTATTAAAATTTAGTTTAATTTGAATAGACTTAGCGCTTTAAAACTTTACGTTTATTCTTGAAGCGTTTCTTTAATTGGACTAATCTTCTCTAATTTTTCTTTATTCTTTTCATAAGCTTCAGGGAATAAGCCTTGAACAAATAATAGAACACCAAAACCCAAAATTACTATAGCTATTACCTTTTTTGTTTTAAAGATAAGTCGTGGCGTTAGTTTTGCTTTAAGTCTTTTTGCTATTACTATTTTTACTAAATCTGCAGCAAAATAAGATGTTAACATTGAAGTAATAAAAATAATATCTCCATGTTTAGAAGTTGTTAATGAATCACCTAAAACAATAAAGCCTAACCATCCTAAAAGTACACCAATATTTATAAAATTAAGAAGAAACCCTTTAATAAAAAGCTTACCGTAATCTTTTTGAATTTCAACCTTATGGTATTCTTTAACAATATCTCTAAATGATTTTGACGTTTTTATGAATGAAATAACACCATAAACTATTAACAAGGCTCCACCAAATATTAAAAAACTAGGGTCATTACCTATTTTGTCTCTTAGGTTATTGGTACTATAAAAAGCAATGACAATGAAAATGATATCTGCTAGAATAACGCCCAAATCGAATATTAAGGCACTTCTAAACCCTTTTGTGGCACTCGTTTCTAGAAGCACAAAAAACACCGGACCTATGGTAAAGGCAAGTATAATACCAAAGGGAATGGCTGTTAAAATATCATCAAACATAGAAACATGTAGCTTTTACACAAAGAAAAGAAATATTTTAACTTGAGTAAACAAAAAGAGCGCGATTATACAATCACACTCTTTTAAAATAAACTTAAGAAATCAACAACACTATTTTCTAACCAATTTTATGGTCTTAATACCTAATTGTGTTTTTATCTGAGCAAAATACAGTCCAGATTTTAAATTAGAACCATCAATTTTGGTTTTAGTTTCATTTGGAAATAGTAACAATACATTTTTGCCTAATATATCAAATACACGTATCGTTTCCATTTGTATGTTCTCCGTTTTAATGGTCCAACTATCTTGAGTTGGATTCGGAAATATCATAAAAGAAGTTTTTTCAAAATCATTAACTCCTAAAGTACAATTGTCACCAACAACATAAGAAAGATATTTAGTAACTGCTAAACCGCCTGCAAAAGCAAATTTGCAAGCATAGTTAATTGTAGTACCTTGTGTTTGATTAGTTAAAGTATGAGTAAATGTTAAACCAGAAGTATTCGTCATTGGAGTTTCTCCAAAAGGGCTTTGCTTCCATAAATAAGCTATAACTCCAGACTTGTTATCAAGCATCTCAAAAGTTAAAGTAACATTGGTTCCTGTTGTTTCAAAACTATAAATATACCCAATATCAAAACTTCCTTGTTGAGCCTCTGAGTCAGATCCAGAACACGCTGTACTTGTATCTTCTAAAGTTGTAGCCTGAAGTATAATTGGATTATTACTAGCAGTATTTCCAATTAAATCACTTGCTGCAACATTAAAAGTGTAAAGTGTATCTGGGTTTAATCCTGTAATTACTAAAGATTCTTGAGTTCCAGAAGCTCCAGTTGAACTAGTACTGCCTGAATTATAGTTTACGTTATAAACTACAGTTCCTGAATTGTCATTAGCGTTAAGTAATAACTCGACTGAAGAAGCTGTAACTTCTCCAATTGTAGCCGTAAAATTTGTTGGTGGCACAGAATCACTTGCTATAGTACAATCAGAACCAACCACGTAACTAATATAGCTTGTTACCGCTAAGCCTCCAGCAAAAGCAAATTTACAAGCATAATTTATTGTTGCTCCGTTTGATAAACCACTTAAGGTTCTCGAAAAAGTATTACCGCCAACATGATCCATTTGGACTTCTGAAAAAGGTGACTGATTCCAGAGATAAGCTATTACACCAGACTTATCTGTATCTAATAATTCGAAGGTAACAATAACGTCTGTTCCTATGGTTTCAAAAGTGCTTTTATAACCTGTTGAAAAAGATCCTTGTTGTGCAATTGATCCCGTTTCTGAGCAAATTTTAACTTCATCAATGGATATATTAACTACTTCAGATGTACCCTCCGCATTTGAATTATCTATAGCTTTTGCTGATATTTGGTGTGCACCTAAACTAGCACTATTCCAAACATAATTATAGGGTTCTATAGTATCCTCTCCTAATTTGGTTGAACCATCATAAAACTCAACCTTAGTAATTGTTCCATCTAAATCTGTAGCAGAAACTGTAATAGTAATATCTTCACCCTCTTTAAATGTTTCGTTGTTTGCTGGTGAAACAATTGAAACTGTTGGGTTTGTATTACCTGTTTGAGATACAATAACTAAAACATCGTCAGTCGAAGTGTACCTGCCATCACTAACCGTTAATTTTATTTTATAAATACCTTCTTCTAAATTTGAAATATTTGGAGATTCAGCTGTATCATCTGAAAAAGAAATTGTTGAAGGTCCATAAATTTGTTCCCAACTATATTTTAAATCAGCTGTATCAGCATCTGTGCTTTGAGAAGCATCTAATGTAGCTGTGGTATTTGGTAGAATTACTGTAACATTTTCACCTGCATCTGCAACAGGAGGGGAGTATGACAACGGACTATTATAGCTAAAAGTCATTCGTCCCAAATTAAACTCGCCGTTTGTAATTACTAATCTTAAAACGTGTACACCTTCGTTTAATTCAATATTACTTACTTCCTTATTTGTCCAAGTTAATGGATCCCATACACCAGAATCATTAACTGTAATATCTGAACTAATTTTATTCCCATCTATTTCAAAATAGAAAGGTCCTCCTCCATTATCATTTCCTGAAGAATATCTTAATGAAAGATTATAATTTCCAGCAGTTTGAACATCAATTGTATATTCCATCCATTCTCCAGGAGATATATAACCTACTGTAGCCCCTTCTGAATTATCAGAAAATGTATCTACATATTCATTTGTTCTAAAATCGCCTTCATTATTTATAGAAGTATCTACATAGGAAATGTTTTGACCAACACCTCCTTCAAATTTATCATAATGCCCTCCTTCAATAATTCCAGGAATACTAATTGGAGTTCCAGAATAGGGGAGTTGCTCACCCACTTGAATATTTACAATATTAGTAACGTTAAAATTTGAGCCTACATATACTTTAGCATACATACCATGTACACCTAATGATAAATTTGTTGCTTTATGTTCATACGGAGCGTTAGTGTCTTCTGCTAATAATGTCGTTCCATCATAAAACTCAACTTTTGTAATACCACTTCCTGAAGTTGTTGTTGTTAAGTTTATACTACCATTTGGAAATGCTTGATTAAAATCTGAAGTTAAAGTAGCTGATATATTTATATCCTTACTCGTAGCCATTTGGTTTGCAGGAACATCTAGCATATAACCATCTGAAAATGTAACTATGATTGGTGAATCCGAATAATTATGAGCTACATACGTTTTATCTCCACCATTACTAAAAACAGCTGCAATTGGGTAATCTGATGTAAGAGAAGCATCTAAATTACCCATAGCATTCATGGCGTGAAGCCAGTGATATGTTTGCACATCTGTTATACCAAATTTTAAATTACGGTCTGGATAGGCATCGTATAATTCGATTGCTTTTGCTGGATCTAAAAACGATAAATATTTCCAAAACGTATCATGCCATAAATTTGGATTGGTATCACTATTGCTTAAAATACCTGTATGTGTTTTTAATTCGTCCCATATTTTTTGAACATAAGCTAAATTTTGACCTAAATATAACGACCCACCATGCATAGGATATAACTCTATACCGTACGACGCTGTAATATCTGAAGTCCAAAAAGTTCCGTTATCATAAGAATTTCCCCAAACTCTAGATACTAAGCTATATTGCTGTGAAGGTTGAAAGTTTCGTTCGTTCATATCAAACCAATACTCTTCAACCGCTGTTTGTTCTGTAGTGTATAAGTAAACACCTAAATCCCTAATCTCATCATTTTCTGTTATGGTTCCCCAATGAATTAAAGAGGAATTAAATTGCATGCTTTCTGAAGTAGATTCTTGATCGTTTCCTTGTGGGAAAGAAGCTGTTCCATTTGCCCAACAATGTCCTGCATAAGGGCTAAAATTCCTTAAAAAAGGAAACTGAGTATCATTTCTATCAGGAGATGCTGCATCTCTAATTAATAAATTAATCATATCTCCCCATTGCGCTGCCCAACCAGGTTCGAATTGCTCCATAAATGCAGCAGCATGAATAAAATAACCCCAATGAAAGTGATGGTCATTGATATTTGTGTCTTGTCCGTGTCCTGCTGGATAACCTAACATGGTTGTCCAAGCACTATGGTAATAAAATAAAAAAGCTTTTTCGCCAGATTGATACATTAACCAATCTTCTAATCGCTGCTTTATGGTAGCAATCATTTTATCTCTAGCCGAAACATTTCCTGTTTGATCAGCAATTCTTGCTGTTTGAATTAAACGATTCATAACTTGACCTTCGTTATATGAATCTGTCCAAGTTGCTAAACCATCATTTTCAATCTGAGAAATTTTTGATTCCAATTCTGAAGGACTAAAACCAGTACTGTAATTTGCCAAATAAGGCATGGTTGGAAGAATTCCTTTATACGTGTTCTCAACTGTAAATGTATTACCGTCTAATGTTTTTATTTCACCTCTTACACCATCGTAGCTATAGCCGCTTGGTGTTGGAGAACTAGAAGCTAAATTATCCCATTGATGAGGTAATAGACCTTGTAAAATATTTGTTTCTGTACCTTCTTTAGTTTCTGTAGTAATTGTAAAATCTGTTTGTACAATACCGTTGTTTGGATTGTATGACCAGTTTGTAGTTGTATTAGTAGGAAATACGTAAGCATATTTTTTATACTCGTTAGCAACAGTATTTATATTAGATGCGTTTTGTGGCAACATAGCCATAGACCAATAATCTTTTCCATTTAATGTTGATGTATATGTGCTTCCCGTATTTGTCCAAATACTTCCAGCTGGTGCATAAAAAACAAAATCTGCGCCATTACTAGCGTTTTGAATTATTAATAATTCAGACGATATTGTTGCAGTTCCCCCATTAACTTTAATTTCTAAAATATCATCACTATCTTTTTCAAAATACAGAAAAGGCATCCCTATACCAGACGTAGCTTTTAACTCATGAGAACTATCTTTCCAGTTCATGGTAACTGTCCAATCGGAATAATCTGAAACCGTTGTTCGTGAAGTATTTAAACCAGAAAGACCTACTTGAATAGGAGCAGAGTCTCCTATAACTCCAAAAGGAATATATGTAACTATTAAACCGGTATTAGTGGTTTTCATAGTCATTGGGTAATTAAAAAGATTATCGGCATGATTCTCCTTTATTAATTTAGACCACCAATCATTAGTAGGAACTGGCTTGCCAATAGCATTACCAGATAATTGTGGCGAACCAGAAGGAAATCCATTTCTTCCTGCTATATCTGTTCCCGGAAATGTATTCGTGTAACTTCCACTACCAACATTTGTAATTTGAGAAAAACTGTTTATTGAAAATATAATGATTAATAATTTAACTATCGTTCTTTGCGAGTAATGCATGTTGTAAATACTTTAACTGTTTATAAATAAGAGTTTATAAACTTAATACTCATTTATGGTTTAAAAAAAAATTAAAACAAAACATAACCCATACAGCAATCGCTAAAACGTTACTATTTACAGCTAATCTGTATACAACTAATCCCAACAAAATGCTAAACAAAAAAGAGTGAAGTATACACCTCACTCTTTTTAAAAATAAACTTTAATAAGTTAAACTATTCTTTGATAAGTTTTATGCTATTAATACTTGACTCTGTTTTTATCTGAGCAAAATACAAACCTGATTTTAAGTTTGAAGCATCAACTTTTACCTCGCTAGCATCAGGAGAAAGTGTTAATACTTGCTTACCTAAAACATCAAATACACTAATCGTTTCCATTTGAACATTAGCTGTTTTAATTGTCCAATTGTTTTGAGATGGATTAGGATATACATTAAAAGTTATTTTATTAAAATCTTCAGTACTTAAAAGTGTGTTTTTATGTAAGTAAATATTATCGTACCACACATTATCTACCATAGCTGTTGTAATACCAAATTCTGCAACATCGGTTCTTGTTAAATTACCACCAACACTACCACCTAAAGTAGTTATATCCATATCAACAGAAATCCACATATTAGCAACAATAGCTGGTGATGTTCCAGTATTAATGTTTACTTCTAATGCTGTTTGTGTCGCTCCAGTTGGCGCAAACCCCCAATCAACTAATTTTGTGTTAAAAACATCTCCTGTTAAATCAGTATCTGTAGTATAAAAATCAAAATGTAAGTGCGTAAACCCTGATAAATCTTGTCTATCAGACTCAAAATTTATTCCATGGCACACTATACCTGCATTTTTCTGTAATGTATTGTTACCAGAAATCATTACCTCTGTATAAGCTGGAGATCCACACCAATCCGCATCAAATGCATCAAAAGTAATACCTGGTGCGTAAGCATCACTATAAATAGAAACCACATCTGCTACAGGCCTAGCTGGAGGTGTTGGAGCTGGAGTTGTAGGAGGTACTGGACATGCTGGACATGTTGACCCGCCACAATCTATTCCTGTCTCGTCTTGATTTTGTATGCCATCCGTACAAGTTGGAATAGGCAATGCCGTACCTGCTACTGCAGTAATATTATCTACATAAAATGTAATACCGCTAGTGGCATCATTCCAGTTGTCATTTGTTGCATTATTACCAGCATTATTACCAACCCAGCATGTAAAAAATGATATTTGAGAGTATTCTCCATTTGCAGCTGATTGACCGTCCTTAGGGACATTAAAATTAAATGTTAATGTTTCCCAACCTGTTCCATTATGCATCATATCTGCCGCAGTTACAGGAGCTGTATTAAACACCTTATCCTCACCTCTTGCTAAAATATTAATAGCGGTTGTTGAATAGATATCTACATCAACCGTTTTGGTTGTTGTTAAGTCTATTAAATTATTTTGCATTATAAGATCTGCTTGTTGCCATGCTTCTCCAGTAGCTGCAGAAACAATTTCTAATACATTTCCGTTAGGTCCTGCAACTGGGTCGGTGGTTATGGTAGCACTTCCTAAACCATTAGTTAAATTAACAGTTGGTGCTGCACCTTCAAAATCTTCCAAAACCACTTGAGAATATCCAAGTGATACGGTTAGAAAAAGAAATAATAATGTAATTTTTTTCATAATGATAGTGTGTTTGTGTTTAGTACATATTATAATATGTAAGTCTCTGTATTGTATTATTAATAATACAATAAGTAAGTAGCAGTTTATAAAAAAAGGGAATGAAGTATATACTTCACTCCCTTTCAAACAAACTTAATTAAATTAAACTATTTTTTAATTAGTTTTATGCTATCAATCCCTGTAGCTGTTTTTATTTGAGCAAAATACAAACCTGATTTTAAGTTTGAAGCGTCAACTTCTACCTCGCTAGTATTTGGAGATAATGATAATACTTGTTTACCTAAAACATCAAATACGCTAATAGTTTGTATTTGAATATTATCTGTTTTGATTGTCCAAGTATTATAAGTTGGATTAGGATATGTTTTAAATGTTGCTTTTTCAGCATCTTGTACATCTAAAACTACCAATTGAAGAGAAACATTATCAATAAATACAAAACCTGTTTCTGCTCCCATATCAAATATTACTCGGCTATTCATTGAGCCAGCTGAACCATAATTCGCTGCTAAAGTATAAGTGAAAGTTGTTTTAACATCAGTTAGAGACGTAGTTACTGTATTTGCATCAAATGGAGATGTGTCTTGACCAATGCCAACAATCATACTTCTTGTAGTTCCTGTTGCTGTATAAGCATCGAAAGAAAAAGTATAAGATGCACCGTCTGTTAAGGAAAGGTCTCCTTGGCTAAGACTTACATCCCATGGATTTCCAGCAGTCATAATATTTGCTTCGTTTACAAAGTTACCACTTCCATCGTCAACTGGATTAGCTGCATTACCACCCCAAGGCGCTGCAACACCAGTATCGAAATCTCCGTTTGTTAGAAGTTCACTTCCAGCTGGTGGACAAGAAGGACAAGTGGCTCCGCCACAATCTACTCCTGTTTCATCACCATTTTGAATGCCATCTGTACATGTTGGTGATCCTCCTCCCACTAATTCAAGAGAAACATTATCAATAAATACAAAACCTGTTTCTGCACCCATATCAAATACAACACGACTATTCATGGCTCCAGCAGAACCATAATTTGCTACTAAATCATATGAAAAGGTAGTAACAGCATCGGTTAAACTCGTAGTTACTGTATTAGCAGAAAATGCCCCTGAATCTTGACCAATACCGGCAATTATGTCTCTTGTAGTTCCTGTAGCTGTATATGCGTCAAAAGAAAGTGTATAGGTTTGTCCATCAACTAATGATAAATCTCCTTGGCTAAGACTTACGTCCCAAGGGTTACCAGCTGTCATAATATTTGCTTCATTTACATAGTTTGAACCACTACCATCATCAACAGGGTTAGCTGCATTACCACCCCAAGGAGTAGCAACCCCCGTTTCAAAATCTCCATTAGTAAGTAGGTTTTGTGAAAACCCTAGAGAAGTTATCAGTAAAAAAGTTAAAAAAGTAATTTTTTTCATAATGTCTTTGTTTTAGTTTTGTGTACATGCAATATCAAACATAAAATGATAAAACACTGTTAAACACAACAATACAAAACCTATACACATAGAAAATTACCAATACAAATCAATATTCACCAATACATAACCCATACATATTAAAACATCATTAATTTTAGTGTAGCAACAGACCCGATTATTTTTTAAAAGAAGTTATTGTATCATCGTTATTTGTTACTATAACTATATCATTACTTTTTTGTTTAATAATATTCAAATCCCTACTGTCTTGAGGAGTAAAAAATCCGCTTTCTGTTGGAGGTAAGAATTTAAAATTATTATTACCATCTCCTAAGAGAACGGTACCGTTTCCAGCATCGTACCTTGTGGTTTCAATTTCAACACCGTAATGATTACCAGTTGTAACAATATCTTTATATCCATCTCCATTAAAGTCCATAACTAATGACGATTTTAATGGTGAAAATTGTGTTTCAATTGGTAAGCTTTGTTGTTTTAAATTACCATTATCATTTATTAATACAATACTTTCAAAATTAGATATTTCATATACTACAGCGCCTTTAACTTTATCATCTGGCAAAATATCTAATAGCTTAGAAGAGGCAAAACTATTAAAGTCTTTAAATTTTTCTGCAACAAATGGCATCTGTTGACTAGTACATTCTCTACCTCTAACTGGCACATAATCATCTTTATAAAATTTAGCAAGAACAATATCATTAGTGCCATTGTCATCAAAATCATTAGCATAAATCTTAAAAGGATGCTCTTTACTTGCCTTAAATTTGTTGTTCTTACCAAGGTTACCAATTATATAATCATCGTCTCCATCATTATCTAAATCATCAGCTGTAATAGACCACCACAAGCCTCTAGTATTTTCTAATCCATATGCCTTAGATTTATTCTGAAAAACGCCTTTATTATTAATTAAAACGTTTATAGCCATCCATTCTCCTACAATTATTAAATCTGCGTCTTGATCTTGATCAATATCTGTAAAAACAGCATCAGTAACCATTCCAATATTACTAAGATCTGGCACGTTTTGTTCTGGAGCTTTTTTAAATACACCTCCATCATTAATAAGTAAATAGCTAGTAGCAGGAAAACCATATTGCCTATAAATCAATCTGGTACCTACAAACAAATCCAAATCTCCATCACTATCAATATCAGCTGTTTTAACACATTGAGAGCTTTCAAATATGTTAGGTAATGCACTACTATTTTTCACAAACCGACCCTTGCCATCATTTATATATAATCTATCTTTTAGTCGGGCATCTCCAGGTTTGAATTCACTACCTCCGCTTGCTACAAACAAATCCATATCACCATCTCCATCAACATCTAAAAACAAAGCCCCTAAGTCTTCAGATACTTTATCGTTATTCCATGGTTGTGAAGAGTTTTCTACAAATCTCTCATTGTCAGTTTGTAAATATAGTACTCCACTTTGCCCCGAAGCCCCACCAATAAACAAATCATCTAGATTGTCTCCGTTAACATCTGCAACAGCTGTAAAAGGACCATTTTGAGATACATTATGAGGTAATAAAACTTCCTCTTGATATTCATCGTACTTATTTTCTTGATGCTTAAAATCGATTCCTAATTCATTGATCTCAATTTTTGTCATCAATGTTTTTGATTCTTCATTAGTTTTATCCTTTAGCTTAGCCTTAGAATGTTTTGCTGTTAATACTTCATTTGCACTAACATTTTCATAAACATTTATTTTACCATCTGGCCATTCTACTTTTACGCTATCAACTCTTACATCTTTACCTAAACCAAAGAAAAAACCTGATTCTACTGATGATAAATACCCTCTTGAAACTGTATTATTTGCAACCTGTGTTTTTCCATTATGAGAAATAGTTGCTTTTGCTCCATATCCAAATTGATTTTTTTCTGAGCCTTTTAATTCAATTTTTAAAAAATTACCTGTCGCCTTATTTTTATAGACAAAGGCCTCAGATTCCATATTATTAATAACAATATCTAAGTCTCCATCATTATCTAAATCTGCATAAGCCATACCGCTAGAGAAGCTAGGAGTAGCAAACCCCCAATCTTTACTGACTTTTTCGAATTGAACATTACCTTTATTCTTAAAAGCATAATTTGACAAAGGTTGAGAAGGTGTATTTTTACTAACTTCGAAAAATTCCTTATGCGTAATTTTAAGACTTAAACTATTTACTTTAGACAAATAATCATTATTAAGCACATCTTTTTTAATACCATTTGAAACTATTACATCCTTCAAACCATCATTATCTAAGTCCACCATAAGTGTAGACCAACTCCAGTCAGTTCTTGATACACCTGATAAGTTGCCTATGTCTGAAAAACTTCCCATTCCTGTGTTAAGCTGTAAGGTGTTAACCATGTACTGATAATGTTTTCCTTGAGCTACGAAATCGTGAAAGTCTTTGGAACTCATGGGTTTCATATTAGTCTTACTTCTAAAGTGATCTTCTGAACTCATATCAATTGTGAACAAGTCCATTAATCCATCGTTATTAATATCTCCAGTGTCAGACCCCATGCTAAATCTTGAAAAATGCTTCATATTTTCATCGATTACATTTCTAAAAGTTCCGTCGCCATTATTATAATACATAGCGTCAGGTTCATCATAATCATTAGAAACATATAAATCGGTAAAACCATCATTATTGAAATCTGTGGCATTGACGCTTAATCCATATGCGAATTTTTGTGAGATTCCAGCTTTTAAAGACACATCATAATAACGACCATTTCTATTTTCATAAAGTCTATCCTTAAATATCTCTCCTTGTTTAGTATTAAACTTGTGCTTTAAGAATAATTTTTGATCTGCTGGCTGATTTACTTGATACATATCAAGATCTCCATCATTATCCATGTCGAAAAAAACGGCTTGTGTAGAAAAACCAGTATCTGCAAGACCATATTTCATTGCTGATTCTGTAAAAGTTAAATCTTGATTGTTGATGTACAATTGATTTTTTCGGTCTTCAGGGTTTATTAATAAACCATGTCGACTTACATAAATATCTAGATAACCATCAGCATTAACATCAGCCATAGTAACTCCCCATGACCATCCTGGATTTCTTGCGGCTCGAGATTTTTTTGTTATATCCTCAAACTTAAAATCACCCTTGTTAAGATAAAGTCTATCGTTAACTTGATTTCCGCAGAAATAAATATCTGGTAAACCATCATTGTTTAAGTCGCCTATAGCAACTCCAGCACCATTATATATTTGAGCAAAATAAAAGTGATTGAACATCTCTGTCTCTTTTATTTTATTATTAAAATCTATTCCGGTTTTTTCTGAAGACAATAATTCAAATCCACCAACTAAAGTTTCAGGGTTTAAATCTCTTACTGGTTTATTACAATTTACAATTAGAATGCACATTAATAGCATTAAATAGCTAATCTTACTTTTTACTCTCATTTTTAAATACTTTTTAACAAAAAAATTCATGTAGCACTTAAATTTTACTTTATTTATACAACATTATTGGTTCTTTAAATCTGTTTTAATTATATGTGCTCTTGTCCATAAGCACATTTAGCTTATCATCATTACTAGTAACAATAAATCCTCTTTTGTTATGGATTGTAATTTGATTTATTGATCGTGTATCATACGGTAAGTGCAACCCACTATCAATAGGTGAGATTGGATTAAAGTTGTTATTATTATCTCCTAGTAATACTAAACCAAAACCTGCATCATATCTTACTGTTTCAACCTCAACACCATAATGGTTACCTACAATAAGGATGTCTTTAACCCCATCGTTATTAAAGTCTCTAACAATTGAAGATTTTATTGGGCTAATTTGAGCTTCTATAGGCAATGATTTTCTTTTTAAGATTCCATTATCATTAATTAAAATGATACTTTCAAAATTACTTATCTCATAAACTACGGCGTTTTTAACTTTGTCTTCTGGTAGTATTTCAAGTAATTTTGATGAAGCAAAACTATGGTAGTCTTTAAATTTTTCAGCTACAAATGGCATTTGTTGACTTGTACATTCGCGGCCTCTTACGGGTACATAATCGTCTTTATAAAACTTAGCAAGTACAACATCATTAGTTCCATTCTCATCAAAATCGTTAGCATAAACTTTAAAAGGATGCTCTTTTGTAGCCTTAAATTTATTATTCTTCCCTAAATTACCAATAATGTAATCATCATCTCCATCTCCATCAATGTCTTCCGCAGTAATAGACCACCATAAACCACGAGTATTTTCTAAACCGAATTTTTTAGAGTCATTAACAAACTTACCATCGTTATTAGTTAATAACGTAATATTCATCCATTCGCCAACAATCATTAAATCATAGTCACCATCCTTATCAATATCAGTAAAAGCAGCGTCACTTACCATACCAATATTCACAAGCCCAGGAGCAATATCTTCATTAGCTTTTTTAAATTGTCCGTTGTCGTTAATTAAGATATAACTTGTAGCAGGAAAAGGATATTTTCCAGCAATAAGTCTCGTGCCAACAAACAAATCTAAATCGCCATCATCATCAATATCTGATGCTTTTACACATTGAGAGCTTTCTAGTATATTTGGTAATGCATTAGTGATTTTCTCAAAAACACCAGTCCCATCATTAATATATAATCTATCCTTTAGCGCAGGGTTCCCTTGCTTAAATTCATTACCACCACTTGCCACATAAAGATCTAAATCTTTATCACCATCTACATCTAAAAACAAGGCGCCTAAATCTTCAGATATTTTATCGTTCTCCCATGGTTGAGATTGATTAACCTTAAATTTCCCTTCTTTGGTTTGTAAATATAACACACCTGCTTGTTCTGATGCTCCTCCAACAAATACATCTTCTAAACCATCACCATTAACATCTGCAACAGCTGAAAAAGGCCCATTATTAGATAGTTTATGAGGTAATAATATTTCCTCAGCAAAATCATCAAACTCATTTTCTTTATGAGAAAAATTTAAGCCAATACTTGAGGCGTCTATTTGCGCTAATAATGTATTGGTGTTTTTGCTTGTTTTGTTAGACGAATTGACTGCCTTGTTGTAACTAGCAGTAATAACTCTATTTGCCTCTACATCTTCAAAAATATTTACTTTACCATCGCTCCAAATAACTTCAACCTTATCTACTTTAGTTTCTTTAGCCAAACCAAAAAACATCCCTGGCTCTACAGAAGAAATAAAGCCTCTGGTTAATGTGTTTTCAGCTAGTTGAATATTATCGCCATGATGAATAATAGCTTTTGCTCCTATACCAAACTTGTTTTTATCAGACCCCTCAAGTTTTATTTTTAAAAAATTTCCTGTTGCTTTATTTCGATAAACAAATGCAGGCTTATCAATATTATTGGTTACAACATCTAAATCGCCATCGTTATCTAAATCGCCATAAGCCATCCCATTAGAAAAGCTAGGTGTATCGAAACCCCAATCTTTAGTGATTTTTTTAAAATGAAGATTGCCTTCATTTCTAAAAACATAATTAGATATTTCTTGAGAAGGCGCCTCTTTGCTTAATTTAAACAACTCGTCTTCGGTTACTGTTTTTGGATTTAAGTTTCTTAAAACTTTTAAATAATCATTGTTATCAACATCTTTTTTTATACCATTAGAAACCATAATGTCTTTCCAGCCATCGTTATCTAAATCTACTAATAAACTGGCCCAACTCCAATCTGTGTAAGACATTCCCGCAACATTAGCAATATCTGAAAAAGTTCCAAGTCCTGTATTTAATTGTAATGCATTTGCCATATACTGATGATGTGCGCCCGCATTTACCATACTGTTAAATGCCTCAGTACTCATTGTTGCCATGTTGGTTTTAGAACGGTAATGATCTTCAGGTGTCATATCAGTTGTGATAAGGTCTAACAAACCATCATTATTAATATCACCTGAGTCTGACCCCATACTAAGTTGTGTAATATGCTTTAATTTTTCATTAATAACATTACGAAATGTACCGTCTCCATTGTTATAGTACATAAAATCTGGTTCTGCATAGTCATTAGCTACATACAAATCTACCCAGCCATCATTATTAAAATCAGTAGCGTTAACACTTAAACCATAAGACAAATCTCTAGAGATACCTACCTCTGCTGAAACATCTTTAAATCGCCCATTATCGTTTCTATAGAGTCTGTCTAAAAAATGTTTATATCGATCTTTAGGAAATTTATTAACTAATAATACTTTTTTATCAACCATTTGATTTACTTGATACATGTCTAAATCACCATCATTATCCATATCGAAAAAAACGGCTTGCGTAGAATACCCTACATCAGCTAATCCATAAGCCATTGCAGATTCTGTAAACGTAAGGTCTTGATTGTTAATATATAATTGATTTCTGCAATCTTCAAGGTTAATAGAATTTCCGTTTCTACTTACATAAATATCTAAGTATCCATCAGCATTAACATCTGCCATGGTAACCCCCCATGTCCATCCGCCATTTTTTGCCACTTTAGATTTTTTTGTAATATCTTCAAACTTAAAATCGCCTTTATTTAAATATAACCTATCAGCGACTTGATTGCCTCCAAAAAAAATATCAGACAAACCATCATTATTAATATCTCCAATAGCCACTCCAGACCCAACATATATTTGGCTATAGTAATAATGATTGAAAGTTTTTGTTTCATTAATAGTATTGCTAAAATCAATCCCTGTGCTTTCTGGTTTTAATAGCTCAAATCCACCAACTAAAGTTTCTGGATTCAGGTCTCTTATTGGTTTATCGCAACCGAAAAATAAAACGGTTAACAACACACAAATTACTGGACTTTTAACAATACTCATTTTTAATTATTTTTTTATAAACTTTAAATTTTGGTTTCCTTTATCTGTTTTTATTTTAGCAAAATATACTCCAGATTGTAAGTTAGAAACATCAAGCTTAACCTCATTAGAATTTGAACTAAGTTGTGTTACTTGTTTCCCAAATATATCAAATACTTCTATCAATTCTATCGTCTTGTTTTTTGATTTAACAAACCAATAGTCTTGGGTTGGGTTAGGAAATGATCTTAGTCTATCAGCATCAAAATTAGTTGTACTTAAAGACGTTCCGTTGGTAAAATAAACATTATCAATATATACTGTGCCATTTCCATCAAATTTATACTGATGTATATCATTTAAATCATAACTAAATCCTCCAGAATTATAATCTAAAAAGTGTTGAAGCGGTATAAAAACACTTTGCCATTGACTATAAACTATAGTTTCATCTCCTCCAGTATCTAGAATTGAATATCGAGGTTCTTCTGGTTCTCCACCAGCAAATCCTGCTGTTTTATCTATTAAGAAAAAATTAATGGCTTTAGAGTCGTATGTCCAATAATCAAAATGCACATGTGTGTAAGCTGTTACATCTACAGCATCCCATTTTGCTCCGTAATAAGACAAGTTTTCTAATTTACCTGTTTCATTGCCATTAGATTCAATTTCAATTATTGAATAGTTTCCTGTGCCATTAAAATCTAAAAAATTAAAATTAGAAACCCTATTAGTTGGGTATGCATCACTAAAAGCTGATAATACATTACTTTCATTTATTGTTGGGGATGGGGCAGAAGCTATTGGTTCAGTTAGTGGTTGTGTTTTTTGATACACTCTTACATAATCAACTACCATGCTCCCATCAGTAAAATTAGGATCAATTCCTTGTCCTAAAGTTCCACCCATTGCTACATTCATAATTAAAAAGAAATCTTTTGTGTATGGGTAATTATTATCCGTTTTTGGTGAAGGGTTATAGGTATAAAACAATACATCATCAACAAACCACTCTATTTTACCTTCTTCCCAAATAATACTATAATTATGAAAATCAGTAGGTGTCGGCATAGATATATGCGACCCAGATCCAGAACCACCAGACCCATCTGTATTATGCACCGTACCAAGAATAAAGTTTTCATTATTCCCTGTATGTTCCATAATATCTATTTCCCCAGTAGCTGGCCATGGTGTATCAGGAAAATCAGCACCAAGCATCCATAATGCAGACCATGTCCCATTTTCTATAGGTAATTTTGCTCGAATATCAATTTTGCCATATGTAAACTCAAATTTATCCTTAGAGAGTAATCTAGCCGAAGTATATGCACTACCATTAAAGTTTTCCTTCTTTGCTTTTATGGTAAGTAATCCATTATCAACGTATGCATTATCTAGCCTACTCGTGTAATACTGAGATTCTCCATTTCCCCAGCCTCCGGCTCCAATATCATAACCCCAATTTTCTGGACATGGTTTGCCGTCAATATCAAATTCATCTGCCCAAACAAGCACATAATCTACTCCAGGTAATGCACCTGTACTACCACCTGAAGAACACGCTGCTGGAGGTGGTGTTGCTAATTGAAGAGAAACATTATCAATAAACACAAAACCTGTATCTGCACCCATATCAAATATCACTCGGCTATTCATCGAACCAGCCGAACCATAATTTGCGTCTAAGGTGTATGTGAAAGTAGTTAAAACATCAGTTAAGGTTTCTGTTACAACATTAGCAGCAAATGGGGATGAATCCTGACCAATACCAACAATAATACTTCTCGTTGTTCCTGTTGCTGTATATGCATCAAAAGAAAACGTATAAGATGCGCCGTCTGTTAACGAAAGATCTCCTTGACTAAGCGCTACATCCCAAGGGTTGCCTGCAACCGCAACATCAGCTTGATTTACAAAATTTGATCCACTACCATCATCAACAGGGTTAATAGCGTTTCCAGTCCAAGGAGCTCCAGGAGGTCCTGCTTCAAAATCTCCATTAGTTAGGAGGTTGGATGTTGGTGCACATGGAACACAACTTGTTCCGCCACAATCTACTCCTGTTTCGTCTCCATTTTGTATTCCATCTGAACATGATGCAACCATATTTGATAAAACAATATCATCTATATAAAAAGTAAAGTTTGTACTTCCATCTCCTTCAATTCCATTATCAAAAATAACGACTATTTTATCATATAAAATTGACGAATTAACTCCTGAAAAATCAAACGTTAGTGTTTCCCATGCATTGGTAGTATTCATTGTTACTTCTTGCTCATAAAAGACAAATAATGGGTCTTCAGTAGTAACTTCTACTTTTAATAACACCTTAGTATTTGGCTTAACTGCATAGGCTTTCATGGTAAATGTATCATTATTAGCAAAATCTAAAGATGAACTTAGTATTAATGAACTACCTCCCCAAGTTTCACCTGCGCTTTTAACCATTCTACCAACATTGGCAGAATTATTATCCGTATTACTTTGCGGATTAGCAATAGTAGTTACCACTCCGCCATCAAAATCTCCCCATGTTGTTGGAGATTCAAAATCTATTGGCATTGTGGCTTGTGCATTTGCAAGTGATACTGTAAAAAACACTAGAAGTAAAACTTTTCGAATCATGTTATTATATTTCATATTATTTATTTTAAATCATTATAATTAAATAGTGTATTGAGAATTGAACAAGAAATAAGTTATTATTAAAATGAGCATATTTAGCATGAGTAAAAATATTTCTAGCTTTAATAATTTCTTAAAAAACTTCATCATATTATCTTTTAAGTGCAAAGTGGGCTTTAAATGTACTTAAGCTCCCGTTACTAGGTTCAATATATTCTACTGTAAACCAATAGTCGTTTGTTTCCATTAGGTTTCCATTAAAATTTCCATCCCAACCTACACTTCCTGGGTTGATTTGTTTTAAGAACTTTCCATATCTATTAAACAAATAAATTTTTGCTTGTAATTGTTCGGATAATCCAGCAATATTCCAATTATCATTTATACCATCTCCGTTAGGCGTAAAATAGCTTGGATAATCAATTACCATAACTTCATCTGAAGAAAATCCACAGCCGTATGTGTCTTTAACTTCAATCTTATGTTTACCAAATGTTACATCATTAAAAACATTACTTTCTTGCCAAGACCCTCCATCTAAACTATACAGGAATTCTTGATAACCTTGACCGGTAGCTGAAACTTCAATCTTATGCGTATCAGCAAAAGCAAGTGTGGTTACTGTAACATTAATAATAGGAGGGGAGCTAATATTAACTATGGTACTAGCTGTATTAACACATCCTGTTACTAAATCTGTTATCTCTACTAAATAATCACCCGCTTCTTTAGGAAATAAATATGATTCATTTTCGTTTAACAATGTCGTGCTATTCAAGTACCATGAAAAACCATATTGATTAGTACTTAGTTTTGTGTCTATTAAAGGAAGGGGTTCTATTTCTTCTGTTCCATTTGTATCAACACATAGTATATATTCATCTTCCAACTCTATATTAGGCAGAAGTCTAACTCCAATATTAAAACTCCCTATATCAAAACATGATGCATCTCCAGTTAATATATTATCTATTCTGAAGTAAATGTTTTCGTTAGTATGCTGGTTATAGTAAGTATCTGGCAATTGAGGAAACCCTAGATTAGCATCTGTACTGTTGTTATAGTAAGACACAGAAAAAACAGAAGGGTCTTGACCATTTAAAATTTCAACATCTTTATTCCTTAAATTAAATTCTCCTAAACCATCATTTTCATTAAAGGTATCACAAAACAAATAATCATTTATATTAGAACTTGCTAGGGGTGTTTGTTGAAAAACTACATTAAATTCATACCGCTCTATAAGAACGCCATCTACATCATAAGCTTCTGATTTATAAATTTTTGTGTTTGAAACATCATATTCACTTCCATAAACGCCATTAATAATTGAAAAATTACCTGATCCATCATCTTCATACCATCTATAATATCTTATTGCTTGATTGGAACTAGCATCTAAAGTTAATGTGCCTCCCGAACAAGCCTCTAAATTTTTAGAAATAGGATCATTTAAAAACACACAATTGGACGTTGCGCTACCTGCTGTTTGTGTTACTGATATATAACCTGCGTCTCCAGAAAAGTTTGTGATTAAGAGTAAATAATACTCTCCTGCAAAAGCATTTTGTATATCTGCAAATTCAACAAAATCGTTAGCATAACTGCAATCTACTGTGTTGTTTGATGTTAAATCTGAAATACAAGGTGATTTAGGGTCGTTGAAAGGACCATACACTATAAAATCCACATCTAAATCTGGGCTTCCGCCTTGTGATGTGCTTTGTTCTATTTGAAATTGTAAGTCTCCATTATTTGCTATTTGGAAATAGTACCAAGACGGGTTACGTTGCGCCCTTAAGCAACCATAATTGGGCCCTGTTTCTGCTAGATTTAATCCCGAAGTATTTGGATAAATAAACTGCGTAGAACCACAAATTGGTTGTGCGTTAATACATGTTGTTATATCTGGATTTTGAGAAAAACCAAATTGTACTAATGCAATACAAACCAATATAGTTAGTAATATGTTTTTTAAAAATAGCATTTACTGATATAGAAACTGTTTAATATGTTAAATAAAAAAAGAAGTGTAGTTAGAGAACTAACTACACTTCTTAAAATAGGGTATATTAGAATACTCTCTTTTTTTAACTAATACTATAAATAGCTCTTAGTTTCTTACTAATTTAATAGTTTGAGACTTCGTTTTAGAAGCTATTCTAGCTAAGTATATTCCTGAAGGTAAGTTTGTACCATCAATAGAAATACTAGAAGCACTTGGTCTCATAGTTATAACTGATTCACCAAGGATGTTATACACCTCTACAGTTTCAATGTTTTCTTTATTAGTTTTTACATTCCATTTCCCGTTTGTAGGGTTTGGATAAGCTTCAAGAGCTAATAAATCAAATTTCTCTGCGCTTAACGTTGTATTCTTATGTAAATACAAGTTATCTATGAATGCTACATCTATTGTTCCTGCTACTGTAATAAGGTACTGAGTTAACGCTTCTCTAGCATCAATTCCGCTTCCTTTTCCATTAACCCAACCTGCAGCTTCAGTTAATGGTATATCAAGAGAAACCCATGTTTGGTTAAGGCTACCATCACCAGGTAAAGCAATAGTTAAATCTCCAGCATCTGTTTCACCAGCACCTCCTGTATGGTTAGATAATTTTTGGTTAAATACTTGTCCAGCAGTCCAAGCATCAGCAATCCAATAATCTAAATGGAAGTGAGTCATAGCTGAAGCATCTGTAACTGAACCTAAATCAGAACCTAAAAAGTTTGCAAAATCTATTCTAAGTACTTCATTACCTGCAATTGTTTCTTCAGCAAAGTCTGAATCATCCCAAGGCACATTATTTAAGCCAACAGCTGGACCGTAAGCTGTACCATAAATAGAAATAACATCTGCTGCAGCTCTAGCTGGTGGTGCTGGTGGTGCTGTTGTTGGTAAAACCAAAACTGTACATGGAGCACAACTTGTTCCACCACAATCTACACCTGTTTCATCACCGTTCATGATACCATCTGTACATGTTGGTCCTGGAGGTGCTACTGCCGATCCTTTAATTGCCCAAACCTCATCTACTAAAAATGTGTTTCCGGCTACTGGAGCATTCCAGTTAGGGTTAACTCCACTAGTACCAGATCCTGATCCTGCCCATAATGGGAAGAATGATATTTGAGGGTATTCTAAAGCTCCTGGAGCTTGACCTCCATCAGGGTTAGTTGAAAAATCAAAAGTAAGTGTTTCCCAACCTGTTCCATTATGTTGTGACTCAGCTGTAGAAAAAGAAGGAACTACTGCTGGATCTTCTATTCTAGATAAAATATTTATAGCTGTTGTAGAATAAATATCTACATTAACTGTTGCATCTGATGATAAATCTATATAGTTATCCTGTAAGATAAGATTTGCTTGTTGCCATGATTCTCCAGTATCAGAAGAAATAACTTCTAAAACATCACCTCTACCATCTCCAGTAGGATCTGCAATAATATTAAAAGAACCTAAACCATTGCTCTCCGTTACAGTTGGAGCTGGTGCTTCAAAATCTTCAATTAATTCTTGAACAGGTGCTGGTGGAGCAGCTACTGTAAGAGAAACATTATCAATAAATACAAAACCAGTTTCTGCACCCATATCAAATACAACACGACTATTCATGGCTCCAGCAGAACCATAATTTGCTTCTAAGTCATATGAAAAATTTGTTACAACATCGGTTAAACTAGTAATTACTGTATTAGCAGCAAAAGCTCCTGAATCTTGACCAATACCAACAATCATATCTCTTGTTGTACCAGTAGCTGTATATGCGTCAAAAGAAAGTGTATATGTTTCTCCATCAACTAATGATAAATCACCTTGACTAAGACTTACATCCCAAGGGTTACCTGCAGCTTGAACATCTGCTTGATTTACAAAATTTGAACCACTACCATCATCTACTGGGTTGGCCGCATTACCACCCCAAGGAGTAGCAACTCCTGTTTCAAAATCTCCATTAACAAGAATTTCTCCTGCAGCAGGACAAGGTGCACAACTAGTTCCACCACAATCTACTCCAGTTTCATCTCCATTTTGAATACCATCTGAACATGTTGGACCTGACCCCCCTACTAAAGTAAGAGAAACATCATCAATAAACACAAAACCTGTTTCTGCTCCCATGTCAAATAAAACTCTACTGTTTGCAAAGTCATTATAGTTAACAGTCATTTGATAAGTGAACGTTGTTGGTACATCAGTTAAAGCTGGGTTCTCTGTTATAGCGTCAAAATTATCAGCTGCTTCTCCTATTCCTGCAACCATCGATCTTGTTGCTCCAGTTGATGTATATGCTACAAATGAAAACTCATATGTTTCTCCAGCTGCTAAAGTAACTGTCTGTGCTAAATTTACATCCCAAGGGTTACCTGCAGCTTGAATATCAGCTTGGTTAACGAAATTTGAACCACTACCATCATCAACTGGGTTAGCGGCATTACCTCCCCATGGAGCTGCAGTTCCTGTTTCAAAATCTCCATTTGTAAGAAGGTTTGTTGCTGCTGCACAAGGTGCACAGCTTGTTCCTCCACAATCAACTCCAGTTTCGTCTCCGTTTTGAATACCATCGGTACATGTTGGCCCTGAACCTCCTACTAAAGTAAGAGAAACATTATCAATAAATACAAAACCTGTTTCTGCACCCATATCAAATACAACACGACTATTCATGGCTCCAGCAGAACCATAATTTGCAACTAAATCATAAGAAAAATTTGTTACAACATCGGTTAAACTAGTAATTACTGTATTAGCAGCAAAAGCTCCTGAATCTTGACCAATACCAACAACCATATCTCTTGTTGTACCAGTAGCTGTATATGCGTCAAAAGAAAGTGTATAAGTTTCTCCATCAACTAATGATAAATCACCTTGACTAAGACTTACATCCCAAGGGTTACCTGCAGCTTGAACATCTGCTTGATTTACAAAATTTGAACCACTGCCATCATCTACTGGGTTGGCCGCATTACCACCCCAAGGAGTAGCAACTCCTGTTTCAAAATCTCCATTTGTAAGAAGGTTTTGTGAATATCCCAAAGTCACAAATAATAGGGATACTAAAAAAATAATTTTTTTCATTATAATAATGTATTAGTTAGAATTTGTAGGTGTTTTAGAATTTGAGAGTCAACAAATATATTGTTAAAAGGATGTTGAATTGATAAAATGAAGCACTACAAAAAACATACAAATCAAAAAAAATGTATGTTTTTTGTTAATTTGACAGATTAAAGATATTTCTGTGCATTTAATCGTGAAGTCTTAGTGTTTTTAATCGATTTATTGACTTATAAGGAATTGTTGATATTACAGTTGTAGTGGTAATGTTGTGGTTGTGTTGTGAACTAAAGATTACCAATGCTCCTTTAAATAAGCATCTTATATAATTTTGTATTAAGTAGCACAGGTTGTTTTTACTAAAAAAGAAATCTTGCCTTAATTTGGTTAAAAAGGAGGATCTGAAAACCAATTGAAAACATTAGTAATTAAATAAATATTCAAATTAGCTTTTTATGTATTTAATGATTAGTAAACTATTAATCAAAAAAAAGCCTAATTAATATTAGGCGACAATTGTATTCAGATTAAAATTTAGCTTAATGTTTAACTAAAAATTATACCCAATTGGGTTTGATTCTTTTTTTTAAACTTTTAATATTAGTTCTATTGTCAACAAAATTTAAGTTTTCATTTTTGTCCCATAAACCCCAATAAGCTCCAACATCACCTTCAGCGCCAACTTTCCAGGATTCATCAAAAGATGAAAAATAGAATATATCAATATTATCCTCTTTTGACCATAATTGAGTGTTAATAAAATATTTCATTGCATTATCAGTAGACGGAAATGCACTATTTAAACCTTCCCCTTGACTTGGCCAACCAGTTTCTGTAATAATAACTTTCTTTCCATTTCCAGCTTTTAAAGCTTGATTATACATATCTTTCATATATAATAAAGAATACTCTATGCTGCAACCTTCCCAATATGGATAACAATTAGCCAATATAATATCACAGGCTTCTGTAATATTGGGTCTATATACAAACTCATAATAAGCATCTACATAACCTACAGGAACATCTTTAATGTCATTTTTCACATCTTGTATAAAACTTAATAACTCTTCTTCAGTTAAATCTCCTCTATACATTACCTCATTGCCTACTGCAGCGATATCAACATACCCATTATTAGAAAGCTTCTTTAAACCTTCAATTTCTTTCTTGTTAATATCCGTATCAGAACCTAACCAAGCGCCTACGAGGGTTTTCATTCCCATCTCTTTTGCTATCTTGGGAATCAATTCATTTCCATCAGTACACGAGAAAGAACGCACCCAATTTGTATATGGTTTTATTATCTTTAAACGTCTTCGAATTTGTTTTTCAGAAAGTTGATCCCCTGGCTCTTGACCTTCTTCATAAGGACTAAAACAAAGTCCATGCATACCTTTTTTAAGAACTCTTTTATAGCAATTCTGTAACCCCTTAGTAGTTTTATTGTCTAAACTTGAACCTGACAAAGACATTATTTTATTTCTTCTGAAAGACATTTTATCTCACTCTTTAAAAATTATAATTTACTTCTATATTGATTAATTAAAATTTAATTTTTAGAATTTTAAGTTTTCATGCTTATCCCAAAGCCCCCAATATGCGCCAACATCTCCCTCATCTCCAGTTTTCCAAGACTCATCAAAGGATGAAAAATAAAAAATTGGAATATCATTCTCTTCAGTCCATCTTATGGTATCTATAAAATATTTCATAGCCGCAGTATCGCTAGCAATGGCAGCATCTAATCCCCCGCCTTGACTAGGCCAGCCTGTTTCGGTAATAATAATAGGTTTGCCTTGTGCTGCATCAACCACAGAGCCAAACATAGCTTGCATGTGCCCTAAAGCATACTCTATTGGACAACCTTCCCAATAAGGATATAAATTTGCTAAAACAACATCCGTACTTTCAATTAAAATTGGGTGTCTAGAAAATTCATAATACGCATCTACATAACCTACCGGAATGTCTAACCCTTCTAAAGCTTTCTTAACACGATTGATATAGCCTACTAACTCTTCTAATGTTAAATCATTTCTATATAAAACTTCATTTCCAACAGCAGCTACATCAACATTACCAGCTTTAGCAAGAGCTATTAATCCTTCTATTTCTTTTTCATTATCTTCTTTATCGTCACTAAGCCATGCTCCTACCAAAGTCTTAAGACCATGTTTTTTTGCAATCACAGGTACGTATTCGTTTCCTTCAATACAGGAAAAAGATCGTATAGCTCCGACATGAGGTTTTAATATTTTAACACGCTCCTCTACCTGTTTAATACTTATATCATCTCCTGGTGATTGGCCGTCTTTATACATACTAAAGCATATACCATGAAAACCATCTTGAATTGTTTTATGCCATAAAGCTTTTAATTCTTCAATTGAATATTCCAAAAAGTTAATCCCTTTGGTAGCTTTTTGACTATATTTTGATTTGTAATATGATTCCTCTCTGTAAGACATTAATTATCATTTTTTAAAGTTCACCTCTACGCTCAACTAATTCAGCTTTAATCTCTTTTGCTCTTTTTTCACTTAAACTATATCTATACATAATCCAAATAGCAATAGCTGCAGTTGCAGATGGTATAATAATATCTGCTATTCTTAAACTATGCATGGTTTCTGCTGTTTGCGTTGGTGCGTCAGAAATAAAACCTACTAGTTTTAATACTAACCCTCCTAAAAACAAAGCTATTGACTGACCTATTTTAACCATTAACCAATAAATAGCACCAAAAGTGCCTTCTTTACGAGGCATACCATTTTCAAGCTCGTCTAAATCACATACGTCTGCAGTCATACTCATCATTAATGTAAATAAACCCCCTAAACCAAAAGCGATAAATGGTATTGGTAAAAATATCAACCAAGGAGAACCTACACTAGTATCTATGCTAAACCAAGACATGCCAATACTTTCTAAAAAAGGGTTTATAGATTCAAATAATGAAGCTACACCACTATTTAAAGATTGACCAAATGCTGTATTATTAAACTGTTGATTAAGACCATTATCAAAGCCCCACCATTTAAGAATATATCCAATTATTGAAATAACCGTTGAAATAATAAAAGCTCTTCGTTTACCCCACTTATTTGCCATTGCAGTTATTATAGGTATTACAATAAATGCTGTTGTTATTGCTGTAATTGTTGAAAACCAAGCCGGCCAAGTCCCTGCACTTGCGTAACTTCCATTATACATATAAAATACAATGATGTATACACTAAATGCCGCCACTAATTGAAAACCATTAAACACTAAAAAAGTTGCGCCACAAAGCTTCATAAATGGCTTGTTTTTTGATACTTGCTTAATTCCTGCCCAAAGATCTTTCATATTAGAGCCTAACGACTTTAAATTTATTTCTTTTCTATTTTCCATATTAGCAGAATCAATACCTCTACAAAAAATTGCGGGTAACAACCCAATAATAGCACAAACAGAACCAACGATAAGAGATAAGTGCCTTACGCCATGAGCTTGTGTTTCATAAATTGCAGGGTCGGCAATTATTACCCAAAACCAAGGAACAATCATCCAAGCTATTTGTCCGACAGTATTAGAAAAAGCCATTAATCTAGTTCGCTCGTTATAATCTGATGTCATTTCATAACCAAGCCCAACCAATGGTGTGGCATACATTGTATTACCAGCCAAAAATAGTATTGTTAAAGTGAGGAAATACCAAAAATTATACATTTGAGAATTTTCAGGATCCATCTGCCATGTTAAAGCAAATAATATTCCACTCAAAATAGCACCAACGAAAATAAATGGTCTTCTACGACCCCATTTAGACTTTGTGTTATCTGAAATAAAGCCCATTATAGGATCAGAAACCGCATCAAAAAGTCTTGGTAAAGCTCCTAAAATACCTGCGTATAAGGGATCCATCCCAAAAGCCGTAAGTAAAAAAAACATAAAGAAGCCTAATGCTCCTGGTAATAAATTAAGAACAAAATGTCCTGCACCAAATGCTGCTTTTTGTCCTAATGGCACTCTATCTTTAGCTACTGTTTTTACTTGTGGCATAATCTTATTGGTTTAGTTATACTTTTTCGTTTTTTGGAATTACAATAGTCTGTATTGCTTGCGCATCTATTGTAAATTCTACGTTTTTTTTATTCAATGATAGGTTTATTGTTTTTGGGGTTTTAAATTCATTAAAAAGAACAACCACTGTAGAGCCATCTGGATTAATAGCGGCAGTTGCCATTAATTTATCGTCAGTCTTTTCTAACGCAATAACTTTTGCTTCAGGCCTGATATATTTACTAAAATGAACCATAGTATGATAAAGTGGTGTAAAATACACTTCATCTGTGTCTGGGTTAACAATTACTGGGGCTATACACCAGTTTTTAAACCAGTTTGGGCCTCCTTTGGTATCTAGTACCATGTTCCAATCTACCCAACCATCGACCCAATTATTCAAACAACCTATAATGTCTCTTGCATAACGATTTACTGGCGCATATTTAGGATGTAAATGTTTATCTTTTTCAGGAGCCCAAGTAAACCCCCAATCTGTTGCTTCTTTTTTCCAATACCAAGCATCGTCTTCCCAAACAGGAGTTTCTGCATCTACACAAGCCTCAGATTGGATTAAAAACTTTTCTGGAGCTTTGTTGTGTGCATATTGCAATTCTTCAGGGAACACCTCAAACGTACTTGCATACCAATGTATAGCGGTGCCATCAAAATATTTAGAGGTTTCTTCATTTTTATATTGAGAATCAATCCATTCTTTTAAATGCTCTCTGTTTTGATCGTAACCTAATATTTTTAAATCTCCCTTACCATCTGCTTCTAATTTTGGCCCTAAATAATTCTGAACAAAATTGGTCATTTCATCAGGTGAATAATGCATACTTTCCCAATTGTTACCATTTCCTAAGGGTTCGTTTTCAACAGTAAATCCCCATATATCAATACCTTCTTCTTTATAAGCATCTGCATATTTTGAGAAAAACAAAGCCCATGTATCATAATACTCTGGTAGTAATTTACCACCAACCCAATTGTTGTTGTCTTTCATCCAAGGTGCTGCTGTCCAAGGTGAACCAAAAATTTTAAAACCATCAGTGGAAGCAGCCATAGCCTCTTTTATAAACGGAATTAAATCATCTTTATCTTCTTCAATAGAAAAATGCTCTAGGTTTTTATCACCCTCAACTGGGGTATAAGAATAATTACTTACTGAAAAATCACAAGAGTTCATGTGTGACCTTGTTAAAGAATAGTGCGCGCCATCTTTACTAAAATAGGCATCAATTATCTTTTTGCGATTCTCTTTACTTAGCTTATTTAATAAATAAGCTGATGCCTCAGTAAAAGCGCCACCAAAACCTGTAATGGTTTGAAGCTTTTCTTCGGGTTTTAATTTAATGGTTACCTTCTCTTCAGCATTTTTAAACTCAGTAATTTTTGAGAGTTTATTCCCTGCTTCAGAAGTTTCAAAAACTTCAACAGTTAGTGTTTTATCCTCATTATTGCAGCTTATCATAATTAAGGTTATTAATACTAGAGTTACGCGCTTTAAGGTTTTCATATTAAATTAATATTTTAGTGGCTGTTAGCATGCCATTCTTCTGATGTAGGAGGAACTTCAACATCTTTCATCATTTCCTCTTTATCTCCATTATATGTTTTTGTAATTGGGTTTCCATTTCTAGTTAACCCTTTAAAAGTTCCTTTATCTACTTCATTCCAAAGCGCATATTTTGCTTTACCTTCTACTGTGAATAATCCAAAATGCTTTTCAGAATTTCCTGGATTATCACCGCCTTTCCATGGTTCATCAAATCCTTCAAAATAAAAACATGACATTCCAGCTTCATTAGTCCAATCTCTCATATGTTTATAATACAAAGCTTCTTTGAACTCATCGCATGCTTTAGAACCGGTAGTTCCATAATGACCTGAAGAAAAACTTGCCCAACCTGTTTCTCCAATATGTATAGGTTTATTAACACCAAGACTTTCCATGTATTTTTTAACATTGTCATATTGCATCATGGCATATTTTTTTGCTCTTAACATGGAAATTTCAATTTTTTCCATATCTGTTTTACCCTCTAAACCTTCTTGATTTAACCAAAACTCTGGTTGGTAATGGGTGTCATGCATAGGGTAGGTGTGCATCGAAATAAAATCTACTGCTTTGATTAATTTGTTTAAATCTTCAACATGGTATTCATCGCCACCACCTCCCCAAGAGGCAAAATTATCTGAACTTGTAACCCATAAATCTGTAGATAGTTTTCCTTCTTTTTTTAGGTCTTGAAGGTAGTTTACCCATTTTAAAATTACCCAAGGCTCCACGTAATATGTTGCCGCCCATTTAACCATAGCTTCGTTGCCTACAGCAATTACTTTTACTATATCTGGATATTGATTAGCTAATGCAACTACTTTTTCCATTTGTGGCTTATTATCTGCACTTTCTTCATTATGGATAGGTTCTTGATCTGTCCATGCATTTTTACAATCTATCCAAGCACCAAGCATTACATACATTTCAAAATTTGAATCTTTTTGTTTTAGCTCACTTATGGCTTTTAAAAGATTTTCTGCTTGTGGTTTGTGTACTTTATATGTGCGAACCATTCTAACACCTAAGGCATGCAATATTTTCATGTCTTCCTTTAGTTCATCAAGTGTTGGCTCAATACTATGATCTGCATATCTATATCCGCCATAAGACATCGCTAAATATTGAGGGTTTCCTAAAATATCTTTCACAGATAATTCTTGTTTTTCCACAACTTTATTCAAATCATTTTTTTTTGTTTTATCACAAGACAATGCCAAACCGATTACTGAAATCAGCATACAATACCTTAGCATTAATACATAATTCTTCATAATTAAAAGTTTATAGCTGTTTCCAATCTATGCGGAGGCACAACCACGCCTGACAACAAATCTTCTTTATTACCATTGTGCGTTTTTGTAATCGGTTGTCCATCTCTAGTTAGGTTTTTAAAAACACCTTTATCAACTAAATCCCAAAGCGCATATTTTGCTTGACCTTTTAGGTTTATTAATCCAAAATGGTTCTCAGACCCTAATGCGTTATTGGCATCCTTCCATGGTTCATCAAAAGCTTCAAAATAGAAACAAGATATTTCCTCACTGTTGGTCCACTCTCGCATCAACTGATAATACCTGCCAGATTTATATTCATCTGCAGCTTTAGACCCGTTGGCACCATAATGTTCGTTAGAAATAGTTGCCCAACCTGTTTCGCCAATATGAACAGGTTTATTGATACCCAATCGTCTCATATAGCTTACAACACCATCAAATTGTTGTTGTGAAAATAATAAAGCGCGTTGCATTGCAGATTCAATTTTTTCTGAATTAGAAAGTTTAAAATCTTCTCTTGGTACTAACCAAAAATCCGGATTATAATGCGAATTATGCATGGCGTAAGTGTGCATCGAAATATAATCTACAGCCCTTATAATATTATCTAAATCTTCAGTATGATATGCAGTATCACCTCCTCCCCAAGATGAAAAGTCATCTGAACTAGTGATCCATAAATCTTTTGATAGTTCACCTGATTTCTTTAAATCCTGTAAATACGTTACCCATTTTAAAATGACGTTAGGGCGTACAAAATAACTTGTAGCCCAATGCACCATAGCTTCATTTCCAACGGCAATTATTTTTACAATATCCGGGTATTGTTTTGCTAATACTACAGCTCTATTAATTTCTCCTTCATTTTGTTCACTCTCAACCTCATGGTCTGGCTCTAAACCTGTCCATGCATTTTTACAATCAATCCAAGCGCCTAACATCACATACATTTCAAACTTTGAATCTTCAACTTTTAATTCAGAAATAGCCTTTAAAATATTAGACGCTTGTTGCAATTGCACATTATAAGTGCGCAATAACCTGATTCCCATTGCAAACAATATTCTCATATCATCTTTAAGCTCATTTATTGTTGGTTGTATATCACGCGTTTTTTTGCGATAACCACCATAAGAAATGGCTAGATAGTTAGGATTTCCTAAAATATCAGCAGCATTAATCTGCTTTTCTTTTTTTAGATTTTCGTTACTTCCTTCCATTAATAATATTATTGAGAGTATATTGTTTTTACTTATTTATCGAAACTATAATTTTGTCCACTTCACCCTTTCTTTCAAAAAGCGATTTAGATATTGCTTGATCTAGACTATTGTCTTCAAAAACAATTTGTCTACCATTCTTGAAAATGACTTTGATATCTTTTTTATCTGCTAATTTGTATATTATTGGCACCTGATTATATGTGAAGCACAATGAATCTACATCAAGCTGTATTTCTTGTTCCTCTTTAAGCACATTTGTAAATTTAAATCTAGATGGTGCTTTTATAAACTCTTTAGTTTGTAATAAACTGGGTTTGAAAATTAATTTTCCATTATCAACAAAAACACCAAGTTCTCCAAACCTACTTAATACATCTTCTTTAACCTGCCCAGTCATACCTGGTTGTTGCGCACCTTTAGTTGCTGGCGTATGTGAGTAAGGATCTGTTGGGATGGCTCCATATAATTCAGGAGATTTATGCACCCCGATTCCTGCGTTTATCTCGTAATAATGATCTAATAGCCTCCCTATTATCACATCATCTTCATTGTTATTTATGGCTAATAAACAATTCTCTTGAACCGCCAATAATAACTTAGATACCATGTGCCAATAAATAGAACCCAAACCTTCGTAACCAAAGAAGGTTCCCGAACGACCAGTAAAGGATTTATGATCAAAAATATCTTCAAAAATTTGAAGTAATAATGCTTCATCTTTTTTAACCAAAGACTCATAAGATTCACCCAAACTATTTAAAGCATCTTTTAAGCTATTGGCATTATTGAAGTTTCCATTAAAATGATATGCTCCGTTAACATCTTGCTCAACAACCTGTCTGTTACCATCTGCAATTAACTGCTTAAGAAGGGCAGATTGCTCAACTTTATTACCAGGGATATTATTCTTTTTATCAAATCTTGGTAAATCCTTATTTGGATATAAAATGTAACTATATTGATCTTCTCTGAAAAGCGCACTATTTTTCAATCCATCTAACAAACTCAAGGCTTGAGTAGGAGAGAGGTAACCAGCACTTAATGCAGCAACCTGTCCTTCTAGCATTTCAGATAAATAGGAAATAGAAACCTCATTTTCGTTTTCAACAGTCATCAAGTTATAAGCGTGATACATATTATCTTTACGCTTATTAGCATCAATACTATGTTCCAAATATGATTTGGTAACTGCAATAAAACGAGATACATCTGCTAAACTTAACTCAGATTTAGAGTTTGAAAAACCACTATTATAAATTGTTTCTCTATAGTCACTTCCTGCTTTACCAAGTCCGTCTAAAACTGTTTTACGGTCTTTATCAGAAATATTTCCTGATAAAATAGATGCATTATTTTCAAGTGTTTCTGAAATTTTATTGAAAAATGTATTCAATTCCTCAGAAACTTTTACAGATTTTGTGTCTGACTTTAAAACAACACCTTCAAAGAAATTTAAGAATCTATAGATGTAATAAAGCGTTACCATAGACACTCCATTGCCTACTAAAGCATTGTTGGCATCGTTCCATTCTGGACGTTGCGTATTTAACCAAATACCACCTTCTGGTATAAAATTTGAAACTTTAGAAAGCACCGTAGCTAATAATTTTTCAATAAAATTTACTCTATAAATATTTGAATCCTTATCAAGTAATAAAGCCCCGTCTGCACCTAAAACATCTCTACGTTTATTAATGGTTTCATCTAACTTGTAATTAAAATCTATAGTGTCTTTTGGATTTTTAAGTGTATCAGCATAACTTTTAATAACATAGGGCACGTTTGCATACACAAAAATATCTTGATCAAATCGTTTCTCTAATGTGCCAGGGTAGTAGTCTTCAATAAACTCTAAGAATTTTAATAGGTAAATTATTTGATGATCTCCCCAATAGCCAATGTAAGACCAAGGGTCATTCTCTTCAATAACCTCCCAATCAAAACCTCCTTTTGTTACACGGTATGGGTTATAACCTTCAAAAGTTGTAGCATTTAAAAACTTATGAATCATCCCTTCAATGTACTCCGGGTAAGAGTGCGCTAAAGCTTCCCAGTTTTGGAAAATATCACGCCAGTTTCCTTCGTAATCTAGAATTTTAGAACCATCAACTTCACTTCTTGTATTGATTGAAAACTTATTCCAAGGTCTACTTGGATCTCCATGTCTTCTACTGAATTTTAATGGTAAGTATTCGAAGCATAAACGTTGAAAATCTTTATCATCATCATTTTCAGCAAGACTTTTAATATCTTCTAGTGTAAAAGTATCTTGTAAATTATTTAAAACAGATGTCTTTTCCTTAAACACATCTTTATTCGCTTTTGAAATATATTTTAAGAAATCTGACTTCTCTATAGTATAACCATCATCAAAAATACCACCACGCATAATATTGAATAGCGTATTAGAGAAATGCCTCATATTTGTTAAAGGATCTTCAGTGAGTTGTAAACCATCTGAAGCCCCAGTTAAATCTATTAAATTTCTTGTTCCAAAATCGATGTCTTTTTGAACTAGACCCTCTAAATCAGATTCTTTTTTGATGATTTCTGAAATGTAAACCACATCTGAAATAGATTGATTTACATTAGCAACAAACATCCAATTCTCTTCTGCTTTAACATTCAACTGTATGGTTGAAGATATGAAGTAAGCTCCTTTTTCAGCTTTCATATCTGCTTCTTGTGAAATGTTTAGACCTCTTCTAAAATTATCTAACTGTAAAGATGAAATTAAATACGTTGGATTATTCAATCCAGAAGACCAAACAATATTTGATTTTAAAGCTTCACTAGGCTCAGCTTTATCAACAATAACAGCGCTTAACGCATAAATACCTAAACCGACATCTTCTTGTAATTCGCTCTTCTTATAGGCATCTACAAGGTTACTTCTTCCGTTTTGTAAATCTGAAGTTACTGTAGCTGGTAAAATATTTTGTAAACCGTCTAGAACTAAAACCTCAACTTTATCATCAGAATTATTGATTAATGTTGAACTTTTTACAAACCCAAATTGATTACTAGAACTCCATTGATATCTAAAAGTTAATCCTAAGTCAAGATTGTTTTCTTCAAAAACAACCTTATTCCCATATCTGTTTTTATAAAGATTACTTTGCGTATTGTAGATACCTATTTGACGAATAGAAAATGGCTCCCATAAGTGTGTTTTTCCATTTTTATTCACTTGAAAAATAGCTTTGCTACCTGTATTTTCAGCCATTTCAGTAATCTTATCATCGGTATAATATGGAAACAATGAAAACTCTGCATTCTTCCGTCCAGCAGTTAAGCCGCCATTACTTGAAATAAACATCCAGTGATTAGAATCACTAACGATGCTCATGAAAAATGGACGCATCTTATCGCTATTAGATATTTTATAATAGGTTTCGTTGTTGAAAGTAACTAAGCCTCCTTCAATATCGTTTGTTCTGTTTGAAACTTTCTGTGCTTCTGTAGTAATCATAGTTTGGTAATAATCTGTAAACTTTTAAAGATTAGCCTCGGTTTGTTATGAGGCTAATCTTTAATTAAAAAAATTATAGTTCTTTGTAAACTCTTACGTAGTCAACTTCCATTGTTTGTGGAAACGGAGTACTGCTTGTTGGAAAACCAACAAGGTTTCCGCCTACAGCTACATTAAGAATTATGTGAAAAGGCTCATTAAACACCCACTCTTCAACATCTCCTGGAGTAATACGTTGGTATAAATTATCATCAACATAAAAATCTAAATAATCAACACCCCATTCTATAGCGAACAAGTGGAAACCACCATCAAACCTGTCATTAGCATAGCCAAATGTTTTTCCAATACCTCCAGTGCCAAAATTACCTGGACCGTGTATCGTTCCAGAAATTATATTTGGGCGTTGCCCCACTAATTCCATAATATCAATTTCACCACATTGTGGCCAACCGATAGTTTCAACACTATCTCCTAATAACCAAAACGCAGGCCATATTCCTGCACCAGATGGTGTTTTTATTCTAGCTTCAAAACGTCCATAGGTTTCACTAAATAAACCTAGCGTTTTAACACGCGCCGAAGTAAATGCATCATAGCCATTCATTGGTATTTTTTGAGCAATTATTTTAAGAACTCCATCTTCAGAAATTACATTATCAGCGATGTTAGTGTATTCTTGTAACTCATTATTACCCCAACCACCAGCACCAAGGTCATAAGTCCAATTAGCATCGTTTAACGTGCCTGTTTCATTAAACTCATCTGACCATAATAATTGCCATGTTGTTCCTTTTGGTCCATCATCATTCTCCTCACAACTCGAAAACGAAACAAGTAAAACGGTAAGCAAAAGACTTTTTAATAACGTAATGTTACTAATTGCTTTTTGTGATTTTATTTTAAATTGATTTAACATATTTTCTTTTTTTTAATTAATAAAAGTAGAGGTTATCTAAGTAGAAATTAGTTAAGGTACTTCCTACGTTATCCCAGATAATAAAACCAAGACTATCTCTATTTGTAGAACCTAAAGGAATATCGAAACTATTCCATTCTCCAGCAGTAAAAGAAGTAAAGGTCATTCCAATTTCTGAATCGTCACCACCACCATCAGCACCATCAGCACCAAAATCTCTTAATACAACATTTAATTGTGCTCCAGCAACATCCCCAGGGATAAATAAATCAAAATGAAAATTAGATTGAGCAGAAGCATCAAGAACACCTTCGGTTAGTGTATTTCCAACAAAATTAAAATCCACATAGTTTATAATATCATCTCCTGTTACACTAAAATCAGCATTAGTAGTAGTTTGCCAAGGTTCCCAATACAAATTGTTTCTATACCCCGCTACGTTTGTGTAAGCATTACTAAATAATGATATTACACCTGCGGCATCTTGAGAAGGAGTAGGTGCAAACAAAAAGTCGCCTAAAGATTCTACTGTTAAAGTTCCTTGCCCTTTCTTGCCATCTAAAGTTGGTGTTAAAACAGTAGTTCCTGCACCACTTACATAAATAGAGCCTAAATTATCTCCTGATACTACATTAAGTTCTGAAGGTATATAGTCAAAATAAGATGTTGTTAAATCTAGTGCTTGATGCGACCCATCAGGTAAACTATAAAGTGCACTTACACCAGAAACAGGAATATCAACACCAGTAAAACCAGATGTTGTCTCATCACTACCATTGAATATTTTAGACTCAACTTGTAATAGTGTTCCTAAATTTTCAAACTGTAATTCATCTATCCAAAATGTGTAACCGACACCTTCTTCTGCATCTTCAAAATAATAAAACAAACCTTGTTCTCCTTTTAATTTAGAGCCATCAGGAATTGGAATGTAATATTTTTTCCAATTTGAATTGACTTTTACATTTTTTAATGAAACTCTAAATTGATCTCCTTGTTCAGGGTTTAAACCAAATCCAACCTCGTTTATTTCGGCTGATATAGAAGATTTAGCCCAAAACGTTAAAGCATCATAATCTGATAAATCTCGTCCTCCGGCATAAAATGATGAACCATCTGGATTTTGACCCCCTGTAAAGAAATTACCACCAGCAAAACTTCCTGTTTCTCCTTCTGCAGGCACAGAAAAACGCATAGATGCGGTTCCTTTATAAGTTACATCATTATCTACTTGAAAGTTGAAAATGTCACCAAAAGCTTGAAACTGCATACCTCCACTAAATCCATCAAGAAACACTTCGGAAGTGTTTGAAAAAGATGCGGGTACAGCATCATCTGAAATCTCTCTCTCACAGCTAAAAACTGTGATAAAAACCAAACCTAAAAGGTAAATTGGTTTTACGTAATTGTTTTTTATGTTTTTCATTTTCATAGTTTTATTTTCCAATATTAATATGAACATAAGTTCTTATCTCCCACTCGTTACCATTATCAAACCCAATAGCATTTGGATCTGGTACTGAATTTCCAGTTATATCGATAGTTTGAGTTGGGTTGTAACGCCCTGAATATTGATCTATTGATCTCCAAGTTCCTCTTATTCCAATTTTTGTATCTGGTAAAATAAACCAGTCCGGTTTACCCAGTGTAGTAGATATGTCTAGCATAAATTGTTCAGGGAAAGTCTGGTTAAAATCTCGATGATAATCAAAAGGTCCCCAGTCATTAAATTTAGCTTGAGCCGTAATTTTAATGTTATTATAAATCATACGCACATCTCCTCCATAACGTTCTATCAACCTCGCATCACTACCATTTGCCTGAGCATTACCTGCAAATAAATTAGCAATAAAACCAAAATCTGGAGATGTTTTAGAAACAATTCTAGAATGTACTTCCCATAAATCTTCTGCTGGAGTTGCAGCACCAAAAGCAAAAGATTGACGATTTGCTAAAAACCCGATAGCAGCATCCATTGTGGTTGGTAAATGACGAAAAACAAATCCAAGGTTCATTGCAAATTTAGCATCCTCAGCTCTATCGTTGTCCCACTCATAATACCAAGACCCTGGTGTTGGATCATAAGTTAATAATAACTCTCCTGCGGTTGTTTTTCTATTTCCTCTTACAGCGAAAGGATCATCTTGAATGTTTCTTAATCTACCCGCACTGTTAGGATCCATATCATTTGGCATAGCGTCAACTAAAGGCTCTTGCCATAAAAAATTAGGTGCAATTTGTAAATCCCCAATCGAATACGTGAAACCTGTTAAAAAACTGTTTTGGTTTCCGCTACCATTGTCTTTCAATTTCCAACCTGCAAATGTTTGTGTTTCATCAGCGCCTCCATTTGCAACTAAGCCCGTTGAAGCCCCTAACGCATACCAGTTAAAACTTCCTTTTTGGTAAGTAACTTTTGCTTTTGCTCCCCAGTTGTCTTCTGAACCTATTTTATCCTCTAAAATGGTATAATTTCCAGACTCTCCTTCTGCAACTTGAAATGTTCTTCCATTTAAAGGTTGACCACCCCAAAGACCACCTACTTCAAAACCTACTGATCCAAATTTTCTTTTAAAATGTAATGATGCTCTACGTGTTCTAGGGACTGGTATAGCTATAGATGATATCGCATTACCAATATTATCAATATCCTCATGGAAAATAGCTGAAGCATCCCAATGTCCTAATTTGGTTGAATACTTTAATAATACCGCTGGATTTGCTCCCCACCATAATTGAGGGCCAAAGGCTGCCTTTAAACCATTAAAAGCTCCTTTACCATCAATTTCAAAACCAAATATTTCGCCATTATAGATGTCTAAATTTGGTCCATAAAACGACCCTCTATATAAACCAAAGAAATCACCTTCATAACCCCAATGGTAATGCCCTGTTCTATAAAATCCTCTAACATCTGCATCTTTACCTTTCCATTCAAATTCAGCATTATAAATTTGAACCCTGTTTGGGTCAGTTATAATTACTTCTTCTCCATTTGAGTTGATTGTTTTCTGAACACGTCCTCTATTTTCATAGAAAATTTCATCTATAGGATTTCCTGCTACATTACCAAGAATATTAAAATTCACATTAGCACTCATGTTTGCAGTAGGATTACCTTCGACACCGATGAAATAAGATTGCATATGATCAAACCCTAATTGGTTTGGAAAATTTTCATCATCTGGATTATCATTATCTGGTGTAGTAATAAATTTACCGCCAGTATTAAATGTTGTAAATTCTGCTCTTAGATTACTAATTTTAATTTTTTCTCCACCCCCTAATGCAGCTTTATCTCCTCTAGCTTTTAAAACAGCATCCATAAGGTTTACATTCTTAAAATGATTTTTCAGAAAATCCACATCAACACCCTCATCATAAGGGTTTAAAGTGTGTACTTCTTTTAAGGCATAATAAGCAGCACGAGGATAAAGTGTATATGTTCCTCTGGCGTTAGTTGGCCCTTTTGCGCAAATACCAAACCACTCTTCATTCATATTGTTATTTCCAGCTTCCATATCTAAATAATAACCACCATTGGCCCATGAAGCATTATTATCATGCACATCTAGATTTTTGGTCTGACCAAATTTCCACCAACCATCACTAAATTGAAATGTAAATCCACCTATAACATTTTCAGCTCTACCCATTCCAGCAGCATTTTCATAAATGTCTTTCCAGTTATTAACCATATAAAAAGCTTGAGATTTTTGATCTTCTTGATTTTCAATAGCATTGAAAGCATCTGCTCCAAACTCTGTTAACAGCACTGGTTTTTTGAATTTCTCTTTAATCGTATCAAATGCGTCTGTAAAAGTAACACCACGGTACATATTAACACCATAGATATCCACATCCTTACATTCCTCTGCAACTATATCTAAAAACAATACATCACCATTACATATGGCAACTGGATGAGATGAATCGATGCTTTTCATTTTTAATGCAGCATCATTCATTAACTTATACATGGGTCTTCCACGTTTTTCTCCCACTTCTCTTTTCTTATCTTCTTCATCAGGGAAATCTTCAGTTTCAGCACCTGCCCAAAACAATCCATAGTTGTTTTCGTTTCCTAATAGAAACAATAATAACCCAGGTGTATCCTTGTAATCTTCTGCCAATTTAGTAACCTCAGATAACAACAACTCCTTAGTTGCCTCGTCTCTATAATCTGTTACAGGAGTCCATGCACCATTTAAGGTAAGCCCATAACGCCCAAAAGAGTGATTAAGCATAGTGCGAATACCATGTTTCTCATAGATATACTTGATCCATTTTGGTTGTACACCAGTATACATCCTTACTGTGTTTACTCCCATATTTTTTAGAAGTCCCATTTCAGCATCAAGAGCAGATTTAATTACATCATCTGATTGATTCCAAAGACTGTAACTGTAGTTGGTTCCTATTGGAAAGTAATCCCAATTCATACCATTAACCATGAAGTTTTCTCCGTTAACAGTAAGGTACATGCCGTTACTATTATTTTGAACCGCAACTTTATCTGCCTGGGCAAATAAAACGGTAGAGAATAATACTATGGCTAGTTTAAGAAAGTTTTTATTCATAACGCTCATAATTTTAATAATCCATTTATTTTTTGATTGTGTTTATTTGGAAAAGCACAGTGTAGGGTTGGGGGCCTATAATTATACATATACAAAGCGCTAAACACATCACTTGTATAGTATTCTAAAATTTAGTGTTTAAGATTGATAAAACACCCTTTAATACCACAACAAAAAATACGTTGTAAAAAAGGTAATCAATCACACCTTGTAAACTTAATATATACAAGGATTTTTAATAGGTTGTTAATTTTAGAGATAAAAGCCTTAACACCTAATTTAAAATATAGTGCTAAGGCTTTTTACTAGCCTCTATGTTAATTTTTAACTAGTTTAAAATACCAGTATGCATTATTAGCTACATCAGATTGAATGAATAACTCTAACACGTCACCATTAAGTTTAGCTATATAAGTAACCGAATCTGGCGCATCTGCTGGTGATGCTAGTTCAGCATCATTAATTGCTTTAGGTATACCAACAAAGGCTCCTCTTCCATCAATAGTTAACGATTCTCCTGCCTGATTAAATGTATATGTTGCAGTACCATTTGCACTACCATCATGAGGGAATACAGGTGCTCCACAACCATCTTCAGCGGCACCTTGCCATCCTTCTAACCAAGTGTCTGCTCCTAAGTTCATTTCAAACGAACCATCTTCGTTAAAAGTAAATTCATCATCCCAAAAACACCCTCTATCTGCAACAGCAGCATCATCAGCAGACCACCATGGAGCTCCGCTACCATCTAATAAACCTGGACCTACAGCTAAAGATCCTAACTCAGCAGGCACTCTCCATGTACCAACAATAGTTGCAGCTGCTTCTCTTACTAATTTGAAATACCAAAATGCATTATTTGCAACATCAGATTGAATGAATAATTCCAATGTGTTTCCGTTTAATTTAGCGATATATGTAACCGAATCTGGCGCATTAGATGGCGCTCCTAATTCTGCATCATTTATTGCTTTTGGAATACCTACATAAGCACCTCTTCCATTAATTGTTAATGACTCGCCTGCTTGATTAAATGTAAATGTAGATGTACCATTAGAGCTACCATCATGAGGGAACACAGGGGTTCCACAGCCATCTTCGGCTGCTCCTTGCCATCCTTCTAACCAAGTATCAGCCCCTAAGTTCATTTCAAATGAACCGTCATCATTAAAAATAAATTCATCATCCCAAAAACACCCTCTATCTGCTAGTGCAGCATCATCAGCAGACCACCATGGTGCTCCACTTCCGTCTAGTAAACCTGGTCCTACAGCTAAAGACCCTAACTCTTGAGCTACTCTCCATGTTCCTGTTAAAGGGTTACTTGGTCCAGTAACTACCACAGGAGGAACATATTCTGTTATTGTAACCTCTTTTGTTATTGAAACATCAGCAGCTCCTTGTAAAGAGGCGGTAACCGTAATAAAGTATGTTCCATCCTCATTAGGGTATTCATATGTTACCATTGGACCACTTGTTGCTAAATTATCAGTATCAACATCTGGAGTAGCTCCAAAATCTACAGAATAAACAATTCTGTTATTACTATTTACCGTTGTAGGAACAACACCTATTTCTGTTCCTTCAAGGTTTAGTGTTGCAATTACAAAGTCTAATCCTGAAATTTCAGGAGAAGCATTGTCATCATCGTTATCACATGAAATCGTCGTAGCTAATAAAAGCAGAGACAACATATATAATCCTTTTTTGAATAGTTTCATTTTCTTTTGTTTTATGTTTAGTTTTTTATTAATTGTTATATCCTGGGTTTTGCCCCCATCTTTCGGTTGCCTGAGCTAATTCTAGTTCAACTAAAGGAATAGGAAATACTTCATTTTTATTTTCTTTAAAAATAACATCTTCAAAACCAGTAGGCTTTGATGCGTTATAAGCATCAAATGCGGATTTAGCAGTTCCCGTTCTTACTAAGTCAAAGAATCTATGTCCTTCTCCTGCTAACTCTTTTCGACGCTCTTCATAAATAGCCTCAATTAAAGAACCCTCACTAGAAGAATAATCATGAGAATTATCTCCGTAAGCACGAGCTCTAACAAGGTTTAAATATGTTTCAGCATTGGCACCACTACTTTGTGCTTCTGCTTCTGCAGCCATTAACAATACATCTGCATAACGGATGGCTCTATAATTGTTTTTGTGTACAAGCTCAGCTGTACTAGCGTTTCCAGATTTGTCATCTTTTCGAGGAACATATTTTTGATTATAAAACCCCGTATCCTCTCTAGGAGCAGAATACACTTTATTATCTTCTAATGCTTTTAAATCTGTTAAATCTAGAATAGTAACATCTCTTCTAATATCATTCGCCTCATATGTATCATACAATGCTTGTGATGGCAATAAAAACCCCCATCCTGTAGCATAAACATCATCATTAAAAGGAGACCTTGGCCCATTAAATTGAACAAAATAAGAACCTTCACTACACTGTAAACAATCCCATCCCGCGCCTTCGATATTTGTATATTGAATTTCGAATACAGATTCAATACCATTTTCTCCAGCTGTTGTAAACATATTAGTATAATCATCACCCATGGTTAAACCATATTGATTACTTGATATAACTTGGTTTAAAACAGTAGCGGCATCAGAATATTTGCCATCGTATAAATAAGCCTTACCCAATAACGCCTGTGCAGCACCCCTTGTAACCTTATATGGCAAATCTTGAGTTGGCGACAATGATGGTATCGCTTCTTTTAAATCTTCTTGTATAAGTCCATAAACAGCAGAAATGCTTGAAACCCTTTCAATAGAAAACTGGTCTACAGCAGAAATTTGCGAATCTGCTATTCTGTTTACACCGTTTTTTTCTTCAACCTTTAAAGGCACATTTCCAAAAAACTTAACCAACTCAAAAGTGTAATAAGCTCTTAAAAAAAGACCTTGAGCAATAATACCTTCTTTACCAGCAAACTCTAATTTATCTCTGTTTTCTAGTAAATAATTTACTCTATTAAGGCCCCCATACATCAATTGCCATATACTTCTTAATTGCTCTTCATCTGCTGGAGAGTGAATCATTAAATTTACATTCTGCACAACAGGTTGATCATAATTAAACGCATCACCACCTGCTCCAAAATCATCTGAAGCAGCAACAGCAATCAAATTATTCCAGAAGGTAGCCTGTAATAAATCATATGCTCCAATTAGTGCTTCTTCATACTCTTCTTCTGTATTAAAAAAATCACCAGCATTTGGGCCTATAGGGTCTACCTCAACAAAATCGTCACACGCAAACAAGGTGATAAACACCGTAAGAAATACGTACTTTAATTCTTTAATTTTTTTCATAACTTTTTTTTAAAAATTTAAATTAACACCTAACAAGTAAGTTGCAGCAATTGGATAAAAGCCTTTATCGATACCATTACCAATTGGTCCACCAGAACTTGCTGAAGGATCAAAACCATTATAATCTGTGATAGTAAATAAATTATTACCCGAGATATAAATTCTTATTTTGTTAATAGCTGACTTAGCTAAAGCATCTTTGTTTATAGTGTAACCTAATTGTATGTTTTGCAAACGCACAAATGATGCGTCTTCAACAACAAAATCAGAGAACAAGTCTGTATTGATAGACCCTCCAGACACAGCTCTAGGAACGGTATTGCTTGTTCCGGTACCTTGCCATCTATCTAACATATAAGTTCCTCTATTAGCAAACACATCTTTACGCTCATAGTCTCTTACCATATCATTACCTATAGAAGCAAAAGCGTTTGCGCTAAAATCTAAGTTTTTATAAGAAAACCCGATATTGAACCCCATTGTGATATCTGCTATAGGATCCCCAATATTTGTTCTATCACCATCATCAATATATCCATTCCCGTTTGTATCAACAAATTTTAGATCACCAGGACCAGCCCCAGCATGATATACATTCTCATTATCACTAGCTGTAGCGTTTAAAGCATCTATTTCGGCTTGTGTCTGGTATATTCCATTCGTTTTATATCCGTGGAAATAACCTAAAGGCTCTCCAACCACCATGCGCGATATTCCTGTCTGACTAATACCTACACCAAACTCACCGCCTGTAGGGGGTAAATTACCGTTAAGAGAAGTAACCTCATTATCCAATATGGTGAAATTGAAACTAGTATTGAATTTAAAGTCATCTGAAAAATTGTCATTATAACCAATTCTCATTTCAATACCTTTATTTTCAACCGTTCCGGCGTTAATAAATGGCGCTGATGCTCCAGGAGCAGAAGTTCCTAATGTTCCTGATGCTTGAGGTTTAATTAATAAGTCTTTAGTTTGTTTTCTAAAGGCATCAACCGTTAAGCTAACTTTATTATTAAACATTCTAGCGTCAAAACCTATATTGGCTGTTTCTTGCTCTTCCCATTTTAAATCTACATTACCAAGCGCTCCTGCTGCAACTCCATTTGGTAAATTATTTACATCTGTTGTTGATGGATTTCCTGAATCTATGGTGGCTTCTCCATTTAATCTGGTGATAAAAGCAAAATCATCAATTCTATCATTTCCAATAATACCGTAACTGGCTCTGAACTTTAAAGAATTTACCCAACCATCTTTATTGAAAAAATCTTCATCAGAAATATTCCAACCGATTGATCCTGAAGGAAAATAACCTACATTATTATTGTTTTCAGTAGAAAACCTTGAAGATACATCTCTACGCAAAACACCTGAAAACAAGTACTTTCCTTTGTAACTATACTGTAGCCTTGTAAATGTTGAAGAAAGACGAGAATCAAATTGATCACCACCAAGAAGCTTAGAGGCGTCAGAGATTCGGTTAGTAATTACACCTTCAACTCTATCTCCAATCCATCCATCTACAAATGCATCTGAAACAGAATTGCTTCCGTTTTTCAATATTGTTCCTTTGTAACCGTAAAAATGACCTCTCGTCCTAAAAACCGAAGTTCCTAATAACACCGTTAAATCATGATTCTCTCCAAAGGTATTTGTATAATTTATGTAATTATCCCAAGTATAATCTGTGTATAAATCACTAAAATCGTCTACTTCGTTTTCAGCTCTATTCGAAGATTTTCCATTACCATAATCTACTATTGGACTAAAAACATCATTTAATACATTTGAATAATTAATCTGGATTTTAGAACTCACTGTAAAATGATCTAAAAACGTATAATCTAAACCTAAAGTTCCACTATATTTATCTACCCTTGTCATGTTATGCGAATTAGCTATTTGGGCTAAAGGATTGATAATTTCAATTTGAGAAATATCATTTGCTAATGAAAAGTTTCCATTTTCATCTCTAACAGGTAAATCAGGGTTAATATTAACAGCACTGTATAAAACAGAACCTATACCACCTTCTGGTAAATTATTCTTTTTAGATTTAGTATAAAGACCTGTAGCAGAAAGCTTAAGATTTTCTAAAATATCATATTGATAACCTAATCTAGCTGTTAGTCTTTCATAGTTAGATTTATCTGCTCCAACAATACCGTCTTGATTTAAATAAGAAACACCAAATGTGTATGCTGATTTTTCAGTACCTCCGCTACCACTAAAATTTACATTAGATATTGCAGCAGTACTGAATACTTCGTCTTGCCAATCTGTTCCTTCTTGTGGATACACAAAAAATTGAGTGTCATCTGCGGCATCGTTTACATAAATAGCAAAGTCTAACGGACTTAATAAATCAATTTCTTTACTTGTTGTTTGAAAACCTGTGTATGCATCAAACTGGAATTTTAATTCTGAATTTTTTCTTCCTGTTTTGGTAGTAATTAAAATAACCCCATTTGCACCACGAACACCATAGATCCCTGCGGTTGCATCTTTAAGCACGTTCATGCTTTTAATATCGTTAGGGTTGATTACTGATAAATCTTCAATAACGTTACCATCTACCAAAATTAAAGGCCTATTGTCTCCATTTGTAGTAATACCACGAATTCTAATATTAGATCCGCTACCAGGAGATCCTGATGAAGAGGTAACATTTACACCGGCTATTTGACCTTGTAAAGCTTGTTCAACCCTTTGTGGATTCAACTTTTCAATAGCTTTAGAATCAATAACTGATACGGCTCCAGTTACTTCTTTCTTTCTTTGGGTTCCATACCCTACAACAACAACTTCATCTAACTTAGCTACATCTTCTTCTAATACAACTGTTAGTTTTGCGCTGTTACTTACAACAACTTCTTTGGTTACATATCCTATGTAACTAAAAGTTAGTGTTGCTCCTGTTTCAACATTTGTTAATGTGAAATTTCCATCAAAATCTGTTACCGCTCCTTTGCTTGTATTTTTGACAATAACATTTACTCCCGGTATTGGGAATCCAGTGTTGTCCTGAACATTACCACTTACATCAATGTTTTGCGCACTAACGTAAACAGTAAAAAAGAGTGCTAAAATTTTTAATAGCTTGTGTCTCATAAATTGTTTAGTTTTAGTTTGAGTTAAAAATATAGGAAGCTATTGAGGTATCCATAAACTTTACCCCAACAAAAAGCATACATTTTAAAATAAATTGTAATTTTTTACCAACACCTTAATAAAACTGTGTTTTTGTAATAAAAATAGGTAATTCAAGAAGGTTGTTTTTTTAAATAAATATCTAAATGTTGTGTTAATGTATGGGTAAAAAAAAGAATGTATGGGTTTTTATATTTCCAAAATATAGTCTGATAAGCTTGCTTCGTGGGGTAAATTCATTTTTTTACGGAGTCTGTAGCGTTTAACCTCCACACTTCTAGGGGAGATATTAAGAAGTGGAGCTATCTCTTTTGAAGATAAATTTAATCTTAAATAAGCACAAAGCCTAAGATCATTTGAGGTTAATGTTGGATGTAAACTTTTAATCTTTTTCAAAAAATCCTTATCTGCATTATTAAATGCTTCTTGAAATAAATTCCAATCATCTGTGTTATTAAGGTTTCTATCTATTATTTTTATAACTTGCTTGATGTTACTATTATCACCTATATTTTCAAGTTCTTTTTTGATTGAACTTAAGAATTCATTTTTCTTTATTAAGTTCATTGTAGAAACTCCTAGTTCACGGTTTTTATTTTCTATATCTTCTCTCAGCTTATCATTTCTAAAACGCATTAATTGTTGCTTGTTTTCAAGTTCTCTTAGCTCAAACTCTCGGGTTGTCTTTTGCATTAATCGTTCTCTTTGCTTTTTGTAATATCTTTTATAAATATTATGCATTAATAAAGAGAATAATATAATAGCTAGAATATAAAATACAATAGCTAAATATGAAAGATACCAAGGTCTTTGAATTGTAAAGCTATAGCTGGCAGTATTAGTGGTTATTTGATTACCTACCCGCCCTTTTACTTGAAATGTATAATTACCATAGGGTAGGTTTTTGTAAAAAACAGTACCATTTGTTGTCCAGTTGCTCCATGTATTATACATGCCATCAAGCTTATAGGAGTATTCGGGTTTTAAGGTTTTAAAGTACTCTGATATACTATATGAAATTTGAATATTATTTTCTTTATTCTTGAATTGAGCCTTAGAGTTAAGATCAACCAAACCAATAGAATCATTTTCTACAAGAGTTTTAACCGTAATCTGATTTATATTAATAGAGTGTTCGTGCTCAATTATCTTGTCTAAATTCAAAATAATATAACCTGTTTTAGTTCCTAATAAAAAAGTTTCGTCTTTTAAGTGTGTAATATTTTCATATCCTATAATATCTTTTCTAATATCTATAGGTAAAGCAATATTATTAATTTTCTTTTCACCACTAAGATTAGATTGCGATAAGTAATTTATTCCGTTAGAAGAAAAACTCCATAGTTTATTTGTTTTAATATCTGACACTAATTTTCCAGATGTAAAACTTTCTGTTTTAATTAAATAACTTAAAATAGAATCCTTTACAAAGCGAGAATTAAGAGTGTTAAGTTTAAAAACACCAAAATCATTAGTAAATAAAAGGTTATTGTTATATTTAGTTAAACTTGAATAAAGTTTTTTCTTAATTAAAGTGTCCTCTCTATAAGATACTATTTTTGTTAATTCCTTATCTATTTTTAGTTTAAAAATACCTTTATATTCATGACTCACATATAGTTCTAAGTCATTATAGAACTCAAAATACCTACTAGAAATATTAAAGTTTTTTAGTTTATTTCTCAAGTCCCAACTGTTATCATTAGCTTTTAGAATATACAGCCCATCATAATTACCTTGAATAAGTAAATCTTCATGCCCATTAATATTTTTTATTTGCCAAGTTCCTGGAATAGTAGCAATTTTATCTGCTTTATCCCTATTTATTAAGAATGTTCCTGTGTGGTGTCCACAAAACAACTGATCATTAATTACTTCTAAACACCAAACCTGTCCTTGGGTTCCACTTATAAATTTGAATAGTGAGTTACTATGCAATGGTTTATAGAACAACCCCTGATTGGTACCAAGATAAATTGTGCCTTCAAAAACTTTTGAGGTATATACACTTCCGATAGCACCATTTTTATCATTAAAGATAAGATATGGAGATTTTATATTAATACAATTAATACCGTTGTCTAGACCCAGCCATATATTATCATCCATGTCTTCATGCAATGATAAAATAGTATTATTGCTAAGTCCGTTAGATTGTTTAATTACATTAATAAGTTCTCCATTAGTAGATAGATGAATTATTCCATCAGAAATACAACCAAGCATAAAACTTTTGTCTTTAAGCTGTATAGAACTAAAAACACTAACGGTATTTAATAAGTCGTTTGCGGGAATATCCCATTTGTTTAAACCCTCAGAATCTAACCTATAAAATCCATTATTTTCTGTTAAAATTAATAAACTTCCGTTTTGATTAAATATATTAACAATAGTGTTGTTATTAATAATTGGGTCTTCTGAAACAATATTGTCTCTTCCGTTTTCAATCTTATATAAACCTTTATTAGTGTTTTGAAAATAAAAACTATCATTAACTTTATACAAACGAGAAATGATACTTGTAGAATTAATGACACTATATGCGTTTGTAGATTTATTGTATATATGAATTCTATCTAATGATTGAAAAAGTATCCAATTATCTAGACCAAAAATATTCCAAAACTCTTCATCTTCTAAAAACTCTATGTTAAGCTTTTGAGCAAGAGATGTATAGTTTAAAACACCAAAATTATCTCTTTTCCAATATCCAAAATCATGAAAACTTCCAGTGTAAATTAAGTCATCTATTACCTCAACAGAACGTATTATTGTTTCATTTGGGGATTCGTATAGATTCCATTTTGCTCCGTTATATTCAAGTAAACCTTTGTTATTAGCAGTATATATGTATCGATTACTTGATTGACTAATAGACCAATTTTGAGGCTCTCCTCCATAATCTTTTGGGTTGAAAATACTTATAGGGGGTATTTCTTGTGCATTTAAAATAAAGCAACCAAATACTAATAGATAAACTATGCTTTTAATGCCTTTCACAAAACTTAGGGGTTTGTTAAGTAAGCAATGTAGTAAAAATAGGGCTTAAAAGCAACTGTGTATGGTTTATGTATGGTAATTGATTATATATAAAATTAAAAAGGCGTCATTAAATGACGCCTTTTTAAAATATTATATTTTTTAGGATTATTCATCAATGCGCTTAATGCGCCCTCCTAAAACGCGACTTTCATCAACACGTTCTGGATTTCCATAAATAAATATATCACCGCCTGCTCTTACTTTTGCTGTCACTCTTTTTGATGCATTTATATTAGCTTCTCCAGCAGCTCTTATTGAAATATCTGTGACTTCGGTTTTAAGCTCTTTTCCATCATAATCTCCTCCTGTATAAATAGAAACATCTTGGTTTGTTGCTTTTCCAAGTGCTATAATATCAGCACCTGTAACTGCTCTTATATTAAGATATTTTACATCTAATAGCACATTAATTTTTCCGCCTTCTTGTGCATTTAAATCAATTTCAAACTGTTCTATTTTCTCTTTAGAATGTATATTTGCTCCTTCATTAGCATCTATAACATCAATATTTGTATAATATAATTTTACTTTTGTTTGGCTGCCATCAAACACTTCTCCAAAATTCATTTTAATTTTTAATGTTCCATTTTTATTATTAACCAAAACATCCTTTTTGTTTTTGCCAGTGATTTCAACTTTATTTAAGTCAGATTTAACAAGTTCTACATCTATTAAATCGTAAACTTTTAATTCGCTAAATTCGCCAACTGTTTTTTCTATTGGGTTTTGGGCTAAACATATTGTTGTTATAAAAAGAACTACTACTTTGATAAGGGTTTTCATTTATAATGGGTTTTTGTTTAACACAAAACTATCAAGATTTATACCTTTGTGTGCTTACTTTATGAAAAGATTAAGAGTATTATACAACTTTAACTGCTGTTCCTGTAACAGAGACGAAAAAATAAGCCCCTTGTTCCGTTTCTATATCTAACTTTATACCTAAAACAGCATTTGCTTTAAGTTTAATAGCATTTGCTTTTAACTTTTGAAAGGCTTCTTCTTTAGCTTTATTCATAGTATCTTCAAACATCGCTTTGTTTTTTTCGGCTTTAAACGAAAAGGTTGCTTTAGTTGCATTTGAAACACCTGTTACGATACCTAAATAATCTTGAATTTTATGACCTTCAATAGAGTTTGTTGTTGTTAAAATCATGGTTACTTGTTTACTATTAGTATTGTAAATATTTATATTGTTACATAATTAATTTTCTGGTTTTCCTATCAAATTAAAATCCAAATGCTTCTTAACTAAATCGGTGTTTTTAACTTTTACGATAACTTCATCTCCTAGTTGATAAATCAATCCGTTGCTTCTACCAACCATAGCGTATAAATCTTGATCGAAAGCATAATGATCGTCTTTCATATCACGAACGCTTACCATACCTTCACATTTGTTTGAAATGATTTCTACATAAATACCCCAATCCGTTACACCAGAAATAACGCCAACAAATTCCTGATCTTTATGATCTTCCATAAAGCGTATTTGCATGTATTTTATAGAATCACGTTCAGCTTTTGTTGCTAAATTTTCCATGTTACTGGAGTGATTGCATTTATCTTCGTATGCTTCTTCATTAGCAGATTTTCCACCATCTAAATAATGCTGTAATAAACGATGCGCCATGACATCTGGATAACGACGAATTGGTGAAGTGAAATGGCTATAGTAATCGAACGCTAAACCGTAATGCCCAATATTATGCGTGGTATATTCAGCTTTACTCATACTTCTTATGGTAAGCGTATCTACAAGATTTTGCTCTTTTTTACCATTTACTTCTTGTAATAAGTTATTTAGTGATGCAGTAGTGCTCTTTCTATCTTTAAAATTGAGTTTATACCCAAAACGACTCACTACATTTTGTAATGACGCTAATTTGCTTTCGTCTGGTTCATCATGCACCCGGTAAACAAACGTCTTTTTCGGGTTTTGTTTTCCTATAAATTCTGATACTTTTCGGTTTGCTAACAGCATGAATTCTTCAATAAGCTTATTAGCATCTTTACTGGTTTTAAAGAATACGCCAACAGGATTTGCTTCTTCATCTAGATTGAATTTTACTTCAACTTTATCAAAAGAAATTGCGCCATCTCTCATACGTTGTCCGCGCATAATTTTAGCTAATTCATCCATTTTTAAAATGGCATCTGCTAATTTTTGATCGGTTTGATATGTTTTTCCTGTTAATGAAACTTCTTCAGGAATCGTGTTTGTTTTTGATTCTATAACCGCTTGTGCTTCTTCATAAGCATAACGTGCATCACTATACGTTACAGTTCTTCCAAACCACTCTTTTTTAATTTCTGCTTTATCATTTATTTGAAATACCGCGGAAAATGTATATTTCTCCTCGTGTGGACGTAAAGAACAAGCGTTATTAGATAATACTTCTGGAAGCATAGGAACTACTCTATCAACTAAATACACAGATGTCGCACGCTCGTAAGCTTCATCATCTAAAACAGTACCTTCTTGTAAATAGTGTGATACATCAGCAATGTGAATTCCTATTTCATACAAGCCAATATCTAATACTTCAAAAGACAAGGCATCATCAAAATCTTTAGCATCTTTTGGGTCTATGGTAAAGGTTAAATCTTTACGCATATCGCGTCTGTTTGCTATTTCTTTTTCTGTTATTGATGTGTCTATTTGGTTTGCAAATGCTTCAACTTCGTGAGGGAATTCTAATGGTAACCCGTACTCAGCTAAAATGGCGTGAATCTCTGTGTTGTGCTCTCCTGGTTTTCCAAGTACTTCAAGCACTTTACCATAAGGTGAATCTGCTTTTTCTGGCCAATCTTCAAGTTTTACTAACACTTTATCGCCATCTTCTGCGTTATTGGTTTTATTAATAGGCACAAAAATGTCTTTATACATTTTATTGGTATCTGGAACTACAAAAGCAAAATTTTTATTATTCTGCATTTGAATTACACCAACATATTCCGATTTAGCGCGCTTTATAATATTTGTAATTTCGCCTTCTATCTTACCACGTCTTCTTCGTTTGTAGGCGTAAAATTCTACTTCATCGCCATTTAATGCTTTATTAATATTATTTGAAGCTATAAATACATCGTCTTCAAAATCATCACAAATAATATACCCATTGCCTTTTGCTGCAAGATCTAAAATTCCAATATGATATTCGGTATTTACAATGGCTTTAAATTTGCCACGTTCTACTTGCTCAATCTCTTGTTTTGCAGCAAGTTTAGCTAAGGTTTTTATAATTTGGTTTCTGCTACTAGCATCGTTAACACCTAATTTAGCAGCTATTTGTTTGTAGTTAAAACTTTGGTTTCTTTCTTTTTTTAATATACTTAAGATTGTATTTGTAAGGTTGGAAATACCATTCTTTTTGGATTTCCCTTTTCTTTTTTTACTCATTTAATTTTTGTAATCATTATCATTTCCTAAGGTATAGGAAATTTTATTATTTAATAGCATTGTACACGTGAAGAAATTGCTATTTATTTTACAAAGCTACAATTAATTATTTTAATCAAAATTTTTTCTTTAAAACCTAAGTTATCCACATTATATACTATATAATAATTTTTCTTTTAAAATTTAAAAAAATAAATGATGGTTATTATAGCTTGTGAATAGCGGTATAACTTTTTTAAATTTTATTTTGATATATATCTTATTGAATATTGTTGATACGAAATGAACATGTTTTAAATATATAACTTGTTTAAATTGAAGCCTTTTATAAATTCTATTAACAATTGTTAGAAACTGCTATTAACAAGGATTTTTAATAAGTATTGTAGATAATAAGACTTATAACTATACCTTTTAGTGCTTATAAATTAACTAAAAATTTACATTAACTTATTTGCATGTTAATTATATGTTATGGGTTGAAAAAATAATCGGATTCTCCTAATTTTATTTTTAGAAACTAATCAACAGTTATTAACAACTAATGAATATACTAATACACATTGTTTATAATTACTACCTTTGTAAAAGGATACAATTATAATTAAAAACATGACAATTTCAATAGGAAACGACCACGCAGGTACAGAGTATAAATTTGCTATAAAACAGTTTTTAGAAGATAAAGGTTATATGGTAAATAACTATGGAACAGATGCAAATGATAGTGTAGATTATCCAGATTTTGTTCATCCAGTTGCTCAAGATGTAGAAAATAACAAAGTAGATTTAGGTATTTTAATTTGTGGAAGCGCAAATGGTGTAGCAATGACAGCTAATAAATACCAAAAAGTAAGAGCTGGTTTATGTTGGACTAAAGAAATTGTGGAGTTAATAAGACAACATAATAACGCTAATATTTTATGTATTCCTGCGCGCTATACAGCAATTCCTCAAGCTATTCAAATGGTAGAAACTTTTTTAAATACTGAGTTTGAAGGTGGTCGTCATCAAAACCGAGTTGATAAAATCCCGTTATCTTGTTAAATGGGGCACCATCATGGTTATAATCATTCGCATGATCATGGCGACTTAAAAGGTCGCAACCTTATTATATCTATTTTATTAAACATTCTTATTACAGTTGCACAAGTTGTAGGTGGTTTGTTGTCTGGAAGCTTAGCACTTTTAAGTGATGCACTACATAACTTTAGTGATGTAGTCTCCCTCATTATTAGTTATATTGCTAATAATTTATCAAAAAAGAAAGCTTCTTTTCAAAAAACATTTGGTTATAAACGTGCTGAAATTTTAGCAGCGTTTATTAATGCAGCCACTTTAATGATAGTTGCTGTTTTATTGATTATTGAAGCTGTAGAGCGTTTTCAAAACCCACAAAAAATTGAATCTAATTTAGTAATATGGTTATCTATTGTTGCTATTTTAGGTAATGGTTTTAGCGTGCTTTTACTAAAAAAGGATTCTGAAGCTAATATGAATATGAAAAGTGCATATCTCCATTTATTAACAGATATGATGGCAAGTGTTGCTGTTTTAATTGGCGGGCTATTAATGAAATATTACGCAATTTATTGGGTAGATAGTGTGCTTACTTTTGCCATTGCGTTGTACTTAATTTGGATGGGTTTTGATTTATTAAAAAATTCTACCAAAGTACTAATGTTATTTACACCAGATACCATTCCTATAAAAAAGATAGTTGAAGAAATAAATGCTTTTTCATCTATTAAAAATGTGCATCATGTCCATGTATGGCAATTAAACGAAGAAGAAATTCATTTAGAAGCTCATATTGATTTTAATGAAGATATTACACTATCTAAATTCGATGAAATTTTACACGAAATAGAAGCATTAGTATTTGATAAATATGACATAAACCATGTGAATATTCAACCAGAATTTGGAAAAGATGATGCAAAAGAAGTTATAGTTCAAGATTAAAATATGTTAGAAATTAAAGTTAAATCTTTCGAAGAACTCACAAAAAAAGAGCTGTATAATTTACTTCAATTAAGAAGTGAAGTTTTTGTGGTAGAGCAAGATTGTGTATATCAAGACATTGATTATAAAGACCAAAAAGCTTTACATGTTTTAGGGTTTAAAAAAGAAAAAATTGTGGCTTATACACGTATTTTCAAACCAGGAGATTATTTTGAATTAGCCAGTATTGGTAGAGTAGTAGTGCAAAAAAAAGAAAGAGCTTATAAGTATGGTTATGCTATTATGGACGCTTCCGCGGAAGCGATAAAAGTGCATTTTAAGACATCAACTATAAAAATTTCAGCACAAGTTTATTTAAAAAAATTCTATAATAATTTAGGGTTTAAAGAAACAGGAAAAGAATATTTAGAAGATGATATTCCACATATTGCAATGGTTAGAAATTAATCAACGTTTTAACGCAAAGTAACCACGTAAAACCTTTTTTGAGTTTAAAACAATTTCATACCAATAACTTCCACTACTTAAAAATTCTCCATTAAAAGTACCATCCCAACTAGATGCACTATTTGGTAAAAATTTTATAAGCTTTCCGTGTCTGTTAAAAATGGAAATATTATTTACCAAATTCAATCTATCATAAACTTGCCAAACGTCATTAGCGCCATCGTTATTTGGTGTAAAATATTTAGGGATAAAATAATCTTCATTACTTATTGTTACATTAAAACTACTTTCATTATTATCACATGTGGTTTCGTTGTATATATAAATAGTTTGCGAAGTAGTAATTATATCTCCAGAGTTTAGTTGCGTTCCTAAACCACCAGATTCAGTAAAATAGTTACCGTTGTTTAATGAAGGTAAAGTAAAACTGGTTCCAATAATATTTGGTAAATTATCTATAGGAACAAAACCACTACACTCACTATTAAATTCAACATAATTAGTAAAAGTATTTGGTACCCATGTAGAATGATTTCCGTTTACATTATCAACTATTACACAATTTAAATCAGGATTAGTGTCAAAATTAACGGCTACAAAGTTGTTATTATTTCCATTCTTAAGGTTTAAAAAACATAATCGGTTATTACTAGAATTTAAATCAGTTAAGTTTGTGTTTTGTGTAAAATCAAGAGCAGTAATTTGATTACTATAACAATACAAAAAAGCTAAACGACTGTTATCTTCTGTGTTTAAGTTAGTTATTAGGTTTTGTTCACAAGACAGGAAAGAAAGGTTCGTATTGAAGCTAATGTCTAGATTAGATAACAGATTGTTTCCACATTGTAATCTATTTAAACCTGTGTTGTTAGAAATATCTAAACTAGATATTTGATTTTGTTCACAAATAAAAACATTTAAACTTGAAAGAGCAGAAGTATCTAAAGTAGTTAGTTGGTTGTTTTCACATCTTAAAGAAATTAAACCTGGGTTTTGAGTAACATTTAAGCTTGTTAATTGGTTATTAAAACACCATAAACGCACTAAATTAGAAAGACTGGTAAGGTTTAAATTACTTATTTGGTTAATACCACAATACAATTCAATTAAGTTAGTGTTTTGAGAAACATTAAGTGTTAATAGTTGATTATCAGAACAATCTAAGTTTAATAAACCTAAAAAATCTTCAATACCAGTTAAGTCAGAAATATTTCTTGCAGAAACATCTAAATCTGTTATACCATTTATGTTAGCAGTTGGAACATTATCATCTAAAGGAAGGCTATCATAACCTAAATCAATCAGTGCTTGTTCAAAATTATCATCAGGAATAAATGTGTTTTGGCACAAACAGTTAAAAGAAATAAAACAGAATCCTATAATTGTTAACTTAGTTTTAGAACACATCGAAGTTTATTTAGCTTGATCACCAACGTAGGTAATAAGAATTTCTACGCGTCTATCAAATTTAGGATCACCACCTAAAGGAAATTTTCTTCGTAAACCCACATGACGCATACGTTTTTTATCAATGCCTTTTTTTATAAAATAATTATAAACGTATTCTGCTCTAGCTTCAGATAAGTTGCGTTTTTTAGTTTTTCTATTAACAGCGTCTCTTGTAAATTGTGTACAACACACATGCCCTTGTATGGTAAAGTAAATATCATCACGCTCTAGAAGCGCTTCAGCAATTGATTCAAGTATTTTTTTAGAATCAGGAGTTACGGTAGGATACCCTGTTTTAAATAAGATGTTTTTAAATAAAATTTTATCGCCTTTAGCTCCATCTTTTATAAGTTCTAATGTGTTTTTTTCTTTTGGTTTAGTTATTTTTTGAGTGGTATCAATTACTTTTTTTATTATAGGTTTAGGTGGCTTCGGTTTTACTATAATTTCAACTTTTCTATTTAAACCTCTTATTTTTAAAAGATTTTTTTCTTCAACAATTTTCAGAAGGATTTCTCCTTTACCATCCACATTAGTAATTAATGTTTCACTAATTTCATTGTTAGCAAAAATAGCTTTAATAGCCTCTGCGCGTTGTTGAGATAGCATTAAGTTATAAGAATCTGCACCCCTATCATCACAAAAACCAAATATTGAAATAGATTCAATATCTATATCGCTTAATGTAGAAATAAATAATAGTAAACGGTTTTTTTCTGTGCTTGGAACATCGTATTTGTCTGTATCAAAATAAACCTCTTGTGTTAATTCTTTTTGAGAAAAAGCATAAACACTGCTGAAAACAATCAATATTAATACTAATAATTTATTCATTGTAGGGCTTTGAATAGATGATAAATATACAGTTTTTAATCTAAAATCATGCCAGAAGCCAATATGTATGCGGTTTTCTGGTTAATTTAAGGACCACAAAAACAGCATATTTATTTTAAATATCCTTGATAAGTAGTTGGGTTGCTAAGTATTTCTGTTGCTTTTTTTATTTCAGTATCATGCACTTCTAAGTATTCGTATAAGCCTTCTCTATATACATAGCGTTTTACAATATCTTCAGTTAATAATTCTAATAAATAGTCTTTATTTTCATCTATTATTTTAGTTTTTGAAGCATTTAAATTAGAAATTAATGTGTTATAATCGCTTTCAATATTGTCATTAAGCTCTTCTTTTTTTGATGTTTCAAAAGCTTTTTTTAGCGCTTTTTCAGTGTCGGTTACAAAAGAAAAATTATTTGCTTTCAAGTAGTTTTTAAAATCTAAAAAATCACTATCTGAAAGCTTTAAGGTGTTAATATCAGCAAACGTATGATTGTAATAATAATTAGTAGCAAAGTCAAAAATTAAATCATTATTAACAATAGCTGTTGTTATTGGAGAGTTTTTTGAAGCACCAACACGAACATCAGGAAACACACCACCACCATCAAAAACTCTTCGGCCGTTTTTGGTTTTAAATTCATTATAATTTTCTTGTTTTACACGTACAGCTTCCCCTTTTTCATTTCTATTCCAATAATCTAAAGATTGAATACATCGTCCTGAAGGCGTGTAATACCTTGAGATTGTAATTTTTACTTGAGTACCATAAGTTAAAAGCTTTGGACGTTGTACTAAACCTTTTCCAAAACTTCTAGAGCCAACAATTACAGCACGATCAAGATCTTGAAGTGCACCAGACACAATTTCGCTTGCTGATGCACTACTGCCATCCAATAAAACTACTAATGGGATTTCGGTATCAATAGGATCATTGGGCGTCATATATGTCCGATTGTATTTTTTAACTTTTGATTTTGTGGTAACCACTAATTGCCCTTTTGGAACAAAAAGGTTAACAATTTTAATGGCCTCATTAACCAAGCCACCAGGATTTCCTCGTAAATCTAAAATAATACGTTCTGCACCTTGAGCCTTTAAATCGCGTAATGCGTAATTTGTTTCTGCATGAGCTTTCCTACTAAACCTACTTAAAACGATGTATCCTGTTTTATTATCAATTAATGAGAAATGTGGCACTGCTTTAATTTCAACTTCAGCACGTTTTATTGTAGCTGTTTGCGTTTTTCCTTGGCGTTTATAGGTTACTTCAACGGAAGAGTCAGAAGCACCTCTTAACAAATCACCACCATAATCATCATAATCTTCAACTAGAATCTTACCTACTTTTATAATTTCATCACCAGCTTTTAAACCCGCTTTATCTGCTGGGTAATCTTTGTATGGCTCAATAACAACCAATTTATCTTTTAATGTTTTTATTCTAGCTCCAATACCGGTATAATCTCCAGTGTTATTTATTCTAGCGGCTTCAACATCCTGTTCGTTCATAAAGTTGGTGTATGGATCTAAATCAGCCAACATACTTTTTATGGCAGTATCCATTAAGTCCCCAGGATTGGTTTCATCTACATAATTCATGTTTAATTCTTTAAACAATGTGGTGAAGATTTCTATTTGTTTCGCAACTTCAAAAAAATTATTTTTAAAAGCTGTTGTTGAAAAGAAGACAACACATGCTAAAATTGGAATGATGATTTTCTTTTTTAGTAAGTTTTTCATATGATATTTTTAAACACCCCTAAAGTCCCCTCAAGGAGACAATAAAAAGGAATTATTTTTTACTTTTTTTAATCCATTTTTTAATAAAGTAACCACCAATAAAAAGGATGATTATAAAAGGCCAGATATGTAATAAGCCTAAGAAAAATATAGAAATACCATTAAAACCCGCTTTTATAGCATTCCACATTTTTGTGCTATATGATTTGGTAACTGGCGCTTCCGAGGTTAATTTATAAAACTCAATATCAAGCGTACTTAAAGAGACTTTATTTTGAAGATATTTTAATCGCCCTTGTTTGGCTTCTATTTCTTCTCTAATATTAGAAAGTTCGCGCTCTATTTCAAGCATTTCCTTAACGTTTTTGGCTTTAGAAAGTAATTCTAAATAGCGTTTTTCTAAAGTTAGTTTTGCTTTTAATCGCGCTTCTAAATCAATAAATTCTTCTGTTACATCTTTTGCTGAAATACGCTTAGTGTCAAAATAATCTACATTTTTACTTACTGCATCCAACGTGTTTTGGAAGTTATTAGTAGGAATTCTAACAATTATATGCCTTGTAATGGTGTTATATGATTTGTTAGAATTATCATCTTTTATAAAGCCTTTGTTATCTTGAATGGCTTTTTTAATTTGAAGATAGGTTTTATCTAAATCATCAGTTTCAAATTTTAGATATGAGGTTTTAATGATTTTTTGAGTAGAAGTTTCAGGCGAATAAACCTTACTACTTAAAAGTGAGGTTTCTTCATAAACTATTTCTGAGTCTTCGTAAGCTTCTGAATCATAGTTTTCATCCTTTGGAGATGAACACATCAAAGGCAACATCAATATTAATATATAAGACAATAATTTCATAAGCAGTGCTATTTAAGATTTTAAAACTTTGCCTGAAAACTTTTCAAACACTGTTTTCATTCTGGTTTCAACCTGGGCAAATGTGGGTTTGTCTTTGCCAATGTACAAAATCATAAACGCATGTTGTGTTGTTAAATTGTTAAAATACCCAGCTTTATTTAATCTATAAACTTCTCTTAGCAAGCGTTTTATGCGGTTTCTGTCCACAGCAGATTTAAAGTTGCGTTTGCTTACTGAAACCCCTGTTTTTACAATAATATCATCTTCAAAAGATGTAGGTAAGTAAACTAATCTTAACGGAAAAGCTGAAACTGATTGACCCTCAGTAAATAACTGATCAATGAGTTTTTTGCTTTTAAGCTTTTCTTTTTTGTTGTAGGTAAACTTCAAGCCATTTGTTTTGTTTGCCAAAGGTAGTAAAATAAAAAAACCACCAAGTGGTGGTTTTTTATTAAAGTTTAATGATAAAGATATTTTAATATCATTATTTTTTATTGTTTTCCTTGTCAATATCAGCCATCAAATCATTTGGGTCAAGCTCAACAGATTTAACAGCTTTAGAAACATTAAAAGTATAAGTTGGATAAGCCCAAGCCCAATCTTTAATAGTAGTTGCTGAGGTTGGTTTTTCACCACGCATCATTTGTAATGGAATATAAAAATCCTCAGTTGTATCATCTGTATAAGTTACTTTTAAATCTATTGGCATTGGCATTAAACCAACACGCTCTAAAGTAATAGATTTGCCTTCAACTGTTTTTACAGCATAATCAATTGTGTTTGTAGTTTGTGTCCAGTCCATTAAGTACCAATCTAGTTCCAAACCTGAAACTTTTTCTGCTGTTCTAATAAAATCAACAGGTCTTGGATGTTTAAATGAAAAGTCTTTAAAATATTGTTTTATCGTCTTTTCTTGATTTTCTTGACCAATAACATAAGCTAGTTGTTTTAAAAACACATAGCCCTTGTAGTAAGCTGAAATAGAATAAGCTTGATTAAAATTATATCTATCTGAATGCGTAGTTTGTGGTTGTTCTTTACCAGATTTTGCCAAATAGATATACACTCCAAATACACGTTTTGAAAGTGCTTCAAAATCTCTATTAAAGATATGGCTTTCTGCAAGTGTACCGATGTATTCTGTAAAACCCTCGTCCATCCAAGAATGTTTAGCCTCATTACTTGCTAAGATAAATTGAAACCATGAGTGCCCCATTTCGTGAGCCGTAACACCAAACAACCCTTCAAAAGAGCCTTCACCTAATATAAGTGTACACATTCCGTATTCCATTCCACCATCACCACCTTGGATAACAGAATATTGTTTGTAAGGATATTGCCCAACATGACCGCTAAAAAATTGCATTAATTCTACCGCTTTAGGCTGTAAGTTTTTCCAGTTTTCTAGCTTTTCTTCAAGCATGGTGCTTTTGTACAAAAAGTGTAACAATGGACCATTAGGTACTTGCATAGTATCATGCTTATAATCTGGATCTGCCGCCCAGGTAAAATCATGAACATTGGGTGCTTTAAAATGCCATGTTAATTTGTCTGAATTAGGCCTGTTTACAGTTCCTGTTTCATAACCGTAACCAATTTCATTTGGATTTTGTAAATAACCAGTTCCACCAACCACATAATTTTTATCGATAGTTAGTTTTACATCAAAATCTCCCCAAACACCATGAAACTCTCTTCCTATATAAGGGTCTGCGTGCCAGCCTTCAAAATCATACTCTGCTAATTTTGGATACCATTGTGCCATAGATAAAGCCACACCTTCTTTATTGTTTCTACCAGAGCGACGAATTTGAACGGGAACTTGTCCGTCAAAAATCATATCAAATGTTACGCTTTCTCCTGGTTGAATAGGTTTTGCTAATTCTACTTCTAGAACAGTCCCTACAGTTTCATGGTTTAGCGCTATCCCATTTTGTTTTAATGAGTTTACTTTTATATATCCAATTTCGTCGGGGTTTAACTTACTAATTCTATCCTTCACCCTTCCGTCTGGATCTGCGATAGTACGCGAACGAACATCCATTTCACTACCCGGTTGAAAGGCATTAAAGTACAAATGATAAAATACTTTGTTTAAAACATCAGGAGAATTGTTGGTATAAACCAATTTCTGTTTTCCTTTATATTGATAAGATTTAACATCCATATCAATTTCCATGTTATAATCAACATGCTGTTGCCAATATGAAGAAGAAGCAACTTGAGGTGTTGCGGGTGTTTGAGTGTTAGTAGCAACTGTAACGTCTTTTGAAGAGTTACAAGATAATAATAGTGCTAAACTAAAGATTGAGATAAAGAAACGATTCATAAAATTTGAAATTAAAAAAGGTTGCTTGATAAATAATAATGAATCAAGCAACCTAAATATATTATTTAGACATTTTAGATGCCATAATTAATGCATTATAAGCATTTACCATTTTAGCTGATTTACTTAAGTCTGCAAATGGCCTTACATCTTCAGAATTACCACCAACAATTACTTTAGTATTTATAGCTAAACCAGAATCCATGATAACTTGTTTTACTTGTGCGGCGCTTAGGTTTGGATAATAAGAGCGAATTAAAGCCGCTATTCCTGCTACACCTGGAGCTGCCATAGACGTTCCTCCTTTAGTATCATACTCGTTTTCAGGAGTTGTGGAGTATACACTTGCCCCTGGAGCAAAAACATCTACGTTTTTCTTTCCATAATTTGAAAAACCGGCAACCATACCAGAGCCGTATTTTGGAGCTAAAGCACCCACTCTAATATAAGTATCAGATACTTCTACGCCATTTACGTTATCGTCTGGGAAATTTGGTTTTGTATCAACATCTTTACTATCGTTTCCTGCTGCATGAACAAAAACAACATCTTTTTTTCCTGCGTAAGCAATAGCATCACGAACCCAATCACTATGTGGAGAATAACTTTTACCAAAACTTCCGTTAATAACTAAAGCACCGTTATCTACAGCATAACGAATAGCTAAAGCTACGTCTTTATCATATTCATCACCGCGAGGTGTAGATCTAATAGACATAATTTCAACATTATTTGCAACACCGTTTGCACCTTTCCCGTTATTACGTTCAGCTGCTATAATGCCAGCTACATGTGTTCCATGGCTTTCGCTTTTTTTCATTGGCTTTACATTGCCATTTCCATAAAACTTGGTTGACATATCATCTGGATTATCACCATTAACACGTCCTTTGAAATCTTTATTTAGGTTATAATTTAGTCTATCATTTATACTTTCTAAACCATCTTCAATTTCTTTTACAGCATCACCCATAGAGTCTAAACCATTACTGAACATATAATTTGCAATTTGTTGCGCTTGTGCTAGAGCTTGATCTTCAGTTTTGATTGCAGCAACTTCTTTTTTGGTGTAGTCTTTTTTGCCAAAATGTTTAGTTAAGGCTTCGTCTGTTGATTTTACTTGCTGATAAATTTGCTCATATTGCGTTTTTCTTCCTGACCATTTTTGATATTCGGTTTCATATTCAGCTTTAGCTCGAGCATAATCAGGATTACTAGTATCTCCACTAGCTAAAATTCTAACAAACTCTAATTGGTCGTAGTAACCATCACCTAAAAAATTCCAACCATGAATGTCATCTATATACCCGTTTTTATCGTCATCTTTCCCGTTTCCAGGAATTTCACCTTTGTTGGTCCAAATTACATCGTTTAAATCTTCATGGTCAATATCTATTCCCGAATCAATAACAGCTACAATTACTTTTTTACCTTTTCGGTTTTTAATAATTTCAGCGTAAGCTTTATCCACGCTCATTCCTGGGATGGTATCTTTTTCTAAATCTAAGTGCCCCCAATTATGTTTTTCAGCTTCTGTAAGTTCAGATACTTTTAATGGCGACGTGTCAATATTTTCAACTGGTGTAGATATTACAGCCGCAGTACCTCCACAGCCAAAAAATAAAACTGCTAAAAAAGCAGATGTTGCTATTGTTTTAATTGTTCTCATTGTAATATTATAATTAGTCGTTTATGTGATATGTTTAATTGAATATATCTTGAGTAGTAAAGACTTCTTTTAGCCTAACTCCCTTTTCTGTTTTTTGAACGGTTATAATTTCGTTATGCGCATCATGTTCTAAAAATAAATAGAAATTATTATCCACAGCCATATTTAAGAAACTTTCTTTTTCATCAAGCGTTAATAGCGGTCTGGTATCATAACCCATAACATAGGGGAGCGGTAAATGCCCTACGGTGGGCAATAAATCTGCCATAAAAGCTATTGTCTTTCCTTTATAATTAACAAGCGGAATCATTTGTTTATCGGTATGTCCATTAGCAAAAAAAATATCAAAGCCAAGTTCTGAGTTTTTAAGCAAATCATTTTTTGGAAGTGATGTAAATTGTAACTGCCCACTTTCTTCCATAGGCATAATATTTTCTTTTAAAAACGAAGCGCGCTCTCTTCTATTGGGTTTTGTAGCCCATTCCCAGTGGTCTTTATTACTCCAAAAAAGGGCGTTTTTAAAAGCAGGCTCATAACCTGTTTTGTCTTTGTTCCACTGAATACTGCCACCACAATGATCAAAATGTAAATGTGTCATGAACACATCGGTAATATCATCACGATGAAACCCGTTTATTTTTAGTGATTTATCTAAGTTAAAATCACCCCAAGGATGATAATAACTATAAAATTTATCGGATTGTTTGTTTCCCATACCGTTATCAATTAATATCAAACGGTTTCCGTCTTCAATAAGTAAACAACGCGTTGCGATATCAATCATGTTATTGGCATCTGCAGGGTTTGTACGATTCCATAATGTTTTTGGAACAACACCAAACATTGCGCCACCATCAAGCTTCAAATTTCCTGCGTTTATGGGATATAAGTTCATAGGGATGTAAAATTAAGGAATCTATATCAAATCCCTAAAAATGTTAAGAATATATTAAGAAATGACTTGCTTAAACGCTAGCTAAACGTTATTTACCAAAAAAAACAAGCACGTTTCTGTTTGATTCTAAGTGATAATATGGGATACTTTCAAAAAAAGGTGTCACGGCATTATTAAAAAATTTAGCAATGCTATCCCATTATCCCCTATATAAATAAAAACGATTAGAAAAATCAACATGATTTTTAATAGGAATATCTTTAAAACCAGCAAAAACCGAACGTTTTACTTAAATTAGTGCTTTTAAAAACAAAATCTAAAGAATGTTAGAGCTTGCAGGAATAATTATTTTAGGAATACTGGCCCAATGGGTTGCTTGGAAATTTAAAATACCAGCTATTTTGCCATTAATTTTAATAGGTTTGTTGGTAGGACCAATTGCGGCTCAATTTTTAAGTGAAGACGGAACAAAATGGATAGAACCAATTTGGAATGGTGAAAAAGGGTTATTTCCAGGAGATGCATTATACTACTTTGTATCACTAGCAATTAGTATTATTCTTTTTGAAGGTGGGTTAACCTTAAAACGATCCGAAATTAAAAATGTAGGACCAGTAATTACAAAACTGATTACTTTGGGCTCTGCTGTTACTTTTTTTGGAGCAGGTATTGTTGCTCATTTTATTTTTAATTTAAGTTGGGATTTATCATTCTTATTTTCAGGTTTAATTATTGTGACTGGACCAACGGTAATTACGCCGATTTTAAGGAATATTCCACTTAAGAAAGACATATCTACAGTTTTAAAATGGGAAGGTATTTTAATCGATCCCATAGGAGCTTTAGTAGCCGTTTTAGTTTTTGAATTTATAAGTGTTGGTGGAGATAGTGGTTTTACAAAAACAGCTTTAATTGAGTTTGGTAAAATTGTATTGTTTGGTACAACTTTCGGGTTCACATTTGCACATGCTTTAGCCTTTATTATTAATAAAAAATTGGTTCCTCATTATTTATTGAATGTGGTATCACTATCAACAGTGCTATTGGTTTTTGTCGAATCTGAAATATTTGCACACGAATCAGGTTTATTAGCTGTAGTTGTTATGGGTATGGTTTTAGGGAATAGCAAACTAGATAACCTTAAGGAATTGCTTTATTTTAAAGAATCTTTAAGTGTGCTTTTAATTTCTATTTTATTTATTCTTTTAGCCGCAAATATTAATATTGAAGACTTAGAATTACTTTATACATGGAAAACAGCAACACTTTTCGCTATAGTTGTATTTGTAATTAGGCCATTAGCGGTTTTTCTGAGTACAAGGGGTTCTAAACTGAATCTCAACGAAAAGCTTTTTATAAGCTGGGTTGGTCCTCGAGGAATTGTAGCTGCAGGTATCGCATCACTTTTTGGGAGTAAACTTTTAAAACAAGGTGTTGAAGGAGCTGAGTATATAACCCCATTAGTTTTTATGATAGTTCTAGGAACTGTTCTTTTAAACGCAACAACTGCACGATTTTTTGCAAAAATAGTTGGTGTTTTCCTAAAGAAATCTGAAGGTATTTTAATTGTAGGTGCATCAAAAGTTTCAAGGTTATTAGGCCATTATCTTTTAACAAACGGAAGACATGTAGTGCTTATTGATAGCAACGAACGTAACATTGAAAAAGCAAAAGAATTAGGACTGGAAGCTATAAGCACAAATATTTACTCAGATACGTTAATGGATAATATAGAACTTAGTGATGTAGGTTATATTATGGCATTAACAGGTAATCCAGATATTAATAAATATGCGATTAATAAATTTAGCAAGCAATTTGGGGAAAATGGCGCATATAGGTTAGTCACCACCAAAGAAATGTTAGACGACACCAATAACCCAAAAGAAGGTTTATTTTCCCATAAAGATGATTATAGTACGCTTTTAGAATTAACAAGAGAATATCCGTCAATTCAAGAGGTTGATTTGGAAGACAAGACACATTATGACGAGCTAATTAAAATTTCTAACAATGACCCTGATATTATTCCATTATTTGTGAAGGATAACGAAGGTGAATTTCACATTATTTCTTCTTATAATTTAGAGTTTGAAAACATAGAAGCGGGCTATCAATTGGTTTATTTAGGAAAACCTTTTGATGTTGAAGAAGTGCCAACCGCGGAAGTAGTGAATACATCAAAAGACGATTAAAGATTTTTTTTCGCTCTTGTAACTCAAATTCTGTTATTGGTTCAAGCCAAAAATAGAGCAATTATTTTTTATTCCTTTTTAAGTTTTTCTATAAGCTGTTCCACATGATTTTTTATAACATCACGAGCAATATTGTAATCTTTACTTATTGATGGAGTGCCATTCCATTCAATCATTTCATCAGCAGAGGCTGAAGGCACTGAACAATCAAATGTTATAACCTTATTTGCTTTTTCTATATCATTCATGGTAACTTTTTCAGGTTTCCAATTTTTAGTGTCAAATCCATCAATTGCTAGTCCATTGACTGTTTCTTGAGTTAAAGAACTGTCGGGTTCAGTGCCCCTAAAAACGGCGTGATAGTTTAAATTATGTTCCTTTGCCAACTTATTAAAATAAGCTGTTGCAATTGGACTTCTTGCTGCCCCATGCGTACAAACAAATACTATCTCTTTAGATTTACTGTTTGTTTCACAAGCAAAAATTGTATAAATGACTAAAATTGATAAGATGATGTTTTTTATCATAATTTTTTTCCAGAGTGATGTACAACGTGTTGTTTAAGCTTTCGTTATTTTTTTATTTCCATTTCAATTAACTCAAGAATATGGTTCATTGACTTTTTTAATTTACGCTCTTCTATTAATCCGTCATTCCTAACCTCGTCAAAAAGAACAGCCAATAACCTGAAATCTGGGTTATCATAAAGACGTTTAAATTCAATTCTTTCTATTTTTCCATCTACGACAACATGTGCATCATATATAAATTTAGTTATTAGCTCATCTCTCCATTTTTCTATTTTCATTGTATCTTCCAAAGCATCTATTATAATGTCTTCGAGAGAAGCTAATAGGTATTTAAGTTCTTTATTGGAAAGATTATTGATTTGACCAGATGATATCATTGATTTTAATATTCCTTTGTTTGGGTCATAAGTCCAATTCATATTCATTTTATAGTACATGTCAACGAATGAACTTTCTGGCATTGAATTAAATGCGTCTCTATCTTTAAAAAGACTCTTAAATTCTTGTGCTACAGCATATGATTTTTCATGTTCATTAATTGCAGTTGAAAGTACATCAATGTTGTTTTTCACTTCTACTCGAAGGTCTTTGAGTAAATTTTGTTCTTCAGATTTTAGTTTTCTGTTTGTATTCCAATTATTAATTGATAATGCTATTAAAATACCAATAATTACCAAAATTATTTCACCAATAGCATATTTTAAATACTTCCCGGTTTTGTTTTCCATAAGTAAGTTTTGTCGAATTTTTCTAAAGAATTTTATCATTGGTTAGTGGTTTCTAATAATGAAGCACAACGTCCACTTTATATGGCGTAGTGATACGCGCCTCATTCGTTAAACACTTTGTTGTGTGTAGTTTAGTTCTCGTAGACTCGTTTAAATATACATAAAATCTGCGAGGTGTAACAAACAGTGGGCGTTGGTAAGTAATTAGTAAAAGGGAGCGTTTGCAAAAAGCGGTTTTACTTACCAATTTATTATATAAGACTTTATTTATGGTTTTGTTCCATTTTGGAATGATAAGGGGAGTTCTTATTCCCCTTTTTGTGATTTTGATAATAGCCAAAAAAAGCCTCACTTTTTAAAAGTGAGGCTTTTTTCAAATTTGAAAAAATGTGTTTTTTAACCTATAATATGTAACTCGTTAAACTCTTTAGTTAATACCAATGTATTATCTCCATTTATTTTTAAATCTTTTAATGGAATTTCAACATTGTCTACCTCAACTTTAGATATTTTAAACGGTAAACCATGTAAATTCAGTTTAAAGGTTTTATATGTGGTTATAAACTTACCAGTTTTGTGTTGCTGGATAATAAGTTCTTTCTTTTTACCAGATAACTTAAAGTTTCTTAAGCTATATCTACCTTTAATATAATCATAACCATCTGTAGCATCTTCATAAACTTCTGAGTTTTCTTTCCCTTCTTTATAATATACATCAAGTAATAACTCATCAATAGTTTTTTCTCCTACATATTGCTGAATAGGATATTTAGGTATAATAGACCCTTCTTTTACAAAAATTGGCATGCTATCTAAATCGGCATCAACCCATTGTTCTGTACCGCCTTCAATTAACTCATCATTCCAGAAGTTGTACCATTTACCAATTGGAAAGTACATGCGTCTTCCGTTTTGGTTTGGTCCTGTTATTGGACAAGCCAATATTTTTTCTCCAAAAACAAACTCATCATTTCTATAATGCGTTTGTGGGTCTGCTTGATCATAAAGTACTAGAGACTTTAAAATTGGTACGCCATCTTCTGCATATCTCCAAAATGCTGTATATAAATAAGGAAGTAACTGGTATCTTATTTCAATAAACTTTCTTACTACATCTGTAATTGTTTTTCCAAATGCCCAAGGCTCTTGATCTCCGTGGTCTCCAGAAGAGTGTGTTCTACAGAATGGGTGAAAAATTCCTAGTTGAATCCAACGTGCATATAATTCGCCATTTGGCTGTTCAGCAAAACCTCCAATATCAGAACCTATGAATGAGAATCCAGACATACACATGCGTTGTGCTTGTAAGTTTGCAATGGTTAAATGATCCCAAGTTGCAATATTATCTCCTGTCCAACTAGATGTATAACGTTGGGTCCCAGAATATGCTGCTCTTGTTATAACGAACGGTCTTTTTGGGTAAGAGAATTTTTTTAACCCTTGGTATGTTGCACGTGCCATTTGCATACCGTAAACGTTATGTGCTTTTCTATGGCTACAACGGTTTCCGTCATAATCATGTCTTACATCATTAGGGAAGGTTTTTCCTGGAACGTCCATTACTGCCGGCTCGTTCATATCATTCCAAACACCTTTAACGCCTATATCTTCAACTAATTCTTGAAATAAATTAGACCACCATTCTCTTACCTCTGGGTTAGTAAAGTCTGGAAAATAACATTCCCCAGGCCATACTTTACCTTTCATATACGGGCCATCAGCACGTTTACAGAAGTAATCTTTTTCAAGACCTTCTCTAAATACCGAATAATCCATGTCTATTTTAATTCCAGGGTCAATAATTACAATGGTTTTAAACCCATCATCTGCTAATTCCTTAACCATACGTTTTGGGTCTGGAAAATATTCTTTACTCCAAGTAAAACATCTAAACCCTTCCATGTAATCAATATCTAAATAAATAGCATCACAAGGAATTTCTAATTCTCTAAACTTAGCCGTAATCTCTTTTACATTAGATTCTGGATAATAACTCCATTTACATTGGTGGTACCCTAAAGTCCAAAGCGCAGGCATTTCATGAGGTTTGCCTGTTAAATCTGTATAGTTTACAACAACATCAGACATTTCGGGGCCATAAATGAAATAATAATTCATTTCACCACCTTGTGCCCAAAAACTTGTTATGTTTCTGCGTTCATGACAAAAATCAAAATAGGATCTAAATGTATTGTCAAAAAATATCCCGTAAGATTTTTTGTTATGTAAACCCGTGTAAAATGGAATGGTTTTATAAATAGGATCTGTATCTCTACCGTAAGCATAAGAATCAGTTACCCAGTTTTCAAAACGCTTTCCTTTTAAGTTAATATCAACAGGCTTGTCACCTAAACCATAATAGCTTTCTCCTGGTTGAGCTGTTTTAGACATTTTTACAACATCTCCACCATGCTCATAACTTTCTTCCCAGTGAAAACCAAGTTCGTCCTCACAAATCAAAGATTTATCTTTTGCATCATAAATAGATGTTCTTAAGTCTAATTTTGAAATGTGGCAAATTAATTTTGCTGTGGTAATTATATAATTATCATCATTTTCAGTAACCTCAAGGTGATTATAGCCTCTACTTGCATATTTAGTAATAGCATAAGAAAAATCATTTTCAAAAATGCCAGTTGTTGTAAACCTAAAGCGGAGTATACTATCTCTTCGAACAGTAACCTGTAAAACAACACCATTTTCAGAGGTGAAGGAGAGTACGTTTAGGTTCTTTTCGTATTTAATTATTTTAGAAGGGAATAAGTTCCCTTTATATTCTAATTCAGTATTTAATATCATAAAAAAATATGTATCAATATTAATTGACGAAAGTACTAAATTTCAGAGACCCTGTATGCTACTTTTTATTAAAAAATAAAGAGAAATTTTGCAAAAAATCTAATTTATTAGCCAATAAAATATTGATAGTTTAATGCTATGCTAATCAACAGTTTTTTAATACTTTAATCGAATTTGGTTTTAATAGGTTTTGTGTAAAATGCTAAAAACAAATGGATTTATATAGAGATGATATCAAACCTTTTTGGGCATAAAAAACACGATTTAGAACCTGTCAAATATTAATTATAATGACAATTTTAAATGGTGTGATTGTTTTAAATCTTTAGAAACTTATTTAAATTTAAAAATAGTAACCGCTAAAGGAGGTAAAGTAATTTCTGCTGAAAAATCTTTTCCGTTCCAAGGCACTTTTTTAATTGTTGTTTCTTTTTTGTTTGCAATACCACTACCTCCAAATTCTTTAGCATCACTGTTGAAAATTTCAACTAATTTACCTTTTGCAGTAATGCCTATTCTATATTTCTTTCTAACGGTTGGTGTTAAATTACAAACCACAACTACATTTTCTTCATCTTTATAACCCTTTCTGATGTATGACATTACGCAGTTTTCATGATCGTCATGACTTATCCATTCAAACCCTTCACCACTAAATCCTTTTTCGTAAAGAGCAGGTGTGTTTTTATAGATGGCGTTAAGAGATTTATAGTAATTTTGCATGTCTTGATGTGGTTTGAAGTCTAACAGATTCCAATCTAAACTTTCTTGGAAATTCCACTCATTATATTGTCCAAACTCACCACCCATAAATAAGAGTTTAGTTCCTGGATGTGTAAACATGTAGCCGTATAATAAACGTAGATTAGCAAAACGCTGCCATTCATCACCAGGCATTCTTCCTAGGATAGAATTTTTACCATAAACCACTTCGTCATGAGATAATGGTAGCATAAAGTTTTCGGTAAATGCGTAGGCTAAACTAAATGTAATATCGTTATGATGATATTTTCTATAAACAGGGTCTTTAGCGAAATATTCTAAAGTATCATGCATCCAACCCATCATCCATTTCATTCCAAACCCTAACCCCCCAACAAACGTTGGCTTAGACACCATAGGAAATGCTGTAGACTCTTCAGCAATAGTTTGTACATCTGGAAAAGATGCATAAATTTCTTCGTTTAACTCTTTTAAGAAACTGATTACTGCTAAGTTTTCTCTACCACCGTAGATATTTGGTTCCCATTCACCATCTTCTCTTGAATAATCTAAAAATAACATAGAGGCAACGGCATCAACACGTAAACCATCTGCATGATATTGATCCATCCAGAATGCTGCATTACTTATTAAAAACGAGCGCACTTCGTTACGTTCGTAATTAAAAATTAAGCTTTTCCAATCTTGATGATAACCTTTTCTTTTATCAGGATGCTCATATAAATGTGATCCGTCAAAAAAACCTAGTCCGTGAGCATCTTCAGGGAAATGAGATGGTACCCAATCTAAAATAATTCCAATTCCTGCTTGATGTAACTTATCGACTAAATATTTAAATTCTTCTGGATAACCAAAACGAGATGTAGGTGCAAAATATCCAGTAACTTGATACCCCCAAGATGGATCATAAGGAAACTCCATAATTGGCATCAATTCAACATGTGTGAAATTCATGTCGCTTACATAATTTACTAAATCATCGGCTAACTCAAAGTAAGACATAAAACGGTTTTCTTCAATATTCTTTTTCCAAGACCCTAAATGTACTTCGTAAACAGAATAAGGTGCGTCAATAGCATTATGCTTTTTACGCGTTTTCATCCACGCTTTATCTTTCCATTTATAATCATCATCCCAAACGATAGAGGCCGTTTTTGGATTATGCTCATAACGTCTTGCATATGGATCAGCTTTTTCTGTTTTTATATCACTATTGTTACTTTGAATTTTATATTTATAAGTTGTGCCCTTACCCACAAGAGGAATAAAACCTTCCCAAATACCACTTGAATCCCAACGCACATTTAATTGATGCTCGCCTTCCATCCAATAATTAAAATCGCCTATTACAGAAACTTGTTTAGCTGTAGGCGCCCAAACAGCAAAATATACACCATCAATTCCATCAACTGTAACTATATGTGAACCGAACTTTTCGTAAAGCCTAAAATGTTTTCCTGCTTTAAAAAGATTGATGTCAAATTCGGTAAAAAGACTATAAGGTTTTACGTTTGCCATATATTAAATTACAGTTCCGTTAGAAATTACAGCATCCTTTTTTATTACAACAATACCATCTCTAATGGCATAAGTATCTGTCTCGGTGTCTTTTAGATTTTTTCCTCCATTTATTCTAACATCATCACCTATAGAGCAGTTCTTGTCAAGTATGGCATTTTTTATAAAGCATCGGGCACCAATACCAAGTGTGTTTATGTTTGGGTTATCTATATCTGCCAATGATTGATAGTAGTCGTTACCCATCATATATGTGTTAATTACTGTAGATTCATTACCAATCCTAGAGCGAATACCTATAACTGATTTTTCAATTTTACCAGCGCTAATAATACAGCCTTCAGCAATAACCGTTTCGTCTAAAATGGTACCCGCTATTTTTGTAGTTGGTAACATTCTTGCCCTAGTATAAATTCGCATTTTCTTATCATAAAGATCAAAATCTGGAATGTCTTTTGTTAGGCCAATATTAGCTTCAAAGAAGGAGTCAATAGTTCCTATGTCTGTCCAATAACCTTCATATTGGTAGCTTAATGTTTTGTGTTTATCTATATTTTGAGGGATAATTTCTTTACCAAAATCTATAGTTGATTCATCTTTCATTAACTCAACTAGAAGGTCTTTGTTAAACACATAAATTCCCATAGAGGCAAGGTAATTTCGTCCTTGATCCTTCATTTCATCACTAACTTCAGAGGTCCATTCTGGCAACAAACTAGAGTCTGGCTTTTCAACAAAAGAAGTGATTACATTTTTATCGTCAGATTTTAAAATACCAAATCCTGTAGCTTCTTTAGCATTTACAGGAATGGTGGCAATTGATATTTTAGCACCACTTTCTTCATGGGCCTTTATTAATTTTTCATAATCCATTTGATATAATTGATCTCCAGAAAGAATCAATGCATACTCAAAATCATGCCTCATAAAATGATGCATACTTTGACGAACAGCATCTGCTGTTCCTTGAAACCATCCTTTGTTATCAGGTGTTTGTTCTGCTGCTAATACGTCTACAAAAGCAGAGCTAAAAAAACTAAAGTGATAAGTGTCTTTAATATGACGGTTTAAGGATGCAGAATTAAATTGTGTTAATACATACATACGTTTTATATCTGCATTAATACAATTTGAAATCGGAATATCAACTAATCTATATTTTCCAGCTATAGGAACAGCTGGTTTAGACCTTTGTTCTGTTAACGGATACAATCTTGAACCTTGACCGCCACCTAAAATTATGGATAATACCTTGTTGTTAATCATAATTAATTAGTTTATAGATTTATATAAATTGATATATTGTTTTGCTGAAGCATTCCAAGAGTGGTCTATCTTCATTATTTGTGCTTTTATTTTTTTAATTTGAGGTTTATTCTCATAAAGTTCTAAACCTCTTTCAATGGCAGTGGTAATATCTGAAACAGTAACGTCTTCATGACAAATACCAAAGCCGTTTTCTTCTGAAACATCAACAACCGTGTCTTTTAAACCCCCAATGCTACGTACTATTGGGATGGTGCCGTATCTAAGTGCATACATTTGATTTAAACCACAAGGCTCAACACGAGAAGGCATTAACAGAAAATCTGCTCCTGCATAAATTATATGAGAGAGTTTTTCATCATAACCTATAAAGGCATTATATTGTCCATCAAAATCTTTCTTTAAAGCTTCTAATTGCGCCTCAGTTTCTTTGTTTCCAGAACCTAAAAGGAGAATAGAAATGTTAGGGTTTTGTAATGCGATTTTAAATGCTTCTGGAAATAAGTCTGACCCTTTTTCTCCAACTAGTCGGCCTATAAATGCAAAAAGCGGTTTGTCAATATCTAAATTAAATGTATCGCACAATTCTTTTTTGTTAGCTTTTTTACCAGAAGCAACAGTTTTTTGGTTGTAATTTTTTACTATGGAAAGATCAGTTTCTGGATTCCAAACTTTCCAATCTATACCATTTAAAATACCAATAGACTTATCACTCTCACTTAATAATAAGCTTTCTAAACCATTTGCAGATTCTTTCATCTCTTCCATATAACTAGGCGAAACTGTAGTTACTTTCCAAGCGCATTTAATAGCTGCAGCCAGTGGGTTAATTGTTCCTCCCCAATCTAACAAACCAACATTGTTAAAATCAAAAGCAGGTATTAAATTTACATTATCATGTGAAAACCATCCTTGGTATTGTGCATTATGTATGGTTAATATGTTAGGAGTTTTTCTAAAAACTTCATATTTAAAACATTCTTGAAGCATAAAAGGAATTAATCCAGTATGATGGTCATGACAATGAATTATATCTGGTAATTTTTTCCATGTAAGCATCCAATCTAGAGCTGCTATTTGAAAGGCTAAAAAACGCTTTGTATCATCAAAAGAATAAACGTAATCTTTAAAAACTAAATTTGGGACATCAACAAAAAAGATTTCAAAATCTAATGATTTATTTTTAAGCTTAAGTATTCGATACTTATATGTTTTCTCACCTAAATATAATTCAGATTCAAATACAGAAGAAAAAGTGTTTTGTTGGGTAAATTTTATATCATAAAAAGGCATTATAACTTGCGAAGAAATTTCAGAGTTATTTTGATATTTTGGTAAAGCACCTACAACATCTGCTAGTCCGCCAACTTTAGCAACAGGATAACATTCTGCACTTATATGTATAATATTCATTTATATTTTATGCGTTTTAATAAACATACAAAATTATAGTTTACATTTCCAATTAAGCTTAATTTTTGAAGAAAAATCAGTCTTTTACTTGATTGATTATTAATATGATTAAAAATTTGATGTTAACAATAAAAAGGCTGATAAAATCGTAATTATGCAATTGAATTATGGGTCTTGTTTTAATAAAAATGCTTTTACATTTAAGGCAGTTTAATCGTTTACCGCTAAAAAACATTTTATTCTATAGAATTAAAGTATTAATTCAACCTTTTTTATCCCAATTCGTCGGAAAGGGGTTTAATTTAAAGAATCATAAAGATACATTTGTACTATCAATCTAAAACAAACAATTATAAATGTATTAATCAAATTTATTTTAGTATTTCTTTTAGGAGTGGCTATTATATTAAGTGCACAAAATCAAATCACAGGAATGGTTTCAGAAAACAATTGACCATTAGAGTTTAGAAAACGGTTGGAGTAATAAAAATTTAATCATTCAACTTCAAAACAGCCATAAACGCTTGTTGAGGTATTTCTACATTACCAACTTGACGCATACGTTTTTTACCTTTTTTCTGTTTTTCAAGAAGTTTACGTTTACGAGAAATATCACCACCGTAACATTTTGCAGTAACATCTTTACGTAATGCTTTTACAGTTTCTCTAGATATAATTTTTGCGCCAATAGCTGCTTGAATTGGAATATCAAATTGTTGACGAGGGATAAGTTCTTTTAATTTTTCACACATTTTTTTACCAATGTTGTGAGCATTATCAGCATGAATTAAAGCAGAAAGTGCATCAACAGGTTGTGAATTTAATAGTACATCTAAACGTACCAATTTAGATGTTTTCAAACCAATTGGATGATAATCAAAAGAGGCATAGCCTTTTGAAACCGTTTTTAATCGATCATAAAAATCAAAAACAATTTCTGCTAAAGGCATTTCAAAAATTAACTCAACACGTTCTGGTGTTAAATACGTTTGGTTAATAATCATACCACGTTTTTCAATACAAAGCGACATCACATTTCCAACAAAGTCAGATTTTGTAATAATAGTGGCTTTAATATAAGGCTCTTCAACACGGTTTACAGAAGAAGGCTCTGGTAAATCAGAAGGATTATTTACTATAAAAGCTTCGTCTGGATTTTTATTGGTGTAAGCGTGATAAGATACATTGGGTACAGTTGTTATCACCGTCATATCAAATTCGCGTTCCAAACGCTCTTGGATAATCTCCATGTGGAGCATACCTAAGAATCCGCAACGGAACCCAAATCCTAAAGCTGCTGAACTTTCTGGAGCAAATACTAATGAAGCATCATTTAGCTGAAGCTTTTCCATTGAGTTACGAAGTTCTTCATAATCCTCGGTATCAACCGGATAAATACCAGCAAAAACCATGGGTTTAACATCTTCAAACCCTTCAACAATATTTGTAGTTGGTTTTGTAAAATCAGTAATTGTATCACCTACTTTTACTTCTTTGGCAGTTTTTATACCAGTTATTAAGTAACCAACATCACCTGTTTTTACACTTTGTTTTGCAACTTGATTAAGTTTTAAAGTGCCAACTTCATCAGCGTAATAATCTTTATCTGTAGCAACAAATTTTATGTGTTGCCCTTTTTTAATTTCACCATTAAAGACTCTAAAATAGGTTTCAATACCTCTAAACGTATTGTAAACAGAATCGAAAATTAAGGCTTGAAGCGGTGCCTCTGGATCGCCTTTTGGAGCAGGAACACGGTCTATAATAGCCTCTAAAATATTATCAACACCAAAACCTGTTTTTCCACTTGCGTGAATAACTTCTTCTGGGTCGCAACCTAAAAGATCTACTATATCATCAGTTACCTCTTCTGGGTTTGCACTAGGCAAATCAACTTTATTAAGTACAGGAATAATCTCCAAGTCGTTTTCTAAAGCTAAATATAAATTAGAAATCGTCTGCGCCTGTATGCTTTGTGCTGCATCAACAATTAATAAAGCACCTTCACAAGCAGCGATAGATCGAGATACTTCATATGAAAAATCTACGTGACCAGGTGTATCAATTAAGTTCAGAATATATTTTTCCCCATTAAGCTCATAGTCCATTTGGATGGCGTGCGATTTTATGGTAATACCACGTTCGCGCTCTAAATCCATGCTATCTAGTAATTGTGCTTGTTGTTCTCTAGCAGTTACTGAGCCTGTGTAATCTAATAAACGATCTGCAAGTGTGCTTTTCCCGTGATCAATATGAGCAATAATGCAAAAATTTCTGATGTTCTTCATAGTCAACAATCTTCATAAAAAGATTTGGCAAAGATAAGTTAATTATTGTGCTTAATTGATATTTAAATTAGTCTTGCCATTCTGCAATAAACAAATTGGTATCTCGCCCGCCTCCATTATTTCTATTAGATGAAAATGCTAAATATTTTCCATCATTTGAAAATACAGGAAACGCATCAAAAGTTTCACTATGTGTCACACGTTCTAGATTTTTACCATCAATATCTATTAAGTATAAATTAAAAGGAAAACCGCGTTCTGCTTCGAAATTAGAAGAGAATAATATCTTTTTGCCTGAAGGGTGAAAAAACGGACTCCAATTGGCATTCCCTAAATCAGTTAATTGTCTTAAATCACTTCCATCTGCATTACAAATGTAAAGTTCCATATCAGTGGGTTCAACCAAACCTTCAGCTAAAAGATCTTTGTATTCTTTTATTTCCTGTTCTGTTTTTGGGCGTGAAGAACGGAAGATGATTTTAGTGCCATCAGGAGAAAAGAATGCACCACCATCGTAACCTAATTCATCTGTAATTTGTTTTACATCACTTCCGTCAAGATTCATGGTGTATAATTCTAAATCGCCACTTCTTGTAGAGGTAAATACAATTTTATCGCCTTTTGGAGATACTGTAGGTTCTGCATCGTAACCAACTTCATTAGTTAATTGCTTTACAATGTTGCCTTCTAAGTCAGCAACAAAAATGTCGAATGTATCATATACTGGCCAAATGTATTTTCCGTTTTTTCTTAATGGTGTATCTGGGCATTTTTCATCTCCTAAATGGGTAGATGCATAAATAATATGCTTATTATCTGGTAAAAAGTAAGAGCATGTTGTGCGCCCTTTTCCTGTAGAAACCATGGGAGGAATTTTATCTTTAAACGTTTCCCCTACATTCATTAAAAACATTTGATCACAATTGACTCTCCAGTTTTTATTATTGGATTGAAACACGATTTGTTTATCGTCAAAACTCCAGTAAGCTTCTGCATTATCACCTCCAAAAGTAATTTGCTTTATAGATTTAAAATGCTTTTCTCCAGAAAAGATAAGGGAATCTTTTACTATATTGATTTCAATTTCTTTCTCAGATATACTTTGTTTTTTAGTCTCATTTTTGCAACTAAAAACTAAAAGAATTAAAGCTAAAAGGGATGCGTATTTCATCATAATAATTGGCTAAATTTGTGTAAAATTAATATTTATGAAAATGAAATACAGTATAGTTTTCCTTTTTTTATTGTTTTTAACTGGTTGTAAGTCAGAAGTAGCCAAATCGATTTCTATAAAAGAAGACGTTACCTTCCTTTCTGATGATGCTTTAGAAGGACGTCAAACCGGAACTGATGGTGAAAAAGCAGCAGCAGATTATATTGCTAAACGCTTTGAAAAATTAGATGCTCAAGGAAAGGGAACTAATGGGTTTTTACAACCCTTTACCTTTAAGCCAAAAACAAATCCACATCAAAAAGTAAAGTATAACGTAAAAGAAGGCGATAGTACAATTACAGGAACCAATGTGTTAGGGTTTATAAATAATGACGCCGAAAACACCATTATTATTGGAGCACATTACGACCATTTAGGCTATGGTGCTGAAGGGTCTTTGCATTGTGGAGAAAAGGCGATTCATAATGGTGCTGATGATAATGCTAGTGGCGTTGCTGTTATGTTGAATTTAGCAGAAAAACTTAAAGAAAAGAATACAAATAACAATTACCTTTTTATGGCTTTTTCTGGTGAAGAAATGGGTTTATTAGGGTCTAACTATTTTGTGAAAAATCCAACAATAGACATTAAAAAAGTAAATTACATGATTAATATGGATATGGTTGGGCGTTTAAAAGCTGATAGTACATTAGCGGTTTACGGTGTTGGAACATCACCTATATTAAAGCAAACTTTAAAGGCTCATAATGAGAATTTTAAATTGATTCAGAAAGAATCAGGAATTGGCCCAAGCGATCATACATCTTTTTACAATGCTGATATCCCAGTTTTACATTTTTTTACTGGTCAGCATGAAGATTATCACAAACCTAGTGATGATTTTGAAAAGTTGAATTATAAAGGCATGCAAACCATTTCTAACTATATTTTTAATATTATTTCTGATTTAAATGATAATGGAAAATTGCCATTTAGAAAAACAAAAAACGAAAGTGAAGAAACACCAAGATTTAAAGTAGGTCTAGGTGTTATTCCTGATTATCTGTTTGATGGAAAAGGCATGCGTATTGATGGTATTAGTGAAGATAAACCAGCCCAAAAAGCAGGCTTACAAAAAGGAGATATTGTTGTTAAATTAGGTGATAGTGTTGTTGTTGATATGATGAGTTACATGAAGGTTCTAGCAACTTTTGAAAAAGGAAATTCAACTAAAGTTGTTGTGGATAGAAAAGGCGAAATGGTTGAAGCAAATATTGAATTTTAATAACTATAGATGATTAAAACTAAACGGGATTTTATTAATAAAATACACTTGATTATTTCAATTTTAATCGTTGTCCCTGTAGCATTTATTTATGGTTTTAATCCCGATTATCAATTTAATATTCATCTAAATACAGTTGATGAACACAACTTCTTTAAAGCCATTATGGGTTTATACATAGGTTTTTCTGCACTTTGGATTTTAGGAATTTTTAAAGCTAACTATCTAAAAATAGCCTTAATTACCAATTTAATCTTTATGCTAGGACTGGGTTTTGGAAGACTATTAAGTTTTGGAATTGATGGCACACCAACTTTTGGATATATTTTTGGCACTTTTGCCGAACTATTTTTAGGGTTTTACGGCCTATGGGTTTTAAAAACCAGCAATTAAGGCACCACAAATACCAAGGCTAATAATAAGATATACAGCAGCTAGAATAAATAATATTTTGGCTGTTTTTTTATTCTTTTTTAGCACTGCAAAACCAATAATAGCTAGTAAAATTGCAGGACCAAACATGATGGCAATTAACATAATAATTAAACCATCAAAATTCATGTTCGGACTTAAAAAATGCATCATTTTAAAAAGATAAAATTCCACAAAAACCTAAACCAATAATAATATATACAGCAGAAATTATAAATAAAACTTTAGCTGCTTTAGGGTTCTTCTTTCTCATTACAAAACCAATTATTGTCATAATTATTGCAGGAGCTAAAGCTAAAAGTAAAATTCCTAAAATTACCCAGATAATCTCGTTACCAATTTCTAGAAAACGTATCATATTGTTTCATTTCTAAGCTTTTCCAATCGTGCTTTTTTATCATCTCTATAAAACATATTCATGGTTTCAAAAGGGATAATTTTATTGTCTTTATCCACAATATGCACACACGATTTTTTAATGGCGCGCACATCAAAGTTATAAGCATCAATAAATTGCATAATAATAATACGAAATAAATTATCGTAACCCAAGTTTGGTGCATCAATATTTGGTAAACAGCACATTATACTTTTTAGGTTTTCTTCAGCCACCTCAACTGAATTTCCTGTGCTAAATAACTCAATCATCTTACCCTGCAACTGAGAGTCTTGCTCATAAATAATGGTGTTTTTGCTATTATCCAACAAATCATTCGGATTAATATATCGTGTTAAAGGGAACACCTCATCATCCAATTTTAAGGCATAACCCATTACCAAAGCATCTGGATTACAAGGCACAGGTAATAAGTCATCAGGATTAAAAATATCAGTTTGTTCCATAATTTTTCGGCGCACTTCAGTAAGTGTCATTCTATCCGTTTCGGGATTAAAATTATCTAATCGCCCCGCAATTTGAGTTGGTTGTAGCGTAACACCACGCACACATTTTTGCTTTAAAGCATAGTCAATAATTTTTCCAATCTCATGGTCGTTCAAACCCTTCTGAAGTGTTACTACCAAAGTTGTTGATAGGTTTACAGCATTCAAATTTTCAATCGCTTGTTTCCGTATGTCATTCAAATCTGCACCACGTAATTCTCGTAAAACTGAGTTTTCAAACGAATCAAACTGCAAATAAATTTCAAAATCGGGTGCATAAGTTTTTAGTCGTTCCGCGAAAGCGATATCCTTAGCAATTTTAATGCCATTTGTATTCAACATTAAATGCCTGATAGGTAAAGATTTTGCATAGTCTAAAATCTTCCAAAACTCTGGATGTATAGTAGGCTCACCACCCGAAATTTGCACTACATCAGGTTCTTTTTCGTTCCTAACAATGGTGTCTAGCATGGTCTTAACTTCAGCCAAAGTTCGGTGTCTGCCATAAGTTGGCGAAGACCCCGCATAACACGTTGGGCATGTTAAATTACATCTATCCGTAACCTCCACAACAGTCAAGCAAGAGTGTTGCTCATGGTCAGGGCACAACCCACAATCATAAGGACAGCCATAATGCGTTTGCGTGTTAAATTTATACGGCGTTTCACTCGGTTTATTATAGTTCCTTATGTTTTTGTAATACTCAATATCATCGGCAATCAACACCTTCGAGTTCCCATGTTCATTACACCGTTTTAGCATATAAACATTACCATTCTCAAATACAATTTTAGCATCTACACGCCGTAAACATTCTGGACATAAACTTAAAGTAAAATCGTAATAGGTATATTTTCTAACAGGCATATAATTTATATTTTTTGGGCGTTACCACAAGGGTCGGGCTTTCACTACTCAATCCCTCCTATGTCGGAGATTTCAAACATACCGTTCAATCCCTAACGCGGGCGTATTTGCCAGTGTAGTTTAATCCATTATTATTTTTTTGGCTTACATAGGTTATTTGTTAGCTTACAACCTATGCAATATTTAGAAGCGTTTTATTTTATTAGCAATATCACCAATAGTGTTATTCCGCCACTCATCATCACTGCGCTTGTCCAGTAGAAAGTTCTCGAACTCCATTGTTTCCACATTTCCTTACCATACAATTTTTCTGCATACTTTTTAGTCAACTTCCAATACAGAAAAGTGATAATTAAAAAGAGCGCTAGAGCTATTAGTATTGTTAAATTATTTTCCATAAGAACAATGTTTTACTTTTTTCTTGGTATTAAAGTCTTTCTGTAATACAACAAACAAATTAAGCATAAAATCTGAATAGTACTTAATCCAAGTACATAAAATACATTCGGCTTTAAAAATTCAATAAAAAAGCGAAATCCGAAATAAAAAATCATAAACCATTTAAAAAGGTCTCCGTTTTTTAGGTTTCGATTACTCTTAATATACTTTAAACCAATAAATAGGAGAACTAAAAACACCAATTCGTATAACGATGTTGGGTGCCTCATTATGCCATCGCCTAAATTCATAGCTAAAAAAAGCGAAGTTTCTTCACCATAAGTAAACTCATTAATTCCAGAAAGAAAACAACCAACTCTGCCAATAAAAATCCCAAGAATAATAGGAAGCGTAAATAAATCTCCTGAAGATTCAGTTTCGCCAATACGTTTTTTAACAAATTCTACACCCAATAAACCACCAAACAAACCACCCATAATGGTTTTTGTGTTTAGTAACTGAATGATGTTTTGTTGCGAAAAGTCAATAATAGGGTTTTCTAAAAAACCAACTAATCTAGAACCAATTAAAGCACCTAATGCGGCCCCCAGAATAATAGATAGTCTGTTATTTGAAGAGATAACATCAGAGCTGCGCCTTCTTAAAAAAACGTAATACCTAAACGCCACAAAAAAGGCAAGGTATTCTAAAACTAAATGAATATTTATGTTGTAGCCAAATAATTGTGGCTCAAAAGGAATTTGCAAAAGCTGAATTTTTTATAAATATATATGTTTTTATGGTACATTTAGCATGGAAAGAATATCAAGATCGATGAAAGGAGTAATTTCAATATTGTGTTTAGTTTTTACTATATCAAATGCTTTTGCTCAAATAAGTAATGTTACTGAAGCGTTTTTATTGCCATCAAGTTTAACTGAATCTTCAGGAGTAATATTCTTCAATAATAGATTAATTACTCACAATGATTCAGGAGGAGAGAATAAGCTGTATGAATTAGATGTAAATACTGAGCAAATTATAAGAACAGTTACGTTAACCAATGCTATAAATGTGGATTGGGAAGATATAACTCAAGATGATACATCTATTTATATTGGAGATATTGGGAATAATAATGGTAATAGAACCGATTTAAAAATCTATAAAATTAGTAAATCAGATTATATAAGTTCTAATAGCATTACTGCAGAAATCATAGAATATAATTATGCAGATCAAACTGATTTTTCATCCAATCCAAATAACACTATTTGGGATGCCGAAGCTTTAGTGTCTTTAGATTCAAATAATTTAATTTTATTCACAAAAAATTGGATTGATGGTATAACCAAAGGCTATGTTATTCCATCAACAGCTGGTATGTATTCTGTTAACCCTTTAACTTCTACTTTAGTAAGCGGAGGCCTCATTACTGGAGGAACCTTTAATTCTTTAACAGGTAAATTATATTTAATTGGTTATGACCAGACTTTGCAACCTTTTGTTTGGGAGAGTTTTAATTTTAATTCAAACGATGTTTTTTCAGGAACCAACACGCTTACTACTTTATCTAATTTAGGTCAAGAACAAGCAGAGGCGATTACTTTTGTTGATGCTAACAACTATTTGGTAACTTCAGAATCTTTTTCAATTTCTGTTGGTCCTTTTACAGTATCTGATGATGCAAAACTGATATCGTTTTCAACAAATGATACGACATTATCAAACACTTCAATTGAAAACTTATCTGATGTTATTTTATATCCCAATCCTGCAATTTATACTTTGAAAGTAAAGAGCTCAAATCATTTTTTCCTTGAAATATTTGATACTAAACTAACACGGTTGTATAAAGGTAATGCTTCAAATATTGATGTGTCATCATTTAGCCAGGGTATTTATATTGTAAAAATTCATCTTGAATCTAATAGAATACTTGTTAAAAAGTTTATCAAGAAATAATTCTTAATTTTGCGCCAAAATAAAATAGCTTGGTAAAAATAGATAACATAGAACTTCCAGACTTCCCATTGCTTTTAGCACCAATGGAGGATGTTAGCGATCCGCCATTTCGTGCTTTGTGTAAGGAACAAGGTGCTGATGTGGTTTATACCGAGTTTGTGTCTAGCGAAGGCTTAATTCGTAATGCAGCAAAAAGCGTTATGAAGCTAGACATTTATGAGAAAGAGCGTCCGGTAGGCATCCAAATTTTTGGAGCTAACTTGGATAGTATGTTACAAACCATTGATATTGTTGAAAAATCTAAACCAGATATCATAGATATTAACTTTGGTTGCCCTGTAAAAAAAGTTGTAAGCAAAGGTGCTGGTGCTGGTATTTTGAAAGATATCTGTTTAATGGAGAAACTTACTGCGGAAATGGTAAAGCGAACCAACTTACCAATTACAGTTAAAACGCGATTAGGTTGGGATCATGATTCTATAAAAATTGTTGAGGTTGCTGAGCGTTTACAAGATGTGGGTTGTAAAGCAATTGCTATTCATGGTAGAACTCGCGCCCAAATGTACAAGGGTGATGCCGATTGGAAACCTATTGCAGAAGTAAAAAATAATCCTAGGATGCATATTCCTGTGTTTGGAAATGGAGATATAACTAGTCCTGAACGTGCCATGGAAATGCGAGATGATTACGGACTAGATGGTGCTATGATTGGTAGAGCTTCAATTGGAAATCCTTGGTTTTTTAAACAAGTAAAACACTTTTTTGAAACAGGTGAGCATTTGGCACCTATTTCCTTAGAAGAACGAGTGGAAGCTGCTCGTAGGCATTTACAAATGTCTATAGATTGGAAAGGTGAAGTTTTAGGTGTTTTTGAAACCCGTCGTCATTACACAAACTATTTTAAAGGCATTCCACACTTTAAAGAATACCGTATGAAAATGGTAACTTCTGACCATTCTGAAGATGTTTTTGCTGCTTTTGATGAGGTTCTTGAAAAGTTTGCTGGATATCAGTTTACAGAGTAATTTATATAGTCTTCATTAAAGACTTTGTAATTCTTGTTGATGCTATTTTTGAAGCTATAATACCCAAAATTGAAATGGTTATAAAAACGATTATTAGGTTTTCAAGCTTAATACTTACGGGGTAGGCAAGTGTTGGTGTAATCATAACAAGGCTGAAAACTTTTTGAAACGCTGTGATAATTAATGCAAGAACCAGCCCTATAAGTCCGCCAACGATACTAATCAAGCTGCCTTGGAAAAAGAAAATTTTACGAATATCTTTTACGGTAGCTCCAATATTAAATAAAGTGCTTAAACTTTGCTTTTTGTCAAGTATCATCATAATTAATGACCCAATAACATTGAAGAATGCGATAATGAGAACCAATGTGAAAATCAGATAAACTGCTAAGTTTTCTGTATTTAGCATTTTATAAAGTGCATCATTAAGTTGCGCTCTATTTTTTAGAATAACTTTATCTCCTAAAATAGCTTTTATGTTTGTTTTTACTTGGGTTTCATCAACATCATCTTTTAGCTTAAACTCTATGGAAGAAATTTGATTGTCTTCATAATTAAGTAAGTTTTTTGCTAAATCTATTGGGGCATAAACATAAGTATCATTTAGTTGTTCATTTATAAAAAACACACCTACACTAATAGCTTTAACATTATTAAAAGCGTTTTTTGTTGAAGATATCTGCCCTTTTCCGGGTTTAGGCACATATACATTTATGGGCTTCGTGAAGTTTAAAACACCAAGGGATAAACTATTTGAAATACCCCAACCCACAACTAGCTGATTGGATTTTTGTTCTAACCAACTACCGTGATCTAAAGTTGAATCAATAGACACTACACTTTGGAAATATTCGTCTACACCTTTAATAACTGCAAGTGTATTTTTATCTTCTGATGCCAAAAACACACGCTCTTCAACTATTTTAGAATAACTAGCAATATCAGCTAAATTATTAAGTTGATTAATTTCATTTTCTGTTAAAATAAAAGATTTTCCAATAACGGTTTCAGCTTTTAAATCAGGATCAACTTGACTTGAAAACTGTAGTGTAAAATCTTTTAAACCTGCAAAGCCAGAAAGCACAATAAATAAGGAGGCAGAACCTAAAATAACACCAATGATAGCAATATAAGTTATAAAGTTTATAGCGTTATTTGAGCTCTTAGAGCGTAAGTAACGTTTTGCTATGTAAAGGGAAACATTCATAATCTATAATATTATGAAAATATAATGACAAAATGAATGTTCAAGCAGACCATTGAAAAAACAATAAAAAATTATCTGGTTAAAACTCAATTAAAACATTAAGACTTTTTTCTTTTTTCAAGAATTGTAGGGTCTTTTATTGGGTTTTCTTTCCCTTTTAAAGATTTCTCAATTTGGTCTATATACTCTAAAGAGTCGTCAATAAAAAATTCTAAATTAGGCATACGGCGTAGTTGATGCCTAGTACGTTGTGCTAATTCATGACGAATTGCTGGCGTGTTAGATGTTATGCCTTCTAGTAACTCTTTGGCTTTATCATTAGGAAAAATACTTAAGTATACTTTTGCAACACCTAAATCTACAGTAACTTTCACTTTACTTACAGAAATTAAAACACCACGCATACCGCCTTGAGTGGCAGCACCTTGGAGCACTTCAACTAAATCCTGTTGTAAAACGGTTCCTATCTTTTTTTGTCTTTGACTTTCCTCTATGTTACTCATTTATTAATACCTATTAATTAAAGGTTTAGGTTGCAAAAATAACGGATATTTAAAGATTATGTTACTTTTAAAGTGATTTTCGTATTTTGAAATAAAAATTTGATGAATAAAATTGAACATATAGGTATTGCGGTAAAAAATCTTAAAGATTCAAATGAATTGTTTTCGAAACTTTTTGGCGAGCCACATTATAAGGTAGAAGAAGTTAAGAGTGAAGGTGTAAAAACGTCTTTTTTTAAAGTAGGCAATAATAAAATTGAATTATTAGAAGCCACAAAAAAGAGTAGCCCTATAGCTAAATTTATTGATAAAAAAGGGGAAGGGATTCACCATATAGCCTTTGATGTTGATGATATAAAAGCTGAAATTAAGCGACTTAAAAAAGAAGGCTTTAAGGTGTTAAACGATACCCCTAAAAAAGGAGCTGATAATAAGTTGGTTGTTTTTTTGCATCCAAAATCAACAAACGGCGTTTTAATTGAGTTGTGTCAAGAGATAAAGGAATAATTTTTCTTGCTAACAATTAAAATAAGTAGTAATATTGCACTCCAATTTCGGTCCTATAGCTCAGTTGGTTAGAGCACCTGACTCATAATCAGGTGGTCCATGGTTCGAGTCCATGTGGGACCACTTTTAAGAGATTGTAAAGCCTTGATAATCAAATGATTACTCAAGGCTTTTTTTGTAGGGCTAAAACATATGCTCAAATTCTTCTGGAAACCTTTGCTGTCATTGACGTCGTAGAAATAGTTTTATATCACTAATTATATTTTTTCGTGAATAAGTGACTACACTTTTACACAAGTTAGTTTACCCCTTTTATTCCTATTTCCTTTTGTCTAAAAAGCTTTAAAGCTTATGAAGAACTTGTTCAAAAACCTCACCTACAACAAGAGGCTAATTTAGAAACATTGAAAAAGTTTATAAGTAAGTTTACTGTTAGACGAACTAAAAGAGAAATTAATAAACTTATAGACAAAGCACCTGAAAACTACATAAATAAATTAGGTGTTAAATGTAGATTCCCCGAACAGGTTCCAAATTATTATGACACTAAAGAGACAGAACAAGACAAAACTATAGTTCAGTCTATAGGCGAATTATCAAAAGAGCTAAAAGGAATTACCTATTTAACCTCATTGGTCGCTCCTTCTTATGAGTTTATAAATATTGATAAAGTTCAAGAATATGTTGATCGTCGATTTACTTCAGCTAAAGGTCTTAGTAGATACAACATTAGAAAATGCCTACGATCATCGGATGTAGCCTTATATGAGCATATTTATGGAACACGAAAGACAAAAAAGCAATATCAATTCAAGACTTCAAAAAATGAAAACAAAGCACGAATTGATTCTATTGAAGCACTTATTCATAGGAATCGTTTACCAACCTTAAGCAAGGTATTTAAAGATTGTGAAATCCCTGATTGGTATAAAGATAAATCAAAGTTTATCGCTGTTTGTCAGAAGGAAGTCCAAATATATAAAGATATAGCAGAGTTAACACTCAAATTATCTGGTGAAAGAGAATTAGGTAAAATCAACTTATTGGCTAATATTTCCAAGAAGCACAGTAAAATTGTAGCTTTTGATAGTACTGTAATTACCTTAAATTATTTTGAACATTTATTTAGAATGAATCACCCAGATCAAGATATTTTAGTTGCTACTGGATCAAATAAAAGAGATAGTGAAAAGGTTCTCTCTAAATTCGAATTAACTTCTGAAGATAACTTAAATACAATTGCATTGTGCTCAGATAAAATGGCTGAAGGGGTAGATTTACAGAAGGCGTCAGTTACCGTTTTATTGGATATGCCAAGTGTATTAAGAGTTGTAGAGCAACGTTTAGGAAGAATAGACAGAATGGATTCAATTCACAAAAAGATACTCACTTATTGGCCTAATGATAGTGATATTTATTCTCTTAAGGGAGATCAAAGGCTAGTAGAAATAAATGATTTTGTAGAAAATACTATAGGTTCAAATATTAAAATGCCAGAAGAATTAAGCTATAGACATTTCCAAAGAACAGATAGTATACAAGAAATGGTTCAAGAACTTAAAGAATATTCTGAAAAAGACGAAACATGGGAAGGTATTCATGATAGTTTTCAACCTATAATTAATCTAAAAGAAGGAGATAATGCAATCATCAAGGAATCTGAATATAATCAGATTAAAAATACTAAAGCAACTATTAAAACTAGAGTAAGCTTTTTAAATAGCAAAAGCGATTGGTGTTTTTTTGCCCTTAGAGGGAGTGAAACGAAAAGTTCTAGATGGTATTTTATAGAGTCAAATGCAAATAATAAAATATTTACCGAATACCCTGAAGTTTGTGAAAAACTGAGAGAGTATATAAATGGTACTAGTGAAAAAAAGAAATGGGATGATAAGCACTTGAAAAAATACATTAATATACTTAAGGATAAAGAAATTCAACTATTGCCCCCTAAAAAAAACCGAGCTCTTATTGTAGCTAAGAACCTTCTTGAAAAGAAAATAAGGGGTAGAAAGGATGATGAGTTAAAAAAGAGAGTAATGAGAAAACTTTTGAACTTATTAAATCCTAAAAAAGAAAGTGTTGATTTTGAAAGTCTTGCTGATTTATGGATAAATGTACTACAACCAAGATTAACAGAAAGGAGGGAAAGAAATAAAATAAAAAGGAAAGTATTTAACTTTGAAAGCTTAATAAAAGGTACTGCTCCAAATTTTATAGACTTTACAACTGAAGAGTTGTCTGAAATTCTTGAAAAATGTCCAGTTTCAGAAAATATTAATACAAAAATAGCTTCTTGTATTATAGGGATTAAATCTCAATTTTAATATAACAAAAGTAAGCTCCTATTAGTATCTCATAATTTACAGCCTAATCCTTTTATTAAAAGCAATTAAATTAAAGTGGGTTGTAATATGCTCTTGATTTTCAATGCGAGGAGTCGCTGAGAGTTCTGTAAGGCTGTAGAGGACTACATTAAAGTCTTGAAAACCTTTATTAATAAAGAGTTTGTGTTTGTTTTAATTTTGAGAGCTCAAATATATGCTAAAACCTCGACTAAAAAATCAACCAAAACTTTTCAAAAGCACACTTGCTTGTAAATAATTTTTTCCAGTTCTAAAATTCTTTTTCTTTTCAAAGTGAAGATTAATAATTTCTCCAAATTTGGTTTGTTGCTCTAATTGGTATATAAGTTTATTAATAGAATTGTAATCACCCTCAAGAATAAACCCATAAGTTTTGATTACAAGATTGTTTTTAGCAATTTTGTGGGGTTCAAGAAAACTAATTACTTTAAGATTATTTTTATTTGCAAATGCATTGATAACCTTTAATAGATTATTTTGAATAGAGGAACCATCTAATTGGTATTTAGTCAAAAGGGAATCATAATAAACTTCTTTTTGTTTTAATAACGATAATTGTTTTGATCCATTTTTGAACAATAATGCTTCTTGAGACAAGGTGTTAAACTGTTTTTTTTGTTGAAACGTTTTATTAATAGCTAATTGATAACAAAGCATTAATACAAGAGTAAAACCAATAATAAGTACTATGTTTTTTTGTTTATTATTCGTCATTTAAAACTATTTTAATTTTAAAATTTGAAGTATTAGAAGATGTTGTTCCATAATTAATAATATCTACTTTATTGATCCAATCTTCCTGCTCTAATTGGTTTATATAGCTTGAAAAAACTTCACTATTATTTGAATCTCCAGAGATACTTATGCTGTTTTTGTCCACTTCAATACCTTTATCGGTTTTAATCCGTTTTAATAATGGTTGATAATTAAACTCAGAAAGCAAAATACTTTTTGGTAAAATGTTAATAATCCTGTCATTATAAAACGAACTTTTCGAACAATTACTTTTTAATAGATCATCGACTGTTTTTTGTTTTTTGGAAACCGATTCATTAAGTTTAATAATTTGATTTTTTGTGGATTGATTGATTTCAGATACTTGTTTTAGCTCATTAACTTTATTGAAATAATGATTAAAGGCAAAGAAATTAATTAATAATAGTCCTAAAATAAACAGACCTCCAATTTTTAAAAATTGATCAAAAAAACGTTTTTGTTTGTAGTTATTAAGGAGACTACCTTTTTCTTCAGAAAAGTTAGTCTTTGTTGTGTTACTATTTAAAACTGTTTGTAAGGCACCTGAAAAAGATAGCAAATGGTTATTAGAAATAGTTAATCCATTAATATCATAGCTTTCTAATGGAATACTATCTTTTTCAATTTGAAGAACTTGATTGTTTTCAAACTGAATTATAGAGTTAGAAGTGTAAACTCTGTTTTTATCAATAAATTCAGAAATATTTACAATCAAATTATTTCCTAATGAAACATTTATAATCGAAAGATTTTGTTTTGAATATTCCTCAATGAGGTTATTCACATAATCTTTTCGGCATAAGGCTATAAAATGTTTATTTTTTTGGGATAATACTTCAAAATAAAAGTCTTCAAGATTGATATTTGAAAATGCTTTATATACTAATTTTAGAGAATCTTGTTGTTCACTTTCGATAGTTTTAGAAAGGACTTTGTCATTATTTAGAACTAGAACAATATGTTGGTTTTTATGGAGTTTATTTGATAAATCTTCGATTTTTTTTTCTTCAAAAGAAGATTCAATATTTAATTCTTTTTTAGATCGGTTTAACAGTGTAGCATATATAACTTCAGCATCTTCATTACTAGTGTGTTCAACAGCACAAAAACGATTCCCAAATTGTAAATATGTCCAAAAATTGTCTAGCATTAATAAATTATTGTAGGCTTGATTAATACGGTTAATTTAGCTTTTTTAGCTTCGCGTTTACGTTTACTAAATAACCATTTGATAATTGGAACCCTTGCTAAAAAAGGGACTCCAGAACCAGAATTATTTTTCATTTGTTCTTCAAGACCTCCAAGAACTACAATATCTTGATCTTTAACTCTAATTATTGAGCTAAACTCGCGCGAACTAATATCTGGTGGAGCATCTTCAGCAATACGAGATCCAAAACTCGACTGAATAACAAATATGTCTAAGGTGACTTGTCCATCTCCAGAGACTAAAGGTTTAATCGTTAAGCCTAATTCTGCATCAATAGGTTGATAGTTTGTGATCTCTGAAGTTTGCGGGTTATCAGTACCATAAATATTACGTTGAGTCACTGCATAATAAGATGTCTGTCCATTAGAGAAAGTTGCTCTATGCCCATTTAAAGTAGATAGTTTTGGTGTAGAACGCACTTTCAAATTACCGTTACTTTCCATAGCTTTAATAGTTGCAAAAAAGTTAGGAACAACTTTACCCAAATTAAAAGACCCAAATCCATCAAAACCACCAATAACTTTATTAATTGTATTTGCTCCTAAAGTAATATCAGTTTCAGGAAAAATAGCACCATTGGTCGTCACTGGTTCATCTCTAATACCCCAGCTAACTCCTGTTTCAACTAAAGACGTATTATTAACTTCAATAAGCATAACTTCAATTAAAATAACAGGAACAGGTTTGTCAATTTTATTTATAAAATTCCTAAAACGCTCAATATTAGCACTAGGGCCATTAACATAAAAACTATTGAGTTCATAATCTACCTTAATATCTAAATCTTGTTTGACTTCATCGGGAAGTATATTTACAAGAGCTTCTACTTTATTATTAAAATTGCTAAAGTTTTGATTGGAGTTGGTATTAAGTTGATTTCTATTCCTGTTTGAATTACTAGAAGAGTTATAAGAATCAAATTGGTTATTAGAATTGCCAAAGTCTGTATTATTTGTACTGAAGTTTCTCCCTACAGTTCTATTACTACGATTACCTCCAGATGGGTCAGACAATAATTCTACTGAACGATGTTGTAAATGAATAATCGCAACTCCACGTACACTCAATTGGTTCTCTTTTCCAAAAAAATAAATATTCCCTTCTTTTTTGAATGTAAAACGTTTTAATCCATTAGTATTATTCGAAACGGTTTGATCTGAATTGTTGGAGTTTGAACCTGTTTTTGCTTTGATAGTTTGTGTTTCAAAAACGCTGGTTAATAAATCATCAAAAGAAATATTTTTTGCTTTAAAAGTTACAGTTCCAGCTTCATCTAAAGGTGTAGCAGTAAATACATTGATATCTAGTTCGTTTCCAATGTCATTGATTATATCTGCTATAGGAGTATTTGCAAAATTTACTTCTAAAAGCTGTTCCTCTAAGTTTTTAATTTTAAAAAAAAAGTTAGAATTACGCCTTCTGGATGGTTGTTGTCTTGCTTGTTGGTTGTTTGGGGTATTTGAGCTAGTAATTAGTGGTGATGCATTACCTTCAAATACAAAAAAACCATCTTTTGACTGTTCAACATATAAATTATTAGCAAAGGCCAGTTTATCCATTGCAGATGCGAAAGGTTTTTGTTGAATATATGCTGTTAAAACCCTGCTTTCTAGACCAGGAGAAAAAACTAAATTCTTACCAGTTTCATCCATAATACGCTTAAATACATCATATAATTTATCGCCTTTAACATCTAAAGAAATAGTATTATTAGTCGGATTGTAAGATATTGGAATTAAGCGTTCTAATGGGGTTTCTGCCTTTTTCACATATTGTTTTATCGATAAAATATTACCTGTGAATTCAATTGATAATTTATACTCTTTACATAAAAAAACAAGTAAATCCGCTACTGTTACATTGGTAAAATTGTTGGTTATGGTAATTTTATTAAGTTCTTGGGAAACATTAATATTAATCTTATGTACATCAGAAACTGCCAATAAAAAATTTGCTAATGTAATGCTATTGACATTGATCTCAGTTTTTACATTTTCAGTAAACCCAACAGTTTCAGTAGATAAAATATTCAATTGACTTTTTATGTTTTGAATACGTTGTAGGTCTTCTTGAGAATAAGAAAACCCAACGTTTAATAGTAATAATATATATAGTATTTTCTTCATAATATTTTCCACGCGGTCGGGGAATCTTATTTAATTTTTAATCTGAAAGCAAAGCGTAAACTTCTTCTATAGAAGTTACACCTTGTTTAACTAAGTCTATAGCATTGTTTTTTAAAGTAGCAATGTTATTTTCAGAGATGTAGGTATCAATTTCTAACTCATTTTGTTTGATATATTGAATCAATGTTTTATTAATTGGAATAATTTCATAGATAGCTTTTCTGCCATTATAACCAGTATGATAGCAACTGTTACATCCAATAGCTTTATAATGGGTTTTTAAATCGCTTTGTATTTTAAAATTGGAAGGAAATAATTCAGAAGAAATCACATCTTCTTCCTTACAATCATCACATAATTTTCTAACTAAACGCTGAGCTACACTTACATTTAGAGTACTCGCAATTAAAAAAGAAGGAATATCCATATCTATTAACCTTGAAATAGTAGCCCAAGCGGAATTGGTATGAATAGTAGATAGAACTAAGTGTCCAGTTAGTGCAGCACGAATAGCCATATTGGCTGTTTTAGCATCACGTATTTCTCCTACCATAATTACATCAGGATCTTGACGTAAAAATGTACGGAGTGTACTAGCGAAATCTAGTCCAATATTTTCTTTAAGCTGAACTTGATTAACTCCCTCAAGTGTATATTCTATAGGGTCCTCAATAGTTAATATATTGGTTTGATCATCATTCAAAAGCTTTAAAGTAGCATATAAAGTAGTGGTTTTTCCAGAACCTGTTGGTCCAGAAATTAAAACAATACCATTAGGCTTTTTTACGGTTTCTTTATAAGTGTTTAGTTCAGTTTCTGTAAATCCTAAATCACTTAAATTAATATGATTTGCATCTTTACTTAAAATACGAAGTACTAGCTTTTCACCATGTAATGTTGGTAATGATGAGACACGAATATCAAATTCATTTGTATTTGTTTTTACGGTAATACGACCATCTTGAGGTAAGCGTTTTTCAGAAATATCTAGTCCCGCTTTTATTTTTAGTTTATTAACAATGACAGGATATTCTTGTAATGAAATGATAAATTGTTCTTTAAGTTTCCCATCTAATCTAAAACGAACTCTACATTTATGTTCATAAGGTTCAAAATGAATATCACTACTTCCGATGTCTTTGGCTGTGAATAATAATTTTTCTAGAAAATCAGTGCTGTAATGTAAATCTACAGATTGATTTTGATTGCGTTGTCTGAAATTAATACTTAAATATTGTTGAATATTTTCGGTGCTTTCTTCTATAAGTACAATTTCCTTATTTAAAACAATTTGTAATTCTTGTTTTAGAGCATCTGTTACTTGATTCGTTTTAAAGATTAATGTTCCATTTGTAGCTTCAACAGGAATTATATGATAATGATACGCCTGTTCATTAGAAATGAGCTGTAGTAAATCTGTTGTTATGTTGAAATCTTTTTTCAAGTCAAATGGTGTATACTGATTTTAGAATTCCAAACCAATGTGAAATATATGCTATAGCAAAAAACAGACTTAAATAACCTGCTAATGGAACGGTTTCTTGTTTCGTTCTTTGTTTTATAAAAAGATGCAAGACTAACGAAAACAATAATCCAAACACAAATAATATTAGAAAGGACACACTAAAAAAACTAAATGCTAATGCTAAAAACAGTAACCCATCTCCTAATCCAAAAGTGTTTGACACAGACGTTTTAAGCTTTATCCTAGAGTATAAAAATACTACGCCAATTAATAAGCCTACAAAAATCAGATTTATAGCTACTGTTGTATAAAATAATTGAGAGAAAGTGTTTAGATACATTAACATTCCAGAACAAATCCCAATAACTGGAAACAAAAACCAATACACTTTGCGTTCTTTAATGTCTTGTAGAAATACCATAACAAAAGAAGTTAATAGAAGAATTTTTAAAACAACCACATTAGTCTTTTAGGATTTGTTTTGGCGCTCCATTTTCATCAATTTCCCAAACATTAAACACGCCATCTCCATCAAAATCGGTTATGGCTGTCGCTCTGGCTATAAAGCTGTTGTTTGTAGCACTTAAAATCTCATAACTATAATTAGCTCTACCATTTTCATTGACAGTTTTTGGGGCCTCAAAGTCTATTTCACTAAAGTCAGTAGAATATTTAGAGTACATATAACGATAGGTTGTTTGTGAATTATAGATATGACTTAATTGTAGTTGAGCTTCAGTGCTTTTAGCTTTACTAATTAAAGGCATTAAATTGGGTAATGCTAAAAGTAATAGAATACCAATTATTACTAACACAATCAGAACTTCTTGGAGATTATAACCAGATACTTTCATTAAAAATGAATTTTAAGCAATATAAGAAACTACAAAAGCAACAGTTAATAATCATGTCTTACAATTTGTAAGTGATAAACTTACTTTTTGTAAGAAGTGTTTTTATAAAAACCCATTCTCTTCAGCAGCTTTTAAAAGCGCTTTGTCGTCTTGCTTTTGTGTTTTAAAAACTTCTTTTAAAATTCTTTTTCTTTTTTCTATACCACCTTGAGACAGCGGTAATAACTCTTTTAGTTCTTTCATTTTACTCCCATTATTAAGAGCATAAAGTAGCAGTTTGTCTATATTATTCAGTGTAGTTTTACTTGAAATATTTTTTCTAAGTAATTGCAATATTGAGGTGCTGTAGTAAGGTACATTATTAATCACATCTTCAACAACTTTAGTTATAGCTTTTATACCTATATCACTTTTATAAAGTAATCCGTCAGGATTAATATTTTGGAGAATGTTGTAAAACTTTAGCGCATTGTAATGGCCTGTTATTATTACAATTTTAACATTATGTCTTAAATTTTTAAAGATGCTAGCTAACACTTCTCCAGATGTAATTTTAGAAATATTTGAAGGAAGATTTATATCTACAAAAATCAAATCATAGGGTTTGTTTTTCAAGGATAATTCGTATTTGGATAAAGCTGAATCACCACATGTGGCTGAATCTACTATAAATTTTAAATCACTATTAAGTGCGTTTATCTGCTCAAGTGAATTTTTGTAAGCATCTATAATAATTGGATGGTCATCAATGAGTAATACTCGAATAAATTTAGTCATAAATAATTGATATTATTTGAAATTAAAAATAAAACAGCTATTAATTATTGTTATTAAGAGATTCTCAAATGTAATATTTTTAATTGAAAAAAATAACTTACATATGGTAAGAATTATAATTACTTATTGTAAGGTGTTTTTATTCAAGTGAGAATGATTTTTTTCTAGTTTTATTGGGTGTAAATATCGTTTTTTAATGAAAAAGTTATATTCTTTCCTTGTCGTTTTTCAACTTTTATTTGTTTTACAAGTTGGAGCTCAGTCTATTAACCAGAACTATGTAAAAACTACAGAATTTTTGGAATCTGTTATTGTAGAAAGTGATTTCACATCTAGTTTTGGTGGTTGGCAACAAAATGGAAGTGTTAGTTATTCATTAGAGAGCGATAGGCTTAAAGTCAATGTAAATAGCTCTTGGGAAGGGGTTAAGCATTATATAAATGGTTTTAGGACTAAAGCAGGTGAGGTTCTGCGTATTAAATTAATTTTCGACAAAGGAAATACATTAGCTAATGTGAGACTGTATCTTCAAGAATTGGATTCTAATGGAAATACTGTGGCGTGGAATGTGAAAGATGGTAATATTCAAACAGGTATTCATGAATATAGTCATACCATGGCTGCTAATGGGAACAGTATTATATTTCGTATTGATAAGCAGAACACACATACAAATTCTGATACTTATTTTTACATTGATTATGTTAGCTTAAAATTAGGGGGTGATACAGCTTCAGTTGAAAAACTTGAAAATATCACCTACCTTGACGGCTTTGGGAAAGCTAAACAACAAGTTGCTGTAAAACAAAGTACAAATCAAAAAGATATTGTTCAGCATATAGAATATGATGAATTTGGAAGAACTACAAAACAATATCTAGCATTACCCACTACTCAGAATACAGGGAATTATATTAATAATGCGCAATCACAAATATTGAGTTACTATCAAAGTAATTTTACAGATCAACATCCATTTGCAGAAGTAAGGTATGATAGTTCGCCATTAAATAGAAAATTAGAGTCCTCAGCTCCAGGAAACACTTGGGAACTGATTAGTAATTCAGATACGGATCATACAGCGAAATATGATTATGATGTTAATGATTATTCAGAAGTTAGGTTGTTTGAAATAGTAAATCAACCCGATAAGACTTTTCAAGTATCAAATTATCAAAAAGGGGAGTTGTTAAAAAACGTTGTGAAAAACGTGAATTGGAGTTCTAGTGACGGTCTTTTAAATACTAAAGAGGTTTTTACAGACAAGAATGGTAGGAAGGTAGCTGAGTTTAGTTATGAAGATGATGGTGGTTCAGTAAAAAAACTCAGCACATATTACGTCTATGATAATACAGGTAATTTAAGATATGTATTACCACCTAAAGCGTTTGAAAAACTTTTTTCTTCGGATGTGACGTATACACCTTTTGATTTAACTTTTAATTGGACGCTATTTGTAGATAATCCTTCTACAGTTACTGGTAGCGGAGATGTTAATATTGAATTAGAGTATAATAGCGTTTTAGACTTTCACCGACTACTTTTAGATTTCAATCTAAGTTTCCCTTTTGTTTGGGGTGGTAGTAATGGTGCTTATTTAAAACAAGGTAATATTGTTTCAATTCCCATTGATTCTAATTTACCCAAAAAATATTTATTTAGTGTTTATGACACCAAAAACGGTGGCCCATCAATACCAGGAGACCCTATAGGTACTGTTGACTCTGGTGATCCAACAAAAACCAGATATGAATACTCAATACAAAATGGTTATTTGTTTGTAGAGTTTATTGTAGGTACAGATTTTGGTAGCTCAACTACACCTTTTAAGGTAAATACAGTTGATACAAATTCTGGAAGTGTTTTAGAAGGTAATTTTTATAATGAAGATGCCATTGATAATTTAGCATTTCAATACAAATACGATGAATTTAATAGACAAATAGAACAAAAAGTACCGGGTAAAGGATGGGAATATATGGTATATGACCAATTGGATCGCCCTATACTAACACAAGATGCGCTTTTAAGACAAGAAAATAAGTGGCTATTTAATAAATATGATGCTTTTGGTCGAGTAGTTTACACTGGTATAAGTACACATTTTGCATCTCAATCAAGTTTACAGAGTCAAGTAGATAATTTTATTAATGCAAGTTCCAATAAATCTAATATAGAATCTCGAACTTCATCTACTTCTAGCATTGGGGGAGTGTCTATAAATTATTCAAACAATGCATTCCCTAACAGTGGTTTAGAAACGTTAACCGTAAATTATTATGATAATTATAATTTTACTGATTCTAGTAAACCAGTAACGCCATCAAATATTTTAGGGCAACAAGTTTCAACCAGAACAAAAGGATTACTTACAGCAACTTGGGCAAAAACAATTGGTAGCTCAACTTGGGCAAAAAATTACACCTATTATGATAAAAAAGGAAGAGTAGTTTATGTACATGAGCAAAACCATTTAGGAGGTTATACCTATAATAAATCAGAATTAGATTTTAGAGGTAAATTAACTTTATCAGAAACAGATCATAAAAGGAGCTCTAGCCCTAGTGCCAATTTAAAAATTGTTGACCGTTTTGAATATGATCATGTAGAACGTCCTAAAAAACATTTTCAAAAAATTAATACACAAGCAGAAGAGCTTATTGCCGAAAACTTATATAATGAGTTAGGGCAATTAGAAACTAAATCATTAGGTGACGGGCTTCAAGATATAGATTACACTTATAATATAAGAGGTTGGCTATCTAAAGTTAATGATGTTAATAATTTGGGCTTAGATATGTTTGCCTATACTCTAAAATATAATGATGCCATAGAGGGAACCGCTTCTGTAGGCAACCAATACAACGGGAATATTAGGCAAATTATATGGAAATCTGCAAAAAACAATTTAAAGAAATCGTATGCTTTTGAGTATGATAAACTCAATCGATTTTCAAAATCTATTTATCGTGAAAATAGTAGTTTAACTGGAGGTGCAGGTAGATTTGAAACCTATAATTTATCGTATGATGCCAATGGTAATATACAAGGTTTAGCGCGTAAAAACCAAACCAATACCATTATTGATAATCTAGATTATACTTACGATAATGGAAACCAATTATTAGCTATAAATGATACATCAAATAGTACCGATGGTTTTAACAATGGAACAACAGGAACCTCTACAGGCGATTATGATTATGATGTTAATGGTAATTTAATAAAAGACCTCAATAAAAATATAACAAATATTGAATACAACCATCTAGATTTAGTAACACGAGTAACTTTTGGAGATGGTAAAAAGATAGAATTCACCTATGATGCTGCAGGAACTAAATTACAAATGAAAAATATTCCTCTCTTTGGAGGAACTACAACTATTGATTACATAGGTGGTTTTCAATACACCAACACACAGTTGCAATTTTTTCCAACCGCAGAAGGTTATGCCTATAAAGACGGTAGTACATTTAAATATGTTTATCAAATTAAAGATCATTTAGGGAATAATCGTATTAGTTTTAGTGACATTGATAATAGTGGAGCTATTAATCCAATAAATGAGATATTTTCTAATACTGATTATTATGTTATGGGGCTTACACATAACGGAGAGTTTATTTCGTCTGCGGGTTCAAATTACAATTATAAACTTCAAGGTAAAGAGGAATTGGATTTTGGAAATTATAATATGTATGATTTTGGTAGCCGTATGTACGATGCTTCTGTTGGGCGTTGGTTTAATACAGATCCTCAAAATCAATTTGGAAGCCCTTATTTGGCTATGGGGAATAACCCAGTGATGGTTATTGACCCTGATGGTGAACTAGCTTGGTTTGTGCCAATTATTGCAGGTGCTGTTATAGGTGGTGCAAATACTGCAATTCAAAACCCAAGGGCAGATTTTGGTGATATATTAACTGGAGCTGGTATTGGTGGATTAAGTGGAGCTGTAAGCTATGGTATTGGAGAGCTTACTTCAGGTATAACTAGTTTTGGTACAAAGTCTCTGGTTAGTGCTGGATTACATGGTGTGTCTCAAGGAAGTTTTTCTTTTGCGCAAGGTGGTGACTTCTTTACTGGAGCTGGTATTGGCGTTGGAACTTCTTTTTTATCATCGTTAACGTCAGATTGGAGACCTGGAGCTCAAATTGGTGTATCAGCATTGTCTGGAGGGATTATTTCTGAAATAACAGGTGGAGATTTCACTGAGGGTTTTACTGGAGGACTTGTAATATCATGGTTCAATCATGCGGCACATCAGACTGAGTATCGATTGACAAAGGCTAGACTAAAAAGAGCTCTGAGATCCCTAGGTTTATGTATAAGTTGTTCAGATCAAGAAGTTGGCCTTGCTTTTGAATTATTAGTAGCAAAATATTTCACAGATGAAGGTTTGACTGTATTACCTGGCGGTAATTTACCTGAGCATACTATTTTAGGAGGTACTGTTCCTGATTTTCTTGTGGGACTGGAAGGAAACGTTACAGGAACTTATGCCTTTACAGGAATGATAGAAGCTAAAGCAATGAATGAAGGTAGGTATTTGTCAGCTTCAAGTAATAATGGACAAATATTAAAACAGCAACTTTTATTAAGAAATATAGTTGATTTTCATTCAATGGGGGGAAGAGGTGTTTATTATTTGGCTACTACTGCAGGTGTCAAAGTAAGTCCAAGTGTTAAAACAACTGTAACCTTTTTTGGGAATGATTATCAAAGACTTACGCCTTATTTTAGCGGGAAACTTGGTAGTTTAGATATCACTTTTAAAGCAACAAGTAGATAGTATTTTATTTGTAAATTGTAAAATTTGAAATCAAATAAATAAAAAATATGCCTTTTAAAACTAGTATTTTTAATAACTACCAAGATTTTTTACTTGATATTAATTTTGATAGAAAACTTAAGTTGATTCAAATGTTTGAATTGATAAATAATCCTATAATTGATATTCGATCATATGAAAGTATTGAATATCTCACAAATGTTGTTATGAAAAAATCTGAAAAATCTGATAATATTTTCATCTATTGGTTTTTCTGTTGGGGAGAACATATAAAATTGAATTTCTCTTCTCAATGGGCATTAATTAAGTATAAATCTCCATTAATATCAGAGTATTACTATCCAATTCTTATTGATAAAAAAGATCAAATATGGCAAGTTGGTTTTGATTGTGAAAAAGCATATTATAAATATAATCGTTTAGCTAATATAAGTTTTTCAACCTTTTATAAAATGCATGCGGAAAAGTTATTAGTTCAATCTAAACTTAAAGATATAGATAAAAGTATAAACGATTTGATAAGATTTGATAATTAATATAAATTTATATGATGCTTAAAAAACTCACTATTGTAATTCTATTTTTATTAACTTTAAAAGGCTATTCCCAAGAAGGCTTTGATGTTAGTGCTCCATCAAATTCTACTTTCCAATCTAGCGGTAGTATAGAGGGTATGATACAAAGCAGTGTAAACGAAGTAACAGGTAAAGTTGTATTCTCAGCACCTATGGCTTCAATTTCCGCAGGTTCTATATCTTATGGAATCAATTTAGCCTATAACGGGCATGTTGCTTTTAAGAATGGACAACAAACTAACAAATATAGCCCTACAAGTGTTGCTGGTGTTGGTTGGAATGCTAGTATTCCTAAAATTATTGTAGATAATAAAAACACAGGAACAAGAGATGACGATGATTTTTATTTACAGGACCAAGGCACGAATACAAAACTAATTTGTATTGATAGAGGCTCAAATACTACAGGAAGTGTTTGGAAATTTCAAGCACAAAAATACGTGCCTTGGATAATAGAATTCTTTTACAGTGGTATAGATGGTACGGCTGATTATTGGAAAATTACTAAAGAAGATGGGTTGGTTTATACTTTTGGTAATACCTCTTACAGTTGTAACGAAACTGTAGTGAGATATGGTAATTGGATAGGGAGTTCTAAGCAATACTCATCTGCGGCAGCTAGACAAACTATAGTTTGGAATTTATATAAAATTGAAAACCAATGGAATGATTATTTAACATTTACATACAATAAGGTGTTTCAAACTATGTCTGGTAAAGAGCAAACAGAGGCTGCATATCTTTCAAGTATAACTTCCTCAAAAGGAACTAGTATACAGCTAACCTATGGTACTAAGGCTAATGATGAGTTTTATGAACCTAATAAAGAAGCTTCTGAACCAGATGCTTATCAAGAGCGTTATGAAAAAAAGTTTTTACAAAGTGTATCTAGTTATAATAAAGAAAACGAATTAATAATAAAAAATGAATTAGGATTTACAATAAACGGATCTGGGTTAAATAAAAAAAGATATTTAACTACTTTGACTAATACAACTTACAATGATGGTGGGCAAACCTTAACATCACCGTCACAAACTTTCGATTATCATTATTCAGGGACTTTTAAGGGTGGTATAAAAAAAATCACATATCCAACAGGAGGGGCTGTAACATATAATTATGAGAATAAGTTTTTATTCAATAATACAGCTAATAAATTTGCATCGTCTGTAAGTTGGCCTTCAGGTTATGGTCTACACAGTAGGGTTGTTAAAGATAATTATACATTATATCTTTTAAGAACCACAAATCCTGTAACAGGAAATAAATACAGATTTAAAATATTTAGATTTTGGTGGAATGGAGAATCCTGGGAACATAATGAATTTACCTTCCCGCATTTAATTGAAGAATCATGGGGAAATGGAACAAGTTGGGATACCTTGATAGATTTTCATATAGTTTTAAATAAAGATTTTTATGGTTTTGCTTATGATAAGGGGTCAGATTCGGATGTTTACTTATTTCATATGAATAGTGATGGTAGGACATGGCATGATTATACGGCACTTAATCGAGTAATGGGAAGTGGTGACCCTCGATTTGTATCTGGAGATAATTTTGCAGCATTAGGCGCAAAATATGATGGTAAAATATACACTTATTTGTGGAATGGTACATCTTGGCAATACAAACATATTGATCAGGGTCAAGGTGAATATTATTTAACAGCTCAAAATAATTTTATTTTATCGTTGGATGAAAAACAGAATGGCAGTGGTGTCGATATGGTTACGGGAGTTAATCATTCAGATCATTATTATATTCATTATTTGGATGCTGAAAAAACTTGGCAAACTAAATCTTGGTCTGCTGCTGCTGATCCATATATCAACAATATTTCCATATCAAATACTTATCCAGGGAATGCATCTTTTTATGCTGATAATTCTATTGCAGGACTAGTGGCTAAAGATAATAATGAACTTTTTTTAAGGTGGAATATTGATTATAATTTAACTAATGTAGATAATGAATTAGGTTCATATAACGATTTAAACCCTATACAGCCAGTAACTAATAGTATGTTTACGTTATATGGACATATAACCAAAAGACCATATAAGTCGGCTAGATTTAATGGTGTTAGTTGGAGTAAAATAACACCCCTTGATCCAGATGATTATTCGCACTTGGAATTTGGAGTTGATATGTTTTCGTTGGTGGACTACGGTAATTCAACGAGTAGAGACTATTATATTTATAACCCTAATACTAATAATTGGTCTTCAGGTTCATTAAATGTTAATCGTTTACTTCATGGCACAGCTAACTATCCTGCGCCTTTTAGCCCAATTAATTCAGAGTTTATGATTGTGGGTAGAAAGTTTTTTAAAAGAGATACTCAAGGAGAATCTAGCGCTGATTTCATAGAAATAGGAACTTTACAAAATGATACAGGTTATGCTTATTCTGATAGATTAAGTCATACTTTTGTTGAAGAGACAGGAACGCCTACTGATTTTACTGAGAGAGGTAAGTTTTATTATGTTGATAAGAATGATGGTGTTTTAAAATATGTTACTCTATTGAACAGTTGGTTTTATACAAAGAATGTAAGTCAGAAATTTGGAGGTTATACCCCATTTATGTCTACGACTTCTATTAGTCTGGTTGATTATAATACTACAAATCAGCAATTACAAAGTTTAACTTCAACTAACAGGCTTTTGTATAGAGTGATAGATGATAAGGTTAATAATGGGGTTTATGATATTGTTGTGAGTAGAATTGATATTGATGATGATAATGGATCAATTAGAGAAGTAAGTTATAACTATAATAATCCAAAATCTTTACCTGATAATAGCTCTACTTTTTATGGTGAGGTTATTGTGCAAAATCAAGGATTAGGTTCAGGAAATATTGGAAAAGTTATAAAAGAATTTGATAATGGTAGTGTAAATTTATGTTTGTTGGGTTTGCCTTTAGAGGTCATAACAAAAGATTCTAATAATAACATCATTAAAAAAAACACTATTGTTTGGGAAAAGAACAATAAATCTTTTTTTAATGGGAGTTATTCATTCTATAATAGTTATTATGTGAGGTCAATTTCTGAGAAAGAAGAAGTGTTTTTTAATACAGATGATATAGTATCTGAAACAACTCATACATATAACTCTTATGGACAGAAAGTATCATCAACTACTTCAAATAGTTTGGGAGAATCGGTTAAACAAGAAACACGATATGCACATCAAGAGTATACTTTTGTTTTGGATAAAAATATGCTATCGTTCCCATATGAGATTGCCTCAAAAATCAATAATCAAACTGTTAGTGTAAACCAATCTAAATGGATTAGTTTTTTTGGTAAAGTTTATATTAAAGAAACATGGTCAGGACCTACAACTGCTAATATGAGGTTAAATAGTGAGTTTTCTTTAGTGGAATATTCAACAGGAAATGTGTTGGAAAATAATAATGGTAAAGGATTATATAATACAATTTTATATGGTTATGATAATTTGTACCAAGTAGCCGAAATATCTAATGCCGAGTATCAAGATGTCATCAATCAATTAGATGTTACGTATGCACAATTACAAATGTTAAATGATGAAGCCCTAAAAGATCACCTATCAAGGTTATATGATCGTTTACCCAACGCAATGATAAGTTTAACGTTTTATGACGATACAGGGCGAGTAATTAATCAAATTGATGACCGAAAAGAGGAATCTTATATTCATTATGATACGCAAGGTCGAGTAGATTATATTACCGATGGTTATGGTAATGTATTAGAAAAGAAATCGTATAATTTTGCAAATTAGTAGTTTATCGAAAATTAAAAGCAAATAAAGCATTTTTTGAAAGAAATCTCTTTATTTATTTGTAAAAAATGTTAGATTTGAGTAATGCAAAGATGGAGTTTTATATTTCTCATAATCACAACACTGGCTTATTCTCAAAAAGAAGCTAATATTTGGTACTTTGGTGAGCATGCTGGCTTAGATTTTAATAGCGGTTCTCCAGTAGTTTTATTAGATGGTGCGCTAAATACCAATGAAGGTTGTGCTACTATTTCGGATAGTAATGGAAATCTGCTTTTTTATACAGACGGGGTAACAGTATACAATAAAAACCATATGGTAATGCCTAATGGTAATGGGCTTTCAGGAAATTTCTCGAGCACACATTCAGCTATTATAGTACCAAAACCCCAAGAAGCAGATCTGTATTACATTTTTACAGTAGATTCACCTTGGAATAATAACAACTCTAATGGATTGAGTTATTCTGAAGTTGACATGTCACTAGAAAGTGGTCTAGGGGATGTTACCAACCTTAAAAACATAACTATGGAGACTCCAGTTAATGAAAAAGTGACTGCTATAATAAATGGTTCTGAGGATGGTTATTGGATAGTTTCTCATAGACATAATTCTGATGAATTTTTAGCTTTTGAGGTTACAAATTCTGGAGTTAATCTTAATCCAGTTGTAAGTGCAGTTGGGGCGCAAACAGGTTTTTTTAATATAGGTGGTCAAATTAAAATTTCTCCAGATAATTCAAGGCTAGCAGTTGCTCGTGGTGGAGAAGTTCAGCTATTTGATTTTGATAATGTTACAGGAGCAATTACTAATGCTCAAACAATAGATAGTGGTTCGGTTAATTCTTATGGTATAGAATTCTCAGCAAATGGAAATTTACTTTATGTTGCTTTTTATGGTGGTGTGTATCAATATAATTTACAAGCAGGAACATTAGTTGATATTATTGCGTCCCAAGTTTCTTTAATTTCAGTTTCTAATGAGGGTTTTGCCTCCATGCAAATTGCACCTGATGGTAAAATTTATGTCGCTAGACAAGAAAAACCTTATGTTGATTTTATAGAAAACCCAAATGTAGTAGGTATAGGATGTGGATATAATTATGAAGGTTTGTTTTTAGGCGGTAGAGAATCTGATTTAGGTTTACCAACTTTTATTCAATCTTTTTTTTACATAGGTTTTGAATTTGAAAACCTATGCTTTGGAGATAGTACACAATTTAATGCTAATATCTCTCAAACTTACGATAGCTTATTATGGGATTTTGGAGATGGTAGTACTTCTGTTCTAGAAAACCCAACACACGTTTTTTCTGTTCCAGGAGATTATTCTGTTACTTTAACAGTAACTATTGGAAGTCAAGTATCGTCTGACACAAAAAATATTACTATTTATGAGTTGCCAACAGTTACCCCTTTGGTAGAACTTAGACAATGTGATGATAATTTAGATGGTTTTAGTGTGTTTAATTTAACCGAAGTGTATGCCGAATTATCAACAGATTATTTGAATGAAACGATTACCTTTTATGAGTCTCAGGTTGATGCTGAGAGTGATAATAACCCGATTGTCAGTGATACAGCTTATCTTAATCAAACAGTAAGTATAGATATTGTATGGGCAAGGGTTGAAAACACTAATGAATGTTATAGAACGTCTCAAATTAATTTGGTTGTTTCTACCACACAAATACCTAATACATACACAAGAGATTTTTATAAGTGCGATGATGGCGCAGACACTACAGATGGTATTGCTACTTTTGATTTAAGTTCTGTGAATACAGAAATAGAAACTCTATTCCCTTTAGGACAACAACTTAATATTAGTTATTATCGCAATCAATCTGACGCTCTAACAGAAATTAATCCAATAATTGATATAGCTAGTTATGAGAATTTAGATTATCCAAATACTCAAGATGTTTTTGTTAGAATAGATAGTGCTCTAGATAATGATTGTTTAGGCTTAGGGCACCATATAACACTTCATGTAGAAACTGTTCCAGTAGCAAACCCTGTTAGTGTTGAAAAACAATGCGATGATGATGGAGATGGTATGTATGCTTTTAACACCTCTGCTATTGAATCTTTATTAATTGGTAGTCAAACGAACATTACTACCGAATATATTGATGAGAATGGCAGTGCTTTATCAAGCCCGTTACCTAACCCATTTTTAACAGCATCTCATACTATTACAGCAAGGCTTATAAACTCAACTTCCCAAGACCCAAATGGTGCTTGTTATGATGAAACACAAATTGTATTTACTGTTGATGCGGCTGCAGTGGCTTATACAGTGCTAGATTTTATAGCGTGTGATACAGACAATGATGGGCAGTTTGCTTTTGACACCTCAAATATTGAAGCAACCGTTTTAAATGGACAAACAGGAATGAATGTTTTCTATTTCGATTCAGATGGAAACACCTTAGTAAGTCCTTTGCCTAATCCATTCACAACGCCTTCTCAAACAATATATGTTAGAGTTGAAAACCAATTGAGTGCCATTTGTTACGATGAAACGACTATTGATTTTATAGTAAATGAACAACCTATAGCAAACCCAATTATGGATGTTTTTGTTTGTGATGACATGAGTAATGATGGCGAGGAGATGTTCACACTTTCTAATTACAATTCTCAAATATTAAACGGACAATTGTCCTCAACATTTGAAGTGCTTTATTTTGATAATATGGCAGATGCTCAAAATAATATGAATGCATTACCAAATAGTCATGTGGTTAATTCAACCTCTCAAACACTATACGCTAGAATTCACAATAGTAGCAATACAAGTTGTTATGACCTGACATCTTTTGAGTTGGGCGTTCATTATTTACCGATAGTGAATAAACCCGAAAATATTTCTGTCTGTGATGATGTAACTAATGATGGATTTGAAACGTTTGATTTAAGTAACCAAAATATGAGTGTTTTAAATGGACAATCAACGATAGATAATACGATATCATATCACTTATCATTAACAGATGCTGAAACAGACATCAATGAGTTAGACCTGAGTTTTACAAATACAGAGAATCCACAAACCATTTATGTAAGACTAGAAAATAAAAATTTTACAGACTGTTATACCATAACATCGTTTCAAATTATTGTTAACGAACAGCCCGTATTGCTAATGGATGATCAATGGCCTATTTGTGAAGGTAATACTGTAGAAATAATTGCGGATGCTGGTTATGACGAATATTTATGGTCTACAGGGGAAACAAGTCAGATTATAACAGTAGATGCTCCTGGAAATTATGAAATAACAGTTGCTAATATCTATGGAACACTGCGTTGCGAGGCTTCAAAAACATTAACTGTTGTTGAATCTAATATTGCGACAATTACAAATATTGAAACTGTAGATTGGACACAGGATGATAATGTTATTATTGTTTTTGTTGAGGGTAATGGTGATTACGAATATTCTCTGGATAATATCATCTATCAAGATTCAAATGAGTTCAAGAATCTTTTTATTGATGAATATACGGTTTATGTAAGAGATAAAAGAGGTTGTGGTATTGCAACCGAAGATATTTATTTATTGTATTATCCAAGATTTTTTACACCAAATAATGATGGTTGTAATGACACATGGCAATTGGAAAATTCTATACGAGAGCCAAATAACAAAATTTACATTTTCGACAGGTATGGGAAATTGGTAAAACAATTGAGTCCGATAGATATTGGTTGGGATGGTACTTTTAATGGAAGTAAATTACCTTCAAATGACTATTGGTTTGTTTTAGAACGACAAAATGGTAAGACTTATCGAGGACATTTTACCTTGAAAATGTAGCTAGTTGATTTAAACTGAAAATAATAAATAGAGATTTAAAAAAAGACACAGATTTAATGAATAAATACATATTCTTACTACTAACTATTACTTGCCTTTTAAGCTGTAAATCTATTTCCGTACACCAAGAGTTTCAAGAAACCACAACACAAAATATTCAACTAGGTACAGTTGGCGAACAAAAGAAATTTTTATTGGAACAAGACTATAACCATACTGCATTGCCTAAATACCAGAAGCAAGTAAAGGTTCAAGTAAGTTTAGTTGATTTTAACACATCCACATTTAAGATATATCAAAAAGCAAAACCATTTCAGAATAAAACCATTGTCGTAAATTATATAGATTCAATTAAAACGAAACCAAAATTTTTAAAATTAGAAATAGCGGATCGCATTGCAATTTTAAACACACTTAATGACAAGGACAATAAAGACATATTTCAATTTTTAAAAAATAAGACTGAAGCACACATCATCACTACAATTTCAGTGGTTTTTAATCAAGAAACAAGCGATGTTTTAAGTCATGGAGAAGAAGTTTTTTTGGAACAAATAGGTGTTAATAATTATGCTCTAAAAATTTACAAAAACAAAATAGAGGAGAAAACGATTTATTTTAATGACGGTGTTGTATTTGGGTATCAAACGTCAAATGCTTGTTGGAAACAAGATGATAAATACCAATTAGGAATTGTAGATCTAGTTGAAAATAATGATCAGTGTCCAAACAATACGTATCGTTCAGCAAAACGAGCGAAAAAGAAAATCAATTATTATAAATTTTAGACATGAAATATTTAAAATTAATAGTATTATTATTTTTTGTAATAAGTTGCGATGATATCATTGAAGTTGAAGATATTTCAGATAAAACTATAACTATTTTAGCTCCAACAGATACTTCGGTATTAACCTTAACTGACGTTACATTTTCATGGAATACAGTTGAAGATGCTGAGCAATACAAATTACAAATAGCTGTTCCTAATTTTGAATCAGCTACACAAATAGTCTTAGACACAATAATTACAAATTCTAATTTTACCAAAACATTAGAATTTGGTGATTATGAATGGAGGATCCGAGCAGAAAACGCTGGTTTTCAAACTAAATATACAACTCAAAGCTTTATTGTTGAAGAATAAAACTAAGACATATCTATTATTGGCAACAGTTATAATTGTTTGGGGAATTATTGGCTATAAAATTATTAATGGAATGAGTCCTGATGCGTCACCATTAAAGGTTCAAGAATTTAACAATGCATTTAAACCAAAAGCTTTAGCTGAAGTAGACCCGTTTTATATTCAGGATGTTGAAGTAGACCCGTTTTTAGGCACACTAGCTTCCGTGAAAAAGAAGCAAAACCCTAGAAAGCTGGCAGCAGACTTAAAACCAAAACCTTCTAAAATTATTTCTTACGGTGGTATTGTGAAAAAGCAGAAATCAAGTGAGCAAGTATTTGTAGTAAATATTAACAATAGTCAATATTTGTTAAAAAAAGGGCAAGTTGCTGACAGTATAAAATTAATTAGAGGAAACATAAAAGAAATTGTTGTTCGCTATAACAACATTTCGCAAACCATAAAACGCCAATAATGTTTTGGTTAAAACTAAAGGCTGGAGCACTACAATTAACGCTGTTTATTATTGTGGTTATTGCATTATTACTTACCGCATTTGTTTTATTGGTTCATATACATAAACAATTTCAAATACAAACCAATTTTATTATTGAAACGACCCGTAATGCTGATAAAGGAATTAATTATGTATTACAGAACACTATTTGTCTTAATGATACAACTTCTATAAACCTACAAGATGAAGAATATAAATACTTAAAATTACATCGCGATTTTTGGGGGGTTTTTGAGAAAGTTTCTGTGGTTTCTCAGATAAAAAACAATCGATTTCAAAAAACAGCGTTGATTGGTTCTAAACAAACAGATAAAAACAGAATTGCTTTATATGTTCAAGACAATAATAATCCATTAGTGGTAGTTGGAAACACCAAAATAGAAGGTGTTGCGTACTTACCTAAACAAGGTCTAAGAACTGGTAATATTTCTGGGCATTCTTATTATGGTTCAAAGCTTGTTTATGGGCAAACAAGAACATCTTCAAGTTTACCAAAAGTATTTTCTGAGACGATTAACCAAATTAAATCAATAGAAAATCAAATTTCAGTAATTCCTCAAAGTCAATTTTTAACCCTTCATTCTGGCAAACAATACAACAATTCGTTTTTAAAACCAACTCAATTTATATTTTCGAATAGCGTCATTAATTTGAATGTCAATAGATTGGTAGGAAATATTATTGTGCAATCTAAAATTAAAATTATAGTAAGGGCTTCATCTACTCTAAAAGACGTGATTCTTATTGCTCCAGAGATTGAAATACAAGATAATGTTAAAGGAATTTTTCAAGCTATAGCTTCTAAACATATTAGTGTTGGAGAAAATGTTGAATTAAATTATCCATCAGTGTTGGCATTAAATGAAAAAGAAGTGCAACAACAACAAGAAACTACAAATCAAATTATTGAGCAAAGTACTATTAGAATTAACAGCAACTCCATTATTAAAGGGTTGGTGGTGTATTTGGGAAAAGAAAAAACTAATAATTATAAAGCACAAGTTGAGCTCAAAGAAAAATCAATTCTTATGGGTGAGTTGTATTGTAATCAAAACGTCGAATTAAAAGGGACACTTTATGGTACCGTTTATACTAATAATTTTGTAGCTAATAAATCAGGGTCAGTATATCAAAATCATATATACAATGGAAAAATAATAGTTAAGGAGTTATCAGAAAAATATATTGGTTTACCATTTAATAATTCTAATAAAGGAGTTTTAAAATGGTTATACTAAGTAAAGTAAAAGCATCTACGCTAATGGAAACACTAGTAGCAACTGTTTTAATTGTTATTGTTTTTATTTTAGCGAGTATGATTTTAAATAATTTATTTTCGAATTCGATAAACAACAATACACAAGCTATAGAAACTCACTTAAATGAACTACAGTATTTAAAACAACACAGTCAGTTAGAGCTACCCTATACAGCTAACTTTCAAAATTGGAGCATAATTATTGAGACCTATCAAGAAAATAATCAATCTATCACAGCGTTTGAAGCGACTAATCGTAAAACAAATAAAACAGTAAATTTTATTCAAAATGCAAATCAGTAAAAAGACACAAGCTTTTACATTAAGTGAGATGATCGTTGTGCTCATATTAACCAGTATTGTGGTTGGATTAGCGTTTTCTGTATTAGATCTGGTACAAAAACAAATATTAGCTATTAAAGATAATTATAATAAGAATTTAGAGCTAACTAAGCTAGAAACAGCATTGTGGTTGGATTTTAATCGTTATCCAAACATTACTTATCATGGGTTTAAAGAGGAATTAGTTTTTAAAAATGAATTAGATTCCATTACTTATTTTTTTTCTGAGGCTTATATTATAAAAGGACAAGATACATTTGCTATTCAATTACATCAAAAACAATATTATTTTGATGGTAAAATTTTAAACAATGGACAGGTTGATGCCTTAAAGCTAGAAGCTTCAAAAGCTTTTCAAAATAAGCAATTGTTTGTTTTTAAACAAAATGATGCAACTTCATATATAGATTAATGGGATTTCAATTAGAAAACATATTAAAAGAAAAAAGGGTTAAAACAAAACATCCTAACGAAACCTCTTTTTTACAAAAAGAAATCAAACTTTTTGGAAATACATTTTCTACTAAAATAAAAGAAGATTTTTATACAGAATTAAGTGTGCTTTTAAAAGCAGGAATTACGCTTAAGGATGCTTTAGAGCTTATTCAAAACGCTTTTAAAAAGAAAGCACATCAAGATAAATTAAATGTTATTTCTAATGCTATTGTTTCAGGGTTAAGTTTATCTGAAGCCATAAAAACACAAAAAGAATTTACAGATTACGAATATTTTTCACTTAAAATAGGTGAGGAAACAGGAACTCTAACACAAGTTACTGAACAACTAGGTGCGTTCTATGCTAGAAAAAATGAACAACGCAGAAATCTAATAAGTGCTTTAACTTATCCTATTATAATTTTAAGTACTGCGGTGTTAGTAGTTGTTTTTATGTTGCAATATGTTGTTCCAATGTTTCAAGATATTTTTGAACAACAAAAAGTGGAGTTACCAGCTATTACAAAATTCATAATTTATGTATCTGAGTTCATGAAAAGATATACATGGCTTTTATTATTAATAGTATTCTCTATAGTTTTTTCAAGAGCATTTTTCAATAAGAAATTATGGTTCAAAAAATTTAAAAATCGTTTAGTTTTAAAACTTCCTTTTATTGGTAATTTTGTTAAAACAGTTTATTTATCCCAATTCACACAAGCAGTCTCATTATTAACAGCCTCAAAAGTTCCTGTTGTAAATAGTATTCAACTAGTAAAGCAAATGATAAATTTTTATCCTTTACAATATGCTCTTGAAACAGTTGAACAGCACATATTAAAAGGGGAATCATTGAGTGATAGTTTAAGTAAACATAAATTGTTTGATGATAAGATGATAGCTCTTGTAAAAGTTGCTGAAGAAACCAATCAAACCGAATATATTTTTGAAAGGCTAAATATGCAATATAATACTCAAGTACAGCAAAAGTCAAAAATGTTATCAACACTCATGGAGCCTTTTATCATTTTAATTGTTGGTGTTTTAGTAGGTATTATTCTTGTTGCTATGTATTTGCCAATGTTTAAATTGAGTAGTGTTATGGGGTGATATTTAATCGATGCTCAAACCTTTCTACATCTATAGTATTCCAGATCACTTTTAAAACAAAGAAAGAGCGCTTTTGAAACTCCATATTACTCTATAGTACTACATAATACTTTATTTAATAGTAGAACATGTGGGACCACTTTTAGAAATTGTAAAGCCTTCCATTTTTATGGAAGGCTTTTTTTATTATAATTTATTAAAAAACGCAACGTTCTGTATTAGGTAAAGAATAGTGTATTAAAGTTTAATTTTACTTTTAAAGAGATTTGTATATATTTGATGTGTAGAATAAAAGTGAGGGATTAATTTTATTCCGTAATTTTAATATGTTAACAATATTATTAACATATGCTAATTATAGCCATATGATTTGCATTTCATCGATGAAACTAATCATTTCATAGATGTTTTTTAATGCAAAAAAGCATAATTATTTTGTGAACTCGCTTTTTTTTATACTTTTGTGACCCCATGACAATACAAAATAAAAGAATAATTGCCTCAATCTTATTTGTATTAATAAGTTTTGTATGCGTTGCTCAGATTCCTGAGTCTGGACCGCCACCTCCAGGACCGCCACCTCCAAAAGGCTTTCCTATTGATGGAGGCTTGTTGTATGGTATGGCTTTCGCTTTGTTTTATGGAGTTAAGAAATTATTATTCAAGCGTAGTCATTAAACTACTTGTTTAATTCTACAAGTCTAGAAACGTATTTTCCCAAAACATCAAATTCTAAGTTAACAATTGTACCTTTTTTAAAGGTATTAAAATTTGTATGCTCATATGTATAAGGTATAATAGCTACACTAAATGTATCTTTTTTTGAATTTATAACGGTTAAGCTTGTTCCGTTAACAGTTACTGAGCCTTTTTCAATAGTTATATTATTTAATGTACTATCATACTCAAAACTAAAAACCCAGCTACCATTTTCTTCTTTTATATTGGTACAAACAGCGGTTTGATCAACATGACCTTGAACAATATGTCCATCAAGTCTATCACCTAATTTCATGGCGCGTTCTAAGTTTACTTTATCTCCAATGTTTAAAGTATTGAGACTAGTTTTGTCTAAGGTTTCTTTTATGGCTGTAACGGTATATTCATTGTTATTAATCGCAATAACAGTTAAGCATACACCATTATGGGCGACACTTTGGTCAATTTTTAGCTCAGGCGTTATTTTACTTTTTATTGATATATGAAGATTATCTAATTCAGATTTTAAATTTGAAACCACACCAATATCTTCAATAATTCCTGTAAACATATTATTATCTGTTTATTTAGTTAAATTTGCTACAATAAAGGAATTTCAAAATTACGAACAAAAGTTGTCATTTTTAATGAAGCAAGAAGAAAATATAATAGTTGGAATATCAATAGGCGACCTAAACGGTATTGGCGGAGAAATCATTTTAAAAACGTTTGAAGATTCTAGAATTTTAGATTTTTGTACGCCAGTTATTTTTGCATCAGCAAAAGCTATGGCTTTCTATAAAACACATTTTAAATCTCAAATTAATTTTTATAACATTAACGCCATAGATAAATTGTCTCATGGTAAGGTAAATGTGTTTAACTGCTGGAATGATCCAGTTGAAATTGAATTTGGTAAAGAAGATATTAAAATAGGTGCTTTTGCTATAAAATCATTGGAAGCGGCGACCAAAGCTTTAAAACATAATGAGATTGATGTGTTAGTAACGGCACCAATTAATAAGCATAATATCCAATCTGAAGATTTTAAATTCCCGGGACATACGGATTATTTAGCTCAAGAATTAGAAGGCGAGAGTTTAATGTTTATGATAACTGATACATTAAGGGTTGGTTTACTAACAGACCATGTGCCTGTTAAAGATGTTTCAACACATATTACTTCAGAATTAATTGAACAAAAAATTGAAACGGTATACAACTCATTAAAAAAAGATTTTAAAATTCAGAAACCAAAAATTGCTGTTTTAGGTATAAATCCGCATACTGGTGATAATGGTGTTATTGGAAGTGAAGATGATGATGTGCTTAGACCAGCACTTCATAAAATAAAAGAAAATGGAAAATTAGTTTTTGGACCCTATGCCGCCGATAGTTTTTTTGGTTCTAACAATTACAAAAATTTCGATGCTATTATTGCCTCTTACCATGACCAAGGTTTGATTCCTTTCAAAACGTTATCATTTGGTCAAGGAGTTAATTATACTGCAGGTTTGGATAAAGTAAGAACATCACCAGATCATGGAACAGCATACGAAATAGCAGGAAAAGGAAAGGCTGATGAAAACTCTTTTAAAGAAGCTGTTTTTAGTGCTATTAGAATTTACAAAAACAGAGTGAGTTATCAACAACTCACTTCTAATCCACTAAAAAAGGCACCTAGAAAAGACCGACGTTAATAGGTTGATTATTAGCTAAAAACTATCAATTTTTAACCTTCTAAATGTTGAGTTAAAAAAATGTTTATAACTAGTGCTAGGTAAATAAAAATTTATATATTTGCAGGCTCAAAATAGATGTGATAATGAAGCTATTGAAAGAGTTTACAATCCCATTTGTAGGATTAAAAATTGGAAAGCATCATTTTGATTATAAAGTTAAGCAAACGTTCTTTGAGCATTTTGAGTATGATGATTTTAATGATGTAAATGTTAGTGTTAATCTTGAATTAGAAAAAAAGACAACATTACTAGAATTACATTTTAAAATCTCTGGATGGGTTAATGTGAATTGCGATTTAACAAACGAACCTTACAACCAAACGATAGAGAATGAGTTTGATTTAGTGGTTAAGTTTGGAGATGAGTATAATGATGAGAATATTGATATTCTTATAATTCCACATGGTACTTATGAAGTTAACATTCAGCAATATATTTATGAATTAATAATACTTGCTGTTCCAATTAAACGCATTCATCCAGGAATTGAAGACGGTACATTGGATTCAGAAATACTTGAAAAATTAGAAGAATTAAGCCCAAAGCTTGAAAAAAACAAAGACAAAGAAGAGGACATTGATCCTCGTTGGAATACATTAAAAAAATTATTAACGGATAAATAAACATATAAAATGGCACATCCTAAAAGAAAAATCTCGAAAACAAGAAGAGATAAAAGAAGAACACATTACAAAGCAACTGCGCCACAGATTGCTACATGTCCAACAACTGGAGAGGCTCATTTATATCATAGAGCACATTGGCACGAAGGAAAATTATACTACAGAGGTCAAGTATTAATTGACAACTCTGAAGAAATAGAAAACGTAGCATAAAGAGTTATGCATGCATATATAAAACGCTCATTTATGAGCGTTTTTTTTATGAAATACTTTTTCTAATTAACAAAAACATGTAATTTGTACATTATTAAACCAAAATTTAGTAGTTTTCATGAAATTTTGGACGTTTTTGTCCTTTTTTAATGATTTTTTGGTCTAAAAACAACTTTTAAAGTATGGGTAAAATCTCAGCAGCAATTACAGCTGTAGGTGCATATGTGCCAGATTATGTATTAACCAATCAGATTCTTGAAACGATGGTTGATACTAATGACGAATGGATTACCAGTAGAACAGGAATTAAAGAACGCCGAATTTTAAAAGGAGAAGGTAAAGGAACATCTTATCTAGCTATACAGGCGGCTCAGGATTTAATTAATAAGAAGGGTATTGACCCAAAAGATATAGAACTAGTTATTGTTGCTACAGCAACACCAGACATGAAAGCGGCTTCTACGGCTTCTTTTACAGCTTCTCAAATTGGAGCAGTAAATGCTTTTTCTTTTGATATGGACGCAGCGTGTTCTAGTTTTCTTTACGGGATGTCTGTTGCTTCTACTTATATAGAATCAGGGCGTTATAAAAATGTACTTCTTATTGGTGCCGATAAAATGTCTTCTATTATTAACTATAAGGATAGAGCAACTTGCATCATTTTTGGAGATGGAGCGGGAGCTGTTTTATTTGAGCCAACTGAAGAAAATTTAGGGCTTCAAGATGAGTATCTTAGAAGTGATGGTTCAGGTAGAGAGTTTTTACAGGCTACTTACGGTGGTTCTTCCCACCCATTAACTGCAGAACTTCTAGAACAAGGCGGTCATTGCGCATTTCAAGAAGGTAGAACAGTATTTAAAAATGCTGTTTTTAATATGGCTGATGCTACAGTTAAAGTTTTAGAGCGTAATAACTTGGATAAAGATTCGGTAGATTGGTTAGCAGCACATCAAGCTAACAAGCGTATTATTGATGCTACCGCACAACGTATAAATTTAGATGAAGATAAAGTAATGATGAATATTCATAAGTATGGGAATACAACATCTGCAACTTTACCACTTCTATTAAGTGATTATGAGTCACAGCTTAAAAAAGGAGATAATATAATATTTGCCGCTTTTGGTGGCGGATTTAATTGGGGTGCCACTTACTTAAAATGGGCATATAATTCAAAATAACTAACCACTAACTAATTAGTAAAATTATGGATATAAAAGAGATTCAAAACTTAATTAAGTTTGTAGCCAAGTCGGGTGCAAGTGAGGTTAAATTAGAAATGGATGATATAAAAATCACCATTAAAACAGGATCTGATTCAGACACAACAATTGTGCATCAAGTTCCTGCAACTCAAATACCACAACAAGTTATTGCCGCAGCGCCAGTTACTGAGGCTCCTGCAGCACCAGCTGCTTCAATAGAAACTGCAGCACCAGCTTCAGACGATTCAAAATATATTACCATTAAATCACCAATTATTGGTACATTCTATAGAAAACCTTCTCCAGACAAACCTTTATTTGTTGAGGTTGGTCAAGCTATAGCAGAAGGAGATGTACTATGTGTTATTGAAGCGATGAAACTTTTCAATGAAATTGAATCTGAAGTTTCTGGAAAGATAGTTAAAGTATTAGTTGATGATTCTTCTCCAGTAGAGTTTGATCAACCACTATTTTTAGTTGACCCATCATAACCTATTAAAAATTCCAATACACAAATCTCAAAATCCAAAATTTGGAATTTGGCGATTGGAATTTGAAATTTTTAATTCAAAAAGTTATGTTTAAAAAAATATTGATAGCCAATAGAGGAGAAATAGCACTGCGTGTTATTAGAACCTGTAAAGAAATGGGCATAAAAACAGTTGCTGTTTACTCAACTGCAGATGAGTCTAGTTTGCATGTTAAGTTTGCAGATGAAGCCGTTTGTATTGGGCCACCTGCAAGTAGTGAGTCTTATTTAAAAATGTCTAACATTATATCAGCTGCAGAAATTACAAATGCTGATGCTATTCATCCAGGATACGGATTTCTATCGGAAAACGCTAAGTTTTCAAAAATTTGTGAAGAACATGGAATAAAATTTATTGGTGCTTCTCCAGACATGATAGATAGAATGGGAGATAAAGCCAACGCAAAAGAAACCATGAAAGCTGCAGGTGTACCATGTGTACCAGGTAGTGATGGAGTTATCAAAGATTTTGACGAGTGTAAAAAACTTGCAAAAGAAACCGGTTACCCCGTAATGCTTAAAGCCTCTGCTGGAGGTGGAGGTAAAGGTATGCGTGCTGTTTGGAAACCAGAAGATTTACAAAATGCATGGGAATCTGCTAGAACAGAATCAAAAGCAGCATTTGGGAATGACGATATGTATATGGAAAAACTCATTGAAGAGCCAAGACATATCGAAATCCAAATTGTTGGTGATTCTCGAGGGAAGGCTTGTCATTTATCTGAAAGAGATTGTTCAGTGCAACGTCGTCATCAAAAATTAACAGAAGAAACACCGTCTCCATTCATGACGGATGAACTTCGTGAAAAAATGGGAGAAGCCGCTGTAAAAGCTTCAGAATATATAAAATACGAAGGCGCAGGAACGGTAGAGTTTTTAGTAGATAAGCACCGTAATTTCTACTTCATGGAGATGAATACACGTATCCAAGTAGAGCACCCAATTACAGAACAAGTTATTGATTTCGATTTAATTAGAGAGCAAATATTAGTAGCTGCAGGTGTACCAATTTCTGGTAAAAATTACACCCCAAAATTACATTCTATTGAATGCAGAATTAATGCAGAAGACCCATACAATGATTTCAGGCCTTCACCAGGAATGATTACTACATTACATGCTCCAGGAGGTCATGGAATACGCTTAGATACTCACGTTTACGCGGGTTATGCGATACCCCCAAACTACGACTCTATGATTGCAAAGTTAATTACAACAGCGCAAACCAGAGAAGAAGCGATAAATAAAATGAAGCGTGCTTTAGACGAGTTTGTTATAGAAGGTATCAAAACCACTATTCCATTCCACAGGCAACTCATGGATCATCCAGATTATTTAGCGGGTAATTATACCACAAAATTTATGGAAGATTTTGTCATGGAAAAACAAGTCGAAGAATAAATATTTAAAACTCCGGAAGCTATTTCGGAGTTTTTTTATGGCGTTACCACAAGGGTCGGGCTTTCCACTATATCTTTTTTATTTGTTACCTTGAGCGTAATCGAAAGGTGTTTTCGTTTAATAAAAAAGGATGCCGTTTCAATCCCTAACGCAGTGTAAAACTTCAATTTAAAATCCTAACTTTGCTCAATGAATCTTGCATATTGGGAAATTATATTTACTATCTGTCGATTTTAGTTTTATAAGAAAAGCGGAGATTCACGAAAAAAATAAAGATTGAATATAAAAGAAGAGTTATATAAGCAATGCGTAGCGTTTGTAAATAATCGTTTTCAAACCGTTCAAAATACCATCCAAGAAATTCAAAAATCATTACAATCCGAAACAAAAAGTAGTGCAGGAGATAAGCATGAAACAGGAAGGGCTATGTTACAATTAGAACGTGAAAAAGCAGGAAATCAACTAGCTGAAATTGAAAAAACAAAGCAAGTCTTGTCTAAGGTAAATATTGAAAAAACAGCCCATAACATTGGGTTAGGAAGTGTTATTTACACCTCAAAAGCCAATTATTTTATTGCTATAAGTGCAGGCGAACTTCGTGTTAAAAACGAAACCTTTTATGCTATTTCTAATAATACACCAATTGGGCAAGTTTTAATTGGGAAAACTTTAGGTGAAACTATAAAATTTAGAACGCAATCATTTCAGATTACTAAGGTTTTATAAGTTGTTTTTTTCAATTGAAAGATAAATTACTGTTTCTTTTTCTAAATTTTGATAATGCTCAAAAAAAAGTGTTTCAGCATTCAATTCAGCTTCAATTAAATAATAATGCCCTTTAAAATAAGATTGCTTTACAGTAGCCTTTAATTTTGAGTGCTCAACAACTTGAAGCTGATGAGCATAAACTATCTTTTTATTAATGATGTTGAATTCCCCAAAAAATGAAGCAATTAAAGGTGTTTTTGGGTTTTTATAAAGTGTTTCAGGCGCATCGTTAACAGCAATTTTATTGTCGTTTAAAACAATCATTTTATCAGCAAAACCGAGTACATCTTCTTTATCATGTGTTGCTACAATACAAGTAATGTTTTTATTTTTTAAATATTTAAAAACACTTCTTCGGAGACTTTGCTTTTTAAAATTATCAATATGGCTAAAAGGCTCGTCTAATAAAATAATCTCAGGCTGTTTTGCCAAAGCTCTTGCTAAAGCTACACGCTGTTTTTGTCCGCCACTTAAGGTTTTTACTTTTGTTTTAGCAAACTTGGTAAGTTCTACAACTTTTAGTAATTCGGCTGTGCGTTGTTCTTTTTCTTCAGGATAAAAACGCGATAGAAATTTACCTATATTTTCTTCAACCGTTATATAGGGCATAAGGTCAAATTCTTGTGCTACATATTTCATAAAATCATAGCCGATAACCAAGTTATATTTAGGTCCTAATATCGCTTCATCTTTCCAAAAAATATGACCTTTATCTAAGTCGTATTCGCCATATAAAACTTTAAGAAGCGTGCTTTTCCCAGAACCACTTTCTCCAATAATAGCAATATGTTCTCCTGTATGCGCTTTAAAAGAGATGTCTTTTAAAACGGGTATTTTGTTATAAGAAAAAGTTAGGTTTTTAACGTGTAGCATAGCAGCGCAAAAATAGTATAAAAAGTATATTATGTGTTATACTTTTATTTTCTAATTCACTTTATGAGGTAAAATTTCAAACCCCATGTTGTAAAGTGTAAAACAAAAAATATCTACGTATTGCTCGATGGTTTTGCTTACTGGTGTTCCTGCACCATGTCCTGCATCCGTTTCAATTCTTATTAGTGTTGGGTTGTTTCCTGTTTGCTTGCTTTGTAATTCGGCAGCAAATTTAAAACTATGCGCAGGCACCACGCGGTCATCATGGTCTCCAGTGGTTATTAAAGTTGCAGGGTATTCAATGCCAGATTTCACATTATGCACTGGCGAGTACCCTTTAAGATATTCAAACATGGCTTTGCTATCTTCAGCAGTTCCATAATCATAAGCCCAACCTGCGCCAGCAGTAAATGTGTGATAGCGCAACATATCTAAAACACCAACAGCAGGCAATGCTACTTTAGCTAAATCAGGACGCTGCGTCACGGTTGCACCAACTAATAATCCGCCGTTAGATCCACCTCTTATAGCTAAATATTCTGATGAAGTATAATTGTTTTCAAATAAATATTCCGCAGCAGCTATAAAATCATCAAACACATTTTGCTTTTGCATTTTTGTTCCTGCATCATGCCATGCTTTTCCATACTCTCCACCACCTCTTAAATTTGGTACTGCCAGAATGCCTCCTTGCTCCATCCAAATAGCATTAGCAATACTAAAACTAGGTGTTAAACTAATATTGAAACCACCATAGCCATAAAGGATGGTTGGGTTTTTACTGTTTAATTCTAAATCTTTTTTATGGGTAATAATCATCGGTACTTTTGTGCCATCTTTTGAGTTGTAAAATACTTGATTAGTTTCATAATTATCAGGATTAAAATCGATATCAGGCTTGTGTAATAACTCTGAAGTCCCGTTTTTAATATGGTATTTATAAATATTACCAGGGGTTTTATAATTGGTAAACGAGTAATATAACGTTGTCTCTTCTTTTTTCGCTCCAAATCCGCCTGCGCTACCAACTCCAGGTAATTTCACTTCTCGAATTAGTTTCCCGTTATAATCATATTGAAATACTTTAGATACCGCATCAACCATATATTCTGTAAAGAAATAACCACCACCAGTAGAAGGACTCAATACATTTTCAGTTTCAGGAATAAAGTCAACCCAGTTATCTGGTGTTGGATTTGAAGCATCAACAGAAACTATTTTTTTGTTAGGCGCATTTAAATTTGTCACTAAAAACAGTTTGCTGCCCACATTATCAATAACGTAAGTATCGCTATCTGTGTGATCTAAAATGGTTATAAGTTGACTATTAGGGTTTGTTAAATCTTTAATAAATAATTTATTTCCAGAGGTTGAAATTCTGGGAGAGATTAATAAATAACGATTGTCTTCAGTTACAGAACTGTATATATAGCGGTGTTTCTCATTTGGTTTGCCACCATAAATTAATTGATCTTCTTTTTGAGGCGTACCTAATTTATGATAGTATACTTGATGTTGGTCTGTTTTAGCAGATAGTTCACTGCCTTTCGGTTTATCATAGCTTGAATAATAGAAGCCTTCATTTTTATACCAAGACATCCCGCTAAATTTGATATCAATAAGTGTATCTTCAATAATAGTTTTTGTTTCAGTATCCATAACTAAAATCTTTCTCCAATCGCTTCCGCCTTCAGAGATAGAATAGGCTAATATTTTTCCGTTTTTTGAAAAACTAGTACCTCCTAAAGAAACAGTACCATCTTCTTTAAATGTATTTGGATCTAAAAAAACTGTTGCGGTACTTGGGTTTTCTCCTGTTTTATAACGATAGATGACATATTGGTTTTGAAGCCCATCATTTTTATAAAAATAAGTATAACCCCCTTCTTTAAAAGGCGCTCCTATTTTTTCATAATTCCATAGTTTTGATAAACGCGCTTTGAGTTCTTCTCTGTATGGGATGTTATCTAAATACCCAAAAGTAGATTGGTTTTGTGCTTTAACCCAAGCTTCGGTGGCTTCGCTTCTATCATCTTCTAACCAACGGTAAGGGTCTTTAACTTCTGTATTAAAATAGGTGTCTACGGTATCTACCGTTTTGGTTTTTGGATATTTCACAATAATATTTTTTAAAAATCCACTTATATATTAGCTTTTTAGCGATTTGGGTGGTCAAAAATAAAAAAAGCCTCTGTAAATCAGAGGCTTTGAGATTTCTTTATGAAAATAACACTTATACTAATTTATGCTCAATTAAATACTCAGCAATTTGAATGGTGTTAGTTGCTGCACCTTTACGAAGGTTATCTGCAACAATCCACATATTTAAAGTATTAGGTTGTGTTTCGTCTCTTCTTATACGTCCTACGAAAACCTCATCTTTTTCATGTGCAAAAATAGGCATTGGGTAGGTGTTAGTATCGGTATTATCTTGTACAACAACTCCAGGAGTTTCATGTAATAATTTACGAACATCAGCCAAATTAAAATCATTTTCAAACTCTACATTTACAGATTCAGAGTGTCCACCCGCAGTAGGAATTCTAACAGCAGTTGCAGATACAGAAAATGTTCTATCGTTCATGATTTTTTGAGGCTCTCTGGCTAATTTCATTTCCTCTTTAGTGTATCCATTGTCTTCAAAAACATCACAATGAGGTAATGCATTTCTTCCAATAGGATATGGATAAGCCATTTCGCCTTCAACACCAGCAATTTCGTTTTCTAATTGACGTACAGCTTTTACACCAGTACCAGAAACCGATTGGTAAGTAGACACCACAACACGTTTCATTTTATATTTTTTATGAAGCGGATTTAAAGCCATTACTAACTGAATAGTTGAACAGTTAGGATTGGCTATAATTTTATCGTCTTTAGTAAGCTCATCAGCATTAATTTCAGGAACCACTAATTTTTTTGTTGGATCCATTCTCCAAGCAGAAGAATTATCTACTACTGTAGTACCAACCTCTGCAAATTTAGGAGCCCATTCTAATGATGTGCCTCCTCCTGCTGAAAATAAGGCAATATCTGGTTTCATAGAGACAGCAGTCTCTAAAACAACAACCTTATAGTCTTTTCCTTTGTATGTTATCGATTTACCTAAAGAACGTTCAGAAGCAACAGGAATTAATTCTGTTACGGGAAAATTACGTTCTGCAAGAACTTTCAACATCACTTCGCCAACCATTCCAGTGGCACCAACTACAGCTACTTTCATTTTTTCTAGCTTTAATAAATTTGTGAGGACAAAACTAAGTATTAATTCTATTTTAGAGTATAAAAAAAGCCCTCATTTTCAATAAACAAGGGCTTTTTAACAACAAATAACACATTGTTATTTATTTAACATATTGTTATTTTTTAAGCAAATCTCTTATTTCGGCTAGTAGATCTTCTTGAGATGGTCCTGCTGGAGCTGGTTCTTCTGCTGGAGCTTTAGTTTTGTTGTAGGCCTTAACAATTAAGAACATAACAAACCCAACTATAATAAGATTTACTATTGTGTTTACCCAAGATCCCCACATAATAGCATTTTCTGGAGTTGTAACAACACCTTCAGCATTAACAACAGCTTCAGATAGGACTACTTTTAACTCAGCAAAATCCATTCCTCCAGAGAAATGACCTACTACAGGCATAACGATATTGTCAACAAAACCTTTAACAACACCTCCAATAGCTCCTGCCATAATAACGGCAACTGCAAATTCCACAACGTTACCCGTCATGATAAATTCTTTGAATTCTTTTAACATTTTAATTAGTTTTAATGGTTAAATATATTAATTGTGACCAAGATAACTAAAAAAGTCACATGTTGGAATAATTAGTAATTAATAAAAGTGCGTTTAACTCGCTGAGAGATAGAAGTAATCAACTCGTAAGAAATTGTATTTGCAGAATCAGCCAAGGTTTCAGCTGTAATTGTATTACCGTCAAAAACAATAACTTCATCACCTTCTTTACAATCAATATCAGTAATATTAACCATAATCATATCCATACAAACATTACCAATAATAGATGCTTTTTGTCCATTTATGGTAACAAAACCCTTTCCGTTGCCATAAATTCTACTAATACCATCGGCATGACCTAGTGGTAAGGTAGCTGTTTTTGTAATTAATCTATCGCTTTTATAGGCACGGTTGTAGCCCACAGACTCACCTTTTTTAATTTTATGGATTTGAGATATAACCGTTTTTAAACTAGCAACAGGTTTTAAATGAGCACTTTCTTTTTCAGAATTTCCAAAACCGTAGAGACCAATTCCAGAACGTACCATATCAAAATGAGCTTCAGGATAATTTAAAATCCCAGAGGTATTGCTCATATGTAAAAAAGGCATGTACCCAATTTCAGCTTCAAAATTTTCAGCAATTGCTTTAAAACTATTAATCTGATTTAATGTAAAGTCCCGTTCATTTAAATCTTCACTAGCTGCTAAATGAGAAAATAAAGATTTCACTTTTACTACACTTGTAGCCGTTACTTTTGAAACCACATATTCTAAATCATTTTCCCAAAACCCTAAACGATTCAAACCGGTATTAAACTTTATATGTACAGGATATTCGTTTTGCTTTTCAGAAGAAGCAAATGCAATAAATTCATTTAAAATTTTAGCATTATATAGATTAGGCTCCAAGCAATTTTCAATAATAACATCAAAATTAATAGCTAATGTATGAAGTACTAAAATGGGTTTGGTAATACCAGCTTTCCTTAATGTTATGCCTTCATTAGCATAAGCAACAGCAAAATAATCCACATCTAAATCTTGTAGGTATTTAGCAATTTTTTGTGCATCACTTCCATAAGCAAAAGCTTTAACAACCGCTAAAAACTTAGTTTCAGGTTGTAATTTTGATTTTAGATATTCAAAATTATGTTTAAGTGCTTTTAGGTCTATTTCAAGCACCGTTTCTTGTGCTTTAAGCATTAGCATCCTTGGGTTTTGTGTTAACTTCTTCGGCATCGTTAACTTTCATATTCCTGACTTTATCCCTAATCATCGCTTTATAATAAGCAGCTCTACTTAAAGGCTCATATTCGTTAACTTCACCTAATAAAACTAAATTATCATCTTGATTTTTTCTGTAACTATATTGCGCTAAATTCCCTGTTCTTGTACAAACGGCATGCACTTTAGTTACATATTCTGCTGTAGCCATTAGGTTGGGCATTGGCCCAAAGGGGTTGCCTTTAAAATCCATATCCAAACCAGCTACAATAACTCGAACACCTTTGTTTGCTAAATCGTTACATACCCGTACAATTTCATCATCAAAAAACTGAGCCTCATCAATACCAACCACATCACAACCATCAGCCAAAATAGGGATATTAGCAGCAGCAGGAACAGGTGTAGATCGAATTTGATTTTCATCATGAGAGACTACCATATCTTCATCATAACGCACATCAATAGCAGGTTTAAAAATTTCAACTTTTTGTCTAGCAAACTGCGCACGCTTTAGCCTACGAATCAATTCTTCCGTTTTTCCAGAAAACATGGAGCCACAGATAACTTCAATCCATCCAAATTGTTCTTTATGATTTACTGTATTTTCAAGAAACATTTCGTAATTTTAACACTAAAACAAAGCAATTTATCGTTTGTATAAAGGTGGCGTAAATTTATTAAAAAACAAAAGCCTAAAGTGCAATAATTTAAAATTTATAAACAATGAAGAAGAAGCTTGAATCTGAATTGGTCAGTATAGCACATAGAATTCTTAAATTAAAAGGAAAAGAGGATGTTGTTAAAATGCATGCCGAAGTTTCTGCGCTTTATGAGAAACTATCGGTGTTAAAATTTGCACACGAAAATTTTGAAGGCGATATACCAACTATTGGCAATGATTCTTCGTTTTTCGATATGTTGGACAGTGCTTTCAATAATAAAGTGAGTGATAATATTGAAGTTGAGGATAAAATATACATCAATCTTGATGAGGTTGAAGACGACGATATTATGGAGCCAGTAATGAATAAAATCAAAGATATGGTGGCGCATATGCCAGAAGAGACTGAAGAAACTGATACCGTTTTTGAAGAAGCCATTCCTAAAGAGCCTGTTAAAAAGCACAACTTAGAAGATATCACTGCTGGATTTGAGGATATACCTGTTTTTGAACCTATATCAAAATTAAAAAATGGAGTTGCTAATGGAAAAAAATCATTGAATGATAAACTTAAAGTTGGCGGATTTAATATTGGACTTAACGATAAAATAGCTTTCATAAAACATCTATTTAATGGGAAAAGTGAAGATTATGACCGTGTAATGTCTCAACTAAACACCTCAGTTTCATTGGAAGATGCAAGGCGTTTTATAGATAATATGGTAAAACCAGATTACAATAATTGGGAAGGAAAAGAAGAGTTTGAAGAACGCTTCATAGAAATTATAGAAGCAAAGTTTAATTAAAATTGGGGTGTTACCACGCCGAAAAAGGCGCGGTCGTGCTTTTCGTTCATAGTTTTGGCTCGATGCGCGCCTCGCCAAAAGCTAACCACTGCAATCACTAACACAAATGAGTAAACTCTTCATAGTCCCAACCCCTATTGGAAATTTAAAAGACATTACATTCAGAGCTATAGAAGTTCTTAAAGAAGTCGATTTAATTCTAGCAGAAGACACCAGAACATCAGGGAAACTATTAAAACATTTTGAGATTTCAACACATATGCAATCGCATCATATGCATAATGAGCATAAAACGGTTGAAAGTATTATTCAAAAATTAAAATCAGGAACATCAGTAGCATTAATATGTGATGCAGGAACACCAGCCATTTCAGACCCTGGTTTTTTACTCTCCCGTGCTTGTATTGAAAACAATATAGAAATAGAGTGTTTACCTGGAGCTACGGCATTTGTACCAGCATTGGTAAATTCTGGATTACCAAATGATAAATTTGTGTTTGAAGGTTTCTTACCTGTTAAAAAAGGGCGTCAAACTAGATTATTACTTTTAGCTGAAGAAACTAGAACCATGATTTTTTACGAAAGCCCTCATAAATTAGTAAAAACCTTAGGACATTTTTGTGAGTATTTTGGAGAAGACAGACAGGTGACTGTATCCAGAGAATTAACCAAATTGTTTGAAGAAACAATTCGTGGAACAACTAAAGAGGTTTTAGAATATTACACCAACAAACCACCTAAAGGAGAGATTGTTGTTGTGGTTGGTGGAAAAAGTAAATAGTATTAAAACATCAAAATGAATATAGAATCATTCAAGAATAAATTAAAAGAAACTCCAAAACAAATTGAGTTTTCCGAAACTATGAAAGTTATTGACGAAAACTACACGTTTTCACCAACAGCTTTTAAAAACGGAATACTAGAAAATGCAGAAGGTCAAAATTCAGGATCATGCAAATTATTTGCTTTTGCAAAAGAGCAAGGACTATCAAAAGACGAAACATTGGCTTGTTTTGGGCAATATTATTTTGAAGATGTTTTAAAAGATCCAAATGGTGAAGGACATCAAAATATTAGAAATTTTATGGAAACTGGTTTTGAGGGTTTAAGTTTTAAAACGAATCCATTAATAAAAAAATAGACATTCCTTTATTTTTTAAAAGATATGAAAGCGCTTCTACATGAGATTAAAGAATGTACCATTTGTAAAGAACATTTGGTTTTAGGGCCAAGACCTGTAGTTTCTGCGCATCCAGAATCTAAAATTGTAATTATTGGGCAAGCACCAGGAACAAAAGTCCATGCTTCTGGTATACCTTGGGATGATGCTAGTGGTAGACAATTACGAAAATGGTTAAATGTAACAGATGAAGAATTCTATGATGAAAAAAAGTTTGCCATAATACCTATGGGGTTTTGTTATCCAGGAAAAGGAAAAACAGGTGATTTACCACCACGACCAGAATGTGCTCCACAATGGCACAAACCCTTGTTTGATGAACTCAAAAATGTGGAGTTGGTTATTTTAATAGGCATGTATGCCCAAAAGTATTACCTAGGAAAGGCCGCGAAAAAAACCTTAACGGAGACTGTAGATAATTTCCAAGAATATTTACCAAAATATTTGCCTTTACCACATCCATCGCCTAGAAATAGATTTTGGCTGACAAAGAATCCTTGGTTTGAGGTTGAGGTTTTGCCAGTTTTGAGGGAACAAGTTAGAAAAATGTTAAGACATTAGTTTACTTTATATCCAAATCAATAACAGTATCAGAATCAACAATAAACTTCGCTTTTTCAAATTTTGGAGCACCCATAAAACCCTTAGCGTTATTTGAAAATACAAATGGCTCACTTGGGATACCTAAAAAATTGGTATCTAGTTTTTCATTATTATTCACATCATGATATGCCATTACTGCATAATCTCCTTTAGGAATAGAGTAAAACATAACAGAGACTCTGCCATTAACAACGTTACTTTTAGCAGCTTTAATAGGCTGTCTTTTTTTATAATTTTTCTCACTATTTACAAGCATCAATGCTATTTTACCACTATTTTTTTTAACATTAAAATTCACTTTAATATTAACAGTATTCTTAAAAAGTGAATCTGATAATTGTTTGTTTGGATTCATTTGATGTGTATTCATCATCTTGTAATCTATATAAGGAATCCCAAAGTTTTTTTGAAATGCATTGACTAAGTTTTTATTATCATCAAAACTATAATCGTTGAAATTTAAAGTTTCAGAATTAATTTTTGCCGCTACAGTTGTATCATCTTCAAAGTTGAAATTATCAAGTTTAATGGTTTTTACAGTTGGATTATTTCGACTTAAAAATTGAATTTCTTTATTTGTAACATCATAAACTATACTCCATTGCGTTTGTGTTGTTCTAGTTGGTAATAAGGTTTTAAACAGGGCTTCAGAATCTATAGTATTATCTAAATTTAATTTTGAAATACTATGAGATAAATGGCAATACCTATCTAAAGAACGTCCTGAGGTTTTGTCTACAGTATCTTTATGAGTCGCCCAATAGTTTTGAGAATTTTTATAGTTACTATTCGTGATTAATTGATGATTATCAGACGACTCAATAAGTTGAGTTTTACCATTTATAAATTCAATAATTGCTGATTTACCTGAAGTATCTGTTATAAAATAATGCACTTTTGCCATTACGGGAATAATCGTGATTTGTTTTAAAGAGTCAATAACTTCATCTACAGTTTTATAATTGTCTAATTGAAATTGAATCCATTCTAATTCAGAAATCGTTTTTGAATTTTTGAAAACTTCATATTCGCAATCATCTTGATTCCAAAGTTGTTCAACAACTAAACCTTCCTCATTCATACCTCCAAAAGGAAACTCTTTTCCTATTTGATTAAAAGTAATTGAGCCATATTTTGATGTCCACGATGCAGTATGTTCTCCTTTAAAATTATACCCATTTTTAAAAACACCTTTACTATTTTTTATGATATAACCATGGCTGTATTGCCAGTCGAAATTTTTAGCAAAATACACCCCATTTTTAGCACGACACATAAATGCAGAACATGCTGAGGCTTTTATTGAAGCAAAAAGAATGATAATAGTTAAAAAGAATGCTCTCATTTTTCCAGATATTAAAATTATACTCCAAAACTATACGAAAAGACAATAAAAAAAATTGACCTATGGTAAGAAAACCAGATTTAGTAGGTTTTATTCCTTTAGAAGTTGTTTTTTCAGTCGACTTAACGATTCAGGAGTAATACCAATATAGGATGCAATCATATAATTAGGGATAGATTTTAAAACCTCTGGTCTACCTTTTACAAGATTTAAATACCTAGTTTTGGCATCGTCTAACAAAAAAGAAGAAGATCTTTCGAAGAAATCAATATATAGAAACTCACTAATACGCCTTCCAAAAGTATTAAAGGCTTTACTGTTTTTATACATGTTTTGAACGTTTTCAAAAGATAATGCTAATAATTCTACATCAGATAAACATTCAATATTTATGCGCCCTTTATTTTGGGTTAAAAAGCTACTATACGATGAGCAATAAGAGTTTTCAAAATAAAATTGCGTTGTAAATTCTTCGCCATCTTTAAGGTAATATGATCGAAGTGTGCCATTATTAACAAAATACACATACTTACTTGTAGCGCCTTCTTTTACAATTACATCCTTTTTTTTGAAATGGAAAACCTCAAGTTTATTAACTAGATGCTTTTTTTCTTCATCGTTAAGATCTACAATTTTAGAAAAGAAGGATGTTATTTTTGAGAAATCTACTCCTTTCATTAAATATGCTTTCCTTTTTCCCAACCATGCTTGCCTAAATACTGGTTGCCACTTTCAACAGCACCACCTTCAATAGAGGTCCCCATACTATCATTCCATCTATTGAGATAACCAAACAAAGAAATTACCCCAAGCATTTCAACAATTTCACCTTCATCCCAATGCTCATATAAACGTTTTTTTATTTCCTCGTCAACACCGTTTGGAACTTGAGAGGCTTGTAAAGAAAAATCTAAAGCAACACGTTCTGCTTCACTAAAGGCTGGATGTGTTCTGTATTCCCAAATATTATCCAGTTGTTCTTGTTCTGCACCATAACGTTCGGCTGCACGAATTGCATGTGCTTGACAATATCTGCACCCAGTCGAGTTACTACTCACCCAAGCAATCATACGTTTTAAAGCAGATGTTACTCTGCCCTCATTAGCCATAACCGCCTTATTTAAATTAATAAATGCTTTACTTATGGCGGGTCTGCGTTGCATGGTTAGTACCGAGTTTGGGCAAAACCCTAAAGTTTCATTAAAAAATTCGGCAAGCTTTTTGGTGTCTAAATCGTGATCAGCAGATAATGGTGTTACTAAAGGCATATTTTGTTTTTTAAATAGTATTTTTGAAGCTACAAGTTAACAAAAAATAATTCAGAAAAATGACAAATAAGGTTACTACAAAATGGTTAGGAAATATGAGGTTTGAAAGTACAAACCCGTCAGGGCATAACTTGTTTATTGATGCTGGTGAAGAAAGTGGAGGGAAAAGTGAAGGCTACCGACCCAAAGCATTAATGTTATCTGGTTTAGCAGGATGTTCTGGACTAGACGTTGCAGCTTTAATAAAAAAAATGAAGCTAAATGTTGATGACTTCAAAATAGAGACTGAAGCAAATTTAACAGAAGAGCACCCAAAATATTACGATAAAGTGGCTATGCATTTTCATTTTTATGGAGATGATTTAAATGAAAAAAAACTGCAAAGAGCTGTAGATTTATCCATTGAAAAATATTGTGGTGTTATGGAAATGTTTCGTCAATTTTCAGAATTAAGTATAGAAACTCATTTTCATAAAAAATAAAAAGGAATACTACCCGTTGAACTTTTATCAAATCTCATACCCCTCTCAATGCGTTGGACTTTAAAACCTAAACCTCAATCTGAAAAAGTTGAAGCTTTACAAAAAGCACTTCAAATAGATCATACAATAGCAACATTGTTATTACAAAGAGGCATTGAGACTTATGATGAAGCTAAAACATTTTTTAGACCACGCTTAACTGATTTGCACGATCCTTTTTTAATGAAGGATATGGATAAGGCCGTTGCTCGAATTGAAAAGGCTATTACTAATAAAGAAAATATTTTGGTATATGGTGATTATGATGTTGATGGCACCACTTCGGTGGCGTTAATGTCTTCTTATTTAAAAACAAAACACGGTTTAGTTTACACTTATATTCCTAACAGGTATGATGAAGGTTATGGCATTTCATATAAAGGCATCAATTTTGCTTTAGAGAATGAATTTACTTTAATTATTGCTTTAGATTGTGGTATAAAATCTGTTGAAAAGGTTGAACACGCAAAAAAACTAGGTATTGATTTCATTATTTGTGATCACCATAGGCCTGCAGATAAAATTCCTGATGCTGCAGCTGTTTTAGACCCTAAGCGTGAAGATTGTGAGTATCCATATAAAGAATTATGTGGTTGTGGTGTTGGCTTTAAGTTGGTACAAGCATTAGCCTCAAAAGATGGAAAAACAGCTGAAGATTTAACCGAATATTTAGATTTGGTAGCTACTGCAATTGGCGCTGATATTGTACCTATTGATGGAGAAAATAGAGTACTAGCGTATTATGGTTTAATGGTTATAAATACCAATCCGAGATCTGGAATTCAAGCCATTTTAGATCAGGTTGAGAAAACTGAATTAACCATTACCGATGTTGTTTTTATTGTTGCACCAAGAATAAATGCTGCTGGAAGGATGAAACACGGTAATTATGCCGTAACTTTATTAACTGAGGAAGAGCCAGATATGGCTCAAAAATATGCTGCTGAAATAAATGATTATAATTTAGATAGACGTGAAACAGATAAGCAAATTACAGAAGCAGCTCTTCAGCAAATTGAAGAACAAAAAGAACAGAACCGCCTTACTACTGTTGTTTATGACGAAACTTGGCATAAAGGCGTTATTGGTATTGTGGCTTCTAGATTAACAGAAACCTATTACAGGCCTACTTTAGTATTTACAAAAAGTGGCAATAAATTAGCAGCCTCAGCACGTTCAGTTAGAGATTTTGATATTTATAATGCTTTGGAAAACTGCAAAGAACATATTGAACAATTTGGTGGGCATAAATATGCAGCAGGTTTAACCCTTGAAGAAGAAAATTACGAAGCATTTAAACAGGCTTTTGAAGATGAAGTTTCTAAAACCATAGATAGAAACCTATTGACTCCAGAAATTAAAATTGATGCTAAAGTTGATTTAAAAGATATTACGCCCAAGTTTTATAGAATATTAAAACAGTTTGCACCTTACGGGCCTAGTAATATGACCCCTGTTTTTATGACCGAAAATTTAATAGATACAGGCTACGGAAAATGTGTTGGTGCTGATAAAACCCATTTAAGATTAACCGCTACGCAACCAGAATCATCCAGTAGAATGGTAGGTATTGGATTTAGTATGGGCGATAAATTTGATATTATTTCTAATGGAAAACCATTTAAAGCTGTCTATTCCATTGATGAAAACGAGTGGAGAGGTAATGTAAGTTTACAATTGAAGTTAAGAGATATAAAAGATCAAGATAGCCAATAGGTAAATTATGGCAAAAACCGACCCTTACGCAGCCCTACGAATTAGAGAATTCAATATTTTTTTATTGCTACGATTGTTTTTGGTATTCGGTTGGTCCATGCAATTTATAGTTATTGAATGGCAGGTTTATAGTATTACTAAAGATCCACTTTCTTTGGGAATTATTGGGCTTATGGAAATTATTCCAGCTTTTACTATGGCTCTTTTTGCTGGTCATATTGTAGACCAAAAGGAAAAACGAAACCTCTTTGCGCTTTGTATTGCAGCTTTTTCATTAATTAGTCTGGGTCTTTATTTATTAACTTCTGAAGCTGTGGTTGGCAATTGGTCAACAAACGCTATTCTATATTCTATTTATGCGCTGGTATTTTTTGGAGGTTTTTTGCGTTCGTTTTTTGGACCTATAATCTTTTCATTGGTGGCATTAATTGTGCCTAAAAAAATATATCCAAATGCAGCAACTTGGAGTACAAGTACTTGGAAAACAGCCGCGGTTTTAGGTGCGCTTTTTGGCGGTTTTGCTATTAGCTGGATAGGTGTTGCAAATACATTATGCGTTGTTTTTCTCTTGGTTCTGATTTCATTTTTTATGACATTTCTTATCAAGAAGAAACCCATTTTAAATAAAAAAATTGGAGAACCCGTAAAAGAAAGTTTAAAAGTAGGAGTGCGTTTCGTTTTTCAAAATAAAGCTATTTTAGGAGCCTTAACGCTAGATATGATTGCTGTTTTATTTGGAGGAACTGTTGCTATTCTAGCTATTTTTGCTCAAGATGTTCTCGAGGTTGGTAGCGAAGGTTTTGGGATTTTAAATGCCTCAATTTCTCTGGGAAGTATTGTTACTATGTTTGCCACAACCTATATCCCTATTAGTAAGAATACAGGTAAAAAATTATTGATTGCAGTTTTTGTTTTTGGTATTAGTATTATTGGTTTTGGCTTGTCAAATATCTTTTGGTTAAGTGTTTTAATGTTATTTATTAGTGGTGCAGCCGATGGAATTTCTATGATTATTCGTCAGACGATTTTACAGTTAAAAACACCTGATGATATGCGTGGACGTGTATCTTCAGTTAATTCTATGTTCGTTGGCTCTTCAAATGAATTGGGTGCTTTTGAGAGTGGTTTAGCTGCTAAATTAGTTGGTCCTGTTGCAGCAGTAGTTTTTGGAGGAACAATGACGTTAATTACAGTTTTTGCAATAGGTGTGAAAAACCCAACGCTAAGAGATTTGGATTTAAGAGCTGATATGGAAGCTCATGAGAATGAGGATTAATATTCTTTTAATTCCATAGTTTCTCCATCAAAAACACCATACGTGAAATATTGAATCCAATCGCCGAGGTTGATGTATTTTGAATTTTTGTTGAGGTCTATATTTAGAGGTAAGTGTCTGTGTCCAAATACAAAGAAATCTCTGTGTTTATCTTCTAGTTTGCGTTTGCAATATTGTACTAACCATTCATTGTTTTCTCCAAGAAATTTAGCATCGTCATCGCCAGAAATCAATTTATTTTTTACCGAAAAGTATTGTGCAATTCGCATTCCAATATCTGGATGGCCCCATTTAAAAACCCATTTAAAAAAGGAATTGGTAAACACCTTTTTCATACGTTTATAACCTTTATCTCCAGGGCCTAATCCATCACCATGCCCTATAAAAAAAGTTTTATTGTTAAAGGTGAATTCTTTGGGTTTGTGATAAACAGGAATGTTTAGTTCTTCTTCAAAATAGCCATTCATCCATAAATCATGGTTTCCAACAAAATAGTGAATAGGAATGCCTGAGTCTGATATTTCAGCAAGTTTGCCTAATGTTCTAGTAAATCCTCTTGGGACAACAGTTTTATATTCAAACCAAAAGTCGAATAAATCACCTAAAAGGAAAATGGCTGCTGCATCATGCTTTACTTTGTCTAACCAGGCAACGAATTTTTTTTCGCGAGGAAAAGAGGCTTCTTTGGTTGGTGCGCCTAAGTGATTATCTGAAGCAAAATATATTTTTTTTCCTTTTGGAATATTCATGAAGTAAATATAAATAAAATAGCCACAAATGCACGAATATTTGTGTTATAACGGTATTTGGCGGATATGCCTGCGTTAGGGATTGCAGTGGATAGCCCACAGCTTTTGCGCCCTAGCGCAGAAGCGAGGACTTGTAACGAAACATTTATGTTCATGAATTCCAAAATTTAAAATAGAAATGCATGAATAAAAGCCCGACCCTTGTGGTAACGCCCTAATTATTTTCGTAAGCGAACCATTCTGCAAACGACGTATCTGTTTCTTGAAGTTTTAAGGAATGTAATTTAATATGTTTAGGTAGTCGTTTACCTATTTTTTTAGAAAAATCTAGCACCATCATTTCACTAGTAGGCTGGTAATCAACAAGTAACACATTGTGTCCGCGATCTTGTAATTCTTTTGCTAACTCGACATGTGGCGTGTTTTTGTTGAATACGGTTGCGTGATCAAAGACGTTTACTATCTCTTCTTTAACGATTTTTTTAAGATCGCCAAAGTCTATTACCATTCCGAATTTTACGTTGGTGTTATCGGTAATAGGTTTACCAATAACGGTAACAGAGAGTTTATAACTGTGACCGTGTACATTTTTACATTTCCCGTCGTAGCCGTAAAGTGCGTGACCGGTTTCAAAAGAGAATTGCTTGGTGATGCGAATGTTGTTTCCCATTATCTTCTTTTTCTTTTATTTACAAAGTATACGATGATTAAAACTAAACCGAGGATTAGAAATAATCCGTTTCCGCTGAGGAATGACATGATGTCCATAGTGCTTGTTTATTGGTTTCTTTTTTTGTTGTATCTGTACATTAAATACGCCAGAGCTACTAGGTTTATAAAGGGTAGCATGGAGCCAATGAAAACACCAATTTCGTAACCTTTATCGGGTGCGTTTTGGATTTTCTCTTCAATATCTACTTGCTGAACTATTGCAATTAATAGATTCATAATACGTTAATACAGATTACGCGCCAAAGTTAAGTTTTTTGTGCTAGAGGTATAAATATTTTCCTGAATTTTATAATTAAAGGGATGCCCCGAGCAATTATCCAGAATGTTATAGCTATGAATATGGCGTGTAGTTTATAATCGAGGTTGTCTAACCAAAATAGAATGGGTATAAAAACGAGAAAGGTTGAGAATAAAAGAACGTTTCTAAGGTATTTCATTTTTCCTAAGCCTTTAAAAATACCATCGAAAATAAAAGCGAGTGTACATAGCGGTTGCATAGCCAATACAATCCAAAATATGTTGTAAAACGCTTCTAAAACTTCAGGTTCTTTAGTAAAAATACGTCCGATTGGGTAATAGAATATAGCACCAATAATGCCTAAAATAATGCCGATTATTACACCGTATTTTATGAGTTTATTGCTTAATTTTATTAAAATTGAATAGGCTTTTGCACCGAACAATTTACCTGATAAAATATTACCTGCACTGGCGTAGCCATCAACTATAAAAGCACCTAAAAACCATAAATTTATGGCTATGGTATAAGCTGCAATGTAAGCTGCGCCATATTTTGTGGCATAAGCACTTGCAAAATATAGCGTAACATTAAGCGCTATAGTTCTGACAAATAAATTAAGAATCATGAGAATGAATCTATTTATTTCTGGATTAAAAGGAAAGGTAGGTTTTAATGGAATAGATGTTTTTTTGAGCAGGAAATATGCCGAAAAACCTGCCATTAAAATTTGAGCTATAACACTAGCATAGGCTGCACCTTCTATATTCATGGGTGGGATGTAGCCTTCAATTCCGTAAACTAAAATGATATCTAAAATGATGTTTGATGCGGCTCCTATTATTGCAATTATCATGGGGTAATAGGTGTTTTGTAAACCTCTAAAAGCACCAAAAACACCAATAGTAAAAAGCGTGAAAGGAAACCCTAAAACACGTATTTTATAGTAAATGACGCTATAATCTAGAATTAAGCCTGAGGCATTATAGAGTTTGAATATGTGTTTTGCTATAGGATAGGTGCCAATGATGATTAAGAGACTCAAGGAGGTTATTATGAAAATAGCTTGAGCTGGTAAGTTTTTTATTTTTTCGAGTTTATTTGCACCAACATATTGCGAAACTATTGATGAAATAGCACTTCTAGTTTGCCCCAATACCCAAATAAGCATGGATATAAATGTGGTTACTATACCAACTGCTGCAAGAGATTCAGTAGCGTTTAATTGAATATTACCAACTATTGCGGCATCTGTTAAAGATAAAATAGGTTCTGATACTCCAGAGATAAGTGCTGGAATAGCTAATTTGTTTATATTTTTAAAACTGATGTTTGTGCTCACAAGACGAGTTCGTAACAATGAAAAGGATGTTCACTTTGTTTTGGGAAGTAAATATCACCCAATTTTTTATAGCCACGAAGTTCGTAAAACTTTTGGTTTCTTTTGTTTTGAGAAAAGGTGTCTAATCTAACGGATTGAAACTTATTTTCTCGTGCATAATTTTCTGCAAATTGCATGAGTTTTTGAGCATATCCTTGCCCTTGTTGATTTGGGTGAATTGCTAGCCTATGGATGTAAATATTGTTTTTATTAGATGTTAGCCATGAAATTGGTATATATTCTTCGTCCATAAAAGTGGACACTGTAATACAACCTAAAATTTTATCATCTACTTCTAAAACATATAATTCGTCACTATTTGCATCATTTATGAAGGGTGTTTTGTTGGGATAAAATTCATTCCATTGGAAAATATTTTTAGTAATCATAAAAGCAGCACAAGCCTTTGTGATTTCAAGGATATTGTCGATATCGCTAAGTGTTCCTTTTCGAATCATATAAATGTTATACTTTTGCTTCAAATTTATTGTAAATTTAGTTTTTAAACATATTGGTATGAAGAATATTTTAGTTCCTGTTGGATCATCTAAAAATACATTAAGTCATTTACAGTATGCTTTAGATTTTGCTGAAGCTTTTGGCGCAAAACTTTTTGTAGTACAAGTATACAATGTTTATACTAAGGCTGGTACTATGATTAAAGTAGATCAGATTATTGAAAAAGAAAGCAGATCTTTTTTGGAAGATTTAGTTTCTAAAGTTGATACTAAAAATGTTGAGGTAGTTGTAAAGACCCTAAAAGGAAAATTAATTGACACATTAGAATTAGCATGTAAAGCGGGAGATGTAGATTTGGTTTTAATTGAACCCAGAACAAACTCTATTAAAGATGAAGTTTATTTAGGAAAGACATCTGGTAGAATTGTTAAGCAAATGGATGTTCCAGCTCTTATTGTTCCTGAAGGGTATAAGTTTAAAGCACCAGCTAATATTTTAATGGCGATTAAATCTGCTGTAATAAAGAAGAAAGGTGTATTAAATCCACTTTCTGATTTGAAGAAAAAGTTTGATGCTAATTTGGATTTATTATTGGTAAAAACACCATTCCATAATGAAGGTGATTTTGATCTTAATACAGAGCTTTTAGGCTTGATAAAAAATATTACTAAATCAGAAAATGCAACAACTTTTCAAGGTGTTTTAGAGCATTTTCAATCTTATAACCCTGATATATTATGTGTTGTAAGACGAAAAAGAGGATTCTTTGCGAAGAAATGGGAAAAGAATACCATTTTGAAAAAGGATTTTCACAGTAAAATACCAGTATTAGTTTTAAGTGGATTAAAATAGGAAATGGGGCATTAGCTCATTTGGCTAGAGCGCTACGCTGGCAGCGTAGAGGCGATCGGTTCGAATCCGATATGCTCCACCAGAAAAAAAAGCTTTCAAGATATTGAAAGCTTTTTTTGGCTTTTAAATGAAATAAAAAAAGAACGTATATTTATTTTTAATAAAATAATAACAATCTAACTATAAAATCGCATAGATAATTATGTCTAATACTCAAGAAATATCATCAGAAAATAAAACATTTATACCCATAGTGATTATAGCGGGGTTGTTTTTTATTTTCGGATTTGTAACCTGGATAAATGGAGCATTAATTCCATTTATGAAAACCATCAATGAGCTAACCGATGCTCAATCCTATTTAGTAGCATCAGCATCATATATATCGTTTGTGGTTATGGCATTGCCTGCTTCATCTATAATTAATAAAATTGGCTACAAAAAAGGGATGTCTTTAGGGTTAATTATTATGGCAATTGGCGCATTGGTATTTATTCCTGCGGCTAATGCGCGGACATATTGGATGTTTTTAACCGCTATTTTTATTCAAGGCGCTGGTATGACATTATTACAAACAGCATCAAATCCTTACATTACTATATTGGGACCTATTGAAAGTGCAGCAAAACGTATTGCTATAATGGGAATAGCAAATAAAGTTGCAGGAGCCTTAGGTTCGGTAATATTTGGTGCTATTTTATTATCTGGAATAGATGATATAAAAGAAAAACTAAATGTAGTTGATGCTTCTGAAAAAGCGAACTTACTAAATACTATGGCTGATAGTGTTATTACACCCTATATTGTAATGGCTGTTGTTTTATTTATACTCGGAATTTTGATTAGAAAAGCACCACTACCTCATGTTGAAGCAGAACCAATTAAAGAGTCCGAAACAGGTGGGAAAACAAAATCCAGTATTTTTCAATTTCCACATTTATGGTTAGGCGTTATAGCATTATTTGTTTACGTGGGTGTTGAGGTTATTGCTGGAGACACTATTATTTCTTATGGTATTTCACTTGATATCCCTGTTGAGCAAGCTAAGTTTTTTACATTATTTACATTAATGGCTATGGTTGCTACTTATGCTTTAGGGGTATTTTTAATTCCTAAATACATAAGTCAAAATTTAGCCTTAAAAGCAAGTGCCGCCATAGGAATTATTTTATCATTTTGTATAGTATTTACAAGTGGTTTCACGTCAGTTCTTCTTGTAGCTTCGCTAGGTTTTGCTAACGCTTTAGTATGGCCTGCTATTTGGCCTCTGGCCTTAACAGGTTTAGGTAAGTTCACTAAAACAGCATCAGCTTTATTAATTATGTCTATTTCTGGAGGTGCTATTTTACCCTTATTATATGGAAAATTAGTTGACGTAAAAAAAGAAGAATTAGTTGAAACAGGTTTAGATACTATAACTGCTAACATAGATTCAGCAACATTTGGATATTGGGTATTATTACCTTGCTATATTATTATATTCTATTATGCCTTTTGGGGACATAAAGTTGGTTTTAAGAGGGCATAATTTTATCCTTAAAATAAGGTAGTGAGACAACGAATTGAATTTGTAGATATTTTAAAAGGTTTTACTATAGTATCTATGATTTTAGTTAATAACTCTGGTGATTGGGGAAATGTTTACGAATCATTGTTACATGTCTTTCTGGAGTTTTAATGGGTAAATTGTTAGATGGACTAAATAAATAAAGTGGTTATTTTTAATCGCGTTTATATTACTTATTTCCGGTTATATGGTACGATATTTTAGTCTTAAACTTTAGGCTTAATTGTTGTCCTTTTTTATGCTTTATTGGGTTATATAATGTATAGAAAAAAGTGTTTATAAAAGTTTAAGCTACTTAAACTCTTCATCATATAAAGTTGTGGCGTCTTTGAGTGCTAGGTTTAATTTTTCAATCTCACTCTTAGTTTTGTCAGTATTCCAGTTTAGATATTTGGAAATATCATTAACTATTATTTTTTTAAAATTATAAATACTTTGAATATCAAAATACAATCGTCCTGTTCTTCTTATGAAAAAATCGTTCAAACTGTTTATCATTTCATGATGTACGCCATACCAGAGTTCAGCTCTAACTAAACATTCTAAAGGGGTATTAGATTTAAAATCTTTTAATTTTTCAATAATAAAATCTGCTTGTTTTCCATAAGAAGAAGACAGGTACCAAGAATAATAACTATCAGAGATTCCTAGAGTAGATAAAACGTTTTCAAGTTTGAATTTGTACGCTTCTACGTCATCAGTAGATTTAAGTGGCGGATTTACCAGAGTAATGGTTTCTGTATTTGATTCTTCAAGCTTTGGCAAAGTTTTACTATTACTGTGTTTTTTTAAAACAGCATCTAAGGCTCTATAAGCCATTTTTCTATAGCCTGTAAGCTTTCCTCCTGCCATAGATATTAAACCGCTTTTTGAAACGAATATTTCGTCTTTTCGAGATAATTCTGAAGCCGATTTATTCTCTTCATGAATCAGTGGTCTTAAGCCAGCCCAATTAGATTCAATATCGTCAATAGTTAAGTCTACCGTTTTAAACATACTATTTATAGCATTCAAAAGATAATTAGCATCAGGTTTTGTTGCAACTACACGGTCTAAACTACCAGAATAATTAGTATCTGTAGTACCTACATAAGTTATTTTTCCTCTAGGTATTGCAAAAACCATTCGACCGTCAGAAACATCAAAATAGATGGATTGTTTAACGGGCAATTTTTCAAATGGGAATACTAGATGTACACCTTTAGTAAGATGAAGTCGTTTTTTATTTATTGAATTATCTTTTTTACGAACTTGGTCAACCCAAGGACCAGCAGCAGAAACATAATTTTTAGCTTTTACTGTAAATATATTTTTAGAGTTATGGTCTTTACAATTTATACTCTCTATTTTCGATTGAATGTCGTAATTAAAAGATGTCATTTCACAATAATTTACTATGGTAGCACCTAAAGCTGCAGCCTTTTTTAAAATTTCAATAGTTAAACGTGCGTCATCTGTTCTATATTCAGCATAAAGTCCGCCTCCGATTACAGTTTTATTGTTTAGTAAAGGTTCTATGCGCAACGTTTCCTCTTTATCTAACATTTTTCGTCTATCATCACCTTTAACATCCGCCAGAAAATCATATACTTTTAAACCCAAAGCAGTCATTAATTTTCCATAGGTACCTCCTTCAATCAAGGGTAATAGCATTTTTTGAGGTGTTACTAAATGTGGTGCTAAATTATGTACTATGGCACGTTCTGATCCAGATTCTCTAACTAAACCGATTTCAAAATTCTTTAAATAGCGTAAACCGCCATGAATAAGTTTTGTTGATTTATTACTGGTGCCTGAAGCAAAATCATTTTTCTCAATTAAGCATACTTTAAGCCCCCTAGCAGAAGCATCTAGTGCTATGCCTGCTCCAGTTATTCCTCCACCAATTATAACTAAATCAAATATTTCTGTGCTTAGTTTTTCTATTTGATGCTGTCTATTTAAAACTGAAAAAGCTAAAGTGTTCAAAAGGTTATTCTTTTAAAAATGATATAATTAATGAAGTTACTTTTTTTAATTGAGTTGAAAGGTTTTTTTGTTGCCAAGGATGATTGGTATTAAATACATGATTTGCACCTTCAATAATTTTTAAAACACTTTTGGGTTGCCATTTATGAAGATTATGAGCTTCATCAATTAAAACACTGGTATCATTATCACCATGAATAATTAAAAAGGGCGTTTTTAAATTTGAAACTGCTCGTTTTACAGTAAGCCTTTCTTCATTTTGAATAAAGTCTTCATAGAATTGATAAAAATGAGGCATTTTTTGTTTTGTACGACCGTTTAAAACATACTTTACGCCATCTTTTTTCCATTGCTCTAAGTCACCAGTTGTAGATGTTCTTTTCCCAAAACTTGAAACACCTGCAAGACTTATTACTTTTTTTATACGATTATCTTCTTCTGCTTTTATAGTAACAATACCGCCAGCTCTACTATGGCCTAATAAATTTATATTACCAAGGTCAGCCTCGTTTTTAAAAGAAGTATTTTGGCATATCCAATTTATTACACTTTCAAGATCATCTAATTCTTTGGTGTAATTGTTATTTCCAAAAGCTTCTAAATCTGGAAAATCAATAGGCTGCTCAACGGTTCCACCATTATGCGAAAAGTTAAATTTTATAAAAAAGAAACCAGCGTCAGCAAATGCTTTAGCCATTAAATTCCAAGCACCCCAATCTTTAAACCCTTTATAGCCGTGGCAAAATATAATGATTGGTTTTGTTTCAGAGTTTTCAATATAAAAAGTATCAACCACAATAGGTTTTTTGTGTTTCCCAGGAATTATATTGTTTTTTGAAATGGTCATAATCAAACTTCTTTTTCAGTAAAATCTATTTTTGGATTGCATATTTCTAAGATGAGTTTTTTTAATTCATCTTCAAAAGCATTTATAGTGTCATTGGTTATAAGTGAATCTTTACTTCTACTAAAAGTACTGTCTTTTTTAGAAAATTTTAAAAAACCAGAACTTAAATTTTTAAAAGAAATTATACCAGCTTCAATAGGTAATTGAATTGTATTTTCTTGTTGCATCATATAAGCATAAGTTAATACTTGAAAACTTTTGCTATATTTTTTATAGTCTGTTGTAATATCTTCCCAATTAACAATTTCTACATGGTTAGATTCTACCTTACCCGTTTTGTAGTCTATAATTCTAGTAGTTCCGTTACATTCATCAACTCTATCAACTTTACCTTTAACTCTTATAGGAAATTTAAGTTCAGGAATATTTATTTCAATATTATTATCAGCTTCAATAGCAATAATTTTAATTTTATCACCTGCTTTCAAAGCTTTTATTTCTAAGTCTAAAAAATTAGAAACATAGCGCTTAGCTATTTCAAAAATAATAAGGTTTTTGCCTTTTGTAATGTCTCCTTCTTTATACTCTTTTAAAAAATGATGCGTTACAGTTTGGTTTATTTTTGATTTTAGGGCTTTTATATCTTCAACAATTAAAAACTTATTTATAAAGGGTTTGTAAAAATCTTCAAGTGTATTATGCACTACTGTTCCTAGCGTATTAGCTGCAACAGTTTCTTCAACATCATCATGGTCTTTTATCTTTAATATTTTCTGATAGTAAAAATCAATAGGATTTCTAATGTAGTTTGTTAATGATGAAGGTGAAAAACCTTGATTAGCTGTTTCTATTATTTGGCGTTGTAGCGTTTCAGTTTTTTTTATAGTGTTTAATTCTGTTTCAATAGTCGGAACGTTAGGTGCAATTATTTGATGGTTAATTTTATGAATACCTTCAAGTTCTAATTGCGTAATAAATCTACTTTTCTCACCTCCAGTTAATACATCAGTTTCAGTGTTGTAGATGATGTAAACATTTTTAGCACGTTGTATAAGTTTATAAAAATGATAAGTATAAACAGCGTCTTTCTCTTTATAAGTAGGTAATTTGTTTTCTAGTTTTACATCAAAAGGAATGAATGAATTATTGCTTTTCCCAGCGGGTAATATGCCTTCATTTACAGATGAAATAATAACTGTTTCAAAATCTAAAACACGAGATTCTAACATCCCCATAAGCTGTAAACCTTGTAAAGGTTCCCCTTGAAAATCTAAAGTTTCACTACTTAAAAGTTCTTTGTATACTCCAAATAATGTTGAGATATCTTTTATGTGTTCATGCTCTGAATTGAGTCTTGTGAGCTCATTAAACAACTCATTAAAACGAAACACATATTCTAGATGTAATAAATTTGATTTTTTGTTTTTATCTAATGAAGATTTAATAGTTAGAATAAGTTTAGAGCAATTTTCAAGGGCTAGTATTATAGAATTTTCCCAATTAGAAAATAATAAATCTAGTATGTTTTCATCCGTATTAATCATTCTTTTCAACCTGTCTTTATTTGGATAGACAAGATTATTGTTTTCTATAGTCTTAATAATTTTTGATGCATAATCAATTCCATCTACATTCAATAGAGGTCTAATAAATTGATGCGCTATGATATTTATTACATCTTTATAATAAAATGAATTTGAATTGATTTTATGTAATTTGAAAAGCGAATCAAATAATGATGCTAATGGTATAGATTTTAAAGGAAATCCCATTGTAATATTCAATGCCTGAATACTAGTTGGCAACGAATTTAAAACGGGTATTAATAAATTTTCATCACCTAAAACAACAGCAGTACTATTTAAATTTGTGTTTTCTTTCTGTAAGGTTTTTAAAAGTGAACCTATATATTTTGCTTGCCCTATATTTTTAGGAATTCCAATAGCTGATATGTTTTTGTTTTTTGAATAGTTATTTGCTATCCAATTAAAAGGATGTTTTTTAAAATATTTCCAATTTTTAAGATGTTGTCTTGTGAATAAAGCGGCATCATGCTTTATATTATTCATGAAAACAACATCAGTATCCCAATAAATTTTGGCTAAATTATTTTGAAGTAACTCTTGAATAATAGTTTCTTCTGAACTGTTAAGTGCATTAAAGCCAACAAACACATGTTTTTTATTAGAGTTGTTTTGAATATAAGCTTCTAAGTTTTCTACTGCTTCTCTGTAAACTAAACCTTGATACCCTAATTTTTTATTTAAAAGCTGCTCTGTAAAATTCTGATAATAGTCATAAAGTTTATTCCAAAAGGACAAATAATTTTTTACAAAATCAGTTTTGTTATCTTCTAACGACCAGTGTTTTAAATCTTGAATAGCACTTAAGTAATTGAAAATATTTTTTTGTGGAATTAAATACCTGTCAATTTCGTTAAAATCTTGTAGTAATATTTGTGCCCATTTTGAAAATGATTCAAAAGAGTCTGAGTTTTCTTTTTTTGTTAGATGTTTATATGTGCTGTAAAACTCAAAAAGAAGCTCTGTATTGGGAATTGATTTTAATTGAGATAGTTCTTCAACAAACTCTTCGATGCTTAAAATTTGAGGAGCAAATGCAGTTTGATTAACAACTGATGATAGTTGATGTTTAAGAAAAAGACCAGCTCTTTTACTTGGTAAAACGAATGTTATTTCAGAAAGCTTTTGACCGGTATTATGTAAATCTTTTAAAACCTCATGTATGAAAGTTGTCATTCTATAAAAATAAAAAAACGCTTCGGAAACCCGAAGCGTTTTTTGTAAACTTATTTATTAAAATTAGCTTTTTTAGCTTATTTTGCTAAGTTAATTTCTACACGTCTGTTATTAGCTCTACCAGCTCTAGTTTTGTTAGAATCAATTGGTTTAGATTCTCCATAACCAAGAGCAGATAATCTGAAAGCATCAATACCATGACTCACTAAGTATTCTTTCACAGAATTAGCTCTAGAGTCAGATAATCTTTGATTTAGTTTTTCGCTACCTACGCTATCAGTATGACCTTCAACTGTAAATTTAGCTGTAGAGTATTCTTTAAGTATGTTAATGATATCTCCTAATACAGCTTCAGATTGAGACTTTATAGATGCTTTACCAGTATCAAATAAGATAGTTTTAGCATACTCGTTCAATTGTTTTTGAACAGTTTCAGTAACTTCAGGACAACCATTGTTTGCAACAGTACCTTTAACGTCTGGACATTTATCGTCTTTGTCTAATACACCATCACCGTCAGTATCTGGCCATGGGCATCCTTTGTTTGCTGCAGGACCTGCAGTGTTAGGACATTTATCATCAGCATCAGTAACACCGTCACCGTCTGCATCAGGACAACCAGCTAAAGCTTTTAAACCAGCAACTGTAGGACAGTTATCTTTGTTATCAGCAATACCATCACCATCAGTATCAGGACATCCGTTTAGTTCAGCTAAACCAGCTTCGTTAGGACAATCATCTTTACTGTCTTCGATACCATCTCCATCAGAATCAGGACATCCGTTGAAGGCTTCTAAGCCAGCAACATCTGGACAAGCATCATCTTTGTCATATATACCATCACCGTCTGTATCAGTTCCACCAAATTTAATTGATAAACCAGCTGAATGCTGGAAGTGTGTATCTAAGTAATCTTCAAATGCATGTTTGTAAGAACTTTGTAGTGTTAAACCAACATTCTCACTAAACCAAACATTGAAACCTAATGTTCCATTAACTGTACCAGCTCCAATTTCATCTATCCAAGTGTAACCACCTCCTACACCAACAAATGGGTCGATAGTTTTGCCTTCTAAGAAGTTATATTTGATAGTACCATCAATAGCATAGTATGATAAGTCATCAACTTTGTTAGTAACATCTGGCGCTTTACTGATATCTCCCCATTTATCTATTTTATTTAAAGAACCAGCAATTCCAAAAGAAAAGCCATCACTTAGGTATTTAGATACAGAGATCGTTGATAAAGAAGGTAAAATGTTCCAGTGATCAGTTGCATTAAATAATTCATCACCGAAAGTTTCACTAAATGGAGCACCATCACCTGAAGGATATCCATCAACTGCATTTACACCAATAGTAATTTGCCATGGGTTGTTTTGGTCTTGCGCATTTACGTTGCTATAACCAAGTACAAGCAACATAGCGAACAATAATCTGCTAAGATTTTTCATATTCAAAAGTTTAATTTTTAAGTGTTAATTGTGAACAAAAGTAAGTTGTTAAATGTTATTAACAAAGACAAATATATAAAAAAATAGGAGATTTGTGCAGTTCGTCGATAGTTCATAATGAATTTAGATAACATTTAGTGCTTTTCCTACTTTGATAAAGGCTTTTAAAGCCTTGTCTAAATGGATTTTTGTATGTGCTGCGGATAATTGGACTCTAATTCTTGCTTTATCTTTAGGAACAACAGGAAAAAAGAACCCAATTACATAAATTCCTTCGTTTAAAAGCATATTTGCCATTGTTTGAGATAGTTTTGCATCATATAGCATCACTGGAACAATTGCTGAATCACCATCTACAATATCAAAACCGGCAGATTTCATACCTTTTTTAAAATAATTTGTATTCCATTCTAGAGTATCCCTTAACTCTGTATTGTTTGCCAACATATCAAATACTTTTATAGATGCGCCAACAATAGCTGGAGCTAGAGAATTAGAAAATAAATAAGGTCTTGAGCGTTGTCGTAACATATCTATAATCTCTTTTTTACCAGTAGTATAACCACCCATAGCACCACCTAGAGCCTTTCCAAGAGTACCAGTTATTATGTCTATACGTTCTAAAACACCTTTTTCTTCAAGAGTTCCTCTACCTGTTTTACCTATAAAGCCAGTAGCGTGACATTCATCAATCATAACCAATGCATTATATTTATCAGCTAAATCACAAATTTTATCTAGTGGAGCAACTAAACCATCCATAGAAAACACCCCATCAGTTACTATAATTTTAAAACGAGCATTATTTTGGTTGGCAGAAATAAGTTGTTTTTCTAAATCAGTCATATCATTATTTTGATAACGATATCTTGCTGCTTTACATAAGCGAACACCATCAATAATTGAGGCGTGATTTAATGAATCTGAAATAATAGCATCCTCTTTCCCCAATAATGGTTCAAAAACCCCACCATTAGCATCAAAAGCTGCAGCATATAATATGGTGTCTTCAGTCTGATAAAAATTGGCTATTTTTTGTTCTAATGTTTTGTGAATATCTTGAGTACCACAAATAAACCGCACAGAACTCATCCCAAAACCATGAGTATCCATAGTATCTTTTGCTGCTTGTATAACCTCAGGGTGAGATGATAGTCCCAAGTAGTTATTGGCACAAAAGTTTAAAACGGTTTCGCCTGTATTTAAAGTAATTTCTGCGCCTTGTGCTGAGGTGATTATACGTTCCTCTTTATAGAGCCCATTATTTTTTATGTCTTGAAGCTCTTCTTGGAGATGATTTTTCAGTTTTCCGTACATTTTATTGCGTTTTATGCAAATTTAAACATCTTTTACTAAAATATCATCATTTATATAGATTAGAACTTTCTTTTTAACTGCTATTTTCATGTCTTCCAAAACATCTTGATAAGATTGCAATTGCTGACCATGTTTTTTGTCCTCCAAACCTGTTTTATAATCTATTATTATAGCTTCATTTTTTGAATTTAAAACAATTCTATCTGGTCTAAAAATAATGCCATCTTTAGAAATAATATCACGCTCGTTATAAATAGTATAATCGGAAGAGAAATAATCTTTAAGTTTTGGGTGTTCAATAATACTTATAAGGATGTCTTTTACAGCTAGAGCTTGTTCTTGACTAATAGCCGAAGATTTCAAAAAGTCATTAATAACAAAATCAACATCATCGCTCGTTTTTATTTGAGCCATAATATCATGAATTAAATTTCCTTTTTCAATGGCTTCTTCTTGGCGGGTATCCCAAAGTAATCCAGATTTTGTGACAACTTTTATATTATGATCTTCTTTTGCTGTGGAAATAAATTCTTGTTGTAGGTGAATGTCTTTTTTTAACGAGGAAGCAACTTTTAGTGTTCTTTTAGAATTTCCGAAGCTGTAATTTAATTCTGAATCATTCCAGATACTTTTCTGTTGAAGATAATTTATCAATAAACCAGAATATTTTTTTGCATTCACTTCGCCTTTAGATGATATGTCTTTTGTTGAAATAATATGCATTTGCTCAACAGCTCTTGTTAAAACTACATAGAGTAAATTAATATTATCTAATTCTTGTTCAGATTTATGTTTATTGAATATGCGTAAGCCTTCATCACCGTAATTTTCAAAATCTTTATTGTAGTTTAAAAGAGCATGGGGAAATCCGTTGTATTTTTCTTTATCTAGACTAAACCACTCTTTAGGTTCAATTTCTCTGTAAATATCCAAATCTGCATAAGGAAAAATCACAACGGGAAACTCTAAACCTTTGGATTTATGGATGGTCATGATTTGAACAGCGTTTTGCCCTTGAGGTGAAATAATACTCAAACTATCTTTTTTCTTATCGAAATAATCTAAAAATGCTGAAATATCAGATCCCTTTTTTTGTGAAAAATCTAAAACAATATCTAGATAAAACTGAATGTAAGCATTTGATTTTTTAACTAAATTAAAGCTTCTAACAATAGTTTCAGTCAAATCATAAAGCGGAAGTTGTAGTAATTGATTGCTATCTACAAAAACCTCAAAGGTTTCTAATTTTTTTAATAAATCTTCAGTAGAAAGGTTTATGTGTTTTGTAAAAAAATCATGCTTGTCTTCAAGCTTAAAAAGTGAAGTTAAATAATTTAAAACCTTAATTTTTGATTCTTTGTTTTCAGGCTGAATAAGAAGCAATAATAAATCATTTATAAAAACGATTTCAGGAGAATTATTAATTAGTAATGTTTCAGATGAAATTATAGGCACTTTATTCAAACTCAAATAATCAGCAATAGCGACACCTTCTTTTTTCTTTCTAACTAAAACACAAATATCCTCAAGATTAAATCCATTTTCAATAGATGTATTTATGGTATTTAAAACTGCTGAAGGAAATTCTACGTTTCTATTATCTTCCTTTTCAAGATCTAAAAATGATATTGAAACATAACCTTCTTCAGTTTTTGTAATGTTTTGATGGGCTTTTTCATAAAGCACTTTATAATCTTCATTATTAAAAACCTGATTCGCCAGAAATTTAAAAAAGCCATTGTTAAAGTCTACTATTTCCTTATAACTTCGGTAGTTTTCCTCAAGGTTCTTTACATCTTGTTCAATATAAAATGGTGATTTTTTTTTATTAAATAAATCAATAAACTGTTCCGCTTTTCCACCACGCCAACGATAAATAGCTTGTTTTGCATCACCAACCAACATGGTGCTTCCATTAATTCCAGATACAGAATTGTCTAACAACGGAATTAAATTTTCCCATTGCATTACAGACGTATCTTGAAACTCGTCAATAAAATAATGTTTGAATTTTTCTCCCAAACGTTCATATATAAAAGGTGTTGGCTGTTCTTTTATTTCATTGCTAATAATAGAATTAAATTCAGAAATCAACATCTTATTTTGATCTTCTTTCAAAAGTTGCAATTCATTATTAATAGCTTTTAAAACAGATAAAGGTGTTACATTTTTATAAAACGCTTTCAAAAATTTTAAATGAAAAATAGCTTTTTTTGTTACATTAAAACTTAATGCTAGTTGTGGTTGTATTTGTTCAATTATTGAAGCGATATTATCGGTTACACGCTTGGGATATAGTGCTTTAGTTTCTATATCTTCTTGCCATTTGGCATCAAAATTCGCATCAAAATTTTTCTTTGATAATTTTTCAAAATGTTTAGGTAGGTAACTACTGCTAAAATCTGAAAACTCTAATCCGGCTTCTTCAATTAAAAGAAGAATACTTTCGCTAGTTTCAACAATTTGTTTTTCTAAACCAGAAATTTCCTTTTTCAATTGTGTTTTAAGGACTTTAAAATCGTTTAAAGTTTTATCCTTCAAACCATTTATAAAAGGCATATCGTTTTCATTTACTAATAGTTTAGCAATCTTGTTAAAATCAAAAGAGACATCCCAACTTTTATCATCATCGGTTTTTTCAATAGCAAAATCAACTAAAATTTTTGTCAAATCTTTATCATTTCCAGCTTTAGCAATCAAACTATCAACAGCCTCGTTCAATAAAGCATCTTGATCTAATTCAACTTCAAAATTTAAAGGTAATCTTAAATCATAAGCAAAAGTTCTAATTAATTTATGTGTAAAACCATCAATGGTCGAAATATCAAATGCAGCATAATTATGCAATATCGTGTTTAATAAGCGCTTTGATTTTTCACGTAAAACAGGAGGATTAATCTGTAACTCTTTAGAAATATCAATAAACATATCTATAGGTTTTTCGAGATTCTCTTTTGAAGAAAAACTTTTTAGACTTTCTATAATTCGCACTTTCATCTCAGCAACAGCCTTATTTGTAAAAGTTATTGCTAAAATGCGTTTAAAAGGTTCAGAGTGATTAGACCGAAATAAAATCTTCAAATATTCCTTAACAAGTGTATACGTTTTTCCACTTCCTGCAGAGGCATTGTAAATACTAAAAGGAGACGATTGTTGCATGAAGAATGATTTGCCTACAAGATAAAAACTATCAATGGTTTCATAGCTATTTATTATTTTTTATTGACCCGTTTTATGCGTAAATTTGAAGGAAATTAAATATTAATAATTAAAAACAAAATAATTATGGCTTTCGAATTACCGAAATTAGGATATGCTTATGATGCTTTAGAACCTCATATGGATGCAAGAACAATGGAAATACACCATACTAAGCACCACCAAGGCTATACAAATAAATTAAACGCAGCAATAGAAGGAACAGATTTAGAGGGAAAATCTATAGAAGATATTTTAACTGGATTAGATATGGAAAACTCTGGCGTTAGAAATAATGGAGGCGGTTTTTACAACCACTCTTTATTTTGGGACGTTATGAATCCAGAAGATAAAGGGTATTTATCTGGAGATTTAAAAGATGCTATTGAAGCAGCTTACGGCTCAAAAGATGCATTTATCGAAGCCTTTTCAAGTGCAGCAGCTACACGTTTTGGCTCAGGTTGGGCATGGTTATGTGTTCATAAAGGAGGTAATGTAGAAATTTGCTCAACACCAAACCAAGACAATCCATTAATGCCAGGAGTAAGCTGTGGCGGAACTCCAATTTTAGGCTTAGACGTTTGGGAACATGCATACTACTTAAACTACCAAAACCGTCGTCCAGATTATATCAAAGCATTCTTTAGTGTAGTTAATTGGAATGAAGTTGAAAAGCGTTACGCAGCAGCAAAATAAAACATACAGTACATTAAATTAAAGGCAAATTCAGAAATGGATTTGCTTTTTTTATGGCGTTACCCTAAAGGGTCAGGCTATCCGTTACAAGTCCTCGCTTCTGCGTTAGGGAGCAAAAGCTGTGGGTTATCACTACTATCCTTAACGCACCAATCCGTCAGCAACAGTTCTAATAATTTTACTAAATCTAGTCTAAAAAAGTTCGAGTAAAAAGAGAACAATTACGCTTATTATATATTTCGAAGTATTAAAAAACACAATTTCAAAAAAGGCAAATTATATAAAATGAAAAAGGTGAACTTGCGTTCACCTTTTTGCCCCAAATCTACCATAAACTTAACCTACTTATGTTATGGTGATTCAAATATATGGCAGTGATACTGTTCGTTAAAATATTTTAGTTAAACGGCGCAAATATTGGCTTAAAAGAGATTGTGCGAATTAAATAGGATAAAATGCAAGAATAAAAAAAACATAAAAAAAGAAACTTAATTGCATAAAAAAAGCCGAACAGAAGTTCAGCTTTTTTTGCCCCAAATCTACCATGAACTTAACCTACTTATGTTATGGTGAGACCAATTTATATGTAATTTAAATATTCTGATTATTTTTTAGACAAAACGCACTTTTTTGGGTCAAAATACGTGATTTGTAGTTTTCTTGCTTAGAATTTAACAATTTGATAATTAATAGGCACGTTCATTATTACCTTCGTAAAAGTTTATAAACGCTCTATTTACTACTCTATTACCGCCTACAGTTGGGTAGTTTCCAGTAAAATACCAATCTCCTAAATGTTCAGGACAAGCCTTGTGTAAATTCTCTACAGGTTGAAAAATAATTTTCACTTCCGCCTTAACTGTTTCATCACTTAGTAACTCAGATATTTTATCAGAAATTTGCTCATCAGTGAAAGGGTCATAAATCTCTTTTACAAAATTCTGAACATATTTATCTTTTAAATCTGTTTGCGTAATACATTTATCATAAACCTCTTTTACAATATCATATTTACCAGATTCTTTTAATAATTCTAAAGCAGCTCTAAAGGCCACTAAGCTTTCAAGGTTAGCCATATCAATACCATAACAATCAGGATATCTAATTTGCGGAGCAGAAGACACCACAATTATTTTTTTTGGGTTTAAACGATCTAGCATTTTTAAGATACTCATTTTTAAAGTGGTACCTCTTACGATACTATCGTCTATAATAACTAGGTTGTCGTTAGGTTTAATAACACCGTAAGTAACATCATAGACATGGGCTACCAAATCATCACGACTACTATCTTCAGTAATAAATGTTCTTAGCTTAACATCTTTAATGGCTATTTTTTCAACCCTAGCATGCTCAGATAAAATCTCAGTAACCTTTGCAGCAGATAAAGAACGTTGTCCGTTTAAAATGGCATTGGTTTTAGTTTTATTAATAAAATCTTCAGCAGTTTCAATCATTCCAAAAAAAGATGTTTCTGCTGTATTAGGGATGTATGAGAAAACGGTGTTCTTAGTATCATTATCAATAGCCTCAAGAACTTTCGGCATTAATAATTTACCTAACATTTTGCGTTCTTGATAAATTTCGGCATCACTTCCTCTTGAAAAATAAATACGCTCAAAAGAGCAAGATTTTCTTTCTAAAGGTTCAAGGATTTTTTTAATACCAACCTGACCAGATTTTTTAGTAATAATGGCATGTCCTGGTTCTAATTCCTTAACATCATTAAAATCAACATTAAAAACGGTTTGAATTACTGGGCGCTCAGAAGCAACAACTACAATTTCATCATCCTTATAATAATAGGCTGGTCTAATTCCTGCCGGGTCTCTTAATACAAAAGAATCTCCATGACCAATAAGTCCTGCCATAGCATAACCACCATCCCAGTTTTTTGCTGCTCGCCTTAGTATTTTACTAACCTTTAAACGTTCTGCTATTTGAGGAGAGGCATCTCTTTTATTATAACCTTCTTTTTTTAAGTCTTTATATATTTTACTAACCGCATCATCTAAAAAATGACCAATTTTTTCCATGATTGTTATGGTGTCGGTGTATTCTTTAGGATGCTGACCTAATTCTATTAAGTTGCTAAAAAGTTCTTTAACATTAGTCATGTTAAAGTTCCCAGCCATAATTAAATTTCTATGCATCCAGTTATTTTGCCTTAAAAACGGATGTACACTTTCAACACTGTTTTTTCCGAAAGTTCCGTAGCGTACATGCCCTAATAAAACTTCACCTATGTACGGAATATTCCTTTTTTGTGCTGCAACATCATCTTTATATTCAGGATGTGCTTCAAATTCTTTGTTAATTCTATCATTAATTTGATCAAAAATATCTTGAATGGGTTGTTGTTCAATAGATCGCACTCTACTTATGTAGCGCTGACCAGGTTTTGTATCTAATTTTATACTTGCAAAACCAGCACCATCTTGTCCACGATTGTGCTGTTTTTCCATCATTAAATACATTTTGTTTACACCATAAAATGCACTACCATATTTTTCTTTATAAAACTCTAATGGCTTTAAGAGCCTAATCATGGCTATTCCACATTCGTGTTTTAAGGCATCACTCATATTGTAGATATTTTCGCTTTCGCGGAATAAAAATTATTTTAATCAAAAAACGCACTCTATTTTAGAGCGCGTTGGTTTATGTTAATTCTATATCAAATTGCGTTAGTTGCTTAAACTGCAATAGTCGTTTATGAACTTCTTCATTTGATAGGTTTTGCATACGTTCAGTTCCAAATTTTTCAACACAAAATGACGCTAGAGTTGAACCATATATTACGGCATTTTTCATGTTTTCAAATGATGTATCGTTCGTTTTTGCTATATACCCAGCAAACCCACCTGCAAAAGTATCACCAGCACCAGTTGGATCAAAAACTTCTTTTAAAGGTAAAGCGGGTGCGTAAAATACATTTTCATTATGAAATAGTAATGCGCCGTGTTCTCCTTTTTTAATCACTACATATTTAGGGCCCATTTCATGAATTTTTTTAGCGGCAACAACTAATGAGTATTCACCAGTTAATTGTCTTGCCTCTTCATCGTTTATTGTTATAACATCAATGCGTTTAATAACATTAAGCAAATCATCAAGTGCACAATCCATCCAAAAATTCATAGTGTCTAAAATCACTAATTTTGGTTTAGTTGTCATTTGGTCTAAAACACTAGATTGAACAATAGGGTGTAAGTTCCCTAACATAACAACCTCAGCATCTTTATAGTTTTCTGGAACTACAGGATTAAAATCAGCAAGTGTATTCAATTCTGTTGCAAGCGTATCGCGAGAATTCATATCGTTATGATAGCGTCCGCTCCAAAAGAATGTTTTTCCTTCTTTAACAATTTCAACACCAGAAACATCAATATTTTTATTTGATAATAAATCTAAATAGGCTTGAGGAAAATCGCCACCAACAACAGAAACGGCTGCAGCATCAATATTAAAATGAGAAGCAGCAAGACCAATATAAGTTGCAGCTCCACCAAGAATTTTATCGGTTTTTCCGAAAGGTGTTTCAATAGCATCAAAAGCTACAGTACCAACAATAACTAATTTACTCATAAATGAGATGTGAAATTAAGGTGCAAATATAAGTCTTTTTATAGATTAGAACGACTATATTTTTTCAATTAAGCTTAATGTTACTAAAGTTCTTTTTAATGTGACTTTTTAAGAAAGGGTGTGTCTTAAAACTATATGCTATTATCAATTTAAGATTGGGGGATGTAATTTATTACACCCCTTATTTTTTTATTTAATAGAATGACTAATCAAAATATACAAGTTTATTTTCTGCCAAAATCAGCAGGAATTTCACCCCAAGCTTTGGTTTCCCATTTTACAATAACAGTTTTGTAAGTATTATTGTTTAACCATTCAATAGCTCTATCAACTAAGTCAAAAACAGGTTTGTTTTTTTTATTGCGCTTGAGTTTTGTGTTGCAGTTTTTTTTTCTAACCCAACTCATTGCGGTTTTAGAATCAGTGTATAATATTCTATCGCTATTATTATTTTTAAGAATAGCTAAACCATGTACAAGTGCTAAAAACTCTCCTATATTATTGGTGCCTTCTTCAAAAGGACCTTGAATAAATAGTTGTTTTTTTGTTTTTGTGTCTACACCACGATATTCCATAATACCAGGATTCCCACTTGAGGCTGCATCAACTGAAATAGAATTGTAATTTGGTTGCCCTATTTTTTTAAGTTGTGTTTCAGATAACTCAGAAGTAAACTTTTTAGTTTTTCCTATATAGTCTTTATAATTTCCTTTTAGCGCTTTTTTTGCTGCATCAAATGTTGAAAATGATTTGTACTGAGCGCCTTGAAAATCTTTAATTTGAGCTTTGCAATCATCCCATGACTCAAAAACACCTGTATGATGTCCTTTCCAAACGGTGTAATATTTCTTTTTCTTTTTACTCATTTAGAAGTTTATCAACAACCTTCGGAAAATGTTCCATCTCCAATTCATGAATTTTTGAAGCTACATCTTCAGCATTATCGTTTTTATCCACTTTACATGATGTTTGAAAAATAATAGCCCCTTCATCATAATGCTCATTTACATAATGTATAGTTATACCAGTTTCGGTTTCATTATTTTTAACAACAGCTTCATGAACATGTATACCGTACATACCTTTTCCTCCATATTTAGGTAATAAAGCAGGATGAACATTTATTACTTTATTTGGAAACTCCTTCAAAATATGTTCAGGAAACTTCCATAAAAACCCTGCTAAAACAATTAAGTCTGGCTTTGAAGCTAATAATATATTTAGTATATCATTTGTTTTTGAAAAGGCTATTCTGTTGAATGACAAAGCACTAACTTTTAATTTTTTAGCACGCTCTAAAACTTTGGCATGAGGATTGTTAGTTAGTATTTGAATAACAGACGCATTATCGCTGTTGTGAAAAAACTTAATTAAATTTTCAGCATTAGTACCACTTCCGGACGCAAAAATTATAATACGTTTCATCTGTTGGTTTTTATTTTAAAATTAATGTCAGATGTAATTCGTAAATCGAAATTACAACAATGTTCAGCAAAATTCGTAAGCTCATTTCATTTTACAGACTATAGTGTTAATATTATTCGAACAAAAAAAAGAATAATTATTAACAATTAGAAGGGAAAAACTAATTACTTAAAAGTAATTTTAGTAAATTACAAACACATTTTTACTGTAAAAGTGTATTATAAAATAAAGTTTTTTATTTTTGCCAACTAATTAAAACATTTAAATTAAAAGATTATGTCAGACATTGCATCAAGAGTAAAAGCGATTATCGTGGACAAATTAGGAGTAGATGAGAACGAAGTTGTTACTGAAGCTAGCTTCACAAACGATTTAGGAGCAGACTCTTTAGACACTGTGGAATTAATTATGGAGTTCGAAAAAGAATTCGATATTCAAATACCAGACGACCAAGCGGAAAATATCGCAACAGTTGGTCAAGCTATCTCTTATATAGAAGAAGCTAAATAAGAAAAACAATCAAAATACTTTATGGAATTAAAGCGAGTTGTAGTCACAGGATTGGGCGCTTTAACACCAATTGGCAATACCAAAGATGAATATTGGGAAGCTTTAATTAGTGGTAAAAGTGGAGCTGCGCCTATAACATATTATGATACCGAAAAGTTTAAAACTAAGTTCGCTTGCGAGCTAAAAAACTTTAACGTAACCGACTTTCTTGATAGAAAAGAAGCTCGTAAAATGGATAAGTTTGCACAATATGCTATGGTAGCAGCAGATGAAGCCATTGAAGATGCTAAATTAAATCTAGATCAAGTTGATAAGTTACGTGTTGGTGTTATATGGGGAGCAGGTATTGGTGGATTAGAAACCTTTCAGCAAGAAGTTTTAAACTTTGCTGCTGGAGATGGTACACCAAGATTTAACCCATTCTTTATTCCGAAAATGATTGCTGATATAGCACCAGGAAACATCTCTATAAAACATGGTTTTATGGGGCCAAACTATACAACGGTTTCTGCTTGTGCTTCTTCTGCTAACGCCATGTTTGATGCTTTAAACTCAATACGTTTAGGACATACAGACGTAGTTGTTACAGGAGGAAGTGAAGCTGCAGTTACTATTGCTGGTATGGGAGGATTTAATGCTATGCATGCCCTATCAACTAGAAATGAAAGTCCAGAAACGGCTTCCAGACCTTTTGACGCTACCAGAGATGGTTTTGTTTTAGGTGAAGGAGCTGGAGCACTAGTTCTAGAAGAATATGAACATGCAAAAGCAAGAGGTGCTAAAATATATGCGGAATGTATTGGAGGAGGTTTATCTTCTGATGCACACCATATGACGGCTCCTCATCCAGAAGGAATTGGTGTTATAGCTGTAATGAAAAATTGTCTTGATAATGCAGGTCTTAAACCTGAAGATGTAGACCATATTAATACACATGGTACATCTACACCTTTAGGAGACGTTGCAGAACTTAAAGCAATTTCAGAAGTATTTGGAAGTCACGCAAAAAACATAAATATTAATTCAACAAAATCAATGACAGGCCACCTTTTAGGTGCAGCTGGAGCTATTGAAGCTATTTCGGTTATATTGGCAATGGAACACGGTATTGTGCCCCCTACAATTAACCATACTACAGTAGATGAAAATATTGATCCTGAATTAAATTTAACCTTAAATAAGGCTCAAAAGCGAGACGTAAAAGTAGCAATGAGTAATACATTTGGATTTGGCGGTCACAACGCTTGTGTAGTATTCAAGAAAATAGATTAAATCCCGAATGAAAAACATTCGTAACATACTAAATTCCCGTTTTAAACGTAACGGGAATTTTTTTATGGAATTAACTAAAATTCTTGGATTTAAACCCAAGAAAATAAAGTACTACCAAAAAGCTTTCACGCATCGCTCTATGAATATCAGAGATGGTAAAGGAAATCCATTTAATTACGAACGTTTAGAGTTTTTAGGAGATGCTATGTTAAGTTCTGTAATTGCATCTCATTTATATTTAGAAGTACCAAGTGGAGATGAAGGTTATTTAACAAAAATGCGTTCTAAAATTGTAAGTAGAGAGCATTTAAATGAGTTAGGAAAAGATTTAAAACTCATTGACTTAGTTAAAAGCAAAATACCTTCAGGACAATTTGGAGATAATATTCACGGTAATTTGTTTGAGGCATTGGTTGGTGCCATTTTTTTAGACAAAGGCTATAAATACTGTGAGAAATTCATCTTCAATCGAGTAATAATTCCTTATGTTGATATTGAAACTTTAGAAGGTAAAGTTATCAGTTATAAGAGTTTATTGATTGAATGGTGTCAGAAAGAAAAGAAGACATTTGGTTACAACGTTTATGAAGATACTGGTAATGATGATGTTAGGCATTTTTCAGTAAAACTATCCATAGATGAAAAAGTTATTGCAAAAGCTAGAGCAACTTCAAAGAAAAAAGCAGAAGAAAAAGCATCAAAACGCGCTTTTTTTGCATTTCAAAGTAGAATGTCTAAGATGATTTAAGCATCTTATTTCTTACTAATACACTACAACGTTTTAGTTGTATTTCTTACCAAGATTAACATAAAGCTTGTCAAACTCAGCTTTATAAATATTATATTTACGAAATTTAAAAATAAGTTATGGCTGTTCACAAACTTATTCTTGATGATGTTTTTGAAGAAGCATTATACACCCTAATAGCAATACATTGCAGATTAGAAGACTATCGCTTAGCGTACCTTCTTAACAAGAATTTGGGTGTTACACTTTCTAGAAAACCTTCAGATATAGATTATAAAAACGGACAAGGTTCTTATTCAATTTTTGAATGGGAAGACCATAAACAATTAGTAACATGGAGTTTGGTATCTAATATATGTAAAATTGAAGAAGAACTTCATCAAACAGATTTTACATCGTTATTCGATAATCAACAAAAAGTAACCAAAACATTTCAATTATTACCAGAACATAAAACGGTAAACTATTTTTTAAAAATAGATAGCGAGTTCAGTTTCAGTAAAGAAAAATATATTTTAGATAGTATATTAAAAATACCTCAAATTGCAACCGCTTACAGTATAGATTCTAGTGAATTGAAATCTAAAGAAAATTTAATTTTTAACTAATGTCAATAGATAAAAAAACCAAAATAGTAGCAACCTTAGGGCCAGCTACCAGTTCCAAAGACGTTTTAAAAGGCATGCTTGAAGAAGGAGCAAATGTTTTTAGGATAAACTTCTCTCACGCAGATTATGATGATGTTAAAGAGCGTATCCAAATGATACGAGAACTTAATGAAGAATATGGTTTTACTGCAGCAATTTTAGCAGATTTACAGGGGCCAAAACTTCGTGTAGGCGTTATGAAGGAGGAAGTAGTTGTAAACCCAGGAGACGAAATTATTTTTGCTACAGGTGAACGTTTTGAAGGCACAAAAGAGCGTGTTTATATGACCTATGATAGGTTCCCGCAAGACGCAAAACCAGGAGAGCGTATTCTTTTAGATGATGGAAAATTACTTTTTGAAGTGGTTTCTACTGATAAAAAATCAGAAGTAAAGGCTAAAGTTATACAAGGTGGCCCATTAAAATCTAAAAAAGGAGTTAATCTTCCTAACACTGATATCTCACAGCCAGCATTAACTGAAAAGGATATTGAAGACGCTATTTTCGCCATCAGTCAAGATGTAGATTGGATAGCCTTATCGTTTGTACGTCATGCAGAAGATTTAATGCAATTACGAGATTTAATAGCAAAACATGCAGATCATAAAATCCCAATCATAGCTAAAATTGAAAAACCAGAAGCGGTTGAAAACATTGATAAAATTGTAGCGCATTGTGATGGTTTAATGGTAGCCCGTGGCGATTTAGGAGTAGAAGTTCCAGCAGAAGAAGTACCACTTATTCAAAAACAATTGGTACTACGCGCTAAAAAAGCAAGGATTCCAGTCATCATTGCAACACAAATGATGGAAACTATGATAGATAGTTTAACACCAACCAGAGCAGAAGTAAACGATGTTGCTAACTCTGTAATGGATGGTGCTGATGCCGTAATGCTTTCTGGCGAAACTTCTGTAGGTCAATATCCAGTTCAAGTAATTAGGCAAATGGCAAATATTTTAAAAAGCGTTGAAGGTTCAGATTTAATTAAAGTACCTCAACTACCGCCACATATTCGTACCAATCGTTACATCACAAAATCTATATGTTATCATGCCGCTAATATGGCAAACGAGATTAGTGCAAAAGCTATTTCTACATTAACAAATAGTGGTTATACAGCATTTCAAATTTCAGCATGGAGACCATCATGTCATATTTTAGTATTCACATCAAACAAGCGTATCTTAACGCGTTTAAGTTTACTTTGGGGCGTCCGTGCATTCTATTATGATAAGTTTGTAAGCACTGATGAAACTATTGAAGATGTAAATGCCATAGCCTGTAAAAAAGGTTATCTAGATGTTGGAGATATGCTAATTAGTTTAGCAGCAATGCCAATTCAAGATAAAGGGATGGTTAATACATTACGTGTTACAGAAATTGAAACCTGTAATTTCTAAAGTTGTTATAAATATTTGGGCGTTACCACAAGGGTCGCGCTTTTATTCATGGTTTTTAATTTTAAATTAAGGAATTCCTGAACATAAATGTTTCACTATATCTTTTAAATAGAAAAAACTGCCCAAAAGCAGTTTTTTCTATTTAAAAGGATAAGTTTATCCTGAGCGTAGTCGAAGGGTTTCAAGTATTAAGCGTTATATTTATTTTGCTGGTAATAATCCAAAACATGCTTAGGAATTTCCATTTTCTGTGGTAACCCTTTATCAGGTATTGGATATTCAGCTACCTGTTTTAAAGGTACTAAACCAGCCCAAACATCCAAATTATAATCTTCTGGTTCGTCCCCAACACCAACATCTCTAACTTTTGCAGAAGCCGTTTCAATAGTCATTTCAACAACCATAGTTCTGTCTAACTCTTTTTTGTGCATAGGCCTAATGCCATCCCAACGACCTGTCATCATATGTTCCATAAAACAAGCAAGAGCAGCTTCTTTTTCTTTAGGATTTTCAAGGTTTTTAATAGAACCAAATAAAGTAGCTGAACGATAATTTACTGAATGGTGTAAACCAGAGCGCGCTAAAACCAAAGCATCTAAATGCATAACAGTCATACTCATTTGTTTTGCTTCTAATAAAGCTAAAAGCATCCTGTTAGCTTGAGAGCCATGTAAGTAAATTTTATCTTCTTTTCTTCCATAAGCCATTGGTAGCGTAATGGCTCTATCTTGGTATATATAGCTTACATAACCTATAAAACCTGCATCTAATATTGAATTGATTTTTTCAACATCATAGGTAGCTCTAATTTGCCCACGTTTTATTCTGTTTAGTTTTGATTTTGAATAGTCTTTCATTGTTATAATTCTTTAGCAAAAATTTGATTTGGGTAATTACTTTCTCCAACAAAATAATTAATGGTTCCAATATCTTTAAAGCCATTTTTTTTATAAAAATTAATCCCTCTTTTGTTTTTATAATAAGCAGTTAACCAGATGTCTTTGTATTTTAAATCCTTTGCTTTTTGTAATACAATATCTTGTAGTCTAGAACCTATTTTTAAACCAATAAAATCATTCAGAATATAAAGTCTTTCTAGTTTGCAAGAATTAACATCTAATTTTAATGGATGTTTCATGTTCAAACAAAGCTTTGCAAAACCAATTGGTAATTCATCAGAAAAAACAATCCAAAATAAGACATCATCATCATTCAACTCTTCCTTTATTTTAGAAACCGAATGGTGTTGGTTAAAAAAATCAAGTAAATGTTTTTTATTCTCTATATATTTTCCGTGAGATTCTGAGTAGGTAATTCTTCCTAACAAAGCAATATAAGTTGCATCAGATGGAGTTGCTCTTCTTATTTCTATCATAATCTATCTATTTTCAGGAGAAATATTTTTAAACATATCCGAATTTATTTTTGCCTTTTCTAAATCTTTTGGTTTATAAATGCGTTTAATTGATGCTGGGTTTCTATCAACCTCTCTTTGTGGTCTAATAGGGCGTTCAACAAAATTTCCTGAACAACTCGGACATACATTTTCAAATACCTCAATAGCACATGTTTTACAATACGTACATTCAAAAGAGCATATCATAGCTTCAGTAGAAGTGTTTGGTAAATCTATATTACAGTGCTCGCAATTTGGTCTTATTTCTAGCATATCATTTATATGTATTACAAAAATATTATATTTGTGGACTGCTATAGTCGTCCAGAATAAATATATTAAGTAGTCCAGATGTTTCCATTTAAGACCAGTATTCAATTTGATAGAAAAAGTAGTCAGTCATTGTATTTACAATTATCAAATCAAATTATAAAATATATTAAAAATCAAACTTTAGCTCCTAACACCAAACTTCCTGGGAGTAGAGTTTTAGCAGAACAGTTAAATGTACATAGAAAAACAATTGTTGCTTGTTATGATGATTTATTGATGCAGGGATGGGTAGAAAGTATTCCAAAAAAGGGAACTTTTGTACTTAGTAACTTACCCTTATTACATCAACAAAAATTAGATAATTCTGCAGTTTCTGATTTTAAAATTCAAACTGGTTTTTCCTTTTATAAGAATAGTGTTTTTCCTAAAAAAACTATCAAAAAAACAGATGGTTTTATGTATTTGAATGATGGGATTTCAGATAGCAGATTAACACCAATTGATGAAATAGCAAGAACATACAGAAGAGTTTCCTCTAAAAAAAACGTATTTGGTCATTTGTCTTATGGCTCAACATACGGCAATGATACATTGCGAACTGTTTTGGTAGATTATTTAAATACTACCAGAGGTTTACATATTAATAAAGAAAACGTGTTGATTACACGTGGTAGTCAAATGGGCATTTGGTTATCATCGCAATTGTTACTTAAGAATGATGATATTGTTGTTGTTGGAAATACCAATTACACATCTGCAGATTCAACTTTTTTATACCAAAATGCAAAAATTGAACGTGTTTTGGTTGATGAAAACGGAATAGTAACTGATGATATTGAAAAGCTTTGTAAACTAAAACAAATTAAGGCAGTTTATGTAACATCACATCATCATCACCCAACAACAGTAACGCTCTCAGCAAAAAGAAGAATTCATCTTTTAAACCTTTCAAGACGATATAACTTTGCAATTATTGAAGATGATTATGATTACGATTTTAATTATAATCATGCTCCAATTTTACCACTAGCAAGTCACGATACAAACGGAAACGTGATCTATATAGGCTCAATTTGTAAAACAGTAGCACCAGTTTTTAGAATAGGGTATTTAATAGCTTCAAAAGAGTTTGTAGATGAAGCGTCTAAACTAAGAGGTTATTTAGATAGACAAGGTGATGCGCTACTAGAATTAACCTTTGCCAGTTTTATAAAATCTGGAGATTTAGATAGACATATTCGAAAAGTAATGAAGATTTATAAACAACGACGTGATTTGTTTTGTAATCTTTTAAAAGCACAATTAGGGGATTTATTTGAATTTGAAATACCAAAAGGCGGAATGGCAATTTGGGTAAAACTGGATTCAAAGTATACATGGGGGAATATATCTAAAGTTGCAAAAAAGTATAAATTAGAAATTGGTGATTGGCAGCGTTATGATAGCGCTAAGTTGAAACATAATTGTATAAGAATTGGTTTTGCTACCTACAACGAAAAAGAAATTTATGAATTGATAAATAGATTAAAGAACACAATGGACGAAATTAAAACTCAAACCGCAACTGCACACTAACGCTCTTTTTTACTTCAGGTTTTTTCTTCTTTTCAGTATTTAAATTAGACATTGATATTCCTAATAACCTAACAGAATTATTAAGCTTTTCTTGATATAATAAGCCCTTGGCAGTTTCTAAAATCACATCTTTATCACTTATATAATAAGGTAAAGTTTTGCTTCGTGTTTGTAATGTAAAATCACTGTATTTGATTTTTAAAGTCAAGGTTTTACCTGCAACTTTACTTTTTAACAACCTACGCGATATCTCTTCTGCTATGCGCTCTAATTTTTCAAGCATAAATACTTCAGAAGATAGGTTCTCGCTAAATGTACGTTCTGCAGCTAAACTCTTTCTAGTTCTATGGGGTTTTACTTCGCTGTTATGAATACCTCTTACAATGTAGTAATAGTATCGTCCAGATTTTCCAAAGTTTTCATCTAAATACTCTAAAGATTTCTGCTTCAAATCCATGCCAGTAAAAATGCCTTTTTGATACATTTTTTCAGCAGTAACTTTACCAACACCATAAAATTTTCTGATATCTAACTGCTCTAAAAACTCAAGAACTTCCTCAGGATTTACCGTTTTTTGCCCGTTAGGTTTGTTGTAATCACTGGCTACTTTAGCAATAAATTTATTAATAGATATACCAGCAGACGCTGTTAATCCTACTTCATCTAAAATGCGTTCTCGAATTTCTTTTGCAATTAAAGAAGCACTTGGGTTTCCCTTTTTGTTTTTGGTAACATCTAGATAGGCTTCATCAAGAGATAGTGGCTCAACCAAATCCGTGTAGTCATAAAATATTTTTCTAATCTTTTTAGAAATCTCTGTATACCTTTCAAAATGGGGTCTAACAAAAATTAATTCTGGACAAAGTTTAGCTGCTAAACGTCCAGCCATAGCGCTTTTTACACCAAACTTTCTAGCTTCATAACTCGCAGCACTTACAACACCTCGTTTTCCTCCTCCACCAACAGCAATTGCTTTTCCTTTTAATTCGGGATTATCCATTTGTTCTACAGATGCGTAAAAGGCATCCATATCTACATGAATAATTTTTCGTATTGGTAAATCGTTAGACATAGCGTAAATTTAGGCATTAAATACCTTTAAATTAAAATTACATTTGGATAATACATGATAGAAATAGAACGTAAATTTTTAGTTAATTCTATGTCTTTTAAAACAGCTGCTTTTAAAGAAACTAGGATTATTCAGGGTTATTTAAATTCCAATAAACAACGCGCGGTTAGAGTAAGGTTTAAAGGAGACGTTGGCTATTTAACTATTAAAGGGAAATCTTCAAAAAATGGATTATCACGTTTTGAATGGGAAAAAGAAATTCCTAAAAGCGAAGCTGAAAACTTACTAAAATTATGCGAATCGGGAGTTATTGATAAAATGCGTTATGAAGTAAAAGTAGGAAAGCATATTTTTGAAGTAGATGAATTTTTTGGTGATAATGAAGGTTTATTTATTGCTGAAGTAGAATTAAAGAGCGAAAATGAAGCCTTTGAAAAACCAGAATGGTTAGGAAAAGAAGTTTCAGGACAAATAAAATATTACAATTCACAATTAAGTAAACAACCTTATAACACATGGAAATCTTAAAAAAAACTATTTTAGTAATATTTGTTTCTTTATCCTTTCTTGGATGTAAAGAGGAACAAAAAGCAATACCTGAGATAAAAGAAGATCTTAAAGAAGTTTCAAAAGAACTAAAAGAAACTGTTGCAGAAGAGACTAAAGAAATAGTTGAAGAGGTGGTGCCAAAGAATATAAAACTAATCAAAGAAGAGCTTACGCATAAAGGATATAAAATATTTGATTATGTTAATGAAGAAACCAAAGACACTATTTTAATGCAGCAGTATTTTATGGCTTTTTTAAAGAAAGGACCTATAAGGGGGCAAAACGAAGAAGAAGCTGCAGAACTACAAAAACTGCATATGGCGCACTTAAAAAAAATGTATGATTTAGGTTATGCAGATATTTCAGGCCCCTTTGGTGATGATGGTGAGATGAGAGGTATTACAATTTACAACGTGCCAACATTAAAAATAGCAGATAGTCTAGCTAATTCAGATCCTATGGTTATTGCAGGACGATTAGAAATAGAAATCCACCCATGGTGGGCAGCAAAAGGATTCCCGTTAAGGTAATGTTATAGTTTTATCTGCTTGTATAGTTTTTGTATAGGTTTTTAGTCTTTTTGTAATTTCTATTTGAATAACTTTTTCTTAATATAGCTTTCAATAAATTAGGGTGTTGTATAGAAAGAAAATTTAGAAGATTATATTTTTCTGAATTTAAAATACGATTATCTTAATTTTTGTATTTCACCAATCTTTTGAAAGACAAATTGAATGTTTAGATATCTTATAGCATTATTTTTAATCTTAGTAACAGATTTTTCTTTTGGTCAGATAGTTTTGACTCAGACTCATAATGATGCCACAATAGGTCTTGATAGAAAAGCTTGGAATGGTTTAGGGAATACCTCTATACACAGTGATGGTTATGCTCATGATTTTACCTTACCGCTAAGAACAAATCCTTGCGAACAGATTACTGGTATAACAGTGGAGGTAAATTATACAGGCTATACAAATAATAATGCTTGCCCTCATTATGTAACTTACTACAATCAATTTTATGGGTGTACAACATACGCAGGTGGCGCGACGTGTTTACCAGCAACTAATTTAATTGCAGAACCTAATTATCCCCCAAATACAAACCCTCCACCATTTGTTTATGGAAATCCTTTAGGAAGTCCTCTTAATTCTAATATTGTACCGGATTTTGGAGATAATTTAAGTTTTGATATCGTACCTGTTTCAGATCCTGGTTGTAATCCTGTAACTAATGGGCATATAAGTCATCAATACACCATAACGGTTACAGTTACAATTTCAAATACATCGCCAACATCTCCAACCTTCACACAAGTACCAGCAATATGTAGTGGTGACACATTATCAGCATTACCAACCACATCGAATAATAGTATTACAGGCACATGGAGTCCTGCTTTAGATAACACAGCTACTACAACTTATACGTTTACCCCAGATGCAGGTCAATGCGCAAGCACTCAAACAATGACTATTACAGTTAATCCACCAGTGACGCCAACCTTCACACAAGTACCAGCAATATGTAGTGGTGATACGTTATCAGCATTACCAACCACATCGAATAATAGTATTACAGGCACATGGAGTCCTGCTTTAGATAACACAGCTACTACAACTTATACGTTTACACCAGATGCAGGTCAATGTGCAAGCACTCAAACGATGACTATTACAGTTAATCCATCAGTGACTCCAACCTTCACACAAATATCAGCAATATGCGCTGGTGATACCTTATCAGCATTACCAACCACATCGAATAATAGTATTACAGGCACATGGAGTCCTGCTTTAGATAACACAACTACTACAACTTATACGTTTACCCCAGATGCAGGCCAATGTGCAAGCACTCAAACGATGACTGTTACAGTTAATCCATCAGTGACGCCAACCTTCACACAAGTATCAGCAATATGTAATGGTGACACATTATCAGCATTACCAACCATATCGAATAATAGTATTACGGGCACATGGAGCCCTGCGTTAGATAATACAGCGACAACAACTTATACGTTTACCCCGGATGCAGGCCAATGTGCGTCCAGTCAAACAATGACTATTACAGTTAATCCAACAGTGACACCAACTTTCACACAAGTATCAGCAATATGCGCTGGTGATACCTTATCAGCATTACCAACCACATCGAATAATAGCATTACAGGCACATGGAGCCCTGCGTTAGATAACACAGCTACTACAACTTATACGTTTACACCAGATGCAGGTCAATGCGCAAGCACTCAAACAATGACTATTACAGTTAATCCATCAGTGACTCCTACCTTCACACAAGTATCAGCAATATGTAGTGGTGATACCTTATCAGCATTACCAACCACATCGAATAATAGTATTACAGGCACATGGAGTCCTGCGTTAGATAACACAGCTACTACAACTTATACGTTTACACCAGATGCAGGCCAATGTGCAAGCACTCAAACAATGACTATTACGGTTAATCCATCAGTAACCCCAGCCTTCACACAAATATCAGCAATATGTAGTGGTGATACCTTATCAGCATTACCAACCACATCGAATAATAGTATTACAGGGAGATGGAGTCCTGCGTTAGATAATACAGCGACTACAACTTATACGTTTACACCAGATGCAGGTCAATGTGCATCCACTCAAACGATGACTATTGCAGTTAACGCATCGGCAACCCCAACCTTCACCCAAGTACCAGCGATATGTAGTGGTGATACATTATCAGTATTACCAACGACTTCAAATAATGGAGTTACAGGAATATGGAGTCCTGCTTTAAATAATACAATGACTACTATATATACATTTACGCCAGATGCAGGGTTTTGTCCTTCTCCAGTTACAATGACGATTGAAGTAAATGAAAACCCAAGTTTTTCTTTACTAGATGAATATTTTCTTTGCTTAAATAATAGCGGAAATGTTGTTGTTCCTCTTACGATTGATACAGGTTTAAGTGTTAATACATATAGTTTTTCTTGGCAATTAAACGGAAATGTTATTATGGGCGCAAATCAGGCTAGTTTTATGCCTGTTCAAGGGGGTAATTATGGGGTTATTGTACAAAATATAGTGACTATGTGCGAAAGTAGCATGCTTACTGTAGTCACTGAATTATCTGAACCAGAATTTGAAGCTGAAGTTATTACAGCTGATTTTTCTGAAAATCAAACGATTCAAGTTACAACAATGAGTTCTGGAGATTTTGAATATCAATTAGATGATGGTCCTTGGCAAGATGAACCTGTTTTTAATAATGTTTCTGCTGGAGAACATTTGGTTACTGTTAGAGATAAAGCTGGTTGTATCGCAAGTAGTAAAACAGTAATTGTAATAAACTACCCAAAATTTTTTACGCCAAATGATGATGGTTATAACGACAGATGGAATATTAGTAGTATAGGAAATCAGGCTAATGCCAGAATTAATATTTTTAATAGGTATGGAAAGTTATTAAAACAGTTTAATCCTTCAAGTGAAGGCTGGAGCGGTTTATATAATGGTAGATTAATGCCGATGGATGATTACTGGTTTACTGTTGATTACAATGATGCAAATACCGGAGAAAGAAAAACGTTCAAAGCTCATTTTGCTTTAAAACGCTAGTTAGATATTTCAAATCGTCTTTTCATTTCATTTCCAAATTCATCAACAACAGTAATAAGATGTTTCCCTTGTTTTGGTTTAACAGCCAATTCATGAATGTCTTTTGTGCTACCCACAAAGGTTTCATCAACATACCAAAACACAGTGCTTTCTGGCTTTGAATGTGCAATTTTCAAAATGAGGTCGTTTGTTTCTCCATCAAAATCTTTAGGTAAAAAAATGCTATTATTAGCCTTAGGGTAAATAAAATCAATAGAAACGGAAATATCGCCCAAACAATCAGTCCTAAATTTTGGTAAAGATTTATAAAATGGATTTTTAGTTTTATAATAATAAGCCATTAACGGCGGTAATACAAACCAAGATTTGTGCTTAATATTGTCTAAATTTTCGCAAGAAGAATTTACTTGAAAGTTTTCATTTTTATCCACATGAATTAAAACATGATACGGACAAGGTTTAGTTTTCAATCCGCTAAGTTGAATATATTTTTCTTTGGTATCATTACAATTTGGTGAAGCGCGATGTCCACTTTGCTTACAAATAGAAACCTCTTGCATTTCATCAAAAGGTTTTGCAAACCAATCGCTATTTGGTAATAAATCAAACACGTCAAATAAAATAGGAGCAGCGGTTTGCACACCAACTAAACCAGGTCGTCCTTCACCATCTGCATTTCCAACCCAAACACCAACTACATAATCTTTGGTTGTACCAATAGCCCAAGCATCTCGAAACCCAAAACTAGTGCCTGTTTTCCAAGCTATTTGTTTTGAGTCATCAAAAAACTCCCAACTCTCATCACTTTCGGGTCTATTTACGTCTTTTAAACTTTCGTAAGTTAAATAGATCGAGGCAGCATCAAAAAGCGTTTTACCAGAAGTTTTTGTTCCAAAATCAATAGCTTTAGAAGCCAAAAAAGTAGGTTCGCAAAATTCATTTGAAAAATATTCACTAGAACTTTCAGAAAAATGATTTAAGGTTGAAGACAATGCCGCATAACTTTTACACAAATCCCATAAGTTACTTTCAGCGCCACCCAAGGCTAGAGATAATCCGTAATGATTCGCATTGTATTTTAAGTCTTTAAGCTTCAATTGCTTCAAATAATGGTAAAACCGATCCAATCCAAATTCTTGCAACATCCTAACTACAGGAACATTCAAAGAGCGTGATAAAGCACGACTTGCAGGAACAGCACCATCATAAGTATTATCATAATTTTCAGGATTATAACTTCCAAATTGCGTAGGCACATCAGCAACCAAAGTATTAGGAAGTAAATCTCCAGAGTCTAGCATAGAGGCATATAAAAAAGGCTTTAAAATACTACCTGTACTTCTTGGTTTATCAATAATATCCACATCTTTTTGATGTGCTTTATCGGTTGGCGTATTTCCAACATAAGCTATAACTTGTCTTGTTTTAACGTCTAGAACTAAAACGGCGGTATTGTAAATTTCATTTTGACTTAATTGGTTATAATGTGTTTTTACAACATGATTAACACGCTCTTGTAGGTTTTTGTTAATAGTAGTTTCAACCCGTTTTCCAACATGCGTTTGTGTAACTTTTTGTAATAAATGAGGCGCTATTTGAGGTAAAGGATATGGTTTTTGTGGTAAACTCTCTGCGATAGAAAGTTTATAAGTAAGCGAATCTATAATTGTGTTTTCAAGAAGTTTTTGCAAAAGCCTATTACGCTTATTCAGTAATCGCTTTTGATTTTTACCGGGATAAATCAAGCTTGGTGCATTAGGTAAAACAGCAAGTGTAGCGCTTTCTGCCCAAGACAATTCATTAGCATGTCTGTTAAAATAGCGCCATGATGCAGCATCCAAACCAACCACGTTTCCGCCAAAAGGAGCATTACTAGAATAATAAGCTAAAATTTCATGTTTAGAATCTCGTAATTCTAATCGAGTGGCTAGAATAATTTCCTTGAGTTTTTCAAAATAAGTACGTCGCTGCCCTTTTCTAGAAAGTCTTATAACTTGTTGAGTTAAGGTACTTCCGCCACGTTTTACACCTCCAGATTTTAAATTCTCTCGTAATGCTTTAAAAATTGAAATTGGATTAAAACCAGGGTGTTTGTAAAAGTATTCATCTTCAAATTGAATAATGCAAGTTTTAAATTTTTCTGGAATAGAATCGTTATGCGGAAACCGCCATTGGCCATCTTTTGCAATTTTTGCACCTATTAATTCACGATTCGAACTTGTAATGACTGTAGATGTAGGGTCTTTAAAAAGTTGCTTAGGTAAGCATAGTAAATAGACAACAAAAAGAATGGCAATTATTGCCACTTTTATTTTATGCCGCTTTATGTAGTTTTTTAACCTTATCACTTAAAATATATACTATTAGTAACGCAGTTTAGATGTATTTTAAGATAACTTTATAATTCATTTTTTAGAAATTCATATTCGCGTTCAACTTTACAAATTCTCACATTGTACCAACTGTACCAATCTACTCTTCCTTTTTGTTGCGCTTCCAAATGCTCACTTTGTTGTTTCCAAAGTTTGATATCCTCTATAGTTTCCCAATAACTTACGGTAATACCAACCTCATTTCTTGCGCTGTCCATTTCTAGAAAACCTTTTTGTTGTTTCGCTAAATGTTCTATCTTATTGGCCATTTCAGAATACCCTTCAATATTTTCATTTTGAGTAGACGTGAAAATAACGGCGTAGTATGGTTTAAAAGTTTGTTTCATTATTCTTTAACTTAATTTATGCGTTAAGATAAATCATTTGGGCGTTACCGCAAGGGTCGGGCTTTCCGTTACAAGTCCTCGCACCTCTCCCGATAGCTATCGGGATCGGGCTGTGGGCTATCCACTGCAATCCCTAACGCGGTTTATCTGCTAACTTGTTTTTTAAAATTAGAGTTGGATTTATTTTTGGAGAGGTTCGTTTAACGTCCACTGTTGGTATGAGAGCAGTAGCGGATTAAACGCACTTGCTTTCGAATTGCAATATACTTATTTAAATGCAAAAACGGTTCGAGTTTGCACCCGAACCGCTATTGCTTTTATACATTGTTGTAGGTAGTATTTTTACCTAAAAGTTGAATTTCCCGTTACTATTTTTATGTTCAGTAGCTGGTGCAATAGTTTCCATTACATCCCAATGTTCAGCAATTTTTCCATTTTCAATTCTGAACAAATCATAAAAGGAAGTATGTTTTCCTGCAAACTGCCCTTCACTAACAGCAAGTACAAAATTACCTTCTCCTAATACGATATGATTTTTTTCATAAACCATTTTAATTCCATTCTTTGCCATTTCTTCAAGAGCTTTACCCAATCCGGATAGTCCATCTCCAATCATTGAATTGTGCTGAATATAATTGTCTCCATCAAAATAGTTTCCCATTTTATCAAAACCGCCATTCACTAAAACAGTATTTATGAAATCTTTGACTAATTCTTTATTGTTATCGGTTTTATCCAAATCAGTTAAAGTTGTACTTCCATCTGTTTGAGTTCGGTTACTTGGGTTTACATCTGCTATTGCTGAAAGATTGTCCCAATGCTCAACTATTTGTCCATTTTCGTATCTGAAGATATCGAAGCCAACTTTTGGTCCGAAAAAATCATAAATAGTGTGCGAAAAGGTGTAATCTCCATCTTGAAAAGAACGAACAACATTTGCTTTAAAACCACCTTCTGGGGCATTTTGCAATACAGCACCAAAACCTTCTAAACCATCAGCAACACCAAGGTTGTGTTGCTTATAGTTTGTTGGATTAATGTATGCAATGGTTGATTTGTCTCCATTCTCAAGACTTTCTAGTAATGCTGCTGATTTTTCTTTGTTCGTCAATTCTGTTTTTGATTCCATTTTTTCTGTGTTTTTTGTTTTTAATTCTTTCTGATTAGTACCGCAAGAAGCAATTAAAAGTGCTATTGCAACTGTCGTTATTAGCTGTTTCATTTCTTTGATTTTTATTTGATACAAAGGTGAAACAACTTTTGTGTAAACGGAAGATTAAAAATGGAATAATAATGGTTAAAGTCGAACCATTTCTATTTGTATGTTGACTTAATGAATGAATTAGGGGTTAAACCCGTGTGTTTTTTAAAATATTTTGAAAAATTTGTTGGGTCTTCAAAACCTAATTTATAAGCTAATTCTGAAATTTTTAGGTTTGAATTAATTAGATTTCTTTTTGCTTGTAGAATTACAAAATCGTCAATGACGGTTTTCGCTGTTTTATTAATCAACTCTTTGCAGATTTTGTTTAAGTGCTTATAGGTAATAGTTAACTCTTTAGCGTAGAAATCAGCACTTCTACTTTTTGATAAATTGGATTCAATTAAAGATGTGAATTTTTGAAAGATTTTAACTTTTGAAGAATCTGTTATATGAAAAGTTTGACTTTTCTTTAAATCTTCCGCTTTTGAAATAAGAATTACGAATAAAGATTCAATAATTGTTTTCTGATTGAATGAATCTATGGTATTAAATTCTTGTCGTAATAACTTGAAATAAGTTTGGAAATCCGATTGCTTTGGAATTTGAAGAATTGGTGAAAATAATTGAGGATTAAACAATCTAAAGACAAAATCTTTAGATAGATTAGAAAAGCATTTAACAAAATATTCTTCTGTGAATATGATGCAAAAACCATTTAAGTTTTTTGAAAAATCAAATGCATTTACCTGTTCCTTTGTAAGATAAACTAAACTGTTTTCTTGAACAGGAAACCAATTAAAATCAATAAAATGTCTGCCAAAACCGCGTGTAAAAAAAATTAAATTATAGAATTTGAGTTGGTGTGGTAATTCAGGATTGTGACTGTACTTTTTCTTTTCTCTAGCAATTTTTTCAATAGGAAGAATTTCAAACCCAAAATTTTCGGTTGTAGAAGCATTAAATTGTATATGCGGAATGTCCTTTTTCATATTACCTACAATGTTGCAAAGACAAAGTTCCGTTTCAATGAACTTTATCGATTGTTAATCGAATTTATCATTTTTTTCTGACAAACTCAAGTTATTCAATGGTGTAATATCTTGGGTAAGATTCCTGCTTTACTGAAACAAGTTCAGCACAAGTCGCAGGAATTTATCACTTCTCAACCACAACCCATTTTCCTTTAGTCCTAACCAAAAACTCATCATCATACATTGCCTCAGCTTGCACTCCAGGTAAATAATATGTGCCTAAATACGAGGCATTCAACATCACATTAAACGTTTTTGTACTGTGTTTTCCTTTTTTAGGTAAATCAAAATAGAAATTCACACGGTCATCTCTAATATCGGTATGTCTTGCAGCACTTGTTGTTGTGCTTCCAAAAGCTGTAAAACGGGTATTTACAATTTCCCAACCCGATGGAAAAATTTGAGTCAACGCCACATCATTAACCGATGCATTTTTCAAATTACTCACACTAACGGTAGCCACAAAATCTTGTCCTTGCATGAGTTTAGAAACATCAATTGTATTCCCTTTTAAATCTTTGTATTGCACCGATACACTTAGTCCACGTTGTTCTACCAATTCTTGCCCAAGTGGTAATTTTCCAGAATTCAATACTCTTACATAAACCACATTGTCTTTAGCATTTTTAAAAACTAAATTATTTATGCCTTCAACTACGTTTAAATCTCGTTGTGCAATCGCACTTTTGGTGTCTATACTTTCGGTTTTTCCATTAATGGTATAATTTAGGTTTAAAGCTTTTCCACCATTAGCGTTTACCATTTTTGCCATGGCCAATAAACTATACGCTGTTGTTTGCGTGCTCATCCATCGGTTACTTGATAAATCTCTAGCAATGTATTCAGCAAGTTCTCGCATTTTAGAATCTTTAGTCAATACCATAGTTTCTAGAGCCATCGCACGGTTTCTATCTACTGAGCCATAGGTGTAATAATTATATCGCTGAGGTTTAAAATTAATATTAGCCGATTGCGAAATCTTGTCACTAGCCTCTTTTTGTCCTGCTAAAGCATAAGCCGCCGCCAATCGCCATTTGGCTTCATTCGAAATTTCAGAGAATTCTCTAAGACGGTTCATACTTGCTAAATCCGGACTACCAGCCAAAGCCATAGTATATAATCTGTAAGCCTGTGCTAAATCTGAATTGTAAGTGCGATAACTTGGTCGCCAATTTCTAGCGGCTTGCTTTTGGTACATCAACCAATTACTTTTAAAGGTTAATGGCAGCACATAGCCTTTCTTTTCGGCTTCAATCATAAAATGTCCTGCATAACTAGTGCCCCAATCGTTGGCACTAGCTTCTCCAATCCAATAACTGAGCCCACCATGTGCACGCTGAAAATGTCCTAAACGCTTAATTCCATTTTCAATATTCGTTTGAATTTGTTTCTTTTTATCAAAAGTCAAATCAAAAATATCAGCTAAAAATAACTGCGGAAACACACTCGATGTGGTTTGCTCTACACACCCATGCGGATAACGAATTAAATACTGTAAGCGTCTTGAAAAATCCATCGGAGGCAAGGTTGAAAATTCAACGGTAGCCGAATTTGTTCCAGCAACCCCAAACGTTGAAAAGTCTAACGTTTCAGATGTGTTTGCAGCCAATGTTTTATCCAATGCTTTTGAAGTAATTGGATTTGTATTTATCACATCCAATTCCACTTTGTATGTTGATTTTTCGCCATTGCCAGTTGCAATCACTTCAACCGTATTAATGCCTTTGGCTTTACTAACATCCAATTCAAAATAAGCCATTTGTTCATCAGGTTTACCAAAACTCAACGCTTTTGTGGTTTCTCCAACTATTGAAATCCCATCACTCAATTTCAAACTAATATTAACATTCTTCACTTTGGGTTCCATAGCAAAAACGGTAACGGGCAATGTTACTTTTTCGCCAGGGCTCAACTTCCGCGGAAGCGTTGCTAAAACCATCAACGGTTTTTTAACTTCAACTGCTTTGTCGGTACTTCCATAAGCTTCATTATCATTATTTCCAGCAACCACCATCGTTCGAACAGAACCTATATAATTTGGTAATTTTATTTGATGGGTTTTTGTTTTTCCAGCATCCAATTTAAAAGGCCCTAAATACGTAACCACAGGTTTAAAACGATTCGCTTTTTTGTTTTTTCCACCTGCAGCATTGCCATCGCCACCAATGGCAAATACTTGGTCAATACTTCCTGAATACGCTCCAATAACGTCATCAAAAACATCCCAAGTTTTTACACCCAGAGCTTGACGTTTATAAAACTCATTCCAAGCATTTGGCGTTTTAAATCGCGTTAAATCTAGCAGCCCTTCTTCAACCATGGCAATAGTATAAGTCATCGCTTTGTTGTTTTTCTCAGAGACTTTCACTTCAAAAGTTTGCTCTGGACGCAATTTATCTGGCATGCTTAATTCAGGATATAATTTCGTGTTTGGGTTTTCAACCATAATGGGAATGACACCATATAATCGAATTGGTAAATCGTTAGCAGTAATCGCATGTGGTTGTAATAATGAAATATTCACAAACGCATTTGGTGCCATTTCTTTACTGATTGGAATATCAACAACCGTTTCGCCTTTTGATGTTTTAACCCATTGATAATCCAAAACTTCGGTGCCATTTTCAATACTTACCAATGCACGCCCTTCACTTCCTGACGCAAAAGTCACTTTAGCTATTTCACCTACATTATAGTTTTCTTTATCAGCAGAAAAGACTAGCATTTTAGCTGCTTCTTTATCAGATGATGGTGCTTTTTGCCACCAGTTTTTATAGAAATATGCGGTTCTTCCTGTGGCGTGACCACTCACAGGATCTGATATTCTAATGAGGTAACGTCCACGGTCATTATCTGGAATTTTCACATTGAAATTAGCTTTACCGTTAGTATCTGTATTTATTTTTAGAGATTTATAAGGTCTGTGATAACTACTAGACACATAACTCGCCAAATCATCGTAAGACGAATTCCACCACCAGCGCCATTCCACTTTATAAATCTTCACTTCAAGGTTGTTGCGTTTTATAGGCTTGCCATTTTCATCAACCACCACTAAGTCAAAGGTTTGGTTTTCATCTGTAAAAAATGAACCATAAGCATTTCCTTTTGGGGATTGTAATCCAACAAAAGATTTATAAGGTGCGTATTTTTTGGTAAAAGCGTCCATGGAGAAATCGCCACCATTTTCGAAAGCTCTCACTAAAAATTGAACATTCAGCATCCCTGGAGCGTTCTTCCCAACATTGAGTTTTTTGTTGATTGACGCTATACCTTCTTCATTTACTTTCCCTTCAAATATGTTAATTTCTTCAGTATTGAATTTTCGTGTAGGGTCGTTAAACGTGTAATTTTTATAGTTTTCAAAAGCGGTATAAGCAGAAGTGAATTTCGCTTTTATCTCAGCTTTTAAATTTTTTCCTGGAGCTCCGTGAAGCCATTTTACATCCAAATCGCCTTTTAATAGTTCGCTATTTGAAAGGATTTCGTTTTCAAAATTGACCTTAATTTTTAATCGATTGGGTTTTACAGTTTCAATTTTTAAACCTTTATAAAAGGTTGCTCCTCCAACAGAAACTTTGGCGTTGTAGTTTCCTGTTTTGCCTTCTGAAGATGTTGGTACGGTAAATTTGTAGAAGTTATTTAAGTGGTCTGCGGTAACGTTTTTGTATACCAATTTCCCGTTAGGATCGGTAATTTCTAGTTTTACTGGATGCCTTTTTGGAAGTTTGTTGGCGTTGTCATTCAACATAAAAGTTAAATGCAAAGTATCTCCCGGTCGCCAAACACCACGTTCGCCATAAATATAACCTTTAAGACCGCGTTGTAAGCGATGTCCGGACACATCAAACTTGCTAAGCGATAACGAATTCCCATCATGAAGTTTAACATAAGTAGTGTTTTTTCCTTTTGAAACGATGGCGAATGCTGCATTTTTATCAGAATCAATCAAAGTTAAACCTTGTTCGTCCGTAGTTCTGCTTGCCAATTCTTGCTGCTGAAAATTGTAAATAGCAACTTTTGCTCCAGCCTCTGGATTGGTGTTTAAAATATTAGTAACCGCAAAATAATACGAGTTGTTAGCGCCCTGTTTTGCAATAACGCCCAAGTTTGAAGCGAGTAAATTTTGAGAGACAATTTTACGCTCGTTATAATAGGCATCATGACATGGGTTTTGCTCTTCGCGCCAATTATAAACATAATTTTTGTAACGATAGGCTTTGTTATCCCAATAAGCTTCCTCACGTAAGTCTTCATTTTCAATATCTATTTCAGCGTAATCACCTTCATAGTAATCTTCCTCATAATAGTCATCATAATCATCATTTTCTGAATTTGAAATACCTGCATTGGCTTCACAATCGTATAACGAATAGCGTTTATCAAAACTTAATTCCACCCGATAAATGGCGCCCGCATCAGCTTTAAAAAACTTTGATAAATCGATGCTATAGACTTTCCATTTTCCAGTGTTTTCTGCTGCGGTTTGTAGTTGAATGGTTTGTTTTGCAATCCGACGCCCAACCTTTTTTATGTCGTATTTATTGTTGCTGTTTAAGTTGTTGTCTTGCAAAAATTGCAGCACATTATCTTCAAAAATCTTAATCACACGAACATCAACTGCACTTAAATTAACGGCTTCAAAATTGAATTTTAATTGCTCAGAATTTGGTAGAATATTACCGTTGCTAATTAGTTTTACTTGTGGTTTTAAATCTTCAAAAGCTATAGTTTCAGAAAATGGTTTCTTCAATTTATAACCTTCAGTATTTTTGATGCCTTGAAATACATCTACCTGAATATTACCCACTAATTTGGTGTCTGGATACACTTTAAGAACATTTCCATCGACTACATATTTTGGATTCTTTACTTTTTGAATGGAGACTAAACCATCAAAATTTTGTTGTTTTTTAAGTGGGTCTGAAAAGTTAATGGATAGATGCTGTTCTGGAGATTGGGTTACATTAGTTTCAACAATCGTGAAGTTATTTATACCAGGAATTAAAATGGTGTTTTCGCCTTCATTAGTTGCTTCAATAGATTTTCCATTCCATTTTACAAGGATGTTGTCGTCTTCAATTTTTCGATTGATGCTGTCAATTTTAAATTCAAAATGCTTTGAATTTGTGTTTGCCTCATTAAAAACCAGTACTAATTTTTTGCCATTTTGAGAGGCTTCAACCAAAGTTTTTGCATCTTCAATTGAAATAACATCTGCCGATTTTATAACGCCTTCAAGGTATTGCCAATTTTTGCTGTACGATTGTAAATGATTAGTTTCAATATTAAAACTCGGCGTGATGGTTTTAAACTGAAATGTATAATCTTTAAAACCATCTGGCATTTTTTTATAGATATCATTTAGCTTTACAATAACCGTGTATTCCGTATCGGGTTCTAAATGTTCATCGGGTTTAAAAAGTAAGGTGTGTTTGTTGGCAACTGTTAATTTACCTTCAACATGAGGTTTTATGCTTACAATTTTACCGGTTATTTCCTGTCCCATTTCCCAGTCTTCAACTTCGTTTGCTAAATTGATTTGAATTGGACTAGCCACTGAAGTTATCCCTGATGTGGTATAACTGATATAATCCCGGAATTTGAAAAGATTATCGGTTTCTACGGGTTTCTTTTTACACGAAACAGCTAACATAATAAGCAATACGAAAGCGAAGCCTTTTTTTAATGACATAAAGATGAAGATTTAAATGAACAAAATAGTTAAAAAACGAAAGCGTAGGTAGAATCCCGTTAATTAAATTACGTTGAAGAATTAAAGTTTAGTCTTTTGTAGATGTTAAATATGTCTTAAGATTTTTTATGTTTTGGTTTTCAGTAAAAGACCCACCTCTTAATCCCCTCCAAGGAGCGGAAATCGTTATGTTTAAAAAGTAATATTAATTTTTATTTATTAAACATTCCAACATACAACTCACCTTTATCATTCATAGTAGCCCTAAACATCCCTTGTGTGTTAAATTCCATAGCCATATTACCATCTTTATCTATGGCTACAATACCACCTTTTGCCCCTTGATCTCCAATATTTGGTAATTTATTTTGAATAACTTCTTTTGCAGCTTCTTCAAGACTTAAACCTTTATATTCCATAAGTGCAGAAATATCATATGCCACCATACCACGAATAAAAAACTCGCCCCAACCTGTGCTTGAAACTGCGCATGTGTTGTTATTAGCATAAGTGCCAGCACCAATTATAGGAGAATCGCCAATGCGTCCCCAACGTTTATTGGTCATGCCACCTGTAGAAGTTCCAGCTGCTAAATTACCATGTTTATCAAGAGCTGCACAACCAACAGTTCCGAATTTTGAGTTTTGTAAGTCTGCATCATAAAATGAGGCTACTTTATTTTTTTCTGAGGTTTTAACCCGCTCAAGAGATTTTAGCTTTTTTTCAGTAGAGAAATAACTAGGGTCTACAATTTCTAAGCCTTGTTCTTTGGCAAAAGTTTCAGCACCATCTCTGGAAAGTAAAACGTGTGGCGATTTATCCATGACCGCTCGAGCCAAATTAATTGGGTTTTTAACCGTTTTTGTTCCAGCTGAAGCCCCTGCATTTAATGTTTTTCCATCCATAATAGACGCATCATGCTCGTTTGTGCCTTCATGAGTAAAAACAGCACCTTTTCCAGCATTAAAAAGTGACGAATCTTCTAGAATATTTATGGTGCTTTGTACTGCATCTAAACTTGTACCTCCATTTTTTAAAATATTATGCCCCACACGAATGGCTTCTTCAAGTTTTTGACGATACATGGCTTCTCGGGCTTCAGACATATTATCCCGTCTTATACTTCCTGCTCCTCCATGAATAATTATTGAAAACTCAGCTTTTTGAGGATTAGTTTGAATGCTTTCAGTTTCTGGGTTTGATTCATTTTTACAAGAAAAAACCAAAATGAATATGATGAATACATTGATATACTTTTTCATGAAAATTTAGATTAATTTGATGACTAAGTTACTAATTTTACTATTAGTAAATTTTAATAAAAACGACTTTTAATTAGTATATTCGCAAATAATTTCGATATAAATAATAAATCAATAATTAATGAATACAATAGCAACAGGTTTTGGTATAGACGATGCTCTAAAAATTTTAGGACTAAAGTCTATAAATGAAGGCTCCTCAACAGGTTCAAATAACTTTTCAAATGGCGAAATTATTGAAAGTTATTCTCCTGTAGATGGTCAATTAATTGGGAAAGTAAAATCGACTACCAGAGCAGATTACGATAAAGTAATGGATGCAGCAACAAAAGCATTTTTATCTTGGAGAGATATTCCAGCACCACAACGTGGCGAAATTGTACGTCAATTTGGAAATAAATTAAGAGATTTAAAAGAGCCATTAGGTAAATTAGTGTCTTACGAAATGGGCAAATCTCTTCAAGAAGGCTACGGAGAAGTTCAAGAAATGATAGATATCTGTGATTTTGCTGTTGGTTTATCTAGGCAACTAAATGGTCAAACCATTCCATCTGAACGTCCAGGACACGTTATGAGAGAACAATGGCATCCAATAGGCGTTGTTGGGATTATTTCTGCTTTCAATTTTCCAGTAGCTGTTTGGGCTTGGAATACTGCTTTAGCATGGATTTGTGGTGATGTTTGTGTTTGGAAAGCTTCTGAAAAAGCACCGTTATGTGCTGTGGCATGTCAAAACATTATTGCTGAAATTTTAAAAGAAAACAACTTGCCAGAAGGCATTTCATGTATTGTTAATGGAGATTATAAAGTTGGAGAAATGATGACAACTGATGCTCGTATTCCTTTAGTATCTGCTACTGGTTCTACCAGAATGGGACGTATTGTTGGTGCTACTGTAGCTGAACGTTTTGGGAAATCCTTGTTAGAATTAGGAGGAAATAATGCCATTATTATTACACCCTCTGCAGATTTAAAAGTAGTTGTTCCTGGTGCTGTTTTTGGTGCTGTTGGAACTTGTGGACAACGATGTACGTCTACTAGACGATTGATTATTCACGAATCTGTTTACGATAAAGTTAAAGATGCTATTGTTGGTGCTTATGGACAACTAACAATTGGTAACCCCTTGGATGAAAACAATCATATTGGACCATTAATAGACCATGATGCAGTAAACACCTATTTAACCGCTATTGAAAAAGCAAAAGCTGAAGGCGGAAATGTATTAGTTGAAGGTGGTGTTTTAGAAGGAGAAGGTTATGAATCTGGTTGCTATGTAAAACCAGCAATTGTAGAAGCAGAAAATAATTTTGAAATTGTACAGCACGAAACTTTTGCTCCTATTTTATATTTGATGAAATACTCAGGTGAAGTAGAAAATGCTATTGCTAAGCAAAACGGTGTAGCTCAAGGTTTATCTTCAGCCATTATGACTAACGAAATGAAAGAAGCTGAGAAATTTTTATCATATGCTGGTTCAGATTGTGGGATTGCCAACGTTAATATTGGAACATCTGGTGCTGAAATTGGAGGCGCTTTTGGAGGCGAAAAAGAAACAGGTGGAGGGCGCGAGTCCGGATCTGATGCTTGGAAAGTGTACATGCGTAGACAAACTAATACAATTAATTATTCTGATGAATTGCCTTTAGCTCAAGGTATAAAATTTGACTTATAAGATTAAGATAAGTTACTAGTATTTTAAAGTCACATTTCTTGAAATGTGACTTTTTTAGTTTTTGTGGTTCTTATTGTATGAGCTTAAAGTGTTAAATTATAAACACTTATATTTTTTATAACCTAAAACAAAAACCTAATGAGTAAAAAGACATCCTATCTTTTAGGGATTATACTCACTATTATTCTCGGTACTATTTTGTATTATTTTCTGTGTTGTAGCGTATGCTGTGGTGAAGGAAGTTGCGAACATAAGGAAGATGAGACTAAAAGTGCAGTAATTCCAGAAATTAAAGATGCAACTAGAAATGCATTTATGATTAAAGACGCTAATGGCGACTTTAATTTAAAGTTGAACGACAACTTTAATTTTAAAACATCAAATTTTTCAATATTACAACCAGTTGCTGGAGATGTAGAAAATGGTGTATTGAAATTAAAAGATTATTTATTAGCAAACCCTTCAAAAACAGTTGATATTACTGGATTTTATAAAAGTGATGAAGTCAATAATTCTGCATATCCAAATTTAGGTCTAGCCCGTGCAAACTCGGTTAAGAATTATTTAGTTTTACATGGCGTGTCTTCAAAACAAATAGATACTTATGGCGAATTAAATGATGCTATAAATCCTGATGAAAATAGTACTTTGTTTGGACCATTGAAATTTGGGGTATTAACAACAGATGCATCAGATACATCAGCAATTGAAGCTCTAGAAAAAGCTTGTGATGCTGTTAGAACAAACCCATTGGTACTTCATTTTAAAACAGGAGAAGCCGCTATAGCATTAACTTCAGAACAGCGTCAAAAAATTGCTGATATTTCACATTGTGTTGATAAATTAGGCGTAAAAGTTCAAGTGGTTGGACATACTGATAACACAGGAGATGCTGCAAATAACGTTGTTCTTGGTCAGCAACGTGCAGATTTCGCAAAAAGTTACTTAATTAGAAATGGCATTCTAGAAGGTAATATCGAAACATCATCTAAAGGTCAAACAGAACCTATTGCAGATAATACAACTGAAGCAGGTAGATCTGAAAACAGAAGAACAGAAATAACTATTAACTAAAATTAAAAAAATAAAATTATGAATTGGTGTATATTAATCCCATTATTAGTCGGTGCTATTTGCGCAATATTAGGGTACTTATTAGGTAAACTTTTAGGTGGAGGTAATCATGAAGATTGTAATGAAAAAATAGGCAAATTGCAAACTAAGTTGGATGCTTGTATATTGAGTAAAAGATCTTTAGAAAACGATTTAGAATCTACTAAAGCGTCATTAACATCATCATTAGCGTCAGCAAGTGCAACCTTAATACCTTTTGATGCAGCAGCAGCTAAAGCAGTTTTTGGAAAGAAAGTAAAAGAGAATGATTTAACAATTGTTGAAGGTATTGGTCCGAAAATCCAAGAGTTATTTCACAATCAGGATGTAAAAACATGGAAAGCCTTATCAGAATGTACCGTTGATAAATGTCAAACTGTGCTAAACTCAGGAGGCGATCGTTTTAAAATGCATAATCCAGGTACATGGCCAGAGCAAGCAAAAATGGCTTATGAAGGCAATTGGAAGCAACTTTTAAAATGGCAAGATGAATTGGACGGCGGAAAATAATTTCGCATAGATAAGTTTATATCAAAACCGTTTCTTAAACAGAAACGGTTTTTTTGTATCTTCAAATATTGAATTTAAACCTTTGTAAAATATTACAGTCTAAAGGCTTATAACCCTTTTTATAAATTTCACTCTGATGAAGCGTAAACATATTCAGCATTTACACAGGCGAGTTGGATTTGGTATTTTACCAACAGATTTAGATAAGCTATCAAAAAAGAGTCAAAAGGAAGTTGTCAATAGCCTTTTTTCATCTTCAAAAAACGTTACGCCATTAGAAGTAGATACTTCAGAGATTAAAAACATGTTCTCTGGCATGATGAATTTGTCTAAGTTGGAACAAGATGCTCGAAGAAAAATTCAGAAAATAAGTCGCCAAAAACAAATAGAATTAAATGTCGCTTGGATAGATAGACTCGCTGTTTCAAAAGAAATTTTAAGAGAAAAGATGACCCTGTTTTGGGCTAACCACTTTGTTTGTGAAGACAATAGTATCATATATATTCAACAATTTAATAATACACTTAGAACCCACGCTTTAGGAAATTTCAAAGATTTTGTAAATGCCGTTTCAAAGGAAGCAGCCATGACGAAATATTTAAATACTAAACAAAACAGAAAGCAAAAACCAAACGAGAATTTTGCTCGAGAATTGATGGAGTTATTCACTCTAGGCGAAGGACATTATACAGAAGAAGATATTAAAGAAAGCGCCAAAGCATTTACAGGTTATAGCCATAATTTACAAGGCAAATTTGTGTTCAGAAAACGTGCATATCACGAAGGAGAAAAAACCTTTTTCGGGAAAACAGGAAACTTTTCTGGAGAAGATATTGTTGATATTATTCTTGAAAAGAAGCAATGTGCCAAATACATCTGCGGAAAAATATACCGCTATTTTGTAAATGATACAATTGATGAAACACATGTAAATGCTATGGCTAATGTGTTTTATAAAGATTACAACATTGAAAGTCTGATGCGTTTTATGCTTATGTCTGATTGGTTTTATGATGAAAAAAATATAGGAACAAAAATAAAATCGCCAATTGAATTTATTGTCGGAATTAAAACGCTTGTTCCTACCGAGTTTAAGAACCCTAAGCAATTGCTTTACATTCAAAAGATTTTAGGTCAAAAACTTTTAGATCCTCCAAATGTAGCGGGTTGGAAAGGCGGTAGAAGTTGGATAGATAGTAACACCATTGTACTTCGTTTAAAATTACCATCTTTATTAATAAATGGCGCGTACATTTCTAAAGCTGAAGAAGGTCAAGAAAACGTTGATGCAGAATCTAAAAAAGCATTTTTTAAGAAAAAGTATGGGAGATGGTTTAAAACAGAAACCGATTGGTTTTATTTCGTAAAGCATTTCAAAAAAGTAGCGTTAGAAGATTTAGACAAACACATATTGGCTTGTGAGATTAATAACACTGCAAAGGCATATCTAGACGCTTTACAAAAAGTATCAAAGCAAGAATATTGCATCCAATTGATGTCGTTACCAGAATATCAAATGTGTTAATTATGGACAGAAGAAAATTTTTAAAACAGTCATCCTTAGCTAGTAGCTTATTTTTTGTTCCTAGTTTTGTGCGCGCTTTTGAGGAGGTAGCCAGCAGTAAATTAGGCTATAAGCGTTTAGTAATTATACAACTTTCTGGAGGTAACGATGGTTTAAACACCATAATACCTTACAGAAACGATTTGTATTACAAAGAACGACCAACATTATCAATTGCAAAAACAGACATCATAAAACTTAATGATGAGGTAGGTTTAAACCCAAGTTTACAACCTCTAAAAGCACTTTACGATAAAGGCTATTTGTCAATCATAAACAATGTAGGCTATCCAAATCCAGTGCGTTCTCATTTTCGTTCTATGGATATTTGGCAAACCGCAACAGATTCAAACGAGTTTTCTCAAAGTGGCTGGTTAGGTCGCTATTTAGATAATTATGGCAAATTACCTTACAGTGCAATAGAAATAGACGAAAGCTTATCTCTAGCCATGAAGGGCGAAAAAGTAAACGCAATTGCCACACAAGACCCCAAAGTATTTTATAATTTATCAAAAGACCCCTATTTCAAAAACATCCATAACCATCAAACCGATGCGCATTTAAACGAGCATAACTTAGGGTATTTATACAAGTCTATGATCGATGCACAGTCGTCTTCAAAGTATATATTCGAAACCAGTAAAACGGTAACCAGTTTGCAAGAATACCCAAACAATAAGTTCGGAAAACAGATGAAAACCACAGCACAATTCATCAATTCTGGGCTAGATACCAAGGTGTTTTACACCTCTTTAGGCGGGTTCGATACACACGTAAACCAGCTAAACACCCAAAAACGTTTATTATCGCAGTATGCCAATGCTGTAGAAGCTTTTGTGCAAGATTTAAAAGATAATAACACCTTTAAAGACACACTAATTTTAACCTTTTCAGAGTTCGGTCGTCGTGTAAAACAAAACGCAAGCGCAGGTACAGATCATGGTACCGCAAACAACGTATTTGTAATAGGCGAAAACCTAAAAAAGCAAGGACTTTATAATAATATGGCAAGCCTAAACAATTTGGATGATAATGGCGATTTAAAATTCGAAATAGACTTCAGAACCATATACGCCACCGTTTTAGACAAATGGCTGGAGGTAGATGATAAAAAAGTACTCAACAAGTCCTTTAGTCAGCTCGATTTTATTTAGAATAATTTGGGCGTTACCCACAAGGGGTCGGGCTTTCACTAGTCGCTCCTCCTTAGGTCGGGTGCTCCAACATGCCGTTCAATCCCTAACGCGGGCATATTTGCTAGCTAAGTTTTTTAAATATACTTGTTGAATTTTTGGAAGTTTCGTTTAACGTCCACTGTGTGTAGTTTCGTGTGGAGTTCTCTTAGACTTGACTAAATATACACAAAATTGGCGAGGAGCAATCAACAGTGGACGATGGTATGTAATTAGTAGAAAGGAAGTGTTTGCAAAACGCGATTCTAGGTGCCGCAGGCAATTACATACCATCGGTCTCGACTATGATTAGTACGGGAATAAATAAGCGATTAACTTCCGAACTAGCACTAAGGCGAAGCATTTTGTTTGCTTTAATTTTTTCTTATTCAAAAGTCAAATCTAAATGATTTGACGTCCTTATAAAAATACATTAAACTTTGGGTTAAGAACTAAAACCCCGTATTAATTATAGCCAATGTTGTACTTAGTTTTTATAAGTTATTAATTATTTTGGTAAGTTAACTCTAATTCCGTTTTTCCAATAGCAAGCGTTATATTCTACAGGAACATTTCCTGTTGATCCACATATATAAATGTCATTTCCATCAATAAAAATACCATTCGCTTGAGCATTATCATCTAATTCAAATAACTCTCCATTTTTCCAATAACAAGCTGTATGTCCTGTGCTATTACTGTTGTTTTTATTATAAAATCCAACAGCATAAATGTTTTCTCCAGCTAAATAAATTTGATTTACTTCACCAAATAGTTCTCCTAATTTTATCATTTCAGTATTTTTCCAATACATCGGAAATGAAGTTTTTCCTCCAACATAAAAATCATCTGAATCAACAAGTAGACAACTTGTTCCTCTAAAAAAGAGTTCTTCAGGCATAGGTAATTCGATGATTGGTGAATTTCCATCCCAAAAAAATGGGATACTAGGAACAAAACTTGGTTGCTGCAATTCAGTAAAAATTTCTTTACTAATATGTCCACTATAAAAAGGTTGTTTATTAAAAAAACTTATAGCTGATAAGACACCTGGATTAGGAATATTTGTAGTTATAGGATTATTGTCTTTATAAAATAATATGTTTCCATCAGACATTAAAGCTCCTTGATGAAAACTATACAGATTGGCGTCATAATTATGTGTTTTGTTGATGAATGTTGTTCTATATAAGTTATCTATTGATCCACGATAAATGTCATCTATTTTTAATAAATTAGCAAAGGTTATGGAATCGGTTGAAATATTATCAATCCAAAATTTAGTTGTTAAATTATTATTCGAATTTTTAATACCACTTACAAGTATTTGCCCATTATTGACAAAAATAGAATTACCTATTGTAATATCTATTTCAGATGTTACTCTCGTAAATTCGTCATCTCCTGAACAGGAAATAACAAAACTAATAATAAATAAAATTGTTATTTTTTTAATCATAGTATTCTGTATTTTATTACTAGATGGTCATTTTACAAAATGGTTGCTTTAAATTAAGTACAATGCAAAGATAAAGTTCCGTTTCAATGAACTTTATCGATTGTTAAACGAAGTTATCATTTTTTTCTGACAAATTCAAGCAGTGTTTACCCGAAGAATAACAACTATAAAAAGCTTATAGGTTTTTGGAAACAAGGCTAAATTTATAGCACTGGCAAAACATGTTAATTACTAAAAACAGAAAAAAAGACATAAAAAAAACCCTGAACCAATCTTACGATTTGGGGCACAAGGTTTAATTAAAAAGATTAATAGCGGTGCAAAGATAGGATTTATTCTATGTTTTCAAAATTTTAAAGTTAACTTAAGGTTAAATTTATTAACATTTGTTAACTGTATTTTACTTTTCTTAAAATCCTCATAGACTCCTTGTATAAGTTGTAAACCTCTTTATTGTAAGCCTTTAAATAAGGTTTCGCTTCATTAAGTTTATCAAGAGCCTTATCAAATAAGTTTAAATAACAAATTAAATACGTAGCTGGTAAATTCTTTAAATCCAAAGCTTCTCGTGGTGTTAAAGACAACCCTTTTTTTAATTTATCTAAAATAGCGTTGTTTGTGTTATAAATATGGTGGAGGTCTTTTTTATTAAACTGTGGCGGCTCAAACAATAATTTGGTTTCAATATTATAATGGGCGTTGTCTTCAAATTTAATGATGGTTTCTTCTAAAGGGTAATACTTATTAGAGTCTTGAAGCCCAAGATTCACGTATTCAATAATTTTAAAACTATCATCATTTATGGCAATAGAAACGTCATCTAAAGCCGAAAAAAATAAACGTACCTGCTCATTAATTAATTCAATATCCACCCGAGAATAAAACGTTTCATTTTTAACCACTTTTTTCTGTCCTGCCCAACATACCACAAAATACTCCTTAAAAACTTTATACTGAGGGTTGAAGTCTTTCCTGAAATTCATAAAATCGAAAACACCATTAAGCGTATGTTCAATATTATTTTGTGCATGCTTTTCAATGGCAGCAACAATATTTGAGTTTACATCTTTTATTTCAATATCAAACACCTTGGGCATGCTGATGCTGCCATCTCTAAAAAAAACAGAGCCACCATAATATTTCCAGATGTTTTTTCGAAGTGATGTTATTTTTCCGGTTGGACGAATAGTTACCAACCCAACAACCTTATCGTCTGGTAAATGCGGAAACGGAATATTTTCATATTGAACAATAGGCGGATTAGTCAAGTAAGCATTAATAAGGTTTTGGATTTTACTATCATCAAAAAAATCAACACCTATAATGTTGTTGTCTTCATCTTCAACACCAATTACTATGTAAGAATTGTTTTTTGGATTGCTATTAGATAAGGCACAAATATGTTTTAAAAACTTAGCTTTCCCTTCCTTATGGCTAATATCAACTTTTCGCTTTTTATCATAAAAACTGTTCTCATCGTTGTGAGCTAGAAGGTGTTTTATAAGAAGCCTTTTGTTAATCATAGCAGTTGTTCCTACATAGGCAGGAATCTTTTAATTAAAGAGATTTTTTTACTAAAGTTGAACTAGCCTGCGCCGTTGGAAACACCAACAAATCCGCAATATTAACATGAGGTGGTCTTGACACAGCAAAGTATATAATTTCTGCAATATCTTTAGCTTGTAAAGCTTTAAAACCTTGGTACACATTATCAGCAATGGCATCGCCTTTAAAGCGCACTTGAGAAAATTCGGTTTCAACCAAACCAGGATTTACAGCGCCTACTTTAATTCCAAAAGGGTTTAAATCAATCCGCATGCCTTCAGTAATAGCTAAAACAGCATGCTTACTGGCGCAATACACATTGCCTTTTGGATATACTTCTTTTCCAGCCGAGGATCCAATATTGATGATATGTCCAGATTTACGTGCTGTCATTTGTGGAATTACAGCTTTACTAACATAAAGTAAGCCTTTAACATTTATATCCATCATAGCGTCCCAATCATCAATACTTCCTGTTTGGATGGGGTCTAAACCATGTGCATTTCCTGCATTATTAACTAGAATATCTATGTTTTTAAAATCTTTTGGGAGTGATTCGATGGCTTTAAAAGTGTCGTTTTTATCGCGTACATCAAAATTTAAAATATGCACATCGGTTAAACGTTCTAATGCTTTTTGGATGGTTTCTAAACGTTGTAAACGTCTGCCGCAGAGTACTAAATTGATGCCTTGTTTTGCAAATTCGTAGGCTGTTGCTTCTCCTATGCCACTTGTAGCTCCGGTAATTAGGGCTGTTTTTTTCATCATTAAGTTTTAAATCACTTTAAAAATACTCAAAAGCCTGAAATATTTGTCTTATATCGTTCTTTTTATCGATTGCGTTAATTTTTTTTCAATTTTGAATAATAAAAAACATCTGTGAATCATACTTTTGACGTAAATATTATGAACTTAAAAAAATGATATTATGAAATTAACGAAGTATTTAAAATTAGTTTTTTCTTTAACTGCTGTAATGTTTTTGGGGTCTTGTGATAATTCTGACTCTAATAAAATTGCAGAAGGAGTACCTACTATCTCAGTTAGATTAGTTGATGCACCTGGAGATTTTGAAGAAGTTAATGTTGAGGTTGTCGATGTGTTGATTAAAATGGATGATGAAAGTGATGATGATAACGGTTGGATATCATTAGAATCCGAAAGTGGCATTGTAAATTTACTAGATTTTACGGGAGGTTTAAGCAAAGTTTTGGTTGATAGATTTCCTATTCCTCAAGGAGAATTAACCCAAATGCGATTGGTATTAGGAGATGGAAATACTATTGTTATTAAAGATGAAAATGACTTAGATGAAACTTTTGATTTAAAAACACCAAGCGGACAGCAATCTGGATTAAAACTTAAAGTAAATACTGAAATAGAAGAAGGTTTTGCGTATGATTTCGTGTTAGATTTTGATGTTGAAAAATCAATTGTTATTGCAGGAAATTCAGGAAATATTATTTTAAAACCTGTGCTATATGTAAGTGCAGAAGTAAATTCTGGTATTATTGAAGGAACGGTTTCTCCAAGTGATGTTCCAGTAATGGCTTCAGTTTTAGTAAATGATAACGGAACACCTGAGACTGAAGATGATTTTATAATTTCAGCTTATACTGACGAAACTGGAGCATTTGCATTATGGGGAGTACCAGCAGGTACATATGAGGTAGTTATTTCGCCTGTTAATGAAGACTCAGATTACTCTGAAGTAAGTGTTGAAAATGTTGTTGTTGCAAATGGTGAAGTTACTACGATTTCTGAAACCATAGCGTTAAGTTTAAAACCAGGTTCAATAACTGGAACTATATCTGGTTTAGCTGCAGAAGTTGATGCAACCATTACATTAAATGATGCGTCTTCAACAAGTGTTACGTCAGATGTGAATGGAATGTTTGAAATACAAAATGTTGTACCAGGAGATTATACCGTTACAATTAGCGCTGTAGGTTATGTTTCGCAAGAGTTCATGATTACTTTAGAACCAGCAGAAGAAGAAATTATAGATGCTACTTTATTAGAAGTGGAATAACATTAAATAAAAAAATTAAAAAAGCACAAAATCATATGATTTTGTGCTTTTTTTTTATTTGTAAATCCTATTTAAGATTTGCTTATCATAATAATACGTTAAAGCATTAGATAAAGGTGCTTAGCTTATTTTTTTAACCATTTTTTAACACCTTTACAATAATTTTTTTAACATTTTGCAATGCTCAAATACTAAGCGTACATTCGGGCTTTTAATAAAACAAAAAATGATGGAAGAAACAGGGACAATTGATATTAAGTCGATAAACGAGAAAATTGAAAAGGAAAGTGCTTTTGTTGATTTACTGATGCTTGAAATGAATAAAGTTATCGTGGGTCAGAAACACATGGTGGAACGTTTGCTGATTGGTTTATTAGGACAAGGGCATATTCTTTTAGAAGGTGTTCCGGGGTTAGCAAAAACGTTAGCTATTAATACATTGGCACAAGCTGTAGACGGGAGTTTTAGTAGAATACAGTTTACACCAGATTTACTACCTGCTGATGTTACAGGAACGTTGATTTACAATATGAAAGTCAACGATTTTTCTATTAAAAAAGGACCCATATTTGCAAATTTTGTATTGGCAGATGAGATTAATAGAGCGCCTGCAAAAGTACAATCGGCTTTACTGGAAGCAATGCAAGAAAAGCAAGTAACTATTGGTGATGAAACCTTTAAATTAGATAAGCCGTTTTTAGTAATGGCAACTCAAAATCCTGTGGAACAAGAAGGAACATACCCGTTGCCAGAAGCGCAGGTTGACCGTTTTATGCTTAAAACAGTTATTGATTATCCGAAAATTGACGAAGAGCAATTGATTATGAGAGCCAACATGAAAGGTGCTTGGGATAAAGTAAACCCTGTGGTTTCTATATCTCAGATACTTAAAGCGCAAGAGGCTGTTCGTGATGTTTATATGGATGAAAAAATTGAGAAATACATTCTGGATATTATTTTCGCTACACGTTATCCAGATAAATACAGATTGCCAGCTTTAAAACCATTAATTTCTTTTGGAGCATCGCCTCGTGGAAGTATCAATTTAGCAACCGCAGCAAAATGTTATGCATTTATTAAGCGTCGTGGGTATGTAATTCCTGAGGATGTGCGTGCCGTAGTTTACGATGTATTACGTCATAGAATTGGTATTACTTATGAAGCTGAAGCTGAAAATGTAACTTCAGTTGATATTATCAACAAGATAGTAAACGAGATAGAAGTGCCATAGAAAAGAGTTTCCAGTGTTCAGTCTCAGTATGCAGTTGCTTACTCAAGATTGAATACGATATGCTAAACTCAACGGTTTATTGATAACTGAATACTGCGACTGAAAACTGTTTACTGAATAGATGGATACTAAAGAATTACTAAAAAAAGTACGTAAGATAGAGATTAAGACACGCCGTTTGTCTGATCATATTTTTGGAGGAGAATATCATTCTACTTTCAAAGGACGTGGTATGACTTTTAGTGAAGTGCGCCAATATCAATTTGGAGATGATGTTAGGAATATTGATTGGAATGTTACTGCGCGTTACAACGAACCTTATGTAAAAGTTTTTGAAGAAGAACGCGAACTTACCATGATGCTTATGGTAGATGTTTCGGGTTCTGAATTATTTGGGACAGAGCAGCAATTTAAAAACGAGGTAGTTACAGAAATTGCCGCAACATTAGCGTTTTCAGCAACACAGAATAATGATAAAATTGGTCTCATTTTATTTTCAGACCAAGTAGAATTATACATACCACCTAAAAAAGGGCGTTCGCACGTGCTTCGTATTATTCGTGAGTTAATCGAATTTCAACCTGAAAGCAGACAAACCAATTTAGCCGAAGCTTTAAAATTTATGCAAAACGTCATGAAAAAGAAGGCTATTGTATTTGTATTGTCTGATTTTATAGCGGATGATTATCATCAAACCATGAAAATTGTTTCTGGTAAACACGATGTAACTGGAATTAGAGTGTATGATAAACGTGAAGAAGACATTCCAAACTTAGGCATGGTACAAATGCAAGATGAAGAAACTGGCGAGTTGATGCTAGTAAACACATCATCAAAAAAAGTACGACTTAATTATGGGAAATTCTACAGTCAAAAAGTAGATTATTATAAAGAAAGCTTCACTAAATCTGGTGCAGGTGCTATTGATTGTCGTGTAGACGAAAGCTATGTGAAAAAATTATTAGGGTATTTTAAAAGAAGGGGATAATCTAGTTAAAAGTTAAAAGTTAAAAGTTAAAAGTGATAAGAGATAAGTTTCAAAATATGAATTATAGTAAGAAGAAGATATTTATGATTAATCATAGGTGCTTTTTAGCTCTTACCTTCTTATTATTCACTTTTACTACTAAAGCTCAAGTTTCATCAACTATCGATTCAACTTCAATAAAAATTGGAGAACAAATTACTTACCATATTCAAGTTGAAGCAGACACTACAGATTTAGTTGTTTTTCCAGAGGGACAAACCTTTACGCCTCTAGAAATGATAGAATCCTATGATATTGATACGCTAAAGAAAACATCTAAAAGCGATAAATATAGCTTGATTAAAAAATATGGATTAACGCAATTCGATTCTGGTAAATACACCATTCCAAGGCAAAAAATTATAATTGGAGATAAAACGTTTTTTACTGATTCTTTAAAGGTTGAGGTTAATAATGTAGTTATTGATACTACTCAAGGTCTTTACGATATCAAACCCATTATTGCTGTTGACAAAAAAGGAAGTGATTGGTGGAAATACCTATTGCTTACATTATTGATTATTGGGGCAGTTGCTTTTTTATTATACTGGTTTATATGGCGAAAAAAGCCATTAACTGAAGAAGAAGAAATAGCATTATTACCACCCTATGATAGAGCAAAATTGGCTTTACAAAAGTTAGATGAAAGACCATATCTTGAAAATGAAAATTTGAAAGATTACTATTCTGAGCTAACATTTATTATTAGAAAATACCTAGACGAAAAAGTATATGATCATGCCTTGGAAAGCACTACTGATGAATTGATTACAAGATTAAATTTACTTAAAGAAGGTAACCAAGTTGATTTGAGTAATGAAGATATCAAGAACTTAGAAAGTATTCTAAAACGTGCTGATTTAGTAAAATTTGCTAAATCTGCTCCAGATATTGAGTTAGCTAAAATTGATAGAAATACTATAGATATTGAAATTGATCATGTTAAAGAAGCATTACCTGAACCTACCGAAGAAGAAAAACTTCTAGACGAAAAATATAGAGAAGAGCAAGAGCGCAAAAAGAAACGAAAAAAGATTTGGTTAACGGTTGGAATTAGCATCTTTTTACTTTTAGCTACACTTACAGGGCTTTCTGTAAAATATGGTTTTGATTATGTGAAAGATACTATTATTGGTCATGATAGTAAGGAACTTTTAGAAGGCGATTGGGTAACAAGTGAATATGGGTTTCCTCCAGTTACTATTTCAACACCAGAAGTTTTGAAAAGAACAGCTGTACCTTTACCCGAAGAGTTAAAGGGTAAAATGGATATTACTACGTTTTCTTTTGAGCAAAAAAACAAACTAACAATAGTTATTTCAACTACTGTTTTAGCTCAAAAATTAGATAGTTTAGATATTGGTAAAGCCATAGAAGGGAATCTTAAGGTAATTGAAAATAATGGAGGTAGAAATATAATTACAAAAAATGAAAAATTTGTAACACCAAACGGAGCTGAAGGAATAAAAACGTTTGGATCCTTAGAATACCCAATAGAAAATACAGAAAACTTCATCAATGGTAAGTATACTTCATTAAGTTTTACTGCTGAAAATAAAGTGATGCAACAAATAATTATTACATGGAGACAAAATGATGTTTATGCAGACCAAATGGTAGAACGTATTTTAAATTCAGTTGAACTAAAACCAGCAGAAGAATAATGTTTGAAGGGATTGAATTTGTAAATAAAGAATTTTTCTGGTTGTTGTTAGCGCTTCCTTTGGCTATACTTTGGTATATTTTTAAGAATAAAAAGCAAACAGCAGAACTTAAAATATCAAGTCTAAAAGGCTTTAAAGTCACTAAGTCTTGGTTGCCAAAATTAAGACCTGTTTTGTTTGTGCTAAGGCTACTCGTTTTAGGGCTACTTATTATGGCATTAGCAAGACCTCAATCTGTAGATGTGTCTACCAAAACAAAAACAACGCGTGGTATCGATATTGTTATGGCAATTGATGTTTCAGCAAGTATGTTGGCTAAAGATTTATCACCAAATAGACTTGAAGCATTAAAAAAAGTTGCTTCAGAGTTTATTAAAGGTAGACCCAACGACAGAATTGGTTTGGTAGAATACGCAGGTGAAAGCTATACAAAAACTCCAATTACGAGTGATAAAGCTATTGTACTTCGATCACTTAGAAGTATTAGATATAACACAATTATTGAAGGAGGAACGGCTATAGGTATGGGTTTAGCTACCTCAGTAAATAGATTAAAAGATAGTAAAGCGTCAAGTAAAGTGATTATTCTTCTAACGGATGGTGTAAATAATTCTGGTTTTATAGATCCAAAAATTGCAAGTGAGTTAGCTGTTGAATATGGTATAAAAGCTTATACAATTGGTTTGGGAACAAACGGAATGGCATTATCACCGGTTGGTATTTTATCAAATGGAAATTTTCAATATGGAAGAATTCAAGTAGAGATAGATGAAGATTTACTAAAAGAAATCGCTGAGGTAACAGGAGGAAAATATTTTAGAGCCACCAACAACAAGAAGCTTGAAGAGATTTATGATGAAATAAATAAACTTGAAAAAACAGAAATAGAAGAATTTAAATATTACAATTACGAAGAAAAGTACCGTCCATTAGTAATTTTAGCAGGCTTGTTATTGCTAATTGAATTACTGTTGCGCTATACTATTTTTAGAAGTTTTGTTTAAAAACTAAACAAAAAAATGTATCAATTAGAAGAAAAAATATGGTTTTGGGTATTAGCGATTATTCCAGTAATAATTCTACTCTTTTTGGTGCTTCAGTTTTGGAGATATAAAACACAAAAAAGGTTTGCAGATGCCGCATTACTTAAAAGGTTAAGTCCTAATAGATCTATATTTAAATCAGTTTTAAAAGTTGTTGTTTTAAGTTTAGCATTCTTTTGTTTAGCTATTGCTCTAGTAAATCCAAAGATTGGAACCAAGTTGGAAACAGTAAAACGTGAAGGCGTAGATATTGTTTTTGCAGTTGATGTTTCTAAAAGTATGTTGGCTGAAGATATTGCTCCAAACCGTTTAGAAAAATCGAAACAGTTAGTTACTCAAATCATCAATAATTTAGCTAGTGATCGAGTTGGAATTATAGCTTACGCAGGAAAAGCATTTCCACAACTACCAATTACAACAGATTATGCTTCTGCAAAAATGTTTTTACAAAGCATGAATACTGATATGTTATCCTCACAAGGAACAGCAATTAATGAGGCCATCAAATTAGCAAGAACTTATTTTGATGACGAAGAGCAGACCAATCGTGTTTTAATCATTATTTCAGATGGTGAAGACCATAGTGAGCAGGCAGCTATTGTAGCAGAAGAGGCAAGTGAAGAAGGTATTAGAATTTTTACTATTGGTGTTGGAGATGTAAAAGGCGGTCCTATTCCAGAAAAACGTAACGGAGTTGTCTTAAATTATAAAAAAGATAGCCAAGGCGAAACTGTAATAACCAAGTTAAATGAAGAAACACTTCAGAATATTGCATCTGAAGCTAATGGCGCATATATTAACGGAAAAATAACAAAAGATGTAGTTGCTAATATCCGTGAGATATTAAATGCTATGGATAAAACAGAGTTTGAAGCTAAAGAGTTTGCTGATTTTAAAGATCAGTTTCAATGGTTTTTAGGTTTTGGAATTTTCTTTTTATTAATCGATATTTTTCTATTAGAAAGAAAAACTGCGTGGTTGAAAAAGTTAGATTTATTTAATGAGAACTTTTAATTAAAATTGAATATCATCTTCAATAATGATGAAATAAAAAGAATTTTACATTGAAAGCACATTTTGAAGTAAAACGAAAGGGATTAATTTTATAAAATATTTAACGAACAAAATAAACTAGGTTTTATAATTTAGAAATAAAAATGAAGCATATAATATTATTCTTACTAATGTTATCATCGATATTTTCTTTTTCTCAAGAAGAAAATAAAGAACTATTATTAGCCGAAAAAAAAGCTAATAATTTTGTGTATGAGGGTAATGAATTAATTGAAAATGAGGATTTTGTTTCAGCTGAAATGGAGTATAGAAAAGCCATTTCAAAACATCCAACTATAATTGCAGGAGCATATAACTTAGGTACGTCATATTTTAAAAGTGGCAATCTAGATGAAGCACTTTATCGTTTAGAACAAGCAACTGAAACTGCCAGTTCAAAAGCTGAGAAACACAAAGCGTTTCACAATATTGGAAATATTTTAATGCAAAATAAAAAGTGTAAAGAAGCTGTTGAAGCCTATAAAAGCGCATTGAGAAATAACCCTTCAGATGATGAAACACGATACAATTTGAGTGTTGCAAAAATTTGTGCAGAGGAACAACAAAAAGAGGAGGATAAAAATAAAGACGATAAAAAAGACGATCAAGACAAAAAGGACGAAAACAAAGAAAATCAAGATAATAAAGAAAACCAGGATAAAAAAGATAAAGACAAAGACGGAGAAGATAAAGAAGACAAAAAGGACGAAGGAGATCAAGAAAAGAAGGAAGGCGAAGATGAAAAAGATGAAGACGGTAAGCCTAAGGATGAACAAAAGGATAAAGGAAAGGGTGATGAAGACAAGAAAAAGGAGCAACAAAAACCAAAGCCTCAACCCGGACAATTATCGCCTCAGCAAATAAAGAATTTGTTAGAAGCCATGAATAATCAAGAACAAAAGGTTCAAGAAAAAATGAACGCTGAAAAGCAAAAAGGCGTTAAGATAAAGACGGATAAAGACTGGTAAAATAAGATTGAAGTAAGAAGACGGAAGCTAGAAGACAATGCAATTACAAAAACACATAACCATCATTTTATTTATACTTACAGCAAGTATGACATTTGCTCAGGTTAAGTTTGATGCTAAAGTGAGTAAAAATAAACTAGGAGTAAACGAGCGTTTACGTGTTGATTTTGAAATGAATCAAGATGGAGATAATTTCAACCCACCAAGTTTTACTGGATTTACAGTTGTTGGTGGCCCAAATCAATCAGTAAGTAATTCGTGGATTAATGGTAAACGATCTTTTAAAAAAACCTATACTTATTTTTTATCGCCAAAAAAGCGTGGAGTATTTACCATTTCTCAGGCTACAATCAATATAGGAGGAGAAACCTATAAAACAACGCCTGTAAAAATTCAAGTTACTGCTGCCGTAGATATTCCTAAAGACCCTAATGATCCAAAGTATTTAGCGTCACAAAATATTCATTTAGTAGCTGAGGTTTCCAAATCGAATCCATATCTTAATGAAGCCATAACTGTAGTGTATAAGCTCTATGTTTCTCCTAAAATTGCAGTTGATAATTGGAATGAAATAGATACACCAAGATATAATGATTTTTGGAGCCAGAATATAAATACTCAAGGTCAAAAGGTTCAAAACGGAACTTATAAAGGTGAAGATTATCGATTTTTAGTACTCAGAAAAACAGTTTTATATCCACAAAAAACAGGGAAATTAAACATCGAGCCATTAACTTTGGATCTTTCAATGCGTGTGCCTTCTAATAGGAGAGACATTTTTGGAAGTTTATTAATGACGAGAGTTAATAGAACGGTTTCGGCAGGTAATAAAACCATTAATGTAAAAGCATTACCAGAAGCAGGAAAACCTGTGGATTTTACAGGAGCCGTTGGAGATTTTTCATTAGATGTAACATCTTCAAAAACAGAGCTTGATGCTACAGAATCTCTTCAAGTAAAAGTTAATGTAAAAGGGAAAGGAAATTTAAAATTATTTAAACTCCCAAAAATCTCATTACCAAGTTCTTTAGAAGTTTATGAGCCAGAACATAAAGAAAATGTTAGAACTAATCTGGCTGGAATGCAAGGAAATATTTCAGACAGTTATACTGTTGTACCTCAATATAAAGGTAAATATCCAATACCTAGTATTTCATTTTCTTATTTTGATTTAAAAACAGAGAGTTACAAAAGATTAACATCAGATGAAATAGTTATTAATGTTTTAAACGGACCATCTAATGTAACATCTTCAGAAAGCAATACAGTTTCTAATAATGCCAACAAACAAGCCGTTATTTTAAACAGTGATCAGTTTGCATTTATTAAAACAAAAACGAGTTTTTCACCAATTAAGGTAAATCATTTTTTTAAGACTAATTTATTTTGGAGTCTCCTAGTATTACCATTTTTGGTAATTCCTTTGGCTATTTTTATTCGTAAAAAGAAAGCCACTAGGGATGCAGACGTATATGGAAACAAAATCAGGAAAGCGAACAAGTTAGCTCGTAAATATTTAGGTAGTGCCAAAAAATCACTTGGAAAAAAAGAAGCATTTTATATCGCTTTAGAAAAAGCATTACACAACTATTTAAAGGCGAAATTGCATATTGAAACAAGTGATTTAAGTAAGGATAAAATCAATAGTCTATTAAAAGAAAAAGGTGTTGAAGATTCTGTTATAAGAGATTTCGCAAGTATTTTAGAAAACTGTGAATTGGCACGTTATACACCTATCGATATTGTAACCATGCAAGAGGATTATGATAAAGCTGCGAAAACTATTTCATTAATTGATAAACAAGCGCGTTAATATGAAACAGATATTTTACATACTATTGTTTTTATTCAGTTTTGGGATTTTTGCGCAAAATAATGCTTTATTTGAAAAGGCTAATGCGCTTTATAATGAAGGTAAATACGCTGAGGCTATTGATAATTATCAAATGATTTTAGATTCAGAAAAGCATTCAGCAGACTTATATTTTAATTTAGCCAACGCACATTATAAACTTAATAATATTGCACCAAGTATTTATTATTATGAAAAGGCATTATTGTTAAATCATGATGACTCAGATATTAAAAACAATATTGCTTTTGCTAAAAACATGACTATTGACGCAATTGATGTTGTTCCAGATGCAGGGTTTTCAAAACTGTTAAATACAACAACTCATAAAATGTCTTTTGATCAATGGGCAAAAACTTCAGTAGCTTTTGTTTTCTGTTTTGTTGCATTGTTTTTATTTTATTATTTCGCTTATTCAACTTTAAATAAGCGTTTATCTTTTATTGGAAGTATAGCTGCTTTAATATTAGTCTTTATAACGTTAGCTTTTGCTTTTCATAAGTTTAATTTAGATAAACAAGATAATCCAGCGATTATTTTTGCTCAAGAAAGTAAAATAAAAAGTGATCCAAACAACAGAAGTGAAGAACTTTTTAGATTGCACGAAGGTACTAAAGTTCAAATACTTGAAGCTTATGAAGATTGGAAAAAGATAGAGCTTTCCGATGGAAAAGTAGGTTGGGTTTTATCAGATGAGATTAAATCGTTGAAGATAAATTAATTGTATTTGAACATATATTAATATATTTACTTTTTAAACAAGAAAAATGTATAGAAGTATAGTTTCAGTTTTCTTATCAGTAATGTTTTTGGCGTTTTTAATAGCGCCAACCGTTATTATATTAATTGATAACAAGGTTGATGTATCTATATTCTATACCTGTAATGAAGAGGAGGAAAAAAAAGGGCAAGAAAAAGAGAAGGATAAGGAGTTACTGTGTTATGAGTTTTTAAAGTCTATACATTACATAGATCTAAATGAAACAGAACTTGATTTGGCATATTTCTCTAAAAAGTATAAAAAGCCTCATTTATACCTTATCTCTCCTCCACCAGAATTAATATAGCTTTTTTATTGGCCTAAGTGGTCTAAAATCATTTCTTTTTAATTGCTTTTGATATTTTTATATCACAAGCAAAACTTAAATTATTATTATGTTTAAATATATTAAAAACGACTTGCCAGCGAGTATAGTTGTATTTTTTGTGGCACTACCATTATGTTTAGGTATTGCATTAGCAAGTGGAGCTCCACTTTTTTCAGGATTAATTGCAGGTATTATTGGTGGTATTGTTGTCGGGTCATTAAGTGGGTCTAATATTGGTGTAAGTGGTCCTGCTGCTGGTTTAGCGGCAATTGTACTTACTGCTATTGGTGCTTTAGGCGGATATCAAAACTTCTTGGTAGCTGTAGTTATTGGAGGTGCTATTCAATTATTACTTGGGTTTTTAAGAGCAGGTATTATTGGATACTATTTTCCTTCTTCGGTTATAAAAGGTATGCTTACTGGTATTGGTATTATTATTATTTTGAAACAAATCCCTCACTTTTTTGGTATGGATGAGGACCCTCAAGGCGATTTTGCATTTCTGCAAATAGATGGTGAAAACACATTAACTGAACTTTTAAAGGCTATTAATGCATTAATTAGTGGTAATGTTAGTATGGGCGCGACTATCATCGCTATAATAGCGATGGCTATTTTACTATTATGGTCTAACGTTTTGAGTAATAAAGGAAAAATATTTCAACTTGTACAAGGGCCTTTAGTTGCTGTGGTAGTAGGTATCATTTTTTATGTTACAACTAAAGGAGGGTCACTTGGTATAACGGACAATCACTTAGTTTCTGTACCTGTTCCAGAAGATTTCGATAGTTTTTTAGGTCAATTTAGTTTTCCAAACTTTTCAGCAATAACTAGAATGGATGTTTGGATAACAGGGTTTACGATTGCCATAGTGGCTTCACTTGAAACCTTGTTATGTGTAGAAGCTACGGATAAATTAGATCCGCACAAAAATGTAACGCCTACTAACAGAGAGTTATTGGCACAAGGAACAGGTAATATAATTTCTGGTTTTATTGGAGGTTTACCAATTACACAAGTAATTGTTAGAAGTTCTGCAAATATTCAGTCTGGAGGGCGAACAAAAATGTCTGCCATCATTCATGGGTTTTTCTTATTAATTTCAGTAATACTAATACCTAAACTTTTAAACATGATTCCGTTATCTGTGTTAGCAGCGGTATTATTTATTGTAGGTTTTAAACTAGCAAAACCATCAACCTTTAAAACAATGTTTAGTTTAGGTTGGAAACAATGGGTACCTTTTATTGTAACAATTTTAGGAATTGTATTTATCGATTTACTTTGGGGTATTGGTTTAGGTCTTGCTGTTGGTATTGTTGTGATATTAATTAAAAGTTTTCAAAATTCTCATTTCTTACACATAGAAGGAGAAGATGTTGATGATGGAAAAATAAAAATGACACTTGCAGAAGAGGTAACATTTTTTAATAAAGGTGCAATTCTTAAAGAATTAGATAGTTTACCTCATGATTCATTTTTAGAATTAGATGTTAGAAAAACCAGATACTTAGATAATGATATTATTGAAATTCTTGAAGACTTTGCTTTTAAAGCAAAAGAAAGAAATATTGATATAAGATTAGTGTCAGAGCGAGGTATTGTTGAAAATCCACATAGTTATATAGAGTTTTTCAAACTGGATAAACCAAAGAAATAACATAATTTAATAAGATATTGAAGCAAATATTTTCTAATATAAAAGGAGATGCTTTTGGAGGGATTACAGCTGGAATAATAGCACTTCCGCTAGCTCTTGCATTTGGTGTTTCATCAGGTTTAGGTCCAGCAGCGGGTTTATATGGTGCAATATTTATAAGTTTTTTTGCAGCACTTTTTGGAGGAACTAATACCCAAATCTCAGGACCAACAGCACCAATGACAGCTGTAAGTATGGTTGTAATTGCAAGTATTATAGCAGCAAATAATGGCAACATAACTCAAGCTTTACCCATAATACTTACAGTATTCCTGTTAGCTGGTTTATTACAAATAGGATTGGGTTTTATGGGTTTAGGAAAATATATAAAATATATTCCTTACCCTGTAGTTTCTGGATTCATGACAGCTATTGGAGTTATAATCTTAGTTACTCAAATTCTACCATCTATTGGGTATTATTCAAAAGAAGATAGTGAGTATGTAGATAGGTTTAAGCCTCAAGTTGAACAAGTTATTTTTGATAGAAGTATAAATGAAATAAAGACCAAGAAACAAAATGATGCGTTGAACCTAAACGACTATAATAGTGTTGTATCAAGAGTAGGTGAAATTGACGATTTAGATGTTTTAAGTGAATCAAAAATCCTTGCAGCTAGAGAAGCTTCGGGAGTATGGGGTACTCTAAAAATATTACCTCGAGCGCTTCAAAACATCAACTGGCTTGAACTTCTTTTAGCTTTAGGAACCATCATAATCATTTATGGGTTTAAAAAAATAACAAAAGCAGTTCCTAGTACACTAGTAGCTTTAATTGTAATGTCTTCAATAGCAGTACTGTGTAATTTTGATTATAAACAGATTGAAGAAATCCCTAGTGGCTTGCCAATACCAAATTTAGAAATTTTCACAGGTTTTCAACTTAAAAATATAACCCCTTACATCTTTACAGCATTAACATTAGCTTTATTAGGAGCTATAGATTCTTTACTTACAAGTGTTGTTGCCGATAATATGACTAAAACCAAGCATAAACCAAATAAAGAACTTATAGGTCAGGGAATAGGTAACAGTATAGCATCTGTATTTGGAGGCATTCCGGGTGCTGGGGCTACAATAAGAACTGTAATAAATATTTCTTCTGGAGGTAAAACCAAGTTATCTGGAATGATAGCAAGTTTATTACTTTTAGTTATTTTACTAGGTTTAGGCCCTATTGCATCTAAGATTCCAGCAGCTGTGCTTTCAGGAATTCTTATAACAGTAGGTATTGGAGTTATGGATTATAAAGGCTTAAAAGCTATACCAAGTTTACCAAAAGATATTTCTGTTGGTCCTATAAAATTAAGCTCAGAAGTACTCATTATGTTTGTAGTACTCATACTTTCAACATTTTGGAATTTAGTTTATGCTGTAGGTATTGGCTTAGTATTAGCATCCTTAATTTTTATGAAGAAAGCTGGGGATATGCTAGGTAAAAAATCAACAGTAAAACAGTTAAAAGAAACCCCTTGGGAAGACGAATTAAGTTTTCCTAATAATTTAAAAGAAGAGGTTTTTATCAAACACATTAACGGGCCTTTGTTTTTTGGATCTACTGGAGATTTTTTACAACTTAAATCTCAGCTACCTGAATCTGCTAAAACAGTAATATTAAGGTTAGATAAAATGGAGTATATGGATCAATCGGGTCTATATGCTATGGAAGATATGCTTTATGATCTTACTAAAAATGAAGAGCAAATACTATTTGTTGGCTTGCAAGAGCAACCAAGATATATGATGGAAAGAATAGATATAATTCCAGATTTAGTTCCAGAAAAACAAATATTTGACACTTTTAATCAGTGTATGGAATGGGTTAAACAAAATATAAAAAACAATTAATTATACTAAAAATAAAAATTATGAAAAATATAGCAATCACTAAAGATGTACAAACAAGTCTATCTCCTTCAAATGTTTTAGACGATTTATTAGATGGAAATAAAAGATTTGTAAATAATAATATGCAAGCAGTTGATAATTCTGCTTTGGTATCGCAAACTGTGGGCGGACAATTTCCAAAAGCAGTAGTGCTTTCTTGCATCGATTCTAGAGTTCCTGTAGAAACTGTTTTAGACCAAGCTATTGGAGATGTTTTTGTTGCTAGAGTAGCTGGTAATTTTGAAAATACTGATATTTTAGGAAGCTTAGAATACTCATGTAAAGTAGCTGGTAGTAAATTAATTTTGGTTCTAGGTCATGAAAGTTGTGGGGCTGTAAAAGCTGCTTGTGATGGCGTAGAACTTGGTAATATTACAGATATGTTAGCAAACATTTTACCAGCTGTAAAACAAAGTTCTGATGAGGTTGATGGTGAATTGAACTCATCAAATAAAACATTTGTAGCAAAAACAGTTGAGAACAATGTAAAACTTACTATTGAACGTATTAGAGAGCGTAGCTCTATTCTGAAAGAAATGGAAGATGCAGGAGATATTAAAATTGTAGGCGGCGTATATATGTTATCTTCAGGAAAAGTAGAAATGCTTTAAAAAGCATTCATCTTTAATAAAATATTAAGCCACTTTTTAGTGGCTTTTTTTACGCCTCATTTTCTTCAGTAGAAGCATTTTCCTCATTAAGGTTTAATAAATTCGGAAAAATCATTGGTACCAGGGATTTTACAGGTTTGTAAAGCACAGAACTTTCTTTAGTATCATCATCTAAAAGCGTAATGGTATTATTAAGTTTATCAAAAACATTTAAAACTACACTTAAAATTAAGGCAATTTTTAAGGCTCCAAAAACTCCACCAGCCAATTTATTTATAATACCTAAAGCAGCAAAATTGGCTAACTTAGTTAATGCCTTTCCTGCAAGTCCAATAGCTAAAACGATGATGACAAAGGTTATAGCAAAAGCAGTAATATTAATAGTTTTTTCGTTCCACTCTGTTTTAGTCTGCAAAAAATCGGCAGCAAAATTACTAAAATGTATAGCGCCATAAACTCCTGCAACCAAAGCCACTAAAGAAGCAACTTCAACAAAAAGCCCTTTCATAAACCCACGTACAAGCCCAAATAAAATTAAAGCCCCTAAAACAATATCAATAACCCCCATAATTATCAGATTTTAAACAAATATAAAATAATACTAACACTTAGGTTTATTAACTTTGCATCTCAGAAATTATTATGGCAAGAGACGAACAATTAAAAGAACGCTGGCAATTGGTGGTAGAAAAACTATCCAATCAGTTTGCCGATGGCGACCCACTAGATTTGGATGCTATAATTTACCTTATTGGCGTACAAGAACTCGGGCAGTTGGATAGAACCTTTAAAAAAGACCAAAAGCTAGACCTCATGCACATAGCCATTTGCAAACTCCTTGCGCCTTATGGCTATTACGAGCTCGATTTTGTGGATGAAGACGGTTGGCCACACTACAAAACACTCGAAACCTTACCCCATTTAAAAGCAGGCGAACAAAGCGTTTTAATGAAGGAAGCCATTGTAAACTACTTTGTAGAAACTGAGTATATTAATTAAAATAATTTGGGCGTTACCACTAGGGTCGGGCTTTCGGTAGTCGCTTTTTTGTGTTGCATAGGTGCAACAACACAAAAAGAGCTTCAACAATACCTCAATCCCTAACGCAATTCACGTAAAAAATAGTAAATTTGCCTTCATTTTAGGATGTCATGATAGATAAGATAAACCAACTCATAGCAGAAGCAGAAGCATTCAAAGCCCAATCAAAAGAAGAGGTTGAAGCATTTCGTATAAAATATTTAGGAAAAAAGGGATTATTAAACGACTTTTTTGCCGAGTTTAAAAATGTAGCAAACGATCAGAAAAAAGAATTTGGTCAGACTATAAATAAACTTAAAAAAACGGCTGAAGAAAAGGTTAATGCTTTAAAAGAAGAGCTTGAAAGTAAAGAAGAAGTAAAAGGGGTTTATGGTGATTTATCTCGCCCAGGCGAACCCGTGCAAATTGGTGCGCGTCACCCTATTTCTATAGTAAAAAATCAAATAATAGATATTTTTTCTCGAATTGGATTTAATGTTAGTGAAGGTCCAGAAATTGAAGATGATTGGCATAACTTTACAGCTTTAAACTTACCAGAATATCATCCAGCTCGTGATATGCAGGATACGTTTTTTATTCAAACCAATCCAGATATATTATTACGTACTCACACCAGTTCTGTACAAGTACGCTATATGGAAAATAATAAACCGCCTATTAGAACCATTTCTCCGGGTAGAGTTTATAGAAACGAAGCAATATCAGCACGTTCTCATTGTTTTTTCCACCAAGTTGAAGGTTTGTATATTGATAAAGATGTGAGTTTTGCAGATTTAAAACAAACCCTTCAGCACTTTACAACTGAGATGTTTGGAAAAAGTAAAATTCGTTTACGTCCGTCATACTTCCCGTTTACAGAACCAAGTGCAGAAATTGATGTGTATTGGGGCTTAGAAACTGAAACAGATTACAAAATAACTAAAGGCACTGGTTGGTTAGAAATTGGTGGCTGTGGTATGGTAGACCCTAACGTACTTGAAAATTGTAAAATAGATACTGCTGAATATTCTGGTTTTGCATTTGGAGTAGGTATAGACCGTATTGCAATGCTTTTACATCAAATTGGTGATATTCGTTTATTAAGTGAGAATGATGTTAGGTTTTTGGAGCAGTTTAAAAGTTCACTTTAATTTTTTTTGTCATTCCGCACTTGATGCGGAATCCACTTTCAAACTTTAAATATAAAAAGATTTCTGCTTTCGCAGGAATGACAGATAATGAAAAAAGACATCCAAATCCCAAAAGTTGAAGACGTTTATATTGCCGTAGTAAACGAATACAACGCTATTTATAAAACTCAAGATTGGAATGCTTACATTATAAACGATAAAGCTGTTGATTTAGAGATGGTAATTATTGTGACTAGTGGCTATTCTGAAAACAAAACAACATCAGTTTTTAGAAAAAAAATAGATATGCTTCCTAAAAAAAGTTATGCTAAAATTGAATTGATGCAAGAAGAGTTATTTGCTTTAAATAACACGTTTAAAGTGTCCTTTTTTGAGGGGAATCAAATGTTTGACAAAACGTATTTGTTTAGAAAAAACACCATTAATTTAAAAGCGTTACAACCTTTGCCTTTAATGGAGGTTAAAGGTATTTTGGTAAAATAGAACTTTGGCAGATTTGCCCGTGTTAGGGATTATTCATTGGTTAATATTTTAGATTAATGAAATCATGAATGCTTTGCATTTGTAGTGGATAGCCCACAGCCCGACGTAGGAGGTGCGAGGACTTGTAACAGAAAGCCCGAACCCTTTTTGGGGTAACGCCCAAATAATTTTAATCTAACTTATCTGTTAACTTTTTAAATACCTTTTTAGGGTTTTTGTTTTCGTATAAAATCTCGAAAACGGCATTTATTATTGGAGTATCTGCCTTCTTTTCGTTATTGGTGTTAATTAAAAAAGCACTTTTTGTGGCGTAGTAACCTTCGGCAACCATATTCATTTCCATTTGGGCAGATTTAACAGTGTAACCTTTACCAATCATGTTTCCAAACATGCGATTTCTTGAAAATACCGAGTAGCCTGTTACCAATAAATCGCCTAAATAAGCTGAATTATTAATGTTGCGTTTCATTTTATGTACTTTTTTAATAAAACGTTTCATCTCTCGAATGGCGTTACTCATTAAAACACTTTGAAAATTATCGCCATAGCCTAAACCGTGGGCTATTCCTGCAGCAATAGCATAAATATTTTTAAGCATTACACCATATTCAACGCCTATAACATCGTCGCTAATTTTAGTTTTAATGTAGTCGCTAGATAAACTATTGGCTATGTGTTGCGCTTTCTCAGCATCCCAACACGAGATGGTTAAATAGGATAAACGCTCTAGAGCCACTTCCTCTGCATGACATGGGCCAGCAATAACAGCGATACTCTCAAAAGGTACTTTATAGTGTTCATTAAAATGCTCACCTACTAATAAACCAGTTTCTGGCACAATACCTTTAACGGCAGATACTATGGTTTTGTTTGTAATATCAATATTTAATTTTTCTAACTCCTTATAAATAAAAGCCGAAGGGATTACAAATATTAAAACATCAGTATAAGCTGCTGTTTCATTAATATCATTACTAATTTTTAGTTGTTTTATATTAAATTCAACTGAGCTTAAGTAACTTGGGTTATGCTCCTCTCTTAATATATGCTCTTTTATATAAACACTTCGCATATACCAACCAACTTCATCTAAATTTTCGCAAAGCATTTTTACAATGGCTGTTGCCCAACTTCCTGCACCAAAAACCGCATATTTTAAAGGTTTATCCATAGATTTTAAATCTTTTACTATTTCAAAAATACGGAAAATATAAGGGATTATAAAGTGTTGAAATATAGGTTGTTTCTTTTTTGGCACGCGTTTTGAAACTACATAATCAAGAACCCTAAAATGTTATATTATGAAAACGATAAAAATACTTTTAAGCTTTGTTTTAACAGCAACACTTTTTACTTCTTGTTATACAGAAGTTGTTGTAGACGATTTTAATGATGCACCTGTAATTACAGCAAATCAATTATTAAATTCGTATGATCTTTGGTATGTAGATATTAATAGTACTGTTGGGTATGGAGAAACGCCTTTTCTACAAAAAGCATTTACAGTATCTTTTCTTAATGGTGTAGTATATGCTAATAATAATATTGCAGGATTAGGTTCTAATGGTAATGGCTTTGGAATTGATGTTGGTGAGTTTGATGCTTATGATATGATTTTAGATGTACAACATGATATTGATGGATTTTCAACTTTTGATGTTTATGAAGTAGATTATAATACGATAGAATTATACAACCCTAATAATGACACCTCTTACTTTTTAGATGGTTACCAAAGAAATAATTTTGATTACGACTTTGTATTCTATGATAATATTCATTATTTCTTACAAGAGTATGAGGCTTGGGAAAAGACTTATACTAGTGAGTTTGGAGCTATAAATGAATTTGATAATGAGAATTATTTACAATTTTTAGCTGGTGGAAACGATTCAACTTTTAGAAGCTCGCAAGATGATATTGGATTAAGCGCTAATAATCTTATTTGGGATTATACAGGAATTTATGGAGTGGGTGATGTAAGTGGGAATGAGCTCTTGAAAACTTTAACATTAGATTATGACTTTTTGGACAATGAATTTTTTGAATTGACCGTTATAACAGACAGTAAGATTGAATTATTCCATCCTTCTTCTGAAACAGTTTATGAATTTGAAGGTAGAGGTTATATACAATACTTAAAGTCTGATGGTAATACTAAAGAGAAGAAAGTATCAAAAGACAAAAAGCGTAAGTTTAGAAAAGATAAAGTAGCAAATCCAAGAGAAAGTACTCGAAAGGTTTAAAAATACAAAGTGAATTTTCACTAAAAATTTTGGTTGGTTATTTAGTTTAGAAACCGTTTAAAGCATCTTGTTTTAAGCGGTTTCTTTTTTGTTTATATATGTGACGTATTTATGTTTTTTGTGTCTAAAAAATAGAAACACTAAAAACCAAAATAAAATTTAATGGGGTTATTTTCATTTATAAAAAAAGCAGGAATTAAAGTATTTGAAATTGAACATGCACATATGTTATTGCCTTCTGAAGCTTTAATTAAAAAGGCCGAAATTGAAAATTATGCTGCAAAAAAACTAGAAAGAATAATTATAAATTTACAATTACAGGTTGAAGACTTAAATGTTTTTATAGACACAGATGTTGCTGTAGTTTCGGGTTTAGCATACGATCAAGCTACAAGAGAAAAAGTTGTTTTAATTGTTGGGAATTCAGATGGTATTTCTAGTGTATATGATTATATGAAAGTTGAAAATGAAGCCCCAGTTTCTCAATTTTATACGGTAACAAATGGAGATACTTTAGGGAAAATAGCAAAGGTGTATTATGGGAATGACATGGGCTACTCTGTAATTTTTGAAGCAAATAAGCCGATGTTACACCACCCAAAAAAAATATATCCTGGACAGGTATTAAGAATCCCTGCTTAGTATTTAGATTACTAATTATATTATGTTTTAAACAGGTTTTAGGTTCTTGTAAAATATTAATTGTGACCTATTTAATTTTTGTGTGTCTTAAAAGTATTAACCCTTAAAACAAATGATAAAATGGGATTATTTTCATTCATAAAAAATGCAGGAGCTAAAGTTTTTGGAATAGGAAAAACTGATGCTGAAGAAGCTAGAGAAGCTGCTGAAAAAGAATTAAAACTAGAAGAAGCTGCTGCTAGAAAATTAGAAGAAACAATTACTGATTTACAATTAGAGGTTGAAGGTTTGAATATCTTTATTGATGATGATATGGCTACTGTATCAGGATTAGCATATAATCAAGCTACAAGAGAAAAAGTGGTTTTAGTTGTTGGTAACTCAAGCGGAATAGCCTCTGTTGATGACCAGATGACTGTTAAACATGAAGAGCCAGTAGCACAATTCCACACAGTTCAAAGTGGAGATACTTTAGGAAAAATTGCAAAAACATATTATGGTAACGCTATGAAATACCCAGTTATTTTTGAAGCGAATAAACCAATGCTTACAGATCCTGACAAAATATATCCAGGACAAGTATTAAGAATCCCAGCACTTGATTAGAACATGAGAACCTAATTAATAGCTAATTATGTTATGTTCGAAGCCAACTTGAAAAAGTTGGCTTTTTGCTTTTAAAGTTTTAGCTATTTATAAAAATTCATCTCATCTAAATATTCCCAAACATTTTTAGGGAGCATAGGTTCAACAAGTTTACCATCCTTTATCGCTTTTCTTATAAAAGTTGAAGAGAGTTGCATTATGGGTGCATTTACATGATGTATTTTTTTGTGTCCGTTAAACCTAGTATCAATGTTACTCTCAGAAATTCTTGGATAGACATAGATATCATGATTATCAAGAATCACTTCATAATTTTTCCATTTATGGAAACTCTTCAAATTATCCTCTCCCATTATTAAAGCAAAGGTATTGTTGGGGTATTTTTCTTGTAAATGTGCAAGTGTGTTTACTGTGTAATTAGGTTGAGGTAAATTAAACTCTATATCACTTGGTTTTAGTTTTTTGTAATCTTTAGTTGCCAAATAAACCATCTCTAGTCGTTGATAATTATCAAGTAAACTAGATTTCTTTTTAAAAGGATTATGTGGTGTTACAACAAACCAAATTTGGTCTAAATCACTGTATTCTGCTAAATGATTTGCAATAACCAAATGCCCAATATGTATGGGGTTGAAAGAGCCAAAATATAAACCAACTTTCATTGCAAGAACATTAAGAATTAATAAAATTATTTACTTTCTCTTCTGCTTCAACAAGTGCTCTTTCTAAATCATCATTAACAATAATAGTATCAAAAAGTGGCGCTGTTGCTAATTCTGCTGAAGCTTTTGCAACACGCATATTTATTTTGTCTTCACTTTCTGTTTTACGTTTTTTTAAACGAATTTTTAATTCATCTATACTTGGTGGTTTTACAAAAATGGCTAGAGTTTCTTCTGGAAATTTTCTTTTTATTCTAAGTCCGCCAGAAACATCAATATCAAAAATCACGTTTTTACCAAGTGCCCAAATACGTTCAACTTCAGTTTTTAAAGTGCCATAAAAGTTATCTCTATAAACTTCTTCCCATTCTAAAAAGGCATCAGTTTTAATTTTGTTTTTAAATTCTTTAGCCGAAAGAAAATAGTAGTCTTTTCCATGTTCTTCCTCTCCTCGTTTATCTCTTGAAGTTGCAGATATTGAGAACTCTAAATTTAAATTTTCCTTACCTAATAAATGCCTCACAATGGTTGTTTTTCCTGAACCTGAAGGTGCAGAAAACACTATAAGTTTACCTTGTTTTATGTTTTTGTCAATCACTAATTTATCCTTTTGTTAAAGTACATTCAATAATTGTTCCTTAATTTTTTCCAACTCATCTTTCATTTGTACCACTAACTGCTGCATAGGTGCATAATTACTTTTAGAGCCAATGGTGTTTATTTCACGTCCCATTTCTTGACCAATAAAGCCTAATTTTTTCCCATTAGAATCGTTAGAATTCATACATTCAGTAAAATAATTAAGATGATTTTTTAGTCTTACTTTTTCTTCTGTAATATCAAACTTTTCAATGTAGTAAATCAATTCTTGCTCAAATCGGTTTTCATCATATTTTTCTCTTAACTCTTCAACCCCTTTTAATAAACGTTCTCGAACACCTTCAACACGTTCGGGGTCCATGGCAATTACTTTTTCTAGTAACTCATTTATAGCAACAACACGTTTGCTGAAATCAAGTTCTAAGACCTTGCCTTCATTTAATCTGTGCTTCGTTAATGCTTCAATAGCATGGTTTATCTCGATTTCAATTGTATTCCATTCATTGTCATCAATTTCTTCTCTAACAGTATTTAATGCATCAGGAAATCTAACTGCCATTTTAAGAAAATCTAAATCATTTCCATCAACAACATGCTTTAATTGCTCAATATATTGTTTTACAACAGGAGTATTAATTTGAGTAGAGGTGTCTTCAGCTGTAGCTTCAACATAAATTGAAAAATCTACTTTTCCACGCACCAATTTATCAGCTAAAATTTTTCTAATAACTAATTCTTTTTCCCTATAAATAGAAGGCATTCTAGCATTTAAATCTAAATTTTTACTATTTAAAGACTTAAGTTCTATTGTTATTTTTTTTGTTGGGAGCTGTAAAACAGATTTTCCATAACCTGTCATAGAATGTATCATAAATGCGAGTATTAATATTATGCAAAGGTAATTAAAACCTAAGTAAAGAAAATGAATTTACTAGTGTTAAAAAAAATACTTTAAATGATTATGAGTGGGTTATAAAATAATTAATAAATACATTTACTGAATAATTTTTTTCAATATAGAAATGAATAAAATACATAAGATAAGTGCTGTAATAGGATGTTGTATTCTTATTCTAGCATGTAAGGAAAAGCAAAAAAGTGTTGAATTAAATAATGAAAACATTGTTGAAGAAGCTACTAAAAAATCAATAGATAGTATTATTAATAATCCGCCAAATGGAATGGTTTGGGTTCCTGGAGGTTCTTTTTTACAAGGGGCAGTTCAACAAGATAAAACTGCCATGAGTCATGAAAAACCACAACACCCTGTTTCTGTTGATGGATTTTTTATTGATATAACAGAAGTGACAAATAAAGCATTTAAAAAGTTTGTAAACGAAACAGGTTATATTACTGTTGCTGAGCGTGAAATTGATTGGGAAGAAATGAAGAAGCAATTACCTGTTGATACACAGAAACCGCATGATAGTATTTTGCAACCTGGATCCTTAATGTTTAAAAAAACAAAAACATCACTTCCAAATTTATATGATTTTTCACAGTGGTGGCGATGGGTTAATGGTGTAAATTGGAGACACCCAAGTGGTCCAGATAGTAATATTGATGGAAAAGATAATCACCCAGTCGTACATATAAGTTACGAGGATGCTCAGGCTTATTGTAAATGGACTGGAAGACGATTACCAACAGAAGCGGAGTGGGAATATGCTGCAAGAGGTAAAAAGACAAGCACTATTTATTTTTGGGGTGATGATAGAAGTGAACTCTCTAAAATGGTGAATAGTTGGGAAGGCGAATTCCCTGTTAACAATACGTTAGAAGATGGTTTTGAAAGAACAGCACCAGTAAAATCGTATCCACCAAATGATTTTGGGTTGTATGATATGGCAGGAAATGTTTGGGAATTTGTGTCAGATTGGTATAATATTAAGTATTATGAAGAATTAGTCGCAACAAATGCAGAAGTTGTTAATCCTCAAGGCCCTGATAAAGCATATAATCCTAGTCAGCCATATTTACAAGAAAAAGTAATTAAAGGCGGCTCTTTTTTGTGTAGCGATTCGTATTGCGCAAGTTATAGAGTGTCTTCTAGAATGGGAACAAGTATGGACTCCTCTTCAGAGCATATTGGTTTTAGAACAGTTGCTACTCCAGATATGTTATTGAAATAGTTTACTAAAATAAAACAAAAAGGCTTTAATAAATTCACTTACTAAAGCCTTTTGTACTCAAGGTGGGAATCGAACCCACACTTCCGAAGAAACTGGATTTTGAATCCAGCGCGTCTACCAATTCCGCCACTTGAGCATTTCGGACAGCAAAAATATAGTTTTTTTCGATATTACGCACAAAAATACCAGTCATTATACTTTTCAGGTTAAAATAAATGTCTAAATTTGCACCTCGTTTATAAAAAGTAGACTTTAAATACTACAAAACAACAAGTTAACCATGGCCGTTGTAAATACTGAAGCAAAAATTTTTGCATGTACACAAAGTAAAGTTTTAGGTGAGCAAATCGCTAAAGCTTTTGGTACAGAATTAGGAAACGTTATAACGTCTACATATAGTGATGGTGAGTTTCAACCTTCATACGAAGAATCGATTCGTGGTACTAGAATTTTTATAATCGGATCGACACACCCGGAGCCAAGAAACTTAATGGAAATGTTGTTAATGATTGATGCAGCAAAACGTGCATCAGCAAGACACATTACTGCGGTTATGCCATATTTTGGTTGGGCAAGACAAGATCGAAAAGATAAACCAAGAGTACCAATTGCAGCTAAATTAGTAGCAAAAATGCTTGAGGCAGCTGGTGCAACACGTATTATCACTATGGATTTGCATGCAGATCAAATCCAAGGATTTTTTGAAAAACCTGTTGATCATTTATATGCATCAATCATATTTTTACCATATTTAAAAAGTTTAAACCTACCTAACTTAACTATTGCATCACCAGATATGGGTGGTTCAAAAAGAGCCTACGCTTATTCAAAAGCTTTAGAAAGTGATGTTGTAATTTGTTACAAGCAACGCGCAAAAGCCAATGTTATATCTCACATGGAATTAATTGGAGATGTTAAAGGTAAAAATGTAGTTTTAGTTGATGATATGGTTGACACTGCAGGAACATTAACAAAAGCAGCAGATTTAATGATGGAAAGAGGTGCATTAAGTGTAAGAGCTATATGTACACACCCTATTTTGTCTGGAAACGCTTACGAAAGATTAGAAAAATCTAAGCTTGAGGAATTAATAGTTACAGACTCTATTCCATTAACTCAAAAAAGCGATAAAATTAGAGTTTTAGGATGTGCAGATTTATTTGCTGAGGTGATGAGTAAAGTACACAATAACAAATCAATTAGTTCAAAATTTGTAATGTAACCATTCCGCTTAAGGCGAAATAAAAAAGAGTATTAATTAAATTATTATATAAATAACAATTATGAAATCAATTACAATCAACGGATCTCAAAGAGAAAGCGTGGGCAAGAAAGCAACAAAAGCCCTACGTAATGCTGGTCAGGTTCCTTGCGTATTATACGGAGGAGACAAGCCAGTGCATTTCTCTGCACCAGAATTAGCTTTCTCAAAACTAGTATACACGCCTAATGCGCATACAGTTGTGATTGAGCTAGACAACGGAGAAACTTTAAATGCAGTACTTCAAGACATTCAATTTCACCCAGTAACAGACAGAATCTTACACATAGATTTCTATCAATTATTCGAGGATAAAGAAATTGCATTAAACATCCCAGTACAATTAGTAGGTAACTCTAAAGGGGTTAAAAACGGTGGAGTTTTAAAAAGAAACAACCGTAAGCTTCGTATTAAAGCATTACCAGTAAACTTGCCAGATTTTATAGAGATAGATATCACACCTCTTAAAATTGGTGATAAAGTTGCCGTAGGCGATTTACCAAGTGGAGATTATACATTTTTACACAACGATAATACTGTAGTTTGTAGAGTAAGTACATCTAGAGTAGCAGTTGAAGATGAAGAAGATGAAGAAGAATTAGAAGAAGGAGCAGAAGCAGCTGAAGGAGCAGAAGCACCAGCAGCAGAAGGGGCAGAAGCACCAGCTCAAGAATAAAACATATTTTGGATTAAATAAAAAAAGCATCTTGATTTTTTCAAGGTGCTTTTTTTGTAATAAAAATTTTGGTGTTACTAGAAGTGTCGGGCTTTTATTCATGGATTCTATTGTAAATTTTGGAATTCATGAACATAAATGTTTCGTTGCAAGTCCTCGCACCTCTTTCGTCGGGCTGTGGGCTATACACTTCAATCCCTAACTTACCCCATCTGCTAGAAACTAACTAATCAGCAATTTTTTGGCATGTTTAATGTATTTTAGCAAAAAATAAAAATAACATGTGGCAGTTTTTGTCAAACTTATTTAAAAAGAAAAATAAAATAGAAGAACAAGACCCTATGAAAAAATTTTTGATAGTAGGTTTGGGAAACATAGGCGAGAAATATGAAAATACCCGTCACAATATAGGCTTTAAAGTATTAGACTATTTTGCAAAACAAGAAGACTTAACCTTTGAAACCCAAAAACTAGGAGATGTTACTACCTACAAACTAAAAGGGCGTACGTTTATATTTTTAAAACCAAGTACCTACATGAATCTTAGCGGAAAAGCTGTTCAGTATTGGTTGACAAAAGAAAAAATTCCATTAGAAAACCTATTGGTTATTACAGACGATTTAAACTTACCCTTTGGAAGCATACGTGTAAAAACAAAAGGAAGTGATGGTGGTCACAATGGATTAAAAGATATTCAGGACAAATTAAACACCACAAAATACAACCGTTTCAGATTTGGTATAAGCGATGCTTTTAGTAAAGGTAGGCAGGTTGATTATGTACTAGGTGAATGGACAAATGAAGAAAACACTAAGTTAAAAGAGCGCTTAGGAAAATCAATGGACCTTATAAAATCTTTTGCTTTAGCAGGTATCAATAATACCATGAATACATTTAATGGAAAATAAAAGGAGCGTTTTTAACGCTCCTTTTATTTATTCTATTATAATTTTCTTAGTCGATTTTCTTAGACCGTCACTTACATTTAAAATGTACATGCCAGAGTGAATATTATTTAAATCTATAGATTGATTGAAATCTCCAGTTGCTTCATAATTTTTCTTAAATATTACTCGACCTCTTATATCATAAATTTCAGTAATAATATCCCGAGATTTAGAGCCGTTTAGTTTTATAGTAAAATCACCTTTGTTAGGGTTAGGAAAAACTAAAAAGTTTTCGAAACCAAATTCCTCAACAGATAAGGTAGGCATTATATTAAGCGTATAATCTTCAACTTCACCATCAAAGCTATTTTCACAAGAACCCGCAATTCCATCTCCTTTAAATTTGGTAGAAACTCGCATTACGGTACTTCCAAGAAGAGCATCAATAGGTACAGTTATAGATCTTGGCGTTTCACCAGTAGGACCATTACTGGTATTAGTAGCATCTCCCATATCATAATCTTCTCCAACATCAAATTCACAGTTTTGATTCCAGTCTACCCATACTTTGGTATTTGTGGTAAAAGCCCCATCTGTATTTACATTAACTCTTAGATCATAAGAACTATTTCTATTTATATCTGTAGAAGTGCCAGTAAAATCACTATAATCAGATTTCCCTGTTAAATTAGTAATTGTATTAAATTGGACTAATCTAGTACTTGTTTGGTAATCTAAATTACCACTAGATACACAAATAGAATTGAAGAATGGAAAAACAATATTTTTGTTTTTCACCTTAGGAGCAGCTGTTGTGCCTGTTAAAGTAATATTATAATTGTTTTGCGCAACACCATCTAAATTACTAATGGTCATGGTTACAGTGCCAGAATCATTTCTGCTTGTTGGTGAAAAAGAAACAGTTCCTGAACCAGGAATTCCAGACGCACTAAAAGTGGTGTTGTCTGAAAAACCATTAGCAACAACAAAATCAAAATTATATACTGCTATTGTTTCTCCACAGTTTATGGGTGTTAAAGTTTCATCAGCTATAAAAAAATCTGGCTCGGTTGAAATTGAAAAATTATAATCTGAGACATCATAAAAAATATTATCCACTGCTTCAATTAAAACTCTTGCAGTAGTAGTATTTGATATGGCAGGTACTGTATACGAAAAAGAACCATCATTTGGAGTAGCTGAAGTAATAACAGTTGGGAATGATAAACCACCATCAGTAGATAATTTTATACTAACCGTTTGGCAGTTAATTCCACCAACATCTGCAGATTGCCCAACAATCCATTCGATATTTTGAGTTGAACCTTGTGCCCAAGATACAGGGTTTACTACAGCAAAAGGATCTGTACTATTTACAATGATATCAACAAAATCAACAGCAGTTTGTCCAGCTCCATTTGTACCCATTACATCATTATCTCTAACGGTTAAAGCAAAAGTCATGGTTCTATTAACTGATGGTATTTTTTCCCAAGTTGTAGACCCTCCAGTAGCAACATAATCAGCAAAAATTGGAATATTTCTAACAGGGTTAGTTGTGCCTTCAAATGAGCGCACTAAAGGACCAGTAATATTATTCTCTTGAGGTAATCCAGCAGAACCTAAATCATATTGTTCCCAAGTATAAGTATGTCCAGAAGTACCATCAGGGTCAGTTGAACTTCCTACAAGTTTAAAAGCTGTTGATACTGGGATAGTATAGTCAGGTCCAGCGTTTGCTGTTGGTGCATTATTTGTTACACTAGTTTCTGCTCCACAAGTACTTGCACCAGTTGTGATATTATCCCAAATCATTTGAATGCTTTTTTGATGAAAATAGGCATCACTTTGATTTTGTACATTTTGCGGAGAACAAATACCCGCATAAGCCATAATAGTTGTTCCACTACCAGGTTCGTAGGCATTACTTGCAGTTCTGTTTCCTCCAGCACAATTCCCGGCATCTCCATTAAATGTATGCGGTGCACCAAACTGATGACCAATTTCATGAGCCACAAAATCTATATCATATGAGTCTCCTACAGGAGAAGATAATCCAGTAATTCCTTGGGCTTTAATTCCAGTAACACAAGGAGAATTTAGTTGCGCTAACCCACCACCTCCAGTGCTAAATGTATGACCTATATCATAAGTAAAAGGCGTTGCTGTAGCAGCAGCATCAATTTCTACTTGACTTTCATCAATTAATAAGTTTGCATCATTATTAGTGAAATTGTCAGAATTAATAAAAATAATATTAGTATTATCAACCAAGATCATTTTAATGGCCAAATCTCTTTGAAAAACAGTATTTACACGATTCATTGTTACAGTCATTGCAGCTAATACAGCTGCTTTTTTAGCTGCTTCGGTATCTCCAGCTGTTAAACCAGCTGCTTGCCAATGAAACTGAGAATATTCGATAGTAGAAGCTAAAGCTAGTCTGAATGTTCGTAATTTACTATCATTAGCATTTCTTTGTGATTTTGAATTTTTACTTGTTTCTCTAGACATAATTAAATCATCAGGAACAAGACATCTAAATTCTTTTTTTAAGGCTGGAAGATCTCCTTTATCATAAACTATATATGTATTGTTTTCTGAATAAGGGTCAATAAATTGTGTGCCAGTTTTAGAAGACAATGTCATAGCATGTAATCCTTGAGGAGTAATACTAAAACTAATAGTAGATGAAGGGTTTTTAATATTTTGTCCAACATAAGTTCGTATTTCTGGATGCTTTTCTTGATAAGCTGCCTCTAATATTGATGATTCTTTCACTTCAAATTCATCTAATTCACCTTCACTATTTGGAAACTTAATAATTTGTGTAGCTGTATTTTTATTTGATGAACTCTTTGAAACTGTATTTAAACTGTTCTTTAACTCATTAATATTTAATTGATAGTAAACAGATTTTGAAGGTTCTGTTTTTCGTAACATTTTTTTACCTTGAATAGCTTCTTTTTTAGAAACCAAAGACCAAACTTCTTTATTTTGAGCAAAAACGGTTGTTAGAAATAATGAAAAAAATAACAGAAATAAATTGTTTTTTGGGGTAAAAATTCTCATGACAATTAAGATTTATATTTTTCTTAGCTTGCTAAAAGTACTCTGTTAATGTAACAATTACAAAAAATATGCTGTCATTTTAAAATAACATATATTTGTTTATGAGGTATTTTTATGTGTTTTTTTTGATAATTTGTTTGCTGTCATGTAAAGCTAAAAGTGAGATAAAATCAGCTGTAACAAAGGAAGTTTCGAATATGGAGTGTCCTAAAGAAGGTAGATGTTCACTTGAAATAATCGAAAATAAAATCTTACAAATTAATACCGATAATCTAGGAAGTGTTTATCCTGAAGTGTTAAATGGCGATGAATGTGTGTTAAAATTTGAATATAAGAAGCTAGGAAATAGTAATTATCAAGACAGTGGTTATAGAGAAGAAATTTTTATTGAAATAGATAAAAGTAATCCTGAGATTAAAACAGAAGATTTAAAAAATAAAAAACTCTTTTTTGCAAGGTGGTGCTATTGTAAAGGACAAACGGGTTATTATAAAATTAATAAGGGTAAATTATCAATAACTAAGGTGGATGAAAATAGTTTTCGTATTCAATTAAATTTTAAAATTGAAGAAGTGCCACAAGTTATAAATAGAATAGATTATATATTCAGCTTACAATAACGTTTTTAGGTTTGTTTTAAGTTTCATTATAACTAATTTTGTGTAAAATAAAAAGCTTGAAAACAAGGCGTAATTTAAACACTTTAAACAATCAACCAACTGTTGTAACCATTGGCACTTTTGATGGTGTACACGTTGGTCATCAAAAAATAATCAATCGTTTAATTAATACAGGCAAATTAGAAGATTTACAATCTGTAATACTCACTTTTTTTCCTCACCCAAGAATGGTGTTGCAAAAAGATTCTAACATAAAACTTATAAATACCATTGATGAACGACATAATATTTTAGATGAATTAGGATTAGATTGTTTAGTTATAAAAAAGTTTACTCACGAGTTTTCAAGATTATCAGCAGAAGATTTTGTGAAACAGATTTTAGTAGAAAAACTAAATGCTAAAAAAGTAATTATTGGTTACGACCATAGATTTGGTAGAAATAGGAATGCTGATATTAATGACTTAAAAGCTTTTGGTGAAACTTATGATTTTGAAGTAGAAGAGATTTCAGCTCAAGATATAAATGATGTGGCAGTAAGTTCTACAAAGATTAGAAAAGCTTTGTTAGAAGGAGAAATACAAAAAGCCAATACATTTTTGGGTTATAATTTTATGTTAACAGGTAAAGTAACTAAAGGTAAAGGTTTAGGAAAACAGATTGGGTTTCCTACGGCTAATATTGAAATTGTAGAAGACTATAAAATTATACCTAAACAGGGTTCTTATATTGTAAACGCTTTGATTAATGAAACTTTAGTTTATGGTATGATGAATATTGGAATGAACCCAACAGTAAACGGAGACAAACAAACAATTGAGGTTCACTTTTTTGATTTTGATGCAAATATTTATGAGGATACAATACAAATAGATTTGCTTCACAGAATTCGAGATGAAGAAAAATTTGAGTCTATTGAAGTCTTAAAAAATCAATTGAAGAAAGATAAAGCTACTGCTTTAGAATATATTATAAATCAAAATGCTAAATAACTGGCTTTTTAAACATATAGACAATTCATCTCTAGTCGTTTTCAGGATTATTTTTGGGTTGCTTTGTTTTTTAGAATCGGTTGGAGCTATTTTTACAGGTTGGATAAAACGTACTTTAGTTGAGCCAGATTTCACTTTTAATTTTATTGGTTTTGAATTTTTGCAACCCTTACCTGGTGATGGGATGTATTACTATTATTTAGCAATGGGCTTATTTGGGTTGTTAATTATGGTTGGATACAAATACAGATTCAGCATGTTTGCATTTACAATAATGTGGTCTGCAACGTATTTAATGCAAAAATCATCATATAATAATCATTACTATTTGTTAATGCTGTTGAGTGCCATTATGGTGTGTCTTCCTGCACATAAATATGCCTCTATTGATGCTAAAATAAATCCAGAAATTAAAAGCTATTCAATGCCTCAATGGTGTCGTTGGGTTATAATTCTTCAATTATTTATTGTTTACACATATGCGTCTGTAGCTAAGTTATATCCAGATTGGTTAGACACATCTGTTATAGAATTAATGATGAGAGGTAAAAAAGATTATGTTGTAGTTGGTGATTTTCTTCAGCATAAATGGTTACATTATATATTAGCTTATGGTGGTATTTTATTTGATGGTTTAATAGTGCCTTTGCTATTATTTAAACCTACAAGAAAATATGCTTTTATAGTTTCTATTTTCTTTCATATGTTTAATTCAATTATATTTCAAATAGGTATTTTTCCTTATTTATCTTTAGCCTTTTCATTGTTCTTTTTCCCAGCAGAAAAAATTCAAAAACTATTTTTAAAAAAGAAATTATTCTACTCATCAGAGGAAATCAGAATTCCAAATTATAATTCAATACTAATCATAGTATTTTCAATTTATTTTATAATCCAAATTGGATTACCATTAAGACATCATTTTATTGAAGATAATGTACTTTGGACAGAAGAAGGACACAGACTTTCATGGCGAATGATGCTTAGAATAAAAAGTGGACAAACATCGTATTGGGTTGAAAATAAAGACACAGGGAAACGTTCTTATATAGATTTAAACAAATACTTAAGTGTTAAACAAAAAAGATCTGCTAGCACAAAACCAGATGTAATGTGGCAATTTGCACAACGCCTTAAAGAAGAATTTAAGAGTAAGGGAGAGGATGTTGCAGTTTACGTAAACAGTAAAGTGAGTGTAAACGGAAAGCCATATAAAACTTTAATTGATCCAACCATAGATATTGCCAATGTAGAATGGGATGTTTTTAAGCATTCCAATTGGATTTTACCTTCAAAAGAAGAGTGATTATATATTCAATTCATTAAATTTGTGGCTTAAATTTTTCAATTCATGTTACAAGTTCCTTTTATTAGAGAAAACAAAGCATTAGTTATAGAGCGCTTAGCAAAAAGAAATATTGATGCTACGCAAATGATTGATGATGTTATTAATTTTGACGAAGATAGAAGACGTCTTCAAACTGAGTTAGATAATACTTTGGCAGAATCTAACACTTTATCAAAAGAAATAGGGAACTTATTTAAGTCTGGTAAAGTTCAAGAGGCTAATGTTTTAAAAGGAAAAACGAGCCAGCTTAAAGAAGCTTCTAAAGCGCTTTCTGAAGCATTAAATAATAAATCTGAAGCGTTAAACGAGCTACTTTACAAAATACCAAATGTGCCTCATGAAGATGTACCACGAGGAAATTCAGATTTAGATAATGAAGAGGTTTTTAAAGCAGGTGATATTCCAAAATTATATGATGGTGCTTTACCACATTGGGAACTAGCTAAGAAATATGATATTATAGATTTTGAATTAGGTAACAAAATAACTGGCGCAGGTTTTCCAGTTTATAAAGGAAAAGGGGCAAGATTACAACGTGCTTTAATTGCTTATTTTTTAGACAAAAATACAGCAGCTGGTTACACAGAATACCAATTACCACTTATGGTAAATGAAGCTTCTGGTTTTGGTACAGGACAATTACCTGATAAGGAAGGGCAAATGTACCATGTTACAGAAGATAATTTATATTTAATCCCTACGGCTGAGGTGCCTGGAACCAATATTTTTAGAGATGTTGTTTTAAGTGAAAATGAATTACCAGTTAGTGTTACAGGTTATACACCATGTTTTCGTCGTGAGGCAGGAAGTTACGGTGCTCATGTAAGAGGTTTAAATAGGTTACACCAATTTGATAAAGTTGAAATTATTCGTGTAGAACACCCTAGTAAATCTTACCAAGCTTTGGATGGTATGATTGACCATGTTAAAGATATTTTAAAAGAATTAAAATTACCATACAGGATATTACGTTTATGTGGCGGAGATACATCTTTTGCTGCAGCATTAACTTACGATTTTGAGGTGTTTTCTACAGCTCAAGATAGATGGTTAGAAATCTCTTCAGTTTCAAATTTTGAAACCTTTCAAGCGAATCGTTTAAAACTTCGATTTAAGAATAGTGATGGTAAAAATGAATTAGCACATACTCTTAATGGAAGCTCTTTAGCTTTACCAAGAGTGCTAGCAGGAATTCTTGAAAACTACCAAACTAAGGATGGAATCCTTGTGCCAGAAGTGCTTCAACCTTACACAGGTTTTAAAATCATAAATTAAAGTTAAATCTTACAAATTAATCAATTTATTAAAATAATTATCGATTAAATGCATTTAATACATGTTGTTTGACGAATTTATTATATTTTTCTTGAATAATTAATATTTATTTTTCAAGTTCGCTTAACCAAATCTAATTAACCTACTGATTATGAAGAATGTTAAGCGCATTTTCCTTTTAATTGCTCTGATTTTTTTCGCAACTAAAGTATTATCTTCAGATTTCGAATTATTTAAATCCGAAGACAATACCTCAACCATTGCGAGTAAATAGGGATTTTTCAAATAAAATTCTTGATGCAATCCAATACGAATTTTTGAAAATAGTCGTTCTTGTGTAAACGAGAATTAAAGACTGTCCCCAATCGAGTGTTTAATTAACAAGTAGTTAATAGAAAATTATTTTTGGTTGGTAAGTGCCCGATTTTTATCGGGCACTTTTTTTATAAAAACTTTTACATTATCTACACCTTACATTTGTTATATTTACCATATGCGTTACATTTTATTTTTATGCTTATTTATATCGGGTGTTTTGTTTTCTCAAAATGCTACGCTTGCTAAAGATTATTTCCAAAAAGGGGAGTATGAAAAAGCACTTATTGAGTATAAAAAGTTGTATGCTAAATCATCTTCTAATATTAATTACATTAATCAAGTTATTAGCACCTATCAGCAATTAGAAAGGTATGATGAAGCTGAAAGTTTTATTTTGAAATTAATGGAGCGGGTTAAGTACCCAGCTTTTATAGTTGAGTTGGGGTATAATTATCAACTGAAAAACGATTTGCAAAAAGCAAACGAGAATTACCAAAAAGCAATTTCAACAATTGATAAAAAAGCTAGTAATGTTTTTGCTGTAGCTAGAAGTTTCCAAAGTCATTCACTTTTAAACGAGGCTGTAATTTCTTATGAAAAAGCAGCAGTTTTAAATCCCGATTTCAATTTTAATGTACAGCTTGCACAAATTTATGGAGAGCAAGGTAATATTGAAAAGATGTTTAATAGTTACCTAAATTTTGCAGAATTAAACCCTGTTGTTGTAAGGGATGTTAAGCGTGCTATAAACGATTTTATTAGTGAAGATAGTACTAATGAAAACAATATTTTATTCCGAAAATTACTTTTGAAAAAAAATCAACTAGAGCCTAATATTCTTTGGAATCAGTTATTAAGTTGGTTGTTTATTCAGCAAAAGGATTTCAAAAAAGCTTTTATTCAAGAAAAGGCCATTTATAAGAGACAGCCAGAAAGTTTGCGTCGTATTGAAGAGCTAGCTTTAATAGCATCAAATGAAAAAGAGAATAACATTTCTCGAGAGATTTTTGAGTTTATTATTGAAACTGCTCAAGATGATGAAACTAAATTAGAAGCACATAGAAATTTAATAAAGATTGACATTAGTGAAAGTTCTAAAACTAATTATGGAGCAATCAAAAACAAATACCTAGAATTACTTAAACAATTTGGGGATGAATCTGAAACTATAGAATTACAGATTTCTTATGCACACTTCTTAGCATTCTATTTAAACCAAACTCAAGAAGCCACTAAGTTTTTAGAAAATAGTTTAAGGTTGCCATTAGCAGAAATTGAAAAGGCTCAAGTTAAGCTAGAGTTAGGAGATATTTTAGTATTACAAGAAAAGTTTAATAAAGCATTAATTTACTACACTCAAATTCAGCGTAATCTTAAAAACAGTACTATTTCTCAAGAAGCACGTTTTAAAGTTGCCAAGGCAAGTTATTACAAAGGGGATTTTAAATGGGCAGAGTCTCAGCTTAAGATTTTAAAAGCTTCAACATCTCAACTTATAGCTAATGATGCATTAGATTTAAAACTTTTAATTTCTGATAATAAGTATGAAGATTCACTTCAAACAGCATTAAAAAAATATGCAAAAGCAGATTTATTGGCATTTCAAAACAGAAATAATGAGGCTATTATTATGCTTGATGAAATTTTGGAAGAGCATAAAACAGAGCCTATAATTGCTCAAGCATTATTCAAACAAGCACATTTGTTTGAGTTAAAAGGCGACAATGAAAAAGCAAAGGTTAATTATGAAATATTAGTTAAAAACTACAGGGATGGTATTTTAATTGATGATGCACTTTTCTATTTAGCAGAAATATATGATAAGCATTTAAATCTTCCAGAAAAAGCTAAAGCGTTATATGAGCAAATTATCTTTAATCACGCTGATAGTATCTACTTTGTTGATGCTAGAAAACGTTACAGAACGCTTAGAGGCGATGCCATAAATTAGAATATGATTGCTGAAGCTGAAACCGAACGTTTATTAATTGAAAAATTTACACTTAATGATGCTTCGTTTTTTAAAGCATTAGTAAACACACCACATTGGATTAAATATATTGGTGATAGAAACACCAAAACTATAGAAGACGCTGAAGAAAGAATAAAATCTGGGCATCTAGAAAGTTATAAAACAAACGGATTTGGTTTTTATAAACTGATATTGAAAGAAAAAAATATTCCAATTGGTACTTGTGGGTTAATTAAACGAGATGAATTAAAACATGTAGACATAGGATTTGCATTTTTAGAAGATTATGAAAGACAAGGCTTTGGATATGAAGCTTCAATTGCAATAATGGAATTAGCAAAAGAGAAATTTAATATTAAAAAACTTTTAGCCATTACTGCTCCATATAATATAGGTTCCATAAAACTGCTTGAAAAATTGAGTTTTAGATATGAAAAAAGAGTAAAACCCTTTGAAGATGATGAAGAACTCTTGTTATTTGCAAAAGATTTATAATACTCTTCTATTAAGAAAAGTTTATAGATAAACTTTTAAATAAATAAACTTATTTTATGATTATATATAATGTAACAGTAAACATAGACGAATCCATTCATGATGAATGGCTTGTTTGGATTAAAGAACATATCCCACAAGTTTTAGGTACTGGCAAATTTGAAAAAGCAACCTTATCTCAAGTTTTAGTTGAAGAAGATATGGGAGGCGTTACTTATTCAATTCAATACCGCTCCTATTCTCGAGAAGCTTTAGATGCGTATTATAGAGAAGATGCTGAAAAATTAAGAACTGAAGGCATGAAAAAGTTTGCAGATAAAATGTTGGCTTTTAGAACAGAACTTCAAATTGTTGATGAGTATACGGTTAATTTTAAATAATCTGAAACTATGATTTTCAGAAAAGCTACAGAAAAAGATTTACCTCAAATAATTGAAATGATAGCTGATGATGAGCTTGGGAAAACAAGAGAAAATTATCAAACACCATTGCCAAAAGAATATATTAATGCTTTCAAGAGAATCGATTCTGATGAAAACCAAGAACTCATAGTTGTTGAAAACAAAAATTTTGAAGTAATAGGGACTTTACAGCTTACATGTATTCAATACTTAACTTATAAAGGAGGAATTAGAGCACAAATAGAAGCTGTAAGGATAAGAAAAGATCAAAGAGGCATTGGCTTAGGCAAGAGCATGTTTGAATGGGCCATTAACAGAGCTAAAGAAAAGAAGGCTCATGTATTACAGTTAACAACTGATAAAAAAAGATTACAATCCATAAAATTTTATGAAGATTTAGGATTTAAGTCATCCCATGAAGGCATGAAAATGCATTTCAATTAAATGTTTGCAACTTACCATCTTAGAGAGCAAAACTTATTATCTTCGTAGTATCATAAACACCCTTAAACTTGTGGCATATAAACCCAATCAACATCAAGTAAAAGCAAAAAAACATTTAGGACAGCATTTTTTAAATGATGAATCTGTAGCAGAAAAAATAGCAGATACTCTTCTTTTAAAAGATTACAAAAATGTTTTAGAGATTGGTCCTGGTATGGGTGTACTTACAAAGTATCTACTCAAAAAAGATATTACAACATATGTTATTGAAATAGACACTGAATCAGTTGAATATCTTCAATCAAATTACTTAAATCTTGCACCAAGAATTATAGAAAAAGATTTTTTAAAATATGATTTAAACGAGGTTTTTAATCTAGAACCTTTCGCAATCATTGGTAATTTTCCATATAATATTTCAACTCAAATCGTTTTTAAAACTCTAGAAATGCGAGATCAAATTCCAGAATTTTCTGGAATGTTTCAAAAAGAAGTGGCACAACGTATTTGCTCAAAAGAAGGCAGCAAAGTCTACGGGATTATGTCTGTATTAACCCAAGCCTTTTTTAATGCTGAATATTTATTTACAGTGCCACCAAATGTTTTTAATCCGCCACCAAAAGTAGATTCTGGAGTTTTAAGATTGACTAGAAAAGCAGATTATACGTTGCCATGTGATGAAAAATTCTTTTTTAAAGTGGTAAAAGCCGCTTTCCAACAGCGCAGAAAAACACTTCGTAATAGTTTAAAAACATTCAATTTATCTGATAATTTAAAAGCAAATAGTATATTTGGCAAACGTCCAGAACAATTAAGTGTTCAAGCTTTTATAGAGCTTACGCAATTAATAGAAAAAGACGAATAAAATCTTTTTGTCATTTCGACAGCATGTAACGACAAGAAATTTCATGTCAGAAGAAACAGAAAACATACAATTTCAACTCACGGATGAACTCATCAAGCAAGTCGAGTTATTTATCGAACAAGAAAACGATAAAGAACTTAAAACTTTATTAGACGAGTTTCATTACGCTGATATTGCTGAAATTTTAGATGAATTAAATCTAGATCAAGCAGTGTATGTTATTAAACTTCTTGATTCTGAAACCACATCAGATATTTTAACGGAGTTAGATGAAGACAATCGAGAAAAAGTCTTAAAAAATCTTTCTGCCAAAGAAATTGCCGAAGAAGTTGAAGAACTAGATTCAGATGATGCAGCAGATATTATTGCAGAACTTCCTGAAGCACGACAACAAGCTGTAATTTCTCAAATTGAAGATGAAGAACACAAGGCTGAAATTACCGAGCTTTTAACATATGAGGAAGATACTGCAGGTAGTCTTATGGCAAAAGAGCTTGTTAAAGTTTATGAAACTTGGACGGTTGCTGGCTGTATGCGTAGAATACGTGGTCAAGCTAAAGAAGTAACTCGCGTCCATTCCATTTACGTTGTAAATAAAGAAGAAAAGCTTATCGGCAGACTCTCTTTAAAAGATCTTATTGTTGCAAAAAGTGAACAAAAAATAGCAGACCTTGTTAAGGTTAACGTAGATTATGTGAACGTAGAAGAAGACGTGGAAGAAGTTGCTAAAGTCATGGCAAAATATGATTTAGAAGCTATTCCAGTAGTTGATGAAAACAAAACACTTTTAGGTAGAATTACCATTGATGATATTGTTGATGTTTTAAAAGAAGAGGCTGAAAAAGATTACCAAATGGCAGCTGGTATTACAGGAGACGTAGATTCAGATGATAGTATTTTAGAACTTACTAGAGCTCGTTTACCTTGGTTGTTTTTAGGTTTAGTTGGTGGTATAGGAGCATTTTTAATCATGGAAGGTTTTCAAGATACATTCAAAACATACGCCGTTTTATTCTTTTTTACACCATTAATTGCGGCTATGGCTGGTAATGTTGGTGTTCAATCTAGCGCTATCATTGTACAAGGTTTAGCTAACGATGATGTAAAAGGAAGCATCAATAGTCGATTAATAAAAGAAATGCTTTTAGCAGCACTAAACGGGCTCATATTAGCTATATTTCTTTTCTTTTTTGTTTGGGTAAGTAAAGGCGAAATGAACACTGCTTTTGCCATTTCAGTATCACTTGTTGCAGTCATAATTGTTGCAGGACTCATTGGTACTTTTGTGCCATTATTTTTAAATAAACGTGGTATAGACCCAGCTATAGCAACTGGTCCTTTTATCACAACAAGTAATGATATTTTAGGAATTCTACTCTATTTTTGGATAGCAAAAATGATTTTAGGTATTTAATATTTGGGTGTTACCACAAGGGTCGGGCTTTTATTCATGCATTCTATTGTAAATTTTGGAATTCATGAACATAAATGTATCGTTACAATCTTTTTCCTCGTGCCTTACAAAAAGGATTTCCTCTGCAATCCCTAACGTAAAACTTCGTAATTTTATAGCATGAACACAATTAATATTAAAGAAAAGTTTACCAAGTTTAGTAAAAATTGGCATCCACATCAAATTGCTGTTGTAGATGGTATGCAAGTTATTTTAGCAAAGTTAAAAGGCGAATTTGTATGGCACAGTCATGAAGATGAAGACGAGCTATTTCAAGTTATTAAGGGTACATTATACATGCAATTTAGAGATAGAACAGAAGTTGTAACCGAGGGTGAAATTATTGTGGTTCCTAAAGGTGTAGAACACAAACCATGCACAAAAAATGAAGAAGAAGTTCATGTATTACTTTTTGAAAAATTAAGTACTGCGCATACAGGAAAAGTTGAACACGAAAAAACCCAGACGCATTACCCAAAAATATAATCAAATGTCAGGTCGAGCGCAGTCGAGATCTTTATCATTCACATATGAAAATATTACACTTAGATACCAACCACGAATTACTAATAAATCAACTTAAAGATTTGGGCTTTACAAACCACGAAGATTATGCGTCTTCAAAAGAACAAGTGGAAGCTAAAATTCATCAGTATGATGGTATTGTATTAAGAAGTCGTTTTACTATAGATAAACAATTTCTAGATGCAGCAAAAAATCTAAAATTTATAGGGCGCGTTGGCGCAGGTTTAGAAAATATAGACTGCGATTATGCTAAAAAAAAGGGCGTGTATTTAATTTCTGCACCTGAAGGCAATAGAAATGCAGTTGGAGAGCATACATTAGGAATGTTGCTATCCCTTTTTAATAAACTTAATAAAGCTGATGCTGAAGTTAGAGAAGGCAAATGGCTAAGAGAAGATAATAGAGGTATTGAACTTGATGGAAAAATAGTAGGTTTAATTGGCTACGGAAACATGGGTAAAGCCTTTGCAAAAAAACTACAAGGTTTTGATGTTGAAGTACTTTGCTACGATATAAAAGATAATGTTGGGGATGTAAATGCAAAACAAGTATCGCTTTCAGAATTTCAAAAAAAAGTAGATGTGGTAAGTTTACACACCCCACAAACACCATTAACCTTAAATATGATAAATGACAGATTCATTAATCAATTTAAAAAACCATTTTGGTTTTTAAATACCGCAAGAGGAAAAAGTGTAGTAACTAAAGATTTGGTTTCAGCAATAAAATCGGGTAAAATACTTGGAGCTGGATTAGATGTTTTAGAATATGAAAAGAAGTCTTTTGAAAGCTTATTTTCTTCCAAAATACCAGAAGCTTTCCAATATTTAATAGACTCAAAAAATGTATTACTTTCACCACACGTAGCTGGTTGGACTATTGAAAGCAAAGAAAAGTTAGCCCAAACTATAATAGATAAAATTAAAGCTAAATTTTCTTAATTTTAAAGCATGAAGAAAACCGTTCTTGTTTTTTCTCTGCTTATTTTGGCATTGTTACTTCTATTTCAATTTAGCAAGTATACTGTTATTAGTGGTGACTTAAATATTGAATACATTATGGCAATAATTGCTATTGCTTTTTTAGGTATAGGTATATTTATTAATAAGAAAACTCAAAAACAACCAGAAACCTATAACGATCAAATAAACCTTCAAAAAGTTGAAGAATTAGGACTTAGTAAACGAGAGTATGAAGTTTTAAAAGAAGTAGCCCTAGGGTTATCTAATCAAGAAATAGCAGAGAAACTATTTGTTTCAGAAAGTACAATTAAAACTCATGTTTCCAACTTACTTTTAAAGCTAAATGCTAAACGACGCACACAGGCAATTCAAATTTCAAAAGACCTCAATATTATATAATTCAGAAGTTTTACAACTAAAGTAGTATCAATTTAGTACTTTAGTATGAGCTTCAATTCTTCCTGTCACCTTACTTTTGAGTTACTAATCAATACATAATTTAAAATGAAAAACACTGTAATTAAGTTTGGCCTTTATGCATTAATAAGTGGCTTTGTATTATTTGGGTTGCCCTTCTTTTTAGGAATGGGTGTAGATTTCGACTATGGAGAACTTATAGGTTATACATCTATGATACTCTCTTTGTTGTTTGTTTATTTCGGAATCAAACACTACCGAGATAAAGTAAATTCTGGAAAAGTATCTTTAGGAAAATCAATCAAAATTGGAATGCTAATAGCGTTATTTTCTGCTGTTGGAGTTGCAGTTTTCGATTACATTTATACTTCTCAAATAAATCCAGACTTTGCAAGTGAATATTTAGAGTATTCAGTAAAAAAAATGGAAGAAACGTTATCTGCTGAAGAAGTAAAACTTAAAACGGCTGAGTTAACTCAACAAATGGAAGATTATGGAAGTCCTAGTTTTATGGCTTTGATGATGTTTGTATCAGTTATGATTCTTGGATTTATCATATCTTTAATTTCAGGATTAATTCTTCAACGTAAATAAAACAACATGCAATCAAAAGCAACAACACCAAAACAATATCTGGATGAATTACCAGAAGACAGAAAAGAACCAATTTCTAAATTAAGAAAACAAATCTTGGATAACCTTCCTAAGGGAATAGAAGAAACCATGAATTATGGAATGCTTGGATATGTTATTCCGCATTCAGTTTATCCAGATGGTTACCATTGCAATACAAAATTGCCATTACCATTTATGAATTTAGCATCTCAAAAAAACTTTGTTGCGGTTTATAGTATGGTAATCTATGCAAAAAAAGAGTTGATGGATTGGTTTGTTTCAGAGTATGGTAAGCGTTGTAAATATAAATTGGATATGGGAAAAAGCTGTATCCGTTTTAAAAGGATGGATGATATTCCTTTTGATTTAATAGGAGAATTAACAGCTAAAGTTAGTGCTGAAGAATGGATAGAAATCTATGAATCTGCAGTAAAAAACAAATAAATATAAAATAGCACAATGAAATTAGGAGCATTTTCAATTAGTTTAACAGTTAAAGATCTAAATGCATCAAAGACATTTTACGAAACCTTAGGTTTTACAGTTTTTGCTGGTGATATGAATATGAATTATCTGATTATGAAAAACGGGAATTCATTAATAGGGCTTTTTCAAGGTATGTTTGATAATAATATTATAACGTTTAATCCTGGTTGGGATGAAAGTGCAAATAAGGTGGAACCATTTGATGATGTTAGAGCCATTCAAAAACACTTAAAAGACAATAATATAAAGCTTGAGAAAGAGGCAGGTAATAATACTTCCGGTCCAGCAAGCTTAGTGCTTTTTGATCCAGATGGGAATACTATTCTTATTGATCAACATGTGTAAATTATAAAAAGAAATATGAAAAATAGAGTAACAGGAATAGGTGGTTTGTTTTTTAAAACAAAAGACCCAAAGGCTTCAAAAGATTGGTATAAAAAACATTTAGGTTTTAATACCGATGATTATGGTTGTACCTTTTGGTGGAAAGACGATGAAGGAAAAAAATGCTCCACACAATGGAGTCCATTTCCAGAAGACACCAAGTATTATGAACCTTCAAAAAAAGATTTCATGTTTAATTATCGTGTTGAAAATTTACATGAATTACTTAAAGTTTTAAAAGAGGAAGGTGTAACTATTGTTGGAGAGGTTGAAGAACATGAATATGGAAAATTTGGTTGGATTTTAGATAACGATGGTAATAAAATTGAACTTTGGGAGCCAATTGATTCTGCTTTTTTATAAATTTATTCCTTATTAATAACTATTGACTTACTTAGAAATTCTACAATCATATAATCTAACTGCATTACAATGGGTTGCCATTGGATTTGCAGTTTTTTTATTGGGTTTATCTAAGTCTGGCATTAAAGGAATAGGAATTATTATAGTTATAATTCTTGCATTTGTTTTTGGCGAAAAAGCATCTACGGGTATTTTACTTCCTTTGTTAGTTTTTGCTGATATTTTTGCAATTATATATTATATAAAACATGTGCAGTGGAGCATCATTAAAAAACTAATACCATGGATGATTTTTGGTGTTTTGGTTGGTGTTTGGATAGGTAACGATATTTCAGAAATAGTCTTTAAGAGATTAATGGCTGTAATAATAATTGTTTCGGTTCTTATCATGTTTTATACAGAAAGTAGAGCCTCTAATAAAGTACCAACTAACAAATTTTTCGCTATTATTACAGGGTTTTTAGCAGGTTTTACAACTATGATAGGAAATCTTGCTGGTCCTATATCAAATGTTTATTTCCTAGCTATGCGTTTTCCTAAGAATGAATTTATAGGTACTGCAGCGTGGTTATTTTTTATTATTAATGTGTTTAAACTACCTTTTCATATTTTCATCTGGAAAACCATTACAACGCAAACATTAGTTTTAAATTCAGTGCTTATTCCTGCGGTTGTAGTTGGTTTTTTCTTAGGTGCTTATATTGTAAAGTTAATATCTAATGTAAATTACAGGCGCTTTATTTTAATTGTTACCGCTATCGGTGGTGTTATTATGTTGTTTAAATAATCTGTAACATTATACTTAGTTAATATACATATAGTTAATAAAGAGTTATTTTTATTAACTTTATAGTCTAACCAGAAAAACAAATATTAAAATGTCTGATGAAAAAAATTTAGGAGATGATCTTAACGATATGTTAGGTGACGCAAAAGAAGGAGCTAAAAAAGCTGCTGATAAAGCTGAAGAATTAGCAGGAGAAGCGAAAGAAAAAGCTAAAGAATTTGCTAGTGAAGCAAAAGAAGCTGCATCTGATTTTGCTGATGAGGCAAAAGAGGTATATGAAAAGGCTACAGGAGAGAACAAAAAAGTTCTTGCTGGTGTTTTAGCTATTTTACTAGGAGCATTAGGAATTCATAAATTTATTTTGGGTTATAACAAGGAAGGAATTATTATGCTTGTTATCACATTAATAATTGGAGGATTTACTTGTGGTATCGGAGTTGGTTTAATGAGTATTGTTGGTTTAATAGAGGGAATTATCTATTTAACAAAATCCGATGAGGAATTTTATAATACTTACCAAGTTGGTCAAAAACCTTGGTTTTAATAGCCTTTAAGAAGATATAAATAATTAAAAAAGTCAAAATAATTGTTTTGACTTTTTTAATTTAAATTAATATCGTAATATTGCAATATATAATTTAAATCATGGGAATAACAAAAACTCAAATATTTACAGATAAGCAAAATGACTTAGCACAATTTTTTAAAGTGTTAGGGCATCCAGCTCGTGTTGCGATTCTGCAATACATAAGTAATCAAAATGCATGTATTTGTAATGATTTGGTAGAAGAAATAGGTTTAGCACAAGCTACCATATCTCAGCATTTAAAAGAATTGAAAAGTATTGGTCTATTAAATGGGGAGGTTGAAGGTAAAAGCATGTGTTATTGTATAAATGTTGAACGTTGGACAGATATTCAAAAGAAATTAAACACTTTTTTTAATAAAACAAAATCTAATTGTTGCTAGCCGATAATCGGCATTTGGCAATTCACTCAAACGCAAAAGTTAAAAATATATAGTATTATGAAAACTCAAGAATTTTTTAAAGTATTAGAAGTAAATAAAGATAAATCTTTATTGTTTGAATATGCTCCAAATCTATTGGTTGGTGCTAATTACCATATTACTGAAGTTAAGCACACTAAAGTTGACTCAGTTGACTGTGGATCGCAAACTGATGCATGGAATGAAACTATTATTCAATTATGGGAAAGCCCACTTGAGCTTGGTAAAACAGAATATATGTCTGTTTTTAAAGCTGCAGCTATTCTTAAAAAAGTAGGAGAAATGAAACCTTATGATTTAGATTCTGAGGTGAAATTTGAATATAGTAATGCAAACTTTCATACAGCACAATTGTTTGTTAATGATTTTGAAATAAAAGAAAATAACTTAATTATTAAATTAGCCATTCAAAAAACGGATTGTAAAGCAAAAGAACTTTGTGGTGTGCCAGAACAGGTTGTTGAATTAGCCGAAAAAGTGGTTGAAAAAGTAGAATCTTGTTGTTCGCCAAGTTCAGGTTGTTGTTAATTAATATATAAATATGAATAAAATAAAGTTATTTGATGCGGTTTCTAAAACGATAAGTTCATTAGAAATTAATACCGTTTCAGAAGATAGAAAAGCAGTTCTAGAACCATTAATAGATTATTTAAAATTGAAAATTAAATCTAATGAATCTATTCGATTAAATTTTATTTGTACACATAATTCAAGAAGAAGCCATTTATCTCAAATATGGGCGCAAACTATGGCATCTTATTATAATATTAAAGATGTATCATGTTACTCAGGAGGTACTGAAGCAACTGCAATGTTTTCAAAAGTGGGAGAAACATTAGTTAATCAAGGGTTTAAAATAGCCAAATTATCTAATGAAAGTAATCCTGTTTATAGCATTAAATTTTCTGAAAACGAACCAGCTATTATAGCATTTTCAAAACAGTTTAGTGATGATTTTAATCCAGCATCTGAGTTTGCTGCTATTATGACTTGCTCTTCTGCTGATAAAGGTTGCCCAATGGTTTTTGGATGTGATAAACGCATTGCAGTAACTTATGAAGACCCTAAAAAATCTGACGGAACACCACAACAAACCGAAACGTATTTTAATAGAAGTTTAGAAATAGCTACTGAGATGAAATATGTGTTTTCTAGTTTGGTTTAAATAGTAGATTTTATAAAAAGTATTTCTAGAGACTCTTCAGGTTTATAAAATTTGAAGGGTCTTTTTTTTGCGTTAGGGATTGAACGGTATGTTTGATCTCCCCGACGCAGGAGGGAGCGAGTAGTGAAAGCCCGACCCTTGTGGTAACGCCCTAATTAAGATTTTAGTAATGTATTTGCGTAATTTAATTGTTGTTATTGCTAAAAACTTTGCGCTCTAACTCTGCTTGAAATTCTTCCATAACAGGGCGCACAGTACTTTCTGGCAAGTCTGCAATTTTAATATACATTAACCCATCTACAGAATTATTAAATAGAGGGTCTACGTTAAAAGCAACTAAGCGTGCATTTTGTTTAATGTATTTTTTAAGAAGCACAGGTAAGCGTAATGCTCCTGGTTCGATTTCATCAATAAACTTATCGAATTTATTTAAATCAGCTTCGGCTTCATCAAAAACAAAATCTTTATCGGCATCCTTTAATTTTACTTTAAATTCTTTTTTAGGATGCACATATTGCGCGATATATGGGTCGTAATAATGAGATTTCATAAACTCAACCATAAGCGATTTTGAGAAGTTAGAAAACTGATTACTTATACTTACGCCACCAATTAAATATTTGTGTTCTGGAAAACGTAATGTTGTATGTACTATACCTTTCCAAAGTAAAAATAATGGCATTGGTTTTTGTTGATACTCTTTAATAATGAAAGCCCGACCCATTTCAATAGACTGACTCATCATTTTGTACAACTCAGGCTCAAACCTAAATAAATCTTGAAGATAAAAACCATCAATACCATAGCGTTCAAAAATCTTTGAACCTAGACCCATTCTATAAGCACCTGCGAGAACATTTTTTTGATTATCCCATAAAAACATATGATGATAATAATTATCGAAAACATCTAAATCTATAGCTTCGTTTGTGCCTTCTCCAATTTCTCTAAAGGTAATTTCTCGTAATCGACCAATCTCACGCAGAATGTTAGGAATTTTACTAGCCTGAGCTAAAAAAACTTCGTAATTCTTACTTTCTAAAAGTCTAGAATCATCTTTCCTGAGCGATTCAACTTCTTTAATCATTAATCCATTGTCAACTGGCGTTACAATGTTTTTAGGTGCTTTTGGGGTTTTTAAGCTAGAGGATAAGTTGTCTAATATTTTAGGTTTATCTTCAAATGCATTGGAAAGCATATATGTTTTTCGTCTTAAGAAATCAGTAAATTCCTGAAGTGAACCATATTCTTTTTGATCATTAACAGATATAGCTTTCCCGATTCTTACTCGAATAGTTCGCCTTTTCTGAGTAAGTAATTCAGAAGGTAATTTAGCGGTTCTAAAGGTGTCACTAATTTTAGAAAGCTTGTAAAACAACTTACTGTTTTTTGCATGGAAATATATAGGTACAACTGGAACTTCTGCTTTTTTAACCAATTTCATTGCAGCTTCTTCCCAAGGTTTATCAACTACTAATTTTCCATCTCTATAAGTAGAAACCTCACCAGCAGGAAAAATACCTAAAGGATGTCCGTCTCTTAAATGAAGAATGGCATTTTTAAATCCTGCAACACTAGATTTTACATCCTTTCTATCTTCAAAAGGGTTAACAGGCATAATGTAAGGTTTTAAAGGCTCAATTCTATGTAATAGAAAATTAGCTATAATTTTAAAATCTTTGCGTTGTTCTAGCATTAATTTTAAAAGTAAAATACCATCTATTCCACCAAGAGGATGATTTGAAATAGTTATATAAGCGCCATCTTTTGGCAAGCGTTTTAAATCTTCTTCAGGGATTTCAAACTTTATTTGAAAATCATCTAAAATGCCATTCAAGAAGGGTAACTCGTTAAGGTGTTTATTACGTTTATATATTCTATTGAGCGTAGATATTTTAAGAACTTTCATCAGAATCCAACCAATAAAAGTGCCAATAAAGCCGTATTTATCTAATTGAATAGCTTTTGCAACCTCTTTTGCATTTACTAATCCTATATCTTCTGGTTTGCTCATGAGTGTAAATGTACTAAATAAACTATTTAGTTACTATCTGAACGGTCTCTTGTGTTAATTGTTTCAGCAAAACTGTTTTATCTGTTTCAATTTGATTTATTGCAGAGGCGTTGTAATGACGAATAGTATAAAGCGATACATTTTGGTTGCATGTTACTTTAAATTTAGCTTTTAAATGGAGTAGTAACTTGTCGAGATTATTGTAAATATTATCTACACAAACTGAAAAGCTAATTGCTGAATTTTGAATAACATCTACCTTCATTTTGTATTTATGAAGCAGATTGAAAATTTCGCTTATGTTTTCTTCAACAATGTAAGAGAAATCTAGAGAAGACAAAGATATTAATACTTGATTCTTTTTCACAATAAAACAAGGAATCATAGGCTCTAAAGTAGTGTTTTTGCCTATTTGAGTGCCTTTAGCTTCAGGGTTTAAGAATGACTTTACATACAATGGAATTTCTTTGCCTTGGAGAGGTTGTAATGTTTTAGGGTGAATTACTGAAGCACCATAAAAAGCCAACTCTATAGCTTCTCGATATGATATTTTATTTAATAGTTGGGCGTTTTCAAAATACCTAGGGTCTGCATTTAAAACTCCAGGAACATCTTTCCATATAGTAACACTGTTAGCATTTAAACAGTAGGCATAAATAGCTGCGGTGTAATCACTACCTTCTCTACCAAGCGTGGTGGTGAAATTATTTTCATCGCTCCCCAAAAATCCTTGAGTGATATTCAAAATTGATTTATCAAATGTTGATGAAATAATTTGTTGTGTTTCATCCCAATTAACATTAGCGCGTCTGTAATAATTATCTGTTTTAATTTGATTTCTAACGTCAATCCAATTATTTTTTAATCCAATAGTGTTTAAATACTCACTGATTATTGTTGTTGATACAAGTTCTCCAAAACCAATAACTTGATCATACACAAAATTATAATCTGGAGATTTATTAGTTTTAAAAAAGCTTTCTAACTCATCAAATAAGCTATTAATTTTTTTAAATGCTTGATGGTTTTCATTCTCAAATAAATCAAGTAAAATTTGATTGTGGTACTTTTTTACCTCTTGAAGTGAACTTTGAAACTCTTTTTTGTTTTCAAGATAGTTTTTAATAACAAGCTCAAGAGCATTGGTGGTTTTTCCCATAGCAGAAACAACAACCAAAGTGTTATTATACCCGATTTTTTTTAAAACTGAAGCTAAATTTTTGACTCCTTTTACATCTTTTACTGATGCTCCACCAAATTTAAATACTTGCATCTTATAATTTTGCTACATAATTTTTTATGCCAATTTCATCTAACCAAACTACATCCCAATCACGTAGTACTTTAGCGCCTTTTTTCTCGTAAAATGCAATAGCTGGTTCATTCCAATCTATTACCTCCCAGTTAACACGTTTTACACCTAAATCATAGGCATGTTTAACCACTTTATCTAAAAGCGCAGTGCCTAAACCAGAGCCTCTCATAGATTGACTTACAATCAAATCTTCTAGATGTAAAATTTTTCCTTTCCAAGATGAATAGCGGTTATATATTAAAGCAATGCCCTCAATTTTAGAATTTACTTCAGCAACAAAACAATGAAATGCTGGGTGCTTTCCAAATCCATCTTCTTTTAAACTTTCAGCTGTAACTTCAACAGCATCAGGTTCTTTTTCAAAACTAGCAAGTTCTTTAATTAAATGTAATACCTGAGGCATATCATTTTTTACGGCATTTCTTATTGTGTAATCCATAATTTTGTAATTCGTCCAAATATAGTTTAAAGTTGTTAATTTATTAAGCTTTATACTTAACGAAAGCGTTGTAGTTTGATAAAATTTATTGATATTTGTAAAAATTAAAATATTGTTATATATGGCTCATAAAAAGCAAACTTTAGGAGAATTTATTATTGAAAATCAATCTTCATTTCAATATTCTTCTGGAGAATTGTCTAGTCTAATAAACTCAATTCGGTTAGCTGCAAAAGTGGTAAATCATGAAGTTAATAAAGCTGGATTAGTTGATATTATTGGAGCAGCTGGAGACACTAATATCCAAGGTGAAGACCAGCAAAAGCTAGATGTATATGCCAATGATAAGTTTATACAAACACTTACCAGACGTAATATAATTTGTGGTTTAGCGAGTGAGGAAGAAGATGATTTTATTTCAATAAATAGTCAAGATGAAAACCATCAAAATAAATATGTTGTTTTAATTGACCCTTTAGATGGTTCATCAAATATAGATGTAAATGTTTCTGTGGGAACCATTTTTTCAATATATAGACGTGTTACTCCTCTGGGTACTCCAGTAAAAATTGAAGACTTCTTACAAAAAGGAAGTGAACAAGTAGCTGCTGGATATGTTGTTTATGGTACATCTACTATGCTAGTTTACACAACTGGTGATGGTGTAAATGGATTTACGTTAAATCCAGCAATTGGGTCGTTCTATCTGTCTCATCCAAAAATGCAATTCCCTGAAGATGGAAACATTTATTCAGTAAATGAGGGGAATTATATTCATTTTCCGCAAGGGGTAAAAAATTATATAAAATATTGTCAACAAGAAGAGGATAATAGACCATATACTTCTAGATATATAGGGTCTTTAGTATCTGATTTTCATAGAAATATGATTAAAGGCGGTATTTACTTATACCCACAAAGCTCAAAAAACCCTAACGGGAAATTACGTTTGTTATATGAATGTAATCCTATGGCTTTTTTAGCAGAACAAGCTAATGGTAAATCTAGTGATGGCTTTACAAGAACTATGGATGTAGAACCAACTGAACTTCATCAGCGTGTTCCATTTATTTGTGGAAGTAAAAACATGGTAGAAAAGGCTGAGGAGTTTATGCGTAATGCTAAATAATAAAACTCATTATCTTAATATAAAAAATGCGAACTTCTTGAGTTCGCATTTTTTATATAGACTAATATTTATAAACATTACATAGCAACCAAGTCGCCAGTAATATCTTTAGAAGGTAAATTAGATTTACCCATTAAATATAAATCTACTTGTCTTGCAGCTTCTCTTCCTTCTGAAATAGCCCAAACAATTAAAGATTGTCCACGACGCATATCACCAGCAGTGAATATGTTTGGAATGTTTGTTTGATACTTTCCGTATTCTGCTTTGTAGTTTGAACGGGCATCGGTTTTAATACCTAATTTATCAGCAAGCGTGCTTTCTGGTCCTGTAAAACCAAGTGCTAATAAAGCTAAATCACAAGGCCATGTTTTTTCTGTACCTTCAATTTCAATTAATTGAGGACGTTCACCAGGAACCATTTTCCACTCTACATTAACCGTTTTTAAAGCCGTTAATTTTCCGTTCTTATCTTTTACAAACTCTTTTGTATTGATTAACCAATTACGTTCAACACCCTCTTGATGAGACGACGATGTTTTTAGCTGTAATGGCCAAAAAGGCCAAGGTGTAGTTGGTGAACGATGTCCTGGTGGCTTAGGCATAATTTCAAAATTAACTACCGATTTTGCACCATGACGGTTTGATGTTCCAATACAATCTGAACCTGTATCTCCACCACCAATAACAATTACGTTTTTATCAGTAGCCATCACTTGGTTTTCAACCTTCTTACCAAATAATACTTTGGTTTGTTGTGTTAAGAAATCCATAGCTTGCACAACGCCATCAGCATCAATGCCTGGAGTTGGTAAACTACGTCTTTCTGTAGCGCCACCACAAAGTACAACGGAATCAAATGCTTTTAAATCTTCAACATCATAATTAATACCAACATTTACGTTAGTTTTAAAAATGATGCCTTCAGCTTCAAGAATAGCAATACGGCGGTCTATAATTTCTTTTTCCATTTTGAAATTTGGAATACCGTAACGTAATAATCCTCCAACTTCATCATCACGTTCAAAAACAGTTACTGTATGTCCAGCTCTGTTTAATTGTTGCGCAGCAGCTAAACCAGCAGGTCCAGAACCAACAACAGCAATAGTTTTTCCTGTTCTTGTTTTTGGTGGTTGAGGCTTAATCCAACCTTCTTTAAATGCACGTTCTACGATGTTTTTCTCTATATTTTCAATAGATACAGGATCTTCTATGATACCTAACACACATGATTTTTCACATGGTGCTGGACATAAACGACCTGTAAACTCAGGAAAATTATTTGTTGAATGTAATATCCAAGAAGCTTTTTGCCACTCTCCTTGATGAACCATGTGATTAAAATCAGGAATTAAGTTTCCTAATGGGCAACCACTATGGCAAAAAGGAATACCACAATCCATACAACGTGATCCTTGTTTTTCTAATTCTGGCTCACTAAGTGATACAGTAAATTCTTTATAATTTTTAACACGATCCTTTACAGGCTTGTAGGCCTCATCTTGTCTTTCAAATTCTTTAAATCCTGTTACTTTTCCCATAACACTATGCTGTTGTTAATTCTTCTACCATTTGTTCTTCAGTCTCTAAACGTTTTAATGCACGTTTATATTCAATAGGCATCACTTTTACAAAGTTTCCTAAACTAGCATCCCAATCTGCTAATAATTTTGAACCTAGACTACTGTTAGTATAAAGCACATGCTTTTCAATAGTTTGTTTTAAATCATTTGCATCTTCACTGGTGATGTCTTCAAATTCTATAGTTTCTGTATTGCATAATCCGTTTACAAATTTCTTTTCAGAATCATAAACATAAGCAATACCACCACTCATACCTGCAGCAAAGTTTCTTCCTGTTTTACCAAGAACAACTACTTTTCCTCCAGTCATATATTCACAACAATGATCTCCAACACCTTCAACAACTGTTGTTGCTCCGGAGTTTCTTACTGCAAAACGTTCTCCTGCTATACCATTTATATAGGCTTCACCTGCAACGGCTCCAAATAAACATACATTACCAATTATAATGTTGTTTTCGGCAATAAAGTCTGCTTTAACTGGTTTTTTAACAATCAATTTAGCTCCAGATAATCCTTTTCCTAAATAATCGTTTGTGTTTCCTTCTAAAGTGAATGTTAATCCGTGTGCTCCAAAAGCTCCAAAACTTTGACCAGCTGAACCTGTGAAATTGATATTTAAAGTATCCTCAGGTAAACCTAAATGACCATAAATTTTAGAAATTTCATTACTAACTATAGCCCCTACTGTACGGTCTATATTGTTTATTGGATATTCTAAAGTCATTTTTTCTTTTCTATATAAAGCTCTATGAGAATCTTTTAATATAGTAAAGTCTAAAACGTTCTTTAAATTATGATCTTGTTGCTCTGTATTTCTAACAGTCAACTCTCTATAGGCAGCTGGTCTGTGTAAAATACTTGATAAATCTAAGCCTTTTGCTTTGTAATGCTTAATCGCTTTATTAGCATTTATTTTATGTGTTTGACCTACCATTTCAGCTAGAGTTCTAAACCCTAACTGCGCCATAATACCTCTTAATTCTTCAGCGATATAATAGAAGAAATTAATAACGTGTTCTGGCGTACCTTTAAAGTTTTTACGTAACTCTTTATCTTGAGTTGCAATACCAACAGGACATGTATTTAAGTGACACTTACGCATCATAATACAACCTGAAGCTACTAAAGGAGCAGTTGCAAAACCAAATTCCTCAGCGCCTAATAAAGCAGCAATAGCAACATCTCTACCTGTTTTTAACTGGCCATCACATTCTACAACAATTCTACTTCTTAAATTGTTTAAAACTAGTGTTTGTTGTGCTTCCGATAAACCAAGTTCCCAAGGCAAACCTGCATGTTTTAATGATGTTAACGGAGATGCTCCAGTTCCACCATCATATCCTGCAATTAATACCACATCGGCTTTCGCTTTTGCTACACCGGCAGCAATAGTTCCTACACCTACTTCTGATACTAATTTTACATTAATTCTAGCTTCACGATTTGCATTCTTTAAATCGTAAATTAATTGTGCTAAATCTTCAATAGAATATATATCGTGATGCGGAGGTGGTGAAATCAACCCGACAAAAGGCGTTGAGTTACGTGCCGAAGCAATCCATGGTAATACTTTTTCACCAGGTAATTGTCCGCCTTCTCCAGGTTTAGCACCTTGAGCCATTTTTATTTGGATTTCTCTCGCATTAGTTAAATAATGTGATGTGACTCCAAAACGACCAGAGGCAACTTGTTTTATTGCTGAATTACGACTATCGCCGTTTATATCTTTTTGAAAACGCTTTCTATCTTCTCCTCCTTCACCAGAATTAGATTTTCCCCCAATTCTATTCATGGCAATCGCTAGGTTTTCATGTGCCTCACGAGATATTGACCCGTAAGACATGGCTCCAGTTTTAAATTTCTTAACAATCTCTGTCCAAGGTTCTACTTCTTCTAAAGGAATAGGGTCTAAGTTGTCAAACTCAAATAAACCACGAATGGTCATTAAATTTGCGGATTGCTCATTTATCGCTTTAGCATAAACATCATAACTGGCTTGATCACTTAATCGAACCGCTTGTTGCAATTTTGAAACTGTAGTTGGATTAAATAAGTGGCGTTCTCCATTACGTCTCCATCTGTAATCTCCACCAATATTTAAACCTAGTTTTTTATCTATACTATTATCTGGATAAGCTTGTTTATAACGTTGGTCAATTTCTTTTTCAATTTCATATAAACCAATACCTTCTATTCTTGAAGCGGTGTATGGGAAATATTTTTCTACAAATTGAGAATTAAAACCAACAATTTCGAAAATTTGAGAACCTCTGTACGAGTGCAGCGTGGAGATTCCAATTTTATTCATCACTTTTAAAATACCTTTTCCAATAGCTTTATTGAAGTTGTCAACTGCTTTTTGCTCATCCATACCAGTAATGAAACCTTCTTTCACTTGCATTCTGATAATTTCATTTACCATATAAGGATTTATAGCACTAGCGCCATATCCGAATAAAGTAGCAAAGTGATGCGGTTCACGAGGTTCTGCTGATTCAATTATTATATCGAAAAAAGAGCGCTTACGTAAACGATTCATTTCATGGTTTACATAAGAACACGCTAATAAAGCAGGAATAGGAGCAAATTCTTTATTTACACCTCTATCTGAAAGAATGATAATATTTGTTTTTCTTTCTAAAGCTTTTTCAATTTGAATGATAATATTATCTAGAGCATCTTCTAAACCATTCATTCCTTGAGCCTTTGGATAAAGCATTTGAATGGTTTCAGCTTTAAAGCTTTCAACTGAGATACTTCTGATTTTTTCTAAATCGGCATTAGAGATAACAGGATTTTGTATTTTTAATTTTCTACACTGTCTTTCTGTAATACTGAATATGTTTCTGTCTTTACCAAGATTTAAACTAATATCTGTTACAATTTCCTCACGAATACCATCTAAAGGTGGGTTTGTTACTTGAGCAAAAAGTTGTTTAAAATAGTTTGAAATCAATTGAGGTCTATCAGATAAAACCGCTAATGGCGTATCTATACCCATAGAACCTAAAGCTTCTTTTCCAACAATTGCCATTGGTGTAATTACTTCTTGAATATCTTCAAACGTGTAGTTGAATAAACGTTGACGCGTCTTGATATCAATAGTTTCAATTGGGCAAGTTTCGTTGTTATAAGGAATATCTTTTAGGTGTAATCTAGTTTTATCAAGCCATTCTTGGTATGGTCTTTCAGAAACAATTTTACTTTTTATTTCTTCATCTTGAATGATTCGACCTTTGTTCATATCAACCAAGAACATTTTCCCTGGCTCTAATCTACCGTGTTCTTTTACGTCTTCTGGAGCAACATCTACAACACCAATTTCTGATGACATAATAAGTTTTCCGCTCTTAGTTACCGTATATCGTGAAGGCCTTAAACCATTTCTGTCTAGTAAAGCACCAATATAGTCACCATCTGTAAAAGGTACAGAAGCTGGACCATCCCATGGTTCCATGATACTGGCGTTGTACTCATAAAATGCTTTACGCTCATCAGACATGGTAGCATGTTTTTCCCAAGCTTCAGGAATCATCATCATCATGATTTCTGGTAAAGAACGATCAGTATGTGTTAATAATTCAACCACCATATCCATAGAAGCTGAATCAGATTTTCCTGGTAAAATAATTGGAAAAAGTTTGTCTATTTGTGGTCCGAAAACATCACTTCTCATGATTTCTTCTCGAACACGCATTCTACTTACATTACCACGAAGCGTATTTATTTCCCCATTCTGACACATAAAGCGAAATGGTTGTGCTAACTCCCAAGTAGGCATTGTGTTGGTTGAGAAACGTTGGTGTACTAAAGCTAAACGTGTAACTAAATCTATTTGCTGTAAATCTGTGTAATATGGCCCAATATCTTCAGGCATAATAATACCTTTATATATTAGTGTTGTAGTAGATAAACTTGGAACATAGAAATAGTCACTTTCAGAGATTTTTGATGTTCTAATAGTATGCTCTGTTATTTTTCTAGCTGCATATAATTTAGCTTTAAAAGTAGCTTCATCAATAGGTTCTGTTTTACCAATAAATAATTGCTCTATATTAGGTTCAGATGCTAATGCGATTTGTCCTAATTGAGAAGAATCAACAGGCACTTGCCTCCATCCTAAAACGGATAAACCTTGTTCCTCAACTTCCTTTTCAAAAGTAGTTTTACAAAAGTTATATTGGTTGTCAACTTTAGGTAAAAAAACCATCCCTACAGCATACTCTCTTTGTTCTGGAATACTAAAATCGCAAACACGTTTAAAATAATCATGAGGGATGTCAATTAAAAGACCAGCACCATCACCAGTTTTTCCATCAGCACTAACACCACCACGGTGTTCTAATTTTACTAGAATCTCTAAGGCATCATGTATGATTTGATTTGTTTTCTCTCCTTTAAGATTACAAATAAAACCAGCGCCACAATTTTCATGTTCAAATTCTGGTAAATAAAGTCCTTGTTTCTTAATCATAATCAACAATAAATTAGTTTAAAAACTTGAGTTGAAAAGCTAAGATACGTGCTAGTTTTTGAATTACAATAGGGTGTATTTCATTATTTCGATTTTAGAAGTCATCGGGTTATAAAAATAATTATATATCAATATTAGACGGCTTTTTTAATAAATATTCAAACTCTAATTTTTTATCAATTAATAAGGATATGTGAATTTCTTCCAAGAAATCACCTTTTTAATGAAAAAAATTGCATTAAAATTTAAAGAAAACTAGCAATAATTCAATTTACAATATTGTTAAAATATCAAAAAATACATTTTTTAAATGAATACCCTCAAAAAAATAGGGTAAAAAATCGAATATTGATAAAAGTAATTCAAATACCCCTATTTTTTATGGGGGTTAGATTTTTTTAATATAGTTTAGCCCCGTTCTTAAGGGAAATTAGATCTAGAACTATTTAACTTAAAATAAAAACTAATCAAAATCTAGGTCTAAGAATTTAAACAACTTAAAAATGAAAACAATGATGAAAAAAATTATTACACTTTCAATGCTTTTTGTAGCAACAGCGTTATTTGCTCAAGAAGAAGCAACAAAAAAATTAAATTTTTCAGGTAGTGTTGATACTTACTACAGAACAGTTTTAACAGCATCTGATGCTTTATCACCAGCAACTGAGTCTTCATTTGCAGATCAAACAGGTTTTGCTTTAGGTATGGCTAACATTATAGCTTCTTATGAAGGAGATAAAACTGGAGTTGTAGCAGATTTAGCTTTTGGTACTAGAGGTTTACAAGCTGTAGGCGGTGGTACTGATGTATTTATCAATCAATTATATGCTTACTGGAATGTGTCTGAAGGTACAACTTTAACTTTAGGTCGTTTTAATACTTACTTAGGTTACGAGGTAATTTCTCCAGTTGGAAACTTTAATTATAGTACTTCTTACATGTTCTCTTACGGACCATTTTCTCACGTAGGTTTAAAAGCTGATTTTGCTTTATCTGATGATTTTAGCTTAATGACAGCTATAATGAATGTTACAGATGTAAATAATAATACTACAGGAGATTATGCTTTAGGTGCTCAATTAGGGTATGCAGGTCAATTCTTAAACTTCTACTATGATGGTGGAGCTGGTATTGGATTTGAAGTAGATTATACAGGTGGATTTGATTTATCTGATGATTTCTATTTAGGAATTAACGCTGCTTATCAAGATAATGATGGTGCTGGTTTTTACGGTGCTGCATTATACCCACAGTTAGCAACTTCAGATGCATTTACTATTGGTTTAAGAGCTGAATATTTCCAACAATTAGAAGATGGAGGAGTTTTAGCAGCTTTACCAGCTGATGAAAGTATCTTAGGTGTTACTCTAACAGGTAGCTATACTTTAGAAAACTTAATTATCAAACCAGAATTACGTTTAGATAGCGCTTCTGAAGAGGTAGTTAACTTCCCAGATAGCGATGGTGCTCCTTCTAAAAGCTTAGCGGCATTTACATTAGCTGCAATCTACTCTTTCTAACAAAAAAATTGAGACCATCTTCATAATATTATGGAGATGGTTTTATACTAATCAATTAATACATATATAATATGAAAAAAGTTGAAGCAATAATAAGAAAGTCCAAGTATAGTGCAGTAAGAGATGCATTGCATAATGTTGGCGTAAACTTTTTCTCTTACTGGGATGTTACTGGTTTAGGAAATGAAAAAGAAGGACATGTATACAGAGGTGTATCATATAGTACAAGTGATATACAACGTAGACATTTGTCAATAGTTGTAAATGATGACTTTGAAGAGATAACTGTTAAAACACTTCTTGAGGCTGCGAGCACAGGAGAAGTAGGAGATGGTAAAATATTTGTTTCAGACATCAATGAGTGTTACAGAATACGAACAGGAGAAAAAGGTGGAGACACTTTAAAATAAAAACCAAAAAACTTTTATAATTATGGAAGGATTATTTACAGCTAATAATGTATGGATGATGGTCTGTACAGCCCTAGTTTTCTTTATGCACACAGGTTTTGCATTTTTAGAAATAGGATTAACAAGACAAAAAAATACGATAAACATATTATTTAAAAATATCTTTATCATTACAGTAGGATTATTACTTTATTACTTAATAGGATTTAACTTAATGTATCCTGGAGAATTTAATGGATATATTGGTTCAATTGTTCCTGGTATTGGAGCTCCAGAAAATGGAATGACACCAGAATACGCAGATGGCGGATATACATGGTGGACAGATTTCTTATTCCAAGGGATGTTTGCTGCAACAGCTGCAACAATTGTTTCAGGTGCTGTTGCTGAACGTATGAAAATAGGACCATTTATGATTTTCACAGTAATCTACGTAGGGTTTGTTTACCCAATTGCAGGTTCTTGGAAATGGGGTGGTGGATTCTTAGATGAATTAGGATTTTATGATTTTGCTGGTTCTACTTTAGTACACTCTGTAGGTGGATGGGCAGCCTTAGTAGCTGTTTGGTTATTAGGTTCTAGAATTGGAAAATTTAAAGAAGGAAAACCTCAAGCAATCCCAGGTCACAATATACCTTTAGCAACTGCTGGTGTGTTAGTACTTTGGTTAGGATGGTTCGGATTTAACGGAGGTTCTGTACTTTCTGCTGATCCAGAATTAACATCATTAACTTTAGTTACAACATGTTTAGCTGCGGCTGCAGGTGGTGTAGTTGCTGCACTAGTATCGTTTATCAAATACAAAAATTTAGATTTAACAATGTTCTTAAATGGTATTTTAGGAGGATTAGTTGGTATTACAGCTGGAGCAGATGTTATGACACCAGAAAGCGCAATTATTATTGGTGCTATTGCCGGAGCGCTTATTGTATTTGCTGTTGCTTTTATAGATGCTATTAAGTTAGATGACCCAGTTGGAGCTATTGCAGTACACTTAATATGTGGTATTTGGGGAACTTTAGCAGTTGGTATTTTCTCAACAAATCCAGATCATACATTTTTGGCACAATTAACAGGTGTTGCTTGTTATGCTGGGTTCTGTTTAGTCACTTCTTTCATCATCATATTCACACTTAAGAAAGTTGTTGGAATTAGAGTTTCTGAAAGAGAAGAATTAGAAGGATTAGATGGTCATGAACACGGAATGAGTGCATACTCAGATTTCCGAATGAATGAGCATTAATATATTTTAGTTTAGTTAGTTTAGTTTGAAGAAAAGGGTGTCTTTTATAAAGGCGCCCTTTTTTTGTTTTATCTAAATTGTACAGATATAATAGTTTATAATGTTGCTAATATTTTTTACTTTTATACAAAGGAACTCATAAATAAATAGTAATGAAGAAAATAGAAGCCATTATAAGAAAGTCTAAGTATAAAGTCGTTAGAGATAGATTACACGAAGCAGGTGTAAACTTCTTTTCTTACTGGGATGTAACAGGGCTAGGAAACGAAAAAGAAGGACATGTTTATAGAGGTATATCGTATAGCACCAGTGATATACAACGCAGATATTTATCAATAGTAGTAAACGATGATTTTGAAGACATAACCATAAAAACACTTCTTGAAGCAGCAAGTACAGGTGAAGTTGGCGATGGTAAAATATTTGTGTCAGATATTAACGAATGTTACAGAATACGAACAGGAGAAAAAGGGCGAGATGCTATAAACTAAAAAAAACGTTTTTTTCTTTGGGCGTTACCCCAAAAGGGTCGGGCTTTCGGCAGTCGCTTCCCGATAAAAAAATCGGGAGAGCTTCAACAATGCCTCAATCCCTAACGCATTTATTTGCTAGATTGGAGGGTGTTAAATTGAAGGAAGTTTTGTTTTGGAGGAGTTTGTTTAACGGTTTGTGTATGATTTAGCTGTGTTGGTTTAAGCAATCAATATAGCAATGGGAAACCAAAGGTTAGAGAAATCCGAAGGGTTTTCCGAGTACACAAAGATCTAGAACAATTAAATTATACACGTTGTTTCCATTTCGTTGTAATTTGATATAGTTATAATTTTACTAAAGGTTCAATTCCCACATTTGCTCTTCTAAATTTTCTTTCCAAAGAGAATGTATTTTAGTTTCAGTCATTGTGAAACCATTTTTTTCATAAATTGTGTGTGCACCGTCTAATCCTTTATGAGTCCAAAGGAACAAATGTTTATATTTTGTTTTTTTAGCAAAATTCATGATTTTATTCATTAAAATTCTACCAATTCCAAATCCTCTTAAAGCCGGTGATAGATAGAAAAAGCGTAGTTGAGCTGACTCATTAGAGCGATGCTGTAAAGCGATTGAACCTTCAACTTTTCCATTTTTTTCAACTATATAAAATACATCTTTTTTTTTGTCAAAATTTAATATGAATTCAGAAAAATCTTTTGCTACAAAAGCCTCAAAAATTTCTGTATAGCCGTAAGTGTCAGCGTAATATTTTCCATGAAAATGAGTAATAGTCCCTAAATCACCAGGTTGATGTGTTCTAATTATTGGTAAGCTTTCTTTTTTAGGATTTAAACAAGAGTAAGCTGTATCAATAGCATCTATTAGTTTAGATTGAGAATCACTATCAAGTTTTTCGAGTATACTGTTAATTCTTTGATTTTCAAATTTATTTATGTCATCTGCAATTTTTTCACCTAAGGTTGTCAAGCTTAAATAATTCGACCTTTTATCATTGTTATCTGAAACTTTGCTTATATAACCTTTATTAGTGTACTTTTTTATTATTCTAGAAGCATAACCTGTATCAATATGTAATACTTCAGATATTTCTTTTAATGTTAATTTGTTGTGAATGCTTAATTCATACAAAATGCGAGTTTCGGTAACAGAAAAATTATTATTGTAATGTGAATCAAAAACCCTTAATCTATTAAAGTAATCTCGATTAAATTTTCTTAGAAGTTTTATTTTATTTGACATAAACACCTATTTAATTGACTTTGTCAAATATATTAAAATTAATTTTAATATCAATTTACTTTTTTAGGTAATTTTTATTCAATTACTCTATTATTAGTTGTTTTAAATTTCTATTCCCGATAAGTTTTGGGACAATGAATAGCAATACTTCATGGTTGTGAAAATCGTTTCAATATTTCATATCCACATAAACGAAGTTTGCTAGTTTTTCTGATAAAACCAAGTGCTGTATAAAGTGGTTATTAAATTTGAAGCGTCTAATAGTTTTAATGGGAGTTAATAATAGCCCGCTCCTTTTCTGGTAACGCCCAAAAAACAAAAAAGCCCTCACGTTTTAAATGAAGGCTTTCGTTTTTAATATTTTAAAATGGTTTATGCAGAATTTCTACTGGCATTAATATTACCAAATAGAGAACGTGTTACAATCTTTTCGAAAATTAACTTTTCAGGATCGTCTGCAGCTACACCAGCTTTTTCAAACTCTTGTATTTTTTTAAGCGCGTATTGCTGTATAGTTAATAACGGTAAAACAATAGACTCTCTTACCTCAATAGAAGCTTTTCCAGAAGGCTCGTTTTCCATTAATTCTGTATAACCTGTTAGCTTTAACAACAATCTTTTAGTGGTTTTGTATTCTTCAAAAATGATGTTCCAAAAACCACCAAATTCTTCGTCTTTAGACATGTATTTTGTTAAATCGAAGAACGATTTTGTTAAGGACATCATACTGTTTTCTAAAAGTGTTTTAAAGAATTTAGAGTTATGGTAAAGTTGCTCTACTTTATGCCATTCGTTATTATCTTCATAAACTTTTAATGCTGTACCAACACCATAAAAACCAGGAACGTTTTGTTTTAACTGACTCCAAGACCCTACAAAAGGAATGGCTCTTAAGTCTGAAAACACTAGTTTATCTGATTTCCCACGTTTTGATGGTCTACTTCCAATATTGGTTTTTGCATAATATTTTAAAGTACTCATGCGCTCCAAATAAGGAATGAACATAGCGTGACTTTTAAAATCTTTATAAGTTTGGTAACTTGTTTCTGCAAGATCATTCATCACCGCTCTATCTTCATCAGATAAACGATTCTTTTCGCCATCAATTCTATTTTTAATACCAGAACTTATTAATTGCTCTAAGTTATATTGTGAAGAATCATTGGTTCCGAAATTAGAACTTACTGTTTGTCCTTGAATGGTAATTTGTACTTCTTTATCCTCAATGGTTGGCCCTAAAGATGAGTAGAAGTTATGTGTTTTTCCACCACCACGTGCTGGAGGTCCACCACGACCATCAAAGAATATAACCGTAATATCGTATTTTCTAGACATCTCAGTTAGTAACTCTTTGGCTTTGTAAATACCCCAGTTGGCCATTAAATAACCACCATCTTTTGTGCCATCAGAGAATCCTAACATAATATGTTGTTTGCTTCCTCTTGCTCTTAAATGAGCCATATATTCTGGGTTTAAGTACAATTGTTCCATAACCCCTGGTGCATTTTCTAAATCAGGAATAGTTTCAAATAAAGGCGCAACATCTACAGTTAAATCGTCTTTAAAAGCAACCATTCTTAACATAGCAAATAATTGCATCACATTTAATGCTGTTTGGTTGTTACTGATAATGTATCGGTTAGCACCACGCTCTCCATTGCTTTCTTGAATGTCTTTTATTATGGCTATGGTTTTTAATGTATTCCTTACCATTTCATCTTCAAAAGCATCTAAATCTCCAACATCATCGGTAGCTTTTGATAAAATTTCAATTTGTTCAGATTCAGATAAATCATGATAATTATCTGGAAAAGATGATTTTCCCGTAGCAATCAAAGCATCTATAACTGTAGTAAATACACTGTGGTGTATTCTACTATCTTGTCTAATATCCAGAGATGCAAATCTGTAATCAAAAAGATGTACTCTATTTATTAAGTTGTTAACCTCGTTTACATATAAAGATTGGTGCTCTTCAACAATAACATCTCTAATACTTAAAAGCTCTGCTCTTAGTTCTTTGGCGCTAATGGCTTTTTTAGTTTTTAAGTCGATGCTATACTCATACATGATAGTTTCAAGACGAATAATACGCTCTTCAACACCTCTAAAAGTTAATTTTTTTCTTAAGCCTCTTAAGTCTTGGTAATATTTTTTAAGAATAGATTTTTTTAATTTTTTGGCAACTTTTAAAGTAGTTTCTGGCTTTACAAACGGGTTTCCATCACGGTCTCCACCTGGCCAGAATCCAATATTTATAATATCGTTATGCTTTTTACCATCATCATAAATACTAGTTTGTATGTAATTATAGATATCACCAAATGATTTATAAAATACATTTTCAAGATACCACATTAAGCTTTTTGCTTCTTGATAAGGCGTTGGCTTTTTATGCTTGAAAAAAGGTGTTTTTCCTAATTGACCAAATAGATTATTTATTCCATTTAAATCATTATTCTTTATAGCTTCTGTTAGGTTTGTAATAATTCCTAAAACCGACCCTGGATAAAATTGTGTTGGGTGAGCAGTTAAAACAATACGAACCTTAAATTCTTCAAGAAAATCTTTTAGTTCTTCAAGATTTCCTTCAGATTTAGCAGAGCCTTTTAGGTTTCTTAAAGTACCTACGCCATCCATATTATTTACAGTAGAAAATGCTGCATCTTCAATGGCATCAAATAAAACAACTTGTCTTTCTATATATTGAATAAATCTAAACAATAAGTTTATCTGACTTTCCTTATTTCGTCTAGCCTGATATTTTTCAAAAAAGGTATCAACAATTGTTGTAGGATCATCGCCATTACTAAATCCTTTTTTACAAGTTTCATGGAATAAAGGAAGTAAAACTCCAGTTTTTGTTACAGCATCAAAAGGTAATGTCATAAATATACTATTGTATATTTGATATTTTGATAAAACGCTTTGATTGAATCTAGTTAATTTTGGCTCTACGGACATATATCGTTCTGTTGAAAATTAACCATAAAAATAGTGAAGCTTGAGTTAAAGAACACGTTGTTTAAAAAGATTTATCGATTTTTTTACATTCAGGATTTATGATTGTGAATAATTAAAAAAAAGTGATAATAAATAGGAATCTTCATAATAGAATTATCCTAGTAGATAAAATAAAACAGGGCGTAACTTAAAGTTGCGCCCTGTAAAAAGATGTTATGAGAATTTATTTTCCAAGCATTAACAATTCGCCACAAACAATTTCTGTGATGTAACGCTTGTTGCCATCTTTATCATCATAACTTCGCGATGTTAATTTTCCCTCAATCGCAACCTCTTTTCCTTTAGTTACATATTTCTCAATAATTTGAGCTGTTTTACCCCATGCAATAATATTATGCCATTGGGTATCTGTTATTTTTTCACCTTTGTTATTAGTGTAACTTTCATTTGTAGCAATATTAAATTTTGCTAATGTTTTTCCTGATTCTAGATTGATTATTTCAGGATCATTTCCTAAGTTACCAATCAACTGTACTTTGTTTCTAAGTGTGTTCATAATTTTAAATTTTTTCGTTAAACAGTTAATACTATCGAGTTCTTATGTTTCGACACTGCAAATATCTAACGGCTTCCAAATTTTATTCGGTTATTACTTGTTTAAATTCGTTTGTAAATGTTTGTAGTCGTTTGTAAACGGTTTAAAAATTTTGCTTACATTTGCATGAAATCAATTGTAATAAGGGTTATCATGCAAATGCAACAAATAAAAGAGACGTTAAAAAGTGTTGCAAGAACTATTTTGTCTCCTATTGAAGAATTGCGAAAAAGGTTAATGACTTTGGAGATTTCATTGTCTATTTTATTGATTTTAACACCAGCAATTTTAATTTGGTTGGATGGTTCGATAAGATCTAGCATTAGTAATTATGCATACTCAGATAGAAGCGAATGGTTTGTTTTTTTAATAACACTTGCCGCGTCTATGTTTATATATAATGGCACCGCTTGGAAAACTAAATGGTACAACATTATTCTAGGAATTACATTAGTAGGAGTTGTATTAACACCTCACTTAGAATTTGAAATTATACATTTAATATTTGCTATATTATTTTTTGCAGGCAGTGTTTTTGTTATGATATATTTTAGCTCAAAAAAGCAACGCTTAGCTAAAATTATTTGTGGGGTATTTATATTATTTGGTATAGCTAGCTATTATCTGTTTGAATGGTATTCATTATTTTGGGCTGAGTGGATAGGGATGTTACCTATATGTGTACATTTTATTGGAGAATCTTTAGGGAAAATAGATTAACAAATTATGATATTTGAAATAGAAACAGAGCGACTTATCTTGAGAGATATGAGACTAACTGATATAGACAGTATGTTTGAATTAGATTCAGATCCTGAAGTTCATAAATACCTTGGGAATAAACCTGTTAAAACTAAAGAAGAATCAAGGCGTATTATAGAAGGCGTTCTTAAACAGTATGAAGAAAGGGGTATTGGTCGATGGGTAGCCATTGAAAAAAAGACAGGAGAATGTATTGGCTGGTCGGGAATTAGATTAAACAATGAATATAACATGAATGGTTTTGATGAGTATTATGATGTTGGTTATAGGTTGATAAAACGATTCTGAGGAAAAGGTTATGCCACCGAATCTGGTAAAGCTGCAGTGGATTATGCATTTAATACTCTTAAATTATCAGAAATTTATGGAATAACAGAAATAGGGAATGAAGCATCTCACAATGCACTTTTAAAAATAGGATTACACTATGTTGAAGATTTTTATTTTGAAGAAGAAAAAATGAATCTTCGCTGGTATAAAATGGAAAATAAATAGATGGAACAAAAACAATGTTTAGAATGTGGCGACAAGATTGTTGGCAGAATTGATAAAAAATTCTGTAGTGATGGTTGCCGTAATGCGTATAATAATAAGGTTAATAAAGACAGTAAAAACTTAATTAGAAATACTAATAATAGATTGAGGAAAAATTACAGGATTTTAGAAGCACTAAATCCAAATCAAAAAACAAAAACATCTCGAGCAAAATTGATTGAAGCTGGTTTTGATTTTAATTATTTTACAAGTATTTACACTACAAAAGCTGGAACTATATATTACTTTGTATATGATCAGGGATATTTGCCTCTTGAAGGAGATTATTATGCTTTGGTAAAACGGGAGTAATTTTACCGTAACTTTTGTGCTTAATTTTATACTAATAAGCAATAACAAAAACCTATAAACTAAAAAATGAGCACACCAATTATTGTTACTATAGCTATTTGTGTTATTGCGTTATTGGCTTTTTTAATTTATTACTACCAGCCAAAAACAATTATATTAAGACGCTTAAAACACTTACCAAGTCAGCGTATAGGCAGTTTGAAAACTAAAACGTATTCTAAAGTTGAAGGGAAAGCTTTAAATATTGAAGAACCATTAATTGCGCCTTTAAGTAAACGTAAATGTGTGTTTTATAAAATGAAGATTCAAAAAAAAGTAAGTACTGGTAAAAGTTCTCATTGGAAAACAATTGTTCAAGAAGAGCATGTTCAAGATTTTTTTATTGAACAAACAGGAGAACGTATTGTTGTGCTCCCAACTGAATCTCCAAAAAATTATTACGATTATTTAGTAACTGATAAAAAAACAAGTTCTGGCTTATTTAAAGAACTCACGCCAGAATTTGCAGAACTTTTAAAGGCTTACAATATTAAAACTGAAAATATATTGGGTTTTAATAAACAGCTCCGTTACTCAGAAGCCATTGTAGAAGTTGGAGAGCGTATTACTGTAGCTGGTTATGTTAATTGGATGAAGTTAGATAATCCTGTAAAAGATTATAAATATTCTAGTATTGCATCAGTTACTGCAAAAGGGAAAGATAAAATTCTGATAACTGATAGTCCAGATGCATTAAAGCCTAAACACGGACGTGTATAAAAAAAGCTTTAGGTTATAGATAACCAAAAGCTTTTTTACGGTTAATGATAGATTGTATTTGTTAACCTTGTAATTTTACTCTAAAAAAAAGAATCAGAAAAACATGTTTACTTCCAATTTTGCCCTTTTAACTGCATGGCAGCTTTAAGAACATCTTTTTGACTTATTTGTCCAACTAATTTTCCATTTTCTACAATAGGAAAACGTCTGCGTTTAGCTTCTAAAAACTTTTTTGCAGCATCAAAAATATTCATATTACCATCAATAGTTTCAACATTACCTGCCATATGCTTCTCAATGGTTTGGTCTTGCATGGGCATGTTGTAATATCTACTTTCACTTATTTGCTTTATACAATCACCTTCAGAAATTATTCCGATAAGTTCATTTTTTTCATTAACAACTGGTCCTCCAGAAATTCTGTGTTTAATCAAAGATTGCATCACACTTTCAATGGATTGGTCAGGAGTAAATGTTATCAAACTTGTAGTCATGTAGTCGCTCACTGTTAACGACGTCGTGTCAGCAGTATTAGATTGCTGCCTTCTTGCTCCTTGAAAACTCTTTATTCCCATAAATATTTATTTTTTAGTAATCTTAAATATAGCTTTTTTTTTTGAAAATTCCTAAAACTCCTTTTGATTGTTAACCCAAAATGTATCAGATTATATAAGAATAATGTTATTTTTCCATAAATAATTAGCATTCTTTTAAGAGTTTAACTGCTATTTTTTTTTAGTTTTAGCCACTGAAATTAAATTTTATTAAAATGAAAAAATTATTTGGATTGGTTTTATTGACGGTTAGTTTTATGGCGGGTGCACAAACTAACTCAGAATTATTAAAACATTATGAAGCTTATTACAAGCAAATGAAATCTCAAGGAGATACTCAAGGGATTATTAATGCTATGACGCATTTGAACATATTAACACCATCTGAGGGAAGAAAAGATACCTTGGCGTATATATATATGAGTGGTAATCAATATATGCAAGCCCTTAATACCATTGGAATAGAGCAGAAAGCTACAGATTCTGATATTGCAGTTGAGGTTAAAGCAGTGTCTTTAAAATCTCTTAAACAACCTAAACTTGCTATTGAGCATTTTGATGAAATGTTTAAAAGACAACCAAATGCATTAATAGCTTACGAATTAGCAGAACTTAATATGCAAATTAAAAATGTAGCAGAAACAGATAAGCATATTGCGTATGGTTTAGCAAATTCTAAAGCAGAGGATAAAAAAGCTTTTTATGAAACTCAAACACCTTACGAGGTGCCATTAAAAGCAGCTTTTATGTATTTAGATGCATTATCAACATTTGGTAAAGACAACAAAGCTAATATTGATGCAGCTGTTGATATTTTAGATGCAACCCTGAAAGAAGCTCCTAACTTTAACTTAATTCAAATTACAAAAAACGAATTATTAAGGCAAAAGCAAGTATTACAACAAGCGGCTCAACCAAAAAACTAACACCAGTAAGTAAAAACAAAAAAAGGAGTTTCTAATATATTAGAAACTCCTTTTTTTGTTTAATTTAAATTCTAAGGCCGCTCAATAGAACGATTATCAAATTCTACTTTTTTATTCATTTGGAAACTTAGTGTGTAAAACGACACAAAAAATTCTTTTATAGTTTCTAGAAGTTCTTCTTTACTAGTAGTAGATAAATTTGTTAAACTCTCTAGCTTAAGAATTTTAGTTTCCAAAACCAAAACTCTAGCTGTAATGGATGGAGAGTTCACCTGTTCAGGAATATTATCTTTTAATTCTCTTAAAAGTAATTTTACAGTTGCCTTACTATCATCAAAAAAAGTTAAATCTCCTTTTTTAATATCTGCTACTAAATCTTCAACTTGTATATATTCATCCCAATCTGCAATAATGTCTTCCGTTTTAGAGTCTAAAGCATATTCAATATACTTTAATTTAGAAACGTCTAACTCTGTAATTTCTTGACTTTTTGTTTGCTCAATTTCCGTTTCATCAGTAATTTCTTGAGTTTTTTTACAAGCGGAGAATAATAATAAAAAACTTAAAATATATAAGGGTTTAGCAAACATTACGCATCATTTAAAAAGTAGTATAGTGCAAATATATAGTAAACGTTTATTTTTTAATTGATTAACTAAAAATGAAATTGATAATATTTCGAATTTTTAATGCATTATTATCAATAAAAACTTATTATTTTTGAAATATCTTTATAATACAATGATTTAACAATGTCTAAAATACTAATAATTGGTGCTGGTGGACAAATTGGTTCGGAATTAACCTATAAGCTTAGAAGTCTATATGGTGATGATAATGTTGTAGCTACAGATATTAATCAGAACAATTTAGATATTGTTAATTCTGGTATTTTTGAAATTCTTGATGCTAAAGATTATGATGGCATAAAAAGCTGTGTTGAAAGACATGATATTGATACCGTATATTTAATGGCAGCCATGTTAAGTGCAACTGGTGAAAAATTTCCAGAAAAAGCTTGGAATTTAAACATGGACTCTCTGTTTCATGTACTGAATTTAGCACGAGATAAGTTTATAAAAAAAATATTTTGGCCGTCAAGTATAGCTGTTTTTGGTCCTACAACACCAACAAAATACACACCACAATATACAATCATGGAGCCATCAACAGTTTATGGGATTACCAAACAAGTAGGAGAACGTTGGTGTGAATATTACTATAATAAATACGATGTAGATGTTAGAAGCATCCGTTATCCTGGGATAATTAGCTGGAAAGCATTACCAGGTGGAGGTACAACCGATTATGCAGTAGAAATATATCACGAAGCTGTAAAAACAAAATCGTACGAATGCTTTTTGAAACCAGATACAGAACTTCCTATGATGTTTATGGATGATGCTATAAAAGCAACTCTTGATATTATGGCAGCCCAATCTGCTGATATAAAAATAAGATCGTCTTACAATTTAGCAGCCATTAGTTTTACACCCAAAGAAGTTGTAGAATCTATAAAAAAGCAAATTCCAGAGTTTAATATAACGTACAAACCAGATTACAGGCAAGATATTGCAGATAGCTGGCCAAAAAGCATAAACGACTCTTATGCAAGACAAGATTGGAACTGGAAACATGCATTTTCTCTAGAAGATATAACCGAAGAAATGATTTTTCAACTTAACAAAAAGTATAACAGTATTTCAGAAACCTCATAAACCGAGACTTTTGTGGAGCACTCGGTTAATTTGTATATTTGGCTACCCTAAATCTTAATTATTATGCTAGAAAATTTTTGGTTTAATGTAGAATACGGCATCAATCATGTGCTAGATATTAATGCCTACGATCACGTTTTATTTCTTATCGTTTTAACGGTACCATATGTATTTAAAGATTGGAAACGTGTATTATTACTCGTTTCTATGTTCACACTTGGGCATACGCTATCATTAGTTTTAGCGGCTTACAATGTGGTAAGTGTAAACGCCACCGTTGTAGAATTCCTTATACCTATTACCATTTTAATAGTCGCTCTTTTTAACGTATTTACCTCAGGTAAAGGTGCACAACGAGAAAAAGTTGGTGTGCTATTCTTGTCTACCCTATTTTTTGGTTTAGTGCACGGTTTAGGTTTTGCACGCGAGTTTCAAATGCTATTGGGAGACACCGATAACAAACTCGTTTTACTTCTAGAATTTGCCCTTGGTATCGAGCTTGCACAAGTCATCATCGTATTTGTCGTCCTCTTTTTAGGCTACGTAGTACAAACCATTTTCAGGTTCACAAAACGCGATTGGATTATGGTTATTTCCGCCATTGTAGTCGGTTTGGTTATCCCCATGATTTTAAATTCCGATTTCCTGTCTTAAAAAATTATTTGAGCGTTACCACAAGGGTCGGGCTTTCATTACTCGCTCCTCCTTTGGTCGGGAGCTCAAACATACCATTCAATCCCTAACGCGGGTTAGGTGCTTTAAACCAAACTTTCGTAAAACTTTAACGCATTTAGCGTTGTAATTAAAATACTAACTAACTATATTCGTTATACGAGAAGTGCGTTAAGGATAGAAGCGGCATCCTTTTGCTTTTTCTGCAAAAGATATAGCGGATAGCCTGACCCGAATTACTATAAACCTCAAGATTTACTAGAAATATTAAATGAGGGTAACGCCCAAATAAAAAGTTAATGCCAAAAAACAAACAACTTAAGTACGATAAAGCCTATTTAAGAATTGCGCAAGAGTGGGGAAAATTATCGTATTGCAAACGGAAGCAAGTAGGTGCGATAATTGTTAAGGATAGAATGATAATTTCGGACGGGTACAACGGCACACCATCGGGCTTTGAGAATTTTTGTGAAGACGAGGAAGGTTACACTAAGTGGTACGTGTTGCATGCAGAGGCTAATGCTATTTTAAAAGTGGCAGCATCTACACAATCATGCAAAGGTGCAACGCTTTATATTACATTATCACCATGTAAAGAATGTAGCAAACTAATACACCAAGCGGGTATTGTAAAAGTGGTTTATAATAAAGGTTATAAGGATGATTCTGGTTTAAAATTTTTGGAAAGAGCGGGGATTGAGTTAGAACTTATTGAAGATTTAAAAGCATAATGGCGTTTCAAAAAAAATATTTACCCTTAGTTTTAGGTGTTGCTATTGCAATAGGCATTTTAATTGGCGGAAAATTAGATTTTGCCGACTCGCCAGATCGCTTATTTTCTACAAATAGTAAAAAAGATAAACTTAACAGACTTATAGATTACATTGAATACGATTATGTTGATGATGTAAATACGGATAGCATTGTAGATGTAACGGTTAATGGTATTTTAGATAATCTAGATCCGCACTCGGTTTACATTCCTGAGGAGGAAATGGCTCGTGCTGCAGAAGAAATGAAAGGCGATTTTGTAGGTATTGGCGTTAGTTTTTACACCTACAGAGATACTATAGCTGTAATTCGCGCTATTGAAAATGGACCAAGTGCAAAAGCAGGCATAAAAGGAGGTGATAGAATTATAACTGCAAACGGCGATTCTTTATTTGGAAAACACCTTGAAGACGGTGAGCTTATAAAGAAGTTAAAAGGCGAAATAAACTCTAAAGTAAAACTGGAAGTTTACAGGCGCGGAGAGCCAGAACTTTTAAAATTTACAGTAAAACGTGGTACCATACCTATTAAAAGTGTTGATGCAGCGTATATGCTAACCGAGAAATTGGGATATATAAAAATCAATCGTTTTGCAGAGTCTACTTATAAAGAATTTAAAGCAGGAATTGAAAAATTAGAAGCTCTAGGTGCTACAGAAATAGCATTGGATTTGCGTGATAATCCTGGAGGTATTTTAAACATTTCAAAACAAATTGTAGATGAATTTTTAGAAGACGATAAACTCATTTTGTTTACTAAAAATAAACGGGGTGATGTTGAAAATTATTATGCTACAAGCAAAGGCGATTTTGAAGATGGTAAGGTCTATGTTTTGATAGACGAGAATTCTGCTTCGGCAAGCGAGATTGTTGCGGGGGCTTTACAGGATCATGATAAAGGTACCATTGTTGGGAGGCGCTCTTACGGAAAAGGACTCGTACAACGCGAAATGGATTTAGGAGATGGTAGTGCTATACGTTTAACAGTGTCTCGTTATTACACGCCAACAGGTCGTTCTATTCAGCGGCCTTATAATAATGGTAATAAAGATTATTACGATGAGTATTTTGAAAGGTTAAATAGCGGAGAATTGCTAGATCCTGAAAAAATAAAAGTTGACGATTCTTTAAAATTCAGAACCCCAGAAGGTAAAATTGTTTATGGTGGTGGCGGTATTATTCCAGATGTTTTTGTGCCTATTGATAATAGCATGCAAAACGAAACGTTGTCTTTTTTAAGACGACGCGGATTTTTTGGAAATTTTGTATTTGAAGAATTGGAAAAAGACCGCCATGTATATGATGATGCTACCAGACAAGATTTTATAGATACTTTTGAAGTAGGAGACGATTTAGTTTTTGCATTTCAAGATTACTTAAACCTCAGAACCGAATCTAAAGTTACTTTTGTAGCCTATCATGAAGAAGTAAAACAATATATAAAAGCCACTCTTGCAGATCAGCTTTTTGGTGCTGGTGCTTTTGAAGAGGTTTTTAATCAGCGCGATATTATGATTGATGAGGTGATTAAATTGAGTGATGGGAAATAGGTTTGTCATTCCTGCGCAGGCAGGAATCTCTTAAATTGAAACTCAAAGTTAAAAAATTTTTCTTTATAAGACTGTATTTTATGGGTTTCTCACAGCGTCAATATGATTTTTCATAACTACTAAGTAGGAATTTACGATAAATTTATTAGATTTACTTCATAGCAAAATCTCTCTCTTAAAAGTTTAATAGCATATAGTAATTAATTTATTAATCTTAATTATATATGTTTATGAAAATTTATTTTAAAATGATCCCAAACCTCAAGACGTTACTTTTTTTTATGTTTAATGGCTTTATTCTTTTTTGGTTGTGAAAAGGAAACTAATTTAGAACAAGTAGAAACCATAGAAGAATCTCAAGAGTCACCATTAAGTATTACAGTAGTTGGAAGTGATAAAATTGAACAGAATCAAGGTTTGTTTCAGCACTTACAAGGGTTTAGTAATAAAACCGAAGGTGTAAAAACATCTAATGAACATGATTTTGTAATAGATACTCATCATGTAAGTCATATAATTAATACCGATGAGGATTATGAATCTTATACGTTTCCAATTTATAGAGATGAATTTAATCCTAATAAGTTAGAGAATTTGTTAGTATCTGTTTTTCCAAATGGTACGTATAATACTATATTAGTTACCTACGGAAAAGTCGAAGGAGAAAACACATTTAGTGAAGTTATTGGAATAGAACAGGTTCAAAATAGTGAAGGTCTGTTTTCTAAATTAACGCAAACATGTGTGAATGTTGCTCATGAGTGTTGTTGGAAAGGAAACCATTCAGACGGGAGGAACCCTGATGGAAGTAAATGTCTAGCACATTCCGTTTGTTATTCAAGGTTTTGCACTAGTGGAGGTGGTGGAAGTCCAACAGTCATTCCTACTTATAGTAATACAGGAAATACCTCAGGAGAAACAGGAGAGGAGGGCGTTCAAGTTCTGGACCCGCTGGAGATACAACAACACAAACTATTTCGCCAGTACAAGAAATTATGAACTGTATGGGTTCTAATTTATTAGAAATTGAAGGAGCAACTAACTGGTTGTCTAATTCAGATAATATATTTAAGGTTAGAGTAATAAATGATTATTTAAAACAAAATAGTTGTAATGCTGAATCTAAAAATTTTAGTGAATTAGCTGTTGAGGCTTGGTTGAATGATGGGGATTTGGAATTTGAAAAATTAGAGAAATTTTATGTTCAAATGAATAAAGAATGTCAAGCTGAGAAAGTTTTCGATTTAATAATCAATAGTAATGTATCTTTGACAAATTTTATTAAAAATGAATTTGGAAAAAGTACTGAACATCATATACAATTTGAGGACATAGATTTACCTGATGATGTAATTGCTGGGACTATTTTCCCTGACGAACCAATTTTAAACGATGAAGGTCAAAATGGAATCATATTAAATTTTGATAACTCTTATTTAGATAATGCATCTAATTTATCAATAGTGTTAACGGCTGCTCATGAGTTTGTACATATTCGTTTGGGCTATTTATATATTAAAGGTGAATTGCTTAATGTATATCCAGATTATACAGATATAAATGATGCTTTTATAACTTATTATGATGATAAGAGTAATGCGAATAGAACTGCCTTAGATCAATCAATGCACGATGTTTATGATGACTTTTTAGATGAAATAACAGATAGTGTATTTAATTATGCAACAAATAATAATATTACTGGTGCTACAAGAGATTATTGTGAAAAAATGGTCTTAGGTGCGCATCAAAATACTAATGCATTCCAAGGTTTAACTCCAGAACAACAAACGGAATATTCAACAATAATAGTAAACGAAAATGAAGGTAAGGCAAATGCTAAAGGTTCTAAATGTGAATAAAATTATAATGTTTATAATAATGATAATCATCATTGTTTCTTGCTCATCTTCTGAAAAGAAGAGTGAAGACATCTCTTTATTGAAGGTCTATATAGAAAATTATAAAGACAAACAAAAGAAAGATTCTGTCTTCTTAGGTTTGGATAACACTAATAGCGAAGTATTTAAAATCATTAGAAAATATAATTCAAAATCTGAGGTTATACCTGATGAGTTGAAAAATGTCTTTACAAAAAAGAATTATGATTATTTGAAGAAGCAGATGACCAAAGAAAACAGTGTTTGGGAATTAGACTTCACTAATTTAGATAATGTTTTTTCTGTAAAAAATTATCCTCATAAAAATAATTTGGAAGTTATCTATTTATCTAAACCTATTTATACTGTTGATGGGGAATATGGACTCATACAGAAATTACAAAAGACTGATGAAAATGTCTATTTTATATCTTCAGTTGAAGTTTATAAAAGGTATGATGAGATTTGGAAAAAAATTTCAGATATAAGTCGCTATTAGTAGGAATTTTTTTAAACTACTTTAAAAACATAACCTGCCGTCATTAGTCTTTAATAAATTGCGGTAAGAGTATGAACAATAAAAAGCCACATTTTAGAACAAAATGTGGCTTTTTATTTTATAAGTTTTCAACCTTATCATGCACCTTAGCATGTTTCCCACCATTCCAAAGCGTTAAAATATCAGTAGCTACATGTGCGCCACTTCCAGAGGCCATAGCAAATTGACTGCGCCACCCTGCTAACGTTCCTGCAACATATAAATTCTTTTCAATTAAATGGTCTGTATTTTTTAACCAAATACGGTCTTTTTCAATAGCTGCTCTTGGATGCGGTTCAATATAATGTTCTAAACCTTTAATCGTCATTAAATTGGTGTAGCCAACAGCAATAACAACAATTTTAGTTTTGTACAAACTCTTGTTAGTCTTGATAAAAAAAGAGTCAGGGCCTTTTGAAATGGCTAAAACTTTTTCATTTTCAATTTGCTCAATATGTGGATACAAATTTGAAAGCTGTGCTTTTCCGCTTTCTAAAATTGAAGCGCCAGTTGTTCCAGGAGCTAATCCTAAAACGTTATTAAATAAAGCGGTTTGTAAATGCGAGGTTTTTTGATGCGTAATAATACCAATAGTTTTATTAGCTGCATAAGCTTTTGGTTTAGCAGATCCTAAAACCAAGGCGCAAGACATACCAGCGGCACCACCACCAATTATTAATGCATCATACATAATTAAATTCTTTATTTCTTTCCTTTTACTTGGTCTTCAATACGTTTAGAAGTTCTTAAAATAGCCATCATAACTATTACACAGAGTGAAGCAACAATGGTTATAATTGCAATAATACTATCACCTTCAAAAGGGGCATTAAAGTCAACTTTAGTAAAATTAAAAATGATTAATCCTAAAGCAATAACACTAAGTAGTATGGTGAAAATTTTCATTTATTTATAACTTTTAATATCGTTTTACTAAGATAATCTTTGTTTTTCAAATACCTCTATTTGTATTTAAGCAAGATCAAATAATGCTTTTATATTATGTGCAAATAATTTAACAGCTATAGCTAGTAAAATAACACCAAAAACTTTTCGGATTATATTAATACCATTGGCACCCAAAAAACGTTCAATTCTAGAAGATGTTTTAAGTACAATGTAAATAATAACCACATTCATTAAAACGGCAACAATAATGTTTTCTATACTAAACTCAGCTCTTAACGAAAGTAGCGTTGTTAAACTACCAGGACCAGCAATAAGCGGAAATGCTAATGGGAAAACAGCAGTTGTCATTGATGCATTTTCATCTTGCTTATAAAGTGTGATACCTAAAATCATTTCTAAAGCAATAAAAAATAATATAAAGGCACCAGCTACGGCAAAAGAGTTTACATCAATACCTATAAGATTTAAAATACTGTTTCCTAAAAACAAAAATATAATCAAAATAATACCTGCTATTAAAGAGGCTTTTTCACTTTGGATATGGCCAGCTTTTTTTCTTAAATCAATAACAATTGGAATGTTTCCAACAATATCAATCACCGCAAACAATACCATGAATGCTGTGAATATTTCTTTGAAGTTAAACTGCATAATTTGAGCGTTTTATATTAAAAAAAGGTCTTGCATTTTTTTTGCAAATCCTATTGAATTGTCATTCTCGCGGATGCGGGAATCTAAAATTAAAAATTCTAATTATAGAAGGTTTTTAATTTTCCGCAAAAGTATAGCATTATTAATTAAATATCTTAAAAAAGTACTCCAAAGTTTATCTATTTTTGCATAAGCTTTTAATATATTTTTTATGTTTCAATTAGGGAAAACTATAGTTTCAGAAGACATTATAGAAAAAGATTTTATGTGCAATTTATCTGCATGTAAAGGAGCGTGTTGTGTTGATGGAGATGCAGGAGCACCACTAGATGCTGATGAAGCAAAAATTTTAAAAGAAATTTACCCAAAAGTGAAGCCTTTTTTGCGTCAAGAAGGCATTGAGGCTATAGAATCTCAAGGCGCATATATTACCACAGAAGAAGGTGAATTAGAAACGCCGTTAATTAATGGTGCAGATTGTGCCTATGTTATTTTTAATGAAAAAAAAGTGGCGCTTTGTGGTATTGAAGAAGCTTATAATCAAGGCGAGGTGACTTGGAAGAAACCTGTATCTTGTCATTTATATCCAATTCGTGTTCAAGATTATTCTGAATTTTCTGCAGTAAACTATCATAAATGGCAAATTTGTGATGATGCTTGTACACTTGGAAAAGAATTACAAATTCCTGTCTATAAATTTGTGAAAGAAGCGCTCATAAGAAAATTTGGTGAGGATTGGTATATGGAGCTCGAAAAAGTTGCAAAAAACTTTTAAAAACAAGGCTAAAGTACTGTGAAAATAAGGCTTGCGACGCATGCAAATCTTTTATTTGAATTCCTTTTGTAATTCCAGTAAATTAATTTTAATAAATTGATTTACAGTGTATTACATTTTATTTTTTGGCAAACCAATTTTTTGTGTAAGATTTTACATTGTTAAAAACTTGTTGAAAACGTTTCATTAAGTTTCTTAAATCGTGTTAATCATTTTGCAATCTTTGTTGAGAGCAAAAAACAGAATATATTTTTGTTTTTTTTTCTGAAAAATAAAATTTTAATTTTTTTTTCATTTCACCTTTTTTCGAAGGAAATTATAACAGATTTTACGGAAATTACTGAAGAAGTTTAGAAACACACTAATATTCTTATGAATATTTAATCTTTTAAATTAAAAATATCTTATGGAAATTACGCAGATTATAAAAAGAGATTATGAAACAAGCCCCTTTGTTTTAAATAAAATTTCTAATGCCATTGAAAAAGCAATGCTTTCTGTTGGGAATGGTACAAAAGAAGATGCGAATACAATTTCTGTAGATGTTTTAAAAACGTTATTAGAACGAAAAGGAAGAGATCATAAATATTTGCCTACAGTAGAAGAAGTGCAAGACCTTGTGGAAGAAAAATTAATGGTAAGTTCTTTTCCTGGTGTAGCAAAAGCATATATTTTATACAGGGATGAACAAGCTAGAAACAGAAAAACAAATATTTTTGAAAAACGTATTAACTTAAAACCTTACGAATATCCTGCGCTTAACGAATATGTAGATGCTATTAGGCACTCTTATTGGATTCATTCAGAATTTAACTTCACAAGCGATATTCAAGATTTTAAAACAAGACTTACTATAGTAGAGCAAAATGCTATTAAAAATACAATGCTTGCTATTTCGCAAATTGAAGTTGCAGTAAAATCATTTTGGGGCGAGATTTATAATAAAATGCCAAAACCAGAAATAGGAGCGGTTGGAGCAACATTTGCAGAAAGCGAAGTACGTCATCACGATGCTTACTCACATTTATTAGAAATATTAGGCCTTAACAATGAGTTTAAAAACTTAAAGAAAAAGCCTGTAATAATGAGACGTGTTCATTATTTAGAAACCGCTTTAAAGAATGCAAAAAGTGAGGATAATAAAGAGTATGCAGAATCTATTTTATTGTTTTCGCTTTTTATAGAACACGTGTCTTTATTTTCTCAATTTTTAATAATCATGGCTTTTAATAAGCATAAAAATATGCTTAAAGGAGTATCTAATGTTGTTGAGGCGACCTCTAAAGAAGAGCAAATTCATGGGGATTTTGGAATTGATATTATTAGAATTATTAAAGCTGAAAACCCAACATGGTTTGATGAAGAGCACAGTATTATAGTTAGAGAATTGTGTGAAGAAGCTTTTAAATCTGAAAGTAAACTTATCGATTGGATTTTTGAAGCAGGAGAATTAGATTTCTTACCTAAAGATGTTATTAATGAGTTTTTGAAAAACAGATTTAATAATTCTTTAGAAAGTATTGGTATTGAAAAAGTATTTGAAGTTAACGAATCATTAATAGCACAAACCGAATGGTTCGATGACGAAATTATAGGAACAAAACATGGAGATTTCTTCGTGAAACGTTCCATCAACTATAGTAAAAGAACAAAAAGTATAACCAGCGACGACCTATTTTAAACTATGAACAACCACATTAATCCAGACCTCGAACAAAAAGTGAATCAAGAAGCAACAAAAACTTCTAACCACGATGAATTAATTAAAGCCAGAAAAGAAGCTATAAAAGAATTGAAAGCTGAACCAGAAATAAAATGGTTAACAGAGCATAGTCGTCAATTTTTAGCATCTGGTTACCTAACCGAAGGTACAACACCCGAAGAACGTATTAAGGAGATAGCCATTAATGCAGAAAAAATCTTAAAAATAGATGGTTTTGCAGACAAGTTTTATGGCTACATGGCAGAAGGTTATTATTCTTTAGCATCGCCTGTTTGGTCTAACTTTGGTAAAAAACGTGGCTTACCAATTAGTTGTTTTGGTTCGCATATTTCTGATGATATGGGTGATATCCTTTATACACAATCAGAAGTAGGTATGATGTCTAAATTAGGTGGTGGTACTTCTGGTTACTTTGGTAAACTTCGCCATAGAGGCGCACCAGTAAAAAATAATGGAGAATCATCAGGAGCAGTACATATTATGCAACTGTTTGAAAAAATGGTAGATGTTGTAAGTCAAGGTTCTGTGAGAAGAGGGCGTTTTTCTCCGTATTTACCTATTGAGCATAATGATATCAATGAGTTTTTAGAAATAGGAACAGAAGGTAATCCAATTCAAGAGTTAACACATGGTGTTACAGTTGGTAATGAATGGATGCAAGAAATGATTGATGGTGATACTGAAAAAAGAGCTATTTGGGCAAAAGTTTTACAACGTAGAGGAGAAATAGGTTACCCTTATATTTTCTTTAGAGATAATGCAAATAATGCTGCACCAGATTGTTACCAAGATAAGAAACATGAAATTTACGCAAGTAATTTATGTTCAGAAATCATGTTACCTACTAATGAAAAATGGTCTTTTGTATGTGTGTTATCTTCAATAAACCTATTGCATTATGATAAATGGAAAGATACAGATGCAGTTGAAACTATGGTGTATTTTCTAGATGCAGTTTTAGAAGAATTTATTACCAAGTTAGAAGTTTACAGAGATTCAACAGATCGTGATGATAGACAAACATTCTTGTTTATGGAGAAAGCCTATAATTTCTCGAAAGAAAATAGAGCTTTAGGAATGGGCGCTTTAGGTTGGCACTCATTATTACAATCTAAAATGTTAGGTTTTGATAGTCAGGAGGCTTTTAATTTAAATAGTGAAATATTTAAAACGATTCAAGAAAAATCTAATAAAGCGTCAGTAGAATTAGCAAAATTATTTGGAGAGCCAGAAGTGTTAAAAGGATACGGAAGACGTAATACAACTTTAAATGCTGTAGCTCCAACAACATCTTCTGCTTTTATATTAGGACAGGTATCACAAGGTATAGAGCCAATTTGGTCTAATAGTTATGTTAAAGATATTGCAAAAATTAAAACAACGATTAAGAATCCTTTCTTATTAGAGCTTTTGGAAGAAAAAGGAATGAATACACCAGAAATATGGAGAAGTATTCGTGATTACGATGGCTCTGTTCAACATTTAGAAGGTCTTACTGAGCATGAAAAAGATGTATTTAAAACCTATTCTGAAATTGATCAAATGACTATTATTTATCAGGCAGCAAACAGGCAAAACCATATAGACCAGGGGCAATCCTTAAATATTATGGTGCACCCAGATATGCCAGTTAAGGATATTAATAAGATTTATGTTAACGCATGGAAACTAGGTGTTAAATCATTGTATTACCAACACAGTATGAATGCAGCACAGAAATTTAAGCAAAAGAAAGAATGTGCTAGTTGTGAAGGTTAATAGAATAATTTAATGTTTGAATTATAATATTAATATTGGGTTTGTTCCCCCGCAAGGGGGAACCCCAAATTTTTAGAAAAGCACCTCGGAAGAGGTGCTTTTTTATATCATAATGTTTAAAACAAAAAAGCATCCCAATGGGGATGCTTTTTATAATATTAGTAATGGATTAAATTAATCTAATATATTGTTTTCGGCAATTGTATTATCGTTTTCAGACATTAAAGCAAAAAACTTATCAATGTTTGGAAGGATGATAATTCTTGTACGTCTATTTTTTGATCTGTTTTCTCTAGAATCATTCTCAGCAATAGGTTGGTAGCTACTTCTACCAGCTGCAATTAATTTTTCTGGAGCTACATTGTATTTCTCTTGTAGCTTACGAACAACAGATGTAGATCTTAAAACACTTAAGTCCCAGTTATCAGCAATGTGTCCAGTATTTATAGTTCTAGAATCAGTATGTCCTTCAACCATAACATCTAAGCTAGGTTCAGAGTTAATTACATCAGCTAATTTTTGTAAAACTGTATCCGCTTTAGAACTTAATCTATAGCTACCAGAATTAAATAACATATTATCTGCAATAGAAATCATTACAACAGTTTCATTAATATTTACAGCAAAATCATCATCTTCATTCATGTTGCTTTCGCTAATTGTCTTTTCAAGATTATAGGCTACAGCCAAATTCATGGAATCTTTAAGTGTCTTTGCTTGAGCTAATTTATTGGCATCAACATTTTTTAAAGTTTCACGCATATTCTCTTTAGAAGCATTAGACATTACTGCTATATTACCAACAGCATCTAATTTAGTATTGTTTTCTTGTTTTAGAGAGGCTATTTTAGAATTGTAAGCTTCAACTCTTGATTGAATTTTATCAAACTTTGCTTCTAAATCTTCTTTAGCAACTCTTGTTTTTTGTAATTCACTTTTAATCTCACCATTTTCTTGTTGTAAGGCTATATATTTCTTTTTTGAAACACAAGAAACAGTAAAAATTGTAACTAATAATAAAATTGAAATTTTCTTCATAATAATAACTTTAGGTTTGTATTATTTACGATAGAAATGAAAATATAGATGTTGGAAAAAATATTTTTTTCATAAAAAAAGCACCTCTTTCGAGATGCTTTTATGAGATTGATTTTATAAAAATATTACATTATTCTTCAGTATCAGAAATTGTTGCTGGTTCAACAGAACTATCATGAGAGTTATAATACTCTTCTAATAAATTCATGGTTGCCGTTAATAAATCTTTAGTTTCTAATAAAACTCCAAAATATAATGTTGTGTTTTTAGGACTAGATTCTTCTGTTCTTGTTCTAGAAACTTGTTTAACAATTTTAGATGTTACTAAATCGAATAGCTCTTTCTTACGATTAATTATAGAACCTATTTGTTCAAAAGATTGCGAGTCGAAAGCCACTTTAGTATCATTAAAAAGAGATTCAAGAGCATCATCAACTTCCTTCAATTCTTTAATCTGACTAAATTTAAGTTTCTTGTGATTATTATTAATATGCTTATGACTTGTTTTAGAGATGTACTCTAAAGATTGTGTCATATCTTGTAAATACCCTAAAATATTAATGTAGAAACTACTTGCACGTAAGCTAGTTTCGTCTAGATTCTTAATGAAATAGAAGATATTATCACGAAGGTTATCAACCTCTTCGGATAGTTTATCAACCTGCTTTTTATTCTTTTTTAATAAGGTTAAATCTTGTTTAGCTAACCCATTTACAGCATTTGAATAAATTTTATTTCCACGTTTTACAACATTAGAAATATTTCCAGCACTTTCAAGAATAACACCCTGTACAGAACTACTACCAGTTGTTTTTAAACTATCTTCATCAGGAGTTTTAGACGATTTGTTTTTATGAGATTTGTAATTTCTGTATAATAAAATTGCAGTTAAAAGTAATAAAATTGGGATCATTACTTTAGGATTCCAACTGATTAAGAATACCACAGTTCCTGCAGCAATAAATGCGCCAAGAGCAGTACCAAACCATCCACCAATTACGTTTAATACACCAGCAACTCTATATACAGCACTTTCTCTTCCCCAAGCTTTATCAGCTAAAGAGGTACCCATTGCTACCATAAAAGTAACATAAGTAGTAGATAATGGTAATTTCATTGAAGTGGCAATTGCAATTAATACACCAGCCACCATTAAGTTTACAGATGCTCTAATCATATCAAATGCAGGCGCATCTATACTCTGATCTTTAGTTAGAACTATTTCTGGTTTATCAAAGCTTTTAGCAAGCTTTTTCTGAACTGATTTTGGTAAAAGAACACTAAAATAGTTGGATAATTGAGTTGATCCTTTTACAATTGATCTAGATAATAAATTAGGTTCAAATTTTTCGTGTGTCTCACCCTGGCGCGACAAACTTAATTCTGTTTCTGCAACTGTTTTTGCTTTTTTAGAAAACCATAAGGTTAATACCATTATAGTACCAGCTATAAAAAGTAATAAAGGTTCTGCAGGTACTTTTTTGTCTAAAACTTCCATTGACATAGCTACATCCATACCGCCAGAAACCCAAGCTTCATAAGAATGATAAGCTGCCATTGGCACACCTATAAAGTTTACTAAATCGTTTCCTGAAAATGCTAAGGCTAATCCAAATGTACCAATAGCAATTACTACAAGTAGTACAGTTTTTTTAGTCAATTTTTCGAATATGAATGAAAACAATGTCCAGAATACAAAACTTCCAAGAATGGTGTATACCTCATTACCTTCTAATAATCCTTTTAATTCTTTATAGTAAGGTGTGCCTTTAAGTCCTTTTAAAAATATAAAGTAAGTAATTGCTGTAAGTGCAACACCTCCAAAGATGATTCCAAAACTCTTTATTTTTTTCTCGTAATTAAACGTAAAAATAAGTCTAGAGACCCATTGCACAATTGCACCTACTGAGAAAGCAATAACAACAGATAATAAAATACCTGAGATAATTGTAATAGCTTTTTCAGTATTTATATAGTTGACCAAATCTGAAAAAGTTTCAGTTTCAGAATGACTTATTTTAATTAATGACATTACTACAGCTGCTCCTAATAAATTAAATACAATTGAAACAGTTGTTGATGTTGGAAGCCCAAGTGTGTTAAAGAAGTCTAATAGTAAAATGTCAGTAATCATTACTGCCATAAAAATTAGCATAATCTCTCCAAACTCAAATTGTGCTGGAATAAATATACCTTTTCTAGCTACTTCCATCATTCCGCTAGAAAAAACGGCTCCAATAAAAATACCTAAACTAGCAACAATCATTATTGTTCTTAAAGACAATACTTTAGAACCAATTGCAGAATTCAGAAAATTAATAGCATCATTACTTACGCCAACAATAATATCAAACACAGCTAGTGCAGTTATGGCAATTAGCATTAATAAATAAATATTATCCATAATTTTTTAATTAAAATAAGTTTGCAAATATTACAATACTATGTGAGTATAAAGTTACCTAAATGTTATGTTTTAGAAATGAAAATCAAATCCTAATCTAAATGTAATGTTATCATCGTTTCCATCAAGGGATGTATAGCTTATATCGCTTTGTACTTTTAATTTGTGCCCATGAACAAACTTATTAAAGCCTAAAGTATATTGTTTAACTGGAAGTGCATTTGTAATTGCTTCATAATCTAAAGTTGTAAACCTACCCGCAATCTCATAATTGCTTTTAAATAAATATCCAGCTTGTAAGTTTAATGCATTACCTGTTAACACAACATCTCCAGTTGGTGTTACACCATCAAGTTCTGTAGCAATTTCATTATCTGCTGTTCTTTTAGCATACTCTCCCATAAAAGAGAATCCATTGTGCTTATACATAGCATCTACAAATATAGTGGTTTGGTCTGTCTCGTATATAGAACCATCTGTTCTAATCATATAATCGCCAGCAAAACCTCTTTCTCTAACGGCATTTTCATTAAAGTTATAAGTGAATGTTAAAGATAGTTTTGGCTTTTCTTCTCTTTTTAAATCTGAAGCACTGTAATCGCCTTTAGACTTAAAAGCACCAAATGGTAACAATTCTAAACGTCCAGTATATTGTAATCCACCTTCGTTTCCTTCTGTAACATTTCTTCCTTCACCTTGAGAAAGTGCTACTTTTTCGCGTATTAAAAAGTTGTTACCTAAATAAAACTTATGACGTAATTGAACACCAATATCACGGTCTAAAGTAAAACGACTGTTAAGTAAAGAACGGTCTATAAGTTGAAGATTACCAGAAGATATTACACGCTCAACGTTACCAGGTAATTTAGTTTGGCCAGCCCAAAGCTCCCAGTTTTTGGCAAAGTGCCACATTAAAACGGCATCAAGAATGTAACGCGGTGTATTTCGATTAAATTGATTACCACCAGATAAATCTCGGTTAGAAAGTCCTAACTCAATTTTGTATTTTAATTTCGGGCTATAAGCAAAACCGTCAAATTTTAAACGTGCACGTCTTATAAGTATGTTATGTTCCGGAGCGCCATATTGATCTCCATCATGATTCCATGATCCCATATATCGCATTTGAAAACGAGGTGCAAATTTTATACTGAATGAGCTGTCTTTAGCTGTAAAATTGATTAGACCTTTCCCGAATGAAGTGTCACTTATTTCCTGTGATGTAACTGTAAAAATAGCGCTAAGACATAGCACTAAGAAAAATTTTAATTTCATTAGTAATTTATTAGTTTTTGTCGCTGCAAATAACCAAATATTTTGTGGGTCTAATGTTTCCTTATTGTTAAATTATTTAACAAAAAAAGACTGCCTTGGCCAAAGGCAGTCTCATTAGAAATCATGATAATGTAGTCGACAAAAACTAATAGTTATATGAAATACTAATTGATTTTGTCTTAAGACATTACAAATATCGCTGTTTAAGATAATCTTAACGTAACCTCAATATTAATTAATTATTAATATTCCAATGTTAAATCTTTAAAATTAAATATCTGACAAACAAATAGTTACGTCTTTAATGTTATCTTAATGTTAAGTAAAAGTTGTGTAAATGTTATCGATTATATATCTTTGAGAGATAATGTTAAAACCCCCATAATTATGAAGAAGTTATTATTTGTTTTTGCCTTTTTAATTACTGTGGTTTCTTTTGCTCAAGAGCAGAAGAGAGATTTAAAACTTAATAAAGACACGAATTTAATTGATGTAGTTTATTATCACGACAATGGTGTTGTAAGCCAAACAGGATCTTACACAGCAGATGGTAAACTTCAAGGTGTTTGGTTAAGATATGACACAGAAGGCAAAAAAACAGTTTCTGCAAATTATGATAATGGAAAAAAAGTCGGCAAATGGATCTATTGGATTGACGGAATTAAAAAAGAAGTCAATTACGAAAATAACGTAGCATCTCTATAACTTTTATAGAAAAATGAAACACAAAAAAAGCATCCTATTTAGGATGCTTTTTTATTTTGTATTATTTAATGCTACTACTTAGTCCAACCTGCTCCCCAAGTGGCATAATCTGTAGCTGTACCTGTACCTTCGCCAGTATAAAAATCTGCATCAGTAAAAGTTACTGTTGTATCGTTTTTCATGTTAGTTGTTACATCAACAAAGGTAACACCTGTTACTTGTAAGTCATCACTAACTACTCCGTTTCCTGTATCTAAATCGTCAAGATCAAATCCTTCAATGTACCCTGTAATATGAACATTTGAAAAGATACCTTGTGTTCCTGCTCTTAGTCTTACAGCTTCTGAGTGTCCTGCAGCAGTTCCTTCGCCTACAATAGTTAAATTATTAACTATAGGTTTAGAGAATATACCTGTTGCATTACTGAAATCTGTATTGTATCCATCAGCTTCAATAGCTTTATCGTCAGTTATTCTGTTTGAAATATATACATTAGTTAATGTTCCTGAATATCCTTCAGTCCAATCTACTGAATCATCTTCTGCATTAATCACAGAAACAAAACTTGCATTTACAGTTCCTCCAAAAAATTCAATACCATCATCTTTTCCAGCGTAAGCTTGAATATAATTTACATCTGTTCCGTTTCCTACACCGTAAAAAGAAAATCCATTGTTTTCAGATTGTCCATCTGCTGCACCACCAGAATATTCAACGCGAACATAATTTAAAGATCCAGAGTTGTCATCTGCAACATTTCCACCGTAAGGTAAACTTGCTATTTCTGAAGTTGCTGTTGCAGTTCCTGTTACAGAGTTTATAGGTGCATTACCTAATATAATTAAACCTCCCCAATCTCCAGATGCAGGACTAGAAGCATCAGAAGTGAAAACAATTGGATTATCAGCGGTACCATTAGCAATAATTTGAGCGCCTTGAGAAATAGCAACATAAACATCTGCTCCAGAAGCTAAAGCTTCAATAGTCATACCTGCTGGAATAGTTAATGTTGTTCCGCTTGTCATGATTAACGACCCATTTAATTTGTAGGTATTATTAGCGTCTAGAGTTAAATCTTCTGTGTAAGTTCCAGATAAGAAAATAGTTGCAGAATTTGTTGTTCCTCCTCCTGTAGTGTTGTTCACAACGCTGTTATCGTTTATTACAATATCAGCAGTGTCGTCAGTTGAGCATGAGAATACCATTGAAACTAATGCTAAGCCTAAGATTATTTGTTTTTTCATTGTTATCGTTTTTAATTTAATTTTTGATTAATTTTTTTTAAAATTTATATTTAAGTTGAAGCCCTATGTTTAGCCCTCTTTTGTAATCTGTTACGCCTTTTCCGTTTGCAGAAACAACCAAAACATCTCCTAAGTTTTGATCTTCTCTTACGTATTGAATGGTTGGATTTAATATGTTTTTAGCACTGAAGTTGATTTCGAAATTTTCTTTAATAGTATTTTTCCAAATAAAATCTAGAGTAGGAACACTTTTTTCAACAATGTTTCCTAAATCTCCTGAACCTAATGCATCAATACGATCTGAAAAATATGAGAATACTAAATTGGCAACAGGCTTATAGTTTTTAAAGTTTGTTGGTGAATAACTAACATCTGCGTTTAATAAGAATGGAGAAGCACCTTGTAATTCGTCTTCATTTCTATTGAATGCTAAATCGAAAGTCCCATCTATAGTTTCATATAAATCTTGCTTCGTATTCATATACGTAGCGTTTATTCCAAAAGAAAGATTGGTGTTTTCATCTTCATCAATTAAAAGATTTTTTCTTAGTTCTACTTCAAAACCATAAATAGTTGCTTGGTCTCCAGTTCTTACATAACGCTGTGTTCCTGTTGCATCACCAACTACTACTAAATTAATTGGATTGTCAATTTGTTTTGTAAAAGCCCCTAAAGAGAAGATTTCACTTTTTCCAAAAAACCACTCGTATTTTAAATCGATGTTTAAGATGTCTGAATATCCAAGGACATCTGGATTACCACCTATTCTTGTTGATACATCTTCATAAACAAACGGAGCAATTTCCTTAAACTCAGGAGTAGAAACCGTTCTACTTGCTGATAAACGAAGGTTCTGCTCATCGTTTAATGCATATTTGATGTTTAAACTAGGTAGGATGAACGTTTCTTTTGATGTTTTTGAATCGACTCCATCATTCCCTAAGTTAATTACATCATATGAAATATTTTGTTCAAAGCTTTCAAGTCTTACACCAGGGACAAACAACCATTTTTCTCCAGCAGTAATTTCTGCATCAGCATAACCAGAATAAATATTTAATTTTCCACTATACGTGTTTTCAAAAAGGCCTGGTCTGTTTGTGTTTGATAAACCTGGATAAGGATTGATAACTTTTAATTCATAAATTCCGTTAGAAGATTCATTAAGATTTAAATTTTCTAGGTTGAAAACTGAATCAAAATTATTTACATCAGTAATTTGATACCCACCTTCAACAATATCATAACCATACCTTATGTTATTAAACTGTCTTGTTTTATGGCGCCCATTATATCCAAAATTCAATTTTAAATTATCATTGGCTTTGTAAGCTAAATTAATGCTACCATTATATTCATCGTCTTCAATTTTTTGAAAATAACGTTGGTTGTCAAATACTACATTACTGTAAAATGTTGGGTTAGTATTTGGGTCGTTATCTAGTGCAAATTGATAATTTTCAACACTAAAACGCTTTCTGTCAGGTTGATCTGAGAATACTTTATTGTATCCAAATCCCCAATCTAATTCTAGTTTACCAGATTTGTGATTTCCTAATAACTGATTTACAAACATTCTAGTTTGATCGAACTGTATGTTTTGTTGATAAAAACCTTGGTCTGTATCTAAAATAGCATCTCTGTTTCTACCATTTCCATCAATACCAAAATAACCAACTTCATCTGAAGAACTATTGATAAAAACCGAATTAAAACTCAAGCGATTATCATCATTAATTTTGTATTTTAAGTTAGCCATTGCTGTTGATGTAGTGCCGTATTCAAACTCTTCTGATTCTTCAAAAGCTTTCTTTTCTACAGTTGTAAAATCAACATTTTTTCCGCTTCTGTATTCATAGTTATTCTCAAAACTACCGGTAAAAAACATGCTTAATTTAGAACCATTTTCAAATTTGAATGAATTTCCAATAGAGGCTCCATAAGCCACATTTACTGGAGTATCAACATTAACAGGATCTACACCATGCGATAAAATTATTGCAAAAGGATTGTGATCATATCTTCCATAGTATCCAAAATAACCTGACCCTTCGCTACGTACAAAATTTTTACCAATAGCGTTGGTGTTAAAACCAGTTCCTGAAAATACATCAACAAAGAAACCACCGTTGTGTTCTTTTGAAGTAATATCTACATTACCCGCAGCAAAATCACCATAAAATTGTGCAGCATAAGCTTTACTTATAGATACATTTTGAATCACATCAGAAGAGAATAGGTTTAAATCAATATTCTTTTTGTTTATATCATTTGATGGTAATGATAAACCGTTCATGGTTGTATTTAAATATCTATCACCTAAACCACGCACGTAAACATTGCTTGACCCTTCTTGTTTTGAGACCCCCGAGATTTTTGCAACCGCCCCAGCAGCATCACTTACACCTTTTCTTGAAAGTTCTTGTGCACCAATACTTTGTTTAATCTCAACAGCTTTTCTTTGCTGAGTCAATAAAGCTTGTTCACTTTCTCTTGTAGTAGTGGTTGTAATAATTACTTCATCTAAAGATGCAGCACTAGCACTCATCGATACATTTACTTCAGTATTATTTCCAGCCGTAATTTCTACTGGAATTTCTTGTGTTTCGTATCCAACAAAACTGAATACTAAAGTATAAGACCCTATTTCTAAATCATTAAAAGTATAAAGTCCGTCAAAATCAGAAGTGGTTCCTTTAGTTGTTCCTTTTATTAAAACATTAGCAAACGCTAAAGGCTCATTATTATATTCTTTATCAGTTAGCTTTCCGCTTACAGAACCTGTGTCCTGAGCATAAGTAAACGCAGTGATTAAGAGTGTAAATAACAGTATAAATTTTTTCATTAGTTCATTTAATTTCTTGCCGCAAAGAAACTACCGTATTGTAAATACTGTGTTACCTTAGGATTAAAGAACCGTAATAAAAGCGTTAGCTTAATGTTACCAATTTGGTACTGTTTTCCCTATAAGGTTACATTTAGTTAACATTGAAAAATTATTTGCTATAAATCAGAATAGTTAAATGATTGAAGGAGAATAGAAAAACAGTATATAATGAAAAAAAGAAGCTTTCCTTTTTGAAGGAAAGCTTCTTTTTTAAAATGTATTTATTGTTAACTAGACAATAAATATGACTAACTAAACTAACTAATTATTTACAGTAGAAGATGAGCTATTATCTGCGCTTGCCATTGTTGCAACTAAATCTTCTAAAGATATGGTACTTGCTTCTAAAACAATTTTAGCTGTAACTATTTTGTTTGAAGCAACTGTAATTTTTGTTTCCTTAGTATTATAGCCTGTAAAGCTACTTACTAAAGTATATTCACCATCGTTTAGGTTTTTAAACTTAAAAACACCTTTTTCATCAGATAAAACTGTAGCACCGGTTTCTTTAATTGAAACTTTAGCAAACATTAAAGGCTGGTTATTAGATTCAAAATCTAATAAGTTACCGTTTATAGAACCGGTACTCTGTGCATACGATAGTGCAGAGATAAAAAATAAGGCTATATATAAAATTTGTTTCATTGTATTATTCAAAATTACACTGCAAAAATACACTCAGACACCACAATTATGTGTTACCAAATTATTAAACAACCATGATTAAAATGTTACCTTAATGTTAACTGATTTCTCAAGATATTTTTTACCGAATTTATTATCTTGCCGTAACTTAAAAAATGACTATGAACTGGGAACAACTTCTCTCCTTAAAACGCTATGGCGACACCAATAAACGCATCCGTAAAGAACAAGATGAAACCCGTTTAGGTTTTGAGGTAGATTACGATCGTGTTATCTTTTCATCAGAGTTTAGAAGTCTTCAAGATAAAACGCAAGTTATTCCACTTTCTGAAACTGATTTTGTGCACACACGTTTAACACACAGTTTAGAAGTAAGTGTTGTTGGGCGTTCGTTGGGTAGACGCGTAGGTCAAAAACTATTAGAAAAACACCCACATTTACAAAGTACGCTTGGGTATCAAGCTAACGATTTTGGAGCCATAGTTGCAGCAGCAGCCTTAGCGCACGATATTGGAAACCCTCCTTTCGGACATTCAGGAGAAAAAGCCATAGGCGAATTTTTTAAAACAGGAGAAGGTAAGCAGTTTAAAAGTCAACTAACCGATAAAGAATATCAAGATTTATGCGATTTTGAAGGGAATGCTAATGGGTTTAAAATTCTAACTGAAAGCAGAGCAGGACGCGAAGGCGGATTACGATTAAGCTACGCCACTCTTGGTGCATTTATGAAATACCCAAAAGAGTCGCTACCTAAAAAGCCAACAAACCACATAGCAGATAAAAAATATGGATTTTTCCAATCCGAAAAAGAAGCCTTTCAAGACGTAGCAAACGAGTTGGGATTACTAAAACGTAGCGATAAACACATTAGTTATACACGTCATCCACTCGCATATTTAGTAGAAGCCGCAGACGATATTTGTTACACCATTATAGATTTTGAAGACGGTATAAACCTAGGCCTCATTCAAGAAGAATTTGCGCTAGAATACCTCTCCAAAATTATTAGAGAAACCATCAAACCAGAAAACTATTATGCGCTTTCCACTAAAGAAGACCGCGTAGGCTATTTGCGCGCTCTAGCCATTGGCTCGTTAATTAATGATGCTGTTAATATTTTTATGAAACACGAAGATGCTATTTTAAACGGCAATTTCGATTGCGCCTTACTAGATAAAAGCAAATACGAAGCCCAAATAAACGACATTATAAAAATTAGTATCGAAAACATTTACCAATCTACAGAGGTTATCGATAAAGAAATTGCAGGTTATGGCGTTATAAACATGCTACTAAACACATACACAAACGCTGTAAATAATAGTTTTAACAACACTGCATCAAATTACGATAAACTCATTTTAAAAGGTTTACCAAAAACTATCAAAACAAACAATTCTAGCCTATACAACCGCTTATCAAGCGTGTGTTATTACGTGTCTTTACTCTCCGATAGCAAGGCGATATTAGATTATAAAAAGATAAAAGGTATTAGTTTTTAAAAAGATTATTTGGGCGTTACCCCGAAAAGGGTCGGGCTTTACACTATATCTTTTTAAAGTGTCATTGCGAGGAGTGAGCGACGTGGCAATCTTTTAAATTATAGTTCTGTATAAACTTTAAGTTTTCTAAGCTTTAAAAAGGATGCCGTTGCAATCCCTAACGCAACTTTCCGCTAAAGAAGTTTTATCCTAAAAATATACTTTTATTTGCTATTGGGTGAACACCAAATTTTAGAATTTCGTTTAACGTGAACGTGTATGGTTTTGTTGCATCCGTACTAAGAAAACAAATAGTTGCGAACCCATTGTTCAGAAGCGATAGAATTTCCGATAAGAATTTCCGAGTAATGAACTATACACTTTGTTTATTTTTAGAACATATCTTGGAATTCTTCACGACTTTTTTCATACTTCAGGAATTCCTCATGTGATAATTCAATTAGAACAGAACCATATTCTACATATTTTTCTAAGTGATTAGATTTTAAGTAATAAATTATTTGTTCATGAACTTGCGGATGATCAAGGTCTTTTAGTAAAAGCTTTGAATATCTTTTTCTAGATTTAGGATATTGTATCCAGAATCTTTTGTAATCACCATGTACTTCATTGGCAATTTTCCAACTGAGTGAGTTTACTATATTTTTCGGAACATTTCCATTCGCTATGTTTATATAAAACTCAACAATTTTAGCGTGAAACTTTTGTCTTGATTCAACTCCATGTATTCCAAAAAGTAATCTTAGGCTCATAAATTAACTACAATGTTTTTACGGATATGCGTCGTTTTAATGACTTAAATCCGACGTTAAACGAAGTTAGTTGATTTTTCTTAGAAAGTCAAGAAGAGGTCTTTACAAAAAACGCCTAAAGATGATATTCAAACTATCAGCGTCCAAACCAACATATTCTTGAAGTTCATCAACACTACCATGTTCAATAAAAGTATCAGGAACCCCCAGTGTTTTAATAGTGTTTTTATAATTATTTTCAGAAGCAAACTCTAAAACAGCACTTCCAAAACCACCATTAATAGCGTTATCTTCAGCTGTAATAACCGTATCGTGAGTTTTAAAAATGGTATGCAGTAAGTTTTCATCCAAAGGCTTTACAAAACGCATATCGTAATGAGAAACGTTTAAATTTTTAATGGCTTCAGTAACATTTCTATCTATGGTGCCCATACTTAAAATAGCAAGTTTATGTCCAGTTTTAAGCGCAACACCTTTTCCAATCTCTATTTTAGAAAAGGGTTGTTTCCAATTTATAGTAACACCACGTCCTCTAGGGTAACGTATAGCTATAGGTTGCTCTAAACCTAATTGAGCAGTGTACATAATGTTGCGTAGCTCCATCTCGTTTCTAGGTGCAAATATGATAAGGTTTGGGATGCATCGTAAATAACTTAAATCGAAAACACCGTGGTGTGTGGCACCATCTTCTCCAACTAAACCAGCACGGTCTAAACAAAAAATAACAGGTAGTTTTTGTATGGCCACATCATGTATAATTTGGTCGTAAGCACGTTGTAAAAAGGTGGAATAGATATTACAAAACGGAATTAAACCTTGTGTTGCCATACCTGCTGCCATGGTTACAGCATGTTGTTCTGCAATCCCCACATCAAAAGCGCGGTCTGGAATTTCAGTCATCATGTATTTAAGAGAACTTCCCGTTGGCATTGCAGGAGTTATACCCACAATGTTTTTATTTTGTTTTGCGAGTTCTACAATGGTATGTCCAAAAACATCTTGATATTTTGGCGGCTGCCTAGAGGCAGTTTTGACAATTAAATCACCTGTTTTAGCATCAAATTTCCCCGGAGCATGATATTTTACTTGATTATCTTCAGCTTGTTTTAAGCCTTTACCTTTGGTAGTAATAACATGTAAAAGCTTTGGTCCTTTTACAGTTTTTAAACGTTCTAATTCTGAAATAACCGTATGTATATCATGACCATCAATAGGCCCTGAATAGTCAAAATTTAAGGCTTCAAAAATGTTATCTTGTTTTTGAGTACCCTTTTTTACGTTGGTTAAATATTGCTTTAATGCGCCAACACTTGGGTCGATACCAATAGCATTATCATTTAAAATAACTAATATATTAGCATCGGTAACTCCGGCATGATTAAGTCCTTCAAAAGCCATTCCGCTAGCAATAGAAGCATCACCAATTACAGCAATATGCTGTTTGTTTTCACCTTTTAGTTGCGAAGCAATCGCCATTCCTAAAGCTGCCGAAATAGAAGTAGAAGAGTGCCCAACACCAAAGGTGTCATACTCGCTTTCTTCTCGTTTTGGGAAACCGCTAATACCATTTAATTGTCTGTTCGTATGGAAATTATCTTTTCTCCCTGTTAGTATTTTATGCCCGTAAGCTTGATGGCCAACATCCCAAATAAGTTGATCTGTTGGAGTGTTAAATACGTAGTGTAAAGCAATGGTGAGTTCTACAACTCCTAAACTGGCTCCTAAATGGCCTTCTTTAGTGGCTACAATGTTTATGATAAATTCTCGTAACTCTTGTGCAAGTAGCGGAAGGTCTTTTTGGTTTAAAAGACGCAGCTCTTTGGGTGAATTTATATTGCTTAATAGACTTTTTTGCACAACACAAAAGTACAAGAATTTATTAGGTAGTTTTTTTGTTTTTTTCTATTAATGTTAAAATGTGCATTTTGAAATAAAATTATGTTGTTTGTAGATATTAAATAAATAAACACATAAAAAAATAACGTAAAATCTTACAGGTTAAAAAAATGAAAATTATTGAATCATCAACAATTAACATGTTCTGTTGTTTTTTTTGCTATAATATCTTTATATTTGGGCGACTAATTCAAAAAAATAATATGAAAAGAGATTACACAAAAATTGTAATGTTCTTGTTTGTGCTTGCATTTACTTTTTCTGTTAAAGGACAAAGTGAATTAAGTAAGTCAAAATACGCAGGAATAATTACAAGCTACTTAAGCAGTAGTGAAAATGCATCAAAAGTATCTGGTTCAGACTTAACAGATATTTATGTTAATAGAGAAGTTTTCTCTAAGAAAACTGGAATAGCAAATGTTTATTTAAATCAAAGATATAATGGTATTAAAATCTATAATGCTATTACTGCTGTTGGTATAAAAAATAATAAAGTATTCCATTTTGCTGAAAAATTTCAAAAGAACATTGAAGAAAGAGTAACTTCTAAAACACCTTTATTAAATGAAAGTCAAGCTATTGAAAAGGCTGCTACTTACTTTAAGCTAGGTGCAATAGGTGAAATTCAATACATAGAAAGTGAAAAAGGAAAAGCAGTTTTTTCTAAAGGAGCAATATCTCAAGAAAACATTCCAGTAGAACTAGTATACACCGAAAATGAAGATGGTGATTTAGTATTAGCTTGGGATTTAAGTATTTATACGATAGAGAGTTCTCATTGGTGGAGTGTAAGAGTTGATGCAAGAACAGGTGAAATTGTTAATCATAACGATTGGGTTATTAGCTGTAATTTTGATGGCAATCATTCTAATCATTCTGATAATCATAAAGCAGGAAATTATTCAAAATCTTCAGTTAACTTATTTAAGGCTGAATCTAATTCTCTTTATACACCTGCTGATGGTTCACAATATAATGTGTATGCATTACCTACTGAAAGCCCATTTCATGGACCAAGAAGTATAGTAACTCAACCTGCTGATGCTACAGCATCTCCATTTGGTTGGCATGATACTGATGGTATTGCTGGAGCTGAATATACAATTACTAGAGGTAATAACGTATGGGCTCTTGATGATATTAATGATAATGACGGTACCGATGGTTTTTCCCCAGATGGTGGAGCAAGTCTGAATTTTGATTTTCCATTAAACCTAGATCAAAACCCACGCGGTTATCTAGATGTATCAACTGTTAATTTGTTTTACATTAATAATGTAATGCATGATATTTGGTATCAATATGGGTTTGATGAAGCAAGTGGAAATTTTCAAGAAAACAATTACGGAAAAGGTGGCGCTGCTTCTGATGCTGTAGCTGCTCAATCTCAAGATGGAGGCGGGCAGAATAATGCAAATTTTGCAACACCAGCAGATGGAAGTGCCCCAAGAATGCAAATGTATTTGTGGTTTGCTGCTGGTACTCCTGGAGATGCTTTAATTATTAACAATGGTTCTCTTGCCGGAGGATATCAAGGTTTTACGGCAAGTTTCGGTGCTGTGTTATCTAGTCCAGTAACTGCAGATTTAGTTGTTTTAACTGATGATGATGGAGGAGAGTCAACTGATCCTAATGATGCATGTGATTTAGTTACAAATGCTGCAGCATTAAATGGTAAAATAGCAGTAATTAGAAGAGGAACTTGTGAGTTTGGAGTAAAAATGTTGGCAGCTGAAAATGCAGGAGCTATAGCAGCGCTAGTTGTAACTGATGATAGAGAACCGGGGCCAATGGGACCAGGAGCTGTAGGAGACCAAGTTACTATTCCATCAATTATGATAGACAAAGCCACAGGAGATGCTATAATTGCATCTTTAGGGAATGGAGATACTATAAATGCTTCGCTTCAAGACGCTGGCCCTTATCAAAGAGATGGAAGTTTTGATAATGGTGTTGTTGCTCATGAATATGGACACGGTATTTCAACTAGATTAACCGGAGGAGCTGATAACTCGGGATGTTTAAACAGTAACTTCCAAATGGGTGAAGGCTGGTCAGATTGGTTTGGATTAATGATAACTATGAAACCAGGAGATGTAGGAACAACAGGACGTGGTATAGGTACATTTGATTTGAACCAACCAAATGATGGTTTAGGAATTAGGCTTAGAAGATATTCTACTGATTTTGCAGTAAATGAATACACTTTTGACGCTACTAATGACAATACCGTTGAAGGTCAAGATGTAGATGGAAATGATATTATAAGAAATAGACGTGTGCATTACATAGGAACGGTTTGGTGTACAATGCTTTGGGATTTAACTTGGGCTTACGTTGATAAATATGGCTTTGATCCTGATTTATATAATGGAACAGGAGGAAATAATAGAGCGATGAGCGTTGTTATTGAAGGACTAAAATTGCAAGGATGTAATCCTGAATTTTTAGAAGGTAGAGATGGTATTTTAGCTGCAGATATGGCATTAACAGGAGGTGAAGACCAATGTTTAATCTGGGATGTTTTTGCTAGAAGAGGTTTAGGAGTAAATGCTTCTAATGGTTTACCTTTCAGAAGAGAAGATCAAGTTGAAAATTTTGATACTCCAGATCCTGCGGATCCATCATTAGCAAATTGTACTACATTAAGTGCTGCTAAATTTAATGCTAGTGATTATAGCATCTTTCCTAATCCAGCATCTAACTTAGTTACAGTTAAGTCTAAAAAAGATTTAGGAGATGTTACTTTAAAACTAGTTGACATTAACGGAAGAGAAGTGCTAACCAAAAGAACATCTCTTATAGGAGAAGTTGAACTAGATGTTAAAGGATTACAGAGTGGATTATACATTTTAAATATTAAAGGCGATTATATTGATACAAATGAAAAGATAGTTATCAAATAATTTCGAATTATATTTTGATTTAAAGAAAGGCGAATATTTTTATTCGCCTTTTTATATTTTTGCTATTATGATAGAACCTTTTGATGACACCTATTTTATGAAGAAAGCCCTACAAGAAGCTGAAATTGCTTTTGAAAAGGGCGAAATACCTGTTGGTGCTGTAATTGCTATTGATAATAGAATAATTGCCCGTGGGCATAATTTAACAGAAACCTTAACCGATGTTACAGCACATGCCGAAATGCAAACCATAACGGCTGCTGCTAATTTTTTGGGAGGTAAATATCTTCAGAAATGTACGTTATATGTAACGCTTGAACCCTGCCAGATGTGTGCAGGTGCTTTGTATTGGAGTCAGATTTCTAAAATTGTTTATGGTGCTAGGGATGAGCAACGAGGTTGTATTAATTTAAAAACAAAATTGCATCCAAAAACGACAATTTCTGGTGGCGTTTTGGCTGATGAAGCTTCTGCTTTGTTGAAACGTTTTTTTGTGGAGAAACGTAATTTGAATTGATTTTGGGGGTTGTCTTTTTGTTATTTTCTTACCCAACCTTGTATTTGACTATTATTTTTTTATTTTGGCTAATGGCTTCCTTGTCCACGTTAGGGATTGAAGTGGATAGCCCAAAGCCTGACAAAGGAAGTGCGAGGACTTGTAACGGAAAGCCCGACCCTTTTCGGGTAACGCCCTAATATTAATATTTTTTGCGCTTTTGATTTTCGCGCATTTGATCCAAGTTTTCTTTGGTGAGCATGTAATCTTTAATGTCTTTATTTTTCCAATGGTAATATGTGAATAACGGGATAACCAAAAAAAATATTCCCAAAACCCCGAAACCAATAAGTTTTTGTGAATAATCAACTTCTAAAGTAAAGCCTAAAATGATGCTTGTTAAGGTTGCAATGGCTAGAAAAAGGATAAGATATTTCATGATTTTTATTACTGTGTAAAATTAATTAATTGCTGCCTGTAGGCGGTTAGTAATTTTGATCTTGAGATGTAACCGTAATATTTTCCGTCTTTTATAACAGGTAAATTCCATGCGCCGCTGGATTTGAATTTATCCATAATGGTGTTCATATTATCACCATCGTAATCTATTATGCCTGCATCGGCGTGCATGAGACTAGAGGCTTGTACCTTTTCGTAAAGGTCTGAATCGAACATCATGTGCCTGATATCATCTAAACGGATAACACCTAAAAATTCATGCTCATCATTAACTACAGGAAAATGGTTTCTTGAGGATTTTGCTACAGCGTTTTTTAGAATATCGCCTAATTTCATTTCGGGTTTTAGTATAATAAAATTGGTTTCGATGACTTTATCGATGTCTAAAACCATAAGTACGTTTTTGTCTTTATCGTGGGTCATTAATTCTCCACGTTGTGCTAGTTTTAGCGTATAAATAGAATGTGAAACGTAGTATTTTGTGATGGCGAATGATATGGCTGAAACTATCATTAGCGGTACAAAAAGTTCGTAACCCCCTGTGATTTCGGCAATAAGGAATATGGCTGTTAGTGGTGCGTGGAGTACACCTGCCATAAGTCCTGTCATTCCTATCAATGTGAAATTAGATTCTGATACATGGAAATCTAATCCCATATTATTTATGATTTTTGCAAAGGCATTTCCAATGGCACTGCCCATAACTAGTGTAGGGATGAAAACACCACCTACGCCACCTGCACCAAAAGTAGTAGTCATGGCTATGGCTTTAAAAATGGCTATTCCCAGTAGTAATGCAATAACAATCCAGATGTTAGATAAGTCTAAATTAAAAGGCGTATTGCCAATGGCTGCTAGGTGATCACCTTTTAATAAATTATTCATTATGCCATAACCTTCACCATAAAGTGGCGGAATAAAATAAAGGATTGTACCGATAGCTAAACCACCAATTAGAAGACGAACTGCTCTACTCTTAAATTGTTTGAAGAAATTTGTTATAGCAAAAAACACTTTTGAAAAGTATACTGATGCAAAAGCAGTTACTAAACCTAATACGGCATAAAAAGCGATATCGTTGACTTCAAATTTATCAGTAAGCTCAAACCTTAGCAAAACATCTGTTCCTAAGAACATATATGAGGTTACAACTGCGGAAACGGATGCTAGTAAAAGTGGCACTAGTGATGTGAAAGCAATATCTAAACTAAATATTTCTATGGCGAATACAATAGCTGCGATAGGGGCTTTAAACATTGATGCCATAGCACCTGCTGCTGCACAACCAATTAGCAACATTCGCGTTTTGGTATTCATATGAAATAAACGTGCTGCATTTGAACCTAATGCTGAACCTACACTTACTGCTGGACCTTGTAACCCTACCGAACCACCAAACCCTGCGGTTAATGGTGCAGTTATTAAAGCTGCATAGATATTATATCTTGGAATAATACCATTGAGTTTTGAAATGGCATATAGGGTTGTTGATATACCATGACCAATATGTTTTTTTAACCATGTCTGTTTAATAATATAGACTAATAGAAGACCAATTATTGGCAGAATGAAGTATAATGTACTTTGATAATCGTGAAAAATATATTGGCTAAAAAAATACGCTATATAGTGTGTAAGGTTTTTTAGAGTAACTGTTCCAAAACCTGCTAAAAAACCAACTAAAATACTGAGTACATAAATAAACTGGCGTTCTGAAACATGTTTGTATTTCCAGATTAAAAACTTGCGCAATAATTTATTAGAGCTTAAAGGCATGTATAAAGCTAATAAAAAATCCTGCAAAAGCAGGATTTAATGTTATGATTTTAAATTAAGTTTTAAGCTTAATTCTGTTAATTGTTCATCATCTATTGGTGCAGGAGCATCTATCATAACATCGCGACCCGAATTGTTTTTTGGGAACGCAATAAAATCTCTGATAGTTTCTTGTCCGCCTAAAATAGCAACCAATCTATCCAACCCGAAAGCTAAACCACCGTGAGGTGGTGCTCCGTATTGAAAAGCATCCATTAAGAAACCGAACTGTGCTTTTGCTTCTTCTGGAGTAAAGCCTAAATAATCAAACATTAAAGCTTGTGTTTCTTTATCGTGAATTCTGATAGATCCACCTCCAATTTCGTTACCATTTAATACTAAATCGTAAGCGTTTGCTTTTACTGAACCTGGATTGGTTTTTAATAATTCTAATTGCCCAGGTTTTGGTGATGTAAATGGGTGGTGCATCGCGTGGTAACGCTCTGTATCTTCATCCCATTCTAATAAAGGGAAATCCATAACCCATAATGGAGCAAATTGATCTGGTTTACGTAAACCTAAACGTTCTGCTAATTCCATACGTAGAGCACTAAGTTGTGCACGCACTTTATTTTTGTCTCCTGAAAGCACACAAACTAAATCACCAGCTTTAGCTCCTGTAACTTCTGCCCATTTTGCTAAATCGTCTTGGTCGTAGAATTTATCAACTGAAGATTTAAAACTACCATCATCATTACAACGAGAATAAACCATACCTAAGGCACCAATCTGTGGACGCTTTATCCAAGAGATTAGTTTATCAATTTCTTTTCTTGTAAAAGTATTTCCACCCGGAACAGCAATTCCAACAACTAATTCAGCAGAATTAAATACATTGAAATCTTTATGTTGTGCGACTTCGTTAAGTTCACCAAACTCCATTCCAAAACGAATGTCAGGTTTGTCATTTCCATACAAACGCATCGCATCGTCATATAATATTCTTGGAAATTTTTCAACTTCAACACCGTTTACTTCTTTTAGTAAATGACGTGTTAAACCTTCAAAAGCATTTAAAATATCTTCTTGTTCAATAAAAGCCATTTCACAATCTATTTGTGTGAATTCTGGTTGTCTATCGGCACGTAAATCTTCGTCTCTAAAACATTTTACAATCTGGAAGTACTTATCCATACCACCAACCATAAGTAATTGCTTAAAAGTTTGTGGAGATTGTGGTAATGCGTAAAATTGCCCCTCGTTCATTCTAGAAGGTACTACAAAATCACGAGCCCCTTCTGGAGTAGATTTAATTAAATAAGGTGTTTCAACTTCAATAAACCCTTCGTTAGATAAATAATTTCTAACTTCTTGAGTTACTTTATGTCTAAAAATTAAACTCTCTTTTACTGGATTACGGCGAATATCCAAGTAACGGTATTTCATTCTTAAATCTTCGCCTCCATCTGTTTTGTCTTCAATTGTAAAAGGCGGTAATTTAGCTTCGTTTAGAACAGTTAACTTAGAAACTAAAATTTCAATATCCCCAGTAGGGATGTTTGGATTTTTTGAAGCACGTTCTATTACAGTACCTTTAACTTGAATTACAAATTCGCGTCCTAAGTTTTGAGCTTGTTCAATTAAATCTTTAGAAGTGCGTTCTTCATCAAATACCAATTGGGTTATACCGTAACGATCACGTAAATCAATCCAAACAATAAATCCTTTGTCTCTTGATTTTTGAACCCAACCCGCTAAGGTTACTTCATTATTTATGTTTGTAGCTCTTAATTCACCACAATTATGACTTCTGTACATGTCCTAAATTTTGATTTTGCAAATTTAAGTAAATAGAATAGAGTATTAATTTTTAAAGTATTTTTTTTGAAAAGTAAATAAAATTAATAGTAACACTATTGATTTACAGGGATTTACTATTTTTTAAAGACTTCTTAATTTTGCTTCTTATTTGTAAGAATTTCGTAAAATTTTATAAATATTTTTGAATAATAATCATATGCACGCATAGTATTTTAGATAATTTTAATTGTTAAACTCGATAATATGCATATATTAGCGTCAACTAATTCAAACTAAAATAAAATTATGAGAAAATTACTTCATTTAAAACCATTGGTTTTTTTAATGTTCTTAGGAATGTCAAATTTAATTATGGGACAAAGTGTTTCTGGTGTTGTCAGTGATGATTCAGGAGCATTACCAGGAGTTTCTGTTGTTGTAAAAGGTACAACTACAGGTACAACTACTGATTTTGATGGAAACTATTCAATAAGTGCAAACAATGGGGATACCCTTGTTTTTTCTTATGTAGGTTATGAAACTCAAGAAGTTGTAGTTTCAGGGAGTACATTAAATGTTACTTTACAGTCAGGTGTAGCATTAGATGCTGTAGTACTATTGGGTAACAGGTCTAAACCAAGAACTATTCTTGATTCCCCTGTACCAGTTGATAACATTAGTGCAGCAGAGTTAACAAGCGGAGGTCAACCAACTATTGAAGCTATGCTTACTTTCAAAGTGCCTTCTTTTAATGCCCAACCACAGGCAATTTCTGATGCAACTGCACATTACGATCCAGCTGATTTACGTGGATTAGGACCAAGTAGAACTTTGGTTTTAGTTAACGGAAAGCGTAAAAATCAAAGTGCTCAAGTTTACCTAAATAGAACACCAGGTAAAGGTGAAGTTGGTGTAGATTTAAAGAGTATTCCAACTGCAGCTATTGAGCGTGTAGAGATTTTACGTGATGGAGCATCTGCTCAATACGGATCTGATGCGATAGCAGGTGTAATTAATATGGTGTTAAAAAAAGATGCACAGTTTTCTACTTTTACTACCAAAACAGGTATAACATCTGAGGGTGATGGATTTAACTTTGCTACAGATTTCAATACAACTTTTGGATTTGGTGATGGTGGATTTATAAACTTAACTTTAGGATACTATAACCAAAAATTAACCAACAGAGCGGGTACACCAGGAACTGCTGATTTACCAGGTGATGCTAGACCTAATGAGATTGCATGGGCTGAGAATAATCCTGATTTAGGGATGAAGGTAGGACAACCAGATTTAGAAAAAGGAGATATTTTTGTTAATATGTCTCATCCAGTAGGAGAGAACTCTGAGTTCTATTCATTCCACGGATATACTTTACGTACTGGACGTAGTTTTGCATATTACAGAGCGCCTTATTGGAGAAGAGATGTTGCAGATGCAGGATTTATTACTGCTCCAGGAGATTTTCAAGGATATCAACCAACTTTTGAAGCAAGAATTAAAGATCATATTAACTCTGCTGGTTTAAAAATGGATTTAGGTGAAGGCTGGAATGCTGATGCTAGTATTACATTAGGAAGAAACAGTGTAGATTATACAGTTAATAATTCTGTTAATAGAAATTATTTAGCTGATAATGGTACATCACCAAGAACATTTAATCCGGGTGGTTATAGTTTAAGTAATGTTATTGGGAATTTAGATTTTTCTAAATCTTTCTCTGACATGGTAAGTGGTTCATTTGGGTTAGAATACAAAAGAGAAGAATTTGAAGCTAGAGAAGGTAATCCATTATCTTATTATGGATCTGGATCTGATTCTTTTGCTGGTATTAAGCCTGAAGAAGCTGGAGAGTGGGATAGAAATAACTTTGCTGCTTATGCTGGTTTAGATTTTGATATTACAGAAGCTTTATTATTAGGAGTAGCAGGACGCTATGAAGATTTCTCTGATTTTGGAGATAACTTCTCTTGGAAAATCAATGGTCGTTATAAATTAGGTGATGATGGAGCTATTAGAGGTTCATACAGTACAGGGTTTAGAGCACCAACGTTGCACCAACGTCATTTAACAAACAGTCAATATATAATTGTTGCTAGTTCTCCTGAGCCATTATTACAAGGAACGTTAGCAAATAACAACCCAGCTGTTGAAGCTTTAGGTGTGCCTAATTTATTTGCAGAAACATCTAGAAATATGTCAGCAGGTATTACGTATAAATTTGATAGAAACTTTTCTGCTTCTTTAGATTTTTATAGTATTAATGTTGATGATCGAGTATTATTTTCTTCTCAAATTGGAGCAGATGGAGATGATACAACTACAAACCCTGTTGAACAAATTCTTGAAGATAACGGTGTTGTAGCAGTACAATTCTTTATTAATGCAGGAGATACTAAAACAACAGGTGCTGATTTTGTATTAAATTATAGAAATATTGAAATGGGTGCAGGTAAACTACATACAAGTTTAGCAGCAAACTTTAATAAAACGACTATTGATGCAATTAATACACCTGATGCACTAGCGCAAAATGGATATGATATTTTTGCTAGAATAGAAAAAGGTTTAATTACTAGCGCAAGACCAAGATCTAAAGTGATTTTAGGATTAGATTATGAGTCTGAAAAAGTAAATATCGGTCTTTATAACACAATGTTTGGAAAAGTAACTATTACTTCTCCAAATGGAGCTGAATTTGACCAAGAGTTGTCTTCTAAGACAGCAACAGATTTAAGTTTAAGCTATAACTTTACTGATAAATTAAGCTTAACAGGAATAATAAACAACATTTTTGATGTTTATCCTGATGTAACTAAGGCTTCTACTGGAACAGCTCAAGCTGGAAGTAGATTTGTTTACTCATCTGAAGTACAACAATTAGGACAATTAGGAACAAACTTTAGTATTGGATTAAACTACCAGTTTTAATTAATTCAATAACATATAGTGGAATCAAAAAGCCCCAACATTTGTTGGGGCTTTTCTTCGCTATTAACTAATCCTTTTGATCAAAGAACAAAAGGATCTTTTTTAAACAACTTATAAGCAAGTTGTTTAATTCTTCAAATAGAAATTAATCTAATCGTTTATCCATATTAAAAACTTCCTGAGGAGCTAATTGTTCGTGAGTAGAAACTCTATCTTTATATAACCACATTTTAAATTTTGTGACAAGATAAAATAAAATTGGTACAACTATTAAGGTTAAAAATGTTGCTACAAAAAGCCCATAAATAACAGTCCAAGCTAGAGGCCCCCAGAAAATTACATTATCACCTCCAACATAAATATTGGCATCAAACTCACTAAAAAGTGTAAAGAAGTTGATGTTTAAACCTGTAGCCAAAGGAATTAAACCTAAAATGGTTGTAATGGCTGTTAATAGTACAGGACGTAAACGCGCTTTTCCACCTTTTACAATGGCTTCAACAAGTTCGCTTTGAACCAAATATTGATCGTCTTCTAAGTTGTTTTTAACTTTTCGTCTGTCTATTAATAGTTGTGTGTAATCTAAAAGAACCACACCATTATTTACAACAATACCTGCTAGAGATATAATACCCATCATAGTCATCATAATAACGAATGAACTACCCGTTGCCACAATACCACCAAATACACCGATTAAGCTCAAGAATATGGCTAACATGATAATACCCGGTTTTGAAACTGAGTTAAATTGAAATATTAAGATGAAGAAAATTAAACCCAGACCAGTAAAGAATGCTCCCATTAGGAAAGCCATTTGCTTATTTTGTTCTTCAATTTGACCAGTATAATCAATCTTAACACCTTCTGGTTTTTCAGCAAAGCTTTGCATTTCGTTTTGAATTTTCGAAACAATGGCACCAGCATCAGTGAAACCAGGTGCTAAAGCAGAATAAAGTGTTACAACACGTTTTACATCTTTATGTTTAATGGCACTAAAACCAGAATTATTAGCTTGTTTAGCCACTGTAGAAACAGGAATCTCTTTTATTTGTCCTGAGGCCATGTCTCTAAATGTTATTTTCTGGTTAAAAATAGCACTAGTATTATATCTATTTTCTTCATTGAAACGCACATAGATATCATAATCTTCACCATCTTCTTTATAAATACCAGCTTTAGCTCCAAAGATAGAATTACGTAATTGTTGTCCAACTTGACCTGAAGTTACTCCTAACTCTCCTGCCTTTTTTCTATCAACAACAACTTGCATTGATGGTTTAGATTTATTTACATCTATTTTTAATTCATCAATACCTTGAATATTTTTAGAATTGATATAATCGCGCATTTTTTCAGCAGTTGCAATTAATTCGCTATAATCCTCACCTTCTAATTCAACATTTATTGGATATCCAGCTGGTGGACCAACAGCATCTTTTTCAACTGAAATGGCAACACCTGGATAAATATCCTTTAAAGATTCTTGTACTTTTTTAAGAAGTTCTTGACTGTCTGCACCTTCTCTGAATTTATACTCGCGCATAGTGGCTGTAATTTTTCCACGATGCGGCATTTCTGCTGCAGATCCACCATCGGTTTGAGGATTTCCAGCGCCTTCTCCTACTTGTGATACAGCACTTTCAGTTAAAAAGTTGAAATCACCATGCATGTAAGCTTCATCATTTATAATTTTGTAAACACGCTGCTCAATATCTTTAGTAATGGCATTTGTTTTTTTGATATCAGTACCCTCAGGATACTCTATATAAACTATAATTTGATTAGGGGTATTATCTGGAAAAAATTCAACTTTTGTACGTTGACTTCCAACAGAAGCTCCAAACCCCATAAAAGCAATGAACAGAAGAATTACAGTTCCAATAGTAATAATTCCAGGCATTTTTCCGCTTAATGCTTTACGTAATGATTTTTCATAAAAACGTTCCCATTTTGGCAATATTTTATTTTGAAAACCATTAGCCCAAGACCTTAAAAATAATCGGTATGCCCACAACAAAATTACAGTTACTACCATTAAGGTTCCTAAGCCTCGGTATGCACCACCAAAAATTAATATGAGTAAACCGATACCTCCAACTATTGCTGAAATTTTAATGATATTTTTCAATGGCATGTCCTTATCTTCAATAGTCATGAATTGAGATACCATAACAGAGTTAAAGAAAATAGCAACAAAAAGAGATGATCCTAAAACAACAGATAATGTTATAGGAAAGTAAATCATGAATTGCCCCATAACTCCTGGCCATAGACCTAAAGGAATAAATGCAGCAACTGTTGTTGCCGTTGAGATGATGATAGGAAACGCAATTTCACCAATTCCTTTTTTGGCCGCCTCAATTCTGCTCATGCCTTCTTCAGACATTAAACGATAAACGTTTTCCACAACCACAATACCATTATCTACAAGCATACCAAGACCCATGATTAATCCAAATAGAATCATCGTATTCATCGTATAGCCTAAGTAGTTTAATATCATGAGTGACATAAACATAGACATGGGGATAGCAAACCCAACAAATAATGCATTTTTAAACCCTAAGAAGAACATTAAAACGGTTACAACTAGAATAATACCAAATATGATATTGTTTACTAAATCATCAACTTGACCAATAGTTTTTGAAGATTGGTCATTGGCAATAGTAACTTTCAAGTCTGGTGGGAAAACATTCTCTATAGCATCATCAACAATAACTTGAATTTGTTCTGCTGCAGCTACCATGTTTTTTCCTGCTCGTTTTTTAACATCAAGCATTACAACTGGAACACCAAACTCACGAGCATAAGTGGTTTTGTCCTCGTCTTTAAACGTTACTTTTGCAACATCTCTTAAGTAAATAGGATTTTCGCGTTCAGATTTTACAACAAAGCTTTCAAGTTCTTTAGGGTCTTCAATTTCACCTAAAATTCTGATTGTTCTTCGTTGCCCGCTCGTAATTAAATTACCTGCGGACATAGTCATGTTTTCTCTGCTTATGGTATTAATAATATCATCAAAACTCACTTGAGCAGCCATCATTTTGTAAATATCAACAGCTACTTCAACTTCTTTTTCTTGAGCACCACGAATATCAACTTGCTTAATTTCCTGAAGCCCTTCAATTTCATCTTCAAGGTATTCTCCATATGCTTTCAACTTATCAACAGGATAATCTCCAGAGATATTAATGTTTAGAATTGGAATTTCTTCAGACATACTTAAATCAAAAACATTAGGCTCAACCTTTGCACCGTTAAAAGTAGGCCAGTCTTCACTTGAAGTTTCAGAATCTACTTCATCTTTCACCTTTTGTTTTGCAGCTTCAACTGAGATGTTTTCATCAAATTCTACAATTACTATAGAATAATCTTCTTGAGAAGTTGAGGTAATTTCAACAACGTTACTAACCGTTTTGAGTTTATCTTCAATCGGGTCAGTGATTAACTTTTCGATATCTTCAGCAGTGTTCCCAGGATAAACCGAACTAATATAAATTTTAGTTTCTTTAATCTCTGGGAAATTCTCCCTAGGCATGCTAAAATATGCTCCAGCTCCTAGAAATAGAATAAGTGCGATTAAGACATACATTGTGGTTTTATTATTAATTGCCCACGATGATAATCCAAATTCCTTATCTACCTTTTTCTTCTTTTTATCTTTTACCATTGGTTTTTAGTCTTTAAGATTATTTAGCGGTTTCAACTACAAGGATTTTTACATCTTGACCATCTTTTACACTACGTGCACCTTCTTGAATTATTTCTTCTCCATTTTCAATACCAGAAAGTACTTCAATATAGTCTCCTTGTGTTCTACCAGTTTCAATAAACTCACGCTTAACTTTAGCTTTGTTTTCAACTTTATCTGTTATGGTATAAACATATTGTTTCCCCTCAGCATTTTCTGAAATAATACTTTGAGGAATTAAAATGGCATTCTCATTGGTATAATCGTTAATCTTAAGTTTTGCAGTAAGATTTGGCTTTATGGTAATATCTTTATTAGGAAGTGCTACTTCAACCTTAAATGTTCTATTTGCAGGGTTTATAAAGTTCCCCGCTTGACGTACTTTAGCATCAACTTCTTTTCCTAAAACAGGGAAGTTTACTTTTACCACTTTACCTTTAATAATATCTGAAACGTAACGTTCTGGAACATCAGTTTCAATATACATATCATCAAGATTTACGATTCTGAATAGCATAGATTGTCCGGGAGCAACAACACTACCTTGCTCCGTAATGACATCGTCAATAGAACCAGAAAAAGGTGCACGAACTACTGTTTTACCAACTTGTTGTTGTAATTGTTTTGTGGCTTCAAGCTGAGCCTCATAGGTTGCTTTGGCTTGTAAATATTGAATTTCACTTCCTATTTTTTGATTCCACAAGCGTTCTTGACGCTCAAAAGTAGTTTTTGCTAAATCTGATTGAATTTTTAATTGTGATAGTTGTTGACTTAAACCACCATCATCAATTTTAGCTAAAATTTGTCCTTTACTTACTTTTTGTCCTTCTTTAACATAAACCCGAGATAACACACCCGAATACTCTGGGTAAATAACTAAATTTTGCTTTGTGTTTACGTTTCCTTGTAATTCAACAAAGTGATTAAAAACAGTTTGTTTTGCAGGGAATGTGGTGATTAATGGAATTTTTTCTTGCGGATCTAATTCCTTAATCGATTTTTCTAATTGTTTTAATTTTGTAGAAATTTCTTGAGCGGAAACATCTAATTCAGCTTTCTTTTTTCTGATTTGTTCTAAATCATTTGTTGCTATAATATCTTCTACAGATTTGTTCTTATCGCCTCCACAAGAGATTAAAAGTAAACTAGCTAATACGAGTGAATATATATATTTCATTTTGATTGATTTTAGTTGTTAATGGTGTTTAAAACAGTTTCTAATTCAGCTTTTTTATTAATAACATCAAGCATGGCTTGAAGAAATTCTTGTTGAGAACTATAAAGTTGAGTTTGTGCTTGCCTCAAATCAAAACTTGAAGCAATACCTTCAAAAAACTTAGTTTGGTTTTTTTGTTCTATACGTTCAGCAAGATTTAAGTTTTTCTTTTTATTATCGTAATCTTCAATAGCATATTGATAATCACTTTTAGCTGAAGCTATTTGAAGTTTTAAGCGTTGCTCGATTTCTGTTAAATCCTCTTTAGATTTTTCAAGATTTATTTTAGCACGTTGTGTAGCTGCTTTTTGTCCTAAGAAATTAAAAACGGGAATTTTTAAACTTACACCAAAAGCTGCGGTTGGTACCCAAACTTGATCGCTATCTAAAAACCTAAATTTTTCGTTAAATCCTAAATAATTGGCATTTATAAAAGTGCTTAGTGTTGGTAAGAACTCACTTTTTTCAAGTTTTACCAGTAACTCTTTCGACTTTTTGTCATTTTCAGCTATTTTATAATCTACACTGTTAGTGATATCATAGGTGTCATTTAAAAGCCCTAATGATATGTTTTGAACTGTTAAGAGTTCTAAACTGTCACTTAATTTCAAGTCCGCATCAATATCACGTCCCATGGTTATGTTTAGCATTTGGTATGCTAAATCTTTAAGACGATTAACATTACTTAGATTGCTTTTTATTTCTGATAATGTGATTTGTAATTGCTCAACACTTTCTTCTTCTTCTAAACCGTTTTCATAAATTTTGGTTAATTCGTTTAAATTTTTAGTCAGTACTTCAACATTACGCTCTAAAATTTCAGAACTTGACTCAGCCAGTAATACATTTCCATATGCATTTATAATGGCTTTTCTAACTTCTAAATCTGTCTTCTCTTTAGCATTTTTAGATATTTCTAAGAATACTTTTGCTGATTGTAAACCAACTAAGTAAGAACCATCAAAAAGTAGTTGTGTTGCTCTAGCTGAAGCAGTAACAGTTTGTTTTGCTCCAAATTCTGGTACGCCATCTCCATCAAAGTCGACAGCCCCAAATTGGCGTTCTATGTTATTTTGATAATCTATTCCAGCACTTATTTGAGGAAAACCAATTGTTGTAGTTTCCCATTTTTGTTTAATTGCTGACTGAATATCAAGTGATGCGTTTTTTGCTGTTCTATTATGTTCTAAAGCAAAATCTATAGCTTCTTGTAACGTGAAACTCTGGCTATTTTCTTGAGAAAATGTAACCGTAAACCACAGTAAACTAAAAGCTAAAATAAGTTTGTTCTTCATTTTATGATTGATTTGATTTGATAAACTTGTTCAATATATCTAGTCCTTTTGGAGAGCAAATACCACGTAAATGGTATTCTATATAATTATTCATTAACATATTCATGGAGAATTTTTTTAATGGGAACAGATCTTTGTCTTTAATACCAAGCATACCATTAAAATATATTCTTGCAATAAATTCTACATCTATACTATCTCTATATAAACCTTGAGTAATACCTCTATTTAAATTATCAGTGACGCAAGTTTGCATAACCTCAAACTGTTTACTTTTTAAAGTATTAAATATTTCAGGGTAATATTTTTGTAATTGATATTGAGGTGAAGATTTTTCATCTTTTAAATGTTCCATAACAAACTGCTTAATGCTGTAAATCTCCTCAATAGGATTTTTTTCTAATGAACATATATGGTCTATACCGCAAGAAATAGATTCAAACAAATTAAGGGTAGTAGCTTCTACAAGTTTTGTTTTATTATCAAAATGTTGGTAAATGGTTTTTTTAGAAACCCCTAAGGCGTTAGCTATATCATCCATAGTAACACTTTTAAACCCATAGTTTAAAAACAAATCAGTAGCGCCTAGTAATATTTTTTCTCTCATAATTGAGACAAATTTACAATAGGAAACTTTTAAAACCAAAAAAGTTTCCTAAGTTTTAATAATTATTTAACATAAGCTTTACTTTATAAACGTTTTATAACTTGCCATTGGGGACATTTTTTTAATTACTTTCTTAAATAGGTTTTACATATCATATTAATTCCATTATTTTTGTTCGATGCTTTCAATACAAGAATATCAAGAAGCGTTTATTAGTTACTTAAAGGACTATAAAACCATAAAAGAGCCTAAAAATCTTTACGAACCTATTGATTATATTTTAGATTTAGGAGGGAAACGTTTACGCCCTGTTTTAACTTTAATGACTGCCGATATTTTTAATGGCAATTATAAAAAGGCTTTAAATGCTGCCTTAAGCATTGAGGTTTTTCATAATTTTTCTTTAGTACATGATGATATTATGGATGATGCACCATTACGAAGAGGTGAAGAAACCGTACATGAAAAATGGGATATAAATACAGGTATTCTCTCTGGTGATGCAATGTTAATTATGGCATATCAGCTTTTTGAAAATTACGACGCTAATACGTTTCAGGCTTTAGCTAAATTGTTTAGTAAAACGGCACTAGAAGTTTGTGAAGGGCAACAATATGATGTGGATTTTGAAACTAGAAATGATGTTACTATCCCTGAATATTTAAAAATGATTGAGTATAAAACTGCGGTTTTAGTTGGTGCTGCTATGAAAATGGGAGCTATTGTTGCAAATGCTTCTGAGGAAGACCAAAATAGTATTTATGAATTTGGACGAAACTTAGGTATTGCATTCCAACTACAAGATGATTATTTAGATGCTTTTGGAGACCCTAAAACATTTGGCAAACAAGTTGGAGGTGATATTATTGAAAATAAAAAAACGTATTTATATTTAAAAGCTTTAGAGTTTTCAAATGATACTGATAAGATTGAATTGACTCAGCTTTTTAATTCTAACCCAGATAATGTGGCTACCAAAATTGAGGTTGCAAAACAGTTTTTTGTTTCTACAGGTTCTGCTGATGCTACAAAACAAGCTATAAAAGATTATACTGCTAAAGCTTTTTTAGGTTTGGAATCTTTAAATATTTCTGAGAACAAGAAAGATCTTTTAAAAGCGTTTGGTAACAACTTAATGAACAGAACTGTTTGATGCAATTACCAAATACTTTTGAGAGTTTAATTGAGGAAGCAAATCAATTAGATTTATACAGAAAATTAATTCTTCAACTTAATAAAGATTTTCTTTTGGCTAATATTGATTTAGACTTTCATGAGGAAGTTTTACCTTCAAGTTTAAAATTATTGCTCCATGAAACGGTTTACAAATTAATTCAGGAGAAGTTTACTGAATATTTGAATCTACTTTACATAATAGATGTTCCAGAAAAAGCAGTTAAAGCTTTGAATGGCGATGATACACTTAAACTATCTGAAAATGTTTCATTTTTAATTTTAAAACGTGAGTGGCAAAAGGTTTGGTTTAAGCATAAATATTCTTAGATTTTTTTAAGAAAATTGCTATGCGTTTAAGTGAGACGAGATGTTGGCGGACAGTTGCAAAAGCGATAGTAGTGGTTAGCTTTTGGCGAGGTAGTCCCGATAGTTATCGGGAAGCCAAAACTAGTAACGGATAGCGCGGTGGCTTGCCATTTGCCAAAATATTAAAAGAAAAACCTAACGAAAGGTGCCCAAGGATCTGCATAAATACTTCGTTCATCATCATATAATACATCGTATCTAATACCAAAAGTTACATTGCCGTTTCTGAAACCTGCTCCTAAATATAGTGCTGGAATCCAATAATTATCGTCTTCAATGTTCGTGTTAACGTTGAAGCGCCTATTAACATTAAGTTGCTCAAATTCAGCTGAAATTTGTAACTCTCTTATGATGTTGTACAAGCCTACAAGACTACCTCCTAAAATAGTAGATTTGTAAACATTTTTCTGATTGTTAAACGTAGCATTTAACCCTAAACCAGCGGCAAAATTATCATCAAATTGATATATGGCACTAGGTGCAACTGTGGCACTAAAAAAGCCATCTCCAAAGTTTAACCCAAGACCACCACCGTACCTAACATGTTTCCAAAAATCATTTTTTTCTTCTTGAGCATTGATTTTTAGAAAGCCTAAAAACAGAAAAATTAAAATTACTACGGTTTTTTTATTAATTGAAAGAAATAAATTCATAAGAATAGGAAATTATTAAAAAATTAACTCAAAATTAAACATATCCATTAAAGAGACATTATTTGTTATAAATATAACCAAAGAAACATCTAATTTTGGTAAATGTTGTATTTTTGACAAAAATTTCACTAAATCGTTATAGTACAAAAATAATAATGGATAAATTTTCATTTTTAAATGCAGCACACACAGCTTTTTTTGCTGATTTGTATGAACAATATCTACAAAATCCAGATGCCGTTGAACCTAGTTGGAGAGCCTTTTTTCAAGGCTATGATTTTGGAAGTGAAAATTACGGTTTAGATGGCGAGATAATTGAAGGTGTTTCTACTCAAATACCAGAGCATGTACAAAAAGAATTTCAAGTTGTAAAACTTATTGATGGTTACAGAATCCGTGGTCATTTGTTTACTGATACCAACCCTGTAAGAGAGCGCAGAACGTATACTCCAACTTTAGATATTAGTAATTTTGGTTTATCAGATAACGATCTAGATACGGTTTTTAATGCTGGAGATATATTAGGTATTGGAGCAAAACCTTTGCGAGAAATCATTTCTCATTTAGAGCGTATATATTGTAGTTCTATTGGTGTTGAATACATGTATTTGCGTAATCCGGAAGTTATTGAGTGGTGGCAGAGTCAGTTAAATGAAAATGATAACCAGCCAAATTATTCACCAGAGACAAAAAAATATATCCTATCAAAATTAAACCAAGCTGTTACTTTTGAAAACTTTTTGCAAACAAAATATGTTGGGCAAAAGCGTTTTTCTTTGGAAGGTGGAGAATCTTTAATTCCTGCTATTAGTAATGTGCTTTTTTACGCTGTTGAAAAATATGGTGTAAAAGAATGTGTCTTGGGAATGGCACACAGAGGGCGTTTAAGTACGTTAGTTAATATTTTTAGAAAACCAATGAATGAGCTATTTAGCGAATTTGATGGTAAAGATTTTGAAGATGAAAATATTGATGGAGATGTAAAATACCACTTAGGCTTAACACTTGATAAAACTTATCAAAACGGAAAAAATATCAAGATGAATTTGGTGCCTAATCCATCGCATTTAGAGACCGTAGCACCTGTTGCTGAAGGTATCACTAGAGCAAAAATTGATGACGATTATGATGGTGATGATTCTAAAATCATTCCAATAATTGTTCATGGAGATGCTGCAATTGCAGGTCAAGGTGTGGTTTATGAAGTGGCACAAATGAGTCAGTTAAATGGCTATAAAACAGGAGGGACAATTCATATTGTAGTAAATAATCAAATAGGATTTACAACTAATTATCTTGATGCGCGCTCAAGCACGTATTGTACTGATGTTGCTAAGGTTACATTGTCTCCAGTATTGCATGTAAATGCTGATGATGCTGAAGCTGTTGTTCATGCAGTTGAAATGGCTTTAGAATACAGAATGCGTTACAAAAAAGACGTTTATATAGATTTATTAGGCTATAGAAAATACGGTCATAATGAAGGTGATGAACCAAGATTCACTCAACCAAAACTTTATAAAAACATATCAAAACACCAGAATCCTTTTAAAATTTATTCAGATAAGTTAATTGCTGAAAATACTATTGATAAGGCATACTCTAATAAAATTGTTGCAGAGTTTAAAGAAACTTTAGAAAGAGAATATTCAAAATCTAAAGAAGCGAAATCTTCAAAGGTTAGAGAGTTTATGCAAGAACGATGGAAAGGCTTTGAAAGAAAAGGTGTTGATAGGATGCTTATAAGTGAAGATACATCCTATTCTAAAGACAGGTTAAAACATATTTCGAAAGTAATTTCTACAGTTCCTGATGGTGTTAAGTTTTTACGAAAAGCAGAAAGAATACTTCAAGGTAGGTCAAAAATGGTTTTTGAAACGGATACGCTTGATTGGGGTATGGGTGAAACTTTGGCTTATGGAAGTTTAATGGAAGAAGGTTTTAACGTTCGAATTTCTGGACAAGATGTTGAACGTGGAACCTTTAGTCACAGACATGCTATTTTACGTGATGAGATTTCAGAAGAACGTATTAATTTATTAAATACAAACCCAGAGAATAAAGGTGAAATGTATATTTACAACTCATTTTTATCTGAGTACGGCGTGTTAGGTTTTGATTATGGTTATGCTATGGCAAATCCGAATACCTTAACGATATGGGAAGCGCAATTTGGAGATTTTAGTAATGGGGCTCAAATAATATTTGACCAATATCTTTCTGCAGCAGAAGATAAATGGAAATCTCAAAATGGTATAGTTGTTTTATTACCTCATGGTTATGAAGGACAAGGTTCTGAACATTCATCTGCAAGAATAGAACGTTATTTGCAATTATGTGGAAAGGATAATATGATAGTTACAAATTGTACAACACCAGCAAATTTTTTCCATTTGCTACGTCGTCAAATGAAACGTGACTATAGAAAACCTTTAATTGTATTTACACCTAAGAGTTTATTGCGTCATCCTAAAGCAGTATCGTCAATAAATGAATTAGCAAAAGGAGAATTCCAAGAAGTTATAGACGATTCAATTAATCCAAAGCATGTTAAGAAATTAGTGTTCTGTACTGGAAAATTTTATTATGATTTATTGGCTGAAAGAGAAGAACTTAAGCGAGAAGATGTTGCTTTGGTTAGAATAGAACAATTGTTCCCGCTTCATCTTGAAAAAATCCAGAATGTAATTGATAGGTATCCAAATGTTGAAAATTATGTTTGGGCTCAAGAAGAACCTAAGAATATGGGTGCATGGAGCCATATGTTACAGCGTTTAGATATTGTTAAGTTAGAAGTTTGCTCAAGATCTTACAGTTCTGTACCAGCACCAGGATCAAGTACTAGAGATAAAAGAAGACAAAAACGTGTGATAGATGCCGTTTTTGATAAAGAAAATTAAAATAGAATTTAAGATACATTAAAATTATAAAGAATGATTTTAGAAATGAAAGTCCCTTCACCAGGGGAATCTATTACAGAAGTTGAAATAGCAACGTGGTTAGTTGAAGATGGAGATTATGTTGAAAAAGATCAAGCTATTGCTGAGGTAGATAGTGATAAAGCAACCCTTGAATTACCAGCAGAAGCTAGTGGGACTATTACGCTTAAAGCAGAAGAAGGTGATGCTGTTGAAGTTGGGGCTGTAGTTTGTTTGATTGATACAAGTGCAGCTAAGCCAGAAGGAGGTGATGCTCCAAAAGAAGAAAAGAAAGCGGATGCTCCAAAAGCTGAAGCTCCAAAAGCACCAACTGCTACAGAAACTAAAACATATGCTACAGGTAGTGCAAGTCCTGCAGCAAAAAAGATTTTAGCAGAGAAAGGAATGGATGCAAATTCAATTTCTGGAACTGGTAAAGATGGAAGAGTAACTAAAGAAGATGCTGTAAATGCTGTACCTTCAATGGGAACGCCAACTGGTGGAAATCGAGGAACTTCTAGAAGTAAAATGTCTATGCTACGCAGAAAAGTAGCAGAGCGTTTAGTAGAAGCTAAAAATACAACGGCAATGTTAACGACTTTTAATGAAGTTGATATGTCTCCAATTTTTGCTTTAAGAAAAGAATACAAAGAAACATTTAAAGGAAAGCATGGTGTAAGTTTAGGCTTTATGAGTTTCTTTACTTTAGCAATTGTAAGAGCATTAAAAATGTATCCAGCTGTTAATTCAATGATTGATGGCAAAGAAATGCTTTCTTATGATTTCTGTGATATTAGTATTGCTGTTTCTGGACCTAAAGGACTTATGGTACCAGTAATTAGAAATGCTGAAAATTTAAGTTTTAGAGGTGTTGAATCTGAAGTGAAACGATTAGCGCTTCGTGCTAGAGACGGTCAAATCACAGTTGATGAAATGACAGGAGGTACCTTTACAATTACCAATGGTGGTGTTTTTGGAAGTATGTTATCTACACCAATAATTAATCCACCGCAAAGTGGAATTTTGGGTATGCATAACATTGTTGAACGTCCAGTTGCTATTGATGGTAAAGTTGAAATAAGGCCAATTATGTACGTCGCATTATCTTATGACCATAGAATTATTGATGGAAAAGAAAGTGTTGGATTTTTAGTTGCTGTTAAAGAAGCTCTTGAAAATCCAGTAGAAATTTTAATGGCTAATGATGTTAAAAAAGCATTAGAGTTATAAATTACTAATAGAAAATAAAAAAGGGTGTTACATAATTTATGTAACACCCTTTTTTCGTTATGGGATATGAGGCTCTAACTAACTAAATAAAAAACATAACGATATTTACTGTAATAACTATTACAACTAAAATTGATAATCCCACAATAATATATTTATTAAGAATATTATTTTCTTTTTCCATTTGAGCTTTAAGCATTGGTTTGGGTTTTTAATATTTTGTTTAAAAACTCTGCACCATTACAGTGCAGAGTATCTAAAAAATTCTCTCTCAAAAGAATTAATTAATAGCAATGTAAAATTAAGATAGGTTTAGGAGAAAAAAAATACGCACTTCTACGTATTTTAATATTGGAAGGAATGGGTTAAAAAAACGAAAGCTCTAAATCATTACAATTTAGAGCTTTCTATAATTCTCCCTAAGAACTAATTAATAGCACTGTAAAGATAAATGATATAAACGAAACAAAAAATACGCACTTCTACGTATTTTATACGCAACTATAAAAAATCTTTGTTTATAGTTGCCCAAATTGAAAGTGAGGTGGGTTTATTGTCTAGACTCAATTTGTGTACAATATTACTTCTGTGTTTATCTACCGTTCTAACAGAAATAGATAATTCATCGGCAATATCTTGACTTGTATTATTTTCAGAAATAAGTTTAACAATTTTTAATTCAGATTTAGTTAGAGAATCTAGTGCTTCAGGCTTATTTTCTAAAGTACTGGCTTTTAAATAAGATGCTATTTCTTCACTAAAATATGGTTTGCCATTTACAACTTGACTGATGCAAGTTTCAATTTCTTCAATAGCAAATTCTTTTAAAATATAACCAAAAACACCAAATTCTAATGCTTGATCATATACTTCTTCTTCTTTATCAAAAGTTATTAGAATAACTTTAGTAGGCAAATCATTTTTTTGACAAGCTTCTGCAATTTCTAATCCAGTCATATAAGGCATTCTTATATCTAGAATAGCAATTTCAGGTTTTAATTTAACAATAAGATTGTACGCGGTTTTACCGTCTTCTGCACTACCTATAATATTGTAGCCTTTTGAAGTTAAAAAATCTGTCAACCCTCGTAACATTAAAGGGTGATCATCAGCAATAACAATAGATGTATTCATTTACTTAAAAGAGAGACTTGGTTTGCTATTAATTTATAACTTTAAATATAGATATTTCTTTTCGTAATCTATGATAGCTTTTCCTTTTTTTAAAATATCTGCACCAATGATGCCATCTACGGGTTTAGAGTTATGATTTATTAATGCCGTATTTACATGGGTAAGATTAAATAAAACTAAGACAACTTTGTTGTTAGTCCATTTACCAATTTTCACATTATTTTTCTTAGCAGTTTTTGTATCCATATCTATGGCACCAGCGCCAGCAGCTTTAATTAAAGAATCTTCAGCATTTAATTTAAATGTTTCTATACCTTCAAAACCAACACAAGAACTAGATGCACCAGTATCTAAAATAAAACTACCTTTCACATTATTAATAGTTGCTTTTATTTCAAAATGATTGGTTTTGGTAAGTTTCAACTTTATTTTGGTATATCCTTTTTCTTCAAGAAATTCTTTCAGTGTTTCCATCTAAATTCATTTTAAACAAATATAATCCTATAAAACAATTATTTTTACAGAATAGTTTAACAAAAACTTTTTAATTTGATAATTACGGATACCCATACTCATTTATATAGTGAAGCTTTTGATGAAGATAGAAATGCGATGATTAGTAGAGCCTTAGAAGAAGGTGTTTCTCGGTTTTTTATACCAGCAATTGACTCTACTTACACAAATTCTATGTTAAAATTAGAATCTGATTATCCTGAACATGTGTTTTTAATGATGGGATTGCATCCAACTCATGTTAAAGCGAATTTTAAAGATGAATTAAAACACGTTGAAGAGATGCTTGCTAAACGAAAGTTTTATGCTGTTGGCGAAATTGGAATTGATTTATATTGGGATAAATCTACTCTAGATATTCAAAAAAAGGCATTTAAGCTTCAAATTCAATTAGCAAAAAAACATAACTTACCTATTGTTATTCATTGTAGGGAGGCATTTGATGAAATTTTTGAGGTTTTAGAAACTGAAAAGAGTGATGATTTATATGGTATTTTTCATTGCTTTACAGGCACGCTAGAGCAAGCTCATAAAGCTATTTCTTATAACATGAAATTAGGAATTGGAGGCGTAGCAACATTTAAGAACGGGAAGATTGATCAGTTTTTAAATCAAATAGATTTGAAACATATAGTATTAGAAACTGATTCACCTTATTTATCACCAGTGCCGTATAGAGGAAAACGAAATGAAAGCGCTTACATAATTAATGTTTTAGAAAAGTTGTCCTATATATATGATACATCTAAAGAATTTATAGCAGAAGTAACAACACAAAATTCTAAAGATGTTTTTAAAATTTAAAGCATGAGTAAATCAAAAACAAGTATTTTACTTATCTATACTGGTGGAACCATTGGTATGGTAAAAGATTTTAAAACTAATTCTTTAAAAGCGTTTAATTTTAAAAATCTTTTAGATAGAATTCCTGAACTACAACTTTTAGATTGTAATATAGATACGATTTCTTTTAAAAAACCAATAGATTCAAGTAATATGAACCCGGAATATTGGGTGCAAATTGCTGAAATAATCGAAAATCATTACGAAAAATTTGATGGCTTTGTAGTTTTACACGGGAGTGACACCATGAGTTATACAGCTTCAGCATTGAGTTTCATGCTTGAAAATTTAGCTAAACCTGTTGTGTTTACGGGGTCGCAATTACCAATTGGAGATTTACGAACTGATGCAAAAGAAAATTTAATTACATCTATTCAAGTTGCTTCATTACAATATAAAGGTAAGCCAGCAATAAAAGAAGTTTGCTTGTATTTTGAATATAAACTGTATAGAGGTAATAGAACAACAAAACTTAATGCAGAACATTTTCAGGCTTTTGCATCGTTTAATTACCCTGATTTAGCTGAATCTGGTGTTCATTTAAAAGTTAATCACGAATATGTTTTTAAACCTAATCTTAGAAAAAAATTAAGAGTACATAAAAAATTAGATAAAAATATAGCCATTGTTAAATTGTTCCCAGGGATAACACCTACTTTGTTGAAGAGTATTTTTAGTACTTCAAATTTAAAAGCTATAATACTTGAAACTTATGGGGCAGGAAATTGTACAACTGAAAAATGGTTTATTGATATTTTAAAAGAAATTATTTCAAAAGGGATTCATATTATAAACGTTACTCAATGTTCTGGGGGAAGTGTTGCGATGGGACATTATGAAACAAGTAGCTTATTAAAAAAGATTGGTGTTATTTCTGGAAAAGACATAACTACTGAAGCTGCAGTTGCAAAATTAATGTATGTGCTTGGGCAAAATATTTCTTCTAACAGCTTCAAAACCACGTATGAAGCGCCTTTAAGGGGCGAGATGACTTAAAAATTAACGCTTTTAATTTTAGACTTCAAAGTTTTTTTTGTTATTTGACCTCCAGTAATTATTAAAACCAATTACAGAGAGGTGGCCGAGTGGCTTAAGGCGCACGCTTGGAAAGCGTGTATGCGTTAATAGCGTATCGAGGGTTCGAATCCCTTCCTCTCTGCTGTTTTTTTATTTTTTAATTGCTTTTTTTTTATATCTTTAACACTTTAACTAATAAAATTAAGATCGAGAACATGAAAAGATTATTTTCTATCCTTGCCATAACAGTAATGGTGGCATTCGGAACTGCTAATGCAACTACAATTGCTAACACTAGTACAGCCGTAACAACAGTTACAACAATGACTCAAGATGATGCAGCACCAGCTGAAGAACTTGGATTTCATCAAGAATTAAAAAAGCGTTTTATTGAAGGAGGCCCTGGTTTTATGGGAATCGTATTATTATGTTTAATTCTAGGATTAGCGATTGCTATAGAGAGAATTATCTTTTTAAACTTATCAACTACTAACACTAAGAAGTTAACTCAAGATGTTGAGGATGCTTTATCTTCAGGTGGTGTTGAAGCTGCAAAAGAAGTTTGTAGAAATACTAAAGGACCTATTGCGTCAATCTACTATCAAGGTTTAGATAGAGCAGATGAAAGCGTTGAGGCTGCTGAAAAAGCTGTTGTAGCTTATGGTGGTGTACAAATGGGACAATTAGAGAAAAACGTATCTTGGATTTCATTATTTATTGCATTAGCACCGATGCTTGGTTTCATGGGTACAGTAATTGGTATGATTCAAGCATTTGATAAAATTGAAGCTGCAGGAGATATGCAACCATCACTTGTTGCAGGAGGTATTAAAGTGGCACTTTTAACAACAGTATTTGGTTTAGTAGTAGCTATTATACTTCAGATTTTTTACAATTACATTATTGCTAAAATTGATAGTATTGTTAACAACATGGAAGATGCTTCCATTACGTTAATGGACCTATTAATGAGACATAAAAAGTAATAATTTAAAAACTAAAAAATTATGGGTTTACATAAAATTTTAAAAATTGTAGCTTTTGCTCTTGCCATTATTGGTGCCATTGTCGCACTTGTAATTATTGCAGGAGACGAAGATACAGCTCAGAGTATGAGTGGTAATATGCTATTAATTGCTTATGCAGTATTAGGCATAGTGTTATTATTAGTTTTGTTATTCGTAATCAAAGGATTGTTTGCTGGAGATATTAAAAAGACATTAATGACAGTTGGTGCATTTGCAGCAGTACTTATTATATCTTATGTTATATCATCAGGTTCAGATTTAGATTTACAACCTTTCGTAGATAAAGGTGCTGATGTAACAGAAGCTACTTCTAAAAATGTTGGAGCTGGATTATATGCTTTTTATATACTTGCAGCAGTAGCAATAGGTTCTATGTTATTTGGTGGAGCTAAAAAAATGTTTAATAAATAGATTATGGCAAAAAGAGCAGCACCAGAAGTAAATGCAGGCTCAATGGCCGATATTGCTTTCTTATTATTAATATTCTTTCTTGTAACTACAACCATTGAAGTTGATTCAGGAATTAATAGAAAACTTCCTCCAATGGAAGAGTCTGAAGAAGATGTAATCATCAAGCAGAAAAATATTTTTACTGTATTATTAAATGGTAAAGATCAATTACTTGTTGAGGATGAAATCATGGAATTGAAAGACTTAAGAGCAGCAGCCATAGAGTTTTTAGATAATGGTGGCGATGGATCATGTGATTATTGTAAAGGAAAAAGAAACCCTTCTTCTTCTGATAATCCAGATAAAGCTATTATTTCTTTAAAGAATGAACGTGAAACATCTTATAAAACCTATATAGCTGTGCAGAATGAATTAGTTGCAGCTTATAACGTGTTAAGAGATGCCAGAGCACAATCCCTATATGGCAAGTCATTTGCTGATATGCAGGCAAACTACAAAGATGTGAATTGGCCAGGGAATAAAGAGAAGCTTAAAGAGAAAATTGATCAAATAAAGGTTGATTACCCTCAAAAGCTTTCAGAAGTACAATAGATTAAAATTTAACATTTATTAAATATGTCTAAATTTAAAAAGAAAAAAAGTGGCGATATGCCGGCGGTTAACACAGCATCTTTACCAGATATTGTATTTATGCTATTATTCTTTTTTATGGTTGCCACAGTTATGAGGCAAAATACTTTAAAAATTGAAAATAATTTACCTTTTGCAGATCAAGTTGAGAAACTAGATAAGAAAGATTTGGTAATGTATATTTATGCTGGAAAGCCAAGTCAAAATTATAAGCAGTTTGGTACCGAAGCTAGAATACAGCTTAATGATGATTTTGCAAGTGTAAAAGATATTGCTTCTTTTATAGCACAAGAACGTGCTTCAAAGCGTGAAGAGCTTATTCCATTTCTTACTACAGCCTTAAAGGTTGATAGTGATGCTAATATGGGTTTAATAGGTGATATTAAACAAGAACTGCGTAAGGTTAATGCGCTTAAACTAAATTACACAACCAAAAAGGGTAGTGTATTTGGAAGAGATTAATTTTACTTTCTTAATTTTATATAAAGGCGTTTTGAAATTTCAAAACGCCTTTTATTTTTTATAACATTCACAATTTTAATTATTATTTTGTTGTTTAGTAATTACTATTATAATTTTTTAATTAGATGAGGTATCTTTTTTTTATCTTCTTTTGTTTAATAAGTATCATACGTTGCTATACTCAAGAAAATATTATTAAGGAAGTAGATTCGCTTTATAAAGAAGATCAATTTTATGCAGGAATCACCTATAACTTATTAGGTAATAGGCCTAAGAGTCTTAACCAAAGTGGATTTTCATTAGGATTTCATTTAGGGTTTATAAAAGATATGCCAATTAATAAAAAAAGGAATAAAGCCATAGGTTTAGGTATTGGATATTCAGCAAATTCTTATAATCAAGACCTTTTTATTAATAAAGATAATGCAGGAAATTTTGTTTATAGTATACTAGCAGACACTGAAACGTACACTAAAAATAAGTTTTCAACACATTTAATTGAAGTTCCTTTAGAGTTTAGGTGGAGAACCTCAACTCCAAGTGAATATGATTTTTGGCGTATTTATATGGGTATTAAGTTTGGGTATACCATAGTTAATACATCTAAATATGAAGGCGATTTAGGACGTATAAAGTATACAAGTAATAACGATTTTAATAAATTCCAGTATGGACTAACTTTAAGTACTGGATACAACACATGGAATATTCATGTGTATTATGGACTAAATTCTATCTTATCAGATAAAGCAACAATAAACGGAGAGCGTATAGATTTTAATGCCATTAAAATAGGATTAATGTTCTATATATTATAACCAATAGTTTACTAAAATTAATTGCGGAAAAGCACCTATAAAAACACCCATGATTAATTCTTTATAAGTATGTGCTTTAAGATGTAGTCTTGAAGTGGCAACTCCTCCCATAATTATACACATTAGTGCAAGTGTTCCATTTATATTAATACTAAAATGAATGCTTAAAGCTATAAAAAACATCAGCGCACCAGATACAGCAATCATGTGAATACTTGCTTTAAATTTTATAATTGCAAGTAATAAACAAGCCATATTAGATATTAGAATTCCAACAAAGAAAAAATAAAGCTCAATAGCTTGTGTTGGAGTTAAAATACGCTGTAAAACTATTAAAAGAACTATACCATTAAGAATTAATGGGTAAATACGCTCCTTAGTAGTTTCTAGATTAATAGTTTTAACTACTCCAATTGTTTTTAATAAATAATAGAGTAAAATAGGAAGTATTACAGTTAAAATAAAAAGTGAAACTACTTTGGCTTGAATTATTTCAATAGGAATATATCGAGGAGATTTAGAAAAGTAAAAAACAACACCTAAAAGAGGTATTAAAAGTGGATGAAAAATATATGAAAGACTCTTTAATATTTTATCCATTATATTTTTTTACGTAATCGAGCTACAGGAATATCTAGTTGTTCTCTATATTTTGCAACAGTACGTCTAGCAATCGGATATCCTTTTTCTTTTAGTATAGAAGCTAAATTTTCGTCGGTTAAAGGTTTTTTCTTATTTTCTTCTTCAATAACTGTTTCTAGGATTTTTTTAATTTCTCTTGTTGAGACATCTTCTCCTTGATCATTTTTCATAGATTCTGAAAAGAATTCTTTTATCAATTTTGTACCATATGGTGTATCTACATACTTGCTATTCGCAACTCTTGATACTGTTGAAACATCCATATTAATTTCATCAGCTATATCTTTAAGAATCATCGGTTTTAAATTTCGCTCATCACCAGAAAGAAAGTATTCTTTCTGATAATGCATAATGGCACTCATGGTAACAAATAATGTTTGTTGACGTTGTTTTATAGCCTCTATAAACCACTTAGCAGCATCTAATTTTTGTTTAATAAATAGCACTGCATCTTTTTGAGATTTTGATTTGTCTTTCGAATCTTTATAACCCTTAAGCATATTATTATACTCTCTTGAAACATGCAACTCAGGGGCATTCCTACCGTTAAGTGTTAGTTCCAATTCGCCTTCAATAATTTTTATAGCAAAATCTGGTACAACATGCTCTACAATCCGATTGTTTCCTGCATAAGACCCACCAGGTTTAGGATTTAAATGCTCAATTTCTGAAATTGCATCTTTGAGTTGAATTTCTGTTATATCAAATTTTTGAAGCAACTTTTTGTAATGCTTTTTAGTAAACTGATCAAAAGCATTATCAATAATATCAGTAGCTAATTCAGTATCGGCAGTTTTTTCTTTTCGGTGTAATTGAATACTTAAACACTCCTGTAAGTTTCTTGCGCCTACGCCAGCAGGATCCAACTGATGTACAATTCTCAAAACTTTTTCGATATTATCTTCTGTTGTATAGACATTTTGAGTGAATGCTAAATCGTCCATAATATCACTTAATTCACGTCTTATGTATCCACTTTCATCAACACTTCCAACCAAAAATTCAGCAATATCTCGCTCTTCATCAGAAAGTCTATAGGTATTTAATTGATTTTTTAAATACTGTGTAAATGAAGTTCCTGCAGCATAAGGCATAGTTTTTTCTTCATCGTCACTACTGTAATTATTTACCTGTGTTCTGTAGTCAGGTATTTCATCATCACTTAAATACTCATCAACATTAATGTCTTCAGCATTAATAGATTCGTTATCATCAAAGTCATCAGTTGTATTATCAAAATCAGAATCTAAGTCATCTTTACTCTCTTCTTTTCCACCTTCCAGAGCAGGGTTTTCTTCTAATTCTTGCTTTAAACGTTGTTCAAAAGCTTGTGTAGGCAACTGTATCAATTTCATCAATTGAATTTGCTGCGGAGACAGTTTTTGGGATAATTTGAATTGTAAATATTGTTTAAGCATGTGGTTTATTCAGGTTGTTACTCAAAGATATAAAAAGGGATTAGTATACCAAAGTCGTACCAAATTGCGCTTTAAAAAAAATATTTTTTAAAATTCGGCATTTTGAGGTGTTCTTGGATATGGAATAACATCTCTAATATTAGTCATTCCGGTTGCAAACATAACCAATCTTTCAAATCCTAAACCAAATCCAGAGTGTACAGCAGTACCAAATTTACGTAAATCTAAATACCACCAAAGTTCTTCTTCAGGAATGTTTATAGCAGCCATTTTTTCTTTTAAAACATCCAAACGTTCTTCACGTTGTGCACCACCAACGATTTCTCCTATACCAGGGAAAAGAATATCCATAGCTCGAACCGTTTTACCATCTTCATTTAAACGCATATAAAATGCTTTAATATTGGCTGGGTAGTCAAACAAAATAACAGGGCATTTAAAATGCTTTTCAACTAAAAAACGCTCATGTTCACTTTGTAAATCTGTCCCCCATTCATTTATTGGATATTTAAATTTCTTTTTCTTATTTGGTTTTGAATTTCTCAAAATATCGATTGCCTCAGTATAACTTACACGTTTGAAGTTATTGTCTGTAATAAAATTTAATTTTTCAATTAAATTCATTGGGCTGCGTTCAGCTTGAGGTTTTGTTTTTTCTTCATTTTGAAGACGTGTATCTAAAAACTCTAAATCTTCTCGGTTGTTATCCAATACATATTTAATAACAGATTTCATAAAGTCTTCTGCTAAATCCATATTGCCTGCCAAATCCATAAAAGCAACCTCAGGTTCAATCATCCAAAATTCAGCTAAATGACGTGAGGTATTTGAGTTTTCAGCTCTAAAAGTAGGCCCAAATGTATATACCTTACCAAGTGACATAGCGTAAGTTTCAGCCTCTAATTGTCCTGAAACGGTTAAGTTAGTTTCTTTTCCGAAAAAATCTTGTGAATAATCTACATCTCCAGAATCGTTGAGTGGTGGATTCTTCACATCTAAATTTGTTACTTGAAACATTTCGCCAGCACCCTCTGCGTCACTTCCAGTAATAATTGGCGCATGCATATAGTAAAATCCGTTATCATTAAAATATTTATGAATAGCGAAAGATAAGGCAGAACGTAATCGCATTACTGCACTAAATGTATTTGTTCTAGTACGTAAGTGTGCATTTTCTCTTAGAAATTCAAAAGAGTGTTTTTTTGGTTGTATTGGATATGTTTCAGGATCAGAATCTCCTAAAATTTCTAATTCATTTACTTGAATTTCAACTTTTTGTCCTTTACCTTGACTTTCAACTAATTCACCTTTCACATGTATTGCTGCTCCAGTGGTTATTCTTTTCAATAAGGATTCATCAAAATTTTCAAAATCAACAACACATTGAATATTATTGATTGTTGAACCATCATTTAAAGCAATAAAACGATTAGCTCTAAACGTTCTTACCCAACCTTTAATTTCTACCTCTGGCAGGATAATATCTTCGGATAATAATTCTGAAACAGTTTTCAAAGTCGCACTTTTTTAAAAATTAATAGTGTAAATATAAAGGTTTCAATCCTCATAATTGAATTTCTAATTTCCAAAATTTTGTGGAGTTGAAATTTAATATTATCAGAATTTAATCTTCTACTTCGTCTTCTTCAGGAATTATATTTATTGAAGGTTTTCTAAGTACTTGTTTATTTGCAATACTCCGCTCTAGGGAGAGTAATAAAGAAGGCAAAAGAAGTAAATTTGATAACATAGCGAATAATAGTGTGGCTGAGACTAAAGCACCTAAAGCTACAGTGCCTCCAAAACTTGAAATGGTAAACACTGAGAACCCAAAAAACAAAACAATAGACGTATAAAACATACTTACACCGGTCTCTTTTAAAGCACCATAAACAGACACTTTAATTTTCCAGTTATTGGCTTGAAGTTCCTGCCTATATTTTGCTAAAAAGTGAATAGTATCATCGACTGAAATACCAAAAGCGATGCTAAATACAAGAATAGTTGATGGTTTTATTGGCACACCTAAATAACCCATTAAACCAGCTGTAACAAGTAATGGCAATAAGTTAGGGATAAGCGAAATAATAATCATTCTACCAGATCTGAACATATAAGCCATAAATAGAGCGATTAAAAGTATAGCTAATGTTAATGAAATTACTAAGTTTTTAACCAAATATTTTGTCCCTTTTTGAAATAATAATGCTTTACCAGTCATTATAACATTATAACGTTCTTGAGGAAATACTTTATCTATTTTTGTTTGAAGGTTTTCTTCAATACGTTCCATTTTATCAGTTCCAATATCTTTCATAAAGGTTGTGATACGAGCATATTGGCCAGTGCTATCCACAAAATTATTGAGTAAATTGACATTTGAAGATGAGTTTTTAGCATAAGACAGAATGAAGCTATTTTCTTGAGAAGTAGGTAATTGATAAAATTTAGTATTACCATTATAATACGCTTGTTTGGAGTATTTAACTAATCCAACAATGGAAATAGGTTTTGATAATTCAGGAGTTTCAATAATTAAATCCTCAAGTTCATTCATCCGCTTTAGGGTAGAAAGTTTCATCACTCCCTTTTTACGTTTAGTATCAACCATAATTTCCAATGGCATAATACCATTAAATTCTTCTTCGAAGAATCGAATATCATTTACAAATTCAGATTCCTGAGGCATATCTTCAATTAAACTACCTGATATCCTTATTTGATAAATTCCAATAATACTTACTACAAGTAACACTACAGATGTTATGTAAATAGCAATTCTTTTATGCCTTACCATACGTTCCATCCAATTTACAAAACCACCAATCCAACGCTTGTTTAAATGCTCTAAGTGTCGATCTTTAGGATATGGCATAAAGCTATATATAATAGGAATAATCAATAAACACAGAATAAAAATTGAAATAATACTAAGTGAAGCTACTACACCAAACTCTTTTAAAAGTTTACTTTCTGTTAAAATAAATGTTGCAAAACCAGAAGCTGTAGTAATGTTAGTCATCAATGTAGCATTTCCGATTTTTGTAATAACACGTTGTAATGATTTTACTTTATTACCATGTAGTTTTACTTCATGCTGATACTTATTGATTAAGAAAATACAATTTGGTATTCCAATGACGATAATTAATGGGGGAATTAATGCAGTTAAGACACTAATTTCATAGTTTAATAAACCAATAATTCCTAGCGTCCACGCTACACCAATACAAACTACAATAAGTGAAATAAAAGTGGCACGAAACGACCTAAAAAAGAAAAAGAAAATGATGGATGTAACTAAAAGCGCAGCTATAATAAATTGGCTAATTTCATCAACAATATTTTTCGAATTTAAAGTACGGATATACGGCATACCTGAAACGCGTACATCTAAATTATACTTGTTTTCGAAGGTTTCAATCTTTGGCAATAATACATCAATAACAAAATCTTTTCTTGCAGATGTGTTTACAATGGCTTTATCCATGTAAATAGCCGTTCGTATTGTTTTTGTTTCCTTATTGAATAAGAAATTATCGTAAAACGGATATTTTTTGAATAGTTCATTTTGCAGGATTTCAATTTGGTCAATTGTTGTAATTGAGTCCTTAATAAAAGGTTCTAAGTTGAATTTCTCTTTTTTAGTGTCTTTAACTAGTTTTTGAAGATCTTTTATAGAGATAACAGTTTCTACCGCTTCATTTTGTTTGAAGTTTTCTGAAAGGGCATTCCAAGCATTTAGTTTTTCTAAGGTAAATAAAGTACTGTCTTTTACACCAAGTATAATAAGGTTGCCCTCTTCTCCAAAGATTTTTAAAAAATTATTATAAGTAATATTTACTTCATGGTCATCAGGTAGCATATTTGCCTCACTATATGCTAAACGCATATTATCCCATTTCTGAGCTAACAGAAATGTAGTAATAATAATACCAACAAGAATTATGATTTTATTACGTAAAATCAATCTTGCTGTAACATCCCAAAAATCTTTTGTGAAAAGTTTAAACATGCGTTAATTAAAAGATGCGCAAAGGTAGAAAAAAGGAGTATAATACCTCATAATGAGACGTTAAATGTAAACTTAAATGCAATATTATCACTGAATTCTGGTAAATGATAGCCGCCATATCGATAAGTAAAGCTTACCCCAAAACCAAATAGTAATTTATTAAGCTCGAATCCAGATTCTGTATAGCCTTTTTTTAAAGAATTAAATGTAACGTTTTGATGTCTTTCGGGGTTATTCATATCACCAATAGCAAATCGGGAAATTAAAACCATTTGGGGTTTATATCGGCCAGAAACATTAAAAGGTTTTAAAAAGTGTTTTAATTGAAACGTTGCAAATTTATCTGAAAAGAATTCATTAAAATACATGGTTTCAAAACTATTCAATCCTGCCACAGAGAAACGTTGTAATATGGTTTCTTTTGTAATATTGTTTGGGTAGGCATGATACAAATGCGTTAATGGTGTATTACCTTTGGCAATTCCAGAAACCAATGTTATTTCTGAAAAGGCATCATTTTTACTTCCGATTTTATGAATGGTTCTGAAATCGAATTTTGAAAATCCAAAATTACTACCAAAAACATCTTTAAAACTTTTAGCGTATTGAAAAGTAAATTTAGGATAACCTTCTTCAATCTCTTCAGTGTTTTTATCACTTGTTTTTATAGTGTTAAATGGGCTCCACTGAAGTGCTATTTTTGCTGTACTTAAATGAAAAGTATTTGTGCTTTCACCATTGAATACATAACTATAACTGTAAGTTGGGTTGACGTTACTAATAGATAATTCAGATTCACTTAATAATTTTGATGTTATTTGATGCTCTAAACCGATTGATTTAGTAATATGTTTATGAAACAAATCAATGTTTAATAAACGTGGTTCAAAAAATTGAAAAAATCGTTTATCAGTTAAGAATTTTGTGCTTCCTGTTTCTTGTAAATCGTCTGTGTAAGATAGGTTAACCCAGGTATTCGTTTTTTTTGCTAATCTAAAACCTCCACCAATACTATATTTAAAACGATGATCTTTAAAGCCATAAACGCCATAGGTGTTAAATCGATATTTTTCAGAAAAGGCATCATTTGTTACACCACCAAGTCCTGTTCTTATACCTTCATATTGATTAAACTTTATAAGATACCTTAAATCTAAGTTGAAGTATTTGGAAGGTAAAAAACCATTACCAAGGCTTTTAAGTAATTCCTTCTTTTTTATGGAGTCTTGTTTTGGTTGTAAGTGCTCTTTAATAGAAGATTGACCATACCCTAAAGTTGTACAAATAATTAAAACAAAAATAGAACAACATTTTAGCATTTGTAAAAACTAGAAACTAAAGGTTTATAAAAAAAGCGACAAAAATGTCGCCTTTAAAGTTATACGGTCATGATTTCTTTTTCTTTATTATCGAAAAGCTCATCGACTTTTTTAACGTGATTATCTGTTATTTGTTGTATGTCTATTTCTGCATTTTTTTGCAAATCTTCTGATATATCATCATTTTTTTTGATATCATTCATGGCGTCTTTACGTGCAGTACGAATACTTACTTTAGCATCTTCTGCTTCAGCTTTTGCCTGTTTTGCTAAATCTTTACGGCGCTCTTCTGTTAATGGTGGTACATTAATAATAATAGTTTCACCATTATTCATTGGGTTAAATCCAAGATTTGCATAAGCAATACCACGTTCTATTTCCTGTAGCATGCTTTTTTCCCAAGGTTGAACCGTAATAGTCCTACCATCGGGTGTGTTAACATTTGCTACTTGACTAAGCGGAGTTTGAGTCCCATAATAATCAACCATAACACTACCTAACATAGATGGGCTAGCTTTACCAGCTCTAATGTTTAAAAATTGTTTTTTAAGATGCGCAAGAGCGTTATCCATTGCTTCTTTTGTGGTATCTAATATAAATTGTATGTCTTCGTTCATTGTTTTAAACTTTTATTTCAAATTATATATGCATATTCAAAAACTACGCCAATTATTACACATTAACTACTGTACCTATGTTTTCTCCAGAAACTACTTTAAGTAAGTTCCCTTTTTTATTCATATCAAAAACAATAATAGGTAACTTGTTTTCTTGACTTAAAGTAAATGCTGTAGTATCCATAACTTTAAGTCCTTTTCTTAAAACATCATCAAAAGAAATAGATTTAAATTTAACTGCAGTAGTGTCCTTTTCTGGGTCTGCATTATAAATACCATCAACTCTTGTCCCTTTTAAAATAACATCAGCTTCAATTTCTATAGCACGTAAAACTGCTGCAGAATCTGTTGTAAAATAAGGGTTCCCAGTACCACCACCAAAAATAACAACGCGCCCTTTTTCTAAATGTCGCATCGCTTTTCTTCTTATAAATGGTTCTGCTACCTCATTGATCTTTATGGCTGTTTGTAATCGTGTTGGGATATCTGCATCTTCTAATGCGCCTTGTAATGCTAAACCGTTAATTACTGTAGCAAGCATACCCATATGATCTCCTTGCACACGATCCATACCTTTACTGGCTCCAGCAACACCTCTAAAAATGTTTCCACCACCAATAACTATGGCAACTTCAATACCTTTATCAGTTATTGTTTTAATATCTTGAGCATATTCTGCTAATCGATCTGGATCTATACCATATTGACGTTCTCCCATTAAGGCTTCGCCAGATAATTTAAGGAGTATTCTTTTGTATTTCATGTGTTTTTTAAAGAGGTTGGACAAAGCTACACAATTTTTTTATTTTTTGAATTTATATGAAACTCGTTTTTTTATATAAAAAAACCACTACTTTAAGTTAAAGTAGTGGTTTGAATATATTTAATTTGTGCTTTTTCGAAAATGATTATCCTACTGATGCACGTTTGAATCCTGAGATTTCAACTTCTCCATAAGAAGAAACATACTCAGCAACAGTTTTCTTTTCATCTTTAATAAACTTTTGGTCAAGTAAACATTGTTCTTGATCTAAAGTTGTATTATCAGAAATGAAACGTTCCATTTTACCTGGTAAAATTCTATCCCAGATTTGTTCTGGTTTACCTTCAGCTTTTAATTCAGCTTTTGCAGCTTCTTCAGCTTCAGCTATAACTTCAGGCGTTAATTGTGCCATAGAAATATATTTAGGAACATTTTTTAGAGTTTTACCTAAACGTCCTAATTCAATATTATCTTTTTCAATAACAGCAATTCTAGCTTCAGTTTCTGATGCAACATAAGCAGGATCAAAATCTTTATATGATAATGAAGTTGCTCCCATAGAAGCTACTTGCATTGCTACGTCTTTAACTAAAACATCAGCATTATCAACTTTAGCAGATAATCCTACTAAAGCAGCAATTTTGTTAATGTGAACGTAAGTACCAACATAAGAAGCTTGTAATTTTTCAAATGCGTTGATTTCTAATTTCTCACCAATAACACCAGTTTGCTCAACTAATTTTTCAGCAACAGTCATACCTCCAAAATCTGCAGCTAAAAAGTCTTCTTTAGAATTTGTATTAAGTGCAATATCAGCTAATTGATTTGCCAATGCTAAAAAGTTTTCGTTTTTACCAACAAAATCAGTTTCACATCCTAAAACAATGGCAACACCTTCAGTTTGGTCTGCATTAATTTTTGAAACAGCAGCGCCTTCAGAAGAATCTCTGTCAGCTCTCTTTTCAGCTACTTTTTGTCCTTTTTTACGAAGCACTTCAATAGCTTTATCAAAATCGCCTCCAGCTTCTACTAAAGCTTTCTTGCAGTCCATCATTCCTGCACCTGTAGCTTGTCTTAATTTGTTTACCTCTTGGGCTGTAACTTTTACAGTAGTACTCATAATTGTTATAATTTAAAAAAGTCGTTTAATTTATTTTCAATTGAGAAAAAGAACTAAACGACTTATTTGTGTGTATTGTGTTATTTATTCTTCTTCTTCAGCAACAGCTTTTTTAGCTGGTGCCGCTTTTGCTTTCGCTTTTGGAGCTTCCTCCTTTGGCGCTGCTGCAGCTTCTTTTTCAGCTTTACGTTCTGCTAAACCTTCTGCAACCGCAGATGTTACATGCGTTAAGATTTTATCTATCGATTTAGAAGCATCATCATTTGCAGGAATAACATAATCAACCTGACGAGGGTCAGAGTTAGTATCTACCATTGCAAAAATTGGAATGTTTAATTTTTGAGCTTCTTTAATCGCGATATGCTCACGCTTGATATCTACAACAAACAATGCACCTGGTAAACGAGTCATATCAGTAATAGAACCTAAGTTTTTCTCTAACTTAGCTCTTAAACGATCAACTTGTAAACGCTCTTTCTTAGATAATGTCATGAATGTACCATCTTTCTTCATTCTATCAATAGAAGCCATTTTTTTAACCGCTTTTCTAATAGTAACAAAGTTAGTTAACATTCCACCTGGCCATCTTTCAGTGATGTAAGGCATGTTAATTTCTGTAGCTTTTTCAGATACAATATCTTTTGCTTGTTTTTTTGTTGCAACAAATAAAATTTTACGTCCAGAAGCCGCAATTTTAGCAAGTGCTGCTCCAGCTTCATCAATTTTAGCTGCTGTTTTGTAAAGGTTTATAATATGGATACCGTTACGCTCCATATAAACGTAAGGTGCCATATTTGGATCCCACTTACGTGTAAGGTGTCCGAAGTGTACACCTGCTTCAAGTAATTCTTTTACTTCTACTGCCATTTTGTAATAGTTTACGTTCTGTTGAATTAGCAATGATTAAGTGGTCATTTTTAAAAATTCGCCTTAACCATTTAGATGCTAAACTAAATCCTGTTTTTACACTAGGACAACAATAACTGTTTTTTAATTTATTATTTTGTTTTGAAAATGATAAAGGAATCTGATATACAGATCCTGAACCATGTTCAGGATATTAACGTTTAGAGAATTGAAACTTCTTACGAGCTTTCTTCTGACCGAATTTCTTACGTTCAACCATTCTTGGATCTCTTGTTAATAAACCTTCTGGTTTAAGTGTTAATCTGTTCTCAGCATCTACTTCGCACATTGCACGAGAAATTGCTAAACGAACAGCCTCAGCTTGTCCAGTAATACCACCTCCATATACATTTACTGTAATATCAAAGTTGGCGTCATTGTTAGTCAAAACTAAAGGTTGTTTTACTTTGTACTGTAAAGTAGCGGTAGTAAAATAATTAGCTAAGTCTTTTTTATTAATTGTAATGTTTCCTTTTCCTTTAGAAACATAAGCGCGCGCAACAGCCGTTTTTCTACGGCCAATTTTGTGAATTACTTCCATGTTATTTAAATTCTTCTAGATTTATTGCTTTTGGCTTTTGAGCTGCATGTGCATGCTCTGTTCCAACAACAACTGTTAAATTACGGAATAAAGCCGCACCTAATTTGTTTTTAGGTAGCATTCCTTTAACCGCTTTTTCTACTACTCTTGCTGGATCTTTTCCAAACAATTCTGTAGCAGTTAAACTTTTTTGACCTCCTGGATATCCGGTGTGACGAATGTATGACTTGTCAGTCCATTTGTTACCAGATAACGTGATTTTTTCTGCATTGATAACAATAACGTTATCTCCGCAATCAACATGAGGTGTGAAGTTTGGCTTGTGCTTACCTCTAATAAGTTTTGCAACTTTAGAAGCTAAACGACCAAGCGCTTGACCTTCAGCATCAACCAAAACCCACTCCTTATTTACAGTAGCTTTGTTTGCTGAAATCGTTTTGTAGCTTAATGTGTCCACACTTTGATTTTTTAATTATTAAACATTCCTCTCTCAAAAAGAGTTTGCAAATTTACGATAAACTATTGGATTACCAAACCTAGCTTGAGGTTTTTTTATGGTTGAAAATCAGGTAGCTGTAGCTTTAAAAAATTAACTACTAAATGTTGCGCGTTGTAACCTGTCATTTATAGATTTTCCTAGTCCAAAATCTGGAAATTTTTCAGCGATAATTACATCCAAATTTTGATGGTCTAAACGGTGCATAGCATCATATAATTTTGATGCTGCTTCATGCATATCACCTTTTTTTGATAAGATGATTTGAGTGGTAATAGAATCATCTTTTATGTCTTCTTTGAAAGTGAGAACGCCAATGTTTTTACCACGGTGCTTTTTTATTTCTTCTGAAATAGCATCCGTTAAGAAGGTTTTCGTTGTCGGAGCGTAATGACGTTCTAACATCCCTGGTGCATCTGGACTCACTTCTTTTTTGTTTTTTATGGCTACTTTCCCCACAACAGATTCAATGTCTTCTATAGCTAATGCGCCTAAACGATAAATAATAGGTTCATCATTTTCAAAACCTATAATGGTTGATTCTATACCGTTTGTACATGCGCCGCCATCTAAAACTTGACCAATAGCATCTTTAAAATAACGCTCTACATGTTCTGGTTTTGTTGGGCTAATACTCCCGAAAGGGTTAGCACTTGGTGCTGCCAATGGGAAAGGGAGTTGTTTTAAAAGCTGTAAAGTTAGTGGGTGTTTGGGTATACGTACTGCTACGGTGTCTTTTCCAGCGGTTATTATATCTGGTATTGTGGACTGTTTTTTTAAAACTAAAGTCATTGAACCGGGCCAGAAGGCTTCGGCTAATAATTTTGCTTTTTCTGGGATATGACTTACAATATCATTTAAGATATCAACAGATGGAATATGAACGATTAGCGGATTGAAAAATGGTCTTTTTTTAGTTTCAAAAATACTTTTTATTGCAGTTTTACTAAATATGTTGCCTGCGAGACCATATACCGTTTCGGTAGGGATGGCTACAAGTTTATCTGAACTTAGTAGTGAAATGGCTTTTTGTATGTCTTTTGAAATGATACTCACTTTTGTAAATCAGGTTGCAAAATTAGTTAAAAAAATGATGTAATTTATATTTGTAAGCTAAATGCTAGCAAGTAGGCCCGCGTTAGGGATAGCAGTGGAAAGCCCATAGCCCGACGTAGGAGGTGTGAGGACTTGTAACGGATAGCCCGACCCTTGTGGTAACGCCCAAATTAATTGCGTTATAATGTATAAGCGCCTATTTTTACCTATTTTTGCAAGGCTATGGAGGAATTGAAACTTTCGGATTGGTTGCCTACCACAAATAAAGAGGTGAAAATACGCGGTTGGGATGCGCTGGACGTGATTTTGTTTAGTGGTGATGCCTATGTGGATCATCCTACGTTTGGGCCTGCGGTAATTGGGCGTTTATTGGAAAGTTTTGGTTTGCGAGTGGCGATTGTGCCACAACCGAATGTGAATGATAATCTTCAGGATTTTGTGAAATTGGGGGCTCCGAAATTGTTTTTTGGAGTAACGGGTGGCTGTATGGATCCCATGATTAGCAACTACAATGCGAATAAAAAACGCCGTGATAAGGATGCATATACACCGAATGGTGATATTGGGTTTCGACCGGATTATGCAACCACAGTTTACTCGAAAATTTTAAAGGAGAAATGGCCTGATGTGCCTGTTTTACTTGGTGGTATTGAAGCATCGTTGCGTCGTGTAACACATTATGATTACTGGAGTGATACGCTAATGCCTACTATTTTGGAAAGCTCGAAAGCGGATATGCTGGTATATGGAATGGGCGAGCAACCTCTGCGAGAAGTGGTACGTTTAATGCAAAAAGGGGTGCCGTTTTCTAGCATTACGACTATTAAACAAACGGCTGTTTTATTGGATGCTGATGCCAGAATTCCGAAGAATAGTAATTGGGAGGATGTTGAAATTGCATCGCATGAGATGTGTTTAAAGGATAAAAAGAAATACGCTTCTAATTTTAAAATTATAGAGCAGGAGAGTAACAAATTGGCTGCTCGTAGAATTTTTCAGAAGGTAGGTGATAAAACGTTGATGATTAATCCGCCTTACCCTACAATGACTGAGGATGAAATTGATGCCTCTTTTGAGTTGCCTTATACACGCTTACCGCATCCAAAATATAACAAGCGGGGACCGATACCTGCGTTTGAAATGATTAAGTTTTCTATTAACATTCACCGTGGGTGTTTTGGAGGGTGTAGTTTCTGTACCATTTCTGCACACCAAGGGAAGTTTATTGCGTCTCGTAGTCAGGAATCGGTATTGCGAGAGGTAGATAAGGTGGCAAACATGCCAGACTTTAAAGGATATTTATCTGATATTGGTGGCCCAAGTGCGAATATGTATAAGATGAAAGGGAAAGTGCAATCGATTTGCGATAAGTGTGTATCGCCTTCTTGTATTTCGCCTGTTATTTGTAGTAATCTGGACACCTCTCATAAACCTTTAACGGATTTGTATCAAGCGGTGGATAGTCATCCGAAAGTGAAGAAGTCGTTTATTGGTAGTGGTATTCGCCACGATATGTTGGTGCCTGAATTTAATAAAAATGCCGACCCTAAAGAGTTGGATGATTATACTGAAGAAGTAATGACGAAGCATGTGTCAGGACGTTTAAAAGTAGCGCCAGAGCATACGAGTGACCCTGTATTGAAATTGATGCGTAAACCTTCGTTTAGTTATTTCCATAAGTTTAAGGAGCGTTTTGATAAGATAAATATTAAGAAAGGGTTAAAGTTGCAACTGATACCGTATTTTATTTCAAATCATCCAGCTTGTGAAGCAGAAGATATGGCAAATTTAGCTGCTGAAACTAAGGATATGGGCTTTCAATTAGAGCAAGTACAGGGCTTTACACCAACACCTATGACGGTGGCTACGGTAATCTATTATAGTGGGTATCATCCTTACACGCTTAAAAAAGTTAGAACACCTAAAACCCGAAAAGAAAAGGATGAACAACATCGTTTTTTCTTTTGGTATAAGGATGAAAACAAGGCTTGGATTAAAAACACCTTAAATAAGTTAGGACGTCAAGATTTATTAGATGTATTACTGCCTGCAAAAACTGAAAAATGGCGTAAAAATAAACCTAGCGGTGAAGTAAAACATACCTTTGATGATGCAGTGCCTTTTAATAAACGGAAGAATAAAGCTAAGTTTAGGAGCAAGAAGAAGAGAAGGTAGTAATAAAATGAGTTTACCGAAAGCTCAAGTAGAGTATCGATAAGCGTATTAAATAGTTTGCTTTTATAATTAGGAGTAAATTTCTGGATTTGGATAAAATGCAGCAATGGCAAACCAATAACTAACTACAGATTTAGTTTTACCTAAAGATTCTCCAGTATTTGGGCCTGATATAACTTCTCCAAAAATTGACCATGCATTTCCAGAATCATCAGTAAAAATAGTTCCTTCTTCGTTTTTATATTCGTATTGGAAATTGGTGTCAAAATATTCAGACGAAAGCTCGAAAGCGTTAATTATAGATTCATTACCAACTATTAAATAATCTTTATCATTAAAGGAGTCTTTAATCACTTTACCTCCTGCAAAACTTGAAAATTGATAAACTTTTGATGTGTTATTATCAATTATGCAATATACTCGTTCTTTGTTGGGTAGTATAGGATTTGTAATATTAGGTCTAAAAATAAAACGATTGTTATTAGTAGCATAATCGCCATATGGTGAGGTGCCATAATTTCTAGAAAACCCAGTTTGCCTATTCAAAATTTTAGAATCTGGATATAAAGCTCTCCATGTTTTCCAGTCTGTTTCAACAACATCTAGCAAAATAGGTTTAGCACTTATTAGTTCTCCATTAACACATTCTAAACCCAATTGAGACCAATTACTATCTGTATTTCTATCATATAATATTAAATTAGCATTGTAAAGTAATCCAGATACACCAAAAGAACTTCGTATTCCATTTGCTATACTTTCCCAAGCAAAAGCGGTGCCAGTTAATGGACAGTAATTTATAGTAACAAAATCATTACCAACTTGGTCATTACTAATTTCATGCCAATCCATAATGATATGCGGATAAGCTTTTACTTCATTATTATTAATAATGCCAATTACTAAATCATTATCATCTAAAAAATCAACATTATTTGCATTTGTAAAGTTTGGGTTGTCTACAGAAGGTATACCATCTTTTCCTGGTCCTCCATCTCTTATTTCGTTAATAGGGATTAGCCAAGTGTCACCATCTGTTATTTCGTCAATAGGAGTTGACCCTGGGCCACCAATTCCATTTTGGTCATTATCGTTAGAGGTGCTACATGCAAGAATAGTAAGTGGTAGAAATAAACTTAAAACATATTTTCTCATTGTGTTTAATTTAAATTAGGTAATGTTTTTTTTGGTTGAACTTTAAATAGTAATCCGGTTGTAATTCTATAGGTTGGTGTTAATTGCGTACCGTCAACGTTATTATAAATTGGAAGTTCTGCTTTAGTTGAAAAAGTTAAATTTGGTGTTAAGTATATTGAGAAATTTGGTATGACAGAAACCCAATTTCCACCAGTGTTATCTAAATCAAACCCGCCGATTTGATCTAACAGGGTGTCTCTGTATTTAAAAGATACACTTGGGTTTGATAATGTTTTTAAAAGTGTAAATTGATCTGAAAAGATTAAAAATACTTGAAACTCATTACCAAATTTGTATGTAGTGTTTTCAAAATATGTATTATTAGTACCAGTGCTTCTGTAAATTGTTCTTATGTTATACGATAGGGAAGGTCTGAAGTTAAAACTTGACGAATATGAGGCTAAAAATATAGCATCCCAAGCATTGCTTCCTGGTTGTAAATCGGCGTTTAAGGTAATGCCTTGTTCATTTAATTCTGTTGAAGAGCCTAAAGGTATTTTAGTTCCAATTCCAAATTGTAAAGAAGCGTTATTATCTATAAGTTTAGGTAGTAGCTTGGATACATCGTACTTTAATAATAAAACAGCATCTCCAATTCCTCTAGATTGATCTAAGTTATTGTTTCCAAATTGAGAAATATTTCGTCGTTGATTAACCCAAGTAAATAAACTCTCTACAGAAAAATTATTGCTAATAGCATAGCTAGAATTTAATATAACAGAATGTGTAATACGAAGTCTAGAATTGTCGTCTAGTTTTTCTGTGCCATCATTTAAAGTATTTAAATTATTGTAATCATAATTTAATCCTAATTGAAGTGTTCCTTTTTCTAATAATGGTAATCCAATATTATTTGATAGCGGAATACCACCAGAACAGCAGGTTTGAGAATTTAAAATTAAAGCATTAAATAACAGAATACCTATTAGGATTTTTTTGTAAAACATAACGAATTGCCTTATTACTAATAAGCGGTCGTTATTATTTTTTAACCCTTACTAACTTTAACATTTGGAATGCTAAATAAGATTAGGCTAAACCTAAAGATCAGATAATTTTGTTAAGATGCTTTTTTTGCAGCAACAGGAAGAGAAAGGCTATATTTAGTATTAGGAAAAAGAATTGAAGTTTCTAACTAATGTGTTAGTTTTAAGTTTTTTGAAGAACTTTGGTTTTACTGAAACTCAATAATTTCATCGAAGTTACAATGCAGTTTTTATGTATTTTCATTAAAAATCAAACAAAAATATTTTTATTTAATCCTATACCTTCATCACTAGATTTTCTTTAAGCCAATTATTAGTTGGATCTTTTAAATGAGCTTCTTTTGCAATATTAAAACTTTAAGAATTTTAGAAAATAATTCCAAATAAAAGAATTGAATATCAGATTTACTTATAATCCTAATGCGCCTCCAACCAATTCAACCCTGTATCAACTTCAACATCCAAAGGCACATCCATTTTAAAAGCATTTTCCATCTCCGTTTTAACCAAAGTTTTTATGGCTTCTAATTCTGGTTTATAAACATCAAACACTAATTCATCATGTACTTGTAAAAGCATTTTAGTTTTAAAATCGCCTTCTTGAAGCTTGTTGTAAATGTTAATCATGGCTATTTTAATAATATCGGCAGCACTACCTTGTATTGGTGCGTTTACCGCATTACGTTCTGCAGCACCACGAACTACGGCGTTACGAGAATTGATATCTTTTAAATAACGACGACGCCCTAAAACGGTTTGTACGTAACCATTATCACGCGCAAAATCAACTTGCTCACTCATGTAGGCGCGCAATTTTGGGTAGGTGGTATAATAGGTGTCAATAAGCTCTTTAGATTCACTTCTAGATAAATCGGTTTGGTTACTTAATCCGAAGGCAGAAACCCCATAAATAATGCCGAAGTTTACGGTTTTAGCATTGCTACGTTGCTCGCGAGTTACATCATTTAAAGGTACATTAAACACTTTTGAAGCTGTAGAAGCATGAATGTCTTCTCCGTTTTTAAATGCCTCAATCATGGTTTCTTCTTTACTAAGTGCAGCAATAATACGAAGTTCTATTTGAGAGTAATCGGCAGCTAATAAAATGTAATCTTCATTTCTAGGAATAAACGCCTTACGAACTTGACGACCGCGTTCTGTTCTAATAGGGATGTTCTGTAAGTTTGGATTGTTACTACTTAAACGTCCTGTAGCGGCTACGGTTTGCATATAATCGGTATGTACTCTACTGGTAGCTTCTTCAACTTGCAACGGTAACGCATCCACATAAGTGCTTTTTAATTTGGCAAGACCTCTATATTCTAATATATTTTGGATAATCTCATGGTCTTTGGCTAAATAACTCAGCACATCTTCTGCTGTAGAATATTGACCTGTTTTGGTTTTTTTAGGTTTATCAACCAACTTTAGTTTTTCAAATAGAATAATACCCAATTGTTTTGGAGATGCAATATTAAATTCTTCGCCAGCAGCCTCATAAATACTTTTTTCAAGGTTTGAAATATCAGTATTCAATTCTTCAGATAAAGAATTTAAAAAATCTTTATCTAGATTAATACCTTCCAATTCCATAGCTGCCAAAACGCGAAGCAATGGAATTTCAATATCATCAAAAAGTTTTTGTGTATTGGCTTCGCCTAATTCATTTTGAAAATGCTCTTTTAGTTGCAAGGTAATATCAGCATCTTCAACAGCATATTCTGTTTGTCTTTCCAAAGGCACCTCACGCATCGATAATTGGTTTTTTCCTTTTTTACCAATGAGTTCTGTTATGGAAATTGGTGTATAGTTCAAATACGTTTCAGCCAACACATCCATATTATGGCGCATATCTGGATTTATTAAGTAATGCGCTAACATGGTGTCAAACAACTTACCTTTAACGTCCACATTATATTTTGCTAAAACTTTAATATCATATTTTAAATTCTGACCCACTTTTTCAATGGTTTCACTTTCAAAAAACGGACGTAATTGTTCAATAAGTTCTTGAGCTTCGTTTTTGTCTTCCGGAAATGGTAAATAAAATCCTTTGCCAACTTCCCAAGAAAATGCAATACCAACCAATTCTGCAGTTAACGGATTCAACCCTGTAGTTTCAGTATCAAAACATACTGAGGTTTGACTCATTAAGTTTTTAATAAACAACTTAGTTGCCATTCCAGACGCCACACTTTGGTAAAAATGCGATGCTGATTCTGCTGTTTTTCTCGAAGATGCTGAACTTGTTTCAGTATCTGTCTCATTTGACGGGTCAGCTCCAAATAAAGAAAATTGTCCTGCACCTGCAGCAGCTTGTTCTTTTGGAGTGACTTTAGGTTTTTCATCTTCTGATTTAGAGCTTGGTACTTGAGAAGTTTCAGTTGCTTGTGCTTCAACATTAAATGTTTTCGTGAAATTATCAATCAACCTTCTAAATTCTAATTCTTGAAAAATCTCAACAACTTTTGGGATATCTGGTTGGTCTAATTCAAAATCTTTCGCATTAAACGTTACAGGAACATCAAGCATAATAGTGGCTAGCTTTTTAGAAAGTAATCCCAATTCGCCATTGGCTTCAACCTTCTCTTTCATTTTACCTTTTAACTGGTCAGTATTAGCCAATAAGCCTTCCATACTACCATAAGCTGCTAAAAACTTTTTTGCTGTTTTTTCTCCAACACCTGGTAACCCTGGGATATTATCACTAGAATCGCCCATCATTCCTAAAAAATCAATGACTTGTAACGGGTCTGTGACTTCAAATTTTTTCTGAACTTCAGGAATCCCCCAAGTTTCATAACCACCACCAAACATAGGACGATACATAAAAATATTCTCAGAAACCAATTGCGCAAAATCCTTATCTGGTGTTACCATAAAGGTTTGGTAGCCTTCTTTTTCAGCTTGTTTAGCAAGGGTTCCAATAACATCATCAGCTTCATATCCAGCCTTAACCATAATAGGAATATGCATAGCCTTCAAAATATCCTGAATAATTGGCACTGCAATTTTTATAGCTTCAGGTGTTTCATCTCTATTGGCTTTGTATTCGGTATACATTTCCACACGGTCTGCACTTCCGCCTTTATCAAAACAAACCGCTAAATGGTCTGGACGTTCCCGTTTTATAACATCTAAAAGTGAATTCATAAACCCCATAATTGCTGAGGTATCTAAACCTTTAGAGTTGATTCTAGGGTTTTTTATAAAGGCGTAATAGCCACGGAAAATTAATGCAAAAGCATCAACTAAAAAGACACGTTTATTATCGGACATTTTGTTTGATTTGAAAGAAAACCAAATCTACAAAAAGTAAATGGTAATTGAGAATTTTAGGGTTTAGGTTTATAAGTCAATTTCGTTTAATTCTTAACAATTAGTTAAATAAGAATCACTTGTTTAACATTCACTTAGATTACCGTTATCTTTGATAAAAAATAAAAATGCGTTGGATTATTTTCTTAGTCATATTTGTTATCATAGACATTTATGCATTTCAAGCTTTCAGAACTATTTCTAAAAACATTTGGTTAACAGTTGCGTATTGGACCATAACTATTTTGGTTTTAGGAAATTTTATTTATCAGTTTTATGGTTTAAATAGAAGTGATTTTGGTAACTCTCAAGCTTTCGCTTTTGGATTTCTAATTGCCTTTTTAGTGCCAAAAATGATTGTTTTAGCTGTTATGTTTTCAGAAGATGTGTTCAGAGTTCCTCAAGCTATATTTCGTTATTTTACTGAAGGTTCAAATGCAGATATAAAATATTTGCCATCACGTCGTTCCTTTATTTCTAAAATAGCATTAGGTATTGCGGCCATTCCTTTTGGAGCAATTTTATATGGTATGTATAGAGGGAAATATAATTTTAAAGTTTTAAAATACACTTTAAATTTTGAAGATTTACCAGATGCGTTTGATGGTTATAAACTCACACAAATCAGCGATGTACATTCAGGAAGTTTTGACAATATCGAAAAAGTAGAGTATGCCATAGATTTAATAAACGAACAAGAAAGTGATGTGATATTATTTACTGGCGACATGGTAAATAATAAGGCTGAAGAAATGAAACCTTACACTAAAATTTTCAGTAAACTTAAAGCTAAGGATGGATTGTATTCTGTTTTAGGAAATCATGATTATGGCGATTATGTACGTTGGGGAACAGATGAAGAAAAAAATAAAAATTTAGAAGAATTAAAAACAATTCAAAAAGAAATCGGTTTTGATTTATTATTAAACGAAAGCAGATATCTAGAGAAAAATGGAGAGAAAATAGCCTTAGTTGGTGTTGAAAACTGGGGAGCAGGAGGCTTTAAAAAAGCAGGAGATTTAAAAAAGGCTGTTTCAAATATTAAAAAAGACGATTTTAAAATATTACTAAGTCACGATCCATCCCATTGGGAAAAAGAAGTTATAAGCGACGATTATAAATATCATTTAACGCTAAGCGGTCATACACATGGTATGCAATTTGGTATAGAAATACCAGGTTGGTTTAAATGGAGTCCTGTAAAATGGCGCTACAAATATTGGGCAGGTATTTATAAAGAAATGGGGCAATATATAAACGTTAATAGGGGGTTTGGGTATTTAGGCTTTCCAGGACGTGTTGGTATTTGGCCAGAAATTACAGTTATCGAGCTTAAAAAAGGCTCAAATAATGCATAATTGTTCAGAAATGCTATATTTACTATGGTTTTGTTATTTTTATATCAAAGGCATAGTGAACCTATTTTAACACTATTATCAAAAAAACAAATAAATATTGTAGGTTTGTAAGAACGTGCCTGATTAATAAACAATAAAGTATGTCGAAATTTGGGGAACTTATAGATGTAGAAATTCCAGTTTTGTTAGATTTCTATACAGAATGGAGTGATCAATCCGAGCCTATGCATCTTATCTTAAGAGATGTTGCTGCGGCATTGGGCGATAAAGCAAAAGTGATTAAGATTGATGTAGAAAAAAACCAAGAACTTGCTGAAGCACTCAGGGTAAAAACGCTACCAACACTTATAATCTATAAAGATGGCGAAATGAAATGGCGCCAAAGTGGAGAGCAAGATGCTAACACACTTATAGGTATTATTCAAGAATATATTTAATTTTTTTTTGGTGTTACCACTAGGGTCGGGCTTTTCGCTATATCTTTTTAAAACGTCATAGTGAGGAGCATGCGACGTAACTATCTGCCGGTTTTTAGTTCACATCAAAAAGATGAGTTTTTTAATTTTAAAAAGGATGCCACTGCAATCCCTAACGCAAACCAGAACTTCAAATAGTATTTAACGATTTAAAAGAAAATCCTTTTTCAGAAAAATACTCTAAAACCTTAGGTAAAGCATATTGCATATTTTTTGAGGCTTTTATACTATCATGAAATACAATAATACTACCATTTGTTGCTTTAGTAATCACATTTTCTAAACACGTTTCTGGCTTCACATCCATATCCCAATCAAAAGATAAAACATCCCACATAATAATGTTGTAATCTAATTTAATTAGCTTTTTACCTTGTTTAGGAGTAATCTGTCCGTAAGGTGGGCGGAATAATTTTCGAGCATCAGATTTTGAGTTAGAAAGATTATCACCCATTGCCTCTTCTGCTTTAGCAATATCTTTTAGATAATCTTTAGTTTTAGTTTTCCAACCTTTGATGTGGTTTTGAGTATGATTACCAATAAGATGACCATGTTTTAAAATATTCTGAAAAATTTCAGGATGCTTTTCAATATTATTTCCAATACAGAAAAAAGTAGCTTTAGCATTAAATTGCTTTAATGTATCTAAAGTCCAATTGGTAATTTCGGGTGTGGGCCCATCATCAAAAGTTAAGAAAATTACTTTTTCTGAAGTAGCAATATCCCATGTGTAGCTAGGAAACATTTTTTTAGCAACAACAGGTGTTTTTACAGGGGTTAAGGGCATGCCTTAATTTATTTTAATTAGAGCTATCGCTTTCTATTGGAACGCCACTATCAGTAGGAATATCTACATCGGTTCTTATGGTGTCTTCAGGTTCTTCATCACCATAAAAATGTCTAAAAGACCTCAAGTAGTTATTAAAAATATCACCTTCAGTTTCAGCAAATTCAACATCATATCTAATTAAAACGTCAACTAAACCTTTATATCGCTGTATATCAGTGTAAATATCTTCAAACAATTGCTCTTGTTTATCAACTTTCAAGCTGCTATAGTATGCTAAGTTTTCTTGATATTTTTTAGAAACATCTTTAAATAAACGTTGTGCTTTTTCCTTATTACCAACTTCGTAATACGCTCCAATAAAAGGCTCTAAAAGCGTATAATAACCAAAATATTCAACAGGCATATTATCCATAGCTATATCTGCTACTTCTTCAGCCTTATCAAGTTTATCTTCATTAATTAATTGCTCAGATAAACGCGCTAAATTCCCTCTATAAGTAATCGAATTTTTACGTGTTTCCACATCATGATAAATCTCTGAACTGCCACTATTTCCCCAATCCCAATTCTTAACTTTTTCGTACATTAAATCACTATCTACACGTCCCATATCAAAAGGATTAGCTCTATCCACAGGAGTTTTTATTGGTACTAATTTGTAACACATACCATCTAACTGTAAATAATCTTTCATCCAGATATAATCATCGTCTCCAAAACTACCACCAGTAAAATAAATTGGGCGTTGCCAATCATTATTAGCAACTATATCTAGCATTAACAATCGGTTTTTATAAAGTGCACCACCTGTAACTTCAATATCAATATGTGGTACAATTTTATCTTCATCTTTAGGTTTTACAATACCATATTTTAAGGCATTTTCTTTATTTACAGGAACACGTAAATGTTTAGTAGGTAAATATGTTGAATTTGCATCTTGACTTCTAACTCTAGACATATCAACACCTTGTTGCTGTAATATATATTTGTACTTTGTCTTAGGGTTATCACTGGCAACAAAATCTAAAAAACGTTTTACCTCTAAAGTGTCAGGAACTACGGGCTGAATAATAATATAATCATTAGTTCCATATTTATATAAATCGTGAGTAAGTTGAGAAGGCACAGGGTCACTCTCATAAGCTTTACGCTTCATTTGGTCTATGTACCAATCGGTTTGAAATAAACTAGTATTTACAACACGTACATCGGTTCTATAACCTTCAATTTCTTGAGCATACCAAAGCGCAAAGGTGTCATTATCACCAATAGTAAATAAAATGGCATTTTCTGCACAAGAATCTAAGTACATTTTTGCCATAGCTCTGGCGGTATATTTGTCAGATCTATCATGGTCGTCCCAATTGTTTGCTGCTAAAATACCAGGGACTAATAACAAACAAGCAACAGTAACTAATGGTGCTGCTAATTTTTTAGACATGTATTTTTTTAGCAAATCATAAATGGCATAAACTCCAAAACCAATCCAAATTGCAAACACATAAAAAGAACCCACTACAGAGTAATCTCGTTCTCTTGGTTCAAAAGGACGTACATTGGTGTAAACCTGTATAGCAATTCCTGTAAAGAGGAAAAACACCAGCATTACCCAGAATAATTTCCTGTCTTTGTTGAATAAAAAGAAGAATCCAATAAGTCCTAAGATTAGCGGTAATAAATAATAAGTGTTTCTGGCTTTATTGTTTTTAACATCTCCAGGTAAATTGTCTTGAGACATGCCTAAGTGCCATTCATCAATAGGTTTTATTCCAGAAATCCAATTACCATGGTTATCATAACGTCCTTGAATATCATCTTGCCTTCCAGCAAAATTCCACATAAAATAACGCCAGTACATGTAACCTAATTGGTATTCAAATAAGTAAGCAATATTACTTGCTAATGATGGTTTTTCAATATTTATATAATCTTTGAACTGTTTCAGGAAAGCATTATAATCTTCATAATCAATATTACCGCTTCTAACATCTTTTCTGAAATTTGCTACAGCACCAAGCAGTTCACTTTCACTAGCGTATTCAGGCTTCAAATTAAAATCTAAAAAACCAGAAAACATCATGTAATTTTCAGCATGTTCACTACTCCACATTCTAGGTAAGAAAGAAGCGTGGTCAGAGTTGTAATTCTGTTTAGCGTTCTTCCAATCATTAACTACAACATATTCACCTTTTTCTTTATCCTTTTCATATTTAGGTTTGTCATCAACATAGGGGTTGTTGTCATCTAAATAAGCATATTGATCTGTAAATTGAGGTCCATAAAACAAATGTGTTTCAGGATATTGCTCTAAGTTATAGTAAGCCAATAATTCTCTGGCACTAGAGGGATTATTTTCATTAATTACCACATTGGCATTAGCACGAATAGGTAGCATTAACCACGTTGAAAACCCAATAATAACAAAAGTTAAACACAGAATTCCTGTATTTAAATGTGTGTAATTTTTTTGACGTGTATATTTTAAAGCATAAAAAATAATAGCTACTAATGCAATACCAGCAATTACAGAACCTGAATTAAAAGGCAAGCCAATAGTGTTTACAAAAAACAACTCAAAAGCACTAAAAATCCTAAGAATGTTAGGTGCGAGTAATTTAAATATAAATAGTAAAACACCAACCGAAACTACATTAGCAATAATAAAGTTTTGAATGGTAATATCTTTATAATTTTTAAAGTAGTAAACAAGTCCAATGGCAGGTATGGTCAATAATCCCATAAAGTGAACCCCAAAAGATAACCCAATAACAAAGGCAATTAAAATAAGCCAACGGTTACCACGTGGTTTGTCCATGTCTTGTTCCCAGCGTAAGCCTAACCAAAATAAAACAGACATAATTAAAGTAGCCATGGCGTAAACTTCAGTCTCAACAGCATTAAACCAAAAAGAGTCTGTAAAAGCAAATGCTAAACTTCCTACTAAACCACTACCTAAAATAGCCATAGATTTTCCTTGAGACATATCTTTTTTACCACCAACTAACTTTTTTAGCAATAAAGTAATCGTCCAAAACATAAAAAGAATGGTAAATGCACTGGCAACAGCACTCATCATGTTCAGCATAAAACCAACTTGCGAAGGCTCTAAAGCAAACATTGAAAAAAACGCACCCATCATTTGGAATAAAGGTGCTCCTGGTGGATGCCCCACTTGTAGTTTTGCCGAAGTTAAAATATATTCTCCCGCATCCCAATAACTCACGGTAGGTTCAACGGTTAAACTGTATGTTATAAGCGCTATTAAAAAAGAAAACCAGCCTAAAATGGCATTCCATTTTTTATAGTTTACATGTGCCATGTGTATCAGTGTTTATTTGCTTTGGCGAATTTAACAATAAATATGAAATGAGACCTAACTATTTAGTTTGTCTTAACATATCTAGTTTACTCAAAACGCTTTTAAAAAAACGATAAATATTCAAGATTATTTTTTTAAAAAAAAACTTGTGCAAAGATTTTTTTATATTAAATTTGCACCCTCATTACACAAATGGCCCATGGTGTAACTGGCAACACGTTGGTTTTTGGTACCAAAGAGTCTAGGTTCGAGCCCTAGTGGGCCAACATTTAAATCCTAATTTCGAAAGAAGTTAGGATTTTTTGTTTTATTAATATTTTCATTTGGGCGTTACCACAAGGGTCGGGCTATCCGCTACAAGTCCTCGCACCTCTCCCGATAGCTATCGGGATCGGGCTATGGGCTATCCGCTTCTATCCCTAACGCGAATTCAGAACTAATTAAATTCCTAAATCTTAAAAGTAATCACAGGTCGTTTTGCATGATTCACCAAGTCTTCACTAATACTACCGTTAAAAAAATGAGAAATTCCTTGTCTACCATGGGTGCTCATACCAATTAAATCAGCACCAATAGATTCGGAAAAATTCATAATGCCTTTTTCAATATTCACATCATTATAAATATTAGTAGAGTAATTTGAAAAGCTAGATGAATTAGCAAAATCTTGCATGCGCTCATTTGCATGGTCTGAAGTAATAAATTTATTAGGTGTATTTACCACAAGTAAATGTAATTTAGCCTTTAAAATTGTAGCAAAATCAACCGCTTTTTTATATGTAGCCTTACTTTCCTCTTTAAAGTCTGAAGCAAAAACAAAGTCACTTACTTTAAAAGTTTCATGTTCCTTTTTAACAACAAGCACAGGAGTTTCAGAAGTTCTAACTATTTTTTCAGTATTGCTACCAATAAGCATTTCTTTTAAACCGCTTACACCATTTGATCCCATAATAACCAAATCAATATCATGCTTTTTACAGTTATGAAAAACACCTTTAAAAATTTCATGAAAATCAACTGTTTCATGTACAGTTACACCTTCTAAATAATCTCTATTTAAAATATTTTCAAACTTCTTATGAGCCAATTTCATAAAAAATACAGCTTCAGGTAAATCGCTTTGCGAATTCATAGCATCAACTTCATGTAGCGGAATTTCTAAGATGTGCAATAAGTAAATTTCAGCATTATGAGCTCTAGCTAATTGGGCAGCTACTTTTAAAGCATTTTCAGCTTGCTCAGAAAAATCGGTGGGAACGAGTATTTTTTTCACATGTTTAAATTTTAGTAATTAATTTCATAATAATTATAAAATTAAGAACATGTGCAACCACTTGTTACACGCGTTCTCTTATTAAAAATTTTAAACATTTTCTGTCATGAAAATATTTTTAAAATTTATTAATGTTCGTTTCATCATAAGTTAAGTTGTGGTGTATCTAAATTTATGAAATATTCCTTTAAAAATCAATAAAATATTATATATTTGCACCGTTGAAAGGCGAAATTAAAGATATGAGGGGACGGAAAGTCCCCTCTTTTTATACTTAAAATGTTTAAAAATAAAGTTACAGAATTACTTGATACAGCGTTAATTGAACGCTCTGATTTGTTCTTAATTGATTTTACAATCAATTCTGAAAACCACATAAAAGTAATTATAGATGGCGATAATGGTGTTTTAGTTGAAGATTGTATGTTTATCAGTCGCGCTATAGAACACAACTTAGATAGAGAAGAAGAAGATTTTTCTTTAGAGGTTATGTCGGCAGGAGCAGCATCTCCATTAACACATCAACGTCAGTATTTAAAAAACATTGAAAGAACGCTAAAGGTAAAAACAGCTTCTGAAGAAATTGAAGGTAAACTTACCGAAGCAACAAATGATACTATCAAATTAGAGTGGAAAGTTAGAGAGCCAAAACCAATAGGAAAGGGCAAAGTAACTGTAAAAAAGGAAGCAAATATTCCTTATGAAAATATTGTAGAAGCAAAAGTTATGATTAAATTTTAATTTAAAGAGTTATGGAAAATGTCGCGTTAATTGAATCTTTTTCAGAATTCAAAGATGATAAGCTAATTGACAGAGTAACGTTAATGGCCATTTTAGAAGATGTATTTAGAAGTGCCTTAAAAAAGAAATTTGGGGATGATGATAATTTTGATATCATTGTTAATCCAGATAAAGGGGATTTAGAAATATGGAGAAATAGAATTGTTGTTGCTGATGGTGAGGTTGAAGAACCTAATCAAGAAATCTCACTAACTGAAGCTCGTAAAATTGAGCCAGATTTTGAAGTTGGAGAGGATGTGTCAGAAGAAGTAAAACTTATAGATTTAGGAAGACGTGCTATTTTAGCATTACGTCAAAACCTAATTTCTAAGATTCATGAGCATGATAATACCATAATCTACAAGCAATTTAAAGATTTAGTAGGAGAAATATATACAGCTGAGGTACACCATATTCGTCACAGAGCAGTTATTTTGTTAGATGATGAAGGAAACGAAATTGTTTTACCAAAAGACAGACAAATACCTTCTGATTTCTTCAGGAAAGGAGATAATGTAAGAGGTGTTATTGATAGTGTAGAGCTTAAAGGCGCTAAACCAACTATCATTATGTCAAGAAGCTCTCCTGTGTTTTTAGAGAAATTATTTGAGCAAGAAATACCAGAAGTTTTTGATGGTTTAATTACAATCAAACACGTAGTAAGAATTCCAGGTGAAAAAGCAAAAGTAGCTGTAGATTCTTATGATGATAGAATTGATCCTGTTGGAGCATGTGTAGGTATGAAAGGTTCTAGAATTCATGGAATCGTTCGTGAGTTAGGAAACGAAAATATTGATGTTATTAACTATACAAATAACTTACAATTATTTATCACTAGAGCATTAAGTCCAGCGCGTGTTACATCTATTAAACTAGATGAAGAGAACAAACGTGCTGAGGTTATACTTAAGCCAGAAGAGGTAAGTAAAGCTATTGGTAGAGGTGGTCATAACATCCGTTTAGCGGGTCAGTTAACAGGCTATGAAATTGATGTATTTAGAGAAGGTGCAGAAGAAGATGTTGAGTTACGTGAGTTTAAAGATGAAATAGAAGGCTGGATTATTGAAGAATTCAGTAAAGCAGGTTTAGATACTGCTAAGAGTATATTAGAACAAGATGTTAAAGATCTTGTTAAGAGAACAGACTTAGAAGAAGAAACGATTGAGGATGTTATCAGAATTCTGAAAGAAGAATTTGAAGAATAGTAAATAAAAGTGCAGATTTGCACTATTGTTATGTCTGAAAAGGTATAATGTATATATTTGAGTATTATTAAAGGCGATTTATGGCTGAAACAATTAGATTAAATAAAGTATTACGCGAGCTTAACATCTCTCTTGATCGTGCTGTAGAATTTTTAGATTCTAAAGGCGTTGAGATAGAGAAGCGCCCGACTACGAAAATTTCTCAGGAGACTTATGATTTGCTTTCTGATGAATTTGAGACGGATGCAAATAAAAAGATGAAGTCTCAAAAAGTAAGCGAAGCTAAGCTTAAAGAAAAGGAAGATTTACGTGTTAAACGTGAAAAAGAATTAGAGGCAAAGCAAAAAGCACAAGAAGCCAGAGAAAAAGCTCAGCAAGAGGAAGTGGTTAAAGCCGCAGCAGAACTTTCGGGTCCTAAAACTGTTGGAAAAATAGATTTAGACGGCAAGAAAGCTGAAGCAAAGCCAGAAGCTCCTGCAGAAAAAGTTGAAGAAAAAGCTAAGACTGTAAAAACTGAAACGCCTAAAGTTGAAGAGAAACCAGTTGAAGCTAAAAAGCCTGAACCTAAAGAAACACCTACAAAGGAAGTTTTAAATGAAGATGGCGAGGTTGTTCCTGATGAAAAGGTTACAACACAATATAAAAAACTTACTGGCCCAAAAATAGCTGGAGATAAAATTGATTTATCTAAGTTTAATAAGCCTAAAAAGAAAAAAGAAGAAAAGAAAACAGATGCTAAAGCTGGAGATGCTAAGAAAAAGCGTCGTCGTATTAGTAAAGCTGGACCTCCAAATCAAGGTGGTCAAAATAGAGGCCCTGGGAATCGTGGTAATGATCGTTTCAAAGGAAAACCTGGACAAGGTCGTCGTAATACTCCAAAAGAAGAGCCTTCTGAAGAAGATGTGAAAAAACAAGTGCGTGAAACACTTGAAAAACTTCAAGGAAAATCTAGCAAAGGTAGAGGCGCAAAAAATAGAAGAGAGAAAAGAGATAAACATAGAGAGCAATCTGAAATCGATCAACAAATCGAAGCAGCAGAAAGCAAAATCATTAAAGTAACAGAATTTGTTACTGCCAGTGAAATGGCTACCATGATGGATGTTGGTGTTACTGAAATTATTTCTGCTTGTATGTCTCTTGGTATGATGGTAACAATGAATCAGCGTTTAGATGCTGAAACATTATCTATTGTTGCTGAAGAATTTGGATATCAAGTAGAATTTGTAACTGCAGATATAGAAGAGTCTATTGAAGAAGTTGAAGATAAACCAGAAGATTTAAAATCTCGTGCACCAATTGTTACGGTAATGGGTCACGTAGATCATGGTAAAACATCACTTTTAGATTACATCCGTGAAGAAAATGTAATTGCTGGTGAATCAGGTGGAATTACCCAACATATTGGAGCTTATGGTGTTCAATTAGAAAGCGGGCAAAAAATAGCATTCTTAGATACACCGGGTCACGAGGCCTTTACAGCAATGCGTGCTCGTGGTGCTCAAGTAACAGATATAGCTATTATTGTAGCTGCAGCTGATGATGATATCATGCCGCAAACAAAAGAGGCTATTTCGCATGCTCAGGCTGCTGGAGTTCCTATTGTATTCGCTATTAATAAAATAGATTTACCAGCTGCAAACCCAGAAAAAATTAAAGAAGGTTTAGCTAATATGAATTTATTAGTTGAAGATTGGGGTGGAAAAGTTCAGTCTCATGACATTTCTGCTAAAATGGGTACTGGTGTTAAAGAATTATTAGAAAAAGTATTGCTTGAAGCGGAGTTATTAGAGCTTAAAGCAAATCCAAATAAACCTGCTATTGGTACAGTTGTAGAAGCATTCTTAGATAAAGGGCGTGGATATGTATCAACAATTCTTGTGCAAGCAGGAACTTTAAAAGTTGGAGATTATGTACTTGCTGGTCAGCATAGTGGTAAAGTAAAAGCAATGCATGATGAGCGTGGTAACGATGTTGCTGAGGCAGGTCCTTCTACACCAGTTTCTATACTTGGTTTAGATGGTGCGCCACAAGCAGGTGATAAATTTAACGTATTTGCAGATGAGCGTGAAGCGAAACAAATTGCTTCAAAACGTGCGCAATTACAACGTGAGCAATCTGTTAGAACACAACGTCATATTACATTAGATGAAATTGGTCGTCGTATTGCACTTGGAGATTTCCAAGAGTTAAATATTATCCTTAAAGGTGATGTGGATGGTTCTGTTGAAGCATTAACTGATTCGTTCCAGAAATTATCTACTGAAGAAATTCAAGTGAATATCTTACATAAAGGTGTTGGAGCTATTACTGAAAGTGATGTATTATTAGCTTCGGCTTCTGATGCTATTATCGTTGGATTTAATGTACGTCCTGTTGGAAATGCAAGATCTATTGCTGATAAAGAAGAAATTGATATCAGAACATACTCAATCATCTATGATGCTATTAACGATCTTAAAGACGCTATGGAAGGTATGTTATCTCCAGAGCTTAAAGAAGAGATTACTGGTACTGCTGAAATTAGAGAAATATTTAAAGTATCTAAAATCGGAACCATTGCTGGTTGTATGGTAACTAACGGTAAAATACTTAGAAACTCAGGGATCAGATTGATTCGTGATGGTGTAGTTGTATTTACTGGAGAATTAGCATCATTAAAACGATTTAAAGATGATGCTAAAGAAGTATCAAAAGGATACGATTGTGGTATGCAAATTAAAAACTACAATGATATAAAAGAAGGCGACATTATTGAAGCTTTCCATGAAGTTGAGGTTAAGAAGAAGTTAAAGTAATCTTTACATCAATTATGTTAAATAAAAAAAGAGCGGTTAATTAACCGCTCTTTTTTTATTATAAGATTTTTAGTTTTTAACTTTTCTTTGGTTTGAAAATAAAAGCATGAGGAAACGTTCTCTTAATTCTTTTTAAAGCCCTGTCTGCTTCAAGACGTGTTCTAAAGTTTCCTACCCATATTTTAAAATTAGGTGTTTCATATTGAATTGAAGGATTCCAACCACCACTTACAGACTTGTTATACTCTTCTTGAGCAGCATAAGCACCGGCACGATTACCCGAATAAACTTGAATTTTGTAACGTTTTGGATCAGCTTCATTTTTATTCATTTCCTTTTTTAAATCAAGTAAAACGGTAATATGTTTGTCTTGATTTATAGTTACATCGCCTTGTTGAGAGTGACCGTGTACTGAAATCAACATAAAAGTAATAAGGCTTAAAAAACTAATTTTTAAATTCAATGGTTTCATTTTCAAAATTATTTATACAAATGTATACGTTATAAACTTAATTGTGGCTCTTTTTATTATTTAGAATCCCTCTAAATTATCAATTAACACTTCTGTAACATTTCTAAAATGGACTTTTAATATTACTTTTGCGAGAGATTTTTTTAACTGTATTTTTCCATTTATGATAATGAAAAAATCATACCAAAGTTTAGAAGTTAATTTGACCAACAATATGAGAAAGGTGATTCACCGTAAATTAAGCAAAAACTTTCTTCGTTTAGGCTTAGTTTTTTTATTAGCGTTTACAAATACTCTTTCTGCTCAAGAAGGAGATCCAGCAAAAGGAAAATCATTATTCAATGCCAATTGTGCTGCCTGTCATAAGTTAGATAAAAAGATGACTGGACCTGCATTACGTAATGTAGAGGCGCGTTTAGCTGAAGAAGAAGGTTTAGATAGAGAATGGTTGTACGCTTGGATTAAAAATAGTGCCGGAGTTATTAAATCTGGGGATGCTTACGCAAACAAAATTTACAAAGAATATGGAGGTGCAGCTATGACTGCGTTTCCTCAATTGTCTAATGAAGACATTGATAATATTTTAGCTTACACTGCTGAAGAGAAGAAAGTTGCTCCACCTACGCCACCAAATCCTGATGGTGGAACTGATACTGCAACTTCTGGAGGCATTTCAAACGAAATCATTTTAGGAGCTCTTGCAATTCTATTTATTTTATTAGCGGCTGGATTATACTTAGTAAATAAAACATTACGTCGTTTTGCATCTGCTCAAGGTATAGATTTACCTGAGTCTTCAAGTAGAACGCCATTATGGAAAGCATTTATTCAAAATCAATTTTTAATGCTTGTAGTAGCGATATTCTTTTTATTGTCTAGTGCTTATTTTGTGTACGGATACTTATCGCAAATTGGTGTTGATCAAGGATATCAACCAGTACAGCCAATTCATTTTTCGCATAAAATACACGCAGGCGATAATGGTGTAGATTGTAAATACTGTCACTCTTCTGCAAGAGTTAGTAAAACGTCAGGAATACCTTCACTTAATGTTTGTATGAACTGTCATAAATCAATCTATGAATATACTGGAGAGACTTCACCAGAATATTCAAAAGAATTCTATGATGGTGAAATTAAAAAATTATATGCTGCAGCTGGATGGGATGATGCTGAACAGAAATACACTGGTGAATCTAGTCCAGTAAAATGGGTTCGTATTCATAACTTACCAGATTTCGCATATTTCAATCACTCACAACACGTTACTGTTGCTGGGGTTGAATGTCAAACATGTCACGGGCCAGTTGAAGAAATGGAAGTGATGTACCAACATGCACCATTAACAATGGGTTGGTGTATCAATTGTCATAGAGAAACAAATATTGACGTTAAAGACAACGCGTACTACACTAAAATACACGAAGAGTTATCTAAGAAATATGGTGTAGATGAGTTAACAGCTGCTCAAATGGGTGGTCTGGAATGTGGTAAGTGTCATTATTAAGAATAAAATGATTGTAACACTTAGTGTAGTCTAAGTGTAAAAAAATTAATAAGAAGTAATTCAATTATATAATATGTCATCAAACAAGAAATACTGGAAAAGTGTTGAAGAGCTAAACGAAAATAGCTCTATTGTTGAGACGCTAAAACAAAACGAGTTTGTAGCTGAGATTCCTACTGATGAATTTTTAGGTGATAAAGAAACATTAGAGTCATCTTCTACAACACGTCGCGATTTCTTAAAATATGTAGGATTTAGTACAGCTGCTGCATCTTTAGCGGCTTGTGAGGGTCCTGTGAAAAAATCTATTCCTTATGTAGTACAACCAGTAGAGATTATTCCTGGTGTTGCAAATTATTACGCGACTACAATTGCTAATGGATTTGATTTTGCAAGTGTTTTAGTTAAAACGCGCGAAGGTCGTCCAATTAAGATTGAAAACAACACCATGGCAACTACTAACGGTAGTGCAAATGCTAGGGTGAATGCTTCAGTTTTAGGGTTGTATGACAGTTTGAGAGTTCAAGGCCCTAAGAAAGGCGATGCGTCTATTTCTTGGAGTGATTTTGATTCTGAAACAACAAAAAAATTAACTGATATTGCTGCGGCTAATAAAGATATTGTGTTGCTAACACAAACTTTTGCAAGTCCTTCAACTAGTAAGTTGATTTCTGAGTTTAAAGAAAAATATGGTAATGTTCGTCACGTAGTTTATGATGCTGTTTCAGAATCAGCTGCATTAGATGCTTACCAAGCTAAATATGGTGAACGCGGATTAGCAAATTACGATTTTGCTAAAGCGATGACTATCGTTTCTGTTGGTGCAGATTTCTTAGGAGATTGGCAAGGTGGAGGTTTCGACTCTGGATATTCTAAAAACAGAGTGCCAGATCACGGTAAAATGTCAAGACACGTTCAGTTTGAGTCTAACATGTCTTTAACTGGTGCAAATGCTGATAAACGTGTGCCTTTAACACCATCTCAACAAAAAATAGCTCTAGCTAAATTACATAGTCAAATCGTTGGTGGTTCTGTTTCAGGAGATTTACCTACTCATATTGAAGATGCAGTTAAAAAAGCTGCTTCTCAATTGAAGAAAGCGGGAAGTAATGGTGTTGTAGTTACTGGTATTAACGATGTAAATGCACAAGCAGTTGCTATCGAAATTAATGAAGCTTTAGGAAGTAAGGCTTTTGATCCTAAAACACCAATTAAAACAAGACAAGGTAATGATAAAGCAGTAGCACAATTAGTAGCTGATATGAAAGCTGGTAAAGTTGCTGCAATTATCATGAGTGGTGTAAACCCAATATATACATTGGCAAATGCTTCAGATTTTGCTGAAGGATTGAAAAAAACAGAATTATCTGTAGCGTTCTCAATGAAAGCTGATGAAACGTCTACGCAAACACAATATATAGCAGCAGCACCTCATTATTTAGAGTCTTGGGGAGATGTTGAACTTAAAAAAGGACATTATGCGTTAATGCAACCAACAATCCGTCCTTTATTTGATACAAGACAGTTTCAAGAAGCTTTATTAAAGTGGAATGGAAATGATGTGTCTTATCACGATTATATTAAAGACGCTTGGGGAACTAGTATTTTAGGTGGAAGTTCTTTCAATAAAGCCTTACATGATGGCGCTTATGTTGGAACTATTGCTACTGAAGTTGAAGATACTGCCGATGTAGTTGAAGAAGAAAATGCAACACCTTTTGGAAATGCAGCACGCTCATTAGCAGCATCTGCTAAATCTGAAGGTTTAGAATTAACATTATACACTAAAGTAGGTATGGGTGATGGTCAGCAAGCCAACAACCCATGGTTACAAGAGTTTCCAGATCCAATTACAAGAACATCTTGGGATAACTATTTAACGGTTTCAAAAGCAGATGCAGATCGTATTGGTTTAACAAATAAGCATGTTGCAAATGGTGCTTTAAATGGTAGTTATGCAAATGTTACTGTAAATGGTGTAACAGTTACTGCTCCAGTAATGATTCAACCAGGACAAGCAAAAGGTTCTGTTGGATTAGCATTAGGATATGGTAGAACTGCTGGTTTAAAAGAAGAGATGCAAACTGGTGTAAATGCATATGCATTATATCAAAACGCTAATAATGTTCAGAGTGTAACTATTGAACCTGCTACTGGTGAGCATGAATTTGCTTCTGTACAACTTCATAATACTTTAATGGGTCGTGGCGATATTGTTCGCGAAACAACTTTAGAGATTTTTAATACAAAAGATAGAGACGTATGGAATAAAGTTCCAACGGTATCTTTAAATCACGAAGAAACTCCAGTTACTTCACCAGATGTTGATTTATGGGATGAATTTGATCGTTCAATTGGACATCATTTTAACTTATCAATCGATTTAAATGCCTGTACAGGATGTGGAGCTTGTGTAATTGCTTGTCATGCTGAAAATAATGTGCCTGTAGTTGGTAAAACTGAAGTACGTCGTAGTCGTGATATGCACTGGTTACGTATTGATAGATATTATTCATCTGAAGAATCTTTTGAAGGTGATGACAATAAAAAAGATAATATTTCTGGTTTAGGAAGTTCATTAAGTGAATTTGGTGAATTGGAAAATGCTTCTGAGAATCCTCAAGTAGTATTCCAACCAGTAATGTGTCAACATTGTAACCATGCACCTTGTGAAACAGTTTGTCCTGTGGCAGCAACTTCACATGGTCGTCAAGGTCAAAATCATATGGCTTATAACCGTTGCGTAGGTACTAGATATTGTGCAAACAACTGTCCTTATAAAGTGCGTCGTTTTAACTGGTTCTTATACAACGGAAATGATGAGTTCGATTATCATATGAATGATGATTTAGGACGTATGGTATTAAATCCAGATGTGGTTGTTCGTTCTCGTGGTGTTATGGAAAAATGTTCTATGTGTATTCAAAAAACACAAAAAACTATTCTTGATGCAAAACGTGATGGACGTGAAATCAAAGATGGTGAATTCCAAACAGCTTGTTCTGCAGCTTGTAGTAATGGAGCAATGAGTTTTGGAGATATCAATGATAAAGACAGTAAAGTTGCAAAACTTTTAAAAGATGATCGTATGTATCACTTATTAGAAAGTGTTGGTACTAAGCCTAACGTGCAGTATCATACTAAAGTGAGAAATACAACTGAAGCATAAATTTAATTAAAGAATCAATTATATAATTATGGCGTCTCATTACGAAGCACCTATTAGAAGACCTTTAGTTACAGGTGAAAAATCATACCACGATGTTACTGTGGATGTGGCTAAACCTGTTGAAGGAAAAGCAAATAAGCAATGGTGGATAGTTTTTTCTATAGCATTGATAGCTTTCCTTTGGGGAATCGGATGTATTTTATACACAATATCTACAGGTATTGGAACTTGGGGTTTAAACAAGACCGTAGGTTGGGCTTGGGATATTACTAACTTTGTTTGGTGGGTTGGTATTGGTCACGCAGGAACACTTATTTCTGCAGTACTTTTATTATTCCGTCAAAAATGGAGAATGGCAATTAACCGTTCTGCAGAAGCAATGACGATTTTCTCGGTTGTTCAAGCAGGATTATTTCCTATTATTCACATGGGTCGTCCATGGCTAGGGTACTGGGTATTACCAATTCCAAACCAATTTGGTTCATTATGGGTTAACTTTAATTCGCCTTTACTTTGGGATGTATTCGCAATTTCAACATATTTATCAGTATCATTAGTATTCTGGTGGACTGGTTTATTACCTGATTTTGCTATGTTACGTGATAGAGCTATTAAGCCTTTTCAAAAGAAAATATATTCTTTACTAAGTTTCGGTTGGTCTGGTAGAGCAAAAGATTGGCAACGTTTTGAAGAAGTATCATTGGTACTTGCAGGTTTAGCAACACCATTAGTACTTTCTGTACATACTATTGTATCGTTTGACTTCGCAACATCAGTTATTCCTGGTTGGCATACAACAATTTTCCCACCATACTTTGTTGCTGGTGCGGTATTCTCAGGATTTGCTATGGTAAACACACTTCTTATTATTATGAGAAAAGTGTGTAACCTTGAAGATTATATTACAGTACAACACATTGAGTTAATGAACATAGTCATCATGATTACCGGTTCTATAGTTGGTGTAGCTTATATTACAGAGTTATTCATTGCATGGTACTCAGGTGTAGAATACGAACAATACGCTTTCTTAAATAGAGCAACCGGACCTTACTGGTGGGCATATTGGGCGATGATGACTTGTAATGTATTCTCTCCACAATTTATGTGGTTCAAGAAATTAAGAACAAGTATCATGTTCTCATTCTTTATCTCAATTGTAGTAAACATAGGTATGTGGTTTGAGCGTTTTGTAATCATTGTAACTTCGTTACATAGAGATTATTTACCATCTTCATGGACAATGTTCTCACCTACATTTGTTGATATTGGGATTTTCATCGGAACAATAGGATTCTTCTTTGTATTATTCTTATTATACTCTAGAACATTCCCTGTTATCGCTCAAGCGGAAGTAAAAACAATTTTGAAATCTTCTGGAGAACGTTATAAAAATATAAGAGAACGAGGTGATAGTTTAGTAGGAACAGGTGCAGATGCAAGAACATCTGGTAATACAGTTGCTAAACCTGCTGCTAAAGCTAAAAAGGAAATAACTTCAACTGATGGTAATTCAGCAAAAGTGAGTAACTTATTAGGAAGCATTGGTGCTTTTGATGCTGCTACTCAAACTGCTGATGATTTAAAGAAAATAAGTGGAGTTGGACCTAAAATGGAAGGCATACTTAATAGTATTGGTATTTATACATTCCTTCAGGTTAGTAAGATGACGAAAAAAGAATATGATTTGTTAGACTCGATCACTGAATCTTTTCCAGGAAGAGCAGAACGAGATGATTGGGCAGGACAAGCTAAAAAATTAATAAACTAAATATAGTCAATGGAAGCTTCAAAAGTTATTCACGCTATTTATACCGATGATGATATTTTAATGTCTGCCGTTAAAAAGGTTAAGGAAGAAAGACATCACATCGAAGAGATATATACACCGTTTCCGGTTCACGGACTAGACAAAGCTATGGGATTAGCACCAACACGTATTGCTATTACAGCATTTATGTATGGTTTAGTTGGTTTAACTGTAGCTATTCTAATGATGAATTTCATCATGATAGAGGATTGGCCTCAAAACATTGGTGGTAAACCAAGTTTTAGCTACTTAGAAAACATGCCTGCTTTTGTACCAATTATGTTTGAGCTTACAGTGTTTTTTGCAGCTCACTTAATGGTAATTACATTTTACTTACGTAGTAGAATGTGGCCTTTTAAAAATGCTGAAAATCCTGACCCAAGAACTACAGATGACCATTTTTTAATGGAAATAGCCGTTCATGGAAATGAAAAAGAATTAGAAAGCTTGTTAGCAGAAACTGGAGCAGTAGAAATTAATTTAGTTGATAAAGCCCATTAATAAATAATATGAAAAGCTTAATTAAAATATTAGTAATAGCAGTTGTTTTAGTTGCAGTGTCTTGTAAAAAAGATACAGCACCAAACTATCAATTCATGCCTAACATGTATGAGTCTGCTGGGTATGAAACTTATGGAGAAGCAGCATTTCCTAACGGCGTTGAAGCACAAGTTCCAGCTGAGGGTTCTATCCCAAGAGGTTTCGTTCCTTTTGATATCGAGAATTCTACAGCAGGTTATGAGTTAGCAAAAGCAACTTTAAAAAGCCCACTTGATTCTACTCAAGTAGATTTAGAGAGAGGAAAAGAGATTTATAATATTTACTGTGGTATTTGTCATGGTAATAAAGGTAAAGGACAAGGGAACCTTGTGAAGCGTGAAAAAATTCTTGGTATTCCAAGTTATGATGACGCTGGTAGAGCTATTAATGAAGGAAGTATTTACCATACAATTTATTATGGTAAAAATGCCATGGGATCTTATGCTAACCAATTGAACGAAGAAGAACGTTGGCAAGTAGTTTCTTATGTATTAAAGTTGAAAGCTGATTTAGAAAAGTAAGATTGATAAGATTATTATAGATATGTATACATTTTCAAATAAATTAAAGACATTTTCTTTCATTCTAATGATTTTAGGAGCATTAGGTGTAGGATATGGTTTTATGACATCTCATAAATCTTTTGAAGAAGTTGAGCACTTACTTGCAGAAGAGTCACATCACGGTGGAGGACATGGTGAAGAGGCTGCTCATAATGAAGCAAGCCACGGTGCACATGCAACAGTTGATACTCACGCTGAAGGTCATGGTGAAACAGCACACACAGAGGTTGATGAACACGCTAAACACATTAAGCATGTGCAACATCAAATAGCAAACAGACCATGGTCTGCGCTATATGTTGCGGCATTTTTCTTTATGATGATTGCTTTAGGTGTTTTAGCCTTTTATGCGATTCAAATAGCATCACAAGCAGGTTGGTCTCCAGTACTCTTCAGAGTTATGGAAGGTATGACAGCTTATTTATTACCTGGTGCTTTAATTGTATTAGGAATTGCAGCAGCATCTCACTTTATAGGTCATAATAACATATTCATTTGGATGGATCCTGAAGTTGTAGCTCATGATAAACTGATACAAGGAAAATCTGGATGGTTAAATATTTGGGGTTTCATTATCAGAGGATTAATTTTTATTGGAGGTTGGAGTTTATACCGTCATTTTTCTAGAAAATTTTCTATCGCTCAAGATACTGCTGAAGATAAAAGTAACTTTAAGAAGTCATTCCGTATATCAGCAGCATTCTTAGTATTCTTTATATATACAGAATCAATGATGTCTTGGGATTGGATTATGAGTGTAGATCCTCACTGGTTCTCAACATTATTTGGATGGTATGTATTTGCTAGTATGTTTGTAAGTGGAATTACTGTGATTGCTTTAATTACTATTTATTTAAAATCTAGAAATTACTTAGAGTTTGTAAATGAAAATCATTTACATGATGTAGCTAAATTTATGTTCGCATTCAGTATATTTTGGACATATTTATGGTTCTCACAATTCATGTTAATCTGGTATTCTAACATTCCAGAAGAGGTAACATATTTTGTAACACGTTTCCAAGATTATAAATTACCATTCTTAGGTATGGTGGTTATGAACTTTGTATTCCCAATATTAATGTTAATGAATGCTGATTACAAGCGCATACCTTGGTTTGTAGTTATGGCTGGTTTAGTTATTCTATTCGGACATTACATTGATATTTTCAATATGATTATGCCTGCAACTGTTGGAGATAGATGGTTTATAGGCATTCCAGAAATAAGTTCAGTATTACTTTTTGCAGGATTATTCATATTCGTAGTGTTTACTGCTTTAACAAAAGCACCATTACTTGTAAAAGGATATCCTTTTAGAAAAGAGAGTGAAGAATTTCATTATTAATTAGATATAAATAAAGACGAACGATACCAATGACTGCTTTATTAACAATTATAGTTTTAGTATTTATTTTAATTGCCATTTGGCAAATGGTAAAGATTTTCGATTTAGCTCAAGCTAAAAACGAAAATTCAATTGCTGGTGTTGCTACCGATAAGGATAACACATTAAATGGTTACTTGATGATGGGATTTTTAGCATTCATCTATATCATAACTATTTGGTGTTTTGTTACACTTGGCGATTTACCTTTAATGTCAAATTCTGCATCTGCTCATGGACCAACTATTGATAATCTTATGATTATTTCAATGGTTATTATATTCTTTGTTCAGACAGTTACTCAGTTTTTATTACATTATTTCGCTTATAAATATAAAGGTGAAAAAGGAAAAAAAGCTTTATTCTTTGCTGACAACAATAAATTAGAGGCTATTTGGACTATTATTCCAGTAATTGTATTAGCTGGTTTAATTATATATGGTTTAAGTACTTGGATTAACATTATGGGTGTTGATGAAAGTGATGACCCTTTAGTAGTAGAATTATATGCACAACAGTTTAACTGGAAAGCTAGATATGGTGGTGCTGATAATACTTTAGGTAAAGCAAATGTGCGTTTAATTGATATTGATCGTGCAAACATTTTAGGTTTAGATGAATCTGACCCAAATGCTCAAGATGATGTCATTACAACAGAATTACATTTACCAGTAGGAAGACCAGTATTATTTAAAATGCGTTCTCAAGATGTTTTACACTCAGCATATATGCCTCACTTTAGAGCACAAATGAATTGTGTTCCAGGTATGATTACACAATTTGGATTTACACCAACTGTGACTACTGCTGAAATGCGTCAAACACCTCAGATGGTTGAAAAAGTTCAAAATATAAACAATATTAGAGTAGAGAACAGTAAAAAACTTGTTGCAAAAGGAGAAGATGCTTTAGAACGTTACGAGTTTGATTACTTATTGCTTTGTAATAAAATTTGTGGAAAATCTCACTACAATATGCAAATGAAAATTGTAGTTGAAACACAAGAAGAATATGATGCTTGGATTGCAGAACAAAAAGAATTCAAGAACTCTTTAGTAAACTAATTTAAAAAAGAAAAAACGATATAAGATTATGTCAGCACACGCAGATAACCACGCTCACGACGACGATCACGGACATCATCATAAAGAAACGTTTGTAACTAAATATATATTTAGTCAAGACCATAAGATGATTGCTAAGCAGTACCTAATTACAGGTACTATTATGGGTGTTATTGGGGTTTTAATGTCAATGATGTTTCGTATGCAAATTGCATGGCCAGAAGAGCCAAACGTATTGTTTGAAGCATTATTAGGAAAATGGGCACCAGATGGTGTTATGGATGCTGATATCTATTTAGCATTAGTAACAATACATGGAACCATTATGGTATTCTTTGTATTAACAGCTGGTTTAAGTGGTACGTTTAGTAACCTATTAATTCCATTACAAATTGGTGCACGAGATATGGCATCTGGTTTCTTAAATATGGTTTCTTATTGGTTATTCTTTGTGTCTAGTGTAATCATGGTAATCTCTTTATTTGTTGAAGCTGGTCCTGCAGCTGCAGGATGGACAATTTATCCACCATTAAGTGCATTACCAATGGCACAAGGTGGTTCGGGTATGGGTATGACTTTATGGTTAGTATCTATGGCTATCTTTATTGCTTCTTCTTTATTAGGATCATTAAATTATGTTGTTACTGTAATTAACTTACGTACTAAGGGAATGTCTATGACTAGATTACCTTTAACTATTTGGGCGTTTTTTGTAACAGCAATTATTGGTATTATTTCATTCCCTGTATTATTATCTGCAGCATTGTTATTAATCATGGATAGAAGTTTTGGAACATCATTCTTCTTATCAGATATATTTATTCAAGGTGAAGTATTACATTACCAAGGAGGCTCTCCAGTTTTATTTGAACATTTATTTTGGTTCCTAGGTCACCCAGAGGTATATATTGTAATATTACCTGCAATGGGTCTAGTTTCAGAAATTATGGCATCAAATTCTCGTAAACCTATTTTTGGTTACCGTGCAATGATTGCTTCTATATTAGCTATTGCATTTCTTTCAACAATTGTGTGGGGTCACCATATGTTTATTTCAGGAATGAATCCATTTTTAGGTTCTGTATTTACATTTACAACCTTATTAATTGCGATTCCATCAGCTGTAAAAGCCTTTAACTGGATAACAACACTCTGGAAAGGTAATTTACAGATGAACCCAGCCATGTTATTTTCAATTGGTTTTGTATCAACATTTATAACAGGAGGTTTAACTGGAATTATTTTAGGGGATAGTGCTTTAGATATTAACGTACACGATACATACTTTGTAGTAGCTCATTTCCACTTAGTAATGGGTATATCTGCCCTATACGGTATGTTTGCTGGTATTTATCACTGGTACCCAAAAATGTTTGGACGTATGTTAAATAAAAACTTGGGTTATATTCACTTTTGGGTAACTGCAGTTTGTGCTTATGGTGTGTTTTTTCCAATGCACTTTATAGGTATGGCAGGTTTACCAAGACGTTATTATACAAATAGTAACTTCCCATTATTTGATGATACTGCAAATGCAAATGTTATTATTACAATATTTGCTTTAGTTGGAGGCGTTGTTCAAATAGTATATTTATACAATTTCTTTGCAAGTATTTTCTATGGTAAGAAAACTGTTCAAAACCCTTGGAAGTCTACAACTTTAGAATGGACTGCACCTATAAAACATATCCATGGTAACTGGGAAGGAGAAATTCCTCATGTTTACCGTTGGGCATACGATTATAGTAAACCAGGACATGATGTAGATTTTGTACCTCAAAACGTACCTTTAAAAGACGGAGAAGAGGAACTTCAACACTAAAAATATAATACACATAGTTTATAAAATAGCTCACTTATTTAAGTGAGCTATTTCTGTTTAAAGGCATATTTTTTCGATGAAATGTAAATTTTTATTAAAAAAGTCGATGAAATACAAAAAAATCAGTTAAATTGCAATCAGAAATATTTATGTACTAATTCATATAATTTGATTTAGGATAATATAGATTAATTCTATTGCTATTAATTAAATGATTTTAACTTTTCAACTATGAGAACCAAATCTACTAGAAAGCATGTGTTATTATATACATCTTTTTACTTGCTGTTCTTTGGGTTATCTTTTTCAAGCTATGCTCAATGTCCAGTAATTACCGACCCAACTCCTCCATCCATTTGCGATGCTTCGGGTTTTACTTTTAACGATTTAAATACTTATGCTACCGATGGTGGAAATGGTATTGTTTGGTATGATGCTGCTACAGGTGGTAGTCTATTCAATCCTACTGAATTAGTTTCAGAGGGTGTCTATTATGCCGATGATAATTCTGGAACTTGTGGTTCTAGAGCATCAATAACTATAGATTTTGTATTAGATGATTCTGGTCAAAATTTAGATAGAGTGTATTGTAGTAATGAAAATGCTACAGTACAAACCTATATAGATGATGTTTTACAATCTATTATTCCAGTAGGAGGTTCAGTTGAAGTGTATAATGATGTTGACTTAACAAGTTTAGCAAATTCTGCTGATACAATCCCAGTTGGAGCTACAAATTTTTATGTTGTTTTTGTTGATAATGGTGGTTGTAAAAGTCAATTAGAGCTTGCGCAATTAGGTGTGTTTAGTGCACCTACAGATCCAACACCTTCAACTCCACAATCATTCTGTTCAGATAATAATCCTACAGTTGGAGATTTAAACCCAGGAACAACAGCTACTAATTTTAATTGGTATGCTAGTATTGATGGTTCAGGAGATCCTGTTCCTCCAGCATTATCTGCTTCGACACCACTTATTGACGGGAATAGTTATTATGTTCAAATCAATGATGTTTTTTGTGATAGTAATCCAATCGAGGTTGTTGTGAATATAGATATCCCAGTTGATCCAGGTACTCCAGGAAACTTAGAATATTGTAATGATAATTTACCAGCTTCAGATTTTGACTTATTTGATGAGTTAGGTGGAACTCCAGACAATACAGGTTCATGGTCAGGGCCATTAACCACGTCAAATGGAAATAGAGGTACAGTAAATATTTCAACATTAACAACACCGGGAATTTATGCATTTACTTATACAGTAACAAGTACTGGAGTGTGTCCTGATGGTGTTTCAACTGTAACTATTCAAGTTTTTGAAACTCTTTCTTCGGGAACCCCATCACCTGCAAACCCTACTTCATTTTGTGAAGCGGGATTACCTTCGGCATTCGATTTGTTTACTCTTATAGAAAACCATGATTTAGGTGGTCAATGGACACAAGGAACTTTAAGTTCAGATCCTGTGGTAACTTCAACAATTGATTTAACAGGATTTACTCCTGGAACTTATAATTTTACATACACACAAAATTTACTTCCTAATCCATGTCCAGAAGAATCTACAACGGTACAAGTTATAGTGCTTCAAGATCCAAATGCAGGAGTGGCTATAAATGATACTTTTTGTGAAAATGATTTAGCTTCAAATTCACCTTATAATTTATTTGATGCTTTAGATGGTTCTCAAGACAATAATTCTGGAATTTGGACTGATGCAAGTAATAATACAATTTCAAATCCAATTGATATTACAGGTTTCACAATTTCTGGCAGCCCATATTTATTCACTTATACAATTGATAATGGAACGTGTTCTGATTCTGAACAAATTTCGATTATTATTGAAGATGCTCCAGAATCTGGAATTCCTGTTTCTACTTTTCCTAATTATTGCGAAGGATCAGCACCGTCAAGTTTTGATTTATTCGATTTGTTAGAAGGTGAAGATCAAACAGGTCAATGGTATGTAGGGACAGATAATACAGGTGCAACAACAGTTAATCCATTAGATTTATCTGGATTTATTCCAGGAACTTACGATTTTACATTTGATGTTGATGCCATTGGGAGTTGCGATGATGTACTAGTTACAGTACAAATAATAATTAATCCTTTACCAATTACAGGTACACCAACATCACCAACGTATTGTGAAAATGATTTAGCGGCAAATTCACCATTAGATTTATTTGGTCAATTAACCGGAGAAGATGCAGGAGGAACTTGGACAGATGATAATACTTCTGGAGCCTTAACAGGTAGTGATGTTGATTTAACAGTATTGCCAATTGGTACATATAATTTCACTTATACAATAACAGATTCTAATAATTGTACAAACAGTTCAACAGTAACAATAGTTGTTGAAGATGCACCCGAGTCAGGAACAGCAAATACACCAGTTGAGTTTTGTGTTTCAGATATTACTTCAGGTCAAACATATAATTTATTTGATTTATTAACAGATGAAGATCAAACAGGAACCTGGAATGATGATGATAGTTCAGGAACTTTAATAGGTAATATTGTTACAATAGATGGTCTAGCTTCAGGAACATATAATTTTACTTATGATGTTGATGCCATTGACTCTTGTGATGACGTAAATGTAACAGTCAGCATCATTATCAACGATACGCCAGCACCTACAGCAGTAACTCCACAAGAGTTTTGTGATACTGCAACTGTTGCCGATTTAGTTGCTACTGGAACTACTATTCAATGGTACGATGCTGCAACAGGAGGTAATCTTTTAGCAGACGCAACCGCTTTAGTTGATGGTCAAATTTATTATGCAACTCAAACAGATGCAACAACAAATTGTGAGTCATCAGTTAGAACAGCAGTAACAGCATCGATTTACCAAACACCAAGTGCAGGCGATCCAAATACGAACCCGATAACTTCTTGTAATAGTAATATTAGTATTGATTTATTTACTGGATTAGATGGCACTCAAGATTCTGGAGGAGTATGGCAAAATGATGATAGTGTTGGTAACTTATCAGGTAATATTTTTGATGCTACAGGAGTTTCAGCTGGTACATATAGTTTTACATATTTAGTTACAGCTTCAGCACCTTGTGTTGATGATAGTGAAACTATAACTGTTACTATAGAAGAACCATTAAATGCAGGTTCAACAATAAACCCAGATTTAGATATATGTAGTAATGCAGGTACAACAGATTTATTTTCATTATTAGGAGACGCAGATACAGGAGGTGTTTGGTCTCCAGCAATGACTAGTACTACAGGAGTTTTTGATCCATTAGTTGATGTCGACGGAACATATACTTATACGCTAACAAATAGTTGTGGAACGTTTACAAATCAAGTAGAAGTAACCGTTACATTGGCACCAAATGCAGGTACAGATAATACCTTAGCAATTTGTGTTGGTGATGGCACAACAGATTTATTTACTTTACTAGGAACAGGTGCTCAAAGCGGAGGAATTTGGTCTCCAGCTTTAGACAGCGGAACAGGTGTGTTTGATCCAGCAGTTGATACTTCAGGAACATATACATATACAGTTACTGCAGTAGCACCATGCTCACCAGATTCAACTGCAAATATTGTGGTTACGGTTAATGATTCTCCAACAGTGATTGTTTTAGATGCAAATCCAGAATTCTGTTTGGCAGATAATCCTACTGTAGATGATTTATCAGTAAGTATAAGACCTACTGGAACTGTAAACTGGTATGAAGATTTAGCACTTACATTACCTTTAACTTCTACTGATGCATTAGTTAATGGTGAAGATTATTATGCAACTCAAACTAATGGGACTGGATGTGAATCATCAACACCAGTTCAAATTAATGTTGTAATAAACGATGCACCAACACCAACAATAGATAATTCGACTATTGATTATTGTATTAATGATAATCCTACTATTCAAACATTATCAGATAATATTATTGAGTTTGATAGTAGTACAAATAACTTAAGATGGTACGATACACAAATGGGTGGTTTAGCGCTTTCAGAAACAGCATCACTTACAGATATAACATATTACGTAGTATTAGTAGACCCTGTAACTGGTTGCGAAAGTAGTGTTCGATTACCAGTAACTCCAGATTTAACTGCTTGTGGAAAAATAAATCTTCCTGATGGATTCTCTCCTAATGGAGATGGCACTAATGACACTTATGATATTGATAATCTTGATATTTTATATCCAAACTTTGAGTTAGAGATATTTAATAGAAATGGAAACATCGTTTATAAAGGAAATGCAAATACACCAAGATTTGATGGAACTTCAAATCAAGGTAGAGTTGTTGTAAAAGGAGATTTACCAGTAGGAGTGTATTTCTATATTTTCAGATTTAACGATGGCATAAATAAACCAGAACAAGGACGCTTATACTTAAGCAGATAATTTATAGATAAAGCAAAATTTAAGACAATGAAAACATTAAATATATATCATAAAATAGCTGCTTTGTTAAGTTTGACGCTCTTGTCATTACAAAGTTATGCACAACAAGATCCCCAATTTACTCAGTACATGTATAATATGAGTGTTATTAATCCAGCTTATGCAACTGCAGAAGAAGGTATTTTAAAGCTTGGTGGATTATATAGAACACAATGGGTAGGACTAGAAGGTGCTCCCAGAACAGGAACCTTTTTTGCTCATACACCAATTAACGACAAGATAGAAATGGGAATTTCTTTCACCAATGATAATATAGGAGATATTGTAAATGAGAATAACATATTTGCAGATTTCGCTTATGTTTTACCAGTTGGAATAGAAACTAAAATATCTTTTGGAGTAAAAGCAGGAATTAGAATGTTTGATACTAATTTTAACGGTTTGCAATTACAATCGGGACCAGCAAGTGGTGATAATGCTTTTAATGAAAATATTAATAGAGCATTTCCAAACATGGGAATTGGAGCTTTCTTTTTTACCGATACCTATTATGTGGGATTATCAGCGCCAAATATGTTATCAACCAAACATTTAGAAAATGAAAATGGTATAAAGGCAACTGGTATTGAAAATGTTCATTATTTCCTCACAGGTGGTTATGTTTTTGATATCAATCAAAACCTAAAACTTAAACCTGCATTTATGGCAAGAGGCGTAAAAGGGGCACCATTAGCTGTAGATATTACAGCCAATTTATTAATCAACGAAAAACTTGAAGCTGGTTTAGGGTATCGTTTAGATGATGCTATTAGCGCACTAATTAATTTTAGGGTTACTCAAGATTTAAAAATAGGTTACGCTTACGATTATACAACTACTAATTTAGGAGATTATAATTCTGGATCTCACGAAATATTCATTTTGTTTGATGTCGATTTATTCGGATTTAAAGGCGGATATGATCGTTCACCAAGATTCTTCTAATAACTTAATACTAGGAAACATGAAAAAATACTTATACATACTTGCAGGCCTTTTATTAGTTAGTGGAATGGCTCATGCACAAAAGAAAAATTTAAAACGTGTTAATAAGCTTTTTGAAATGAGAGCTTACAAAGATGCTGCAGAAATTTATGAAACAAAGGAAAGGAATCAAGAAGTACTTCAAAATTTAGCAGACAGTTATTATTATAACACAAGTCTTCAAAAAGCCATTAAAACTTATAGAGAGTTATTTGTGGAATATGGAGATTCTATCGATATTGATTATCATTTCAGATTTGCTCAAGCTTTAAAAGGTGTAAAAGAGTATAAAGAGGCTGATAAACATTTAAAGCGGTATTATAATAAACCATTTAACACCTTAGCTTTTATCGAAGAAACTGATAAAACAACACCACATACTTTTAAATTAAAGCAAATAGAAAATAGGAATTCTAGTAGCGATTTTGGATTATCGTTTTACGGAGAAAATAAAGTAGCTTTTGCATCAGCAAGAAATTCTGAAAACCCATCCTATTCATGGAATAATCTACCATATTTAGATTTGTATAGCGCAACTATAACAAGCCAAAATGTGTTAGAAGATATTCAGCCTTTTTCAGAAGCTATTAATACAAGTTCGCATGAAAGTAATGCTGTAATTTCTAAGGATGGAAAAACCATGTATTTCAACAGAACAAATACAACACGTAAAAAAACAGATGAAGATAGAATTGCTCATATTAAAATTTATAAAGCAGAATTAATAGATAGTATTTGGACGAATGTAAAGCCACTACCGTTCACATCAAATTCTTATAGTACTGAGCATCCAGCTTTAAGTAAAGATGAAAAAACACTTTATTTTGCTAGTGATATGCCAGGGACTTATGGGAGTTTTGATATTTATAAAGTTTCAATTAATGATGATGGCACTTATGGAGAGCCTGAGAATTTAGGTGAAACAATTAATACGAAACACAGAGAACAATTTCCATTTATTAGTGAATTTAACGTGCTGTATTTCTCGTCAATAGGTCATCAAGGATACGGCGGATTGGATGTGTTTAGAAGTAATCTAGTAAACGATACTTTTGATAAACCAGTAAACTTAGGAAGCTCAATTAATAGTAATTTAGACGACTTTGCTTATGTGGTAAGAGAGAAAACAAACAAAGGCTACGTGTCTTCAAACAGAACGGGTTACGATAGATTATTTGGTTTTGCAAGAACACAAAATCCTTTAACTATGTATCAGGTTGAAGGAATTGTACAAGACTTAAACAGCAAAGAATTATTAACAGGATCTTTAGTAACATTATTTGATGAATCTGATACTGTAATTCAAGATACTATAGTTGGAGATGATGCTTATTATATCTTCAAAATCGAACCAAATAAGAAATACAAAGTTAGAGGTACTCGAAAAGCATATATTCCTCAAGATGTTGAATTTTCTACTGATAGCAAAGGGTTAGTTCAACATAATATTTACTTAAACTTAGAATCTTTTGCTGATGCTGAAGAGCGTGTAAAAGAAAAAGAAGATGGTAATGTACAAGTTGAGTTAGATAAAATTTATTTTGATTTTGATGAAGCTATTATTCGTGAAGATGCAGCTATTACTTTAAATGTTTTAGTGGACTTAATGAAGAAATATCCATCTATGGAAGTTGAAGTTTCAGCACATACAGATGCTCGTGGACCAGACCAATATAATTTAGATTTATCTAAACGAAGAGCAGCTTCAACCTTAGAATATTTAGTAAGTCAGGGTATTGAACGAAACCGATTAAAAAGTATTGGTTACGGAGAAATGCAACCTCTTAACGAGTGTGTTAAAGAAGGTATTTGTGATGATAGAGAATACGATATTAACAGACGTTGTGAGTTTACAATTTTAAAATAACCACTCAATAATAACCAACCAAATATTTGAAAAGCCTTTCCAATTCGGAAAGGCTTTTTGTTTATATTTGTTAAAAAAGAATACTATGTATTCTTTTTATTAATAGTTTGTCATTCCTGCGTAGGCAGGAATCCATTTTAACTATAACGAATCTGTCACCCTGAGCGAAGTCGAAGGGTCTTTAAAATGAACGAAAACCTAGATCCAACAGACGATAATTTTTCACCAGAAGAATTAGATGTAGAAAAAAAGTTAAGACCACTATCATTTGATGATTTCACAGGTCAGGATCAGGTGCTTGAAAATCTTCAAATATTTGTTCAAGCAGCAAATTTAAGAACCGAAGCTTTAGACCATACATTGTTTCACGGCCCTCCAGGATTAGGAAAAACGACACTTGCACATATTTTAGCGAACGAATTAGAAGTTGGTATAAAAGTTACCTCAGGTCCTGTTTTAGATAAACCAGGAGATCTAGCAGGATTATTGACTAATTTAGAAGAACGAGATGTTTTATTCATAGATGAAATCCATCGATTAAGCCCTATTGTAGAAGAGTATTTATACTCAGCCATGGAGGATTATAAAATTGATATTATGATTGAAACAGGACCAAATGCTAGAACGGTTCAAATCAATTTAAACCCTTTTACACTTATTGGAGCAACCACGCGTTCAGGGTTGTTAACGTCACCAATGCGTGCTCGTTTTGGGATTCAAAGTAGGCTTCAATACTATAAAACAGATTTATTGACCACTATTGTACAACGAAGTGCCATGATTTTAGATGTTCCAATTTCTATGGAAGCTGCGGTAGAAATTGCAGGCAGAAGTAGAGGGACACCAAGAATAGCAAATGCTTTATTGCGTCGTGTTCGAGACTTTGCTCAAATTAAAGGAGATGGAAGTATTGATATTAAAATAGCAAAATATGCTTTAGAAGCATTAAACGTTGATGCTCATGGTTTGGATGAAATGGATAACAAAATCCTAACAACCATTATTGATAAATTCAAAGGAGGACCTGTCGGAATTACTACTATTGCAACAGCTGTTAGTGAAAGTCCAGAAACTATTGAAGAGGTTTATGAACCTTTTTTAATTCAACAAGGATTTATTATGCGAACACCTCGCGGTAGAGAAGTTACTGAGCAAGCATATAAGCATTTAGGAAAAATAAAAGGTAATATTCAAGGAGGTCTATTCTAAAATTTCTTGTCATGCTGAACTTGATTCAGCATCTAAATGATGATTGAAGCTAAATCAAAATACACAGAACTCATTAAAACCGAAGCAAAACGCCTCGGTTTTTTATCTTGTGGAATTAGTAAAGCTGAATTTTTAGAAGAAGAAGCACCTAGGCTTGAAAAGTGGTTAAACAACAACATGCACGGACAAATGCATTATATGGAAAACCATTTCGATAAGCGTTTAGATCCAACATTATTGGTTGAAGGTTCAAAAAGTGTAGTATCGTTATTATTAAATTATTTTCCTTCAGAAGAACAAAATAAAGACAGTTTCAAAATTTCGAAATATGCTTTTGGAACAGATTATCATTTCGTCATTAAAGACAAACTTAAATCATTATTACATTTTATTCAAGATGAAATAGGAGACGTTCATGGTCGAGCTTTTGTAGATTCTGCTCCAGTTCTTGATAAAGCTTGGGCAGCAAAATCTGGTTTGGGTTGGATTGGAAAACACAGTAATTTATTATCGCAACAAGTAGGTTCTTTTTATTTTATTGCTGAATTAATTATTGATTTAGAGTTAGAATATGATACTCCTGTAACCGATCATTGCGGAACTTGTACGGCGTGTATTGATGCTTGCCCAACAGAAGCTATAACAGAACCTTATGTAGTTGATGGAAGTAAATGTATCTCTTATTTCACGATAGAACTTAAAGAAAATATACCGTCTGGATTTAAAGGGCAACTGGATGATTGGATGTTTGGTTGTGATGTATGTCAAGATGTTTGTCCTTGGAATCGATTTTCAAAATCACACTCTGAACCGTTATTTAATCCGAATCCAGAATTACTTTCAATGACTAAAAAAGATTGGGAAGAGATTACTGAAGACACGTTTAGAAAAGTATTTAAAAAATCGGCAGTTAAACGAACTAAGTTTTCTGGACTAAAAAGAAATATCAATTTTTTAAAAGATTAGTTGTTTTATTTTTTTGAAGACTCTCTTTCAATTAACTCTGTCTCTAAGGTAATAATTTTAGGCGCTATAGTTTTTTTGTTTTTAACAGCCTTTATTTCTTTATAAAGTTGTTTAAATGCCGTTTTTCCCATTTTAAATCCAGGTTGGTTAATTGTTGTTAAAGTTGGAGATATAACTGAAGACATAAACCAATTACTAAAGCCAACAATACTAATGTCGTCTGGGATTTTAATACCCTGTTTATTAAATTCTGTCATAGCCCCAATGGCAACTAAATCTGTGTTTATAAAAATTCCGTCTACATCATTATGGTCTTTTAATAATTGTATTGCATTTTTTTTACCTTCTTCAAAACTCATATCACCACATTCGCAGATATATACAAGGGAAGGGTCATAGGGCAGGTTATTATCCAATAAAGCTTTTTTGTAACCAAGAAACCTATCAATAGAATTTTGAGGTAAAAGTGCGCCTCTAAAATGCGCAACGCGTTTGCAGCCTTTATCTATCAAATGTTGCGTTGCTAAATAAGCTGCTTTTCGATCATCAATAATTATTTTTGAACATTTAACTATTTTGGCAATCTTGTCAAACATAACTAATGGTTTTTCTTGAGAAATAACTTCGTTTAAGTGGTTAAAGTCAGCAGTTTCATTTGCTAAAGAAATTATAATACCATCAACACGTTGGCTCAACAGTAAGTCGATTTGCTTTTTTTCTAATTCATAGGATTCGTTAGATTGAAGAATAATAACTAAGTAACCCTTTTTTTCGGCTTGTGAAATAATACCTTTAATAACATTTGAAAAAAAGTGGTGTACAATTACCGGAATTATTAAGCCTATAGTTTTTGATTCTTTAGTTCTAAGATTAACGGCAAAAGTATTAGGCTTATAGTTTAAAGTTTTTGCTAATTCTCTAACTAATCCTCTTGTTTTTTTACTAACATCGGGGTAATCTTTTAATGCTTTTGATACAGTTGTAACAGAAATATTTAATTGTTCAGCAATTTCTTTTAAGGTAACTGGTTTCATGTCTTAACATTTGTTATTTGTCAGATGTAGGATCAATTCAATCTTTCTTTTTGATATCAAGTTTTATTTATGGTTGATTCACAAAAAGTAATTAATTTATAAGTCTAAATATAATAATAATAAATAAATCGAAAACGTTTTCGTTTAAATCGAAAACGTTTTCGATAATAATATTTAAATTTTAAAGCTCTATAAATATAGATTTGATAAAAATTAACTAAATAAATTATCGAATAACTTAAAATTAAGACAAGATGAATTCAATTAGACAAAATGGAATTTTATTGATCATGTTGCTGCTTTCAGTTAGTACTGCAATAGCACAATCAATATCAGGAAATGTAAAAGACAATACAGGTATGCCTTTGCCAGGTGTTAATGTTATTGTAGATGGAACAACTAAAGGAGCTGTTACAGATTTTGATGGAAACTACACTATTAGTAATTTAGAAAACGGTACTTACACATTGTCTGCAACCTTTATAGGATACGCAAAAACTTCGCAAAGTGTTACTATTGATGGTGCAGATGTTACTGTAGATTTTGTAATGGCAGAAGATGCACAATCACTAGATGAAATTATTGTAACGGGTGTTGTAAACCCTAAGTCTAGAATAGAATCTAGTATATCTGTTTCTACAATGGGTATTAAACTTATTGAGCAAGCTGCACCAAGAAGTGCTGGTGAACTTTTTAGAAATATACCAGGTATACGTGCGGAATCTTCAGGTGGTGAAGGTAATGCTAACTTTAATGTGCGTGGTGTACCAATATCTTCTGGTGGATCAAGATATTTTCAAATTCAAGAAGATGGTTTGCCATTAAACTTATTTGGAGATACATCTTTTGGAAACGCTGATAATTTTTTAAGAATTGATTCTAATATTGGGAGAGTTGAAGCGATTAGAGGTGGTTCTGCATCTACTCAAACTTCAAATGGACCAGCTGGTATTATAAACATGATTAGTAAAACAGGCTCAACTGAAGGAGGGTCTTTAGCAACTACTTTTGGTTTAGATTATCAGACTAGTAGATTGGATTTTGAATATGGTACACCATTAGGGAATGGGTTATCTTATCATATTGGTGGATTTATGAGAACTGGAGAAGGTCCAAGAGATATAGGCTATCAAGGAAATAAAGGCGGGCAAATAAAGGCTAACCTTACTAAAAAGTTTAAAAATGGGTACGTACGTACATATTTTAAGTTTTTAAACGACCAATCTGTAATGTATCTACCAATGCCAATGCGTTTAGAAGGTAGTAATTCAGACCCTACTTATTCTAATTTACCAGGTTTTGATATCACTTCAGATTCTCAACACTCTGCTTATTTACAACAAAGTGCTGGTACATCACCTTTCAATGGTGACAGACATGTAAATGATGTTAGAAAAGGGAATAATCCTATTTCAAAAGCTTTAGGTGCTGAGTTTTCTTTTAAATTACCTAAAGATTGGAAAGTAACTGGTAAAGCTCGATACTCAAATAATAGCGGGCAATGGATTTCACCGTTTACAGCTGCTGTAGGTACTGTTGCTGAAATTGAAACTACGGCTAGAGATGCTGCTGGAGCAGGTTCTGAGCCTTTAGTTTATGCGGATGGAGATAGAGAAGCTTTTAATCCATCAAATGGATTAGCACAAATTATACATATGTTTGATGTTTCTGTAGAAGATTTAAGTAACTTTTTTGGTGATGTAAAAATAAGCAAGAAAATTAGTGATAATGTTGGAGTTACAGCAGGTTTATTTACAGCTACTCAAAATACTAAAATTGGATGGCAATGGAATTCTTTCCTATCTGAAGTTAAAGGTGGAGGAGAAGCAAGATTAGCAGATTTTGATGGTTTCTCTAGAGGTGGTCAATATTCATATGGAACTCCAGTTTGGGGTAACTGTTGTCAACGTAAATATAATACAGTACATAATGTGAACTCTCCGTATGTAGGTATTGATGCTGATATTAATGATAAGTTAAATTTTGATGGTAGTGTACGTTTTGAAAATGTTCGTGTAAACGGTAACATTCAAGGTGGTCCAACAAGTCAAGATAGTTTTGATTACAATGGAAATGGTACTATAGAAGGTATCGAAACAACTGTGCCAGTTATTATTGGTAACGCTGGTCAAATTGTAAATGATGATTATAATTTTGTTTCTTATTCTTTGGGTCTTAACTATAAATTAAATGATGGGGCTGCTGTATTTGGAAGATATAGTTCTGGTGCTTCAGGTAGAGCTGCAGATAGGAATAATTATGGTACTAATGGTTTAGCTGATGTTCAGTACGATCAATTATCTCAACTTGAAGTTGGTTTCAAGAAAAGGCTTAACAACGGAACACTTAACTTAACAGGTTTTATGAGTAATACTGATGAAGGTTTAAGTAATGAGTTGAATAGATCTGTTGGAAATCCATTTAAAGCACTAGGTTTAGAGGCTGAAACAGCTTTAGCTTTTGGAGAGAACTTCTCTTTTAATGGGTCTTTTACATGGACAAAAGCTGAAATTGATGGTGGTGCTAATAAAGGAAATACTCCTAGAAGACAAGCTGATTTAGTTTACAACTTATCTCCATCTTATAATTTTGGAGACACTAGACAGCATAGTTTAGCTTTAAGTGTTTTAGGAACGTCTAAATCTTATGCTCAAGATGATAATGATTTAGTAATGCCAGCTTATGCATACTTTAATTTAATTGGAAGAGCTGGTTTAACGGATGGTCTTTCGGTAGTGTTAAGTGTAAACAATCTTTTTGATACGGTTGGTATTACAGAAGTTGAAGGAAATGGGGATGGTGCTTTTAATGGCGATCGTTTAGTAAGAGCTAGATCAATTAGTGGTCGTTCTACAACATTATCTCTACAATATAAATTTTAAAAAAACAAGTTTAGTTTGATTTGAGTTTGTTAACAAAAGGGTTGGGGTTTTATGCTAAGTCTCAACTCTTTTTAATTAAAAATTTTATAGAATGAAAGCTTTTATTTTTTCAATATTATTTATCATAACTTTAGGTGAATTTAGTTTTGGGCAAGTTGTAGAATCTGGTTTAAAGGATAACTTGACTTCTCAAAAAGATTTGAAAAAAATAATAGTATATGGAAGCGATACATGTCATTATTGTATCGATACAAAAGCATATTTAAAAGAAAAAAAGATAGATTTTATATATTATGATGTCGATGTAAATCTTTTAAAGCAAAGAGAAATGCTAATTAAAATGCAAAAAGCAGGTTTGTCAGTAGATAATTTGTCAATACCTGTTGTGGATTTGTATGGTAAGCTTATTATGAATGAGGCTAATTTTGATGATTTTCTTAAAAAACTAGATACCTCTAAAAATTAAATTAAGATGAAAATTAAAAAGCCAAGTTTATCCTTTTGGCAAATTTTTAATATGAATGTAGGATTCTTAGGAATTCAATTCAGTTTTGGTTTGCAGCAAACAGCCGTTAATCCTATATTTTCATTTTTAGGAGCTAATCATGAAGATTTACCATTGCTAAATCTTGCGGGTCCAGTTACAGGATTAATTATTCAACCTATAATTGGTGCTATTTCAGATAAAACATGGTCACCTCGCTGGGGAAGACGTAAACCATTTTTCTTAATTGGAGCCATAATAGGTAGTTTATGTTTGTTTGCGTTTCCATTTAGTCCAGCTCTTTGGTTTGCTGTTGGTTTACTTTGGATTCTTGATGTAGGTAATAATATGGCTATGGAGCCTTATCGTGCTTTTGTAGGTGATAAATTACCAAATAAACAGTTAAGCTTTGGGTATCAAATGCAAAGTTTATTTGTAGGTGCAGGGATAGTTTTAGCTAACGCATCCATTTTTATTTTTCAAGATTGGTTTGGAGGTGCTGAGACTGTTGAAGCTGGTAGTGGTATTCCTAAATGGTTGTATTATTCGTTTTTTATTGGCGCAATATTATCAGTTTCTACGATTTTATGGTCGGTGTTAAAAACTCCTGAAATTCCACCCTCCGATGAAGAGTTTGACGAAATAAAAAGACACAATGCCTTACCACTTTCAGATAGAATTAAAACCCCTTTTCTAGAAATAGTAGCTGCCATAAAAGATATGCCAAATTTTATGTGGAAATTATCTGGAGTCTATTTATTTCAATGGTATGCGCTATTTGTATACTGGCAGTTTATAGCGCCTATGTTTAAAGAAAGTATGGGATTTAATAGTTCTGAAGCCTTAAGTCAAGCAGCTAAAATGAATACGACATATAATGTTTCAACCATAATTTTTGCTTTAGCACTTGTGCCATTGGCTTTAAAGTTTGGAGGAAAAAAAGTATATGTGTTTAGTTTGTTTTTAACTGGAATTGCAATGCTCAGTATTCCATATATACAGGATCCGCTATTAGTTATATTACCAATGATTTTGTTTGGTATAGGTTGGGCAGCAATGATGGGGATTCCATATTCTATGGTTTCTAAAATTGTACCTCAAGAACGACGCGGTGTTTACATGGGAATATTAAATATGATGATTGTTATTCCTATGGGAATTCAAACTGTAACATTTGGTCCTGTTGTAAAAAACCTATTGAACAATAGTGCAGTTAATGCCATATTATTTGGTGGTATATTTTTTATCATAGCTGGTGTTTTGGCTTTGAGACTCAAACAACCAGAATCTAAAGATGAAACCGAAAATTTGGACACTCAAGTAGGTGGCGATCATTAATCAATAATTAAAATCTATAATTAAGAAAAAATAGTTTTGAAAAATAATAATAAAGATATAGATGTTCTTTGTATTGGTGAAGTACTTGTAGATTTCATTGGGCATCAAACAGGAGTGCTTATTAATAATACAAGAGACTATCACAGATATTTAGGGGGTTCTCCAGCAAATGTCGCTATGAATTCAGCAAGATTAGGTTTGAAATCTGTATTGGTAGCAACTGTAGGGGAAGATGGTTTTGGTGAGTATATTTTTGAAAGACTCAATGAAGTTGGTGTGAATACGAATCATATTAAAACAATTAACAACAAGCCTACAAGCGTTATTTTTGTGTCAAAAACAGATAGTACACCAGATTTTATTCCTTTTAGAAAAGCAGATTCTCATATTTTAGAAGGTCAAATTTCAACAGACTTACTTTCAAAAACAAATATATATCATACAACCTGTTTCGCATTAAGTAAAGATCCTGCACAAACTACTATTTTAAAAAAGGCAGAAGAGGCTTTTGGTTTAGGTTGTAAATTGAGCATTGATGTTAATTATGCAAAAAAATTATGGCAAAATCAAGAAGAAGCGATTCAGGTTATAAAATCGTACTGTAAATTTAATCCTTTGGTAAAAGTTAGTGAAGATGATATGCTTAGGCTTTTTGAGAAAAAGATGGAACATCAAGACATCTTTAATTTTTTCCATTCAGAAGGTGTAGATACTGTTTGTTTAACCTTGGGAAGTAAAGGCGTAAAGTTATCTCAAATAGGGAAAGATATTGTTCAATTACCTGCCATAAAAATTGATGTTGTGCAAGATGCAACAGGTGCAGGTGATGCATTTTGGTCTGGGTTTTTGTTTGCATATATAAAAGAAAAGCCTATTGAAAAATGCTTAGAAGTAGCACTTCAATTGGCAGCATTAAAACTTCAAAATGTAGGCAGGTTACCAGATAATATAAATATTCTATCTGAACTTTTATAAAAATTAATGATGTCTAAAAATTCAAATATTACTAACGGCGTTATGCTTAATGCATACCCAGATAGTATTGGTAATACATTAAGCGATACTATAAGTGTGCTTAAAATGCCAGAGTTTAAAGGTGTTTTTTCGTTGTTTTATGTATTGCCAACCTTTTTTAATAGTGATTTAGATAGGGGGTTTTCTATAATAGATTATAATCTTAATAAACATTTGGTTTCAAAAGAAAATCTGAAAGCGTTAGAGAAATTAAACATTCAACTCAAATTTGATATTGTACTAAATCATTTATCGGTAGCATCACCCCAATTTAAAGATTTACTCAAAAACGGGGAACAATCAAAATACAAAGATTTTTTTATCAATTGGAATAGCTTCTGGGAAGGTCATGGTACTATGGGAGTAGATGGTGTTATTATTCCTAAAAAAGAGTTTCTTAGTAAATTGTTTATGAGAAAATCGGGACTCCCAATTTTAAAAGTGCATTTTCCTGATGGTACTGAGCAACCATATTGGAATACTTTTTACCAAAAAGTTAATGAGGATAATACCTTATTAGGTCAAATGGATGTTAATGCAAAATCTGAATTGGTTTGGAGTTTTTATGAGGAGACCTTACAAAAAGTTAGCGACTATGGTTGTAAAATTTTAAGACTAGATGCCTTTGCTTATTTACATAAAGAAATTGGACAATCTAACTTTTTTAACACACCCGGTACTTGGCAATATTTAAGGAGAATTAAAGACATTGCAGATAAAAATGATTTAACGCTTTTGCCAGAGATTCATGCAGAATACGGTTTGCATTTACATGATGAAGTCGCAAATAAAGGATATCAAATTTATGACTTTTTTTTACCAGGATTAACTATTCATACCATTGAAACTAGTAGTTGTAAAGCTCTCATAACATGGGCTAAAGAAATTATTAGTAAAGGTTATAAAACAGTAAATATGTTGGGTTGTCATGATGGGATTCCTGTGCTAGATTTAAAAGGTAAAACAGTTAATGGTAATTATAATAAAGGTTTACTGGAAGATGATGAGATTGAAACTATCATGGGTACAATTATGAAACGTGGTGGGCGTGTAAAAAATTTATATGATCCGGAAGGTAACAAGATTTCATATTATCAAGTAAATGCTACATTCTTTAGTGCATTAGGTGAAGATCAACAAAAGTTATTACTAGCCAGAGCTATTCAAATGTTTATGCCTGGGATTCCACAAATATGGTATTTAGATATTTTTGCGGGTGAAAATAATTATGAAGCAGCTGATGCTGGAGGAAGTGCTGGACATAAAGAAATTAATAGAACTAATTTAACCATGCAAAATGTTAAAGCGGGACTTAAAAGAAAGGTTGTGTTAAATCAGCTTAAGTTATTAAGATTAAGGAATACTTCCAAAGCATTTTCAGGAACCGTAAGAATTAATGAAACTTCAGACAAGATAATAGATGTTAAATGGGTTAATCAAAATGAATTTGCTCATTTTATAGCAAACCTTAACACATACAGCTTCAAAATAAATTACACAGAAGGAGAGCAACTTAAATGTTATACTTTTTAAATTATAAATTTATGTTTAAAAAGTAATATCAATTTCATAAAAGATTAGGCATTTACTTCTTAGGATTAGTATATTTGTAAATTAATCTTGTCCATTATGAGCGAAGAAAGTAAACGAAGAGAGGCCCTTATATATCATGCAAAACCAACTCCAGGTAAAATTAAAGTTGTTCCAACCAAAAAGTATGCAAGCCAAAGAGATTTGTCTTTAGCATATTCTCCCGGAGTAGCTGCACCATGTTTAGAAATAGAAAAAGATAAAGATTTAGCTTATAGATATACTGCTAAAGGTAATTTAGTTGCAGTGATTTCTAATGGAACTGCGGTTTTAGGATTAGGAAATATCGGTCCTGAAGCTTCAAAACCAGTAATGGAAGGTAAAGGTTTACTCTTTAAAATATTTGCAGATATAGATGTTTTTGATATTGAGGTTGATACTGAAAATGTTGATGAATTTATAGAAACCGTAAAAAATATTGCACCAACATTTGGTGGGATTAATCTTGAAGATATTAAAGCGCCTGAAGCTTTTGAAATTGAAAGACGCTTAAAAGAAGAGCTGGACATCCCAGTAATGCATGATGATCAACATGGTACAGCAATAATTTCAGCAGCAGCATTGTTAAATGCGGTTGAACTAGCAGATAAGAAACTTGATAAGGTAAAAATAGTGATAAGTGGAGCTGGAGCAGCAGCTATTTCATGCTCACGTTTGTATCAGGCCTGTGGTGCTAAGCGAGAAAACATGGTCATGTTAGATAGTAAGGGCGTTATAAGAAAAGATAGAGAAAACTTAACTTCAGAGAAAGCTGAATTTGCTACTAGTAGAAAAATAGACACATTAGATGAAGCGATGAAAGACGCTGATGTTTTTATCGGGCTTTCAATGGCAGATATTGTAACACCAGAGATGTTGTTGGTTATGGCAAAAAACCCAATAGTTTTTGCTATGGCTAATCCTAATCCTGAAATAAAATATGATTTAGCAGTTGCTACAAGAAAGGATATCATTATGGCTACTGGTAGAAGTGATCATCCTAATCAAGTAAATAATGTACTTGGGTTTCCTTTTATTTTTAGAGGCGCTCTGGATGTTCGTGCTACCAAAATAAACGAAGCTATGAAAATGGCTGCAGTAAAAGCATTAGCTAAATTAGCAAAAGAACCTGTGCCAGAACAAGTAAACATAGCTTATGGAGAAACACGTTTGACCTTTGGAAAAAATTATATTATCCCCAAACCTTTTGATCCGCGTTTAATTGCTCAAGTTCCTCCTGCTGTTGCAAAAGCAGCCATAGAAAGTGGTGTGGCTAAACATCCTATAACCGATTGGGAAAAATATGAGGATTCACTTCTACAAAGATTAGGGTCTGATAATAAGTTGGTTAGATTGTTGTTGAATCGAGCGAAATTAAATCCTAAGCGTGTTGTTTTTGCTGAAGCTGATCAGTTAGATGTTTTAAAAGCGGCTCAAATAGTACATGAAGAAGGTATTGCTATTCCTATTTTATTGGGAAGAAAGGAAACTATTGAAACTCTAATGAAAGAAATAGAGTTTGAAGGTGATATTATGATTATCGACCCTAAAACTGAAGAAGAAAACCCTCGTAAAAACAAATACGCTAAAGTATATTGGGAGCAACGTAAACGCAGAGGAGTTACCTATTACTCAGCGCAACGTTTGATGAGAGAACGTAATTATTTTGCAGCTATGATGGTAAATGAAGGTGATGCAGATGCTGTTATTTCTGGATATTCTAGAAATTATCCTACCGTTTTAAAGCCTATGCTAGAGCTTATTGGTTTAATGCCAGGAATTAGTAGAGCAGCTACAACAAACTTAATGATGACTAAACGAGGTCCTCTATTTTTAAGTGATACCTCTATCAATATAGATCCAGATGCAAAAGCGTTAGCTAAAATTGCTCAAATGACTTCTAGAGTAATTAAAATGTTTGGATTGAATCCTGTTTTAGCCATGGTATCCTATTCTAATTTTGGTTCTTCAGAAAATGATAAAGCATCAAAAGTAAGAGAAGCAGTTTCTTTATTACATAGAAACTATCCTGATATGATAGTAGATGGAGAATTGCAAACGGATTTTGCTTTAAATGATGAGATGCTTAAAGAACGATTTCCATTTTCAAAATTGGTTGGAAAAAAGGTAAACGCATTAATTTTTCCAAACTTAGATTCGGCAAACATTACATATAAATTATTAAAAGAATTGCATGAAGCAGATTCTATTGGACCAATTATGTTGGGTATGCGTAAACCTGTTCATATTCTCCAATTAGGGGCAAGTGTTGACGAAATGGTGAATATGACAGCTATTGCTGTAATTGATGCACAACATAAAGAAAAATGGGAATTAGAAAATCCTGAAAAGTAATAAATGTAATGTGAATAATTTTATTACATTTGGTTGTTAAACGAATTGCTCTAAATGATAACGCATATTCAAGGAAAACTTACCGAAAAAAATCCAACTCACGTTGTAATTGATTGTAATGGTGTAGGGTATATGCTAAACATATCTTTGCATACCTATTCGAAAATCCCTGAGGGCGAAAATTTAAAGTTGTTTACACACCTCCAAGTAAAAGAAGACTCTCATACGTTATATGGTTTTTCATCTTTAGCAGAACGGGAAATATTCAGATTACTAATCTCTGTAAGTGGCATTGGAGCTAGTATTGCTAGAACCATGTTATCTTCTTTAACTCCCAAACAAATTAGAGAAGGTATAGCAAGTGGTGATGTACCGTTAATTCAATCTGTCAAAGGTATTGGAGCAAAAACGGCACAACGTGTTATTTTAGATTTAAAAGACAAAATTTTAAAAATTTACGATATTGATGAAGTTTCTGTTTCAAAAGGCAATACCAACAAAGATGAAGCGTTATCTGCTTTAGAAGTGCTTGGTTTTGCTAAAAAACAGGCAGAACGAGTTGTGGACAAAATTATGATAACTGAACCTGATGCTGATGTTGAAACTATCATAAAACAAGCCCTAAAAAATTTATAATATATTTTGAACCAAACTAACAATAAACTAAAAAAGCTAACTAAACAATCTCTCCTAATAGTATTTCTATTATGCTGTTCGTTAGTTGCTTGGTCTCAACAACCTACTCAAGATTCTACTAAAACAGGATTTAGTTTAGGAAAAATTAAAATACCAAATCCAAACAGTGTAGAATCTAAATACACTTACGATCCCTTAACAGATAGGTATATTTATACTGAAAAAATAGGATCGTTTAACATCAATTACCCTATAATTTTAACGCCAAAAGAGTATTATGCTCTTGTAGCAAAAGAAAATTTAAGAAATTATTACAAAGAAAAGATTGATGCTTTTGATGGAAAAAAAGATGGAAGTGAAGATGAACGAAAAAATTTGCTCCCAGAATTTTATGTGAACTCAGGATTTTTTGAAAGTATTTTTGGAAGCAATACCATTGAAGTAACACCAACAGGATCTGTTGAAATGGATTTAGGTGTTTTGTTTTCAAAACAGGATAACCCGTCTTTTTCTCCAAGAAATAGAAGCAATTTTACTTTTGATTTTGACCAAAGAATCAGTTTAAGTTTATTAGGAAAAGTTGGGACAAGGCTTCAAGTTACAGCCAATTACGATACACAATCTACTTTCGATTTTCAACAACTCATTAAACTAGAATATACGCCAACAGAAGATGATATTATTCAAAAAATAGAAGTTGGTAACGTAAATATGCCATTAAATAGCTCATTAATTACCGGAGCACAAAGTTTATTTGGTGTAAAAGCGCAACTGCAATTTGGTAGAACAACTGTTACAGGAGTATTTTCAGAACAAAAATCGCAAGCCAATACAGTTGTTGCACAAGGTGGTGGTACGCTTGAAGAGTTTGAATTTTTTATTAGAGAATATGATGAAAACAGGCACTTCTTTTTAGCACAATATTTTAGAGATGAATATGATAATGCGTTAGCAAATTATCCTTTCATCAACAATAAAGGATTGCAAATTACACGACTGGAAGTTTGGGTAACCAATAGAAGTAATAGAACTGATAATGTTAGGAACATTGTTGCACTACAAGATATAGGTGAGAGTGATAAAGTGTTTTCTTCTGTTCCTGTGTTTTCTGGACCAGGTGCTTTTCCTGATAATGAAAATAATGGTTTTAATCCAATAGCTATTGGAACTTCACAATCGGTTTTAACAGAGCCAATACGAGATGTTTCTACTGCAGATCAAGGTTTTGGTGTTTTAAATGCTGATGTAAATGAAGGAAGTGATTATGCTAAACTTGAAAACGCAAGAAAATTAATCAACGGTCAAGAATATGCTTTAAATACAGAGTTAGGTTATATCTCATTAAACCAAAGATTAAATAATGATGAAGTTCTGGCGGTTGCATTTCAATATACCGTTGGCGGTCAAGTTTATCAGGTTGGTGAATTCGCCAATGATGGTGTTGATGCTACTGATGTTGATACAAATGCACAAGGTCAAGTAACTTCAGTAGTTAATACAGCTTTAGTTCTTAAAATGTTAAAAAGTAGTATTACTAATGTGAATCAGCCTATTTGGGATTTGATGATGAAAAACATTTACGACACGGGTGCTTTTAACCTGAGTCAGGATGATTTTACATTAAACATTTTTTATAACGAAGCATCTCCATTAAACTTCATTTCACCGGTTGGTGCTAATTTCCCTCTAGATATTAATGGAAATCCAGTTACAGGAAGTACACCCAGTGATGACTTAATTGAAAATTCACCTTTATTAAGGGTTTTTAATTTAGATAAATTGAATTTTAATAATGATCCACAATCCAGAGGAGATGGTTTTTTTGATTATGTTCCTGGAATTACTGTAATACCACAAAATGGCAAAATAGTATTTACCAGTGCAGAACCATTTGGTGAGTATTTATTTAATGTATTAGGTGGAGGAAATTATGATGATGATAATTCATTATATAATGAGGATCAGCAAAAATATGTTTACGATATACTTTATAAAAGCACAAAAACAGCTGCTCTTGATGAGGTTGAAAAGAATAAATTCAAATTAAAAGGGCGTTATAAATCTTCTGGAGGCGGTGACGGTATTCCAATAGGAGCATTTAATGTGCCACGTGGTTCTGTAAGAGTTACCGCTGGAGGTCGTGTATTAGTTGAAGGTATTGACTATACCGTAAATTATCAATTAGGACGTGTTCAAATTCTAGATGAATCTTTAAAAGCATCAAATACACCAATTCAAGTTTCTACTGAAAACAATGCAGTATTTGGACAACAAACTAGACGTTTTACAGGTTTGAATATAGAACATAAATTCAATGAGAATTTTGTTTTAGGGGCAACATTATTAAATCTTAATGAACGTCCAATTACTCAAAAAGCAAACTTTGGTTCAGAGTCTATAAACAATACTATTTTTGGTCTAAACGGAAACTATTCAACCAAAGTGCCTTTTTTAACAAGACTGGTAAATAAATTACCAAACATTGATACAGATGTAGAATCTAATTTATCGTTACGTGGTGAATTTGCATATTTAGCTCCTGGTGCTCCAAAAGGTACAGACTTAAATGGTGAAGCTACATCATATATTGATGATTTTGAAGGCTCACAAAACGGCATCGATTTAACATCACAACAATCTTGGTTTTTATCAAGTAGACCTTTAGATATTAATGGAAATGGTAATCCTGATGAACCAGAAGATGATGCTGGAATTCAAAATGGTTATGGAAGAGCCATGTTAAATTGGTATACTATTGATCCTATTTTTTATAGTGTACAACGTCCTGGTGAAATATCTGATGACGATGTTTCTAATCTTTATACCAGTCGTGTATTTATTAATGAGTTGTTTCCTGAACGAGATTTAGTTCAAGGCCAAAACTCTGTTTTATTCACACTAGATTTAGCATATTATCCAGAAGAAAGAGGGCCTTATAATTTTGAACCTGGTTCAGAAGATGATGAGCTAGACAACCCTATTGATAGTTGGGCAGGTATAACGAGACAGATTACATCAACAGATTTTGAACAGCAAAATGTAGAGTATATTGATTTTTGGTTACAAGATCCGTTTCAAGATAACCCAACTAACCCAGGAGGTAAGTTAGTTTTTAATTTAGGTAATATTTCAGAAGATATTATTAAGGATGGTAAAAAACTTTATGAGAACGGATTACCTGCTGATGGAGATGTTACTATATTGAGACAGCAACCTACTAGTTGGGGAACCATTGTACCACAAAACCAATCTTTAATTTATGCTTTTGATACTACAGGTGCTGAGAGAGATAATCAAGATGTAGGCTATGATGGTTATAATGATGCAAATGAAATAGACGTTTTTGGTAATCAATTTGGAGATGATCCAGCAAAAGATAATTACACTTATTTTTTAAATGCTGAAGGAGATATTTTTGAACGTTACAAAAAATACAATGGTGTGGAAGGTAATACTCCTGATACATTTACTAATACAGATAGAGGCGCTAACACACAACCTGATGTAGAGGATATTAATCGTGATAATACTATGAATACGATTGATAGTTATTTTGAATATGAATTAGATCTTACAAGAGCTAATTTACCACAATCACAGGCTGATTTTGAAAACCTTCCTGATTCAAATCCGTTAAAACAATTTTTAAGAGATTTTAAAGACCAACCACGTTCTTTTCCAAATGGAGATTCAAGAAATGTAAGATGGTATCAGTTTAGAATTCCAGTTCAAGGAAGTCATGTTAAAGCGGTTGGAGGAATTAACGATTTACGTTCAGTAAGGTTTACAAGAATCTATCTAAAAGATTTTCAAGAAGCTACCGTGTTCCGTTTTGGTACGCTAGATTTAGTAAGAAGCGATTGGAGAAGATATACTTTGGCTTTAGATAAAAATGACCCAACACCAGATGATCCTCAAACTGATTTTTCTGTTGGTGTAATAGGGACGCTTGAAAACGAAGGAAGTTACCAAAGGCCTCCTGGAATTGAGCCAGAACAGTTGTTTAATAACAATACGGTTGTTCGTCAAAATGAACAATCTTTAGTTGTAAAAGCCTGTAATTTAGAAACTGAAGATTCAAGAGCTGTGTTTAAAAACATAAATATTGATATGCGTCAATATAAGCGTATGAGAATGTTTATGCATGCTGAAGATGGTGAAAACGGTACAGGGAATTTAGCTAGTGATGATTTAGTAGGGTTTATTAGAATGGGTAATGATCTTACTGAGAACTATTATCAAATAGAGCTTCCACTGCAAGTTTCTACATCTACTTCAAGAGAAGGTTTATGGCCAACAGCAAACGAAATTAATATACCAATTGAAATCTTAGGGAAAGTTAAAGCACAAGGGATTTCAGATATGACATTGAGTAATGAAGACCCAACATTTTTCGATGTAATAAATAATGAAATTGTAGCAGTTGCTGATCCATTTGGAGGTTATGTTGTAGGACAGCATCGTGTTGGAATAAAAGGAAATCCAAATTTTGGTGATGTTAGAACACTTATGGTTGGTGTTAAAAATGTATCCAATGATAATGATTTATGTGCTGAAGTATGGTTTAATGAATTACGATTATCAGATTTAGATAACGAAGGTGGTTGGGCGGCTGTAGTAAGTATGGATACTAATTTTGCAGATTTTGCAAATATAAGCGCTACAGGAAGACAAAGTACTTCAGGCTTTGGATCGCTAGAGCAAGGTCCGAGTCAACGTGCTTTAGAAGATGTAAAACAATATGATGTTGTTACCAATATAAACGTAGGACAGTTACTGCCAAAAAAATGGGGTATTCAAGTGCCATTTAATTATGCGCAAAGCGAAGAACTTATTACACCTAAATACGATCAGTTTTATAAAGATTTAACTTTAGACTCCAGATTGGATGCAGCAGAAAGTAATGCTGAAAGAGAACAGATAAAGCAACAATCTGAAGATTATACAAAACGACAAAGCATCAATTTTATAGGTGTTAGAAAAAACAGAACAACGGATAAGAAACCCCGTTTTTATGATGTTGAGAATGTCACATTAAATTATTCTTATAATAAAGTTGAACATCGAGATTTTGAGATAGAAAACTCCGTTAATAAAACATTACGAGTTGGAGCAAATTATGCACACAATTTTAACCCAGTTACTATTGAGCCTTTCAAGAAAAACGACTCGCTTTTTACAGGGAAATATTGGAAGATATTAAAAGATTTTAATTTCAATTTATTACCTACAAGTTTTACAGTTAATACAGATATTAACAGACAATTTAACAGACAAAAGTTTAGAGAGGTAGATTTAACAGGTTCTAATATTGGTATTGAAGAATTATTTAGAAGAAATTATACATTCGATTTTCAGTATGCTATAAATTATAATTTAACTAACTCTTTACAGTTTAACTTTCAGGCGGCAAATAATAATATTGTACGTAATTATTTTGTAGATAACGATTTAATTGCAGGAGAGCAAGATTCAGAATTAGACGTATGGGATGGGTTAATGGATGTTGGAGATCCTAACAGGCAAACGCAAACCTTAGGCGTTACATACCAATTGCCTTTAAACAAAATACCAACGTTTAGCTTTATTGATGCCACTTACCAATATACAGGAAGTTTCCAGTGGCAAAAAGGATCTGATTTATTCGGAAATTTAGAAGTTAACGGGCAGACTTATGATTTAGGAAATACAGTACAAAATTCAAACGTGCATAATCTTAACACTTCGTTGGATATGAAGCGTTTTTATAAGTATATAGGGCTAGTTAAAAAACCTATTAAAAGAGTTAGAAAAAGAGCAGGTGCAACTGCTGGTGCACCTCCTGGAGGAAAACCTGATGAGGATAAAAAGCAAACATCTAGGGTAAAAAATCAATCGCTTACAAAGCTATTAAATGCTGGTGTAGATATTTTAACAAGTATTAAAAGAATACAAGTAAACTATTCTGAAAACAATGGTATATTTTTACCAGGATACTTAAATACACCCGGGTTTATAGGAACGTTTAAGCCTACTGTTGGCTTTACTTTTGGAAGCCAAAGAGATATTAGAGATCTTGCAGCAAGACGAGGTTGGCTAACAACCTTTGATGAGTTTAATCAACAATATACTTCTACAAATACAAAGCAACTTGATATTTCTGCAAGCTTGCAACCTGTTAGAGATTTAAAAATTGATATTGTTGGTAATAGGGCTTATTATCAGAATTTTACTGAAAATTATAGAGTAGATAACGGAATATATAATCCTTTAACGCCTAATACTTTTGGTAACTTTAATATTTCTACCATTTTAATTAAAACAGCATTTGGTAAAAGTGATGAGATTAACTCGCCAGCTTTTGATGATTTTAGATCTAATAGATTAAAAATAGCAGAGCGTTTAGCCGAAAATTTCTATGGTACTAATACTTACACAAGAGATGCTGAAGGGTATCCTCAAGGTTTTGGTAAAAACAATCAAAAAGTATTATTGCCAGCATTTTTAGCTGCTTATTCTGGACAAGACGCAAATAAAATTACAACAAGTGCTTTTAGAGATGTTCCTATACCAAACTGGGATTTAAAGTATACAGGCTTTATGAAATTCAATTGGTTTAAAAAACGTTTTAAGCGTTTTTCTGTAACTCATGGATACCGATCTGCTTATACCATCAATCAATTTAATACTAATTTAAATTTGAATCTGAATCCTGACGATAATGAAGCGCCTATTCCAGGAACTCCTTATGTAAGTCAACCACAAGAAGCTTTAGATCAATCTGGAAATTTAAAGAATGAGCGTTTATTTAGTAATATCAATTTAACAGAGTTATTTAGTCCGTTAGTTAGGATAGATATGGAAATGAAAAACTCTGTTAGAATTTTAGCTGAAATTAAAAAAGACAGAATGTTATCATTAAGTTTTGATAATAATTTGTTGACTGAAGTACAAGGAAATGAATATATTATTGGATTAGGATATAGAATTAAAGATTTACGTATTCGTTCTAAATTAGCGGGTCCTAAAAAGCGAATTGTTAGTGATTTAAATATGAAAGCAGATATTTCTGTAAGAGATAATAAAACTATTATTAGGTATTTAGATTTAGAAAACAATCAAATTACATCTGGACAAACAATTTGGGGGTTAAAATATTCTGCTGATTATGCGTTTAGTAAAAACTTAACAGGTATTTTCTATTTTGATTATACGTTCTCAGACTATGCTATTTCAACAGCATTCCCACAAACTACTATCAGGTCTGGATTTACTATTAGATATAATTTTGGTAATTAATGATATGTTGTTACTAAAATTTATAAACCCTATTGTAAGTAATAATTACTGTATTTAGCAAATTTACCCGCGTTAGGGATAGTAGTGGATAGCCCATAGCCCGACGAAGGAGGTGCGAGGACTTGTAGCGAATAGCCCGACCCTTGTGGTAACGCCCAAATAAAATTTACTTCTAACCTTGTTAATTACTGCTTTGAAGTTTGAAATGTAATTTTGAATAAATACATTTGTTGCATTAACACATTTAAATTTATAAAATGAATATTCCGGCTGAATTAAAATATACCAAAGACCATGAGTGGGTTAAAATAGATGGCGACATTGCTACTATTGGAATTACTGATTTTGCACAAAGTGAATTGGGTGATATTGTTTATGTGGAGGTTGAAACTTTAGACGAAACTTTAGACGCTGATGAAGTTTTTGGAACTGTTGAAGCTGTAAAAACAGTATCAGATTTATTCTTACCATTATCTGGTGAAATTATAGAGTTTAATGAAGCTTTGGAAGACGAGCCAGAGGTTGTAAACTCTGATCCTTACGATGCAGGTTGGATGATAAAGCTTAAATGTTCGGATTTATCTCAAGTGGATGGATTAATGTCTGCTGATGATTACAAAACACTAATAGGTGCTTAAAAAAGTTACGCTTTTAGCGGCTTTAGGTTATTCTATTGCGTTAGGTACGGTTAGTTTAATAACGTTAAACGACCTTCCAGAGGTGCAAATATCATCTGCTGATAAAGTATTTCATTTTTTAGCATATGGCCTTTTTACGTTTTTATGGTATTTTGCTTTTTTTTATACATTTAATTTTAAAAAAAAGAAGTCAGTTATATATGCCGTTGTTTTAGCAATAGTATTTGGCATAATTATTGAAATTTTACAAGATACGTTGACAGAGTCAAGAGCCTTAGATGTTTACGATGCTTTGGCTAATACTCTGGGAGCTTTAATCGCAGCAATTACAGTGAGTTTTTGGAATAAATTGTACGTTAAAAACTCTTAAACACTTGTTTTTTTGACAAATAAATAGTTATTTTAGCATTCTTGATAAACGATTTAAATTATGGAGCCTAAAAAAAATACCAAAGCAAATGTTGGACGTAATAGTTCACTTTACTTCGCCATTGGATTAGCATTGATGTTGTTTTTAACAAACTATGCCATTAATTATAAAACATACGACAAGTCTGATATTGACATAGGGCAATTGAATTTAGATGAATTGGATGATGAAGAAATCCCAATTACAGAACAAATTCAAACACCTCCACCTCCACCACCTCCACCAGCAGCACCTGAAGTTATTGAGGTTGTTGAAGATGAAGAAGAAGTTGAGGAAACTGTTATTGAATCAACAGAAGTTGATCAAGAAACAGAAATTGTTGAGGTTGAAGAAGTAGAAGTAGAAGAAGTAGAAGAAGATATTGATGTACCATTTTCTGTAATTGAAAATGTACCAATTTTTCCAGGTTGTGAAAAAGGTAACAACAATGCAAAAAGAGATTGTATGTCTAAAAAGATTTCTCAATTTGTAAATAGAAAGTTTAATACTGAGTTAGCTGGAGATTTAGGTTTATCTGGAAGACAACGTATAAATGTTATCTTTAAAATTGATAAAACTGGAAATGTAGTTGGAATTCGTGCTAGAGCACCACACCCAGGATTAGAAAAAGAAGCAAAAAGAGTTATTGGATTATTACCAAAAATGAAACCAGGTAAGCAACGTGGTAAACCCGTGAATGTTCCTTATTCTTTACCAATCATTTTTCAAGTTCAAGATTAAGAATATATTCTTTAAATTATATACAAAACCTCGAAGATGTCTTCGAGGTTTTTTTATGGATATTATTAAAGTAGAAGTTTTTTTAAAATAAATAAAACCCCGTTACAGATTTGTAACGGGATTTCTTGTTTTGGTATGCTTATTGTGACTTTATCATAACATTAACATTTAAATTCTAATTATTATGAGAAATCAAAAGAATTCTCACGAACTCATTCGGCAAAATGAGCAAATCGTGAAAAAATCACAAAAGCATGAAACAAATTTACAAAAAAACTCAACCCTTTATTTTCAAATAGGGTTAATTGTATGTTTACTAGCAGCATTTGGATTGCTAGAGATGAAGTTTGAAAGTACTATTCCTAATTACAAAGGGTTACCTCCAATTGATCAAGAAGTGTTTGTTCATATTCCAGTAATTAAAGAAAAGACACCTGCATTGGAAAAACCTGTTAAGCAAAGACGTGTAAAAGACCCAACTATATTTAAAGAAGTTCCTGATGATACTCCAGAAGACCTTTTTAAAAAAGAATTTATTGAACCTAAAGTTAATGTTCCAACTTTAGATCCCGATGATTTCACTCCTCCTATAGAAGAACCAACAGAACCTGAAAACGTTCCATTTATTTCTATTCAAAATGCACCAATTTATCCAGGTTGTGAAAAAGCTAAGGATAATAATGCTAGAAAAAAATGTATGTCTGAGAAAATCACCAAACTGATTCAACGAAAATTTGATGGTAGTGATATTGCATCTAATTACGGCTTAACTGGAAAGCAAAAAATAGATGTACAATTTACTATCGACAAAACAGGAAAGGTAACTGATATTAAAACCAGAGCACCACATCCAAAATTGGAAAAAGAAGCTGTTCGTGTTATTAATTTTATTCCAGAAATGACACCAGGAAAGCAAAGAGATACAAACGTTGGAGTTATTTACAACTTACCTATAGTATTTCAAGTTCAATAAGGACTAAAATTATAATTTCATGCTTTAAAAACCGTTATCATGTTATGATAGCGGTTTTTTCTTGACCTGAATTTATTTCAGGTTCTTAAAATATGACCGTTTTGAATAGATAGTTATCGCTTTTTATTTATAACAAGAATCGAAAAATATAGTATCTTTCAAGCCTAAACTAACTTTCAACATTAACCATGAAGCAATTCATTGTACTACTCCTACTTTTAGTTCAATATAATCTTGATGCTCAAAATTCCTTATTTTCAGAAAAGCCACCTGTTTTTCCTAGTTGTGAAGGTGTAGTCATTGATTCTTTACAAGCTTGTTTCAATAAAGAAGTATATAGTACTATTTATAAAAACTTTAAAGTTCCAGAGCAAGTTTCAAAAGAAAATTATGAGGGCGAAGTTGTCGTTATTTTTGAAGTAGACACTACAGGTCAGTCTCAAGTAGTTTATACTAACGCTTTATATGATGAATTAAAAAAAGAGGCCAAACGTGTTGTTACAGAGTTTCCAAAAATAAAACCAGCGACTTACAACGGAAGGAAAACATTTAAGCAATATTCTATAGCCATTAAAATTCCTTTAGTAGATCAATCGAAGGTAGCGCAAGATGTAGCTAAAACTCAAGAAGTTTCAAAATTAGAAGCAGCAGCAAAAAGTGAGTTTGATAAAGTTGATGAAGAATTAAAAGTTTTTGAAAATAAAGCGTTTCAAAGTCAGTTAAATATTCAATTTACCCATAGTGATTATGCGCGATTTGATAGACAGATGAACCTTATTGGCACAAATAGCCATACGGCATCAAAACCATTTGTCTATGAAGAGGTTTCAAAATATTTTGATTTTCAAGCGGAACAAGACCGATTAAAAAAAGAAGCAGACTCTTGGGGTGAAAAGAAATTATGGAACGAACATTTGGTACAACTCCAAGGAAAAGATTATTGGTTTACTGTAGACCCTATTTTAGATTTGCAAGTTGGATCTGATTCTGAGTTGGATTCCGGATCAACGTATAACAATACCAGAGGTGTTTTAATACAAGGTGGATTAGGAAGTAAATTGAATTTCTACGCTACTGTTTTTGAAAGCCAAGGGCGTTTTGCAGATTATGTAAACCGTTATGCAGAAAGTTTAAAAGCTTTTGGTCCAGACCCTGCGATTATTCCTGGGCGTGGTATAGCAAAACGATTTAAAACAGATTCTTATGATTATCCTGTAGCCGAGGCCTATTTATCGTTTGCACCTGCTAAGTTTATAAATATTCAGTTCGGTCATGGTAAAAACTTTATTGGAGACGGATACCGCTCCTTATTGTTAGCAGATGCTGCGAGTCCGCATCCGTTTTTAAAATTGAATACTAAGTTTTGGAAAATAAAATATACCAATACTTGGATGTGGTTAAAAGATGTTAGAGATGAAGTTGAAGTAGATAAAGCCTTTTTAACTAAATATATCGCAAATCATTATTTAAGTTGGAATGCTTCAAAACGATTGAATATTGGGTTGTTTGAATCGGTACTATGGACAAACTCTAACGATAGAGGTTTTGATGTTAATTACTTGAATCCAATTATTTTTTATAGAGCCATTGAGTTTGAAACGGGCCAAGGAGCAGGTAATGCATTATTAGGAGCTTCGGCTAAATACAAATGGAATGATAATGTAAATATTTATAGTCAGTTTATCTTAGATGAATTTTCTCTTGGAGATGTTAAAGCAGGTGAGAAAAGCTGGAAAAACAAATTTGGGTATCAATTAGGTATTAAATATTATAACGCATTTAAGGTTGATAATCTATTACTACAATTTGAATATAATCGTGTGCGCCCATACACGTATTCTCATAATACTATTGTGCTGAATTATGCACACAATAACCAACCTATGGCTCATTTGTGGGGTGCTAATTTTAGTGAAGCTATTATAATTGGTCGTTATCGTTACAAACGCTGGTTTGGTGATGCTAAATTAATTTTTGGAACACGTGGATTAGATTTTAATACAAGTTCTGATGACTTTAGCTATGGTGGAGATATTTATAGGAACTATAACGAGAGACCTTTTGATACAGGTGTTGAAGTTGGGCAAGGTATAAAGACAACAACATTTAACGGAAACTTACAAGCAGGCTACTTAATTAATCCAGCATCCAATTTAAAAGTCTTTACAGATATAACGGTTAGAAATTTTAACCCAGATGCTACTACAACTTCTACATTTAAAAGCAATACGGTTTGGTTTAATTTTGGACTTAGAACCGATTTGTTTAATTGGTATTTTGATAATTAGTGAATTTTTAGTCAATTAACAATTTATTATACTCTCATAACTTTAAGTTATATGAAATATAGAAGTAATTATTATGACAAGTTACCTACTAGCTATAAAAATATTTTAAGCGTTTTTTTGATTTCAATATTATTGATTTCTTGCAAAGAAAAACCTTTAATTAATTTACCGAATAAAGAAATTCCATATCTCTCGAGATATTTAGACTCAATAATGGATTCAAAATTGTTGGATGAAAAACCAATACTTATTGTAGATGGAAACTTCATAAGCTCTTATGAAAAAAATAATGGCTGGTTTTTATTGCGTAAAGATGATATTAGGGAATTGAAGTATATGGTAGATACTAGTTCGGTTAAATTATACGGTGTTAGAGGAAAGAATGGTGCTATTTTGATAAATACCAAATTACTTGAATACAAATCCAAACCTAATAATGAAAAATCAATTTTTGTTTTAGACGGAAAAGTAATTAGTTATTCAGAATATAAAAAAATTGACTTTTCAAATATCAGTGGAATAGCTACATTTACAGATAAAGCAACAATAATTTTATATGGGTCAGAAAAAAACACGGAATTGATTTACATTACTAGTAAAATTCCAGCTGATTAAAAATTTATCTTTTCAAACTTCTATAAAGTGTGCGCCTCATTTTTTCAGAAGAAATATAACAGCAACCATAATTTAAATCATCATAGGTTTTGGTTAAATTGGTGTTAGAAACAACTTCATCTTCAGTTTTCCCATTACTAATTTCGGTTTCAACTTTATTTTTAAGCGTTTCTAACATATTTAAAAAGGTAGTGTACTCTTGTTTGTTTGATTGTTTACCGTGACCAGGGATTATTTTGGTATTATCGTCAACAAAAATCATAGCGCTTTTTATAGCTTTTATATAACCATTTACGGTTCCGCCAGATTTTAAATCGATGTATGGATAACGTCCGTTAAAATACGTATCGCCAGTATGTAGTACATTACTTTTGGTGAAATATAGTAAGGCATCACCATCAGTATGTGCATTATCAATATGGAAAATTATAACTTGCTCACCATTAATGTATAAACTCAATTTATCATTAAAAGTAATTACAGGAAGAGAAGCATCAGATTGTTTAGGGTTGTTCTTGACACGTTTATAAACATTATCATGTGCAATTATTGGTGCGTTTAATTTTGAGATATTTTCGTTACCACCTGTATGGTCTCCATGATGATGAGTGTTTGCTAAATATTTAATAGGTTTATCACTTAGGGTTTTAATGGCATCTAAAATTTTAGGCGTTAATGGTGCAAATTGACTATCAATCATAAAAACACCATCTTCCCCAGTAGATATTCCAATGTTTCCGCCTTGACCTTCTAGCATGTAAATTTTATCAGTGAGTTTATGTGTTTTTATTATAACTTCCTTTTTTTGAGCACAAGCTGATGTCATTGAACTAATAAAAAATAAGATTAAAGTAAAGTTGAATGTTTTCATGTGATGCATTAAAATTTAAGTCCCACTAAAAGTACAAATTTTTAATCTATGGCTGTTTTTAAATTTAGTATTAAACCATTGCTCAAATTGCTTTTATCGAGTATCTTTGCACTCGCAATAAAAAAGTAGAAGCTTACAACATTGAGTAATTCAAAATCTTCATTAGCAACCCATTCTGTCATTTCAGATTTTAAAGAAATCACGAAAATGCGCTTGTCTATTAGTGTTGTTTTTTCTTCGTTGGTTGGTTACTTGTTGGGGGTAGAGACTATTGATTTTCAGACTTTAATTTTATTAGCTTTAGGGGGTTATTTTATGGTTGGCGCTTCAAACGGATTCAATCAAATTATTGAAAAAGATTTGGATGCCTTAATGGATCGTACAAAAAACAGACCTATTCCTGCTGGACGTATGTCTGTTAATACAGCGTTTATTATTTCGACCATTTTCACAGTTTTAGGTATTATTATTTTATACACTATAAACAAGCAAACTGCTATGTTTGGTGCTATATCTATCTTTTTATATACTTGCGCATACACACCTTTAAAAACAAAAACACCATTGGCTGTTTTTGTTGGCGCTATACCTGGTGCTATTCCGTTTATGTTAGGTTGGGTAGCAGCTACAGACGATTTTGGTATTGAACCTGGAACCTTATTCGCACTACAATTCTTTTGGCAATTTCCTCATTTTTGGGCTATTGGTTGGTTTTTATTTGACGATTACAAAAAAGGTGGTTTTTTTATGTTGCCAACCGGAAAACAAGATAAAGGCACTGCGGTACAAACCATTATGTACACCATTTGGACAATTTTAATTTCTATAATTCCAGTGTTTGGTTTTACAGGAAAGTTACAGCTTTCTGTTGTGGCTGCTATATTGGTTTTTGGCGCTGGTTTATGGTTTTTATATTATGCAATACGATTGTTTAGATTAATGACCGAAAAGGCTGCAAAGCAATTGATGCTTGTAAGTGTATCGTATATTACTTTAATACAGATTATTTACGTTGTAGATAAATTTATCAGATAGATTATGGATTTAACTCAAGGAACACCACAAGAGAAAAATAGTAGAGCAAAAAAAATGATGCTTTGGTTTGGAATTATTTCTTTAATCATGTCTTTTGCTGGATGGACAAGTGCTTTTGTAGTTAGTAGCTCTAGACCAGATTGGTTAAAAGATTTTGTTTTACCCAATGCTTTTGTAGTTAGTACAGTAGTTATAATTATAAGTAGCTTTACTTTTATTTTAGCAAAACGTACTTTAAAAAGTGGAAACCATAAGGCTACCATGTTGTGGTTATTTATAACCCTAATTTTGGGTGTGGTTTTTATTTTTAATCAGTTTTCAGGGTTTCAACAAATTATAGATTTAGGTTATAATTTTACAGGACCAACGAGTAATGTAACGATGTCTTACATTTATTTAATTGCTATTGTGCATATTTTGCATGTTGTGGTTGGACTATTTTGTTTATTGGTTGTAATTTATAATCATTTTAAACAAAAGTATAATTCTGAAAATATGCTAGGTTTTGAGTTGGCTGCAACCTTCTGGCATTTTATAGACATCCTTTGGGTATACCTCTTTTTATTTCTTTATTTTGTTAGATAGGTTTTAAGTAAAAGAACCTTTAACTAACTGTTTTATTAGGGTTTTAGGGGATGGATGCGTTAGGGATTGAGGCATTGTTGAAGCTCACCGACGCAGGAGGAAGCGACTGCCGAAAGCCCGACCGAAGCAATTAGATTACATTTTTTTTATCTAAAAAACGTATAGCGAAAGGAGCGCCCAAATAATTTTTACTAAGATTAATTTAAGGTTTTTAAATTTTAAAGCGGGATGTTTTATTAGATGAATAAAATGATTATTTTTGTCCAACTTTTAAATAACAACCATTATATATGAGTACAGCAGTAGCAGAAGGCAAAACTTGGGGAGGCGGTAACCAACCGTTAAAAGCAAGTTACGGTAAAATGATGATGTGGTTTTTCATCGTATCGGATGCTTTAACATTCTCGGGGTTTTTAGCAGCCTACGGATTTTCAAGATTTAAATTTATTGATGCATGGCCAATTGCGGATGAGGTGTTTACTCACTTTCCGTTTTTACACGGCGTAGATGCACCTATGTACTATGTGGCGTTTATGACGTTTGTACTAATTATGTCGTCTGTAACTATGGTATTAGCCGTGGATGCTGGACACCATATGAACAAAGCTAAGGTGACTATTTACATGTTTTTAACCATTATTGGTGGTTTAATATTTGTTGGGTCTCAGGCTTGGGAGTGGAATACATTTATTAAAGGTGATTATGGTGCAGTACAAACAAAAGGAGGGAACATCTTACAGTTTGTTGATACTGAAGGGCATCGAGTGGCTTTAAAAGATTTTGTTGTAGCAGAAGAAAAGTATAGAACAGAACACAATAGAAAAGATGGTTTGTGGTTTGTACAAGAAGGCACTTTGCCTACATATACTGTTGGAGAAGTAGTTAAAGGGTTAGAGGCTCATGACAATGTTTTAGTAAGGACTCAAATTATAAATGAAAACGGAGAGAAAACAGTGTTATCTAGAGCTGAATCATTAAGACAAATAAAAGAAAACGGAACATTAGTTGTTGAAGGTGCTAATCTTCATGTAAACGAGTATGGATCGCCATTATTTGCTGATTTCTTTTTCTTTATAACTGGATTTCACGGATTTCACGTATTCTCTGGAGTTATTATAAACATTATTATTTTCTTTAATGTTGTTTTAGGAACTTATGAAAGACGTGGAAGTTATGAAATGGTTGAAAAAGTTGGTCTTTACTGGCACTTTGTAGATTTAGTTTGGGTATTTGTATTTACATTCTTCTACTTAGTTTAATTCAAAATAGATTTTTAAAATGGCACACGAACATAAATTAGCAATATTTCAAGGTTTAGTTAAGTTTAAATCTAATACGCAAAAAATTTGGGGGGTTTTAATTTTCCTAACTATTGTAACTATTATTGAAGTAGCATTAGGTATAGTTAAACCAGAGGCTTTAATGGCTAAGTTTTTAGGAATGAAAATGCTAAACTGGATTTTTATTATACTAACTATAGTTAAGGCTTATTATATTACATGGGATTTTATGCACATGCGTGATGAAACCAAAGCGTTGAGGCGTATGGTGGTATGGACAGCAATTTTCTTGATTTTATATTTAATATATATATTACTACAAGAAGGTGGATACGTTTTTGATGTATATGATAATGGTTATATTAAAAAAGATTTTTAACTATTTAAATTAGTTAAATACAGATATAAAGGCGGTTTTTAAACCGCCTTTTTTTATTTTTGCACAAGATTTAATACTGTGATTTAATGGATTATAAAAAGGTAAGTAGATATGTAGTTTTAGGAATTTTATTCTTTCTACCAGTAACTTTTTTATTATTCTTATATCCTGCCACACACTATTATACGCCGTTAGATATTGTTAATGAATCCGTTTTAGATTTAGATAACTTTACATCAAATTCTGAAGAAAAAATACTTTTAAAGGATCATATATCAGTACTTGGTTTTTTTGGAAACCAACCTTTAGAAAGTAATACGGTAGCTCTTAATTTAAAAGAGTTGGTGTATGATAAGTTTAAAGGGTTTAAGCGTTTTCAAGTTGTTGTTTTAGTTCCAAAAGGTACTGAAGAGGCAGTTAAAAAGTTAAAAGCAGAAATTAGTTCTTATCAAGATTTAAAATTTTGGCATTTTGTTTTTGGAGAACCAAGCGATATAAAGCGTGTGTTTTTTAGCTTAAAAGCAAAAGGGGATTTATTATCTATATCAGGTAGTAATCAGGTTTACATTATTGATAAAGATTTAAACCAACGTGGACGATTGGATGACAGAACAGATAATGAATTAGAAAAAGATAAACCCGTTTATGGCTTATATGGTTATGATTGTATTGAAGTTGCAGAAGTAAAAAATAAAATGAGTGATGATTTACGGATTTTGCTTACTGAATACAGACAAAAACGTAAAGGTGAATTTAATTCTGACACGAGACGCGCAAGTGATTTAAAATCTGAAAATAATGAGTAAAAAAACAAATTATTCATACATAGGAATTGCATTTATTATTCTTGTTTTTGGAATTATTTTTATTCCTAGAATTGTTGATAGAATATCAAATGATGACATCACAAGACAAGAAAGTAGAAGTAATTTAAAAGAAGAAGTTTCTAAAAAATCAGATTTAGTTTTTATTCCAAATGGTGATACGTTTCGTAAAGTGCCAGAGTTTTCATTTGTAAACCAAAATGGAAAAATAATAACTAATAAAGACTATGAAGGGAAAGTGTATGTTATTGAATTCTTTTTTACAACATGCCCGACTATTTGCCCTAGAATGAATAGAAACCTCATTCAAATACAAAATGAATTTGAAGGCTTTGAAGATTTTGGTGTAGCATCTTTTACTATAAATCCAGATTATGATACTTCAGAAATTTTAAAAGATTATGCTGAAAAATACGGCGTGACAAATCCGAATTGGCATTTAATGACTGGAGATAAAGATGCGATATACAAACTTTCAAACGAAGGGTTTTATATTTATGCCGCTGCAAATCCAGATATTGAAGGAGGCTTTGAACATTCTGGTAATTTTGCTTTAATAGATAAAAACGGTTTTATTAGATCGAGAGTAGAAAATGGAAACCCAATAATATACTACAACGGTATTACTTCTGAATCTGAGAAAACTGATGAAGATGGTAAAGCCGAAGAAATTAGTGCCTTAAAAGAAGATATAAAAAAGTTACTTAATGAGTAATTCACAAAACACCTTAGACGATAAAAAATACAATAAGCTAATAGTTATTCTATCTATTGTAATACCAGTAGCTGTTGCTGCACTTTTTGGAATTAAAATTGATGCTGAATTACCAGTATTTTTGCCACCAATTTATGCAACTGTTAATGCTATTACAGCATTTGTTTTAATATTAGCTTTTATAGCTATTCAAAACAAAAAAATAAAATTGCATGAGCGATTAATGAAATTTGCAATTATCCTGTCTGTGTTATTTTTATTAATGTATATCGCTTATCATATGACAAGTGATTCAACTAAGTTTGGAGGTGAAGGAATCGCTAAATATTTGTACTATTTTATTTTAATAACACATATACTACTTTCAATTGCAGTTATTCCATTTGTATTAATTACTTATGTAAGAGCCATTACTAATAACATTGAAAAACATAAAAAAATAGCAAAAATTACATTTCCTTTATGGCTGTATGTTGCTATAACAGGTGTAGTGGTTTATATTATGATTTCACCTTATTATGTATAGCAAATGAAATCTAAAATAATCTGTTTTCTTTTTTCTTTTTTCTTTTTTCTAAACAGCAATGCACAGTGTGCTATGTGTCGTGCAGTTCTTGAGAGCGAAGAAGGACAAACTGCAGCAGAAGGTATAAACGATGGTATTGTATATTTAATGGCTATACCTTATATACTAGTGGCGGGGATTGGATACTTTATTTATCGTAAATACAAGACGTTAAAAAAGTAATAAAAAGTTTTTTGTCTTTCTTTTGTAACATTTCTTTGCAAGAGTAGTCTAACTTAAAAGAGGAATCAATTTATCAATCAATCAAGGCATGCTTAAAATCCATCAATTGCACAAATCCTATGCTATAGGAGACTCCAGTTTACATGTTTTAAAAGGAATAGATCTTAATGTTGAAGAAGGCGAAATGGTAGCTATCATGGGATCTTCAGGTTCAGGTAAGTCAACATTGTTAAATATTATTGGCATGTTAGATGAAGCAGACTCTGGCGAATATATTCTAGATGGTCTTCCAATTAAAAATCTTACTGAAAAGAAAGCTGCGGTTTACAGAAATAAATTTTTAGGATTTATTTTTCAATCTTTTAACTTGATAAATTACAAAACGGCTCTTGAAAATGTAGCACTTCCTCTGTATTATCAAGGTTTAAAACGTAAAGAGCGTCAAGAGAAAGCATTATTTCATTTAGGAAAAGTAAGTTTAGCAGATTGGGCTAAGCATTTACCAAAAGAACTTTCTGGAGGTCAAAAACAACGTGTGGCCATCGCAAGAGCATTAGCTGCTAATCCAAAATTATTACTTGCTGATGAGCCTACTGGGGCTTTAGATACAAAAACATCTTATGATATTATGGCTTTTATTCAACAACTTAATGATGAAGGCAAAACCATATTGATGGTAACGCATGAAGAGGATATTGCTAATATGTGTAAGCGTATTGTGCGTCTCCGAGATGGTGTTATTATGGAAGATAAAAAAGTTAATCAAGTAAGAGCAGAACAGTATGTTTGATATTGATCTTTGGCGAGAAATATTTCAAAGTATAAATATGAACAGAACCAGAAGTTTATTGTCTGGTTTTACTGTAGCATTTGCTATTCTATTATTTACCATACTTTTTGGGATTGCCAATGGGTTGCAAAACACATTTGCCGAAGCATTTGTTGATGATGCTAACAATTCCATTTTTATAAGGTCAGGTAGAACAACAAAAGCTCATAAGGGCCTTCAAGCAGGAAGACAAATTCAACTTAAAAATGAAGATCTTGATTATGTGAAAAATGATTTTGACGATAAAGTTGAATTCATTACTGCAAGAATTTATAAAAACTTTCAGGTTTCATATAAAGGTGAGCAGAATAACTATAATCTTAGAGCAGTTCACCCCGATCATCAATTTCTAGAAAAAACAAAAATAAAAGAAGGACGCTATATTAACCAAAACGATTTAAACAACAGAACGAAAACAGTTGTCATTGGTCGTTTAGTTGAAGAAGATTTATTTTTAAAAACAAGAGCTTTGGGGAAGTATATAAATTTAGGAGGGATTCAATTTAAAGTTATTGGTGTTTTTACAGATGATGGAGGGGATAATGAAGAACGTTTAATATACATGCCAGTCTCTACGGCGCAATACCTTTATGGGAATAACGATTATGTAGACCAGATTAACTTAACCTATAATCCTGAAATGGATTATGACCAAGCATTAGGTTTCAGTACACTATTAACAAAAAAACTAAAAAACCGTTTTTCGGTAGCAAGAAGTGACCAAAGGGCTATTCGTGTTCGTAATATGGCAGAAGGAACAAAAGCCATAAGTCAAATGACTGTTGGTTTAACGTTTATAATTTTAGTGATTGGTTTTGGGACTTTAATTGCGGGAATTGTAGGTGTTAGTAACATCATGATTTTTATTGTTAAAGAACGTACTAAAGAAATTGGTATTCGAAAGGCTTTAGGTGCATCTCCTAAATCTATAGTATCAATTATCTTGATAGAATCTATTCTAATAACAGCAATTGCTGGTTATGTTGGCCTATTAATAGGTGTTGGTGTTTTAGAAGCAGTAGGACCGAGTTTGAAAGAATATTTTATTAAAGATCCAGGAGTAAGTAATGGTTTGGTTATAGGAGCTACACTTACTTTAATTATAGCGGGAGCCATTGCTGGTTATTTACCAGCAAAAAAAGCATCAAGAATTAAACCTATTATAGCACTAAGAAACGATTAAGCATGTTTAAATTTTTATTTGACAGAGATACATGGCAAGAAGTTTTTGATAGCTTTAGTAAAAACAAACTAAGGTCTATATTAACTATGGTAGGCGTTTGGTGGGGTATTTTACTGCTGATTGGACTTTTAGGTTCTGCTCGTGGTTTAGAAAATTCATTTAATCGTTTATTTGGGAGTTTTGCAACAAATAGTGTATTTGTTTGGGGGCAAAGTACTAGTAAACCATTTAAAGGCTTTCAAGAAGGAAGACAAGTTAGACTGTCATTAACAGATGCAAAAAAGGTTGAAGAAAATGTTGAAGGTATTGAATTTTTGGTACCAAGAAATCAAAATCAAGCTAGTGTAGTTAGAAATTTTCTTTCTGGTAATTTTGGAATTAATGGTGATTATCCATTGTTGGATCAAGTACAAAAGAAAAAACTCATTCATGGACGCTTTATCAATCAAAATGACATAGATGATAACAAAAAAGTAGTCGTTATTTCTGAAGATGCCTATAAACAGCTTTTCGAAAAAGATGAAATGCCTATTGGAGAATATATTGAAATAAATAAAATTAACTTCAAAGTTGTAGGTATGTTCGAAAATGGTAATGTAAATATGGGGCCTACTTCAGATATGCATATTCCGTTTACAACATTTCAACAAATATATAATCAAGGGGATCAAATAGGTTGGATGATGATTACAGGAAAACCTGAATATGACATCAAACAAATTGAAGAAGACGCTAAATTATTGCTTAAAAATCTAAATAAAATTCACCCTAAAGATAAACGCGCTTTTGGAAGTTTTAATTTAGGAAATGAGTTTTCTAAAATAACTGGCTTCTTAATAGGTATGCAATTTTTAACATGGTTTGTAGGTATAGCAACATTAATTGCAGGTGTGTTTGCCATTGGGAATATTTTGCTAATTACAGTAAAAGAGCGTACCAAAGAAATAGGTGTTCGAAGAGCTTTAGGTGCTACACCATTTGAAATTAAAAGACAAATAGTAGTTGAAGCGGTTTTTCTAACCATAGTAGCAGGAATATTTGGGATTATATCTGGTGGCTGGATTTTAATAGGATTAGATGCTGCGTTTGGACAAGGAGATGATGCCACTATAGTTAACGCCTCTGTATCCATAGGAGTAGTATTTATAGCGCTAGTCATCCTAGTTGTTTTAGGGACATTAATAGGTTTAATACCAGCCTTTAAAGCTACTAGCGTAAAACCAATTGAAGCATTAAGAGAAGAATAAACAATCAAAAAAATGAATAAAACAGTAAAAATTATTTTAGTATTAGTTGCTATCATAGCATTAGCATTCGTGTTAAAGTATTTTAAAGATGCCAACTCAAAAGATGTTGTAGATTATAAGGTAGAAGAACCATTTTATAGTTCTATAAATACCAAGGCAGTTGCAACAGGGAAATTAAACCCAGAAGAAGAGATCGAATTAAAACCTCAAATTTCAGGTATCGTAGATAAGATTCTTGTTGAAGAAGGCGATAAAGTTAAAAAAGGAGATTTAATTGCTACGATTCGAGTAGTACCAAATGAGCAAAACTTAGTAGCTTCAAAGGGTAGAATATCTACAGCAAGATTATCTTATGATAATGCCAAAATTTTGTATGACAGAAATAAAACCTTATTTGAGAAAGGAGTTATTTCTCAGCAAGATTTTGAGAACAGTGAGTTATCTTTTAATCAAGCTAAAGAATCGTTAGGACAAGCACAAAACGATTATCAGATAATAAAAAGGGGTTCTATTTCTGGAGGAAGTTCTGCAAACACAAATATTATTGCACAAATACCTGGAACTATTTTAGAAATTCCTGTTCGTGAAGGTGATCAGGTAATTCAAAGTAACAACTTTAACGCAGGAACTACTATTGCTACTATTGCAGATATGAGTTTAATGATTTTTGAAGGAAAACTTGATGAAGCTGAAGTTGGAAAAGTTCAAGAAGGAAAAGAAATCAAAGTTATTTTAGGAGCTATAAATGATAAAGAATTCCCTGCTAAATTAACGTTTGTTGCACCTAAAGGCATTGAAGAAAATGGTGCAGTACAATTTACTATTAAAGCAGATGTTACCATTGATTCTGAAACTAATATTAGAGCTGGTTATAGTGCCAATGCTGAGATTGATATTGCAGCAAAAGATAGTGTTCTAGTAATAAGAGAAGCATTACTTCAATATAATAGAATTACAGAAAAACCTTTTGTTGAAATTATGACAGAAGATAATAAGTTTGAAAAAGAGAATGTAGAGTTAGGACTTTCTGATGGAATTAATGTAGAAATCACAGAGGGTGTTGAAGAAGGCGATAAAATAAAAGTGTGGAATAAAGCATCAAAAGATAACGAAGATGAAGAAGATTAATATGAAACTAGCTAGCTTATATTTAGTTCTATTTTGTTCTACATTGGCTTTTGCACAACAAAAAACATGGACATTACAGGAATGTGTAAACCATGCTTTGGAAAATAATATTACTGTAAGACAAAGCCAAAACACGTTATTAAGTAATGAGCAAGATATAATTGCAGCTAAAGGACAATTTTTACCTTCCATTAATGGTAGTTTAAGTCATAATCTATCACTTGGTAATGCAGAGTTATTTCAAGGTCAATTTGTAGACAGAACTGCCAATAGTTCAAATATTGGAGTTGGAGCAAATCAAACTATTTTTGATGGATTTAGACTAACTAATTTGTATAAACAGTCTCAATTAAGATTAGAAACTAATCAATTGGAGTTGCAAAGAATTAAAGATGATATTTCTTTAAATGTAGTTAATTCATACTTAAATGTACTTTTTAATAAAGAACAATTGCAAACGGCCTCAGCTCAGTATGCGTTTAGTAAAAAGCAGTTAGAGCAAGTGCAAGAATTAGTTGATGCCGGTGTTCAACCTAAAGCTAATATTTATGATGCTGAAGCTACTCTAAGTAGAGATGCACAACAAGTTACTTTAGCAGAAAATAACTATAATTTAGCGCTTTTAACATTATCTCAACTATTACAAATACCTTATGTTGGATTTGATGTTGAAATAATTGATATAGAGACCCCTTCTGAAGCTTTACTTTATAAAGATATTGGCCCAATTTTGAGTTATGCATTGGTAAACAGAAACGAAATTAAAGTTGCAGAAAAAAATGTTGAGAATGCTTCTGTAGGAACTGAAATATCTAAAAGTGGTTTTTATCCAACTGTAACTGCTGGTTACTCATATGGTACTAGTGCTTTTTTTACTAACTTAACAGATACCGAAAGTTCGTTTTTTACACAATTGAATGATCAAAGAGCTCATAATATTAGAATTAATGTAAACATTCCTATATTTTCTAGGTTTGGAAATAAGACAGCAGTTGCAAAGTCTAAGATTCAAGAAGAAAACAGCTTGCTGAATTTAGAACAAGCCAAATTAGATTTAGAATCTAATATTCAAAGAGCTTATACAGATGCACAGGCTGCTTTAAAAGCATATATTGCAGCTAAAAAGTCATTAGAATCTCAAACTTTAGCCTTTAACAATTCTAAAGAACGTTATGATATTGGAGCTATGACAGCTTTTGATTTAGAGCAAGCTAGAGTTCAATTAATAAATGCTGAATCATCATTGATTAATGCTAAATACGACTTTGTGTTTAAAACTAAAGTTTTAGATTTCTATATGGGGAAATCTCTAACTAATTAATAAGTAAATATAATTCTTAAAAAACCTGTTTGAATTTTAATATTCTTACAGGTTTTTTTATTTATCAAATTCAAAAAGAATGCATAATATCAAGATAAAACAATAGTTTTGTTTTTTATATGATTTATTACAAATGAGTATTTACATTTTAAACATAGAAACCGCAACAACTAATTGCTCAGTATCACTTTCTAAAGATGGAGAACTCATCGTTTTAAAAGAAGATAATGATAAAAGTTATTCGCATGCTGAAAGGCTTCATGTTTACATCGATGACGTTTTAAAAGAAGCCAAAATAAATGCTTCTGATATAGATGCTATTGCAGTGAGTAAAGGACCTGGTTCATATACAGGTTTAAGAATAGGGGTGTCTGCTGCTAAAGGTTTATGTTTCGCATTAAATAAACCATTAATTTCAATTCCAACTTTGGATGTTCTGGCTAATCAAGTTAAATCTGATGGTCTTATAGTTTCTATGCTTGATGCTAGACGCATGGAAGTGTACTCTGCTATTTACAATTCAAACTACAATCAAATACGAGACACTCAAGCTCAAATTTTGGATGAGACATCTTTTAGTGATTATTTAGATAGTGGGAAAGTCTATTTTATTGGTAATGGTGTAGAGAAAACGAAAGCCTTAATCAATCATGAAAATGCCGTTTTTGTAGAAGATAAATTGCCTTCCGCCAGAGAAATGTGTGCATTAGCATTTAATAAATATAAAATAAGCGACACCGAAGATGTCGCTTATTTTGAACCTTATTATTTAAAAGATTTTGTGGCTTTAAAACCTAAAAAATCTTAAGCATCTTTATGTATTTCTACACTGTGTGGGTAAGGAATCTCAATACCTGCAGCGTCAAGAGCTAATTTACATTTTTCGATAGTACCAAAGTAAACATCCCAATAATCAGCAACTGTTGCAAAAGGTCTTACTGCAAAATTAACAGAACTATCTGCAAGTTCAGATACGTTTACTGATGGTGCAGGATCTTTTAAAACTTGAGGGTTATCTGTTAATACTTTCATTAAAACATCTTTTGTCTTTTTAATATCAGCATCATAACTAACTCCGATAGTTAAATCTACACGAAGTTTTCCTTCCGTTGAATAATTAGTAATGTTACCGTTTGAAAGTGCACCGTTAGGTATAATAATCTCTTTATTAGTTGGCGAAACTATTTTAGTAGTGAAAATTTCTATTTCTTTAACAACACCAAGTTCTCCTTGAGCTTCAATTAAGTCACCAATTTTAATTGGTTTAAAAATCATGATTAAAACACCTCCGGCAAAATTACCAAGAGATCCTTGTAAAGCCATACCAATAGCTAAACCAGCTGCTGCTAAAATTGCAGCAAATGAAGTTGTTTCAACACCTAATTGTGATAAAATAGCTAAGAATAAAAGAATTTTTAAAATCCAACCAATTAAGTTAAGTAAAAACTTTTGTAAGCTTTCATCATAATTTTTCTTAGTCATTACTTTCGCAATGCCTTTATTAACTTTTTTGATTATCCATGAACCGATAATCCAAATAACTATTGCTCCAACTATTTTTAAGCCATAGTCAACTACAAACCCTTGAGCGATATCAACCCATTTGTCTAAATTCTCCATAATTTTTTTTGTGTTTTAATTTGTGCAAACTTAAAAACTAAAGGTTAGTTTTTAAGTTTTTAAATGATTAATTAATTTGTGAAAAAGCAAAAAATTAGTGCAATAATTGCAGGAACTGCTTGAAAATAAAACAATTTTATTTGCTTTGTAGAGTAAGACCCATAAATACCTGCTATAGTCACACAAACTAAAAAGAAAATAGCAAAATCCATATCTTTTTGAATAATTGAGAATATAAGACCTGCAGCTAAAAATCCATTATATAATCCTTGATTAGCAGCAAGTACCTTAGTGTCTTCAGCAAATTGTTCTGATTTTAAACCGAAAGCTTTGATACCTTTAGGCTTTGTCCATAAAAACATTTCTAGATATAAAAAGTATAAATGTTCAAGAGCTACAAAGGCTATTAATATAATCGTTAATAAACTCATTCTTTTAAAAATTTAATAGCATCCTTTACTTCCGAAACAGGAAGCTTACATGCTTTATTTACACACACATAAATAAGTGTGCTGTTAGGGTTATATCTACTTTCTAATAAAGGCATATTATTTTCGGAAGTACTTCCGGCAATAAGTTTATTAGGGATGTAAGTTTTATTTAAGTTGTTAATCTTTTGTTTTGCATCCTTACCAACAATTGCTACTTCATAATAAGGTTGAGCATAATTCAACATTAAATCAAACCAATTAGAATATCCAGAGGGGTATTCTTTCATTTCTGGTTTTATGTTGTTTAACATAGTCATTGCTGTTTTACTGAAATGTTCATTATCAAAATAATGCGATAGCTTAAACAGATTTTTTGCCATAATAGAATTACTTGCTGGTATTACGTTATCACGGTATTCAATACTTCTTGATACTAATGATGCATCTTCATTTGATGTAAAATAAAACATGATACTTGATTCGTCAAAGAAATGATCAAAAGCATAGTTTGCTAAATCTCTAGCTGTTGTTAACCATTTTTCATTTAAAGTGTTTTCATAAAGTGTTATAAATGCATCAATTGTAGTAGCATAATCCTCTAAATAGCCATTGATGCTACTTTTTCCATCTTTGTAATTATGATTTAAGCCACCATCTTCTCTTAATTGATTATTCAAAATGAAGTTTGCACTCTTTTCCGCTGAAGCAATGTAATCATCATTTCCAAAAACCCGATAAGCATCAGCATAACCTTTAAGCATTAATGCATTCCAAGAGGTTAAGGTTTTATCATCTAATCTAGGTTTTGCTCTTTTGTTACGTTCTTTTATTAAGATAGATTCCCATTTATTTTTCTTTTCAGTTAAAACACTTTCAGTGATGTTATGCTTTTTGATAATAGTATTGTCATCATCTTTTCTAATGAGTACATAATTGTCATGTTCCCAAAACCCGTAATTGTTTACATTGTAATAATCTGAAAATAAATCAAAATCATCTTTTAAAATCAATTTTAACTCATCTTTTGTCCATACGTAAAACGCACCTTCTTCAAGTTCGCCTTCTGGAGTATTACTATCTGCATCAAGCGAAGAATAAAAAGCACCATTGCTAGTTGTCATTTCTTTTTTAATATAATTTAAAGTTTGATGAACAACATCTTCATATAACTTATTTTTTGAAACGAGGTAAGCATCAGCATATAAACTAACTAATTGTCCATTATCATAAAGCATTTTTTCAAAGTGAGGGACATGCCATTTGGCATCAACTGAATATCTTGAAAATCCACCTCCAATCTGATCAAAAACACCACCGTAAGCCATCTTTTTAAGTGTCAAATTAACAAAGTCTAATAACTTAGCATCATTATTTTGATAGGCATATCTTAGTAGGAAATGATAGTTGTTTGGCATCATGAATTTTGGTGCTTGATTCATACCACCTTTATTATTATCAAATTGTTTAGACCAATTATTAATAGCTTCTTGAATGAATGGTTTTTCAAAAATGGGTTCGTCAGTATTCAATTGGACAACATCTAATGATTTAATGCCTTCTTCTAATTTAGTTGCATAATCTTGAAGTTTTTCAGGGTCTTCTGTATAGAGTTTAGAAATCTGATCTAAAGCATCCATCCACTGCTCTTTTTTAAAATATGTACCACCCCAAACTGGTCTTCCGTCTGGTAAAGTAATAACATTTAAAGGCCAACCACCACTGCCAGTCATAAGTTGTACGGCATTCATGTATACTTGGTCTACATCTGGTCGTTCTTCTCTATCTACCTTAATATTGATAAAATTTTTATTCATCACTTGTGCTACAAGGCTGTCTTCAAAACTTTCATGCTCCATAACATGACACCAATGGCAAGCGGCATAACCAACACTAATTAAGATGAGTTTGTTCTCCGTTTTTGCTTTCTCTAAAGTGGTTTTATTCCAAGGGTTCCAATCTACTGGATTGTGCGCGTGTTGTAATAGGTAAGGACTAGTTTCGTTAATAAGAGCATTTGTATATTGATGTTTCATGGTTTCAGAATTCTGACCTTTACATCCTATAATAAGAATAATAAGTATAAGTGGTAATAGTTGCTTCATGTCTCAAAGTTAGCGATTTTTAGGCATAAAAAAAGCATTCAAAAGTTGAATGCTTTTTAAAGTATTTTAAAGGTAGATTTATTCTACTTCAAAAGTTATTTTTAAGTTTACTCTAAAATCTGAAACTTCACCATCTTTTACACTTGCGCTTTGATCTTGAACGTATACAGAACGAATATTTTTAAGACTTTTTGAAGCGTGTTTTACTGCTTTTTTAGTTGCATCTTCCCAACTTTTATCTGAATTTGCTAAAACTTCAATTACTTTTAATACTGCCATGGTTTTATATTTTTTAATTAATAATTATAAAAACCTCAACTGAGGTATGATGTTTCTTAGACACTATTAAATTTGAAAAGTCACAGACAATTAGCCATTTATAGCCTCAACAGTTTCAACTTTTCCAGGAAGCATTTCTTTAAGCATATTTTCAATACCACTTTTTAAAGTATATGTTGATGATGGACAACCACTACAAGCTCCTTGTAATAGAACACTAACATTTTTATCGGCAGAATCATAAGAAATAAATTGAATGTTTCCTCCATCACTTGCAACAGCCGGCTTAACATACTCTTCTAAAATATTTACAATTTCTTTTGAAGTATCATCTAAAGCTTCAAAATTACTGTCTTTTTGAGCAGATGTTTTTTGCAATGTTTCAGCAGCTTCAGGTGTTACAACTTCTTTACCATTTTCAATATATTGTTTTATAAACTCTCTAATTTGAATGGTAATATCTTGCCACTCAGTAATATCATATTTTGTGATAGACACATAGTTTTCATCAATAAATACACTTTTTACAAAAGGGAAATGAAAAAGCTCAGTAGCAAGAGGAGAAAATTTAGCTTCCTCTATTGAAGTAAACTCATATAAAGCAGTAACTAATTTTTTATTAGAAACAAATTTCATTACTGAAGGGTTAGGAGTACTTTCGGCATAAACCGTTACCGCAACTTTTTTAGGCGCAGCAGTTTCTTCAACAACTATTCCGCCTTCATTTAAATAGCTTTCAATCTGTTCAGCTACTTCGTCTTGTACATCATTCCACTCTACAATATCATAACGTTCTACCGCTATAAAATTTCCAGAGATATAAACTTTTTTTACAAATGGTAAATAGAACAATTGTTGTGTTATGGGAGATGATTTTGCTTCATCAATATTATTAAATTCGAAACTTTGGTGTTTAGTGATAAACTGATTTACTTCGAATTTTACTATAGAATTATTGGATGTTTCTTGCACAGAAACCTTGAAAGTGTTCATTTCAGCTAATTTTTTACAAAAATACTAAAAGAAAACTTTAGATATCCATATATTTGAGTATTGTTGGCTTTATGGATAAGCCAGAAAGATAAAGTTTAACTTTATCTTTTTTATGTGTAATTTTTTAAGAATCAAGACGTTTGTATTAAAACCAAACCTACTTGGGAGAAAAGTTTATGAAATTAAAAAATATCATTTTAGTGGCAATTACGGTAGTATTCTCAAATATAGCTACTTCTCAAGAAGGATTGCCAATATATACAGATTACCTTACGGATAATTATTATTTAATTCATCCGTCAATGGCTGGAGTTGCAAATTGTGCAAAAATTAGAATGACTGGAAGGCAACAATGGTTTGGGCAAGATGATGCACCAAAGCTATTGACTATGAGTGTTAATGGGCGAGTAGGTGATTCCCAATCTGGTATTGGAGGTATACTTTATGCTGATAAAAATGGGTATCACTCTCAAAAAGGAGCTTATTTTACATATGCACATCACCTTATGTTTTCAAGAAGTGAAGTGGATTTGAATATGCTTTCTTTTGGTTTAAGTGCTGGTTTTGTTCAATATCAATTAGATGAGACTACTTTTTTAAATGGTGCTCCTATTCCAGATCCTATTATTAATGGAACAGTTCAAAATCAAACAAATTTTAATGTAGACTTAGGTTTTTCTTATCATTATCTAGATTTTTATGCGCATGTTACTGTTAAAAACCTTTTAGAGAACGCAGGAATTAATAGAGATACTCAAATAACAAGTAACTTAAGACGCTTTTTAATTTCTACAGGTTACGTTTTTAGTAAGTTTGGAAGTGAATGGAGTTATGAGCCTTCATTAATGTTTCAATACAGAGATTTAACAAAAGAATCTGCTATTGATGTTAATGCTAAAGTCTATAAGCAGATGGATTTTGGTAAAGTTTGGGGTGGATTGTCTTACAGGCAAAGTTTAGATGGTGCTGAGTTTTTAACAAGTTCAAATGCTGTAAGTAGCCAAAAACTACAACAAATAACACCTATTTTAGGAGTTAATTACAATAATTTTATGTTTGCTTATAATTACACATATCAAATGAATGATGTCGTGTTTACAAGTGGAGGTTTTCATCAAATTACATTAGGCTATAACTTTAATTGTAGGCGAGAGAAGTATGCTTGTAATTGTCCTGCAGTAAATTAAATATAAAAAAAGAGGCTCTATTTAGAGCCTCTTTTTTGTTTTACTCCCAAGTGTATTTTTTCTTTTTGGCTTGTTCTTTTATGGCTTTAGTCATAGCGTTTTCTAAATTATTGCTATGTACGCTTTTCTGTTTTGAAAGATAAGATTTGCGTTTAGTATTCAAAGCTGCAATCTCATTCTGAATTGCTTCACGTTCCTTACTTTTTTTAGTAACATAAGTTTTAATTTCAGTTTTGGTTTTGCCCTTTAACTCCATAGGTAGCGCCTCATCATCTATATCTTCAATAACAACTTCTTCTTGCTCCACAGCATCCACTAAGTCCCAACTCTTATTTTTATAAAGGTGAGAACTTTTACTAATTGTTCTTTTTACAGCATTTGCTTTACTATAGTCACTAGCATTCATATCTTGTTCTGCTTGCATTGCCATTTTTCGACTGCCACTTGACCCATAAGCAATGTAAGTTTTGTTTAATTTTTGATTTAAAATTAAGATTTCATCATCATATGGAGATGCAATGTGTACTGTTGCACGATTTTGGTTTATGGCCATATAATCTCCATTGGTTAATTTAGCACCATCTTTCCAATATGATGATATACCTTGATTGTAATCACCACAAAAAATGGTATTAACAGTCACATCTTTTTCATTTGCGTTTGATGAAGCATCTTTGTAATTAATTTCACCTTGAGTAAAAGGCTCGTTTCCAGCAATGAAAATAAGTTTTAAATCATCTGGATTTTTGCCCCAATTCAATTGATTTAATGAGGTTTGAATAACTTGACCACAGTATTCATTACCACCATTTGTTGTTAATGAAAAAAGTTCTTTAGAGATGTCATCTAAATCCTCGCTAAAAGCTAAAACTTGCCTAATAAAACCTTCACTTCCGTTTAATCTATCATTACCATATTCATATAAAGCAATTTGAAGATTAGGTTTTTTAGTACCACATTTTGCATAAGATAGTTCGTTTACAATGTCCCAGAGTTGTGCTTTGGCTTGGTCTATTAATCCATCCATACTATTACTAGTGTCTAGAAGTAAGGCAACTTTAATAAATTGTTTACTAGGTTCATGGTTAATAGTTTTAACTTCATTTAAAGCTAGATTCTGCTTTTTGTTTTTAGCATTGCAGGATATAAATCCAATTAAAGCAAAACTTAATAAGAGTGTTTTAAAATACGTTTTCATTAGATTTTTGTTTTTAGATTAATGATAATTTCATCAAATGCTATTAACTGCTTTTGATTAATACAGTAAAACTATAATCAACTTAATTCTTAAAAAAAGCAGAATGAGTGAAAAGATGCTTTTATTGAGTAAACAAACCTTTTAAATATGTGAAGTCGGTTTTTTTACATCAAAAATCAATGTTTTTATGAAATCATCATTTTAATAAACCAAGTAAAGTGCGTAAGTTTATCTACATAAAATAAAAATGAAGATAGTTATCAAATATTTACTTATGTTTTGCCTCTTTATAAGTGGTATGCTATTGGTTGCTCAAAACGATGATAACTTTATAAACCAAGATCCAAAATTTACCATTAGAGGCTCAGTCAAAGAAAGTGATACTAGAAACCCAATTCAAAATGTAAATATTGAGGTTAGCGGTGGGGGTTACACAACTACGGATATTTTTGGTAATTTTAAAATTGAAGTAAGGAAAGGTGATGAACTTATAATACGCCATAAGGATTTTGAAACAGTTTATCATATTATTCAGAATGATGATGACATTCAAGTAGAAGTAGAGCCTAATGAGGAAGAAAATTTCAAGCTTTCAAAATCTAAAAAAATATCTAATACCAGAAAACCGGAAACATTTAATGCTCTGATGGATTCCGCTAAAGCTTACTTAAGAAAAGATGCGAAAAAGAGTATTCAATTTATAGCTGATGCGCTTTCAGAAAGTAAATCTTCAAAAGAAAATAGTGGAGCTTATCAAGTTTTAGGAGATATTTATTCATACTGGAAACAACATGATTTAGCAGTTTCAAATTATAGAATTAGTCTTCAGAATTCTAACTCAAGTTCAGTTAAGTTAAAACTTGCTGATGCTTATATGAAAAACAAGAATTACCAAGAAAGTATCGAAACTTATAAAGATATTAATAGGAGAGATTTATCTAATTGGCAATTAACAGATTTATATGAAGGTTTAGGAGATGTTTATCTTTTGACCAAATCTTATAACCTTTCGATAGGCGCTTACGAAGATGGATTGAAAGTAGCCCAAAAGCATTTAATTACACCTAAAATTACCGATTTAAATTCAAAATTAGCTCAAGTTTATAATGCAAAAGGAGAACCTCAAAAGGCAGGAGCTTTTTTTAATAAATCTATGAGGTTAGCCAATACTGAAAATAAAAAACGAGCGGTTGAAGAGAAAATTAAAGTGGCCGATTTTGAAAGTGAAAAGAACAACTATGATGATGAAATTGAATTACGAAAAGAGGCATTAAATACTATTAATGAAATTGAAACTACTGATGCGAATATAGAAAATGAAAGCCCTTTAACGCCACAAAAACAAAATTACAAAATTGGTAATGCCTATGCATCTCAAAGAGATTATGGAAATGCGATTCCGTATTTGCAAAAGAGTATTGAAGAGGCAGATAGTAAGGAAGACTTAATCGTCCAAAAAGACGCTACCAGAAAGTTATCAGAAGTTTACAGGGATGCTGGACAGTTTGATAAAGCTTTATTGGCGTATCAGGATTATGTGGATTTGGTAGATAAATTGTATTCTAGAAAAGAACAAGAAATATCTCAAGCTGCACGATTTAGTAAAGATATTACCAGTAAGCAAAATCGTATTTTAAGTTTAGAAAGTGATAGAGCATTATCAGAAAGCAAATATCAACTATCAGAAGAACAAGCTAAGCGTCAAAAACTTATTATTTATTCGCTTATAGGAGGCTTATTTTTATTGTTGGTTGGTGCTTTTTTAATGTTTAAATACATCAAACAACAACGATTAGCAAATAACTTGTTGGCTCTAAAATCTTTAAGAAGTCAAATGAATCCGCATTTTATATTTAATGCACTTAATTCTGTAAATAGTTTTATAGCGTCAAATGATGAAAGAACAGCAAACAAATATTTAACAGATTTTTCATTGTTAATGCGTGCTGTTTTAGAGAATAGTGAAGAGGATTTTATTCCTTTAGAAAAAGAAATTAAACTTCTAGAACTGTATACTAAATTAGAACATTTTAGATTTCAAGATAAATTTGATTACACAATTAATGTAGATGAAAACATAAAGGTTGAAGATTTTGTAATACCACCAATGTTATTGCAACCTTATATTGAAAACGCTGTTTGGCATGGGTTACGTTATAAGAAAACCAAAGGGCATTTAGAGATAGGAATTGCCCAAACGAAACAGGATGAAATAAAAATAACGATTACTGATGATGGTATTGGACGAAAAAAATCAAAGTCTTTAAAAACTGAAAATCAGCAAAAGCAAAACTCAAAAGGTATGGGTAATATTAAAAAACGAGTATCTATTTTGAATGCTATGTACAAAGATAAGGTTGATGTTTTTATTGATGATTTTCAAGATGAAGAAGATACTGGTACAAAAGTGGTCGTAACGCTTAAAAAAGATTAAAAAATGAAGCTCCAAGCAATAATAGTCGAAGACGAAGAAACAAGTAGAGAAATCCTCAAAAATTATCTCAAAAAATATTGCCCTAATGTAACTGTTTTAGGCGAAGCATCAAATGTTGAAGAAGCTTTAGTTTTAATTAGAAATAACGATTTAGATCTTGTTTTTCTAGATGTAGAAATGCCTTATGGAAACGCTTTCGATTTATTAGATAAAGTTGGAGATATCAATTTTGAAACCATTTTTGTAACCGCTTACAATCATTATGCAATAGATGCGCTAAATGCTCATGCATCCTATTATCTAATGAAACCTATTTCTATAGACGAACTTATTAAAGCGGTAGATTATGTAACAGAAATAAAAACCAAAGAAGATATCCTTCAAGATCAAGTGCTAGTGCCTAAAACTAATCATGTTGAAGGTAAAATTACTATTCCGCAATTAGATGGTTTTGAGGTATTAAACACATCAGACATTTTATATTGTAAAGCCGACGATAATTATACAGAAATTTATTTAAACAATAATAAAAAGAAAATAGTTAGTAAAACTCTTAAATATTTTGAGGAAGCCTTAACACATTCTGGATTTGCTAGAATCCATAAATCTTATTTAGTGAATGTAAATGAAGTGGTTAAATATGTAAAAGGAAAAGGTGGAAGCGTCGTATTAAGTAACGGAAAACAAGTTATGGTTTCCGCTTCCAAAAAATCAGACTTATTATCCTATTTTAAATAAAAAAACATGCCAGTAATAAAACCAGTAAGAGGGAAATCCCCAGTAATTCCAGAAGATTGTTTCATAGCCGAAAATGCGACTATAGTAGGAGAGGTTACTATGGGAAACCAATGTAGTGTTTGGTTTAGTGCCGTAGTTCGTGGCGATGTAAACTTTATCAAAATGGGTAATAAAGTTAATGTACAAGATGGAGCCGTCATACATGGTACTTATCAAAAATCAGCTACTACCATTGGTAATAATGTGTCTATTGGGCACAATGCCTTGGTTCATGGATGCACAATTCACGATAATGTTTTGGTGGGTATGGGTAGCATCATTATGGATGGTAGCGTTGTAGAGAGCAATAGTATTATCGCTGCAGGTGCTGTAATTACTCAAAATACAGTAGTAAAATCTGGTAGTATTTATGCTGGTGTTCCTGCAAAAAAAGTAAAGGATATAAGTAAAGATCTCATTTCAGGAGAAATCAATCGTATTGCCGATGCTTATATTAAGTATTCAAGTTGGTTTAAAGAGTAGTATTTGGGCGCCTGCCTGCTGGCAGGCAGGTTTTCCTCTGCAATCCCTAACGCAAAGGCTAACAACTATTAAAAGTCCAAATAATTAACAGTAAACTTGTCTCCTAGAAGAGATGTCATAATCTCAGGATTTCCATTAGTAAAAAATCGAGAATTAGGCTTTGTCATTAAAGAGTTTGATAAATCATGTTTCTCTAAAACAGCTTTAGTTTGTCTCGCTACGGCTTCACCAGAATCTATAATTTTCACATGCTTTGGTAATAATTCCAAAAGTATAGGAATCAAATACGGATAGTGTGTACAACCTAAAACTAAATAATCAATATTAGCATCAATCATAGGCTTTAAATACACTTTTAAAAGCGATTTCATTTCATCTGAATATAATTTACCACTCTCAATCAATTCTACTATACCATTCCCAATTTGCTCAACAACATTAACGTCACTAGCAAAAAGATTTGATGTTTTAGAAAACAATTCACTACTCAGAGTCCCTTTTGTTGCTAAAATACCAATGGCGTTTGTTTTGGTTTGTAAAGCAGCAGGTTTAATAGCAGGTTCAATACCTATAAACGGAATATTGTAGTTTGCTCTTAAATAATCAATTGCATTGGTGGTAGCTGTGTTACAAGCCACAACAATAAGTTTGCAGTCTTTTTCTAGTAAGTATTCAGTGTTTTTAATGCTTAAATCTATAATAGCTTGTTTACCTTTTGGTCCATAAGGCGCATTTATACTATCAGCCAAATAAATAGTGTTTTCAGAAGGCATTAAACTATGGATTTCTTTCCATATAGATGTGCCTCCAACACCAGAATCAAAAATACCAATTGGTTGTTTACTCATAGAAGCACAATGTAGCTTTTAAATTGATTTTATAAAAATAAAAAAGCTGCCTTAAAAAAGACAGCTTTAAATATTTTAATGTAATTTTTTTATTAGATGCCTAATTGAGCTTTTACATCAGCTAAAATATCAGTTCCGTTAGCAACAATTAAAGTTGCTCTGTCTAAAACATACTCGTAACCTTTAGCTTTTGCTACTTCATTTATAGCATTCATTGCTGCTTCTTGAATTGGCTTAAATAATTCAGCTTCTTTTGCAGCTAAATCTTTTTGAGCATCAGCTCTAAATTGTTGAATACGTTGTTGTTTTTCTTGTAACTCAACCATTCTTTTTTGATTTTCTTCTGCTGTTTTTGTACTAGCTTCAGCATCATATTGTTTTACTGTATTTTGATATTCAGTAATTGAAGCTTCAATATCTGTTTGGTACGTTTTACCAAGTGCTTCAATATCAGCTTGAGCTTTTTTAGCTGCTGGCATTGCTGCAATTAATTCTTGTGTATTTATATGTGCAACTTTACTTTGTGCTTGTGTAAAGCTTACTGTTGCAATACATAGTACAGTTGCTAATAAGAGAGTTTTAAATTGTTTCATTTTAAATTGTATTAAGTGTGTTATAAATTATTAATTGTTTTTGTTTATACTGTCTTTCGCCTTTTGACGATCTTCTAAAATTTTCTTTTTCCTATCTTCTAAGGCCTTTTTTCTTGCGGCTCTTTCAGCTAATTTTTTTTGTCTGTTTTCTTCAATCAGTTGCGCTTTTGTTTTTGTTTCACCTTCAACTTTAGTTTCTGTTGGCTCTGAAGTGTTATCTTCACTTTTAGCTGCATCTGTTGTTTTATTTCTTTCGTCTAATTTGGCTTGTTTAGCCTTTTCTCTGTCTTCTATTATTTTTGCACGTCTTGCTTCTGCTTCTTTTTTCTTTGCTTCTCGTGCTGCTAAAATTTCTGCTCTACGTTTTTCAACGGCACTTTCTCTTGCTGCTTTCTTTTCTTCTAAAGCTTTTTCTCTAGCTTCTTGTTCTTCATTTATTTCTGGAAGTAACTCTTCCTCTTTTGCTGCTTTACGCTCAGCTTTTGTGCTAGCTTGTTTTCTTTTTGATGACCTTGTGATACTCCTCAATATTTGCTCACTAATATCTAGTGATTTATTAGAGTAAAGCATGGTAGTTTCTGTCTTGTCTAAAATAAGATCATACTTTCTACCTTCTGCCATATCTTGAACTGCTGCAAATATTTGATCTTGTATAGGCTGCATTAGTTGCTTCTTTTGGATAAATAAATCTCCATTTGGCCCAAAACGTTTTTGCTGATAATCTAGAATTTCGTTTTCTTCAAAAGTGATATCCTCTTCACGCTCATCAATTAACTCCTTTGTTAAAAGCGGTTTTTCATTATTTAAATCTTGTCGCTTTTGTTCAATAGCTGTTAGTTTAGATTGAATCTCATTTTTCCATTTTTGAGCTTTATCTTCTAACTGTGTAGTGGCTTCTTGATATTCAGGAACATTCTCTAAAATATATTCGGTATCAATGTAAGCAATTCTAACACCACGTTGAGCGTGCGAATAGAAACTTAGCATGAAAACTAGTGTCAATAAAAAAAGAACGTTATTCTTCATCTGTTTAATATTTTATAATTTATGACTCATAAATTCTAAAAACGACAGATGATTTTTTCTGCCTTTTTGAATTGTATCTTCAAAATTAACGAATTTTAATCTTAAAAATTTCAATTCTTGTGCAAATCATCAATGTGTTATTAGAAAATATCGTGCCAAAGTATTTTTTTTATCTAAAACTGTTGTCCAATTATGAAGTGTGTTTCCCAACCATGTTTAACAGTTTCTCCTGGTAAAGGATCAAAACCATGACCAAAATCAATACCTAATAAACCAAAGGCAGGCATAAAAATACGAATACCTAAACCTGCAGAACGATTAATATTGAATGGATTAAAATCTCTAAAACTTTCATAAGATGAACCACCTTCAATAAAACCTAAAGCATAAATTTTTGCTGAAGCTTTTAAAGTGATTGGATAACGAAGTTCTAAAGAAAATTTATTGTAAATACTTGAACCATCTTGTGAGGCTCTACCAGTAGTTTCGTCTAAGTGTGTAAGTGATTGATTAGGATAACCACGTAATTGAATAACTTCTCTACCATCTAAAGAGAAATTACCTAAACCATCACCACCCAAATAAAAACGTTCAAAAGGGATAACACCTCTAGCATTATTATATGCGCCTAAGAAACCAAATTCAATTTTAGGTCTTAAAACCAAGTTTTTTGTAATTTCGGTATACCACTCTCCAGAAAATTTTACCTTATAAAATTCTAACCAACTAAATCTTTGTTGGTCAGCATTTGCTAATTCTTCACTTTCTTCTTGTGTCCTCAACTGTCTTGGAATAGCATTGATTCTGTCGCTAATTTCTTTTAAAGGTTTGTAGTCAACACCATTTACTAATGAATATGGAAAAGAAAACTTAGCTGTAATTCCGAAATTAGAACCTCCAGTAGGGAAGATTGGATCTACACTTGTATTATTTCTACTTAAACCAAATGTGTATGATAAATTATTTGAGAATCCATCACCAAAATTAAATAAGCCCGTATTGTAATTGTTTAAATCATAACGTTGGTAACTTATAGCCTGAGATAAGGTAAAATAATCATCAGGAACAGATAATCGTTTTGCTAAACCAAACGTAATTCCAGTAATATTGAAACTTCTACTTTTATCAGCATTACGAGTAAGAGGGTTAAATAAAAACTGTTTTGTGTGTGATAAAGATGTTGAAAATTGTACTGGACGTTTTCCTCCTAGCCAAGGCTCAGAGAACGAAAAGCTATATGTTTGGAAAAAACGACTAGCTTGTAAGCGTAATGAAAGTTTTTGACCATCACCCATTGGAATAGGCTTATATGCTTCTTTATTAAATATATTTTTAATAGAGAAGTTATTAAAAGACAAACCTAGTGTACCAATGAATCCACCACCACCATAACCACCTTGAAGTTCAATTTGACTTGATCCAGTTTCTTTAACTGAATACTCCATGTCAATAGTTCCTTCAACAGGATTTGGATTATTAAAGTTAGGCGATATTTCTTGAGCATCAAAGAAACCTAATTGACCAAGTTCTCTAACAGTACGTACTACGTTTGCTTTACTATAGAGTTGTCCTGGTCTAGTACGAAGCTCTCTGTAAATAACGTGATCGTTTGTTTTATCATTTCCAACTACAGATACGGTGTTGAAATAAGCAGGTTTTCCTTCAGATATTCTAACTTCAATATCAATTATGTTATTATCAGCACTAACTTCTACTGGGTTAATACTTGAAAATAAATAGCCATTGTTTTGATATTGGTTTGTAATATCAACAGCATCAGGTTTAGTGTCATCAGCAATACGTTTTTGCAATAAAATACCATTATATGTATCTCCTTTTCTAATACGTAAAAGTCTACTTAATTGATCATTAGTATAAACTGTATTACCAATAAATTTTATATCTCCAAAAGTATATGGTTCTCCTTCATTTACACCTATAATTAATGAGATGGTTTTATCATCATTATAAATTACGCTGTCTGATAGTATTCGGGCATCTCTATAACCATTTTCTTTATATGCATCTACAACATGTCCTAAATCTGCTTGGTAAGCAGAATCTATGAATTTAGAACGTTTAAGTATTCTAATACGGTTTATTTTCTTGGTGCCTTTCATACTTTTTCTAAGCTTTTTATCACTCAGAACAGTATTTCCCTCGAAGGTTATGTCTTTAATTTTTACTTTTTCGCCTTTATCTATATTAAGAACCATATTAACCCTTGCAGCATCTATAGAATCTTGTACTTCAATAGTATTAATATGTACTTTGGTATTTAAAAAGCCTTGTTTCTTATATTTTTTAGTAAGAAAGTTTTTGGTAGTAGTTATTAAGTTTTCAGTAACCTTAGTACCTTTCTTTAATTTATTATCATTAATTATTCCTTCTTTCTTCCCTTTCTTTACACCGTTAATTTTAAGCTCGTTAAGTTGAGGTAAGTCAGCTAGTTTTATTTGTAAATGCGCCACATTACCTTCTATTTTGGTAACATAAACTTCAATATCACTAAACAATTTTGAGTTCCAGAGTTTTTTAATAGCATTACCAATATCTTCACCAGGTATTGTTATTTCTTTTCCTTTTCTTAATCCAGAATAGGTAATGATAGTTTGCTCGCTAAATGCAGTATTACCAGCAACTGATATTTCTGCTAAAGTGTATTTTTTGCCTTTACTAAAATCTGAATTTTGAGCATTAATATTTAGGCAACCAACAAAAAACAATATGGTTAGGCAATATTTTAAAAATGTAGATGTAGATGTATTTTTAACTAAGTTGTTCACTTGTTTTCCCAAATCGTCGTTCTCTTTTTTGATATTCAATAATAGCTTCATACAAATGTTGCTTGGTAAAATCAGGCCATAAAACACTTGTAAAGTATAATTCGGCATAAGCAATTTGCCATAGTAAAAAATTGCTTATCCGTTGTTCCCCACTGGTTCTAATAAGCAAATCTACATCTGGTAAATTTTGCGTGTAAAGATGCTCATTTATAATTGATTCTTCAATATTTTCGGGCGAAATTATATTATTTTTAACTTTAATACTAATTTCTTTAACAGTGTTTATGATTTCCTCTCTTGAACCATAGCTTAGTGCAAGGGTTAAAGTCATTCTTGAATTGTTCTTTGTGCTTTCTATGACCTCAAAAAGCTCTTTGTAAACTTTTTTTGGTAATGTATTTAAAGACCCAATTGCAGCTAATTTTATGTTGTTATCTTGAAGTGTTTTTATTTCTTTTTTTAATGAAGAAACTAAAAGTTTCATTAATGTTTGTACTTCTAGTTTAGGTCTGTTCCAATTTTCAGTTGAAAATGCATAGAGTGTTAAATTTTCTATACCTAATTCAGCACAAGCCTCAACAGTTTGTCGTACAGATTTAGTGCCATTCTCATGTCCAAAAGCACGTAGCATCCCTTTTTGTTTTGCCCAACGCCCATTACCATCCATGATAATGGCAATGTGTTTTGGTAATCTATCCGTAAGAATACTATTTTTTAAATCCATTTTATTCAACGCAATAGCACGGGTTTTCTCCAAAGGTATATGTTAATGTAATGCCCGAAAACACATACCAATCATTATTGTTTATATTTCCAAAACGTAGTGGTTGCAGTGATTCTCTTTCTGGGACACTTCCATCTAACTCATCTGAAAACGTATATCGTGCACCTATTTCGAAGCCTAAGATAAAGTTTTCCATGAAATTAGTTTTAAAACCTAACGTCATAGGTATACCGTAAGCCCAACTTGATGTGTTTTCTGGCGTTTGTACGTCGTTGGCAAAATAATGATTATCGTGATAAGCCACTGTTATACCTGTATGTAAGTAAGGTGTTCCTAATTTTTCGCCTGTATGTAAATTAAAATCAAGAAACGTAAATTCCATACCCAACGAAAACTCTGTTATTTTACTAGAAAACTCGTAGCCTCTTTGTATGCGTCTTGGATCGTCTGAATTAGCATCAATACCTTCTAGTTCACTAAATATTAGTGATGCTCTGTAAGAATGTCTTTTACTTCTGTTCCATCTATAAAGGCCACCAATGGCTAATTGATTTGGTGAAATATAATCTGTAGCACCAACATCTCCAATAAAATTACTACCACCTAAATAAACGCCTATTTCGTTAATTTGAGCAGTGCTTAATTGAAAGCTTAAAATGCTTAATATCAATATGGTTAAATGCCTCATAAATATTCAAAAGTTTGCAAATATAATAAATAAGATTTCTCAAAAGTAGTTTGAGCTGAATTGTATTAGTGTAAAACAGAAATTCTTTCGAAATATTGTTGGTTTGAGCTTACAAAACATACATTAATGCTTTGTTTATGATAAGGTTTTGCATATTTGCTCGCGTTAGGGATTGCAGTGGAAAGCCCACAGCCCAATCCCGATAGCTATCGGGAGTGGTGCGAGGACTTGTAGCGAAACATTTATGTTCATGAATTCAAAAATTTAAAATAAAAATGCATGAATAAAAGCCCGACCCTTGTGGTAACGCCCAAAAATTATTTATTACGCTTGTCTTCTCCCCAGAGCAACTTTTTTCTGAGGGTGTCTAAAAAACTTTCGTTTAGAAGATCAATCATTTTAATTTTGAAATTGGCTTTTTTGATTTTAATGATTGTACCATTATCTAAGGTAGCAATTCTGGAATCAAGTGATATAAGGTGTTGTTTTTCTCGTCCGTTTACACTAAGTTGAATCTCTGTGTTATCAGGAATCACAAGTGGACGTGCACTTAGATTATGTGGTGCGATTGGTGTTAGTACAAAACTATTTGCTCCAGGTGTAATTACAGGTCCACCACAACTTAATGAATAACCTGTAGAGCCTGTAGGTGTAGAAACGATTAGTCCATCGCTCCAGTACGAATTTAGAAATTCATCGTTTAGGTAGGTATCTATAGTAATCATTGCTGTGGTGTTTTTTCGGCTCACAGTAATTTCGTTTAACGCGAAATTCATTGATTCTATATCTTTATTTTTTGAAGATGTTTCTACAGTTAAAATGCTACGTTCTGATATTCTATATTTTCCGTCTATAATATCTTGAACAGCTTTTTCGATAGCATTTACTTGAATTGTGGCTAGAAAACCTAGTCTGCCTGTATTGATGCCAATGATTGGGATGCCTAAATCTTTTACAAACATAGTGGCTCTTAGAATGGTACCATCACCACCTATACTAACTAGAAAATCAAAACTACTATCTAACTCTGTGAAGGTTTTATAGTTGTGATAGTCTTTTATGTTGTGAGATTCTTGATCTATCAGTTTATGAAATTCAGTTTCAATATAGGCTTCAATATCCTGATTTTCAAGATATTTGAAAAGTGTTTCAACTGATTTTGGTGTTGTTGTATTATAATATCTTCCAAAAATGGCAACTTTCATGCGTTACATGTTTAAGTATTTTTTTAAATAATCTGATCGATCTTTTAAGCTTTCAATATAACTATCTTCTTCATGCCCAGATACGATGTTGTAACTGTATCTGCGGAACGTTTGGATGATTTCGTTTAGTCCCGTATTGCCAATTTTTAAAGTTACTTGAACTAAATCGGTATTCATTCTAGATACAAATGCTCCTAAAAGTTTTCCGTCATTGGATTCTACAATCTGACTTATCTCGCTAAATGTATAATCATTTATACCTTTTTCAACAACTAGAATACCACCTGGTTCTGAAAAAAATGGAGATTCGCTAAATAAACTAATAACATCGTTTAATTCATAATAGCCTAAATACCTGTTTTCTTCATTTAAAACGGGCATAATGTTGGTAGAATTAACAGCAAAAGCTTCTAATATGTCTAACCAAACGGTTTTGTTTCTAACAAAAAAATCTTCTAATGAATATAGATATTCACTTAAAGGGTTATCACTATCAAAACAATGCGCATCGGTTTCAGAAAAACACCCTAAATAGTCACCTTGTTCATTTTTAACAGGAATATGAGAAAATGTAAGTTGATTAAAAAGGTGTTGTAAATCACTTATTTTATTCTTGGTATCTAAGGGTTTTATGTCGTTTATTATAAGTTCTGAAAGTTTCATTTGTAGGTTCTATTTTATTAGTTCTGTCAAATGTTGTTCGTTTATTAATTTTTATAAATTCAAATTTAATTTATAGTTAAGTTCGATTCATTTGTTCAAATCTATAGAACTGCAAATTAATCAAAAAAATAGTACCAATGCCTGTTCTACTTTGTATTTTTGTCTTTTTAAAATCGATTGTATGACAAAGTTAAGTGTTAATATTAATAAGATTGCAACGTTAAGAAATTCAAGAGGCGGAGATGTACCTAATGTGGTTGAATTTGCTAAAGACGTACAACGTTTTGGTGCTGAAGGTGTAACAATTCATCCCAGACCAGATGAAAGGCATATTCGTTATCAAGATGCAAGAGATTTAAAATCTGAAGTCTACACTGAATTTAATATAGAAGGAAACCCAATAGAATCATTTGTAAACTTAGTTTTAGAAGTAAAACCTACGCAAGTTACTTTAGTTCCTGATGCTGTTGATGCTATAACAAGTAATGCCGGTTGGGATACTATTAAAAACAAAGATTTTTTGGTTGATGTTATAAAGGAATTTCAAAACAATGATATTAGAACGTCTATATTCGTTGATCCCGTTTTAGAGCAAATTGAAGGCGCAAAAGAAACGGGGACAGATAGGATTGAATTATACACTGAAGCATTTGCACATCAGTACAGTTTGGGAAATAAAGATGCTGTTAAACCGTATACAAAAAGTGCTGAATTAGCAAATAGTTTAGGTTTAGGCATAAATGCAGGACACGATTTATCTTTAGATAATATTAAGTATTTTAAAGATAATATTCCAGAGTTACTGGAGGTATCTATTGGACACGCATTGGTAGCTGAAAGCTTATATATGGGCGTTGAAAATGTTGTACAAATGTATTTACACAGACTGAAATAATGATATTACATTCAAATATTTTAGGTGAAGGAAAACCATTTGTGATTCTTCATGGCTTTTTAGGAATGAGTGATAATTGGAAAACACTTGGTAGTCAATTTAGTGAATATGGGTTTCAGGTTCATTTAGTAGATCAACGTAATCATGGACGAAGTTTTCATGATGCTGCTTTTAATTATGAAGTGTTGGCAGAAGATTTAAAGCTTTATTGTGACGAACATAGTTTGTCTGATATCGTTTTACTGGGGCATTCTATGGGTGGAAAAACTGCGATGTTATTTGCTACGGAATATCCAGAATTGGTTTCAAAATTGCTAGTAGCAGATATTTCACCACGGTTTTATCCAATTCATCATGATGACATTTTAAATGGATTGAGCGAATTAGATTTTGACACCATAAAGTCTAGAGGTGAAGCAGATAAAATATTAAGTAATTATGTGTCTGATGTTGGAACACGTATGTTTTTGCTTAAAAATTTATACTGGGTTGAAAAAGGGCAGCTAGGTTTGCGAATAAATTTAGAGGTTTTAAAAGATGAAGTTGCTGAAGTTGGTGAGGCTTTACCAAGTTATGTAGCATTTGAAAAAGAGACATTGTTTTTAAGAGGAGATCGTTCAGAATATATTGGTGTTGGAGATGAAGTCATAATTAAAAATCATTTTCCAAAGGCTGAAATTGTTACTATTTCTAATGCTGGACATTGGTTGCATGCTGAAAATCCGAAAGATTTTTTTGAAGCTGCTATTTCTTTTGTAAATTCATAATCAAAATATAAAACTATGAACTTAATTTTAAGACTATTATTAAATGCCGTAGCAGTTTTTGCATTAGCAAATATTCTAACAGGTGTAGATGTGGATGATTATGTATCTGCAATAATTGTAGCATTGGTATTATCTGTTTTAAATCTTTTTGTGAAACCACTTTTAGTTATTTTTACCTTACCAGTAACCATTCTTACTTTAGGTTTGTTTTTATTAGTAATTAATGGATTAATAATTATGCTAGCTGATAAATTTATTGATGGTTTTTCAGTGGATAATATTTGGTGGGCAATCTTATTTAGCATCCTGCTATCTATACTGCAATCACTTTTACAGTCGTTCTTAAAAACCGATAAAAAATAGATAATCGGCTATTGTAAATCAAGTAATTAAAAACTTTGTCAGGATGTAAAAATATATTATTTTTGCATCCCGATTTTGGTTACAAAAATTTAAGGTTTTTTAAAGAAACCTTTATTGTTAAATGCCTGATTTAAGGCTTTATATCATTAAAATGAATATTACAAGAGAAAACGTTGATGCATTAAATGCTGTAGTAAAAGTAGATATCGCTAAAGAAGACTATAGCGATAAAGTTGAAAAAATCTTAACTGATTACAGAAAAACAGCAAACATTCCTGGTTTTAGAAAAGGGCATGTGCCAATGGGAATGGTTAAAAAACAATACGGAAAAGCGGTATTAGTTGATGAAGTGAATAAACTTTTACAAGACGCTTTAAACAAATATCTAACTGAAGAAAAGCTTGATGTTCTTGGACAACCATTACCAAAAACTCAAGATGAGATTGATTGGAATGCAGATAAATTTTCTTTTGAATTTGAACTAGGTCTTGCACCAGAATTTGATGTTCAGTTAAAAAGTAAAAAAGCTATCACGCAGTACAATATTGTAGCTGATGATAAAATGATTGATGAGCAAATTGAGCGTATTCAAAAACAATATGGGAAATTAGTATCTCAAGATACTGTTGAAAAAGACAGCGAAATTACAGGAGCATATACCAACGAAGAAAAAGAAATTGACAACACAGTAACGTTAACTCTAGATAAGTTTAAAGGAAAAGCAACTGCAAAACAATTTATTGGTGCTAAAGCTGGAGATGTAATTACACTAAAAACTAAAGGTCTTTTTGATGATGAGCATGATTTAATGCATGCCTTAAAATTAGGTCATGATGATGTTCATGGTTTAGATATTGAAGTAAATTTCACCATTTCAGAAATCAACAAACGTGAATTGGCAGATTTAGACCAAGATCTATTTGATAAACTTTTTGGCCCAAAAGCAGTAACATCTGTAACTGAATTAAAAGCAAAAATAAAAGAAGATGCTGAAAAGCAATTTGTTCAACAAGCAGATCAAAAACTACTTAATGACGTTACTGAATATTTAGTAGAGAACACAAAGTTTGATTTACCTGCTGAATTTTTAACTAAGTGGATGCAAACTGCTGGTGAAAAAGAAATGGATGAGGCGCAAGCTAAAGAAGAATATGAAAAATCTGAAAAAAGCTTACGTTACCAATTAATTGAAGGTAAATTAATTGAAGAGAATAACGTTCAAGTAACTATGGACGATATTAAAAACCATGCAAGAGAGATGATAAAAGGTCAAATGGCTCAATTTGGTCAAATGAATCCTTCAGATAAAGAACTTGACGATATTGCCGCTAGAGTATTATCAAATCAAGATGAAGCTCGTAGAATTTCTGAGCAATTAATTAGCCAAAAACTGTTAGAAGTTTATAAAGAAAAAGCAAATCTTAAGGTTAAAGAATTGAGTTACGAAAAGTTTGTTAAAGAAGTTTACGGTGATAAATAAATAAAGAATAATTGTTTATCTTTAAGCGCTTAAATCAATCAGATTTAAGCGCTTTTTTTATTCAAAAAATACCTTAACATATACATTTTTAAACTCATCTTTATGTAAGTCAGGAGTTTAATAAAAAGAAAGACAATAAAAGATTATGGATTACGCAAAAGAATTTGAAAAATTCGCGATTAAAGATCAAGGAATAAGCAGTACTTACTACAACAAAATAATTAGTAGCATGTACCCTACCAATCTAACGCCAAATATAATAGAGGAGCGTCAAATGAATATTGCAGTTTTTGATGTGTTTTCTCGTTTAATGATGGATAGAATCATTTTTCTAGGAACAGGAATCAATGATCAAGTAGCTAATATTGTTCAAGCACAACTTTTATTTTTGGAGAGTACAGATGCTAATAAAGATATTCAAATCTATATCAATTCACCAGGAGGTAGTGTTTATGCAGGTTTAGGTATTTATGATACTATGCAATTTATCAAACCAGATGTAGCTACAATTTGTACAGGTATGGCAGCATCAATGGGTGCTGTACTATTGTGTGCAGGAGAGAAAGGTAAACGTAGTGGATTAACTCATTCTCGTGTTATGATTCACCAACCATTAGGAGGTGCTCAAGGACAAGCTAGTGATATTGAGATTACTGCAAGAGAAATTTTAATCCTAAAAGAAGAGCTTTACAAGATTATTAGTAAGCATTCAGGACAGGATTACGACAAAGTATACGAAGATAGTGATAGAGACTACTGGATGAAGGCTGATAAAGCTAAAGAATACGGTATGATTGACGAGATTTTGGCTCGCAAATAAATTATTTGTAATTTTAAAGAATTGTTATAGAGGGATTTATAATAACTCAACTCCCAAAATAAATAAGATTAATGGCAAAAGAAGAACTTGAATGTTCGTTTTGTGGTCGTAAAAAACCTGAAACAAACTTATTGATAGCAGGCTTAGATGCTCACATCTGCGACAGGTGTATAGAGCAAGCACATGGTATTGTGTTAGAAGAATCTAAGCAAAGTGATAGCAGTGATTTATCTGCGGAGTTGAAACTTCGTAAACCCCAACAAATAAAAGCTTTTCTTGATGAATACATTATAGGGCAAGGTGCAACTAAAAAAGTTATGTCTGTTGCTGTGTACAATCATTATAAGAGATTATTACAACCACCTTCTAAAGATGATATTGATATTCAAAAGAGTAATATCATCATGGTTGGTCAAACAGGAACTGGTAAAACATTAATGGCTAAAACCATTGCTAGAATGTTAAATGTACCTTTAGCAATTGTTGATGCAACCGTTCTAACTGAAGCTGGTTATGTAGGTGAAGATGTAGAAAGTATTCTAACGCGCTTGTTACAAGCTGCAGATTATAATCTTGAAAAAGCAGAAAAAGGAATCGTTTTTATTGATGAAATTGATAAAATTGCTCGTAAGAGTGATAACCCATCTATAACGCGTGATGTTTCTGGTGAAGGTGTGCAACAAGCCTTATTAAAACTTCTTGAAGGTACTGTTGTTAATGTGCCACCAAAAGGAGGGCGTAAACATCCAGACCAAAAATTTATAGAAGTTAATACAGAGAATATTTTATTCATAGCAGGTGGTGCTTTTGATGGTATAGAGCGTGTTATTTCTAAGCGTTTAAATATGCAAGCCGTTGGATATAGTGCATCTATGTCAGATGAGGTTGTAGATCAAGATCATTTGCTGCAGTATATTATACCAAAGGATTTAAAAGATTTTGGTCTAATCCCAGAAATTATTGGGCGTTTACCTGTCTTGACATATATGGATCCGTTAGATGCAGATACATTAAGAGCTATTTTAACAGAACCTAAAAATGCCATTATCAAACAATATCGAAAATTGTTTGAAATGGATGAAATAGATTTTACCATTACAGATGGAGCGTTAGGTTTTATTGTAAATAAAGCCATCGAGTACAAACTAGGAGCTAGAGGATTACGTTCTCTTTGCGAAGAAATTTTAACCGATGCCATGTTCGAGCTTCCAAGTAGCAATGATAAAAAACTGAATGTAACAAAGGCTTACGCAGAAGAAAAGTTAACCAAAACTACTTTAAAGAAACTTAAAGCGGTTTCATAAAATTTTAATAATTGTGGCGTTACCTATATCCTGAATTTAGTTCAGGACCTAGGTCGGGCTTTACACTATATCTTTTAAATAGAAAAAACTGCTTTTGGGCAGTTTTTTCTATTTAAAAGGATGTCGTTTCAATCCCTAACGCATGTGTTTGCTAACTTGTTTTTAAAATTGGAAGGTGTTTTATTTTTTGGAAAGGTTCGTTTAACGTTGTTGTGCGTTCGTTTTTTTACATTACTTCAATCAGTTTGTCAGTCCATTCATTAATCTGATTTTCGTCTTCTGCAATTTTATTGATTAAAATTGAATAATACTCTTCAAGTTCTACTGTTGTAAATATTAATTCTTCATTTTTATATTCCCATTTTCCATTGTTCATTTTAAGAAATTCAACTATCTCTGTCAAATGATTACTGTAATCAATATGCGACTTAATAAACGGTTTAAAGATTGGTTTTTGGATTGAATCTTTACTATTTATTCCTGACATAACTCCTTTGAGTGTTAGATTGCCTTTTGGAATATTTTTATTTAAGTCTGCAAGTAATAATTTCCTTTTCTCAAAATGGCTTTTGTATAATTCGGATTGTTTCTTATAATGTTTTAAGACTCCAATTTGATATTCAAACTCTGCTTGATTGTTTAAGACTGAATAATCCAAAATCCTTGGTTGAGCAACTGAATCAAAGGATTTTTGCCAATCTATCATAACAGAACTGTTAATAGAAGTAAATTTTTGAAGATTTTTATATACCTCTTGTTCATTTCCAGTACTATTTCTAATCATTTTGGATATTCCGTCATCTACATTAGAAATATGTTCTTGATAAGCAGAAATTCCGTCTTCTTCGTTATTTATTTTTTCTTTGTATTCAGAAACAGATTTTGTCATAGCATCAATACTATCAGTTTGTTCCTGGCTTTGGATTCCAATCTCTTTTATCATTCCAAAACACATAAGAACCAGAACTATGTTAAATGTGTAAGTTCCAGCATATGGTTTCTTTCCTTTGATTAGCCAAACTATAAAAGCAAGAAACAAAATTATTATCGCTGATGTCACTATTGAGCCAAAAAGATAGCCAAGACTAAATCCGTTTATTCCATCTCTTTTTAAAAAAATTAATGCTGAAATTCCGATTAAGATTAAAGATAAAATCCAATTAACTTTCGATAATCTAAATCCAATTTTCTTTTCTTCCATAGGGTTTGTTTAAATGACGCACAAATGATTCTCTGATAAAAAATCGTTTCAATGTTTTTTATCAAGAGTTAAACTAAGTTATCATTTTTTTCTGACAAAGTCAAGTAATACACTAAGTCAACTTTACCAATTCAAATCAGATTAAAACAATAAGAATATTTTAATTAAAAGCTAAGAGTAAGCCCAATTTGCCCTGGAGCAAAATTTAAATCCCAGCTTACTTTTTTGCTGTCGTTATTATATTTTTGACTGTATCTATAATCCAAATATTTATCAATAGACTCTACAATTAAAATACTCATTAATGTTCCAAATGCAACATCAGAAAGCCAATGCTTTCTAATTACAATTCTTGTAAAACCTGGAATCATACCAACAGTATAAATTCCAGCTTTTATCCAAGGATTCTTAAACTGTTTTGCAATAGCATAAGCATTAGTAAACGATAAAATGGTATGGCCTGAGAAAAAAGAATCATAACGTTTAACCTCTTTAAATAAAAAAGGGTCAAAACTATCTGCAGATTCTCCAGTTAGTGGTCTTGCTCTACCAATAAAACGAACGGTTAGTTGTTGCAATAATCCGCCAGTAATAGTAGAAGCCATCATTAAAACTCCAGTTCTACGAAGCCTTTCATCTTTAATAAATAAGCCAGTAAAATATACAGCTCCAGTAAGTCCGTAGTTGCCTTCTGGTCTTGTGTGTCTGTGTCCAAAGTCTAGAATACTGGTTGGTACTTTCCCTCTAATACCATCAGTCCAATCATCAAATTCATCATCTACAAAAGTTAGTAATGTTGTACCCGCAGCAACTCCTGCAAAGTTAAGCCATTGCTTTCCTTTCCAATGCAGAGGTCTACTATAGGAATGTCCAATACCTTTAAAAACACTACCCATGTCATATTTAAACGTTTGCCACGTTGTTAGATCTTCAAAAGATTTTGGAATAGTTTGACTATTTGTAAAAGTCGAGTAGAAAAATATAAATACTATGAGTATTCGTTTCATAAAAAAATAATTACTTCAAATATAAACCAAAAAGAATACTTTTTTTAATTTGATAGACATTGTAGCAGCTAATTTTAAGGCATAAAAAAACCACGCTATTTAGCGTGGTTTTTTATTTATATGGATATTAATTAATAATGGATATACTATTTAAAACTATTGTTCTTCTTTCAGAACTTTGATAAAAGTATACCTTATTACTAGTTAAGCAAAATCTCTTTATTGTGTTTTAGACTATAAGACGAAATACTCGTTTAAAAACTTTTTGTTTTGTAGCTCATCGATTTCGTTACACTTAATCGATGTAATTTACTTTAATCTACAATTACAAATTCTACACGTCTATTTGCTTGTAAGTCATCATCAGAACAATTGTTCTTACAATCAACCAATGGTTTAGATTCACCAAAACCTTTTGATACTAATCTATCTTTAGAGATACCATTTTTTATAATATACTTAACCGCTGATGCAGCACGTTTATCTGATAAGTTTAAGTTATAAGAATCTCTACCTTTATTATCTGTGTGCGCATTAATGGCAAGTTTCATCTCTGGGTGTTCTTTTAAAACTTTAATCACTTTGTTTAAAGAGATTGTCGATTCTTCTTTAACACTCCACTTATTAAAGTCGAAATAAATATTTTCTAAAACAATGCGCATTTCATCTTCAACTTTAGTAATCACAGGTGCAGTTGTAAGAAGCTCAATATCTTTTTTATAAGTGGTTTCACTTCCACTATTAGCAAAGAATTCTACTGAAGCATCTTTAAATCCATCTTTAGAAGTTGCAATTGTATAAGTTTCAAACGGAACAACATCTAAACTGTACGTTGCATGTTCATCAGTTAGTGTTCTAGCTATTTCAACACCATCTTCATCCTTCAAAATAACTACTGCGTTTGGTAATTTTATTTTAGTTTCTTTATCTAAGATTTGACCTTCTATAACTTGACTAATTTCGTCATTTGTTGCTGTATATATATCGTATCCACCTTTTCCATTTGGTCTGTTAGAAGAGACATAACCTTTATTCTTAGCTGCTAAAAAATAACCAATTTCATCATAAACGGTATTAATGGTATTACCCATATTTCTTACAGCTTTGAATCCAGAGTTAGATACTTTACTAGTAAAAAGATCATAACCACCCATATTTTGATGTCCTTTAGAAGCAAAGTAAAAATATTTGTCATCTAAAGAAAGTGCTGGGTATTTTTCGTCAAAAGCTGAATTAATAGCTTTTCCTAAATTTTTTGGTATTCCTACAGTACCATCAGCTTTAATGTCAGAAACATATAAATCAAAACCACCAACGGCATCAGAATAATTTGCAGAGAAATATAATTTAGTACCAGCATGATTTACAAATGGTGTTTCAATAGAAACATTATTTTTATTAATACTTAGCAACTCATTATTTATCCAATTACCATGTGAATCTTCTTCTAGTACAGCTTTATAAAGTTTGAATTCTAAAGAGTTTTCTTTACTGCTTCTTGTATAGTAAACTGTTTTTTCATCTGGAGAAAATGCTAATTGATCTTCACTAGAATTAGTGTTTAATATTCTACTAAATAATAAAGGAGAGCTTAACGCACCATTTCTATCTATATCTAAACAGAATAACTCTTTGTATGCTTCATTTGTATTAGGGTCAATTTTAGCAAAACCTCCTAATTTCTTAGAAGATACCATGATAAGCTTATCCTTAAAAAAGCCTGAGCCAATTTCAGAATAAAATGTATTTACACCAGCATCTAAAAGTTCAAAATCAAAACCATTAGCACTAATATCAACAGTTTTATTTGTTTTTAAAACAGAATTTGGACTTGTGCTATAAGAAAGGTTATTTGATGCTATTAAATTTGAAGGCCCTTGAGCTATTATAATATTGCTAATAAGGAACACTAGAAAACATAGTTTTGCTTTCATCTTTTTTGGTTTAGGATTAATTACCAGTAAAAGTAGTGTGTAAGTTGTTTTCTTTTGAATTTCTTAGACCAAATAACTTTAAAAATCGTTAACTCTCTGTTTTAGAGAGTATTCTGACAAAAATAATTAAGTATTTAATTTAAGTAAGTCATCTAAGTAATCACGTGTGTTAGATAGACGCGGTACTTTATGTTGCCCCCCCAATTTGTTATTTTGTTTTAACCAGTCATGAAAAAGATGTTCACGCGCTATATTGACCTTGGGTTTGTTTAGAGTAATATTATTATAGCGTTTGGCTTCATAATCAGAGTTTAATGATTTTAAAGCATTGTCAAACAGTTCATTAAAATAGTTGATGTCTTTAGGAGGTGTTTTAAATTCTATTAGCCATTCATGCGCTCCTTTTTCTTTACCCTTCATAAAAACAGGGGCTGCAGTAAAGTCTACTATTTCGGCTTTGGTACGTTTACAAACTTTTTTTAATGCATGTTCTGCATTTTCAATAATTAATTCTTCCCCAAATACATTAATATGATGCCTTGTCCTACCTGAAATTTTAATACGATACGGATTCAATGAAGTAAATCTAACAGTATCTCCAATTTTATAACGCCATAAACCGGCATTGGTAGTAATGATAACAGCATAGTTTTTATTGAGTTCAACTTCACTTAAAGGAATTGCAGCTTCATTTGAAGTTGCATAAACATCCATGGGTATAAACTCATAGAAAATCCCATAATCTAGCATTAACAATAATTCAGAAGAGTTGTTTTGATCTTGAATAGCAAAAAAACCTTCAGATGCATTATATGTTTCGTAATATCTAAAATTGGATTTAGGCAAGATTTTTTTGTACTGATCTACATAAGGTGTAAAACTAACCCCGCCATGAAAATAGGCTTCTAAATTTGGCCAAACATCATGTAAATTTTCTTTTCCTGTAGTTTCTAGAACATTATTAAGTAATACAAGCATCCATGATGGTACACCAGCTAAACTTGTAACATTTTCATTAATTGTTTCATCAACAATGGCTTGCATTTTATGCTCCCAATCACTCATTAAGGACACTTTACTACTTGGTGTACTACTGAATTCTGCCCAAAAAGGCATGTTGTCAATTAGGATAGCTGATAAATCTCCAAAAATAGTCCCGTTTTCTTTGTATAATTCTTTACTTCCGCCAAGGCGTAAACTTTTGCCTGTAAATAGCTGAGAATCTTCATTATTATTCAAATACATGCATAACAAATCTTTACTTGCCGCATAGTGGCAGTCTTCTAATGATTCTTCGCTTACTGGAATGAATTTACTTTTTGCGCTTGTTGTGCCACTTGATTTGGCAAACCATCTAATTGGTGTTGGCCAAAAAATATTGTTTTCACCTCTTCTGGAACGTTCAATGGTATCTTGCCAACCTTCGTAATTTTTAATAGGAACACGTTCAGCAAATGTTTTATAATCTTTAATTGAAGCAAAATCAAATTGCTTACCAACTTCAGTATGTTTAGCAAAATCTATCAAACTTAAAAGTAGTTCATTTTGCACCTCATTTGGGTATTTTAAAAACAATTCAATTTGATGAAATCGCTTTTTTAAAAACCAAGATGCAATAGAATTTACTAAGGGAATTGCCATATTTATTCTATCTTTAAGATTCTAAAAATAATACTTTTTTTTATGACCTACCAAGGTGTTTTAAGGAAAATGGAAACGGAGCTAGCAAGCCCAATTCAATATTACTTAGTTTTTGAAAATGATTTTTTAAACATAAATCAATTGATTGGTAAACAGATTACGATGCAATTTATTAAATACCAGTGTTTAAATTGTGGATTAGATAAACCCATATACAGGCAAGGTTTTGATAAACAGTGTTTTTATGAAACTGCCCGAGCAGGAGACTGGATTATGCGTCCAGAACTGAGTACAGCACACTTAGGTAAAGAAGATCGTGATTTAGAATATGAGAAGCGCGCGCAACTCCAACCGCATATCGTGTATTTGGCTAATTCTAGTAATGTAAAAGTAGGAGTAACAAGAAAAAGCCAAGTGCCAACGCGTTGGATAGACCAAGGTGCACACGAAGCTATTGAAATTGTTGAAGTTCCAAATAGATATTTAGCAGGAATTACAGAAGTTGCTTTAAAAGATTATGTGGCAGATAAAACCAACTGGAGAAAAATGCTAAAAAATGATATTGAGGATGAAAACCTTGTAGAGTGGCGAGAGAAATTAAAATCATATATTCCAGATGAGGCATTAGAATATTTTATTGAAAATAACACGGAAACCAATTTGGAATTCCCTGTAAATAAGTACCCAGAAAAACCGAAAAGTTTAAACATTAAAAAAGAGCAGTCTTACATCGGTAAATTGGTTGGTGTAAAAGGGCAGTATTTAATTTTTGAAGATGAAACTGTTTTTAATGTTCGTGCTAATGAAGGTTTGGTTGTGAATATTTCAGTAAGCTAAACGATGTAAAGTTTTGCGGCTTGAGCAAAACCAATAACAATTAACAAAACGCCAGTTACTTTATTAACTATTAAAGATATATCCTTTACTTTATTTTTTATAACAGCACTTAGTTTACTATAAAAATAGAGCGTTAACACTTTTCCTAAATATACTCCTAAGAAAAATAAAAACAACACAGAAGCTGAAGATTTTAAGGATAACATAATATCATTATTATGCAATACTCCAAAAGCAATTACCCAATAAATTAAAACAGGAGGGTTTACAATACCAAGTAAAAAACCAGTAGCATATTTTGATTGAGTTAGCTTTCTTGTTTTTGGTTTTGGTTCAGATTGTTTTTTAAAAAATAAATAAGAACCAACTAAAAAGAGAATACCCACAATTAGTAGTTGCACCCATAAATTATCATTAAAAAATTTTTGAATTACTTGATTGCAATCTAAAGCATAATAAGATAGTATCACTTCTGCAATACCAGCGGTAATAGCAATCTTGAAAGCTTGTTTAGCATTTTGTTTTAATGTGGTGTTAATTACTGCAATATTTGAAGCACCTAAAGGTAAAGCACTTAAAATAGATGCTATAACTCCAATAAAAAGATATACTAAAATCATAATGCTTTTGTAGTAAAGCATTGTAAAAGCTTACAAAAAAAAATCCCATTCACAAAAAGTAAATGGGATTCAATTTATAAGGTAATTAAAGATTTATATATCCTCTTGGTCTCTTAAATTTTGGATGTAAGCAGCTTTCTGTACTTCACGACGTCTTTTAACAGAAGGCTTAGTAAAAAACTGACCGTCTCTTAAATTTTGCATTACTTTAATGTTTCTATGCTTTCTTTTGTAGCGTTTTAAAGCTCTCTCGATGTTTTCACCATCTTTAACTATAATCTTTAACATATATACTTTATTATTTCGTTTTCAATATTTTCCTAAAAAGGGATGCAAAGTTGAGGTTTTTTATCAAAAAATCCTAATTTATAGTGTCTTGTTTCTTCTTTTTATTCCCTAAAAGTCCGCCTAATACATTTTTAACCGTTTCTTCTGTAGAATTAGTTTTGGTTGAATCGGTTGTTTTTTTATTACCAATGATGTCTTTAAGCACGTTTTCAACTGTATTATTTTGTTCTTTTTTAATAGAATCACTTTTTGTTTTATTATCGCCAATTACATCTCCAATTAAGTCTTTAACCTTGTCTTTGCCTTGGTTAAGCAGCTTTTGCTTTTGGATTTCTATAAGTTGATTCGTCAAGTTTTTAATACCGCTAGTTAAATCGGTTTTTACGTTCGGGCTTGTAAATAAACCGGTAATATTTGCAGTAATGGGTACGGTAATATTGTTTACTTCGTCATCGTTTATCTTACCTATAAGTTGGTTAACTTCGCTGCCTAAATATTTTGCAGGTACGTTAAAAACGGCATTGTAATCTATGGTTTTATCAAAACCATGCGACCCAGAAACTTCAATATCAATATCTTTATAACTAATATCATAAGGTTTAACAGCTACTTTTCCATCTGCAAATTCTAGCTTTGTTTTAAGGTCTTTTAAATTCAACTCAGAAAAATCTATGAAGTTTAATGAGCTTTCTAGTTTGCTTAAAAGGCCATCATTGGTGTTAATTTGTGTGGTTAATAATTCTGCTAATGCATTACCAGAAACCGAATTCATTACAGGTGAAAATTCTTCATCTAAACTTCCAGAAAGTTTAATATTGGTGTTAAGCTTTCCTTGTAATAATTTTGCAATAGGCGCTAAGTTTTGAAGCAATTCTAGATCTTTAAAAGACTTTGAAATATCAAAATCATTGGCGCCTAAATTCAAATTAAAAACAGGTGTTTTGTCTTTTGTAGACACATCTCCAGAAATAGTTAAAGCACCATCAAAAATGTTTGATTTCATATCTTGAAGTGTTGCTTTTTGGTCTTTTATATAAAGTTTTCCTGTTACGTTTTTTAAATTCAAGTTATCATAAACTACCGTTTTTGCATTGGCATTAATAGAGCAATCTAAAAACGCAGGGATTTTTAAAGATTCTGAACCACTAGTCGTTTTGTTTTCTGCCGAAGTTTCATCCTCAGTCATAAAATCACTCACTTTAAACAGGTTTGAGTTTACGTTAAAGTTTCCTTTTAAGGTATTGTCACTCAATAGAAATCCTAATAAATTATTTATAGTTCCGGTAGCGTCTAAATCGCTGTCACCAGTTTTTGCTTTAAAGTTATTTAGAGAAACTGTAACAGGATTAAACGTCAAATTAGCTTGAGAAATATGAATAGGATTCACAATATCTTCTGAAGAAAACACAAAATCAGAAATACTAGCTGAACCACTATTTTTAATGCGCTCATAAGCATTAGCTTCAATAGCATTCATATCAAAAGCCGTATTTATCTTTCCTTTTAAAATACCAGTTAGCGTATTTTCTAAATCTACAGGATATGCTTTTGTAATGTTGGCTAAATTTAAAACTCCATCAATATTGGCGTTAACCAACATGTTTTTGGTTATATTTTTTAAAGTAGCTGATGATTTAAAAACATCATCATCAATTTTAAAGTTTAGCGTTTTAATATCAATATAAGTATCATCAGTTTTACCAGTTTCATTTTTTATACGTGTGTCTATAGAAATATTGCTTACACGTTTTGGTAAATCAGGATATTTAAATGATGCATTATTAGAAGTAATACTAATATCAAGATTAGGAATAGTTTCGTCAGAACTCAATCCTTTTATCAACCCTTTTACTTTAAAATCTCCTGTGGTTTGAACATTTTCAATACTTTTTGAGTAATCTTTAGGTATAACAGCTAAGAAATTTTTAAAATCAGATTCTGGATTTTCAAAAGATATATCAATGTCTTGTCCGTTTTCAAGTTGTTGTACATAACCTTGAAATTCTAATGGTAAATCATTTATAAAACCTTTGTTTTCCTTGAATGTGTATTTGCTGTTGTTTAAATCTAAACCAATAAGAGCATCAAGTTTTACAGGGTTATTTGATAAATACTTTGTACTATCAAGAGTCATACTAACATTAGCTCTACTTTTTGTATCTAATTCTGAAGCTTCTGCTGAAAATGTACCGTGGCCTTCATGATTGAATTCAGTAAGGTGAATTAAAATATCCGAACCTTCATCTATATACGTTAATGCACTGTTTTTTATATTGTAATCTTCAATACTAAATGCGAAACTACCTGATTCGTTTTCCGCGGAAGCGTTAGTTTTATCTTCTTTAGTTATGTCGTAATTATTGTTGCCAAACTTATCGGTTTTCAACGTTAAAAGCACTTCATCCAAATTAATTGAGTTAACTACAATCGGGTCTTCATCTGCATTTTTGAATAACTCATTAATAGCCATGGTGAATGAAATATCCTTTGCTGTTGCGAAAGTTTCATCCTTAAAAGGTTCAAAATTGGTAATTACCAAATCGTTTACATTTACATGGGCTTGCGGAAAGCTTTTTATAAAACTCAAAGAAACATCGCTAAACTCTACTTGAGCATTTAAATTTTGATTGATAAAACGTTTTACCATATCCTTAATTTGCCCTTGGAAAGCAAATGGTATTGCTATTAAAAGTGCGATGATTATAAGTAAAGTAATTCCAATAATTTTAAATGCTTTTTTCATTGGTAAGCTGTATTAGATTTTCATTTGAGTGAGGTAAACCATATTCACTAAAGATATATACGCAAAAATGATGCTAAAAGATGAAATTCACTTTTTAATTAGTGTTAATTCTTTCAGAAATATTAAAGCAAATCAATTTCTTCATTCACTTTTAAATTGAATCGTTTTCTGAATAAATACACGCCTAAATATAGAAAAGGTGTGTCACAAGCGGCAACAATAACTTTAAATAGAAAACCGCTTATCAGAAGCCCTTGAAAACTACTCCAAGGTAAAACTTTAAAAGAGCAAAGTAAAAATACTACTGAAAAAGTGTCGACAAATTGCGATAACCAAGTTGAGAAATTATTTCTGAGCCACAAATGTTTTCCTTTAGTAAGTTGTTTCCAAAAATGATATATTCGAATATCTACAAACTGAGCAAATAAATAAGCAAACATACTTGCTCCAACAGCTAAAATGGTTCTTCCAAAGACATTTGAAAAAACATCATCTTTAATTGGAGAAGTCGTTAATGCTGGAACTATATCTGCTACATAAATAATTATAACTGAAAATATAGAAGCGAAAATCCCAACTACAACAACATCATTAGCACGCTTTTTACCATAAATTTCACTTATTAAATCAGTGATTAGGAATGTAATAGGGTAAGGTAAAATACCGACTGAAATCTCAAAAAGCTTACTTCCAAAAATCTCTACATCAAAAGGATACCAATAAAAGAATTTCTGGAAAATAAGATTTGAAACCACCAATGATGTAATGAATAAACCTCCTAAAAGGAAGTAAATGCGTTGGGCAGTTAGCTTGTCTTTTAATGTCATTTACAATTGTGAATAAATAGCTTCTGTAAATATAACCCAATTCCGTTTACTTTTTATTATTTTGCTCTTCTATGACAAAACCTAAAACGTTTCATATTGCATTAGGTAGTAACAAAGGTGATAAGTTGAAGAACTTACAAGGTGCCGTTGATGCTATTTATAAACGTATTGGAAATATAAAGTTGATTTCTAAGATTTATAAATCGCCTGCTTTTGGTTTTGAAGGAGAGGACTTTTTTAATTGCTGCTTGGTTTTGGAAAGTTATTTAAAACCACAAAACGTATTAAAAACACTATTAAAAATTGAAACGGACTTAGGAAGAGCTCGAACTAAATCAAAAGGATATGAAGCTCGAACCATAGATTTAGATATTGTTTTTGCTGAAGATGCAATCATCAATAGAAAAACGCTACAAGTACCGCATCCAGAAATGAGTAAGCGTAAGTTTGTATTGTTACCACTTAACGATATTGCTTCAAAAGTGATGCATCCAAAATTGGATAAAGAAGTGTATGTTTTGTTAGAAGAATGTAAAGATGATTCTGTGTTAGAACCTATAAAAATTTGGCTAAAAAACCCAAGTAAACAATACGATTTTTCAAAATTCAATTACATCGCTATAGAAGGGAATATTGGAGCTGGAAAAACCAGTTTAGCAACTAAAATTTCAAATGATTTTAATGCGAAATTAATTTTAGAACGCTTTGCAGATAATCCATTTTTACCTAAGTTTTATGAAGACGCTAATAGATATGCATTTACTTTAGAGATGAGTTTTTTAGCAGATCGTTACCAACAAATTTCGGACGATTTATCGCAACTTGACTTATTTAAAGATTTTATTGTGAGTGATTATGATGTGTTTAAATCGCTTATTTTTTCTAAAATTACTTTACAAGACGATGAATTTAAGCTTTACAGAAAGCTATTCTATTTAATGTATAAAGATATAGCGAAGCCTGAATTATACATTTATTTATACCAAAATACCGAGCGTTTACAACAAAATATTAAAAAACGCGGACGCGATTATGAGCAAAATATTGCTGATGACTACTTAGAAAAAATTAATACGGGATATCTAGAATTTTTGAAAACACAAAAAGATTTTAACGTTAAAATTATTGATGTTTCTGATAGAGACTTTGTTGAAAATCGTGAAGATTATTTGTGGGTTTTATCTGAAATTTGTAGGGATTAACTTGGGGGTTACGCTTATCGGTTATGTATAAGAATAGTTGCGGATTTGCGTGCGAGGAATTTCCGAAGGAAATTCAGATGTAGCAAATACGCAACTACCTTTGTTTTAGCAGTAAATCGCAATTATTTTTATACGATGTTAGGCACAGTTATTATTTCAATTTTCTTTTTTATTGTTCGGTCATTATGAGTTTCCCAAGTGCAATATTCAGTCAAATTTTCATTCAATCCGATTATAAAATATCGACTTCCAGAAAACCAAGTTTCGGTTTTTTCGGTTTCGAGCCATTTCCGCAAAAGTGGAATTCCGATTTCAATTAGAAACTTTTTAACCTGCTTGTTTTTTCCGCTTTCTATTGCTTTTAAATTGATTGTCCATTTATCTAAATTCTTTGAATAATTTACAGATATAATTCTCCAAAAATTCAATAGGTCCTTAGATTCTCCTTTCATAGTACGACCAGACCATCCTGGAACAAAAAGTCCCATTCTGTGTCCTTTTTCTTTGTCAAATGAAATAGACAGTTCATCATACAATTCAATTCCGCTCAACAATTCCGAAACTTGCTTTGTTCCGATTGAGTGAGTAAATCCGCTTATTGGTTTCGATTTGTAACTTGTCTTTATCAATGTTGCTCTAATTGTGCCTAACTTTAAGATATGGTTGCGTTATAATTAACTATATCGTTAGATAAGCGAAGTTAGATTTTTTTAAGTTTAGAATCAAGTTAAATTGTACAGAAAAACTTTCAAAATACTGCTGTAATTGCTGTATAAGTTAGCTTAAAACACTTTAAATAATGTTGTAACAATTTGTCCATTCCCATTTTTCAAAATATGTTCATCAATTCTTTTCTGTTCTTTAATTTTAAAATTGAAAGGTGGTTCTAATATATCAACACCGCTATTTTGTTTTAACCGAATGCCTTGACCAGAAATGATGTCTTTGTTTGGAGTAAAATAACCAAAAGGGATATGCTCCGTTAGAATTACATATTTATAATTCTTTAATTTTTTCACAACACTTAGTATTTCTGTATTGGATAAATGCTGTAAAACTTGTCTCAGGATTATACAATCTGCAGCTGGTAATTCATCTTTTACAATGTCTAAGCAATGAAACTCTAGATTGTCTTCTTTATATAGTTTTTTGTTTCTTTCAATAAGTGTTTCAACAATATCAATAGCAATATATTTTTTGGAGTATTTAGTTAGATGTTTACCAATATTAAAATCACCGGAACCTAAATCGCAAACGGTAATGGGCTCACTAAAAGATTCTAAAAAAGAAATAACTTGTTTTAAATAAGGATTTATGATTTCTGGATTATGAGAGCCTTCACCAGAATAAAAATCAAATTCTTTTCCGCCCCAAAGATTCATGTCATAAATCTGGGTCATAACATCTTTGGTTGGCCAAGGTTTTTTAGTTTTTTTATTAATATTAAAGTTTTTTATTCGTCTTTTGTGTTATGCGTTTTCAACCATTCTTCACCATCTTTATCAATAAAGAAATCCATCCAAACATAATACATTTTATTATCTGCTTTTACACTTACAGAATGGCTAGATCCAAGTGGAATATGAAGCAATGAGTATTCTGGAAAATTAATTTGTGCATTATCTGCATAAACAATGGTTTGATTATCAGTAAGTCCTAAAAATAATTGCTCTAACATTGCATGTTCATGCGCGCCAACTTTATCTGGTCCAATAGTTTTAACAGTTCCCATTGCTACTCTTGGAATGTACTTATTTGGTAGAATAGTTCTACTTGTTGTTTGTGGGCTTTTTATTGGTTCTGTATAAGATTTACAGTCTGTAAACTTCTTAAAATAAATATTATTTATATTTTCTTTTGGAAACGTTTTTATGTCTTGTTTATCTAATTCTGTTTGTAAAACAGAAATTTTAATATAATCAAGTGTATTATTTTCATGAGGTTTAAAGGAAATGTCCTTGACTGTATTCGGAAGCATAATAGTTTCTGGAACAATATCGTATGTTTTTTCACCAGATAATAGTGTGCCGTAACCCTTTATAAATAAATAAATGGTTTTGTGCGCATTATCAACTTCTACCTTTTTTGTAATATCATTAGAAATTGTAATATGTTCGCTAGTTACACCTTCAATTTCGTTGTTTAAAATGGTTTTCTTTTTTTCTTTTTGGTTTGTTTTTAATTCCATTGAAAGAAATTCAATTGGGATTTCTTGTTTTTTTTCACAAGCAATGGTTATTAGCGAAGCTGTAAAAAGTAGAAATAGATATCGTAGTTTCATAATTAAAATATTTAATGATTTAATTTACTAAATAAATCCCATGTTACAACGCCACAACTTACAGAAATATTCAAAGAGTGTTTAGTTCCAAATTGTGGAATTTCTATAATCACATCACTTGCTGAAACTACTTCTTGTGAAACACCTTTTACCTCATTCCCAAAAATTAAAGCATATTTAGTATCTGGTTCTACTTTAAAATCGTTGAGCATAGTGGCGTTTTCGGCTTGTTCAATAGAACACACTTTAACGTTTTTAGTTTGCAAATGTTTAACCAAATCTAGAGTATTTTCAACATGCTCCCAATCAACAGTATCTGTGCTTCCTAATGCTGTTTTATGGATGTCTTTATGTGGTGGTTTTGCTGTGATGCCACAGAGATAAATTTTTTCAATTAAAAAAGCATCACTTGTTCTAAATACCGAACCAATGTTGTTTAAACTTCTAATATTATCAAGAATTATTATAATTGGCGTTTTTTTTGCGTCCTTAAATCCTTCAATACTTAATCTGTCTAATTCGCTATTTTTAAGTTTTCTCACTTTATTAATTTTTATGTCATGCTGAGCGCAGTCGAAGTATCTTTATTCTCAAGATTCTTTATTTTATTCTGAATGACAAGATAAATATTGTTGAAATCTCGTTCTAATTGTAGATAACTTATAGAAAATCAAGTTCAAAAAACATGAAATTAATAGTACATTGCATGCTACAATTTTGTCAAAAGTAATACTTAAAAATTAAACTTCCATTGGCTAAAAAAGCAAAAAAAGTAACACCGTTAATGAAACAATATAATGCCATCAAGGTTAAATATCCTGATGCGTTATTGTTGTTCCGTGTGGGCGATTTTTATGAAACTTTTGGCAGCGATGCGGTTAAAGCTGCTGGTATTTTAGGTATTATTTTAACCAAACGTGGGGCAGGAAGCGAAAGTGAAACTGAATTGGCAGGATTTCCACACCACTCGTTAAATACCTATTTACCAAAGTTGGTTAAAGCTGGAGAACGTGTTGCAATTTGCGACCAGTTGGAAGATCCTAAACAAACTAAAACCATTGTTAAACGTGGTGTAACTGAGTTGGTAACTCCTGGTGTTGCTTTAAATGATGAGGTTTTAGTTTCCAAATCGAATAATTTTTTATGTTCAGTTTATTTTGATAAAAAATATATAGGGATATCTTTTTTAGATATTTCAACTGGAGAGTTTTTAACCTCTCAAGGAAATGCTGAGTATATTGATAAGTTACTTCAAAACTTTAGCCCAAGTGAAGTATTGGTGTCTAAGCAAAAGCGCACACTTTTCAATGATACTTTTGGTGATGATTTCCATACGTTTTATTTGGAAGACTGGGTTTATCAAACCGATTATGCATATGAAACTTTAACCAAACATTTTGACACAAAAACATTAAAAGGTTTTGGTGTAGAAGATTTATATGAAGGTATTATTGCTTCAGGTTCTATTCTTCACTATTTAGGGGAAACACAGCATCATAAATTACAGCACATAACTTCTATTTCTAGAATTTCTGAGGATGACTATGTGTGGATGGATAAATTCACAATTAGGAATTTAGAGCTTTACAATTCTACAAATAATAATGCAGTTACACTTTTAAATGTTATTGATAAAACCATTTCGCCAATGGGTGGAAGGTTGTTAAAACGCTGGTTGGCACTACCTTTAAAAAACGTTAAAAAAATAAAGCAACGTCATGAAGTGGTTAGTTTCTTAACTAAGGAAAATACCGTGCTTCAAAAGATTCAAAATCATATTAAGCATATTGGTGATTTAGAACGTTTAATTTCAAAAACAGCAACAGGCAAGGTAAATCCTCGTGAGGTTATTCAGCTTAAAAATTCTTTAGAAGCTATTGTTCCTATTAAGTCATTGGCTTCAAATTGCAATAACGAATCACTCAAAATTATTGGTGATACCCTTCAAAATTGTGATGTGCTTCGTGAGAAAATAAAAGAAACTTTAAACGAAGAAGCACCAGTAAATGTGCTTAAAGGAAATAGTATTGCGGCTGGTTTTTCTTCAGAATTAGATGAATTAAGAGGGTTATCTAAATCTGGAAAAGATTATCTCGATAATATGTTAGAAAGAGAAAGTGAGCGTACTGGTATTACGTCTCTTAAAATTGCTTCTAACAATGTGTTCGGGTATTATATAGAAGTACGAAATGCGCATAAAGATAAGGTTCCTGAAGAATGGATACGTAAACAGACTTTAGTTAATGCTGAGCGTTATATTACAGAAGAGCTTAAAGAATACGAAGCCAAAATCTTAGGCGCTGAAGATAGAATTCAAGCTATAGAGCAACAACTGTTTGCAGAATTAGTAAGCTGGTTAAATCAATATATAAAACCAGTACAACAAAATGCTTATTTAGTTGGTCAGATTGATTGTCTGTGTGGTTTTGCTCAATTGGCAAAAGATAATAAATACATTTATCCAACAATTGATGATTCTTTTGATTTAGAAATAAAAGATGGTCGCCATCCAGTCATTGAAAAGCAATTACCAATTGGAGAAGCATATATTGCTAATGATGTATTTTTAGACAGAACAAGTCAACAAATTATTATGATTACTGGACCAAATATGTCTGGTAAATCAGCTATTTTGCGTCAAACAGCTTTAATAGTTCTACTGGCTCAAATAGGAAGTTTTGTGCCAGCCAAAGAAGCTAGAATTGGATTGGTTGATAAAATATTTACTAGAGTTGGAGCCAGTGATAATATATCTATGGGTGAATCTACCTTTATGGTTGAGATGAATGAAACTGCTTCTATTTTGAATAATATTTCTGATAGAAGTTTAGTGTTGTTGGATGAAATTGGGCGTGGAACAAGTACCTATGATGGGATTTCCATTGCTTGGGCAATCAGTGAATATTTACATGAACATCCTGCAAAACCAAAAACATTGTTTGCCACCCATTATCATGAGCTTAATGAAATGAGTGAAACGTTTGGGCGCATAAAAAACTTTAATGTGTCTGTAAAAGAGTTAAAAGATAATGTGCTATTCTTAAGAAAACTAGTTGAAGGTGGTAGTGCGCATAGTTTTGGTATTCACGTTGCTAAAATGGCTGGTATGCCACAGCAAGTATTACGACGTGCAAATAAGATTCTAGAGAAGTTAGAAAAATCACATTCTAGTGAAGAGCTTACTGATAAAGTGAAATCCTTAAATGATGAGATGCAATTGAGTTTTTTCAATCTTGATGATCCACTTCTTGAAAATATCAAAGATGAAATATTACATACTGATATTGATACACTTACACCAGTAGAAGCGCTTATGAAATTGAATGAAATTAAGCGTATGTTGGTTAAGAAAAAACAAGCCTAAAAATATTTTTATTTATTTTAGGAAAAGGCTTTGCAATTCCTAGAAATATTTTAAATTTGCATCCGCAATAGCAATATTGTACGTTCATTAAAATGACTGCGAAAGTAGCTCAGGGGTAGAGCATCACCTTGCCAAGGTGGGGGTCGCGGGTTCAAATCCCGTCTTTCGCTCTGAAACTTTCTTAAAATATACCAATGCTGAAGTGGTGGAATTGGTAGACACGTTGGACTTAAAATCCAATGTCCATTAGGACGTACGGGTTCAAGTCCCGTCTTCAGTACTAAAGCCTTATCAAAATTTTGATAAGGCTTTTTTTATATCTAAAATTTAAATTTTAAGTACAAAAAAACCGCCAGAAAGGCGGTTTTTAATCTTTAAAGAATAATCTCAATTAGTGACCAGTCTTTAATTTATCTGCTTCTTTTTTAACTGCATCAGCAGCTTTGTCTACAGTTTCTCCTGCAGCATCTACAGCAGAATCAACAGCTTCTCCAGCTTTATCTGCAGCGTTTTCTACAGCATCACCTGCAGCATCTACGGCAGAATCAACAGCGTCACCTGCAGCATCTACAGCGTTTTCAACAGCATCACCAGTTGCTTCAGCAGCATTTTCTACAGCATCACCTGCAGCTTCAGCAGCATTCTCAACAGCTTCTTCTACTGAATCCGCTTTTTTTGTGTCTCTACAAGATGTGAAACTTAAACTTAAAGCTAACAATAAGATTGAACTTAATACTAATTTTTTCATCGGTTTTTGTTTTAGTGTTAATTATTTTTTAGTCAATGCCAATTTAATGACTTTTTATCAGAATTACGAATTTTATATAATTCTTAGATTAAAACATACCTATATACGTAGATAATCGAGTATTTGGACGACGGATCCACGATTATTTTCTATAAATACTTTGTTTTTAGACCCAATTTCTTCAGATAAGTCACTATTCTTAATCAATTTATTGAGTAACTCATCAAATTGAGTTTGACTTGAAATAGAGAACATACCACCATTTTTAATCAAAGCTTCAGCCTCAGGAAATTTATGATGGTTTGGGCCAATAATAATTGGAACACCAAATACAGCAGGCTCTAGAGTATTATGCAATCCAGTATTTCCCATTGCTCCTCCGACATAAGTAATATCTGCATAACTATAAATTTTCGAAAGTATTCCAATAGTGTCAATTATAAAAACATCTTTATCAGACAATTGATTTTTGTCTTTTTCAGAAAATAAAACACTTTTTTTATTTATTTTTTCTTGAAAGCTTTTTAACTGAGAAGATTTAATATTATGAGGAGCTATTATAAATTTTACATTTTTTGATGATGCTGAGTTAATAAAATTTATAAACAAAGCTTCGTCTTCTGGCCATGTACTTCCTGCTACAACACATATTTTGTTGTTTTTGAACTCTTTTATAAAATCTAAATTATTATCTAACTTTAATTGACTGAAAACACGATCAAAACGTGTGTCTCCTGAAACGGTAACTTGGTTGTAATTTATGGATTCAAGTAATTTCTTTGAAATATCATTTTGAGTAAAAATATGTTCAAAAGCAAACAGTGCTTTCCTAAAAGGTGTGTTGTAACTTTTAAAATAAAGTTGATTTTTTCTAAATGAAGCAGAAATGAGTATTGCCTTTAATTGTCTTCGTTTTAATTCGATTAAAAAATTTGGCCAAATATCATACTTAACAAAAATGGTAAGTTCTGGGTTCACAATATTAAAAAATCTTTTCGCATTGGTTTTGGTATCTAAAGAGAGATAAACAACCACATCAGCAACTGGTGAATTTTTTCTAATTTCATATCCTGATGGAGAAAAAAAACTAAGTACTATTTTATGATTTTTATAGTGTTTTCGTAGTTCCGAAAAAACAGGGAAACCTTGCTCATATTCACCTAAAGATGCACAATGAAACCAGAGCGTTTTGTCATGTTTGGCTATATTTCTTTTTAGAATATTAAAAGACGCTCTCCTGCCATCAACGCCTTTTTTTAGTTTTTGGTTAAATAAACCTCCAAGCTTTAAAGCAAAACTACTTAAGTATATTACTATGTTATAAAAAAAGTGCAATATTATTTCTTTTAATGCTAAAATACATTTCTTTAAAATAAATTCATTGGTTAACGACTATCATTTTTGTAATTTTGTTATTGGCTAGTCTATTTGGATTAGCCAATAAAATTAGTCTTTTATTATACTTTAAAATACAGGCTACAATTTTTTTTAGATGAAAAAAATTCAAATGGTTGACCTTAAAGGTCAGTATAGCGATATAAAAGATATCGTTAATTCTTCTATCCAAGAAGTAATTGAAAATACAGCATTTATAAATGGACCTAAAGTTCATGAATTTCAAGAGCATTTGGAAGAATACTTGGGTGTAAAGCACGTTATTCCTTGTGGAAATGGAACTGACGCTTTACAAATAGCTATGATGGGGTTAGGTTTAAAACCTGGAGATGAAGTTATTACTGCTGATTTTACTTTTGCGGCTACTGTTGAAGTTATAGCATTACTTAATTTAACACCTGTGTTAGTTGATGTAAATGAAGATGATTTCAATATTAACATTGAAGCGGTGAAAAAAGCGATTACTCCAAAAACTAAGGCTATTGTTCCTGTGCATTTATTTGGACAATGTGCTGATATGGAGGCTATTATGAAAATAGCTAAAGAGCATAATCTATTTGTTATTGAAGATAATGCACAAGCCATTGGTGCTAATTACACCTACAGTGATGGTACTAAAGTAAAAGCAGGAACTATTGGTGATGTTGGGGCAACATCATTTTTTCCATCTAAAAATTTAGGTTGTTATGGTGATGGTGGAGCTATTTTTACAAATGATGACGATTTAGCACATACTATCAGAGGTATAGTAAATCATGGTATGTATGAACGGTACCATCATGATGTTGTTGGTGTAAATTCTAGATTAGATAGTATTCAAGCGGCAGTTTTAGATGCTAAATTACCCCGATTAGACAGTTATAACAAAGCAAGACAAACTGCTGCAAAAAAGTATAGTACAGCTTTAGAAGGTATAGTGAGTATTACAACACCAAAAACGGTTAGTAAAAGTTGTGATGGTATTTGTGATGCTTGTGATTGTCATGTATTTCATCAATATACATTAAGAATAAAAGGTATAGATAGAGATGCTTTAGTAAAATATTTAAATGATAATGGTATCCCTTGTGGTGTTTATTATCCAATTCCTTTACATAAACAAAAAGCATATCAAGATTCTAGATATAACGAAGCGGATTTTAAAGTTACAAATCAATTAGTTAAAGATGTAATTTCATTACCTATGCACACAGAGTTAGATGATGAACAAATAGGATATATTACATCAACAATTATAAAATTTGTTAATGGTTAAAATATTAGTCACAGGAGGGTTAGGCTTTATTGGCTCACACACAGTAGTAGAGTTGCAAAATGAAGGCTACGAAGTTGTTATTATAGATGATTTGTCAAATTCTTCAGAAAAAGTATTAGATGGAATTACTGCTATTACAGGGAAAACACCACTTTTCGAAAAATTAGATTTAAAAGATAAAGCTGGTGTTGAAGCTTTTTTTGCGAAACACAGTGATGTAAAAGGTGTTATCCATTTTGCTGCTAGTAAAGCTGTTGGTGAGAGTGTAAAAGAACCATTGTTATATTATGAAAACAATATTTCAACTTTGGTTTATATTCTTAAAGAATTAAAGAAGTTGCCTTCTGCTGCTTTTATTTTTAGTTCGTCTTGTACAGTTTATGGACAAGCTGATGAGTTGCCAATTACTGAGAACGCTCCAGTAAAACAGGCTGAATCTCCTTATGGGAATACAAAACAAATTGGAGAAGAGATTATCCAAGATACTTGCAAGGTAGTACCAACTTTAAAAGCTATTGCATTACGTTACTTCAATCCAATTGGTGCGCATGAGTCAGTTGAAATTGGAGAATTGCCTATTGGTGTACCACAAAATTTAGTGCCATTTATTACTCAGACGGCAATAGGACTACGTCAAGAATTATCAGTTTTTGGAGATGATTATCCAACTCCTGATGGAACTTGTATCCGTGATTATATTCATGTTGTTGATCTAGCTAAAGCTCACGTTATTGCTTTAGGTAGATTATTACAAGGTAAAAATAAATCAAACTACGAGACTTTTAACCTAGGAACAGGAAAAGGAAGTTCGGTTTTAGAAGTAGTTAAATCTTTTGAGAAAGTTTCAGGAAAAAGCTTAAATTATAAAATTGTTGATAGAAGAGAAGGGGATATTATCTCAGCTTATGCTGATACTAACAAAGCCAATGACGAATTAGGATGGAAAACAAAATTATCACTCGATGACGCTATGAGTTCTGCATGGAAATGGGAACAGAAAGTAAGATTTAACGAATATTAATATTATGTTTTTTTTAATTTAAGGTCGCTATTTTAGTGGCCTTTTTTTGTTGAATGAACACCAATTTATGGTTTTCATTTTTCTTTATTTTAAGGTGTATTATTATCGGGATTTACCTTTTTAAGAAAGTTTTAAGACTAATAAGGAACTTTATGTCTAATTTCATTTTAAGTTAGTCTTAACATTTTAAAGCAACTAACCTGCCGATGTCTATCACCTTTAGAATATTGTATTTAGTTTATCTGTTTGCTATTCCAATTGGAGTAAATGCTATTGAAATACCTATGCAATCTATTCAAATTGATAGTTTAATTAAAGAGAAGAATATTAATAGTGATATGACTCAGCTAGAGTTGTTAATTTTATATAGTGATGCTCTTGAAGGAAAGCCCAAAGATTCAATTCAAATTTTCAAGCATTTAGCAATTCTTAACGCAGATTTAGATCAACCTAAAGATGCTTATGTTTTTACGGAAAAATATATTTCAAATACTTTAGATATTTCTATTCTTGATAATGGTGCATATAGTTTTATTGAGTATTCAGATGAATATAAAAAATTAGAAAATAAATATTTGCCAAAAATAGATACACTTTCCTTTCTGTATTTTTATGTTGCTTTAATTGGATTCTTTTTTACTATAATATTGAATTTTACAAAAAATGGAAATAGAAAAGCTAAAATATTTATTGGATGTTTTATTGGTGCACATTCATTATTTATTTTGGACTTTGTTATATTCTCTTCTAATTTTCAATTTAGATTTCCACATGCTTATCGTATGTCATCATCTATAGCTTTATTATTAGGGCCTTTATTGTATTTTTATTTTAAGAGTGTCACTCAAAACTTTAAGTTTAAAAAAAATGATTTAGTTCATTTTATACCTACACTTGTTCTTATTCTGTCATTGATTCCTGTCTACAATCAAACAGCATTGGATAAAATAGGATTAATGCTTCAATCTACAAATACTCAGAAAAGTTATGATTATATAATTTTTGTTTTAAAAACAATTTCACTTGTATTTTATGCATTTTGTATTTGGAAGCTACAATTTTCCGATAAAACTATTAAAAGCATTAATCACAATTCAATATTTTCTTGGTCTAAATCACTGTTTAGGATTCATATAGCTTATGTTATTTCTTATTTATTATATGGTATATCTGCATATGTAGTTTTTAGTAGTTTTTCTAGTTTTATCTATCATTTTCAAATAGGTGCTATGTCTATTATGGTCATTTATATTGCTTATATGGCATATGTTCAACCAAATATTTTTAATAACGAAAGTCTATCTTTAAAAGAACGTTTGTTTTCTGAAAAATATAAAAAATCTGGATTGACAGAAGCTCTGTCAAAAGAACTTAAAGGAAATTTAATAAAACTTTTAGTTGAAGATAAAGTATATAAACAAAGCGATATTAATCTTGAAACACTATCAGAAAAATTAAACACAACACGACATAATACTTCACAAATAATTAATGAGCATTTTAATATGAATTTTTTTGAACTAATTAATAAATTTAGAATTAAAGAAGCTAAAAGGTTACTCGAAGACGATGCTCATGGAAATCTTAATATTATTGATGTAGCATATGAGGTTGGTTACAACAATAAAGTAACATTTAATAAAGCTTTTAAAAAAGAAACATCACAAACACCTTCAAGTTTTATTCACGCTAAAATTAAAAGCAATTCCTTGAGGTAAATATCAAGGAAACTATTGTCGGAAAGGTAAAGTATTATAAGTTTTGCCTAGTATCACTCACATTATAACTTTTTTTACTCTGCAATTGTTAAAGGTAGGTAGTATAAGGACTTTACTTACTTTAGAATCCTCTAAACTTTTTTTCAAAGAGTAAAGTATAATTTTTTGAATTAGTCACTTAAAAAAATCTTTGCTGCCTCCTTTTTTCAATCTGCAAAGACTAACTCAAATATTTATAAAATGAAAAAAAAGTTTAGTAGATTGTTGACGCTAATATTGGCGTTAACTGTGCAACTAACATTTGCACAAGGAAAGACTATTTCTGGTACAGTTACTGATAATAGTGGTTTACCACTGCCAGGAGCAACAGTCTTAGTAAAAGGCACTTCTTCTGGTGCCTCTACAGATTTCGATGGTAAATTTTCAATTCAAGCTAATCAAGGGGATGCTCTTGTTTTTAGCTATGTTGGTTATTCTACCCAAGAAGTTGTTGTTGGCTCATCAGCCACAATTGATGTGAAACTACTTGAAGATGCACAAGCATTACAAGAAGTTGTAGTAACTGCTTTTGGAAAGAAAAAGCAAAAACGATCGCTTGGTTATGCTGCCACAGCAATTCAAGGTGATCAATTAACAGAAGTTGCCACACTTAACCCCTTTGAAAGTTTATCTGGTAAAGTTGCAGGTTTAGATATTACTGCACCTAATCAACCAGGAGCTTCAACAAAGGTTATTTTAAGAGGGTATAGCTCTTTAAGTGGTAATGGTCCGTTATATGTAATTGACGGAACACCTATTTCATCAGGGTCCAATTCTGGTAACACAGGAACTGGTTTGGCAACAGACGTTAATAGGTCTTTTGATGGAGGAACAAATATTAATGATTTAGATGCAAATGCCATTGCTAGTATCAATGTTCTTAAAGGTGGTGCTGCAACTGCACTTTATGGTTCAAGAGCTAATAATGGTGCAATCATTATAACTACTAAAAAAGGTAGAAGCGGTAAAGTTAAAGTGGAAATGAATAGTTCTATCGATTTTTTAGAGGTTGCTAGAATACCACATTTGCAACAACGTTGGGGACAAGGTTGGAATGGTGTAGATTTCTCAGGACTTCCAGCTGGAGGTACAGGAGCTACCAATGAGAATGGATCTTGGGGCCCACTTTTTAATGGTGAATTACGAGTTTGGGGACAAATTGTTGACAATGCGCAACAAATTAAACCTTATTCAAACTTAGAAGACAATATAAAGGATGTTTACGATATTGGAAATTCGTATACAAACTCATTTAGAATAAGTGGAGGAAATGATAAAAATGATTTCTCGCTATTGTTTACACGAGTTGATACTGATGGTATTATTCCAACTGATGCTGATGCTCTTAATAGAAATACATTAACATTAAACAGTGGTATATCTGGAGAAAGATTTAGATTGAGAGTCAATGCTAATTATGCTCAAACTAGACAGAATGCTGTAAATACAGGGCAAGGAGATAATGCTGGTGAGGGAGAGTCGTTTATGCAAGAGTTGATTCAGATACCAAGAGGTGTCAGTGCTATAGATCTTCAAGATTATACTAATAACCCTTATAATAATAATGATAATTTTTATACCCCATATTCAAGAAACCCATATTGGGTTCTTAATGAAAACGCAACTAATTTAACAAGAGAACGTTTTTACGGGAACATTAATTTTTCATATGATATTACTGACAACTTAGTCGGGACATTTCAAACAGGGGCTGATATTTTAAACAGAGGTCGTCATAGCCATGGAGCAGTAGTTAATTATACACCAGGATCTCCAAATGCTCTTTTAGGTGCTACGGCTAATGTTGGTGGAGTTACAGAAACGACAAATCAGTTAAAGCGTTATGAATCTTTTTTAACTTTTGATTATAATACTCAATTAGGAGAAGATTTTGGTTTGGAGGCTTCTTTAGGAGGTTCTCATGCTAACTCGACAGCTAGTAGTTTATTTGTTTCTATTACTAATTTAGATATTCCTAATTTTTATGAAATTTCTAACTCAGCGGTATTACCAACAACAGCTCAAAATGATTCAAAATCGTTACTATACTCAGTATTTAGTTCAGCCACATTATCATTTAAAGAAAGGTTTTATTTGAATTTAACTGCAAGAAACGAATGGACTTCTACACTTGCAATAGGTAATAATTCCTTTTTCTATCCATCGGCAAATATAAGTGCTATTGTAATGGATAATGGTAAGCATTTCTTAAAAGCACGTGGTGGTTTTGCATCAACAGCTAAAGGTGCTGGATTGTATCTAACAGAGAGTTCTGCAACACCTGCCGTTTCTGGAGCCTATTTCGGACAAATTTCATTTCCTTTTAATGGGCTGAATTCTTTTGAAATAGGAAGAATATTAGGAAACGCTGATATTGAACCAGAATTTACTGATGAGTTTGAAATAGGATTAGAAGGACGATTCTTTAATAATAGAATTACTGCAGATTTAGCAGTATATAGCAAAAAGACTGATGGGGCTATTATTGGTTTATTATTACCTAATTCAACAGGTTATGGTTCTATTACTGGTAACTTCATGGATATTGAGAATAAAGGTGTTGAAGTAGCACTTGGATTTGTGCCTATACGAACAGATGATTTTAGTTGGAATATTGACTATACTTTTACTAAAAATGAAAACGAAGTTACAGGATTGCCAACTGGACTAGATGAGATCTTAATCAATGGTTCTTTTGGAGTTAACTTTTATGCTGAAAAGGGTCAACCTTTAGGTGTATTTAAAGCAAGAACGCCACAAACGAATGCTGATGGACAAGTTGTTGTAGATCCTAATACGGGTATCCCACTCCAAACAACTGATGAACAAACTCTGGGAAATTCTCAGCGTGATTTTGTAATGGGGCTTCAGAATACAATTAAATATAAGAATTTCAGATTATCATTTGCTTTTGATTGGAAAGAGGGTGGCTTAATGTACTCTTATACTTCTAGACTTCTTGGATTTACTGGTAACTCTATTGCTACAACCTATAATGATAGAAATACATTTATTGTTCCTAATTCTGTAAATGATAACGGAGATGGTACATATTCAGAAAACACAACACCAATTACTTTTGGTAATGTTACTGGATTCTACAGTGCCAGTAACAATCCAAGTACAGAAGCAGAAAATCATGTTATCGATAAATCTTTTATTCGTTTAAGAGATATGTCTTTATCCTATAATTTCCCACAAAGTATAATAGGTAAAACTGGACTTAACAGTTTATCATTAAGCTTATATGGAAGAAATTTATTCTTATGGACACCTGATGATAATCCATACGTAGATCCAGAAGTTACCTCTTTTGGTGGGAACGATTTAGCTACCGAATTTGGAGAATTTGCAGCAAACCCAGCTCAAAGAACTTACGGGATGGCTCTTAAAATGTCATTTTAATACTAAAAAAATATACGATGAAAAAAATAATATTAATATTAATTGGATTTGGAATATTATTCTCTTGTGATTCACAATTGGATATAAATAGAGATCCAGATAATTTAACACCTGCACAGTTAGCTTTTGAGGTAGAATTACCTGGGAGTATTACTGCTGTTGCTGGTGTACAAGGAGCAAATTGGGCATTAATAGGAGGAATATGGGCGCAAATGTGGTCACAAAGCCCTGGTTCTAGTCAATACAGAGTTGTTGATAGTTATGCCTTAGGAACCACTGATGGAATTTCTACTGGTGGATGGAATGCAGCATATGATGGTTTATTAGATATAAGAAACATTAAAAAGAAAGCATTAGCTGCTGAAAATTGGAACTATTATTTAATAGCAACAACTTTAGAAGTATATGTGTCGCAAATGCTGACTGATTGGTATGGAGATATTCCTTATTCTGAAGCTAATGATCCAGCTATATTTCAGCCAAATTTTGATGATGCTCAAAGTGTATATGATTTAATGATAACTGATCTTGATGATGCATTAGGAAGAAATTTAGCTTCATCACAAGGAAGTACGCCTGGAATTGACGATTTAGTTTTTGGAGGTGATATGTCTGGATGGACAAAGTTTGCAAATACTTTAAAACTAAAACTGTTTTTACGTCAAACGGAAGCTAGACCTTCAGTTGCACAAGCTGGAATTACAGCTATGATAAACACAGGTGTTCAGTTTCTTGATCTTGATGCGTCAGTAACAGGATTTACAGATGCGCCTAACATTAGTAACCCTTTGTATGAGTCTGATAAAAGGCAATTAAATACATCTTTAAACTTAAGAGCAAGTACAACCATGCATTCTTATTTAACGGATAATTTAGACCCTAGAAGGGATTTATTTTACACATCAGGTAACCCAGTAGATCAGGGAGATTTTAATAACCCTGCAGGGCCAAATACTTTTGCTGTATCAATATTAAGCCCTACTACTCCTGTTTATTTTATAAGTCATGAAGAGAGTTTGTTAATGCAAGCAGAGGCCATGGAACGTTATAATAGTGGTACAGGAGCTAAGGCATTATATGATGCTGCAGTTTCAGAAAACTTTAATAAATGGGGGTTAGATGGTTCTACTTTTGTAGCTGCTTCTGGTGCTTATGAATATCCTTCTGGAACTTTTGATGAAAATTTAACATCAATAATCACCCAAAAATGGGTTGCAAGTTATCCTGGAAATGGAGCTGAGGCTTTCTTTGAATGGCAACGAACTGGAATTCCTGCAACTTCTGCAGTAACACAATCTGAACCAGCAGGTTCGGGATCTCGAAATCCTGCATATGTTTCAGGTGAGTTTGCAGTGTCTTTAAATGGTGTGTTAGGTGCTGGTTTTCCACAACGTTTATTATATCCTAATGGAGAAACAGCAAGGAACTTAAATGCGCCAGATGTAGTACCTATTACAACTGCAATATGGTGGAATCAATAATAAAAAATGATAAGAATTATGAAAAATATATTTAAAAGTATACTATGTCTATTTGTTGTATTCCTAAGCTCATGTGATACAGATTCTACAGGAGATATTAGTGATACTACTGATTATGCAGTAATAGAAATGAATGGTAGCGACGAAGTGATTATAAACCAAGGAGATGCTTGGACAGACCCTAGCGCAAATGTAACCTTGGCAGGAGCACCATATCCTTTTGAAACCAGTACAGTTGTAGATCCTAATGTCCCAGGAGTATATTATATTACTTACTCTGCTGTGAATGATTTAGGTTTTTCTGCATCAGCTACTAGAACTGTTGTTGTAGTTTCAACAGCTCCAAGTATTTATAATTTTGAAGGAAACTGGACTAGATTACCAACTAGTGGAACTAGAAAAGGGGTTTGTACTCAAATTTCTGACAGATATTATACTTATGATAACGCTGGAGGAGTTGCTGGAGTTAATCAACTTACAGTCACATTTATAAATGTTGATGACTCAGTAATTTATATTCCATTTGTAGAGAATGCTTCACCTAGTGGTTTATCAGTGAGAAGCTTTCAACCAGGAACTATAACTGATGGTGACAACTTTAGTTGGAGTTTATCAGCAAGTGGTTTTTATGGAACCTTTACTAGAAATTTTACAAGAGAATAAAAATTTTAATTTAGATAATTATGAAAAATATAAATATATATAGAACTGTTTTAGTTTTATTTACGATAAGTCTGTTTTTCTCATGTGATGAAGGAGGAGAACCAGATCCAGGAGGGACTAATGTTCAAGATATTGCTGGAGATTGGTGGGCTGTAGCATTAAATCCTGGTGGAGCTACAACCGCATTTGGTGGAGATTATGTACAGTTTAGTACATATAATACAGCAGCAAATGACAATACATTTTGGGTAGATGACCACAATAACTGGATGCAGTTAAAAGCCAGAGTTACTTTGAACGCTGATAGATTAACGTTTCAAAGTGAACCAAATACACCAGAATTATATACTGATGAAACGGTAACAATTACTAACGGATTAATTACTAGAGATGTTTTTACAACAGAAAGTAATACCCTTGTTGATCAAATCACTTTTAATGCAGAATTTAGTTGGGATCCAGGAACAGTTTATGAATATGTTGGACATTTCAGAACAGGTTTCTTAGAAGATGAAAACCCACACTTTTAAGTTTAAATTAACCAACTAATTTATATAAATAAAAAGGTCGCTAATTAATTAGCGACCTTTTTTTATGATTCTTTAGTTTTCTTTTTATTTTTAAAACTCATAAATATTAGTATAATCATTCCAGTAGTAACTGATAAATCTGCTAGATTAAAAATTCCAGTTCTAAAAACACCACCTAAATCTATAAATAAGAAATCGGTAACTTTTCCAAAGACTATTCTATCAAAAACATTGGCAATTCCACCACCAATAATACTAGCAAAGGCAAAAAGGGACCAATTGTCTAAAGATTTATCTTTAAAAATATGACGAAGTACAAAACCTAAAACAAGAATAGGTAAAGCGAGTAATAAAAGGATTCTAAGAGTAGGATTCAAATCACTTCCCATACCTAGAAAAGCACCAGTATTTTCAACATTCATCATTACAAAAGCATCACCTATTAATGGAATGCGTTCACCTGGGTTAATGTCTGTTCTAAGTGTAATATTTTCTCGAACAATAACTTTGGAAATTTGATCAACCGCTATAGTTAAAACAATAACTAGAATGATGAATAGGGAGCGTTTATTAAGTTTCATTTAGCTATTAGTTTCAAGAGTTGCAGAAGCAGTTTCAGATGCTCTGTTAATCTTTTTCACTAAACCTTGTAAAACTTTACCAGGACCCACTTCTGTAAATAATGTAGCGCCATCTGTAATCATTTGTTGTACAGATTGCGTCCAACGTACAGGAGCTGTTAATTGAGAAATAAGATTTGTTTTTATCTCAGCGTCATCAATTACAGCATTGGCAGTTACATTTTGATAAATTGGGCAGTTTGGTTTGTTAAATGTTGTGTTTTCAATAGCAGCAGCTAATTCTTCACGAGCTGGTTCCATTAAAGGTGAGTGAAATGCACCACCAACAGGTAAAACTAAAGCTCTACGAGCACCTTCTTCCTTTAAAGATTCACAGGCTGTATTTATAGCATCAATTTCACCAGAAATCACTAGCTGTCCAGGGCAATTGTAATTTGCAGCAACTACAATACCTTCAGTTGTTGCACATATTTTTTCAACAATATCATCTTCAAGTCCTAAAACTGCAGCCATAGTACTAGGTTGTATTTCGCAAGCTTTTTGCATTGCTGTAGCACGTTGAGATACTAATTTTAAACCATCTTCAAATGTTAAAGCACCATTTGCTACTAATGCAGATAATTCTCCAAGAGAATGTCCCGCAACCATATCTGGTTGAAAACTCTCACCTAAAGTTTTTGCTAAAATTACAGAGTGTAAAAATATAGCGGGTTGCGTTACTTTAGTTTGTTTTAGGTCTTCAGCAGAACCTTCAAACATGGTATCTGTAATGTTGAAACCTAAAATATCATTAGCTGACTCAAATAGTTCTTGTGCTAATGGTGAGTTTTCGTAAAGGTCTAAACCCATTCCTGAGAATTGAGCACCTTGACCTGGAAATATATATGCTTTCATACTAGTTTAATTTTTGTGCTGCAAAAATAGAAATAAAATTATAACTATACTGTTTTACTTGCCGCTTCTGCACAACGTTCTCCATCCATTGCTGCTGATATGATACCACCGGCATAACCTCCACCTTCACCACAAGGAAACAAATTAGATATTTGAGGATGTTGCAATTGTTCGTTTCTTGGAATAGAAACTGGGGATGAGGTTCTAGATTCCACACCAACTATATTAGCTTGTTCAGTATAATAACCTTTCATTTTTTTACCAAAAGCTTCAAAGCCTTTTCTAAGTCTACCACCAATAAATTTGGGTAATAAGGAATGCAATGGTGCAGATTTTAAACCTGGTTGATAGGAAGTGTCATTTAATTCTGGTGATAACCTACCCTCAACAAAATCGGTTAGTCGTTGTGCGGGAGCTACTTGACTTCTGCCTCCAGATGTGAATGCTAAACGTTCTAAATTCTTTTGATATTCGAGTCCTTTTAAGGGACCGAATTTTTCGTATTTGGGCAAGTCGGTATCGACATTAATTTCTACAACAATACCCGAATTGGCATACAAATTATTTCGTTTTGAAGGAGACATACCATTTACAACTACCTCTCCATTGGCTGTTGCTGCAGGCACAATAAACCCGCCGGGGCACATGCAAAAGGAGTAAACACCTCGGTCTTTTACCTGTTGTACTAAACCATAAGAAGCCGCAGGAAGTAATTCGTGTCGCTCGCCAGAACAATGATATTGAATAGAATCGATAATATGTTGCGGATGCTCAACACGAACGCCCATGGCAAAGGATTTTGCTTCAATAACAATGTCTTTTTTATTAAGTAAATGAAAAATGTCTCGAGCCGAATGTCCTGTTGCTAAAATGACGTTTTCAACAGGCATTTCTTCGCCATTTTTAAATTGGATTGCTGTTATTTTATTATGCTTTATAATGAAATCTGTAACACGAGTTTCAAAATGAATTTCACCACCAAATTTAAGAATGGTTTCACGGATATTCTGAACCACTTTTGGTAACTTATTTGTGCCAATATGGGGGTGCGCATCTACTAAAATCTGATCGGTTGCGCCATGATATACCAAATTTTCGAAAATACGACGCACATCGCCACGTTTTAAACTTCTTGTATATAGCTTGCCATCACTGTAAGTTCCTGCGCCACCTTCGCCAAAACAATAATTAGAATCTTCGTTTACAAAATGATCTTGATTGATGGCTTTTAAATCTCTACGACGGTCTTGAACATTTTTACCACGCTCTAAAACAATGGGTTTAAAACCAAGTTCTATACAGCGTAAGGCAGCATACATGCCTGCAGGACCAAAACCAATAATATGGATGGGTTTAGCTTTAGAAACGTCTTTATATTCAAAGGTGTATGCTGAGTTTTCTGGAACAGGTTCTTTAATATAAACCGCTACTTTGTAATTTAAAATAATTTTAGGTTTCCTTGCATCAATAGACTTTCTGAGTACTTTTATTCCAATAATATCTTTTCTATGAATATCTAGTTTTATGGCAGACTTTAAAACTAAAATATTAGGCTGTTCTTCCTCTTTAAGTGTAATACGAAGTTGTATTTCTTTTTGCATTTAATGAAATTAAGATTAAAAGTGAATAAATATTTTTATTTAATCTACAGATGAATCTAAAACACCTAAAATGTCTGTAAGTCCAAAATAAATATAAACTTCTCTATTCGGTTTTATAAGAAGATGATTGATTTCATAATCTGAATCTTTGAAAAATAAATTTTCTAGTAAGTTGTAATTATCCAAATAAATATGGTTTGCTTTGTCTTCTTCTATTCCAGAAGTTTTAGTACCTACAAGATATGCCTGATATTTGTGCGAATTACGTTTAATCCATTGCCAGTATTTTTTGTACTCAGAATCTTTATTAATTTTATTGTTGTTTTTTCTATAAAGATGAATCATTGTTTTATTTTCAATATTGAAATCTTTGCCAATAATTTTCTTTAAAAAGGTATTAATTTGAGTATGACTAACTGAATCTATTTTAGTAATTTTTTTACGTAAATAACTACTTTTAATTATTGCGGTATCGTTTTCTATTGTTTTAATTATAACTTTTTTCTTAGCTAGAGATTTAAACTGTTTTTTAGAGATTTTTTTGTTTTCAAAATAAAAATAAATTGGTTTTTTATTTTGTTGACTATAACTAACTAGGGTTATGAAAATTATTAAAATTCTTATGGCTTGTTTCATAATTATTTTCGCTCATAAGTCAAAAACGAAAACTCATAATCATGATTATCGTCTTTTTTATGGAACACATTTGCAGTTTCTTTCCAAACCGAAGCATCTATCTCAGGAAAAAAAGTGTCTGCATCAAAATCATGATGCACACGTGTTAATTCAATTTTATCTGCAATGGTCATAGCTTGTTTATAAATTTGACCACCACCAATAATAAACGGCTGCGAATCACTTTTTGAAGCATCAATAGCATCCTCTAAATTATGTACAATTATAACACCCTCAGGAGCTTCATAATCTTTCTGTCTTGTAATAACAACATGTGTTCTGTTGGGTAAAGGCTTCGGGAAACTTTCAAAAGTTTTACGTCCCATAATAATATGGTGCCCGTTGGTAAGCGATTTAAAACGCTTCAAATCATCACTTAAATGCCAAATGAGTTTATTTCCTAACCCAATGGCATTGTTTTCTGCTGCAGCAACAATAATAGTAAGCTCAGATTGTAGTTTTTTAGGTTCTGCATTCGATTCTGAATACACTTCGCTTTGCGCCATAAGTTTTTCTTCTTTTTCAAAACCCGCTTTAAGTTTATCAATACGCTGTTGTTGTTTGGAAACCAATTTATCAAGCTGTTCTTTTTCCCAAGCTTTACCCATAAATTTATGAGTAACAAATACATTAAAAAGATGGTATAGAAAAAAGAATAACCAAATAAGTATGGCAAAAACAAACCAATTTATCCCAAAAAGTGTAAAGTCTTTACCTATGCCTAAAACGGTATTAGCCACAATTAAAAAAACAGCACCAATTAAAAAGATAACAAAATGCACATACAGACGCTTCTTTTGTTTAATGCGTTTTTGAGCATTTTCAATGAGCTCTAATTGGTTTTTATCTATCTGTGGTATGGGTTTCTTTTTTCCAAACATATTAGTAATATAAGGTGTGTAAAGTTAATCCTTTTTAGTGATATTTTATACGATTTAGAAATACTTAACTATATAGCCTTTACGATAACGTTTTAGCTTTAAAAAGTACTGATAATCAGATTAAAAACGAAATTTTTAGATTGTTAATTATATAAAATTTTAGCTAAATTTTTGTCTACTTTATTTTTTTGTAGAACACATATTATCAAATTAATAATTTTTTGAAAGTAAAGAGTTTTAAGTAGTTAGGGTTTCAAATAGTTTATAAATTTGCAGTGTTATAAACGAAAAAAAAACATATTTAAATAATAATATTATGGCTATTAAAAAACAATTTTTAAAAAGTAAACCAGTTTGTAAAGTAACTTTTTCTTTACCTGCTGAAGACGCAAAGAAAGTATCAGTTGTTGGATCTTTCAACGAATGGAATGCTAAAAAAGCACCATTAAAGAAATTAAAAAACGGAACTTTTAAAGGTACTGTTGATTTAGATGCAGGTAGTTCTTACGAGTTTAAATACATTGTTGACGGTGTTTACGTAAACGATGAAGCTGCTGATGCTTATGCTTGGAATGACTATGCAGGAGCTGAAAATAGTGTTATAAATGCATAGACGTTATAGTTTAAAAAAATAAAAGCACCTCAATTGAGGTGCTTTTATTTTTATGCATTTTTTAAACAGCCACTATTCCTTTAATATGCGGATGTGGGTTATAATCAACCAAAGTGAAATCGTCAAAATCAAAATCAAAAATATCTTTAATTTCAGGATTAAGAATCATTTTTGGTAACGGACGAATATCTCTAGATAATTGTAATTCTAACTGTTCATAATGGTTACTATAAATATGGGCATCACCAAATGTGTGAATAAATTCTCCAGCTTCGTATCCACAAACTTGTGCCATCATCATGGTGAATAGAGCATATGATGCAATATTAAAAGGCACCCCTAAAAAGATATCTGCACTACGTTGGTAAAGCTGACAAGATAATTTTCCATTAGCTACATAAAACTGAAAAAATGCATGACAAGGTGGAAGCGCCGCTTTACCATTTGCAACATTCTCACTAAAACTTTTTGAAGTATCAGGTAACACTGAAGGATTCCAAGCAGAAACCAACATTCTACGACTATTTGGATTGTTTTTCAAGGAATGTATAACTTCTTTAATTTGGTCAATTTCATCATCGTTCCAGTTACGCCATTGGTGGCCGTAAACAGGTCCTAAATCCCCATTTTCATCAGCCCATTCATTCCAAATACGCACGCCGTTTTCAGTAAGATATTTTGTGTTTGTATCACCTTTTAAAAACCAAAGCAACTCATAAACAATAGATTTTAAATGCAGTTTTTTAGTTGTAACCATCGGGAAACCTTCACTCAAATCAAAACGCATTTGGTGTCCAAATACACTTTTTGTTCCTGTACCTGTTCTGTCTCCTTTTTCGTTTCCGTTTTCTAAAACGTGTTTTACTAAGTCGTGATATTGTTTCATAAGCAATATTCCTGCGAATGCAGAAATCTAATAATTAAAAGGTTATTGGGTAGCAATGAGGTTCATTTCATCGCGGTAACGAAATTAAAGAAAAAGAGAGATAATTTGTGTTTATTAACCTTTATAGATATCAAAAAGTTATTAACGAGATTTTCTGTTTTGAGAATAAATAATTTATCTGTAGCAAATTGACACTAGCCTATAATCATTCCAGCAATAGTAGCCGAAATTAAAGATGCAATTGTACCGCCAATAAGAGCTTTCATCCCAAATTTAGATAAAGTTTTACGTTGCCCAGGAGCCAACGAACCAATACCTCCAATTTGGATACCAATAGATGCGAAATTTGCAAAACCGCAAAGCATGTAAGTGGCCATGATTATAGATTTCTCATAATTAAGATGTACAGCATTTGATACCTCTTTTAAATCTCTTAACTGGATGTAGCCTATAAATTCACTAGCCGCTAATTTGATTCCTAATAGTTGTCCCATTAAAGCCATGTCTTCTTTGGCAACACCAATAAGCCACATAAGTGGAGCAAAAATATAACCTAGTAAGAGTTCCAGAGATAAACTTTCGTAAGTTGTATTGGAAGCTATCCATCCGTTTAATGAAGTTATATCGCCTACCCAACCTAAAATACCATTAAACATGGCAATAAATGCAACAAATACTAGAAGCATAGCACCAACATTTACAGCCAATTTTAATCCTTCGGTGGTTCCGTTAGCAATAGCATCTAAAAAGTTGGAACCTATTTTTTCTTGTGATACAGAAACATCTGTGTTGACGTCTTCGGTTTGAGGATATAATATTTTAGAAATAACTATAGCACCTGGTGCTGCCATTACTGATGCTGCTAATAAATGTTTTGCGTAAAATAATCTTAAAGCAGGATCATCACCTCCAAGAAAGCCAATGTAAGCAGCAAGAACAGCTCCTGCAACAGTTGCCATCCCTCCAATCATAACAAGTAGCATTTCGGACTTATTCATTTTCTCCAAATAAGCCTTAATTAAAAGTGGCGCTTCGGTTTGCCCTAAAAATATATTTCCTGCAACACTTAAACTTTCTGCTCCTGATATTTTTAAAGCTTTAGAAAGTAACCACGCCATGGCTTTTACTACTTTTTGAATGATTCCTAAATAGAAAAGTACAGATGTTAATGCAGAAAAGAATATAATAGTTGGTAATACTTGAAAGGCAAAAATGAATCCAAAGGTATCCATATCTACTACTAAACCTTCAAACAAAAATTTGCTTCCAGCTCTTGTAAAGTCTAATACACTTACAAATAAGCCACCTATAAATTCAAAAATGGTTTTAATAAATTCAACTTTTAAAACCCCAATAGCAATAAGGAGTTGAAAGGCTAAACCAATACCCACAATTTTCCAATTTATAGCTTTTCTATTACTACTAAAAAGAAAGGCTACAAATACTAAGGTTATCATTCCTAAAACACCACGCCACAAGCTATTTATAGAGAAACCTTGACTGGGTATAATGGCACTACTTGTTTGTTTTTTTGAATGCATTTCAGAAACAGTAACAATTTCTTTTTCTGAAAAATCTACGGTTGTTGAATCTATTAAAATAGTTTCAGAATTCGAAATAGTTTCAATAGCTTCTGAAGGTGCTGTTTTTTCTAAATTTTGAGCTAAGGTTGTAGATGTAAAGCAAAAAAATACAGCTACAATAATCAAAAACAGCTTTTTCATAATAAAAATTAAGAGTTATTCTCGTTTTGAGATTTCATCACGAATATGAGCTGCTTTTTCATAATCTTCATTAGCAACCGCTTCTTCAAGTAAAGTTTGAAGTTCTTCTAAAGTTTTTCCTTGGTAGTTTTCTCGAGGTTCGTTTGGCTCCAATTCATTAGCAACCAATTCATCCATTAAAATACTGTCTTGAGCATCATCTTCTTCATCTTCCTTTTTAGGATTTACTTTTAAGTAAATACCTGCTTTATCAAGAATGTTTTTATAAGTAAAAATGGGTGCTTGAAAACGAAGTGCTAAAGCTATAGCGTCACTTGTTCTGGCATCGATTATTTCTTCAATCTTATCTCGTTCGCAAATTAAACTGGAGTAAAAAACACCATCAACTAACTTATGTATAATAACTTGCTTTACAACAACGTCAAAACGATCTGCAAAATTTTTGAATAAATCGTGTGTTAAAGGTCTTGGTGGACTAATTTCTTTCTCTAAAGCAATAGCGATAGATTGTGCTTCAAAAGCACCAATAACTATAGGAAGTTTACGATCACCATCAACTTCATTTAGAATTAAGGCATAGGCGCCATTTTGGGTTTGGCTATAGGATATGCCTTTTATATTTAATTTTACTAAACTCATAATTTATAAAAACGCAAAGAACTACTTAAATTAGAACTTTACCAACTGCACAAGGCATATTAAGTCAAAATGCTAATTTAAGCAGTTCTATAGTACTACACAAAAATTATTGTTGTGCTTTAAATGCTTTTAATTTTTCAATAAGTTCTGGAACTACTTGAAAAGCGTCACCAACTACACCATAATCCGCAGCCTTAAAGAAAGGCGCTTCAGAATCAGTATTGATAACTACTTTTACTTTAGAAGCATTAATACCAGCTAAATGCTGAATAGCTCCCGAAATTCCAATAGCAATATATAAGTTTGATGCTACAGGCTTACCTGTTTGCCCTACGTGCTCACTATGAGGTCTCCAACCTAAATCAGAAACTGGTTTTGAGCATGCTGTTGCAGCTCCTAAAACATCTGCAAGCTCTTCAATCATGTCCCAGTTTTCAGGACCTTTTAAACCACGGCCACCAGAAACTACAATTTCTGCATCGGCAATAGTTACTTTATCTGTAGCTTTATCAACTGATTCAACGGTTACACCTAAATCTGGAATTGAAGGTGAGAAATCTTCCGCTGAAGCACTACCAGTATTTTCAACCAAACCAAATGCATTATTAGAAACACCTACAATCTTTATAGCTGTGTTAATTTGAGTCATTTCAAAAGCTTTATTAGTAAAAGCTGTTCTTTTAACAGTGAACGGACTTTTACTAGATGGTGCTTCAACAACATTTGATGTATAACCTGCATTTAAACTTACTGCTAATAATGGCGCTAAATATTTGCTATCTGCCGTAGAACTAACTACAACAACTTGTGCGCTTTCTTTCTCAGCAGCTTCTTTAATGGCAGAAGCATAGGCATTTGCATTAAAGTTATCAAGTTGCGTATTTGAGATATTTAAAACTTTATCTACACCATAATTACCTAAAGCAGAGACGTCATTTACATTTATAGCAACAGCTGTAACAGTTGTTCCTAATTGATTAGCAACCGCTTTTGCATAAGAAGCTACCTCAAAAGCTGCTTTTTTGAAAGCACCTTGTTCTGATTCTGTATATACTAAAACTGACATATTCTATATTTTTTAAATCACTTTAGCTTCGTTATGAAGCAAGTTTACTAATTCATCTATATTATCTGGAGAAACTAATGTAACCGCGCCTTTTGGAGTGGGTTTTTCAAATGAAACAGAAGCTGTTTCAGCACTAGTTCCAACAGGTTCAACAACATTTAAAGGCTTTTTACGAGCCATCATAATACCTCTCATGTTTGGAATTCGTAAATCACTTTCTTCAACCAAACCTTTTTGCCCTCCAATAACTAATGGTAGTGATGTTGAAACAGTCTCTTTACCACCATCAATTTCTCTTACTGCTTTCGCTGAAGTACCATCTACTTCTAACCCAATACAATTATTTACAAAATTTGCATTGGTTAATCCAGCAATCATTCCAGGAACCATACCGCCATTATAGTCAATAGATTCTCTTCCTGCAATTACTAAATCGTAACCACCACTATTAATAACACTAGTTAACTGTTTAGCTACAGAAAATCCATCTGTTGCAGGGGTATTTACTCTTATAGCATCATCGGCTCCAATAGCTAGGGCTTTACGAAGTGTAGGTTCTGTCTCAGCGCCACCAACATTTACAACAGTAACTTGAGCACCTTGTTTTTCTTTAAACCACATAGCACGTGTTAAACCAAATTCATCATTTGGGTTAATAACAAATTGCACGCCAGTAGTATCAAATTTAGTGTTGTCATCACTAAAATTAATCTTTGAAGTTGTATCTGGTACGTGACTTATACACACTAATATTTTCATAATTTTTATGTATTAAAATGTCTTATTTTTTTCAGTGTACGAAGTTAATTATTTTATTCTGAATATTTACTATGCATGCATAGTAAATATTCAGAATAATTCGAATTCATTGGATAAAAGAGATGTTAATTTTGGTATTTGAATGTTTTATAGTCATTATTAGAGTTATATAACTTAATAATGTATAAACCACTTTGGAAAGAATTTAAACTAATAGTGTTTTTTTGATATAATGTCTTTTTAATGATTTTTTCACCTAGAATAGAAAAGACTTCTATATAATATTTGGAATTTTTGAGGTTAGTAAATCTAGGGTATTGATTGTTTTTTGAAGTGATAAGTTTTATTTGTTCGAAGCTATTTTCCTTTATTGATAGAAGGGATTGCGATAATTCAATAACTTCTTGACCGAAAACCGCAGTATCTTTTCTTAAAGTAACACGACTTGCCTCCTCGCTCTTGTCAATTTCTACGTATGTAGGAAAAGAAAAATCGGGACTAGGACAGAGACCTAATGTATAGTATAAAATATATTCAATGTTATGACATGGTTGTGAATATTCAGAAGGACTTGTTGTTATTGACATAGTTTCCCAAAGGTTTAAACCCTCAAATTCATTAGATGCATCAGTATAATCTGTTACACCAAATAAGCCAATTGAAAATTCATTACCACAGGGAGAAACACCATCATTCTCGGCATAGAGAATACCTTTACTTATATCATAATTAAATGTAACCTTTAATTTAAAATCTTCTGGAACATTTTGCATTGGTTCACTATAACTACCCTCTCCAATAGAATTATATTTTGTAACATAAAAACTATTTCCATCAAGTGTAGAAATTATTTCTTCAGTAATGATTGCAGTATTCGAATTGTCTAATGGATAATGAGGAAAATAAAATATATCACTTGATACATTTTGTTGAGATTCAATAATTAGGTTTTGTGAATCAAAATTTAGAACATACATGTTTTGAAGACTTTCACTATTGCTTGAAGCGAATACATGTCTAATTTCGTAAATTTCATACTTAGCGAAAATGTTAGTTATGTAATCTTCAGAAAATAATAATGTAAATGTACCGTCGTCATTTTCTGTTACACTTGGCACATATTCTTCACTTTCAAACTTTAAATAAGTAGAAACTCCTTCACACAAAATAGTAGTTTGAGCAAATCCAAAAAAAGAAACGGTTAAAAATAGAAGAATAAAGTAGTTGTGTTTCATTTTTAATTTTTAAATCAAAATGAATGTACGAAAAAATAACAAAATTTATCTGTTCTGATATTAAATTTTATCAAATTTGTGGTGAATAATTACTATTTTTGCAATTCGAATTAAAATAAATTTTAATGAAGACAATTCAATTTAGAGAAGCTATTTGCGAAGCGATGAGCGAAGAAATGCGTAGAGACGAAAGCGTATATTTGATGGGTGAGGAAGTAGCAGAATACAATGGTGCTTATAAAGCATCAAAAGGGATGTTAGATGAGTTTGGTGCTAAACGTGTTATTGATACACCAATTGCTGAACTTGGTTTTGCAGGTATAGCTATTGGTTCTACAATGACTGGTAATAGGCCAATTGTAGAATACATGACCTTTAATTTCTCTCTTGTTGGGATTGATCAAATAATAAATAATGCTGCGAAAATCAGACAAATGTCAGGTGGGCAATTTAAATGTCCTATTGTTTTTCGTGGTCCTACAGCTTCTGCTGGTCAATTAGGTGCTACACACTCACAAGCTTTTGAGAATTGGTTTGCTAACACACCAGGTTTAAAAGTAGTTGTGCCATCAAATCCTTATGATGCAAAAGGTTTATTAAAAGCTGCTATTCGTGATGATGATCCAGTTATTTTTATGGAATCTGAGCAGATGTATGGTGATAAAGGTGAAGTACCAGAAGGGGAATATATTATTCCAATTGGTGTTGCTGAAACAAAACGTGAAGGAACAGATGTAACGATTGTGTCTTTTGGTAAAATTATCAAAGAAGCATACAAAGCTGCTGATGAATTAGAAAAAGAAGGTATTTCTTGTGAGATTATAGATTTACGTACGGTTCGCCCAATGGATAGAAAAGCCATTGTGGAATCTGTAAAGAAAACAAACAGACTGGTGGTTTTAGAAGAAGCATGGCCTTTTGGAAATGTAGCTACTGAAATTACTTATTTAGTGCAGTCTGAAGCTTTTGATTATTTAGATGCTCCAGTTGTAAAAATTAACACAGCTGATACACCAGCACCGTATTCTCCAGTTTTATTGAAAGAATGGTTACCTGATTATGAAGATGTAATTAAAGCTGTAAAGAAAGTACTTTACAAATAAAAGATAACTTTTTACGTTATAGAAACTTCATTAGCACGATTGTTGATGAAGTTTTTTTTGTATTATGAATATAAAATTAATTATTGCCCTTTTCTTCCTCGGAATATCTTCCGTTTTTGCGCAAACCAAAGTAAGTGGTTATGTGTTTGATGAGTTAAATGAACCTATTTCTTTCGCAAATGTAATTTTCAAAGGTTCTACACAAGGTACTATTACAAATGAAAATGGAAAATTCTATTTAGAATCAGATGAAACCTGGGAAGCTCTAACAGTTTCGTTTATAGGTTATGAAACTTTAATTATTTCTTTAGATAAAAAAGTTAATTACAATTTAAAATTCACACTTAAGGAGGAAACCGCACAATTGGATGCGGTGGTTATTGTATCTGGTAAACAATCTAAAAAGAATAATCCTGCAATTGATTTATTACGTAAAATTTGGGCAAATAAGCGTAGTAATGGTTTAAAGCAATTCAACCAATATCAATATGATAAATACGAAAAAGTAGAGTTCGATTTAAATACTATAGATAGTGCTCTAATTAAAAGTAAGTTATTTAGGGGGATGGAGTTTGTTTTTGAAGAAGTTGATACCTCAAAAGTAACAGGAAAAACATACTTGCCCATTTTTATAAACGAGGCGGTTTCTAAAGTTTATGGTGATAATATTATCAATAAAACCAAAGAAGATTTACAAGGAAATAAAAATTCTGGTTTCAGTGATAATCAAGTCATTATTGATTTTGTAGATGATTTATATTCAGATTTTAGTGTTTACGATAATTACCTTAAGTTTTTTGATAAGAGCTTTGTGAGTCCATTATCAAAAACTGGAATCAGTACCTATAATTATGTGCTGTCTGATAGTGCTTTTGTAGATAATAAGTGGTGTTATAATATTATTTATTACCCAAGACGAAAAAATGAATTGACATTTAAAGGTGATTTTTGGGTAGCAGATACTACCTATGCTATTAAAGAAATAAACCTTCAAGCCTCAAAAAGTGCCAATATAAACTGGGTAAAAGAGATTTATATTGAGCAAGAATTTGAAGTATTAAACGATTCTCTTTTCTTGGTAACAAGAGATTATATGTTATCAGATTTCGCATTTAATAAAAAAGAAAAATCTCGTGGTGTTTATGGTAAACGAACCACTTTATATAATAATTATAAGTTTGATATTCAGAAGGGTAAAAAATTCTACGAAACTGAAGTTTATAATTATGATAAAGATGTTTATAATCGAGATGAGACATTTTGGTCTGAAAACAGACTTGAAAAACTAAACAAAGACGAACAAGGTGTCTATAAAATGTTAGATACTTTAAAAACCGTTAAAAAGTTTAAGCGCCTTTATAATTTAGGAAGCATTTTGGCATCAGGTTATATTGAGTTTAATTCGTTGCCTTTAGATTATGGTCCTGTTTTTTCAACCTTCGGATTTAATGAAGTGGAAGGACTACGTTTAAGAACAGGTGGAAGAACCTATTTTGGACCAAATGATTTATGGCGTTTGGAAGGTTTTCTAGCATACGGATTTAAAGATGATAAGTTTAAATATGGTATCTCAGGAAAGTGGTTGCTCGATAAAAAGAGCCGACTTATTATTTCAGGAGGAAATAGGCGCGATGTAGAACAAATAGGTGCAAGTTTAACCACAAGTACAGATGTTTTAGGCCGTAGTTTAGCGTCGTCTTCAGTTGTGGGAACAGGTGCTAATGATAAATTAACCAGCATTAATTTAACCAGTTTAGCTGTTGAAGCAGAACCTTGGCGCAATGTTATTTTTAGATTAGGCGGAAACTACAGAACTTTAGAATCGGCTTCTCCAACATTTAGTTTAGATTATAATACACCAACAGGAATTGCCTCTGAGATTAAACAATACGAAACCAGTTTATCGTTATCTTATTTCCCAGGAAGAAAAATGACAGGTTTTGGAGTAGAGCGTAAAATTGCTAATGATTATTACTCACGCGTATTTGCTCAAATAACCAGAGGTGATAAAAGTATTTTTAATAGCGATTTTGATTATACTAAAGTGCAATTTTCATTCACGAAGCCATGGCAAATGGGTGGTTTTGGTAGGTTGAATACCACCATTGAAGCTGGTAAAACGTTTGGTGAAGTGCCTTTAGGGTTGTTAAGTGTTATTCCAGGGAATCAAACTTACTTTTCAATATATAATACCTTTTCTCAACTTGATTTTTATGAGTTTGTGTCTGATACGTATGCATCGTTTCATTTTGAACATAATTTTAACGGGCGCTTGTTCTCTAGAGTGCCTTTTTTAAGGAAATTAAATCTTCGTGAAATTGTAAGTGTAAGAGGTGTTATGGGGAATATTTCGGATGAAAACATAGCCTTAAATAATGTTCCTAGTAACCCAAACAATATTCAGTTGGTTGCACCATCAAATGAGCCTTATTACGAATACAGTTTAGGTATTGGTAATATTTTTAAAGTGTTCAGAATAGACTTTAATTTTAGAGGAAATTATAAAGATAAAGTAGTGTATCCTGATGCTAGAAAATTTGGTATTACGGGTAGTTTTGGGTTTTATTTTTAATGAGTTCGTTTAACGTCCACTGTGTATGGCGTAGTGAGGCGCGCCTCACGGGAAGCCATTGTTGCGCCTCATTCGCTATACACTATGTTGTGTGTAGTTTCGTGAGGAGTTCTCGTAGACTCGACTAAATATACACAAAATTGGCGAGGTGCGACAAACAGTGGACGTTGGTATGTAATTAGTAGAAAGGCAGCGTTTGCAAAACGCGATTCTACGTGCCGCAGGCAATTACATACCAATGTTTTTACGGATATGCGTCGTTTTAATGACTTATATCCGACGTTAAACGAAGGTAGCCGAAAATTTTTACAAAGTCAAACTATTAAAAATAAAAAAGACCACTCGTAAAAGCGGTCTTTTATTAATATGGTTAGGTTTTTAATTTTACAACCCAAAAGCTGTTTTTACTTTATCAACATAATCTAATTTCTCCCAAGTAAATAATTCTACATCAAGAGTTTTAGAGTTTCCATTTGGTTGAGAAAATGTTTTAGTAACGGTTCTATTAGTGCGTCCCATGTGTCCGTAAGCAGCTGTTTCACTATACATTGGCGAACGTAATTTTAATCGATCTTCAATAGCAAATGGTCGCATATCAAAAATTTCAGATACTTTTTCAGCAATTTCACCATCAGTTAAATTAAATGGGCAAGTACCATAAGTATCTACAAAAATCCCCATAGGTTCTACAACACCAATAGCATAACTTACTTGTACTAAAATTTCATCTGCAACACCTGCGGCAACTAAGTTTTTTGCAATATGACGCGTAGCATAAGCAGCACTTCTATCTACTTTACTTGGGTCTTTCCCAGAAAAAGCACCTCCACCATGCGCGCCTTTACCGCCATAAGTATCTACAATAATTTTTCGTCCTGTTAAACCTGTGTCTCCATGAGGGCCTCCAATTACAAATTTTCCTGTTGGGTTAATGTGGTATTTAATATCTGAATTAAATAGTTTTTGAATTGCCTCTGGGAGTTTAGCAACTACTCTAGGGATTAAAATATCAACAATGTCTTTTCTGATTTTTGCAAGCATCGCTTCATCTTCATCAAAATCGTCATGCTGTGTTGATACTACAATAGCATCAATACGTTGAGGTACATTATCATCGCTATATTCAATAGTTACTTGACTTTTAGAATCTGGCCTTAAATAGGTGATATCTTTATTTTCTCTTCTTAAAGCTGCCAATTCTATTAATATACGATGTGATAAATCTAAAGCCAAAGGCATAAAGTTTTCAGTTTCGTTTGTGGCATAACCAAACATCATACCTTGATCACCAGCTCCTTGCTCTTCTTTACTACCTCTATCTACACCTTGATTAATGTCTTCAGATTGCTCATGAATTGCTGATAAAACGCCACAAGAATTTCCATCAAACATATATTCACCTTTGGTATAACCAATTTTATTTATAGTATCTCTTGCTATTTTTTGAACGTCTAAATATGTAGTAGATTTCACTTCTCCAGCGAGTACAACTTGACCAGTTGTAACTAAAGTTTCGCAAGCTACTTTAGATTCAGTATCAAATGCTAAAAAATTATCAATTAACGCATCACTAATCTGATCAGCTACCTTGTCTGGATGTCCTTCAGAAACACTCTCTGAAGTGAATAAATAAGCCATTTTTTTTAATTTTATAAGCAAGATTTGACGATAACGTCGAAGGGAGTTTTCACTGCCTTTAGCATTTTTGTTTTATACTTTTTGTAAAAGTATAAAGAGGTTGCAATCAGTCAAATCTTTCCTCTATTATTTGTTTCGGCAAAAATAAAAAAATAAAAGAATATGTGAGTCGATTTTTCTTTTTTTCGATAATAAGTTGGTTATATAGTTTTAATTGTAAATATTTGTATGACTCGAGATGAAAAAACAAATTTTAAATACTATTTCTATTAATGTCATTGTGATTATTTCACATGAATAAGGAAGGGTATATTAAAAAGAAAATAGATTTTAAGAGCTTTCCTAGATTTGGAAGGCTTTTTTTATGGACTTTTTTTTCATTTTGGACATCATAAAAATAATGATTTAAAATACTGGTATTCAGTTTTTTAAATAAATTTTACTAACTCTGAATTTAACCTTAAAAAACGGTAAAAAGAATAATTAAAGAAGTAATAATATAATTTCGTAATCTTTTTAGAAGGTTTATCAATTTTCTAAAGAAAATATTAAAAAACTATAGAATAGTTATAAAAACCGGAGATAAGCGAAATATTTTGCAACAAATATGAAAGAACTTAATAAACATAGTAGAAGGTTAACACAAGATGAATCTCAGCCAGCATCTCAAGCCATGTTATATGCAGCAGGATTGACTGATGAAGATATGAGTAAAGCTCAAGTAGGTATTGCAAGTACAGGGTACGATGGAAATCCGTGTAATATGCATTTAAATAGTTTGAAAGATGAGGTTAAAATTGAATGTAATATTGCTGGACTAGTTGGTTTAGGTTTTAATACTATAGGTGTTAGTGATGGTATTTCAATGGGAACTTCGGGTATGAATTATTCTTTAGTATCTAGAGATATAATAGCTGATTCCATTGAAACGGTTATGAATGCACAAAGCTATGATGCATTAGTAGCTATTGTTGGTTGTGATAAGAATATGCCTGGAGCTATAATGTCTATGTTGCGTTTAAATAGACCCTCAATAATGATGTATGGTGGATCTACTGCTTCTGGATCTTACAAAGGGAAAAAATTAAATATTGTATCTGCTTTTGAAGCTTTGGGGCAGAAAGTTGCTGGTGAAATAGATGAAGCCGAATATAAAGAAATTATAAAAAGAGCAATTCCAGGAGCAGGAGCTTGTGGAGGTATGTATACAGCAAATACTATGGCTTCGGCAATAGAATGTATGGGTTTTGCATTGCCTTACAACTCATCAATCCCTGCTACAAATCCTAATAAATTATCTGAAAGTGAAAGAACAGCTAGAGCTATTAAAAATCTTTTAGAATTAGATTTAAAACCTCTAGACATTATTGAAAAAAAATCTATCGAAAATGCTATTACACTAGTAAATGCTTTAGGAGGTTCTACAAATGCAGTATTACACTTTTTAGCAATTGCGCATGCAGCTGATATAGAATTTACTTTAGAAGATTTTCAAAGAGTAAGTGATAGAACACCTTTAATAGGCGATTTAAAACCTAGTGGTAAATACCTAATGGAAGACGTTCATAGTATTGGAGGGATTCCTGCAATAATGAAATATCTTCTAGAAAACGGCTATTTACATGGCGATTGTATGACGGTTACTGGTAAAACATTAGCAGAAAATTTAGCTGAGGTTGAAGCTATTGAGTTTGAAGAACAAGATATTGTTTATCAAAAAGAAAACGCATTAAAGAAATCTGGAAACTTACAGATTCTATATGGAAATCTTGCTGAAGAAGGAGCTGTTGCTAAAATTTCTGGAAATGAAGGTTTGTTGTTTGAAGGTAAAGCAGTGGTTTATGATGGAGAGCAAGCAGCAAACACAGGGATTTCAAACGGAGAAGTTGAAAGAGGTGATGTAGTCGTCATTCGTTATGTAGGCCCTAAAGGGGGTCCAGGAATGCCAGAAATGTTAAAACCAACATCGCTAATTATGGGTGCCGGTTTGGGCAAATCTGTAGCGTTGATTACAGATGGAAGATTCTCTGGCGGGACTCATGGCTTTGTAGTAGGACACATTACTCCAGAAGCACAAAATGGAGGAGCTATTGGTTTGGTTAAAACAGGAGATAAAATTAGAATTAGCGCAGAAGATAACTCTATTAATTTGTTGATTTCTGATGAAGAATTGGCAGAAAGAAAAGCACAATGGTTACAACCAGCGTTAAAACATAAAAAAGGAATACTATATAAATATGCAAAAACAGTTGCTTCAGCTTCAAAAGGCTGTGTAACCGATGCATAATAAATTGTCATTCCTGCGAAGGCAGGAATCTCATCGTTAAATGTTGAGAATATGAAAACACAAACCGCAAATAAAACAGAAGTGGCAGAAAAAACACAACGGATATCAGGTAGCGAAGCTATAGTAAGAAGTTTGATGGCAGAAGGCGTTGATATTCTTTATGGATATCCGGGAGGAGCTATCATGCCTGTTTATGATGAATTATACAAGTTTCAAGATAAAATTCATCACGTTTTAACGCGTCATGAACAAGGTGCTGCACATGCAGCTCAAGGTTACGCACGCATATCTGGAAAAGTAGGTGTTGCTATGGCAACTTCAGGACCAGGAGCAACCAATTTAATTACTGGAATTGCTGATGCACAAATAGATTCAACACCACTTGTTTGTATTACAGGACAAGTGTTCTCACATTTATTAGGAAGTGATGCATTTCAAGAGACTGATATTGTTGGGATTTCTACACCGGTAACAAAATGGAATTGTCAAGTGACCAAAGCAGAAGATATTCCTGCGGCTCTTGCAAAGGCATTTTATATTGCAAAAAGCGGACGTCCAGGACCTGTATTGGTTGATATAACTAAAGATGCTCAGGTTTCAGAATTAGATTTTAAATACGAAAAATGTACAGGTGTTAGGAGTTATTATCCTATACCAAAAACGAGTCAGGAGTCTATTAGTGCTGCTGCGGAATTGATTAATAACGCTAAAAAACCAATGATTGTTTGGGGGCAAGGTGTTATTTTAGGTCAAGCCGAAGAAGAACTAAAAACAGTTATTGAAAAAGCCGGTATTCCATCTGCTTGGACTATTTTAGGTGCTTCTGCATTACCAACAACTCATCCATTAAATATAGGAATGGTTGGAATGCACGGTAATTATGCGCCTAACAAATTAACAAATGAATGTGATGTGTTAATTGCTATCGGAATGCGTTTTGACGATCGTGTAACTGGTAAATTAGATACCTATGCAAAACAAGCAAAAATCATTCATTTTGATATTGACCCTGCGGAAATTGATAAAAACGTAAAAACAGATGTGGCTGTTTTAGGAGATTCAAAAGAAAGTTTAACAATGCTTGCTGACGCTTTAAATGAGAACTCTCATGAGTCTTGGTTGCAAGAATTCAAAGATTTATATGCTATTGAATTTGAAAAAGTAATTAAAGGCGACCTTCACCCTACAAAAGAAGGATTAACCATGGGCGAAGTATTAAAGCAAATAAATATAGAAAGTAAAGGAAACGCAGCTATTGTTTCAGATGTAGGTCAACATCAAATGATTGCTTGTAGATATGCTGATTTTAATGTTTCAAAAAGTAATATTACTTCAGGAGGTTTAGGTACTATGGGATTTGCACTTCCAGCAGCTATAGGTGCAAAAATGGCAGCACCAGAACGAGAGGTTGTAGCTATCATCGGAGATGGTGGTTACCAAATGAATATTCAAGAGTTAGGAACTATTTTTCAGCAGAAAACAGCTGTGAAAATTGTGGTATTAAACAATGAGTTTTTAGGAATGGTACGCCAATGGCAACAATTGTTTTTCGATAAGCGTTACGCGTCTACAGAAATGACAAATCCAAATTTTGTAGCCATTGCTGAAGGGTATTATATTAAAGCTAGAAAAGTAACCAAACGTGATGAATTGGAAGAGGCTGTTAAGGAAATGATGGCTTCAAAAGAATCCTATTTCCTAGAGGTTTGTGTAGAGAAAGAAGATAATGTATTTCCAATGATTCCTGCAGGAGCATCGGTTTCAGATGTTAGATTAAGTTAAGAATAAAGAAATGAGCGAAGACATAAAAACATTCACAATATCTGTTTATACCGAAAATAATATCGGGTTATTGAATCGTATATCAGCCATTTTTCAGCGCAGACATATTAATATTGAAAGTTTAACAACATCTCAATCTGAAATTGATGGTGTAAATCGTTTTGTAATTGTAGTTAATATTACAGAGACAAATGCTATCAAGATTGTTAAGCAAATTGAAAAACAAGTAGAAACAATTAGAGCATATTATCATACTGATGAAGAAACCATTTTTATGGAGTCTGGCATGTTCAAAATAAAATCAGACTTGTTGTTTGATGAACCTCAAATTCAGAATATTATAAAGGAAAGTTACGCTAGAATAGTAACTGTAAACAAAGAGTTTTTTGTATTAGAGAAATCTGGTAGAAGAAATGAAATAGAATCTTTACGTAGAGATTTAAACGTATTCGGAATTATGCAATTTGTTCGTTCAGGTAGAATTGCAGTGACAAAAGATGAAATGAAAGTAACTGAAATGCTAACAGCATTTAATAACCAATAATAATTACAATTAAATATAACAATGGGAAATTATTTTAACACACTATCTTTAAGAGATAAATTAGATCAATTATCGAAGTGTAGATTTATGGACGCTTCAGAATTTGTAGATGGCGTAAATGCATTAAAAGGTAAAAAAATAGTTATCGTAGGATGCGGAGCTCAAGGGTTAAACCAAGGGTTAAACATGAGAGATTCTGGTTTAGATATTTCTTATGCATTACGTGATGCTGCTATTGCAGAAAAGCGTCAATCTTTCATTAATGCATCAGAAAATGGATTTACTGTTGGAAATTATCAAGAGTTAATTCCAACTGCAGATCTAGTGTTAAATTTAACACCAGATAAGCAACATACAAATGCTGTTAATACAGTAATGCCTTTAATGAAAAAAGGAGCAACATTATCATATTCTCATGGGTTTAATATTGTTGAAGAAGGTATGCAAATCCGTGAAGATCTTACAGTTATTATGGTAGCGCCTAAATGTCCAGGTACTGAAGTTCGCGAAGAATATAAACGTGGTTTTGGTGTGCCAACCCTTATTGCAGTGCACGAAGAAAATGATCCTGAAGGTAAAGGTTGGGCTCAAGCAAAAGCTTACGCTGTAGCAACAGGAGGTGATAGAGCTGGTGTTTTAGCATCATCTTTTATTGCTGAGGTAAAATCTGATTTAATGGGGGAGCAAACCATTCTTTGTGGCTTATTACAAACAGGATCTATCCTTTGTTTTGATAAAATGGTTGAAGAAGGGATTGATGCTGGGTACGCTTCAAAGTTAATTCAATACGGATGGGAAACGGTAACAGAAGGTCTTAAATATGGTGGTGTAACTAATATGATGGACCGTTTGTCTAACAAAGCAAAAATTAAAGCTTTTGAATTATCAGAAGAATTAAAAGATATCATGCGTCCTTTATTTCAAAAGCATATGGATGATATTATTGAAGGACGTTTCTCTTCAGGTATGATGGCAGATTGGGCTAATGATGATAAAGATTTATTAGGATGGAGAGCAGCAACAGCAGAAACTAATTTTGAAAAAACACCTGCTGGAGATGTTGAGATTTCTGAGCAAGAGTATTATGATAATGGTGTTTTAATGGTAGCTATGGTAAGAGCTGGTGTTGAATTAGCTTTTGAAGCTATGACAGATTCTGGAATTATCGATGCTTCGGCTTACTATGAATCTTTACACGAAACACCTCTTATTGCTAACACTATTGCAAGACGTAAATTATACGAAATGAATAGTGTGATTTCTGATACCGCTGAGTACGGATGTTATTTATTCGATCATGCTTGTAAGCCTTTATTAACAGACTTTATGAAAAACATCAAAACGGATGTTATTGGAAAGCCATATGCAAAAGATAATGGAGAAGGAGTTGATAATGCAAAACTTATTGAAGTAAATGCAGCTTTAAGAAATCATCCAGTTGAAAAAGTAGGTTCTTTTTTAAGAGCTTCTATGACGGCTATGAAGCCAATAGTATAGTATCGAACTCAACTAAACTATATATTGTTAAAACCTGTCGGATGTTTTTCATCTTGACAGGTTTTTTATTAGGGTAAATTGTAACTTGCATTATAGTTTTAGAACTATAAATTATGAAAGATGAATCAAGAAAAAGACACTTATTTTCCTACTATAGATAGTGTTAAAGCAGCAGTTAAAACTATACAAAAAGTTTCTGCAGTAACACCTTTAGGTCGAAGTTTGAGATATTCAAAACAATTTGACGCTAATATTTTTTTAAAGCGGGAAGATTTACAACAAGTACGTTCGTACAAAATTCGTGGAGCTTATAATAAAATTAGTTCGTTAACTTCTGCTGATTCTAGTAATGGTGTGGTTTGTGCCAGTGCAGGAAATCATGCACAAGGTGTGGCTTTGTCTTGTAAGTTGTTAAAAATAAAAGGTACTATTTATATGCCAGCTCCAACACCAAACCAAAAGGTAGAACAAGTTAAAATGTTTGGAGAAGATTTTATTGAAATTAAATTGGAAGGCGATACTTTTGATGATTCTTATCACGCAGCAATGGCAGAATGTAATGAGTTAGGTAAAACGTTTATTCACCCATTTAATGACGAAAAAGTTATTGAAGGACAAGCTACAATTGGTTTAGAAATTATAGATCAATCTAATGTGTATATTGATTATGTTTTTATTGCAGTTGGAGGTGGTGGTTTAGCAGCAGGTTTGTCAACGGTATTTAAGGAGTTATCTCCAAATACAAAAATCATTGGAGTTGAACCAGAAGGAGCACCTTCAATGAGTCAATCAATCAAAAAAAATAAGAATACAGAGTTAAAATTTATTGAGAAATTTATTGATGGTGCTGCGGTAAAACGTGTTGGCGATTTAAACTTTGCAATATGTAAAGAAAATTTAGATGATATGGTTACAGTGCCTGAAGGCAAAGTATGCGAAACTATTTTAGAGCTTTACAATAAAGATGCAATTGTAGTTGAACCTGCAGGAGCTTTGAGTATTTCAGCTTTAGATTTTTATACAGAAAAAATAAAAGGTAAAAACGTAGTTTGTGTGGTAAGTGGAAGCAATAATGATATTACCAGAACACCTGAAATTAAAGAGCGTGCTTTACTGTATGCAAACTTAAAGCATTATTTCATAATTAACTTTCCACAGCGTGCTGGAGCGTTAAAAGAGTTTGTAGTAGATATTTTAGGAGAAAATGATGATATTACATACTTTCAATATGCTAAAAAAACTAACCGTGAAAATGGTTCAGCAGTCGTTGGTGTACAATTAAAAGATGCTTTAGATTTAGAACCTTTAATTACAAAAATGAAACAAAATAACTTTTATGGTGATTATTTAAATGATAAGCCAGATTTGTTTCAGTTTTTGGTTTAATAGATTTTTATTTCTACACAAATCAATTAGTTTTGTAAATAAAGTTTAAAACAAATATGAAAATAATTAGAATAGTAGTTTTAGCCATTTTTTCAATAACTATATTCGCGTGTGGCGGAAAAGAGGAAAAGAAAAAAGAAGGATTCAGTTACGAGAAAAAATCTGAAGTTTCTCAAAGGGTAGAGAGTAGCCCTAATGATATTACAATTACTGGAAATGATGCTATGCAATTCAACAAAAAAGAAATTAAAGTTGAAGCTGGAAAGAAAGTAAAAGTAACATTACGTCATATAGGTAAGATGGATAAGAATGTAATGGGACATAATTTTGTGTTATTGAGGAAAGGCGTTAATGCTATGGCTTTTGGTAATATGGCTGCATCAGCTAGAGATAATGATTATATTCCTAACGGTACTAAAGACGTTATTGCTCACACGAAAATGCTTGGTGGAGGAGAAACTGATGTTATTGAATTTGACGCTCCTGAAGCTGGAACTTACGAGTTTTTATGTAGTTTTCCAGGACATTCAGCTATAATGAAAGGTAAGTTTATTGTAGAGTAGATTTTAATCTAAATTAAATATTTCAATATTTTTAAATTCTACAGGGTGGCTTTCACTTTGTAAAGAAATATAGCCACCTTTAAGTGGCTGATTTACTTTTGAATTCCATACCTCTTGATTATGATCCACTTTTCCACCTATATGTGGCTTTGTATAACGCAAAACTTCTTTACCATTAATAAAGTGTTTGATTAGAGAATCGTTTCTGACTTCAATTTCTACATGAACCCATTGATCACTATGATAGGTTTTTGACGTCGATTTTATGATATGTTCAGTAACTAAAGAGTCTTTATAAACAACATGAGTACCTGGAGTACATAAATTTCCTGTTGAACGCTCATCGATACTGTTACCGCCTAAAAGTTGTACTTCAATTGAAACAGGAAAGTTTTGTTTCAATCCCATGTTTTTTGGGTCTTCACAATGGATCATAATGCCACTATTTCGTATTGCCCATGGTCTTCCTCCTGCTACCTGTTCTCCTGTAAAACGATAATCCATTCTAAATTTGTAATTACTGTAAGGGCTTTTATAAAATAAGTGACCAAAAGTATTGTTAAAGGAATCGTAGGCTTTATAGCTTACCTTAAGAATACCTTCCTCTACTGTAAATGTATTATTATGGTTATCACCATATTTATAACCTTTTATTTTTGGTGTCCAGCCCTCTAAATCTTTTCCGTTAAACAGTTTAACCCACTGTTCCTTTTCTGTATTTGGTATTTTAGTTTTTTTGTTTTTACAGGAATATGCAATGCATAGCAATAAGATAAAAACCGACAGTACATTATTATAAAATTTCATTATCCTATCATTTTTATAAAGACCAAGCATTACTGTTAGGGACATCTTCAAGAGGAATACACCCTTTTTGCTCCCCAGGAATTGGATCGTAATTTAGTATCGTTTCCCCTACTTTTTCAGAAGTATAATATCCAAATAACGTATATCGTCTTACGGATAGTAAAAAATTATACAACAAATAATTACCCATATCAGTCTTAGATATACTTTCTAATGGCTGTCTCTGCAATTTTAAAAGTGCCTGTTCAGTAGTCTCAGAAATCTTAAAATAAGATCCTAAAAGGGTTTCATATTGGGCTTTATTTCCTTCTACAACTTCTATATCAAACTTTGTCTTAAAAGCTTCACCAAATATTAAAGCACCCTTTTTGAAAATATCTTGATTTTGTTTTTTCTCGATATCTGCATACATCAAATCTAAAAATTGCGGCACATTAACATCTAGAGCTCCAGGAGTATTTGTCTTAGGCAAAATAATGTCCGTTAAATGTGTTACCATATGTTTCTCATCTACCGACAAAAATAAAGGTGTCCATCCACTAGCCTCAGCAGTGCAAGACGACAACATATTAAATATTGTTGGAGATGCAACAGTATAACCTAAACCAATACTTAAGTTTTTTAAAGCGGTTCTTCTATCCATAACCTTAGGCTTTTGTATTTTTTTTAAACTCTTGGGCCGCATGATTTGCAGCTCTGGCTGTAAGTGCCATATAAGTCAACGATGGATTTTGACACGCAGATGAAGTCATGCAAGCACCATCGGTTACATACACATTAGGCACTGCATGTATCTGGTTATGTTTATTTAAAACCGATGTTTTGGGATCATGTCCCATTCTTGCAGCACCCATTTCATGAATGGCTATTCCGGGAGTGCTTTCAGGATTATTACCTATCACATTTTTAAATCCAGCAGCTTTTAACATAGCCACTGCCTGTTCTGTAATGTCTTCTTTCATTTTAATTTCGTTATCCCTAAAAGTAACATCAAAATTTACCGTTGGCAAGCCCCAGTCGTCTAGCTTTTCATAATTTAAAGTCATTTTATTATCATGATAGGGCAAACATTCTCCAAAACCACCCATACCAATCCGCCAATGTCCGGGTTTCATCAAGTCTTCTTTTAAATCTTCGCCATAACTAAGTTCTCCTAAACCGCTTTTCCAACTTGTTCTACTAGCGCTTCCTTGATAACCATAACCACGTAAAAAGTCTTTATGTTGAGTTTTTTCGTCCAAATTTCTGAAACGTGGAATATAAAATCCATTAGGGCGACGCCCTTTATAATAAAACTCTTCAAAACCTTCTACTTTAGCAGAAGCACCAGATTTTGATAAATGATCCATAATATTATGCCCCAACTCTCCACTGTCATTGCCTAACCCATTAGGGAATCTTTCAGACTTTGATTGCATTAAGATACTAGCTGATCCTATTGTAGAGGCACAACTAAAAATTATAGAAGCTCTAAAGAAAATTTTTTCTCGGGTTTCAGCATCAATAATTCTAACTCCAGAAGCCACGCCTTTTTCGTCATCATAAATTATTTCATAAGCAATAGAGTTGGGTCTCAAATGCATATTTCCTGTGCGTTCTGCAGCAGGAAGTGTTGAAGAGTTACTGCTAAAATACCCACCAAATGGACATCCTCTAACACATCTATTTCTAAATTGACAATTAGAACGCCCCTCATGTACAGCATCACCTGTTTTGTTGGCTGATCGTCCTATGGTTAGTAAACGGTCATCAAAATTTTCTTCTAATTTTTTTTGAAAATCAAGCTCCACACAGTTTAGCTCCATGGGTTTGGATAATTTTCCATCAGGTAAATGAGATAGCCCTAAATTTTGTCCCGATACACCAATAAATGTTTCTACTTTATCATACCAAGGCGAAATATCCTTGTATCGTATAGGCCAATCTACACCATGACCATCTTTTTTATTGGCTTCAAAATCTAAATCACTTAAGCGGTACGATTGTCTTGCCCACATTAGCGATCTGCCACCCACATGATAACCTCGAATCCAATTAAAGGGTTTTACTTGATTATAAGGATGCTTAAAATCATTAACAAACCAATGTTGACTTGTAGGGCCCAATATATACGACTTGTTTTGTATGGGTTGTTTTGCTACATCTACAGGGTTTTTGGTACCTCTGTATTTAAGATCCCATGGGTCATCATACATAGTAGGATAATCTTCAATATGTTTTACCATGCGTCCCCGATCTAAAACTAAAGTTTTTAGTCCGTTTTCACAAAGTTCTTTAGCTGCCCAACCTCCACTTATACCAGTACCAATAACAATGGCATCGTAAACGGTAGGGTATTCGGTTATCTTATCTTCAATCATTTAAAAATTAAATCTTTGTTAGGGTAAATTGATAATTAAATATTGCAAAATTTAATGAATTATTAATTAAATTCTTAATTATTCGAAAATTAATTAATTTGCATGAATTAAAAGTTTATTTTTCTACTAAATAAAACAAATTATGATATTTTCTTTTTAGAAAATTTTCAATAAACGACTAACGAATCAATTTATGAGAAGACGCGATTTTGTAAAAAAAACATCTAAAGCAAGTTTAGGGATAGCTACATTAGGCATGTATGCTTGTAAAAATGCAACAAAACAGCAAGTACAACAGGATATTAATGTAGAGAAAAAAGAAGCGGACTTGTTTTTTAAAATTTCTTTGGCGCAATGGTCGTTACATAATGCCTTGTTTGATAAGAAGATGAATAATCTTGATTTTGCAGCTGCTTCCAGAGGTTTTGGGTGTGAAGGTTTGGAGTATGTAAATGCTTTTTTTAAAGATAAAGCTACAGATAAAGCGTATTTAAAAGAGATGAACAATAGAGCAGATGCCGAAGGTCAACAAAATGTGTTAATCATGATTGATGGTGAAGGCGAATTAGCGCACCCTGATAAAAAAGCACGATTACAAGCGATTAAAAATCATCATAAATGGGTAGATGCTGCTCACTTTTTAGGCTGTCATGCCATTCGTGTTAATTTAGCGGGAGGGGTTAATAAGGTAGATGCAGCAAAAGTTGCAGTAGATTCCTTAGAGCAACTCTCAGCGTATGCAAAAGATTCTAATATTAATATTTTAGTTGAAAACCACGGTGGCTTTTCTTCAAATGGTGAATGGATGTCTGGAGTGTTTTCAAATGTAAAAAGTGAAAATTGTGGCACCTTGCCAGATTTTGGAAATTTCTGTATCACAAAAGATAAAGACCGTAATTGTTTAGAGGCTTACGATAGGTATAAAGGTATGGAAGCATTGCTCCCTTTTGCTAAAGCGGTAAGCGCAAAGTCTTATGATTTTGATGCTAACGGTAACGAAACCACTATAGATTTTATGAAAGTGATGAACATGGTAAAGGACGTAAATTATACAGGATTTGTAGGTGTTGAATATGAAGGTAAGCGTTTACCCGAAGATGAAGGTATAAAAGCAACCAGAGATTTATTGCTTAAAGTGGGGAAACAACTGTCTTAAAAATAAAACCAACCAAACTAAATAAATTATGGAGCATATTAATAAGAATAGACTGTTTTTAGCAAGTTGTTTAGCCTTAATTACTACAGCGATGACGTTTGCCATTCGTGCACGATTGGAAACCGTTTTTGGTCCCGAAGGCGTTGGTTTAACTTTAGAGCAAATTGGTTATGCTTTTGCACCAGCATTTTTTGGATTTACAATAGCTATGATTATTGGTGGGCCGTTAGTAGATTTATTAGGTATTAAAAAAATAACGTGGATGGCGTTTATAACGCATGCTGTTGGTATTGTGTTAACGTTGATGGCAGACTCGATGACGTCACTATTTATTGCAACACTTTTTATAGGAATTGGTAATGGATTTGTGGAAGCTGCCCTAAACCCCATGGTAGCATCAATGTACCCTGAGGAAAAAACTAAAATGCTAAATCGGTTTCATGTATGGTTTCCTGGTGGTATCGTAATAGGTGCATTGGTAGGTTGGCTTGTTATGGATGTTTTAGGATTAAGTTGGCAAGTTATGGTAGGCACTTTGTTTATACCTTTAGTGGTTTACGGATTCTTGTTTTTAGGACAAAATATTCCTGTAACAGAGCGTGTGCAGTTGGGTATTAGTAATAAAAAAATGTTTTCCAGTGTTTTAAAACCTTTGTTTTTATTCATGGTAGCCTGTATGTTTTTAACTGCTGCTTCAGAATTGGGGACTACACAACGTATAGAATCTTTGTTAAAAGCATCGGTGGCTAAACCATTGCTAGTACTAGCATTTATTAATGGTATTATGGCTTTGGGACGTTTATTTGCTGGTCAGGTTGTTCATAAATTAAGTCCTTCGGGAATGTTGTTATATTCTGCAATATTTACGTTTGTAGGCTTGTGGTTACTAACCATATCTAGTGGTGGTATGACGTTTGTTGCGGCTGCAGTTTTTGCGGTAGGCGTTACCTTTTTCTGGCCAACAATGCTCGGTTTTGTAGCAGAGTATTTACCAGAAACTGGTGCTTTGGGACTTTCAATAATGGGAGGTGCAGGTATGTTTTCAGTATCAATCGTATTACCTGTAATGGGTAATTTAATGGATAATGCAAGTGCTGCGGAAGCGTTACGAACCATGTCTATTTTACCTGCGATACTTATTGTAGCGTTTTTAGGATTACATATGTATATGAAAAAAAGAAATAAAGTAGAAGCTTAAATAGAATATGAGTAGGAAATTAAGAATGGGAATGGTTGGCGGTGGTGCTGACTCATTTATAGGAGATGTACATAGAAAGGCTGCGGCCATTGATGGGATGATTGAATTGGTATGTGGTGCATTTAGTAGTACTGTGGAAAAATCTATTGCATCTGGTTTAGCACTTGGCTTAGACGAAAGCCGATGTTATGGTACGTTTGAAGACATGATGCAAAAGGAAAAAGCATTGCCAGAGGATGTGAGAATGGATTTTGTGGCTATTGTAACGCCTAATCATATGCACTTTCCACCAGCAAAAATGGCTTTAGAGCATGGGTTTCATGTTGTTTCAGATAAACCTGTAACTTTAACTTTAGAAGAAGCTGAAGCACTGGAAAAGATTGTTGCAAAAAGCGGAAAGCTATTTGCGCTTACACATAATTACACTGGCAATTCTATGGTAAAACAAGCCAAAGCTATGGTGGCAAAAGGAGAACTTGGAACTATTAGAAAAATACAAGCACAATATTTACAAGGTTGGTTATCGACGTCTTTGGAGAAAACCGAACAAAAGCAGGCGGCTTGGAGAGTAGACCCAAAACGTTCTGGTATTGGTGGTGCTTTAGGAGATATTGGGACGCATGCTGAAAACCTAATTGAATACATTACCGGATTAAAAATAGAGGAAATTGCTGCAGATCTAGGACGATTTGGAGAAGGTCGTGTTTTGGATGATGATGGTAATATGTTGATGCGTATGGAAAATGGTGCGAAAGGCACAATTTCTATCTCGCAAATTGCTTTAGGTGAAGAAAACAACTTAGGTATTAAAGTGTATGGTACAAAAGGTAGTTTAGAGTGGTATCAAGAAAATCCGAATGAATTGATTACACGTTGGTTGGAAGCACCCAAAAAAATATACACACCAAACGGCAATGGTTTGCATGATGAAGCGCTAGCGGTTTCCAGAATTCCTGCCGGACATCCTGAAGGGTATTTAGAGGCTTTTGCTACTATTTACAAAAATTTTGCGACACATGTGAATGCTGTTAATGAAGGGAAATATATTGACAAACCAGATTATCCAACGGTTGCCGATGGTGTTCGTGGTATGAAATTTATTTATGCTGCTGTGGAAAGTGATATTAATAACGCAGCTTGGACGAAAATAAACTAGATTTTAAAACTAAAATTGGCGGGTACACCCGCGTTAGGGATTGAACGGCATGTTTAAAATCCCCGATTTAGGAGGGATTGAGTAGTGAAAGCCCAACCCTTGTGGTAACGCAAAAAACCAAAATATAAATATGAAAACTATAAAAGGACCAGCAGTATTTTTAGCCCAATTTGCCGGAAGTGAAGCGCCATTTAACTCGTTAGATGGTATTTGTAAATGGGCTGCAGATTTGGGGTATAAAGGCATACAAATACCAACTTGGGAATCGGGTTTAATTGACATAGAGAAGGCTGTTGATAGTCAAACCTATTGTGATGAGTTGAAAGGAAAAGTGGCGTCGTACGGCTTGGAAATCACAGAATTATCGACCCATTTACAAGGACAATTGGTAGCGGTAAATCCTGCGTATGATAACATGTTTGATGGGTTTGCACCAGAGTCGGTACGAGGTAACCCAAAAGCGAGAACCGAATGGGCGATAGATTTTGTAAAAAAATCTGGAACAGCAAGCGCGCGTTTGGGTTTAAAGGCACATGCTACGTTTTCGGGAGCGCTCATGTGGCATACTGTGTACCCATGGCCACAGCGTCCTAACGGATTGGTAGAGATGGGCTTTAAGGAATTGGCGGCGCGTTGGTTACCTATTTTAAATCATTTTGAAGAGCAGGGTGTGGATGTGTGCTATGAAATTCATCCGGGAGAAGATTTGCATGATGGGATATCGTATGAGCGTTTTTTAGAGGCTACGGGAAATCATAAACGCGCTAATATTCTATATGACCCTAGTCATTTTGTGCTACAACAGTTAGATTATTTGGCGTTTATAGATATTTACCATGAGCGTATTCGTGCGTTTCATGTAAAGGATGCAGAGTTTAATCCAACTGGAAAGCAAGGTGTTTATGGTGGTTATGCCGATTGGAAAGATCGTGCAGGACGTTTTAGAAGTTTGGGTGACGGACAGGTAGATTTTAGCGGTATTTTTTCAAAACTGACTAAATACGGGTTGGATTTATGGGCGGTTATGGAATGGGAATGCTGCATAAAATCTTCAGAGCAAGGCGCAAGAGAAGGCGCACCATTTATTCAAAAACATATTATTGAAGCGGCAACGCGTAGTTTTGATGATTTTGCTGGTGGTGCTATTGATGCCGATTATTTGAAAGGTATTTTGGGAATTTAGGAACAATTAAATGAAAATAGCAAACTGTAAATCAACTATGTTAAAATCAACATTTTATTTATTATTAGGATTTGTCTTTTTTGCAAGTATATCCTGCCAGTCTAAAGACGAAAAAATTAAAGTTTTAATTGTTGATGGACAAAATAATCACGTAGTGTGGCCTAAATCAACAATAATGATGAAGCAATATTTGGAAGAAAATGGTGCGTTTCAAGTTGATATTTCTAGGACTCAATTCTTGAATAAAAGTGAAACGTTTAGTGAATGGTTAGCATTAGCGGATGTTCCTAAAGGTGTTGAAGGTAAACCGAAAACGGATCCAGATTTTAATCCAGATTTTTCAAAATATGATGTTGTTATTTCTAATTTTGGCTGGCAGGCAGCATCTTGGTCTGAGAAAACAAAGACGGAATTTGAGGCTTATGTTAATAATGGTGGCGGTTTTGTTAGTGTCCATGCTGCTGATAATAGTTTTCCAGAATGGAAAGCATATAATAAAATGATTGCTATTGGTGGTTGGGGAAATAGAAATGAAAAAGATGGGCCTTATTTATACGTGGATAAAGATAATATGCCTAAAAGAGATTATACTGAAGGAGCTGCAGGTAGGCATGGTCCCAAAGAACCATTTCTTGTGACTACTTACAATAAAGAACATCCAATTACAAAAGGTATGCCTGATTCATGGATGCATACCAGTGATGAATGTTATGCGTTTTTAAGAGGGCCTGCTGAGAATGTAACTATTTTGGCTACAGCAGTATCAAGTAAAAAAGCACCAGAGTTAGAACAAAAAGAACCCGTAGCAATGGCTATAGATTATGGTAAAGGCAGAGTTTTTCATACAACTCTTGGTCACGATACAACATCATTTGAATGTGTTGGTTTTATAACGCTTTTAAGACGAGGCGTTGAATGGGCAGCTACAGGGCAAGTTATTAATAATGAGATGCCTGAAGATTTTCCTACTGCTCAAAAAATAGCTTCTAGGTCTTTTAAATTACAGAAATAATTAGAAATACTACTATTATAAATAATATTCAAAGTAAGATTTGCTAAAAATCCGTTATAAAATTAAGTTTTTTGAAACAAAAGGACCAAATAATAGAAATTTCTATAATTGTTGTCAAAAACTCTATAATTTTTAACTATTTAAAAAAATAATGCTTTAGTTTTACATTGTGAAAAATTCAAAAAATAAAATACGTTGTTCTACTCCCGGTTTGCCAGTGCGCAATCGCCGCCTTTTCTAATGCTCAAATATTAGTAAAAACCTAACGTAATTTTAATTTTTCAAAAAGTGTCTAAAAATTTTCTCATAGTATTTCAAAACAAAGTTAATTCAACAATTAACAACAGTTCTATTATGCGCCGCAAATTTCCACGTCGCCCGTAAGGGTATGCTTCAATTTATTGAACTAGGTGAGTCCAGTTCAGCTTTTAAAAAACAAAATAATTGACAATAATATAAGTAAGGAAATGAAGGTTGTAATAGCCGATATATCACATATAAAATACGCTAATGATATTTGCGAAACCATTGAAGCTTCTGCTCAAGTAAGAGGAACAGGTATTGCAAAACGTACACCTGAGTATATTTCAACAAAAATTGAAAATGGTAATGCAGTAATTGCACTTGACGGTGAAACATTTGCAGGATTTTGTTATATAGAAAAATGGGGCCATGGGAAATTTGTTGCCAATTCAGGATTAATTGTTCATCCAGATTATAGAGGTCAAGGTCTAGCAAAAAAAATTAAGCATAAAGTTTTTGAGCATTCCAGAAATAAGTTTCCAAATGCAAAGGTTTTCAGTATCACTACAGGTTTACCAGTGATGAAAATGAATAGTGATTTGGGATATAAACCTGTTACGTTTTCAGAACTCACAGACGATCAAACCTTTTGGGATGGCTGTCAAACCTGTAAAAATTACGATGTTTTAACACGTACAAATAGAAAAATGTGTTTGTGCACAGGAATGCTTTATGATCCTAAAAAAGTTAAAAAAGAAGATAAAGCTGAGGTTAAAGAAAAAGCATTTAAAAGATTAAAAAGAATTAAAGAGGCATTGTTTCTTAAAAAAGAAAAAAATAAAAAGTAATGAAAAAATTAGTGATAGCATATAGTGGTGGATTAGATACTTCATATTGTGCGGTAAGTTTATCGAAAGAATATGATGTACATGCAGTAAGTGTCAATACAGGTGGTTTTACAACTGAAGAAATAAAACATATAGAAAGTAATGCATATAAAATGGGTGTTTCTACGTACAAAAATATTGATGCGGTAGCTACGTTTTATCAAAAAGTAGTGAAGTATTTGATATTTGGGAATGTTTTAAAAAACAGTACATACCCACTTTCTGTTAGTGCAGAACGTATTATTCAAGCTATTGAAATTATTGAATACGCCAAAAGTATTGATGCTGAATATATAGCTCATGGAAGTACGGGAGCAGGGAATGATCAAGTGCGTTTTGATATGATTTTCCAAACTTTGGCACCTGGAATTAAAATTATAACACCTATTAGAGATCAAAAATTAACGCGACAAGAAGAAATTGATTATTTAAAATCTGAGGGTATTGATATGCCTTGGGAAAAATCTAAATACTCTGTTAATAAAGGGCTTTGGGGAACTAGTGTTGGTGGTGTTGAAACTTTGGAGTCTGAAAAACCATTACCTAGTGAAGCATATCCGTCTCAATTAGAAAAAGAAGGTGAAGAAAAAGTATCATTAACATTTAAGAATGGTGAATTTGTAGCATTAAATAGTGAAGAGAATACACCAGAAGTAAATATTGAGAAATTAAACGATATCGCTTCGGCTTATGCTATTGGTAGAGATATCCACGTTGGAGATACCATTGTTGGTACAAAAGGTCGTGTTGGTTTTGAAGCTGCGGCGGCTTTAATTACTGTAAAAGCACATCATTTATTAGAGAAGCATACACTTACTAAATGGCAGTTACAGCATAAAGAATATCTGTCTAGTTTTTATGGCATGCATTTACACGAAGGTCAGTATTTAGATCCTGTAATGAGAGATATAGAAGCTTTTTTGCAAAGTTCTCAAAACATGGTTTCAGGCAATGTAGTGGTAACTTTAAAGCCATATCACTTTTCTTTAGATGGTATTGTTTCTGATCATGATTTAATGTCGAGTAAGTTTAGTACATATGGAGAAGAAAATAAAGCTTGGACTGCTGATGATGCAAAAGGTTTTATTAAAATAATAGGAAACCAAAATAAAATATACAGACAAGTAAATTCTTAAGCTATGATTAAGGTTGGAATAATAGGAGGTGCAGGATATACTGCGGGAGAGTTAATTAGATTATTAATTAATCATCCTGAAACGGAAATTGATTTTGTGTATAGTACAAGTAACGCTGGAAACAAAATTAGCAAAGTGCACCAAGATTTGGTTGGTAGCTTAGATTTGAAATTTACAGATACTGTGAATCCTAATATTGATGTTTTGTTTTTGTGTTTGGGACACGGGAATTCGGTTAAATTCTTATCTGCAAATACATTTTCGGATAATACTAAAATTATTGATTTAGGAAATGATTTTAGATTAGAAGCCGATAAGATTTTTAATGGAAAGACATTTGTTTACGGGTTACCAGAATTGAATAAAGAAGCTATTGTAGATGCTAAATATATTGCTAACCCAGGTTGTTTTGCAACAGCTATTCAATTAGGGTTATTGCCATTGGCAGATGCTGGTTTGATTAAAAAAGATGTGCATATTAACGCAGTTACTGGTGCCACAGGTGCTGGAACATCATTATCTGCAACAACGCATTATACCTGGAGAGATAATAACTTTTCGTATTACAAACCCTTTACGCATCAGCATTTAGGAGAGATTAATCAATCTGTGAATCAGTTGCAAAATGATTTTTCATCGGAAATTATTTTTATGCCAAATAGAGGTAATTTTTCTAGAGGGATTTTTGCAACCATTTATACTGATTTTGAAGGAACAGTTGAAGATGCAAAAGCGATTTATAAATCATTTTATGCAGGTGCTAAATTTACATTTGTATCAGATGAATTTTTACATATGAAACAGGTAGTAAACACAAATAAGTGTTTGGTGCATTTGCATAAACATAACGGCAAATTATTAATTACGAGTTGTATTGATAATTTATTGAAAGGTGCTTCTGGACAAGCAGTACAGAATATGAATTTAATGTTTGGCTTAGAAGAAACAACAGGATTAGGATTAAAGGCAACTTACTTTTAAAATTGAGTAAGCACATAACAGTGGCGCGTTAGGGATAGTAGTGGAAAGCCCACAGCGACCTTTTTGGGAGCGAGGACTTGTAACGGATAGCCCGACCCTTGTGGTAACGCCAAAAAGAATAAAAAAAATAATATTATGAAAGTAGCAATTATTGGAGCAGGAAGTTTGGGGCAATCTATTGCAAAAGGATTGTTGTCTAAGAAAGTGGTGACTTCTTTGTATTTGACGAAGAGGAATACGTCGTCCTTAGAGAGTTTTAAGCGATATAAGGAAGTGACGCTAACATCGGATAATGCATTTGCGGTGGATAATGCGGACGTGGTTATTTTTGCTGTACAGCCCAAACATTTGAGTAAAATATTGGAAGATGTGAAGTATTTATTAAGAAAAGATCAGTTGATTATTTCTGTAATTACTGGGTTTTCTATAGCTAAAATTGAAAATATTATTGGTGCTAAACACTATATTATTAGGGCAATGCCAAATACTGCAGCGTCGGTTAGACAATCGATGACTTGCCTTTCTCCAAATGAAAAAGGGAAAGAAAAAGTAGAGTTGGCGAAAACTATATTTAATAGTTTGGGAGTTTCTATGGAGATTCCGGAGGAACAATTACAAGCCGCAACCGTTATTTGTGCAAGTGGAATTGCCTTTTGGATGCGATTAATTAGAGCGACTACGCAAGGTGCAATTCAGCTAGGGTTTGAAGCACATGAAGCACATGAATTAGCGATGCAAACTTGTTTTGGTGCTGCAACTTTATTAAAGAAATCTGGACGACATCCTGAGGAGGAAATAGATCGTGTTACTACACCAAGTGGCTGTACTATTGAAGGTCTTAATGAGATGGAACATCAGGGTTTAAGCTCCTCGCTTATAAAGGGAATTAATGCTTCGTTTGAAAAAATCAACCAAATAAAAACCAAATAAAATGCCGTTATTTAATGTATATCCGTTGTATGATGTAACACCTGTTTCAGGAAAAGGTGTTTATGTTTACGATGAAAAAGGAACCGAATATTTAGACCTTTACGGAGGGCATGCTGTGATTTCTATTGGTCATGCACACCCTAAATATGTTGAGGCTGTTACTAGTCAAGTTTCTAAACTTGGGTTTTATTCGAATGCTATTCAGAATCCGTTACAGAAGGAATTGGCTGATAAAATTGAAGTCCTTTCTGGTTGTAAAGATTACGAATTGTTTTTATGCAATTCTGGTGCTGAGGCTAATGAGAATGCTTTAAAATTAGCGTCTTTTAAAACAGGAAAATCTAGAGTTTTAGCATTTAGTAATGGGTTTCATGGGCGTACATCGGCTGCTGTAGCGGCTACTGATAACAAAAATATTATTGCGCCAATTAATGCGCAACAAGCGGTAACTATTTTGCCTTTAAATGATATTGAAGGTGTAAAAAAAGAACTTGAAAAAGGTGATGTTTGTGCTGTTATTGTTGAGTTTATTCAGGGTGTAGGTGGTTTAGATGAAGGTTCTGCTGAATTTTTTGAAGCTGTTGATGCTTTGTGTAAAGTGAACAATACAATGTTTATTGCTGATGAAGTGCAATCTGGATACGGGCGTTCAGGAAAATTCTTTGCATTTCAACATTATAATGTAACACCAAATATTATATCTATAGCGAAAGGTATGGGAAATGGATTCCCAATTGGTGGGATTTTGATTCATCCTGATATTGAAGCAAAGTTTGGAATGTTAGGAACTACATTTGGTGGAAATCATTTGGCTTGTGCTGCTGGTTTGTCGGTTTTAAATGTGATTGAAGAGCAGAAATTAATAGATAATGTTAATACCATGTCTGAGTACTTTATAAAAATTGCCGAAACGATTCCACAAATAAAAAAGATTAAAGGTAGAGGTTTAATGCTTGGTTTAGAATTTGATTTTGAAGTAGGCGATTTAAGAAAAAAATTAATTTACAACCATCATATTTTTACAGGTGGAGCTGCGAATAAAAAATTATTGAGAATATTACCACCATTAACGGTTAAAAAGGAGCATATTACTATGTTTTTTGAAGCGTTAATTGAAACTCTAACTGAAGTTGAAACAACTGTTGCATAACATGAATACATTATTATCCATAAACACTAGAAATACTGTATTGCTTAAAATGGCAATACTTTTAGAGCGTGAACGAAAAGCTATAATTGCTATTAATAAAACGGATTTAGATGCTTACAAAGGTGATGACATCTCTATGTTTGACCGTTTAAAAGTTGATGATGCTAAAGTAGACGAGATGATTAAAGCTGTAACGCATTTAGCTTCTCAAGAAGACCCTGTTGGTGTTGAACGTTTTAGTTTTAAACATGAGAACGGAATGCAGGTATACAATAAAACAGCTTCGTTTGGTACAGTGTTGATTATATATGAATCGCGTCCAGATGTAACGGTTGAAGCTGCTGGAATTGCTTTTAAATCAGGTAATAAAATATTGCTTAAAGGAGGTAAAGAATCATTACGGTCAAATTTAAAAATTGTTGAGTTATGGCATGAAGCTTTGAAAGAAGAAAATGCCTCTACTGATTGGGTTGAGTATTTACAATTTAACAGAACTGAAACTCAAGCTTTTTTAGAAAATCCAACTCAGAAAGTTGATTTGATTGTGCCTCGTGGTGGGGAGCGCTTAATTGCTTTTGTAAAAGAGCATGCTACCTGTCCTGTAATTATTAGTGGACGTGGTAACAACTTTGTATATGTTCATGAGGAAGCAGATTTAGATATTGCTATTGATGTGATTATGAATGGGAAGTCGAAAATTTCAGCTTGTAATGCAGTTGATAAGGTTTTGATAGACGAAAACCTTCCAAATAAAAACGAGTTTGTTAAAACATTAATTTCAAAATTAAAAGATTTTAAAATTGAAGTTTTAGGAGATGATATAGTTTCAAAAGATAATGGACTTGAAACTATCAAGTCTGATGATATCTGGTATGAAGAGTTTTTAGATTATAAGATTCTTATAGGGGAAATTGCATCAAATCAAGATACTATCGCCATGATTAATAAGTATTCTGGAGGACATTCTTCATCAATAATAACAACCAATGATGCTGAAGCAAAATTGTTTATGGAGAATGTAGATACAGCTGCAGTATATCATAATGCGTCTACACGTTTTACGGATGGCGGGCAATTAGGTTTAGGTGGCGAATTAGCGATTAGTACGGATAAATTACACCAACGCGGACCAATTGGATTACAACATTTGGTAACCAATAAATGGTATGTTCATGGTAATGGACAAATAAGATAAGATGCAGAAAAAGAAACGCATATTACTAAAAATAGGGTCTAATACCTTAACCAAAGAAACCGATAACATTTCTAGAGGTAAGATTGAAGATATTGCAAATCAAATTGCTAAACTTCAAGATACTTGTGAGTTTGTTATTGTGAGTTCTGGGGCAATAGCAGTTGCTAAACAGTTTGTGAAACTAGAGAGTAAGCAGAAAGAAGTTTTTGTGAAACAAGCTCTGGCGTCTATAGGGCAACCACATTTAATACGTATTTATCAAGAGATTTTTAGAGAATATGGGTTGTTGACCTCGCAATGTTTATTGTCATATTCTGATTTTGAAAAGGAAGAGAGTCGCGTTAATATTACAAACACTATAAAGGTTTTAGTTAACAACAACTACATTCCTATTATAAATGAAAATGATACAGTGGCGACAGATGAAATTAAATTTGGAGATAATGATAAATTAGGAGCGTTAACTGCATCTCTTCTAGATGTTGATTTATTTATGATTGCCACTAATACAAATGGTATTTATACGAAAGAGTCAATCGAAAATGGTACACATAAAACAATCAGTGAACTTCAAGATTTTGATGATTTAAGAAGGCAGGTTGTGAGTTCTAAATCAACACACGGAAGCGGAGGAATGGCATCAAAAATTGAAGCAGCTTCAGTAACTAAAAAGGCGAATATAGAAACATGGATTGTAAATGGATTAGAAGATGATTTCATTTTGAATGCTATGGAAGAGAAAGTTCCTTTTACAAAAATAAAATAGAAGATGAATTATACATCAATACACGATATAGACAACATTAGCGCTTGGATTGAAGAAGCAAAAACTTTAAAAGCAAATCCGCTTAAACACATTCAATTAGGTAAAAATAAAGTACTAGGATTATTATTCTTTAATTCAAGTTTACGTACGCGTTTAAGCACTCAAAAAGCAGCTTTAAATTTAGGAATGAATCCTATAGTAATGAATGTGTCTGGTGATGCTTGGGGTATTGAGTTTGGAGATGGAACGGTTATGAATGGAACAACTGCAGAACACATTAAGGAAGCAGCTGCAGTGGTTTCACAATATTGTGATATTATAGCTGTTAGGGCATTTCCATCATTGATTGATAAAGAAAAAGATGAAAGCGAACACGTTTTAAAATCATTTGCAAAATATGCCTCTGTGCCTATTGTGAATATGGAAAGTGCTACAGGACATCCATTACAAGGATTAACTGATGCTATTACCATTTCAGAGCATGCAAAAGTTGCTAAACCTAAAGTAGTTTTAAGTTGGGCACCGCATATTAAGGCTTTACCTCATGCTGTGGGAAATAGTTTTGTTCAAGCAATGCAAAAAATGGATGTGGAGTTTGTAATTGCCAATCCTAAGGGTTATAATTTGAACCCTGAAATTACTGGAGATACGCCAATTTATCATAATCAAGAAGAAGCATTTAAAGATGCCGATTTTGTGTATACAAAAAACTGGAGTTCGTATGAAGATTATGGGAAAGTTGTAAATACAGACCCTAATTGGATGATTACTAAAGAAAAATTAGGTAATGCAAAGTTTATGCATTGTTTACCAGTGCGACGAAATGTAGTTGTTGAAGACGCTGTGTTAGATACCGATAGCTCATTAGTTATCGAACAGGCCAATAACAGAACCTATGCAGCACAATTGGTGCTTAAAAAAATATTGGAAAATGCCTAAAGAAAAATTATCCATAGTAAAAATAGGAGGTAATATCATTGAAGATGAAGCGTCATTAAATGCATTTTTAAAATTATTTTCTAATTTAGAAGGAAAGAAAATTTTGGTCCATGGTGGTGGAAAACGTGCAACTCATATCGCTTCAAAGCTTGGTATTGAATCTAAAATGATAAATGGACGTCGTATCACCGATGCTGATACTTTAGAAGTTATTACTATGGTATATGGTGGTTTGGTGAATAAAAACGTGGTAGCTAAGCTTCAGGCTTTAAACACCAATGCCATTGGTTTAACTGGAGCAGATGTAAACAGTATCAAATCTGATAAACGCCCTGTAAAAGATATTGATTTTGGATTTGTAGGTGATGTAAAAGAAGTGGCTTATAAATCTATAGATAAATTAATTCAAGCCGATTTTACACCTGTTTTTTGTGCTATTACACACGATGGAAACGGCCAATTGTTAAATACCAATGCAGATACGATAACCTCGCAAGTTGCTGTAGGAATGAGTAATTTATACGAAACATCTATTTATTACTGTTTTGAGTTGAAAGGTGTTTTAAGAGACATAAATGATAAAAATTCTGTGGTTAAACATATCGATTCAAAAATTTATCAAGATTTATTGAATCAAGGTATTATTGCAGATGGTATGCTTCCAAAACTTGAAAATTGTTTTGACGCATTACGACATGGCGTTAACACAATAAATATGGGAAATACAGCCATGTTAACTCAAGAGAATGATGATTTTACAACAATAACCTTATAAGATGGCGATACAAGATTTAACAAATGATGCGATATCACTTTTAAAAAAGCTGATAGAAACGCAGTCGTTTTCTTCTGAAGAAGATGTTACTGCATCGCATATTGAAGATTGGTTTACACGATATAAAATTGACTATAAGCGAACGAAAAACAACGTTTGGGCAGTTAATAAATATTTTGAAGAAGGCAACCCAACACTATTGTTAAACTCGCATCACGATACGGTTAAGCCAAATTCAGCATATACAAACGATCCTTTTAAGGCATTTGTTGAAGATGGAAAATTATTCGGGTTAGGCAGTAACGACGCTGGCGGCTGTTTGGTGTCTTTAATCGCAACATTTACGCACTATTATAATCACGAAAATTTAAAATATAATTTAGTTATTGTCGCTTCTGCGGAAGAGGAAAGCAGTGGTCCAAACGGGCTGAATAGCATGTTATCTATCATCCCAAAAGTTGATGTGGCTATAGTGGGAGAACCAACTTTAATGAATCTTGCCGTAGCTGAAAAAGGTTTAGTCGTTTTTGAAGCCGTTATTGAAGGAACACCAAGTCATGCAGCGCATCCAAATGATAATAATGCCATTTACAATACGATTGATGCTTTGCAATGGTTTAAAGATTTTAAGTTTGAAAAAGGCTCAAAAGCTTTAGGCGATGTGAAATTAACAGTAACACAAATTAGCGCAGGATCTCAGCATAATGTGGTGCCTGGTCATGTAGACTTGGTTATTGATGTTCGTGTGAATGATGCTTACAGTAATGCTGAGATTGCTGAAATTTTACAAGAAAAAGCGCCAGTAACTAAAATTACTCCACGTAGTTTACGATTAAATTCTTCTTCTATTCCTGTGGAGCATGATTTGGTAAAAGCAGGCATTGCTATAGGAAGAACAACTTACGGGTCGCCAACATTATCAGATCAAGCTGTGTTAAGTTGCCCAAGTTTAAAACTTGGTCCGGGGGATAGTACACGTTCACATTCAGCAGACGAATTTATTTATGTAAATGAAATTGAAGAAGGCATAAAAATATATGTTGAATTGTTGAATCGGGTAATCGTATAAACAAATCAACGCATAAACAAATAAACATTTTTTACAATGAAACTCTGGGATAAAGGTATATCAATCGATAAAAAAATAGAACAATTTACTGTTGGGAACGACCGTGAAATTGATATTCATATTGCGAAATACGATGTGATTGCGTCAAAAGCACATGCTAAAATGCTTCAAAAAATCGGTATTATTTCGGTTGAAGAATTGGTTGATTTATTAAGAGGACTAAAAACTTTAGAATCTCAAATACAAGAGGGCACATTTGTAATAAATGAGCAGTTTGAAGATGTACATTCAAAAATTGAATTTGAACTCACAAAATCATTAGGCGAGGTTGGAAAAAAAATACATACAGCACGTTCAAGAAACGATCAGGTTTTAGTGGCTTGTCATTTGTATTACAAAGATAATTTAAGTTTAATTAAAACTAAAACAAAAACGCTTTTTGATACGCTTTTAAAGTTGTCTGAAAAATATAAAGATAAAGTTTTACCGGGTTACACGCACTTGCAAGTAGCAATGCCATCATCATTTGGGTTGTGGCTTTCTGCTTATGCAGAGTTAATGATAGACGATGTTTATATGCTAAATGCAGCCATAAAAACAGTTGATCAAAACCCCTTAGGTTCTGCTGCTGGTTATGGAAGTTCATTCCCGATTGATAGGGAGTTAACGACTAAAGAAATGGACTTTGCATCCCTAAAATATAATGTGGTTGCTGCACAAATGGGTCGTGGTAAAAACGAGCGAACTATTGCTGCCGCTTTAGGTGGTTTATGTAATACCTTATCGCGTTTTGCTATGGATGTGTGTTTATATATGAGTCAGAATTTTGGCTTTATATCGTTTCCAGATGAATTAACTACAGGAAGTAGCATTATGCCGCATAAAAAAAACCCAGATGTATTTGAATTAATACGAGGGAAGTGTAACAAAATTCAAGCCTTACAGTCTGAAATGATTTTGATTACCAATAATCTACCAAGTGGTTACCACAGAGATTTTCAATTATTGAAAGAAAACATGATTGCCGCTTTTGAAGAGTTAAAAGATATTTTAGATATTTTTAATTTCTCGATTCAGCAGATTATTGTAAAAGATGTTGATATACATGATGATAAATACAAGTATTTATTTACTGTAGATAATATTAATACTTTAGTTGTGGAAGGACAAAGTTTTAGAGAGGCCTACCAAAAAATAGGTGGACAAGTGCAGGATGGGACTTATATTCCTGATACTTCAAAAAAGCATACCCATGTTGGAAGTATCCATAATTTGTGTTTGGATAAGATTAAAGAGAAATTTCCAAAATAGTCAAACGTATAAAACTAAAAAAACTAACTAACTATATTGATTTATGAAAATAGGTATTTTAAAAGAGACGCATAAAGGGGAAAAGCGTGTTTCTTTATCTCCATTTATTACTAAGCAATTAGTAGAAAAGGGATTTGAAGTTCTTGTAGAAAAAGGAGCAGGAACCAATTCTTCATATAAAGATTCTGATTATGAGGGTTATGGAGCAGAAATTGTTTCTAGAGAAGCTGTTTTTGAAGCAGCTCAAGTACTCATTAAAATTAACCCATTTGATGAACAAGATTTAAAGCTGGTTCATAAAAGACACATCTTAATGAGTCAATTATTTCATAAGTCAAGCCCAGAATTGATTAAGGCTATTGCAGAAAAAGGTGCTTCGGCATTTTCAATGGATGCAATGCCACGTATTTCCAGAGCTCAAGATATGGATGTATTAAGCTCTCAAAATAATTTAGCAGGTTATAAAGCGGTGATTTTAGGAGCTTATGAAATGACCAAAATATTTCCTTTAATGATGACTGCTGCTGGTACTATCACACCGTCCAGGGTTTTGATCTATGGTGTTGGTGTTGCAGGTTTACAGGCTATTGCTACAGCTAAAAGACTAGGTGCTGTTGTTGAAGCTACTGATATTAGATTGGAAACTAAAGAACAAGCAGAATCGTTAGGCGCTAAATTTATTTCTGTAGAAAACAATACTGAAGAATCTGAAGGAGGTTATGCTAAAGAAGCTTCAAGTGACTATGCTGAAAGACAAAAAGAAGCAGTTAATAAATCATTATTCCAAGCTGATTTAGTTATCACAACTGCTAATGTTCCAGGGAAGAAAGCACCATTATTAATAACTGAAGACCAAGTTCGCCACATGAAAAATGGGGCTGTAATTATAGATTTAGCTGCAAATCAAGGTGGAAATTGTGAAGTAAGTAAACTAAACGAAACCATTAATGTAAATGGTGTAAAAGTCATAGGAACTAGTGTTGCACCTGAAAGTGTGTCAACTAACGCTAGTGAGTTATATGCTAAGAATATATATAATTTTATTATGCATTTAACAGAAGATCTAAATTTTAAATGGGATTTAGAAGAAGAGATTACAAACGAAACACTGATTGTTCAAGACGGAATTCAACGTAAAAACTAAATTAAAATTATGAATGAATTAATAGAATTTATTAGCAATAATCTACAAATTATATACATAGTTATTTTATCAATATTTGTAGGTGTAGAAATAATAAAAAGTATTCCTGCAGTTTTACACACACCTTTAATGTCTGGAGCAAACGCCTTAAGTGGTGTTGTGATAGTTGGAGCAATATTGGTGATGTTGCATTCAAATCCAACAGACTATGTAGCATTAGTACTTGGGTTTATTGCAGTGGTGTTAGGTGTATTAAATGTTGTTGGCGGATTTGCTGTTACCAACAGAATGTTAGACATGTTTAAAAAGAAAAAGTAATGAGTATTATTTTAAGTATTATATATTTAATTGCAACAGTAACGTTTATTGTAGGATTAAAAAAGTTAGGGCACCCAGATACTGCAAAGTCAGGAAATTTGATTGCTGCAGGAGGAATGGGTTTAGCTATTGTTGGGACTATTTTTGTTCATGATTTAGAAGTGCCAACACTTATTTATGTTTTAATTGGGGTCGCTATTTTAGTGGGTTCAATCATTGGGGGTTTAATAGCGGTTAAGGTAGAAATGACTAAAATGCCAGAATTGGTATCATTATTTAATGGATTTGGTGGTGCTAGTGCTGCATTAATTGGAATTGTTGAGTTTGGAAATGCAGATATTAAGGCAGCTAGTGCATCAATTGTTTCTACTATTTTATCGGCAATTATAATTGGAGCTATTACTTTTTCAGGAAGCTTAATAGCATGGGGAAAATTAAATGGTTCAGTAAAAAGTGTTATAAAAATTCCACAATATAACATTGTCAATAATCTGTTTATAATAGCAATAGTGGCTTTAGGAGCATATGTAGTTGTAGGAAATATTGATAGTCAAATACTATTATATTTATTATTAGTTGGTGGATTAGTTTATGGGATTTTATTTGTACTACCTATTGGAGGAGCTGATATGCCTGTGGTGATATCACTATTAAATTCCTTAACGGGTATTGCCGCGGCTATTACTGGAGTATTGTATAATAATATGGTAATGTTAGTAGGTGGTATTTTAGTGGGTTCTGCAGGAATAATTTTAACAGTAGCTATGTGTAAGGCCATGAATAGAACCTTAGCTTCAGTAATTTTTGGTTCGTTTACAGCAAGTGGAAGCGTTGAAGGAGTAAATAAAACTTTAGGGTCTATTAAAAGTACTACAGCTAGTGATTCGGCTATTATGATGAATTATGCATCAAATGTTATAATTGTTCCTGGGTATGGATTGGCTGTGGCGCAAGCACAACATGTTATACATGAATTAGAAGAGCTCTTAACAGATAAAGGCGTTAATGTAAAGTATGCTATTCATCCAGTTGCAGGACGTATGCCAGGACATATGAATGTATTATTAGCTGAATCGAATGTTGAGTATAATATGTTGGTTGAAATGGATGATATAAATCCACAATTTAATAATGCTGATGTGGTATTGGTAGTAGGTGCTAATGATGTTGTAAATCCAGCAGCTCATAACGATCCTTCTAGCCCTATTTACGGAATGCCTATATTGGATGTTGAAAACGCAAAACATATTATTGTTAATAAACGTAGTATGAAAGCTGGTTATGCTGGAATTGAAAACGAGTTGTTTTATAATTCTAAAACAGCCATGTTGTTTGGAGATGCCAAAGCTACTTTGACAGATTTGGTTGCTGAGTTGAAGAATATGTAATTTTCTATGGTTTGATTTATGTTATTGAATGTAGCTAACCATTAAATATTTTGAAGATTTTGATGCACGTTAAGTTCTGCGTTAGGGATAGTAGTGAAAAGCCCATAGCCTGACGAAGGAAGTGCGAGGACTTGTAACGTATAGCCCGACCCTTGGGGTAACGCCCGAATAAATAATCAATAGAAAAAAATAAGACATTAAAAAAGCGCATTTGTCACAATGCGCTTTTAAGGACTTTCCGATAAAAATAGTAGTTTAATTTGTTTTGGTGACTAACTCAAATAATTAAATAATAGTGGATTGCCCTATATGTATATTGGTGAAGTTTAGATTAGTTTCGTCTGGATTTTGTATAAAATCTTCTATAAAATCGCCCACTTTTGTAGTGGTTATATTATCGTATTTATTGTTTAAATCTGGTGTGGTAATGTGTAGTTTAAGCGATTTGTCTACACCTTCTCTTACCAAGGCGGCTTCTTCGTATAATCCGAAATGATCCAATAACATTGCTGCGGATAAAATGGATGCTATTGGATTTGCAACCCCTCTGTTAGCAGCTTTGGCATATGCACCATGAATGGGCTCAAACATAGCATGTTTGTCGCCAATGGAAGCCGATGCTAATAGCCCGATGGACCCAACAATAACGCTAGCTTCTTCGGATAGAATATCGCCAAACATATTTTCGGTTAAAATAACATCGAATTGTCGCGGATGAATGATAAGTTCCATAGCGGCATTGTCTATGTACATGAAATTGACTTTTACATTTGGATATTGAGGTGCAATTTCTTTAACTACACGTCTCCAAAGACGAGAGCTTTCTAGTACGTTAGCTTTATCTACTAAGGTTAGCTTTCGTTTTCTTGAAAGGGCAGCTTTAAAGGCTAAATGTGCAATACGCTCTATTTCGAATCGTTCGTATTTACATACATCTGAAGCAATGTTACCATCGTCACTTAAATAACGATCCCCAAAATAAATACCACCTGTTAACTCGCGATAAATTAAAATATTGGTGTCTTTTATTTGCTTTACTTTAAGTGAAGATTTGTTTAATAAATCTTCGTAAGCTATAATTGGACGAATATTGGTGTACAAACCTAACTCTTTTCGGATGCCTAAAAGCCCTTGTTCTGGACGGATTTTAGCATCTGGATCTTCATCATATTTTGTGTCTCCTATAGCCCCAAATAAAACAGCATCTGCTTTTTTGCAAATGCTAATAGTTTCTTCTGGTAATGGGTTTCCTGTTTTATCTATGGCACTAGCTCCAACTAATGCTTTTTGAAATGTAAATATGTGGTTAAATTCCATAGCTACAGCCTTTAAAACCTTGACGGCTTGTGCTGTAACTTCTGGTCCTATACCATCGCCTTGTAAAACGGCAATATTTAATTTCATTCTATTGTTTTTAAGCAGAAGTAATCTCGCTATATACTTTGCTGTTTTCTATAATTTGATGAATATCACTATCATCAACTTCTTTTTTCTTATCTGCAAAATCTAAAAAATTAGTATAGATTTCGTCTAATTGAAGTTTTGTTAATTCGTATCCAATATTTTTGGCTCTATAAGCTAATGCAGCTCTTCCGCTTCTTGCTGTTAAAACAATTGCAGATTCTGTTACACCAACATCTTTGGGGTCCATGATTTCGTATGTTTCACGATTTTTAATAACACCGTCTTGATGAATTCCAGAACTGTGAGCAAAGGCATTAGCACCAACAATAGCTTTGTTTGGTTGCGTGTAAATTCCCATACTGTCTGATACTAATTGGCTCATGCCGTAAAGCATTTCAGTTTGGATTCCTGTATCAAGATTTAGATAAGGGTGCTGCTTTAAAATCATAACCACTTCTTCTAGCGCCGTATTTCCAGCACGCTCTCCAATACCGTTAATAGTACACTCAATTTGACGTGCTCCGTTTATTACACCTTCAATAGAGTTTGCTGTAGCTAACCCTAAATCGTTATGGCAGTGACAAGATAAAATAGCCTTATCAATACCTTTTACGTTTTCTTTTAAATACTTGATTTTTGCACCATATTCACTAGGTAAACAGTAACCTGTGGTATCAGGAATGTTTAAAACAGTAGCTCCGGCTTTAATTACAGCTTCACATACGCGAGCTAAATATTCGTTATCTGTTCTACCTGCATCCTCGGCATAAAACTCAACATCTTCAACAAAAGATTTAGCATAACTTACTGCTTTAACAGCTCGTTCTATAACGTCTTCTTGTGTAGATTTGAATTTGAATTTTATGTGAGAATCTGAAGTTCCAATACCAGTATGTATTCTTGGTGTTTTAGCATATTTCAATGCCTCACCAGCTACTTTTATATCATTTTCTACAGAACGGGTTAACCCACAAACCGTAGCGTTTTTTACAATTTTAGAAATTTCTTCTACTGATTTAAAATCTCCAGGGCTAGACACCGGAAAACCAGCTTCAATAATGTCAACTCCTAATAAATCAAGCTGTTCAGCAATAATTAATTTCTGTTCAGTATTCAATTTACAGCCAGGGACTTGCTCGCCGTCTCTTAGCGTTGTATCAAAAATTTGGACTTTATTATCAGACATTTATTAAAATATATTTTCGTATTGTTACACGAATGTATATTTTGGTTTTCTAAATACATAACTTCTTATTTATTTTTTACGATGTTTAACTTGGTTTATATTGTATTAAATAATTGAATATCAGTTTTTTAATACTGTTTTTGTGACTATGACGAAAGAGCAAAAAGATAATTTATTTGTGTTAGTAAAATCGTTGTCTAAATCCGAAAAAAGGCAATTTAAGCTTTATGTTGGACGATTGGGCGTAAATGAAGATTCTAAATTCTTAATGCTGTTTAATATTCTCGATAAACTTTCATCGTATGATGAAGCTGTTATTCTTAAAAAAGGTATTGTAAAAAAACAACAGCTCTCAAACCTTAAAGCACATTTATACAAACAAATTTTAATTAGCCTACGATTAAATCCGTCTCATCAAAATGTGAGAATTCAGATCAGAGAGCAGCTCGATTTTGCTACCATATTATATCATAAAGGACTCTACAAACAAAGCTTAAAGATTTTAGATAAAGCAAAAAACTTAGCTATTGCGCATGAAGAAAAAAATGTGGCTTATGAAATTGTTGAGTTGGAAAAAGTAATTGAGTCTCAATATATTACTAGAAGTATTAGCAATCGTGCAGATGAATTAACAATTCAAGCAAAAGACTTGAGTTTACAGAATGTTTTAGCAAGTAAACTCTCTAATTTGTCATTACAGCTTTACGGGCTGTTTTTAAAAACAGGTTATGTAAAGAATGATGAAGAGTATCAAATTATTGATAAATATTACCATGATAGATTACCAAAATATGATATTAATAAATTAGGTTTTCGAGAAAAACTTTGGTTATATAAAGCAAAACTCTGGTATAGTTTTTTAACGGTAGATTTTTTATCATGCTACAAATATGCATCTAAATGGGTTGATTTGTTCTATGATAATAAAGACATGATTGTACTAAATCCAGTCTTTTTTCTTAGAGGGAATCACTATTTGTTAGAGGCTTTGTTTTACCTAAGGCAGTACAATAAATTTAAAGAAACACTGGCGAGATTTGAAGAAATTACCCAAGAAAAATGGTTTCCTTTAGATGATAATAATGAGTCTTTGGCATTCTTGTATATTTATAATAATAAGTTTAATCTTCATTTTATTGAAGGCAGTTTTGTAGAAGGTTTATCTTTAATTGATGAGGTATTAGATAAACTAAGAAGCTATAATAACCGTATAGACGAGCATCACATTATGGTTTTTTATTACAAAATGGCTAGTATGTATTTTGGTGCAGGAGATAGCAGAAAATGCATTTATTATTTAGAAAAAATTATAAGCAATAAGTCGCTACAAATGCGAGAGGATTTACTGTGTTTTTCTAGAATTTTAAACCTAGTAGCGCACTACGAAGCTGGCTTAGATTACAATCTAGATGTGCTAATAAAAAGCACCTATAAATTCCTCATTAAAATGGAAGATTTGTACGAGGTGCAAATACAATTTATCAAGTTTCTTCGTGGATTGGGAGACATCTATCCACACCAAGTTAAGGGTGAGTTTATCAAGCTACACAAGAAATTAAAAGAATTTGAAAACGATCCTTACCAAAGTCGTGCCTTCCTGTATCTAGACATTATTTCGTGGTTAGAATCTAAGATTGAAAATCGTCCTATTGGCGATGTTATACGAGATAAATTTAAAGCAACTTTATCCTAATTTTTTTTGGCGTTACCCACAAGGGGTCAGGCTTTTACTGCTCTCCCGATTACTATCTGAATCAAACATACCGTTCAATCCCTAACGCATTATCCGCCAACTGCAAATTTTTATTAGTAGTTTTCAGTATTTGATAAAATCTCTAAGCACTTAAAATAAATTTTTCTTCTTAAAAGTTTGGATATTAACTTTTCTACACGATATTTGCAGTCACAAAGTTCAAATACTTATTGAAATGTTATCAAGAAAGGTGGAGGGATTAGACCCTGTGAAACCTTAGCAACCCTTTAAACTTATTAAAGAAGGTGCTAAATTCTACTTGAATTACCAATTCATTTATTGGTGTTTAGATAGATAACCCCAAAAAATTACTTTATGTAATTTTAATAATTCTTTATAACATTTTTCTATTGAGTACGCTACATGAGTAGCATATTTTGACTTTTGGTTTAGTCACAATTGTGATAAATTATTAACTAAAAAAATTAGAAAAATGAGCGATCAAAAATTAGCAACAAACGCATTACACGCAGGTCATGATGTCACAGCAAACGGAGGAGCAAGAGCAGTTCCTATTTACCAAACAACGTCTTACGTTTTTAATAATTCAGACCATGCGGCAAACCTATTTTCTTTGCAAGAATTAGGGTTTATTTACACACGTTTAAATAACCCAACAAACCAAATTTTACAAGAGCGTTTAGCGGCTGTAGAAGGTGGTATTGGAGCCGTAGTTTTTGCTTCAGGAACAGCAGCCATTGCAACAGGATTATTAACGCTTTTAAAAGCAGGAGACCATGTTGTAGCATCTAGTAGTTTGTATGGTGGTACTTATAATTTATTAAGTGTTACACTTCCAAGATTAGGTATTACAACTACATTTGTAGATGCTTCAAATCCTGATAATTTCAAAGATGCTGTGCAAGATAATACCAGAGCGTTTTTTGTAGAATCTTTAGGAAACCCTAAACTAGATGTTTTAGATTTAGAAGCTATTGCAGAACATTCAAAAGCAGCAGAAGTACCTTTTATTGTAGATAATACGGTAGCAACACCAGCATTATTAAACCCAATAAAACACGGAGCAAATATTGTAATCCACTCGTTAACCAAATATATTGGCGGACAAGGAACATCTTTAGGTGGAGCTATTATTGACGCTGGTACTTTCAATTGGGCAAACGGGAAATTTCCAGAATTTACAGAACCATCTGCGGGGTATCACGGTTTAAAATATCATGAAGTTTTAGGTGCCGCCTCTTACACATTCAAATTGATTTTAGAAGGTTTAAGAGATTTTGGTGGGGCTATGAGTCCAACAAATGCATTCAACATCATTCAAGGTTTAGAAACATTACCAGTTAGAATCAAGCAACATAGTGAAAACGCTTTAGAATTAGCAAAATGGTTAGAGGCGCAAGATGAAGTGGCTTGGGTAAATTATCCTGGGTTAGAGAGTAGTAAATACAATGCTTTGGCTAAGAAATATTTACCTAAAGGGCAAAGTGGTATTGTTACTTTTGGACATAAAGGTGGATTCGATGCAGCAAAAACGATTGCAGATGAAACTCAAATATTTTCTTTGTTAGCTAATATTGGAGATACTAAATCATTGATTATTCATCCGTCGAGTACCACACACCAACAATTGGATGAAGCAGAACAAGCTTCGGCAGGTGTATCTACAGACTTAATACGTTTGTCAGTAGGTATTGAAGATATTGAAGATTTAAAAGCAGATTTAAAACAGGCGTTTGCAAAAATATAATTGAGTAAAAGACCTCTCTGACTTTTATAATCAGAGAGGTCTAAATTAAAATTTAGATAATTGAAACACCCATTACAACACATCATTATTAATAACTACACAACTGAGAGCGGTGTGCTTAACTCTAAAATAAAGTTAAGTTACCAGGTTTTTGGTAAGCCAATAGGAAGCGCACCAATTGTGTTGGTTAATCATGCACTGACAGGAAATAGTGAGGTGGCAGGAGAGTATGGTTGGTGGAAAGATTTAATTGGTGATGATAAAGTTATTGATACTAAAATTTACACGATTTTAGCATTCAATATTCCTGGAAATGGTTTTGATGGTTTTGTGATTGATAATTATAAAGATTTTGTGGCGCGAGATGTTGCCAAAATATTTCTAAGTGGTTTAAAAGAACTAAAAACAGGAAAATTATTTGCAACAATTGGCGGCTCTTTAGGTGGTGGAATTGCTTGGGAAATGGCAGTTTTATCACCTGATTTTACAGAACACTTAATAGTGGTAGCCACCGATTGGAAATCTACTGATTGGTTGATTGCCAACTGCCAAATACAAGAACAATTTTTATTAAACTCTAAACACCCTGTGCACGATGCACGCATGCACGCTATGTTGTGTTACCGCACACCAGAGTCTTTTAAAGAACGTTTTCAGCGTTCTAAAAATGACGATTTGGAGATTTTTAATGTAGAGAGTTGGCTGTTGCATCATGGTAAAAAGTTGCAGGAACGTTTTCAATTGTCGGCCTATAAATTAATGAATCAGTTATTAAAATCCATTGATGTGACTAAAGGACGTTCAAGTAACTTTAATGTGCTTGAAAATATTGAAGCCAAAATTCATATTGTAGGTGTAGATTCTGATTTGTTTTTTACCGCAGAAGAAAATAGAGAAACTCATAAACAATTAGCATTAACCCATCCTAACGTTACGTACAATGAAATTCATTCTGTTCACGGTCACGATGCATTTTTAATGGAGTATGACCAATTAGAAAAAATTGTAGAAGGCATTTTTGTGCCACATTCTAAAAGAAAACCAATGAAGGTATTAAAATTTGGAGGTAAATCTTTAGCCAACGGAAAAGGCTTAGAAACAGTACTTTCAATTATAAAAAATAAAGTGGAAGCTGGCGATAGAATTTCTGTTGTGGTATCTGCAAGAGGTTCAGCAACTGATGATTTAGAGGTTATTTTGAATAAAGCTCTAAAAGGAGAAACGTATCAAAAGGATTTAGAAGCTTTTAAAGCATACCAAATTGAGCCTTTGAAAACCATTGATTTTTCTGAAGAGTTTTCAGTTTTAGATAAGTTATTTGAAGGAGTTAGCCTGTTACGAGATTACAGTAAAAAGACAAAGGATAATATATTGGCGCAAGGTGAATTGTTATCTATCAAACTTATTTCAAATTTATTGAATCAATATGGAGTAAAAGCTCAAGCAACTGACGCACGCGAACTTATAAAAACTGATGAATCTTTTGGCAATGCACAACCGCTATCAAAAATTTCAAAAGAAAATACACAGGCCTATTTTAATGCAAATAAAGCCGTGGTTAATGTAGTGGCTGGTTTTATAGCTTCAAATTTAAAGAATGAAACCACTACTTTAGGAAGAAACGGAAGTAATTATACCGCAGCTTTGATAGCTAATTTTTTAGATGCAGAAGAATTACAAAATTATACACATGTTAGTGGAATTTATACTGCAGACCCAAGTCTAGTTGCCGATGCTAAAAAGATTAGAGAGTTATCTTTTAGTGAAGCTAATGAGTTGGCAAATTTTGGAACTTCTGTTTTACATGCTAAAACCATTATTCCTTTAGTTGAGAAAAATATCAACTTACGGATTTTAAATACTTTTAATGCAGATGATGAAGGGACGCTTATAACGGCTAGACCAAGTACGAAAGAAGTAACGTCATTATCCATTTTAGATAATGTAGCGCTATTAAATTTAGAAGGCCGTGGTTTACTCGGAAAAATTGGTGTTGATGCACGTATTTTTGGTGCATTGAGTAAATATGGTATTAGTGTGGGGATTGTATCGCAAGGTTCCTCAGAAAGGGGTATTGGACTTATTATTGATGCAGACCAAGCAACCCAAGCGGTAATTGCTTTAGAACGTGAATTTGAAAGCGATTTCTATTCGCAAGACGTCAATAAAATTGATGTTATTGATGATGTTGCCGTTATTTCGATTATTGGAATTGAGTTAAGTTCGTTTCATAAACCATTTAATGCACTAATTAAAAATCAAATTACACCCTTATTATTTAATAATACAGTTACAGGAAAGAATGTAAGTTTGGTGGTGAAGAAATCGCAATTGCACAAAGCGGTAAACGTAGTTCATGGCGAGATTTTTGGGATTTCAAAAAAGATAAATATTGCCATTTTTGGACATGGTGGCGTTGGTGGCGCATTGATTAATCAAATTTTAAAATCGAAAGATGATATTGAAAAACGCAAAGGCATTAATTTGAATGTATTTGCTATTGCGAATTCTAGAAAATTGATATTGGATAAAAATGGTGCGAATGCCAATTGGGAGAATGCTATAGCTTCGAGCTCTTACAAGAGTTCTATTGCCGATGTTATTACTTATGCAAAAAACCATCATTTAGAGAATTTGATAGCAGTAGATAATACTGCAAGTTCGGAGTTTTATACCAATTATATTCCGTTAGTTGAAGCGGGATTCGATTTGGTGTCGTCCAACAAAATAGCGAATACCATTTCGCACGAGTTTTATACTGAATTACGAGTACAATTAGAAAAAAACAACAAACAGTATTTATACGAAACAACGGTTGGTGCGGGTTTACCGTTAATTGATACGATTAAATTATTGCACGAATCTGGAGAAAATATCACACGAATTAGAGGTGTGTTTTCGGGGACGTTGAGTTATTTGTTTAATAATTTTTCTATGGAAGACAAGCCATTTAGTGCCATTATTCAAGAAACGGTGGATAAAGGTTTTACAGAACCCGACCCTCGAGAAGATTTCTCAGGAAATGATGTGGCTAGAAAGCTGTTAATTTTAGCAAGAGAATTAGATTTGCAAAATGAATTTGAAGATGTTGAAGTATTGAATTTGATTCCTGAGGCTTACAGAGATATTTCGGTTGAAGACTTTTTGAGTCAGTTAGCCGTTTTAGATGACCAATATCAAACGTTGAAAGACGATCAAAAGGAAGGATATGTATTGCGTTATGTTGGTGATTTATCAGGAGATTTATCGCAAGACAAAGGGAATTTGGAAGTGAAATTAGTTTCAATTCCAGAGGACAGCACGTTGGGGCATGTAAAAGGTAGTGATGCTATTTTTGAGATTTTTACAGAAAGTTATGGCGAGCAGCCTATAGTGATTCAAGGAGCGGGAGCAGGAGCAGAAGTTACGGCGCGTGGTGTGTTTGGTGATATTTTGAGGTTGAGTAAGCATATTAATTAGTTGTTAGTAATTTGAAATGGGAATATTTTCATGGTTCAATAAAAAAGCAAGTTTTAATTTAAAAAAGTCTGACTTTAAAATCGAAAATGAATCATTTTACGATTCAGAGGCATCAGAACTTGTAAATGTGGAGTTTGCCAAAGACGTGACTGAATGGAAAAAGGAAAATGGCATAACCGAAGACAGAGAGTTAAACTACGATAGAAGTGTAGCTAATCTTCTTCTTTTTGGAAATCAAGTAGAAATAGTTTACCACCATGCAGAAATAGAACTGAATGAAAATGATTTTCTTAATGAAATAAATAAAAAATTAAATTGGGTTTCGAAAAATCAAAAGGAAATTAATAATGATATAGCAAGAAAACTTGTTCCATTAAAAAATGGAAGTTGGTTAGGAGAAAATGAGTCCAAAATTTCTAAAAATAATTTTCTAAATCGAATAAGATTAGATTCAATATTATTTTTTGGAGATTTAAGTTTTGAATTAATATACGATGATGGTAATTTGTTTTGGAAACACCAAATTGTTGTGGATTTGAATAAAGATAACAAACTAATTAATATAGATATTCAAGGATAAAAATGTGTACACGCAAAACATATAAATAAAGTTTGTAACGAGCGTAAGCGTTTAGATTTAAAACCAAACCCCAGCAAACAAGTGCATTAGGGATTGCAGAGGAAAGCCCACAGCCCGACAAAGGAGGTGCGAGGACTTGGAACGGAAAGCCCGACCCGATAGGGAAATGCCCAAATAATAAAATAAAAAAAAGAATTAAAGTGAGCCATAAAAAATTTGAAACCGACGCGATAAGAACGCAGAGTGAACGCTCTCAGTTTTCGGAACATTCTGTGCCCTTGTACTTAACGTCGGGGTTTGTATTTGACGATGCGGAGGATATGAGAGCTTCTTTCGCGGAGGAGAAGCAGCGCGATTTGTACAGTCGTTACAGCAACCCAAACGTAAACGAGTTTGTGGATAAAGTAAGCGTAATGGAGGGCGCGGAAGCAGGATTTGCCTTTGCGAGTGGTATGGCTGCGGTGTTTTCTACATTTGCAACATTGCTAGATGCGGGCGACCATGTGGTGTCTTGCAGCTCTGTATTTGGGGCAACGCATGGATTGTTTACCAAATACTTCCCGAAGTGGAATATTGAATGTTCGTATTTTAGTATTAATGATGTTGAAGCGATTGAGGATTTAATTCAACCAAATACCAAGTTTATTTATGCAGAAACGCCAACAAATCCTGGGGTTGATGTTTTAGATATGGAAGCGTTAAGTGCTATTTGTAAAAAGCACAATTTGCTATTGGTGATTGATAATTGTTTTGCGACACCGTATTTACAAAACCCGATTAAGTTTGGTGCGGATTTGGTGATACATTCGGCTACGAAATTAATGGATGGACAAGGGCGTGTTTTAGGCGGTGTTACGGTTGGTAAAGCGGACTTGATTCGCGAGATTTATTTGTTTTCTAGATTAACAGGGCCAGCTATGAGTCCGTTTAACGCATGGGTACTATCTAAATCTTTAGAAACATTAGCTATTCGTGTGGATAAGCATTGTGAGAATGCTTTAAAATTGGCTGAATTTTTGGAGGCACACCCTAAAGTGAAATGGGTGAAATATCCGTTTTTAAAATCGCACCCAAAATATGAGATTGCCAAAAAACAGATGAAGCTTGGTGGTAATATTGTTGCTTTTGAAGTGGAAGGTGGTTTAGATGGTGGTAGGGCATTTTTAAATGCTATTAAAATGTGTTCGCTTTTGGCTAACTTAGGAGATACGAGAACTATTGTAACACATCCTGCAAGTACTACGCATGCTAAGGTTGAAACTGATGTTAAAGATGCTGCGGGCATTACTGATGGTATGGTTCGCGTTTCGGTTGGGTTAGAGCATGTACATGATATTATTGCGGATTTGAAGCATGCTTTAGGGTAAACTTTATTAAATCATTTTTAATCATTGAACTATTTTAGTCTATTAACTTTCCATTTAGATTAAAATGGATTTAATTTTCATGAGTGAAATACATGTTTTGAGCGTTTTACAAGGATTTTTTAAAATTGGTTAACCAATTTCGAAATTAAGTTACTACTTTTGTAAAAAACATGTTATGAAGAAAATAGCAAATAAATTGTTACCAATTCTTTTAATCAGTATTTTTTTATTGGGTTGTAGTAAAAGCGATTCTGTAAATGAAGACGAAGAAATGGAAGAGGTGATTCAAGAAGAAGAGGAAGAGGAAGAAGAGGAGCAACAACAATCTAATGATGGCTTAGATCCAAATAAAGCACCTTCGGAAAATTTCGATTTATCTACATGGAATTTGAGCATACCTGAAGATAAAGGTAATGGTACTGCAACGACTATTACTGTTAGTCAGATTAATAATAAATATGAAAACAATAAATATTTCTACACAGGAACTGATGGCGGTATGGTTTTTAAATGCCCTGTGGAAGGTTTTAAAACGTCCCTAAATACTAGTTATGTACGTGTAGAACTCCGTGAAATGTTGAGAGGTACTAATACAAGTATAAGTACGCAAGGTGTAAATAAAAACAACTGGGTTTTTGGTACTGCTCCAGCTGCTGACAAAAGCGCTGCTGCTGCTTATGATGGAGAAATGACTGCCACACTTGCAGTAAATCATGTTACCACAACAGGTAGCAGTGGTCATATTGGACGTTTAGTTATTGGCCAAATTCATGCTAATAGTGATGAACCAATTAGAATCTATTACAGAAAATTAAAGAATAACACGTTAGGTTCTATCTATTTTGCTCATGAACCAACTGATGGAAATGGAGATGAACAATGGCATGAGATGATAGGCTCTAGAAGTAATAGTGCTTCTAATCCTTCAGATGGAATAGCCTTAAATGAAAAATTCACTTATAGTATAAAAGTTGTTGGGGATTTGTTAACCGTTACTATTTCTAGAGAAGGAAAAAATGATGTAGTTAAAACTGTTAATATGGTAAATAGCGGCTTTAATGTTGGAGGCCAATATATGTATTTTAAAGCCGGTTTATATCATCTTAATAACTCTGGTAATAATGATGATTATGCTCAAGTTACTTTTTATGCTCTAGAAAAATCTCATACAAATAACTAAAATAACTTGTTCGTTTTTTAAAATTCCTATATTAGCATCATGCTATCTAAAAAAACAAAATACGGTTTAAAAGCGCTTACTTATATTGCAAGAAGTGAAAGTGATATGCCTGTTCAAGTTGGTCTTATAGCTAAGAGTGAACAAATTCCGCAAAAATTTTTAGAGGGTATTCTTTTGACTTTAAGGAAATCAGGGATTTTAGGTTCTAAAAAAGGGAAACACGGTGGCTATTATCTAAGAAGTTTGCCTTCAGAAATTAAAATGACTGATGTGATGCGTGTTTTGGAAGGACCAATTGCTATGGTGCCTTGTGTAAGTTTGAATTACTATGAGAAATGTGACGATTGTCCAGATGAAAACTTGTGTAGCGTCCATAAATTGATGATTCAAGTTAGAGATAATACTCTTAGTGTATTTAGAAACACCACTTTAGCTGATTTATCCAATACTTCCAAATAGAGAATTCTTAAAATTGATCCAGTTTTAAAAGAATTTTATACAGTTAAACCTTAAAATATTCCATTATTCTAAAAAGTTGTTAAAACACTTTTTTGTGTTATAAAATGTGTTACATTTGTATTTCCTACTAAATTGATAGGATTAATATAAAATAACAACAAATGATAGCGCAAATGTTATTAAAGAGTAAAGAAAAGTCCACTTACAAGGAGGATAGTGTTGGCGAAAAGCCAATACGAAGTGTAGCAAAGGCATTAAGTTGGAGGGTTGTAGGTACTTTAGATACTCTGGTAGTTTCATACATATTAACTGGTAAAATTACGGTTGCAGCATCTATAGCTTCAGTAGATTTTTTAACAAAACTAGTATTGTACTTTTTCCATGAGCGTATTTGGAATGCTATTAAATGGGGGAAATAAAGGAGTAGAATTATGTTTACAGACAATCAAATAGAAGAATTAAATAAAAGCTTTGAAAAAGCTTCACCATCTGAAATTATTCAGAAGGCTTTTGAACTTAATAACAAAGCGGTAGTTACAACAAATTTCAGACCTTATGAAGCGGCAATCCTTCATGCGGTTAGTGCTGTTGATTCAACAATACCAGTAGTTTGGTGTGATACAGGTTACAACACACCACAAACCTATAAACACGCAGAACAAATAATTAAAGATTTAAGCTTGAATGTGTCTTTATATGTGCCAAAACAAACATCTGCACACAGAGATGTGGTTATGGGGATTCCTAGTATAGATGCACCAGAGCATGCTTTATTTACTGAGCAAGTGAAGTTAGAACCTTTTAAAAGAGCGATGGAGGAGCACAAACCAAACGTATGGTTTACAAACTTACGTCAAGGGCAAACAGCATTTAGAAATAGTATCGGTATTTTTAGTTTAAGTAAAGATGGTGTTTTAAAAGTAAGTCCATTTTACTATTGGTCTGATGAAAAATTAGATACCTATTTAGAAGAAAATAACCTATCAAACGAATTTAAATACTTTGATCCAACAAAAGCATTAGAAAACAGAGAGTGTGGTTTACACGCTTAAATAAGATATTATGAATAAAGACACATCACATATCAACTCGCTTGAAAACGAAGCGATTTACATCATGAGGGAAGTAGCAGCACAGTTTGAAAAACCTGTATTGTTATTCTCTGGAGGGAAAGATTCAATTACCTTAGTAAGATTAGCTGTAAAAGCTTTTTATCCAGCTAAAGTTCCTTTTCCATTAATGCACATTGATACTGGGCATAACTTCCCTGAAACGATTGAGTTTAGAGATCGTTTATGTAAAGAATTAGGTTTGGAATTAATCGTTAGAAACGTACAAGATTCTATTGATGAAGGTAAAGTTAAAGAAGAGTCTGGACGTTATGCAAGTAGAAATATGTTGCAAACAACAACGCTTTTAGATGCTTTAGAAGAATTCAAGTTTGATGCTGCAATTGGTGGTGCAAGACGTGATGAAGAAAAAGCAAGAGCTAAAGAGCGTATTTTTTCTGTTCGTGATGATTTTGGGCAATGGGATGAAAAAAATCAAAGACCAGAATTGTTTGATATGTTGAATGGTGATATTGATCATGGTCAAAATGTGCGCGTATTTCCAATTTCAAACTGGACCGAATTAGATGTTTGGTCTTATATAGAAAAAGAAAATATTGAAATTCCTTCAATTTACTTTGCACACAAACGTAACGTATTCTTAAGAGATGGTATGATTTGGTCTGCTGAAGATGATGTAGTTTATAGAGATGAAAACGAAGAAGTTGTAGAAAAAATGGTTCGTTTTAGAACTGTTGGAGATATGAGTTGTACAGCGGCAGTATTATCAGATGCAGTTTCAATTTCTAAAGTAGTAGAAGAAATTAGAGATTCTACAATTTCTGAAAGAGGTGCTAGAATCGATGATAAACGATCTGAAGCAGCGATGGAGAAACGTAAACAACAAGGGTATTTCTAAAAAGAATAAATCAACTAAAAAAACAATCCTTCTTTAGAGGGTAATCATATAAAATGGAAGTATTAAAAATAGCAACAGCAGGAAGTGTAGATGATGGGAAAAGTACGTTGATAGGACGTATTCTTTACGATACAAAATCCTTAACTACAGATAAGTTAGAAGCCATTGAAAAAACAAGTAAACAACGTGGATACGATTACTTAGATTTTTCATTAGCTACGGATGGTTTAGTTGCAGAAAGAGAACAAGGAATCACAATTGATGTAGCACATATTTATTTTTCAACAAAAAAGAAAAGTTACATTATTGCAGATACACCTGGTCATGTTGAATATACACGTAACATGGTAACAGGAGCTTCAACTTCCCAAGCATCTATTATCTTAATTGATGCTAGAAAAGGTGTTATTGAGCAAACAAATCGTCATTTCTTCATCAATAATTTATTGAGAATTAAAGATGTTGTTGTTGCAATTAACAAAATGGATTTAGTTGACTACTCTGAAGAAGTTTACAATAAAATCAAAGCTGATTTTTCTGAATTGATGAGCAAAAGAGATTATCAAGATCAGAAAATTACTTTTATTCCTGTAAGTGCTTTAAAAGGTGATAATGTTGTAAATAAATCTGATGCAATGCCTTGGTATGAAGGCGAAGCCTTATTAGAGCATTTAGAGCAGTTGGATAAAGCTGATATTTTTAATGTTGGTACACCACGTTTCCCTGTGCAATATGTTATTCGTCCAAAAACGGAAGATTTCCATGATTATAGAGGGTATGCAGGAAAAGTATACGGAGGCGATTTAAGTGTTGGCGATGATATTATTGTGTTGCCATCAAAAACACGTTCTAAAATTAAGGATATTTATTTCTATGATGAAAAGTATGAAACGGCTTCAAGACGTTCATCGGTAACCATCACTTTAGAAAATGATATTAATGTAAGTCGTGGCGACATGATTGTTAAAGAAAACGATTTACCAACGATTGATAAACAATTTACTGCCAATGTATGTTGGATGGATTCAGACCAATTAAATCCTGGAGGAAAGTATATTGTTCAGCACGGAATTAATAAAGTACTGGCAAAAGTGGATAGAATCAATCATAAAATTAATCCAGATTATTCAGGTTTTGAAAAAGATGTTACAGGGTTAGAAATTAATGATATTGCTTCAGTAACATTCAAATTAAATAAACCGATTTTTTACGATCAGTTTAGAAATCATAGAACAAATGGTTCATTTATTTTAATTGATCCACAATCAAATAATACGGTTGGAGCCGGATTTATCCAATAAATAGAAAAAGAAGATGAAAAGTTTCGAAACAGAAATAGAGAATCCGATAGTCCAAAAAGACATTATAGAATTAGCTCAAAAAATAGAGCTTTTCCATAACGGAAAAATCGACGAAGAAAAATTTAGAAGTCTGCGTTTAGCACGTGGAGTTTACGGTCAGCGTCAAGAAGGCGTACAAATGATTCGTATCAAAGTACCTTACGGAAAACTAAAAAGCAATCAATTACGAAGAATTGCAGCAGTTTCTGATGAGTATTCTCGCGGTCGTTTACATATCACAACACGTCAAGATATTCAGATTCACTATGTGGATTTAAATAGAACGCCAGAGCTTTGGGCAGAGTTAGAAAAGGATGATGTTACTGTCCGTGAAGCTTGTGGAAATGTAGTAAGAAATGTAACCGCTTCTGAAACAGCAGGTATTGATATAGATGAACCTTTTGATGTTTCTCCTTATGCTGATGCATTGTACAAGTTCTTTTTGCGTAACGCTATCTGTCAAGAAATGGGACGTAAATTTAAAGTCTCTTTTTCTTCAACAGATGAAGATACAGGATTGTCGTACTTACATGATATAGGATACATTGCCAAAGTAAAAGACGGTGTTCGTGGTTTCAAAGTAATGGTGGGCGGAGGCTTAGGGTCTCAACCACGTCATGCAGATGTATTGTTCGATTTTGTTGAGACCGATAAAATCATTCCAATTATGGAAGGTGTTTTAAGAGTTTTTGACCGTTACGGAGAGCGTAAAAGTCGTGCTAAAGCAAGAATGAAATTCTTATTAAAAGATATCGGTTTAGATGCTTTTAGAGAATTAATTGAGCAAGAACAAAACGCTATTGAATTTAAAAGTGTTGCTATTGATGCAGAATCTTATGTGGCTTCAACTCCAGTAGAACTTACTGAAATTCCAGAAGTAACAATTAAAGATCAACAAGCTTTTGAAACTTGGAAATCGACTAACTTAATTCCTCAAAAGCAGGAAGGTTATGTAGGTATCGGTATCAAAGTATTGTTAGGTGATTTTTATACAGATAAAGCACGGTTATTAGCTGATTTAGTAGATAAATATAGTGCCGGTGAGGTGCGTTTAACATTACGTCAAAACATCGTTATTCCTTTTGTAAAAAGAGAATTAGTACCGTTTTTCTATAATGAATTAGAAAAATTAGGTTTTGTTGAAGCGGGTTATAATAAAGCGGTTGATATTACAGCTTGTCCAGGTACAGATACATGTAATCTAGGTATTGCGAGTAGTACTGGAATTGCAGTGGAATTAGAGCGTGTTATTAAAGCGGAATATCCGCAATACTTAAAGAACCAAGATTTAGTTATCAAAATTAGTGGTTGTATGAATGCTTGTGGACAACACAATATGGCAAATATTGGTTTCCAAGGCATGACGGTTCGTACACCAGATAAATTAATTGCACCTGCATTGCAAGTATTACTAGGAGGAGGAAATCAAGGCGATGGAAATGCAACGTTTGCAGATAAAGTAGTAAAAGTGCCAAGTAAAAGAGGACCTGAAGCATTACGAAGAATCTTAAATGATTATGAAGCGAATGCCAACGGAAAACAATTTGTTGAGTACTACCAAGAAAAAGGCGAAAAGTACTTCTATGATTTCTTGAACGATTTACAAGATGCAAGTAATTTAACTCAAGCCGATTTTATTGATTGGGGCGAAGAAGAAAAATACGTAAAAGAAATAGGGATTGGAGAATGTGCTGGTGTTGTTATTGATTTAATCGCTACCTTATTTTTTGAAAGTGAAGAGAAAATTGAAAATGCAAAAGAATCTTTTGGTAACGGAGTGTATTCAGGAGCTATTTATTTAGCTTACCAATCTTTAGTTAATTCTGCGAAAGCTTTGTTATTAGCTGAAAACAAGAAGACCAATACACATGCAGGCATTATTTCTCAATTTGATGAGTTATTTATTGCTAGCGGAAGAATAGATTTAGGGACGTCTTTCTCTGAAATGATATATCAAATTAATAAATTTGCACCAACAGCCGAATTTGCAACAAAGTATATTGAAAATGCTAATGAATTTTTAGGTAAAGTTAGAGCATTTAGAGAAGCTCAAACACGTCTAGAAAAAAAGGCAGTTTAAAAAACATAAATGAGTATTAAAACCCCAAAATTAACGGTTGTAGGTGCAGGTCCTGGCGATGAAGATTTAATTACCCTTAAAGCAATTAAGGCTATTGAGTCTGCGGATGTTATCTTATATGATGCACTTATCAACGAATCTTTATTAAAATATGCTTCGGATGAAACTGAATGTATTTTTGTGGGGAAACGTAAAGGTTGTTATGCTTTTCAACAGGAGCAAATCAACGAGTTAATTGTTACTAAAGCCAAAGAAAAAGGGCATGTTGTACGATTAAAAGGGGGCGACCCATTTATTTTTGGTCGTGGTGCAGAGGAGATTGATTATGTAAGAGGATTTGGTTTAGAAACCTACGTGGTGCCAGGTATTTCATCAGCATTGGCTGTTCCGGCATATCAAGGCATTCCGTTAACAAAACGTGGGTCTTCTGAAAGTTTTTGGGTAGTTACGGCTACAACTAAAGACCATGCCTTATCTGCCGATGTTGAATTAGCGGCAAAATCGACTGCAACCATTGTTATTTTGATGGGGATGCATAAATTGAGTGAAATTGTTAAAGTGTTTTATGCTGAAAATAAGCGAAACACACCAGTTGCAATCATTCAGAATGGTACACGAGATAATGAGAATGTAGGTTTTGGAACTATTCGTAACATTCAACAAGTTGTAAAAGAAAAGCAACTCACAGCTCCAGCTATTATAGTTATTGGAGATGTTGTAAAAGAGCGAGCAAAATTAGACTCAATTTCAAGAGAAGTGGTTGAACTATAAATTATGGAAAGAAATAATTTATATCCAATTTTTTTGAAAGCTAAAAGCTTAAGTGTGCTTATTGTTGGAGGTGGAAACGTTGCTGAAGAAAAATTAACGTTCTTATTAAAATCGAGCCCTGATGCTCATGTTACTATGGTATCGCCTATGTTTCGTGAAGGTACTAGAGCGCTTGCAAAAAAAGGTTGTGTAACATTAGTTGATGATGTTTACAATAAAAAGTATTTAATTGGCAAGCATATGGTTGTAGCTACGACAGATGTACCTGAAGTGAATGTTCAGGTTTGGAAAGATTGTAGAGCAGAAGCCAAATTAGTAAACGTTGCCGATAATCCACCATATTGTGATTTTTATATGGGCGGTATTGTAACAAAAGGTAATGTGAAAGTAGCGATTAGTACTAACGGAAAATCGCCAACAACAGCTAAGCGTTTACGTCAGTTTTTTGAGGATGTCATTCCTGAAAATGTGGACGATTTAGTAAAGAATTTAAACGAGTATAGAAAAACAATAAAAGGGGATTTCGAAGAAAAAGTAGAAACACTAAACGAATTCACAAAAGGATTAATAAGTAAAAAGTAAAGAACAAGACCAGTCAGGTTTAAAAAACCTGACTGGTCTAAATTAGATAAAAATGATTAAGACTGATATAATTATCATAGGTGCAGGACCAACAGGGTTATTTACTGTTTTTGAAGCAGGATTATTGAAATTGAAATGTCATTTAATTGACGCATTGCCACAACCAGGTGGACAATGTTCAGAGTTATATCCTAAAAAACCTATTTATGATATTCCTGGGTTTCCAGAAATTTTAGCAGGAGACTTAACCAGAAATTTGTTAGAACAAGGAAAGCAGTTTGAACCAGGATTTACTTTGGGAGAACGTGCTGATACTGTTGAGAAACAAGAAGATGGTACATTTATAGTAACTACAAATAAAGGAACAAAGCATCAAGCGCCTGTTGTAGCAATAGCTAGTGGTCTTGGTAGTTTTGAACCAAGAAAACCACAACTGGAAGCGCTTGCTAAATATGAGGATAGAGGTGTTGAGTACATGATTAAAGAGCCAGAGATGTATCGTGATAAGAATGTTGTGATTGCTGGTGGTGGAGATTCAGCATTAGATTGGAGTATATTTTTAGCAGATGTTGCAAAAAGTGTAACGCTTATTCATAGACGTAATGAATTTAGAGGTCATTTGGATTCTGTTGAAAAAGTTCAAGAATTAAAAAATGATGGTAAAATCAATTTGATTACACCTGCAGAAGTAACTGATATTTTAGGAGATGGTAAGGTTGAAGCATTAGAAATCACAAAAAAGGACGAGTCTCCTATTACTTTGGAAACTGACCATTTTATACCTCTGTTTGGGCTATCACCAAAATTAGGGCCTATTGCGAATTGGGGCTTAGAGATTGAAAAAAACGCCATAAAAGTTAATAATGCCTTAGATTATCAAACTAATATTCCTGGTATTTTTGCTATCGGAGACGGTAACTATTACCCAGGAAAATTAAAACTAATTCTTTGTGGTTTTCATGAGGCAACAATAATGTGTCAAGCGGCATATAAAATCATTAATCCAGGTAAGAAATTTGTATTGAAGTACACAACTGTTAGTGGTGTAAACGGTTTTGATGGCACTAGAAAAGAAGCGCCAAAAGCTGTAGTTCAAGCTATTAATTAATGAAAAAGACTTTTTAAGTCAAGAATTAAAAATATAAATTCATAATCCTACGAGATTTTTCAAAACCTTGTAGGATTTCATATTTAACAGATGAAAAGTTATAACGTTTGCCTAAAAGATACAGCAAAAACATTCACTAAAAGATTGTTTTACTCGTTGTTTGATTGTGCGCAAGAGGAGGTGCATGCTGATTATTTGGAGAAGACTTTTTTAAAGATACTGACTACGTTAGAGATTGAAAATGGCAAGGAAATTTGGGCGACATTTAAGGCTGAGCTTCCTGAAATTAGAAAAAAACTGGATTTAGATGCGATTGCTTTTGAGAGTAATGACCCTGCTTCGCACTCTTTGGCGGAGATTTATATGGCGTATCCTGGTTTTTATGCGATTTCGATTTACAGATTGAGTAATGCGCTTTACAAACTTGGGATTTATATTTTACCGAGGATGATGAGTGAGTATATTCATGGGATTACGGGTGTTGATATTCATCCAGGAGCAACAATTGGCGAGTCGTTTTACATTGACCACGGAACGGGAATTGTGATTGGTGAAACGTCTATTATTGGTAAAAATGTTAAGATTTATCAAGGGGTAACTTTGGGAGGAATTTCGGTTTCTAAAAATTTGGCTTCTACAAAAAGGCATCCAACAATTGAAGATAATGTTTGTATTTATGCTAATGCGACCATTTTAGGTGGCGATATTGTAATTGGTGCAGATAGTATTATCGGAGCTAACGTATGGATTACAGAATCGGTTCCAGAAAATTCGTTGGTAACCTATCAAACAGAAATTAAAATAAGACCAAGAAAAAATGGGATTCGAAAATAGTATTATTGGTCAGATTGGAAATACACCTCTAGTTGAAGCGACGCATCTTTTGAAAAAAGAAGGTGTGCGTTTGTTTTTAAAACTGGAAGGAAATAACCCTGGTGGAAGCGTGAAAGATCGTCCTGCTTTTAATATGATTAATGAAGCTTTAAAAAGAGGCGATATAAAAAAAGGTGATACTTTAGTTGAGGCTACCAGTGGAAATACAGGAATTGCCTTGGCTTTTATTTCTAAACTTTTAGGGCTTAATATGGTTCTAATTATGCCAGAACACTCTACAGAAGAACGTGTAAAAACGATGCGTGCTTATGGTGCTAAGGTTATTTTAACCCCATCGGATATTGGTATTGAAGGATCAAGAGATTTGGCTTTTAAATTAAGAGATGAAAAAGGGTATACTGTGCTAAACCAGTTTGAAAATAATGACAACTGGAAAGCGCATTATAAAACCACAGGTCCAGAAATTTGGAAGGCTACAGAAGGTAAAATAACTCATTTTGTCTCTGCAATGGGAACAACAGGAACTATTACGGGTGTTTCTAACTATCTAAAAGAGAAGAGTAATAATATTACAATTGTTGGTGCACAACCCGCAGACGGTTCTAGAATTCCTGGGATTAGAAAATGGTCACCAGATTATGTACCAACAATTTTTAGTAAAGCAAAAGTTGATAAAGTAATTGAAGTTACAGAAGAAGAAGCTAAAGAAACAACCCAGCGTTTAGCTAAAAAAGAAGGTGTTTTTGCAGGAATGAGTAGTGGTGGTTCTGTGTTTTGTGCATTAACAATTGCTGAACAAATAGATGAAGGAATTATTGTAGCAATTATTTGCGATAGAGGAGATCGATATTTGTCATCATCACTTTTTGAATAGTAGGTACAATTTTTATAAAATTAGTGTGAATAAAGGAATATAGTTAGTACTTTTGTGCCTGAGTTCATTAACGTAATTATTGTTATCAAGAAAGGTAGAGGGATTAGACCCGTTGAAGCCTTGGCAACCCTTTAACTTTTAAAGAAGGTGCTAAATTCTACTAATATAATTTGTATTAGAAAGATAACGAAAAGTATTTCACAACTTTTCTTGATGACATATAGATAATAAATATCGAATGTCGAATATACAACAAGTATTAAAAGAACGAATTTTAGTTTTAGATGGCGCTATGGGCACCATGCTACAAGCTTATAAATTCACGGAAGAAGATTTTAGAGGTGAGCGTTTTAAAGATTACCCTACACCATTGCAGGGTAATAACGATTTGTTGTCTATTACACAGCCAGAAGCAATTAAAACCATTCACGGAAAATATTTTGAAGTAGGTGCAGATATTGTTGAAACCAATACGTTTTCAGGAACGACCATTGCTATGGCAGATTACCAAATGGAAGATTTGGTATATGAATTGAATTATCAATCGGCTAAAATAGCAAAAGAAGTTGCTGATGAATTTACTGCTAAAGAACCCCATAAACCACGTTTTGTAGCAGGTTCAATAGGGCCAACAAATAGAACAGCAAGTATGTCTCCTGATGTGAATGATCCTGGATATAGAGCTGTAACTTTTGATGAATTACGTATTGCATACAAACAACAAGTTGAAGCTTTAGTTGATGGCGGTGTAGATTTGTTATTAGTAGAAACGGTATTTGATACTTTGAATGCCAAAGCAGCTTTATTTGCTATTGAGCAAGTAAAGGAAGAACGCAATATTGATATGCCAATTATGTTAAGCGGAACAATTACGGATGCATCAGGGAGAACTTTATCAGGACAAACAGCTGAAGCGTTTTTAATTTCGGTATCACATATTCCATTATTATCTGTTGGGTTTAATTGTGCTTTAGGGGCAAATTTATTGCAACCACATTTAGAGGCAGTTGCTAATAAAACAGATTTTGCTATTTCAGCACATCCAAATGCTGGTTTACCAAATGCCTTTGGAGAATACGATGAAACCCCAGAAGAAATGGGAGAACAAATTGAAGAATATTTAAAGAAAAATTTAATAAATATTATTGGTGGTTGTTGTGGTACTAGTCCGGAGCATATTCGTGTGATAGCGAATATTACTGCTAAGTATAAACCACGTGAATTTGTCACTCTGAGCGCAGTCGAAGAGTCTTAGTCTAAACAAATTATGATTCTAGAAGTAGCCATATTAAACATAAAAGAAGGGCTTTCTGCTGAGTTTGAAATTAATTTCAAAAAAGCAGAATCAATCATTTCTTCAATGAAAGGTTATATTTCTCATGAATTAAAAAAGTGTATCGAAGAAGACGATAAATATATATTATTAGTAAACTGGGAAACGATTGAAGACCATGAAATTGGTTTTAGGCAATCAGATGAATATCAAGAATGGAAAGCATTATTACACCATTTTTATGAACCGTTTCCAACAGTAGAGCATTATAAATAATGAAGATTAAGCAAACAAAATACATGAAATTATCTGGTTTAGAACCTTTGATTCTAAACGAAAACAGCAATTTTATAAATGTAGGTGAGCGTACAAACGTTGCTGGTTCTAGAAAGTTTCTACGGTTAATCAAGGAAGAGAAATTTGATGAAGCGCTAGATATTGCAAGACACCAAGTAGATGGTGGAGCGCAAATTGTAGACATAAACATGGACGATGGACTTCTTGATGGAAAAGAATCCATGGTACGTTTTTTAAACTTGATAGCTGCTGAACCAGATATTTGCCGTGTGCCTATGATGATTGATTCTTCCAAATGGGAAATCATTGAGGCTGGGTTACAAGTGGTACAAGGGAAGTGTGTGGTAAATTCTATTTCGCTTAAAGAAGGCGAAGAAAAATTTATTTGGGAAGCGAAGCAAATAAAAAAGTATGGAGCTGCTGTTATTGTTATGGCGTTTGATGAAGTTGGACAAGCCGATAATTATGAAAGGCGTATTGAAATAGCAAAACGCTCTTATGATGTTTTAGTAAAAAAAGTTGGTTTCCCTTCAGAAGATATCATTTTCGATTTAAATATATTTCCTGTAGCAACAGGAATGGATGAGCATAAAAGAAATGCTATTGATTTTATAGAAGCGACGAAATGGGTTCGAGAAAATCTTGAGAATGTTTCTGTAAGTGGTGGTGTGAGTAATGTGTCGTTTTCTTTTAGAGGAAACAATACGGTACGTGAAGCGATGCATTCGGTGTTTTTGTATTATGCCATCCAGAATGGTATGAATATGGGGATTGTAAATCCTGCGATGTTGGAGGTTTATGATGATATTCCAAAGGATTTATTAGAACACGTTGAAGATGTAATTCTTGATAGACGAGACGATGCTACAGAGCGATTATTAGATTTTGCTGAAACAGTAAAAGGTACTAAAGCTGAAAAAACAGTCGATTTATCATGGCGCGAAAATCCGTTACAAGATAGAATTACGCATGCATTGGTAAAAGGTTTGGATGCCTTTATTATTGAAGATATAGAGGAAGCAAGACTTGCTGCGAACAAACCCATTGAAGTTATTGAGGGCAATTTAATGACTGGTATGAATGTGGTTGGCGATTTGTTTGGAGCAGGAAAAATGTTTCTGCCTCAGGTAGTAAAATCGGCACGTGTGATGAAAAAAGCGGTGGCGTATTTGAATCCGTTTATTGAAGCTGAAAAATCAGATAAGTCAGAGCCTGTTGGTAAAATATTAATGGCAACCGTAAAAGGAGATGTTCATGATATTGGTAAAAATATTGTGAGTGTTGTACTAGCCTGTAATAACTACGAGATTGTAGATTTAGGTGTTATGGTGCCACCTGAAAAAATTATTGAAACGGCTATTTCAGAGCGTGTAGATGCTATTGGATTATCAGGGTTAATTACGCCATCGTTAGATGAGATGGTGTATTTGGCAAAAGAGATGCAAAACAAAAATTTTGAAGTGCCATTGCTAATTGGTGGAGCAACAACATCAAAAGCGCATACGGCTGTTAAGATTGATACACAATACAATAATGCTGTAGTACACGTTAATGATGCCTCAAGAGCGGTAACGGTTGTTGGCGATTTACTGAATAAGAAAACAGCGCATGCTTATGTGGCGAAAATGAAGAAGGATTATGATGAATTCCGTACTAAGTTTTTAAAACGTGGTAAGGAGAAATCATATATTTCAATTGAAGAGGCACGAAAAAGAAAATATAAAATTGATTGGGAAACATCTGAAATTGTAAAGCCTAAGGAATTGGGCGTTCAAATTTTAAAGCAATTAAGCTTGAAAGAATTATTGCCTTTTATAGATTGGAGTCCGTTTTTTAGAAGTTGGGATTTACATGGAAAATATCCAGATATTTTAAAAGATAATGTTGTTGGTGAGCAAGCCACACAATTGTTTGAAGATGCTCAAGACATGGTTCAGCAAATTATAGCGAAGCAATCTTTAAAACCAAAAGCAGTTTTTGGATTATTTGAAGCGAATTCAATTAATGAGGATGATATTTCGGTTCAGAAAAAGAGTGAAGAGATTGCTGTTTTTAGAACATTGCGTCAGCAATTAAAAAAGCGTGATGGAATTCCAAATCATGCTTTAGCAGATTTTGTTGCGCCAAAAGAGTCTGGTAAAACAGATTATATGGGAGCTTTTTGTGTGGGTATTTTTGGAGCACAAGAATTGGCTGATAGTTATAAAGCAAAAGATGATGATTACAATGCGATAATGGCACAAGCCATAGCCGATAGATTTGCAGAAGCATTTGCTGAATATTTGCATAAACAAATAAGAACAAAGCATTGGGGTTACGCTGCCAATGAAGATTTAACAAACCAAGATTTAATAAAAGAGAGTTATAAAGGAATTCGTCCAGCACCTGGGTATCCTGCGTGTCCTGATCATTTGGAAAAGGAAACGATTTGGGACTTATTGGATGTTGAAAAATTGATAGGGGTTACCTTAACTGAAAGTTTAGCAATGTGGCCTGCAGCAGCAGTTTCTGGATATTATTTTGGTAATCCAGAATCGAAATATTTTGGATTAGGTAAAATTACAGATGATCAATTAACTGATTATGCAGAGAGAAAAGGCATTGACAAAAGTAAAGCTAGAAAATGGTTACACCCTAATTTGGCGGAATAACCCGCGTTAGGGATTGCAGTGGAAAGCCCACAGCCCGATCCCGATAGCTATCGGGAGAGGTGCGAGGACTTGTAACGGAAAGCCCGACCCTTGTGGTAACGCCAAAAAAATAAATTATAGATGAGGTTTCGCTATAGCGATAATGACAAAAAAGAATAGATGAAAGTAACAGAGCACATAGAAAAAGCGAACGGTAAAACGTTGTTTTCGTTTGAGATTATTCCGCCTAAAAAAGGAAAAAATATTCAGGAATTATATAATAATATAGATCCTTTGATGGAATTTGAGCCTCCTTTTATTGATGTAACAACTTCCAGAGAGGAGTTTATTTATATTGAAAAAGAGGGGCTATTTGATAGAAAGATTACTAGAATGCGACCAGGGACTCTAGGTATTTGCGCTGCAATAAAGCATAAATACAATGTAGATACTGTACCTCACGTACTGTGTGGTGGCTTTACTAAAGAAGAAACTGAGTATTTGTTGGTGGATTGCCATTACTTAGGCATTAATAATGTTATGGCTTTACGTGGTGATGCTATGAAAGGTGAACAATATTTTAAAGCTACAAAAGGAGGACATTCTTATGCTACGCAACTCGTAAATCAAATTCAGAATTTAAATTCTGGAAAGTATTTACATGGTATTTTAGATGTTGATGATAAAGCAGATTTTTGTATTGGCGTAGCTGGTTACCCAGAAAAACATTTAGAGGCGCCATCAATGAAAACCGATTTAAAACGCTTAAAAGAAAAGGTTGATGCCGGTGCGGATTATGTTGTAACACAGATGTTTTTTGATAATAAAAGGTATTTTGACTTTGTTGAGGCTGCAAAAAAAGAAGGGATTAATGTGCCTATAATTCCTGGCATTAAACCAATTGCTGTAAATAGACATTTACAATTATTACCGCAGGTTTTTAAAATTGATTTACCTGAATCTTTAATTACAGAAGTTTATAAATGTAAAGATAATAAGCAGGTAAGACAGGTGGGGGTTGAATGGTGCATTCAGCAGTCTAAAGAATTACTAGATGCTGGTGTTCCCGTATTGCATTATTATTCTATGGGTAAAAGTGATAATATAAAAGCTATTGCTTCGGCATTGTTTTAATAATTACGTTACTTTTACAGCGTAAAACCTATTTATGCGCCAAATAATTTTATGCGTTTTTTGTTTAGCTTTTAGCTTGTCTTTTGCTCAAGATAAGACGCATACATCGTATATTGACGTGAATTATTTTCGAGGTAATATTGCACTTCACAACAATGAAATTCTACATTTGATAAAAGGGCATCCTGATGGTGTTATCTTAAGTTGGAATAAAAAAACGTATGGTTTTGAAGATTGGGAACAGCGTTTTAATTATCCTGACTATGGTGTGTCTTTTGCTTACCAAGGGATGAAAAACCCTGTTTTAGGAAATAACTTTTCGTTTTATGCGCATTACAATTTCTATTTTTTTAATCGGAACTTAATGTTTAGAATTGGTCAAGGGATGGCATATAATACCAATCCTTATGATAGAGAAACCAATTTTAAAAACGTAGCATTCGGAACTAAATTTGGAAGCAGTACCTATGTGATGCTCAATTACAAAAAGGAGCGTATAATTGATAGGTTTGGTTTGCAGGCTGGGTTTTCGTTGATTCATTATTCTAATGCTAATGTGAAATCGCCAAACAACGGAACGAATTCTATAACCTTTAATATTGGTATTAATTATAATTTGGAAGACACAAATTTGGAGTATCAACACACTTTAGATAAAAGGTCTGACCAAGAGTATTCTGAACCTATAAAGTATAACCTAGCGTTTAGAACAGGCATAAATGAAAGTGATATTGTAGGCAGCGGACAATACGCTATGTATGTGGTTTCTGCGTATGCTGATAAACGTATTAATAAAACAAGTGCACTACAATTGGGTGCTGATGTGTTTTTTTCAAACTTTTTAAAGGAGCTTATTTATTACAGAAGTGTTGCGTTTCCTGATGATGGACTTACAGGGAATGAAGATCATAAACGTATTGGAGTTTTTGCTGGTCATGAGCTATTTATTAATCAAACATCTTTAATAACACAACTTGGTTATTACGTATATTATCCTTTTGATTTTGAAGGTAGAACTTATGTCAGGATTGGTTTAAAACGCTATTTTGCTAAAAAGTGGTTTGGCGCTTTAACACTAAAATCTCACGGTGCAAAAGCTGAAGGTGTAGAATTTGGAATAGGTGTTAGATTGTAAAACTAAAAGTATGGAACAAAGATTAACTATTGTTGGACTTGGAGTAAATGATTTAAAAACAGCTTCAGATTTTTATGAACATAAATTTGGTTGGAAGAAAACAAAATCAAGTAATGATGGGATTGCTTTTTTTCAAATGAATGGAATTCTTTTGTCGCTTTACCCGAGAGAGAAGCTAGCTGAAGATGCTACTGTGAATCATGAAGGTTCGGGTTTTAAAGGCTTTACTTTGGCTTATAATACGCGAACAAAAGAAGAGGTTGATACTTTGATTGAAGCACTTGAAAATAAAGGCGTTAAAATTGTGAAGCGACCAGAAGAAGTGTTCTGGGGTGGTTATAGTAGTTATGTTGCTGATATGGACGATAACCTTTGGGAAATAGCTTTTAACCCTTTTTTACCTTTGGATGACAACGGTAATGCAGTTGATGAATAACGATATATGAAGATTTTTAAGTACATATTTCTATTTGTTTTCATTTTTGCTTGTGATAGCGAAGATGCAGGAGACTGTTTTCAAAAAGCAGGGTCTATTATTCAAGAAGAAGTAACTGTTTCTAGTTTTAATAAAATTCTTGTAAATCGAGATGTTGAGTTAATAATTAAGCAGGGAGCAATACAAAGCGTGACTGTTGAAACTGGAAAGAATTTATTAAATGATGTTACTGTTGAGGTTGTAAATAACCAATTGATACTAACCGATAATAATACCTGTAATTACGTTAGAGATTATGGTATTACAAAAGTATACGTAACATCGCCAAATATTTCAGAAATAAGAAGTTCTACGCAGTATGATATTAGTTCTGATGGTATTTTAACCTATCCGAGTTTAACGGTTTTATCTGAAGATTTTGGTGCTCCAGGAAGTTTTAATGTGGGTGATTTTAGATTGCAGATTGATAATGTTAATTTCAACTTAACTTTCAATAATTTATCAGTATGTTACATTTCAGGGGAAACGGATAATTTGAGTGTTACTTTTGCAGCAGGTACTTCTCGATTTGAAGGGCGTAATTTAATAGCTCAAAATGTGACTGTTTCAAATAGAGGTTCAAACGATATGATTGTAAATCCTCAACAAGAAATTAAAGGGAAAATTTCTGGAATAGGGGATGTTATTTCAGTAAATGTGCCTCCCGTTATTGATGTAGAAGAAGTATATCGCGGACGATTAATTTTCGAATAAACCAACAGACTGTTTGGCTATTTCTAATTCTTCATTAGTAGGGATTACTAATACTTTTACTTTAGAGTTTTCAGGGCTAATAACAGTTAGTTTGTCTGGTCTAATATCATTCTTATCTAAATCGATTTCAATGCCTAAATAATCCAAGTCTTTACAAACAAGCTCTCGCATTAATGGTGAGTTTTCACCAATTCCAGCAGTAAATACTATAGCATCCAATCCATTTAAAATAGCAGTATAGCTTCCTATGTATTTTTTAATACGATAAGCATTCATTTGTAATGCTAATTGGCAAGATTTGTTTCCTTTTTCAGCTCCAGCTTGAATATCTCTTAAATCACTAAACCCTGTTAAACCTAACATGCCACTTTTCTTTTGAAGTAGTGTGTTTATTTCACTTAAAGTATAACCAAATTTTTCGGCTAAATGAAAGATTATAGATTGGTCTATATCGCCAGAACGTGTTCCCATAATCAACCCATTTACAGGTGAAAACCCCAGAGAGTGGTCTATACTTTTTCCATCTTTTATGGCAGTCATGCTACAACCATTTCCAAGATGAATAGTAATAATTTTAGAGTGTTCTTTTCCTAAATATTCGATTGCTTTTTCTGAAATGTATTTATGACTTGTCCCATGAAACCCATATAAACGAATGTTGTGCTCATCCAAAAATTCATTAGGGATAGCGTATTTATAAGCATATTCAGGAATTGATTGATGGAATGCTGTATCAAAAACGGCCACTTGTTTTGCATTTGGAAAAATAGCTTCAGCAACTTCAATACCTTCTAAATTAGCAGGGTTGTGCAATGGTGCTAAAGAAGATAAGGCTTTGATTTTTTGCTTCACAGCATCTGTTATTTCCGCGGTATCTGTAAAGTGTTTACCACCATGCACCACACGATGCCCCACAATATCAATGGCATCCGTAGATTTTATAATACCAGTTTCGCTATTCAATAATTGTTTGGATAGCATTTCTAAACCCACTTTATGGTTTGGGATTGCTTCAACAACTTTAATAGTGTCTTTGTCTGTTTTGAATGTAAATATCGCATCCTCTAAACCAATGCGCTCAATTAACCCAGAGCATAAAATAGTAGCTTCTGGCATGGAGAATAATTGAAATTTCAGTGAAGAACTTCCTGAGTTTAAAACAAGTACTTGCATATTAAATATCTTGAGCTTGAATGGCGGTTATAATTACGGTACTGTAAATATCATCAGCAGTACAGCCTCTGCTTAAATCGTTAACAGGTTTGTTAAGCCCTTGTAGCATTGGGCCAATTGCTAATGCACCAGTTTCACGTTGCACCGCTTTGTAAGTGTTGTTTCCCGTATTTAAATCAGGGAAAATTAAAACACTAGCTTGTCCTGCAACTTCAGAATCTGGTAGTTTGCTTTGTCCGATACGCATATCAACCGCAGCATCATATTGGATAGGGCCTTCAATTTTTATATGAGGTGCTTGCTTTTTTACTATTTCTGTGGCTTCTCTAACACGTTCTACATCTTCACCTTTTCCAGAAGCTCCTGAAGAATAAGATAACATGGCAACTTTAGCTTCAACACCAAAATCTTCGGCAGACTTAGCTGATGATATCGCAATTTCTGCTAACTGTTCAGCATTAGGGTTTGGATTTATAGCACAATCTCCAAATATTGAAACACGATCTTCTAAACACATAAAGAATACTGAAGACACAATATTTACTCCAGGTTTGGTTTTTATAAATTGTAAAGCAGGCCTTAAAGTATGAGCGGTGGTATGTGCAGCACCAGAAACCATTCCATCTGCATGCCCTTTGTAAATCATCATCGTAGCAAAATAAGATACATCAGACATCGCATCTCTGGCCATATCTAAGTTCACATTTTTATGCTTTCTAAGTTCATAAAATGTCTCTACATAATCTTTAAAATGAGGTGATTTTTGTGGAGAAACAATATTTAATTTTTTAAGATTTAGAGGGATGTCAAGTTTTTCTACACGTTCTATAATTTTGTCTTCATCTCCAATTAAAGTCAAATCAACAACATTGGCATCAATTAATCTTGCTGAAGCTCTTAGAATTCGTTCATCATAGCCTTCAGGAAGTACAATGTGTTTTTTGTTTTTTAAAGCACGTTGTAACAAATTATATTGAAACATTCTTGGAGTAAAAATTCCAGATTCAAAAGTGATTAAATCATTAGAAAGTTTATCTGTATCCACATGTTTTTCAAACGTAGCAATTGAGGTTTCAATTTTTTCTGTGTTTTCAGCATAAATCCTTGATTTAATTTTCCCAATGGTATTGGTTACATAAAAAGTACCTTCTTTAACACTAATAATTGGGACTACACTGGAGAGCCCTTCTATTAGTTTTAAAATAGAATCTTCAGGAATCAGACCACCTGTTAAGATAATACCCGAAATTTTTGGATAGTTTTTAGAAATATTGGCTTGAAGTGCTCCTAAAATAATATCTGCTCTATCACCAGGTGTTATAACTAATGCATTTTCTTTAAGGTGTGTTAAATAATTACGCAATTGCATAGCGCCTACGCTAAAATTTTCAGATTGATTGTTAATCATGTCCTCTCCAAAAAGAATATTACCTTTTAGTTTTTTTAAGATTTCTTTAATGGTAGGGCTTGCTAGACTTTTAATTTTAGGAATTACAGTAATATCAGTACCGCTATTAATCCGCGCTTTTAAAAGTGTTTTTAATTCAGAAACATCTTCAGGATTAATTTTGTTGGTCATTATAGAAAGCACATCAACCTCTTCCTTAAACGTATCGTGAGCTAGTTGTACATTATCAACAACTTCAGATAGCGTTTTCCCATCGCCCTGAGAAACAATTATGGCGGGTAAGCCTAAGTTTTTAGAAATTAAAAGATTAATATCTAATTCTAAGCTAGAATTCTCATGAGAAAAGTCGGTGCCTTCAACTAAAATAATATCAAATTTCTCCTCTAAATGCTTATACTTTTTAATTATTTGGTCTAACACATCGCCAGACTTCCCTTTGTTGTAAAGGTCTAACACTTCACTTCTTGTGTAAGCAAATGTTTTTTTATAATTAATGTCAATTTCAAAATACGACACCACTGTGTTAATATGGTTATCCATTTCTCCAGCTTTGGTGTCTTCAATAATTGGTCTAAAATATCCAACCTTAGCAGTTTTACCCAATAACATGCGCATTAACCCAAGCACAACAACAGATTTACCGCTATTTGGCTCTATCGTAGCTACATAAATTCCTTTACCCATTTTAGTGTTTTTGTAGTATTACAAAGATAGTTAATGCTCGTTTCTTATTATAAGTTAACTATGCTTATTATAGTTTAAAACAGCAAAAATAATAAGGTAAGTAAAGGATAAAGATGATATTTGTTAGGAACAGAAAATAATTAAAATTTGGGCGTTACCACAAGGGTCGGGCTTTCTGTTTCAAGTCCTCGGTCGTGCCTCCCTGTGGGCTTTTCACTCCAATCCCTAACGCGGGGATATTTGCTAAAAATTTTTAGAGTTACAAAATTAAAACTAACCAACAGAAGTCAATTCCCTAAATAAACTCTCCAAACTCGCATTTTTCTGATTTAATTGCAAGATTTTAAGTTGATTATCATGTGCAAAATCAAATACATAAGAGCGCATATCATCAACAGTTTTAAAAGTAATCTCATAAACAAAATCATATGTATTTACTACTTTAGATACTTTAGGGAGTTTCAATAAAAAAGCATCCTCCACACGATAATCAAATTCCACAATTACAACTTGTTCTTTTTCGTCGCGAAGTTCTTTTAATTTTTTATCGGCAACAATTTCTCCTTTATTAATAATAATTACTCGGTCGCACATGGCTTCTACCTCTTGCATAATATGTGTTGAAAGAAATACTGTTTTAGTTTTTCCGATGGATTTTATAAGGTTTCTAATATCTACTAATTGGTTTGGGTCTAAACCTGTAGTTGGCTCATCTAAAATTAAAACCTCAGGATCATGCAATAAAGCATTTGCTAAACCTACACGTTGGCGATAGCCTTTTGAGAGCTGACCAATTTTTTTATGTGCTTCAGGTGCTAATCCAGTTAATTCAATAACCTCGTCAATACGTTGTTTACTAACACCATATATATTGGCATTAAAAGCTAAATACTCTTTAACATATTGTTCTAAATATAAAGGATTATGTTCTGGAAGATAACCAACACTTTTTTGAACATCATTTTTATCACCTTCAACATTAAAGCCATTTACTTTGGCTTCACCAGAATTGGCATTTAAATATGTTGTTAAAATTTTCATCATGGTTGATTTTCCAGCGCCATTCGGACCTAAAAAACCAACAATTTCAGGTTTGTCAACTTTAAAGGATACATTATTTAGGGCTTTTTGGGTTCCGTAAATTTTTGACACCTCTTTAACTTCAATAGACATATTTAAATAATTTGTTCAAAAATAAATGATTATCTAATGTAATATAAGATTTACTATAAAATCTTTAAAACTTTTCAGAAAAGTAAAAAAAAGGTTTTATAGTATTTTGATTTCTTAAAATAATAATTACTTTAGCCTCATAATTATGACAATGACAACAGGTTATACATATTTTAGCAACTGGTTCTATTTCTTTTTTAGCAAAAGAAACGAGACGTTGTATGTATAATTTATAAACTATAAATTGAATATGAGTCTCGATGAAAATCGGGACTTTTTTTATATGATTAAAACGATAGCCATACAAGGAGCTGAAGGTTCTAACCATCATAAAGTTGCCAGAGACTTTTATGGTAATGATATTGCATTAAAAGAATGTTTGTCTTTTGATGTATTGGTAGATAGTTTATTGAAAAACGAATCTAGTCAGGCAGTTATGGCTATAGAAAACACTATTGCTGGTTCTATAATTCCTAATTACGCGTTGATTGATAAAAACAACTTGCATATTTGTGGAGAGCGTTATTTAAACATTCATCATCATTTAATGGCATTACCGGGTCAAAAAATGGAAGATATAAAAGAAGTGTGTTCTCATCCTATGGCGTTGTTACAATGTAAAGAGTTTTTTAAAAAACACTCGCATATAAAATTGGTTGAGGATGTTGATACAGCTGAAGTTGCTAAAAGAATAGCAAAAGATAAATTGGTTGGAGTAGCAGCAATTGCCCCAAAGATTGCATCAGAAATTTTTGGACTTGAGGTTATTGAAGATGAAATTCAAACTATAAAAGATAACTCTACACGGTTTGTTATTATTCAGACAGAACAGCCAAATAATGGCATAGACCAAATTAATAAAGCGTCATTAAAATTTCAGTTAGATCATAAAAGAGGAAGTCTTGCCGCAATTTTAAACGTATTGAGTGATTGTAAAATGAATTTAACAAAAATTCAATCGTTACCAGTTATTGAAACACCTTGGAAATATGCCTTTTTTGTTGATGTAACTTTTGAAACTTATGAAGATTATAAAAAAGCAAAGTCCATAATAGAAATTATGGCAACAGAATTTAAAGTATTAGGGGAATATAAAAATGCAAAGCTATGATTGAGGTTGCAAAGAGATTGCAAACGGTTGAAGAATATTACTTTTCTAAAAAATTAAGAGAAGTAAATTTGCTTATTGCAAGTGGTAAGCCTATAATAAATCTTGGTATTGGTAGTCCAGATTTGCAACCACCAAAAAAGGTTTTATCTGCTATTTCTGCTAGTTTTGAAAACCCTATTGCTCATAAATATCAAAGTTACCAAGGGCTTCCAGAGCTTAGAGATGCTATTTCTAGGTTTTACAAAGAACATTTTTCGGTAAATCTAAGTTCAGGTACAGAAATACTTCCATTAATGGGAAGTAAAGAAGGGATTATGCACATTTCTATGACTTATTTAAATGAAGGGGATGAAGTTTTAATTCCAAATCCAGGATATCCAACATATCAATCTGTAACAAAATTAGTTGGTGCTAAAGGTGTTTTATATGAATTGGATGCTGCAAATAATTGGATGCCAAATTTTGATGCTTTAGAAAAAACGGATTTAAGTAAAGTGAAACTCATGTGGGTTAATTATCCGCATATGCCAACAGGAGCAAAACCAAGTAAAACGGTTTTTGAAGAATTAGTAGCTTTTGGTAAACGCAACAATATTTTAATTGTAAATGATAATCCTTACAGTTTTATATTAAACGATAACCCAACAAGTATTTTAAGTGTTGAAGGCGCCAAGGATGTGTGTTTAGAACTAAACTCTTTAAGCAAAACGTTTAACATGGCTGGATGGCGTGTAGGAATGGTAATGGGAGCCAGCGAGCATATTAATAATATTTTAAAAGTAAAAAGTAATATGGATTCTGGTATGTTTTACGGCATACAAAAAGGAGCCATTGAAGCTTTAAAATGTTCAAATATGTGGTTTGCTACGTTAAATAGTGTTTATGAAGAACGTAGAAATTTAGTTTGGCAATTAGCAGATGCGCTTAATTGTACTTACGATAAAGAAGCTTCTGGACTTTTTGTTTGGGCAAAATTACCAGCATATTTAAAGTCAGAAGAGTTTATAGATTTGGTGTTAAAAGAGAATCATATTTTCATTACACCAGGGACTATTTTTGGAACTAAAGGAGAAGGATATATAAGATTTTCTTTATGTGCTTCAACAGAAGTATTAGAAGAAGCCATAGCGCGAGTTAAATAAGATGAAAAATATATACGCCATAGGAGTCGGTTTAATAGGAGGTAGTCTTGCTATAGATATCAAGAAGCATAATCCAGATGTGATTATTCATGGTATTAGCCGAAAGGATGCTACGCTTAATACGGCTTTAGAGTTAGGCTTAATTGATAAAAAGGCAACTCTAGATGATATTAAAAATGCCGATTTGGTTATAGTTTCTATTCCAGTGGATGCCACTGTAAAATTATTGCCTACTATTTTAGATAAAATATCAGATTCAGGTTTAGTTGTTGATGCAGGTTCAACAAAAGAAGATATTTGTAAGGTTGTAGAGAACCATCCAAAACGAAGAAATTTTTTAGCAATGCATCCTATTGCAGGTACCGAGCATTCTGGACCAACTGCAGCTATTGAGGGACTATTTGTTGGCAAAACAAATATTGTTTGTGAGGTTGAAAAAACCACTTTTAAATTACAAGAAAAGGCATTAAAACTATTTACTGAGATAGGAATGCGTATACGATATATGAATCCTATTGAGCATGATAGGCATATAGCTTACGTTTCGCATTTATCGCATATTAGTTCTTTTATGCTTGGAAAAACAGTCATTGAAAAAGAAAAAAACGAACGTGATATTTTTGATATGGCTGGTAGTGGATTTGCATCTACAGTAAGGCTTGCCAAAAGTTCGCCAGAAATGTGGACACCAATTTTTAAACAAAATAAAACTAATGTTATTGAAACATTAGAAGAGTATATAAACAATCTCACGCATTTTAAAGACTTAATGAAAAAAGATGATTTTGATGCTATTTTTAATGAGATGGAAAGTACAAATCACATAAAAGATATATTAAACGGAATTAGTTAAGAGTAAAATTATGGAAAACAAGAAAGAAATGAGAACCTGGTTAGATGATTTAAATCTAGATCATCCATTAGTAATTGCAGGTCCGTGTAGTGCTGAAACAGAAGAGCAAGTGTTAAAAATTGCTCATGAATTAAAAGATACAGATGTTAGCTATTTTAGAGCTGGTATTTGGAAACCAAGAACACGCCCTGGAAATTTTGAAGGCGTGGGAGCTTTAGGTTTAAAGTGGTTGCAAAAGGTTAAAGCTGAGACAGGGATGAAGACTTGTACAGAGGTTGCAAATGCAGCTCATGTAAAACTGGCTTTAGAGTATGATATTGATTTACTATGGATTGGTGCCCGTTCTACAGTATCTCCTTTTATAATGCAAGAAATTGCAGATGCTTTACAAGGAACTGATAAACCAGTATTAATTAAAAATCCAGTAAATCCAGATTTATCTTTATGGTTAGGTGGAATTGAAAGAATTTACAGTTCTGGAGTTAAAAATATAGGAGCGATTCATAGAGGGTTTTCTACGTATCAAAAAACTAAATATAGAAATATTCCTGAATGGCAAATGGCTATTGAGTTTCAAAACAAATTTCCTGATATTCCATTAATAAATGATCCTTCTCATATTACTGGAAATCGTGAAATGATTTTTGATGTATCTCAAACAGCATTAGATTTAAATTTTGATGGATTAATGATTGAAACACATTACGATCCTGATAATGCATGGAGTGATGCTGCGCAACAAGTTACACCATCTACTTTAGTGCAAATCATGAGAGATTTAAAAATTAGAAAAGAAACTAATGCTGAAGCTGAGTACAATAGTGCTTTAGATAATTTAAGAGCTCAAATTGATGTGGTTGATAATCAAATTATTGAGTTACTAGGGCAACGTATGAAGACTTCGGACAGCATTGGTGCGCTTAAAAAGCAAAAGAATGTTGCTGTTTTACAATCTAAACGATGGAATGAAATTCTTGGAAAAATGGTTCTTGAAGGAGAACAACATGGTTTAAGTGAAGAGTTTATCTTAAGAATGTTTAAAGCGGTTCATCAAGAATCTATTAATCATCAAGAAAAAGTGATTAATGGATAAAAAAATCTAATTTCCGTGATATAAAAAAGCCTCCTAATTTTTGGAGGCTTTTTTTCTTAATATTTATTTATTCCTTTTGAAAATATATCGGGTAATAAAAATCCCTTGGTTATCACCTTTACCTCCTGAGCTTTCAACACCACTAGTAACAAAAGCAAGTTCCCAACCTTCTTCAATCATAGTATTTATTTTAGATTCTATTATTGCATCATTAGCTGCAATATTCTGGAAACGAATACCTCCAATATTATAAAAGTTTAGCAATTTGGTTTCATCAAATCCTTTTACACGAATTTCACCACGTTTTGATTTATTACGTGTATTGTCTTCCTCTGTTTGAGTTGAAGTAAATTCTTTGTAATCTTTGGTGTCGTTAGCACTAATAATTCTAGAACGCCCTAAACCATTAGGAACAATAGATTCTACACTTGTTACTACTTTGTACTGTACTTGTGCATTTGATTCTATAAAAGCAAATAAAGAAACAGTTAATACGATTAATAATTTTTTCATGTTGTTGATTTTTGATTAAGATTAATAAATGACAAGATTAACCAATATCTATGCCAAAAAAAATTTTTTTAGCTTTACTTTTGAAAAATTATGACAGGACACGTTTATAAATCTACAGGTAGTTGGTACACGGTTAAAACCAATTTAGGTCATACTTACGAATGCCGTATAAAAGGTAAATTTAGAATTAAAGGTATAAAAAGCACTAACCCAATTGCTGTTGGTGACGTTGTAGATTTTGAGCTTGAAACAAATAACAATACAGATACTGGTGTTATTTATAAAATTCATGATAGAACTAATTTTATTGTTAGAAAATCTGTAAACTTATCTAAGCAAACACATATTATTGCGGCTAATTTAGATCAGGTTTTTTTAATGATAACTATTAATAATCCACCAACGCTTACCAGTTTTATTGATCGGTTTTTAGTTACCGCAGAAGCATATTCTATTAAAACCGTATTACTCTTTAATAAAATAGATACCTATGATGAAGAAACATTAAACGAAGTCAAGTATTTAGCTCATGAATACAGGAATATTGGTTATGAATGTATTGGTGTCTCAGCAAAAACAGGCAAAAATGTAGATAAGGTTAAGGCTTTAATGCATAATAAAACAAGTATGTTTTCTGGTCATTCAGGTGTTGGTAAATCTACTCTGGTAAATACAATTGAGCCTTCATTGAATATTAAAACCAAAGAAATTTCTACACAACATAGTCAAGGGCAACATACTACTACTTTTGCAGAAATGTTTGATTTAAGTTTTGATGCAAAAATTATAGATACCCCAGGAATAAAAGGTTTTGGTGTAGTGGATATGGATAGAGAAGAAGTTGGAGACTATTTTCCTGAGATTTTTAAGCTAAAGCAAGATTGTAAATTTAATAATTGCTTACATTTAAAAGAGCCAAAGTGTGCTGTAAAAGATGCTTTAGATAATGATGAAATTGCTTATTCTAGATACCGAAGTTATGTCCAAATTTTAGAAGGTGAAGATGAACATTACAGAACTGATATTTGGGATAAAGAATGAAACAAGCATTAATAAACTTTAAAGTGTGAAAGTAGTTATTCAAAGAGTTTTAAAAGCAAGTGTAACTATTGAAGGTGAAAAAGTAGCTTCAATTGATAACGGACTTTTAATTTTACTTGGTATTGTTAATGAGGATACCCAAGATGATATCAAATGGCTATCTAATAAAACTATTAATCTAAGGGTTTTTAATGATGAAAATGGTGTTATGAATAGGTCTTTAAAAGACATTAAGGGTGATGCTATTGTAGTAAGTCAATTTACATTGCATGCTTCAACTAAAAAAGGAAACAGACCAAGCTATATAAAAGCAGCAAAACCTGATATTGCCATTCCATTGTACGAGAATTTCATAAATCAAATTCAAATAGATTTAGGTAAAAAAGTGCAAACAGGGCAATTTGGTGCAGATATGAAAGTGGAGTTACTAAATGACGGACCTGTTACCATAATTATCGATTCAAAAAATAAAGAGTAATGGCTTCAGTATTTGGGCATGCCGTTGTTGGTTTAACTTTAACTAAAGTCATTGATACTAAAAACCTAAAATGGTTGCTATTAGCAGCTATTTTTTCAACTGTTTTACCAGACTTTGATGTTATTGCTTTCAAATTTGGAATATCTTATGAGCATCCTTTAGGGCACCGCGGGTTTACACATTCTATTGGTTTTGCAGTACTTTGGGCATTAGCTTTAATGTTTACTATTGGTAGGAAAAATAAATCAATTTGGTTTTTAGTCATTTTTCTATCAACCATATCACATGGTATTCTTGATGCCATGACTTCTGGTGGAGAAGGTGTAGGTTTTTTTATCCCATTTAATAACGATAGATTCTTTTTTTCTTTTAGAGAGATAGTAGTTTCACCTTTAGGGTTTAAAAACTTTTTTTCCACTTGGGGAATAAAAGTGCTTTTTAGCGAATTTAAGTATGTAGTTATCCCTTGTTTTCTTATATTTCTTGTAAGATTTTTAATTAAAAAATTATATTAGCCTTTTAACTTAAAAAAATGATTTTTATCATAGAAGAGAAGGTAGAGTTAATCTATTTTTAATTTTTCTATATAGATTTATATGTCAAGAATGAATTTGAAACGTTTACTTAACGTCATATTGTTATTAACTATAACAAATGTGTTTTCCCAAGAAAATTTCCTAGCCAGTTTTACCATTCCAGCAAATTTAAATGAAAATGCAAATGCTGTCGTGCGTTCTAATGATATTAATATTTCTCTTGAGTCATTAAGTGAAATGTATGTTACAGAAAAAAGAATAGTTACTGTTCTAAATAAATCTGGTAATGATGCTGTAAATGCATATGTTTATTATGATAATAATGTAAAAATAAAAGAATTAGAAGCAGTAGTTTATAATGCAGCTGGTGCGCAAATTAAAAAAATTAAGAAAAACGATTTTAAAGATGTTAGTGCTGTAGATGGCGGAACATTATATTCTGATTCTAGAGTTAAGTACTTAGAGTATACTCCAGTAGGGTACCCTTATACTATAAAGTTTACATGTAAAACAATAAATAATAATACAGCATTTATTCAATCCTTTAGGCCTTTAAATAGTTATTTTGTTAGTGTAGAAAAGAGCTCTTATCAGATTAATTTTCCGATGGAAATGACTTTAAGAACCAAAGAGAAAAATTTTGAAAATTTTGATTTAATTAAAGAGGAAGAGGATGGTTTCTTTAAGTTTAAAGTTGAAAACATTTCAGCAATAAAACCAGAAAAATATGCGCCTGCATTTTTTGAAATGATGCCAAAAGTTATGATAGCATCAAACGAGTTTACTCTAGAAGGCGTTAAAACCAAAGTAACTAATTGGGAAGATTTTGGGAAATGGATGTATCACGATTTAATAAAGTCTACACATGATTTACCTGCTGGTACAGTTAGTATGATTCAAGATTTGGTAAAAAACGAGCCAAATGATATTGAAAAGGCAAAAAAAATATATCAATATGTACAAGATAAAGTAAGATATATTAGTGTTCAAGTAGGTATTGGTGGTTGGAAACCCTTCAATGTTTCAGAGGTAGATAGATTGGGTTATGGAGATTGTAAAGGATTAACAAATTATACCATGGCCCTTTTAAATGCGGTAGGAGTTAAATCTAACTATACAGTGGTTTTTGCAGGTAAATCGAAAAGAAGTTTAGAGAAGGATTTTGCTGCAATGCAAGGAAATCATGTAATATTAAATATTCCTACCGAAGATGATAATATTTGGTTAGAGTGTACTAGTCAAAAATTACCTTTTGGGTTTATTGGTGACTTTACTGATGATAGAGATGTGTTGGTAATTACTCCAGAAGGTGGTAAAATTCAGCACACAAAAAAATATAGTGTAGATGAAAGTACTCAAATCATAAAAGGGAAATATAGTATTACAAGCAATGGGGTTTTAAATGCGCAAGTCAATGTAAATTCAAAAGGAATTCAATACGACGATAAGTATTGGCTAGAGACCGAAACACAAAGAGATTTAGATAAGCATTACAAAAACCGTTGGCGTTATATAAATGGCTTGATAATGAATAGTATGCATGTTGAAAACGATAAAAACAAGATTGAATTTATAGAGGATATTACTTTTGAAGCATCAAATTATACTAAAATAGCTGGAGACAGAATGCTACTTACTGTTAACACATTTAATAGAAATACACATGTGCCAGATCGTTACAGAAATAGAAAATGGCCATTAAAAGTAAGTCGAGGGTTTAAAGATATTGATGAAGTTGAAATAGAAATTCCTGCTAATTATAAGGTAGAATCTTTTCCAAAAAACAATTCTATTGAAAACAAATTTGGACATTATAAAACAGAAATTATTGTTAAGGATGATAATCATTTTGTGTATAAGAGGGAATTTAAAGTTAATGATGGCGAGTTTCCAAAAGAAGATTATAAAGATTTTAGAGCGTTTTATAAAACTGTTTCTAGGCAAGACAATGCTAAAATTGCCTTAATTAAAAAGTAACAAAAATAAATTTATGAAAATTATTACCATTTTATTTTGCATTCTTATTTCAGCAAACACTTTTTCCCAAAATTACAAATTTGGTAAGGTGTCAAAAGAAGAATTAAGCGAAAATGTTTGTCCAATTGATTCGTCAGCAAACGCAGTTTATCTCTACAAGTACAGAAATACTTATTATGAATATGATAAAGTAAACGGTTTTAAATTAATAACAGAAATACATGAGCGTGTAAAAATTTATAACCAAGAAGGTTTTAATCATGCTACTAAACAAATTAGACTTTATAAAATGAGTGCTGGAAATCACGAAAAAATTTCAACAATTAAAGCACAAACTTATAATTTGGAAGAAGAAAAAATAGTTATTGATAAGTTAAATAAAAGTAGCATTTTTGAAACTGAAGCCAATAAGTATAATGACAAGATTAAGTTTACGATGCCCAATATAAAACCTGGGTCTGTTATTGAATATAAGTATAAAATAACATCACCATTTTGGTCTAAAGTTGATGAATTTGTTTTTCAGCATAGTATACCTATTAAGAAATTAGAAGCTAGCTTTGAAGCACCAGAATATTATTCTTTTAAAGTAAATACTAAAGGGTTTTTAACTATAACTCCTAAAATAGAATATGAACGAGGTTTTATTACATTTATCAATAAAACGAGAAATACTGGAAATGGACGTACTAGTGCATCAGCTACAACTATTAGTAAATCTGAATTAGAATATAGTAAGCACATTAGTAAATATATTTCAGAAAATATTCCAGCTCTAAAAGATGAGCCTTATGTTAATAATATAAATAACTATAGGGCATCAGTGAAATATGAGCTTTCATATACCAAATTTCCAAACTCTATTGCAGAAACGTATTCTACAACTTGGGGAGATGTTGTCGAAAGAATTTACGAAAGCCCCAGTTTTGGAGAGGAACTTAAAAAAACAAGTTATTTCAAGAAGGATATCGATGCTTTAGTAGGTTCAGTTTCAGATCCTGCAACCAAATTAGGATTAATATATAATTTTGTAAAGTCACAAGTTAAATGGAATGGTTACTATGGTTTTTATGCAGATGATGTTAGAGAAGCTTATAAAGAGCATGTTGGCAGTAGTGGTGATATTAATTTAATGCTAACCGCTATGTTAAGATATGCTGGTTTAAATGCAAATCCAGTTTTAGTTAGTACAAGAACTCATGGGGTACCTTTATTTCCAACTAGAGAGGGTTATAATTATGTGGTTACTTGTGTGAAACTACAAGATGATTCGGTAGCATTGTTGGATGCCACAGAACAATATGCAGCACCTAATATCTTACCTTTTAGAGCTTTGAATTGGCAAGGAAGAATTGTTGCTGAAAATGGAGGTTCTCAGTTAGTAGATTTATATCCAAAAACTAAATCTAATAATTCGATAACCATGATGGTGAAAATTGATAAGGAAGGCACTTTAGAGGGGAGCTATAGAAGCATTAAAACAAATCATATTGCATTGTCTTTTAGAGCGAAATATAATGATGCTGATAAAGATGAGTTTCTAGAAAAAATAGAAAATAAAGGACTTGAGATTTCTGATTATGATGTTAAGAATAGTGAGGACTTATCTAAACCTATAATTGAATCTTATAAATTTGTTAAAGAAAGTCAAGCTGATATTATTGGTGATAAAATGTACTTTTCACCTTTGTTTCATTTAAAAGTAAGTGAAAACCCATTTAAGTTAGAAAAAAGAGAATTCCCTATAGATTTTGGATATCCATCAGTTATATCACATAGGGTAATTATAAATATACCAGAAGGTTATAAAATTGAAAATTTACCAGAGCCTGCAGCCATCGGGCTTCCAGATAATCTAGGGTCGTTTAAGTTTAAAGTTGTTGGATGCGGGAATACAATTCAAGTATCTGTTGTGTCTCAAATTAACCAGTCTATTATCTCGCCATTATATTATGAGGCCTTGAAAGAATATTTTAATAAGTTCATCCAGAAAGAAGATGAACAAATAGTTTTAACCAAAGGATAGCGAATACTAAAAGTATTGAACAAAACAACGATAAAGGCATTAATAAAAATTAAGTTAAATGAGAATAGTTACTATAATACTTAGCTTAAGTATTTCTATAACAGCATTAGCACAAAATTATGATTTTGGAAAAGTGTCTAAAGAAGAACTTCAAGAACAATTTAATCCAGAAGACTCTACTGCTAATGCTACTTATTTGTATAAATATAGAAGAACGTATTATGAATACAGTCAACAAGTTGGTTTTCAACTCATAACAGAAATACATGAACGTGTTAAAATATACAATAATGAAGGTTTTGATTTCGCAACAAAATCGATAAAACTTTACAAGAGTTCAAGGGAAGAAGAGAGTGTAAGCAGTTTAAAAGCCTATACTTACAATTTGGATAATGGTAAAATTGTTAAGATAAAATTAGATAAATCTGGAATTTTTGATAATGAAGTTTCTAAATTTCTTGATGAAAAAACTTTTACTATGCAAGATATTAAACCTGGGTCAGTTATCGAATATAAGTATAAAGTGTTTTCTCCCTTCATAACTAATATTGACGAGTTTGTTTTTCAGCACAGTATTCCAGTTAAAAAATTAGAAGCAGATTTTGAATCACCTGAGTATTTTAATTTCAAGTATAATGAAAAGGGCTATCTTCCTGTTGTTCCTAAAAAGGTCTTTAGAAATGGAACCATTACTTTTGTTAATAAAACTAGAAGTGGTGGTGGAGGCATTAATAGTTCTCCTGTTCAAACAAGTTACTCTAATTCTAAAATAGATTACACTAAAAATGCTGATGTATATAGTCTTACAAATATACCTGCATTAAAAGAGGAACCCTATGTTAATAACATAGATAATTATAGATCTGCAGTTAAATATGAATTATCGTACACAAGATTTCCTAATTCTGCTATAGAACATTATACTAGCTCTTGGGAAGATGTTATAAAGAGAATTTATGAAAACTCAAATTTTGGAGGTGAATTAGATAAAACAAGTTATTTTAAAAATGAAATTAATGATTTAATAGGAGCTGTTACAGATCCTAAAAAGAAAACAGCTTTAATTTTTAATTATGTAAAATCTAGAATAAACTGGAATGGATATTATGGATATTATGTTGATGAAGGTGTAAAAAAAGCATTTAAAGAACAAACGGGTAATATTGCCGATATTAACCTAATGTTAACTTCTATGTTACGCTATGCAGGAGTTAAGGCTTACCCTGTACTTGTTAGTACTAGAAAAAATGGGATACCATTGTTCCCAACCAGAGAAGGTTTTAATTATGTTATAACTTATGTGAAAATTGGAGAAATTTCTTTTCTTCTAGATGCTACAAGTAAATATAGTTTCCCAAATTTATTACCATTCAGAGCTTTAAACTGGCAAGGTCGAGTTATTACAGAACATGGTAACTCTAAATTAATTGATTTGTATCCAAAAACTATTTCAAAAGATATAATTGAAATGATGGCGAACCTTGATGAGAATGGAACTATATCAGGTAAGTTCAGAAATACAAAAACAAATCATAATGCTTTGTTTTTTAGAAAAGATTTTAATAGCAAAAGTGAAGATGATTTTTTAAGTGATTTAGAAAATAAATATAATGGTTTGGAAATATCAGAGTTTGAAGTAAAAAACAACGAGGATTTATCAAAACCTATTATAGAGTCTTTTGCTTTTGAAAAAGAAAATCAAGCTGATATAATTGGTGATAAAATTTATTTTTCTCCCCTGTTTTTCATGAAATTAAATGAAAACCCATTCAAACTTGAAAACCGAGAGTATCCAGTTGATTTTGGTTATCCATATGAAACTAAATATCGATTTACAATTAACTTGCCAAAAGGTTTTAAAGTAGAAAGTTTACCTAAACCAGAAATGTTCAAAATGCAAGATAATCTTGGTTCTTTTTCTTATAATATTTTTAATGATGAAAAAAATATTCAAGTTATTATTTCATCCAAAATAAATAGTTCTGTTGTTAATCCTCAATATTATAAAGCTTTAAAATCTTATTTTAGCATGATAGTAAAAAAAGAAACAGATCAAGTAGTACTAACACGAATATAAATGAACATTCAAAACGCACAAAAAGAAGTAGATAATTGGATTAAAGAACACGGTGTTCGATATTTTAATGAGCTTACAAATATGGCACAACTTACTGAGGAAGTAGGTGAAGTTGCTCGAATTATAGCCAGACGTTATGGCGAGCAAAGTGAAAAAGAAAGCGATAAAGATAAAGACCTTGGTGAAGAACTAGCTGATGTTATGTTTGTTGTATTATGTTTAGCAAACCAAACAGGAGTAGACTTACAAAAAGCGTTTGATAAAAGAATGTATAAAAAAGGTAAACGAGACCACGATAGACACCATAATAACGATAAATTGAAATGACAATTTTAAAATGGGATATGTTTAAAATTTAGACGAAACCCATAAAAAAACAATCAATTACTTAGTATTAATCTCTATTATCGAGTAAATTTGCGACTTCTTTAAATAGACAGTTTCAAGAATATGCACTTTACACTTCAAAAATCTAAAATTGCTAAGCAATCTTCTGTTGAAATAACTGGTTCAAAAAGTGAATCTAATAGATTATTACTACTACAAGCATTATATCCAGAATTCAAACTAGAAAACGTTTCAAATTCAGACGATAGTAATTTAATGACTAATGCGTTAAGTTCTCAATCCGAAGTTATAGATATTCATCACGCAGGAACAGCAATGCGTTTTTTAACGGCATACTTCTCAATTCAAGAAGGTAGAGATACAATTCTAACAGGTTCTAAAAGGATGAAAGAACGCCCAATCAAAATTTTGGTTGAAGCCTTACAAGAATTAGGAGCAGATATTAGTTATGAAGAAAATGAAGGTTTCCCACCAATAAAAATAAAAGGAAAAAAGCTTAATAAAAATAAAGTCTCTTTAAAAGCAAATGTAAGTAGTCAGTACATTTCTGCACTATTACTTATTGCTTCAAAACTTGAAAACGGATTAGAATTAACTTTAGAAGGCGAAATCACATCCATTCCATATATCAAAATGACACTAAGTCTATTGGACGAAATAGGAATAGAATCATCATTTGAAGGAAATACTATAACTGTAAAGCCTAACACTAAAAAGTTAAATGCTAAAACATTAACTGTAGAGTCAGATTGGTCGTCAGCATCTTATTATTTTAGTATCGCAGCTTTAAGCGATGTAGGTACAGAAATAACATTATCATCTTACAAAGAAAATTCATTACAAGGTGATTCTGCTTTGGTAGAAATTTACAAACACTTTGGTGTATCAACTGTTTTTAATGAAAATGCATTAACCTTAAAAAAGGAAACTTCAAATTTAGAGCTACTAACTTTAGATTTAAAAAACGCACCAGACATTGCACAAACCATAGCAGTAACATGTTTTGCTTTAGGAATGTCATGTGATTTAGTAGGTTTGCATACCCTTAAAATTAAAGAAACCGATAGGCTTGTAGCTTTAAAAACCGAAATTGAAAAGCTAGGAGGTAAGGTTGAAATTACAGATAAATCTTTGCATTTGTCAACTTCAATAGATGTAAAATCAATGGTCTCTATCACAACATACAACGATCATAGAATGGCTATGGCTTTTGCACCTTTAGCCTTAAAAACCTCTATAATTATAGAAGATGCTATGGTAGTTTCAAAATCGTATCCAACCTTTTGGGAAGATTTAAAATCTATTGGATTTCAAATAAGTAAATAATAATTACTCATTTACTTGACAACCCCTATCTTCAGATTGTATATTTGCAACCGTTTGTAATTTTCAAATGTTGCAACTCAGAAATTAATAAACTAATAAAAACGCATTTTAAATGAAATTATCACACTTCGGTTTCGAATTACCAGAAGAAAGACTAGCAGAATACCCTGCAGAAAACAGAGATGAATCGCGTCTAATGGTGCTTAATAGAAAAGAGCAAACCATTGAACATAAAATGTTTAAAGATGTTATTGATTATTTTGATGAAGATGATGTTTTAGTTTTAAACAACACAAAAGTATTTCCAGCAAGACTTTTTGGGAACAAAGAAAAAACTGGAGCAAGAATAGAGGTGTTTTTGTTAAGAGAATTAAACGAAGAGCAACGTTTGTGGGATGTATTAGTAGATCCAGCTCGTAAAATTCGTATCGGGAACAAATTATATTTTGGTGAAGACGAATCTTTAGTAGCAGAGGTTATAGATAACACAACCTCTAGAGGGCGTACATTACGATTTTTATATGATGGGTCTTACAGAGAATTCCGTATCAAATTAAACGAGTTGGGAGAAACACCACTACCTAAATATATTAAGAGAGATGTAGAGCCAGATGATGAAAGTCGTTACCAAACTATTTACGCAAAAAACGAAGGTGCAGTAGCAGCTCCAACAGCAGGACTTCACTTTTCTAGACACTTATTAAAACGTTTAGAGATTAAAGGTGTTAATTTTGCAGAAGTTACGCTTCACGTAGGTTTAGGGACGTTCAATCCTGTAGAAGTTGAAGATTTATCTAAACATAAAATGGATAGCGAAGAGCTAATCATAAACGAAGATGCCGTAAAAATTGTAAACAAAGGGCTTAAAGAAAAACGTCGTATTTGCGCCGTAGGTACCACTGCGGTTCGTGCTGTAGAAAGTGCTGTGTCTACTAGTGGTCAGTTAAACGAGTTCGATGGATGGACTAACAAATTCATTTTTCCACCTTACGAGTTCAGCATTCCAAACGCTATGATAACCAATTTTCACACGCCAAAATCAACGTTGTTAATGATGGTTTCCGCATTTGCAGGTCACGATTTTATTAAACGCGCTTATGATGAGGCTATCAAAGAAGGCTACAATTTCTATAGCTACGGAGATGCCATGTTAATCATATAAGTACATCAGCATAAATTAATTTAAAAGCCTCTTTTTAAGGGGCTTTTTTATTTTAATTATTTGGGCATTCCCCAAGGGTCGGGCTTTCGGCAGTCGCTTCCCGATAAAAAATCGGGAGAGCTTCAACAAATGCCTCAATCCCTAATGCAAAGTACAGAACTGAATATAATTAATAATTCAAAAACCGAAATTCGTAAATCGATTCACTATTTTTGCAAAACTTATGGCAACAGGTAAAAAAGACATACGCGCATTAACCAAAGAACAACTCAGAGAATTCTTTGTAAAAGAAGGCGATAAAGCTTTTCGTGGCAATCAAGTTTACGAATGGTTATGGCAAAAAGGTGCACATAATTTTGAGGACATGACCAACATCTCAAAAGAAACCCGTCAAAAGCTTGAAGATAATTTTGTAATCAACCACATTCAGGTCGATCAAATGCAACGTAGCTCAGACGGAACCATAAAAAATGCTGTACGTCTTCATGATGATTTAATTGTAGAATCTGTTTTAATCCCTACAAAAACCAGAACAACAGCATGTGTATCAAGTCAGGTAGGTTGTAGTTTAGATTGTAAGTTTTGTGCAACAGCACGATTAAAACGCATGAGAAACCTTAATCCAGACGAAATTTACGATCAAGTAGTTGCCATAGACAACGAAAGCAGATTGTATCATAACAGACCATTAAGCAATATTGTATTTATGGGTATGGGAGAACCCCTCATGAATTACAATAACGTTATAAAAGCTATAGATAAAATTACCTCACCAGAAGGTTTAGGGATGTCGCCAAAGCGTATTGTGGTATCTACCTCTGGCGTTCCAAAGATGATTAAAAAAATGGCGGATGATGCCGTTAAATTTAAATTAGCAGTATCATTGCATTCAGCTATTGATGAGGTTCGAACATCTATTATGCCGTTTAATGCTACATTTCCGCTTAACGATTTAAGAGAGGCGCTTCAATATTGGTATTCAAAAACAAAAAATAGAATTACTTATGAATACGTTGTTTGGGATGCAATAAACGACAAAAGAAAAGATGTAGAAGCTTTAGTCGAATTCTGTAAATTTGCACCAAGTAAAGTCAACCTAATAGAATATAATCCTATTGACGACGGCGAGTTTCAACAAGCAAACTCCAAAGCTATAGATATGTATGTTAGTGTATTAGAGAAAAACAATATTACAGTAACCGTAAGACGAAGCCGAGGTAAAGATATTGATGCTGCCTGCGGACAATTAGCAAACAAATCCTAAAAAATTATATTCTAAAACTTATCTTTGAATTTCTTTAAATCAATCAATTGAAAGTAGTAGAACAAATAAAGCACCCAATAGCTTATGAAATGGATCTTTTCGAGCAAAAGTTCCAGCTTTCTATGTCTAGTAAAGTGGCTTTATTAAACAGAATTACGCATTACATTGTAAACCGAAAAGGGAAACAAATGCGTCCTATGTTTGTATTTCTAGTTGCTAAAATGGTATCAAACGGAGAAGTTAGCGAACGTACTTATAGAGGTGCATCTGTTATCGAGTTAATTCATACAGCAACTTTAGTACATGATGATGTGGTTGATGATAGTAACCGCAGAAGAGGTTTTTTCTCAGTAAATGCGCTTTGGAAAAATAAAATAGCAGTTTTAATTGGCGATTTTCTACTCTCAAAGGGTTTACTATTATCTATTGATAATAATGATTTTGATTTATTGAAAATTATTTCAATTGCCGTTCGAGAAATGAGCGAAGGCGAATTACTTCAAATCGAAAAAGCTCGAAAATTAGATATCACAGAAGATGTGTATTACGAAATCATTCGTCAAAAAACGGCAACTTTAATAGCGGCTTGTTGTAGCCTTGGTGCAGCATCTGTAAAGCCAGAATCTCAGCATGTTGAAACCATGCGTAAATTTGGAGAACTTATTGGTATGGCATTTCAAATAAAAGATGATTTATTTGATTATGGAAATACCCAAATTGGAAAACCAACAGGGATAGATATTAAAGAGCAAAAAATGACTTTGCCTTTAATCTATGTTTTAAATAATGCTACTAAAAAAGATAAAAAGTGGCTTATTAATTCTGTTAAAAATCATAATAAAGATACTAAGCGTGTTAAAGAAGTAATCGCTTTTGTAAAAAACAATGGAGGTTTAGATTACGCAGTAACTAAAATGAAATCATTTCAAGAAGAAGCGCTCCAATTACTTCAAACGTATCCAAATTCAGAGTATAAAAATTCACTTGAACTTATGGTGAATTATGTGATTGATAGAAAGAAATAAAACAATTTCAAAAAAAAAGTACAAGCCCAGGCAACCATTTTAATTTTTTTTGCGTCTTTATAAATAGAAAGCAAAATGAACACATTTTTGAAAGTTATACAACTGCATAAAAACGAATCTGTTTTGATAAAAAAAGCGATTAAAAAAAATCGTGAAGCACAACATGTTTTGTTTGAGATGCATGCACCAAAAATGTTAAGTGTTTGTAGGTATTATATAAAAGATGTTCAACAAGCTGAGGAAGCTATGTTAAATGGATTTTTTAAAGTATTCACAAATTTAAAAAGCTTTAACAATAAAGGTAGTTTTGAAGGCTGGATAAGGCGTATTATGGTAAGAGAATCCATTTCGTTTTTAAGGCAACAAAAAAAAATTGAATTTCCAACTGAAGTTATTGAGTTCGATAAGAGCACTTCAAATAATATAAAAACAAATATTGAGGTTGCAGAAATTCAACAGTTAATAGACGATTTACCTGAGGGTTATAGAATGGTATTTGTTATGTATGCCATTGAAGGTTACAAACATCATGAAATTGCAGAAATTTTGAGTATTTCTCAAGGGACTTCAAAATCGCAATTATTTAAAGCACGAAAAATGCTTCAAGAAAAAATTAAAGAATTAAATATGCTTAGTTATGGCACCAATTAAATTTGAAGAAAACATAAAAGAGAAGCTTGAAAAACGAACTTTGAAACCATCAGTAAATGCATGGGATAAATTATCAGAACGTTTAGATAATCAAGAAGAACCAAAAAACAATAAACCATATTGGTGGCTTGGTTTAGCGGCTAGTATTGTTGGAATTTTATTTGTTGTTTCACAGTTTTTAAATGAAAATAATAAAATCGAAGAACCAGAAATTGTTACGAATCCTGAAAAAGTTATTGAAAGTGAAACTATAAATATTGCTAAAGAGAATAATAAAGAGCATAATAATATTTTAAAAGCATCTGAGGATGTTTTTATTCAAAACAAAGAAGAAAAACAAGAAGTGTTTGAAGAAAAAAAGTTGATTATAACTGAAGAAGATAAACAGCCACCTCTTGTAGCATATGAAGCGATAATAGAACCAGAAGTTAAACCTGAAAACAAGCCAGAATTGCCTGGTGAAAAGCTGACTTTTGAAGAACAAAAAATACAAGATGTAATTGCCCAAGTGGAGCAATTAAAATCTAAAAATAGTATAGTTACTGAAGCAGATATTGAAACTTTATTGGCTGATGCACAAAAAGAAATTCAATTGAATAGGTTATTCAATGAGACTACTGGAGTAGTTGATGCTAATGCTTTACTTCAAGACGTTGAAGCAGAGTTGGATCAATCCTTTAGAACTAAGGTTTTTGAAGCCTTAAAATCAAGTTACAATTCGGTAAAAACTGCAGTTGCCCAACGTAACAATTAAATTCAATCAAATAAATAATCATTAATTAAAAAGGTGCTGAAATATATTCAGTACTAAAAAAAACGAACAGTTATGCAAACAATTACTAAATATGTAGTAGTGCTAATACTAGCTTTAGCTACGCAGTGTTTTTATGCCCAAGACAGTATTACTAATGTAAATAATAAGCACAAAATTGAAGAATTAAAAACATTAAAAGAAGATATTAAAAACCAAGAGAAAGCACACTTGAAGGTTGAAGTTGAATCTATAAATCGTCGTCTTGAAAATGGAGAAATATCTAATGATGAAGCCGAAATATTAAAAAAAGAAGTTGCAAAAAAGCGCGCATTAAATATTGAGAATCGAATAGCGATAATTAATAACAAGATCTCACTTTTAGAGCGTAATGAGGAAGGCTACCGAACAAATGAGGATGAAGACTTATCAAAAATAGGTTTTAGTATTGGTGAAGAAGGTAGTTTTGCGGGAATTAAAATTACAAACAAAAACAAACCTAAAAAGTACGATTTGCGCACAACTAGCGATTTTGTAATAGCTTTTGGATTAAACAATGCTATTATAGAAGGAGAGAATCTAGATGATTCGCCATATAAATTTGGGGGCTCTCGTTTTTTTGAAATAGGTTGGGCGTGGAAAACACGAGTGTTTAAAAATTCAAATTTCTTAAGATTAAAATATGGGTATTCCTTTCAAATTAATGGTTTAAAACCTCAGGATAATAATTATTTTGTGCAACAAGGAAATCAAACTATGTTAGAAGAGTTTCCTGAAAATCTTAAAAAGTCAAAGTTGTCTATTACCAATTTAGTATTCCCTGTTCATTTTGAGTTTGGACCATCTAAAAGAGTCGATAAAGACACCTATTACAGATATTCAACCAATAATCAATTTAAAATAGGAATTGGAGGTTATGCAGGTTTTAATATAGGAAGTCGCCAGAAATTAAAATATGAAGTAGATGGAGAGCGCATAAAAGACAAGCAAAAAAAATCGTTTAATACTACGAGCTTAGTCTATGGTTTAAGCACATATGTTGCCTTTGATGAAATAGCATTATATGTAAAATATGATTTATCACCTATATTTAAAAATCAAGCCATAGACCAGAATAATATTTCAATTGGGGTTAGGTTTGATATGGATTAGGAAGCTATTTTAAAAATTATAATCAAGAAAAAACCGAAACTATTTAAGGTTTCGGTTTTTAAGTTTTTAATGTCCATGCCCATCGTCTTCTTTCGGTTTATGGTCGTCTTTTACATCTTCATCACGATATTTACAACACGCATGTACTGTGGCGTAGGCTTCATCTGTAGCTTTTGCGTTTTTAGTATCATGTCCGGCGGTTAAAACTTGTTTTTCAATGGTTGCTAAATCCGTTTTACGGTCATCATATATCAATTTTAATTCGTGAGTTTCAACACTCCAAGTGGCAAATTTTACACCTTTAGTATTCAAACATGCTTTTTCTATTCGTGCTTTACACATTCCGCAAACACCATCTACTTCCATAGAGGCTTTGGCATTTTTGTTTTGAGAGAAAGTTAATGTTCCTGTTAGCATTAAAGCTATGATTAATAATTTTTTCATGGTTTTATTTTTATTTAAGATGCTTCGTCTACGCTCAGCATGACATATTATTTATTTTATTCTATATCGCAATCCTGCATAATACATACTTCCAAAAATTGGACCGTATACAAATGTAGAATCAAAATTCGCACCAAAAGGGTCATCTGCTCCTAAAATTGGATTTGACTGCCTTAAATTGGTAATATTTTCGCCTCCTAAATATACTTCAAATTTAGGAGAAAACACTTTGGTTATTTGTGCATTTAAAGTTGCTACTGTTGGTGTTCGATCAGGTAATTGATATTGAGTAGGATTGTTTGTTGTTGATGCATAACGTTGATTGCTTAACCAATTAAAAGTAGCATCAAACTTCCAGTGCGAACCATTCTCTTTCAATTTAGTTTCATAACCAACATTTGCAAATATGCGATGTTTTGGTGTTAAGGGTCTTTCTAACCTCTCAGAATTATAATCGGTTTTTACATCGTAAAACTTATACGCAGTTCTTAAATCAAAACCTTCAAAAACATTATAATTCAATTCAACTTGAAAGCTATTAGCAAAACTTTTCCCGTCAAGGTTATAGAAATTTATTTCCTGAGGGTTTTCCCAATCTACAACCACTTGATTTGTAAAATCTGTTTTATAAAAATCAAAAGTCATATCTGCTTTTCTACCAAAGAGATTAAATCCTTGCAAATAAGAAAAACCATAATTCCATGCTATTTCAGGATCTAATCCATAAATATTACCTCCAGAATTCAAAATATTAATTTGTCTAGATGTTGAAAATAGTTGCTGATTTTCAGTGAAAATATTTGCACTTCGTTTACCGCGTCCAAAAGACGCTCTGAATGCCGATTTACCCCAAGGTGAATATCTTGCATGTACTCTTGGAGTTACAAAAGTTCCTAATAAATTATGATGATCTACTCGAACACCAGCGGTAAGATTAAACAATTCTAAATTATCAAAACTATACTCAAAAAAAGCACCAACTGAGTTTTCTGTTCTTTCATAATCGGTTGTATTCACTAATTCATCATAATGATCATAAGTATAGCTTAAACCTGTTTTTATTTTATGACGAGAATCGCTTATAATCGAATTGTAAATAGCATTCGCATATAAACTATTGTGTTTTATATCATACACATTCAAACCAAAGTAAGATTCTTGTTTATGACTACTAAAAGCTGTTTGCACCCCAATACTTTGCCATGGTATTTCTGGATTTACATATCCGAATTTTGTTGAAATCTCATATCGTCTAGTATCAATTTCACTTCCCCAATTATTGGTAGTGAGTTTATCGGTGTTTGGTCTAAAATTTAACTCGCCAGTTTGCTTTTCATCATTTAAAAATTTCAAATTAATAAAGCTTACAAACCCTTTTTTGGTATCTATGTACTGCCAACGGTTCATCACATTAATCTGATTAAATAAGGGCATATCTAAAAACCCGTCATTATTTACATCGTGCTTTTTGTTGTGAGTATTTCCGTGAATATATAAACCCGTGTGCCATTTATCATCAACTTTAGTATTGATATGTGCATTTAGCTCCAAACGCTCACTAGTTGCTCCATATAGATTAACAAACAATTTATCGTCAGTTAATGGTTTTACTAACTCTGTATTAATTTGACCAGCTATACTTTCAAAACCATTAACCACACTTCCTGCGCCTTTTGTAATTTGGATACTTTCTACCCAAGTTCCAGGAATAAAACTGAGACCATAAGCTTGAGATGCACCACGGATAGAAGGAATATTTTCAGTAGCAATTAAAATATATGGGCTTGTTAATCCTAGCATTTTAATTTGTCGAGTTCCTGAAATGGCATCAGCGAAATTTACATCAATAGATGGGTTAGTTTCAAAACTTTCAGACAAGTTACAACACGCTGCTTTTAATAATTCATCACTGCTTACATTAATTACGTTTGCTGATTTATAATATGATTTTGCAGTAGTTTGCTTTCTTGACTTTACCGTAACAGCATCTAAGTTATCTGTAGGTTGCAACCAATGTTTTATTTTGCTAGGAGCATTTATTGTTAGTGTATCAGTTTTAAAACCAACGTAACTAATTACTAATTTTTTATATTCTGGTTTGTATGGAAGTTTAAAATTTCCATCAATATCAGTTACTGTGCCTACTTCCGTATTTAACCAATAGACGTTTGCACCTGCTAAACCAATATTTTGGTTTTGTTCATTAGCTTCTAAAACTATCCCTGAAATAGTATTTTGAGAAAAACCTATAATCGGAAACAGCAATAGTGTATATATTATCTGTTTCATTTTAATTATAGATTTTAATAAGCATAATAATGGCCATAACTATCATAATACTATTTTCAATAAATGTAGCTTTAGTCATTGGGAGTTTTAATGCTGTTCCTAAACAAGCACATTGGATTGATTTTTTATCAAGCAAGGTTTTAGTAACTCCAATGGTAGTAATCCCTAAAATGATTAAGGTTATAATTAATGCTGTTGGGATTTCAATTCGCATTAAAAATAGGATTCCTAAAGCAACTTCTATAAACGGATACACCCAACCATAAACGGGCATTACCTTAGCTAATGGGTCGTACATTTTAAATGATTTTGGAAACCCTTTTAAATCTAATAGTTTAAAAAAACTAAAAACAATGTAGAATAAGCCCATAAAATCGAGCATTAATCCATTAGTGTTCCAAGGATTATTGTTTAGTAGAATAGAAGCCACTATAATGTAAGCGAATATTAGAAACAGTGGGAATAATTGTTGTAATTCACTTTTTTCTTGAGCGTTAATGTCGGTTGGTGTATTGAATATGTGTTTTTCTGAAATACTGTATTTATCAGAAAGTGCATTTTGTAATGTTTCTGTTGAAATATGACTAGACATTTCAATAATGGCTTCAGATGTTTCTAGATTTACTGAAGCATTTTTAACTTCTGGAAGCGCATTTAATTTATCTTCCACAGATGTTCTGCATCCGTTGCAGGTCATGCCTGTAACTGTATATGTATGTTTCATGATGTTTTTAATTTATTGTTTTTTGAATCAATTCCTTAAAACGGAAATAGCTTCTGAAATACGTTCAGAATGACAAAAAATGAATAAATCAAATGATAAAAACTTGGTCTAAAACCTGAATATCTGTAACCAAGTTAGGAGGAGAATAATCTTTATGAGGAATAGTTTGTTTTGGTAAACTTTCAAAACCATTGATGTAAGAATAAATAAATGCAGATAAGAACTGTTGTTGTTCAAATTCTAAATCTTCAAAAGAAGATACTTTTAATTCATCCTGTCCTACAATAACATCAATTTCATCTTTACAACACGATTTTTTTTGAGCTAGTTCCATAGCTTCCATTCCACATTTTTCTGCTTCAGCAAAAACAGCTACATCAACTAAAACATCACCACAATAATGTTTTTCAATAGTAAATGATACCGTTGAAAATAATACAACTAGTGCTAAACTAATTGAAAATGTTTTATGTAATAGTTGTTTTAACACGCTGTAAAAATACGAAAATTTAAAATCACCTTTTCAACTTTACAAAATGATTAACACTTAATTTTTAAGTTTATGGTAGTAAAAAGCGGGTAATAGCAGAATTAAAAATATAGGCTGGATGAGGAAACGACGAATATTAAAAAACAAATAATAATCTTCTTGCTTTGGGTTTATTACAAAATACAAGTAGAAAAGCATAAGTATAATAAACGCAATTCCATAAATGAATATTGAGAATTTAATAATGCTTTTATCTTTAAAAACAAGAAATAAAATCACTAATGAAATAATTGTATTCATAACATAGCGCAAGGTTGTGAAGCCAACTAATTTTGCTACTTCTCGTCTTGGACTATCAATGTATAAATAATCGTTTTCAAAAAAGGTTAAGTACGGGTCGTAAAACAGGACGTCTTCGTAAAACCTAATTAAAATCAGAAGTAACACTAAAACTGAAAGCAATATGTATTTCGTGATTTTATGCATTATTCTTTTTTAATTTAGAAAAACGATTCACCCAAAAAATCCATAATAAAAACACCATACCGTATATAATTCCTGGGAAAATAACGGTATGTAACACTTCACCATATTTAGGATAAACGAGTAATCCTATTGCTAAAACAACAATTCTTAAAAGGTTTATAATATAAATTAAAACACTTCCTGAAAGGATATAGAAAAATGTGGTTTTTAGTTTTCCAGAAAAAGCGATTATGAATGATATAAATAGAATAATAACACTTATAGAGTTACAGCCTTCAATGATTCTACCAATAAACTCCCCATTTAAAATTAACTTCATGGATGGTTCATTAGGGTGTGGTAAAACCTTGGTGTTATATCCGAATGTATTGAGCAAATCTTCAGTTTGTAATGATACCAAATGTGTTATATAATCTGGATAAAATTTTGAGCCATCAGAATATTGCAAGTACAATTTATAAATTACAGACAATATAATATACACCACCAAAAATGTAAGGATGAATTTTATTACCGACTTGTATTTTATAAAAAGTGATTTCAAAAAAATATATAGAATTGAATATCGAAATTACGCCTTTTTAAATACTTTTGCCAAAACTTTTCGACGTTATGAATTTTGAACAGTTAAAACCACAAGTAAAACTTATTCTTGCCAAAACAAATAAAACTGTTGATGAGCGACTTTTAAGTATTTGTGAGTTGCTTGAATCTCAAATTAAATATTATAATTGGGTAGGTTTTTATTTTAGAAATGAAAATAAAGACGAATTGCTTCTAGGGCCTTATATTGGTAAGCAAACTGACCACACAGTGATTCCATTTGGAAAAGGAATTTGTGGGCAAGTGGCTGTTAGTAATGAAAACTTTGTAGTACCAGATGTAGCTGCTCAAGATAATTATATTGCTTGTAGTATTGATGTTAAGGCAGAAATTGTGGTGCCTATTTTTGTTAACGGAGAAAATATAGGACAGATAGATATAGATTCTAATACACCAGATCCGTTCACTGAAGCTGATGAACGTTTTTTGGAATTTGTTTGTGCTGAAATTGCTGGAATACTTTCTTAAAACTTCTTTAACACTCCTGAATTCTCTCAGGTAGGCAAAGATACTTTTGAAAAAGTAAACACTAGCAAGCCTATTTTTTTGAAATTAAATTTTCTTGTTAACAACTTCGCTTTTTAGTTAAAAAAACACCTTCTTTTTTGAGAATTCCTAAGCTTATTTTTTAAAAGGAATAACTACTTTTGCATTTATTAAAAGTTTAAGCTAAACGTATTTATATTTCTTTAAAGAACACAACAAGATGAGCAACGAAAAAACTATTAAATCGGCATTAATATCTGTATTTAGTAAAGATGGTTTAGAGCCTATTGTAAAAGAACTTGACAAACAAGGTGTAACCATTTATTCTACTGGTGGTACAGAAAAATTTATTAACGATTTAGGTGTTAATGTTGTTCCTGTCGAGGATGTTACTTCGTATCCTTCTATTCTTGGAGGTCGTGTAAAAACATTACACCCAAAAGTATTTGGTGGTATTTTAAATAGACAAAACCATGACGGTGATGTTGCTGAATTAGCAGAATATGACATTCCACAAATTGATGTGGTAATTGTTGATCTATATCCGTTTGAAAAAACAGTAGCTTCTGGAGCTAGTAATCAAGATATTATTGAAAAAATTGATATTGGAGGTATTTCTTTAATTAGAGCTGCTGCTAAAAATTATGCAGATGTTATTTGTGTATCTTCTGTTGATGATTATGCAGAGTTTTTAGAATTGATTTCTGAAAACAATGGGGTTATTTCTGAGGAAAACAGAAAACGTTTTGCTGGTAAAGCTTTTAATGTATCATCTCATTATGATACGGCTATTTTCAACTATTTTAATACAGACCACAATGAAGCTGTTTTGAAAATTAGCGAAACTAATGGAAAAGTTTTACGTTATGGCGAAAATCCACATCAGAAAGGATTTTTCTTTGGAAATTTTGATGAACTGTTTACGAAACTTCATGGTAAAGAATTAAGTTATAACAACCTTTTAGATGTTGATGCTGCTGTAAACTTAATGTTAGAATTTAAAAACGATGCACCAACCTTTGCAATTTTAAAACACAACAATGCTTGTGGGTTAGCGCAACGTAACACATTACACGAAGCTTATGTAGATGCTTTAGCTGGCGATCCTGTTTCGGCTTTTGGTGGCGTTTTAATAAGTAACAAAGAAATTGATATAGCCACTGCTCAAGAAATTCACAAGTTGTTTTGTGAAGTGGTTATTGCACCTTCTTTTTCAGCAGAAGCTTTGGAAGTATTAAAAGGCAAAAAGAATCGTATTTTATTAGTAATTCATGATATAGACATGCCAAAAACAAATGTAAGAAGTTGTTTAAATGGTGTTTTGGTTCAAGACAGAAATAGCATTACTGATAAAGCTGAAGATTTAAAGAATGTAACTAACATAGCACCTACTCAGGCTCAAATTGATGATTTAATTTTTGCTTCTAAAATTTGTAAGCATACAAAATCCAATACGATTGTTTTAGCTAAAAACAAGCAATTATGTGCTAGTGGAACTGGACAAACAAGTCGTGTTGATGCTTTAGAGCAAGCCATCCATAAAGCAGGTACTTTTAAATTTGATTTAAACGGCGCAGTTATGGCAAGTGATGCCTTTTTTCCGTTTCCTGACTGTGTAGAAATTGCTAACAATGCTGGGATAGCAGCAGTGATTCAACCAGGAGGTTCTATAAAAGACCAATTAAGTATTGATTATTGTAATGATAATGATGTGGCTATGGTAATGACAGGTACACGTCATTTTAAGCATTAAACTTTACTTACATATTATAAAAATAAAAGAGCACTAATAAAATAGTGCTCTTTTTTTTGGAAAGGTTCATTAATCCCAAAACTAACAATCTTCCCTCATCTCAACTGAATTCTATGGTTGGTTAATTAGCAGACAATCCAAAAATTAAATTACAAATCCCTTAATTGTGTAATTCAATTTTATATATAGAAATTATAATTGAGCCAAACGGTACACAAGTAATCCTAATTGAATGACTACTGCTATAACTAGTATGAATATGAAATAATCTGATACTTTTTTTCTAGTGCTTTCTAAATCCATTTTTGAATCATTTTTAGAATTTGTTTTATCTGTGTCTTTTTCTTCAGAATGCATACTTTTTTATATTGAAGCGTTCTTTATTCTGATATAAAACTATAACCAAATGCATGGATTTTTTAAGAAATAGGCATGAAACAGGAATTTTTAGGTACGAAAGCCGAAAAAGCAGACATAAGCTTTTTTCAATAATAATTTTTGTCATTTTGATGACAAATGAAACTATGATTTAAAATGAACTATAGAAATTATTTAAGTGTACGTACATTTTTTAAGATGTCTTTATAAGTATCACTTAATGTAGCTTGATGATTTCCTGACAACAGTATTAAATTATCTGCAGGAATAATTTCTATTATTTTTTCAGTATTTACAATGAAGTTTCTATGCGTTTTACTAAAAAGGGTGGCATCTAATAATTTTGAAATTTTTGTTAATGATATAAGAATAACAAATTTTTCTTTTTCAGTAATGATGTTACAGTATTTCTCTTCAACTTCAATATAGATAATATCTGTAATAAGTACCTTTTTTAATGATTTACCTTTTTTTATAAATAAGTATTCTGAACTTATAATGGTGTCTTCCTCTTCGCCTAAAAACACATCGGGTTGCGCATAAAACTTTTCAACAGCCATTTCTAAAGCATAAAGAATTTCGAGGGCATTAAAAGGTTTCATTAAATAGCTAAAAGGTTGTGTAAGTTTAGCGCGCTCAAAAATTTTACGATCTGTAGAACTGGTTAAAAACACAAAAGGTTTTGAGGCGTTTGGGGTAATACTTATTGTTTCAGCAAAGGCAATACCATCTGGATTTCCGTTTAAAAAAATATCTAAAACAACAATATCAATTGCTTTGTTGTAAAAAATGTCTAGTGCAGATTTAAAAGTAGTTGCAACATCTACAACATTATAATTATTTTCTTCTAGTACTTTTATTAAAGCATCACTTTCCTCTGGTGTATCTTCAACTATAAGTACATTTACGTTTTCCATTTTATGCTTTTAAAGGTAAAGATACAATCATTTTTGTACCCTTTCCTAATTCACTTTCAATATCAAATTTGCCTTTATTTTTTTTAATCATGGATTTACATAACTGCAAACCTAATCCTGTTCCAATGCTATTTTTGTTTTCTTTCTTAGAGAGTGAAATGGTATCTTCTAGAAGTTCCAATCGTGTGCTTTCTTGCATTCCAATACCAGAGTCTTCAATGATTAAATCGCAATATTTTTCATTTGTAGATTGTGTATAAACTTTTATGATACCGTTAGGCTCAGAAAATTTAATGGCATTATCCAACAAATTTCTTAAAATGATTTTTAGAGATTCTTGATCTGCAAAAATTGAAACACTTTTTAAAACATCATTTTTAAAATCTATATTGTTTTCCAGCATTAAAGGTTTATAATTATAAGCCGTTTGCTCTACTATAGAAAACAAACGAATGGAAGCAATCTCAAAATAAGATTGGTCGGTTTGCAACAAAGCCCAGTGTAATAAATTATCTAATAAATTATAGGCACCATTTACAATAGCGCTATTATTCTGTAACTGCTCATCTAGAGCATCTAGATTTTTTGCTTCTAGATTATCTAATAATTTATTATTACTAGTTTTTAATGCGTTTACAGAAGAACGCAGATCATGACTTACAATAGAAAAAAGTTTGTCTTTAGTAGCGTTTAGGGCATCTAAATCTTCTTTTTGAGCCACTATAATTTTATTGGCTTTACTTTTTTCTTTATAATAATATAAGGCAACTCCAAGCAAAATAAGAAGTGTTAATGCAGAATATAATAAGCCATTACGCTCTCTAATTTTTGATTTGTTCTCAGCTTCAAGCAGATTAACTTCTTGTTGTTTTTGTTTTACAGCAAATTCTTTTTCTATTTGTGCTACTTCGTAAATTTTATTTTGATCGTTTAGAGAGTCTTTCCACTTTTCATATTCTTTTCTGTATTCTAGTGCTTTTCTTAAGTCTTTACGATTTTCTTCAACAACAGCCATATTAAGCGTTGCAATCCTTTTTGCATCGAAATCTTTTGTGTTTTTTGAAAGTTGGTAAGCTTTTTCAAAATAAGGAATTGCTAAATCATCTTTATACTGCACATAATATAAGTTAGCAATACTTCCATAAGCTGTAATCAAATCTAAAGTATCTTTTAATTGTTCATTAAACTCAACATTTTTAACTAAATAAGATTCAGCTTGGTTAAATTCTTTTAAATGAAGATAGCACAAGCCTAAATTTTGAAAAACTTCGCTTTTTTTGAAATATTTATACTTCTCTAGGGATAATTTTGTTAAAGGCTCTAGATAAGAAACTGCTTTTTTGAATTCATTTTTTTCTAAGGCAATTTCGGCTAAACGTTTTTTAACAATAAAATCAAATTCAAATTCAGGAGATATTTTATTAAATTCATTATTTGCTTCTTGATACAGTTTTTTTTCGTTAAAACTATACCCCCTCATATAATGGGCGTAATTAGCTAAATCAATATTTTGCTTAATAGTATTAAGATGCTGCATTGAATACACCAAAGTAGAATCCCAATTATTTTCTATAAAAAATAATCCAGCCTTAGAAAAATGGGAATAAGATTTATTTAGATTTATCTTTTCTTGAACTTCTAAATCAAATAAATCAGTTTTATGCTTTTCTTGTGAAAAAAGAAGATAACTAGTAAGCATTACTGCTAAAATGATATTTTTCACAATGATTTTGCTTAAATAAAAATGCATAAAAACAAATATATCTAAAAAAAATAACCATTAGTAATTACTAATGGTTATTTCGTTTTTATTTAGATGAAAACTTCTAATCTCCACCTCCTCCAACAGGGGTAACAGTACCTCTAGAAGTCACAGGATCACTATCCCATAGAAAAGTTTCAATTTGCACTAAATCTGCAGGTGGGTTTTCAATAATAAAATCTACGCGATAAGCACTAAAATTTTGGTAGCTTACTTCTGGAGCATCATAGATTATAAAAAAGTCTAATTGCGTTTCTCCTGAATCTGATATTACAGATTCTTGATTTACAGCAGATAAACTTGGTGTTTCTGATGATGCAATAAATACTACTGCACTAACTTGTAAATCACCTTCTGGACTATAACTTACTTGCACAAGTGGTGATAAAGGTTTTAAGCTAGAAGAATTAAAGTTAAACGTAATTTCAGAATTTAAAGGTTTTACCGATACATTACTTGGATCGATAGCTTGTCCCGGAGGTGTAGTAACCTCTAATGTGTTTATACTCATAATTAATTAGGTATTAGGTTAATAGATTTGGTTAAAAATAATTTCCTTGATGAAAATTAAGCAATCAATATTATAAAAATAATCGATAAAATGCAAATAAATAAGATTAAATGTATTATTTTTGTTCCATAAACGAAATTATTATGCAGTAAAAATAATTTTTGTAGAAGAGATTTAGATTTGATTTTTATAGTATAATTTACATTGAAAATTATTTTTTAACTATAAATAATAAACATCTATTTTTTTCTTTACTTTTAGTACTTTTACTGGCATTCAATAATAACTTCATAAATATTATTAATACATGGGATTTTTTGATTTCTTAACTGAAGAAATTGCAATAGATTTAGGTACTGCAAATACGCTTATAATTCATAACGACAAAGTTGTGGTTGATGCTCCTTCTATAGTAGCACGTGACAGGATTTCTGGAAAAATCATAGCTGTTGGACAAGAAGCTAGTTTAATGCAAGGAAAAACTCATGAGAACATAAAAACCATTCGTCCTCTCAAGGATGGTGTTATTGCAGATTTTGATGCTTCTGAGCAAATGATTAGTATGTTTATTAAAAACATACCAGCTCTAAAAAAGAAGTTTTTTACGCCTGCATTACGTATGGTAATTTGTATTCCTTCTGGTATTACAGAAGTAGAGATGCGTGCGGTAAAAGAGAGTGCTGAGCGTGTAAATGGAAAAGAGGTTTATTTAATACACGAGCCAATGGCTGCGGCAATTGGTATTGGTGTAGACATTATGCAACCAAAAGGAAATATGGTGGTTGATATAGGTGGTGGTACTACCGAAATTGCTGTAATTGCGCTTGGTGGTATTGTTTGCGATAAATCTGTTAAAATTGCAGGTGATGTTTTTACTAACGATATTGTTTATTACATGCGAACGCAACATAATCTTTATGTGGGTGAGCGTACTGCTGAAAAAATAAAAATACAAATTGGAGCAGCTACTGAAGATTTAGAGTTGCCGCCAGAAGATATGAGTGTTCAAGGTCGTGATTTATTAACTGGTAAGCCTAAGCAGGTTTCTATTTCTTACAGAGAAATTGCTAAGGCTCTTGATAAATCTATTCTTCGTATTGAGGATGCGGTAATGGAAACATTAGGACAAACGCCTCCAGAGTTAGCTGCAGATATTTACAATACAGGTATTTATTTAGCTGGTGGTGGATCTATGTTACGTGGTTTAGACAAGCGTTTATCTCAGAAAACAGATTTACCTGTTTATATTGCTGAAGATCCTTTACGTGCTGTAGTTAGAGGTACAGGTATTACACTTAAAAATTTACCTAAATACAAAAGTGTATTGATAAAATAGGCAAATAACCCATGCAACAGATTATTAATTTTATAATAAGGAACAAAAACTTTTTGTTGTTCTTGTTGCTGTTTGGTTTTTCGCTTTTATTTACTATCCAATCACATTCTTATCATCGTAGTAAGTTTATAAATTCAGCTAATTTTTTAACAGGTGGTGTTTATAATTCTATAAATAATATTAATAATTATTTCGATTTAAAAACTCAAAACCAATTACTTACAGAAGAAAATAAAAGATTGCGTTCGCTTTTAAGCAACAGTGCTATAGCATTGGATTCTGTGTTTACAGATAGCCTGATGTTTGGTAAATCGTATAATTTTTATACTTCTAATGTTATAAAGAATAGTTACTCGTTACACAACAATATTTTAACGCTTAACAAAGGTAGAAACGATAGTATTAAGCAAGATTTTGGTGTTATTTCTCAAAAAGGTATTATTGGTATTGTAGATAAAACAAGTGCTAATTATGCCACAGTTATTTCTATTTTAAATACCACTAGTAGAATTAGTGCACAGCTAAAAAAAACCAACCACTTTGGTACTTTAACTTGGAATGGGACATCACCTGAATTTAATCAGCTTATTGATATTCCAAAAATTGCACCTGTAGTTAAAGGTGATACCATTATAACTTCAGGGAGATCCTCAATTTTTCCAAAAGGGGTGCCAATTGGTATTGTTGAAGATTTTAAATTAGACCAAGCTGAAAATTATTATGAAATTAATGTGAGACTTTTTAATGATATGACTAGTGTTGAACATGTTTATATCATTGAAAACGCAAATAAAGAGGAAATTAAAAATCTACTAAGCGATAATTAAATGAATAGTATTTTTTCTATACATACCATACGCTTTGTTGCTCTAGTATTTGTTCAGGTTTTAATATTTAATCACATTAACTTCCTAGGCTATATAAACCCATATATTTATATACTTTTTATAGCGCTATTTCCTGTTAGTAATAATCGTGTTATACTTATTATGCTAAGTTTTCTTTTGGGTATAACAATAGATATGTTTTTAGATACTGGAGGTATACATGCAGGAGCATCAGTTTTTATAGCTTATATACGTCCTATAGTTTTAAAATCTTCATTTGGAATGATATATGAACACCAAACCATGAAATTTAATGCGGTAGATTTTGGCTCGAAACTTACCTATTTTACACTACTAACCGTATTACATCATATCGTTTTATTTTCATTGGAAATTTTTAGCATTTCTAAGATACTTTTAATCTTACAAAAAACGTTATTCTCAAGTATATTCACTATTTTATTAAGTGTTGTTATAACAATAATTTTTAGTAGAAAATCTAAATGAGACAATTTTTACTTTTCATTTCCATAATAGCTGTAGGTCTTTTATTTCTTTCAAGATTATTCTATTTGCAAGTCTACGATTCTAATAACTATAGTCTTTTTGAAGATAATGCGATTAGAAAAGTATATGACTATCCTAAGCGTGGTTTTGTTTATGATAGAAACGGGAAATTACTAGTAGCAAATCAACCATCTTATGATGTGATGGTTATTCCGCGAGAAGTGGAACCTTTAGATACTATAGAGTTTTGTTCATTATTAAAAATAGATAAAGAGCAATTCAAAAAAAAGTATAAGAAAGCAAGACGCTATTCACCAAGGTTACCATCTGTATTTGTGTCTCATCTATCCAAAGAAGATTATGCTGTTTTACAGGAAAAAATGCGAAAATATGATGGCTTTTATATTCAAAAGCGTTCATTAAGAAGTTATGAAACTACAATTGGAGCCAATGTTTTAGGAGATATAGGAGAAGTAAATAACGCAATTATTAGAAAAGACCCTTATTATAAAATGGGAGATTTAATAGGGAAACAAGGTGTTGAAGCTTCTTATGAAAAAATACTCAGGGGTGTTAAAGGCATTAAGTTTATTCAAAAAGATAGATTTAATAGAAATATTGGCCCTTATAAAGAAGGGAAGTTTGATACCATTCCTGAACAAGGAAAAGATATTACCATAACCATTGATGCGGAACTTCAAGCTTATGGTGAGTTATTAATGCAAAATAAAAGAGGAGGAGTAATTGCTATTGAACCCTCATCGGGTGAAATTTTAGCTATGGTGGCTGCACCTACTTACGACCCAAATATTTTGGTAGGTAGGGGGCGCTCAAAAAATTTCACTAAACTTTACAACGATTCTATTGCTAAACCTTTATTTAATAGAAGTTTACAAGGTGTTTACGAACCCGGTTCACCTTTTAAACTTATGAATGCTTTAATAGCACTTCAAGAAAATGTTTTAACTCCTGAAGAAACCGTCACTTGTTATGCAGGGTACAAATACGGTAATAGATTTATGAAGTGTCATTGCAATAGAGGTACTAGAAATAATATGACTGGTGGTATACAACGTTCATGTAATGCCTATTTTGCAACTACTTACAGAAAAATTTTAGACAAAAGTGGAAGCGCTTCAGAAGGTATTGATACTTGGAGCAAACATGCTAAAAGTTTTGGTTTAGGTAATTTTTTAGGTTACGATTTAAAGGTAGGTCAAAAAGGAAGAATTCCTGATAGAGCATATTACAAACGTATTTATCCAAGAACATTCTACTCAACATATACCATTTCTAATGCTATTGGACAAGGTGAAGTTGCTACAACACCTATTCAATTAGCCAATATGATAGCTGCTATTGCAAATAGAGGGTATTATTTTACACCACATATTATAAAAAATATTAAAGGCGAAACGCTACCAGAACAATTTACAAAACCAAAGTACACCTCCATTGATAAAGCAAATTTTGAACCTGTAATAGAAGGAATGCTACAGGTTTACAAAAAAGGAACTGCATCATCGTTACAAGTTAAAGACATCGAAATTTGTGGAAAAACAGGAACCGTTGAAAATTTTGTAAAAATAGATAGCGTAAAAACTCAATTAACAGATCATTCCATTTTTGTAGCTTTTGCTCCTAAAGACAATCCTAAAATTGCTATCGCTGTATTTGTTGAAAACGGTTATTGGGGAAGCCGATTTGCAGGTAAAGTAGCAAGTTTAATGATTGAACGTCATATTAAAGGGCATACAACAAGGAAAGATTTAGAAGAATGGCTTTTAAAGCATACACTTGAAAACGAATATGCAAAACCATATTCTGGAGAACCTTTTAAAATTAATGGATATACTACTTTACAAATAGTTGAAGAGCAAGAATATTATCGATTAAAAAAGGAATTAAACCGAATTAATAATACAGAAAATTAATGGTTAGGGATACTAACAAGCATTTTAAATTTGATTGGATTACCATTATCCTATTCTTTTTGTTAGTTGGTTTTGGCTGGTTGAATATTATGTCTGCTTCTCATACGGGTACAGATTTAAACTATTTTGATTTCTCTCAACCATTTGGAAAGCAACTTGTTTTTATTTTTTTAACCTTCGGATTAGTTATTCTATTACTAGCTATTGATGCTAAGTTTTACGAACGCTTTTCTAGTGTTATTTATATTGTTTCCATGCTGTCTTTAGTTGGACTTTTTCTGTTCGGGAAAACTGTAAATGGAGCTACATCTTGGTATGCCATTGGCGGTATGACTCTACAACCCAGTGAATTTGCAAAAACAGCAACAGCTCTTGCTGTAGCAAAATATGTTAGTGATTTAAATACTAATATCAATTCATTTAAAGATCAAATTCGCACCTTTGTAATTATTTTAATACCTGCCTTATTAGTGCTTCTTCAAAACGACACAGGGAGTACTATTGTTTATGGTGCATTCTTTTTTGTTTTATATCGTGAAGGTTTACCAAAATACTATTTATCTATTGGTGTTTCAATTATTTTGCTATCTGTACTGTCGTTAAAATTTGGAGCTATAAAAACATCTATTATTGCTTTGTTATTTTTAATAGGTTTTCATTTTTTAAGTAAAAAAAGATTACGGATTTTTCAATCTATATTTATTCTTTTAGTTTCAATTGCTATTTCGTTTGGTGTAAAATTCTTTTATCAAAGTATTTTAAAGCCTCATCAGCAAGACAGGATAAGCCTTTGGTTACGTTTGGAAAAAGATCCTCAAAAGCTAGAGCAAATGAAACGTACTTTTGCTTATAATTTAAATGAATCTGAAAAAGCAATTAGTTCTGGAGGTTTTACAGGGAAAGGTTTTATGGAAGGCACCAGAACAACTGGTAAGTTTGTCCCAGAGCAACACACAGATTATATTTTTAGTACAGTTGGAGAAGAATGGGGGTTTTTAGGAAGTGCTTTTGTTGTCATTGTTTTTGTTTTACTCTTATTGCGGATTCTACATCTTGCAGAATTACAAAAATCACAGTTTAGTAGAGTTTATGGTTATGGTGTTGCATCCATCATTTTTATTCACTTTTTCATCAATATAGGAATGGTAATGGGACTTATTCCTACGATTGGAATTCCATTACCTATGTTTAGTTATGGAGGATCTGGGCTTTGGGCATTTACTATTCTCATTTTTATTTTTGTTAAATTAGATTCCAATAGAATAAACGAATGGTAACCGATAAACGGTATTTAATTATCTCACTCATATGGGGAAACAATTAATTTTAGTTTTTGGATTGGTTTTAGTTTTTGGATGTTCTAGTTCTAAAAATATTTCTAAAGAATCTTTTTCTATTGAAGAAACTAAACTGATTATGAATGCAGATAGCCTGATGCCTATGCGTGTTTATAAGATTAATAACAAAAAGGATTCCTTATTGTTAAGAACAAAAAGCAGTTATATAAAACCTAATCCAAAAGATCCTATTTTGCAAAATTTTGTGAAGCGTTTATATACTACTGTAAGAGACAGCATGTCTTTAGGTGTTGGTATTGCAGCACCACAAGTAGGTGTTTTGAAGAACATTATTTGGGTACAACGCTTTGATAAAGAGAACTTCCCTTTTGAAGTGTATTTAAATCCAAAAATCACAAAGTATTCTCAAGATTTACAATCGGTTAGAGAAGGTTGTTTGTCTATTCCTGATAGAAGTGATATGTTGAATAGTCGTTCTAAAGAGATTCTTATTGAATATGATACTATGGATGGAGAACATAAATCTGAACGTGTTGAACGATTTACAGCAGTAATATTTCAGCATGAAATAGACCATTTAAATGGTATTTTGTATTTAGACCATTTAGAGAAAGAAATTAACATGGGTAAATCTAAATAGAGTTATTTTTATCTTTGTTTAAGAACGCTTAAGAAGTATAATCCAAATTTGATAAATATGAAAACCAAAATCTTAACCTTAATTATTGTAATTACTACAACTTGTGTCGTTAATGCTCAAAAAATCAATACTGAAAAAGTATTTGGTGGTTATAAATACACACAAAATAATGAGCTCATTTCTATAGGTGATTTAGTATCTATTATGGAAAATAATACAAAAGCTCTTGAAATACTGAAAAAAGGAAGGACAAACCGCAGTTTGTCTGGAGTTCTAGGATTTGCTGGAGGTGCTTTAATTGGATGGCCTATTGGAACCTCAATAGGTGGTGGTGATGCCAACTGGACATTAGCAGGAATAGGTGCAGGACTAGTGGTTGTTGCAATTCCAATATCATCTAGTTCTAACAAAAAAATAAACCAAGCCGTGGAAATGTATAATGCTTCTTTAAGCGGAACTTCCTACAATAACTTTAAACCTGAATTTAAAATTATAGCTAATACTAGCGGTGTTGGATTATCTATGAATTTTTAAGATTATAGTCTCATGACTTCTTTTAAACAAAGCATTATAATTGTACTAATATTATTTTATAGTGCTAACGTGTTCACTCAAGACTCAAGATTAAATCTAGAAGTTAATTACCCAATTCCTATTGATGATAATTTTATTGGAAGAAGCTTTAAAGGTTTTATAGATTTAGGATTAAAATATCATTTCTCTAAAGTGAAACCAATAAACCTTGGTGTTTCTATAAATGCTGGGTTGTTAAAAAATAATAAAGATGATAGAATTCAACCATTTGATGTCAATATGACTATTTTGCAACCTAGACTATTTGCAGAGTTTAGTATAAAATCATTAACAAAGTTTCATCCCTCTGTAGGATTTGGATATAGCTTTATAAGCGCTAAAGCTAGAAATTTTGACAATTTTAACACACAAATTAATACAAGTGAAAACGTAAATGGATTTAACTTAAATTTAGGTATAGCACTTGATGTTTCAGAAAAATTATTTACCCAATTTCAATATGATTTTATAAAAATTAATCTTGATAAAGGTGTCCCAAAAAATAAATACAACTCTAATGTCAATATTCTTAAAATTGGTTTAGGATATCGATTTTAAAACAAGAGTTGGTATTATTTTTTTAACTCTAATTTCTCTGCAAAATAATCGCAAAAATCTTTCATAGTTGCACTCATTTTATCATCTTGAGTTGCTCTGTAAAATGTATCACTCATGGCCACTAAAGTTTGATGAAAAAATACTTTCATTTCATCCACCGGCATATCTTTAGTCCATAAATCTATACGTAAAGCTTCTTGTGTTTTAGAATCCCATACCGCCAACATCATAGCTTTTGCTTCTTCATTTGTAATGCCTCCATCTTGCGCTGTCCAATGTAGTTTTTCTGGAATGCGATTTTCATCCAATTCTATATTGAGCTCTATTTTTGAAGTTTTAGTGTCTGCCATTTCTATTTTCGTGGTTTAAACTTTGAATTGTTAAAAATATCTTCAGTGCTTTTTATAAGCATATCTTTTAAAGTTACATCGTTCTGTTTCATATAAGCGCGTACAATTTGCCAACCTATATATTGTCCAATTCGCCCAGGAGAATCAGCATCAATTTCTTCTAAATAAAATTTAGAAAAAGGAGCAGGGTTTATAAATCTACTTGGTAATTTAGAATCTGTGCTAAATAGTAATTCTTTACTTATAAAAAACCGCCAAATTTGACTTTCGTTTGCTTTAGCCCAATCAAATTTTGCTTCAGTGAAACCTATTCGTTCTGCTTCAGTTTTAAAGGGAATCATTACATCTTTAAAATATAATAGTTTTCCAAAATAAATCATTTCGTCAAGTAATGTTTTACGGTTTGGATGGTAAGTGTATTTTTCAGCATAAGCATTAGCTAGGTCAACTACAATTTGTTCTTTATTTAAATTAGCTTTTAAAAAATTAGCAATCCCTCCATAGAACTCATGATTACTTCCTAAATAAGAATCTAATGCTATTAATGAGATAGTATCAGTTACTATTATTCTGTTTCTAAAATCAACATCACTTGTTGTGGTAATAATCCTTGGGGGGTTAAATTCTGGATAGATGTATTTTAAATGATTGAATAATGATTCAATTTCAGATTCAATGTTCTCAAAGTTTGAAAAAGTTTTATTGACTTCATTAAAAAGTTCAATCTGTAAAGTGTCTTCTTTTTTTGCTAACCAAAATGAATCATCATATTTCTCAGAAAACATAAATGGATATGCCTTTTTTAAGTCTGAGAGTTTTTCTGGTGTAATTTTGGCAAATAACTTATCAAAACGTTCAATTTTTACATCAGTATTTATGTTTGCTATCTCTTGTTCTAAAGCTTTTTCTTTTTTACAAGAAATAACAATTGTTGCAATAAATAAAAACAATAGTATATACTTCATTGAAAACTTAAACGACATAAATTTTTATAAATTGAGTGTATAGGTTATTTTTGTTTGCAAAGGTACTACTATTACATATAAATTCATTTAAAATGCAAACAGAAAAAGTTGTCAATCATATTGTAAATTGGTTAAAAGATTATGCTACAAATGCTGGTGTAAATGGATTTGTTGTAGGAGTCTCTGGCGGAATAGATTCAGCAGTTACATCAACTCTATGTGCAAAAACTGGACTTGGAGTTTTATGTGTAGAGATGCCTATACATCAAGCAGCAAGTCATGTTAGTAGAGCACATGAGCACATAGCACAATTGAAAGAACGTTTTGAAAATGTTGATGATACAAGAGCCGATTTAACACCCGTTTTTGAAGAGTTTAAAACGGAAGTGTTTATGGACGGTGAACAAGCCACAATAGATATGGCTTTAGCTAATACGCGTGCCAGATTGAGAATGACAACACTATATTACTATGCTGGACTATATGGATTATTAGTTGCAGGAACAGGAAATAAAGTAGAAGATTTTGGAGTTGGTTTTTATACAAAATATGGAGATGGAGGTGTGGATTTAAGCCCAATTGCAGATTTAATGAAGTCTGAAGTATACAAGATTGGCGAGTTTTTAGAAGTGCCTGAATCTATTATGAAAGCAGCACCTAGTGATGGTTTATTTGGTGATGCTAGGAGTGATGAAGATCAAATTGGGGCCTCTTATCCTGAATTAGAATGGGCTATGAAAATGGATGATGAAGGAAAGACAATTAATGACTTTTCTGGAAGGGAACAAGATGTATTTAAAATTTACAAACGTTATAATAATAATAACAAACATAAGATGATTCCTATTCCAATTTGCGAAATTCCTAGTGAATTGATGTAACTATTGCAGATTATTTAAAAAAGTCTTACATTTACAGCAAGCTTAATCTCTCAACCTAACTATCTCTCAAATAGTTATTAAAAAAAGCTTCTCATTATGATAAAATTATTAATAGCAGACAATCACCCTATTGCGAGAAAAGGACTAGAAGTTCTATTTTCAGCATCTTCCGACATAAAAATTGTTGGTAGTGTAGACGATGGCGAAGCCATCTTGGATTTTGTAAAGAAAAATCCTGTAGACATTATTTTAACGGAAACTGATTTTCCTAAATTAAATGGATTAACAGTATTACGTCATTTAAAAAATGACCATCCGGACATTAAAACTATTATTTTTAGTGCTCAACCAGAAGAAGTTTATGCCATAAATGCCATTAAAGCTGGTGCTCAAGGCTACTTAAACAAATCTGTTAACGTTATTACTATTAATGAAGCCATCTTGAAAGTGCACGATGGTGGTATTCATTTAAGTAATGATTTAACACAACAACTTGCTTTTGGAACAAGAGTTAATAAAGGCGGTACATTTTACAAAAAGCTTTCTACCCGAGAAGCTGAAGTATTAAAGCTTCTTACCATTGGTAGAAAAAATAAAGAAATTTCTAAGGAATTAGATATAAACGAAAAAACAGTTAGTACGTATAAGGCGAGACTAATGAGAAAACTTAAAGTGACTAATTTAGTTGATTTAGTTAATCAGGCTAAACTTAGCCAACAAGTATAGAGTTTTTAAAGAACTCTGTTTAATTTTCTAGACAACAACATTTTTAGACCCGAATAGTCTTTTACTTCTTCAAGTATATTTCTATTCGAGTCTATTTTATTTTGGAGTGTTTCCTGCTGGAATTCTTTTACCTTTTGGTCAATTAAAAAACACCTTAGACTTAGTATTGTTTCACTCACCAATTGTGCTATAGTATGTTTTTTTTCTTTTGGAAAAATATTCATTCGATTCCAATCATCAAGTGAATAACGTTCATCTTCCATTAAAATAGTTGTAATTTCATTGGCCATATCTTGGTCAACAGAATTCACAAAAGTTTTTAATTCAAACTCTTGGTCTTGATTTAATTTATCTATTATAGTGTAATAAAGCGCTTTAAACCTTTCATTTGTAAATTGCATCTCGTCATCTTGCAAGTCTAAAAACACCTTTTCAAATACTTTAGCTTCATGAATAACAGGTTCTAAAACCAATTCGCTTTTATCATTTTCTTTTAAAACTAAATCTTCAAAATTTTCAATTTTGTTCCCGTAAAGCAATAATATCTCTATTATTTTTCGTTCTAAAACATATTGAATATCAACTTTTTCAACAGGTTGTTGGTGCTTAATAACCTCAAAAGCTTTCTGTTCAGTTTTAAATTTCTTATTCTCCTCTTGAGATTCTTTTTTATTGATTTGTGCCAAAGTACTAAAAAGGACTTCCTCACTTATATCCATAATTCTTGCACATTCTTGGATATATATCTCTTTTTTAATACGGTCTGGGATTTTAGAGATACTGTTTACAATATCTCTTACAGTATCCGCTTTTTTTATAGGATCATTTTTAGATTCTTCAAACAAAACAGAAGCTTTAAATTGGATAAAGTCTTTAGCATTTTCTTCTAAATATTTAGCAAGTTCTTCTAAAGTGTTTTGCTTTGCAAAACTATCAGGGTCTTCTCCTTCTGGAAATGTACATACCTTAACATTCATTCCCTGTTCTAAAATCAAATCAATACCTCTAAGAGAGGCTCTCATTCCAGCAGCATCACCATCAAAAAGTACTGTTATATTTTTTGTAAGTCTGTTAATTAACCTTATTTGCTCTGAAGTTAATGCTGTTCCTGACGAAGACACAACATTTTTTATTCCTGTTTGATGAAACTGAATAACATCTGTATATCCTTCAACTAAGTAACAATTGTCTTCTTTTGCTATGCTTTGTTTTGCATGATAAATACCATACAAAACTTTGCTTTTATGGTAAATATCACTCTCTGGGGAGTTTACATATTTAGCTGCTTTTTTATCAGTGATAAGAATACGTCCGCCAAAACCTAAAACACGCCCACTCATACTTTTAATAGGGAACATAACCCGTCCTTTAAACCTATCAAAACGTTTGTCTTCTTTTACAATGGTTAGTCCTGTTTTTGCTAAATAATCAATGTTATAGCCTTGTTTTAGAGCTTCATCTGTAAAGGCTTGCCATTCATTTAAAGAATATCCTAAATCGAATTTTTTAATAGTCTCTTCAGTAAAACCTCGTTCTTTAAAATAACTTAAGCCTATTGATTTTCCTTGATCTGTTTTATGAAGCACTTTTTGAAAATAGGTGTTTGCAAATTCACTAACTAGATATAAGCTTTCACGTTCGTTTGCTTTTTCTTTTTGCTCATTAGATTGCTCTGTTTCTTCTATTTCAATATTGTATTTTTTGGCTAAGTATTTTATAGCTTCAGGATATGTAAAATGTTCATGTTCCATTAAAAAGGATACAGCTGTACCACCTTTTCCTGTAGAAAAATCTTTCCAAATTTGTTTAACTGGTGATACCATAAAACTTGGAGAACGTTCGTCACTAAAAGGGCTTAAACCTTTAAAATTACTTCCAGCTTTTTTTAACTGAACAAAATCACCAATGACCTCCTCTACTCGGGCGGTGTCAAATACTTGATCTATGGATGATTGAGATATCAATTTGAATTGTTTTTGTAGAATGTAAAAATAAGATAAAATAATACATTAATATATAGCTTTTTGTCTTTGCGAAAGATTTTAATTAATTTAGAAGTAATATATTGGTACGAATAGTATAAAACTATTTTTAATGAAAGTCTTTTTTTAGAGAGATAACTTGGTTTAAATGATGCGTAAAGTGCAATATCAAATTTATGTTATTGAATTATCGAAACGTGTATTTACTGAAAATGCAAAGTTTAGAGCAGCTAATCCTCAATTTAATGGCGTTTTAGAATGTCTTTATGTTGGTATGACGAGTAAGACGCCTAAAGAACGATTCATTCAGCATAAAACAGGTCATAGAAATAAGAAAGGATATAAAATTTCCTCCAGTATAGTAGAAAAGTATGGTTCTTATTTAAGGCCCAGTTTGTATAATCATATCGATCCTGTAAATTCAAGGCAAGAAGCTCTAAAAATAGAAAAACTCTTAGCATTGGAATTAAGAAGAAAGCGCTATGCCGTTTGGTTTAATTGAATAAAAAAACGCTCCAAAATTAATTGAAGCGTTTTAATAATTTATCTATGATGTGATTTATCATTACATCATACCTGGCATACCACCACCCATTGGAGGATGAGCATGACCAGCATCTGCTTCTTTAATGTCTATTAAAGCACACTCTGTAGTAAGAATCATTCCAGCAACAGACGCCGCATTTTCTAATGCAATACGTGTTACTTTTTTAGGATCGATAATACCAGCTTTAAGCATATCAACATATTCTTCAGATTTAGCATTGTAGCCAAAATCTTTTTTGCCTTCTAAAACTTTATTTATAACAACTGAACCTTCGCCACCAGCATTTTCAACAATAGTTCTTAAAGGTGCTTCAATAGCTTTGTTTACGATTTGTACACCAGTTGTTTCGTCTAAATTTGTAGTTTCTAATTTAGCTAAAACAGATTTTGCTCTAACTAAAGCAACACCACCACCAGCAACAATACCTTCTTCTACAGCAGCTCTTGTTGCATGTAAAGCATCGTCAACACGGTCTTTCTTTTCTTTCATTTCAACTTCACTAGCAGCACCTACGTATAGTACAGCAACACCACCAGCTAATTTAGCTAAACGTTCTTGAAGCTTTTCTTTATCGTAATCTGAAGTCGTCGTTTCAATTTGAGATTTAATCTGGTTTACTCTTGCTTTAATATCAGAAGCTTTTCCTGCTCCATTAACAATTGTAGTATTGTCTTTATCAACAGTTACAGTTTCAGCAGTTCCTAACATGCTTAAATCGGCATTTTCAAGAGTGAATCCTCTTTCTTCAGAAATTACAGTTCCACCTGTTAAAATAGCTATGTCCTCAAGCATTGCTTTACGTCTATCTCCAAATCCAGGAGCTTTAACAGCAGCAATTTTAAGTCCGCCACGTAATTTGTTAACTACTAAAGTAGCTAAAGCTTGTCCGTCTACATCTTCTGCGATAATTAATAAAGGGCGACCAGATTGCGCAACCGGTTCTAATATTGGAAGAATTTCTTGTAAGTTAGAAATCTTCTTGTCAAATAATAAAATGTATGGATTTTCTAAATCGGCAATCATTTTGTCAGCATCAGTTACAAAGTAAGGTGATAAATATCCTCTGTCAAATTGCATACCTTCTACAACATCAACATAAGTTTCCATACCTTTTGCTTCTTCAACAGTAATCACACCTTCTTTACCAACTTTAGTAAAAGCTTGAGCAATTAACTCACCAATCGTATCATCATTGTTTGCTGAAATAGCGGCAACCTGTTTTATTTTTTCAGAAGAATTACCTACCTGTTTAGATTGCTTTTCAAGATCAGCAGTAATAGCTTCAACAGCTTTGTCTATACCACGTTTTAAATCCATTGGATTCGCTCCTGAAGCAACATTTTTCAAACCTTCTTTTACGATAGCTTGTGCTAAAACGGTAGCGGTAGTAGTACCATCACCAGCTAAGTCATTAGTCTTACTAGCTACTTCTTTCACCATTTGAGCACCCATATTTTCGTGCTCGTTTTCTAACTCAATTTCTTTTGCAACAGAAACACCATCTTTTGTAACTTGAGGTGCACCAAAACTTTTAGAAATAATAACGTTACGTCCTTTAGGACCTAAAGTTACTTTTACTGCATTGGCTAATGCATCTACACCGCGCTTTAAACCATCGCGAGCTTCAATATCAAATTTTATATCTTTTGCCATAATATGTTATATTTTTTATTCCCGTGAAGCAGGGAAACTGTTTTAATAGTATTTTAATTTTTGTTTGATAAGATTCCTACCTGTGGAGGAATGATAATTATATTATTGCCAATATATCACTCTCACGCATGATTAAATAATCATTACCCTCAAGTTTTAAATCAGTTCCAGCGTATTTTCCATATAATACTGAATCACCAACTTTTACTGTTATTGGCTCGTCTTTGGTTCCAGGTCCAGCTGCTACAACAGTACCTTTTTGTGGTTTTTCTTTAGCATTATCTGGAATAATAATTCCTGATGCTGTTTTAGTTTCAGCTGCAGCAGGTTCAATAAGAACTCTGTCTGCTAATGGTTTAATGTTTAATGCCATTGTTTATATGTTTTTTAATTTTAAATTATATGTTTAACGCTTAAGCGTTATGCTAAAAATGTGCCATGACTTGGTAACTGACAAACTTGCAGAAACAAAAAATGCCAACTGTTAAAGTTGACATTTTTTGTTTCATTTATTTTATGCTTAGTTACCTGTTGAATCTGCTGGTGTAGCAGTATTATTTGTAGCAGGTAAAGGTGTAGCTTCTGGTAATGGTTGTGTTACTTGCGTATCTGGGTCTAAAGCTTTAGAATCTGCACTAGCACCACCTCTATCAATTGCAACATTAGATATTAGGATTAAGACTAACAATAATGTAGCTAATGTCCATGTGCTTTTATCTAAAAAGTCGGTTGTCTTTTTTACACCACCTAATTGTTGTGTTCCGCCACCTCCGAAAGATGAAGATAATCCACCACCTTTAGGGTTTTGTACCATGATTACTACTACTAGCAAAAATGCTACAACTACTATAAGGATTAAAAATATTGTAAACGTACTCATTATTCTTTATTATTTTGTTCTTGTAATTGCTCTACTGCTTTAATTTGGTTTGCAAAGAAACTACTTTTTTCTGGATATTTCAAACTTAAAATTTTATAAGATTGAATTGCTTTTTTATAGTTTTTTTGCTCTACGTAAATACGCGCTAAAGTCTCTGTCATTAAAGCTTCAGGTTGTATCATTTGTGCTTTAGCTAAATTTACTTTTTTCGTATTTGATTTTACAGGACCTATTTTAGGATTTTCAGAAATAAATTTATCAATAAGCTCAAACTTTTTTTCTTTATCAGAAGTGCTTATTGGTTCTGCTTTAATAGGCGTTTCTTCTTTAGCTTTTCTGTCAATAGGTTTAAAACGAGTAAGTTTTAGCCATTCGTTAAAAGAGTGTGTTTCCTTTCTATCAAATTGAAGTGGTTCTCCAAGTTTTAATATGTCTTCGGCTGTAGCTTCTTGAGTTTTAGTTTCAGAAGTTACGTGTTCTATAGCTTCAGATTCATCTAGAACAAAACTTGATATTTTCTTAGGACGCGCTTCTTTAGGTTGAAATAAAGCAGGGTCTAAAACACCATCAGTTTCTTTTATTTGTTGTTTTAACTTATCATCAATTGTAACACTTTTTAAAACTGAAATATCTTCAATATCTACATTAAGGCCTTTCAAATTTTCAGTATTCTTTTTGATGAATTTTGAAATTTCATTTTGAATAAAAGCTTCAGAAGTTATAAAATCAAATAGAATACTTCTATCGGTTGTATAAGCTGCAGTTGTTTTGAGCTCTTGATTGTATTCAATGCTTCCTTGGTCTTTTAGTCCTTTTAGGTAAATAGCACGAGCAGGTTGAAAATATGGAAATTCTTCAATAATAGATTTTACGCCCTCGGTTTGCTCATACGAAATGGCTTGAGGGTTTTGTAATATGGATGTAAAATCAGTTTGATGCATTTCTACCATTTTGCTAATGTAGCATTAAAAATATCTTGAGTTATACGTTCGAAAATTTCTTCGTGCGCTGTTGTTTTTTGAGAACCTGTTAATACACCACTTGCTGGGTAATCATAAAAAAACGAAAAACTTTTTTCTAAATTATCTTCCTCTTTTTTTCTGTTGAAAAATCGAAGCTTTACATTAATAGTTAACCTATTTTGCGCTGCTCTGTTATCTGATGTTGCGGTTGTTGGAGAAATTCGATATTCAGTTATTTCACCTTCATAAACTAAATCGCCTTTTGAAGGAACAAGCGTTAAGTTAGTTTGATTCTGGATTAAATCTTCAAGAGCTATTTTAAAATCACGTTCTAAACCAGGTTCAATTAATAATGCTGTGTTTTCGAAACGATTAACTTGATAAGTTTCTGTTCCTGCAGGGATTGAAGCCCCAGTGAAAGAGTATGCACCACAGCCTAAAAGGATAAAACTAAAAGCTAAAAGTGAAAAGTGAATGATGTATTTTTTCATATGTGTTAAATTCCTTTAGTTAAGAATATGTCTCTAATTAAACGTGATGGTTATAAATCATATTGTTTAATCTTCCTGTATAACGTTCGCTCGCTAATTCCTAACTCAGCTGCTGCTAATTTACGTTTTCCGTTGTGACGCTCAAGTGATTTTTTAATTAATTCTAATTCTTTATCGTGTAATGATAAGGTTTCTTCTTCTTCAATTTCTTCAGCAAAATAGTATTTGTCTTGAATTGGAGTTGTTTCTTCTTCCATAGGCGAATGCTCTGGAATTGCTATAATGTCATTGTTTTCAATAGGTTCTTCATAGTTCAAAGTTTCGTCATCATCGTTTCCGTAAATTTTCTGAATCAGACTCTCGTTGTTTTTTTCAACATCTTTTACATTGCCATTTTTCATTAATTCCATAGTTAACTTTTTCAAGTCGTTAAGGTCTGCTTTCATATCAAAAAGCACCTTATAAAGAATTTCTCTTTCACTACTAAAATCACTTTCGGATTTTGATGTTTTTACAACTGCGGGTAAATTTGTATTAGCTGTTGCTGGTAGATACCCACGAAGTGTTTCGGCATTAATTGTTCTATTTTGTTCTAGAACTGATAGCTGTTCAGCAATATTTCTTAATTGACGAATATTACCACCCCAACGATGCTTTACTAAAACATGAATGGCGTTATCCGTTAATTTTACAGTTGGCATTTTATATTTTAATGCAAAATCGCTGGCAAATTTTCTAAACAATAAATGAATGTCTTCTTGACGCTCCCTTAGTGGAGGTAAATTAATATCTACAGTGCTTAATCTGTAAAATAAATCTTCACGGAATTTTTCTTTTTGAATAGCGTCAAACATATTTACGTTTGTAGCCGCTACAATGCGCACATTGGTTTTTTGTACCTTACTTGATCCTACTTTTAAAAACTCGCCGTTTTCTAAAACACGTAATAAGCGTACTTGAGTGGTTAGGGGAAGCTCTCCAACTTCATCTAAAAAAATGGTTCCGCCATCGGCTACTTCAAAATAGCCTGCACGGGTTTGGGTAGCGCCTGTAAAAGCACCTTTTTCGTGCCCGAATAATTCACTATCAATAGTGCCTTCTGGAATAGCACCACAGTTTACGGCAATATATTTATTGTGTTTTCTATGGGATAATTGATGGATGATTTTAGGGATACTTTCTTTACCAACACCACTTTCACCAGTTACTAAAACTGAAATATCAGTTGGCGCAACCTGAATCGCTTTTTCAATAGCACGATTTAGTGATGGGGTATTACCAATAATACCAAAACGTTGTTTTATAGCTTGAACTGATTCCATTTAATTTTTCAAATTTTAATTCTCAATATATTCAGAAATTCCGCTTTCATTTTTGTTTCCTAGCCATTCCCAATTTAGCGTTAACTTTATTTTATGGTTGTTAGTTAAACTAATTTGCGCAATAGCTTTTCCTGCTTTTAATTCATTTTCTGTGGTTATACACTGGTATAACATATTAAGTGTATTGTTACTTAAGTTGGCAATTATTTTTCCATATTTAATAGTGCCTCCATAATAATCAGCGGTAACTAAATTGCCTTCTTGCTTATATTTAAATACTGTTTCAGAATTCACTTTTCCGTTTTCAGAGTTTTCTAAAAGCGAAAATGTTTTGTTATTAAAGTTGAATTCTGACATTGCTTTTTAATTATTATCCGAATACCCAACAGCTTCACCAATTAAGGTGGCACTGGTACAATTTTTAACTTTAACGTTTACAAATTCTCCCACTTTATAATTTACTTTAGGAAATACGCAAACTATACTTTGTGGTGTGCGACCAGACCATTGCGTATTTGATTTTTTTGATTCTTTTTCAATCAAAACTTCTACGGTTTTATCAAGCCATTCTTTGGTTTTTATTTCGCTGTGAAGCCTTTGTAAATCAACAATATCTTGTAGTCTTCGTTTTTTAGTTTCTTCAGGGACATCATCTTCCATATTTCTTCCTGCCATGGTTCCTGGGCGTTCAGAATATTTATACATGTATCCAAAGTTGTATTTTACATATTCCATTAGTGATACGGTGTCTTGAAAATCGGTTTCGTTTTCAGTTGGAAAACCAACAATCATATCTTGACTTATGGAGCAATCTGGAATAATTTTTCTGATGTTATCAATTAAATCCATGTACTCTTTTCGTGTGTGCAAACGGTTCATTTCTTTTAAAATACGATTACTACCACTTTGCACTGGTAAATGGATGTGATTACAAATATTATTGTATTTAGCCATAGTTTCAACAACATCTAAAGTTAAATCTTGTGGGTTTGATGTTGAAAAACGAATACGCATTTTTGGTTGTGCTTTGGCACATAGCTCTAATAAATTTGAAAAATTAACTGATGTTGCTTTTTGCATATCGGTTGCTTTTACAAAATCTTTTTTAAGACCGCCACCATACCATAAATAACTATCTACGTTTTGACCAAGTAATGTAATTTCTTTATAGCCCTTGTTCCATAAATCGTTTACTTCTTCAATGATACTCTGCGGATCTCTACTGCGCTCTCTCCCTCTAGTAAAAGGCACTACACAAAAGGTGCACATATTATCGCAACCACGAGTAATAGATACAAAAGCAGTTACGCCGTTAGTGTTTAATCTTACTGGTGAAACATCTCCATAAGTTTCCTCTTTTGAAAGAATAACGTTTATAGCGTCTCTACCTTCATCAACTTCAGCAAGTAAATTTGGTAAATCTTTGTAGGCATCTGGTCCAACAACTAAATCGACAATTTTTTCTTCTTCAAGAAATTTTGTTTTTAAACGTTCTGCCATACAACCCAATACACCAACTTTCATTTTCGGGTTGTGGTCACGTTTTACGGCATTATATTTTTGAAGACGTTTACGAACGGTTTGTTCTGCTTTATCTCTAATGGAGCAGGTGTTTACTAAAACTAAATCTGCTTCTTCTAGTTTTTGAGTAGTATTGAAACCTTGATTTGTTAAGATTGAAGCCACAATTTCACTATCGCTAAAATTCATAGCACAACCGTAACTTTCAATAAAAAGCTTACGTTTATTACCTGCTTTTGGGTCTAAAGCTAAAGATTCACCTTGTTTATTTTCGTCTATTATTTTTTCCATAAATTGATTGATACTTCTATCGGTCAATAAGCATGCAAAGATACAATTTATTTATATTTTATGACAAAGTGGCAGTTTGATTTTGTAGTGTTTTCTTAATATTTTCACACAATTCACGCAACCATAATTGAGTTTATGTATCTATTGTATAACAAACTTACCTCAAATGAGAACCCTACTTAAAAAAATGTCTTTTACAATAGCTATCATGTTTTGTTCAATGAACATATTGTGTGAAGATTTAGATGAGCCAGATGTTTCAGGTAATTTATGTGATTATCAAGTTATTATTGATGAAGATTTGTATGGAAATTTAGAATCCTCATCTTTCGAATTTGTAAATGCTGAAATAATTGATGATTGCTTAAATATTGAATTAGGCGCTTCTGGTTGTGATGGGGCTAATTGGGAATTTAAATTAGTCGATTCTGGTTCAATTACTGAATCTTCACCAGAGCAACGTTTTTTAAAGTTGCAACTTATAAATATTGAGTTGTGTGACGCTTTTTTTCAAACATCTATATCTTTCGATCTTAAACCTATCAGAATTGAAAATGGGATAAATGAAATTATTCTTAATATTGATGGTCTGCAATCAGCATTAAATTATACCTATTAAAAAAATAAAATATGAAAATAAAATATCTTTTTTTGTCCCTAGTATTTTTAGTTGCTTTTTCTTGTGACGATAATGATGATGACTATGAATTTGTGCAAGTAGCAACACCAGAGTTAATGAGTAAAACGGCTTTTAGAAATTCAGTAGAAGTTACAGTTCCAAAAACCATTGAAGAACCTGGTAAAATTTATGTGTATAACAATTATATTTTTGTTGGCGATGTAGATTCTGGAATACATGTTATAGATAATTCTAATCCTGAATCTCCTCAAGCAATTAAATTTATAGAAATTCCTGGTAACGAAGATATTTCTGTAAAAGATAATTTTTTATATGCGGATAGTGCCACAGATTTAGTGGTCTTTGATATTTCGGATATTAATAATGTGTCTATGGTTGAACGATTGAATGATGTTTTTAATGTTTATGATTATGATATTCCTGTTGAAGCTGATGATGTAGATTTTGGGAAGTTTGATTTTGAAGAAGACATTATAGTGGGATGGACATTAACTACAGAGCGTCGTAAAAAAGTTGATGATCGTCAAATAGATATTGCTCTTGAAGGAGATGTTTTAAACTCTAGTGCGGAGTCTACGACAGGAACGGGAGGTTCTTTAGCAAGATTTCAGATTGTAGATAATTATATGTATGCCGTTGGTAATTACGAGATGGCTATTTTTAATATTCAAAATTTAAAAGAACCAGTACTTGCTAATACGCAGTATGCAGGTTGGAATATAGAAACGATGTTTCAAGCCGACGGATATCTATACCTTGGTAGTACTAATGGTATGTATATTTATGATTTGGTTAATCCGTCTTCGCCAGAATTTGTTTCAGAGTTTGTGCATTGGGAAGGTTGTGATCCTGTGGTTGTAGATGGTGATTATGCATATTTAACTTTACGAGGTGGTAATATTTGTGGTCAGTTAGAGAGTGTATTAGAAGTTATTGATATTAGTGATAAAGCAAACCCAGTGTTAGCTGAAAGGTACGAATTGGAAAACCCTTATGGCTTAGGTTTTAAAAATAACATGCTTTACGTTTGTGATGGTACTGCTGGTTTAAAGTTGTTTGAGCGAGAAACACCAAAAGATTTAAAACTAGTAAATACATTAAAAGATATTCAAGCAAAAGATGTAATTCCGTTGGAGAATAGCTTGATAATGATTGGTGGTAATACCTTGTATCAATACGAATATATGGAAAACAACATTGGGCTAATAAGCTCATTCAAACTAAATTAAACTAAACAAATGTTGTTTTAAAAATCTGCTTTCGGGCAGATTTTTTTGTTTATAATTGTAACTAATTTAGTGAAGTAATTACTTGTTAGATAACCAATCAATTGAAAATGAATACATTTGAAAGTTTAGTAAAGAAGATAGAAAATGCTAAAGATTTAGAGTTTAGTAACCTTTTTGATAGCGTTATTGAATTGTTTAAAAAAGTATGGCTTAAAGGATTTTTAACCGTTTTGTTAATTGCAATTGTTGCTTTTTGTGCAAACATTTTGTTTTCTTTATTAGGCTTAGCATCAAATCAAACGCTTCTTTATGATGGTTTTGATTTAGAATTCTTTTTTAAATCTTATTCCGAGACAATAATCTATAACATACCGCAAGCGATTATTGTAAGTACTATGACGATGGCTTTTGTTGCAGCTTTTTACAGGATATGCAGACAACATGTTTTGGGAGAGGATGCTGTAGATGATTATTTTTATTTTTTAAAAAAAGGATACTTCTCTAAATTACTTATGCTGGGTCTAATACATACAGGTATTTCTGTATTGGCGCAATTTTTATTTATTCTACCAGCTATTTATGTATTTGTACCATTGGCATATTTTACTATTATTTTTGCTAACAATCCTAACTTAAGTGAAAGCGAAATTGTTAAAGCTAGTTTTAGGCTTGGAAATAAAAAATGGCTTATTACTTTTGGGACTATGTTTGTTGCAGGACTTTTGGGGATGCTAGGAATTATAGGTTGTGGAATCGGGCTTTTATTTACTATTTCAATTGTGTATTTACCAGTATTTTTTATTTACAAAGAAGTAGTTGGTTTTGAAGATACAAGTGAAATTGAACAAATTGGTGTTAGAGATGATTCAGATTATTAATATTTAAGCAAATTTATAATGAATACTTTGGAAACTTTATCAAGCAAAATTGAAAGTGCTAAAGAGTTGGACTTTGGCGATATTTTTAATAAGTCGATTGAACTTTTTAAAAAGGTTTGGTTGCAAGGATTAGTAACTTTATTATTAACTATTGTATTAATGATTCCTTTTTATATCATTATGTATTTACCTTTAATAGCTTTCGGTTTTATGGATCCGGAATCTTTTCAACAAGGGGGAGAGCCAGATATGGCATTTTTAATTCCTTTCTATTTGTTTATGCTTGTATTTATGTTTTTCGCAATGATTATTGGTTTTGGCTTAAAGTCTGCATTTTACAGGATATGTAAATCTAAAGATTTGAATGAAGCGTCTTCTGATGACTATTTTTATTTCTTTAAAAAACCATATTTAGGAAAAACTATAAAATTAGCGGCTATGACTTTTGGAATTAGTTTAGTTGCAGCATTGCTCTGCTTTTTTCCTATCATTTATGTTATGGTGCCTATTGCATTAATAAATGTAATTTATGCTTTTAATCCTGATATGGAAGCTTCAGATATTGTAAAAGTAGGGTTTAAATTAGGTAACAAAAAATGGCTAATAACCTTTGGTTTAATGTTTGTAGCAGGTCTTCTGGCGCAAATAGTAGGGATGGTAATGTGTTTTATTGGTGTGTTTGTTACAGCCTCATTTGCAGCAATACCCTTATATTACATCTATAAGGAATCAATTGGATTGAATGAACAAAATGCAATTGACGAAATAGGTACAGTTTCTGAATAATATTTAGCATTTTTTAAAGTTTAAAGAGTCATGTCTTATTGAGATTATGACTCTTCGTTCTTTAATTAATAGAGTAAGATAGTTGTGCTAATATAATACGACAAAAACATACTGATTTTAATTGAAATTAGTTTTTACATATGCCAAAATTAATTCAAAAACTAAATGAAGCTCTATTTGTAAAGAATAGTATTTTTTTAGTTTTTCTATTGTATTCCAATTTTATAGAATCGCAAAATCAACAAATAGATTTAACAATAAGTAATGATAAATTTGTTTTTATAGATCGTTATTATACAAGTGGTTTACATCTTTCTTATCGAAAGGGATTGAAGCAAAATTTTATATTCACAAAACAAGAAGACAATAAATTACAATTAAATATTACTGTTGGAAATGAAACATATACGCCAACAAATCTTAATTCTTTTGATAATAGAGATTTTGATCGTCCTTATGCTGGTTGGCTTTTTGGTAAACTAGAGCTGGGTAGAATAAAGAAAAAATCAGCTTTATTTTTTGCAGTTGAATCTGGTGTTACTGGAGAAGAATCTTTGGCAGGTAAACTACAAATTAGGCTTCATGAGTTTTTAAACATAGGGAGTAGACCTACTTGGGCAGACGAAATAGCTTATAAATGGCTTTTTAATTTTAAAGCTTCAAAAATATATGATTTTCAACTTAACAATAAAAACAGCATTCAAAATCAAATTGAAGCAAGCTTAGGTAGTAAAGACACTTATATTATGAATAATCTTGTTTACTTCTTTGGAAAATTTAATGATTTACAAAACTCATCTCGTTTAAACTTAGTTGATAATAGTCAGAACAAAGAATTTTATGGGTTTATTTTAGCAGGTTATAAATATGTATTGTTAAACACTTTAATACAAGGAAGTCCTTTTGATGATGATGATCCTTTTACATCCATATCAACACAAAGTGTTTTTAAACTAAGTGCAGGAGCTGTTTTAAAAACGAAAAAGAACATTATTAAATTAGGATACTATTTTAATACTAAAGAGACACCGTTGTCTACTTCGCATACTTATGGTGCATTAACTTTTGGATTTAGTTTTTAAGTTAAAAGGAAGCTTTTATAGATATAATAGTCAAAATATTGGTTAAAACGCATTCAAATTAGTGAGATAAACTTTTTTTGATATACATTTGTAGCTTCAAAAAATGAAGTATGGCGAAGAATTTAGTAATAGTAGAGTCACCTGCTAAGGCAAAAACCATTGAAAAATTTCTAGGAAAAGATTTTAAAGTAGAATCTAGTTTTGGGCATATTGCCGATTTACCTTCTAAGGAATTGGGTGTAGATGTTGATGGTGATTTTAAACCTAAGTACGAAGTTTCAAAAGATAAAAAGGCAGTTGTAAAAAAGCTGAGAGATCTTGCAAAAAAAGCTGAAATGGTTTGGTTAGCAAGTGATGAGGATCGAGAAGGAGAGGCTATTGCGTGGCATTTAGCAGAAACTTTAAAATTAGATAAAGACAAAACAAAACGTATTGTTTTTCATGAGATTACTAAAGGTGCTATTTTAAAAGCTATTGAAAACCCAAGAGGTATTGATTATGATTTAGTAGATGCGCAACAGGCACGTCGTGTATTAGATAGAATTGTAGGGTATGAATTGTCTCCGGTACTTTGGAGAAAAGTAAAAGGAGGTTTATCTGCAGGTCGTGTACAATCGGTTTCTGTGCGATTAATTGTTGAGAAGGAAAGAGAAATTCAAGGGTTTAAACCTGTTGCATCTTATAGAATTGATGCGGAATTTTCAAATGAAGATGGGCAAACGTTTAAAGCGAAACTTCCAAAGAATTTTTCAACTAAAGCAGAAGCACAAAAATTTTTAGAGCAAAATGCTTCAGCAGATTTTAAAGTTGCAGATTTAACAAAAAAACCTGCAAAAAAATCCCCAGCTGCACCATTTACAACATCAACATTACAACAAGAAGCATCTCGTAAATTATATTTTTCAGTAAGTAAAACCATGACTATGGCACAACGCCTTTATGAAGCAGGTTTAATTACTTATATGAGAACCGATAGTGTAAACTTATCTGATGAGGCAAAAAAAGGAGCGGAGGCAGAAATAAAAAATGCCTATGGAGAAGAATATAGCGAGCCAAGAAACTATAAAGGAAAATCTAAAGGTGCTCAAGAAGCGCATGAGGCTATACGTCCAACAAATTTTGCAACGCACTCAGTAACTATTGATAGAGATCAAGCGCGTTTGTATGATTTAATCTGGAAACGTGCAATTGCATCACAAATGAGCGAAGCAGAATTAGAGCGTACTAATGTAAAAATAAGTGCTTCAACACATAACGAAAATTTCACTGCTAACGGAGAGGTTATCACGTTTGACGGATTCTTGAAGGTGTATTTAGAAGGAACCGATGATGAGGATGTTGAGCAAGATGGAATGTTGCCAGCAATGAGAACTAATGAGACATTGCTAAATAATTATATTACTGCAACAGAACGTTATACACGTCCACCAGCTCGATTTACTGAAGCATCATTAGTTAAGAAATTAGAAGAATTGGGTATTGGTCGTCCGTCTACTTATGCGCCAACCATTTCAACCATTCAAAACAGGAATTATATTGAAAAAGGTACTGTTGAAGGTGTAGAACGAAATTATTCTCAACTCACTTTACAGTTAGGAGAAGTAAAAGATAAAACGCTTTCTGAAAAAGTAGGATCAGATAAAGGAAAACTTGTTCCTACTGATATTGGAATGATTGTAACTGACTTTTTAGTAAATCATTTTGATGCTATTTTAGATTATAACTTCACTGCTAAAGTTGAAGCCGATTTTGATGAGATTGCAGAAGGAAAGGAAGATTGGACTAAAATGATGAAATCGTTTTATAAAGAATTTCATCCTGTAGTTGAAGATGTAAAAGAAAATGCAGATAGAGAATCAGGAGAGCGTATTTTAGGTGAAGACCCAAAAACTGGACGTCGTGTAAGTGTGCGTTTAGGCAAGTTTGGACCTATGGTACAAATAGGAACTGTTGATGATGAAGAAAAACCTCAATTTGCAAGTTTAAGCCCAGACCAACAATTAGGTAGCATTACCTATGAAGAAGCTATGGATTTATTTCAGCTTCCTAAAACCTTAGGTAATTATGAGGGCGAAGAAGTACAAGTAAATAATGGTCGTTTTGGGCCTTATGTCAAGTTTGGTAGCGCTTTTGTTTCGCTTCCTAAAGGTGTAGATCCATTAAGTGTAGAGCTAGATGATGCTATTGTTTTAATTAAAGAAAAACAAAAAGCAGATGCGCCAATATATATGTATAAAGATTTACCAGTACAAAAAGGTAAAGGACGTTTTGGACCATTTATTAAGTGGAATAATATGTTTATTAACGTTAACAAAAAATATGATTGGGATAATTTATCTGATGATGATATTGTTGAGTTAATAGAAGTTAAAATCCAAAAAGAAATAGATAAGGTTATACATAATTGGGAAGATGAAGGTATTCGTGTTGAAAAAGCCCGTTGGGGAAGACATAACGTTATCAAAGGAAAAGTAAAAGTAGAACTTGCTAAAACGGTTGATGTTTCAGAAATGACTTTGGAGGAAGCAAAAGGTATTATTGAAGCCAATGCTCCAAAAAAGAAAGCTACTAAAAGAAAAACCACAGCAAAAAAGAAAGCACCAGCAAAAAAGAAATAAATAGTACATGAACTTTAATTTTTTATCTCCAGTCTCTGATTCAGTTTTAGCACACAACGAGCTACTATCTGCTCAAGCTCTAGGGAGGAAACTTAAAATTCACTCAGAGCAACATGGTATGCCAGATTTAGAAGGTGTTAATATTGCAATTATTGGCGTTCTTGAAAACAGAAACGATATTAATTATATAGGAGAAGAGTTTCAACTTAATGAAATTAGAAAATCGTTTTACGGGCTTTTCCCAGGAAGTTGGAATACTACAGTAGCAGATTTAGGCGATATTAATAGAGGAGAAAGTGTTGAAGATACTTACTTTGCTTTAAAGGAAGCCATAACTATTTTAGTCAAAAAAAATATAATTCCTGTCATACTGGGAGGTTCGCAAGATCTTACATATGCTAATTATAGAGCGTATGATGCTTTAATTCCTATGGTTAATATAGTTAATGTTGATGCTCAATTTAATTTAGGAGATTCAACCAAACCTATTAAAAATACTAGCTTTGTTGGAAAAATTATTTTAGATGAACCCTATAATTTGTTTAATTACGCAACTATTGGGTATCAAACTTATTTTAACTCGCAGGAGGAAATAGATTTGATGGACAACTTATATTTTGAATCTTATCGATTAGGAGAAGTTTCAAAAGATGTTACTATAGTTGAGCCTGTTTTAAGAGATGCCAATATTGTTAGTTTAGATTTAACTTCGATAAAAGGGTCTGAAGTAAGTTCAAAACAAAAATACTCGCCAAATGGTTTAGATGGGAAAGAAGTTTGTGCCATTGCAAGATATGCAGGTATAAGTAATAAGGTAACTTCATTCGGTATTTATGAATATAAGCAATCGAAAGATGATGAACTTACATCTATGTTGGTTGCTCAAATACTATGGTATTTTATTGAGGGCGTAAACTTTAGAGTAAAGGATGATGATTTTTCAAATGATAGAAATTATCAAAAGTATATTACCTTAGTAGAATCTCAAGAATTAACTTTTTATAAGAGTAATAAAACAGGGCGTTGGTGGATTGAAATTCCTTTTTTAGAAGAAGTTAATAATAAATTGAAAAGACATACGTTATTACCATGCATGCATCAAGATTATCTAGATGCTTGTAATAATAAGGTGCCAGAGCGCTGGTTTAAAGCGTTACAGAAGAATAGTGTGTAATAGACAAATCATGGTCAAACTACCTATTTCATCGGTGAAATGCTATTTTTCTACGATGAAATGTTATTTTTTTAGATAAAAAGTTGTTTTATTAAAAATATATAAATATGTTTACGCTCTCAAAAATGAAGCTTAAAATAATTAACCTCAAGTTTTCTATGGATATTAAGAAGTTTATATTACTAACCACAGTATTTGCAATGTTAGCAAGTTGCGGCTCTAAAGATAGAGGCGAGCTAGTTGGTGTTCAAGGAAAAAAATGGCATCCAGAAAAGCCTTATGGTATGGAACTTATTCCTGGAGGAGCATTTATAATGGGTAAAGCAGATGATGATTTAGCTGGTGTGCAAGATGCACCTTCTAAAACAGTTACTGTAAGAGCCATTTATATGGATGCGACTGAAATAACAAATAGCGAGTATCGTCAATTTGTTAATTGGGTAAGAGACTCAATTGTAAGAATGAAATTAGCTGTTTTAGCTGATGAGGTTGGTTTAACCCAAGCTGATGAAGGAACAATAGGCGAATTTGCTTTCAGTGATGCAGATCCTGAAAACATGTCGGTTTATGAAAAATACATGTATGATAACTATACAGGTTTAGGACCAACAGGTTACGAAGGAAGAAAAATCAATAAAGATGTTGATTTAATTTTTGATACCTCAGAATATCTTGATGAGTACTATGCTGAGGTAATGGATACTATGTATTTACCTTTAGAAGAGTCTTACAATGGTCAACGTACATGGGATGTAACGAAATTTAAATTTCAGTACAGCCACATGGATATCCAAGAAGCTGCAAGAAACAGAGGTGTTAAGCGTAAAGATGTTATTATAAAAGAAGAATTAGAAATTTATCCTGATACAACAGTTTGGATTAGAGATTTTGCTTATTCTTATAATGAGCCTATGCATAACGATTACTTCTGGCATGATGCTTATAGTGATTATCCAGTTGTAGGCGTTACTTGGAAACAAGCAAAAGCATTTTGTGAGTGGAGAACAATTAACAAAAACTCTTACCAAAAATCTAAAAAAGGTGCTCAAATGGTAAATACATTTAGATTACCATCTGAAGCAGAATGGGAATACTCTGCAAGAGGAGGTCTTCAAGCTGCAACTTACCCTTGGGGTGGTCCTTACACAAAAAGTGATAGAGGTTGTTTTATGGCAAACTTTAAACCTGTAAGAGGAGATTATGCTGCAGATCAGGCATTGTATACTGTTGAAGCAAAATCTTATGAGCCTAATGATTATAATTTATATAACATGGCTGGTAATGTATCAGAATGGGTGAATGCATCTTACGATCCTTCATCTTATGAATATACATCAAGTATAAATCCAAGTGTTAACGATTCTGATAATAAACGTAAAATCGTTAGAGGGGGATCTTGGAAAGATGTGGCTTACTTTTTACAAGTAAGTTCTAGAGACTACGAATATGCAGATTCTGCAAGAAGTTATATAGGTTTCAGAACCGTTCAAGATTACATGGGGACAACAGTAACAAAAAACGGGAAGTAAAACTTTAAACCAAATCAATAAATAATTATTAATACTATTAAATTAACCTACTTAAGTAAAAAAAAACCTACTTAAAAATTAAAAACCGAAAATTATGGCAAAGTCAAAAGCAAGTAAAAAATTCATGAATATGGCGTACGGATTAGGAGCAGCAATTGTAATCGTTGGTGCACTATTCAAAATTATTCATTTCGAAATAGGACCTTTAACAGGTAACGTTATGTTAACTATTGGTCTAGTAACAGAAGCAATTATATTCGCATTATCAGCGTTTGAACCTGTTGATGAAGATTTAGATTGGTCTTTAGTTTATCCTGAATTAGCTGGAGGACAATCAATGAGTAAAGATGGAAAAGAAGATGTTCAAGGTATGTTATCTCAAAAATTAGATAACTTATTAAAAGAAGCTAAGATTGATGGCGAATTAATCGAAAGTTTAGGAGAAAGCATCAGAGGTTTCGAAGGAGCAGCAAAAAACATGTCTTCTACAGTTGATTCAGTTGAAGCATCTAAGAAATATGGTGAGGAATTATCATTAGCTGCAGCTCAAATGGAGTCTTTAAATAGCTTATATAAAGTACAGTTAGATAATGCAACTAAGCAACAATCAATCAACGAAGAATCTGTTGAAAATGCTGCTAAATTAAAAGAACAAATGCAATCTTTAGCGTCTAACTTATCATCATTAAATGGTGTATATGGAGGTATGTTATCTGCAATGAATAAATAATTAGGAGAGTTAATAATCCCAAATTACTATTAATTAACCAAAAAAACCTAATTAAACATGGCAGGAAATAATTTATCACCAAGACAGAAGATGATTAATCTGATGTATTTAATATTTATAGCGATGCTAGCTTTAAATATGTCAAAAGAAGTGCTTTCGGCCTTCGGATTAATGAACGAGAAGCTTACAGAATCTAATCAAGCAACTGAATCTAGAAATGCTAGTTTTGTAGCAAGTTTAGAGGTAAAAGCTGCAGATCAACCAGACAAATACAAGCCTTTAAAAGCTAAAGCTGATCAAATTGATGCCCTAGCGCATAAATTTGATGGATATTTAGAAGAATTAAAAGGAAAAATGACCGCAAAACTGGATGATCCTACGGATTATGAAATTATGGATAAAGGAGATTACCTTGACCAAAATTTCTTTAAAGGAGACAAGCTAAAAGAAGATGGTCAAGAATTTCTAAGTCAAATCAATGGATTTAGAGATGGTGTTGTAAAAATCTTATCTGGTGAAAAGGGTATGGAAGGTATCATCAAAGAAGTTAAAGAAAAATTTAGTACAGATCAAGAAGTTAATCGAGATGGTATTAAAGTAGATTGGTTAGATTATCACTACAAAGGGTTTCCTTTAGTAGCGTCTTTAACTAAAATGACACAACTTCAATCTGATATCAAAACAACAGAATCTGAGATATTGTCGACAATGTTAGAAGGAGAGCTTTCTAAGCAAGTGTCAATGACAAACTATACAACTTTAATGGAAACGTCTAAATCAGCTTATTTTAATGGTGAGCAGTTTGATGGACAAATTGTGTTAGGGCGTAAAGATGCCTCTACAAAGCCAAAACGAGTTGAATTAACATTAGACGGTAGAAAACTTACTGAAAACCAATACGCAATCGAGGATGGTAAAGTGAAGTTAAAAATTGGAACAGGTGGTGTTGGTGAACACAAAATTGAAGGTAAATTAATCTTTGGAGAAGGTGGTGAAGAAATTGAAGTACCAGTAAAATCATCATTTGCTACGGTTGCAAAACCAAATGCAGCTACAATTTCAGCTGATAAGATGAATGTAGTTTATAGAGGTGTTAAAAACCCAATGACAATTTCATTCGCTGGTGTTCCAGATAACAAAGTTACTGCAAGTGCTCAAGGATTATCTAGAGCAGGAGGAAGTAAATATGTTATGGATGCTACAAGAATTCAAGGTAGAGAAGTTACTATTAATGTAACGGGTACTTTGCCAGATGGAGGAAAAGTAAGCGATAATGCTAAATTTAGAATTAAAGATTTACCAAAACCAACTGGTACAGTAAGAGGTGAAGACGGCGCTATTAAAATGCAACGTAACAGTCTTAAAATCTCTACTATTGGTGCTAAGTTTGATGACTTTGATTTTGAATTACCATTACGTGTAACAGGATTTAAATTTAAAGTTCCTGGTCAGCCTACAATAAATGTAAGAGGAAGTAAGTTAGATAGTAGAGCACAGAAAGCTTTAGCAAAAGCTAAACGTGGATCTGGAGTTCAAATATTTGACATCGAAGCAAAAGCTAGTGGTGTAAGTGTAATACTTAAAAAAGTATCGCCAGTTTTTGTTGAACTTACAAATTAGAATAACTATTAAAGATGGTCTATTTGTAGGCCATCTTTAATAATGATAATGTAAAATAGAATTGAAATGAATTTAAAACCTTTTTTATTAACCTTAGCAACTGTTTTAACAGCTTCTAGCATGTTTGCTCAAGCGAATATATTAAATGCTAAAAGCCCTGAGGAAATTGGTGTAAGAACTGAAGCTCAAAAAGCAGTAGACAATGATAAACCATTGGAATACGGATATGTTGATGATAGAGATATCCTGTTTTCTAAAATGGTTTGGGAAAAAGTGGTTCTTGATGAACGTGCGAACTTTCCACTTTATTATCCAATTGATACTAATAATATCGGTAGTGATAGAAGATCATTGTACGATGTACTTATGAAGAACATCAAGAATGGGAAAATAAAGAATATTTATGATGATTCTTATTTTACAACAAAACGTACTTTAAAAGATATTGAATCTGCATTAACCATGGTTGATACCACAGAGTTAGGTATTGAGCAGTTAAATGCTGGTGAAGAATTATCTGCCGAGTATATTAATAAAAGAGATATTACTTCTGCAGATATTAAAGAGTATCATATCAAAGGACTTTGGTATTTTGATAAGCGTCAAGCGGAAATGAAATACAGATTATTAGGTATTGCGCCTGTTGCTCCAGATGTTAACTTTATTGACGACTCTGAGCCAGATTTAGTGCCTTTATTTTGGGTGTTCTTCCCAGATGCTAGAGAGATACTTCATGAAGCAAAATCTTTTAACAATGAAAATAGTTCTATGCCGTTTTCTTTTGATCACGTGTTGAATGCAAGACGTTTTCAAGGATATATTTTCAGAGAAGAAAATGTACAAGGTGATAGAGCCATATCAGAATATGTGTCTCAAAATGCTTTAATGCAATTATTAGAATCTGAAAGGATTAAAGATAAGATTAGAGATTTTGAACTTGATATGTGGACTTATTAAGCCATAATAATCTATAAAATTAAAACGCTCACTTAAAAAGTGAGCGTTTTTTTTGTTTATATTTTTTGATAGGTTTAGCCTTTCGTCTCCGGTCAAAACAGACTAAAATTGAAACATTAAATAGCAATAATGTAACTATCTTAGTAACCAATTATGCAAGTAGATTATATAATAGTTGGTATCGGGATTGCTGGAATTTCTTTCTGCGAGCAATTAAGAGCACATGGGAAAACCTTTGTAATATACGATAATGCGTCTCAGCAATCATCAACGGTAGCTGGCGGTTTATATAACCCTGTAGTTTTAAAACGATTTACATCGGTTTGGAAAAGTACTGAACAGTTAGATATTGCTTTACCGCTTTATGCAAATATTGAAAAAAGGCTTAGTGTAAAACTGGATTATAAAATACCGGTGTATAGAAAATTTGCATCTCTTGAAGAACAAAATAATTGGTTTGCAGCTTCAGACAAACCGTTGCTTTCTAAATATCTTTCTCCTAAATTAGTGAAAAATGATAATGATTTTATTAACGCCCCTTTTGGTTTTGGTGAGGTTTTAGAAACTGGCAGGATTGATGTAAAATCTATGATTAAGGCGTATAAAGCAGATTTGCTAAAACAAGAAATTTTAATTGAAACGCCTTTTGATTATTTTGATTTGCAAATAGATGAAAATGGAGTTGCTTACAAAAAAGTGAATGCAAAACATGTTGTTTTTGCTGAAGGGTTTGGTATAAAGCAAAATCCTTTTTTTGAAAATTTACCATTAAACCCAGCTAAGGGAGAACTATTAATTATTGAAGCCCCTGATTTAAAAATGGATTATGTTTTAAAAGCGGGCGTATTTTTGATTCCGTTGGATAATGACTTGTATATTGTTGGAGCCACCTACGAATGGAAAGATTTAAGTCATAACACCTCTGAAAAGGCTAAAACAGAATTGTTAACGAAACTTGATAAGCTTATAAGTTGTGATTATAAAGTGGTTAATCAAGTAGCTGGTATAAGACCAACGGTAAAAGATAGAAGGCCATTAGTTGGTAAACATCAAGATTATAATAATGTATTTATTTTAAACGGTCTTGGTACGCGTGGCGTTATGATTGGACCTTATGTTGCAAAACAACTATACAATTTTATTGAGTACAAAACACCTCTAGAAAAGGAAATTGATATTTGTAGATTTTAAATCTTAATTAAAAAGTTGAGGTTGAGTTGCGTTAGGGATTGAACGGCATGTTTGAGCTCGCCGACGAAGGAGGAAGCGAGTAGTGAAAGCCCGACCCTTTTCGGGTAACGCCAAAAAAATTATTTTTTAGCAAGCGTTTTATCATAACTCATAAAAAAGTTAATCCAAATATTTCTTGAAAGTCTTAAGATAATTGGTAGACAAACAATAAGTGTTGCTACAATGGCAATAAAAACGCCCATTAAACTTACATTAAATACAAAAAAAGAAATAACGAAAGCGGCTGTGGCAAACGCAATACCTACTGGGTAGCTTACATACATAGAACCATAGAAAAATGAGGGTTCTATCTTGTATTTTGTACCGCAATTAGAGCAATTTTCGTTCATGCTTAACGCTTCAGAAAGTATATATGGGTTTTTGTTTTTAAACATAGATTCTTCGTGACACTTTGGACACGATCCAGTAAAAATGCTATATAATTTTGATCCTTTTTTAAACATTTTATTTGATGTATTTTTGCATGCGAAATTGCAGTGCAAAAATACCATTTTTAAAAAAATAATACTGTAATAAAAGTTACATTTCTATGATGAATATTCATAATTTATCGATTTCATTTCAAGGCGAATACCTATTTGAAGATATAACATTCAAGCTAGGTAATGGTGATAGAATCGGGCTTATTGGAAAGAATGGAGCTGGTAAATCTACAATGTTAAAAATCTTATCGAAAGAGATGGAGCCTGATACAGGCCAAATAGCTGCAGATAAAGAATTAAAGATTGGATTCTTAAAACAGGATATAGATTTTGTTTTTGGTAGAACTGTATTAGAAGAGTCGTACGAAGCATTTACTGAAATAAAAGCTTTAGAGGCTAAAATGGAAGAGGTAAATAATCAGTTGGCTGAACGGACGGACTATGAAAGTGAAAGTTATAATCAGTTAATGATTGATATAAATGAATTACAGCATCAATATGAAATTGAAGGCGGTTATAATTATCAAGGTGATACTGAAAAAATTCTTCAAGGTTTAGGATTTCAGCGTAAAGATTTTGATAAGTTGACGGATACATTTTCTGGTGGATGGCGTATGCGTATTGAGTTGGCTAAACTATTGCTTCAAAATAACGATATCTTACTTTTAGATGAGCCTACTAACCACTTAGATATAGAATCTATTATTTGGTTGGAAGGGTTTCTTAAGAATTATGCTGGAGCTGTAGTGATTGTGTCGCATGATAAAATGTTTTTGGATAATGTTACTAATAGAACTATCGAGATTTCTTTAGGGCGTATATATGATTATCCTAAACCTTATACCAAGTATTTAGTTTTACGAGAGGAATTAAGAACTCAGCAATTGGCTTCTCAAAAAAATCAACAAAAACAAATTGAACAAACAGAAAAACTTATTGAAAAGTTTCGTGCTAAAGCATCAAAAGCCACTATGGCGCAATCGCTTATAAAGAAGTTAGATAAAATTGATAGGATTGAGGTCGATGAAGATGATAATAGTGTAATGACACTTAATTTTCCTGTTTCTATTACACCAGGTAAGGTTGTTGTTGAGGCTGAAAAGGTTTCTAAAAATTATGGTGATAATCAAGTTTTAAAAGATATTGATTTACTTATTGAGCGCGATAGTAAAACTGCTTTTGTTGGACAAAACGGACAAGGTAAATCTACTTTAGCTAAAATGCTTGTAGGCGATATAAAGTATGATGGGCAATTAAAGCTAGGGCATAATGTACAGATAGGTTATTTTGCCCAAAATCAAGCGGAGTATCTAGATGGTAATAAAACAGTACATGATACAATGATTGATGCTGCTAATGAAACCAATAGAAGTAAAGTTCGTGATATATTAGGCTCTTTTTTATTTAGAGGAGATGAGGTTGATAAATATGTTAGGGTACTTTCTGGAGGTGAGCGTAACCGGTTAGCTTTAGCTAAGTTAATGTTACAGCCTTTTAACGTGCTTATAATGGATGAGCCAACGAATCATTTAGATATAAAATCTAAAAATGTTTTGAAAGAAGCCTTAAATAGGTTTGAAGGTACTCTGATTTTAGTATCACACGATCGTGATTTTCTGCAAGGATTAACCAATATTGTCTATGAGTTTAAAGACCATAAATTAAAAGAGTATTTAGGCGATATTGATTACTATCTTGAACAGCGTAAGGTTGATAACTTACGTGAGGTAGAAAAAAGAACTGTTATAAAGGAAAAACCAAAGCCTAAAAAACAGCAGTCCTACGAAGATCAGAAGAAAATAAAATCTTTAAATAATAAGTTGAGTAATGTAGAGTCAAAAATTAATCAACTTGAAAAAGATATTAAAGCTATAGATTTAGAACTCGAAATTAATTATGAAGAGGCTACATCTAAACCAAATTTCTTCGACGAGTATCAAAAAAAGAAAACTGATTTACAAGACTTGATGGATAAATGGGAGGTCATTCAGCTGGAAATTGAGCAGTTCGTCGATTAAAAAGTGTTAAAATTTTATGTATTTCGTCGATAAAAATAGTTTTTAATCTATTTCAGGCTTATATTCGTACAAGAATTAATCCCAAATTTGACCAAAAACATGAAGTCTTTAAAATTATTAGTCATTTGTTTCTTCGTTACAGCATACTCATTTGCTAACGTTTCTTCGACAGATAAAGATGCTTTAATCGCCTTATACAATGCCACTAACGGTGCAGAATGGAATTCCTCTTGGGATTTAAATGCATCAGTTGATAAATGGTACGGAGTAAAAATAGAGAATGATAAAGTTGTTGAAATTAATTTACAGTTTAATAACCTAAATGGAGAGTTACCACAGGAAATTGGTACGCTTTCTAGCTTAAAGGTATTAAACTTAGGTTTTAATAAATTACAAGGAACACTTCCTACTTCATTAAGTAATTTGAAAGCATTAAAAACTTTAGAGTTGTTTATGAATAGATTTGAAGGAGAAATCCCTTCTGAATTAGGAGAACTTAAAAATTTAGAATCTTTAAAGTTATATAGTAATAAATTTACAGGAGAAATCCCAAGCTCTTTAATGGGTTTAACTAACTTAAAAGAGTTATTATTAGGTAGTAATTTTTTAACAGGACAAATTCCAACTGAGATTTACGCTTTATCAAAATTACAAAAGTTAAGCTTGATGGATAATAAAATGGATGGTGAAATTCCTTCTGAAATTGCACAATTAAAAGATTTAGAAGAATTGTTATTATCAACAAATCAATTCACTGGTGATTTACCACAAGAGTTTATGAATTTAACTAAGTTAAATACTATGATGGTTAGTGATAATAACTTGAATCAAGAATACATTACAGTTTCTGGTAAAAACCCACCAACATTGATGCAATTAGAATTGCAAAATGCTACAGCAACAATGGACATTGAAAAAGAATAAATAGTGAAAATTTTATAAAAATAATTTTGTTTAAAGCCGTCAATATTGATGGCTTTTTTTAGTTTTATAATATTATGATTGAGCACTATTTTACTTGCCCTTATTGTTGGGAAACAATCTCGATGTTATTAGATAATTCTATTTCTAAACAAATTTATGTTGAAGATTGTGAAGTGTGTTGTAACCCAATTCAAATAACGATTCAATTTGAAAATACTGAATTGATTGCATTTCAGGCAGATAACATTGAGCAGTAATATTTTCTAATTTTCTTATTGTAGAAATTAAAAAGGATTGTATATTTGCAGTCCGAAATGATTTGGTCGGCATTATGAACCGAAAGTTAAAAACTAAGTAAATCATTTTATGATTATATCGCGGGATAGAGCAGTAGGTAGCTCGTCGGGCTCATAACCCGAAGGTCACTGGTTCGAGTCCAGTTCCCGCTACTAGGAATAAAAAAGGCTTCACATTTATGTGAAGCCTTTTTTATTGGTGTAAAATCATGGGTGAGTTTTACTATATTATCTTTTACCAAATAGTATTCTTATTTTAAACAAAAAATAGTTAACAATTTTTATTAAGGTAAGATATAATTAGGACATGACAGGACAGGATAGCTTAAGGAAGCATGTTTTCTATATTTGGCTTAGCATTTTTATTGAAATTTGTAAAGTATTAGAAAAGTAAAATAATGTATTGTATACTATATTATTTAAATAAATTCTTGTTAAGAATCAGCTAAAGTATTTTTCTTACTAATCATATTCCAAAACAATAATATCAAGAATTTTAGTAGATTTAAAAATATAATTAAATTAAATAAATGAAAATAAGTAAAACTATTGTGGTTACAGGAGCGGGAGGTGTACTTTGTAGCACTATTGCTGAAGCTTTGGCTAAAGAAGGTAATAAAATAGCATTGCTAGACTTAAACAAAGATGCTGCTGATAAAGTTGCTGACAAAATTAACAGTGAAGGCGGTCAAGCTATAGGTGTAAAAGCTAATGTATTAGAAAAAGAGTCTTTAGTTTTAGCAAAAGAAGAAGTTAATAAAGCTTTTGGAGCATGTGATATTTTGATTAATGGAGCAGGTGGAAATCATCCTTTAGGAACAACAAGTAACCCATTTTTACAAGTTGAAGATTTGCTTAATAAAACAGAGGGTTTCAAAACCTTTTTCGATTTAGATCCATCAGGTATTCAATTTGTATTTAATTTAAATTTTATAGGGACTTTATTGCCAACACAGATTTTTGCAGAAGACATGGTTGGAAAAGAAGGTTGTAGTATTCTTAACGTTTCGTCTATGAATGCCTTTACACCTTTAACTAAAATTCCAGCATATAGTGGAGCAAAAGCAGCTGTCTCTAACTTTACTCAATGGTTGGCTGTACACTTTTCTAAAGTGGGGATTCGTGTTAATGCTTTAGCGCCGGGTTTTTTCTTAACAGAACAAAACAGAGCATTATTGACTAATGCAGATGGGAGTTTAACCCCAAGAGGAAATCAAATTATTGAGCAAACACCAATGGGTAAGTTTGGAGAGCCTGAGCATTTGGTTGGTACAACATTATGGTTATGTAGTGAAGGAGCATCCTTTGTAACAGGTGTTGTTGTCCCAATTGATGGGGGTTTTAGTGCATATAGTGGAGTTTAAAAAAGTAAATTTTCAGATTTGAATAATACAACAATTAACTGGGGGATTATTGGTTGTGGAGACGTGGCCGAAGTTAAAAGCGGTCCTGCATTTCAGAAATGCAAAGATTCCAGTTTAGTTGCTGTTATGCGACGAAATGGAAGCTTAGCCAAGGATTTTGCAGATAGACATCAAGTGCCATTATGGTATGATAATGCTGATAAACTACTGAAAAATCCTGATATAAATGCGGTTTACATAGCAACCCCACCATCAACACATCTTGATTATGCTTTAAAAGCATTGAAATCAGGAAAAGATGTGTATCTTGAAAAACCTATGGTACTTTCGGATGGAGAGGCTTTACAGCTTAAAAAAGCAGTTAATAAGAGTAGTCAGAAACTAGTGGTTGCTCATTATCGTAGGTTTTTGCCAATGTACTTAAAGGTAAGAGATTTAATTGATGTCAATGCAATTGGGACTATAAAATTTGTTGATTTAAGGTTTTTGCAGCCTTTCGATTTTAATTCCAAAGCTTCTTGGAGGCTAGATGAAGAAGTGTCAGGAGGTGGTTACTTTCATGATATTGCGCCACATCAAATAGACTTAATGTATCACTTTTGTGGTGACTTTAAAAACGCTAAAGGTATTTCAGTTAATCAGTCAAATATAAATCAGGTTGATGATACTGTAAATGGTATAATTGATTTTCAAAATGGTATTCAATTTAGAGGTATGTGGTCTTTTGCAATACCTAATTGTTTGCAAGAAGACCGATGTGTAATTTATGGAGAGCATGGCACTATGGAATTTTCGTTTTACGAAAATCTATTACTGTTAAATTCAAGAGGTCATTCTAGATCTTTTGAATTTAAGAACCCAATTAATATTCAAGAGCCTATGATACAGGAAACGGTTAATTATTTTTTAGGAAAGCGAAGTAACCCTTGTCCTGTTGAAGATGGTGAGTTAGTAACTAACATAATGGAAGCATTTACAAAAGCATAATATTTTATAATGGAACAAACATGGAGATGGTACGGACCAAATGACCCCGTATCTTTATCAGATATAAAACAAGCTGGAGCAACAGGAGTTGTATCAGCGTTACATCATATTCCAAACGGAGAAGTATGGACAATTGATGAAATTACAAAGAGAAAAGAAACTATAGAACAAGCAGGTTTAACATGGAGTGTAGTAGAAAGTATTCCTGTTCATGAAACGATAAAAACCCGCTCTGGCGATTTTAAAACTTATATAGAACGCTATAAAGAAAGTATAGAAAACTTATCAAAATGTAACGTAAACATTGTGTGTTACAATTTTATGCCTGTTTTAGATTGGACACGTACAGATCTAAATTTTCAGGTTGAAGACGGCTCAAAAGCGTTACGTTTTGATGTTATAGCTTTTGCAGCTTTTGAGTTATTTTTGTTAAAACGACCAGGAGCGGAAGATAGTTATAATGAAGCTCAAAAAGCAGCGGCTAAAGTATATTTTGAAGGACTTAACGATGCCCAAAAAACAGAACTTGTAAATAATATTATCGCAGGTTTACCTGGTGCTGAAGAAGGTTATACCTTAGAGCAATTTCAAACTATTTTAGATACATATAAGGATGTTGATGCACAAACCTTGAGAGAAAACTTGGTGTCATTTCTAAAGGAAATTATCCCTGTAGCTTCTCAAAATGACGTGTTAATGTGTATTCATCCAGATGATCCGCCTTATCCAATATTAGGTTTACCAAGAGTAGTAAGTACAGAGTCTGATTATGCTTATTTATTTGATAACGTTCCAGAAAGAGCTAACGGCATTACATTTTGCACAGGATCTTTAGGTGTAAGAGCTGATAATGATTTGGTACAAATATTCAAACGTTTTGCAGATCGAGCACATTTCCTTCACTTAAGAAGTACAAAACGCGATGAGCAAGGTAATTTTTACGAAGCCAATCATTTGGAAGGAGATGTAGATATGTACGGTGTTGTAAAATCAATATTAATTGAAGAAAAAAGACGTAAAGCAGAAGGTTATACAGATTTTGAAATTCCTGTAAGACCAGATCATGGACATCAAATGCTTGACGATTTACATAAAAAAACCAATCCAGGATATTCTGGTATTGGACGATTACGTGGTCTAGCCGAATTAAGAGGATTAGAATACGGTATAAAACAAAATATATAAACAAAAAGCACTAGTTAATCATGAAGACAAATTATGAAACGCGTTACGCATCAAGCCCACAAGGCGTAAAAAAATATGATACAAATCAATTAAGAGAAGAGTTTTTAATTGAAAATTTATTTGAAGCTGATACAATCAATCTAGTTTATTCACATTATGATAGATTTATAACAGGTGGAGCAATGCCACTTTCTAATGCAATTGAGTTAGAGACAATAGATCCTTTAAAAGCGCCATATTTTTTAGAAAGAAGAGAACTTGGCATTATAAATATAGGCGAAACTGGTAGTGTATCGGTTGATGGTACCGAATATGTTTTAAACCATCGAGAAGCATTATATGTTGGTCAAGGAAATAAAAAAGTAGTATTTTCAAGTAATTCTGAAAAAAATCCAGCTCAGTTTTATTTAAATTCTACTCCTGCACATAAAGCATATCCTACTAAAAAAATAGGAACAAACGATGTTGAAGTTATAGAGTTAGGGGCTCCAGAAACAGCAAATGCTAGGACATTAAGGAAGTATATAGTAAATAGCGTTGTAGATGTTTGTCAATTACAAATGGGGATGACTACTTTAAAATCTGGTAGTAGTTGGAACACCATGCCAGCTCACGTTCATGATCGTAGAATGGAAGTGTATTTTTATTTTGAAGTTCCAGAAGATCAAGCCGTATGTCATTTTATAGGACAACCTCAAGAAACCCGTCATATTTGGATGCAAAATAATCAAGCTGTAATATCACCACCATGGTCAATTCATTCAGGTTCAGGAACTGCAAGTTATTCTTTTATCTGGGGTATGGCTGGAGAGAACTTAGATTATGGCGATATGGATGTTGCTAAAATAAATGAATTACGATAAACTATGAGCATGTCATTATTCGATATTAAAGGCAAAAATGCTTTAGTTACCGGTAGTACTCACGGATTGGGTATGGCTATGGCTAGAGGGTTGGGATTAGCAGGAGCAAACATTATTGTAAATGGTAATTCTTCTCAAGAAAAAATTGATAAAGCTGTTGCTGAATATAAAAGTGAAGGGATAAATGCAGTTGGTTTTAAATTTAATGTGACTAACGAGGATGAAGTTATTGCAGCTGTTGCAAAAATAGAAGCTGAAGTAGGGCAGATTGATATTTTAATTAACAATGCTGGTATTATTAAGCGTACACCGCTTATTGAAATGGAAGTTGAAGACTTTAAACAAGTTATTGATGTGGACTTGGTAAGTCCGTTCATTGTCTCAAAACATGTTGTACCTGGTATGATTAAGCGTAAAGCAGGTAAAGTGATTAATATTTGCTCTATGATGAGTGAGTTGGGTCGTAATAGTGTTGGTGCTTATGCGGCGGCAAAAGGAGGCTTAAAAATGTTAACGCAAAATATGGCAACTGAATGGGCAAAATATAACATTCAAGTAAACGGTATTGGTCCGGGGTATTTTGCAACATCACAAACGGCTCCAATTCGTGTTGATGGGCATCCTTTTAACGATTTTATTGTTAACAGAACACCTGCAGCTAAATGGGGAGATCCTAACGATTTAGCAGGAGCAGCAATCTTTTTGTCATCAAAGGCAAGTGATTTTGTAAATGGTCATGTAGTGTATGTAGACGGCGGGATTTTAGCGACTATAGGTAAACCTACAAACGAAGATTAATTATGAAAAAAGCAACTTTATTTTCAGTAGTCTGTGCTGGTTTGTTTATGTTGGGATGTAAAACAGCCAATCAGCACATCATTACAATTAATAATAGTTTAGATGAAGCACGAGCTTTTGAAACAGTGGAAATTAACGCTTCAGATTTAACATTAAATGCGGGTGAAGATTTTCAAAGTTTTTCGGTAAAAGACTTAAAGACTAATACTATTTTGGCATCTCAATTTGTAGATAACAATCAAGATGGAAAGGTAGATGTATTATTGTTTCAGCCTGAAATTGAAGCTAATAGTTCGAAGCAATATGAACTTCTTGTTGTTGATGAATCAAAAAAAGCTGAATCGATAGACTATTGTTACTCAAGATTTGTTCCTGAAAGAACAGATGATTACGCTTGGGAAAACAATAAAGTTGGCTTCAGAACTTTTGGGCCAACAGCTCAAAAAATGGTTGAAGATAAGGTTAAAGGAGGTACGCTTTCTAGCGGAATTGATGCATGGCTTAAGCGCGTTGAATATCCTATTATCAATAAATGGTATAAAAAAGATGAAACTGAAAAAGGTGCTTATCATAAAGATTATGGTGAAGGTTTAGATAATTTTCATGTAGGTGTTTCACGTGGTGTTGGCGGTATTGCAGTAAAATTAGATTCTGTGTATTATTTTTCAAAAAACTTTACAAGTTGGAAAACAATTACAACTGGCCCTATAAGAACGAGTTTTGTTTTAGAATATGCTGATTGGGATGCTAACGGAAAAACCATTTCTGAAACAAAACATATTACTTTAGATTATGGTAGTAATTTATCAAAATTTGAAATAGAACTTTCAGGAACCGAAAGTATACATACAGGCTTAACACTTCATGAAAAAGATGGAGAAGATACTCAAAATCAGGCTTCGGGTTGGGTCTCTTATTGGCAACCTCATGACGATTCTGAATTAGGTACAGGAGTTGTTGTTCCAAATGCAAATATGGTCTCATCAACATTATATAATACCTCTTTAAAAGACCGAAGTAACCTATTTACAGAAGTAAAAGTTAACGATGGAATAGCAATCTATTATGCAGGTTTTGGCTGGAAAAAAGCAGGTGAATTCAACTCTAAAAAGGAATGGAATGCTTATTTAGAAAGCTTTTCAAAAAAAATAGATAACCCTTTACAAATTACATTCAATTAGATATTATCTATGAATACTACTAATTTTATTACTGATAATTTTGTATTGCAATCTGATGTGGCCGAAACGTTATACCATAAGTATGCTAAAGATTTGCCAATTATAGATTATCATAACCATTTGTCACCTCAGTTAATAGCCGAAGATCAGCCTATAAAGAATATTACTGAAGCATGGCTTAATGGCGATCATTACAAATGGCGCGCTATGAGAGCAAATGGAATTGATGAAATTTTTATAACAAGTTCGGCAACTTCTCATAAAGAAAAGTTTTTAAAATGGGCCGAAACAGTGCCACATACATTAAGAAATCCTTTATTTCATTGGACGCATTTAGAGCTTAAGCGTTATTTCGATATTGATGAATTACTTCAACCTAGTACTGCAGAAGCAATTTACGAAAAAGCAAATGCTATTTTAGAAAATAAAACTCCAGCACAACTTTTAGAAGATTTAAAAGTAGAAGTGATTTGTACTACTGATGATCCGATAGACGATTTAAAATACCATCAAGAAATAGCTGAAAAAGGATTTTTTACAAAAGTGTTTCCAACATTCAGACCAGATGTGTTATTAATGATATCAAAGCCTTCTTTTTCAGTTTATATTGAAAAGTTAGCTAAATGTGTTGGATTTCCGATTACTTGTTTAGAAGATCTATTAAAAGCTGTAAAATCGCGTATTGAATATTTTGATGCCTTAGGTTGCAGACTTTCTGATTATGGTTTAGAAAAAATATATGCTGATGACTTCACTGAGGATCAAGTAAATGCTATTTTCAAAAAAAGCATTTCAGGGGAAGAAATATTAACTGAAGAAGCAAATGCATATGCATCGTGTATGCTTGTGAAATTATGTGAGATGTATCACGAAAAAGGTTGGACTCAGCAAATGCATGTTGGAGCAATACGAAACAATAATAGTAGGTTATTAGAGCAAATTGGTTTAGATGCTGGCGTGGATTCTATAGGAGAATTTCCAGTAGCTCAGTCTATGTCTAAATTATTAAACACATTAAATCTAAATAATAAGCTTGCAAAAACTATAACTTATAATCTTAATCCATCACAAAATGAAGTCTTTGCTACCATGATGGGAAATTTTCAAAACTCCGATTACCCAGGGAAAATGCAATGGGGTTCAGGTTGGTGGTTTTTAGATCAAAAAGATGGTATGGAAAAGCAAATTAATTGCCTTTCTAATATGGGCTTGTTAAGCAAGTTTGTAGGTATGCTTACTGACAGTCGTAGCTTTTTATCATTTCCAAGACATGAGTATTTCAGACGCATTTTATGTAACATTTTAGGAGAAGATGTAAAGCAAGGTCTTGTACCCAACGACATTGAGTTTTTAGGTAAAATGGTTCAAGATATTTGCTACTATAATGCCAAAAATTATTTCGGCTTTAAAACAAAATAATTATGAAACAATTTATTTTAGTGTGTATTCTAGCTATTGCATTTACGTCATGCAAAAAGGAATCGGATACACAAACATTATACCTAGCACACACTTTACCTCAAGGACACCCTGTTCATAAAGGAATTTTGGAGTTTAAAAAAGCACTAAACGAAAAGTCTGGTGGTAAAATGAATGTTAAGGTATTTCCTGATGGTCAGTTAGGTTCAGAGCGTGAGGTTCTTGAGCTTCTACAAATAGGAAGCGTAGCTATTACTAAAGTTAGTGCAGCAACATTGTCTAATTTTGTGCCAGAATATCATGTATTAGGAATCCCTTATTTATTCAGAGATAAACAGCATCAGTTTGATGTTTTAGAAGGTGATGTAGGTAAATCTATTTTAGAAAAAGGAAGTAAATTTTGGTTAAGAGGCTTAGGTTATTATGATGCTGGGAGTAGAAGTTTTTATACCTCTAACAAAGCAATAAGAACTCCGGAAGATTTAAAAGGCTTAAAAATTAGAGTGATGAATAATCAAATGGCTATTAATATGGTGAATGCTTTGGGAGGATCGGCAACACCAATGGCTTATGGAGAGTTATATACAGCTATACAACAAGGCGTTGTTGATGGTGCTGAGAACAATCCACCATCATTTGTATCATCTAACCATTATGAAGTTAGTAAATATTATACGCTAGATCAACATTCTTCTGTGCCCGATGTTTTATTAATCGGAACTAAGTATTGGGATAAACTTACGGAAGAAGAGAAGCAATGGGTTCAAGAGGCTATGGATGAATCTGTACAAGCTCAAAAAAAATTCTGGAATGAATCAGTTGAGGAGTCTATGACTATCGCAAAAAAGGCAGGTGTTGAAGTTATTATTCCTGAAAAATCATTATTTCAAGAGCAATCAAAATCTGTTTTAGAGGCTTTTATGAAAGAGCATCCAGAAATGAATGATCTAATTAGTAAAATTAAAAATCAATAATTATGAAAACAGCAGATATTATTTTTAATAAGACATGTAAGGTTATGGAAATTATCCTAGTTTTTATTTTTGGATTATTGGTTATAGATGTTTTAGGGCAAGTATTCTCAAGATATATTTTAAATACGTCTTTTGCCTTTACAGAAGAATTAGCACGTTTTTCACTAATATGGATGTCAATCTTAGGTGCGGCTTATTTAAATGCAAAACGTCTCCATTTATCAATGGATTTTTTATATCAAAAGTTTTCACCTAAAACAAGAAAAAAGGCGTTGATTTTTATTGAAATATGCATTTTTGCCTTTGCACTTATTGTTATGGTTATAGGTGGTTTTAATCTTGTTTATACAACGTTACATTTAGGGCAGTTATCTGGTACACTTCGTATACCTTTAGGATATATTTATGCTATTTTGCCTATAAGTGGATTATTGATTATGTGGTTCTCTGTTTATCATATGTTTAAAATTAATGCTAACGAAATAACTGAATAATCATGAGTATAGAAGTGATAAGTATTATAGTATTATTTGCCAGTTTTTTTACTTTATTAATGCTTAAAGTACCAGTGGCATATAGTATTGGTATCTCAACAACGATAAGTTTATTATTAAATATTGATAAATTACCAGGGTTAACGACTGTTGCCCAACGAATGACCACGGGTATTGATAGTTTTGCGCTTTTAGCCATACCATTTTTTGTTTTGGCTGGTGAAATTATGAAACGCGGTGGAATAGCAAACCGATTGATAAATTTTGCAAAATCATTAGTGGCAAGTTTACCAGGAGGTTTGGCTTATGTAAATGTATTAGCATCGATGTTATTCGGAGCTATTTCAGGTTCAGCAATTGCAGCAACATCTGCAATAGGTAGTATTATGACAGATAGGATGGAAGAGGAAGGTTATCCAAGAGAATTTAGCGCTTCAGTAAATATTACTTCATCTACAACAGGGTTATTAATTCCGCCGAGTAATATTTTAATAGTTTATGCTTTAGCAAGTGGAGGTACTGCATCTGTAGCGGCATTATTTATAGCAGGCTATTTACCAGGTATCTTACTTGGAGTTGCTATTATGAGTTATATAGCATTTGTTGCCATAACACGAAAGTTTGCAAAAGGAAGTCGTGTGCCATTAGCATTAATTTGGACTTATTTTAGAAAAGCCTTTTTTAGTCTCTTATTATTAGTTATTGTTGTTGGTGGTATTGTGGCTGGTATTTTTACAGCTACTGAAGCATCAGCTATAGCGGTTTTATACGCTGCTGTTTTGGCTTTAGTTTATGGAGATATCACTACTAAAGATTTTCCAGATATACTATTAACAAGTGCTAAAACAACTGCTGTGGTGATGTTTTTAATTTGTACATCTATGGCTATGTCTTGGTTGTTTTCTTTTGAAGGTATTCCAGAACTTATAAGCGGGTTTTTATTAGAACAATTCAGTAATAAAATTGTAATATTTCTAGTGATTAATTTAGTTTTATTAATCATCGGAACCTTTATGGATATGACACCTGCTGTTTTAATATTTACACCAATATTTTTACCAGTAGTTGTTGCTTTAGGTATGCACCCTGTACATTTTGGTATTGTTCTAGTATTAAATCTATGTATAGGTTTATGTACACCACCTGTTGGAACTATTCTATTTGTAGGTAGTGGTATTGCTAATGTTTCAGTATCTCAAGTTGTTAAACCATTATTACCGTTTTTACTAATTATGGTTATTGTACTATTACTAATAACTTATATTCCAGAAATTTCTATGTATTTACCAAGGTTGTTTGATTTGTAAATATTATTAGATGAAATTGCAACAAATAATAATTATATGTTGCCTGTTTTTGCAACCAGAATTAACGTTTTCTCAAGATTCTTCATTGCAAGGGAAATGGGAAACGATTAATACTGTTAACACTCCTGAAGCTCGTCACGAAAATAGTTTTGTGCGTGTAAAACATAAGTTTTACTTACTTGGTGGTCGTGGTATTAAACCAGTTTCAATTTATAATACAAGAACTAATACTTGGAGTAAGGGTGCAAAACCACCAATAGAAATTCATCATTTTCAAGCTGTAATGTATAAGGGTAATGTCTATGTTTTTGGAGCTATGACTGGTAAATATCCATACGAAACACCGCTGTCCAATATTTTAATCTATAATCCTAAAAATAATATTTGGACTGAAGGTGTAGAAATCCCAAAAGAAAGACGAAGGGGGTCTGCAGGTGTCGTTATTCAAAAAAACAAAGCCTATATTGTTAGTGGTATAGTTGATGGTCATAATAGTAAGCATGTACCTTGGTTAGATGTCTATGATTTTAAAACAGAACAATGGACAGTCTTAAAAGATGCACCAAGATCAAGAGATCATTTTCATGCAGCTATTATAAAAGGTGAAATTTATGCAGCTGGAGGTAGAAACTCTTCCTATGCTACAAAGCAAACTTTTCATTTAACAATTCCTGAAGTTGATGTTTATAATATAAAAACGGGTAATTGGTATACTTTACCACTAAAAAATAATATAAAAACGCAACGAGCTGGAGCATCATGTGTTGTTCTTGGAGGTGATTTGATTTTTATTGGAGGAGAAAGTTTTTTACAAAAACACGCTCATAGTGAAGTTGATGCTTATAATATAAAAAATAAAGCATGGAGAAAGCTTACTAATTTAAATAGAGGGAGACATGGTTCTCAGGCAATAGTCTACAAAAATAGTATATACATTGTTGCTGGAAGTGGAAATAGAGGTGGTAAACCTGAATTAGATTCTATGGAAAAGTTTACTTTTTTAGATCATTAAAATCTATAAGAAAAAGAATTTTCTTGATACCATTTCGCTATAAAGTATAAGGAGTGTTATTTAAATAATTAAATCAGCACAGTACAGGATATGATATACTTTTTAAAAAGTTAACATTGTTCTTCAAAATATTTTAATGTCCCTTAAAAAGTTAATTTATTTAATTATAGTTGTATTTTTCCTTTGATGGTTTGCATGCGGTATCAAATACAGAAAAGGAAAGGTCTTGGTTTAAAGAAATAATTGGAGCTAGATTTAAAGACCAACTTAAAGTTTAAAAAACAAACAAAATAATATTAAGAGTTTATCTATAAATGAATTATTACTTAGGATTAGATATAGGAAGTTCATCTATTAAAGCAGCTTTAGTAGAAGTTGAATCTGGTAAAAGTTTAGGCGTTGTTCAAGAACCTAAAGAAGAAATGGGTATGTATGCGGCAAAGAATGGATGGGCAGAACAAAATCCAAATGATTGGTGGCAGTATATATGTAATGCCATAAGAGTTTTGAAAACAAAATACAACGTTAACAAAAACCAAATAAAAGGTATTGGTATTTCATATCAAATGCATGGGTTGGTTGTTATAGATAAAGACGGAAATCCTTTGCGCAAAAGTATTATTTGGTGTGATAGTAGAGCTGTAGGAATAGGCAGTACAGCTTTTAATGAGATTGGAAATGATACCTGTGCCACTAGCCTTTTAAATTCTCCAGCAAATTTTACAGCTTCAAAGTTAAAATGGGTAAAAGACAACGAACCAGATATTTACAACAAGATTTATAAATTTATGCTACCTGGAGACTATGTAGCGTATAAGTTTTCAAACACAATAAACACGACTATTTCGGGACTTTCAGAAGGTGTTTTCTGGGATTTTAAAGAAGATAGCGTTGCCGATTTTCTTTTAGAACATTACGGTATAGATAAAGCCTTGGTGCCAGACATTGTTGAAACATTTGGCGTACAATCTATTGTTGATGAAAAAGGAGAATCAGAAAGTGGTATTGCTGTTGGAACGCCTATTTTTTACAGAGCAGGTGATCAACCAAATAATGCCCTGTCATTAAACGTTTTTAATCCAGGCGAAGTTGCTGCAACAGGAGGTACATCAGGTGTGGTTTATGCGGTAACAGAAAGTTTATCAGCCAAAGAAAGTTCTCGAGTAAATAATTTTGCACACGTAAATTATCAAAAAGGAACAGACCCAAGAATTGGCAAATTATTATGTGTTAATGGCGCAGGTATTCAGTACCGCTGGTTGCTTAATAATTTAGCCGTAAGTTCTTATGAAGAGATGAATAATTTAGCTTCAGAAATTCCAGTTGGGTCAGATGGGGTGTGTTTAATTCCTTTCGGCAATGGCGCAGAGCGTATGCTAAATAATAAAGAAATAGGAACTCGTATCGTAAACATGAATTTAAACAACCACCACAAAGGCCACATGTGTAGAGCAGCCCTGGAAGGCATCGCGTTTTCATTTGTGTACGGTATGGAAATCATGACGTCCGATGGCATAAAACCAAGCGTCATTCGTGCAGGAAACGACAATCTATTTCGTTCAGAGATTTTCGCAAACACCGTAGCCACTTTAATCGAGCAAGAAATAGAAATTTATAACACCACAGGTGCCATAGGGGCAGCAAGAGCAGCAAATTTGCACAACGGCGATTTTGAAGCCTTCGGAAAAGTGATTATGGATAATGATCACGTTATGACATTCATGCCGTTTAAAGACAAGAATCCTTATTTAAAAGCATATAATAATTGGAAAAAAGAACTGGAACTCATATTAAATAAATAGTATTTGGGCGTTACCACAGGGGTCGGGCTTTCACTACTCGCTCCCTCCTAAAAAGTCGGGGAGCTCAAACAGACCGTTCAATCCCTAACGCACAACAGAACTAAAAACAAACAAATAAACAATTAAACGAATAAACACATTTCAAAATGGCAGCAAAAGAATACTTTAAAGGAATAAATAAAATAAAATTTGAAGGTAAAGAGTCAGATAATCCATTAGCATTTAAATACTACAATCCAGATCAGGTAGTTGCAGGAAAAAAAATGAGCGAATGGTTTAAGTTTTCAATAGCATATTGGCATACTTTCTGTGGTCAAGGATCTGATCCATTTGGTCCAGGTACACAAAACTTTGATTGGGATCAATCCTCAGATCCTATTCAGGCAGCAAAAGATAAAGCAGATGCTGCTTTCGAATTTATTGGTAAAATGGGCTTTGATTATTTCTGTTTTCACGATTTCGATTTAATCCAAGAAGGAGCGACCTTTGCAGAATCAGAACAACGATTAGAAACCATTACAGATTACATCAAAGAAAAGCAAGCTACAAGTGGTGTTAAACTATTATGGGGTACAGCAAACTGTTTTTCAAACCCACGCTACATGAATGGCGCTTCAACAAATCCAGATTTTGATGTCGTAGCCAGAGCAGGAGGACAAATAAAATTAGCTTTAGATGCAACAATCAAATTAGGAGGGGAAAATTACGTATTCTGGGGAGGTAGAGAAGGTTATATGTCTTTGTTGAATACTGATATGGGGCGTGAGTTAGACCACATGGGACAATTTTTAGGTATGGCAAGAGATTATGCACGTAGCCAAGGATTTAAAGGAAACTTCTTTATTGAGCCAAAACCTATGGAACCATCAAAACACCAGTACGATTTTGATACAGCAACAGCTATCGGGTTCTTAAAAGAATACGGATTAGATAAAGATTTCAAAATAAATATTGAAGTAAATCACGCTACTTTAGCACAACACACGTTTCAACACGAAATTGAAACAGCTGCAAAAGCAGGCATGTTAGGAAGTTTAGATGCCAATAGAGGTGATTACCAAAACGGATGGGATACAGATCAGTTTCCTAATAACATTCAAGAAACTACTGAGGCCATGTTAGTTTTCCTTAAAGCTGGAGGCTTACAAGGTGGTGGTGTTAATTTTGATGCTAAAATTAGAAGAAACTCAACCGATTTGGACGATGTATTCCACGCGCATATTGGTGGTGCAGATACTTTTGCTCGTGCTTTATTAATTGCAGATAAAATCATAACTTCATCGCCTTACGAAAAATTAAGAAAAGAACGTTACAGTTCTTTTGATTCAGGTAAAGGAAAAGATTTTGAAAACGGGAAATTAAGTTTACAAGATTTATATAAAATCGCTCAAGAAAATGGTGAGTTACAATTAAAAAGTGGTAAACAAGAGTTGTTCGAGAATATTATTAATCAATATATATAATAGCCATAAGATGTTTCAGGTTTTAAAACCTGAAACATCTTTAAATATTAACTAACTAAACATAAATTATGGGAACATCAAAAAATTCAGGATATTTAATAAAACTTACCTTAGTGGCTACACTAGGAGGGCTCTTATTTGGTTATGACACAGGTGTTATTTCTGGAACTGTAGGTTCTTTAGATAGCTTTTTTGTAGAACCTAAAGGCTTATCAGAAGCAGCAGCTAATGCCTTTAAGGGATTTCTAGTGGCAAGTGCTCTAATTGGTTGTATTATTGGTGGTATTTTTGGTGGACTTGTAAGTAAAAAATTAGGTAGAAAAAAAGGATTAATTCTTGCTGCGATATTATTTTTAATCTCTGCTTTGGGATCTGCAATGCCAGAGATGTTAATTGCTCCTATTGGAGAATTAGACCATACGTTTTCTACAATTTTTATCTGTTATAGAATTATAGGTGGTATAGGTGTTGGTTTAGCATCTATGTTATCTCCACTTTATATTGCAGAAATTGCACCTGCCGACAGTAGGGGTAAATTGGTGTCTTTTAATCAACTGGCAATTGTTGGTGGTTTTATGGTTGTTTACTTTGTAAACTATTTTATTTCAAGAGGCGGAGGTTCAGATGAATGGTTAAATGAAGTAGGCTGGAGATGGATGTTTGCTTCAGAAGTTATTCCTGCAGGATTGTTTTTAGGCTTATTGTTTTTCGTACCAGATACACCACGTTCTTTAATGCTTAAAAATAAACCAGAAGAAGCATTAGATGTTCTTAAAAAAGTAAACGGAGAGGAAGAAGGTAATAGAATTTTAGCTGAAATTAAAAGCTCAGTTACTGAAACTGAAAGCTCTGGAAAATTATTGTCATATGGTTGGGGTATTATACTTATTGGTATTGCGCTTTCTGTGTTCCAACAATTTGTAGGTATAAATGTAGTATTGTATTATGCTCCAGAGATATTTAAATCTATTGACCCTAATACTGATGGTGCTTTGTTATTAACCATTATTGTTGGTATTGTAAACTTCTTATTTACAATTATAGCCGTTAAAACAGTTGATAAGCGTGGAAGAAAACCGTTAATGCTTATTGGCGCATTGGGTATGGCTGTGGCTATGTTAGCTCTAGGATTTGTGTTTTTCTCTGGCGCAACTGGGTATTTAGCTTTAGCATGTATGATGCTTTATGTAGCAAGTTTTGCTTTAAGTTGGGGGCCTGTAGTTTGGGTATTACTTTCAGAAATATTTCCAAATAAAATTAGAGGTAAAGCTATGGCGGTTGCGGTAGCAGCACAATGGATTTCTAATTATTTAGTATCATTAACCTTTCCTATGATGAACGATAATACAGCTTTAACTGAACAATTTAATCATGGTTTTGCGTATTGGGTTTATGGTATCATGTCATTACTAGCTATGTGGTTTGTTTGGAAATTTGTACCAGAAACTAAAGGTAAAACTTTAGAAGAAATGGAGAGCCTTTGGAAAAAATAATATAGAAAAATATAAACATTTACTAAAGAGCTAAATCTATATTTTTAGCTCTTTAAGTATACTGGAGCATTAATTTCTGATGATTTATAGATTGCTTCTTGAACTTGTAATGTTTTTAAGTAGTTTTCACCGTTAGTTTCAAAAGTTTCTCCAGAAATTAGTTTATCAATAAAGTCTCTTTGAAAAATATAACAACAATCCCCTGCAAAACCTATATCATTGTGCATGTAGTTATGCTGTTTTTCTTTTTCTCCCAATTTTTGAACTGTAATAGTTCCATCTGAGTATAAACGAATAGAACCTTTTGATCCATCAATTAAATATTCACCAAAGGTGTATCTAGACTTTTTGAAATTATTTTCATTATAGCGATTTGCATCCCAAATAGCATGCGAATTATTTTCGAAGTTTAAAACTAAAAATCCTGAATCTTCACCTTTTATAACAGGATTTAAACGCTTTAAAATAGCATAAGCACTTGTTACTTCTCCTGCATGATAACGAAAGGTGTCAATAAAATGTACACCTGTTTCATATACAAGAAGTTTTTTGTAATCTCTAAAATAAGGCTGTCTTCCTAAATAGGCATTTTCACCCCAACCATCTCCCATACGAGATCTAAAATTAAGACTGAATAAACTGCCAACTTCATCATTATTTATAATATTTTTTATTTCGCGATGCCAAGGTTGAAATCTAAAATTTTCATGTACTACAAAACGAACACCTTTTGAAGCAACATAGTCAACAATCTTTTTTGACTCTTCGTAAGTTGGAGCTAAGGGTTTCTGACATATAATATGAACACCATTATCTGCGGCAAATTTGCACATTTCAAAATGTGTTTCTGGTGGCGTAATAATATCTACAAAATCTGGTTTTTCCTTAAGAATCATTTCTTTATAATCTGTATAATGATTCATTATTCCATAGGGTTCCATGATGTTTTTTGCACGCTCTAAGTTAGAATTGCAAAGTGCTGTAATTTTTACTTCATGGATACGAGTCCAAGCTTCGTATTGAAACTTACTAAAATACCCTGCGCCTATGGCAACACCTTTTAGTTTATTATTCATTACTAATTGCTTTAGAAGAATCCATAAATAGCCAGCAAAAAATAGCCACAAAACCTAAAAAAGCAGCAACATAGAAAAACGGTTCATTTGATCCGGTCCAATCTAATAAATAAGGAAAAGCTAGTGCTGTAGAAAACGCCCCTAGATTTCCGGCCATATTCATCATTCCAGATACTTTTCCAGAATGTTCTTTCCCAATATCCATACAAAAGGACCATGAGGGACTTAAGGTCATATCTGCTCCAAAAATGGCTACTGATAAACATAATACGGCTCCTAGAGCGGTTTCCATATATAAACTAGAAAGTATACCAATAACCACAAATACAAAGCCTATGATAGCAGGTATTTGTCTAGACAATTTCCACTTTCCTTTTTTATAAATAGCATCTACAGTATAACCAGAAACCCAGTTTCCTAATGCACCTGCTAGAAGAGGTAACATAGCATAGAATCCTGTTGTTACTAAATTTAATCCATATTTTGCTTTTATATAAGGGAATAACCACGTTAGTGTAAAAAAGAAAATAAAGTTACTTCCAATATATTGAATCATGGCTAGAATAACATTCTTGGAACCAAGAATACGATTTAATGGTAAATTTGTTTTTGTTTCTTCTACTTCTTGTTGACGATTTTTTATTATGTATTGCTTTTCGGAATCAGAAATACCTTTATGTTCTTCTGGTTTATTTCTAAATAAGAAGTAGAATGCCAAAGCACATAGAATTCCTATAGCTCCAAAAAAATAGAATATATTCCGCCAACCCCAAGCATCAATTAAATAGGCTACAAGAGGTAAAGCAAAAGCGGCACCAAGTCTTGAACCTGAAAAATTTATACCTTGAAAAATGCCACGTTCTTTTAATGGTACCCATGAAAAGGCTGCTCTAGAAATGTTAGGAAAGGCACCGGCTTCTCCAGCACCAAATATAAATCTAAAAAACACCATGGATATATAATTCCATGCTAGTCCTGTAAATGCTGTGAAAATGGACCATAAAATCATGATTGAAGTCATGACTTTGCGCACACCAAATTTATCGCCCAAAGCACCTCCAGGTACTTGAAATAAAGCATATCCTAAAGCAAAAGCACTTAAAACCCAGCCCATTTGAATATCGGTAAGAACTAAATCATTACTTATTGCATCTTTAGCAGATGAGATACAAACGCGGTCTATATACAGTAATAAAGTAATGAAGAAAGAGCCTGCAAAGAAACCGTATCTTTTTTTTGGAATACTTGTATTCATATTAATTTAGCTTTTGGATTAGTGTTAAAAGGGAATCTTCACTTCCTACATTACCAGGAAATACGATATACGGCAATTCAGGAAACTTGGTCTCTTTTCCCATTGACCAAAGAGGGATACCATATTCTATTTGACCTAAGACTTTTGAGCGCTTCATGCCTAAGCCTTTTGTTGCTATATCATGAGAGGTGATACCACCTTTGGCTAATACATATTTTGGACGGACTTGTATGCCCTTTATTATAGCGACTAAACTATTTGATATTTTTGATGCTATGTTGATATTAGATGTTGTATCTTTTCCAGAGATTAGTTTTCTGCTAGTGTAAACAATAACATCATTTCCTTGCTTTATATGGTCTTCTATTTTAGAAACTAAAGATTGAATATATGAGTTTGTTTGTCCATTTAAAATGATGTCGACATCAACTTCAATGGCACTTTCTTTTTCAAAATGATTTAAAACTGAATTAAGTTGAATAGAGGACTTGTTAACATAAGAGCCTACAATGATTAAACCTCCAGGTTTATTATTGGTTTTAAAGAGTTCTTTAGGATACAATAAACCTTTAGGTTTTTGTCCGATGTAGGAAGGAACAAAAGAACTTGAAGTTCTAAAAAATATAGTTTTCCCTAATTTCTCAGCTAACAAAATAGCTTGTGAAAATTTATCTAAATCATTGTAATTTAAAGCGTTTACAATACAGTATTGATTTGGCTTCAACGCTTTTATTTGCTTGCTTAGTGATATTACATCAAGTAATCTTATGGTATCAATACTGAATGAATTAACATCAGAAGCTTTTATCTTCCCATTTGTCTTTTCTTCTATGTATCCTTTTAAATTTGCATTGGAATACTTAAAAGTATGATCTTTTGCAAACGGTGTCTCATTTACAGGGGTAAGCTGCTTGTTATCTAAAATATAGTGAGTATCATTTACTGTAATACGACCACCTTCAAACATTACAGGAATAAATAAGGTAATGGCTTCTTTTTCTGAAATAACTTGTTTAATAATTTCGATTTCAGAAAAATGACCTCGTAATGTTGAATCACTACGACTAATAATTGTGAATTTTCTATTCGTAATTTGTGAAGCCTCAGCAATATTTTTAGATATTTGCTTAAATATTTCTAAAGATTTTTTTTCGGATAAACTTCTAGAATTTGTTAAGATGAAAAATACTGGAGTTTCATTTTTAAATTCATTTATAATGGTTTCTTTATCCCAATGGCTTAATAATGGAATATCATAAACTGTTTGATTACCAGTGGGGTCATCATCAACTACAATACAGGTTCTATTTAATTGTTTAAAAAGGTTGTAATTCATGCCTCTATGGTTAGAGACATCCTCTTTAGGTAGCTGTTTAGTTATATTTAGTAAATCAGTACTCATTAATATTTTTCTATGGCTATGACTCTTGCAGGTGCCCCATCTCCACCAGAAATTTTTAATGGTAAAGCTATGAGTTCAATACAATTTGATTGTAAAGCTTCAATATTAGTAAGTCCTTCAATAATAACAACACTTTTTAGTAGTACTTCATGGATTTTAGTAACTTCTTCAATGTTGTTTACATCAGCAACTGAAGGTGGTTCAACACCAATCATTTTCACTTTATTTTCAACACACCAATTAGCTAGTTCTTCACTTATTCTTGGTAGTTCATCTCTATACTTTTGGGTATTTACATATTGTGACCAACCAGTCCAAAAAATGAGACTATCTCCTTCAGAAAATTTTTCTAGAATTTTTTCAGGAATATGATTAGAATATATTAAACCCTTGGAAACAACATCTCGAGCATCTATTACCCATGCTTTCCCAACAAAATCAGAAATAGGTATTTTATCAATAGTTTGATTACTTACATTAAAATGAATTGGGGCATCCATATGGGTTCCGCAATGTGAGTAGAATGTTAATGTACTTGCATTCCATCCATCTTTTTCAATGATTTTACTGGTTTCTTTAGAAAAACCAGTAAAATCATTAGTAAAATTTAGTGTAAGATCGACTATAGTATTCATGTACTGTTATAAATTTTTTATAACAGCATCAGCCACATCAGAAGTGCTTGCATTACCTCCTAAGTCTTTTGTTAATACACCCGAAGATGTGCTTTTATCAATGGCTTCCATTATATTATTGGCTGCTTCAGTTTCTCCCAAATGTTCTAGCATTATAGCAGCAGACCAAATCTGACCGTAAGGGTTAGCTATATTTTGTCCGGCAATATCAGGAGCTGACCCATGGATAGGTTCAAACATAGATGGGAACTCTTTTTCAGGGTTTATATTTCCGCTACCTCCAAGGCCTAAACTCCCCATAACAGCACCACCTAAATCACTTAAAATATCACCAAAAAGATTCGTGGTTAAAACCACATCAAAAATTTCAGGTTTAAGAACAAAACTAGCTGTTGAATTATCTATATACATCTGATCATGCTGAACATCTGGATATTCTAAAGCTACTTCTTTAATAACCCGATCCCAATAAGATAAACTATTAATTAAGGTATTAGACTTGGTTATATGAGTTACTTTATGTCTCCTCTTTCTAGCTAATTTGAACGCATAATGTGCTACTCTTTCAATACCTTTTCTAGTAAAAATACTAGTATCTAGTCCCATCCCATTAGCCTCGTCTGGTAAATATTGACCACCCATTTGTACAAACTCACCTTCTGTGTTTTCTCTAACAATAACAAAATCTATGTGTTTTTCAGTTCTTAAAGGTCTAGTTACACCAGGGTAGGTTCTTACTGGTCTATAATTAACATACTGATCAAAACTTGTACGTACTTTAAAAGTATAATCTTTAGCCGGTAGTGTGTCATCTACAGCTGGTAATCCAACCGAACCAAAATAAACTGCATCAAATTCTTTTAAGGTTTCTAAACCGTCATCAGGCAAGAATTTATCGTTTTTAATGTAGTATCCTGCCCCCCAATCAAATGTTTTTGATGTGACATTGAAATTATGCTTTTTAGCAACTGCTTCTAATACTCTATATCCTTCTGGAACAATTTCATTTCCTATACCATCTCCGGGTACAACTGCAATGTTATAATTTTTCACTTTTTAGTTTTTATTGATTAAATAATAATTCTCGCGATTTTTTAATGTGTAATCTTGCTAAATTTTCTGCCTCATTAGCGTTTCCAGAAGCAATAGCTTTTATAATTTTAAAGTGTTCTTGTAATGTTTCTTCTGGAGGTCTAACTAGTCCATGACCAATAACTTTATCATGTATTTTACCAAAGAAGTATATTTTGTCAAGAGGTGAATTACCTGTAAGTTTAATTAGTAATGAATGAAATTTTTCATCTGCTTTTGAATAAGCTTTAATGTTGATTTTTTCTTTATTCAAGAAAGAAGTAAAACAATCTTCAAGTTGTTTAATAATTTTATCATCTTTTGAAAGCGCTAACAAACGTGCAGCCATTCCTTCAAGAGCTTCTCGACATATATATATATCTACAATCTCTTTTTTATTTAAAGCTTTAACATACATGCCTCTCCTTGGAATACTTTCTACTAAATATTCGTTTTCTAGAGCTAATAAAGCTTTCATTAAAGGTGTTCTGCTAACACCTAACGATTCAGCTATTTTTTCTTGAACTATTTTTTCGCCTTGTTTTAATTCGCCATTAAGAATCATCTCTTTTAACTTTAGATATATAGGCTGACTTATGTTATTATGTTCAATCATAACTTTTTACATCAATTAAAATGTATTTTGTATACAAAATACAAAAATACAAATGTTTATTTTATTATATGCTAAGATTTTTTTTTTTTATTTTTGAATAAAACATCACTTGTAAAAGCATGATTTACACCTATTTAATTACTATTAAATATCTGTTTTAATCATACAGTTCGAAAAGATTGTAATAATCAGTACAGTACAGGATACCTGAGTAAGTAGTTATTTGTAAAATTGTGGTAAAATTGTTGTGATTCGGTTTTATTACTAATGTTTCATAATGATTAATTAACTAGTAAAACTAAATTATATGTTAAAACTAAAACTGAAAATGAAGCAACAAACTAAAAACCGATGTTTTGTTTCTGTAATGGCATTTGCAATAATGTTGGTGTTCTCCAGCTTTACTGCAGCTAATTTACATGCTCAAGAGAGGGTTTCAGGTACTGTTACAGATGCTAACGGTGTGCCTCTACCTGGGGTTAGTGTTATACAAAAAGGAACTTCTAGAGGTGCCTCGGCTGATTTTGATGGAAACTATTCACTTGAATTAACTTTAGGAGAAAAAACTTTAGTGTTTTCTTATCTAGGTTTTAAAACGGTAGAAATTCCAGTAAATGGACAAACAACCATTAATGTTAGCCTAGAAGAGGACGTGGCAAGTCTTGATGAAGTAGTTGTTATAGGTTATGGTACTCAGAAAAAAGAGAGCGTTGTAGCTGCTATTACTCAGATGAAGGGTGAGGATTTAATGGAAAGGACAGCTGGTATAGCCAATGTTGAAGAAGCATTGCAAGGAAATTTACCAGGTGTTACTGCTATACAAGGTAGTGGTGTTCCTGGTCAAGATAACACAAGGATTTTTATTCGTGGTAGAAGTTCATGGAATGGTAATGGGGATCCTCTTGTGCTTGTGGATGGTGTTAAGAGGACGATGAGCGACATAGATATGAATGATATTGAAAACCTATCGGTACTTAAAGATGCTTCTGCTACGGCAGTTTTTGGTGTAGAAGGAGCTAACGGGGTAATATTAATTACCACTAAACGAGGTCAGGTAGGGAAAGCAGAACTGTCGTTAAGTGTAAATACAACCATCAAAACGGTTTCTCAATTACCAGAAAAATTAGATTCTTATGATGGTCTAATAGAGGCAAATAGTGCTATTTTAAGAGGAATAGCTCAAGCTCCGAATACATGGAGGAATTATACGCCATTGGCTATTGTAGATAGATATCGTAACCCTGCTAGTTTAGAAGAAAGTTATATATACCCTAATGTTGATTGGGAAGATGAATTGTTAAAAGATTTTGCACAAGATTATAGAGTTAACCTGTCTGTACGAGGTGGTAACAAAACGGCTAAATATTTTGGTAGTTTGGCTTATCAAACTGTAGAAGATATTTTTGATGGAGGTAAATACGATAATGGAAGAGGCTATTTAGGTGAGTATCGATATGATAGATTCAACTTTAGATCTAATATCGATTTTAATATTACAAATACTACTGAGTTGTCTGTTAATCTAGCTGGTTTTTTGGGTATTAGAGAGAATCCTGGTTCAATAGGTAATGTAACTAATGGACTTTACCTAATAGCGCCAAGTCTTTATCCGCCTGTATATCCAGATGGAGTGTATGGGAACCCTTTTAGTTATTTTAATGTATACGTAAACCCTGTTCAGACTTTACAAGCTCAGGGTTATGACACTTTTAGGGAATTTCAAGTCAATACAGATTTTATATTAAAACAAAAATTAGACTTTATAACTGAAGGCTTGTCTTTTCAAGGCCGATTTTCTTTAGATAACTCTCAAAGAGGTAGGCAAAATTTAAATGATGGAGGTGTAATTTTTAGGGTTTACGATGGTGATGTAGAGAGTCTTCTTATTCCAGATACCAATACTAGATTTGGTTATGTTCAACCACCTTGGACTTTAGAATCTGTAGATTCTTCAACCGCAGAGCAGAACCAACGATCACGTCAAATGGTATACGATTTTTCATTTAATTACAACAGGACGTTTGCTGAAAAGCATAACCTGACCGCTTTATTCTTAGTTAGAAGGCAGGAGCGTGCAACGGGTAGTGTTTTTCCAATATACCGTGAAGATTGGGTAGGAAGAGTGACTTATAATTATGATTCAAGATACTTTTTAGATATTAACGGTGCTTACAATGGCTCTGAAAAATTTGGCCCAGGATTTCGTTTCGACTTATTCCCATCTCTAGCAGCAGGTTGGACAGTGTCAAACGAAGCCTTTATGGAAAATGTAGATTGGTTAAATTTGCTAAAATTTAGAGGATCTTATGGTATTGTTGGTGATGATAATTTTGGTGGTAGATTCCGATATTTTTCCAGATGGGAGTCTGGTGCATCTGCATTTTTAGTACCAAGTTCATATCAAGGTAATACAGGAAGATCGCCTTACACGTTTTACAGAGAAGCTGTAGTAGGTAATCCAAACCTTCAGTGGGAGTCAGCTACTAAGTATAATATAGGTGCTGAGTTCAACTTATTTGACGGTTTATTAACTGGAGAGATAGATTATTTTGCAGAAGATCGTGATAATATTGGGATTACAGGTGCTGGAATTCAGACTTTACCAAATTTCTTTGGAGCAACACCTCCAGATATTAATAAAGGTGTTGTTGAGGTAAGGGGTTATGAAATTGTGTTAGGTTCCAGTTATACTTTTGGTAACGGTTTAAATATATTTGGCGATTTTAATTTTACACAAGCCATAGATAAAGTAATAGTAAGAGATGATCCATTTTTTCAACCCGATCACCTAAAAGATGCTGGATATACAATTGGGCAAAGAAGAACAGCCATTCCAGCTGGGATATTGACAAGTTGGGACGATGTTTATATGTCAACACCACAAAATGAAAATCAAAATTTAACACGTGTTGGGTATTATGATGTTGTAGATTTTGATGGAGACGGTGTTTATAATGGTAATTTTGATAATGCACCTTTTGGTTATCCTGAACAACCGCAAAGAACTTGGAGTGCTACTCTAGGTGCTCGATACAAAGGTTTTAGTATTTCAGCGCAGTTGTACGGTACGCAAAATGCATCTAGATTGTTTAGTAACAATACCTTTAGTAATTCAACACCTTTAATCTTTACACAAGATTTAGATTATTGGACTGTTGATAATCCAAATAATACTGATACTCAACCATCATTTGGAGTCCGTGGTGCAACTAATCCTAGAGATAACTGGTTGGATGGCTCATTAACAAGGCTTAGATCAGTTTCTTTATCTTATGATATACCAAAAAAGACATGTGAAAAACTGGGGCTGAAGAAACTTCAAGTTTTTGCAAATGGAAATAACCTGTTCTTATGGTCTGATATGCCTGATGATAGAGAGTTTAACACAGGTGGAGCAAATCAAGGACAGCAAAGAGGGGATTACCCTACCTTAAAGAGATTTAACTTTGGTTTTAATATGAATTTTTAAAAAAAAGAAATAATGAAAAACTATAAATTAAAAATATTAATAATCTTAGGACTCGTATTCTCGTTTTCATGCGAGGACTATTTAGATGTGGCACCAGAGTTAGTCATAGAGCAAGAAGATGTTTTTTCTACCTTTAAAAATGCGCAAGGTTTTGTTGAAGAAATGTATTCCTTAGTAGTGTCTTATGAACAGCAAACACATACCTTTCAAGATTTTCTTCTGGGTGATGATGGATTTGTTGATAGACCTACAAAAGCTAGTGGCGATATTGATGCAGGAAGATTCAATTCTGTAATAAATGATAATTTTTGTTACTTAAATAACCACTATAATGCTAATTATGGATCTACAGGGACTAACTCTGCTAATGTTGAGAACACTAATGTTTTTAATAGACAGAGACCTGGGGTATATGATGGTAGCTTGCGTGGTATTCGAAAAGCTAATATTGTAATTGATAATGTAGAAAGTGCTGAAAATGGAGGGTTAGATTTAATGGTAAATGCTACTCAAGCCGAAAAAGATGTTATCCTTGGGCAAGCTTATTTTTTTAGAGCATTTTTCCATAATGAGATTATGAAGTTTTGGGGGCGTTACCCATATATTGATAGAGTATTAATAGATGATTTTGCAATACCACGTCCAGAGACTTACAAAGAAGTTGCTTTACTAGCTAACGAAGATTACAAAAAAGCCGTTGAATTATTACCTGTAGATTGGGATAATGAGGCTTATGGACAACTAACACGAGGCGAAAATAAGGGTAGGCTTACAAAAGGTACAGCATATGCTTTTCAAGGTAAAAATCTACTTCTTGCAGCTAGCCCCTTAATGAAAGGTAACAATGCAAGTATAAATACATATGACTATGATACAGAGTTGTGTGATATGGCAGTTGATGCTTTTGCTGGAATACTTAAATTAGCTGATCAAGGGCGTTATGCTTTAGCTACTACATTGGAAGAATTAGATGAAGTGTTTTGGAAATCGCCAGCACCTGGTTCATGGCCAGGAAGTACAGAATTTATATTTGCTGCAACTGGAGGTAGTACTGTACAGGCTACAAGATTTATGGCATCAGGAGTAAATAGAGCTATTCACTCCAATTCTGCTGGATATGAAGTAATTAGTCCTACACATAATTTTATTCATAACAATTTTGGTATGGCTAATGGACTATCTATTGAAGAAGATCAAAAACTTCCTGCAGGCCAAAGATTATTTGATGAAACTAGACCTTTTGAAAACCGTGATCCACGTTTTTATAAATGGCATATCATTGATGGAGATATTATAGACGCAGGAGCTGAGGATCCTAATCATGTAGCTGCCCAACTTTGGTTTGAATCTCCTTCTGTAAAAGGTTTTCACCGTAGTACTGGTGCTGAAAACATCAAAATAGTAAACAATACAGGGTATATGTGGACCAAATTTTATCCTAAAGTTGATGGTAAGTATCATAGTAGATGGAATCCTATTATAAATCAATACGTCGGAGTACGATTGCATATGAGACTTACAGATGTTTATTTAATGTATGCAGAAGCATTACATGCATCTAAGGGAGCAACTACAGCACCAGGGTCTTACAGTTTAACTGCTGTGGGGGCTGTTAATTTATTCCGTAATAGAGCAGGTATTCCTAATGTGGCTCCTAATATAGTTTCTGATAATAACAAGTTTATGGATGAACTACGAAGAGAAAGAGCTGTTGAGTTAAGTTATGAAGCACATAGATGGGTAGATATTAGACGATGGGGACTAGCCCATTTAGATAAATATAGAAGAAAATTAGCCTTAGATTTTCCGCAAGACAGAAGTAGTTTTACAGAAACGCTTCTTGTAGATAGAATTTGTGAGTTTCCTCAGCATTATTGGTTACCATTTCCAGTTGAGCAAACACTAATTTACGAAGGCTTCCCTCAAAACCCAGGGTGGTAGTCTTTTACAAATTCGTTTTAATTAAAATAAACAAAAAAAATGAAGATAAATAAATTATATAGGTTGTTTACTCTAGTTAGCTTAATCTTGTTATGCTTTTGTAATGTTACAATAGCTCAAACAAATGGTACAGAAGTAACAGCAACTGTGGTTGATGAACAAGGTAACCCTATAAGCGGCGTTGATGTTTTTAGCCCTAAAGGAGGTAAGGCATCTTCTGATGTTAATGGACAGTTTAAAATCAAATTATTAGATGATGAATCTGTTGTACTTGAAAAAAAGGGCTATGAATCAGTGATTATTGCAGTATCTGATTTAATTGGTAATATTACCATGGAGAAATCTCTTTTTCTCGCTTCGGAAGATGACGAAATAAAGATGGGAGTTGCCACTAAATATAGACGCAATATTATAGGTGCGGTATCGTCAATTAATACCCAAGATCGATTAACTTATGATAATACACAATTTGTAAGAAATTATATTAACGGACTTATGTTAGGTGTAAGAGGCTCTGATAATATTAGAGGTATAGGGAACGCTGTTTTTGTTATTGATGGCGTAATTGGTCGTGATCCTAACATCCTGAATATGGAAGAGGTTGAGCAGATAACGGTACTTAAAGATGCTAATTCAGTTGCCTTGTACGGTAGTCAAGGAAGAAATGGTGTTATCGTTATTAATACTAGGCGTGGAAAAGCTAATAAAAAAGAAGTTAAAGTTAATGTACGCTCTAGTATTAGTGTACCTATTTCTTTACCTAATTATTTGAGTTCAGCGCCATATATGCAACTTTTTAATGAAGCTAGAAATAATGACGGGTTAGATAATTTTTATGACCCAGCACTTATTCAAGAGTTTAGATCAGGTTCTAATAAATTTAAATACCCAGATTTAGATTTATATTCAAGTGAATATGTGCAGCCTTTTGTGAATTCTACAAATATAATAACTGAGTTTTCTGGTGGTAATGATAAAAATCAGTATTATGTTAATGTGGGTTGGAATCGTAATGAGGCATGGGTTAATATTAATGATGATATAAATGCAGGAACTAATCGTTTTAATGTAAGAGGTAACTTAGATTTTAAAATAAATGATTGGATTACAAGTAGTCTAGATGGTATTGCTATTATAAGTTCTAACAAGTCTTCTAGAGCTAATTTGTTGAGTGCTGCGACTACTTTAAGACCTAATACATATTCACCATTTTTGCCTATAGATTTAATAGACACTAGCGACCCCACAGTTGCTGGACAATTACAAGCTGCAAATACGTTTAATGGGATGCTTTTAGGTTCAACTCAACAGTTTGGGGCAGATGCTCCTATAGCTTTAGCTATTGCTGGTGGTTATAGAGATACAGTGTTTCGTTCTACTCAGTTTAACAACACAATCAATTTTGATTTAGATAGAATAACTAAAGGTTTGTCAGCCAAAACTTATGTAAGTTTTGATTTTTATGATTCTTATAATTTATCTATAAATAATCAATTTAAAACTTATGAGCCAACTTGGGAAGGCGATAGAATAACAAGTCTTGGTGTTTTTGGAGAAGATATAAAAGATCAAACTGAAAATGTTACTACCAATGGTTTTATATCTCGATTTGGTTTTTACGGACTAATAAATTACGATACCACTTTTGCTAAGGATCATTCTTTGAATACCACTTTATTAGGTTTTTATAATTCACAAAGGCAAAATGATGTTATTCAAACAGATGTTGATGCGCACTTAGGATTTCAAATGACTTATGACTACAAAAAGAAATTATTTTTTGATTTTACAGGGACATATACTAATTCTATAAAACTAGCTGAAGGAAATAGAGGTGCTTTATCACCAACTTCGGGTATAGCTTACATTATAAGTGAAGAACCATTTTTGAAGAACAGTAAATTTATTAACTACCTTAAGTTAAAGGCTTCAGGAGGTATTATAAAGTCTGATCAAGGGATTGATGGTTACTATTTATATGATTTAAACTATTCTAGTGGAAGCAATATTAATTGGGCTGATGGAAATTCTAATCGCAGACAAGATATTACACAAGGAGAGAATCTTGATTTAACATTTGAAGAGCGTATAGACTTAAACATTGGTTTAGAAACGTATTTAATGAATTCTATGTGGTTAGAGTTTAATTATTTTAAATCAGAACTTGATAAGCAAGTAGGATTTTTGAATGACCAATATCCATCTTTTTACAATAACTTCAGACCATATAATAATTTCGATAAGAACTTATACACTGGTTTTGAAATAGGTATGAATTTCAATAAAACTTATCAAGATTTTTCAGTTAGTTTAGGTGCAAACTTGCTATATAGTCAAACCGAAAGGGCTAAAAGATCTGAAGTCTTTGCTGAAGACTATCTACAAACACAAGGAACAGAGATTTCTACAATTTTCGGATTAGTTGATCAAGGTTTTTATGCTGAAACAGATTTCAATACAGATGTAAATGGTAATAGAGTTTTGAATGCTGGTTTACCTGTGCCTCAATTTGGTAGCGTTCAACCAGGAGATATAAAATATCAAGATCAAAATGGGGACAATATTATTGATAATGATGACAGAATTGCTATTGGGCAAGCTAGCAGCCCTTGGACATATGGGGTAAACCTTAACTTAAAGTATAAAAGTTTTAACTTTTTTGTTTTGGCCACAGGTCAATCTGGAGCAGACGGTAATAAGTTAAGTAGTAGTTTTAACCAATATTATTCAGTTGATGGTAATGATAAATACTCAGAAGTTGTTTTAGGACGATGGACACCAGAAACTGCAAGTACGGCAACTTATCCAAGGTTATCATCACAAACAAATCAAAATAATTTTAGAACATCTACGTTTTGGTTGTTTGACACGAGTTTCTTTACAATTAACCGTGCTCAGATAACTTATGAATTTCAGGATACTTTTTGTAATAAACTAGGTATTGAGGATTTAAGTTTAAATCTTTCTGGAACTAATTTGTTTGAAATAGGCGAAAATAAAGATGTTCGTCGTTTAAGAATAGGAACAACACCTCTGTCTAGAGCTTATACTCTTGGTTTGAGAATGTCATTTTAATATAATTAGAAAATTAAGATAAATAAAATGAAAAATTTAATAAAATATATTTTAATTATGTTGGTGTTTACTGGCATGATTGCCTGTGATACTCTCGAACCTGTTGATGAAAACAGGTTAGGCTTTGATTTTGTTACCACAAATCCAAATGCAGCAGAAGGTGTACTATTAAATGCATATACAGGCTTAGTTAATCAATATTCATTTTCTGAAGCAGCTACTGATGATGCTGTTAATAATATTTTGGATAACAGTTATAAGCGAATGGCTCTTGGTGAGTTAAATGCACAATTTAACCCTGCCTCACGATGGAGTAGTTTTGAACGTGTATTCTGGGTAAACAGATTCTTAGAAATTATTGACGCAGGAGAAACTCAATGGAGCAGAGATACATTAACTAATGAAATGTTTCAGATGCGTATGAAGGGAGAAGCTTTGGCGCTAAGAGGATTGCATCATTTTTATGTGCTTCAAGCGCATGCTGGTATAGGTGAATCTGGAGAATTACTAGGTATTCCATACTTTACTGAGTTTATTGAAGCTGATGGTAATTTTAATGTACCCCGTTTATCATTTGAAGCTTCTGTTCAGGCTATTATGGCAGATTTTGATGAGGCACTTAATTTATTACCAACAGATTATGGACTAAGTGAGGGGCAGGTAGATGAATGGTATTCAGATTTAGAAAATTTTGAGTATGTTAAATACCAAACAGTAAATGATAACTTTTTTGATTTACGTATTTCTGGAAGAATTGTAAAAGCGTTAAAAGCACGTTTAGCACTTTTAGCAGCGAGTCCGTCGTTTTTAAATAGTCAAAGCTATTATAATATGGCAGCAACTAATGCCGCTGAAATTTTAAATACTATAGGAGGTGTTGCTGGTTTAGATGTAAATGGGAATGAGTTTTATATATCAGATGACAATATACAGAGCAGCGAAATGCTTTGGCGTGGTTCTATAGGAGGCAACACTTTTAACATTGAGGAAAGAATGTTTCCACCTTCAGTAAATGGAAATGGGGAGATTAATCCAACACATAACTTTGTAATGGCATTTCCAATGCAAGATGGATATCCTGCAACTGAGGCTAATGGTTTTGATCCTCAAAACCCTTATGCTAGTAGAGACCCTAGGTTAGAAAAATATGTTGTTGTTAATGGTGCTTCTTTTGGAGGTGGTACTATTAATACTGGTTTTGGTGGTGGAAATGACAGGTTAGATTCTATTCCTGGACAGTCCACAACTACTGGGTATTACCTAAAAAAATTATTGCAACCAGAAGTTAGAATTAATAATGATGGAACTGCTCAAGGTAAGAGACATGCCAATGTGTATTTTAGATATACAGAATTATTTTTAATATTAGCAGAATCAGCTAATGAAATTGGTGGCCCTGACCATCAGGTTGGTGGTATTACCGCTCGTGATGTGATTGCAGCTATACGTAATAGAGCAGGAATTGCACAACCAGATAACTACTTAGCAACTATTACAACTACAGAAGCTATGAGAGAGCTTATCAGAAATGAGCGTCGTATAGAACTAAGTTTTGAGGGACATAGGTTCTGGGATATTAGAAGATGGGGATTACCGTTAAATGAACCAGCAAAAGGTTACTTTTTTGACGAAAATAATTATATTGAACTGCCGTCTGTTGAAATTAGAAATTATCAACCATTTGCAACTTACATGCCTATTCCAAATTCAGAGACTTTAAAATTTTCTGAACTGGAGCAAAATAATGGCTGGTAGGGAAATTGTGTAATTTAAAAGAATAAAAAATATTAGACATGAAAATAAAATATTTATTAATATGCGTAATTGCCTTTAGTTTAATGGCTTGCGAAAATCAGGAAAATGAATTTGACGACTTTGGTTCATCTTCTGTGTACTTTCCATTTCAAACCCCAGTTAGAACATTAATTCAAGGTAAGTATGATCTAGGTTTTAATGAGAATGACAATAATGGACGATTTGAAATCGGTGTCATCATGTCAGGAGTATATAATAATAATAAAAACCGAAGAGTACATTTTGAGTTGGCTTCTGAATTGATAGATGCTACTGCGTTAGGTCTAGATACTGTAAATGTTAAGGTGTTACCAGCTTCTTACTACACTATTGAACAGGAAAGTCCAGTAACAATTCCTTCTGGTTCTACAAAGGGGCGTATCCCGGTGCAGCTTTCTGATGCCTTTTTTGATGACCCACAATCATTTGCAGAATTTGGTGAAGTACATTATGTAGTTCCATTAAGAATTACAGATTATGAAGAATTAGATTCGCTTTTAGTAGGTGTACCGGCTGAAGGTGTTACAAATCCTATCAAGATTAAAGCAGATGATTGGCAAACACAACCTAAAGACTATACACTTTTTGGCATCAAGTTTATGAATAAATATCAAGGGATCTATTTAAGACGCGGTGAGGATGCAGCTGTAGGTTCTAACGAATCGGTTACGGTTTTTGCAAATGGAAATCCTACAGAAACAGTAACAGAGGATATCGAAGGCTCTACAGTTTATAGATCTGAGTTTGTTGTAGATGATGAATTACTTCCATTAGCAACTGCAGCAAGGAGTGATGTAACTACGACTATTGGTGTTAGAAGACCAGGTATTGCTACTAATAGTACATTGTCTTTACGATTGGCATTTAACGATAATGAAGAAGTTACTGTTACTAATGCTGATCCATCTAGTACTGTTACTGTAACAGGCTCAGGAGAATTTGTAGAAGATGGTGATGAATGGGGGGGAGAAAGTCGAGATGTAATTTACTTAGATTTCCAATACCGAGAATTAGAAGTTGAAGTCACTGAGAATCGCTTTTTTGGTACATTAATTTCAACTACAACCTCAACATTCGATTTACTACATACAGTTAAAGATACTTTAGTGATTAGAGATAGAGATGTTAAGTTCGAAGAGTTTACACTAGATTTTGAATTGCCTTAATGATTAACTCTTACAAATAATATTATTTAAGTTAAAAATAGCGGGATTAAATTCCCGCTATTTTTTTTGCTATACTAAAAATACTCAACTTCTAAATAAAGTTAGTTTTAATATAAAGGCTGGTTAGTTGAATTAAACACCAGATAATATACTATCAAGTTTATTGTATTCGAAACCTAGTTAAAACCTAAAACTTTTTTTTAATATCTTTAGCTATACTCTGGGGATAAAATTTGATATAAGCCAGTTAAATCTAATATTTTATATCAAATTACTTTAATTTTAAAACTACAGTTTTTTCTGCTGAAGAATGTATAATTGAAAATGTTGTTTTCAGGATAGAACAGGATAGTTTCTTATCAATAATACTTTAATTTTATTTCATATCAGAACTGTATAATCATTCATTAGCTAACCTCCATGATTAAAAACTGAACTTAAATATTTAAACAGTTTTTATAGGATTTTTTATAAACGTTTAAATTAAAGTAGTTAATTGAGTTAGTCAAATATAACCTCCACTTAAAATCAAGTTTTAAAATGGAGGTTATATTTTTATTTATCTGTACATTTATTACAAACTCTTATAATATATATTTATGAATACAATTACAACCAAACTATTACTAATTGTTGCATGTTTTTTTGTCATATCCTGCAATACAAAAAAAGAAGAAATACCTTGGGTAGAGTTGATAAACGATGATTCATTAAACGGTTGGACAATTTTAGGAGGAGAAGCGACTTATGAAGTTAAAGATGATATAATAACTGGAACCACCAAAGCTAATACACCAAATACATTTTTAACTACTAATAAAATGTATGGTGATTTTATTTTCGAAATAGATTACAAGGTTGACTCAACAATGAATTCAGGTATTCAAATTCGTAGTAATTCGCTCCCGCATTACAGAGACGGAATGGTACATGGCTATCAAGTTGAAATAGACCCTTCAAAACGAGCATGGAGTGGAGGTATCTACGATGAAAAAAGGCGTAAATGGCTAAACCCTTTAGAGAATAATACAGAAGCCCAAAACGCTTTCAAACAAAATCAATGGAATCATTACCGTGTTGAAGCTATTGGAGATACCATAAAAACATGGATTAATAATGTTCCAGCCGCTTATTTAATTGATGATAAAACATCAAGTGGATTTATCGGTCTACAAGTACACTCTATTGGTAACAAAAAAGAGAAGCTAGGTAAAACTGTAATGTGGAAGAATGCAAAAATTTTAACTGAGAACTTAGAAAAGTATGCCACAAAAAGTCCTTTAGAGCCAGTAATTACAAAAAACAATCTGACCTTTAACGAGAAAAGGTCAGGTTGGAAAATGCTTTGGGATGGTAAAACAACAAATGGATGGCGCGGAGCAAAATTAGATGAATTTCCAAAATCAGGTTGGAAAATTGAAAATGGAGAACTTATTGTTTTAGCATCAGGAGGTGCAGAATCTGCTGCAGGAGGTGATATCGTAACTACTCAAGATTATAGCAATTTTGAATTACAAGTAGATTTTAAATTAACCCCAGGAGCAAATAGTGGTATAAAGTATTATGTAGATACCGAAATTAATAAAGGCCCTGGGTCATCAATTGGTCTAGAATACCAAATCTTAGATGATGAACTTCATGAAGATGCAAAAAGAGGCTCTCATGAAGGGAGTAGAACCGTATGTTCTTTATACGATTTAATTAAAGCGAATCCTGATAAGCCCGTAAAGCCAATTGGAGAATGGAATACAGCTTATATAAAGTCTATTAATAATCATGTAGAACATTGGATTAATGATGTTAAAGTTTTAGAATACAAACGTGGAAGTGATGAATTTTTGAAGTTGGTTTCAGAAAGTAAATATGCAAAATGGCCCAATTTTGGAGTATTAGAAAAAGGACAAATCTTATTGCAAGACCATGGTGATAAGGTTGCTTTTAGAAATATTAAAATTAGAGTTCCAAAAAATAACAAGAAGTAAAATGGATAATAATAGAAGAGATTTTTTAAAAAAGACAACAGTAGCAGCTATTGGTGTAAGTTTAACTGGAGGAGTTAATGCTATGTCTGCTAAAAGTTATAAAAATATCATTGGCGCAAATGATCGCTTAAATATAGCCATTGCTGGTTTGGGAAGACGTTTGAATGCTTTTAAATCGCCAATAGCTTCAAAAGCAAGTAACGCCAAATTACTTTACTTATGTGATGTTATGGAAAGTCAACGTTTGAAGGCTTTAAAGGGATTTAGAGAATATATAGATTATAATCCTTCCCTAGAAAATGATATTAGAAAAGTATTAGAAGATAAAAATGTTGATGTATTGATTAACGCCACACCAGACCATTGGCATGCACCAGGATCAATAATGGCAATGAAAGCAGGCAAACATGTGTATGTAGAAAAACCTTGTAGCCATAATATGCATGAAAATGAACAATTGGTTAAAGCGGCAAAACATTTTAACAAAGTAGTTCAGATGGGTAATCAACAACGCTCATCAGGTCATACTATTGAAATTATTAATGAAATACATAATGGAATTATTGGGAAACCATATAAAGCTGTTGCATTTTATAACAATGGACGAGGTAAGTCACCAGTACAAAAAAGCGCTCCAATTCCAGATGGATTAGATTGGGATTTATGGCAAGGTCCAGCACCAAGACGCGATTATACTTCTGAAACATGGAATTATAATTGGCATTGGTATGGTTGGGAATATGGAACCGCCGAAGCTGGTAATAATGGTACCCATGAGTTAGATGTGGCTCGTTGGGCATTACAAGTAGATTTTCCACAGCATGTATATGTTGAAGCAGAAAAGCGTCACTTTTTAGATGATGGTTGGGAAATGTATGATGATATGGAAGCCACTTTTAAATTTGCTGATAATAAAGTTATTAAGTGGGACGGTAAATCTAGAAATAGTTACAGTACATATGGAACTGGACGAGGAACAGTTATTTATGGTACAGAAGGTTCTGTATTTGTAGATAGAGGTAAATATATGTTATATGACCGTAAAGGAAAATTAGTTAAAGAATACAATTCAGCATCAAAAGAAGCTGGAACTGCTTTAGGTGGTGGTGGAGACACCTCAACTAAACATGTTCAAAATCTTTTTGATACCATAAGAGGAAAAACTAAATTAAACGCACCTATTGATGATGCTAGTAAAAGTATGGCTATGGTGCATTATGCAAATATTGCTTACAGAATTAATGATGGTTTTGATATTGACGATAAAACTGGTATGATGTATAACAGAGATGCTATGAAATTGTGGTCTAGAACATATGAACCAGGTTGGGAGCCAAAATTATAAAATTTGAAAAGACGATTATTTGTTAATAAAAGAAGCTGCAGTAACTACTAGAATTATAAGTTCTTCTTATTTAAATGGTAACGTATATCCAATAAAAATTTATGAACTATTTAAGATTTGTTTGCTTTGTTATTTGTCTTTTTAGTTTAGAGTTAAACAGTCAAATTAAACTACCAGCTTTTTTTGGAGACAACATGGTTTTGCAACAAAAAGAAATGGTATCAATTTGGGGTAAAGATATTCCAGAGACTTCAATAATAATTTCTACTAGTTGGGGAGAAAAAATTTCAACAGTTGCAGATTCTGAGGGGTATTGGTTTTCAAAAATTAAAACTAAAAAAGGTTCTTTCAAGAAGCACACTTTAAAGATCGAAGGCAGTAATTCTATTACTTTAACTAATATTTTAATTGGAGAAGTTTGGTTTTGTTCTGGGCAATCTAATATGGAAATGCCATTGAAAGGTTTAAGGCAATCAATGGTTTTGAACTCGGATAAATACCTAAAAATTGCTAATAATAACAATATTCGATTATTCAACAATCCAAGAACAGCGAGTATTTCTCCTAATTTTGATGTTGGTGGTCAATGGGTTAAATCTAATGCGGCAACAGCAAAAGATTTTAGTGCTGTTGGATATATTTTTGCTACAAGGCTTTTTGAAAATTTAAATGTGCCAATAGGCATTATTGAATCCTCATGGGGAGGAACTAAAATTGAATCTTGGATACCGAAAGAAGTTTTATTGAAATATAATAATATTAAGATTCCTGATATTTTATTAATCGAGCAAAACAAGCAAAAAAAGCCTTCTTTTTTATATAATGCGATGATTCATCCTTTTCAAGATTTTAAAATCAAGGGAATATTGTGGTACCAAGGAGAATCAAATAGGACACAGCCCGATACATATATGGCTTATATGAAAGATTTGATTACCTCATGGAGAAATCAATGGAAAGATGAAAGTCTTCCGTTTTATTTTGTGCAAATTGCCCCCTTTAACTATGTAAAAAATAAAAAGGCTTTGGATATGGGAGCTGATTTAATTAGAGAAGCACAATTTAAAGTTTCTGAACAAATACCAAATACTGGTTTAGTCGTTACAACAGATGCTGGTGATTGTAATGATATTCATCCAGCTAAAAAGGAAGTAATTGCTGAACGATTATCAAAATGGGTTCTTTCTAATCAATACAACGTCAAAGGTTTAAATTTTAAAAGTGGTGTGTTAAAGAAGGTATCAATAATAAAAGACAAAATAATACTTCGCTTTAAATTTCAAAAAAATGATTATTTCTTAAATAGTGAAAACGTAAAAGGGTTTACGTTAGCTTCTCATGATAAAGTGTTTTATCCCGCACAAGTTAGCTTTAACAAGAATAAAAAAACTTTGACTATTTATAGTAAACAGGTAAAAAATCCAGTAGCTATCCGTTACGGCTTTAAAGATTGTTTTGAAAGTAATTTGAAAACAAACTCAGGGTTGCCAATTTCTATATTTAGAACAGATAATTGGTAAAATATATTTTTTTCAAGTTTATTATATACTTAGAAGAAAAAATATAATATTTATTAATTCAAAAGATTTTATTTCAGGACACAACAGGATAGCTTAAGGATATAAATATTATAACTTTATAAGCTATATGTTTCACTAAAATCATCTATTAAATTAAGACTATTTTTATGCAAAAAAACAGCTTTTTACTGGCCATTATTGTAATGCTGGTATGTTTCAACAAAATTTCAGCACAAGCTAAACAGACTAATAGCGAAAAACCAAATATTATATTTATACTAACTGATGATCAACGATTTGATGCTATCGGTTATGCCGGAAATAAATTTGTAGAGACACCACAGATGGATGATTTGGCAAAATCAGGAACCTATTTTAATACAGCAATTGTTACTACACCTATTTGTGCAGCAAGTAGAGCGAGTATTTTAACGGGTCTTCATGAACGTGCTCATAATTTTAATTTCCAAACAGGAAATATTAGAAGCGAGTACATGGAAAACTCTTATCCAACACTTCTAAAAAATAATGGATATTACACAGGTTTTTTTGGGAAGTATGGCGTGCGTTATAACGATTTAGATAAGCAGTTTGATGAATATGAATCTTACGACAGAAATAACCGTTACAAAGATAGAAGAGGGTATTACTATAAAACCATAAACAATGATACGGTTCACTTAACAAGATATACAGGGCAAAAAGCTTTAGATTTTATTGATACCAATGCATCTAATAAAGAACCATTTTGTTTATCGTTAAGTTTTAGTGCACCACATGCACATGATGGTGCTCCAAAGCAATATTTCTGGCAATCTGAAATGGATCAAATGTTAGAAAGTACAACTATACCAGATCCAGAATTAGGAGATGATAAATACTTTTTAGCTCAACCAAAGATTGTTAGAGATGGTTTTAATAGACTACGTTGGACTTGGCGTTACGATACTCCTGAAAAACACCAACATAGTTTAAAGGGTTATTACCGAATGATTTCTGGAATTGATTTAGAAATTAAAAAAATTCGTGAAAAACTTAAAGTTAAAGGCATTGATAAAAACACTGTAATCATAGTAATGGGTGATAATGGTTATTTTTTAGGTGAGCGTCAGTTTGCAGGGAAATGGTTAATGTATGATAATTCAATTCGTGTGCCTTTAATTGTATTTGACCCTAGAGTTAATCAGCACCAAGACGTTGATGATATGGTATTAAATATAGATGTGCCACAAACTATTGTAGATTTGGCTGGTGTTAAAGCTCCAGATACATGGCAAGGTAAAAGTTTAATGCCAATAGTGAAAAAAGAAGCAAATACTGTAGCTAGAGATACTATTTTAATTGAACATATATGGGATTTTAGCGAAATACCACCAAGTGAAGGAGTAAGAACAAAAAAGTGGAAATACTTTAGATATGTTAATGACAAATCTATTGAAGAACTTTATGATTTAGAAAAAGACCCTCAAGAGATTAAAAATTTAATTGGCAAGAAAAAGTACAAAGACGTTGCAGATAAACTTAGAGCAAAACTTGATGAATTAATAAAAAAGAATAGTAACGAATTTAGAGCTGCACCAACAGATTTGACGGTTGAATTAATAAGAGAACCAAGTACTGATGTTAAAATTTTCGATTTAAAACCGGAGTTTGGATGGACGGTGCCTTTAGGTTCTAAGTTTCAAGGTGCTTATCAAATATTAGTAGCATCAAGTAAGGCTAATATTGATAATAACAATGGTGATGTTTGGGATAGTAGAAGAGTAGCTTCTACAAAATCAACGGATGTGGAGTATGGAGGTAACCCCCTGGAAATAGGAAAAACATACTTTTGGAAAGTTAGAATATGGGAGCAAGAAAATAGACTTGTAGATTATTCTGAAGCACAAAAATTCACAACAGGTAAAAGTGACAGCTATATTATTTCTACTGAAAATAAATTTGTTACTACAAAAGTAAAACCTACAAAATTTGAAAAGAAAGGTGATTCTTATTTTATTGATTTTGGTAAAGCCGCTTTTGCAACAATGGATTTTACCTATAATGCCAAAACGCCACATACTTTAACAGTACACGTAGGAGAAATGGCTAACGATAAAGGTAATTTAAATAGAACACCACCTAAAAAAAGTAATATCCGCTACCAAGAAATTAAAGTTGATGTAAAACCAGGTATAACTAAATATCAAATTAAAGTTCATGAAGATGAACGAAATACAAGAGCAAATAAAGCTATTCCTTTGCCAGATGGTTTCCCACCTTTAGTACCATTCAGATATGCCGAGGTAGAAGGTGCCCAAAGTAATTTTAAAGCTGAAGACTTTACACAATTGGCATACCATACCTATTGGGATGAAAAAGCAAGTAGTTTCAAAAGTAATAGCGATATATTAAATCAAGTTTGGGATTTATGCAAATATTCAATTAAAGCAACAACATTTAATGGTCTTTATGTTGATGGTGATAGAGAGCGTATTCCTTACGAAGCTGATGCTTATTTAAATCAGTTAAGCCATTATACTACCGATAGAGAATTTGCCATGGCAAGACGCACTATTGAGTATTTTATGAAAAATCCAACATGGCCAACCGAATGGCAACAACATGTACCTTTATTGATTTATGCAGACTATATGTATACTGGTAATACAGAACTTATAGAACGTTATTACGAGCCATTAAAACATAAATCGTTATTCGAATTATCAAATGAAGATGGTTTAATAACATCAACGAAAGTTGATGCCGCATTTATGAAAAAATTAGGATTTCCAGATGGCTATAAAAAGCCTTTAACGGATATTGTTGATTGGCCAGGACCAAACTTTAATGGAAGTAAGACTAAAGGTGAACGCGACGGATTCGTATTTAAACCATACAGTACTGTGATAAATTCATTCTTTTATGAGAATATGAAGATTATGGCAGAATTTGCTAAAATTTTAGGTAAAACTCAAGAGGTTTTAGATTTCGAATTAAGAGCAGCAAAAGCCAAAAAAGCTGTTAATGAACAAATGTTTGATAAAGAACGTGGTGTTTATGTTGATGGTATTGGTACAGACCACGCCTCCTTACACGCTAATATGATGCCATTAGCTTTCGGTTTAGTGCCAGATGAGCATTTTGAATCTGTTGTGAATTATGTAAAATCAAGAGGAATGGCTTGTAGTGTTTATGGATCGCAATTTTTAATGGATGGTTTGTATAATGCTGGAGAAGCTGATTATGCTTTAGATTTATTAACGGATACTTTAGATAGAAGTTGGTATAACATGATAAGAATTGGTTCCACAATTACACTAGAAGCTTGGGATAATAAATACAAAAATAATCTAGATTGGAATCATGCTTGGGGAGCTGTACCTGCAAACATAATACCAAGAGGTTTGTGGGGTATTAAGCCAAAAACTCCAGGATTCGGTGTAACTACTATCAAGCCTCAAATGAGTAAACTAAAAAAGAGCAGCATTGAAGTGCCTACGGTGAGAGGAACTATCAAAGGAAATTACACATATAACGGAGCAAGACTTCAAACTTATGAAATTGAAATTCCTGGTAATATGGTTGCCGAATTTTCTCTGAATGGCTTAAATGGAAAAGATTTACTTCATAATGGAAAAAAAGTGCCTTCTGCATTTGAGTCTATAAGACTCGCTCCAGGTAAGCATACCATACAACTTAAAATAAATTCGTTTTAAGTAATTAATGCCAATAATTTAAATTATTGGCATTTTTTTTAAAAAAGAAAAGATGAAAAAGGTTTACTTATTCCTAATAATGTTTTGTTTTTCTCAGATCTATTCAGGGCAAGAAAAACAACTCATGGCTACATTAGATGAATTGAGTCAGGTGTCTGGTGCTGGAGAAGGAGGTTTGTTTTTTGCTGGCACAAAAGATGTAAATTATCGATTTGGCCAAAGAATATCACCACATGGAGATTGCGTGGATGTAGTAAATGGATATGCATTTGTTACTTGGTACAAAGGGGGCATGGACACTCGAAATCTAATGCTTTCAAGAAAGAATTTAAATGTACCAAACTCCAATTGGGTTACTATTGAGTTTCCACATAAACATGTAGGTCAAGGTGGTGAGCTACTAAACGGCACCGGAATAAGAGGCGATTCGCATAATACTGCAGCTATTGGTATAAGCACAATAGACGGCACTATTCATATAATTTATGATATGCACGCCTACAGGTCCTCCTCTCTACCAAATGATTTTTTTAATTATTCAGTGTCTTTAAAGAATAAAGCTTTTGTGCCTGATAATGAATTTACTTTGGATATTTTTAATCCAAAGCAAAATTATTTAAAATCCGGAGAGGATTATGAGCGAATGACTTACCCAATGATACATAGAGCTGATGATGGAAGCTTGATTGCAAGATATAGGCAAGGTGGTTCTGGTAATGGCGATATACTTTTAGCGCATTATGATGGTAGTGTGTGGAGTAATAATTGGTTATTTCATGAAGGTACTTTGTCTTCACCAAATACGAATAATATGTATGGTGGTGAGCGCTTTTTAAACGGTAAATTTTATTCTGGCTTTTCAATAAGATACTCTACTAATAATGATACCAATACCAGTAATGGTTATATGTTAAATAGTGGACTATATTATGCATACACTAACGGAATTCCAAAAAATGCATCCACACCATGGTTTGATGTTAATGATACTCCTATTTCTCTCCCAATAAGAAATAATATTAACCCTAATCTTGACCCGGTTCAGATATCACAACCAGGGGATGATTATGGGACAGCTTCATTGCCTAGATCGTCTTCTGATCCAGCATGGACAGTTACTGAAAATGGTGCGATTCATTTTGTACAACGCGTTGATAATAGAAATGTACACTATTATAAGTTGACTACTGACACTAATTTTTCTAGTAATGTAGATGGACTTATCCCAAACCCCCAAACTCGTGGTGAACTTTACAGCTATAAAAACCATGTGTTTATGGTAGAGCTTTTAGGAGGAAAAGTAAATATCAAAACGACATTGGAGGGTCAGAATAATTGGGAAATAGTTTATGCAGGTACAGAAAGTACAAATTATGCACATTTTGATGCTTTTGTTACAGGTGATAAGTTGTACGTTTATCTAATGGAGGATACCGGCAATAATACACTAGGAGTGGGTGATAAACGCCCATTGTATTTTCAAGAATTCGCACTTTCGGAGGAAGACGCTCCAGTAAACCCTGATATTGTTCTTGAGGCCGAGGATTATACGACTGGATCAAGCGGTATTATAATTGGAACTAATCCAGCAGCATCAGGAGGTGAATATATTGATGCATTTGCAGGAGCTCAGTTTATTGAACATAAATTTCAGGTAACTACTGCTGGGACTTATGATTTTATTCTTTTTGCAGCAAATAGAAATAGGGATGATTCCATCATGGATATTGAAATTAATGGAACCCTTTATGAAGATGTTTTAATTACGAGAACCTTTGATTGGAATGTTTATTTAGAATCAAGAATTTCAGACATAACATTAAATCAAGGGGAAAATACAGTAAGAATAACACAACGGAGATCATTATCAAGTGAACCGGATAAAATTGAATTTGAGTTGAAATCGGCTTTAAGCACCAATTATTTTAATGCGAAAAGTATATCGCTTTACCCTAATCCAAGTGAGGGTATTTTCAATATTAAATCAAATATCCAGCATCTTCAATATAATTTAATCAATTTACAAGGTCAAGTTTTAGAAAAGGGAACCGTTTTCCAAAATAAAATAGATTTTTCTAACCACGCCCAAGGTATTTATTTTTTAGAACTATCAAATGAATCTGATAGACTTATAAAAAAAATAGTTATTAAATAAAATGCTCAAATACACTTCCTTCTTTCTTTTGTTTTTTTTATTTCTTGGTTCTTGCCAACAACAAAAAGAAGTAAAGGTTGAAGGTGATTTAAAAAAATGGCATAGAATTACTTTAAATTTTGAAGGTCCACAGGCCAGCGAAATGGATGAAAACAATCCATTTTTAAATTATCGTTTAGATGTAACTTTTAAAAATAATAAAAAAGAATATATAATACCTGGGTTTTATGCAACAGATGGAAATGCTGCTGAAACAAGTAGTAGTTCTGGAAATATTTGGCAAGTTCGTTTTACGCCAGATGAAGTTGGAGAATGGTCATATTCAGTTTCATTTAAAAAAGGAGATAATATCGCTGTAGCAGATAATGTAAGTAACGCTTCAAGTGCAAGTTTTATGGATGGACAAGCAGGAGTATTTATTATTTCAGAATCTGATAAAACAGGAATAGATAACCGTGCTAAAGGAAGACTGCAATACGTTGGTGAATCGTATTTAAAGTTTTCCGAAAGTCAAAAATACTTCATAAAATTAGGTGTTGATGCTCCTGAAAATTTATTAGCTTATATAGATTTTGATGTGTCTACAAATGCACTAGGTTTTCAAAAAGCATGGGAACCACATGCAAAAGATTTTGATGAAAGCGCAACATCATATTTGTGGCAAAATACTAAAGGAAAAAACCTTTTAGGTGCTATTAATTATTTAGCAAGTGAAGAACTTAATGTGTTTTCGTTTTTAACCTTTAATGTAGATGGAGATGACAGGAATATTTTCCCTCATTTACTAAAAGTGCCTATTGAAGAATATGAAGCATACTCTAGTATAAAGAAGAATAAAGAAGCTTGGGAGACCATGTTTCATAAAACGAGATTTGATGTTTCAAAATTAGACCAGTGGGAACGCGTTTTTGATTATGCTGAAACTAAAGGTATGTTTTTGCATTTTAAAACCCACGAAACAGAAACAGATCATTTAATGGATAAAGGTGTTTTAGGAACAGAAGGTAAATTGTACTACAGAGAACTTATAGCAAGATTTGGGCATCACTTGTCTATGAATTGGAATTTAGGTGAAGAAAATAATCAACCCATTGATGAGGTAAAAAAAGTAGCAAACTATGTTTCAAAACTAGATGCCTATAACAGTCATTTAGTAATTCATACATATCCAAATAAAGACGATAGATATGAAGAGTTAATAGGTAATCAATCTGTATTAACTGGAGCTTCATTACAATTAAGTCATCCAGAATTTAATGATGTACATCCAAGAGTTTTAAAATGGCTAGAAAAATCTAATGCTACAGGTCGAAAATGGGCTATAGCGGTTGATGAGCCAGGGAAAGCGAAAATAGCTTTATTGCCAGACGATGAAGACCCCGAACATAATTATGCAAGAAGCAGAGCGATGTGGGGAACACTTATGGCTGGAGGTTATGGTGTAGAGTGGTATTTTGGGTATGCCAGTCCTAATTCAGATTTAACTTGTCAAGATTTTAGAAGTCGCGATTTATTTTGGGACCAAAATAAACATGCACTTCGTTTTTTTAATAATCATATCCCGTTCTGGGAAATGGAACCTCGTGATGATTTAACTTCTGATGATGTATCGTATTGTTTAGCAAAACACGAGGAAGTTTATGCGGTTTATACCGAATCTGGAGCTGGTAATATTAAACTTAATTTGGGAAACTCTAATACAACGTTTCAAGTTAAGTGGTACAATCCAAGACTTGGAGGTGATTTACAAGATGGCTCTATAACTAAAGTTAAAGCTAACGGAATTATAGCATTAGGAATGCCACCTTCAATGAATGAAAAGGATTGGGTGGTTTTGGTTAAAAAACAATAGTAATGCTAATGCTTAGTTTTTTTTCTATTTGTTGAATAGTATCATTTTCGGTACAGTACAGGATAGGTATGAGGCAATGATACTCTATTTTTAGCAACAAAAGAATTTCAATCCAATATGAAACTAATCAAAAGTACTATTTTAATTTTCGTATTATGTTTTAGCTTTACTACTATTATTTCTTCCTGTTCAAGTGATTCAAATGGTGAATTAGAAGAAATTATGGAAACAGATAAAGAAGAGGAGGAAGAACAGACCATTGTTAATAGTTGTTCAACAGGTAAATTATTTGCAGAAAAAGAAGGTTTAGTTAGAGTCGATATCGAAAATCCAAGTACTACAGCTAATGGTTGGGCTACGGTAACTAGTTTATTAGGTTTTGAGGGCTCAGGATATCTTATTTGGAATGGAAATGATTATTTTAATGAACCAGGACAAGGTTTGATGAAGTTTTCAATTAAAATTACAACACCTGGGACCTATCAATTTGTTTGGAATTCTAGAATAGGAACTGGAACTAGTAATACAGAACATAACGATTCTTGGTTGAGAATTAATGGAGATGACTTTTTTGGTGAAAAAGCAAGTACAGGAGAACGAGTTTATCCAAAAGGATCGGGAAAAACACCCAATCCAGAAGGTTCCAGTAAAGATGGGTGGTTAAAAATATATATGAATAGGCTAGGGGAATGGTTTTGGAGGTCATCAACAAATGATAATGATCCATTCAATGTTTTTGCAACATTTGATAAGGCTGGTACTTATGATGTGGAAATATCTGGACGATCAAAATCTCATGCTATTGATCAGTTTGTAATGTTTAAAACTGATAAATCGCTTTCTCAGGCTACTAGTGCAGTTTGGAGTGAAATAAGTTGTAAATAATTATTATGAATATAAAGTTTGTGAAAATTATAATTCTTGTAATTAGTGTTACATTTAGTAATGCTCAAAATCCAATTGTTCAAAACCAAGGCTTAAACGATCCACATATTCATATTTTTAACGATACAGCTTACGTTTATGCATCTCATGATAAATCTATAAATAATGATAAGTTTATTATGGATGATTGGTGGGTTTGGTCATCAACCGACTTAGTGAATTGGAAAAAGCGAAGCATACTTAATCCAAAAGATACTTACATTGGTAAAGATTACTCTAGATGTTGGGCTACGGATGCTGCTCATAACAACGGAAAATACTATTGGTATTTTTCTGAAGGGAATGAACAAACAGGTGTTGTAGTTGGAGAAACACCAGCGGGACCATGGAAAGATGTTTTAGGTAAACCATTATTAAATACTGATTTAACACCAACACATGAATACGACATGGCTATTTTTGAGGATAATGGCACACACTATATCATTTTTGGAGTTTGGGATTATTATATAGCAAAGCTTAATGATGACATGATAAGTTTAGCTGAAACACCAAAAAAAATAACTATAAATAACCCGAGAGGACCTTACAATCCTGATGGAAGCAATACAAAAATGCCAACTGATGATAAACCATTTGTTCACAGATACAATGGTAAATACTATTTGTCTTGGGGCTGTTTTTATGCCATGTCTGATAATGTTTATGGCCCTTACGATTACAAAGACACTGTGATAAAAGAAGAGAGTTTCACGCAAGGGTATGAAGCTCCAACATGGCCTAACGGATTTTTACAAGGACGCCATGGTAGTTTTTTTGAGTGGCATAACCAATGGTATTATGTGTATTGTGATATCAGTCAAACTGGAAATCGTTATTTTAGAGATAGTTTTATAAGCTACTTGCATTATAAAGCTAATGGTGAAATGGCAACGATAAGAGTTGATGGTGTTGGTGTGGGCAATTATAATGCAAATGCTACTATTGAAGCTGAAGATTTTTTCAAGTCTAATAATGTAGCAAAAGTTGAAAATACCAAAGGCGGATTTTCAATAGAACCAACCGAAGGTTTAAGTTACGTTGTCTATCCAAATATTAAGAATTTAAGTAACGTAGTTACTTTAGAATTAGAAGTTATTGCAAAAGCAGCACTACAAATAGAAGTTAGAGAAAATGATGCTAATGGGATACTCTTATTTACTTGCAATGTGCCTAAAAATGAAATTTATACCTTTCAAAAAAGAAACTTTAAAACTAAAAATTTAAAAGGTAATCAGTCGTTATGCTTTGTCTTTAAAGGCGTAAACCAACAATCTTTCAAACTAAACCGATTCAAATTTAAAACTAACAATCAAACAAATAATTAAAAACTAATGAAGAAATTATTTTTTATAGCCGTATTATTAATTGTAGTGTCATGTAATACAAAGGCATCTAGTTCTGCCGATTATAAAGATGCGTCCTTATCAATTGATGAGCGTGTAGAAGCATTATTGCCAAAGTTGTCACTTGAAGAGAAAGTGGCACAAATGCGAATTTTTCATGCTAATATTGGTGCAAAACCTGATGAAAACGGCAACTTAAAACTTTCTGATAAAGTTATAGAAAAGCTAAAGTTAGGTATTGCAGGTATTAAAAACCCAGGAGAGCATATTGATGCTGTTGCTGCTGCTAAGTTGAACAATGAACTTCAAAAATACATTATAGAAAACAACCGTTGGGGTATTCCAGCATTGTTTGTTACAGAATCTTATAACGGTGTAGATGCCGAAGGCTGTACCAAGTTTGGTCGCCCAATGACGTCTGCAGCATCATTCAATCCAGATTTAGTGAGACGCCAGTGGGATGTTGTAGGTAGAGAAGCACGATTAAGAGGCATGCATATGTGCCACTCGCCAGAAGCAGATATTGTTCGCGATCCTCGTTTTGGACGTATGAGTGAGGCGTTTGGAGAAGACACCTATTTAACAACGCAGATGGTTAAAAATGCTATAATTGGTGTACAAGGTAATTACGAAGGCTTAGGAAATGGAACACATATTGGTGCCGTAGCAAAACACTTTGCAGGATACGGGCAAGTATTAGGAGGCTCAAACTTTGCAGCCATTGAAATTTCTGAAAGAACATTAATTGATGAAGTTTACCCACCGTTTGAAGCGGCAGTAAAAGAAGCAAAAACGTTAGGGATTATGGCATCACATGGCGATTTAAACGGTGTGGCAAGTCATGGTAATCCAGAATTATTAACTGGTGTACTTCGTGACCAATGGGGATTTGAAGGTTACGTAGTTTCAGATTCAAATGATATTGCACGCTTATTTTATTTTATGAATGTGGCGGAGTCTCCAGAAGCTGCAGCTCAAATGGGCTTAGAAGCAGGAATAGATATTGATTTATATGCTGAAGATTCTTATGCATACTTACCAGAAATGGTAAAGAAAAACCCAGAACTTGAAAAATTAATAGATAGATCAGTAAGACGTGTTTTAAGAACAAAATTCATTTTAGGGCTTTTTGATAATCCTTACATCAACATTGAAGATGTGGAAAAAGGAAACAGAGCAGCTTCTTCTTTAGAATTGGCAAAAGAATCAGATTTAGAATCTATCATTCTATTAAAAAATGAAGCTAATGCATTACCATTATCAAAAGATAAATCTTTAAAAGTAGCCTTATTAGGACCTTTATTAAAAGAAAACACAAAAGAAATGTTTGAATCAGTTGCGGGTTCTAATGTAAAATTCATTGCTGAAAAAGGATTTCAATTAACGAATCAAAAAGGCGGTGCTCCAGAACTTTTAGAAAGAGATCCAAAAGCCATTGCTAGTTTGGTAAATAAAGCAAGGTCTGCAGATGTATCTATCTTATTTTTAGGAGGTGATAAGTACACTGCTAAAGAAGCTTATTTTAGTAATAGTACATTGGGAGATAGAGCAACTATCGATCCTGTTGGTCCTCAAGATGAACTCTTAGAAAAAATTAAGGCTTTAGGTAAACCAGTAATTGTTGTTTTAAAGCATAGAAGAACTTTGACTATTAATGTAATAGCAGAACAAGCCGATGCTATTTTAGATGTTTGGGATTTAAGTGAGTTTGGAGACGAATCTACTGCAAAAATTATCTTTGGGGAAGTATCGCCATCAGGAAAATCGCCAGTTACAATTCCAAGATCTATTGGTCAATTACCATACCATTACAGTATGAAAGAAATCAACTATAAGAAAGAATATTTATTCTTAGGTCAAGGACCTTTGTATCCATTTGGTCATGGTTTAAGTTATAGCGATTTTAAATATGCTGATATTGCAATTTCAAATACAGAAATAACACCTGATACAGAGCTAGAAGTTAGCGTAAAAATAACTAACAAAGGTAGCATGAAAGCTAAAGAAGTGGTGCAACTGTATATTAAGGATGAGATAGGTTCGGTAACTCGTCCAGATAAAGAACTAAAAGGTTTTGAGAAAATAGAATTAGAAGCAGGGGAAAGTAAAACCGTTTCTTTCACCATAACACCAAAAATGTTGGAGTTTACAGGCATTTCAATGGAAAAAGTTTTAGAAGCTGGAGACTATACAGTAATGGTAGGTACCTCTTCAAAAGAATATTTAGAAACTACATTCAAACTAAAAAAATAAGATATAATGAATAAAACAATTTTATCACTTTTCGCAATTGTACTACTATTGAATTGTTCAACAGCTCAAAAAGTTACTGAATCACAACAGGCAATTGATAAAACTCAAATAAAAGCAGCTATGATTGATGCTTTAGAGTGGCAAGAAGCACACCCAATTATTGCTCTTGCACCTACCGATTGGACTAACGGTGCTTATTACACAGGCGTGGTTAGAGCGCACAAAGCCACAGGAGATATGATGTATATGGCTGCACTAAAAAACCAAGGGTATTGGAATAACTGGAATACTTTTTCTCGTATGCATCATGCCGATGATGTAGCAATTTCGTATAGCTATTTATATATAGATAAGGCTGATGTTAGAAAGAATTTTGTAGACTTAGAACCTACAAAAAGGTTCTTGGATGCACATTTATACGAAGATGATAACTGGAAGGCAGGGAACGATAAAAGTAAATACGGTAGGACTATTTTATGGTGGTGGTGCGATGCTTTATTTATGGCTCCTCCAGTAATAAATTTATATGCAAAACAGACTAATCAGCCTAAATATTTAGATGATATGCATAAATTTTATATGGAAACCTATAATCAATTGTATGATGAAGAAGAGCAATTATTTGCTAGAGACATGCGTTTTGTTTGGACAGGTTCAGATAAAGATACCAAAGAACCAAATGGTAAAAAAGTATTTTGGTCTCGTGGAAATGGTTGGGTTATAGCTGGATTAGCTTTGATTTTGGATGATATGCCAGAAGATTACAAACATCGTCCGTTTTATGAAAAATTATATAAAGAAATGGCTGCTAAAATGTTAGCTATTCAGCCTGATGATGGTTTGTGGAGAACAAGTTTGCTTAGTCCAGAATCTTATAATCATGGGGAAGTTAGTGGAAGTGGCTTCCATACGTTTGCTTTAGCTTGGGGAATTAATAATGGTTTAGTAGATAAAAAACACACACCAGCAGTTATTAAAGCTTGGAATGCTATTGCAAAATGTCAGCATGCAGATGGTCGTGTAGGTTGGGTGCAAAATATTGGAGCATTTCCAGAACCAGCATCTGCAGATTCTTGGCAAAACTTTGGAACAGGAGCATTTTTGTTAGCAGGGAGTGAAATTTTGAAGTTAGAATAGATTGAAAAATAGTATGATATAACTGATGCTGTCAGAAAACACGAAAATCTGTCATTCTGAATTTATTTCAGAATCTTATCGACCTGATTTTTAGTTTATTTTAGAATCTGAAACGAGTTCAGATTGACAATACGATTACTTTTCAGACAGCCTCTTTCTTATTTATTCAAAAGATTTAAATGTGAAATATCTTAAAGTATTAATCATAATATGTATTTGTTTGATTGGATGTCAATCAAAAGAAAAATCCAGTACTCAAATTAAGGATGAAGCCACTTTGGAGTTGCCCAAACGCCCAAATATACTTTGGTTAGTTACCGAAGATATGAGCGCTTATATTCCACCATTTGGCGACTCAACAGTAGCAACACCAAACTTAAGTAAACTTGCCAGCGAAGGCGTTATTTATCCCAACCTATATTCTACATCAGGTGTTTGTGCGCCAAGTAGAGCAGCAATAGCTACAGGTATGTATCCATCTAGTATTGGGGCAAACCACATGCGGGTTAACTCATATACAAAAGAAAGAGGGTTACCAGCTTATGAAGCAGTACCACCGCCAAATACAAAAATGATAAGCGAGTGGATGCGTAGCGCTGGGTATTATTGTACCAATAACTACAAAACCGATTATCAATTTAAAGCACCGGTAACCGCCTGGGATGAAAATAGCCCTTACGCACACTGGCGAAACAGAGCAGATAAGCAACCGTTTTTTTCAATATTCAATTTTACAGTAACGCATGAATCTGGATTGTTCGAACCCTATGGCTTCCGAGAAATAGAAACAAGGCATTATCACGCTGGCGATAAAAACTACAAATGGAAAAATTTTGGAACATCCCATGCGAATAATAAAATGACTGAATCTGAAACACCTGTACACATTTCAAAAGACACAAAATTTAAAGTCCCACCATATTTACCAGATAATGCCGTGGTACAAAGAGATATGTGGAAGCTATATAATAACATTGCTGAAATGGATAAGCAAGTGGGTGTAGTTTTAAAACAATTGGAAGACGATGGTTTGCTAGACAATACTATAATTGTTTTTTACGGCGATCATGGAGGTCCATTACCTAGAGAAAAACGATTGATTTATGACTCTGGATTAAACACGCCTATGATTATTCGTTTTCCTAAAAAATTACAAGCAGGCACAAAAAACGATCAACTAATCAGTTTTATAGACTTTGCACCAACGTTACTATCGCTTATTGGAGAACAACCAAAACCCTATATGCAAGGAAAAGCATTTTTAGGAGACTATAAAGCTGAAGAGCGCAATTATATTCACGCAGCGGCTGACCGTTTTGATGCAGAGACGGATGTGATTAGAGCAGTAAGAGACAAGCAGTTTAAATACATAAGAAATTACAGACCAGAACAAGCCTATTATTTGCCAATTACCTACAGAGAGCGTATTCCAGCGATGCAAGAATTGTTAAGGTTGAGAGATGAAGGTAAGCTTAACGCGTATCAAAGCCAGTGGTTTAGAGATAAAAAACCTGTTGAGGAATTGTTCGACTGCACAGTTGATCCTTATGAATTAAACAACCTTGCCGATGACCCAAAATACAAGGCGCAACTTCATAGATTACGTGGCGAAATGGACGAATGGCTTGAAACTATTGGCGATAACCCAGAAATTCCTGAAAGCGAATTAATTGTCAAACTATGGAAAGGCAATAAAGTACAACCCTTAACAGAAAATCCAATAATAACATTTAATGATAATAAAGTTTCTATGTCATGTAATACAATAGGCGCTTCAATAGGTTACAAGATTATTAAAGATGATAAAACACCAAAACCTTGGTCGGTTTACCAGAATCCAATCCAACTTCCAAAAGGTGCTAAGCTAGAGGTTAAGGCGCATCGTATTGGTTATGTTCCAAGCGGAATTATTGAAAAGATAATTAAATGACATCTTAATAGGTGTTTTTATATGCACACTTTTTTTGGGGTTTTACCGAACTCATGTTAAATTGATTTTTTATATTTTTTAACTATAATTTAAATCAATAACTGTTTAGTAAAATTTAATAATAGTTATTTAAAAGTAATATTGTTTCTTCTTGATAATAAGTTATTTATGTTATAGTGTATTAACTTTCATTTAATGTTTTTTTTTGTATTTAAATATTTAATATAACCATACATATGAGTTGTGTTAAAGGCATAACTTTACACTAAAAATTGTATTACAAAAAGTAAATTTTTAATATAAGGTGTCTTACTATTTGTATTAAAACTGAACCGTTTGGCTTTTAATAGTTTTAACTAATTTCTGTGTTCTGGTTCTCTCAAGAATATGATAAGCCTGTTGTACTCTATACATGTGGGTTAATGTGTAAATAATTCTAAAAATATCATACCCTAAAACTTGTTTTTTTTGTAAAAATTTTATTTCAAAAAATCACTATATGTAATTTTAAATTGTGTTTTATAGAAAAAACTATACACTTAATAGAAAAAGTTTATACATACATGTAAGTACAGGACACTCTAACTGTCTCGTAATCATACCTTGGGAATCTAATTAATTAATCTAAACCATATATTATGAAAACAAAATTACAAAAAACATTATTTTTTTCAGCTTTAGCATTGTTAGGAATGCAAGCGGTTAGTGCTCAATACGTAGGTGTGCCATTTCCAGATAAAACTACGCCTCTAGCAATAGGAGAAACCACGAATGTAGAAACTAGAATTGAACTTGAGAATTTTGACTCAGTTGAAGACGGAACAGGTTTTTATATTGACGGTTTAAATACTGGAAATACTACGACTAGTCCTCCAGTAACTGGGACTTATAATGATAAGAGTGCTGGAAGTGGTGGAGATAATACCACATACAGACCAGGTGCAGATGTTGATCTTATGAATGATGCAACTGGAATTGTAGTAACAGGTATTCAAGGTCAGGAATATGCACTATACACTATCGAGATAAAGGAAGATGGAGATTATGATTTTACTGTAAACTATAGAATAAACGCTGGTATTGGTAGTAAAAATTTACAAGTGTGGTTACGTGACGCTAATGATTTATCATCAGAAGGTATCTTATTTAACGGTACCTTAAACGTAGGTACAGGAGCCTATGAGGATATGAAAATAGTTGATACTGAAGCCTTAACAGCAGGAATTTATGTGCTTTTAGTAAGGTACGTTTCAGCTGGTCCAAGGTTTGATTATATAGCTGTTACACGTACATCAACTTTAAGTGTAGAAGAGAACAAACTTAAAGCTAGTAAATTTAAAGCATTTCCAAACCCTGCTAACGATGGTATATTCAATTTAAATATTGAAGCTAAATGGGATGTTTATTCTTTAATAGGAACTAAAGTTCTTGAAGGTGAAGGTAAGCAAGTTGATTTGTCAACCTTTGCTAAAGGTGCGTATATTTTAAGAACGCCATTTACTAGTAAAATGTTAATTTCTAAGTAATAAAAATAGATACTAATTATCTTATAAACTAGATTTAAAAGACCACTTAATTGTAATTAAGTGGTCTTTTTTTTTACTAAAATTGAATAGAATTTTACTGCAAAAAATCAGTTTTACCTAATGCCTTATAAGAGCATCTTTTAAAATAATACTACAGTTTGTATAAAGAGGCAAATACCAAGAATAATATTCATTAGTACTATGTTTTGCTCTTAAGACCAAAACCTAAGGTATATTCTACCCATAAACCATTCATGGTACTTTTATAAAAAGAATAAAGAACACCCTTTTTTAAATGAAATTCAGAAATTACTTGGGAAAAAAGTAACTATTCATATTCTTGGAATACAGAAGATATTTTAAATAGCGAAGACGGTTACTATAGAGACTAAGAATGGTATAAAAAACCACACTATTTTGCGAGTTTATTAAAATAAACAAATGCTTTTATTGTTTGAAACAAAAAACCTAGTGACGTAATTATTTGTAAACGGAAAAACTGTATACGAAAACCATATTGGCGCATATGCACTTTTTTTAGAGATATGCTTCAATATTATAATCAGTTAAAAACTTTTTTTGATTAAAGTTAATAATGCGCATAACAATAAAAGTTTAGCAACTATGGCAAGATTAATAATCTAAAAGTGTTAAGTTACTGGGAATATTATGCAAAAAGAAATTATTAAAAAGCCAGCAAATAAAATTTGCTGGCTTTTTAATTTGAAAATTATATCTTATTAATTCACTAGAGTTTATATTACCATGAATTCTGCTTAAAAGAAATTATTAATTTCTTTTAATTTTCAACTTTTTCATGAGTAGTATTCGCCCATCTGATTTGCGCTCTACCACCTCTAACACGGTATGCGCCATATCTAATTTTCGATTGTGTCCCTCTTTCAGGATCAGGAATATTCCAATTAAATGCTTCACCACCAATTATGGCGTTACAATAGTGTATTTTTTTAGTAGCATCGCTTGGGTCTACTTTAAAACCTACTTCTAACTCAAAAGAGGTTATTTCATTTTTATCAACTCTTTTTAGCAGAATAACTTCCCTACCACTTCCTGATCCACCACGTTCTAAGATGCGTTCTGCATAAATATCAAACGCCACTTGTTTGTCTGCATTACTGCCAGAACCGTAAACAGGATGTGCTCTATATAAACAAATAGCAGGATCCGCAGAACCACCACCACCAGTATGTTGTCCTTTGGCTTGTGCTATGTATGAGCCATCTTGACCAAAAGAGCCTGCATCACCCACTTCAAGAATTCTAAAGTCTCCTTTAAATTTTACAGATGATCCTACGTTAGAGTTCGCTACAGGTAATGACCGTTCTATTCGAGGTTGTAAAGTATTTGCTGCATCTTGATTATTGGAGCCAGCTGTTATATTGTATATTCCCCAAGTAACACCATCAATAATACTTTCTTTGTAGTTCGCATAACAACTCCTGTCGTCTATAGTTCCTACATTAACAGGGTTAGGTAAATCGTCTGATGTTCTAGTAGCATTTTCACCATCCGGATTACAAGTCGTGTAAGATCCTGTATCTTCATCAATTATAATTGCTGGATCCGGATCTGGATCTGGGTCCGGATCTGGGTCTGGGTCTGGTACATTTTCAAATACTGTATCTTCAGAGGGTCCGTCTTCTGCCGAACATGAAAAGAAGGCAACAAAAACAACTAATGTGGTAATTGATATAAGTTTGTAAATAAACTTTGATTTTTTCATAATTTCTTAGAATTTTATCCAAAAATAGGTTTTTTGTATAGCACAGTTATCCTGTAGTATCCTGATTCAAAATAGATGTAATTTGAAAATGTTATATTTTCAATTTATGGCACTAATTTAACCTTAAATTAGTGCATATAATAATTAATTTTTCAACTATTTACATGATGCCACGGGATAGTTATAATCAGTAAAAGTGTTTTCTTTCTACTTGTTAAAAAAAAGCACTGACAAAATGAAGCATTATACTTTATTATTTATAATAATTTTAATTTTTGGTTGTCAATCAAAAGAGAACCAAACTTTAAGTGATAGTTCTTCAATAAGTATTAAAGAATTACAGCAAAATTTTAAGTACCCTTCAAGCGTTTATCGTCCAGAAACTTGGTTTCATCTTAACGGGAATAACATTAGTAAAAAAGGTTTAACCCTAGATTTAGAAGCTATAAAAACTGCTGGATTGCAAGGTATTCATTTATTTAATAAATCAGGAAGGCTTTATCCAAATGTAAAACCTATTAAAATTTTATCTCCTGAGTGGGAAGATATGATTCGGCATGCTGCAGATGAATGTAAGCGACTAGGATTAAAATTTACGATGCAAAATTGCCCTGGCTGGTCTATGACAGGAGGACCTTGGGTGCCTGCTGAAGAAGCACAACGCGAAGTTGTAGAGACTGTTTACAGAGTAAAGGGTGGGGAAATATTTGAAGGGGTTCTCGAAGTAGATTCATTATATCATACACCAGATTATAATTATAAAGATATTCAGGTATTGGCATTTCCAACACCTGTGGGTGATGATTTAGAATACCTAAATCCTTCAAAAATTGAAACAAATAATAGTATAGTGGCTTGGAAAGATATTTTCAATCCAAATTCAAAAATTTTAGTTACTCGTAAAACTACTCAACTAGATAAACCTTTAAAACAGTATAGGACAGAAGGTATTTCAAAAGTAGGAGAAACGGATACATGGGTGAAAACAAACTTTGATGTCCCTGTGACTTTACGTACAATAAAATTTCCCCAACTTAGACATATTATTTTGGGTACTGAATATCCAGTGATTGATGTTGATATTAAAGTTGAAGCACAAATTGATGGTGAATTAAAGGAAATTACTACCATAAATTTGCCAGATGCTAATTGGAATGATAGACGAAAGCATTTAACACTTGCAATTCCTGAAACAACATCAACCGAATTTGTTTACACTTTTGAAGGAGAACACTCAATAGCTCCAGAATTTATCCGATTAAGTTCAAACCCAAAAATTCATAATCATGAAGCTAAAGCTGCTAAAGTGTTAAGGCGTTTAGAAAAAAATGTTCAATATGATTATGCTGAAAATACCATTATTAAATCGAATTCCATTATCAATATTACCGATAAAATGGATGTTGAGGGCAAACTCGTTTGGGAGGTTCCTGAAGGTAATTGGACTGTGGTGCGTTTTGGGCATATAAATATGCGACTAACAAATAAGCCAGCAGTACCTGAAGCCACGGGTTGGGAATCTAGCAAGTTGGATAAAGTTGCCATTGAAAACCATTTAAGAAATGGTATGATTGGCAATTTAATAAAAGATGGAGGCCCAATAGGTGATGGTAAATTACAGGGTTTATTAATTGATAGCTGGGAAAGTCATGTGCCAACTTGGACAATGCATTCTGAAGATATGTTTACAGAGTTTAAAAACCGTAGAGGTTATAGTATGAAAACGTATTTACCTGCTACAATGGGTTATATTGTAGATAGTCCCAAAGTAACTACTAAATTTTTAAGAGACTTGCGCCATACCATGGATGAGGTGTTTATTGATAATTTCTTTAAACATTTTGCCACAGTTGCTCACGAAATGGGTGCAGATGTGTATACAGAAGGTGCAGGTGGAGAAGTATTACCAATTGACCCAATGCGCTATTATGGTGTGAGCGATGTACCCATGACGGAGTTTTGGTATCCTAAAGCACCATCTGCTCAAAATGAATATGCGAAGCCTATTTATAATGCGGCATCTGCTACGCATTTATATAATAAACCTAAGTTAGCTGCAGAAGCTGGTACGCAATTGGGGGTTCAGTGGAATGAGCATCCATTTACGTTAAAATATTTAATAGATTATAATTTTACAAAGGGTGTAAACCATCTGGTATTTCATACCTTCTCTCACACACCACAAACTAATGTATCTCCTGGTTCTAGTTTTGGAGGGCATATTGGCTTTCCTTTGGTAAGAAAGCAAACATGGTGGCCTTACATGAAAGATTGGACGGATTACCTAACCAGAAATCAATATATTTTGCAACAAGGAGAATATGTTGCTGATGTTTTACGATATTATGGAGATCATTTTGATCGACCACCTTTCGATTTAGATTATTTTCCAAAAGGTTATCGTTTTGATTATTTGAATGCTGAAATTCTACATGATAAATTGAGTGTTATAAATGGTAAAATTCACGTTGAAAATGCAGGAGATTATCGTGTAATCACATTAAGAGATTCAAAACAAATGTTGTTGTCTACTGTGCATAAGTTAAAAGATTTAGTTGAAGCTGGCGCTATAATTTTAGGGGATAAACCTCAAGATTCACCAAGTTTAATGGATGATGAAAATGATTTAGAAAGTCTTCATGCAATTGCAGATGAACTTTGGGGGGATTCTGAAAGTGGTGTAAAACACGTAGGTAAAGGAAGAGTATATTGGGGCAAAACATTAGATGAGGTTCTTAAGGAAGAACGTATTGCGCCAGATGTAATTGTGCCTGAAGGATTAGATATTAATTGGATTCATAGAAAAACTGATGATGCAGATATTTATTTTGTAGCTTCTAAAATGGATAAACCAGTTGATGTGTCTCTTAGTTTTAAGGTTTCAGGAAGTCCACAATTATGGGATGCATTTACAGGAAATCAACAAGATGCTAAAATATGGAAGTCTAAAGCAGATAGAACAAATGTTGTAATTTCATTACCAGAAAATGGCAGTACTGTAGTTGTTTTTTCAAACAAAGCCAAAGAGCCATATGCTTATAAAGTAACTGCTAATGGAGAAACTGTTTTAAATACAGAAATGGGTTGGTATAAAATACACGAAACAGAAAATACAAACAATTTAATATGGAAAAATGATGTTGTTATTGCAGAAAATCCAGGTGTTTATAAATTCCATAAGGATGAGAATAAAGAAGTATTTGATGCTAATGTAAAAGAAACGCCATTACAAACTAACTGGAGTTTACATTTTGAAGAGGGCTGGGATACACCCAAATCAATCGAAGTTGCAGAATTAACTTCTTTAGCAGAAATAGATAATGAGGCAATTAATCACTATTCTGGAACTACTACATATTCAAAAACGTTCAACCTAGATGAAACAAGTTCTCATGCGTTTATAGATTTAGGTAATGTCTCTAACATTGTTGAGCTTTGGTGTAACGGAAAAAAAGTAGGTGTAAAGTGGGCACCACCTTTTAAGTTCGATATTAGTGAGGTTTTAAAAACAGGAAAGAATCAACTCAAAATCAAGGTTACCAATACATGGCGTAACCAACTAATATTTGATATTTCTCGCTCTAAAGAAGATAAAAAAACATGGACAACAAATCCACCTAAAAAAGACGAAACTGAAATAGAATCTTCAGGTTTAATTGGACCAGTTGTTTTAAAACAGTTAATTAATTAGCTGTTTTAAAATTTTTAAGATGTTTGGTATTTAGTTTATCTTAATAAGTATACGCTTTAGCGAAAATTTAGTTCAATTATCTCAAATTCAGGATAGTTCAGGATAGCTTTTTTTAAAAAACATCAGAATTTTAAATGATTTTGATTAAAAATCAAAAACTAAATATCAAAAAGTTGTTATGAAAACACCACAATTAATAAGCTTAATTAAGAGGTATGGATTGATTTTAGTATTGTCTTTATTCGCTAATATGATTCCTCAAAAAGTTTTTGCTCAAGTAACTTTTTTAGAAAGTTCTAAAGTAACAGATGAGGCTCTTTATTTTTGGAAAGCCGATGATCCAAAACCTTATCATTATGGCGCTAGTATAAACCCGCATGGTAATTGTATGAAAGTATCAAACGGTTTTGTGTTTTATACTTGGTACAGAGGTGGTTGGGCAGATAGGACTTTAATGATTTCAAGAAAAAAAATTGGCGAAGGCAATTGGGTTCATGTAGCGCTTCCTGCCAAAATGAGTTTAGTAGGAGGTAAAGGAGATACACATTTAACTACTAATGTTGGTATTTGTTCTATAGATGGTACAGTGCACTTAATGTTTGATCATCATAATGAAGATTTAAATTATATAAGGTCAAAGAAGCATATTGCTTTTGGTCCTGACAGTGATTTTACAGCTGATAACTTTTTGCCACAGCAAGATTATTTAATACCGGGTAAGAAAATAACAAGTGTAACCTATCCAGATTTATTTAATAACGATTTAGGTGAAATGTATTTTGAAAGACGATTGGGATCTGCAGTCGGTGGCGATATTATAATGACTTATTATGATGGTAACACTTGGTCACAGGAGTCTACAATCATCAAAGGAAGAGGAAGCGAAGTTACTCAAGGAGAAAGAGGCTTTAGTTACGGTAGTGCATATTTTATAAATAATAAGTTTTACTACGCTTATTCACCGCGTTGGGCAGAATCTCCAACTAGGTTAAACGAAGGTGTTTATGTGATGGAATTAGGTTCTAGAATGAACGACAAAGCTACAACGGTTGATGGTAAAAGTTACGATTTACCTATTATAGATCACGCACCGTTTTTAATTGCCGACCCTAGAAGTGTGCCAGATAACGCAGGTTGGGCTGGAGGTCCGCAGTTAGCAATTTCACCTAAAAATGATATTTACACCTATATAAAACCTAAAGGCACAAACGCTTATAATTACCTCAGAAAACAAGACGAAACTGAGTTTACTGAGGATAGAAATAAAGGTTCTTTGGGGGTGTTTTATGGTAATCGAATGTATAAGTTTAATTTAACAGGGGGCAATTTTGTAGTAACAAGTGCATTAGCTGGAACTTATACTTGGAGAGAGGATTTTAGAACCAGTATAGGAATAAATGATAGAAAAAGTATTACTATAATGGATAATGGTGTTATTGCTGTGGTATTTAGTGAAGCTCTTAATAGTGCCACAGTTCCAATTCACTGTTTTGTATTTCAATTACAAAAGGAAGAATACATACCGCAAACCATCAATTTTGGAGCATTAACTCAAAAAACAGAAGGAGACCCTAATTTTACATTAAATGCAATTGCAAGTTCAGGGTTACCTGTATCTTACACATCTTCAGATACAAGTATAGCTCGCATCATAAATAGTAATGAAGTGCAAATTATGGGTGTAGGCTCTTGCGATATTATTGCAAGTCAAAAAGGCGATGGCACCTATGAGGAAGCTCCTGAGGCACTTCAAACCTTAGTGGTTAGTGCAGATATATCAAAGTCGAATCAAACCATTACATTCAGTTTATCTCCAGATACATATACTTGGGGAAGCTCAGACCAAGTGTTAAATGCAACAGCAAGTTCCGGTTTACCAGTGCAATATGAAAGTACAAATACCGATGTTGCCATTATTGTAGATGGAAAAATACAAGTAAAACGTATGGGAACAACAACTATAAATGCATTACAACTTGGAGATGACACATATAATGCAGCGCCTATAGTAGGTCATGAATATACAGTGCCAATACGTCAACAGATTATCGATTTTCCGATTATTCCAGAAGTAACCTCAGGAGATCCGGCATTCACGCTTCAAGCAACAAGTAATAATCCAGATGCCAATTTAAGATTTTTGTGTCCCAATAATCAAGTTGCAGTGGTTTGGGATAACCAAGTAAGACAAATTTTAGGGGCTGGTAATGCCACTATAACCGTTTCAGATACTGGAAACGATTATTTTACATCAGCTCAAGCCTCACGAACTTTAACTGTTCAACCTAAAACGCATCAAATACCTTCTACAATTGAAGCTGAGTATTACACAACAAAAAGTGGTGTAAATGTTACTAGATGGAGTAACACGGTATTTTATCTTAATTCTTGGGGAGCAAATGATTTTGCAGAATACACTATAAATGTACCTGAAGATGGTACTTATGAGGTAGAAGTATTTGCAGCAGCGCCAGGATCAACCAAAAAATTAAAAATTGTAAGCGGGTCAAATACCTTGGTATCAATTTCATTGACTACAACACCTAATTTAACAAACTTTAAAAGTACTAAAGCTAATATAACACTTCAAAAAGGAATTCAAAAAATAAAAGTAGTAAATGAAGTAGGTGGTTTTAATTACGATAAAATGAAAATTTCTGGAGACTCTGGAGGCGGTGGTGGTGATGCCGAAGGGGTTTACAAATTGGTAAATGTTGCAACCGGAAAATACTTGGGTGCCGGTGGGTCTTCGGCGGGTCCAGTTATTATGCGTGATACAGGAGATACTCCGGACAGAAAATGGACGTTTGTTAATACGAATGCTGAAGGTGTTGATTATTATAATATTGATAGTCAAGATAATGGCATATTACGCGCCACTGGAAACGGTTTTTCACCAGCTTATATTATAGTTAGTACTGGTAAGGCACCTCCAGCAGGAGATACCGATAAAATTTGGACCGTGCACCATAATACAACAGATAATACGTTTAGTTTTGAAGCTAAAAATAATAATAGATTTTTATATCATCAAACAGATGGTAATTGTTATAATCTACTTAAGGGAACTGATTTTGTTGAAGGAGACCCAAGAAGTAAATGGCAAGTAGTAGGAACTGGCGGGCCGCTTTTAAGTAGTGATGATAAAAGCATGAAAACTTCTTCAATAAAATTATATCCAAATCCTGCAGAAGATAATTTTACTATTTCATTTCAAAATATTAGTAAAGTAAAAAATGTTGCTATTTATAATATTTTAGGAAAACTTGTTTATCAAAATTCACCAAAAAGTAATGTTTTAGAAGTTAAAAATATTCGGTTTAAAGCAGGTGTATATTTGGTGAAAGCTCTTTCAGAAGATAATCAGGTGTTTCATTCTAAGCTGGTTATCAAGTAGAGTGGTAGTAAAACTAGGTTTAGGAAATTTGAAGTCTTTATTAATCAATTTAATATCTTGAAAAAGCAGGGTAGTTCAGGATGGTTTTTTTTTTTGAGTTAAATAATTTTACAAAGTTTGTCTTAATGAATTAAACTAAAATTTGGGGTAGCTATGAAAACACACACACTTAAATCAATCTTATTTAGCTTTTTTGCACTTTTGTCATTTGTTCTAATAGCGCAAGCACCCGATGAAGATACTAATCCAGACCTTAATTGTCCAGCATCAGGTGAATTCGAAAACAACAATACTAGAAATGTAGATATACCAAATTCTGTTAATTTAGGTACTGTTGATGACAGAACGTGTTACGCTGATTACTCTGAAAGCTTAGTGAATGGAAAAACTTGGGGTGTTTACAATATTACCGATGGATCTAACCACTGGGATGCACCAAATACTTTGCAACCTAGAATAGAGCGTTCTTTATCTAGATCGTTAGAATCAGGTGTTGGTAGTTTTGCAAGATTTGAGGGAATATTTAGGATTTTAGAGGTAGGTGATGCTGGTAGTTTTGGTCAAGATGGAACTTATATTGCTCAAGCTAAAGGAAAGCATACAGGTGGTGGTGGACCACCAGACCCCGCCATTTGTTTATATAGAGCACACCCTGTTTACGGCACAGGAATAAATGCAGATAAGCAAGTAGCGTTTGATATTTATGCCGAACGTATCTTAGAACGTGGCGGATCAGGTAGCGGTAGGGAAGTCGTTTTTTTAAAGCAGGTAAATAAAAATGAAGAGGTTAGCTTTGAATTAGAGGTAGGCTTCAGATTAGAAGAGACAGTTTTTGGTACTAAAAAAGTACATTATTGTGATGCTGTAATTGGTGGTGAAGCCTTTAATTGGAATATTCCAGATCCAGAAAGAGGTATAGAATCTGGTATTAGATATGGTGCATATAGAGTTAAAGGCGGTAGAGCGCAAATTAGATGGGCAAATACCATGTATCAAAAGGCCGAAGTTGTTGATGACGGAAGCAATGAAAACTCAGACAATTATTTAAGATTAAAAAATGTTGCCACAGGTAAATATTTAATGACGGATGGTTCTGTACTTGTGCCGAGTGATTCTGGAGTAGGTGAGGATAAAGAATGGCGATTTGTAGAAGTTAATACAGCAGCTGGAACTTACTACAACATAGATAGTAAAGTACGAGGTATTATAAGATTTACAGGAGGTTCATCTGCACCTGAATTGATCAGTACAAATTTTTCTCCACCAAGAACAGATGTTGATAAGATATGGAGAGTTTATAATAATGAAGATGGGAGCTATAGTTTTGAAACTCGAGATTCAAATAGATTTTTATACCATTTTATAGACGAAAACAATGATATAATTACACATTTCCCATATAACGATGACCCAAGTAAATGGATTTTAGAAAATTCAACTTTAAGTACTGATAATACAGGTTTAAGAACAACTTCAATAAAAATATATCCTAACCCAGCAAAAGATAAATTTACAATAAACTTTCAAAACACGAATAGCATTAAACAGGTTGAAATTTATAACATACTAGGTAAGCGTGTTTACCAAAATAAACCATCAAGTAATGTTTTAGAAGTCGATAGTTCAGGGTTTCAAACTGGAGTCTATTTGGTTAAAGCTTTTACAGTAAATAATCAGGTCTTTCATTCTAAATTAGTTATTGACTAATAAGTATAAAACTGACGTGCTAATCAAATTGTTTCATATAATTTATGCTTTCTTATTAGTTTAAAATTATCTATAATTATGTTTTTCAACGACTTATAGGTCTTTTTATCTAAAATTCAGGATAGTTCAGGATACTTTGTTAATTTATGTGCAATAATTTTATAATCTATTTGGTTTGACATCAATAAAATTAATGCCCAAAAAAAAGCTATGAAAAAAAATACTATTAAATCCATTTTATTTTTCGTTTTTATGTTATGCTCTATTTGCGTAACAGCGCAAGACGCGCCTCCTTCTGATGATATTTTCAGATTAAGGAATGTAGCGACAGGGAAATTCTTAACAGACGCTGGAGTAAGTGCCACAGCAGTTACCATGACAGATTCTGGTGAAGCTCAAAACACACATTTTACTTTTGTACAAAGTGGGGCATTTTATAATATTGATAGTGAAATTTTAGGAATATTACGTGCGCCAGGTTCTGGAGGCCCCGGAGGTCCTTTTGTAGTGGTTAGTACAACTAAAGCTTCACCAGCTACGGATGCAGATAAAGTGTGGACTATACAGCATAACCAAACGGATGACACTTATAGGTTTCAATCGGGAAATAGTGGTAGATTTATGTATCATGATGCAAATGGAACCGTAACCCATGTAGTAGTTTCAGCAACGGACGATAGAAGTAATTGGGAACTCATTCCATTTGTGGAAATACCTGTAGAAACAGCCCCAGATGAAGATACTAGTACAGATTTAACTTGTCCAGCTTCAGGTGAATTCGAAAACAATAATACTAGAAATGTTGATGTGGCAAACCCTGATAATGTTGGGACTGTTGATGATAGAAGTTGCTACTCCGATTACTCAGAAAGTAATGTTAATGGAAAAACCTGGGGTGTTTATAATATTACTGATGGGTCTAACCACTGGGATGCTCCAAACACCTTACAACCTAGAATAGAGCGCTCTTTACCTAGGTCTGGTGAAACAGGTGTTGGGAGTTATGCAAGATTCACGGGAATATTTAGGATTTTAGAGGTAGGCGATGCTGGTAGTTTTAGCCAAAATGGATCTTATATCGCTCAAGCCAAAGGAAAACATACTGGTGGTGGCGGACCTGCAGATCCGGCCATTTGTTTGTATCGAGCACATCCTGTTTATGGTACAGGTATCAATGCAGATAAGCAAGTGGCGTTTGATATTTATGCTGAACGTATCTTAGAGCGAGGCGGATCAGGAAGTGGAAGAGAAGTCGTTTTACTAAAGCGAGTAAATAAAAATGAAGAAATTGACTTTGAGTTAGAGGTAGGTTTTAGAGTAGACCCAAACGATGCTACAAAAAAAATTCATTATTGCGATGCAGTAATTGGTGGTGAAGCCTTTAATTGGAATATTCCTGACCCAGAAAGAGGTTTAGAATCTGGTGTTAGATACGGTGCATACCGTGTTAAAGGAGGTCGAGCACAAATTAGATGGGCAAATACTATGTATCAGAAGGTAGAAGTTGAGGATACTGGTAATCCTGTTCCATCTGACGACATTTACAGGTTAAGAAACGTGGCCACAGGTCAATTTTTAACAGATGCAGGAGTAAGTGCCACAGCAGTTACTATGACAAATTCGGGTGAAGCTCAAAACACACATTGGACTTTTGTAGAAAGTGGAGCGTATTTTAATATTGATAGTGAGGCTTATGGTATACTTCGTGCACCAGGTTCTGGTGGTCCAGCAGGCGCTTATGTAGTTGTAAGTACTACTAAAGCTTCACCAGCAACTGATACAGATAAAACGTGGACGATAGAATATAATGATGTTGATGATACCTACAGATTTGAATCTAGAACAGCTGGTAGATATTTGTATCAAGAGGTTGATGGGACAGTAACACACAGTATAGCTTCAGAATCTGATACTAGAAGTGTTTGGGAAGCTATCCCCACAAGCGTTTCTTTAAGTGCTGAAGATAAAGCGTTAGAAGATAGTGCTGTAAAAGTCTATCCTAACCCAACAAATGGAGAATTTACATTAGCCTTTAATAATCTAGATACTGTCAACATTAAAATTTATAGTGTACTTGGTAAACTGGTTTACGAAAACAAAACAAACGCTAAAAAGTTAAACATAAGAGATAAAGCATTTAACTCTGGTATTTATCTTATACAAGCCACTACAAACGATAATAAAACCTATCGTACAAAACTTGTAGTACGTTAAGATAGTAGACATTAAATTAAAACAAAAGATATTTTGGACGTTACCCTCCTAAGGTCGGGTCGGGCTATCCACTATATCTTTTGTTTTTGTCATTCTTATATAGGTAGAAATACATAATAAAATTTATCTCCTCTCCTAGTTCTAGTAATTTTTATAAACAAACAAAAGGATGCCGTTTCTATCCCTAAGGCTTGTTAAACTTGTAAATTCAAGCATTTTAAGTAACTAAACATATGTAAAACTGTAAAGACATAGAAAATCTCTCTTAAAATTATTTTATTAGTCAGGACAAAACAGGATAGTTATTAAACAGTATTTAAATAACTTTCCCATGACTTAATACAATAAAAATGCAAAGACGAAACTTTATACAGCTATCTACCTTAGCTGGAGTAGGCTTGTCACTTCCAATGGCCGGTATTTTAAATTCCTGTAATAACCATCCAGAACATTCTCTGGAATTCAAAAATCTAATTTCAGGATTATTAAAGGATTGGTGTGATGGGATGATTAAAGTTCAAATTAATAATCCGTCTAATTTGGAAGAGCATGGGGCTTTAGGTTGTCCCTCGTGTTCCCATATTCACGGTCGTTGTATGGATGCGGTATATCCGTTTTTATATATGGCCGATACTACGGGAGACAAAAAATACATTGAAGGCGCAAAACTTGTAATGCTTTGGGCAGAAAATAATGTATCTCATAAAAGTGGAGCGTGGACAGTGGTTCCAAACCCAAAAACATGGAAAGGAATTACTGTTTTTGGAGCCATTGCTTTGGCGGAAGCGTTGCACTATCACGGACATGTTTTGGACGCTAAAACAAAAGAAAGTTGGACAGAGCGTTTGGAGAAAGCAGGACAATACATTCATGATACTTTTACAATAGATTTTACAAATATAAATTATCCAGGTACAGCGGTGTATGGACTGAATTTAATTGGAAATGTTTTAGAAAGAGAAGATTTTAAAGCAAAGAGTAAAATATTAGCTTCTGAAATAAAAGTATACTTTACAGAAAATGAAGGACTGTTATTTGGTGAATGTAAAAAAAGTTCAAGTAAACTAAGTGAGAAAGGATTGCATGGTGTGGATTTAGGATACAATGTTGAAGAAACGTTGAACAGTTTGGTAATGTATACTTTAAAAGAAAAAGATGAAGCGTTATTGGAAATTTTAACGAAGTCGTTAAATAGTCATTTAGAATTTATGTTGCCAGATGGCGCTTGGGACAACAGTTGGGGGAATAGAATGTACAAATGGAGCTATTGGGGTAGCAGAACTTGTGATGGTAGTCAACCCGCATTTGCTATGATGGCAGATAAAAATCCAGCTTTCGGTACAGCAGCTTTTAAAAATACTGAGTTGTTAAAACGCTGTACGCAAGATGGTTTGATTCATGGTGGCCCTGGATTTATAGAAGCAGGTATTCCACCTTGCGTTCACCATACATTTACCCATGCCAAACCATTAGCTGCGCTTTTAGACCATTGGAATCATTTACCAGAAATAAATAAAAATACCGCATTGCCAAGAGTTTTAGCCGATGGTATAAAATATGTTAAAGATTTAGATGTTACGCTTTTTGCAAGAGGTAATTGGAGAGGAACAGTAAGTGCTTATGATGCCGAATATCATTATAAAGAAGATTTTAGGCAAGCAACAGGTGCTAGTTTAGGTGTTTTATACCATAATAAAGTAGGGTTATTATGTGCTGCAAGTATGGCACAATATTATATGGTAGAGCCATATAATCAACAACCACAGCCTAATATCGATATTCCGTTAACACCCCGAATAGAAACCTTTAAGAATGAGATTTGGCACACCAACCTTTATGATTTAACTGCTACAACAAAATCAGAAGATAAAAACGGAGAGATTAATATATCTTCTTTAGTGTCTTTAAAAAATCAAAAAAGAGAGGTTGTTATGGACACGGCATCTATATTTAGTTTAAACTATAAATGTACCAATGATAATGTAGAAATTAAAGTAGCTTCAAATCAAAATATTTCTAATCCTACTGCATTTGTATTACCAATTGCTTCGCCAAATACAGAAAAAATTAAGATAGTTGGAAAAGGCGAAATCACAATTGTTAAACCAAATGGTAAAGTACATATAAAAGCAAATGTAGCTTTAAAGATAAAAGAGGTTTCTGGAAATAGAACATTTAATATGGTACCAGGTATTGAGGCTATTCCTATTGAAGCTTATTTTGATAAAAATCAGAAAGATGGAATTATAATAACCATTAAGGTTAGTTAAAACTTTTAAATGTTGTATTTGAAAAATTCTAATTATTCACATAGAAAATAGAAATGTTCTACACTTCAAAATGATTTATGAATGAGATGAGTAACATTAAATATAATTTTATGAAATCAAGACAAATGAAAACAAAACTATTACTTGTAATTCTATTAACAAGCATTAGTTTTTTATCAAACTCACAATCAATAAAATTAACAAACTCCATTATTGATGAAAATGTTGTTTTTGAAGAAAAAGCAGGTCTTGTAGCTGTTGAAGCTGAATTCTTTTATCAACAAACCAAAACAGAAGTTAGACAATGGTATCGTTCTTCTAAGTTTGAAAAACCTATTGTAGAGAGAGATGAAGATACATTACATGTTTATGGTTCCAGTAATAATGCTTATCTAGAGATTTTACCAGATACAAGAGTAACTCATGATGATGAATTAATAAAAGGAGAAAATTTCAGTGATGTACCTGGTATTATGGCTACAGTGCATTATAAAATTAAATTTAATACTCCTGGGCGTTATTATGTTTGGGTAAGAGCCATGAGTACAGGAGGGGAAGATAATGGAATTCATGTAGGTATAAATGGAGAGTGGCCAGAGAGTGGTCAGCGTATGCAATGGTGTGAAGGTCGAACACACTGGACTTGGGCGAGTAAACAACGTACTAAAGAAATACATTGCGGTATACCTCATAATATTTATTTAGATATTAAAAAAGCGGGCGAACATGATATTCAATTTAGCATGCGTGAAGACGGTTTTGAGTTTGATAAGTTTGTTTTAACAAAAGATAAATTTTATAAACCAAAAGGCAAAGGACCAAAAGTGAATGCTATTGGTAATCTTCCAAAGCCATATCCTAGTGTTTCAGCTCCTATTATAAAAAAGAATTATTTCAAAACTATTGCGGAAGCTTTACCAGATAATAAATGGATTTCTTCACAGCAATTTCCATCTGTTGGTACTGATTTTTATAAAAATGGTAAAAATTGGATGGCTATAAACCCTAAAACACATAAAAAAGCTATAGCTAGTACTGCATTTAAATTCGAAAGTGGGACTTATGATATTGTTTTTGTAGGGGTTGCTGAAAATGATGGTAGTTCTAAATTTCAAATTTTAATAAACGGAGAAGAAATTGGAATATATCAACCTCCTTTAACAGATAAAATGTTTGAAGAAGGTGAAAAATCTACAAAAGTTTGGAGAAGGATGAAGTTAAAAAAAGGCGATAAAATTACCGTTAAAGCAGAAGTTGGAACCGATGGAAAAGAATTTACACGAGGGCGTTGGGCTGGTATTATATTTACTCCTGTTGGAAAAGGTGAAAAAATACTAAATGCCCCATCGTCTTATTCTCAAAATTAATAAAGCTAATAACTAAATAAAAAGTAAAAAATGTATAAAATAGTTTTTTTTATAATAGCGGTATTATTAATAACAGAAACTACATTTTCACAAATAATTAATCCACCTTTAGGTCGTATAGCTGTAGTTGCTGATGGTAATTCTCCAGATCCAGATGATTTAGGAGGAACATCAGTTTCTCTTGCACTATTGCGTTCGGCAGGATTAGAAGATAGGTTGGTGCACTATTCACATAGTTGCGATATTGTGCCTTCTAATAGAATTTCGAAAGCAGCAGAAAAAGAGCGTCACGCATTAATGCAAACCACTTGTGATGGTACAGCTAGACGTTGGGGAGGATTTGAGCATTTATCCTTTATTGACGTTAAATGGAATTTAGATCAAGCTATTCAAGATTTAGCAAAAGCTATTAACCTTTCTTCAGCAAAAGACCCACTTTGGATTGTAGAAGCAGGAGAACCCGATTTGATTGGATTAGCTCTGGATGCTTCTTTAAAGTCTAAGCACAAATTTGTAAAGGTTATTACGCATCATCCTGCAAACGACCAAACTGGAGAATTTTACGAATGGGAAGAAATTTTAGAGTTTGGCATAGAAGAGGTACGCATCCCAGATCAAAATATCTTATTAAAAGTTGATGAAAAGCAATGGGATTGGGCAAAAAATCATTCAGATGATAGGTTAAACTGGGTTTGGTTAATGGGAAAAATAGCAGAGACAGATAATGTCGTTAAGTTCCAAAAAGGAAAATGGGACTGTTCAGATGCTGGCATGATATATTATTGGATAACTGGAGCTAATATTAACAATGGTGAAATTCAACCTGCTGTATATCAGGTGAGAGAAATGTTATTAAAATATATTGAAAATTCTTCTGAAGGAATAAATAAAACAAACCATTAAATGGAAAACACAAATTGGGTACTTCAATTGTTAGGCCGTATGCATCCACTATTGGTGCATTTTCCAATAGGCCTTTTAGTTATTGGATTTATATTAGAATTATTAACTATAAGAGGCAAGCGTAAAGGACTTAGAGAAGGTATAAATTTCATGGTTTATATTGGTGCTGGATTTGCAGTGTTTTCAGCACTTTTTGGTTGGTTTTTAAAAACACAAGAAACGTATAGTGGCGATTTAGTAGATAATCATCAATACACAGGTATAGCAACAGCAGTATTGGCTATAATTACAGCTCTAATTTTAAAAAATAGTTTAAAAAAGCCCGTAGTAAATTTAAAACTATATCGGTTTATGCTTTTTGCAACAATAGTTTTACTTACCATAGCAGGACATTTGGGTGCTAAATTAACTCATGGCGAAGATTATTTAACTGCTGTTTTGCCAGGTAATAAAAACAAATATAACGACAAAGCAACAGGAGTTTTACTTTCTGAGCTCAAAGCATCAGATTCCTTATCAGAATTACAAAAAGACAAATTAAACTTAGAAGTAAGAGGCCTTTTTGCTCATAAATGCTACCAATGTCATAGTGAAAACAAACAAAAAGGTGAGTTAGTGCTTGAAACAAAACGAGGTGTTTTCAAAGGAGGGGAAAGTGGATTAGCTGTTGTACCAGGCAAGCCGGAAGAAAGTGAAATTTACAGGCGTATTACACTTCCTGCCAATCATAAGGAAGTCATGCCAACCAAAGGTAAATTACTGACTTCAGATGAGATTGCACTAGTAAAACTTTGGATTGCAGAAGGGGCACATTGGTCGGATAAAGCAGTGAAAGTTTTTCCTGAAGCAAAATTAGCTTTAGTAAAACCTGAGCTACCAAAAACCCAAGATATTACTCATCCCATCGATAAATTAATTGATGTTTATTTCGAAAAAAATAATATTGATTGGCAAGACGTTATTGACGATAGAGCTTTTATAAGACGTGCCTATATGGATGCTGTTGGATTATTACCTGAACCAAGCGCAGTTAAAGATTTTATAAATGATAATAATCCAAATAAAAGAGAAGAGTTAGTTGATAGTTTATTAAATGATAATCAAAATTACACACAGCATTGGTTAAGTTTTTGGAATGATTTGTTGCGAAATGATTATTACAGCGTAGGTGGAAAAAAACAAATTACACATTGGCTGTATAGGTCTTTAATGAAAAATAAATCTTATGATCAAATCGTTACCGAGTTGGTAAACCCCGTAAGAGGTTCAGAAGGTTTCATACAGGGTGTAAAATGGCGCGGTGTTGTTAATGCAAGTCAAAGAACCGAGATGCAAGCGGCGCAAAACATCGGACAATCGCTTATGGGTGTTAATGTGAAGTGTGCGTCATGTCATAACAGTTTTATTAGTAATCTAACTTTAGACCAAGCCTATGGATTTGCAACTATATTCTCTGATTCCATATTGGAATTGAATCGATGCGATAAACCTATAGGTAAAATGGCGAAAGTTAATTTTTTGTATCCAGAACTAGGAAGTGTTGAAGGAGAAACAGTTAAGGATAGATTGTTAAAGCTTTCAGAGGTTATGGTACAGAGAGATAATGGTAGGCTGTATCGCACAGTTACCAATAGGTTTTGGGACAGACTGATGGGACGAGGTATTGTTGTACCCTTAGACGAAATGGATAATGCACCATGGGATGCTGAGGTACTCGATTGGTTATCGGCAGACTTTATCGATTCGGGTTCAGACTTAAAACATTTAATTAGGCGCATCATGACCTCGAAAGTCTATCAACTACCCATGGTCAATTATAAAAAAGAGGAAGATTTAAAAACTAAATATGTCTTTAAGGGCCCAGTAACGCGTCGATTAAGTGCGGAGCAATTTTCGGATGGTGTAAGTCAAATTATTGCGCCTTTGTACCCACAAGTAGCCTTTAACCCCAATGGAGATAATATTAAAGCCATACGCATATGGCACTTAGAAGAAGTGTTAGGTAGAGTAGTTTTACCTGAACCAGGTAAACGATATTTTAGAAAATCATTTAATATTTCAAAGGAAGCTATAAATAAAGCAGAAATTTTGATTTCGGTGGATAATTCGTATGTCCTTTACCTTAATGGGAAAAAAATATCGCAAAATAAAAATTGGAAGGAAGTAGATAAAATTGATGTTTCCGAACAATTGCATCCAGGAAAAAACACCATTGCAATTATAGGAGAAAATGGAGGTGCTATTGCAAACCCTGCAGGTATATTATTTGCTTTTAAGATTGACTATGAATCTGGTAAAAGCACACTTTTAAAGTCTGATTTGTCTTGGGTGAGTTCTCACGACTTACCTGAAGGAGATTGGACTGCCGTGGAGTACGATGATAATTCGTGGAAGAAAGTTAGAAATTACAGTACCGGAAATTTTAAAAATTGGGGGCAACTTCTTGATTTTACTTTTAAACCGCACAGCGAAAAATTTGCACGTGCTAGTTTGGTAAAACAACACCCATTTATGAAGGCTTTAGGAAGGCCCAGTAGAGAAATTGTTACCACTTCAAGAGAAGACCAAGCAACCTTATTGCAAGCTTTAGAACTCACAAATGGAGAGTTTTTAAACAGCGTTTTAGAAGAAGGAGCGCAGTCATGGTTAAAAAAATATGGTGAAGATAGTAGTGCTATTGTCGATAATTTATATGAAAAAGCTTTAAATAGAAAGCCCTCAAATGAAGAAAAAACGATTATGCTAAATGTTTTAGGAGAGGCACCAGAAGAAGAACAACTGCAAGATGTATTTTGGGCAGTTTTGATGTCGCCAGAATTTCAGTTTATCAATTAAAAGTAAAAAAATGGATGTCAATAAATCACGTAGAGATTTTTTAAAAAAAATGAGTGCTGCCAGTTTATCAGCAGCAGCAACTACAATTCCAGGATTTAGTTTTTTAAGTTCTTGTTCACCTGAGGTTCAAAAAATAGCATCTACCGCAGATACTGTTATTTTACTATGGATGGCTGGAGGTATGGCACATACTGAAACGTTTGATCCTAAAGCTTATGTGCCGTTTGAAAAAGGCGTAGAAAGCAAGCGAGTGTTAAGTACTTTTCCAAAGAAGCCGACTGTAGTTGATGATTTATATTTTTCTGAAGGACTAGAATCTATAGGTGGTGTAATGGATAAAGGCGCTATAATTCGTTCTTATAAATCGGCCGATTTAGGGCATATTTTACACACGCGTCATCAATACCATTGGCATACTTGCTATGAACCACCGCAATCGGTTCAAGCACCACATATAGGGTCGTGGATAGCTAAAGAGTTAGGACCTGCAAACCCTGTTATCCCACCATTTATTGCTATGGGACAACGTTTTACAATGGGAGAATCAGAAGAACTTAAAGCATTTCACTCCGCTGGATTTTTAGGGACTGAATATGGTCCATTTTTAATTCCGGACCCGTCCAGTGGTTTAGAAAGTGTACGTCCGCCAAAAGGCATGTCGCTTAAACGTTTTGAAGCACGTTATAAATTATATAAAGAACTCGCCAATAAAAGTGAGGTTATGGAGCAGGCGAGTGATTATCAGCGCGAGTCTTTAATGCGTTCCATGGAGCAGTCCTATCGTTTATTGAATTCGCCAGAAGCCAAAGTGTTTGATTTATCAGAAGAGCCAAAAGACGTTTATGATACTTATAATACAGGTCGTTTTGGTTTAGGTTGTTTGTTGGCAAAACGTTTGGCTCAGAATGGTGGGCGTTTTATTAGTGTGTCTACAGAATACGAACCATTTTTAGGTTGGGATACGCATGAAAATGGACATACGAGACTTATTAAAATGAAACAATTAATAGATAAACCGATAGCTCAACTCGTTAATGATTTGGACGAATCAGGACATTTAGACAGAACATTAATAATTTTAGCAAGTGAATTTAGTCGTGATGCCATTATGGAAGGCAGACCGGGTAAAAAAGTGAAAAATCAAGTAAACCAACCTGATATTATTAGAAAAGAAAAACACTACGGCATGCACCGTCATTTCACAGACGGCAGTTCTATTTTGATGTGGGGTGGAGGCGTTAAAAAAGGCTTAGTGTATGGTAAAACGGCTGATGAAAGACCTTGTTCATCCATAGAAAATCCAGTTGTGATAGATCAAGTGCATCAATCCATTTATCATGCATTAGGAATTCATCCAGAAACCCATTACGAAATAGAAGGTAGACCATTTTATACCACACCCGATGGTAAAGGTCAACCAATATTAGATTTATTTGGTAATCCTATGAAATCTTCAAAAGAAAACATCGCTTAAACTTTAAATCAATAATGACAAAGTCTAAAATTAATCGCAGGACATTTATAAATACTACGGCAAAAGCAAGTTTGGGTTTGGCGATTGTTCCTCATTTCAACATATTAAAATCTAAACCAAAAATGTATGATAAAGTCATTGGTCATGGCGACTTCAAGTATAAAGTGCATAAATCTTGGGGCGATTTAGATAGAACTATTACACCTGTAAAGAATTGCCATGAAATGGTAATGGATTCCAAAGGCCGGTTGATTATGGTAGGCGACAATACCAAAAACAACATCTTAATTTATGATAAATCAGGAAAATTATTAGATTCTTGGGGTATTCGCTATAAAGGAGGTCATGGGTTATCTATTTGGAATGATGGTTCAGAAGATTTTTTATTCATTTGCGATGCCAAAGGCGAAAGCGTCATAAAAACCACAACAGACGGTAGGGAGCTAATGATTCTAGGCCATCCGTCGCAATATGGAGCATACGATAAAAAAGATAAATTTAAACCAACAGAAAGCGCAATTGGTCCCAATGGCGATATTTACATTGCAGATGGTTATGGCGCAAATTACATACTTCAATTTACCAAAAACGGCGAATTTATTAGAAAAATAGGCGAGGGTAGAGGCACAGGTCAAAATCAATTTCAAACCGCCCATGGCGTATGTATCGATTACAGAGGCAAAGGCGAACCTACTTTGTTAATTACGTCAAGAGCAGCAAATTGCTTTAAACGATTTACATTAGACGGTAAATATATTGAACAAATTAACTTACCGGGAGCATTTGTATGTCGGCCTGTAATTCATAATGAAAATCTGTATTCTGGGGTATGTTGGTCATCAGATATAGATTATATAGAAGGCGATAAGAATACACACCCCTATAATATCAACCCTAAATCAGGTTTTGTTACTATTTTAGATGACAAAGGAAAAGTAGTTTCCAATCCAGGAGGTACTAAGCCTAAATATAAGAAAGGGAAATTGCAGCGAATGGTGCAAGAGCAGCCCATTTTTCGTCATTGTCATGATGTATGTGTCGATGATGATGAAAATTTATACGTCTGTCAATGGAATGCCAATAAAGCCTATCCTATAAAATTAGAACGCTGTTAACTCATTTTTTTTACAATTTAAGAGACTTGACAGGTTTTAAAAAATGTCAGATCTGATACTTCAATAGTTTTTTCTGTTAAAATGAACTCTACAATGTTAGTCAAGACAGTACAGGATACTTTTCGTTTGCAATACACCTAATTTTAAACAAAAAAACATGCTGAAAAAACTACCTTATTTATATATAGCACTGCTAATTTCAGTATCCGTATTTGCTCAAGACTATCCTTTTAGTTTACCTGAAAATATGGAGGCAACTATTAACATAACATCTTCCTCAAGCGAAGAATTCAATAATTTATTACTCGGAACAAATACACATCATTTTACAACTTCAACAGAGAAGGCTCTAATAAACAAATTAAAGCCCATAACTATTAGGTTTCCTCATGGTTTATGGGCTAATTGGTACGATTGGCGACGTGATGTTACGCGCCTTTTTGGAACGGAAAGTTTCCAATATGAACAAGGCGTAAATAAAACTATCAGAACAAAAACAGTAGACCATTTAGCTAGTATAAACATATTTGACAATCTTAATATCAAAGTAGGAATAGAAGGCCTTACAAGTTTAAATGAAACCAGAAAATCCGAAACAGGAAAAGGGTTTGATATGATGTGGACGTTTAACATGAGTGCAGATGGTACCGATTTTAATAATGGATGCCCAGAAACCATAGCCCGATACGATGATTTAATTGCAAAAGGTTTTGAAGTAAAAGTTGTTGAAATGGGTAACGAGAATTTTTATCCAGGACAACGAAGCTCCATCATCCCAAATACTGAAGATTATATTGCCAGAGCAAAAGCCATGTCTGCTGCACTTAAAGCAAAAGATCCAAATATAAAAGTATCCGTACCATTATTGCGAAGAGATAATTGGGCAAATCCTAATTGGAATCAAGATTTAACCCAAGATCTTACTTATTTTGATGCTGTTACTGTACACACCTATGTAGGTTCAGACCCAGATGATGCTAGCAATAGCGACGAAGCTTATGGTACAGCACTTACAGCACGTAAACACTTAGGGAATTCTATTTATGATTATGCGCATCAAGTAGCACCCAATAAACCAATTTGGTTAACCGAGTGGGGTGTGAAATCTGGTGGCCCAAATGCGGTATCTGTTTTAGGAATGGCAGATTGTTATATTTTTATGAGTGAAAATCAAGATATTTTTGAACGTGCCAATTGGTTTAGTGTAAATGGAAAATTAAACTCACATTACGTATGGGAAACTTATATTTCACCAAGTGGAGTAGAGCGCCCAAGAATTAAGTACCCTTTAGAAAAAACACTGTTTGGGTCGGCATACGAAATTATACGTTTAGCAATTGAAAATACTACATTAATTGAGAGTGATGTACAAGTTCCAAACCTTGTAGATGGTGTAAAAGCGGTTAACGCCAGAGCTGTAACTAAAGATGGAAAAACCTCTGTTTTTGTTGTAAACCTTAGTAATCAGGATGTGCCATTTAATGTGAATATTGATGGTGATTTTTATACAGATAATGCTGTTCACAAGGCCATATCATTTTCAACAATGGATGAGGAAAGAGCTATGGGGATTGATGTAGATCCGTTAACTCTAATTAGCGATGGCAGTGAAAGTATTACTTTACCTAAATTTTCAATAAATATTATAGAATTATCTAATGCTTCATTATCCGCTTCAAAAATCGTTAAACAAAATGAGGTGAGTATATATCCAAATCCTAGTAATGGGACATTCAATATAAAACTAAACCATGGAGAAGATACGCAGTATCGAATTTATTCGATTAATGGTGTAGAAATTCAAAAAGGTAATTTTGTATCAACAAAAGAGATTCGTTTTGAAAATCATCAAACAGGTATTTATATATTACAACTTGAGGGAAGTCAAGGTATTTCAACCCAGAAAATTGTGGTTAAATAAACTTTAAAATACTAACCATAAGCATAATATAAAACGCTACCAAATCAATTTTATGGTAGCGTTTTTCGTTTTGTTTAAATAATAAATATAAATCTTAAGCATGAGAGTACAGGATAATAATAGTAGAAACGGTTTTATTTTAAGAGTTATATATTTAATTCAAAAATTATTAATTCAATGTATATAAGTAAGTTTTTTCCAGTTTTAGCTTTAGTTTTTCTTATGTCCTCATGTAATGAAAGTAAGTTGGAAAAAACTAACGCTCAAGATTTATTTAGCAAATTTCAGAAACCTCCAGCAGAAGCGCGCCCTTTTGTACGTTGGTGGTGGAATGGTAATAAAATTAAAACTTTAGAACTTGACAGACAATTAGAATCTCTAAAGAATGTTGGGTTTGGAGGTGTGGAAATAAACCCAATTGCTATGCCAGCTGCTTTTAACAAAAACGAAAAATCTTTAGTTTGGATGAGCGATGAATGGGTTGATATGGTAGTTCATGCGGCTAAAAAAACCAAAGATTTAGGCATGATTACAGACATAATTGCTGGCACAGGATGGCCGTTTGGTGGAGAATTTTTAAAGGACGAAGAGACGAGTCAACGGATGGTCACAGACTTTATTGAATATAATTCTAATGAGGTTATTAAAGTTGATGAAGAGTATTTAATTAATTTGTACAAAAAAAAGTTTGGAAAAGCCAGAGCTCAAAGGCATATAAGTAAAAGAACAACTTATGGGCTAGCTAATCTAGCTTTAATTCCCAAAGATTGTAATGATAAGAGTCAGATAATAAATCTTATAGGGCACTTAGATAAAAAAGGAAAACTAAACTATAAAATTGAAAGCTCAGAGAAATATTATTTAAGCTATTCGCTTATTCAACAAAATTTCAGAGATGTAACTCTTGGGGCTCCTGGAGGAGCAGGTCCGGTTATGGATCATTATAAAAAGGAAATGACCTTGGCATATTTGAATAGGTTAAAGAAAATATCAGAACGTTCAGGTATTCCACTAAATCAATTAATTAGAGCCATTTTTTGTGATAGTATTGAGGTTTCTGGAGCTAATTGGACTGATGGTTTCGAAAATATTTTTTTTCGTACTTATGGTTACAAACTAGATAAGTGGATGCCTTTTGTGTTTTATTCTGCCCGTGGGAATTATTCAAATGATAAATATTCCAACAACTTCTCGCTAGAATTTAAAGACAATTTAAAACGTGTTCGATACGATTACAATAAACTATTGGTAGAAGTATTTTTAAAAAACTTTACCCAAACTTATAAAGATTTTTGTGAAGCAAATGATGTGCTTTGCAGATATCAAGCCTATGGAACACCTTTTTTAATGGGGATGTTAGATGGGTATATGATACCAGATATTCCTGAAAGCAATAATTGGATTTATTCTGCAGAAATGAAAGATTCTTTATGGAAGTGGAACCAAAGTCATGGGTACATGACTTGGAATATGTACGCTTCTGCTGGAGGGCATTTAACAGGAAAAAAGATTGTAAGTTCTGAAGTTATGACTAATACTCAAGGACTATTTAAAACAACTTTAGAAGAAATAAAACAACATGATGATATGAATTTCATTACAGGTATTAATCATTCTATTCTACATGGTTACAATTACTCTCCACAAGAAGAGCCATTTCCGGGATGGATACGTTATGGTGCTTATTTTAGCGAACAAAATACTTGGTGGAAACATCTTAATAATTGGGTAGATTATAATGCACGATTATCAGCGGTGTTTCAAAATTCTCAAGCCAATAAATCTATTGCTATTATTGGACCTACTGCCGATTTATGGGGAGATAAAGGTTTAGCAAGAGAACCTTTTCATTTAGAACCAAGTTATTTATATAAGCTTTGGGAGCCTATAAGCCAGTTAGGATATTCTTGCGAGTATATAAATCAAAATGTTTTGAGAAATGCAAACATAGAGGGCGGTGTTATTTCATATGGAAAAATGAGTTACAAGCTATTAATTTTAGCAAGTTTAAAATCCATCCATCCAGAAACGGCATTAACTATAAAAAAGTTTGTAGAATCTGGTGGTAAGGTTGTTGTAGTTGATGAGCTACCAACTAAGTCATTGCACTATGCGGATTTTTATAAAAATGATGAAGAGGTAAAAGCAATTATGGAAGGTCTTTTAGCAAGCCATACTAATTCATTCATCAGAATTAAACAACCAAAATTGATAGAAAAATTATTGAGTTGGACTAATGAATTTTTAAATAGATCTAAGATTGCACCAGATGTTCTAATAAGTAATCCAACTAAAAAAGTCTATCAAATACATCAATATACAGAAGATAAAGATATTTATTTTTTCACAAATATTCATCGGTATAATGTTACGTCTTTTAATGCAAAATTCCCTGTAAAAGATAAATATCCATACATGTGGAACCCAGAAACAGGAGAAAGAATACCTTTTTACTACGCTAAAAACACAAATGAATTACAGATTTCTTTGAATCCTTTAGAATCTTTATTGTTAGTTTTTGAAGAAGAAAAACCAGATAATAAAGTAATAAAAGAGAGTGTCAAAATAAAAAATAGCAAAGAAATTAATGAAAATTGGATTGTAACGGGGTATCGAGTAGATAATAAGATATACAATTGGAATATGTCTGATTTAGTTGATTTCAGTGAATCGATTGATACAACAAAAAATTCATTTGCTGGAGAAATTATTTATGAGACAACGATAAACAACACAGACGATTTTACACACATAGATCTAGGTGATGTAAATGAAGGAGTAACTGAACTATATGTTAATGGTAAAAAAGTAGGCAAACGTTGGTACGGAAAAGCAGTTTATTCTATAGAAAAATTTTTAAAGCAAGGTGATAATACTATAGAAGTACATTACACAACTGTTTTGGCTAACTATTGCAAATCACTTGATAATCCATTAACAAACGTTTGGACAAGACGGTATAAAAATTTGGTTCCAACAGGACTAGAAGGTCCTGTGAAATTGTTAAGTTATTAATTATTAAAATGAATTTATTGCATGACGGAGCAGGATAATTTTTTTAATGCGTTGTAATATCTTTCAATTTTAATATAAGTATCAAATTAATAGTGTCATAATGATAAAAAAACAAGCTCTATTTTCAATAGTTTTCTTAACTATTTTTTGCATATCCTGTAAGCAGGTTTCTACCTCAAGAACACCAATGTCTTTTGAGAAATTATCGATAAATCTTAAGTATAATCCTTCAGCAATAGAAAGCAAACAACCTTTGTTTTCCTGGATTATAGATGTAGAAGGGTATAATAAATCACAATCGGCTTATCATATTTTGGTAGCTTCATCCCAAGAAAAATTAAATGAAGATGATGCAGATCTATGGAATTCAGATAAAGTAAAAAGCGAGAAATCTACATTTGTAAAATACACAGGAAAATCTTTAAAAGCGCTCCAGAAATACTTTTGGAAAGTTAAAATCTGGGATGAACAAGGAACGGTTTCAAAATGGTCTGAGGTTCAAGAATTTGAAATGGGTTTGATGCATTCTGACAATTGGGGTGCTTCAAAATGGATTACGCTAAATAAAGATACTCGAACTTCAGAGCATCGTTTTAGAGGTTATAAAAGAGGTAACATGAAGAAATCGAAACCAGTTGAGGGTTTTTCAGCTAGTTATTTTAGAAATGAGATAGACCTTAGTAAAGATATCGAAAATGCGCAAGCATATATTTGCGGTTTAGGCTATTATGAGTTGTATTTAAATGGAACTAAAGTTGGAGACCATGTTTTAGATCCTGCACCATCAAATTACGATAAGCAAGCCTACTATGTGAATTATGATATTACAGAACAGTTGAAATCTGGTAAAAATGCCTTTGGAATTATATTAGGAAATGGCTTTTACGGACAAAATATTTCTTGGAGCAGAGATCCAGAATCAAATAAAAAAGGGGTGTCTTACGGTCCGCCAACAGTACGTTGTTTGGTGAAATTAAATTATAAAGATGGGACATCAGCAGATTTTTATACTGACGAAAACTGGAAAGAAGCTACAGGACCAATAGTATTTAATAATATTTATGGAGGAGACACCTATGATGCACGTTATGAATTAGGAAATTGGAATACAGTTGGTTACAATGATACTAAATGGGGAAATGCAAAAGTAGTATCTCCGCAAGTAAAAAAAATAAGTGCAAGTCAAATTCCACCAATTAAAAAGCTAAAAGAATTTGAACCACAAAAGGTTTTTAAAGCACCAGATGGTAATTGGATTGTTGATTTTGGACAAAACATTGCTGGTTGGGTAAAATTAAACGTTCAAGGAAATGAAGGGCAATTAATTGAAATTACAACTACCGAAGCATTATTAACTAACGGAAAAGATATTTTTCCGGGTTCAACAGGAGGTGGTGCAAATGGAATGGCACAAATTTACAAGTACATCTGTAAAGGTGATGGTTTAGAATCTTGGGAACCTAAATTTAGTTATCACGGGTTTAGATATGCAAAAATAAATGGTACTTCTAAAAAGCCAGATGCTGATATGATTAAAGCAGTTTTGGTAGCTACAGATATTCAAGAAACTGGAAGCTTTGCATCTTCAGATGAATTGCTAAACAAAATGCACAGCATTAGTAAATGGACGATTGTAGACAATATTCACGGTATTCCAGAAGATTGTCCACACCGCGAAAAATGTGGCTGGTTAGGCGATGCACATGCATTTTGTGAATATGCACTTTACAATTATGATATGTACGATTTCTATAAAAAATATATGGAAGACATCCGTACACAAATGCGACCAACAAAAGGGCATAACACCCCAGATATAAAATTTCAAGTGCCAACTATGATTGCTCCAGGAAAACGTACATCAACCTACGCAAAGATAGATTGGGGCGTAGCCACTATGTATTTGCCATGGTATAATTACAAGTTTTATGGTGATGATGCCATAGTAAAAGAATACTACCCAGAGATGAGAAACTTGACTAATTTTTATCTAAATTACAAAGGTGAAAATGGCATTATGCAAGATGGTATGGGCGATTGGTGCCCACCACGATGGGATAGACGTAAAAACCCTTCAGCTATGGAGTGCGACCCTATTATTTCTGCAAATGCCTATTTCTATGATGTTTTAGGTATTATGGAAACCTTTGCAGAAATGAATAATGATGTAGCTTTCGCTCTAAAAATGAAACAAGAACAACGTGAATTAAAAGACGCGTTCAACAAAGAATTTTTAGTTGAAATACCCAATACAAAACACAAATGGTATCAAAGTCAAACAGCAACTGTTCAAGCTTTACAGTTTGGCTTAGCACCAGAAAACGATATTGAAAGTATTGTTAACGGTTTAGCATACGATATTGTTGAAGTTAAAGGAGGGCACCATTCCACGGGAATTCATGGAAACAGATATATCTATACTGTTTTAACCGAAAATGGAAATGCAGATTTAGCACATCAAATTTTAACAACACCAGATTTTCCAAGTCAAACGTATGTCATGAATTCAGGCTTTACCACATGGCCAGAACGCCAATTTGTTTGGGAAGAAATGGAAGGGCCAACAAATTCTTTAAATCACCCAATGCACTCTGGTTTTGCAGCTTATTTTTATGAAGCATTAGGTGGTATTAAATCTTCAGAAAATCAACCAGGTTATAAAGTATTTACTGTAAATCCTGAGTTTCCTACTATAATTACAAACACGGAAGTAAAAGTGCCAACACCTTATGGCGATATTACCAATGATTGGACGATAAAAAATGATGTGTTAAGTATGAATCTTGAAGTACCGTTTAATACAAAAGCTAGGGTTTTAGTGACGCCTTCAGAGCTTGAAAGTTTAAAAATAAACGGTGCACCTATTACAGAATTTAAACAAAATAACCCTATTGAAATAGCAGACGGATTTGTAATTTTAGGCTCAGGAGATTACACAATAGCATATCCAAAAAACTAAGTTTACAAGACACTAAAATATCTAAAAGGCATACTATGAAACTAACATATAACACTGTTTTACAATCACTAATTATTATGCTATTAGTGTCATTTACCAGTTGTAATTCAAAACCAGAAAACAAAACAATAACATCATCAAAAGATTTGGCTCAAGCCCAAACGGGTAGCTTTGGAGACCAAGGTGATGGTACATACATCAATCCTATTTTAAATGCAGATTATCCAGATTCTGATATCGAGCAAGTAGGCGATACGTATTATATGATTACATCAAAGCAACACATGTCGCCAGGGATGCCAATTCTAGAATCTAAAGACATGGTGAACTGGACGAATGTGGGGCACGTGTTTAAAAGTTTATCTTGGGCGCCAGAATACAATTGGGATCGCATGAATGGCTATTCTTTTGGTACTTGGGCAGGCGATTTAGCATACCACAATGGTACTTGGTATTGCTACCAAATAGATTATCAACATGGTTTAATGGTAGCAACGGCAAAGGATATAAAAGGCCCTTGGAGTAAACCTATTATGATGCTCCCAAAGGCTGAGGTGCTAGATGATCCGGGAGTGTTTTGGGATGAAGAAACACACAAAGCTTACGTAATAATTAATACAGCTGGCAAGCAAAAAGCAGCAACTAATACAATTGAAGGTAACGAAAATAGAATTTACGAAATGAGTTGGGATGGTACAAAAATCCTAGGCGAAGGTAAATTAGTGTACACTGGTATGGGAGCCGAAGCTGCTAAAATCTATAAAATAAATGGCACTTGGTATATCTTTTTAGCACAATGGACCATGGGTGATACATCCACCAAACCAGGTGTGAAAAACCCAAAAAACGATAGAAAACAAATTGTACTACGCTCCAAAGAAAGTATTTACGGGCCTTACGAAGTAAAAACTGTATTAGAAAAGGGTACAGCCTTTAATGATCGTAGTGCAAGTCAAGGCGCATTAATGCAAGCACCAGATAAATCGTGGTGGTATATGCATCAATTGATTCAGAATGATACCATTCCATTCCAAGGGCGTCCGCAATGTTTAGAACCTGTAAATTGGGTTGACGGATGGCCAATTATAGGTATAGACGAAGATAACGATGGCATTGGCGAACCCGTAAAACAACACAAAAAACCTATAGACGGTTACCCAATTACTGCCCCAAGTTCAGACGATGATTTTTTATCATCTAAATTAGGGTTTCAGTGGGAGTGGAACCATAATCCAAGAAACACACATTGGTCTTTAACCGAGCACCCAGGGTGGTTACGCCTAAAAGCAAGCAAAATATTGCCAAACGAAAAAGGTTACGGACCAAACATAAACGAGTGGACAAACAACGATGGTTCCGACTCAGATTTCTGGAGAGCTTCTAATACGTTAAGTCAGCGTATTATGGGCATCACCACTGGAACAGCTGTAGCTAAATTTGATATTTCTGGTATGCAACCACACCAATTAGCAGGATTTGTAAGATATGGCGGCGTGTTCAATTTATTAGGTGTAGAGGTAGATGAAAACGGTGAAAAGTATATCATTTACATGGATACATTTGGTAAAAAAACAAAAGGCCCGAAAGTTGTTGGACCTGATTTTTATGTACGCACTGTCAACGATAGTAATCAAGCTAAATATGAATATAGTGTAGATGGTGAGTATTTCTCAGATTTTGGACCAACCTTTACTATTGCTTTTGGAAAGTGGACAGGCGATCGTTTAGGCTTCTTTTCATGGAATGAAAAAGAAGATGCAGGATATATTGATGTGGATTGGTTTACTTATGATTATGATGGGCCAAAAGCTGCAAAATCTGAATAAAATCATTTAAATTTTTAAAATCCACGAAAAATAAATAGAAGTTAAATCAATAAAAGGTATAGTAAATAGAGAAAATTAATAATATGAATGTCACTACTTCAAAGCCATTATTAAAACAATTAGCATTTATTTTAATTATGTGCAATATGCTAGTTACTAATGCTCAAAATATTCAAGAAACCCTTGATGATATTAATTCGCGGTTTATAAACGTAGAAGTAAGTATATTAAATTGGCCTGATGATTTAAAACCCCATCTTGGTGATTTAAAAGAATCAGCATTTATTGCTTTGCCACTAAAAAAATCTACAGGAAAAATACCATTACTAATAACATTACACGGTGGCGGTGGAAAAGTATGGAGTATTGAAAAGCAACTTTCACGGTCGGCACTAGTAAAAGGACTTTCATTAGCTGAATTATCAGGAAAAGAATTAATGCTGCTTGAACCAAATTCTTTTAGTAGTTGGGATCCAAAAACGTTGAATATCATGCTAGATTATATATTAAAGCAATATCCAGAAATTGATACAAACCGCATTTATGTTATGGGGCACAGTATGGGTGGTAGTGGTACATGGGCATGGATTCAAGATACGCCAGAACGTTTTGCAGCAGCATCGCCGTCGGGTTTTAGTAGTGTTAGAGATACGGATGATGTAAGTAAGTTAGTAGACTTACCTATTTGGGGAATGGTAGGCGGTAGCGATGTTAAGAACGTTGAACCAGTAAAAAAAATGGTACACCTACTAAAGGAAACAGGAAACCTCAATGTGCGATACACTGCGTTCCCAGAAGCTAATCATGCTCAAGGTAATGCAAAAGTATTTAGTGCTGTTGAATGTGTAGATTGGATGCTTTCTTTTTCTCTAAAAAAAGAGCATGATTGATTTTAAATATTTTTTTCTACTATTTTCTTTTGTGATTTTTTTGGGTTGTAAAGGGAAAACATCTTCAAAACGAATAAATGTCAATAGGCCAAATATATTATTCATTCTAGTAGACGATTTAGGCTATCACGATTTAGGTGTTACGGGCAGCACTTTTTACGAAACCCCAAACGTGGATAAATTAGCCAATGAAGGCATGATGTTTACCCAAGGCTATGCAGCAAGTAGAGTATGCAGTCCATCTCGCGCTAGTATTATGACGGGTAAGTTTACAGCACGACATGGCATTACCGATTGGATAGGAGCAAAAACAGGTGAAGCGTGGCGTACAAGAAATCGATATGATAAATTATTGCCAGCAGATTATGTAACGCAATTACCTAAAGCCGATATCACCATTGCAGAAGCTTTTAAAAATCACGGATACAAAACTTTTTTTGCAGGAAAATGGCATTTAGGAGGCAAAGGTTCACATCCCGAAAATCATGGTTTCGACATAAATATTGGTGGTATAGATGCAGGATCACCTAGAGGTGGTTTCTTTTCACCTTGGAACAATCCAAAATTACCCAATAAGCAAAAAGGAGAAAATTTAACCTTGCGTTTAGCCAACGAAACTGCAGATTTCATTTCAAAACATAAGGACACTTCGTTTTTTGCATTTTTATCCTTTTACGCAGTGCATGCACCTATTCAAACTACAGAATATAAATGGCAAAAATACCGTGATAAGGCTGATAGCTTAGGTGTTGCAGATTCAGGTTACAAGATGGAGCGTGTGCTGCCTATCCGTCAAGTGCAAGACAACCCTATTTATGCAGGATTAGTTGAAACTATGGACGATGCTGTTGGTATCGTTTTAAAAGCATTAAAAGATAATGGATTAGAAGAAAATACTATTGTAGTTTTTACTTCTGATAATGGTGGTGTAGCTTCTGGAGATCATTACGCTACCAGTAATTTACCGCTTAGAGGTGGAAAAGGGTATCAATGGGAAGGTGGTATTCGCGAGCCTTATTTTATTAAAGTACCATGGTTAAAAAATGATGGTACTACAACGGAATTTCCAGCAATAAACACCGATTTTTATCCAACGCTTTTAGATGTTGCAAATATACCGTTACATCCAGAACAACATATAGACGGTATCAGTCTTAAACCATTATTAGAAGGAAAGCAATTAGAATTTTCCAGACCTTTATATTGGCATTATCCGCATTATGGCAATCAGGGTGGTGAGCCAGCTTCTATAATACAACAGGATGGCTGGAAGTTAATTCATTATTGGGAAGATGGTCGAGAAGAATTATTCAAATTACCTTCCGAAGAAAAAGACCAACAAAATTTACTGTCAAAACACCCTAAAATTGCTAAAAGCCTAAGTCATAATTTAATGTCTTGGTTAAATAATGTAGATGCTAAATATCCTGTAAAAGACTCAGTTTATGATGCTGAAAAAGCCGAAATTAGATATTCAAATACTATAAATAAAAAATGGCCTTCGCTAGAAAAACAGCGTTTGGAGGTATTGTTAAAAGATTTTCAACCCAATAAAAATTGGTGGAAAAGTAAAGTAACCGTTGATTAAGATATAATATGAGATTAAGAGCTATAAAATACCAATTCGTAATACTATTAGCCTTAAGTTTTTCATGTAAAAACGCTGCAAATAAAACAGAATTTAAATCCATTTTTAATGGAAAGGATTTAAAAGGATGGCAAGGAGATACAACCTATTGGCGTGTTGAGAATGGTGTTTTAACTGGCGAGGTAACACCAGAAACTATTTTAAAACGAAATTCTTTCATTATTTACAAAAAGGAACAACCCGAAAATTTTGAGTTAAAACTAGAATATAAAATTACCAATTCAGGCAACAGTGGTGTAAATTACAGAAGTACACTTATAGAAAATATGCCGTTTGCCTTAAGGGGGTATCAATGTGATATTGACGGCAAGAATAAATATACTGGTCAGAATTATGAAGAGAAAAAGAGAACCACATTGGCTTATATGGGCGAAACTGTAGCTATTCCGCAGATGCCAGATAGTATACCAAAACAAAACATACGTAAAAATGTAAAACGAAACTGTTGGCAAACACGAGACGTTATTGCTACCAAATTAAAATCAGAGTTAGTATCCACTATAAAACCTAGCGATTGGAACACGGTACATCTCATAGTAAAAGACAACAAAATACAACATTATGTAAATGGTGTGCTGTTTAGTGAGGTGACTGATTTAGATGAAATTAATAGATCAACAAAAGGCTTTATTGGTGTACAAGTGCACGTTGGACCACCAATGAAAGTTGAGTATAGAAATATTTTTCTAAAGCATATATAGAAAATTGTATTAGTTTTTAGTCATGACAGTACAGGTTTGTTTTCTCTATAAAAGATATTATTTTTGAAGTAATTGCTAGAATTAAAAAATTATGAAAAGATTAAAAGCCCTAAGATTGTTTGTTTTGATGATACCGATTATATCATTTACACTTTTTTTTACATGTTCAAAAGATGAACAAATGGAGAAGGAGATTATAGAAAATCCAGAACCAGAAGAACCTGAGGAACCACAAGAACCACAAGAACCACAAGCCATAAATGAAGCAGATATTGACCCTAGTAAAATAGCTACAATAAACACTGGTGCTGTAGTAGGGCAATTCCATAATTTTTGGTCTACACGACCGATGGTAAATCAATCGCGATTTAATACTACAAATTTTAGAAACTCCTTACAGACAATAAAGGATTATGTAAAAAGTTACAATTTGGTTAGATCTATGGGAGGAAGAACAGATAACCTTAATATGTTTTACAAAGGTGTTGATGGTTCAGGTAATATAATTACTGATTTTAGTGATTTGGTTTCTACTATGAGAAACTTTATGAGTACTGGATTCAAACCAAGAATTGTTTTAAGTAAAGTGCCTTGGGAAATGGTTGCTAATAAAGTGGTAAATACCTATGGAAATACAAGTCCTCCTGATAATTACGATTATTGGAGGCAATATGTAAATGCTTTTTTAACCACACTTGTTAATGAATTTGGTATGCAAGAGGTTAAAACTTGGCGATTTAGGGTGAGTACTGAACCTAATTATACGCCTAATCATTGGAACGGTACTATGCAAGAGTATTTTAAACATTACGATATAACTGTTGATGAAGTTTTAAAAGTGATTCCTGACGCTATTGTTGGTCCAGGAAATATGTTAACTGAAGATAGTGTTGCAACTTATACAACAGAATTAATTGATCATTGTGCCAATGGTACTAATTATGCAACGGGTGCAACAGGTACTAAAATGGATTTTTTTAGTATTTCATATTATGAAAAAATAGATCAAAACACTGTAGCTTTACCTGATAAGATTGAGCGCTACAGAAATAAATTGAATAGTTATCCTCAGTTTAGTAATATTCCATTAGATATACAAGAGTTTGGGATACTTCGAGATGAAAATCGCGTACGTGGCTCAAGTTTAGTTGATGCAACTGAACTGGGTGCAAGTTGGTATGCAACAGTCTGTGATATGGTACACGAATATAAAATAAATGAGATTTATGATTGGGGGCAAGAAATAGAAGGCAGTGATTTACCTCAAGGTAGAAAAAACGTAACGCGTATGTTTCAAAAGATGGAAGGTGGTAGTAAACTAGAAGCAATAGATAATTTTAGTGGTTACGCTGGAGTTATTCCAGTTGTTAAGGGCGATGTGATATATCTATTAGTATATAACCATAATCCGTCAAGAACAAGTAATTCAAGTCGTACCATTTATCCTAAGTTAGAGGGTGGTCTTATTTCGAGTGGAAATAAATGGAAAATGAGCGAATGGACTGTAGATAAAAACAATGGTGTTATGATGCACGAGTTCTATAAAGATTTAAGAGCCGCGGGTGTATCTGAAAACACAAACGGACGTATATATGGTAACAGGACATCAGATAGGTTTGCTGATGGATGGCAAAACGTATTAAGTGCTAATTTGTCAAAATATCAAGGTTTAGCAAACCTTCCAAAAACGGTATCAGATTCTTTGGTAATAAAAGGGAATGAAAGTCTTATCCTAAAAGTGGATTTAGAGCCACATGCTGTTAAACTTTATGAACTTGTGCCACAATAAATATTACCTTTTTTACATTTTTAAAACCTCAGATTACATTTTAATTTGAGGTTTTTTTTATCTAAAAATAATTTTAGTAGTCTTTTATTTACAATTTTGATAATATTTTACAGGGAAGTACAGGATAGTAAGGGATAGGACAGGATAGTTTATAAATTTTTACATAATATTTTAGAATTCTATTAACAAACAAACTAAAATTATATGAATTTAAAAACTACATTAGACATATGTTTAAGTTTTCGCAAAACTTGGATGTGTGTTGTTTTGGCATTATCATGTATGGCAATGTCAAATGCACAGACTGTAAACGGTACAGTCACTGCAGATGGGCAACCTCTTCCTGGTGCTACAGTACTAATTAAGGGGACTACAACAGGAACAAGCACTGATTTTGATGGGAATTTCACTATCAATGCAGAAGCACTAAGCACGTTAGTTATTTCTTATGTTGGTTATTCAACAAAAGAAGTACTTGTTGGTAATCAGACTCAAATCAACGTCACTTTAGAGCAAGATAATAAACTTGACGAAGTTGTTATAATTGGTTATGGTTCTCAGAGAAAATCAGATTTAACTGGTTCGGTTTCCTCAGTTAGTGGTGAAGATCTTTCAACTTTGCCGGTTTCAAGGGTGGATCAGGCATTACAAGGTAGGGCAGCAGGTGTACAAGTAACACAAACTAGTGGGGCACCTGGAGCAGGTACATCCATTAGAGTAAGAGGAGGTAACTCTATTACTGGTAGTAATGAACCTCTTTGGGTTATTGATGGTATTATTGTTGGAACAAATTTCAATTTAAATAACCTTAATGCCAATGATGTTAAATCTGTTGAGATATTAAAGGATGCATCTTCCATTGCAATTTATGGTTCAAGAGGAGCAAATGGAGTTATTTTGGTAACTACTAAAAGTGGCGCTAGTATTGGTGGTGGAAAACCGCAAGTTAATGTGGGGATTTACACAAGTTCACAATTAGTGCCTGAAAGACCAGATTATCTAAGTCAAGCTCAACAAATTGAATACACCAATCAGGATGCAATTCTAAGAGGTGTAGTTGAGCCATTTCCAGGAAGTCCATCGGACTATCCTAATAATGATTTTTTCGATCTGTTAGTAAATCCATCGCCTATTTATAACGCCGATGTTTCTATTGCAGGTACTTCAGAGAATGGTAGTGTAAATTATTATAATTCTCTTAATTTTTTCGATCAAGATGGTATTGTTGAAAATTCAGGAATACAAAAGTATATATTTAGGTCTAACTTAGATTTTAAACTAAGTGACAAACTGAAAGCAGGGGCACGGATTAATTATTCAAGAATAAAGCAGGATAATGGTGTAGTTGGTTATGGAAGTCTTTTAGGAATTTTACCAACCCAGCCCATATACAATGCTGATGGTTCTTTTAATGGGGCTAATGAGGTAACTGGGAATCCATTTAATAACCCTGTAGCCACGTCAAGATTGGATATAGATGAGACTACTTCTAGCAATTTGTTAGGAACGGTTTATTTAGAATATAGCCCTATTGAAAATTTAATTATACGTTCTACTTTTAATCCGAATATTATCAACTCTAAAAGGAACGAATTTACGTCTAGTCAAAGACCAGATTTACAATCGGGAGATAGTAATGCTAGGATAAGAACTACGTCAACTATCAATTGGAATAATGAAAATACGGTTCAATACTCTGGGGTAATAGGAGACAATCATAACTATACGATTCTAGGAGGTGCATCATTTCAGAAAGATGTTACAGAAACAGCTTCGGCTCAAGCCTTTGGTTTCACTACTGATGCGACAACATTCAATTCCTTAAGAACAGGATCAGATCCTTTAAGAAATTTGGTAGAATCTGGATATGGGCAAAGAACACTTGTTTCCTTTTTCGGAAGGCTTAATTATACTTATAAAGATAAGTACTTATTAACATTAGTGGGTAGAAGCGACGGAAGTTCTGTATTTGCTCCTGGAAATAAGTATGAGTTTTATCCATCTATTGCAGGTGCATGGAAAATTACTGAAGAGCCTTTTATGCAAAATCAAAACACCTTTCAAGATTTAAAGTTAAGAGCAAGTTATGGTAAGTCTGGAAACCAAGCTATCAACCCATATGAAACTTTACCTGTTTATGATGAAGGCAATACCTCTTTTAACGGTGTTGAGTTGCCTGGTGTTGTTTTAGGAAGATTTGCAAATCCGGATTTAATATGGGAAACCACAACATCTTTTGATATAGCTTTAGAAGCTTCATTGTTTGGAGGAAAAGTGTTTGCAGAATTTAACTATTATTCTAAAAAGACTGAAAATTTACTATTAGAAGTAACTATTCCAAGACAAGCGGGAGATGATAATCAAATACAAAATGTAGGATCCTTACAGAATAGAGGATGGGAATTTTTAGTTAATTCTACTAATATTTCTAATTCTAATTTTAATTGGAATTCTACAGTAACACTTTCTTCTAACAAAAATAAAGTATTAGATCTTGGCGGTCAAGAGTTTATAGATGTTATTACAGATCCAGTATTGGGGGCAGGAAACTTAAGACTTATTGTTGGAGAAACTGTTCCAGTATTTACTGGGGCAGAGTATTTAGGAACTTGGAAAAGTCAAGCAGAAATTGATGCTTCAGGACAAGATCCAGCAGCAAATGCAGTTGGTGGTCCTAGATATAAAGATACAGATGGAGATGGAACTATATCTGTCGAGGATTATGAAGTGCTAGGTAATCCATTTCCAGATTTAATTTACGGGTTTGAAAACAATTTTTCCTATAAAAATTTCGACTTAAGTATTTATATTCAAGGAACAGTTGGAAATGAGGTTTTTAATACAAGAACACGTACAAATTTTTTCATTCGTGGGGAGGTTCCAAAGTATGCCGAAGTAGCTGATTATTGGTCACCTCAAAACCCAACTTCTGACATTCCTTCACCTGGATTTGTTGAAGGTGCTTATGTTCCTAATTCTTTCGATGTTGAAGACGGTTCGCATTTACGTCTAAAAAATGTAAGATTTACTTATCATTTACCAGTTGATAAGATGGGATTAAAAGGTGTAAAAGACATGTCAATTTATGCATCAGGAACTAATTTGTTGTTGCTTTCCGATTTTAGATTAATCGATCCAGAGACAAGTCAGTATGGTAGATCTAATATCCGTCAAGGATTTGCTGGCGGAGAGTATCCTAATGCTAGAGTTTTAAGTTTAGGTCTTAACGTAACTTTTTAAAAATATTACTATGAAAACAAATAAATTATTTTTTTATATATCCTTAATTATGGTCACATGTTTTAGTTGTGATTCATTTTTAGAGGAAGATCCACGAGATATTATATCTCCAGAAAATTTCTTTGCTAACGATTCGGATGCAAGACAATCCATTACAGGTCTTTACGCTTTAATTAAAAACAATTCCATATACGGACAAGCAGGGTTGGATAACTGGTATGACAATGGAGTTGATATTATTGAGCCAAATCGTAGACATCCAATTTTTGAGGTGATGGGTAATTACACGTTAAGTGAGGTCACTGCCGACGCATCAAACCAAAAAATGAGCGTAACAGATACATGGCTAAATCTCTATAAAGTTATCTTAAATGCCAATGTTATTGTTGATAGGGTTACTGGAAATGGAGCCATTTCTGATGAGGTTCAGACCGATGTTATCGCGCAGGCAAGATTTATGCGCGCATTGGCTTATTGGCATATCACTAACCTTTGGGGTGATGCTCCTTTTTATACTGAAGTTCTAACCTTGGAAGAAGTTAGTTCGTTAGGGAGAACGGATAAAGATATTATACTTGCTAGTGTTTTGGATGATTTGGAGTTTGCGCAAAATAACTTACCATCAGTGTATCCAGATGAGGATAGAGGAAGAGCTACTAAATGGGCAGCAGCAATTATCGAAGCAAAAATACTTATGAAAGCTGAAAATTGGCAAGCTGGGTTAGATAAATGTTTGGAGATTATAAACCAGTCTACTCACAGTATATTGCCTGTGTATGCAGACGTATTTAATCCAGCAAACGAATATAACAATGAGATTATTTGGTCTTTAGATTTTGCTAAGGATATAACTGGTCAATTTGAGCCAGCTTTCCCAGGGCGTTCTTTTGCGGGAAATAATTATTGGAGACCAAGTCTGTTTAATCCTCGTATTAGGGATGAGCCTGCTCCAGGTGAAGACCAAGATGCCTTAAGAGCTGCATTGGCTGCCAATGGACAAGAATTTAATGGCACTGGACTTCAGATAGCATCAAAAGACTTTGCTGAAAAGTTTCCAATGAATGATTTGAGACGACCATTAAATGTTATGGATAGTTACGAAGGTATTCAATTGAATCATACATACATGCCTAAGTTTATGAGTTTAAATTTTGAGACATCTCCACGTTTTAATCACGGCGATAATAGGCTGGTATTTAGGTTGGCAGATGTGGCTTTAATGGCTGCAGAATGTGAAAACGAGCGCCCTGGAGGTAATCCTAACACTGCTTTTGAGTACATAAGAGAAATAAGAGAGCGTGCTTTTGCGACTGTAGGAGAAGCTGAAGCTATTTTAGGTCTTAGCCAACAAGCGTTTAGAGAGGCAATTTATGACGAGCGTAAATGGGAATTAGCAGCAGAAGCTACAAGAAGATACGATTTAGTAAGATGGGGTATTTATTTGGATGTTGTTCGTAATGCGGAATTCAAAACGTATACTCCTAATCTAAACATACAAGATCGTCATGTTCTGTTACCAATTCCTTTAAATGAAATATTATTAAACCCTAATTTATTGGAGTCAGACCCAACAAACAATGGATATAGATAATAGTTAATTTGTGTTAGTTTTAGTTAAAAAGACCGAAATAATTTTATTTCGGTCTTTTTTTTATGCATTGCTATTATTGTATTCAATTTATTGATATGTTAAAATATTACAGCACAGTACAGGTTACAAATTAAGTTTATGGAATTTATCTTGCTTTATATTCTAAACAAATCGCAATGAAGTTTCAGTTTATTTTCGGGATACTGTTTTTATTTTCTTTTATGTCTTTCGCTCAGATAAAGCATGGTTTAAGAGATGAACAGGGGCGTCATATTATTCCAAGAGGTTTTGTAGTTAATACAAACGATCATGCAGGAGAAGTTTTCTTTAATAGCGATGATTATGCACGAATGGTGAGAATGGGTGCCAATTCTCAAGTCATTCGTTTAGAGCTAGGTAAACTAAGTAACTTTCCAGGAGGAAAACTTGAACCTAAATATTTAGCTAAATTAGATTCTTTAGTTGCTTTAGGTAAAAACCATGGCATTAAAACCATTTTTAAAATGACAGTTTATGGTGTAGATAAGTTTGTTTGGGAAGAATTCTGGCAAAATAAAAAGAACGAATATAAAACGTACATAGATGCATGGAAAGTCATTTGGAATAGATACTCAGAGGAATCCTCGGTTTTAGGATATGATGTAGTTAACGAACCTAGAAAGTTAACGATGGATATTTCTTATGAAAACTTAACAAATAAATACCTAATTCCATTATATCAAAAAATTATAGATGAAAGTCAAAAAATAAATGATGATAAATTAATTCTATTTCAATCTATCTTCATGAATAAAGGCGAAAAAATAGATAATAATCAGTATTCAGAAATAACAGCACCAATAAATCGTAAGAACATCATTTTTGCACCACATATATACCAAAATAATATAGATTATATAAAGCGTAATATGGACAGGTTTGATAAGGAGTCAGATATATTAAAAGCTCCAATTTTAATTGGTGAATGGGGTTTCCCAACTTTTGCAACTACTGATACAATAATAGAAGGCAATCTCGGACAATTAAAATATAGAGAACTTTATATTCGAACTGCAGAAGTTTTTGATAAGATGGGTGTAGGCTCAATTAAAGCATGGTTTTTAGGTAATAGGACAATGCAACATTTTTTACCTGGTGGGCCTTCTACTTGGTCTATATTTAGTGATAGTACAGATGCAGGTACTGTAGAAAGAAAGTATATTACTGATGTTATTTCTAGACCTTTTCCTCAAGCCATTGCAGGAGATATTCAATCCTTTTTATTTAATCATGCAACCAGAAGCTTAGATGTTAAAATAAATCCAGATAATAATAAAGGCGCATCTAAAATATTTATTGGAGCTAATAGACATTATCCTGATGGTTTTTCGGTATTACTAGGTGAAGAATCAGTCTTATATTATAATCCTGTAAAAAATGTAGGTCTTGAAATTTATAAATTAGCTAATGGAATAGACCCAACAAATTTTATTTGGGATTCTAATAGTCAAAAATTAATAGTATTAAAATGGCCTAAAACTAAAGGGGTATTGGATATAAAAATCGTTCCTGGAATAAGGAATTTTGATTAATTTAAATAAAGTAATTATTAAAAAAGAGTTTATGAAGAAATTATTTGTTCTCGGATTTTTTACAGTCTTATTATTGAATTGCAACTCAGAAAGTAAAGCAAATAAAACGATGTCTCAAGAAGATTCTGAGATTTCTGAAAAAGTAGAGCAGCTTTTAAGTGAAATGACGCTTGACGAGAAAATAGCAGAAATGACCCAAGATGCTCCAGCTAATGATCGTCTAGGTATTCCTTTTATGAAATATGGTGAGGCATTACATGGATTATGGCTCGTTTTGGATTATTACGGTAATACTACTGTTTATCCACAGGCGGTAGCCTGTGCTTCAACTTGGGAACCAGAACTCATTAAAAAAATGGCTTCTCAAACCGCACTAGAAGCTCGGGCTTTAGGTGTTACACATTGTTATTCACCTAATTTAGATGTTTATGCAGGAGATGCGCGCTACGGTCGTGTTGAAGAATCGTATGGAGAAGACCCTTATTTGGTGTCGCGCATGGGTGTTGCATTTATTGAAGGTTTACAAGGTACAGGTGATGAGCAATTTGATGAAAATCATGTCATTGCAACGGCTAAGCATTTTGTAGGATACCCTGAAAACCGCCGTGGTATAAATGGAGGATTTAGCGATATGTCTGAACGTCGTTTACGTGAGGTTTACCTGCCATCGTTCGAGGCGGCAGTAAAAGAAGCTCAGGTAGGTTCTGTTATGCCAGGGCATCAAGATTATAACGGGGTGCCATGTCATATGAATACTTGGTTACTAAAGGATATTTTAAGAGATGAGTTAGGTTTTGACGGTTTTATTGTGTCTGATAATAACGATGTAGGGCGAATAGAAACTATGCATTTTATTTCTGAAACCAGAACTAAAGCAGCTATTTTAGGGTTAAAAGCGGGTGTTGATATGGACTTGGTAATTGGGAAAAACGTAGATCTAGCAACTTATCACACTAATGTTTTGAAGGATACAGTAATGCAAGATCCTTCATTGATGCCGTATATAGATAAAGCTACATCACGTATTTTGACTGCAAAACATAAATTAGGTTTGTTTGATACAGAGCCAAAAGAAATTGATGAGGAAACAGTAAATGCGGGTCGTGAAGAACATCGTGAGTTTGCATTAGAAATAGCTGAAAAATCTATTATCATGTTAAAAAATGATAATAATTTCTTACCCATTGATTTGTCAAAAATAAAATCCTTAGCTGTTATTGGTCCTAACGCTCACGAAGAAAAACCAAAAAAAGGAACATATAAACTATTGGGAGGTTATTCAGGATTACCACCATATTATGTTTCAGTTCTGGATGGTTTAAAGAAAAAAGTAGGCGATAAAGTAAAAATAAACTACGCTAAAGGTTGCGATATTGATAGTTTTTCAAAAGCTGGATTTCCTGCGGCGATTTCAGCTGCAAAAAAATCAGATGCTGTTGTGCTAGTTGTGGGTAGCTCTCATAAAACTTGTGGTGAAGGCGGAGACCGTTCTGATCTTGATTTATATGGCGTACAAAATGAGTTAGTAGAGTTAATCCATAAAACAGGAAAACCAGTAATTGTTGTTTTAATTAATGGACGTCCATTAAGTATAAACTACATTGCCGAAAATATACCGTCCGTACTTGAAACTTGGTACGGTGGCATGAGAGCAGGTGATGCTGTAGCTAATGTAATTTTTGGAGATGTAAATCCAGGAGGTAAACTAACCATGTCTTTTCCGCGCTCAGTTGGGCAAGTTCCTGTTACTTATCTGGAACGTCCTGATTTTATTGGATCTGGAAAAGGAAAGTACCGATTTAATGATAAATCACCATTATTCCCTTTTGGCTATGGGTTAAGTTATACGACTTTTGGATATAGCGCCCCAAAACTAGAGCAAAATGTTATTTCTGCTGATGGTACTACAACTGTTTCAGTAGAAGTTACAAATACCGGTGATAGAATTGGAGATGAAGTAGTACAATTGTATGTTAGAGATGATTATGCCTCAGTAGGGCGTTATCTTAAAATGTTAAAAGGTTTTAAACGTATTACTTTGAAGCCAAGTGAAACAAAAACCGTTTCGTTTAAATTAGGTTTTGATGAACTGAATGTTTTAAATCAAGATATGATAAAGGTGGTTGAACCTGGAACGTTTACAATATCTGTAGGAGCATCATCCATGGAAAAAGATTTAAAAAAGGTAATTCTCACTTTAAAATAGATCTAACTTTAGTTTATATTACTTTGAAATTAATCTATTTTAAAGCATTTTTTTGTAAGAATTTATGGAATTTAAAAGAGATATATTGATTTTTTTTGTTAAAATTCTAAAAAAAACCCAGTTTACAGGATAGTACATGATACTATCGAATGTATTTTTTATGATATTTAGTCAAAATTATAATTAAAACTAAAACTTATGAAAAAAATTACTTTAAAAATTAGTGCGTTTTTATTATTTGCAACATTCGCGCTTCAAGTACAAGGGCAAGCATGTCCTGAAATATACACGGCTGACGGTGTTTATAAGATTTCAACATGTGGTTTAACTCCAGAACTTTATATGACCATTAATGCTAGTTCAGGTCAGTTAGAGTGGGCTGCAGAAGAAACAGGAGCTCTTGAAGCAACACAAAATTGGACTATACAAGATCATGGACTCCCAGCCTCTGGTGGTTATATTCAAGTTACAGCAAACCTTACCCCTGGTCCTGGAGACTTTACTTTGATTGTAGATCAAACAACTTTAGATGCAACCGGATCAGATCCTGAAATTCAAATTAATGTTAGACCAGGTCTGCCAATTATTGATGCCGCAGATCCAAACTACGGTTGGGACCAATTTCAAAGAAGAAGAGAGAGTGGTTGGGGTGGACCTGGGAACAATGCATTGTTCGCTAAGCCATCACCAACATCAGGAGCATTACAAGGCAACTTAAGATATAGAGACGCTCCATCTGCAGCAGGTGATCCAGTACTATTTCAAAGCCCTGGTTCAATTACTGCGATGCGTATGGTTCTTGTATCTTTATTAAGTACTGAAGACTTTGATACAAGTTCAATTTTTATATCTAACCCTGTGAATGATGAGTTAAGTATTAAAGGGCTTACTGCAAATGTTAAACAAGTATCAGTATATTCTTTATTAGGTAAAGAAGTAATATCTACAGAGGTAAATGATAAATCTGAGCTTAATATTGATGTAAGTGCTTTATCAACTGGTATGTATCTTGTTAAAATGCAAGGTGAAAAAGGTTCTTATACTAAAAAAATTGTAAAACAATAATATAGATTTTACTCAATATAATTTTTTAAAACATTCTATCTTGATAAAAGATAGAATGTTTTTTTTTGTGAAATAAAAAGTCATATTAGTATATGAATAAAGAATATGAATATTCTTTTGGTTATAAGGTAACATTAAGCTGTTGCCTTATACTGTTACTGACTATTTGTTTAAATCATTTATTGGTTTTATTAAGTTTTATTATTGGACATTATTTTTTACCATGGGCATGTCCATTATCTATTATTCTGGCTGTTATTGTTCTTTTTATTTTAGGAAAGAAGTATGAAATTGATAAAAGAACAGTTAAGGTTTCGGTTGTGTTAAGTTTTTTTTTAATTGTATTGTCTTTATTGGTTTCAGCATTGTTCTGGGATTTATCTTGGGATGGACAATGGTATCATCAGTCTGCTATTTATAATTTGGCCGAAGGGTGGAATCCTTTTTCAGAACCTATCCGAAAATTTAATAGAAGTAACGATTTATCAATTATTCATTTTCCTAAAGGGTCCTGGTATATGGCAGCATCTATATACAGTACTTTTGGTTTTATTGAAGCCGGAAAAGCACTTAATTTTATTATATTAATAGTTGCTAGCTTATTTTTTTATATAGTATCAAGAAAGTTTAGATTAAGTAAACGAAATAGTTTTATTGTTTCTAGTTTAATTATTTTAAATCCTGTAGTGTGGAGCGAAATTGTAACCTATTTAGTAGATGGTCTTCTTTTTTTGTATCTGAGTATTTACATAGCAGCTCTATTTTCTGTAATTCGTAAATATGATTTTTTACACCTCTTAATTGGTATAATGGCAATTGTTGGATTGCTCAATGTAAAGTTTACAGGTATAGTATTTTTAGTTGTTTTTTCAGGCTTTGGATTTATATATGTTCTTTTAAAAAATAAAGCTTTGATTTTTAAATATATAGGGTTTCATACTTTAGCAATTGCATTAGGGCTAATTGTTTTTGGATTTAATCCTTATGTTTCAAACCTACAAAAAAGAGGAAATCCATTATACCCTATTTTAGGATCTAAAGGATATCCAAGTCAACTAGAACAAGGAAAAGATGGGAATGAAAAACATGAAACACCTTTAAATATGAAAGGTAAATCATTACCGTTTCGTTTTTTTTATGCTCATTTTGGTAAACCAGGAAATGCCCCTTACGATAATCAAGATAATGCAGAATTAGCAATACCCTTTATATCTAGTATTTCAAGTTGGAGAGCCTACCGTTTTCATGAAACTAGAATTGCAGGTTTTGGCCCTTTTTTTAGCGGTATCTTAATTCTTTCAATACTCTACTTATTTTATTTATTGAGGCATAATAAAAGCAAAAGACTTCTAGTGCTTATAGCATATAGTGCCATAATTAGTTCTTTGCTAATAAGTAAGCATTTTTGGTGGGCCCGTTTTGCTCCTCAAATATGGCTAATTCCTATTGTACCTATGTTTATTGGGTTATACTCTTTTAAAAAGAAAAGGATTTTTAATTACGGACTCATTTCTTTAACCGTTGCAAATGCATTGATTGTATTGTTTATACATATGCACTGGGAAGCTTTAGCCACTTTAAAAGTTAAAGAAGAACTTTCTTTAATAAAAAAAGAAAAGAAATCAATACAAATTAGCCCAAGGTGGTTTAAGAGATCAATTAAAGAGCGATTACTAATATATGGTATAGACCATGACATAATATCATATAAAGAAATGAAAAATATAGAAGACAAAAAGTATTTTTCAAATGTGCCAATGGGTTATCCTGGAGCAATACCTTATATTGAAACTGATAAAACTGAATAAATTATGCAAAGACTTGCCTTTAAAATGAAATTAAACAAGGGTCAAAAAGAAGCCTATATTAAAAGGCATAATGAATTATGGCCCGAATTAAAAAAACTATTAAAAGATAATGGGGTAAGTGAATATTCCATATTTTTTGATGAAGATACTCATACGCTTTTTGCGTTTCAGAAAGTATCAGGAGATGGAGGTTCTCAAGATTTAGCTGATAATCAAATTGTAAAAAAATGGTGGGATTTTATGGCAGATATCATGGAAACTAATCCTGATAATTCACCTGTTTCAATTCCTTTAGAAGAGGTCTTTTATATGGAATAAGTTATTATATTAATAAATGAGCAGTAAAGAGCAGGATACTTTTTTTGCATAAAACAAATAAATTAGTGTGCTATATTTTTTTTAAGAAAAGAAGAGAAGAAAATTATGAAAAAAATCTACTCAATTAAACAGATTTGCGTAAAACAATTGTTGCTACTTTTTGTTTTACTTTTTTCTGCTATAGGAAATACTCAGGTTACCCTAGAAAACGAAATTAAAATTACCGATTTAGGTTTGCATTTTGACGGAAGTAAAGTCTCAAGTGGTACTTCAAACACTGGAGATAATGCACCTTATGATTATTTTTTTGGTAGGAATATATCAGCACATGGTGATGCTATTAAAACCTATGGTAACTATGTTTTTATGACTTGGTATAGAGGCGGGAAGAATGATCGTCATGTCATGCTAACCAGATACAATATTAGTACAGGTACAATGGCAACAATTGAATTTCCTCACAGGCATACGGGTTATCAAAATCAATACTGGATTGGAGAATCTCATAATACCATTGCGGTAGGGGTAAGTCCTTTAGATGGTACAATTCATTTGTTATACGATATGCATGCCTATAGCGCTTCTAGACCCTCTAATGGAAGTTTAGCTAATGACTATTTTAGATATTCATATTCAGTTAAAAATGCTGCTTCCCTATCAGATGCAGATTTCACTTTAGATAAGTTTGTGCCAAATGGAACAGGAGGTTATAAGCATTTAAGAATGCCGGGAACTGCTGCACAATCAGAGTTCTTGTCATTAACTTATCCAAGATTTTTCCAAAATGATGACGGAGAGCTTTTCATGCTCATGCGTGAAGGTGGAAATAATAATGGTATGTATAAGTTTGTAAAATACGATACCAATACTGGAGAATGGGGTAACTTCATAGATTTTAATAGATTAAATGCAAGAAGCCAACCAGGTATTGATTATAACTGGGGACTTTACGGTGATATGAAATACGTAAACGGTAAGTTTCGAATTGGTTTTCAACGTAGATCTCAAAACAATGATGATAAATATCTTTATCAAAACGGGGTATATTATGCCTATTCAGATGATCAAACGGCTGCCTCAGGTTGGAAAAATCATAAAGGAGAATCTTTTAATCTTCCTTTATGGGATGCCGATTTTATAAAAGTGATGGAACCTGGAGATTACGTTGCTACAACACAAGCAAATCAAGTATATATAGTAGGTGGTTTTGACTGGACTGTAACTGCTAATGAGGATGTACATATTATAAGTCAAGTAAGAGATACTGAAAATAACGTAACCAAGAATTTACATACTTATCGACCATCAGGAAATACAGATTTTATTACTTCAGAAGATTTTTCAGGAGGTTCAGCAATTTATACATCTGGAGATAGTGTTTTTTTAATTGGTTTAAATAGTAGTGGTCGCATATTTATTGAGAAAGCGCAAGGCGGAACCAATAATTTTACTAAGGTATATGAGGCTACAAGCGGTAGAACTTTTGATCATGGTGTGGTGCATATAGAGAATGGCAAAGTTTATTATTACTTAATGGAAAATAAAACGGGTAATGCACAACCTTTATATCTACAAATTATTGATTTAGATATCGTGCCTATAGATCCATTGGGTCCTAATAATTTTACTATTCAGACCAAAGGTGAGACCTGTTCAGGTACGAACAATGGCAAGTTAATAATTAGCGGTAATGCAGTGCATGATTACGTAGCCACTATAGATGGTGTTAACTACGATTTTACAAAAGATAAAACTATTGAAGGTTTAAGTCCCGGCACTTATGATTTGTGTATAGATGTTGTAGGGAAAGATTTTAGTCATTGCTATGAGGTAACTATACCGGCTGCAGAAGGTTTATCAGGTAAAATTAGTATCACTAAAAAAACAGCTGCAGTATCTGTTCAATCTGGAAAAGCACCTTACACAGTTATTAAAAATGGGGAACAATTATTTGAAACCTACCAGTCAAACTTTTCTGTAGATGTAAATCATGGTGATAATATTCAAATAAAAAGTAAGGAAGCCTGTCAAGGTGAGATGGTAAAAACAGTTAACTTACTTCAAGAACTCAAGGCGTATCCAAACCCTACAAACGGATTATTTGAGATGTATATTCCAAATGACATAAAAACAATAGATTTAGAAGTATACAACATGCAATCTCAATTAATTGTTTCTAAAACCTATACAGTAAACGCTGGTAAAGTGCAATTGAATTTAGAGGATAAGCCAAATGGTATTTATTTTGTAAAAGTTAATTCTGAGCAACCAGTATTTGTTAAAGTAATAAAGAAATAAAATGAAAAAGACATACTTATATTTAATTGTAGCTGTAGGATTGATTATGATGTCTTGCAGCGGCGGTGGAGATGATTCAAACGAGACGCAAATGCCAGAAGAAAATACTGCACCAACAGTACCAATCCAAGTTTATCCATTAAACAATACCATTTGTATTAATAACAATATTGTTTTTGAGTGGGAAGAGTCTACAGACACCGAGGGAAATAGAATAACATATACTGTGGAAGTTTCAGAGAATAATAGTTTTTCCCCTATATCAAAAATAGAAACTAGTGCTTCGTTATCCAAATTGATTAGTTTGGAAAAAGGAAAAGCCTTCTATTGGCGTATAAAGGCAACCGATAATAAGTCCGCAGCAAGCGCATACTCACCAGCGATGCAATTTTTAACAGAAGGAGATGGAGTTAGTAATCATGTGCCATTTGCACCAAGTCTAATTGCACCTGCATTAAACTCAGAAGTAGACGGAACGAGTACGACTTTAATTTGGTCAGCATCAGATGCTGATGGAGATCCTTTAACCTATGATGTTTATTTGGATACTAACTCAGATCCCTCAACAAAAGTTTCTGAAAACCAATCTGAGACGACTTATAATGCTACAGGTTTAAGTGCAGCATCTACGTATTACTTTAAAGTGGTCGTGAGAGATGATAAAGGAGGTGTAAGTATTGGGCAAATTTGGAGTTTTACTACGAAATAAGGTTTATTCTTTGAAATTTTTTGCAGTATAGCGCAGGATAGTTTACCAGTAAAATAAACGTACCTTTATAAACTAATCTGTTAACAGGTTAATAAAAAAGCTATGAAAAAAAGTTGCTCTCATAATTATATGCTGTTATGCTTATTATTGATGTTTTCTTGTGTTTTAAGCAGTCAAGTTGTTTTAGAAAACGAAGTTAAAATCACCGATTTTGGTTTACACTTTGATGGAAGTAAAGTTGATATTAATGCTACTAATACTGGTGATAGTGCTTCTTATGACTATTTTTTTGGTAGAAATATATCTGCCCATGGCGATTGTATTAAAACTTACGGTAATTATGTTTTTATGACCTGGTATCGTGGGGGTAAGGCAGACCGTCATGTCATGCTAACCCGTTATAATACAGTTACTGGTACCTCAGCAACAATTGAGTTTCCACATAGGCACACAGGGTATCATAATAAATATTGGATTGGAGAATCACATAATACCATTGCAGTTGCGGTAAGTCCAATAGATGGTACTATTCATCTGCTTTATGATATGCATGCGTATAGCAACACAAGACCTACTGATGGTAGTTTGAGTAATGATTATTTTAGATATTCCTATTCAATAGCAGGTGTTGCATCGGTTTCTGATGCCGAATTTACTTTAGATAAGTTTGTGGAAAAACCTTCTAATTCTGGTGTTTATAAACATTTGTCCTTAAATAGTGGAAGACCTGGGTACCCTAGTGAAGATTATAGTAATTTTTCTGCTCTAACCTATCCTCAATTTTTCTTAAATGATGCAGGTGATGTTTTTATGTATATGCGTGAAGGCGGAAACAGTAATGGCGCTTATAAATTTTCAAAGTATGATGCAAATACTTCTACTTGGTCTAATTTTACACACTTTAATGTTTTAAATGCCAAAAACCAATCAGGTGTAGACTATAACTGGGGACTTTATGGGAATATGAAATATGTAGATGGAAAAATTAGAATAGGTTTTCAACGTAGAGAAAATAAGGTAGATAAATATCAATATCAGAATGGCGTGTATTATGCCTACTCTGATGATCAAAGCGGCGCATCTGGCTGGAAAAACCACCAAGGGCAAAGCTTTAATTTGCCACTTTATGATGCCGATTTTATAAAAGTGATGGAACCCGGTGATTATGTGCAAACAACTCAGACAGACCAAGTTCATATTGTTTCAGATTTTGATTGGACGGTAACTGAAAATGGAGATGTACATATTATAAGTAGGGTAAAGGATAATCAATATAACGTTACCAAGTATTTACATACATACAAACCTGCTGGTGCCGCTGATTTTATTACTTCAGAAGATTTTGCAGGAGGAACTTCTATCTATACATCTGGAGAAAGTGTTTTCATCATAGGTTTGAAAAATAATCGGGTGTTTATTCAAAAAACAGAAGGTGGTACAAATAATTTTACAACAGTGTATCAACCTACGTCAGGAAGAACTTTTGATCATGGTAGAGTGCATATAAAAGATGGTAAGTTGTATTATTATTTAATGGAAAATGCCTCAGGCAATGCACAGCCGCTTTATCTTCAAATTATTGATTTGGGCATAATTTTAGATCCATTCAGGGTATCCTTAACATCACCGTCTAATGGTGAAACTTATAATGTAGATGATACTGTTCAAATTTCCGCGGATGCGGTTGATGAAAATGGGAGTATATCTAAAGTAGAGTTTTGGATTAATGGTTCATATTTTGGTGAAGATAGTACTGAGCCTTATTCTATAGATTGGACACCAACTACCGAAGCTGATTATACACTACAAGCGGTAGCTTATAATGGCAATAACGAAACTGTAAATTCAAATGAAGCAACGGTTAATGTCGAAATTTTTGATCCTAACGATTTAACGGGTGATGTTTATAGAATCAAGAATTTTGTAACTGGGAAATACTTGCATTCTGTAGGCGCAGATGTTGTTGAGAGTGATGAGGGTACTAATGTAGTCTTTGGAGATAAAGAATGGGAATTTGTAAAGGCCGGTGATTTTTATAATATTGAAAGTAAAAGAACAGACAGAGGTATTTTAAGAGGAGCAGGAAACCCTCCAAACGATATTATAAGTACCGGTTTTGGGGCACCAAGAGAGGATGTAGATAAGCAATTTACTGTGATATATAACAGTTCTGATGGTACTTACCAATTTCAAAGAAGAAATCTGTCAAATTATATTTATCATAATGCCAACGGTATAATTGAACATATTAACAACTCAGACAATAGATCTAAATGGATAGTAGAATCTGTAACGCTTAGTATTCCAAAATTAGAATCTAATCCTTTTTCGGCAAAGATTTTTCCTAATCCTGCAACCAATAGTTTTACTGTTTTACTTAATGATGCAAATAAGGCAAATATTATTATAAACGATATGCTTGGAAAAGTAATTTATCAAAACTCAATAAATTCTAATAGAATTGAAATTGAAAACAATGGCCGTTTTAAGTCTGGTCTTTATATCATTAAAGTAATTGATGATAATCAAAGGGTTTTCCATTCAAAACTTATAATTCGATAAAGAATTAAATATTTTTTTGATAAAGAAGCTAGAGGTTTTAAAATTTCTAGCTTTTTTAGTTTACTAGGGTTACTTGATAAATGATTCTAGTTTAAATATTGAAATTTCGAGACAGTACAGGATAGTTTTTTTTGAAAAAAATTGGAATTTGGTAATTAATTTTTCAATCTAAAATTTAAAAACTGTAAAATACTATTGTCTAACAGATTTAAAATAAAATCAACAATAAAAACAATACCTTTAACTTTGCTTTTTTGCTGTATTGTGTCGTTTTTTGTTTGTGTGTCGTGCAATCAGGAAGAAATAAAAAGACCACAATTTTTAAAGCTTTCTGAAGGTTTTAAAAATCCTATAGGGTTTTATAATGCTAACCCAACATTTTCATGGGAATTACCTATTTATGAGCAAATTAAAGCTCAATCTGCTTACCAAGTAGTTGTTGCGTCTTCAAAAGAATTATTACCTAATAACGCCGATTTATGGAATTCTAAAAAGAGAAAAAGCACACAATCTACTTTTGTTAAATATCAAGGGAAAGCACTAGAATCAAGACAAAAAGTATATTGGCAAGTAAGGTATTGGAATCAAGACAAAAACGCTTCTGAATGGAGCGAAATCAATTCTTTTGAATTAGGTCTATTAAACAATACCGATTGGCAAGCTAAGTGGACAGGATTAGATACATCAAAAGACAGTATTAAAGGTGTTCGAAATTTTTTAATGCACAGACCACAGTATTTAAGAAAAGGGTTTGAATTATCTTCTGATATTGCTTCCGCAAGACTATACATTACCGCAAAAGGAGTTTTTGATGTGCATCTTAATGGAAAAGATGTTAGTGATGATGTAATGACTCCAGGTTGGACGCCATATAATCATCGCATAGAAACATTGACATATGATGTTACTGAGCTTTTAGAAACGGGTAAAAATGCCATTGCAGTAGAATTGGCTTCTGGTTGGCATTCAGGAAGAATTAGCAGACTAACTGCCCTTTATGATAATTTTTCATCACCCAAAATTCTATGTCAGTTAGAAGTTGTAATGAAAGATGGTTCAAAACAAACCATTATTTCAGACGAGTCTTGGAAAGGTACTACAAAAGGCCCTATACGTTTAGCGGGTATTTACGATGGCGAAGTTTATGATGCAAATTTTGAAATACAAAATTGGAATGCTGCTACTTTTGATGATTCAAATTGGGAATTGGTTGAAGTTGAATCAATTTCTAGCGAGGTTAAATTAGCTCCAAAAAGACATCAAACCGTAAAAAATCAACTTGTTTTAAAAGATGTAGAAATTGTTTCGGTTAAAGAAAATTCAGCAGTTTTTAATCTAAAACAAAATATGGTAGGCGTGCCAAAAGTAAAAGTACAGATGAAAAAAGGCGATACTTTAAAAATACGTTTTTCTGAAATGTTGCTAAAAGATAACACCTTTTACACCAAGAATTATCGTTCTGCAAAATCAACCGATTATTACATCGCTGCTAAAAATGGAGTGATAGAGTATACGCCTAAATTTACATTTCACGGGTTTCAATTTTTGGAATTAAGTGGTTATGATAAAAATGCAAAACCAGACGCCTCTTGGGTACAAGGTATAGCACAACATTCAGATTTTGAGAAAAACGGAACGTTTACATCATCTCACGATAAATTAAATCAATTACAAAGCAATATTACGTGGGGTTTACGAGATAACTTTTTTGATATTCCTACAGACTGTCCTCAACGTGACGAGCGTTTGGGCTGGACAGGAGATGCTCAAGTCATTGCGCCGACATCGTTGTTTAACTATGACGTACACGCGTTTTGGACAGCTTGGTTGCAAAGTTTAAGAGAAAATCAATTTGAACATAAAGACGGAATGGTGCCTTTTATTGTGCCAGATGTATTGCAAACCAAAAGTGGAAGTTCTGGTTGGGGAGATGCCGCTGTAATTATTCCTTGGGATATTTATAATGCAACAGGCGATATTACTGTGCTTGAAGAAAGTTATGAGTCGACAAAAAACTGGGTTGGCTACTATCAATCTAAAGTAAAAAAAGAACCTTATTTGCCAAAGATGCATTCGTTTTCAGATTGGTTACAACCTTATCCTTCTAAACCTGGTAAATTGGGGAATAGAGGTGATACACCAAAAGACTTAATACATGCCGCTTTTTTTGCACATTCTGCACATTTAGTATCTAAAATTGCCAATGTTTTAGGAAAAAAGGATGACGTAAAAAAATATAAAGACTTATATGAATCTGTTGCTAATGCTTTTGAAAATGCTTTTTTTGAAGATGGAAAGTTTACAGGTGAAAAACAAACCCAAACCAGTTATTTGCTAGGTATATATTTTGATTTATTTAAACCAGAAACCAAACTAAAAGCCCAAAAATATTTATTGGAAGAAATTAAAAATACCGATTATCATTTGGGAACAGGATTTCTAGGAACACCTATTTTACCTAAGGTTTTAGACGATATGGGCGAAATAGATTTGATGTATAAAATTCTGTTCAAAGAAACCTATCCATCTTGGTTTTACTCCATAAATCAAGGGGCAACCACCATGTGGGAACGTTGGAATAGTTATAGTAAAGCCGATGGCTATAATCCACAGCCAATGAATAGCCTGAATCATTATGCCTATGGAGCTATTGGTCAATGGATGTACGAGCGTATCGCTGGTTTATCATCATTGGAACCAGGATACAAGAAAATCAGAATTACACCTTTACCGAATACCGAGTTTTTGACATCGGCTTCTGTAAGTGTAAAAACGCCTTATGGAAAAGCATCATCATCTTGGAAAATAGAAAATAGTACTTTTAACCTTGAAGTTGTTATTCCACCAAATACAACTGCTGAGATTCAAATTCCTTATGGAATACAAGATGATTTAATCGTAAACGGAAGTACTTTCAAAGAAACTTCAAATTTAAAATTAATCAGTTCTGATAGTGATTCAATCAAGATTTTAGCAGAACCAGGAACGTATAACTTTCAAACTAAACTTTAAATCATGTTTAAAAAATCAAATTTCAAATATTTAGTATACGCTTTTCTCTTTTTGAGTGTCATAATATCTTGTGACTCTAAAGGCTCATTAGAAAATGCGCAAGATTTAACGGTGTCAGAAGGTTTTGAAAACCCATTAGGCTTTTATGATGCTAACCCAACATTTTCTTGGAAATTACCTGTGTCAGAAAACAATATAAGTCAGTCTGCTTATCACATTGTGGTGGCAAGTAGCCCAGATTTGTTGCCTGGGAATGCCGATTTATGGGATTCAGAAAAACAAACTTCGGAGCAATCAATTTGGATTTCATATGGAGGAAAACCGCTTGAATCTCGCCAAAAAGTATATTGGCAAGTGAAATACTGGAACCAAGATAACGAAGCTTCAAAATGGAGTGAAACCAATCATTTTGAATTGGGTTTATTAAACAATAGCGATTGGAAAGCCCAATGGGTTGGTTTAGATACCGCTAAGGACAGTATTCGTGGAAAAGGAAAAGTACTCATACATAAAACACAATATTTAAGAAAAGGTTTTGAGTTATCTAGCGATGTAACATCAGCACGATTATACATTACTTCTAAAGGCGTGTTTGATGTGTCTATAAACGGTGAAAACGTTTCAGACGATGCGATGTCACCTGGTTTTACAACTTACGATAAGCGAATTGAGACCTTGACTTATGATGTTACGAATTTAATAGAATCAGGACAAAATACCATTGGTGTTGAACTGGCTTCGGGTTGGCATTCTGGTCGTTTACTTTGGGGAACCACACCATGGGATAATACAATTTCACCAAAAGTTTTAGCACAATTAGAAATGACAATGAGTGACGGTTCTAAAGAAATTATTGTTTCTGATGATAGTTGGAAAGGAATGACCAACGGTCCACTTCAGTTCGCAGAAATCTACGATGGTGAAATTTATAATGCGAATATGGAAATGCCGGATTGGACGACTAATAATTTTGATGATAAAACTTGGACGAAAGTTGAAGTTGCAGCTATTGATACAAATGTGAAGTTAGAACCAAAACGTCATACTTCTGTAAAAGAAAAAGTTGAATTAGCGCCACAAAACATCACAAATAATGATGGAGCGGTTGTGTTCGATTTAAAACAAAATATGGTAGGTGTTCCTGTTGTAAATGTTCCAATGAAAAAAGGAGATACCCTTAAAATAAGGTTTGCCGAAATGCTATCACCAGATGGTGCGTTTTACACTAAAAATTATAGAAGTGCGCATTCTACTGACTATTATATTGCTTCAAAAGATGGTGTTATTGAATACAAGCCTAAGTTTACGTTTCATGGTTTTAGGTATGTAGAACTTAGCGGATTTGATACGTCGAATGAGCCTTCAAAAGATTGGGTTAAGGGTCTGGTTTTATATTCCGATTTTGATGATAATGGTACGTTTACCTCTTCGCATGATAAATTGAACCAGCTACAAAGTAATATTGTTTGGGGCTTACGAGGTAATTTTTTAGATATCCCTACGGACTGTCCGCAACGCGATGAACGTTTAGGTTGGACAGGTGATGCGCAAGTATTCGGGCCAACATCGATGTTTAATGCTGATGTGTATAAATTTTGGGCGAGTTGGCTACAAAGTGTAAGGGAGGCACAATTAGAAGATGGTGCTATTCCTTGGACAGTTCCAGATTCCCGTGGCAATAAAATTGGAAGTTCAGGTTGGGGAGATGTGTGTACTATTATTCCTTGGAAAATCTATATGCGTACAGGCGACACAAGTATTTTAGAAGAGAATTTTGATATGATGCAAAACTGGTTAAAATATCATGAGAAAAGGTCAAAAGATTACATCTCTAATATGATGTCCTTTTCGGATTGGTTGCAACCTTATCCTGAAAATGGTAATACTAGAGGAGATACCTCAAGCAAGTTAATTGGTACTGCTTTTTATGCACATTCAGCTAAATTAACAGCGAAAGTTGCTGAAGCTCTAGGTAAGACAAAAGAGCAGGCTAAATATGAGGAATTGTATGCTACTGTAGCAAAGGCTTTTGAGAATAAATTTTTCGATGAAACAGGAAAAGTTAAAGAAGTTGCTGAAACACAAACGTCTTATTTATTGGCTTTAGCCTTTGATTTACTTTCTGAGGATAAAAAAGCAAACGCAAAAAAATTCTTATTAGTAAAAATAGTAGAAGCTGATAACCATTTACGTACTGGTTTTTTAGGAACACCATTATTATCTGAGGTTCTAGATGAAACAGGCGAAATTGATTTAATGTATAAACTATTGTTCAATGAAACCTATCCGTCATGGTTTTATTCCATCAATCAAGGTGCTACAACCATTTGGGAGCGCTGGAATAGTTACAGTAAGGAAGAAGGTTTCAATCCAATGAACATGAATAGCTTAAATCATTATGCTTACGGAGCCATCGGACAATGGATGTACGAGCGTATTGCAGGTATTGCACCACTAGAAGCTGGATATAAAGTCATTAAAATAGCGCCTCAACCCAACGAGCCTTTAACATCGGCTTCGGCAAGTTTAAACACACCTTACGGAAAAGTATCGTCTTCATGGGAAATTAAGGATGGGGAGTTCGATTTGGAAGTAGTAATTCCACCAAATACAACAGCAAAAGTAACAATTCCAGTAAATAGATTAGGTGAGTTAATGCTAAACGGTAAATTATTTGAAGATACTAATCAAGTAAAATTACTTAGTACAACTGAAGCTGGTTTTGAACTTTCAGCGAAACCAGGAATATATAAATTCACCTCAATACCTAAATAAAACAGGTTAAACGCATGAAAATAAAAGTATTGTTCAAAGCAATTTTAATAATATTAACTACCTCATTAATTCATGGTCAACAAAACCAACCAAATGTATTAGTCTTTTACGTTGATGATTTAAGAGCTGAATTAGGTTGCTATGGAAGCAAAACAGCCTTAACTCCTAATATAGATGAATTGGCAAAAGATGGTGTGATGTTCAATAAAGCTTACACGCAGCAAGCTATTTGTGCGCCCTCAAGAATGAGTACATTAACGGGTTTACGTCCTGAAACACTTGGTGTTTACAGTATTTTTACGCCGTTGCGCAGTGTGCATAAAGATGTGGTGTCTATACCACAATTATTTAATAAAAACGGTTATAAAACAGTAAGCATTGGTAAGGTATACCATCATGGGACTGATGATAAAAATGAATGGTCTGTATATTATGGAAAAGAACCAAATACATACAATAATCCAAATAATATTGCCTTGATAGACCGACTTAAAAGTGAAGGTAAAAGACGCGTAAAAGGTCCCGCTTTTGATTGTGCAGCTGTTGAAGATGAAGCCTATAAAGATGGAAGAGCCGCTAAATACGCTATTGAAACTTTAGAAAAATTAAAGGATGATAAATTTTTAATGTTTGTAGGTTTAAGTAAACCACATTTACCGTTTAACGCTCCAAAAAAATATTGGGATTTGTATGATAAAAACAAATTTAAAATTCCGTCTAGAGAAAAACCTAAGGGAGCATATAGATTAGCATTTACAAATTGGGGTGAATTAAAAGGATATTATGGCATCCCAAAGAAAGGAGATTTAGATGATGACTTAACGCGCGACTTAATTCATGGATATCATGCTTCTATAAGTTACATTGATGCTCAAATTGGAAAAGTAACTCAGGCTCTTGAAGATTTGGATTTACGAAAAAATACCTTGATAGTTTTTATGAGCGACCATGGTTATAAAATTGGAGAATATGGTGCGTGGTGTAAGCACTCTAATGAAGAAATTGATGTAAGAGTGCCTTTAATTATAAGCAGAGAAAGAAACTATAAAAAAAGAAAAACTGGCAAAATATCAGATGCTTTGGTAGAAAACGTAGACATTTTTCCAACTCTAGTTGATTTATGTGGTTTTGAAGGTCCAAAATTTGATGGTAAAAGCATTCTTTCAATTATAAATAAACCCAATAAAAAAGTAGATAAAGTAGCAACAAGTTTGTACGCAAGAGGAAAAAAAATAATGGGCGTTACAGCTACTGATGGAAGATGGCGTTATACTGAGTGGAGAGATTCTAAAACACATGCAGTTTTAGACGCAGAGTTGTATGAACATAAAGATGACTTGCTGTCTTTTGTAAATCTTTCTGGAAACAAAAAATATTTGAAAATAGAAGAACGAATGAAAGCACTTTTAGAAACTCAATTTCCCAGAAATAAAACTTTTCTACAAAACGATCAACCTAGAAAATAATTAACTGAATTGTATTAAAATGATTTTTACATCAAAAAATTTTTATTTGAAAATACTCCTATTTTTATTGATTTCAATATCGTGTTTTTCACAACGTAAAGAAACCAACTTTAATAACAACTGGAACTTTATTTTAGAAGACAATCCATCGTTTTCAAAAGAAAGTATTGATGATGCCGATTGGAAAAACCTAAACGTTCCACACGATTGGTCATTTGAAAAAGGCGTTCGAAAAGGAGGTGATCAAGGACAAGGTGGTGGTTATCATGATGGCGGTATTGGTTGGTACAGAAAATACTTCAATATTAAAAAAGAAAGCCTATCAAAAATCACTTACATCAATTTTGATGGCGTGTATATGAATAGTGAAGTTTGGATAAACGGGAAGTACATTGCAAAAAGGCCTTACGGGTATATTAGTTTTAGATACGATATTTCAAAATACTTAAAAGAAGGAAAAAACACGATTGCAGTAAGAGTAGATAATGCTTTAGAACCTTCTGCAAGATGGTATCACCCCTGTGGAATATACGCACCTGTAAAATTGATTGAGGTAAACAAAACCCACATTCAGCCCAACAGCATTTTTATAAAAACACCTTCCATCAATAAAAATAAAGCACAAGTTGTGGTTGATGCTGCAATTAATGGAGAAATTAAAAAGTTGAAATATGAAGTAAAACTATTCTCTCCAGAAGGAAAAGAGTTGATCAATAATTGTAAAAAACTAGAAAATACAAATCCATCATATCAGTTTGAAATAGAGAATCCACAATTATGGAGTCCAGAAAGTCCAACGCTATACAAGGCAGTGACTCAAATTTTAGATGGTAAAAAAGTAATTGATGAAATAGAAACAAGGTTCGGATTCAAAACCGTAAAATGGGAAACCAAAACAGGTTTTTGGCTAAATGGAGAAAATATAAAACTAAAAGGCGTTTGCGAACATTGGGAAGGTGGACCTGTAGGTGGTGCTTGGACAAAACCAATGTTACGTTGGAAATTGCAGAATTTAAAAGATATGGGGATCAATGCTATTCGTCCTTCACATAACCCAACACCACCTATGTTTTACGATATCTGTGATGAAATTGGGTTGTTGGTTATGGATGAAATTTTTGATGGTTGGCATAAAAAAGCACCTCAAGATTATGGAAAACAAGCTTTTGATGAATGGTGGAAACGCGATGTAAAAGAATGGATTACAAGAGATAGAAATCACGCCAGTATTTTTGTATGGAGTTTAGGTAACGAAACACATAGTGATGTTGCCCCAGAAATGGTGGAATTTGGGAAAAATTTAGATCCAACACGATTGTTTACTTCAGGCGCAGGAAATCCAGAAGATATGGACATTCAAGGGGTAAACGGTGGTTCAGAAACCAAATCGTTTATTGAAGGTAAAACGTTAGAGAAACCGTTTATCTCAACTGAAGCACCTCATACTTGGCAAACTAGAGGGTATTACAGGACCCAAACTTGGTGGCGCGATAACGAATTACCAGGAACTTACGAGTTGCCAAATTTAACCGAAAAAGAAATTTTCTTTTACGAAGGCATCAATCCTAAAAACTGGAGAAATAGAAAACAAAGTTTCAATTCGTCTTATGACAATGCAACTGTAAGAGTTTCTGCAAGAAAATATTGGGAAGTTGTTCGTGACAATCCTTGGCATAGCGGAAATTTTAGATGGACAGGTTTTGATTATTATGGAGAAGCTGGTTTGGTACATGGCGGTTTACCTTTTAATTTATTTATGGGTGGCGCTTTAGATGTAGCTGGATTTAAAAAAGATTTATTCCATTTTTACAGAAGCCAATGGACTACAGAACCTATGATTCACATGTTGCCACATTGGTCGCATCCAAGAATGAAAAAAGGAACGGTTATTCCAGTTTGGGTATATTCTAATACCGATGAGGTAGAATTATTTTTAAACGGAAAATCTTTAGGAAAAGACAAACCAGGAACCGTTTGGAACGAAATGCAATGCGAATGGATGGTTCCTTACCAAGAAGGGAAGCTAGAAGCGATAGCGTATATTGATGGTAAGGAAGTAAAAAGAACCTCGTTTTCTACAGCCAAACAGCCTTCAAAATTAAAGACAAGTTTGCAGAAATTAACAGGAGAAGGTAATTTCGAGGCAAGTTACATCATCACATCAGAAAGTTTAGATAGCAACAACAGTTTGTATCCTTACGGAGAAAATAAGGTATACTATAATATTCAAGGTGATGTAAATAAGGTTTCTATGGAAAATGGAAATCCTATAGACCAAACTAGTAGAACAAAATCAGATTACAGAGCATTGTTTTTTGGAAAAACAAGATTGTTTTTAAGAGAACAACCAAATGCAAAAAATGCGACTATTGTTACCGCATCAATTTTAGGAGATAAAGCACTATACATTTCAAATCTAATAAGTATTAATGCAGCTTCAGTTCAAGTTTTAGGCGAAAATAAATCTTCAAATTTAGAAATTCTATACACTTTAAACGGAGAAAACCCAGAAACAAATGGGCTAGAGTATAAAGGTGCTTTTGAAATTTCAGATGGTACAACTGTAAAAGCCATTGTAAAACAAAACGGAAAAGTGGTTTTACATATGGAAGAAACTTTTGGTAAAAATGAAGGCTTGTTTTGGGGAGATGAACATTCTAAAGACATGTGGATTGGAAGAGGAGTAAATATTTCTGCCGAAGAGGGTATTCTTGAAGGTGATGCAAAAGTAAGCAACAAAGCGCGCCGTTATAAAGGTAGCGGTTTTGTGAGATTTGATGGAAAAGAAGGCTCAATAACATTTTATCAAGAAAACGATGGTGAAGAAGGTGATTACAGTATGCGTTTTAGATATATGCATAATAATGAAGGGAAATTGCATACTATGAAATTGTATTTGAATGATGAATTTGTAAGGACTTTGGAATTCAAACCAACAGGAGGTTGGGAAAAAGAATGGAAGTTTGTGCCTGCTATATTAAGGCTTAAAGCTGGAGCGAATAATATTAGGATAGAAACAACGGGAGAAAGCGGACCTTATATTGATGAGCTGTTTATTGATTAAAATAGATGATATATCTATGAAATTAATGTCCAAGAGTATTAAAAATTTGTTTATGACCAAGATTAAAGTTTTAATTTGTTTAAGTAGTTTTTTACTGATGGTAAATATTTGTCAAGGACAAACTTCTACTCAAAAGTTAAAAGAAAAAATTAATCTTGAAAGCGGTTTTCAAAATCCACCAAACCAAGCCAAAGCCAGAACTTGGTGGCATTGGATTAGTGGAAATGTTTCTAAATCTGGAATTACTAAAGATTTAGAAGCAATGAAATCTGTTGGTATTCAAGAGGCGCAATTATTCAACGTACATTTGGGTTTTCCAAAAGGCGGAATAACTTATTTAAGTGAAGAGTGGTTAGATTTATTTCACTTTGCAGCTTCAGAAGCAAAGCGTTTAGGTTTAGAATTGGCTTTTCATAACAGCGCAGGTTGGTCTTCTTCTGGAGGTCCTTGGGTTACAGAACAAAACGCAATGCAAACCGTAGTTTTTAGCGAGCTTGTTGTTGAAGGTGGTAACGTGTTAAAAAAAGAACTCCCGAAGCCAAAAACCAAACTCAGTTATTATAAAGATATTGTTGTTTTGGCGTTTCCAAAACCTAAGAAGTCTGTAAAAATTGATGGATTAGATTATAAAATATTATCAGATAGAATCAGAAATCATTTACTGCCAGATGTCAAAGAAATTCCAAATGCAGCTATAGTAAAGAAAGAAAGTGTTATAGACATCACTTCTAAAATCAATAAAGAAGGAATTTTAGAATGGGAAGTACCAAAAGGCGAATGGGTTATTTTACGAATTGGACATACGCCTAATGGGGCAAAAAATAGACCTGCTGTTGATGGTGGTCACGGTTTAGAGGTAGATAAAATGTCTGCAGCTGCTTTAGATGATTATTGGAACAAAGGTGTACAGCCCATTTTAAACAAATTGGGGGATTTAGTTGGAGAAACTGTAAATAATTGTTTGATTGATAGTTACGAGGTAGGGTCTCAAAATTGGACCACTGGTTTTGAGCATCAATTTAAAAAATTACGAGGTTATGATTTAACACCGTATTTACCAACTTTAGCAGGCTATTATGTAGAAAGTGGTGAGATTACAGAGCGTTTTCAATGGGATTTTAGGAGAACTATTGGCGATTTAATTACTGAAAATTACTATGGACACTTTGCAAAATTGTGTCATGAAAACAAACTGAATTTTTCAGTAGAACCGTATTGGGGACCTTTTGATAATATGCAAGTAGGTGCCAAAGGCGATATTGTAATGTGTGAGTTTTGGAGTGGTGGCTATCCGTTTTTTGATTCCTCAAAATTTGTATCCTCAATAGCCCATTTAAATGGTAGTAACATTGTTGGTGCAGAATCCTTTACTGGTATTGGCGGTTGGGATAAACACCCAGCAACCATAAAATCTATCGGAGATAAAGCATGGGCAGAAGGCATTACTCGTTTTATATTTCATACTTATGTGCATCAACCTTGGGATATTGCTCCAGGAATGGCATTAAGTTATCACGGTTTCGATTTTAACCGTTTGAATACTTGGTGGACACAAAGCAAATCGTATTTAGATTATATCTCCAAATCGCAATATTTATTACAACAAGGTACTAATGTTGCAGATGTTTTGATGTTTACTGGAGATTCTTCTCCAAACACAGCTTTTTTATTACCAGAATTAAAGAAATCTGGTTACGATTATGATTTAATTGGTGCTAATAAGCTCGGAGAATTATCCGTAGAAAACGGTAAAATTGTTACAAAATTTGGAGTAGCCTACGAAGTGTTGAGCTTACCAGAAAGCGATTGGATAACGCCTAAAACACTAAAAATAATAGAAGCTTTAGTTAAAAAAGGCGCAAAAATTATTGGTAGTAAACCTAAGCGTTCACCAAGTTTAAGCAATTACCCAGAAAGTGATACTTATATAAGAACAACTGCCAACGCACTTTGGGATAAAGGTTTGATAAAAGCTATTTCAATTGATGAGTTCTTAAAGAAAGAGCATATAACACCAGATTTTTCTATTGTTGAAGCAAATATGGAAGACATTGGTTTTATACACAGAAGAACAAAAGAAGCCGATATCTATTTTTTAGCCAATGCAAAAAAGGAAAAAGTAGCATTTACGGGACGCTTTAAAGTTGCAAACAAATTGCCGGAAATTTGGAACGCTGAAACTGGAGACATTAAAAAAGTAGCAGTTTGGAAAAATAATGATGATGGTACTGTAAATATTCCTATTGCTTTAGATAGTGAACAAGCTGTATTTGTAGTGTTTAAAGAAAATTCAGTAGATAAAAATCACATTGTTGAAGCTGATGTAAAATTAGAAAAACCAACACCAAGACCACTATCTAACTTAAAAATCATAAAAGCAGAATATGGTAATTTTTTACAAGAAGGATTGGTCGATATTACGGATAAAGTAGCTGCAGAGGTAAATGGTGGGACATTAAATTTTCAAATGTCTAGAGCCTTTTGCGATTGCGACCCAGCTATGGGCTATGTAAAAGAGTTTAGAATGGAATATGAAATTGGGGATAAAGTTGAACACATTCATGCTGAAGAACGAGAGTTTGTTAAAATAGATGCAGGTAATCAACCCCTCAAAATAATTTCTGCGGTGTTTGGTAAATTTAAAGCAGAAACCAAAGGTGTGCCTAAAAACTTTGAAGCTTTTGATGTTACCGAGGACATCAAAAAACAAGTGGCTTCTGGAAACTTGAATATCAAAATATCAGATGATTTCGTAAATGGTAAAGTATTAAAAAACGCTAATAATTTTCTGAAAATTACGTTTGAAACCGATGGAAATTTAAGAACAACTATAATTCCAGAAGGTGAATTTTTAAACCTAAATAAGTCTGATCCTTCATCAGAAGTTTATAAAGTCAATGGGAATACCGTTTGGAAAACACCTTTTTCAGGAAGTTTGTCTTATACAAATGCCTCAGGAAAATCAAAAAGGGTAAAAGTAAAAGTTCCAAATCCAATGGTGCTATCTGAAAATTGGCAGGTCACATTTCCTTTAAAAAACGGTACAGCACAAAAGAAGCATTTTGAAACATTAAAATCTTGGTCTGATGCAACGGAAGACGATATTCAATATTTTTCAGGAACTGCGATTTATGAAAAAGAATTCATCCTATCTAAAAAACAGTTATGTGAAGAAAATACTTTTAGATTGGATTTAGGGAGTGTGGCTATTGTTGCCGAAGTTTTTATAAATGATAAAAAAGTAAGCACATTATGGAAAGCGCCTTTTAGGGTTGCTATTGATAATTATGTGAAAGAAGGTCGTAATACAATAAAACTAAAAATCACCAATTTATGGGTAAATCGTTTAATTGGTGATGAAAAACAACTTTTGGATTACGAGCGTAAAGGTAATAAAACCAAGACACTTCCAGATTGGTTATCAAATCCAGAATCTCGCGATTCAAAAAGACAAACGTTCTCTTCTTGGAAACATTGGAAAAAAGATGATGAATTACAATTATCAGGACTTTTAGGTCCTGTAAGTATTCAATTTTATAAAAAAGTAAAACTCTAGAATGATAATGAACAAATACTTTTTTAAAATACTATTCATTTCTTTTTCCTTTTTGGGATGTGCATCAAAAACCAAAGAAGCCATAGTAACTACAAAAGAAAATGAATTGGTAGATTATTTTGCAGACAACGGTTTTGGAAATGCCGTCGCCATTGTACAACATCCAGCAGGAATTTACCATAAAGGCATTACTTATGTTGCTTATCAAGGTGCTTTAGAAGACCCTTATGTAGCATCTTACAATCACACTACAAAAGAATGGAAAGGGCCTTTTAAAGCGGGAATAAGTGAAATGGGTAAAGACCCTAATCGAAAGAAAAAAATAGACAATCATGGTAAGCCTGCAATTCTTATCGATGATGCAGGATATATTCATATTGCGTTTGGAGGTCATGGGGGAACACCCGATAATGGTGAAAACCCATTGGGTAATCATCATTATGGGAAAAATTTGCATGCGGTTTCTAAAAAACCTTTAAATATTTCTGAGTGGGAAACACTGGATAATATTTCGGTATTTGGTACATACAGTCAGTTTGTAAAAATGGATAATGGTGATATGTATCTATTTTATCGCCACGGTGCCCATAGAAGTAATTGGGTATATCAAAAATCTACAGATAATGGACGCACTTTTGGGGAGCCGGTTTCATTTTTAAAACATAAACGCCAACAAAATATTGAAGCCGAAGATTCTTGGTATCCTTGGGTAAGCAAAGGTAATGGAGATGATATTATTGTAGCGTTCGATTACCATATCTGTAGAGACAACAAAAACGCTCAAGATACTCGAGGTCATATACCAGAAAGACACAACTTGTATTATATGGTGTTTAATACTAAAACATGCGTGTGGAAAAATGTTAAAAATGAACCTTTAGAAATGCCTTTAACCAAGGAAATGGCAGATAAAAAAACTTTGGTAAGAGAGATAGCTGAAGATTGGACATTTCAAGGGGTAACGGATGTAGATCCAAATGGAAATCCGCAAGTCTGCATATTAGTAGGTCCAGATGTAGGAGAAAAAAGAAGCGGCCCCAAGCGCATAAAACATTTTAGATGGGATGGAAAAAGGTGGCTAAAAAGTGAGAATAAAGATCTTCCCAGAGGTAATGGTGATTTAGAAGTAAAATCTGCCACAGAAGTAAGTATATATTTAGAACATGTAACTAGTGATGATGTTGGAGAAATAAGCCGATGGGATAGCTTTGATGGAGGAAAATCGTTTAAAAAGAGCACCGTTTTTTTAAGTCGAAAGAATTCCAGTTTTGTAATATCATCGCTTATCGATAATGCACATCCTGATGCTAGAATCATTGTTGCTCAAAAAGAGGATGGGACTGATTTCAGAAAAATGTATCTTATAGGAGATAATGGTCCAATACAACGTTTGAAAAAAGAATCAGAAATTTTAAATAAAAAAACAAACAATTAAAATCAACTAAAAATGAAAATAATAAAACTACTACTCTTTAATACCTTAATTATAAGTTCGGTTTTATCTTGTGGGAATAAGACAAAAGAGAATACAATTAAAAATACAGTAGAAACTCAAACGCCACCAAATATTGTATTCATCTTATCAGATGACCAGTCGTGGACAGATTATAGTTTCATGGGAGATCAAAATATAGAAACTCCAAGGATAGACAAATTTGCTTCAGAAAGTTTAACCTTCACAAAAGGCTATGTACCTACGCCTTTGTGTTCACCTTCATTAGCCACTATAATTACTGGTTTGTACCCTAAAGATCATGGAATTTTAGGGAATGATAAGGTCTATGAGCGTGGAAATATCCGTGGAAAAGAAAGAGCCGAAGCATATAAGCCTGTTATTTCGGCTTTTGAAAAGCAAACTACACTTCCAGATATGCTTAAAGAAAAAGGCTATTTGTCTTTTCAAACAGGAAAATGGTGGCATGGTAACCACAAAATTGGAGGTTTTGATTATGGTATGACACATGGAGACCCGAAACGAGGTGGACGTCATGGGGATTACGGTTTAGAAATTGGTAGAAAAGGTTTAGATACAATTAGTAACTATGTAGACTTGGCACTAAAAGAAAAAAAGCCATTTTTCTTATGGTATGCACCATTTTTACCTCACAGACCTCATAACCCACCACAACATTTATTTGAAAAATATAAAAAGAAAACAGACTCTGAGCATTTAGCAAAATATTGGGCAATGATAGAGTGGTTTGATGAGACTTGTGGCCAATTATTTGATTTAATTGAAGATAAAGGCTTAACAGAAAATACGTTATTTGTGTATGTATGTGATAATGGTTGGAGACAAAATCCTGATAAAAGTGGTTATATGTCAGACTCTAAACGTGCACCTTATGATATGGGAATACGAACACCAATTATGTATAAATGGGCAGGTGAAATAAAACCTAAAATGGATACAAAAACCGTTGTAAGTAGTATAGATATGATACCGACAGTTTTAGATGTTTTAGATATAGAAAAACCTGAAAACCTACCAGGAGTTAGTGTTTTAAATAAAGAAACTTTGGATAAACGAGAAGGAATTTTTGGAGAAGTATACGCGCATGATTTTGATACTGTAGAGAATAGCATGTTTTACAATATGGCTATTTTTCCTCCATATAAAATAATTGTTCCAGATCCGGTTAGAAAGGCAAAGGAGAAAATTCAATTATTCAATATTGATGAAGATCCTTTCGAAAAAAATAATTTGGCAGAAAGTCATCCTGAAATTGTTAAAGATTTACAAGGGAAAATTGCAGCATTTAGAGCTGAATAAAAAGCACGTATTATGAATAAAATACACTTGATATTATTGGTGGTATTGACATTTGTTTTTTCTTGTAATAATAAAAAAAAGAATGTAGTAAAAGATGAAACGCCAAAGCCAAATGTTTTATTTATAGCTGTTGATGACTTGAACACTATGATAGGGCCTATTGACAATTTTTCAAACGTAAAAACACCAAATTTTGATAGGTTGGCAAAAATGGGAGTTACTTTTACAAATGCCCATGTACAGGCGCCACTTTGTGGTCCTTCAAGAGCTTCATTAATGACAGGTTTACGTCCATCTACTACTGGAATTTACGGAATGACCCCTGATAACGAAATTAGAAGAGAGGGAAATTCAGCAACTAAGGATATTACTTTTTTACCAGAATATTTTCAGCAAAATGGGTATCATACCATGGGAATTGGCAAGCTATTTCATATTCATGCACCAGACAGTGTGTTTAATGAATCAGGAGGACGTGTAAAAGGTTTTGGGCCATATCCCAAAAAGCGATTTGTTTGGGATGGTTTTGGAAAAGGTATTAGAGGAACACATGGAAGAACAAGCACAGATTGGGGAGCTTTTCCAGAAAGCGATACCTTAATGCCAGATCATCAATCTGTAAATTGGGTTACAGAAAGATTGCAAAGAAATTACGATAAACCGTTTTTTATGGGACTTGGTTTTTTACGTGTACACGTGCCTTTGTATGTACCACAAAAATGGTTCGATATGTATCCTTTAAATAAAATAGAAACGCCTCCATACAAATCTGATGATTTAAACGATATTCCAAATGTTGGTTTACAAATTAATGATTTACCGATGATGCCATCAACAGAATGGGCAAAGGAAAGTGGAGAGTGGAAAAAGATTGTACAAGCTTATTTGGCATGTATCAGTTATGTAGATTACGAATTAGGTCGTGTTTTAGATGCTTTAGAAAGTAGTAAGCATGCAGACAATACTATTATTGTTTTGTGGTCCGATCATGGTTATCGTTTAGGGGAAAAAGGCACTTTTGCAAAACACGCACTTTGGGAAACAGCTACTAAAGCACCGTTAATGTTCGCTGGTCCCAATTTGCCAAAAGGAAAGAAAATTACTGCACCTGTAGAAATGCTATCTATTTATCCAACCTTATTAGAATTGAGTGGATTGCCTGCTTATAAAAGAAATGAAGGGAAAAGTTTAGTAACGATGATGCAAAAAGATGAAGGAATTCAAGATGCTTATGCCTTAACTACTTTTGCGATGAATAACCATGCTATAAAAAAAGATGGGTTCAGGTACATACGCTATGAAGATGGTACAGAAGAGTTTTATGATCATAGTAAAGACCCGAATGAATGGACTAATGAAGCTAGTAATCCTAAGTACAAAAGTAAGTTAGCAACTTTAAAAGCGCTTTTACCAAAAGAGAATTCAAAATGGGATGAAAAATCAAATTACACGTTTCAACCATATTTTGTAGAACAAAAAAACCGGGGTAATGTTACTGGATATGAACCTGTGAAAGTGATTGAGGTAGATAGATAGTCTATTTTTATTCTTCAAAAACCAAATTTAGTTGCAGGACACTTCAGGACACTTTTGATTGTAAATACAATTATATTGCATAATTATATCAAATAAGTTACAATTCAAAAATAAATAGATGTTGTCTAGAGTAAATATTAAAACAAGTTTAGTATTAATAGGTTTGCTTTTTGGCTTATTAAATATTGATGCACAAGTCACACTCTCTACTGATTTTACAGATAATACTAAGCAAAATACGCCTTTACATAATATATGGTCTATTGCTAATCGTATTAGTCCAAAGAATGGTTCTAATATTCGTCCAGGAATAAAGATGAATATAGTTAGGATGATTGGTGGAATTAAAAAGACTGTAAATGGACAAAATGTTAAAGACTTAGATTTTGATACCTGTTTATATGATTCAATAAACAATATTTATGTGTATAGGTTTGAACGTCTTATTGATAGATTAGATAAGATTATAAATTCTCAAACAGAAATTCATCAAATTGTATTAGATCAACCACCTTGGGCTTTTCAACATGGTTACACTTTTATACCTGAAGGAACAAGAGACAATATTAATTTTCGTGAAGACGAGCAAATATCTATTTATGGAAATTCTTTACCTCCAGCCAATAAGCAAGCGTATCATGATTATATAAAAGCGTTAATGACCGAGTTGGTGAATACTTATGGTGAAGAAAAAGTATTATCATGGCGTTTTAGAGTGGGGTCGGAAATAGAAACTCCCGATCATTGGTTTGGAACCAAGCAAGATTTTATTGAGCATTTTGAAAATACCGAAAAAGCAGTAAGATCAGTGTTGCCAAATGCAGTTATTGGTTTACATACAAGAGCTCCAGATTTTTTATATAAAAACGGGACCATATTAAATTATAAAGGAGAACCTTTTGCTTCTTTTGCTGAAGGATTGATAGAATACTGTTTCGATAATAATATAAGATATGATTTTTGGGGAGTGTCAGATTACGTGGTTTTAGGTAATGGAACTTTGCGTAATATGAGCATAAAATATGATAAACTTTTTGCAGATTTAATAAACCACCCAAAATGGAATGCAAATGCAATTATTGACTTAATGGAATATGCCACTGTTACAACTATGAATGGTGCTGATGACCAAGGACTTATTAATGCAGAAACAACACATTCTGAAATTGTTGAATTGTATTTTTCTAACATTTATTATAAAAATAAAGACAAAGGTTTAGATTTAATTTATAGATGGGGTAATAGAACAGGTTCTGAAGACCCTCCAGCTATTAGCATCTTAAACTCGATGAATACTAAAATTCATTATGATACCAATATTTCAGGTTCACCGGAAACGACAACAAATGACATTGATGCTATTTTTGCAAAACAAGATAATAGTGATGCCTATGATGTTTTACTGTACAATTACAATAACAGCTCGTTAAACTATAGAGATAACGAGGAAGTAAGCGTATCTTTTAAGTTAGGTTTGCCAGAGGGGACAACGCTGTACTACAGAAGTATAGCTTACAGTAAAGACAATAACAAGCTTCAAAATTTTTTGATAGAAAATTCTAGTTTTGTAAAAAGTGGATTTGATGATAAAGGTAGTCCAGATAGAATTTTAACCGAAGAGGGATTTACAGCTTATGAAGCTTACCAAAACCCAAATCCACATAGCTATTCAGATTGGAAAAGCATTGAAACAACAGCCAGAACAGATGGTGAATCAGGGTCTGTAATTACTTTGAATACAGAAATCCCTTCTTTTGCATTTGAAAAAATCGAATTTAGGACTAATACTAATTTAGTAACGGTACTAAATACGCCACAATATAAATGGACAACTAACGATGATTTTCAACAGTTTTCTACATCTCAAATGTCAACTACAATAGCTGGAGATATAATTAATATGACTATTAGTGGTAATTTTCCAAACCTGATTTATGACACATCACTTAATATTGATAATTTTGATAGGTTTAAGATTGATGTTAAAAACGTAACGGATAGTGATCTGTTTTGGTTTGTTTGGTATAAAGATGGTGTAAAAAATCAGCGTCGTTTTCGTCCAGGAATTAATGAAACTTCCTTTAATACCTATATTGTAGATTTGAGTGCAGATGCAGATTGGAATGGAACCATTGATTCTTTTAATGTTGAGGTTGCTAACAGGTCAAGTTTGGGCGGTACTGTAGAAATTAGTAGTTTGGAGTTAGTACTTAAGGCAGGAATTGAAGAGCATACCATAACTACTAATATTATTGAAGGTTCTGGTGTGGTTTCTCCTTCTGGCGGTACTGTTTTTACAGATGAGGAAGTTACGTTTAATGCTTATCCTGATGCGGGTTGGGTGTTTCAAGGTTGGTCTGGTGATATAGTTAGTACAGAAAATCCGTTAACAATAACAGTAAATTCAAACCTAAATATTACAGCAACATTTGCTCAAGATGGTTTGTCTGTGGATGATTTTCAACAAAGCAAAGCCTTTACTGTATATCCAAACCCAAGTAGAAGTGGTGTATTTACGTTAAAAAACCAGAACTCAGAAAACTGGGATGTTTATAATTTTACCGGAACCAAAGTATTATCTGGAAAAGGGGAAACTATAGATATTTCTAACTTTTCACATGGTATGTATATCATTAAAATTAATAATGCTTACAAAAAAATACTATTTAATTAATCCAAATTAAATTAGGATGAAAGTTTTTTCAAAAATTTCAATATTCATATTGTTAGCTATTCTTTTTTTAAGTTGCAATACATCAACTTCACAAAAAAAAAAGGCTGGTGATAAAAAACCAAATCTAATTTTTTACTTAGCAGACGACCAAGATGTATATGATTATGGTTGCTATGGTAATGAAAAAGTAAGTACTTCGGCAGTAGACCGTTTAGCAAAAGAAGGCATGCTTTTTAATAATGCTTTTACCGCTCAGGCTATTTGCGCCCCAAGTAGGTCTCAGCTTTTTACGGGTAATTATCCTTTAAAAAATGGCTGTTTTGCCAATCATACAGCTACTCGACCTGATATAAAAAGTGTAACCACTCAAATGAAAAATTTGGGATATGAAGTGGTTTTAGCTGGCAAAAGCCATGTTAAACCTACAAGTGTGTATCAATGGGATAGAGAATGGGAGCCCGTTCCTAAAAAAGATGTACCTAGAGATTATATTCCTTTAGACAGTATAGAAGGTTATTTCAAAGCGACCAAAAAGCCATTTTGTATGTTTATTACGTCAAAATATCCTCATGGGAAGTATTTTGATGTTGAAAACCCAAATGCTGATGATATCAAGTTTTATCCTTTTAATGAACACAAAAAGAAGGATAAAGCATATGTAAAATCTAAAGCAGGTTATTACCGAAGTATTGAGGAAGATAACACGCAAATAGAAAAGGTCTTAGAAATGGTTGATACGTATTTAGATGATAATACCTTATTTATTTACAGTGCAGATCATGGGGTTTCGGGAAAATTCACGGTAAAAGACATTGGTTTAAAAGTGCCGTTTGTAGCACGTTGGCCAAAAGTGATTAAACCTGGGACGACTTCAAATCAGCTCATTCATTATACCGATGTTCTCCCAACATTTATGAACATAGCAGGAGGGAAGTCAACAGATGGTATGGATGGAAAAAGCTTTTTACCCATTTTACAAGGCGAAGATGTTGAGGTAAATCAATACGTTTATGGCGTAAGAACCAATCAAAATATTTTGAATTCTGAAGTGTTTCCTTCAAGAATGGTTCGCAATCAACGTTACAAATACATTCGAAATTTTAATTCAATAGAAGTTGTTGAACAAAATTTAACAGGAAAACCTAATGTAGATTACTTCATACAAAGAGGTGCTCAAGCATTTAAGAACGAACCATTCGAGGAATTATATGATTTAGAAAATGACCCTTTTGAGCAACAGAATTTGGCTAATAATTCAGAATTGAAAGCTGTAAAAGAAAGGTTGGTAAAAGACTTGTTTGTGTGGATGAATGAGCAAGGTGATATTTTAAATGAAGAACTTGGCAATATGCCAATTATCACACCTAAAGGAAAAAAAGGATTTAAGCTAGATCAAGATACACCAAGACGACAAATACCAGATTCCATAAAAAACACACTTACTAAAGATGATTATATAGTTATTCAACACTGGTAAAAAAATACTTTCAAAATGAATAGATTTCTCAATCTCGCAATAGGTTTAGCAATTCTTTTTACTTCATGTAAAAATGAAAAAGAAACAACCATAGCCACTAAAGAACAACAACCAATGAACATCTTGTTTATTGCCGTTGATGACTTACGCCCTGAACTTAATTTTTATGGTGCTAATCATATGCAATCCCCAAATCTCGATAAGTTAGCTGATGAAAGTTTAGTCTTTGATAGGGCGTATTGTAACATACCTGTGTGTGGTGCGTCAAGAGCGAGTTTGCTTACGGGTTTACGTCCGACAAGACATCGTTTTATAAATTACAGTACAAGGGCAGATAAAGATGCACCTCAGGCAGTTTCATTACCTAATTTTTTCAAGCAAAATGGATACACTACGATTTCTAACGGAAAGATATATCATAAAAGAAATGATGATAGTTTAGCTTGGGATAATATTTGGTTCCCAAAAGGAAATATTCGCGACTATCAATTAGAAAAAAACAGAATTGAAAATGGAGATGCAAATTTAGCTGTTGCAGGAGCTGCTGCTTTTGAAATGGCAGAAGTTGATGATACCGCTTATTTTGATGGTGAAATAGCTCAAAAAGGAATAGCAGATTTAAAAATGCTTGCAAATAAAAAACAACCCTTTTTTCTAGCCCTAGGTTTTATGAAACCGCATTTACCTTTTAATGCTCCAAAAAAATATTGGGATTTATACGATAGGGCAAAAATTGAACTACCTGAAAGTTATGTACAGCCCAAAAGCACACCTAAACAAGCCTTTCACAATTTTGGTGAGTTACGCAATTATGGTAATGTTCCAAAAAAAGGAAACCTTACGGAAGATTTATCTAAAGAATTGATTCATGGTTATTATGCTTGTGTCAGTTATGTAGATGCACAAATTGGTTTGGTTTTAGATGAATTAAAACGCTTAGAGTTAGAAGATGATACCATAGTTGTTTTATGGGGAGACCATGGTTGGAATTTGGGAGACCATAAATTATGGTCTAAGCATTCCACATTCGAGACCGCTTTAAAAACACCTTTAATAATCAAAGTGCCAGGTAAAACTAAAGGCCAAAAAACAAATGCCATAACTGAATACGTGGATATCTATCCAAGTTTAGTGGAACTTGCTGGTTTTGATGCACCAAAGAACCTTGAAGGCCAAAGCTTTATGCCAATTTTAAATGGAGAAATACCAGAAAAAGACTGGGCTGTTAGCAAATTTAAAGATGCTGTAACCTTGATTAAAGGCGACTTATTTTATACCGAATGGACTAAAGACGATGGAATAGCCTTTGCACGAATGCTGTTTGATCATAAGACAGACCCATTAGAACTCGACAATTTGGCCGAAAAACCGGAGTATCAAGAAACTGTTAATCAACTTGCAAAAGAGTTGCGAGCAAAATGGGGAAAAGATTTTTTTAAAATAGAAAGTTGAATCATGAAAAGCGTATCAAATTATATAGGTCTTTTAATCTTTTTCTTAGTGATAACTAGTTGTAAAAACGAAGAAAAGAAGACGCTTACTACTAAAGAAATAAAACCAAACATCATATATGTATATGTAGACCAAATGAGTGCTAATATGATGAGTAATGCTGGTAACACGTATTTAAAAACACCAGCATTAGATTATATTGCCGATAATGGTATTCGTTTTACAAGAGCTTATACTACCAACCCTGTGTGTTCGCCAGCAAGAGTAAGCTTAATCACAGGCCGCTTTCCAAGTTATTTTAAAGATGATAAAGGAAACGAAATTCGAGAAAATAGAGGGTCCATGAAGATTCCGACGGTTACTGAAGAAGTGAAGAATACAACCATTGCTTCCTATCTGAAAAAGGCGAATTATGACTTGTATTTTGGTGGCAAAGAGCATTTACCAGAGTCCTTAACACCTGCAGCACTTGGTTTTAATAAATTTAGTGATGACGAAAGAGGTGAGTTGGTAAACAAAGCCGCTGAAATTATTAGTGAAAAGCATGAAAACCCATATTTCATGGTGGTTTCATTAATAAACCCACATGATATTTGCTACATGGCTTTACGGGAAAAAGCAACCAGTAAAAATGATGCCATACTCTTAAAACGTGCAAAAGTTGAATTAGCAACTTTAGATGAAGCAATGAAAATTCCAGAAGGTGTTAGTGAAGAAGAATTTTATGCAAGTTATTGTCCACCATTACCAAAAAATTACGAACCTCAAATTGATGAGCCTAAAGCTGTAAAAAGCTTAATTAATGCGAGACCGTTTCGTAAAAATGCCAGAGAACATTTTACAGATAACGATTGGAAGCGTCATAGATATGCTTATCATCGTTTGACGGAGGTTATGGATAAAGAAGTACAAGTGCTTATAGATGCTATAAAGAATAGCGGGCAAGAAGATAATACACTAATCATCTTTTCAAGCGACCATGGCGATATGAGTGCAAGTCATCGTATGGAACATAAGTCTACTTTATATGAAGAATCTGCAAACATTCCGTTTATGGCGATGTGGAAAGGCCATATTCCTGCCGGTCAGGTCAACGAAGTAGATTTGGTTTCTAATGGATTAGATTTACTTCCCACTGTGTGTGATTATGCCAATATTAAAGGTGTTTCTGATGTTCGTGGTAAAAGCTTAAGACCACTTTTTGAAGGTGCAGAAGTGGATTGGAGAGAGACCCTTGGTGTAGAAAGTGAAATTGGTAAAATGGTAGTTGATAAAAAGGGTTTGAAATATACGCGTTATGACGTTGATGAAATTGAAGAACAGTTGTTAAACTTAAAGGAAGACCCTTTTGAAACAACTCATTTTACTAATGATGTTGAATTTAAAGATGACCTAGAAAGATTGCGAAAGATATATAATACAGAATGGTTTAAGTAACAAGAACTGGACTATATTATAAAAATGATGTCGATGAAATTGAAATGTTTAAAATCAAATTTTAGGATTGTAGTATTGTTGCTACTCATTACTTTTAAAATGAGTAGTCAGGTTATAGAGCGTCCTTTTATTTTAGTAACATCTGAAGAACGAAGTCAAGTTCTTGAAAAAATAGAGACTCAAGATTGGGCAAAAGACATCTATACTAAACTAAAGTTAAAAACCGATTATCAGGTTGTATCCTTTAATAAGAATCCAAAGGCTTATTTAGAAAAATTACCTTTTAATTGGTCCAAAGGTCAAAAAAATAGCTTTCCCCCTTTTTATAAAACGTATCATATAGAAAATGGAGTTCAAAAAAATCTTGATAATGCCACAGATACAGAAAAGAAATATATGGAATTATTGGATAAATACTTGCAAGTGGCTATTGATTGTGGCTTGATGTATTATTTAACCCAAGATGAAAAATACGCATATGTGGGAAGTAGCATTCTATATTCTTTCACAAAATCAGTTCAAAAATCTAAGCTTTCAGACTGGCATGGTAGAGGAGGTTGGCTGTTTCCTTATGATGGTTTTAGAGAAGTACGTGTTATAGGTTATAAGATTCCTTTAATTTATGACTTTACTGCTTCTTATCTTAAAAAAGGAGGTAGAGTATTTAATATCATCAAAAATAAAAGAGTAGATTTTCCTGTAAATGAGCTTCAGGATGTATGTAGAACCTATGCAGATATCACAATCAATTACGGGCAAATAGGTTCAAATCATTCAGTTTTGGAATCTCCAAGTTTGGTATATAATGCTTTAGCGATGGATGACCAAAATGAACGAGAAACATTATTATCTTATTTTTTAACTAATAGTACTGGTAATCAAGACGCTCTTAATGTCATGGCAAAAAATTATAAAAAAAAGGAGATATTTGGCCTGAGACATCACAATATTTAAATCATTCAACTGCAATTTTAGCAAAGTTATTGTTGGTTGTCAATAAGTATGACCCTACTCTAAAACTAGGAAAAAAATATCAAAACATATTATATGCACTAGCAAGGTTAGACTATTTTGTATATCCAAATAATGAAATTATAAGGTGGGGCGATGGACATAGGAGAGCTCATGCACCATACGAAGCTTATGAAAATGCCTATGTGTTGTCAAAAATAGATAGTTTACCAAATTTGCAAAACAAATTTGCGCCACTAATAAAAAGAGCCTTGACTAAAGGTAAATACCATAGGGAAAATCCTGAAGCTTTGTTTTGGTTTGACAATGATATTAGTGAAGAAGTCGCTAAGATTGATTTACCAAGAACGGATAGAGTATATCACGCAGGTATTGTATTGCAACGTAACTTGAGTAATACTAATAAATCAAAAGATGGATTAATGTGTTTTGTTGGAGGTGCTCACATGGTACATGGACATGCTGAAGGTATGAATATTGAATTGTATGGTGAAGGACAGGTATTAGGTGTTGACCATGGTAGAAAGCGATACGGAAAAGATCTTCATGAAAATTATTCAAGAATTTTTGCAGCACACAATACCGTTATTGTAAATGGAAGTTCTCAAGGAGAAGGTGGATGGGTTAATTTGGGTATAAACAAAGTTGAGTTAATTTCTATGGAACCCCAAGTTGGTAAAGAAGGAGTTTCTCCATATCATTCTTTCAGTCAAACCAGTTTTGAAGATAATAAAGGAGACAAAGCAGAGGCTTCTCAAGAACGTACTTTAGCTTTAATACGTACTTCGCCAACAACAGGTTATTATGTGGATGTGTTTCGTTCGAAATCTAAGCTTTCAAATGAATATCATGATTATCTGTATCACAATATAGGTGATAAGATAGTTTTTGAAAATAGTGACATGGCTTTTAAGAAAACACCAAAGCGCTATATAGCAAATGCAAATGCAAATTGGAAGCATAATAAAGTATATAGGAATCCAGGTTGGCATTTTTTTAAGAATGTAAAAACATCAAAAAGCTACCATAATGATATTAAGGCGACATTTAATACTAAAAAATTAAGTACAGGAAGCGTCTTTATGCAACTACATATTCCAGGTTTTAAAAACAGAACATATACCAAAGTAAAAGCACCTATAACTTTTGAGTCGCCAAAACCGTATAGTAATTTGCCAACACCAACATTAATAATTAGAAACAATGGTTCTGCATGGGAAAATCCATTTGTAGTGGTTTATGAACCATTTAATAAAAATGAGAAACCCACAATTTCTTCGGTAAATAAAATAGAACAAGACGGTATTTATAAAGGATTAAAAATTGAAAGTAATACACCATCAAAAAAAATAATTCAATACATTATCACACAATCAAAAGGAGATATTTTCAAAAACGAAGCTTTAGGTCTTTATTTTAAAGGCTCTTTTGCTATAATAACTTTGGATGAAAAACAGAAGTTGCAAAACATTTATATTGGCGAAGGTCAAAAACTTGTTTATAAAAACAAAATTATTACAGCAAATGAGAATAGCACCTTTTACAAAGAAATGAGTAGGTGAAAATAGTTTGATTTTTAGATTAATTTACACACAAGTATATGAAAATCCAATGGTTATTTTGAATGTATACTACTTAAAGCAGAAACGCTCATTCTATAGAGAATCTCTATCAATAAAGTTAAAAGGCACTTTTACTTTTCCTTTGGTTTTATCTAGTATCATTTGAGCAGCAGTTTCTCCCATTACCTTAAAATCTGTTGAAATAACTGTAATTCCTAGAAGTTCTTTAAGTGGTGTGTCATTGTAGGATATAATACCAATTTCTTCACCGAGAATAAACTCGTCTTCTCTTACTCGCTTTACAAGGTTAACCAAGTCAGCTTCTTCAATGGTAATAAATAAATCGCCTTTTTTCAAAATCATATCATCATAAACTTTGTCTAGGATTTCAAAATCTAGTTTATGTTCAACACAAAATTTTCTAAACCCATGTAAAATCCTTCTTGGGTAAGGATATACTGCCTTTTCAGGGTAGATTAATACAATGTTTTTATATTTTTTTATTTTTGGTAATCCTTCTTTTAATGCAAAATAGATATCGTTTTCAAAATCTTGGTAGATTTCTACTAGACCACTATTTATATTTGGCTTTATATTATCTAAAATAACTAATTTGTCTTTAGGTATTTGTTTTAATGCTTTAATAACTCTATCAGTATGGCTTACATGTTTTAATTGATCTGTTTTAAAATGAGGCATAATGATAAAATAGTCATATGCAGATTTGTTTTTATCTAATAAATTTAAAAACAAGCTTTCATCACAGTGATAGATATGTAAATCAGTATGTGAATTTGCACCAATTGTATTTATAAAATGGTTATAAGTTCGTAGTTTATATGAGCTTAGTTTGTTTACTAAAAATAAGATATTAACTTTAGAAATTAATTTGGTTCTAGATATATAGTAGCCTTTACCTCGAATTGAGGTAATAATATTTCTATCTTTTAGTATACTATATGCTTTTTCAACAGTGTCTCTTGATAAATAAAACTCTTCACTAAACATATTTATAGAGGGAATCTTTTGGTCCATAGTTAAATTGCCTAAAGAAATATTATCTATTATAGAATCAATGATTTGTTGGTATTTTGGAACCCTTGAGTTTTCATCAATTTTTATGTACTTAATTAGATTCATTTTTTGAGAGTAAAATTTAATTTATGAAAAGTAAAGATTTTTCTTTAAAATAAAAGAAAATAATATACTAAAATACTATAAAGGTCTTCAGATAAAAAAATATAATGATTAAGTATAATGTATTTGTATTTTTTTTTAACAATAATGAGCTTCTACTACAATGACTAAAAGGCTAGTGCTTGCTTTTTAATTTTTTTAAAAAGCTACAAGATGTTGTTTGTTAAATTTGTATGTGATATATTTAATAACTGTGATATAAAGTGAGCTTTTTTTTAAGGGATAAAGACTAACTATTACAATACTTATCAAAATCTAAAAACATATTCCTTGTTAACTTAATTATTAGCAAAGGCAATTATTAATCATTGTTGTAGAATATATTTGAAATGCTAATATAGATTTAGTGAAAATATTAAGATACTGTAATTCAGTGTTTTATTTTGTGATAATTAATATTAAAGTGTTTTTTTTAACTTAATATTTACAATTACGGTACAGTACAGGATAGGAAAGTGTGTTTTCAAATATATTTTTGATATCATCATTTATTATAATATAAAACAATGGAGAAAAGTACTAAGAGTTTTAAATACGTAGATTATTTATGGGATGAATCAAAAGCATTGGCTTTAGGTGATAATCAAGTTGAATTATTTTTATATCGCTCAAATATTTTAGGAGCGGATTTAAGAATTACAAATTATGGAGGAGGAAATACAAGTTGTAAGACCATAGAAAAAGATCCTTTAACGAATGAAGATGTTGAAGTAATGTGGGTAAAAGGCTCTGGAGGAGATATAGGTACTTTAACTCGTTCTGGAATAGCAGGATTATATACAGAAAGGTTACGCGATTTAAAAAATGTTTACCAAGGTTTACACGATGAAGATAGAATGGTAGGCTTGTTTAATCATTGTATTTACGATTTAGACAGTAAAGCACCATCAATAGATACACCTTTACATGGTTTATTACCATTTGCACATATAGATCATTTACATCCTGATGCTTTAATTGCAGTTGCTGCAGCTAAAGATAGTGAGCAAGTAACCAAAGAAATTTGGGGAGATACAATGGGATGGGTACCATGGCAAAAACCAGGTTTTGATCTTGGCTTGCAATTAGAGAAATGTTTGGCTGATAATCCTGGAATAAGAGGTATTGTTTTGGGTAGTCATGGTTTATTTACTTGGGGAGATACATCTTATGAATGTTATATGAATAGTTTGGAAGTTATTGAAATGGCTTCTGATTATATTACAAACAAAATAAAAGAAGGTGGTCCTGTATTTGGTGGTCAGAAAGTAGAAAGTTTACCAAAAGAGGAGCGTTTAGAAAAAGCATCACAGCTAATGCCTCTATTAAGAGGTTTGTGTTCTTCTGAGAATAGAATGATAGGTCATTTTTCGGATACAGATGTAGTGATGCAATATATTAATAGTAATGACTTGGAAAGATTGGCACCTATGGGTACATCTTGTCCCGATCATTTCTTGAGAACTAAAATTCAACCTCTAGTATTAAAATTAGATAAAAATGAAGATTTATCAGATGCTGATGCCATTTTAAAGAAATTAGAACCAGCATTTGAAGCATATCGTCAAGAATATGTAGATTATTATAATACTTGTAAAAAAGATAATAGTCCAGCAATTAGAGATGCAAATCCAGTAATAATAATCTATCCAGGTGTTGGTATGTTTAGTTTTGCTAAAAATAAGCAAACAACACGTGTGGCTAGTGAGTTCTATATCAATGCAATCAACGTAATGCGTGGTGCAGAAGCTATTACTGAATATACATCTTTACCAAGACAAGAAGCTTTTGATATTGAGTATTGGTTATTAGAAGAAGCAAAGTTACAACGTATGCCAAAGGAAAAGCCTTTATCGCGTAAAGTAGCTTTAGTTACTGGAGCAGGTGGCGGAATTGGTAAAGCTATTGCTGATAAACTAGCAGCTGAAGGAGCAAATGTTGTTCTTACAGATATTAACGAAGAAGCACTTGTTAAAGCGAACAAAACATATGCAAGAGATGTATCTACTTATGCAATTTGTGATGTAACAAGTACAGAATCTATAGAAAATGCTTATAAGAAAGCAGTGATTGAATTTGGAGGGTTAGATATTGTAGTGCATAGTGCTGGTTTAGCAATCTCCAAACCATTATTAGATACAACAGATAAAGATTGGAATATATTACAAAGTATTTTAGTTAAAGGTCAGTTTGATTTAGCTAAGCAATTTTCAGCTATCACTCGTAAACAAGATTTAGGAGGAGATTATATCGCAATTGCTAGTAAAAATGGATTAGTAGCTGGACCTAATAACGTAGCTTACGGTACTGCTAAAGCTGCGCAACAACATATGGTACGTTTATTAGCTGCTGAATTGGCTAAAGATAAGGTTCGAGTAAATACAGTAAACCCAGATGGTGTAATTGTGGGAAGTAAGATTTGGGAAGGTGCTTGGGCAGAAGGTAGAGCAAAAGCCAATGGTATTACAGTTGAAGAGCTACCAGCATTTTATGCAAAAAGAAACTTGTTAAATGAAATTATTACGCCAGATGATATTGCTAATGGTGTATTCTCTTTAGTTGGTATTCTAGATAAATCTACAGGAAATATTATCAATGTTGATGGAGGAATGGCCAATGCATTTGTAAGATAAAATTAAAAAAGTATAGTAATTGTTTTTAGTTTAGTTGAGTAAAAAAAAGAAAGCTTCCATAGATTTTGTTTGAAGTTTATGGGGTTTTCTTTTTTTATTTTTGAAAGATATTAAAATTATGAAAGTACAAAAAGAGCAAATCTCAGATTATAATAAAAAGGACTTAGAAAGTCATAATGAGAATTTTGATTTCTTAGCTAATAAATTAAGTAAACAAGGTCATAATGTTTCTGATATTGTTACAAAATTAGCCAAATTTCAGGTAGCTATACCAAGTTGGGCATTGGGAGCTGGAGGAACACGTTTTGGTCGTTTTTCTTTTTACGGAGAACCTTCAAATCTTGAACAAAAAATAGAAGATGTAGGAATTCTTCATAGTTTAACTCAAACTGCTGGAGCTATTTCTTTGCACATTCCTTGGGATATTCCTTCTGATTATAACGCAATTAAAGAAAAAGCTAGTGCTTTAAATATTAAATTTGATTCTGTAAATTCAAATACTTTTCAAGATCAAAAAGATGCTCTAGAAACTTACAAATATGGTTCTTTAAGTAATGTCAGTAAAGCTGTTAGAGAACAAGCAATACAACATAATCTAGATGTAATTAATATTGGAGACAAATTAGGTTCTAAAAGTTTAACGGTTTGGTTAGCAGATGGCTCTTGTTTCCCAGGTCAAAATAATTTTCAAACCGCTTTTCAAAATACGCAAAATAGCTTAATAGATATATACAAAGGTTTACCAAGTGATTGGTCTATGTTGATAGAATATAAACCTTATGAACCAAATTTTTACAGTACAGTAATTCAAGATTGGGGAGCTTCCTTAATGCTTGCTAATGGTTGTGGAGATAAAGCTTATACTTTAGTAGATTTAGGGCATCACTTACCAAATTCAAATATAGAACAAATAGTATCTATCCTTCAATTAAAAGGTAAATTAGGTGGATTTCACTTTAATGATAGTAAATATGGAGATGACGATTTAACTGTAGGGAGCATAAAACCGTATGCCTTATTCTTGATTTTTAATGAACTGGTTTATGGAATGCAAAACAATCCACAAAACCCTGATTTAGCTTGGATGATAGATGCAAGTCATAATGTAAAAGATCCTTTAGAAGATTTAATACAATCCTTAGAGGCTATTCAAGAAGCTTATGCTAAAGCAATGCTTATAGACCAATCTGCATTAAAAGCAGCACAGTTAGATAATGATGTAGTTAAATGTCAAGAAATTTTGCAAGAAGCTTACAGAACAGATGTGAGACCTTTATTAGAAAAAGCTCGATTAAATGGTGGAGGTGTATTAAGTCCAATTGATGCTTACAGAACTTTAAATATTAGAGAAGGTCTAATAAAAGAAAGAGGTAAAAACACTGTAGCTACAGGACTATAAATTTTTCAAGAATGAAAAAAGTAACCGCAGTTTTTGATATTGGTAAAACCAATAAAAAGTTTTTTCTATTTGATAAGGATTTTAAAGAAGTCCATAAAGAATATGTTTCTTTTGATGAAATAGAAGACGAAGATGGACATCCAACCGAAAATCTTCCTGCACTCCAAAAATGGTTAAAAGACGTTTTTAATCGAATTTTAAAATCAAAAAAATTTGAAGTTAAAGCCATTAACTTTTCAACTTATGGAGCTAGTTTAGTTCATCTTGATGAAGATGGAAATCCATTAACCCCTCTTTATAATTATACTAAACCACTTCCAGAGAATATTATATCCTCTTTTTTTGAAGCTTATGGACCAAAAGAAGAATTTCTTAAAACTACAGGTTGTGCAGATTTAAGTATGTTAAATTCTGGACTCCAGTTATATTGGTTAAAAAATACAAAACCAGAAGTTTTTAAAAGGATAAAATTCTCATTACACTTACCTCAGTATCTAAGCTATATATTTACTGGTATTGCTTTAAGTGAATATACTAGTATTGGCTGTCACACTGCATTATGGGATTATAGTAAAAAAGATTATCATAATTGGGTTTATAAAGAAGAGTTTGATAAAATTCTACCACCAATAGTATCTACTGAAACAAGTATAAATATGAACTACAATGGCAATCGAATTAAGATAGGTGTTGGCATTCATGATAGTTCAGCTGCTTTACTTCCATATGTTAGAAGTATCAAGAAAAAATTTGTTCTAGTATCTACAGGTACTTGGAGCATTGTTTTTAACCCATTTACTGAGAATCCAATTTCTGAGGATATTTATAAAAAAGATGTACTTAATTACATGCGGATTAATGGAAAACCTGTTAAAGCAACACGTATATTTTTAGGAAATGAGTACAAAGTGCAAGTTGATAAACTTGATAAGCATTTTGGTGTTAGTGATGATTATCATCGTACAGTTAAGTTTGATTATGATACCTATTTTGAAATAATTCAAGATTTTAAGCATTGTTTCAGATGGGAGAGTATTACAGATGAAAGTATGCCTGAAAAAACTCATATTTCTTATCATAAATATGAACATGCATACCACCAGTTAATTACAGAACTTGTACTCTTGCAGATTAAATGTATTAAAGAGGCTCTTGGTGGTGATAATATTGCTAGAATATATGTAGATGGTGGATTTAGTAATAATGATATTTATATAAAGTTGTTATCCCATCATTTTAGAGAGAAAAAATTAAGTACAACAGATGCTTCTTTGGGTTCTGCACTAGGTGCTGCTATTTCAATTTCAGATAATAAATTGAATTCTAAGTTTTTGAAAAAGAATTATGCCTTGAAAAAGCACGTTCCATTTATAGTAAGTTAGAAGTTAAAGAAATTAAAATTACAAGTATTATGGCCTTAAAGTTTGATACAAGGTATCCTTCGATAGATGATTTACGAACTAGAGCTCAAAAAAAAATTCCAAAATTTGCTTTTGAATATTTAGATGGTGGATGCAATGAAGATGTTAACTTAATTAGGAATACTTCTGAACTTAGAGAGGTGCAGCTTAAACCAAATTATTTGCGCCAACATCACGGTTCGTCTTTAAAAACTAAGTTATTTGGTATAGACTATGATGCTCCTTTTGGAATAGCGCCAGTAGGATTACAAGGATTAATGTGGCCAAATTCTCCTGAAATTTTAGCTAAAGCAGCTTTTGAGCATAACATTCCATTTATATTAAGTACAGTTACAACAACAAGTATTGAACGAGCAAGTGAGTTAACAGAGGGTAAAGCTTGGTTTCAACTATATCATCCAGCAGAAGATAGGTTAAGAGATGATATTATTAAACGAGCTGAAGCTGCTGAATGTCCAGTTTTAGTTATTCTTTGCGATGTACCAACATTTGGATTCAGGCCAAGAGATATCAGAAATGGTTTGGCTATGCCGCCAAAAATGACGTTAAATAATATTTTGCAAGTTTTAGGTAAACCACATTGGGCTATGCAGACCCTAAAATATGGACAACCAAACTTTGAAACCTTAAAGCCATACATGCCAAAAGGGTTAGATTTAAAACAATTGGGAAAGTTTATGGATCAAACTTTTAGTGGACGATTAAATGAAGAAAAAATAAAACCTATCCGTGATATGTGGAAAGGAAAACTAGTGCTAAAAGGTGTGGCTTCAGAATATGATACTGAGGAAGCAATTAGATTAGGATTGGATGGTATCATAGTTTCTAATCATGGAGGTCGCCAATTAGATGCTGGACAATCTACAATTAAACCATTGTCTACCATTGCCGAAAAATATGGAGATCAAATAGAAGTTATGATGGATAGTGGTGTGCGTTCTGGTCCAGATGTAGCAAGAGCTATGGCGTCTGGAGCAAAGTTTACTTTTATGGGGCGCTCATTTATGTATGGAGTTTCTGCATTGGGTAAAAAAGGAGGGAACCATACTATATCATTGTTAAAAACAGAATTACAGCAAGTTATGGAACAATTATGTTGTGAGAAAACATCTGATTTTCCTAATCATTTAATTAAATAATTATTAACTAAACTAACTAATTATGAGTGATACATCGGTAGAAATAGAAGAAGTAGGCGGTGGCGAATTCGAAAGAACGCCAGTTCCTGGATCAAAATTAAAAGGATGGAAAAGTTTTATAGGTATGTATGCAGGAGAGCATGCAGCTGGAACTGAATTTATGATTGGTCCATTATTTCTCACAGCTGGTGTAAGTGCATTTGATTTGATTATTGGGTTATTAATTGGAAACTTATTAGCGGTATTAAGTTGGAGATTTTTAACTGCTGAAATTGCAGTAAAAAACAGGTTGACTTTATATTATCAACTTGAAAAAATATGTGGTAAAAAACTAGTTACTGGTTATAACTTAGCTAATGGAATTTTATTTTGTTTCCTTGCAGGTTCTATGATTACAGTCTCAGCAACAGCTGTTGGTATTCCTTTTAATATGCCAATGCCAAAGCTTACTGATACTATGCCAAATGGAGTAACATGGGTTATTATTGTTATTCTTATTGGGGCAGTAATATCAATAATAGCAGCTAGGGGATATGATACAGTAACTAAAGCAGCAAACTGGATGTCGCCTATAATAGTTATAGCATTTGTGGCTTGCGGTATTGTGGCTTTAAATCAATTAGGAGTAAGTAGTTTTTCGGATTTTTGGAATATTTGGGGAGAAGGCTCAGAGCCTTTTCCTGGGCAGATAAAATTCACGTTTTGGCACGTTGTTATATGGTCATGGTTTGCTAATGGTGCAATGCATATTGGAATGTCTGATTTATCGGTATTTAGATTTGCAAAAGAAGCAAAAGCAGGATGGGCAACTGCAGCAGGGATGTATGTAGGCCACTATATGGCTTGGATAGCTGCTGCATTATTATATGCTGTTTATTTAAAATCTCCAGAAGCTCAAGCTTTTTTAAGTGTTGGAGATGCTCCTCCAGTGGCTCCAGGTCCATTAGCTAATAATGCTATTGGTGTTTTTGGAATTATTGCAGTTGTATTAGCAGGTTGGACTACAGCAAATCCAACTATATACAGAGCAGGATTAGCATTTCAAGCTATTTTACCGAAACTTTCAACAGCAAAGGTTACCATATTAGCTGGTACAGTGGCTACAATTGCTGGCTTGTTTCCTGCGTTTGCTATGAAATTATTAGGTTTTGTTGCTCTTTACGGTTTCATTTTAGCACCATTTGGCGCAATTATAGTTTTTGAACACTTTTTCCATAAACAAACAGGTATAGTTAAGAATTATGCAGAAGCAGCTAATTTATCATTCAATAAATCTGTGTTTTGGGCTTGGGCTATTAGTTTTGGTATATTCTATTTTATATCTGTGCAATTTGATGTGTTTTTATCTTTTGTAACGTTACCTGCATGGTTATTATGTGGCGTTTTATTTTTAGTATTAAGTAAGTATTTTCAAAAGAAATAACACTTACTAAAAATCATTTAAGTTGTCTTTTAAAGATGAATTTGTTAAGTAACTATATATTGTAAAATGAAAATTCTAATAATTTTAATTTCAATATTACTGTTTGTGAATTTTCTTCTTGTAATTTTTAGTAGTAACTCAGATTCAAAACCAGAAGATAAAAGGTAGTTCATGTTGTTGATGGATGCAATGCTTTAGAATTCATGGTTACCTTTATTGGTTTCATATTTTTTTACTATCTAGGGTTTGTAGAAAAACTGTTAGCTAATCTTTAGATTTTAGTTGTTCATATATTAATATTATTAGATATTCTGGATTAACATATGTGCATTTTTATCATTAAAAATTAGCTCATCACTATTTGTTTAAAAATGTTATTTGTAGTGTTGTGTTTAATATTGATGGCGTATTTATGCAAAGTAGAATTTAATCAAAATTTTTTATTGAATAGTGAGAAGTTAACCTAATATTGTCTTTTATCTTTTTATCTAAAGGGCCTCATATTTGTTATTAATTTATAATATTTGATGACTCTCTTACAATCAATTCTGCATCTAAAATAATTTTATTTAAAGTTTGTTCAATCGTTTTTTTCTTAGTGTATGAGAGAAATGTAAGTGCTGCTTGCTTACCAATTTCAGCGCTGTGTTGGTTTATACTTGAAATTGTAGGTGTTACCATAGCTGTAAAAGGCTCATCTCCAAATCCAACTAAAGCGATATCTTCAGGGATCTTAATTTGATGCTCATTCAGAACTTGCAAAGCTCCTAGTGCAGCGTAATCACTTGCCACATAAACGGCATCAGGTCTGTTTTTGAGTTTTAATAATTGAGCCATTTTTTCTTTACCATCCTCAGTTGTCAGACTACTTTCTATAAGGAGCTCATTATCTAAAGGCAAGTTATGTTTTTTTAAAGCATCAATATAACCTCTAATTCTATTATTAAAAATTCGAGTACGTTTATAACCTCCAATATGCGCAATTCGTTTGCGGCCTTGATTTACAAGATGTTCTACAATTACATGGCTACTATCATAATCATTAATGCCAATATAATCTACGTTTAAATCATTTTCACCACGATCAAATAATATTAATGGAATACCTTTGGCTTTTACTTTTTCATAATATTCTAAATTAGTAGTTTCATTTGCCATAGAAGCAATAATACCATCAACTTGAGTAAATAATAATGTGTCAATATTATCACACTCTTTTTTATAAGATTCGTTAGATTGAGTAATGATAATGTTGTAACCTTCTTTATTTAGAACTTGTTCTATATTTTGAATAACAGAAGAAAAAAAGTTACTGTTGGTTCTGGGTACAATAACACCAACTAAATTACTTTTTCCTTTCCTTAAAGCACTAGCAAGATGATTGGGCTGATAATTTAAATTCTTAGCAACTTGTTTTACTGCCTTTTTCGTTTTTTTACTGATTCTAGAATCATCGTTTAAAGCTTTTGAAACAGCAGCTGCAGAGATATTTAACACATTGGCAATATCTTTTATTGTAGTTTTCTTTTTGATATTTATTTTTTTTATATATTTGCTCAATCGTTTAAGCAAATATACCGTATTAAATAATTGAATCAAAATCTTAATAGAAATATAGGTTTTGATTTATTTTTAAACTTTTGGTTAAACGTTTAACTAAAACTAAAAATTTATTAAATAAGATCAATTAAAATGGGTAAAGTAGTAACATTCGGAGAAATCATGTTAAGATTAGCTCCACAAGGATTTTTAAGATTTTCACAAGCAAATAATTTTGATGCAATCTACGGTGGTGGAGAATCAAATGTAGCAGTTTCATTAGCTAATTATGGAGTTGATGTTGATTTTGTGACACGTTTACCAAAAAATGATATCGGTGAATGTGCTATGATGGAAATGCGTAAAAGAGGTGTTGGTGTTGATAAAATCGTTTACGGTGGAGATCGTTTAGGTATTTATTTCTTAGAAACAGGAGCTGTGTCTAGAGGTTCAAAAGTAGTTTACGATAGAGCACATTCTGCAATTGCTGAAATTGAATCAGGAATGATTGACTGGGATGCTGTTTTTGATGGAGTTGAATGGTTTCACTGGACAGGTATTACACCAGCAATTTCTCAAGGTGCTGCTGACGTTTGTTTAGAAGCAGTTAAAGCTGCAAGTGCAAAAGGTATTACTATTTCAACAGATTTAAATTACCGTGCTAAGCTTTGGAAATATTGCAGTGATTCGCATAGAGAGTCTGTAATGACTGAATTAACATCTTACTGTGATATCGTTCTTGGAAACGAAGAAGATGCTGAAATGCATTTTGGTATCAAACCAGAAGGTATCACAGTACAAACTCAAGGGCATGATGTTAAGGCTGAAGCTTTTTTGTCTGTTTGTCAACAAATGATGGAAAAATTCCCAAGAGCTAAAAAAGTAATTACAACTTTAAGAGGTTCTATTTCTGCTTCTCATAACACATGGGCAGGGGTTTTATACGATGGAAAGAAAATGTACGAAACACGTCAGTATCAAATTACAGATATCGTTGATAGAGTAGGTGGTGGAGATTCATTTATGGGAGGTTTAATCTACGGATTATTAAAGTACCCAGAAGATGATCAAAACGCTTTAGATTTTGCTGTTGCTGCATCTTGTTTAAAACACACTATTAAAGGTGATGCTAACTTAGTAACAGTTTCTGAAGTTGAAAAACTAATGGGAGGCGACGCATCTGGTCGTGTAGCTAGATAATAAAATAAGTTTATTTGTTGAGCTGTTTAGTCGTTTATGCGGTTAATACAGCTTAACAACTTTACGACTTAACAAATAACATTTATAAAAAAGATGGCACAATTTTCAAGATTAGAAGTAGCACAAGCAATGAAAGATACAGGGATGATTCCTTTGTTTTTTCATAACGATATAGAATTAAGTAAAAAAGTATTAAAAGCTTGTTACGATGGTGGAGCAAGATTAATGGAATTTACTGCACGTGGGGATTTCGCTCATGAAGTTTTTGGAGAATTAACAAAATACGCTATTGCAGAATTACCAGGAATGATAATGGGTGTAGGTTCTGTAACTGATGGGGCTGCAGCTTCATTATATATGGCACTAGGTGCAAACTTTATTGTAACTCCAGTTTTAAGAGAAGATATTGCTATAGCTTGTAACCGTAAAAAAGTGCTTTGGTCTCCTGGATGTGGTACATTAACAGAAATAGCTAGAGCGGAAGAATTAGGATGTGAAATCGTAAAACTTTTCCCAGGTGATATATATGGGCCACAATTTGTAAAAGGAATTAAAGGTCCTCAACCATGGACGAGCGTTATGCCAACTGGTGGTGTTTCTCCAACTGAGGAGAACTTAAAAGGATGGTTTGATGCAGGTGTTACTTGTGTTGGAATGGGTTCTAAACTAATTTCAAAAGATATTATTGCTAATAAAGATTATGCTAAGTTAGAGCAGGATGTAAAAGCTGCACTAGCCATAGTAAAAGCTGTTAGGAAATAATTTCAGTTATATAATTATTTGAATTTAAAGAGTCGCCATTGTGCGACTCTTTTTATTTAAGAATATAATTTTATTCTATATAAGATAAATATTAAGTTTTTAATAATATTTTAACTTAATCAAGTGAGGTGAATTACTTTTTTACTCACTATAAATTTGTTACATTTGGCGTCAGAATAAAAAATATAAAAATGAAAATAATGAAATATTTAAGTCTTGTAGCAGTATTATTATTGCTTGTGTCATGTAATAAAAACGGAGTTGCACAAAAACCGATTAAAACAGAATTGGATTCTGTAAGTTATGCAATTGGTATGGATGTTGCTAAAAATGTTAAAGCAAGTTTTGATGATTTTGATAATGATTTGTTTATCCAAGGCTTTACAAATGCTTTAGATTCTACAGATATTTTATTAGACGAAGCTGAAGCTCAAAAAGTTGTTAGAGCTTATTTTCAAAAGAAGCAACAAGAAGAAATGGCTAAGCGTCAAGAAGAAGCTAAAGCTAATAAAGAAGCAGGCGAAAAATTCTTAGCTGAAAATAAAACAAAAGATGGTGTGCAGACTACAGAAAGTGGCTTACAGTATATAGTTTTAAAGGAAGGAACAGGTGAGAAGCCAACAACAGCATCTAAAGTAAAAGTGCACTATCATGGTACTTTGATTGACGGCACTGTGTTTGATAGTTCTGTTGATAGAGGTGAGCCTACAGAATTTGGTGTAACACAAGTTATTAAAGGCTGGACAGAAGGTTTGCAGTTAATGAAAGAAGGAGCTAAATATAAGTTTTTTATCCCTAGTGATATTGCATATGGTGCAAATCCAAGGCCAGGAGGAAAAATTAAAGCAAATGCTGCATTAATTTTTGATGTAGAATTATTAGAGATAGTAAAGTAGTTTACTTCTCCAAGAATATATTAAAAACAGGAAGTTATGCTTCCTGTTTTTTTTGTTTTAAGTATTATTTATAGAATGAATATTCAAATTGTAACTTTGTAGCAGATTTAATTAAAATTAGTATGAGTCATAAAGCAGGTTTTGTAAATATTATTGGTAATCCTAATGTTGGAAAATCAACATTAATGAATGCCTTTATTGGAGAGAAACTATCAATAATTACATCCAAAGCACAAACCACACGTCATAGAATTTTAGGTATTGTAAATGGTGAAGATTTTCAGGTTGTTTTAAGTGATACTCCAGGGATTATAAAACCTGCATACGAACTTCAAGAGTCTATGATGGGCTTTGTAAAGTCTGCTTTTGAAGATGCCGATGTGCTTATATATATGGTTGAAATTGGAGAAAAGGACTTAAAGGATGAAGCATTTTTTAATAAAATCACTAGCTCAAAAATTCCAGTTATATTATTACTAAATAAAATTGATAAATCAGATCAAGAACAACTAGAGAATCAAGTACAGACATGGTCTGAAAAAGTACCAAATGCAGAAATTTTTCCGATTTCAGCTTTGGAAGGCTTTAATGTGAAAGAAGTATTTAATCGTATTATAGAATTGCTTCCAGAATCACCACCATTTTATCCAAAAGATCAATTAACAGATAAGCCAGAGCGTTTTTTTATCAACGAAACTATTCGTGAAAAAATATTAATGCATTACAAAAAAGAAATTCCTTATGCTGTTGAAGTTGATACTGAAGAATTTTTTGAGGAAGAGAATATCATAAGAGTACGTTCTGTAATCATGGTTGAAAGAGAAACTCAAAAAGGAATCATTATTGGTCACAAAGGAACAGCTATAAAACGAGTAGGTGTTGAGGCTAGAAAAGACTTAGAGAAATTTTTTGGAAAGCAAATACATGTTGAATTATATGTGAAAGTGAATAAAAATTGGAGAAGCAATCAAAACCAACTCAAACGTTTTGGTTATAATAATTAGGAAAATATGTTTTAAGTTACTTTTTCTTGTTCAATTTTTAAAACAGTATGCATAAAATTATTTAGTAAACGCATATCAGTAGTGCTTGAAGCTTTTCCAATACTTCCTGCAAAATATAAAGTTACCCAAAGCAAAATCATTAGTAATGTGATACTAGCTTGTACAGCATAACTTTCTTTTAAAGACCAATTGGTATAAGTCCAAATGGCAAAAGCAATAAATATTCCAGCAATAAGAAAATGAAGAAACATAAATAATGTCCAAACAGTAGGATTGGGACCAAATAAACCATGAAGCCTACTAGAATTATCATCAATTTTATTGATTTCTAAATGCAATTGAGGTGTCCAAAACGTTTGTTTCTCTTTTGGGAATTTTATGAATACATGATCATCAACACGAGTTACAACAAAATCAGATTGAGTAGTTTTAGCATTTTCAAAATCACTTAAAATTGCCTCATTATATCTGGGAATCTCCATTTTAAATCTTGGGCGTAAAATAATGTCGTTACTTAATGGCATTCATGCTTAGTTTAGTCAAGTAAATTACTATTTTTTCTTTATAATTTCAATCTTTCTTAAAAAAGAACTTTGCGTCGTCTATATTTCCTATTTTTGCAAAATATTTCGGATAGAAATAATAAAGGCATCGGATAGATGTAAAACGTAATACAAAGAATATGAGTAATATAGTAGCAATAGTAGGAAGGCCAAATGTTGGAAAATCCACATTTTTTAATCGTTTAATTCAAAGAAGAGAAGCTATTGTTGATGCTGTAAGTGGTGTTACAAGAGATCGACACTATGGTAAAAGTGATTGGAACGGAAGAGAATTTTCTTTAATAGATACTGGAGGATACGTAAAAGGAAGTGATGATGTTTTTGAAGCTGAAATCGATAAGCAAGTTGAATTAGCTATTGATGAAGCTGATGCCATTATTTTTATGGTTGATGTAGAGTCTGGCGTTACAGGAATGGATGAAGATGTTGCTAGATTGCTTAGAAAGGTTACTAAACCTGTTTTCTTGGTGGTTAATAAAGTTGATAACGGGAAACGTGCTGAAGATGCAGTTGAATTTTATGCTCTTGGTTTAGGGGAATATTATACAGTTGCAAGTATAAATGGTAGCGGAACAGGTGAATTGTTAGATGCATTAGTTGAAGCTTTACCAGAAAAGGAAGAGGTTATTGAAGAAGATTTACCTCGTTTCGCAGTTGTTGGTCGTCCAAATGCTGGGAAATCATCATTTATAAATGCGCTTATTGGAGAGGATAGATATATTGTAACTGATATTGCTGGAACTACAAGAGATGCAATTGATACTAAATACAACCGTTTTGGTTTTGAATTTAATTTAGTTGATACTGCAGGAATTAGAAGAAAATCTAAAGTTAAAGAAGATTTAGAGTTCTACTCAGTTATGAGAAGTGTAAGAGCTATTGAGCATGCCGATGTTTGTTTATTGGTTTTAGATGCCAATAGAGGTTTTGATGGTCAAGTTCAAAATATTTTTTGGTTGGCTGAACGAAATAGAAAAGGGATTGTTGTACTAGTAAATAAATGGGATTTAGTTGAGAAAGATCATAAATCTGTTAAAGAATACGAGCGTGCTATTAAAAAACAAATGGAACCTTTTACGGATGTTCCTGTGATATTTATTTCAGCATTAACAAAACAGCGTATTTTTAAAGCTATTGAAACAGCTGTTGAGGTTTATAAAAACCGTACCAAAAAGATTAAAACAAGCCAGTTGAATGACATTATGTTGCCTCTGATAGAACGTTATCCGCCGCCAGCTTACAAAGGTAAATTTGTTAAGATTAAATACATCATGCAATTACCAACACCACAACCTCAATTCGCTTTTTTTTGTAACCTACCGCAATATGTTAAAGACGCTTACAAGCGTTATTTAGAAAATAAATTGCGTGAAAATTTTGGGTTTAATGGTGTGCCTATAAGTGTTTATATGCGTAAGAAATAAAATCCCTTCTGAAAATTAGGTTTTTTTTAAGAATAATCATACGAAATATGCTTTATATTCGTTAATAGTTAGCTATTAATAATATATATGAAAATTGGAATGTGTTTAATCATATCTCTTTTTTGTCTTTCCCTTTTTTCAAATCACAATTTTGTAATATCAATCAAACAATTATGAAAAAAATCGTTTATATCCTTTTTATAGGATTAGTATCATCTTATACCTTTGCTCAAAAAATCATTGAAAATCCAGAATACGGGTTCGCCTCATATCCAGGAGAAATTGCAAAAATTGAAATACGCGATACTACAACGGTGTTGCATTTCAAATTAAAAAAGTTGCCTTGGGGTTATTTTCATTTGCACGAAGAGTCTTACATCCAAGATTTAAGTGGAGATAAAAAATTATTTACTATTAAACTCACGGGAGCAAAATTCAAAAGAAATTATTTTCCAAAATCGGGAGAAGTCACATATCAACTATATTTTCCACCTTTAAGCAAAACTGCTAAAACTATTGAATTTGGTGTAGAAAAAAAAGGTGGTGGCGGTATTTATGATATTGTATTACAAGAAGATGAAAATAGTGTATTATTACCGAAAGAGCTTCGGGGGAATTGGTATTTAGCTGATGGTAGTAATCGTTGGGATTATGGTTTTAATTCGAAATATGCCATTTTAAATGGTATAGTTTGGAATTATAAATCTGTTGACCAAAAAGGAAAAAAATATACTATAACTTTAGAGAAAGGTGGTGAGGTTAAAACCATAAATGCAAAACTTGGGATAAATGGAATGGTAGCTTTTGGCGGTTCACCTAAGTCACTACAAGATTATAGTACAGAAAAGGTATTCAACCCAGATTTTAAAATGCAAAATGATGAGGCTTTTGAAAACGTTGAGTTTACAATAGGTTCTACAACTTATTCTGGAATGATTAATGGGTTTTCTAAAAAAATGAAACAAAAAACTGGAATGCTTCATGTCAATAATACATTTTTAGGAGGCCAAGAATCTCATTTGGTTAAAATAAGCGAGGATGGAAGTTTTAAAGTGAAGCTAGCATTAACGCATCCACAAACGGTTTATGTAAAAATGCCAACTGGCAGATACGATGTGTTTTTAGAACCTAATAAAGAAGCGTTTCATTACATACATAACAAAGATTCCTATTTTATGGGAGATAATGCCCAAATTAATACCGACTTACAAAATTTAAAAACCATTAGGTTTGGGTTAAGTAAGAAACAGTATAAAAAAATAGGAGAAACATCTCCAGAGGATTATACTAAATTATGCCAAGAACTAAAGGAAGAAACACTGGGCAAGCTCAGTGCATTTCAAAAGGAAAACTTCGTTAATAAAAAAGCATTACAAATAAAGAACGTAGAAATCGAATTGGGATATTACGATATGCTACTGAGTTACGATATGTATCGCAGTTCCATAGTTAATAAAAATAAAAAAGCCAAAAACGAAGAGGATAAAGTGCCTTATGAGGAGTTTGAGGTGAGTGATAAATATTATGATTTTTTATCTAATGATATTTTAGATAATCAACTGTTAACATTATCGAATAGCTTTTACTTTTTTGCTAATAGGTTAATGCATGCCAATATTTTTAATGAAAAAAGGCTTACAAACTTAAGCAAAGTTGAGATATCTTATTGGTTACAGAAAAAAGGCGTTGAATTAACTACAGGAGAACTTAACATGGTAGAATTCAGTAAGCAAATTGAAACTCCTGAAATGCTTGCTAAAGAGGGAAAGTTCCAAAAGACTTATGGAGACACCAGACAAGCATTCTTCAAAAAATATAAGAAACATTTTAAGGATGTATCAGCATATACAAAGAAACAAGACCAACCGAAACATGACTTTATTCTTAATGTAGTGGGCTATTTAAAAACTATTAATATTGCAATTACAGAAGAAGAAGCAAAAATGGTAGAAGCCTTAGAGGTTTTAAAGACACCTATTGAAATTGAAGAAGAGCACTTATTTAATAAACAGTTTACAGGTGTACTTAAAACATTTTATGATAAATTTAATGAACATACATCTGAGATTTTTAAGGCACGCCTGAATGAAGTAAGAGATAAAAAAATGCAAGCGTTTTTCGGAAGGCAGAATTCCTTTTTGCAGGATATTATGAAAATGCAAAACCTATGCAAACAATTTGAAGATTATAAGTTTTATGAAGATGATATGTTGGCGGTTGCTCAGGAAGAGTTGCAAACATCGTTTTTAAAAGACTACTTGACATTTTGTAATACGCAAACCAAAGAAAAGATTGAACGAAATAAGACAAAAGGAGGGTACACTATTCATAATGTTGAAAACAATGAAGGAGATGAGCTATTTAACTCCATGCTTAAAAAATTTAAGGGCAAAGTGGTTTATGTAGATTTTTGGGCTACCTGGTGTGGGCCATGTAAATCAGGCATAAAAAAAATTGCACCACTAAAAGAAGTAATGGCCGATGAAGATGTGGTGTTTTTATACATCACCAATCAAACCTCGCCAGAGGGAACATGGAGGAATGCTATTGCCAATATTAAAGGCGAGCATTATCGAGTATCTGCTGACGAATGGAACTATCTACAACAAAAATTTAATATTTCTGGTATTCCGCATTATGTTCTTGTAGATAAGTTGGGAGAGGTTGTAAAGCCTAAAATGAAATACACATCTAACAGTAAGTTAAAACAAATATTTCAGGCTGAATTATCAAAATAAAATATACGGGATATTAAACAGAAAAAAGAGAGGTTAAATTACCTCTCTTTTTTCTATCATTTAAATTTAGTTTATCTCATGTTACCACCCCCCAGAAGCACCGCCGCCTCCAAAGCCGCCACCGCCGAAGCCACCGCCAAATCCGCCACCTCCGCCAGAGGACCATCCACCGCCGCCAGAGCTTCCGCCCCAACCACTAGATCCTCTTCGATAACTGCCACGTCCCATATTGCTTAAAATTATGGCTTCTAATAAATCACTTCCCGAAGAGCGGTTTCCACGATTACCACCGCCACCACGTCTATTTTTAGAAATTGATATTAAGATGATAATAAATATGAAAATCAGTATGAAGATTAATCCAATAGGGAAATCACTTTGATTAGATTGACGAGTGCCTTTGTATTCGCCATTCATGACTTCAAATATCGCATCGGCACCTCTGTTTAATCCACCAGGGTAATCGTTTTGTTTAAAGTAAGGGATAATGTCTCGCTCGATAATGCGTTTAGACATCGCATCAGTTAATAAATGTTCTACACCGTAGCCTGTATTTATAGCAATTCTTCTGTCTCCTTTTGCTAATAGTATTAGTATACCATTATCTTCTTTTTCTTGTCCAATACCCCATTTTTGTCCCCATTTAGCACCTAAATAATTTATGTTTTCACCATTGGTGGAATTGATAATAGCAACAACAATTTGTGTTGAGGTAGTGTCAGAATACTTTACAAGCTTTCGTTCTAAGTTATTTTTTTGTGAGGAAGAAAGTAAGTTTATATAATCGTAAACAGCATCTGGATTTGCTTTTGTTGGTTTTTCAGGAATATCGTACTGCGCAAAAGAAAAACTAAGAGAAAATAAAGTAAATAGTAGCGCGAGTATAATATTGTTTTTAACATTATACCACGATTTAATACTAAATACTGAGTGATTTGGCATGCTATCCTTTAGAGATTTCGTTTGTTAATTCGTTTGAATCAGAATCAGTATAAGGGAAATATTTTTTAAGCTTTTCTCCAGATTTTAAAACACCTTCAATTAAACCTTCTTTAAAGTCTCCTTTTTTGAAATGCAATTGCATAACATCTTTGGTGCTATTCCAAAAGTTATCCTCAACCATATCGTTTATACCTTTATCACCATAAATAACAAAGGTTTTGTCTTCAATAGCTAAATATATTAATACCGCATTTTGAAGTTTGGTATTATCCATTTTCAGCGTATGAAAAAGGTCTAAAGCGCGATTTGTAGCATCGCCCTTACATGTTTTTTCAATATGTACACGAATTTCTCCTGAAGTATTTAATTCTGCAACCCGAATAGCTTCAACAATCTCTTGTTCTTCAGATGCAGTTAGAAAATCTTCAACGTTATTTGGCATGTTAAAACTCTACTTTAGGAGCATTTTCACTACCTGGAGCACTTTTAAAACGCGCCATTTCTTCAAATCCGAACCAACTTGCAAAAAGTTTTCCAGGAAATTTTGTGGTGTGTTTATCATAGATATTTACCTTCTCATTAAAACGATCTCTGCTGACATTAATTCTATTTTCAGTTCCTTCAAGTTGTGATTGTAATTCTAAAAAACTTTTATCAGCTTTTAAATCTGGATAACGCTCTACAGTAACTAGTAATCTAGATAATGCACCGCTTAAACCTTGTTGTGCTTGTTGAAATTGAGCCATTTTTTCAGGAGTTAAATCGCCAGCATCAATAGTTGTTTTTGTTGCTTCAGAACGGGCTTTTATAACGCCTTCTAAAGTTTCTTTTTCATGAGCAGCATACCCTTTTACAGTGGCAACTAGATTTGGTATTAAATCTGCACGACGTTGGTAGGCACTTTCAACATCTGACCAAGCTGTTTTTGCATCAGCTTCATATTCTACTGCCGTATTGTTAAAATTATAAGCGAAACCTCCTCCAACTAGAACTAAAACTATTAGCCCTATTACTATTAAGGCTCCACAGCCTAACCCTGCAATTACTCCTTTTTTCATGATAAATATTTTAGTGTGTTATTATTAATTGTTAGACACAAATTTTATGTAAAAGTTACTTGAGTTTAATATTTTTTCCATTTTTAATGGATATTAAACTTTTAAAGATGCTGCTTGATTTTGATAAGCTGATTTTTAACATCTTCTAGCTTACTAATAATTTCAAAATTATTAAGTGCTTGTTTTTTTTCTTCTTTTAGATGTGTTTTGGCACCTTCAAGCGTGAACCCACGTTCCTTAACCAAATGATAAATAAATTTAAGATTTTTAATATCTTCTGGTGTAAACTTACGGTTGCCTTTTGCGTTTTTTTTAGGTTTAAGAACATCAAATTCTTTTTCCCAGAATCTAATTAAAGAGGTATTCACCCCAAATGCTTTGGCAACTTCGCCAATACCGTAATATCGTTTTTCTGGTAAGTCTATATGCATTAATCGAGGGATTGATTTTCTAAAGAAGCATGCTCTAGAAGTTTGTTAAATTCTTCCGCAGTTAAACTACCATAATAGAAGTTTATGGGATTAATACGGTCTCCGTCTTTAAATATTTCATAATGTAAATGAGGAGCTTCAGAGCGTCCTGTGCTACCTACAAAACCTATTAAGTCGCCTCGTTTTACTTTTTGATTTTTTCTAACATTGTATTTGTACAAGTGGGCATACAAACTGGTGTATCCATAACCATGGTTTATTCTAATGTGCTTACCGTACCCAGATGAGTTACTGTCTGCACGTTCCACAACGCCGTCTCCACTAGCATAAACAGGTGTACCTCGAGGTGCTGTAAAATCCATACCCCAATGCATTTTTCTAACTTTAGTAAAAGGGTCAGAACGCATACCATATCCAGAAGCCATTCGTGTTAAATTTTCATTGCTAACAGGTTGTATTGCAGGAATTGCTTCCAAAAGTTTTTCTTTTTCTTCAGCAAGTATTTTAATTTCATCAAGCGATTTAGATTGTACTACAATTTGCTTTTGTAAAATATCTAATCGTTTATTGCTTTCAATAATTAATTTTGAATTGTCAAACCCTTCCAGATTTTTATATCTATTAATACCTCCAAATCCAGCTCGACGTTGTTCGTCAGGAATAGGATTTGCTTCAAAATAAACACGATAAATATTATTATCTCTATCGGCAATATTTTCTAAAACGGCTTCAGCATGCTCCATTTTTTTATTAAGCAATTCAAACTGCAATTGTGCATTTTGAAGCTCTCTTTTTAAAGCACGTTCTTTTGGAGATTCAACATACTGACTAGCAATAAAAACAAAAATAAATGCAAAAAAAGCAGCAGCTAAAATAAATATAGTAGCATACTTAAATGTAGTACGCTTTTTACGCTCAATTTTACGGTAAGAGAGTGATTCTTTATCGTAGTAATATTTTACCTTACTCATTCCTTAAATTATACTATTTTTGCAACTAAATTTAAACAGCATAAGTGCTGTTTCTAGTATGTAAACGAACAAACCTACGAAATTATTTTTATAGTAATTACACTAAAAATTTAATTACAGGTTAACAGTCTCCTTTATTTTAAATAATTTTGGAGAGTAAATATAAAAATTGTTTCCTATTAAAAAGAATTTAATAGAGACAAAGATGCTCAATAACGATAGATGAAGTCACAAGAAGTACGATCGAAATTTTTAAGTTTTTTTGAAGAAAAGAAGCATAGCATAGTGCCATCTGCACCTATGGTTTTAAAAGACGACCCAACTTTAATGTTTGTTAACTCAGGGATGGCGCCTTTTAAGGAGTATTTTTTAGGAAATGCAAAGCCTAAAAGCAACCGTATTACAGATTCTCAAAAGTGTTTACGTGTTTCAGGAAAGCATAACGATTTAGAAGAGGTTGGATATGATACATACCACCATACACTTTTTGAAATGCTTGGAAATTGGAGTTTTGGCGATTACTTTAAAAAGGAAGCTATTGCTTGGGCTTGGGAGCTTTTAACTGAAGTTTACGGTATCGATAAAGAGATTTTATACGTTACTGTTTTTGAAGGCGATGATACTGATGGTATAGGAATGGATACTGAGGCTTATGATATTTGGAAGCAGTACATTTCTGAAGATCGCATTTTAAAAGGAAATAAAAAGGACAATTTCTGGGAAATGGGCGATCAAGGACCATGCGGACCTTGTAGTGAAATTCATGTAGATATTCGTTCTGCAGAAGAAAAAGCGAAAATTTCTGGTAAAGATTTAGTAAACGAAGACCACCCACAAGTAGTTGAAATTTGGAACTTGGTTTTCATGCAATACAACCGAAAAGCAAATGGTTCGCTAGAAACGCTTCCAAATAAGCATATTGATACTGGTATGGGATTTGAGCGTTTGTGTATGGTACTTCAAGGCGTACAGTCAAATTATGACACCGATGTTTTTACGCCACTTATTAGAGAGATTGAAACGATTACAAATAAAAATTACGGTAAAAACGAAAAGGCAGATGTGGCCATTCGTGTTATTTCAGACCATGTTCGTGCGGTAGCCTTCTCAATAGCAGATGGGCAATTGCCAAGTAATACAGGAGCAGGTTATGTTATTAGAAGAATTTTACGTCGAGCGGTACGTTACGGTTTTACATTTCTTGACAAGAAGGAACCTTTTATTTATAGATTAGTTGATGTTTTGAGTAAAAGAATGGGAAAAGCATTCCCTGAATTGAAAGCTCAAAAGCAACTTATTGAAAATGTAATTAAAGAAGAAGAACAGTCTTTTTTAAGAACTCTAGATCAAGGTTTAGTGTTACTAAATAGAATTGTAGACGAAACAAATGGTGATACCGTTTCTGGCGAAAAAGCTTTTGAATTATATGATACTTATGGGTTTCCAATTGATTTAACAGCATTGATTCTTTCTGAAAAAGGATTAAAACTTGATGAAGAAGGCTTTAATGTTGAGTTACAAAAACAGAAAAGTAGATCTCGTGCAGCAAGTGAAATGTCTACTGACGATTGGACTATTTTAGTTGATGATGCAGAAGAAGAGTTTGTAGGCTATGATACTTTAGAGGCGAATGTGAAATTAACACGATACAGAAAAGTGACCTCTAAAAAAGATGGAGACATGTATCAGTTAGTATTTAATTTAACACCGTTTTATCCAGAAGGAGGTGGACAAGTTGGAGATAAAGGGTATTTGGAAGATACACATGGTGATGTGGTTTATATTTTAGATACCAAAAAGGAAAATAACGTGATAATCCATTTTGCTAAAAACTTGCCTAAGCATATTAATGAGTCGTTTAAAGCCGTTGTAGATTCTAAACAACGACATAGAACAGAATGTAATCATACTGCAACACATTTATTACATCAAGCATTACGAGAAGTTTTAGGAACGCATGTAGAGCAAAAAGGGAGTGCAGTACACTCAAAATATTTACGTTTTGATTTTTCACACTTTTCAAAATTAACTGTTGAAGAATTAAGAGATGTTGAGAATTTTGTAAACAGACGTATTGAAGGGAAATTACCATTGGAAGAAATGCGTAATGTGCCAAAAGAAGAAGCTATTGCAGAAGGTGCTATGAGTTTATTTGGTGAAAAATATGGAGATACGGTTCGCGCCATCCGATTTGGGAAATCAATTGAACTTTGTGGAGGTACGCATGTAAATAATACTGCTGATATATGGCATTTTAAAATAGTTTCGGAAGGAGCAGTTGCTTCTGGTATTAGAAGAATTGAAGCGATTACCAATGATGCTGTAAAAGATTTCTATTTTGAAAATAACCGTGCTTATTTTGAAATGAGAGATTTGTTGAACAATGCAAAAGAGCCTGTAAAAGCACTTCAAAATCTTCAAGAAGAAAACACAAACCTTAAAAAGCAAATTGAAAGCTTACTTAAGGATAAAGCTAAAAACGTAAAAGGCGAACTTAAAAACGAATTGGAAAATATTAATGGTGTTAACTTCTTAGCAAAAAAGCTAGACTTAGACGCTGGAGGTTTAAAAGATGTGGCTTTTGAATTAGGAAGTCAGTTTGATAACCTATTCTTGCTTTTAGCTACCGAACAAAATGGTAAAGCATTATTGTCTTGCTACATTTCAAAAGAATTAGTTGTAAGTAAGGATTTAAATGCTGGACAAGTCGTTAGAGAATTAGGTAAATACATCCAGGGAGGTGGTGGTGGACAACCATTTTTTGCTACTGCTGGTGGGAAGAACCCTGGCGGGATTGACGATGCTTTAAAAGCTTCCAAAGGATACATTTTATAATTTTTTTAAAACAATGAAGACAAAAATTATTTTACTAATAGTGATGCTTTTTCCAACAGTTTTTTTGGCTCAGCAATTTCCAACGGCACCAACTAGAGTTCAAATAAATAATCATATGCAAGGGCAACAACAGATGATGCAGCAGCAAATGCAAATGATGAGAATGTTACAAAATAATATTCAGACAGATGAACAAAAGTTATATAAAGAAGAAAATAAAAAAATAAAACTCAAAAAAAGGATTAACATTTTAAATACAAATTTAGAAAAGTTAAATAATGAGTTATCTCAAGTTAGAAGTTTGAAACAAGAATCTAATAGAGAATCTGAAAAAAAGAAGGAAAAGATAAAAAAATCCATAGATAAAGTTCAAAGTCAAATAAGGAAAAATACTGAAAAGTTAGAATTTTCAAATAAGAAAATTGAAAGTTTAAAAAGTAATATTGAGAGAACAAGGATCAAATTAGATAAGAAAAAGAAAGAAAGAGAAAGAAAGAAACTTGAAAAAGAAAAGCAGAAGAAAGATAAAAATTAGTTGATAAATTGAATCTTCAAACCAAAATAAAATTAGAAAAGCAGTCTAATAATCAAATAGACTTTAACTCCAATATATTTTTGCTTGGTTCTTGCTTTTCAGAAAATATAGGTAAAAAACTAGATTATTTTAAGTTTCAAAACTTTCAAAACCCTTTCGGAATATTATTTCATCCAAAAGCTATTGATGCTTTAATTAAAAATTCAATTGAAAGTAAACAGTATACTGAAAAGGATGTGTTTTTTCATAATGAGCAGTGGCATTGTTTTGATATACATTCAAAATTAAGTTGTTCTTCAAAAGAAGATTTATTAAATAAGTTGAATTCTCAAATTGAGCTTACCAGTACACAAATCAAAGAGTCAACACATATTATTATCACTTTAGGAACTTCTTGGGTATACCGTGATATAAATACAGATAGCATTGTTGCAAATTGCCATAAAATACCTCAAAAACAATTTAAAAAAGAGTTATTGTCTGTTGAAGCTGTTTCAAACTCTTTAAAAAATTCACTTAGTTTAATAAGAAGTATGAACAATAATGCTTCAATAATCTTTACGGTATCTCCTGTGCGTCATTTAAAAGATGGTTTTGTTGAGAATACGCAAAGTAAAGCTCATTTAATTGCTGCTATTCATCAAGTTGTAAAAAATCAATCATTCTATTTTCCGTCTTATGAAATAATGATGGACGAACTTCGTGATTATCGTTTTTATAACGAAGATATGATTCACCCAAATCAATTAGCTATCAATTATATCTGGGATATCTTTAAAACAGTTTGGGTTTCTGATAAGTCTTTTAATATTATGGATGAAGTAGATACTATTCAAAAAGGACTTCAGCATAAACCATTCAATCCTCAATCTCAATCTTATAAAACATTTCTTCAAAATTTAGAAGCAAAGAAAAGAGTACTTCAATCTCAATTTCCTCGCATTAAGTTTTAACAGGAATCTATTTCCGTAATTCAAAAATCTTCCATCGTAAATCAAAATATACGTAATTCTTCGTATTGATTCCACTTCTCTTTTGTTGCAGTTTTGTAAGACTATTAATCATATAAATAATTCAACAATGAGAAATTTAAAACAAATTATGTTATTCGTAATGGTGGGATCATTACTAACATTTACATCATGTTCAAAAGATGATGACAACTCTGGTTCTGGCGGAGCAGTAGGCTCTGGAACTATGACAGCCGATATAGATGGCGCTGGATTCAAGAATTTTAAAGATTTAGGTCAAGCTACGGTTGCAGACTTAGGAGGGCAAGGAAAAACGCTTACGATTCAAAGTAGTAATTCTGATGGGCAATCTATAAATATCGTTATCTGGAATTATACTGGAGAAGGTACTTATAAGATTGATTCTTCAGGATTAAATTCAAATACAGGTATTTATACTGAAACAGATGTAAGTAATCCAACAGATCCAAACAGTACAAATATTTGGAGTGCACCTTATGAAAATAGCGCTGAGGAATCTGTAATTATTACTAAAGAAACCGATAGTAATATTGAAGGGGAATTTTCTTTTAAAGGTAAAAACGCTAAAGATAGTTCGGTTAAAGATGTAGCTAACGGAAAGTTTAATCTTTCTAGAATGGATGTCTAATACTAATATATCGCATTCTATTAATTGTATAGGGTGCGATTATAATTTAAAACAAATTCAACAATGAAAAATTTTAAAATATTTGTTTTTCTATTAGCTGGTACGCTAATGTTAAACGCACAAAAAGCAGAAACACCTGACCAGAATTATGATTTAGGTGCAAAGATAGGAGAGATGACTATTACAGACGGTGGCACCGTTATAGTAACCACAAATGATGGGTTAGCAGCCATAAAACCTGGGCAAGAAGGTTTGCTGTTTAATTTTACTGACTATGGGAAAATAAATCCAGAAACGGAATTAGAGATTGTTTCTGGGGCTCCTTATGTTATTGTAAGTAAAGCAGGTTTTGGAGTAGGATTGGTAAAGAAAAGGTCTATAATAGATTACATGTCTGGAAAAACAATTTTTAATGCAGAAGAAAATGGATGGAAATCTATAAGCAGAACTAAATTGTTATTGTCTCAAAACAGGCTTATGGTAACGGGTCAAAGAAAAGTCGGGATGCTGTTTCCACAGGCTTTGGCCATGTATGATTTGGCTTCGGGTAAAGAATTAAGTCAATATATATTTAAAGGAACTAAGGCTGTAATGGGAACACCATTAGTGCTTTCTGATGGAATTATCATACCAACTACAAAAGGTTTGATGAAAGTAGATATGAATTCTGGAAAAGTTATTTGGGAGAATGAATTGAAAAATATAGGCTGGATGGTTGCTGATAAAACAGAAAAAGATATTTATGCTTTTGCTGAAACTTCTAATAGAAAAAACACAAAGATTTTTAAAATTGGAGCTAATGGTGCTTCTACTTGGGCTGAAGAACGCAAAGTAAAAGGGCAGATATCTAATTTTGAAATTATACCTCAAGGAATTGCTGTTGTTAGTGATGTAGCAGATTCTGGAAAAAAAGGACTAGCAAAATTAGCTGCTGCAAAAGCGGAGTCTAAAATTACGTTATTAAGTGCTGCAAACGGTGTTGACCTTTGGGAAAAAGCTCCAAAAACTCAAGGATATGTTCAGCATTTTTACATCATGGATGATGGTATTCTTTTTGGAATTCAAGAAGGAGGTATTAATAAAGTAGCTTATGATGGTACTACACTATTTAAAAAACCATTAAAAACTGGAGAAAATATTCTTACCATGGCAACAACGCCTCAAGGTTTGATTTATATTACTTCAGAAGATGCCAATATTGTTAATTTGAATACTGGAGATCAAATATGGAAAAAACCACTCAAGTTTAAAAGAGCAAATAGAGTAAGTTCTGATTATGATGCGAAAAATGATAAGTATTTAATCCTTGCTGATGAAAAACTATTCAGTATTGATGCTAACTCTGGAACTTCAGAATTGTTAATGGAAGCAAATTTTGATGGTAAAGAAGATCCAACAGATATAGAAGTTAGAGATAGTGGTATTTTATTGTCATCAGATCAAAACATGATGCTTTTAGATTGGGATGGTAAACTAAAGTGGCATGAATACAAAAGAGCGCCAGGTAAAAGTGCTTTTGGAGCAGTTTTAGCAGGAGCAATGGCTTTAGCGTCTGCAACAGCATCTGCCTCTGCAGCTTATGAGGCAGGTTATGAGCGTAATTACATTGGTCAGTACACTGCCAGAGGGGAACGTTTAAATAATATGGCTCAAGGTATGGCTAATATTTCAAGCGCATCAGTGGCTGAAATGTTAAAACGTTTTACGGCAACATCAGCAACTCAAGATGCACAATTTGTTTTAACAAAACTAGATGATGGTGTTGGTTTAATGAAATTGGATAAAGATACAGGAGATGTTGAGAAAGAAATTTTAATAAAAGACAAAAAGCCGGAATATAAAGTTGATGAATTTGGTGGTGTATTGTATTACAAGCCAAACGATAAAACTATATATGCTTACGACCTTAAAAAATAAATCTTGTTGTTGAGATTTGTTTGATTAGGCGTGGTAATCAGATTATTGCGCTTAATCTTTTTTTATCACACTTAAACGAAAATTTTAATGAGATATCACTTTAAATTGTAGATTTAAAATGCTATTAATCAGTTCATATCAAAAAGCACCAATACTATTAATCAAGAAATTGATTGGTACTTGGTGCTTTTTTTATGGGCTACTTTATCGATTAAATCAAACTAAAATTCTTTGCGGATATGGTGTTTGATTGGTTAGGAGTCGTAATCTTTTTTGTAGTATTCTTAGTGCTTATTTGTACTTTAAAAGTAAGTTTTGATTTTTATCTAATTAAAAAAAAAGGATATATGGATTATGCTTTACTTATAGAGAAGTATAATTTAGAGCGTAATAAAAATCATTTAAACACTCAAAAAGTAAAGCTTTTAAGCGATTTTAATAATTCAATTTTAGAGCGTTTACTATTTATTACTAAAGAATTAATTTCGTTTCAAAATCTTATATTTGGTAAGTAACTAGGCTTTTATGAAAAAAACAGTTCTCTCATTCTTATTTGTTTTAGTAAGTTTCCATTGTATTTCTCAAAATAATTTAAAAATAATTGATAGTTTAAAACTAGTTATTGAATCAAAACCTAACGACTCAATTAAAATTAAAACTTATAGTGATTTGTGCTGGTATTACGGAAGGATTTCAAATGATTCAGCATTTCATTATGGAAATTTAGCACTCAAGTTATCTCAAAAAACCAATAATGTTGTTGGAGAAGCTCAAGCTTATAATGATTTAGGTATAATTCATACTTACTCTTCTAATTTTGATGAGTCAATTAAATTGTACCGTAAGGCGTTAAAAATCAGAAAAACTATTAATGATTCCATGGGGATTGCGAGTATATATAATAAACTATGCTATGCTTATCATAAAAAATTCGAAATGGATTCTTGCCTTACCTATAACCTAAAGGCACTAGATATTTATACAGCTCTTGGTAGTAAAAGACACATTTTTTTAAGTAAAGGGAATGTAGCTGCAGTATATGAATCAATGAATCAGTATGATAATGCTTTAAAGGTGCATTTTGAAACTTTGGAAATGTCTAAAGATATTAGTGATTCTCTCGGTTTGTCTAATATTTATTTAAATATTGGGAATACTTATCTTTCAAAAAAAGACACATTAAAAGGGTTAAGTTATTACGATAAATGTATTAAAATTGGAGAATTAAATGGTTATGATAATACATTAGCAATAGTGTATTCAGATTATGGTATAATTCTCGAAGGTCAAAAAAAGTATAAGGAAGCTTTAAAATTTTATCAAAAGTCTTATCAACTTAGTAAGAAAATTGATGCTGATGTGGAATTATCTGAGGCGTTGTTAAATTTAGGGAACATAAATACAATAACAGGAAATTATAATGATGCAAAAGCAAAACTATATGAAGGTTTAAAGTTATCCAAAAAAACACAAGCTAAAGATAATGAGTTAAAGGCATATGAGCTTTTATTGCATTACTATTCAAAGAGAAAAAACACAGATAGTATTTTGCATTATTATAGCGCACATAAAAAACTAAATAGTAGTATTTATAGTAATCGAGTAACTGAGGAAATTGCAGAAGTACAAGAGCGGTATAATACTGCTGAGCGTGAAAAAGAAATTTTAACACAACGTGCTGATATAGCTGAGAAAGAGCTTAACTTAAACAAGAAGAACACACAACTTATTGGTTTAGGCGTTTTAGCGATTGTTTTATCAGTTTTAGGGTATTTATTATTCAGTCAGCAAAAACTTAAAAATCGTCAGCTCCAAAAAGAAAAGGAACTTAGTGAAGCATTAATTAAAATTGAAACCCAAAATAGATTGCAAGAGCAACGACTGAGAATTTCCAGAGATTTGCATGATAACATTGGAGCACAACTTACATTTATTATTTCTTCCATAGAGAATTTACAGTATGGATTTAAAATTAAAAATGAAAAGCTAACTAATAAGTTGTCCAACATTAGTGGTTTTACAAAAGAGACCATCTATGAATTACGTGATACTATTTGGGCTATGAATAAAAACGCTATTTCTTTAGAAGATTTAGAAACACGTATTTCAAATTTTATTGATAAGGCTGATGTTTCGGCAAGTTCAATACAGTTTGATTTTAAAATAGATAAAGCCATTTCTAAAAATATAAAATTCACTTCAGTTGAAGGCATGAATATTTATAGAATTATTCAAGAAGCAGTAAATAACGCTATTAAATATTCTGAAGCAAAAACCGTATTGGTTAATGTTTTTAAAAAAGACCAAAGTGTTCAGATTGAAATACAAGATGATGGTAAAGGTTTTGATTTGAATATGCAGAAAGACGGCAATGGACTTAATAATATAAAAAAACGTGCTCAAGATATTGATGCACTATTAAGTATTACATCCTCAGAAAATAAAGGAACATCGATTATTCTTCAGCTGTAAGCAATTTTTTTTATCTTCACTATGCTATTATTAAATCAATTATCTTATGTGGAGATTAATTTTACTGTTTTTTCTCTTTTTTTTTAATCTAGTATTTCCTCAAAAAAACTTAAAAATAATTGATAGTTTAAAATTAGTAATTGAATCAAAACCTAACGACTCAATTAAAATTAAAACTTATAGTGATTTGTGTTGGTATTATAGAAACATATCCACTGATTCTGCTTTCAATTATGGTGGTTTAGCACTCAAGCTTTCAATAAAAACAGAAAATAAAATTGGTGAAGCTCAAGCTTATAATGACATAGGTATTTTACATTATGGACTTGCAGAATATCCTAAAGCAATTGATGTTTACCAAAAATCATTAAAAATAAGACAGAGATTAAATGATTCTTTAGGGGTTGCCAGTTTGTATAATAAAATGGGGCTTGTTTATCAGAATACTTTTAAAATGGACTCAGCAATCTTTTATGCAACTAAGGCATTGAAAATTTATGAAGCAAAAAACAATATAAGATATGCTACTGCCTTAAGGAATAATATTGCTAATATTTATAAGGGCCTAAAACAATACCAAAAGGCATTGAATGCGCATTTGGAAATAGCAAAGATAAATGCTGAAATTAAAGATGATGAGGCTTTAGTTAAATCATACAATAATATTGCTAATGCATATTTGTTTTTAAAGGATACTTTGAATAGTATTTCATATTATAAAAAAGGTATGGAATTAGCCGAAAAACGACGTAATAAGAATGAAATGGCTACACTATATAATAATTATGGAAGCCTATTGCAAAGTAAAAATGAAATCCCAGAAGCAATTAAATTCCTTAATAAATCTCTAGACCTAAGAAAAGAGTTAAATGATAAATTTGGTATAGCTAGTACTTCATTACATCTTGCTGGTTTAAATATCGATTTAGGCAAGTTTAACAATGCTAAAAGTAACTTAAAATTGGGTTTAAAACTTTCTGAAGAATCAAACGCTAACGAACTAAAAATGGATGCCTATGATAAATATGCTTACTATTATGTTTACAAGAAAAATTCTGATAGTGCTATTCATTATCGGGAATTATATAAAACTTTAAAGGATAGTATTTTTAGTAATCAAGTTCTTAAGGAAGTTGCAGAAGTACAAGAAAAGTATAATGCTGCTGAAAGAGAAAAAGAAATCTTATCTCAACGCGCAGATATAGCTGAGAAAGAACTTAATTTAAATAAGAAAAATACGCAACTTGTTGGTTTAGGTATTTTAGCAGTTGTAGTCTCTCTTTTAGGATATTTACTATTTAATCAACAGAAATTAAAAAATAGACAGTTAAAAAAAGAAGGAGAACTTAAAGAAGCCTTGGTTAAAATTGAAACTCAAAATAGATTGCAAGAGCAGCGTTTAAGAATATCTAGGGATTTACATGATAATATTGGTGCGCAACTTACTTTTATAATATCCTCTATTGAAAATTTACAATATGGATTCAAGATTAAAAATGAAAAGCTAACAAATAAATTGTCAAGTATAAGCGGTTTTACAAAAGAAACTATTTATGAATTACGTGATACTATTTGGGCTATGAATAAAAATGCCATTTCTTTAGAAGATTTAGAAACACGAATTTCAAATTTTATTGATAAGGCTGATGTTTCATCATCGGGAGTGAATTTTAAATTTAATAGAGTTGAATCTTTATCAAAAAATATGGAGTTTACTTCTGTAAAGGGAATGAACATTTATAGAATTATTCAAGAAGCCATAAATAATTCAATTAAATACGCTGATGCCTCAAAAATTAATGTAGATATTAAAAAACATGATAAAAAAATTGAATTTTGTATTACAGATGATGGAAAAGGGTTTAATGAAAATGAAGTTGTTTTGAGCAATGGAATTAATAATATGAGAAAGCGTGCTAAAGAGATAGATGCTTCTTTAAATATTGAAAGTGAAATAGATAATGGAACACAAGTTAAAATAATCCTACCATTAGAGATTTAGAATATACGATGAATTGCGTATAGGTTTTAAATATAATAATGAATAGATTTCAGTTTTTGAAATACACTAGATGAATGTAAAAATAGCCATAGCAGATGATAATACGTTTTTAATAAAAGCGGTTGAAGAGAAATTATCCTTTTTTGAAGATTTAAAGGTTAAATTTTCAGGGATGAATGGCTCAGAATTGTTAGAAAAACTTGAAGTTAATCATAACATAGATGTTATTTTAATGGATATTGAAATGCCAGTTTTAGACGGCATTGAAACTACTGAAATAGTAAAGCAAAAGTATCCACATATTAAAATAATCATGTTGACTATTTTTGATAATGATGAAAACATTTTCAACGCTATAAAAGCTGGAGCTGATGGTTATTTATTAAAAGAGGTAAATGCAGAAAAATTGCATGATGGTATTATCGAGACGTTAAATGGAGGCGCAGCAATGAATCCATCTATAGCATTAAAAACTTTGAAATTGCTAAGAACCCCTTTGCAAATAGATAATAGTCAAGAACAAGAAGATATTAAATTGACTCCAAGAGAAGTTGATGTTTTAGAGCAGTTAAGTAAAGGGTTAAGTTATAATGCGATAGCAGATAATCTTATTTTATCAGTTGGAACCATTAGAAAACATATTGAGAATATTTACAAAAAACTTCAAGTGCACAACAAGCTAGAGGCTGTGCAAAAAGCCAAAAAGAATAACTTAATTTAAACTAGGTTTAACTTTATGGTAACATGCGTAAAGCATAAAGTCTGTATTTTTGCAATGTTAGTTTAGTTTATTAATTACATTAATTTAGACTCCTTACGTCGGAGGAAATTGATGTTTTTTTTGCTCTAAATTTAAAGTGTTTATAGTTCGAAGTATTATAATTATTTCTAAATTAGTACATGCGAAAAATTCTGTTCGGTGTTATTATCACCTTAATTGTTCTCTTTACTTTCAAATATTGCGGTGATAAACGTGAAGACAAAATAGTGCTTCAAGAAAATTCAGCTTTAATTCAGCAACAAATTAATAATGTTGGAAAACTTATTGTAACAGAAGGCCATTTTAGTGAAGTTTTTAATTATAAGAGTTCCAAAGATATTTTTGGAGATTTACTCTCCGTTGAAAAGAAAGCTTTGGTAGTTGTAAATGCAGAAGTTACTATTGCTTTTGATTTAAGTAAAATTGAATTTGAAATTGATGAAGTAAATAAAACACTTACTATTTTAAGTATTCCAGAAGAGGAAATAAAAATTAATCCAGATTTGGAATATTATGATGTACAAGCAGATTATTTTAATCCATTTGAAGCCAAAGATTATAACGATATTAAAAATACAGTAAAAGCTACTTTGTTAAGAAAAATTGAAGCTTCAGATTTAAAAAAGAATGCAAAAAACAGATTAATTAGTGAGCTTTCTAAGTTTTATATTTTAACTAATTCTCTTGGTTGGACTCTGCAATACAATGAAACTCCAATATTCAATTATGAATCCTTAAAAGGTATTAAGTTATAAGTAATTTTAAATCTGCTATACCGCCTCCATTTATGACTTCAATTTTGTGAGCCTTTAAAAGCTTTGATGCTATAGCAGATCTTGCACCGCTTTTACAATGAACTACTATAGGTTTATTTATAGATTTAATTTCTTTAATATGATTTTTCAATGTATTTAATGGGAAATGAATAGCGTTGGAAATATGATCTTCATTCCATTCACGTTCAGTTCTAACATCAATAATAATGGCGCCTCTATTTAAGAATTCTATAATTTTATGCTTCTTATTTTTAAAAAAGTATTTTAAAAATTTCATTCTATTTTTTCTTTAAAATTAATGATTATTTAAATAATTTATCACACTAACTAAGCTATAATTGCATATTTTTTTGTGTATATTCAACCCGAGTAAATGCTATACTATTTATGGAAAACGCATACGTTACATTAACTATTGAAAACAAGGTAGGTTATATTGAGTTTTTTCATCCTAATAGAAATTCAATGCCTAGTCATGTTTTATCTGAATTAGAAAAAACAATTACTGAAGCTGGTAAAAATGAAGCCATACAAGTTATTGTTTTGAAAAGCGGTGGTGATAGAACATTTTGTGCTGGAGCAAGTTTTAACGAGGTAATTGCTATTGAAAATGAAGCTTCTGGAAAGCAATTTTTTATGGGGTTTGCTAACGTTATTAATGCGATGCGCAAATGCCCAAAATTAATTATTGGCAGAGTGCAAGGGAAAACAGTAGGAGGAGGTGTTGGTTTAGCAGCTGCAACAGATTATTGTTTAGCTACTCAATATGCATCTATAAGATTAAGCGAGTTAAGTATAGGAATTGGCCCTTTTGTTATTGAGCCTGCAGTATCTAGAAAAATAGGAGTTACAGCGATGTCTCAAATGACTATTGATGCGGAAACTTTTTTTACGCCACAATTTGCTAAAGATAAAGGCTTGTATGCTGATGTTTTTGAAACGATGGAAACATTAGATAACGCAGTTAAAACTTTAGCTGAAAAATTAGCTAGTTATAATCCTGAAGCTTTAAAAGAAATGAAAAAAGTTTTTTGGAAAGACACTGAGCATTGGGATACTCTTTTAAAAGAGCGTGCTGAAATTAGTGGAAAACTAGTACTAAGTGAATTTACTAAAAAAACGCTTAAACGGTTTAGGTAATTATTTTACTTTGCTTTTGTTTTTAATAATATATAACCCATCATCAATCAAATGGCCTACTTCGGGTTTATTTTCTTTTATTGCTTGTAAGTGATTCAGTATTTTTTCGCATAATTCAATTTCTTGTCCTAGATAAGCCAATTCATAAAGTTCAACTGGTAATAACCAATCATCTGAATACTCCTCAATTAATTGTTCTAATACTTTAGTACGAGAGATGGTTTTATTAATGCCTTGTCTGTAATCTCTAACTTGTTGGTATAAGGTTTCGAGTACTAATCTTTCTTTTGTTTTTTTTATGTGAATAGTGTTTGAAGATATTTTATGATTTATCAAATCGAAGCTATTTAAATCTGCAGGTCCTGAGAAAGCTGAAATAATTTCTTTACCAACTGCCATATCATAAATACCCCATTCAGGTTTAAATAATATTGTATTATGATGAGTTACAGTACAGTTTTTAAAACTGATTAAAATGATTTTTCCTTGAAGATTACGTTTTCCTGTGATGATTTCTCCTGAAACTTTTATACCACCTTCAAATTCTAGGTTTACAACACGTTCTTCATAAATATTGTAAGCAGCTAAATCTCGTGGACTCATATCTTCAATAGCCAGATTAATTCCTTTTAGTTTTCCGATAGGTGAGCCAAAACCGTCTTGATGCGTATGTGTGCCATGACCTACAAGTTCTTTTTCACGATAAGCTAAAGCTGTTTTATTTTTTGTTTGAATGTAAATAGGTTTCCCTTCATGTTCAATAGCATTAGTAAAAGCGCCTGAAATTTGTATACCAGTACTCAATTCAATAGTGCCTAGAGACTGAGATTCAATTAATTTATAAATTCCAGAGAGTCCTCCTTTACGTAAAGACATGGTATTTGCAAATTCTTCTAGTATTAAGCTTAAATGTGCAAAATCAGGTGTAACATATAGCTGAGGTTGTGGTTTTGTAATATCAAAATTTTTATAGGTTGTATTGATGTCATAGATTAGCTTTTTAACTTCATTAGTCATACACCAAGCACTTTCTCCTATTGATGAAAGTAAGCCAGCACCATAAATTTTTGGATTTTCAACGCTTCCAATTAAGCCATATTCAACGGTCCACCAATGTAAATTTCTAATGAGTGCCATTTCACTAGGTTCTCCCATATTTTTTTGTAACGTTTCTACTTTTGCTTCCGCGGAAGCGATATCGTCTTCTTTAGAATTTGGAGCTTCTTTTATTATGGATAAATGTCTTACGGCTTCATACAATTCATAATCTTTCGCTGAAGAAATAGCTTTACATCCAATTTCCCCAAAACGTCTTAAGTATTCAGCATATTCGGGGTTGGCAATAATGGGAGCGTGTCCAGCACCTTCATGAATAATGTCGGGTGCAGGGGTGTATTCAATATGTTCTAATTGCCTGATATCACTAGCTATAACCAAAACATTGTAAGCTTGAAATTCCATAAACGCATTTGGCGGAATAAAACCATCAACCGCAACAGCTGCCCAACCTATATCTTTTAAAATACGGTTCATGCCATACATATTCGGGATGCTGTCAATTGAAATACCTGTTTGCTTTAATCCTTCTAGGTAAGAACTATGGGCAACTTTACTTAAAAAATCTACATTTTTTCGCATAACGTATCGCCATACCGCTTGGTCAATAGCTGAATAGTCCTCGTAATTTTGAGGTTTTATAAACTGTTTCAAATGCTTTGGTAGCTTTTGAAGTATTTCGTTAGATTCAAATAATTCCGACATCTTTAATTTTTATGTGTAAATCCTTTATAAAAATACGAATTATTCATTAAATACCATATAATTTAGATTTTCTTTCAATATTATCATCTATTGCTTTATTCTGGTTAAGAAAGCCTTAAAGATTTCCATATATTTAGAACACCTAATTTTTTAAATAAACTTCATGTATACTAGACGAATATTTCCTGTTAGAGGCGTTTTAAAATGGACGCGCAGACACATTTTCTTATTCTTATTAATTGCGCTAATTCCTGTTGTATTATTTGATGTTGTTGGGTTGAAATGGTTGCATGTACCTTGGTTGCCTTTAGGTGTTTTGGGTACTGCTGTAGCATTTATTGTGAGTTTTAAAAACAATGCATCTTATGATAGATTGTGGGAAGCACGAAAAATTTGGGGTGGTATTGTTAATGCTTCTCGATCTTGGACGATTATGGTTAAAGATTTTATAGATAATACGCATGCGAAAGAAAAGAGAACAGATTTAGAATTGCAATCTATTAAACGAGAACTAGTTCACAGGCATGTAGCTTGGTTAACTGCGTTGCGTTATCAATTGAGAGAAGATAAGCCTTGGGAAATGCATTTGAAAGCAACAAAGTCTAATAGAGAGTTTAGAGAAAATTATTTTAGGGTTTGTGAAGATGAAATAATGCTTGAAGATGAAATAAAAAGGTATTTATCTGATGCTGATTTTAAAGAAATATTTGCAAAAGGAAATAAATCGTCTCAAATATTAGGTGTTCAATCCAGACGATTAAAAGAATTAATGAAAGAAGGTTTAATTGAAGATTTTAGGCATATGGAAATGGCAAACATGCTTGTTGAATTTTATACCTTACAGGGTAAAAGTGAGCGTATAAAAAACTTCCCATATCCTAGACAGTTTGCTACTCTAAATTATCTTTTCGTGTGGATTTTTATTATTCTGTTGCCATTTGGTATTATGGAAGGCTTTGAATCTATTGGAGATCATATTTTAGAAGATTTAGCCAATCATGAATCGCATACATCGCTTGGACATTTGATACAAGAGTTTATTGCGAAACATTTTGTGTGGTTTTCAATTCCTTTTAGTGCATTAATTGCATGGGTATTTCATACTATGGAGGCTATAGGCGAAAATACCGAAAACCCATTTGAAGGAGGACCTAATGATATTCCTATTACAGATATGAGTAGAGGTATTGAAATTGATATTAGACAACTTATTGATGATACTGATATTCCTCAGCCTTATGAATGGAAAAATGATATTGTGATGTAATAAAAAAGGCAACTCAATGAGTTGCCTTTTTTATTTTTTATTGTTGAGCTCCTGGAGGATATTTCTCCATAATTTTAGTAACAAATTCATTGATACGTGCTTCCTTCTTTTCCATATTTCTAGTTAAGTAACCAGTCCCCATACCTTGCCATACTAATTCTTTTTTTGCATGGTCAATCAAGTCTATATATAAATGTCCTTGAGTACTTGTTGAAACGCTAGGTTGGTTCCAACCCCAGCCCCAACCTGGACCAAAGCCTCCCCATCCACCCCAACCCCAGGCACCATTGCCCCAAGAGTTGTTGTAAACATCAACACGCTGTTGTGATTTTGTAAACAGACTTACTAATAAATCTGGGTTTTCAGATTTTGTAAACCCTTTTGCTAAAAGTTCTGCTTCAATTGCACGAAGTATTCTACGTTTATCTAAATCGCTAATTTCTGCTTTATCAATACCCGTTTTGAAGAATGCAAAAGTTTTGTATTCACTAAATTTTGCTTCTTTATCGTAATCTGCAGCTACTCTTACAGAACTGCATGAGGATACTATTATCACTAATACTAGAAACGGTAAGATTTTAATAATGTTTTTCATAATACAATTTTTTAGGGTTGCAATAGCTGTAAAATAATATTCTATGCAGCTGTTTTTTTAATAACTTAATCTTTTTAAATAGTATCAATAATCATACCAAGATATCTGTTAAAAAGGCATCTAAATTACTTTTTTATAGAGTTTGTTGCTTTGTTATATCCGTATGGACAATGCCTACAACCACTCTCACAACAATAACCGCGTTTTAAATGGTATTGCTCTGTAAAACATCGATAACCTTCAGGTGTTAGGTAGTAATCGCCTTCTTCAATGGGGATAATCTTTTTCATTATTAGCAAAGATAATGTAAATTGGATTGATTTTTGAACCTGTATAATCATGATTTTTATTTCAAAATATTTAGTACCAAAAGGCTATACGGGAATAACCATATTTCCGTTTGTATTTTTAAAAACAAAAACATTAAAGTTAAATAGTGTTTTAATTAATCATGAAAGTATTCATTTAAGGCAACAGTTAGAATTATTAGTTGTCCCTTTTTATTTATTATACAGCATAGAGTTTTTAGTGCGATTGGTTCAATATAAGAATTGGCAAAAAGCTTATAGAAATATTTCATTTGAACGAGAGGCTTATTTAAATGAATCTAATTTAGAATATCTAAATAATCGAAAGTTCTGGAGTTTTTTAAATTATCTTCGCAGCCATGATATTTAAGCTTGAAGATAGCGTCAATCAGCACATACAATTACTTAATCAGCCCGTTGAGCTGTTCATAAAACGCGAGGATAAAATCCATCCATTCGTATCTGGAAACAAATACAGAAAGTTAAAATATAATCTTCTAGATGCAAAAAAAAAGGGATTTGAAACATTGCTTACTTTTGGTGGCGCATATTCAAATCATATTGCTGCGGTGGCTTCTGCAGGTAGTCTATTAGGTTTTAAAACTGTTGGAGTTATTAGGGGAGACGAGTTGAAAGAAAAAATAGCATCGAATAGTACCTTGAGTTTTGCAAAAGAAAAAGGTATGCAATTTAAGTTTGTATCCCGTGAAGCTTATAGGAATAAAGTATCTGAAACTTTTTTGAATAGTTTAAAAGATGAATTTGGTGAGTTTTATACAATTCCCGAAGGCGGAACAAATCCATTAGCTGTTAAAGGTTGCGAAGATATTTTATCAGAAGATGATAAAACATTTGATTATATCTGTTGTGCAGTAGGCACTGGAGGCACTATTTCAGGACTTATAAATTGTTCAAAACCTAGTCAACAAGTTTTAGGTTTTCCTGCTTTAAAGGGCAACTTTTTAAAAGAAGATATTAGTAAATTTGCAAAACAATCCAATTGGAAACTCATTACCGAGTATCATTTTGGAGGCTATGCCAAAATAAATGAAGATTTGGTGACGTTTATCAATCAGTTTAAGCTTAATTATAATGTCCCTTTAGATCCTGTTTATACAGGAAAAATGCTGTTTGGAATTATGGATTTAATTGAGAAAAAATATTTCCCAAAAGGGTCTAAGGTTCTTGTTATTCACACAGGTGGTTTACAAGGAATAACAGGCATGAATGAAGTTTTAAGGAAGAAAAATTTATCAATAATTATTTAGATTAATGAATAGAATCATTATCATTTTATGTGTTGGATTATTAGTGTTTAGTTGTAAATCTAAAAAAGGCATTGTAACTAGAAAAACTAATGATGCATCAAAGCAAGTAGAGACAAAACAAGTAGATAAACATGTTGCTACCAAAACTTATGCAAATAATACTGAGCGTTATATTGATTTGCATAAAGCCACAGCACAACAAGAAATGAATTTATACGGTATTCCAGCAAGCATCACTTTAGCACAAGGTATTTTAGAATCTGGATCAGGAAATGGTAGATTGTCTGTTGAAGCTAATAACCATTTTGGTATTAAATGTCATGGATGGACAGGGAAAAAGATTTATCATGATGATGATGCAAAACAAGAATGTTTCAGGAAGTATAAGGATGCAAAATATTCATTTAGAGACCACTCGTTGTTTTTAACTGAAAGAAAGCGTTACTCAAAACTGTTCAAACTCAAAAAAGAAGATTATAGAGGTTGGGCTAAAGGGTTGAAAGCAGCTGGATATGCAACAGATAGAAAATATCCACAGAAGCTGATTAGCTTAATTGAGCGTTATAAATTGTATAAGTTTGACAAAGAGGTATTGGGTGATAGTTATGTTAAATATGAAAGCACCATAGTTAATGAGGCTGTAACTTACACAGTTGTAAAAGGAGATACCTTGTATTCTATTTCAAAACGGTATAATATTTCAGTAGAGAAACTTCAAAATATAAATGGTTTGCCTGATGCGGCTTTAAGTGTTGGGCAGGTATTAGTAGTAAAACCATCATCAAAAAATTAATAAAAATTCATGATTTATAAGAGAAGCAGTGCGTTGTTCGCTGAAGCAGAAAAAGTAATTCCTGGGGGAGTAAATTCACCGGTAAGAGCATTTAAAGGAGTTGGCGGAACTCCAGTTTTTGTTGAAGAAGCCAAAGGGGCTTATTTGTATGATGCTGATGGTAATCGTTTAATTGATTATATCAATTCTTGGGGGCCTATGATTTTGGGTCATGCACACGAGCCTGTTGTTAATGCGGTTGTAGAAAAAGCTAAAAAAGGAACCTCTTTTGGGATGCCAACAGAAATTGAAACGCAAATAGCAGAATTAGCAGTTTCTATGGTTCCAAATATTGATAAAATTCGTTTTGTAAATTCTGGAACAGAAGCTTGTATGAGTGCGGTGCGTTTAGCAAGAGGTTTTACTGGAAAGGATAAAATTATCAAGTTTGCGGGTTGTTATCACGGACATTCAGATTCGTTTTTAATTCAGGCGGGAAGCGGTGCGAGTACGTTTGGAACTCCAAATAGTCCTGGGGTTACAAAAGGCACTGCAAAGGATACGTTGTTGGCGAGATATAATGATATTGAAAACGTTACCGAATTAATTGAGGCTAATAAAAACGAAATTGCTTGTATCATTATCGAGCCTGTTGCTGGAAATATGGGTTGTATTCCTCCAAAAGAAGGGTTCTTGAAAAGCTTAAGAGATTTATGTGATGTCAATGATATATTATTAGTGTTTGATGAGGTGATGACAGGTTTCCGTTTGGCAAAAGGTGGCGCACAAGAATTGTATGGTATTAATGCCGATATTGTTTGTTTTGGAAAAGTAATTGGTGGCGGATTACCAGTTGGTGCATTTGCAGCAAGAAATGAAATTATGAATCATTTAGCGCCTTTGGGGCCTGTGTATCAAGCAGGGACTTTAAGTGGGAATCCATTGGCTATGTCTGCTGGTTTAGCGATGCTTACTGAGTTAAATAATGATACTGAAGCATTTAATAGACTAGAAGAAAAAACAGCCTATTTGCATGAAGGTATTGCGAAAGTTTTAAATGATAATAACATTGTGCATACTATAAATAGAGTAGGTTCTATGATTTCTGTGCATTTTGATGAAGGTGCTGTTACTGATTTTGATACTGCAGCAAAAGGAAATAATGACAGGTTTAAAAAATTCTTTCATGGGATGCTTAATGCTGGCGTTTATATTGCCCCAAGTGCTTTTGAAACTTGGTTTATAACCGATGCTTTAAGTTATGAGGATTTAGATTTTACTATTGAAGCTGTTGAAGCTGTTGCGAAAACATTATAAAAAAAACGCCTCCTAAAATCACAGGAGGCGTTTTAACATCAACTAAACTATAATCAAATTAACTAACTAAATCTTTATTGTTTTTGTTTGTTTTTTCTTTTTTGTAAACCTTTGTTTTTGCCTTTCATAGCCATTTTACTTTGAGCTTTTTCCCATTTGGCATATTGTTCGTCGTTTAAAATGTCTTTCATTTTAGCTTTCATGGCAATTTTATGGTCTAATTTTGCATTTGCCATTTTAAGACGTTCTTCTTTTGATGGTTTTTGAGCATTTTCGCTTTCTTTTCTAGCTTTACGGGCTTCCATCATGGCTTTTCTTTTTGTAGCGTTTTCTAAATTGATTGCATGAATCTTGGTTTGTTGTGATTCATTTAAATCATAATGTAAAGTCATTTTCTTGGTTTGCAGTGTTGCAATTTCTTCTGCTGAAAGATTCATCATTTTTTGAGCTCTTTCTCCTTTTTTATGATTTTCTCTTTTTTGTTCTTGTGCAGTAACTTGTAATGCTAACAATGCTACGGCAATTACTATTAGTTTTTTCATTGTATGGATTTTTAAATGTATTTGTCTTTTGGACTTAGAAATTTTAAAAGGGTTTAATTGGGGTGCTTTTTTTAACTTGATATTAACATATTTGTTGGGGTGAAGAGATAAGAGAGAAGAGAGAAGATGGGACAAATGTTTGTTTACGAATATGCTATAATTACTTTTAATTGATACTGTCAATTGCCGATTAACCCGAGTTAGGGATTGCAGAGGAAAGCCCACAGCCAGACGTAGGAGGTGCGAGGACTTGTAAAGAAACATTTATGTTCATGAATTCAAAAATTTAAAATAGAAATGCATGAATAAAAGCCTTACCCTTGTGGTAACGGCCAAATAATTTATTTTTTTATGGGGATTTTTAGGTTGATGCCTGTTTGAAAATCGGGGGCGTTGTTTACTAGGAAATCTTGTTTTGCAAAAATGGATAATAGGAATTTTGGTGTGCCGTAGGTGTAGATGAAATTCCAGGTAACTTGCGGTTCGTAAAGTGTGAATACCCCGTTTTGCCAACCGGCATTTATTTCTCGCCATTTACCTAGGAGTTTAAAATAGTCGGCTTCTTCTTTTTTGTTGTAGCGAGATTGTGCTTGATAATTGATTCCGAAAGCGTTGAAGTTGCCTTTTATTGTGTATTTGGTTATTTCTACTTCTCCTTCTAGAGTGCCTAGGTAGGGGTTGGTGCCTAAATCGATAACCTCTTTGAAATTGATGAGATTTTTACGTAATAAGTTGGCGCCAAATGCAAAATTTAACTCGTAATTGTTTTTTAATGGGAGTTTTTTTATGGCATTTGCTGAAATTCCGCCGTCTATAGAAGCATTGAATCTAGAGGTGTTCCACGCTAAGTGTGTGCCGAAATTCAAGTAAATGTTTTTTGTTTTGTTGATGGTGAGTTTTGGGTAATAGTAATGACTTACCTCGAATCCGCCAATAAAAAAGGCGTTATTGTTTAGGTTTAATGTGTTTCCGTTTCTGTCTTGATAGGTGAAATTCACTTGATTTAAACCGTAGTAACGCCTCCCAAAAGGGTCTTCGCCTCCTGCTATGTTGGAGTGGATCCACTCGATGCCTTCATCACTTGTGAATAGTGAAAATGGATATTTTCCTTTGGTTATTAAATACGAGCGCATGGTTATGGCTAGTTCATGCTGATTGTTAATTGGGATGCTTGTGTTAACTCTAAACTCTTTTATTACAGCATCTATAACAATATTCATGTAATCTGCAGGTGTGGTTTCTTGATCGATAAAATTAAATTGACGAGTAAACCATTCGGCATTACTAAGTGTTTCTCTTACCTGAGGGTCTTTAGGGAAGTACGCTTCTACAAAAGGGTGGAAGTTATTTCCGCTGGTGTAATTGAATGATAGGGTTGGTTTTTTTGATGGTCTATATTTAAAGTTTGTGTTGATTCTAGAACTAAATATACCAAAGTGATGTGTAGATAAAAGACTTGGGTTTTCTATTCCGTTTTTTATTGATAGACTATCTTTTTCTTGAGCGTTTATAGTTAAACAGCTTGAACAAAGAATAACGAGAAGTATTTTTCTAAGCATTGCGCTAAAATAAGTAAAGTTTAAATAATAACTAAGTGTCGTTAAATTCTTGTTGCGCTTGGGTTATTAGTTTTAATGTGGTTTTGTATAAGTCTTCATTATTCATTTTGCTTTTTAGCCAGCTGTAAAAACTTATTACAAAAATATCTTCTTTGTGTGTTTCTAACCAATCAAAAGCATGTTCAACTTTGTTTTTAAAAGCTTCTGAAGTAACCTGTTCGGGGTTTTTATAATACATTTCTACAAAACTTAAATATGTTATTACACGCTTTTGATTTATGTCTTCTAAGTAAGGGTAATAACTTCTTTTGAAACTTCGCAATTTTGACTCTGCTAAATTTATATTTTGTGACTCTATATGAAGTAAGATTTCAACTAGATTTTTTTTGATAACCCATTCAATCCCTGCTTTTTCTTTATACCATTGGTCTGAATGATTGAATTTTGAAAGTAAATTATGTGCTTTTTTTAAATTGTTTTTTTGAAAGTGAAATACAAGTAAACTTAAGTGAATATCTAATAACACCTCTGTATCTTGATGTTTTTTATAGATTATAGGCTCTAGAATTTCTATAGCAAGGTCTTGTTGGTTGTTGTAGTTCGCATTTAAAGCTTTTAGTAACAGGTATTTTAATTTGAACGTGTTATAATACTTCCTTTTATGCGAAATCATTTGTTGAAGCATAAGATCTAAATAGAATAAGGATTCTTTAAATTTTTTATTTCTGAACAAAGTATTGGCTATGGCGTATAAAATTTGAATATGATAATACCCTTGTTTTTCTGTGTTTTTATTTGCGAGTATAGATTGGTAATTAGAAATTAAAAAGGGTTCTATTTTTAAATAGTCTTTGGTTATAAATGCTGAAATACTAGAAATAGTAATTAATTGATATAATGCTTTAAATGATATAATAGCGTTTAAATTTATTTTATGCGCTTTTAAAGTATTGTTTAAAATGGTTTGAAAATCTAAAACTTTGGCTTGATATGAAATGCTATTTAAGGTTGTTTTGATTTTAGCATAAACAATATTAAGCTCGTCTTCTAATAAACTATTTTTCTGATTGTTTTTTAATTTTAAAGAAAGTGAGTCAATATCTACTGAAGGGTAAGCATGAGCAAACTGAATTTGAGTGTTGTAAATTTCATTTAAAAACGGAAATAAATCATGTGCTTTAGCTAGTTTTTCCGCTTTGTCTAAAATCTTATAAGCAATTTTAAAATGTTTTTGTTGCAAAAAAGATTTGGCTGCTAATATGTATTTAATGATTTGCATGTCTGTAGAATTCTCTTCTTGGAGACTTTGGTTTGCGGTAAAATCTATTAAAGATTCATATAAGCGTTTTCTTAAAGCGTGGTAAGCATCTTTTTTCTGACTGCCATAAAGTGTCTTGCAAATAGTATTTGAGTTTTGTTCTTTTTTTAATAGTAGTTTAAATAACGCAACGTTTTTCGTGTCATTTCGTTTGTTCTTTTTTGCTAAATACGAGATGAATTTTTGTTGTTCTTCCGTAGAAAAAGTTGAAATTATTGTATTTAGTTCAGTCATTTAATAGTCAGTAAATTATGTTTATTGATAATAAATATAATAATTTATAGTGTATAATTGATTTTTATATCATCAGTTTTTTAAAAATATTGTGTTTTTATATGCTATTGCATTTCGCAGTTTTGCATCATAATCATTAAAAACAAAAAAGATGAATTATCAAACAACAGTTTCAATAGATGAAAAATCAAAAGAAACAAAAGTTAAAAAAGAAATTAAAGTGTATGATCAAAAACCAACAGCAGCATTTATAGGAGCTTCATGGACTGCCTTGTTAGTTGGAATGACTTCGTATTGTATTGGTTTATGGAATGCTGATATGATGCTTAACGAAAAAGGGTATTACTTTACGATATTGCTTTTTGGTTTATTCTCTGTAATCTCTGTTCAGAAGGCAGTAAGGGATAAAATGGAAGATATTCCAGTAACTGATATCTATTATAGTATTAGTTGGTTTACAACTATGGCCTCTATTGTGCTGCTTGTTATTGGGCTTTGGAATGCCGATTTACTTTTAAGTGAAAAAGGGTTTTATGGGATGTCTTTCCTTTTAAGTCTATTTGCTGCTATTGCTGTTCAGAAAAACACTAGAGATGCGCAGTATATTGACAGGAATAATGATGAATCTAAATAGTTTAAATAAGGTCTCAAAGCAAAAAATATAATGGGTTGTTTTGATGATTGGTTAGTTAACCCAAAACCTCGTGACTTTTGGTTGCGGGGTTTTAAAATAATCATATAATGAATAAGGTTCAAATAAATCAAAATAAAGAAAAAATTGGGTTTTATGTTATAACAATTTTTGCCATTACAATTATGTTTTTGATGCCCCCAATTAATCAGGATGGCTCATATCATCAATTTGTTGATTCTAATAAAATAGCAAATATTCCTAATTTTTGGAATGTTATATCTAATATTCCATTTTTATTGGTTGGGATTTTGGGATTGTATAAGTTGAATTTTATTACTCAAAATAAGATTCAGTATTTAATATTTTTTTCAGGAATTATACTTGTTTCAATTGGTTCAAGTTATTATCATTTAAACCCAAATAATACTACGCTAGTATGGGATCGTTTACCAATGACTATTGTATTTATGTCATTAGTTTCCATTATAATTAGTGAATTTGTAAATAATAAAAAAGGGCAGTTATTGTTAATTCCAATGCTATTTATTGGATTGTTATCCATTTTTTATTGGATTGTTTTTAATGACCTTCGATTATATGTATTTGTTCAGTTTTATCCATTGCTTTTAATACCTGTTATCTTAGTTTTTTATAAATCAAACTACAATCTAGTTTTTGGGTATTGGCTTTTATTAATTGCATATATAATCGCAAAAGTTTTTGAGTATTTTGATGAACAAATTTTTGATAACTTAGGTGTCATTAGTGGGCATTCACTAAAACATCTAGTAGCAGCTATAGGATTATATATATTGACTTATACATTTATAAAAAGGAATCTTATTAATTTAAACAATTAGTACTTTAAATTAAAATAATATGAATTCAAAAATTCAAAATGATATTAAGGAGCTTGTAGAAGCTCAAGTTATTTCCAGCGAGGTTGCTGTAAACATCGAAAGTTATTATACTTCTAAAAAAATAGATGCCCCCAATAGGTTGTTTACAGTTTTTGCTGTACTAGGTTCGACATTAGTTGGTTTAGGTATTATTTTAATTCTTGCCCATAATTGGGACAATTTTTCAAGGTCTATAAAAACAATTTTTGCCTTTGTCCCATTGCTTATTGGGCAGTTTTTTGTTGGATATTCTATCTTAAAGAAAAAAAGTGTAGCATGGAAAGAAGCTTCGGGTGTATTCTTGTTTTTTGCAGTTGGGGCTTCTATAGCTTTGGTGAGCCAAATTTATAATATCTCTGGAGATTTTAGTAGTTATATGTTAACTTGGGTTTTGCTTTGCGCGCCATTAATTTATCTATTAAAATCTAATGCGTTAGCTATTTTACATATTGTTTTTACAACAAATTATGCTTGTGCATTTGGGTACTTTGATGGAAATCAGACACCTTGGTTATACTTATTGCTTTTAGCTGTATTAATGCCTTATTATTATCAATTGCTAAAACATAAAAAGGCTTACAATATTACTTCTGTTTTTAATTGGCTTATACCATTAAGTATTGTTGTTGTCCTTGGAGCTTTTGTAGCTAGAAATGGGGAGTTTGGAATTTTAATGTACGTTATTTTGTTCGGACTACTTTATAATATTGGGAAGACACCTTTTCTTAATAATCAAAAATTAAGACGAAATGGTTATTTAGTTTTGGGGTCTTTAGGGACAGTTTATATGTTGCTGTTAACAAGTTTTGAATGGCTATGGAAAGATATTTTAAGAGAAGCTGTTGTGTTTAACTCGCAAGAGTTTTATGTGTCAACAGTACTTTTCTTAATAACATTAGGTGTTGTGTGGTATTCGTATTCAAAGAAATGGATAGAAAGTTTTAATTTGTTTCAATATGTATTTATTTTTTTTACAATCATCTTTTTTATTGGGATATCAACTAGCATTTTCCCTATAATACTAATTAATCTAATTATTTTTATTTTAGGAGTTATAGTAATAAAAATAGGTGCAGATAAATTTCACTTTGGAATTTTAAATTATGGATTATTAATAATAACAGCGCTTATTGTATGTCGCTTTTTTGATACCAATATGAGTTTTGTATTAAGAGGCTTGTTGTTTGTAAGTGTTGGAGTTGGTTTCTTTTTAACCAATTATATGATGCTTAAAAGACAAAAAACAAAGAAAAATTAAAAAATGAAAAAGATGAAAAAAATACACATATTCATATTATTTATAATGATTGCAGTAGCTCAAATATTTGTACCTGCTCAAATGATTTTTAATAAAGAATCTATTATGAATACAGGAACAGCATATAAATTTAAAACACAACCTGTAGATCCTAACGACCCATATAGAGGAAAGTATATTAACCTTAATTTTGAACAAAATTCTTTTGTAACAACAGATTCAATTTGGGAAAGAAAAGATAAAGTTTATGTGTATTTAGAGGCTGATAGTTTAGGTTATGCAAAAGTAAAAGGAGTGAGTAAAACACTTTTGAATTTAGAAAAAGATTTTATTGTTTCAGAAGTAGGCTGGTATAATAAAAGGGATAGAGAGTTAAATTTCAATTTGCCTTTCAATAGATATTATATGGAAGAAACCAAAGCTTATGATGCTGAGATTGCAGTAAGAAATAATCAACGCGATTCTATACAGAATAATACCTATGCTTTAGTTTATATTAAAAACGGTGAAGCAGTTTTAAATGATGTTATTATTAATGAAATTTCTATTAAAGACTATGTGGAAATTGAGAAGTAAAGCAATATTATGATTTATTGTATATTAGTAATCAAACAGTTTTATCAATGCCATATTGGTTACATATTCTTGTAATTGTTCTAATTGTATATGTTACAATTAGTATCGCTTTGTATTATTTGCAAGATTACATGTTGTTTAAGCCTGAAAAGTTACCTAAAGACTTTGAGTTTTATTATGAAAATCAAGATATCGTAGAGCATAATCTGGAAACTAGAGATGGAGCTACTATAAATGGTATTCTGTTTAAACCCAAAACCGAATCAAAAGGCATTGTTTTATACCTAAAAGGAAATTCGAAAAGTATAAAGGGCTGGGGGAAGTTTGCAGTAGATTTTACCAGACACGGCTATAATGTTTTGATGGTTGATTATCGTGGATTTGGAAAAAGTACAGGAAGACGCTCTCAAAAGGCTATAAAAAGAGATTTACAAGAAGTATATAACAAGATAAAAGAGCATACTACAGAGGGTAGAATTGTGTTATACGGGCGTTCTTTAGGTTCGGGTTTTGCAGCAAAATTAGCATCTATGAATAATCCTAAAATGCTAATTTTAGATGCGCCTTATTACAGTTTAACAAAAGTTACAGCACGTTATGCGCCTTTTATGCCACTATCACTGCTTATAAAATATCCTTTGCCTACATACAAATGGTTGAAATACGTAAAGTGTCCTATTCATATCATTCATGGTACAAATGATAATTTAATTCCATATAAAACTAGTGTGAAATTATCAAAAGTAAACCCAAAACTTACTAAGTTGCATACAGTTATTGGTGGCGGACATAAAAATTTGAATAACTTTGAATCCTATCATAAAATGATTCATGAAATTTTAAATAGTAAGCCTCATAGTATCGATTTATCAACCACAAGTATTCATGTTAAACATTCCTCAAAACCAACTAAAACGAAAGCTTAAAAAGGCATTTATTGTTTTAACTACAATTTATCTTATGGTTGCATCGGCATTGTATTTTTTTCAAGAAAAGTTATTGTTTTTGCCTACTACTTTAGAACAAGATTATCAGTATCAATTTTCTTATCCATTTGAAGAATTATTTTTTAAAACGGAAGAAGATGTTGTTATAAATGCGATTCATTTTAAAATTGAAAAGCCTAAAGGTGTTATACTTTTTTTTCATGGTAATGCAGGTGATTTATCTCGTTGGGGAATTTTAGCAGAGTATTTTGTTGAAAAACAATATGATGTTTTGGTTATGGATTATAGAACCTACGGAAAGAGTAAAGGAAAACTTAGTGAAGAAGTACTTTATTATGATGCGCAGTATTGTTATGATTATTTAAAAGATAGATATAATGAAAATGAAATTATAATTTATGGACGTTCTTTAGGTTCAGGAATTGCAACAAACATAACTTCTAAAAACAACCCGAGGCAACTTATATTAGAAACACCTTATTATAGTATTTTAGATGTGGCGCGATCAAGGTTTCCTTTATTCCCTGTAAAACAATTATTGAAATATAAAATGCTTAGTTATCAGTTTTTGAAAGACATTAATTGTCCAATTTTAATGCTACACGGAACAGAAGATCAAGTTGTGCCTTATGACTCTGCTAAAAAATTATTTGAAGCTTCTCCAAAAAATCAAACCACATTTATAACTATAGAAGGCGGGCACCATGGTAATTTAAATACTTTTGATATCTATCATAGGCATATAAATCAAGTGTTAAAATAGTTTTTTGCCCATAAAATATATTTTACTTTCTTAAAAAATTAACATACTTAGCATGAAATCTTAAAGAAAAATTAAAATTCTAACTCAAGCTGTTAAACATTTCTAAAGGGCTCATTTAGATTAAAAGAATTAACTGATATTTGTACTAAGTTTAGTTAATAAATTTAGTTAGTTGGTTAGTTTAAAAAAAGGCAGTAAGTTAAAACTTGTTGCCTTTTTTAATAGTCGTTATTTTAATAAGTGTTAAACTATCTCAACAAACAAACTATCGTCAATTTTTTCAACTTTAGCAAGATTGTTTTTAGTCAATTCTTTAATTGTTTTGTCCCATTTTTTATTAGATAAACCAGACTGAGATTTTAAATCAATAAGTTCTAATTTTTCAGCTTTTTTCAAAATTTCAAAAACAGCCTTAGCATCTTCGCTTACAGCAACTGCTTTTTTCTCAGGACGCATTTGCGGAAAGAATAAAACTTCCTGTATTGATTGATTGTTAGTTAAAAACATTATCAATCTATCCATACCAATCCCCATTCCAGATGTTGGGGGCATACCGTATTCCAGAGCACGTAAAAAGTCATGATCAATAAATTCAGTAGCTTCATCATCTCCTTTAGCTGCTAATTTTAGTTGGTGCTCAAAACGCTCACGCTGGTCAATAGGATCATTAAGTTCAGAATACGCATTAGCTATTTCTTTACCACAAACCATAAGTTCAAAACGTTCCGTTAATTCTGGGTTGTCGCGGTGTTCCTTACATAACGGACTCATCTCTTTTGGATAATCTGTAATGTAGGTAGGTTGTATGTAATTACCTTCACATTTCTCGCCAAAAATTTCGTCAATCAATTTGCCTTTCCCCATGGTTTCATCAACTTCAACACCTAGGTCTTTAGCAGCTTGTCTAATCTCATCCTCAGATTTTTCAGTAATATCAAAGCCAGTAAAATGTTTTATAGAATCTGCCATAGTAACTCTGGCATAAGGCGCTTTAAAATCAATCTCATGATCTCCAAAAGTAGCTTTTGTGGTGCCATTAACCGCTATAGCACAATATTCTAATAAGCGCTCGCAAAAATCCATCATCCAGTTGTAATCCTTATAGGCAACATAAATTTCCATAGCTGTAAACTCTGGGTTATGTGTTCTATCCATCCCTTCGTTTCTAAAATTTTTAGAAAACTCATAAACACCATCAAAACCACCAACAATCAATCGTTTTAAGTACAATTCATTAGCAATTCGCATATATAAAGGCACATCCAAAGCGTTGTGGTGTGTTATAAACGGACGCGCTGCAGCACCACCAGGAATAGGTTGTAAAACCGGAGTTTCAACCTCAAAATAACCAGAGTCGTTAAAAAACTGGCGCATCGCATTAAACAATTTTGTACGCTTAACAAACACCTCTTTAACCTGCGGATTTACAACTAAATCAGCATAACGCTGTCTGTAACGTTGCTCTGGGTCAGTAAAAGCATCGTATACCACACCATCTTTTTCTTTAGGCAATGGCAAAGGTTTTAACGCTTTACTAAGTACTTTGAAATCTTTAACTTTTACCGTTTTTTCACCAACTTGTGTTGTAAATAATTCACCTTCAATACCTATAAAATCACCGAAATCTAAAAGCTTTTTAAACACATCGTTGTATTTACTTTTATCATCACTGGTACAAATTTCATCCCTATTAAAATATACCTGTATCTTGCCTTCAGCATCTTGTATTTGCGCAAAACTCGCTTTTCCTTGCACACGTACCATCATTAATCGTCCAGCAATAACTACCTGTTTACCTTCTTTAAACTCGTCTTTTACCTGTTTAGATGTGTGATTTACGGGGTATAAATCGGCAGGGTATGGGTTAATGCCTAATTCTCGTAATTTTGCTAACTTTTCTCTTCTTACAAGCTCTTGCTCAGATAATTGTGACATATTCTATAATACTATGTGAAAATTTTTAAAGGCACAAAGATAAACATTTGATTTCCTTTTCTTCACGATTGAATTATGAATTTTTTGAGCGTTACCACATAGAGTCGGGCTTTACGTTACAAGTCCTCGGTCCGCCAATAAAATTGGCAAATCTATGGCTTTCCACTTCAAATAAAACGCATTCATGATTTCATTAATTTAAAATATTAACCAATGAATAGTCCATAACGCAATTAGCCTGAACTGAGCGCAGTCGAAGTGTAACAAATAATATACTTTTACGTCAAATAAGTAAATCATCAATTAATAATAAATCAAATCATGAGTTTTTGGAGAGTTTTACTGTCTATTATTTGCCCACCTTTAGCAGTTATCGATAAAGGTTGCGGCTCCATTATTATCGTCTTTCTATTATGGCTTTGTGGCTGGGTGCCAGGAGTTATAGCAGCATTAGTTATACTTAATAACCCAAAGAGTTAAAACATAAAAATATTGTAATTTTGCGGTTCATGAATAAACAAATTGAACTTCAAGATTTAGGATTAAAAGACTATAAACAAACTTGGGATTACCAAGAAACTTTGTTTAAATGCATTGTAGATTCTAAAATCAAAAATAGGAGAGAAGAAGCTGGTTTAAAAACCAATAATTATTTCTTATTTGTTGAGCATCCACATGTTTACACTTTAGGTAAAAGCGGCAATATGTCTAATTTATTAGTAGACGAAGTACAATTGAAAGAAAAAAATGCTGTATTCTACAAAGTAAATCGTGGAGGAGATATAACCTATCATGGGCCAGGTCAAATAGTAGGGTATCCTATTTTAGATTTGGATAATTTTTTCACAGACATTCATAAATACTTGCGACTTTTAGAAGAAATGATAATCCTAACACTTGCTGAATACGATTTGAAAGCAGAACGTAGTCCAGGAGAAACAGGAGTTTGGCTAGATGTAGGCACGCCATTTGCTCGAAAAATATGTGCTATGGGAGTCCGTGCCAGTCGTTGGGTAACTATGCATGGTTTTGCTCTTAACGTGAATGCAGATTTAGGCTATTTTGATTTAATGATTCCGTGTGGGATTCGTGGTAAAGCAGTTACCTCTTTAAATGTAGAACTTAGAAAAAAGCAAGTAGATGAAACTGAAGTTAAAGAAAAATTACTAAAACATTTTACAACGCTTTTCGAGGCAGAATTTATTTAAAATGAAATTAAAGCGTATATTAAAAATTGCATTACTAATTGTAAGTATTGCGTTAACAGGATTTTTAGTTGCTTTAATGTATACTGTTTTTTATATTGAAAACGCTCGTTTTGAGTATAGTATGCTTATCCCTCTTTTTATGATTCCTACTGGTATTTTAAGTATTGGCTATCATTTTAAAACAATAAAATTTTATAGTTTAAAATCTAAAGCAACAGGTTTTAAAGATGTTGTATTGTGGGTAGGTAATACATTATTTGCAACATCTCAGGTTTTAACAGCTTTGTACTTATCGTACTCATTATATTTACTCTATCAAACAAACCAAAATACTGAGGTCTATATAGCTTATATAGTGTGTTTATTAATGTTTATTTTTGGTTTGTGTTTATTTCTTGAAACTTACCATCTTTATAAACGTATTATCAAAACCGAAGAAGATTTATTTAAAGGTTCTATTGATGACATAACTGGCATTGATCAAAATCAAGATTGATTTCTTAGGTTTAATAAATTTAAGACTTATTTCTTCATAGCGTCCCATTCTTCTTCAGTAGCATCAGATTTCTGGTATTCCATAACCCCAAGCCATTTATCATCACGTTTTATAAGAAGCATTTCAAAATGAGTTCTGTACTGTACTTTGTTTTTACCATCACTTTCAGAAGTGGTATAAATAAAAATACCGGTTTCATGTGCTGTAGTATCATCTCCTATACGTTGAGAAAATCTAAATTCTACATTACTAATATTTTTTCCATTTTTTGTATCAATAAAACCTTGCTTCCAGCCAGCTAATGCTTTTGATAACGGAACAGAGATTTTGTTTTTTCCTGAAGCAAAAACAACTACTGCGTCTTCATGATAAGCAGCTCCATAAGCTTCAAAATCACCTTCACGAACTGTTTTAGCAAGCGCTTCCCAATAACGATCGAGTTCTGCTAAACGAAGAGAGTCTTTATTAATTTCTATATTTAGTGATGCGCTGTTTTTTAATGTAAATGCATGGGTTGTTTCAGTAGTAGCAATTAGCAAAACAATTAAAAGTAGAAGCGTTTTTTTCATGACTTTGTATAAATTTTATAATTAAAATGAATACTACAAGTTCGGGTATTTAGAGGAGATATTCAAAAATTAATCTTCCGCATTAAAAAACACTTTGTAATAATGCATTTTCTTCTCATCATCATAACCGCGTTCTAAATATTCAGCAGAAGCATCTGGTGCATCAATATCTAGTTTAATTTGAATATTAGTATCTAATTTAATATCAGTTTTAATTTTTCGTTTTTCTTTATTTAAAACAGCTTCAGCAACATCAAACTGATTTCGAATCACCAGATTTTGCTCTCCTTCATATACTTTCTTATAATTTTCAAATTCTTTTATATGCTTTTCTTCTTCAAAAAGTTCTTCTTTAAAACGTTCTACATTTACCACTTCATTTTCCTTGAAAAAATCGATGGTTTGTGCTAAAAATGAGTTTTTTTCCTGCGCACCATAATTAACTTTTAAAACTTCAGTAGAGAATTCTTTACAAAGTTCAATATACTGTTGAGTATGGTTATTAGCATCATCAGCGTATTTAATATTTAAAAAGTGATTAATCCAGTATTGTGCATCGTAACTATTATTATCAACACTTAAGATAATATTGCCTTCTGTATCGCTTTGATTTAAAATTAAACAGCCTTTATCTACTTTTTTAGAGTTTATGCCTTTTTGCACTAACATATCGTAGCTATTATTTTCTAAATAGGTTTGAAAGAAATTCACTTTGCTTTCAATTTTAAAAATTCCTATGGCATTGGTAGTCATGTCTCTAAATTCGATACCTTCAAACATAACTACTAAAACATCGCCAGTTTTTATTTGTGCAGAACTAGACTGCTCGTATAAATGCGTTACTATATGTTTTGAAATATCTATAAATCCATCTTCATCATTAAATAACTGCGTGCAATAGCTATTAATTTCGTTTAAAGAAATATTTGCATGATGGTTAAAACGGTAGCTTTGTACCACGCTTCCAAAAGGTCTTAAAAGAAAAGGTAGCATCAAATCATAACTTGCTTGGTCAAAATCGACTAACTTTTCAGAAAAAGCATTTTTAGTATCGTTGAATTTATTGCCTACTTTATGGATTATGAATTTTGAAATGGATGCGTTTTTTCTTGAAATCATGTGCGGTTTATTATAAATGCAATACTATAAAATTAATACCAGTTCTTGTTTAAAATTATTGTGAAATAAAATGATGATTTTTTTCTTTATGCGAAACATAAAAATCAAGCATAGCCATAGCTACGGTATATTTTTATGTTAAAGTAGAAAGGAAAAAAGGGCGTTTAATTACGGTAATTTTAAATAAGAAATGGTATAGGCTGGATTTGATACAAAAAATGAGCGCCAAAACATTACATTTTGACGCTCAAGATTCGAGGACTTGCTTTTGGCGGTTAAAAACCGTTATTTTTTAAAACTTGTAAGCTCTGAATAGCCCATGAGTTTTCCGTTTTTATTATAAGATTCATTTTTTACTACTCCAACACCTTCTGCTATCCATTCTTTAATGGAAAATTTCATCTTCATACCCATTTTCATTTCACTGTCATAACTTAAAGCAAAACAATCAAAAGTACCAGCAGGAGTAGTAATCGATTCTTTTTTATCAACCTTTCTGTTAAGCATATCAATCTTCATATTCATTGTTATACCTCCCATGTTTATAGCCATATTCATATTAGCATCTTTTAATGATTGTCCTACTTGTAAATCATTAGGTAGTTCAATATTAGTACCTGTAATATCCATGTCCATATCTTTATATTGTTTAAGCATGTCTGGATTTATAAGAGATTTAAAATCGATAGATACTTTATTTCCTTCACACATAACTTTGTAGTTAGATGTTGTGATTTCTTTTCCTTTGGCATCAAAAATTACTGTTTTTATAGTTGCTTCATTACCATTTACATTAGTAACTTCGTATTTTACTACACCTTCTTTTTTGCCTTTTTTGTTGTAGTTAGTAATTTCAAATTTGGTGCCTTCTTCAAAAGGATAATAGGCTTTACAGGCATTTTGGCTTAAAGATGTGAAGCTTATAAAAAATACGCTAATTAGAACTATAATTTTTGTTTTCATGGTATTTATATTTTTATGAATTCCACACGTCTGTTTTGTGCTTTCCCATCTGATGAACTGTTATCACCAACAGGTTCGCTTTCACCTTTTCCATCAGTTTGAAGTCTATCACCTGAAACTTTATAAATGTTTATTAAAGCGTTTTTTACAGCATCAGCTCGAGCTTTTGATAATTTCAAATTTGAATCTTCTGTTCCATCGGCATCGGTGTGTCCAACAATATTTAATTTAATATTTTCATCTTGCATTAAAACTTGAGAAATCTGACGTATAATACCTAAAGATTGCGGTTGAATATTAGCTGAACCAGAATCAAATAAAATGCCATTGGTTGAAATTTTTCCTTCAGAGAGTAATTTACGTCTTAAATCTACGCCTCCTTCAGCTACTTTTAAATTAGTAATGTAAAGATGTTCTTGGTTGTCTTTTAGATTATTAAGATGAAATTTTAAATATTTAAGAACGTTTTCTTGTTCAATAAACCTAGGAATATCAATATATTTTGTTTGATTTACCCATAGTCTGTATCGTTTTTTAGTAACAGAAATAGCAATGTGTGGCTGATTTAATATAACTTTTCTAATATCAGCTTTTATGTCTGTGTTAATGGCGCCGTTACTTCTGTTAAAAAAATTCGAAGCTCTAAAAGAAAACGCTGAGTATTGGCCTAAAGGAATTGAAACTTTTGCATAATGGTTTGTCCCATTATTAAACTCGTCATTATCACTCAGAATAACAAAAAATCTGGCTGTAGATGAGGTTTGTTGGCTAATTCCTTTTGTTAAGATGTCGAATTCTATGGTGTAGTCTTCAGGGAGATCTTTTAGGTCTGGTATATAAAAAACACCATAACCAGTTTTTAATTCAAACCATTTACCTTTATTACCTACTTTAACAACTTCTCCAGAGGCATTAGTATTCCATTTGCTTGGAAAATCTCCTACAAAGTCGTTGGCAAAATTATCAAAAAATAAGAGTTTGTCTCCAGGCACAAAATCATATTTGCTATAAACTTCTAGATTATCTGAGATATTTGACTCTTCTTTTAACTCTTCAGAATTATCATTTTCATTAGGTGAATTTGAATCGTTCTTAGAATTCGAATCATTAGATGAAGTGTCTTTTTCCTCTTTTTTATCTTTTTCTTCTTTCTCTCTTTTCCGTTGACCGAGTAATAATTCCTTTGAGGTTTTAATACTGTATTTTAATACCTTTTTTGCTTTATTCATTTGCAAAGTGGCTTTCCCTTGCTTTAAAACACTAAGTCCATCTAAATCTCCCAATATATCAGGAGCGCTATCACTTAAACCACTTAAATCATCCAATGCATCTTCTAAAACATCGATATCTTCATCGTCTAATGGGGTGCCAGCTGCAGCATAACCATCATATTTATATACTTTATCATAAATATCAAAGGACTCTGAAACAAAAGTATCAACACTATATACGTTTGTTTTGCTTTTGGGTCTTTTTATTTGTTTTGTTTGGGCTTCAACAGAAGTAATAATAAATACTAAAGCCATCCAAAAGGTTAGGATGCTTTTCGCATTTTTGGGTAATTTCATTTGTAATTATTTGATTAATAGCTGCCTTAAAGATAAAGATTAGTTTTTTATCGACAAAAGGTATTTACAAATTTCAAAATAAAATACAATAACACCTTTTTTAGTATTGTATTATTTGAATTGGTTTAATTAATCTGATATAGAATTATGGCATTACTATCACCTATGGTTACAAATTCTAAATTTTTGTCTTTATCAATATTATCAAGTTCTATTGATGAGTTTCCATATACTGGAAAATTTGGAAGTAATTTAGATTGGCTATCAAATAAATAAGTTTTGTGCGATTGTAAATCTGTAGTGGAAATATAAATTTTATTGTTTATGTAAAAGAGTTTTGATTTAGAATAATCTCCAAAGTCTAACTCTGTAGTTTTGTTTTTTATGGATAGCTTATTTTCGGTTTGAGTAACTAACGTTTTGCTAGTTGTGGTAATAAAATGATTTTCAGAAAGATTTAAATTTCTAGAAGAAACATTACCTTTTGAATCAATAGAAATTAAATCGCCAGTATCAGTAGTTGTTGTAAATGTGTTGTTGAACAAGAATATTGGTTGTTTTGAATAGATGTGCGATTGTTTAGGTTTTACTCTTGTTTTTCCTAATCTGTCTAGTATGTATAGTTTGTTTTTTGTTTTTAAAGCAATGTAGTCTTTACTGCCAATTCTAAAATGTTTAGGTTGAGAAATAATGTTACCGTTTGCCTTTTTAAAAGTAAAACCATTTACAGTTTTACCTTTTGTATCATACATTAGAATATGTTCACTTTGAGTTACTAAAAGACGATATTTTTTACGATTATCGTAATCAAAAACTGCTAAAGGTTGAGTAATTTCATCATTAAATTTAAGAGAAAAAGGTTTTACTTCTTTTCCATTTCTATCTAATACATAAACACGATGTGGTGTAGCAAATGCTAATTGTAAACGTCCGTTTTTGTAAATGTCAATTTGTTCAATTTTCCCTAAAACAGAGCCTTGTAATTGTTTCTTCCATAGAATTTTTCCTTTATTAGAAATTAAATACAAGTTGTTGTTTATATCTTGAACTACAATTTCTTTTTGCTTGGTAATATGGTTTTTTACAAACTGTGGCGTGTTTAAAATATCTGTATCAAGTTTAATGTTTAATTCTTCGGATATAGAATTTATAGAAGCTTTAGATTTATTTTTTTTAATGATGCCGTTTACATGTGCAAAATTGGTGTCATAAATAAATTGAATAGCAGACGTTTTATAATTGTTTAGTTTGAAGTTGTTTGTTGATTTAATGTTTTTATTTAAAATTGATTTTAAAGATGAAGCATCAGTAACTTGAAATAATGATGATGCATCACTAAGTTTCTCTTTTATATCTTTAAAAGCCGATGTATAACTTAAAGTAGTTTTGTTTTGATAATTAGCAATAATATTTTGTAGCATTTCAACATTGTCTGCAAAAACGAAAAAATCATCTAAAACGCAGTATAAGTTAGCGTTATTAAAATTTACTAAAGGGTTAAATGTTCTTGCAAACAAAGTAGGATTACTAAAATTAAAAATAGATATTTCTCTATAAGTGTCAGTTATGTTGAGTTCACTTAAAAGAGCATCTTTAGTGCTAATAATATCAGTTGAATTTAAAATTAGCGCACTGTTTTTACCTTCATATATTACGCCAACTTCAATAACATCATTAAAAAGAGAAGTGTTATTTACAATCGAATCCTTTCTATTAAATTTTGATAAGTTAGTATTAAAAATTTCAAAATCGTCAAATGTAAAACTCATAAAGCCATCACTGTTAGAAGGTGTTATCTTTTGAATTTGATTAATTTGAGGTGTTGTATGTTTAAATATATTAATTAGACTTTCTGATGAATCATTAGCTTTAGTAATACCATTAAAGTAAATGTCATTTTGATTTAATTCAACATCTATAGCAATGTATTCAGAAAAAGTATCCAAATTTAGAGCATCTTCAACCCAAAAGGATGATATAAAACCAGTTTTAGGCTTTATTATCATTGATAATGTTTTATCGCTATCCGAGGTTTTGTGGATTTTTTCAAGTTCTAAATCGGTATTAATATTACTATGAGCATCAGCAACAATAGTTTTTGATGATGAAGCAAAAAAAGTGCTATCAATTATGGTGCTGTAAATAGTGTTCTTGTTTATTGTAGATTTTATAATTGATTTGTTATTGTAAGTAAGCGTTTCTTCAATATAATTTGGTAAAGAGTCAGTTAAAAATAGATTCTTAGTATATTTTGTAATTACAGAATAATGAAGGCTGGCATTTTCATCTTCAGAGAAACAAATTAAAATGTTGTTTGAGGGTTTTATATTTGATAGAGGTTCTAGTTTTTCTAGCAAACTCTTGTAAGTATTGGTTTTTGAGATTCTTTGTAAAAAATCACTATTATTAATACTATTATTCAAACTTTCTAGATTAGAAGTTTTAATAATTAAAGCGGTGTTTTTTGGAACTAAATCTAAAAGATTAGAATGACTTTTATTTGATTTTGAACAACCAAAAATTGTTGTAAGTAGGAGGGAAAAACAAAGTAATCTCATGGATTGAATTAATTTTTACAAATATAAAAACTTATAAATCTAACTTTAATTGTTCTGGTAATAATCTAAATGATTTTCTGTGGTATTTTGTAATACCATATTTTTTTATGGCTGCCCTGTGTTCTTTAGTCGGATAACCTTTATTTTGTTTCCAATTATACATTGGGAATTCCTCATGAATTTTTTTCATATACAAATCGCGATACGTTTTTGCTAAAATTGAAGCAGCAGCAATACTCAAATATTTACCATCACCTTTTATAATAGTTTCAAAAGGAATGTTATTGTAAGGTTTAAATTTATTCCCATCAACAATAATAAATTCTGGCTGAGGTTTAAGCAATTCAATAGATTTATGCATTGCTAAAATTGACGCATTTAAAATATTTATACTGTCTATCTCTTCTTGAAAAACATGTGCTACGTTAAAAGATAATGCTTGTTTTTCAATAATGGGTTTTAAAAGGAATCTTTTCTTTTCACTTATTTGCTTAGAGTCATTTAAAATTGAATTCTTAAAATTATCAGGAAGTATAACAGCAGCAGCGGTTACAGGACCAGCTAAACAGCCTCTGCCGGCTTCATCCGTTCCGCATTCTAATTCGTAATTTGAATGGTTTAATAGCAACATAGGTAAAAACAAATATATAATATGTAAACAAGCAAATAGTAAAATATTTATTGCTTTTATTTCAAAATATGTGATTCTTTTTTTAATAAATAATTGTTTTTTAAAAATAATATTAAGATGTTTGTCAACGACTAACTCAAATAAAGTTAAAATATCATTCTCTTTATAAGGATGATTAACTTAAAAGAAAGCCAGCTTTTTTAGCTGGCTTTCTTTATTTAAAATATTTACTAGCACTTTACGTTCAAATAATTACTTTTGCCAAAGAAATAGAATTGACAAACAATAGCTTAAATATCCCAATTTACCAGTAGCTTTAATATGAAAGTGAGTCTAGAAGTAAAAAATAGAAATAAAAGGAATCAGATGCTTAAAGTCTTTTTCACTTGTTTCATTGTTTGTATTGTTAATTTAGTTTCTGCTCAAATACAACAACCTGGTAGAAGAGCTATAGATGACGGAGTTGGTACTTTTGGTGTTCAAGATTCTTTAAGTAATCAGTCTCAAGAATCAACAAGTATTAAAAATCTTAAAAATCCAGATGCTAAGATTGAAGACTATTTAATTATCTCTCATAAAAGAGATACTACATATTTAGATACAACTTTAACCATTCAAAAAGACTATAAGTTTAATTACTTACGAAAAGATAATTTTGGTCTAGTGCCATTTTCAAACTTAGGGCAAACGTACAATAGTTTAACTCGTAATTTTGAAAACACAACCTCAATGCCTTTGTTCGGTGCTCGAGCCAGACATTATAACTATATGGAGATTGAGGATATAAACTATTATCATGTTCCAACACCATTAACCGAATTGACTTTCAGAACAGCTTTCGAGCAAGGTCAATTGGCAGATTCTTTTTTTACAATAAATACATCACCACAATTTAATTTTTCAATAGCTTACAAAGGGTTACGTTCTTTGGGTAAATACCAGAACATACTAACAAGTACAGGTAATTTCAGATTTACTTCAAATTATAAAACAAAAGATAAGCGTTATCAAGTCAGAGGGCATATTGTAACACAAGATTTATTGAATCAAGAAAATGGAGGGCTCCAAGATGCAAGTGTAATAAACTTTGAGTCTGGTGAAGATGAGTTTTTAGACCGCTCTATTTTAGAAGTTAATTTTGAAAATGCCGAAAGCATCATGCGTGGTAAGCGATTTCATTTAGACCAAAACTATAATATTTTTAATAAAGTGGTAGAAAAATTTCTTCCACAAACTTTAAATGATTCAACCTCAAAAAGTAGACTAAGTGTAAGGCATATTATTTCTTTTGAAGATAAATATTTTCAATATGATCAATCAAGCGCTAGTACAAGTTTTTTTGGTGATGCATTCAAAAGCAGTAATCTAAAAGACAGAGCAACTTTAGAAAATTTTTATAACGAGTTGCAGGCAGATTACTATAATAATGTTTTAGGTAATATTCAATTAAACGTTAACAATACAAACTATAATTATGGTTACGATAAATTAATTATTTTAAATGGCAATACTATTGTTAACAGGCTAAAAGGAAATGTTTTTGCAGTTGGAGGTAAGTATAGTAAACGGTATAAAGGTTTCAGGTTAAATGGTGAATTAGGAGCAAACATATCTGGAGATTTTGATGGTAACTATTTTAAAGCTAATGCAACATTCAATCTAAATGATGAGATAGCAGCATCAGCATCTATAAACCATAGTTCAAAAGTGCCAAACTATAACACATTATTGTATCAAAGCGATTATATAAACTACAACTGGCAAAATAATTTCAATAATATAGAAACACAACAAATAGCCTTTAACATAAAGTATAAAAAGCTAGCAAACATAACTGTAGATTATTCAACAATAGATAATCATGTCTATTTCAAACAAAACGAAACTACATTACAAATAGCACCATTTCAAAATAATAAAACAATAAACTATTTAAGAGCAAAGTTTGAAAACGAAATAAAGTTTGGAAAGTTTGCAATAAACAACACCATCTTATATCAAAACGTAAAAGACGAAAATAACGTTTTAAACGTGCCAGAAATAAACACACGTAACACCGTATATTTATCGAGTCATTTATTTAAAAAAGCGCTGTATTTGCAAACAGGTATAACTTTAAATTATTTTACCAAATATTATATGGACGCTTACAATCCATTACTAGCAGAGTTCTATGTTCAAAACAATAGAGAATTTGGAGATTTCCCGCGTTTAGATTTCTTTTTAAACGCAAAAATTCGCCAAACAAGAATCTATTTAAAAGCAGAACATTTCAATTCCGCATTTACAGGCTACAATTATTATTCAGCCCCAAACTATCCATATCGCGATTTTTCAGTACGCTTCGGAGTTGTTTGGAATTTTTTCCTATAAAGATTTTCAAGGCGTTCCCTTCGCAAAAGCTACGGTTTGGCTATCCGTTCCAAGTCCTCGCACTTCTCCCGATAGTTATCGGGATCAGGCTGTGGGCTATCCACTACTATCCCTAACGCGGGCAAATCCGCTAAAGT
>NZ_QFRI01000010.1 GCF_003143755.1 Algibacter marinivivus
CTGGATCTACAGTAATATCAATAACTGCCGTTGTACAATCGCCGTCTGCATCACAAATCTCATAGGTGATCTGGTCGGGACCGTTGTAGTCCGCATTTGGGGTGTAATCAATCGTATCATCCGTTGGGTCGTTTGGTGTACCGCCATTGTTTACTGTGGCTATACCGTTGCTTGGTCCGCTAGTGATACTTATAGTGCCTGTACTTGGTCCGTCGCCTCCAAAATCATCATCGTCTAAAACTACAATGTTTACCGTGTCGTCTTCATCTACGCTCGCGGTATCGTCTACAGCAGTTGGCGTGTCGTCTACTGGATCTACAGTAATATCAATAACTGCCGTTGTACAATCGCCGTCTGCATCACAAATCTCATAGGTGATCTGGTCAGGACCGTTATAATCCGCATTTGGGGTGTAATCAATCGTATCATCCGTTGGGTCGTTTGGTGTACCGCCATTGTTTACTGTGGCTATACCGTTGCTTGGTCCGCTAGTGATACTTATAGTGCCTGTACTTGGTCCGTCGCCTCCAAAATCATCATCATCTAAAACTACAATGTTTACCGTGTCGTCTTCATCTACACTCGCGGTATCGTCTACGGCCGTTGGCGTGTCGTCTACTGGGTCTACAGTAATATCAATAACTGCCGTTGTACAATCGCCGTCTGCATCACAAATCTCATAGGTGATCTGGTCAGGACCGTTGTAGTCCGCATTTGGGGTGTAATCAATCGTATCATCCGTTGGGTCGTTTGGTGTACCGCCATTGTTTACTGTGGCTGTTCCATTTGTTGGTCCGCTAGTAATGCTTATAGTGCCTGTACTTGGACCATCGCCTCCAAAATCATCATCATCTAAAACTACAATGTTTACCGTGTCGTCTTCATCTACACTTGCGGTATCGTCTACGGCCGTTGGCGTGTCGTCTACTGGGTCTACAGTAATATCAATAACTGCCGTTGTACAATCGCCGTCTGCATCACAAATCTCATAGGTGATCTGGTCAGGACCGTTATAATCCGCATTTGGGGTGTAATCAATCGTATCATCCGTTGGGTCGTTTGGTGTACCGCCATTGTTTACTGTGGCTGTTCCATTTGTTGGTCCGCTAGTGATGCTTATAGTGCCTGTACTTGGACCATCGCCTCCAAAATCATCATCATCTAAAACTACAATGTTTACCGTGTCGTCTTCATCTACACTTGCGGTATCGTCTACGGCCGTTGGCGTGTCGTCTACTGGGTCTACAGTAATATCAATAACTGCCGTTGTACAATCGCCGTCTGCATCACAAATCTCATAGGTGATCTGGTCAGGACCGTTATAATCCGCATTTGGGGTGTAATCAATCGTATCATCCGTTGGGTCGTTTGGTGTACCGCCATTGTTTACTGTGGCTGTTCCATTTGTTGGTCCGCTAGTGATGCTTATAGTGCCTGTACTTGGACCATCGC
>NZ_QFRI01000011.1 GCF_003143755.1 Algibacter marinivivus
TATACTATTGACTTAACACCATTCATATTACCAAGTAATGGTATAGAAACTATTGATAATTTAGCAGATGCTGTGGAACCAACTCCTCCTACTGTTACAGATAATTGTGGAAATACATTAACAGCTCCTGCTCCTACTAAAACAGATACTCCTGATTGTCAAGGTTCAGTTGTTTACACATTTGTATTTACTGATTGTGCTGGAAACACTGCCAATTGGACATATACCTATACTATTGAGTTAGCTCCTTTTACAGTGCCTGCTAATGATGGTTCTACTGTAGAATGTATTGCAGATGCTACACCTCCTACACCACCTACTATTGTAGATGCTAATGGAGATGATGTGATTCCTGTGATGACTGAGAATGCAGACCCTGCATGTGAAGGTGATAAAATTTACACATTCACTTATACAGATTGTGCGGGTAATACTGGAGTTTGGGTATACACCTATACTATTGATGTCGTTACTAACCCTGTGGTACCAACTAATGATGGTTCTACTGTAGAATGTATTGCAGATGCTACGCAACCTACTGCACCTGTAGTTACAGATGTATGTGGTAATGCTATTACGCCTGTAATTACTGAAAATACT
>NZ_QFRI01000002.1:0-357942 GCF_003143755.1 Algibacter marinivivus
TGACGATTTGTGTACAAGTAGCTGTATTTCCAGAACCATCGGTTACGGTCCAAGTGACTGTCGTATCTCCTAATGGGAATGTTGCTGGTGCATCATTCGTTACTGTAGCTACTGAACAGTTATCATCTGTTGTTGGTGTGCCTAAAGTGACGTTAGCAGCATCCGTAGTACAAGTACCTGCATCGACATTGACTGCGACATCTGCAGCACAAGTGATTGTTGGATTAGTAGTATCTGGGATTGTTGAAACATTATAGGTTTCAGATATAGAACATCCACTGTTAGTATCTGTAACGATAATAGTATATGAATCAGCGGATAAACCTGTTAAATCTTGAGTATCAGAATCTGGATCTTGTAGACCATTATTATCCCAATCATAGGAATAGCTTCCAGTACCACCTGAAACAGATATATCTATTGCTCCATCATTTGCATTTAAACAAGTTTCATCAGTAATTGATTCTAAGTCAATAACTAAAGCAGGGGGTAAGGTTAATGTATTTGATGATTCTTCAATATCGTTTAAAGTACATGATCCTGTTCCGTATGATCCAGAATAAGTTAAATCAGCTGTAAAGGAACCTTCAAAAACAGGACTTCCAGTATAATTAAAAGTACCATTCTGTGTGTTTGATGTACCAACTTGAGTCCCATTTAGTCTGAAAATCCATTCATAATTATCAGAAACAGATGAACACCCCCCTTGGTTTACTGTACTTGAATACTCGATAGAATTAGTACAACCAATTCTAGAAATAGTAGGACTTACAACAGGACAAGGAACACAAATATTTGGGTTTGAAAAATTAAGAGATGTTGTATTACATGATGAATCTTCATAGTTTATGACTGAATTACCAGGAACTTGAGTGCTACAAGCTGTCATACCATCGGATTCTATCGTATATGTTAAAGTAATGGTTTCATTAAATAAATTAGGTACAAACCATGAAATACTAGTTGCTGTATTTGATGTAGTTCCTGTGCTAGCATTTATAGTTCCGGGGACTAAAGAAAAACCAGCTTGTAAAACATCAGAAACAAGTGATTGCCCTGAAAGTTGAGTAGCTGCTGGAGCTAGTCTCCCTAAAATCTCTGCATAAATATCAGTTAAGTCAGCATTATTCTCCGTAGAGAAAGCTCCTGCATTTTGCATTCCATTTAATGTGTTTAAGGCAACACTTTCTTCAGTACCACTAATAGCACCAACAAGCCCTATTGTAAAAATACTTTGATTATATGTTTGTCCCAAAACTGTTGTAGTTTGCGCATCTATTCCTGCTTGAATAGCTTCAGTTTGGCATGTAGTTACAGTAGTAGTTGAAGAACAAGAACTAGTACCAGAACCATTGTTTCGAACTGTTGAAACTCCATCTGATAACAAAATAATACTTCTAGAAGTCCTACAATCAAAATTACCAGTAGTAGTTAAAATATCATCTGCTTTAACAATACCGTCTTCAGTATTTGTTCCACCACCAGTAACAATACTGCTTATAGCTGCAATTACTGCAGCTTGACCGCTACTATTAGTTAAACCAATATCTATTGTTGCTGTATTACTAAAACTGACAATAGCAATTCTATTTAGGCCAGTAGGGTTATTAGCTGGCAAAAAGAAATTATTTACAAAAGCCTCAGCTGCATCTTGTGCAAAATCTATAGGCTCAGGATTTGGTCCAAAGCTCATACTTCCAGATCTATCAATTACCAATACAGTTTCTTGTGGCTGAGGAGGTGGATTTCCTATAATTTCAAGGGTGACATCAAATTGATTACATTCAGTAGAGTTTTCAACAGCATATTTATTTGCAACAACTTCTTGGGCAGAAATTGTGCTATATGCGAAAAACAACAAAACAACTAAAAGAATATTCTTTAGCTGCTTTCTATTTGTTTTTTGAAAAAGTAAATGACTTCTCATAATTATCTTTTTAGAACTAATTTCAATAGCATACATTTTTAATTTTCTGATGGATCTGGTACAAACACACTTAAAATGATTTCATCAGAAGTAGTTTTACAGTTATCAGAAACGGCTTCTACTTTTATACATCCCCAGGTATTATAGGGTGTTCCATTAGGAGCGGTTGCAGTAATAGTAAACTCTTTTGTTTGTCCAGCTTCAATAGAAATTAGATTACTAGATTGCTTTTTTCCTGTTCCTCTTGATTCATTTGAATTAAATGAAATATTTAAATTTGAGTTTTTTATTGAAGAACCTTTTTTATTTGATCTAGCAGACGCATTTTTATTTGAACAAGGAGAAGAAGCCATTGAAGTTTTTATTACGTAGGAGTTTCTTGAACTAGATGTATTCTTTAGTATCAATTTAAAATTAGCACCATCCTCATCAGCAGATTTAAAACTTCTATTTTTTTCAACAGAAAGTTCTGCACTACAATTTTGTGAAACTTCATTCAAAGCGTTGTTAGCTGGAGGGATTCCATTAACAATCAATGCCATTATCAAAGTAAATAGTGTTCTCATTATTTTTGCATTATAAATTTATAAATCATTATTTTTTAGACACAAACTACAGCTGTTAGTCACTTTACAAGCTTTTACGGCTGTTTTACAACTTTATTTTGGGTCTGTAAAATGATTTTATTTCATTTTTATATACTTTTATGAAGCAAATAAATTGAATTTTATCGAATAAAACAACTTTTTATCGATAAAAAATGCATTTAATCGATGGTTTTGAAAAAAATAATTCTTGTTAGGCACGCTAAATCTTCATGGAAATTTAATGTTATTGATCATCAAAGGCCTCTTAAAACAAGAGGTTATAATGATGCAGAAATTATATCAAAATCTTTGAAAGGTGAAGCTATAATTGTAGATAAGTTAGTTTCTAGTGATGCTGTAAGAGCAAAAACTACTGCAGAAATATTTATAAATAATTTAAATATTGATGAATCAATTATTGAATTTAATAATGATTTATATGATTTCTCAGGCGAAAAACTTATAAAGGTTATTAAGAATATTGACGATACCACAAACAACCTTATGATTTTTGGGCATAATCACGCTATTACTGCTTTTGTAAATACTTTCGGAACAAAATATATTGATAATGTTCCAACTAGCGGTGTTGTAATCATTGAATTTGATATTGTAAATTGGAGTGATTTGAAACAAGGTATAACCGTAAAAACATTATTTCCAAGAGATTTTAAACCTTAAATGTTTTTACTGCAGAATACTTATTAAAAATTACTGTTCAAAATTTATTTATAGCTTAAGATTTAAAAGCATTTTTTTAAGACTAAATACAATATATTTGTTTATGAAATTCAAAATGTGATAATAGTTAATGACAAGACCTGAAACTTCAAAAAACAATAGTTATATAAATCGAGAAATAAGTTGGTTGCAATTTAATGCAAGAGTTTTGCAAGAAGCAGCAGATGAAACTGTTCCTTTAATTGAAAGATTGCGTTTTTTAGGGATTTTCTCTAATAATCTAGATGAGTTTTTTAAAGTAAGATATGCTACTGTTAAGCGTATAGTTGAAGCAGGAAAAGGAGGTAAGAGTGAATTAGGTGGTATAAAAGCTCAAGAACTATTAGAAATCATTACTCAAATTGTGATTAAGCAACAGAGTGAAAGTGTAGAAATTTTGAAGCTTATAGATAAAAAATTAAATCAGGAAAATATATATATCATTGATGAAACTCAAATTGATGATGCACAAAAAGAATTTATAAAAGCTTATTTTTTTAAAATAGTAAGTCCAGCTTTAGTAACTATAATACTTAATGATTTAGTTGTACTACCAAATTTAAAGGATAGTGCAGCTTATTTAGCTGTACGTATGTTAATGTCAGATAATCAAAAACAATTTGCATTAATTGAAATTCCTAAATCAGTAAATAGGTTTGTTGAGCTTCCCAAGCAAGGTGATAAAAGCTACATTATCATGGTAGATGATTTATTGCGTTTATGTCTGGAAGATATTTTCAGCATATTTGAATATGAGTCTATTTCTGCTCACATGATAAAAATAACTAGAGATGGTGAGTTAGATTTTGAAAGTGATTTAAGTAAAAGTTTTATTGAAAAAATTTCTGATAGTGTAAAACATCGTCAAGTAGGTGAACCTGTTAGGTTTGTTTATGATAAAACAATACATAAAGACACTTTAGAATATTTAATGTCTAAAATGGGTATTGATGATATGGATAGTATTATTCCAGGGGGTCGTTACCATAATAGGAGAGATTACATGGGTTTCCCTAGTTTAGGAAGAAACGATTTGTTGTATGATAAAATCGAGGCTCTACCTGTAAAAGCCTTGAGTATGCAGGGAAGTATTTTTAATGCTATTTCAGAAAAGGATTATTTGCTACATGCGCCATATCAAACCTTTTCTTATGTTGTTAAGTTTTTAAGAGAAGCTGCTTTAGACCCAAAAGTAAAAACCATAAAAATTACTATTTATCGTTTAGCAGAAATCTCTCATATAGCCAGCTCACTTATTAATGCTGCAGTAAATGGGAAATCTGTAACTGTTTCGATAGAACTTAGAGCAAGGTTTGATGAGCAGGCAAATATAGATTATGCACAACAGATGAAAGATGAGGGTGTTAATCTAATCTTTGGTGTTACAGGACTTAAAGTACACAGTAAAATGTGTGTTGTTGAAAGAGAAGAAGGAAAAAAATTAAGACGCTATGGCTTTATAAGTACAGGAAATTTTAATGAGTCTACTGCAAAAATTTATACCGATTATACATTACTAACGGCAAACAAAAAAATACTTAAAGACGTTAATAAAATATTTAAGTTTTTTGAAACTAACTATCGTATTTATAGATACAAGCACTTAATTGTATCTCCTCATTACACAAAAAATGCAGTTTTTAGGTTAATTGATAAAGAGATAGAACATGTTAAAGCTGGTCGTAAAGGACTGATAAGACTTAAAATGAATAGTATATCTAGCTACCCAATGATTGATAAGTTATATGAGGCTAGTAGAGCAGGTGTTAAAATTCAAATGATTGTTAGAGGAATTTGTTGTTTAATTCCAGGAATTAAGGGCATGAGTGAAAATATAGAAGTCATAAGTGTGGTTGATAAATTTTTAGAGCATTCTAGAATATACATTTTTGGAAGTAACGGTGATTCTCAATTATATATTTCCTCTGCAGATTGGATGACCAGAAATATTGAAAATAGAGTAGAAGTTAGTTGCCCCATTTATGATGAAGAGATAAAAAAAGAAATTATAGATACCTTTAATATTAGCTGGAAAGATAATGTGAAAGCAAGAATATTAAATGATTCGCAAAAAAATGAATATCGCATCAATGATGAAGAAAAAGTAAGATCACAATTTGCTGTATACGATTATTACATTAAAAAATTAGAAGATTAGGATGCTTTCAATTAAAAAATATGCAGCAATAGATATTGGCTCAAATGCTGTAAGATTACTTATTTCAAATATAATAGAAGAAAAGGGAAAGCCTGTAACATTTAAAAAGAACTCTTTGGTTCGTGTACCTATTCGTTTGGGAGCAGATGTTTTTATAAAAAATAAAATTTCAAAAGCTAACACTGAGCGTATACTTGATACGATGCTTGCGTTTAAACTTCTAATGAAATCTCATAAAGTTGTAAAATATAAAGCTTGTGCAACATCTGCAATGAGAGAGTCTGCAAACGGTAAACAAATAGTTGATTTAGTTTTAAAGCATTCAGGAATAAGTATTGATGTTATTGGAGGAGAAGAAGAAGCAGCTATAATTGCTGCAACAGATTTGAATAAATATATAGATCCGAATAAAACATATTTATATGTTGATGTTGGAGGAGGAAGTACTGAGTTTACTGTTATAGACAGAGGCAATCAGGTAGCTTCAAAATCGTTTAAAATAGGAACTGTTAGGTTGTTAAACGATATGGTAAAAAAAGAAACATGGCAAGAATTACAACACTGGATTGGTAGTCATGCAAAAGGTTACCATAAAATAGATGTTATAGGTTCTGGAGGGAACATCAATAAAATCTTCAAAATATCTGGTAAATCCATGGGGAAACCACTTTCGTATTTTTATATGACATCTTATTACAATACATTACAAAGCTATTCGTATGAAGAGCGTATAACTGAGCTAGCATTAAATCAAGATAGAGCAGATGTTATTATTCCAGCTATGCGAATTTATCTTTCTGCTATGAAATGGAGTGGTGCCAAAAATATATATGTCCCTAAAATTGGACTCGCAGATGGTATCATAAAAAGTATATATTATGATACGGTTTCAAGCAATACACAGTAAAATTCTGCACTTTAGCTTGTATAATTGTAATTTTTTAAATTTATAATATATCTTCGTACTCGCATTATTGCTATTAATAATAACCCAAATCTATTAATAATGAAATAGGCCTGCACACTTATATTGCCCTCTCTTCAATATATTTTTTGGCAAATTACATCTGAATAGATTTAACTAAATAAAAGTAAACAGATGAAAAAATTACTACTATTAACAGTACTACTTGGTTTTTCATTACAAGGATTTTCTCAGGATTCTAAAGACGTAAAAGCTTCTGAAAAAATTAAGGACACAGTTAAAGTCCAAGAAAAATGGTCTGCTTCTAGCGGAATAAAATATGGTATAAGAGCAGGTTACACTATTTCTCATTTAGATTTTGATGGTACACCAACTATGGATAATAAGCATAGAAACAGTATGTATATTGGTTTCTTAGCAAATATTGGTTTATCAAGAACACTATCAATAGTTCCAGAAATACAGTTTTCGGCAGAAGGTGCAGATGCTGAACCACTTCATTTAGATTACATTCAAATGCCAGTTTTATTCAGGTTCAGATTTAGCGAAAAATTCCATGCTGGTATTGGACCACAAATAGGAGTGAAGGTTCATAAATTTGAAGATGGTATGAAAAATATAGCTTATTCTGCAGTAATTGGTGCAGATTATAAAATTAACTATGCCATTTTTGTTGATGTTAGATATAACTACGGAATTAGAAACGTTTTTGATGAAGCATCAGGAATAGTTGCAAAAAACAGAAATATTCAATTAGGTGTTGGTTATAAATTTTAACCGTGTATAGCTTCGCTAGTACCTAAGTTGCTTATAATTTTACTCTCATATTCAAGAAGTTGTTGCCATTTGGTATCAACTTCTTTTTTTTCGCCATATTGTCTTGCAAAGCCTAGAAACATAGTGTAGTGGTTTGCTTCACTAACCATAAGGTTTCTGTAAAACTCAGCTAATTCTTTATCTTCTAATTCTTCTGAAAGTAGCCTGAAACGTTCACAACTTCTTGCTTCAATTAATGCTGCGTATAATAAACGATGTACAAGTTGAGTAGTTCTACTGCCACCTTTTGGGAAAAACTTAAGTAACTCAATAACATAGTCATCTCGTCTATCACGTCCTAAAGTCCAACCACGTTCTAAGATTTTATCGTGTACCATTTTAAAATGGCTAATTTCCTCTTTAACCAAAGCCACCATTTCTTGAACTAACTCAGTATATTCAGGAAAGCTAACAATTAATGAAATAGCTGTACTCGTTGCTTTTTGCTCACAAAAGGCATGATCGGTTAAAATCTCTTCAATGTTTTTTTCAACTATGTTTACCCAACGCGGGTCAGTTGGTAGTTTTAATCCTAACATATTTTATATAAGATTAGCAAGTTGGTTTTTTTCTTTGATTTCAACTTCACCTAGTTTATTTATAACCAAAATAAAATCCTTGTAGGTTTCTGTGTTTGGAATATTAAAAGATGTATTTAAATGTAATTCTGTAGTGGTGGAAGTTTCATAATCAATCCAAACATATTGCATAATGGCTTTTTTCCAAAAAGAATCATCAGCAAAAGCACCAAAAAGTTCTTTGTTTATAAGGCTTTGATTAATAGTTATTCCATTTTTTAAAATATGAAGCTTAGCCTCAAAATTTTTGTAGTATATCTTAGTTGTTGTTTCATTATCAGTTTTTATAGTTTCAGAAACTGTATGATTTTCAATAGAATGGTATTGCATTTTTATTTGAAAACCATTACTTAAAATGGTATCGGTAACTATAGCAACTCTAGATTCTGGTACAAACTTTATGTCTTTACTAAACGTTTCTAAAAGATTATTTTCTTCCAAAACTTCAGCATTAGTTTTGTATGCTCTATCTCTACCATCACAACTAATTAATGCTGTGATTATTATAAAACTAAAAATTATTAACTTACTGTTATATAGCTTTTTAAACATCTAAATCGAAAGTTTTTCTTAAAATATCAATATTTGGGTTTTTCTCCTTTAATTTTTCAAATTTATCAGCAGCTGTATAAGCATATTTCTTTTCCATAACTTCATTTATTGTTATGTTTAAACTGATATCAAAATTACTTAATGTCTTTCTGATAAAGGCTAATAAATCGTATTGTTGACGTTCTACTTCCACTTTATTTGTAGCGTTAGGAAACTCTAAATTAATAGTAGTTCCAGTAACCTTTGGGGTGTCAATAGATAAAATAGAGGCTAAATTATGTTTGCCATCGGTTCTTAAATTTTCAATAAAGGTATTCCAAGCGGTAAGGAGCTCTTTTTCAGTAAATGGTTCTTTAGGCAAGTTTTCTTCATCAATAACCACATCCATTTGTCTGATTTCATGCTCTTTCTTTGCTCTTATGCTAGATAATGAAAGTCCAGACGTTCGTTTAGACTCTTGCTTTAAAACAATTTTTGGTGGTTCTTTTACTTGAAATTTTTCAACAACTTCTGCAATTTGTTCAACAGGTTCTAGTGTTTCTGTTTTAGCTTCCGCGGAATTGGTAGCGTTTTTAGTTTTATTAGGAATAGTAACCGGAATAGGAGTAATGCCCTTTTTTCTGAAGTAAGATGCTGGAATTATGTAATGCTTGCTATTTTTTTTTTCTCCATCATGAGTGATAGAGGCAAGTTGCATAAGGCATAATTCAACAAGTAAGCGTTGATTTTTACTTGTTTTGTATTTGAGGTCGCAATCGTTAGCAAGATTTATACCTTGCATCAGGAACTCTTGGGAGGCTTTTTTTGATTGCTCTAAATATTTAGCTTGTGTTTGTTCTCCAACTTCAAGCAGTTCTATGGTTTCTTCTGTTTTGCTAACCAGTAAATCTCTAAAATGAGACGCTAAACCAGCAATAAAATGATGGCCATCAAAACCTTTTGAAAGCGTATTGTTGAATTGCAATAACAATTCTGGAATTTTATTTTCTAGAATTAAATCTGTGCTTGTAAAATACGTTTCGTAATCAAGCACGTTTAAGTTTTCTGTAACCGCTTGTCTGGTTAGGTTTTTACCAGAAAAACTAACCACACGGTCAAAAATAGAAAGGGCGTCACGCATGGCGCCATCTGCTTTTTGAGCAATAATGTGTAAAGCATCATCTTCGGCAGCAATACCTTGTTCTTCAGCAATGTATTTTAAATACCCTTTGGCATCTTTAACCGTAATGCGTTTAAAATCGAAGATTTGACAACGCGATAAGATGGTTGGGATAATTTTATGTTTCTCAGTAGTTGCCAAAATAAAAATACAATGCTTTGGAGGCTCTTCTAGGGTTTTAAGAAAGGCATTAAAAGCGGCTTGAGAGAGCATGTGCACCTCGTCAATAATATATACTTTGTATTTCCCTACTTGTGGTGGGATTCTAACTTGATCTGTTAAGCTTCTTATATCATCAACAGAGTTGTTTGAAGCTGCATCGAGTTCGAAGATATTGAATGCAAAATCTTCATCGCCAGTTTCAGTTCCATCACTGTTAATCATTTTAGCTAGAATACGTGCGCAAGTGGTTTTACCAACACCACGAGGACCAGTAAACAGTAATGCTTGTGCTAAATGATTGTTTTCAATAGCATTAAGTAGGGTATTTGTAATAGCCTGCTGTCCCACAACGTCTTTAAACGTTTGGGGTCTGTATTTTCTAGCCGATACTACAAAGTGTTCCATTGCTATTGGTAAAGTAACAAAGTTAAAAATTCAGTTTTGAATTGGGAATTTTGAAGCTATAATTTAATAGGAGTTATTAACAAAAATTAAAGTTTTATAAGGATGGATTCTTTTGAATTTGTCAGAAAAAAATGATAAATTCGTTTAATGTTGGATATAAATCATTGAAACGACGCATATCCGTAAAAACATTGTAGCACATTAGAAAACAAAACAAATGAAATATCATTTAAAAATTGAGTATGACCAAGGAACCCATTTTTGGCATAATTACCCTAAAGAAGAAATCATTGATGAACTTCTAGTACCATTTGTAAATGGTCAAATTGTTCTTATAAATATTGGAGATGGCAATAAAGCTATTCTAAACATGAAAAGTGTTGCAAAAATGATTGTTTACCGTACAAGAAAGAGTTTAACAACTACAGATGATAAATCAAAAGTTGAACAAATGAACGAATCGGAATTTGCAAAACACATCTGTACTGAAGAAATTATTAATGAAGCTAAACTTCTATTGATTTCAAAAGGCACTTCATCTCTTCTTCAAAAATCATTAATGACAAGTAAGAATCAAGTCTTCGTTATCTCCAAATTTGGAGATAAAGTGATTGACTCAGCTTATGAAGGAGTCATAAAACCATTGTTCAAAGAAAATGGGATTGATGTGGTTCGTGTTGATGAAATTCAAGATTCAGGTAAAATAGATGACCAAATATTAAATTTAATTGCAGAAAGCAAGTACATAATTTCAGACTTAACTAGTGCAAGACCCAATTGTTATTACGAAACTGGATTTGCACATGCTCTTGGCAAAGAGATAATTTTAACTATTAGAAAGGAAGATGAAATCCATTTTGATCTAGCTGGCTATAGATTTATCCAATGGGAAACTGAAAGTGAATTGAGGAAGGAATTGAAGAAAAGAATAAAAGGATTGATAGAATAACGTGCTACAACAACGTATATAGTACATTGCCAAAATTTGGCTAACTTTAAAATCTCCCCAACAAAATAAAACTCAGTCTCGACTGAATAAAAGGAACTAATCAATACGGCAACGTGCCATATACAAGACCGTTAAACGAACCTTCCCAAAAAGACACCAACTTTCTTTTAAACCCCTAAACAAGCAAACAGACCCGCGTTAAGGATTGCAGTGGAAAACCCACAGCTTTTGCGCCTTAGCGCAGAAGCGAGGACTTGTAGTGGAAAGCCTGACCTAGGTCCTGAACTAAATTCAGGATATAGGTAACGCCCAAATAATTAATTTTATTTAGATTATACAATTTAGGAATTGTAATTTTGCGGGTAAGTAAATCGCCTTATCGCTAGATTCCCGCTTTCGTGAGAATTTAGAGGAAAGTCCGAACACCATAGTGCAACATAGTGGTTAACAGCCACCAACCGTGAGGTTAGGAAAAGTGCAACAGAAAGTATGTACAGGTTATGCTGTAGTGAAACCAGGTAAACTCTATGTGGTGCAATGCTATGTAAACCAACGTTTGAGGGCTGCACGCCCGATTGTTGGAGGGTAAGCAGCTAGAGTGTATTGGTAACAATGCATGTAGATAAATGATAAGGAATTCTTGTTCTTTTTTCGGGAGATCCTGAAACAAGTTCAGGATGAACAGAATTCGGCTTATAGATTTACTTAGCTATAAATAAACCCTTCTTATTAATTTAAGAAGGGTTTATGGTTAAAAAGAGTTGGTTACTCTAGGTAATTGGTAGATTACGTTGTTTATTCTTTTGGTGAGTATGATAAATCTGGACGCATTTTACCTCTAAATTCTTCCATTTTTTCGGTGTAGTTTATAACCTTATTGAATGTTTTATAACGGTCTGGACCTAAAACGTCTTGATTTGCTTTAGATCTTGTTGCACTGTCTATTTCGTCTTTTGCTGGTATTGAGACTAAATAATAATTATCCATGGTGCCTAACGCTGTGTGATACACATTATAATATTCTTTAGAGCCTTTGGATTCAAATAGCTCTTTTACAGCTTTCATGCCTTCTTTCATTTTTGCTGCATTTTTTGGTTTGTAATGCATCATAAACCAAACGCGGTAATTTTGATCAGACATATCTGTTCCTTCTGGAGCTTTATAGCTTAAAGCATCAACACTTCGCATTAAATAAGAACCATGAGAATCATAGCACTTATTAAAACGCTCAAACATTTCACCAAACTTATCGCCCATTGCTTTTGCCATATCTTCCATTGGATCTTCGTCTAATTCTGCCATATTTTTAATAGGCGTGATATAGTAATATGTGAAATCGTCACGCACTGCAGTTATCCATTGTGTTTGCACGTTATGTGCAATACTAGCATCATTAAACTCTTTGGCAATTGTTTCGTATTCCATTGCTTTGGAAGGCTTAACGTTGTCTTGATGTATAAGAAACATTTGTTGTGCCGAAATTTGATAAGTAAAACAAAAGATTGTTACTACAAGTAAAATTGATTTAATAGTTTTCATAAATTATATAATTGGTTGGTTAATATTTTATTCTTCAGATGTTTCTGCTTCTTGAGCAGCTTTAGCAGCGGCTATAGCTGCAAATTCAGCATTCATAGCTGTTCCATCAAAATACACATGTTCTTCTACAATTTTCCCATCAACAAATTGCACAGCTAAATGAACAGGAATTGCCAATTCTTTGCTATTTGCAGCAAGTGTGCCTTTGTGCATAGCCCAGTAATATACCCAAGTTTCATCTTCTTTATCTAAAACCATTTCAACATACTCTTTTTCATGATTAAATCCATAAGCGGACATAGCTTCAGCCATAGATTTTAATCCTTCTGCTCTTTTTGCTATTGTAATATGGTCTGGAGAGTTAACATAGATTTTAGCTGTATCGGCAAAATGGCTTTTCCATTTATCCCAATCACCAGCTTCATAAGCTTCTATACCAGCTTTTAAAGTGTTTATTTCTGGAGAGTCAGCAAAATAACGTTGTGGTTTGTTTTGGCAAGCTATAAACATAATTACAGCTAATGCGAGTAGAAAAATTTTCTTCATTTTAATTTATGGTTTTAAAGGTTAGTATTAAAATTTAAACCATAAAATAAGCGCAAAAAAATATTGTTTTTTTGAGAGATTAAAATAGATGTAGAGCCGGGGAAGGCTCTTAAGGAGATTTCTAAATTACTGAAAAAAAATGAGTTATGAAAATATAAATCAAATTATGCCTTTTCGAAAAAGCTAAAAACATTGCCTCCATAACTTTTAGAGTATTGATAGTTTTCTAACTCTGAAAGCTTAGTATGCTTAGAGTGTTCTACTATCAAAACACCATCTTCAAGCAATAAATCATTAGAAAACACAAGTTCTGGTATTTTTGCAAATTGCTCGTCTGAAAAGTTATAAGGCGGGTCTGCAAAAATGATATTAGATTGAATGTTTGTCTTTTCTAAGAATTTAAAAACATCACTTTTAATAGTTTGAATAGGCATTTCAAATTTTTCCGCTGTTTGATTTATAAATTTTATACAGCCAAAATCTTGATCTACACAGGTAATTTGCTCAGTGCCTCTTGATGCAAACTCATAACTAATATTTCCTGTACCTGCAAAGAGGTCTAAAACAGAAATATCATCAAAGTAATATAGATTATTTATGATGTTAAATAACGATTCCTTTGCCATATCTGTAGTTGGGCGCACAGGTAAATTTTTAGGAGCAATTATTTTTCTACTTTTATATAGACCAGATATAATTCTCATTAAAAACTTTTTAGCAAGGTGAAATTTGAATAATTTGATATTGGCTTGTTCACGTAATTATAATCATCATCTCTATTACCAAAACTAATATTACGGATGTATTTATAAGCTATGTTATATAAGTCATCTTTCTCGCTAATTTCTCCAATCAAAACTAGATTAAGCGTTTCTGGATCTAGATTTAACTGTTCGGCAGTAAAAAGTATATAGTAGATAAAATCTTCTTTTGAATTGTAAGCAAAGGTATTATAAAGCCTTAGCTTTCCATTTTCTACTATTATAATTTCTAAATGATTTAACCCAACATGAACAAACACTTTTGGAGTTTTAGAATCTTTTTCAATCTTTAAAATAGATTCAATTAAAACTGATGATACGTGTTTAAAAGTAAATTCGCCAAACTTATCGTAGATGTAATTGTTAATGTTTACATAAGGTACATATACATTAACACTGTTGTTTTCTGAAATAGCATCGTGAGCAATAAAATCTGACTTTAAGATTTTAGAGTTAAATTTTAAATAATCAGCTAAATGGTTTTTATTGAATAATGACTGGGGTACTAGCGTAGATAAATCGTTATTATGTATAATAGTTACGTTGTTAAAACTATTATTTAAAATAGCTTCATTTTTGAATAGGGATTTTAATTCATCTAAAACTTCTAATGGATTCAGACGTTTATCAAAGTGAAATTCTTTTATTTCAATAATAGTATTAGAATCTCTGTTTAGAATACAAAAAGAAAGTCCACTCAAACTTATTTGAATGGACAAATCTAAATTAGTTAGTTTGTTAGAACTTTTATTCGTTATCGCCATATGTTTTTGGCCAGTTTCCATTAGTCTTAACCTCGTCCATAGAACCTACTTTTAAAGCATCACCGTTAACACCGTCAACAGATACTACTTGATTTTCTTGAACTAATAAATCTTTACTTTGATCACTTAAAATAATATTCTTTTTAACCGAAGCTTCAAATACAGGGATTTTAATATTGTTTTGCTCTAAGAAACCAGATTTCATTTCAAATTTAGCCCCTTCAGTACCAACAGGTACATTCATCATAGTTTTATAACGGTTAGATGTTTTAAATAGAGAATCTTTTACAGGCACAAAATCTAATGTGTCAATAATTACAATATCTTTATATGTATCTACGCCATATCGTTTTGTTAAATCTTCATCAATAATACTAGAATCTCTACGTTGGGTTATAGTATATTCAGCAGTATCAATAAACTTTACTAATCCATTAAAGTCATTTGCAAAAGATCCAGTAACTTGTCTGTGAGCTAATTGTGAGTCTCTAATGTCTTTTAAACTTTCAATAACTTGCGCATAACGCTTTTTCTTTACTTTGTTAAATTGAATAGGCTCATAAATCGACATGTAAGTCTTATAACCTAAGAATGCAATTATTAACCATAATGCTATAGTTAAGATGGATTTAAATTTAGCTGGAATGAATTTATCAACCAATTTTACAAGGCCAATAGTAACTAATATAACTGCAACTGCAACAAGAATGAAATTTAACATAGTGTGCTATTTAATTAAAATTTTTATTAATGGTATTTAGCAAATCTACAATTTTTTTTTAATCGTTAAAACCAAAGCACATAAAAATCATTTCTATCTTTGAATAAAATATAAATACTCCTAAAAGTTAAATGAGCTCATCTGAATTTTATTCAATTATAAAACAGCAATTTCCGTTTCAGCCTACACTGAAGCAGAATATTGTTCTTCAGCAATTATCTGAGTTTATTTTTTCCAAAGAAGTAAATGCACTTTATCTATTAAAAGGGTATGCAGGAACAGGAAAAACTACTATTGTAGGTGCTATTGTATCTAATTTATGGAAAGCTAGAAAAAGTGCTGTATTGATGGCTCCAACTGGAAGAGCTGCGAAAGTTATTTCAAATTATTCAGGAAAAGAAGCATTTACTATTCATAAAAAAATATATTTTCCTAAGAAAGATAAGGGTGGAGGCGTTAAGTTTGTATTACAACCAAATAAGCATAAAAACACCATTTTTATAGTTGATGAGGCTTCAATGATTCCTGATACTCCTGGAGATTCAAAATTATTTGAAAACGGTTCTCTGCTAGACGATCTTATGCAATATGTGTATTCTGGTCATCAATGTAAACTATTACTAATTGGAGATACGGCACAATTACCACCTGTAAAATTAGACTTAAGTCCAGCACTAGACGAAAGAACACTAGCATTAAATTATAATAAGGAGGTTACAAGAATGGAGCTTGATGAAGTAGTACGTCAAGAAGAAGGTTCTGGTATTCTTGCTAATGCTACCGTATTAAGAGAAGCTTTATCAAATGGTAATTTTGATTCATTTAAGTTTGATTTGTCTGATTACAAGGATATTGTTAGGCTAGTTGATGGTTATGAAATAATGGATGCTATTAACGATGCTTACAGCAGTTTAGGAAACGAGGAAACTGCTATTATAGTAAGAAGTAATAAAAGAGCCAATTTATACAATCAGCAAATTAGAAATAGAATTCTTTTTAATGAAAATGAATTAACTGCTGGTGATTATTTAATGGTTGTTAAAAATAATTATTTTTGGATTAAACCAACAACTGAAGCTGGTTTTATAGCTAATGGGGATATTATTGAAGTTCTAGAAATATTCAGTATACAAGAATTATATGGCTTTCGTTTTGCTGAAGTTAAAATAAGAATGGTTGATTATCCAAGGATGCGTCCGTTTGAAACGGTGCTACTTTTGGATACTATTGATGCTGAAACACCATCATTACCTTATGAAGAATCAAATAGATTATATCAAGAAGTAATGAAAGATTTTGAAGATGAAACCAGTAAATACAAAAAATTTTTAAAGGTAAAAGGGAATAAACATTTTAATGCTTTACAGGTAAAATTCTCTTATGCAGTTACCTGTCATAAATCTCAAGGAGGGCAGTGGCAAACGGTATTTGTTGAACAGCCCTATTTACCGAATGGGATTGATAAAGACTATATGCGTTGGTTATATACGGCAGTTACAAGAGCCAAAGAAAAATTGTATCTTATTGGTTTTAATGATAATTTTTTTGAGGAATAGTTTTTGATAAAATTAAAATATGACATTTGAAACCATAATAAGTATTTGCCTCGGCGTTGGTTTATCAGCATCCGTTGGCTTTAGAGTTTTTTTACCACTATTTGCTTTAAGCTTAGCATCTTATTTTGATGTTTGGCAATTAAACGAATCTTGGGAATGGATTGGTAGTACAGCAGCATTAATTACTTTAGGTGCAGCTACTATTGTTGAAATTTTTGCTTATTTCATTCCATATATTGATAATTTGTTAGATAGTATTGCTGTGCCACTTGCAGCATTAGCAGGAACAGCTATTATGTTATCTACTGTGGCAGATTTAAGCCCTGTTATAACATGGTCTTTAGCTATAATAGCTGGTGGAGGAACAGCGGCTGCAGTTGCTGGAACTTCAAGTGCAACACGTTTAACATCAACAGCTACAACTGGGGGAATAGCTAACCCTGTAGTTTCTAGTATTGAAACTGGCACTTCAGTAGTTATGTCTGTAGTTTCTATTTTTCTCCCCATTTTAGCTGTAGTTTTAGTCATTATTTTATTATTTATAATTTTTAGATTATATAAAAAGTTTAAACCATCTAAAGCGCAAAACCAATAATATTTGGCTATTTTTGAAATAGATTTAACCCAATAATAATTTACATTGTGAAAATAATTTCAATGATTCCTGCTCGATATGCAGCATCTCGTTTCCCTGGCAAACTCATGCAAGATCTAGGTGGTAAAACGGTGATTTTAAGGACTTATGAAGCCACTGTAGCTACAAAATTATTTGATGATGTTATTGTGGTTACTGATAGCAAGATTATTTATGATGAAATTGAAAGTAATGGAGGCAAAGTGATGATGAGTAAAAAAGAACATGACTGTGGAAGTGATAGAATAGCTGAAGCGGTTGAGTTTTTAGATGTCGATATTGTTATAAATGTGCAAGGTGATGAACCTTTCACTGATGCAATATCTTTAGCTAAACTTATTGATGTTTTTAAAGATGATGATAAAAAAAATATTGACTTAGCGTCATTGATGGTTCATATTACTGATGAAGATGAAATAAATAACCCTAATACAGTTAAAGTTGTTCTTGATCAATCAAACTTTGCCTTGTATTTTTCGCGAAGCCCGATTCCTTATCCTAGGGATAAAAATGCAGGAGCTAAATATTATAAGCACAAAGGTGTTTATGCTTTTAGAAAAGAGGCCATTTTAGATTTTTATCGTTTGCCAATGCAATCTTTAGAAGCTACCGAGAAGCTTGAACAATTAAGATATTTAGAATATGGAAAGCGCATAAGGATGGTAGAAACCGATGTGCAAGGTATAGAAATTGATACTCCCGAAGATTTAGAACGCGCAAAAAAAGTATGGAAATAAATTACCAAAACATCAAAGTTATAGGCTTTGATGCTGATGATACACTTTGGGTTAATGAAACTTATTTTAGAGAAGCAGAAACAGATTTTGCCAAACTCTTATCCAAATATGAAACTCCAAATAAAATAGACCAAGAACTTTTCAAAAAGGAAATTGATAATTTGCCCATATATGGCTATGGAATAAAGGCATTTACATTATCAATGGTAGAATCTGCTTTAGAATTATCAAATTATAATATCTCATCAAAAAATATTGAAGAGATTCTAAACATTGGCAAAGCCATGTTGAGTAAGCCTGTTGAATTGCTTGATGGTGTTGAAGAAGTTTTAAAATCTTTGTCAGGAAAGTATCGGTTAATTTTAGCAACAAAAGGAGATTTATTAGACCAAGAACGAAAGCTTGAGAAATCTGGATTAACCAATTATTTTCATCATATTGAAGTTTTAAGTGATAAAAAAGAAGAAAATTATTCAAAATTGCTAAGGCATTTAGATATTAACCCTTCTGAATTTTTAATGATAGGAAATTCATTAAAATCTGATGTTTTACCATTAGTAAATATTAAAGCGCATGCTATACATGTGCCTTTTCATACTACTTGGGCACATGAAGAAGTAACTGAAGAAGAGAAAAATGGGAAAGCTTATAAAACAATTAGTAGCTTAAAGGATGTATTAAAATTAATGACTTAATTAATGAATTGTTATATTTATCAAGTTAAGTTGTCTAAAATTATAAATAAAACGAATTATTATTTTATTAAAAATCTAATCTATTTAATAAGATTGAATTTAAAATAATGGTATTTTTACCGACTGTTAAAGAAAATATGTAGATGAGTTATAAAAACTTTCCAATGGTGCCAAAAGTTATTTTTGGCAGAGGTAGTTTCAATCAAATAAACGAAGTTTTAGCCCCTAAGCGGTTAAGCATTCATTCTCCTTTTATATTTTTAATTGACGATGTATTTAAAAACAATACATGGTTATTATCTAGAATATCATTGGCTTATGATGATAGAATCATTTTCATTTCAGCAAAAGAAGAGCCTAAAACGTCCCAAGTAGACACACTAGTAGAAGATATTATCTTAAAATCTAAAGAGCGCCCTTCTGGCATTATAGGTATTGGTGGAGGTACTTTATTAGATTTAGCAAAGGCAGTTTCAATTATGATTACAAATGAAGGTGAAGCTAAAGATTATCAAGGCTGGGACTTAGTGAAAAATGCAGCAATATATCATGTTGGAATCCCTACTATATCTGGAACTGGAGCGGAAGTGTCTAGAACTACTGTATTAACTGGACCTGAAAGAAAATTAGGAATAAATTCTGATTTCACCCCTTTTGACCAAGTATTTTTAGATTCTGAATTGACAAAAGATGTGCCGAATGACCAATGGTTTTATACAGGTATGGATTGTTATGTACATTGTATAGAATCTTTAACTGGAACATATCTTAATGCATTCAGTGAGACCTATGGAAATATGGCTCTCGACTTATGTAAGGAAATATTTTTAGAGGGTAACCTTTCTGAAGTTGATGCACAAGAAAAGCTTATGATGGCCTCATGGCATGGTGGTATGAGTATAGCATATTCACAAGTTGGAATTGCACACGCTATGAGTTATGGTTTATCTTATTTGCTTGGAACTAAGCATGGTATAGGAAATTGTATTGTTTTTGATCATTTAGAATCATATTACCCTGAAGGCGTTAAGCTATTCAAAAAAATGAAATCTAAACATAACATTTCTCTACCTCAAGGGCTTTGTGCAGATTTAAGTGATAGAGAATTTGATATTATGATTGATGTAGCAATGAGTCTTGAACCACTTTGGGAAAATGCTATTGGAAAAAACTGGAAAAAAACAATTACAAGAGAAAAATTGAAAGCATTATATCAAAAAATGTAATATGCAATGGCTAGCCAAATTTATATATTTTAAGATTTTAGGTTGGCAAATTTTCGGCAATACTTCTTTCTCTAAAGAAAACATAAAAAAAGCTATAATTATTGCTGCACCACATACCAGTTGGCACGATTTCTATATTGGTATATTACTACGTGCAGCTGTTGGTGTTAAAACAAACTTTATAGGTAAAAAAGAACTATTTGTATTTCCCTTAGGTTGGTTTTTTAGGGTTTTGGGAGGAGCTCCCATAAACAGGCATTCAAACGAAAACAAAGTTGATGCTATTGCTAAACTATTTGGAGAATATGACGAATTCAGAATGACGCTTGCTCCAGAAGGAACTAGAAAAAAGGTTGAATCATGGCGAACAGGTTTTTACTACATAGCTAAACAAGCTAATGTTCCAATTATAATGTTTACCCTGGATTTTGAAAACAAACAAAATAAAATCTCTGAGCCTTTTTATCCAACAGATGATGTTGATGCAGATTTTAAGTTTATGTATAATTTCTATAAAGGTGTAAAAGGTAAAATTCCAAAATACTCGTAGTTTTTAATTAATTTGTGACTTTGGCATACATATTGTTTCTTATAAATAGAAGCACATGAAACATAAAGTAAACAATTCATTGTTCCTAAAAAGAAACATGAGCTACCCCAAACAAAAAGCTACTTCATAATTGAAGTAGCTTTTTTGCTTTATAATACTTATCATTTATATTATTTAATCTCTTTAATAGCGTTATCAATTAAAGTTCTTAAATGTTGTTTATGTGCTCTAGAGGCAATATTTCCAGAAGGAGCAGCCATAGACCTTATGGCTTTCAAATTATACAATGCCATAGATTTTGCATTGTGTGTATAGCTTCCACTTTGTTTACTTGTTAACATATTAATCAACATATTGGTATATTCTAATTGAAGGTTTTGCCTGAATGAATTGACAGAACTATATATATCAGATTTGAAAATTGCACTATTTAAATCAGTCATAAAAATAGACAACTTGTATTTGTTTCCATATAACTCAGAATCTGTAATACGCTGTAATGTATTTGGATGCAAAATGTGATTCAAAACATTTTTCTGGTACCTTAATACTTGGCTATGAATTTTAGGATCCTCTTGAGTATAATCAAACCCTCTTCGTTGTCTTGCTAAATAGTTATATAAATCATTAGGCGCATCAAAAGCAGTTGGAGAAAACACATAGGTTTTTAATGCATTCATAGCTCTTTTTTGATCTTCAAAACTCACAGGTGTGTAGGGCTGAGTTTCTCCCTGCTGTCCTGCCATAGCTCTATCAACATAAACACCACCAATATATCTAGAAATAACATTTGCCGCATTTGCCTTTTGACCACTTAGTGTATAATATACGCGTCTCAATTCATGATATGATTCACCATTCTTTGTGAATTTATTTTTTACTTCTTTCATCAAGTCGTTAGAAAGCTCTATTCTGTTAATAGCATACCTAATTGGGTCACTAGATTGATCAAAAACCATGACTCTGGGGTCAATTGCTTTCCCAGGCGATCTCATATCATCTGCATCGTTACCAAATATATGCTCAGGTTTTGTAGATTCATTTAAAAGTGCTTGTCGTTCTTCTTCATTTTTAAATGGTTTATAACCTAATTGAATAGCCCAAACATCATAAGGACCAACCGTAACATCATCATATTGGCCTTGTTTAGTTCTATCATTTGTAACGTTAATAATGGCATAATCCATAATTGAAGCCGTTAAACATTTCCCTTTTATAAAATCAGCATCTGCTAATTGCTCTGGAGAGTATAATTGACTTGCTTTCATATTGTGGTTTAATCCCAAAGTATGACCAATTTCATGTATTATCACACCAGTTATAGCTTCTTTTTGTATGGTATTTAATTCTTCTTCAGAAGCTCCAAAAGCTAAAGCAGAAGTTTTTGCAAAGTGTAAATTCTCTAACATACCTTTAGCTAAATTACAGTTGTAATCATTTGCTGGGTTTTCATTTGCATTATTAAAATTGTTATATCCACTTGATGAATCATAAATTTTTGATTGAAAATCACTACCCGTAAACATAACATACTCCAGCATAATATCTGCCCCAATAATCTCACCTGTTCTTGGGTTTTTCATACTTGGTCCATAGCCTCCAAACGGTGGGCGAGGAGAAGCGGTCCATCGTAATACATTATACCTAATATCTCCAGCATCCCACTCAGCATCATCAGGTTGTTGTTTTACTACAATAGCATTTTTAAATCCGGCTTTTTCAAACGCCTTATTCCACTCTAAAACTGCATTCTTAATTGTTTCTCGCCACGCAATTGGTGTGGTGTTTTCCATCCACCATGTAATTGGTTTTACAGGTTCAGAGATTTCCGCATTCGGATCTTTCTTTTTTAAATGCCATCTTTGGATTAAATCCCTATACGGGGTAGAGCTTGAAACGGTTTTGTCATCAACTTTATTAGTAAAGTAACCAACACGAGGATCATCAAAACGCGGTTGATAATCATTTTCTGGTAATGCAATTAAATTATGTATTACTTTAATACTAACATTTCTGCCATCAGTCACAGCATTAGATCCATTGTTTAAAGTTGAAGATTTTGAATAGACGTATTCAGTTTTAATTTTTATATTACTTGGGTAATTATTTATGGCGTTAATTTTAGTTTTATTTTTATCAAGATTACCTAATTTAAAACTAGTAGGAGATGTCCCGGGTCTTGAGGAAGGTTTAATTTGTAAAAACGTTTCTTTTAAAAATAAATCGCCTGCTTTTATTAAATATAATTTTGTGTCTTTATCATACGCTTCTATTTTTAAGCTTGCCATAATACCTTGACTAATGTTTGCATCTTTAGCCTTTGAAATAGCATTATTAGGGTCAAAATAAAAAGATGTGTTTTGTGCAACAAATTCAATTTTATTGAAATATTTTTTTATTTTAAATATTTTTGAACCTCTGTAAGACCCTCTGTTAATCCTACCTGCATCCATAACGCCATCAGCAATTTGTGCAAAATGAATGTATTCTTTATTTAACTGGTCTTCAGAAACAACCATTTGTAAAGCACCTGTAATGGTATCTTGATAAATAGTAAATAAACCTTCAATTTTTTTACTGGACTTTGTTAAACTCTTAATGGTTTTTTTAGGAGCTTTCTTAGGTGTTTTTGCAACAATTTCTGTATTGCCTTTTTTGTTTTTCTTTTTCTTCTTTTGTGCATCAACGGATTGAGGCAATAAGAAAATTGCTGTAGCAAAAATTAGGAAGAAATACCTAACTTGGTTTTTTGATAATTTCATACGATTACTTAATTATTTATGGATATAAATCCTGCTATTTAAATTAGTCGCATAAATGTAGAAATAATTAAGTGTTTAGTTATCAAAAGAAAAGTTAAAATATTTTAGATGGGTTTAATTCTCTATCTTTATAACTTATGATAAAAGACACTAAAATTGCCGTATTGATTGATGGAGATAATATTCCTTCAAAATATATTTCTGAAATGATGGAAGAAATAACTAAATACGGAACACCAACAATAAAAAGAATTTACGGAGATTGGACAAAACCACATTTGTCTAAATGGAAAAATGTTCTATTAGAAAATGCCATCACACCAATACAGCAGTATGCTTATACTACTGGTAAGAATGCTACAGATTCAGCAATGATTATTGATGCTATGGATATTTTATATTCTGAAAAGGTTAATGGTTTTGCTTTAGCATCTTCAGATAGTGATTTTACAAAATTAGCTACTCGTTTACGCGAAGCAGGTATGGTTGTTTACGGCATGGGAGAGAAGAAGACTCCAGACCCCTTTATAGTGGCTTGTGATAAGTTTATTTATCTTGAAATTCTTAAAAAGGATTCTAGTAAGCCAGAAGATGGTACTCAAAAAGCTAAAAAGAATTTATATAATATTACGCCAAAGGTTATTAAATTACTAAGAAACTCTGTTGATGATGCTGCCGATGATGATGGGTGGGCTTTTCTTGGAGATGTAGGCTCATTAATTTTAAAGAAGCAACCTAATTTTGATTCTAGAAATTTTGGTTTTGCTAAATTAACTCCATTATTTAAATCGCTTCAACAATTTGAAATGGAACAACGCGACCAAACTAATGGGCGTTTTAAATTAATTTACGTTAAAAACAAATAACATGGTTTAATTTTTGTGGTGTTCTGAATTTTCATAATGCTCTCTAATTAAATCCCTTCCAAAATCACCATTAAAATCTCTCCATACTGTATGTATATGGTTAGCTTTGTTTTGTGTGTTATCAAACTCTATTAAGAAAGTATCTCCTTGTATTCTATAATAGTGACCTTCTGATAGATTAGTAGATCCAGCCCAACCAAAATAAACATCATCAAACTCAGCTATTTTTATTGCCCTGAATCGTTCTTTTGCTAAACTTTTAGGTATAGTCAATAAGTATTCTTCTATTAATTTTACTAGAATAGTTTGTTGTTTTTTATTTAATAGTTTAGCCTGTATTCCAACAGGGTTTAATTTTTGTACTCTTGATTGATTTTGAGTAACAATTTCTTGAAACGATATTGCTTGAAAGATTGATTGTTTCTTTTGTTCATCAGTCATTGAGTTAATTAATTTAAAAGCTAAATCTTCCTCCTTGTTTAAAACACGTTCTCCTTTACGCTTTCCATTTTTAACCATTCCTGGATTTGCACCTAAAAATCTTGGAGAAAAAGATATTTTATCTTCTGAAATCGTAAAATTTAACGATATATGATGTCCTTCAAAAGACCAACTCCATAATTTATCTTTTTTGGGATTTCCATAAATTGCTATGTAATATTTTAATGGATCTCTGTAAATAGGATCCCCACTAATTTCTGCAAGTATATTTTCTAAACTAATTATAGATTGGGTTTTAGCGTATCCTACTTCACTTAAATAATTTTTAAGAAAATTTATAGCTAATGCATTTTGTTCTTTGCTTAATTCTAGAAGTGCTATTCCTTCTCGTGGAAATGAAACAGCTGGTAAAAAATGCCAAGTTTCTCTATTTTTGTCATCAAAAGATAAATTTGCTTTTTTACGCTGATCTTCATTTAGAGACAATAGAAAATCACTTGCAGTAATGGATTGCGCATTTGAAAGAGCTGAAACAATAAGAATCAGTATTAATAATCTTTTCATAACTCTAGCTTTAATAAAAGTTAAAGTACAAAAAAAGAGGACTAAGTCCTCTTTTTTTGTACTAGGTTACTTATGGTTATTCAGTAGTTTCTTCCATTGTGTGATAAACGTTTTGTACATCATCATCTTCTTCAAGCTTTTCAAGGAGTTTTTCAACATCTTCTGCCTGTTCTGGAGTTAATGATTTTGTCACTTGAGGAATACGTTCAAATCCAGAAGATAAGATTTCAATTTCTCTTTTTTCAAGTTCTGCTTGAATGGCTCCAAAGCTTTCAAAAGGAGCGTAGATTAAAATACCATCTTCATCTGCAAAAACTTCCTCAGCACCAAAATCTATAAACTCTAATTCAATTTCTTCTGGGTCTAAACCTTTAGCATTTATTCTGAAATTACAAGTATGGTCAAACATAAAAACTACCGAACCTGAGGTTCCTAAACTACCATCGCATTTATTGAAATAACTTCTAACATTGGCTACAGTTCTTGTATTATTATCAGTTGCTGTTTCAACTAGGACAGCAATACCATGTTGTGCGTAGCCTTCAAAAATAACTTCTTTATAATCGCCTTGTCCTTTCTCGCTGGCTTTTTTAATAGCACGCTCTACATTATCCTTGGGCATGTTTACAGATTTTGCATTCTGTATAACAGCACGTAAACGCGAATTACTATCTGGATCTGGACCACCTTCTTTCACGGCCATTACAATATCTTTACCAATACGAGTAAAGGCTTTACTCATTGCAGACCAACGTTTCATTTTTCTTGCTTTTCTAAACTCAAAAGCTCTTCCCATAATTATCTTATTTCTTAATGAATCTCAAATTTAAAATTGAACAAATTTAATAAATCTATTATTCCTTTGGAATATGTTTTGCCAAAAACCTTTCATTAGCACCATTCAATTTATTAAATAGAACAGTACGTTTTTTGTTTAATTCTGTATTTGTTTTATTATAATCTTTTACACCTTTATTAAGCAATTTAACCTGCTCATTATAGTTGTCTATTTGTTTTTTAGTACGTTTTCTTTCTGGCGTTTTATCTAAAGTGTTTTTTATAGTTGCAAAATTTTCATTTAAAAGTAAAAAATCAATAAGCTTTGGTACTTTATTTTCAGCTTCATCTTTATAAAATTCAAAAAAGTCTTTAGTTATATATATTATAGATTTATCTCCTTTGTAAGTTTTAAGTGTTGATAGTTTTTCAAGGCCAGCGTTTGCTGTTTCACTTAATGCATTTGCGCTTTGTTCAATAGTCCCAATGTCTGATTTCTCCATTGCCTTCAATAAATATACTTCATTAATATATACTTTAAAATAGGTTAAATACATTTCATTATAATGTTTAAAAACTTCATTAGAAATTTTCATTTTCTTACCTAAATCTGTATCACTTTCAATAATATTTATGTTATGTTTTTTTGCATAAGCATGGAAATCTATTTCATACTGTTGTTGGGCTTCTTCCATTTTTTTATCTGCTAACTCTTGTGCTAACATATAGGCTTCCATTAAATCGTATGATTGTTCTGCAACTTCTTTCATATCTATAATTTTCGCATAGTCATGGTTAAGTAAATTCAAATTAAAATCCAATTGTTTTAGCACTTTGTTTTTATAATCATCACCATCAAAACCGTTAGCTTTTTGGATTTTTAAAATGGCTCGTTGCACAGTTTTAATTAAAACGCTACGTTTCCCTCTTATGGTTCTGTCTTTTTTACTATGCGCTACAGCTTTGGTGTAAGACCACATACTTTTGGATATTGCAGTATGCTCTTTACCAACAAAATTTAAATATTCAGAAGCATTTTTAAAGCTTTGTGCGTTACAAATCATGAAAGCACTTAATAGTAATATGGTAATTTTAATTTTCATGCGTATTTTTTTGTTTTAAATTAATAAAATCCATCATTATTTGATGTGTTTCTTGAAGTGTTATATCTTTTTTTAAATCCTCCAAAATTGAGTTATTATTTTCCAAAGCAACTTCATCATATTGAATAATTTCCTCAGTAGATGTTGTGTTTGCAAATTTCAATTCTTTTAAATTTTGGTTAGTATCATTATTAAACCATTCCCAAAGTTTTTTATAACCATCAACATCATTGTAAATATTGTCTAGAGTTAATGGGTATTGCTTTTTTTTATGAATATAATTTTTTAGTAATTCGATGTTCATTTTTGAAACACTCTTAAAGGTTTCACTTGCCTTAATTCGGTTATTACTTAATAGTTTTAAATTATCCAAATTATATTTTTTTCGAGGAATATATTTAATGCTAGGAGAGATAGAATCATTGTTAAGTGCAAAACTTGAATAACTTTCTTGTGTTTTAAAATTATCATACATCGATGGTATAGCAATATCTGGAATAACACCAATTGATTGATGGCTTTTACCTGTAGGCCTATAAAATTTTTCTACTGTAAGCTTAACAAAACCTAAATCTCTTTCTTTGTCCAAAGGGAAAAGAATCTGTGCACTAGATTTACCATGAGTTGGTGTGCCTACAATTATTGCTCTGTTATAATCTTGCATTACAGAAGCAAAAAGTTCTGAGGCTGATGCACTAAACGCATTGACTAAAACAACTACTGGTTTAACAAATACAGATCCTCTTTTAAAGTCCTTTATAGTATACATTTCTCCATTACTATATTTAATAATAGACACAGGTCCTCTATCTATAAACATACCTGCCAAATCTGAGGCTTCCTTCATTGAACCACCACCATTAAATCTTAAATCTATAATTAAACCTTGAATTTTTTCTTTTTTGAGCTTGTAAATTTCTTTGGCAAAATCATTTGCCATTCCTAGGCCATTAGGTAATTCTAAGTCTGTATAAAAGCTTGGAATTTTTACATACCCAATGGTGCTATTACTTTTTATTAAATAACCTCTTATACTGTTTGTTTCAATTTCAACATTTTTTTTTGTTAACTCTATATCCAAAACTAACCCATTAGATTTTTTTATTTTGAAGATTATAGTTGGTATGGTTTCATCATTTAAATAAGCTAAAATATCTTCATTAGATACACAATAAGTTTCTAGGGTACTTGCATCATGTTTTAAAGACTTAATAATATCATTAACTTCTAAATCTTTATTTCTAGAAGCTGGACTACCTGGAGCTATTTGGGCTATTACAATATCTCCATTGTCATTTTTAGTAGTGGTAATACCAAATGTGAACTGACTATTGGCAACATAAGTTTCAAACTGAACTTTGTTAGATGTATTGAGGTATATAGAATTTGGGTCTTGATAATTTAAAAAAGCGTTAAAGAAAGATTCTTTAACAAATTGATCTATACCGCCATTTTGATTTATAAGTTCATCAAGTAAACATAATTCGTTTTGAATAATTAGAGGCTTTACAGACTCTTCCAAATCTTTAAAATTTATTTTTATATGTTCTAATATTGAATCGTTTTCTATAAGTTTTGTAATAATATTATATCGTATTCTTTTACTCCAATATTTTTTAGCCGAATCAATACTTCCGAAATAAGAATAATTTAAATCAGCATCAAAATATAAAGTGTCTAAACCTGAATAGTCTAAAGTTTTATTTTTTAATTCTGAAATATATGTTTTAGAAAGTTCTATTCTTTTTTTAAGTTTATCTGTGTATAAATTTATAAACTCACAATTATTAGTATTTATATAATCATCAAATTTATAAATATCAGCCTTAAATAGTTTGATATCAGTCTTATTAAAAAGCCTTTTATTTTCATCTAAACTATTAATGAATAATTCATAGACACTTTTAGATAAGCTGTCATTGATTGGTTTTGGAGCATAATGGGATTCTTCAACTAGTGTTTTTAAGTGTGCTAATTGTTCACAAAATATATCATTTTGAGATAATGCATTGAGGCTTAATAAGAATAATAAAAGGAAATAGTATTTTTTGAGCATTCACTAATTTTCAAGAACAACTAAAGTAAGAAAAATATATTGTTATTCTTCTGGCTCGACAATATTTTCAATAGCTTCAGCTAATTTAAAATCTTTATTTGTAACACCTCCTTTATCATGTGTTGATAATGAAATGGTAAGTACATTGTAAATATTTCTCCAATCAGGATGATGATTTAGAGCTTCGCATTCAAAAGCTATTCTACTCATGGCACCAAAGCAGTCTTTAAAGTTTTCAAATTCAAATTCTGCATGAATTGCATTATCGTAATATTCCCAATCAGGAAATCGAAGTAATTTTTTCTCAATGTCTTCTTCTGAAAGTTTACTCATAATAGTCAAATATTGATATACAGACAATTTAATAAATTATAATTTCAAATCCGCAAGAATATCTTCGCTTTTAATTTGAAGATGCTTTGGTAGTTTATTAAATTTTGATAAAACTGCTAAATATCTATCATCGTTTGTAGTATAAACACGCTTATAAATAGGTGTATTCTTAAGCTCTAACGAACTTATTATCTCTTTTATAAAATCTTCATGGTGTACTAAATCATTACTTCCTAAGTGAAAGATTCCGCATTTATTTCTATTAATAATGTAATGAATTTGCTGTGTAATTTTTGAGTCTGTTGTTACATTTATTATCAAATTAGGAAACACTTCAATGGGTGCTTTTGCTTTTATAAATTGAATAATTTCTTGTACTCTTGGAGATTGCGAACCAAATACCATTGGTAACCTTAAGATAGTTACTTGTTTTTTAGGTAAACGCAATAACATATTTTCAATTTTTATTTTGAAATGCCCATAAACGCTATTACTATATGTTTTGTCTTGTTCGTAGCTAGGGTATTTAATATAAGCATCAAAAACATTTGCGGAAGACAGAAATATGATTTTTATTTTATTATGAAAGACATATTCTGTTAAATGCTGATGCAATAAAACTTGCTTTGAAAAATCGCCTCGTAATGTTGAAATAATAATGGAGGGCTTAACAATATCTAAAATTTCATAAATATCATCTTCTTCAATATTATATTGAAAAAAATGATTATTCTTCTCGTAGGCTTTATTTGAAATGTTATAAGTTCCGTAAGTTTTAAAATAAGAGCAGAGTTCTTTATAAATAGCGCCGCCTAAAAAGCCACTGGCGCCAATAATTAATATTCTATGTTTACTTGTTGTCATCCCCGTCTTTTTCATCTTCTAAACAAAAACAAGCTATATTAACCTTTATAAAAAGGCAACTTAACAACTGTGGCAGGTACTGCTTTTTTACGTATTTGAATATTTATTTTACTATTTACATCTGTAAAAACAGGAGGTACGTAACCTAAACCAATACCCTTACCAAGCGAGGGACTCATAGTTCCTGAGGTTACTACACCTATAGTTTTTCCGCTTCCATCAACAATATCATAACCGTGTCTAGGAATACCACGCTCATCCAATTCAAAAGCGATTAGTTTGCGTTCTGGTCCACGTTCTTTTTCGGCTTTTAAAGCTTCAGAATTTGTAAAACCTTTTGTGAATTTTGTTATCCAACCTAATCCAGCTTCAATAGGAGAAGTGGTATCATCAATATCATTTCCATATAAACAGTAACCCATTTCTAATCGTAGTGTGTCACGGGCTGCAAGTCCAATTGGTTTAATACCAAAATCTTCACCAGCTTCAAGAACTTTATCCCATATTTGTTTCACCTCAGAGTTTTTACAATAAATTTCAAAGCCACCACTACCTGTGTAACCTGTCGCAGAAATAATTACATGTTCTATCCCAGCAAAATCTCCAACTACAAAATTATAAAACTTAATTACTGATAAATCATGACTAGTAATACTTTGCATAGCTTCAATAGCTTTTGGGCCTTGAATAGCCAATAAAGAATAGTCTTCGCTTAAATTACGCATAGTAGCACCAAAATCGTTTTTAGAACTTATCCAATTCCAATCTTTTTCAATGTTACTAGCGTTAACAACCAATAAATATCTTTCCGCTTTAATTTTATAAATAATTAAATCATCAACAATACCATCATCATCATTTGGCAAACAACTGTATTGTGCTTTTCCGATAGTTAATTTTGAAGCATCATTACTGGATACTTTCTGAATTAATTCAAGTGCATGCTCGCCTTCAATTAAAAACTCACCCATGTGAGATACATCAAAAACACCAACAGCATTCCTAACGGTTTCATGTTCTATGTTTACACCTTCATATTGTACTGGCATATTATAACCAGCAAAAGGCACCATTTTTGCACCAAGTGCTTCGTGAGTTTCAGATAAGGCAGTGTTTTTCATTTACAAGAATGCTTTTAAATTTCGATTAAAGCAAATGTATAGAAAATTAGTATTAACTTTTAGTTAAAGATTTTTAAGATTTTAAAAAAGTAAATTTTGATAGGTTATAAAGACAGTTTTAAAAAAGTAAACCCAATAGTAATCTAAATTTTAACAAGCTTTTTAACGAAAATATTATTACTGTCTGAATTTGAAATAAAATAAACACCACTTTTCAAACTTGAAATATCAATAATTCTTTTTGATGTTGTATAGTTTATTTCTCGAACTGTTATACCGTGAATATTTTTTAAAAGCAATTTTCCGTTTACTAACAAATTATCTATATGAATTTCATCCCTTGATGGGTTAGGATAAACTTTTAACGTATTTACTTTATCGAATTTGTTAATAGATAAGCTAGCGCAAGATGATTCGCTATTATTAAGATTGAATGCTGTACTATCACTAACATCTGTTCTACGTAGTACCATTTTATCCATAAAAAAGAAACTCGATCTAGCATCTACAATTACAGAGTAATTACCGGCTGTATTAAAAGTTGCCCATATAAATCTAAAAGAATCTCCATCATTTGTATTTGTTACAAAGCCCCAGCGTTGTTCTACTGGAAGATTTACGGGGTGTCTATTCATGAAAGCTTTAAAGTACCCATTAGTACTAGAACCCACTGGACAATTCCTATCTGCATTACTATTACAATTTGGTTTTGGTTCAACAGCTAAGGCAGATGTGGCACTACTTTGTTTTGTGGCATAAAAATCATCTGCTACTATACGCAACCATGCATCATTATGTTCTCCGCCAGAAGTACCTGTGCCAATTCGCCCGCGCCATGCAAGTCTGTATGTGCCAGGGTTATTTATTTTTATGTTATAAGTTATGGGAGCACCGGTTAAAGCATTAAAAGATTGTGGTCCATCCCAATAAATATAATTAATAGTTGATCCTGATAAATTTGGGTCAGCTTCACTACCAGTTTGCCAATTGGTACCTGTTGGCAAGTTACCTGATTCCATTTCAATAGTTAGTAATCCATTTTGCTCTTCAAATGGTAAGGTTCCGTCACATGTGGCTGTTTGAGCTAATAATTGTATACAAACAGTTGAGAATGCTAACAGGAATATTACTTGCAAAGTATTTTTTTTCATTGCTATCAATTTATACGCTTGCAATGTCTAAAAATTAATATGTAAAACCGTCATGAGGTGTCCTGCTTTAAGGTTCAATTTGTTAGTCTTTTAATAAGAAGTTTTTTAAATCATTATAAGTAGAAATAATAACTGACTTTTTTTCTTTACCTATAACCGATTTGATTTGTTCTGGCAAAGACTGTTTTTCTTTAATAACCTCTTCAACAACATCTAAAAATTTAGTTGGATGTGCCGTTTCTAAAAACACACAATGTGCATTCGGGTTTTCTTTTAAATGAGATTTACAACCTAAATAACCAACAGCTCCGTGTGGGTCAGCCACATAATTATAGTTGTTATAAATTTCTAACATAGCCTCACGAGTTTCATCATCAGAAAAACTATAAGAAGATAAGTTTCCTTTTAAAGTATCAAATTGATTTTTATAAATTTCTTGAATACGAATAAAGTTACTAGGTGCACCAACATCCATAGCATTTGAAATGGTTTGAACTGATGGTTTTGGTTCGTATAGCTGAGAAATCAAATAACGTGTTACTACATTATTAGCGTTATTTGAAGCCACAAAATGTTTAATAGGCAAACCTAGTTTTTGAGCCATCATACCTGCACAAATATTCCCAAAATTTCCACTTGGCACAGAGAAAACTATATCATCATACTTTTTATGTAACTGCTTGTAAGCAAACATAAAGTAGAATAATTGTGGCAACCAACGTGCCACATTTATAGAGTTTGCAGAAGTTAATTGCATGGTGCTAGTTAAACTCTCGTCTAAAAAAGCGGTTTTAACCATGGCTTGACAATCGTCAAAAGTACCATTAACTTCTAAGGCTTTTATATTCTGCCCTAGAGTAGTTAGTTGCATTTCTTGAATATCGCTCACCTTTCCACTTGGGTAAAGAATAACAACATTTACACCTTTTACACCTAAGAAACCATTTGCTACAGCACCTCCTGTATCTCCAGACGTGGCTACTAAAACAGTAACTTTATTAGTATTATCTTTATTGAAATAACCTAAACAACGTGCCATAAAACGTGCACCAACATCTTTAAAAGCCATAGTTGGCCCATGAAATAATTCCAAAGTTGAGATGTTATCGTTTAGCTTCACCACAGGAAAATCAAAAGACAAGGTTTCTTCAACAATCGTTTTTAAAATAGCTTCAGGAATTTCTGGAGAAACAAATTGTTTAATAGCTTCAAAGGCAATTTCTGAATAGGATAAATTATCAAAATTATCCCAAAACGATTTAGGTAATGGTGTAATACTTTCTGGAAAGTACAAACCTTTATCTGGTGCTAATCCTTTTATAACAGCATCTTTGAAAGATGTGTTTGGTGCTTTATGGTTTAGTGAATAGTAATTCATTTTTTAATCTATAATTTGTACACCTTGAGTGTTAATTTTTGAAACATGTATATCAAATTTAATTCCTGAATTTAAATATATACTTTGCATAGCTTCTTTAACATTGTTTGCAGTTTCTTGCCCTTTACTTAATGAAAATATAGAAGGTCCTGAACCAGATATTCCAGCACCTAAAGCTCCTGCGCCTAAAACAGCTTGCTTAACATCATTAAAATGTGGAATTAATTGACTTCTATGTGGTTCTACAATAACATCTTTTAACGAATCGCTTATAAGATTATAATCGTTTGTATGTAATGCATGAACCAAACTCCCAAGATTTGCCCATTGTTCTATAGCATCACTTAAAGCCACTTCTTTAGGTAATACAGCTCTAGACTCTGAAGTCTTGATTTCTATCTGTGGGTGGATAATAGTTGCATATAAGTCATCTGGAGAAGGAATTTCTAAAATTTTTAAAGGTGAAACACTTTTTACTAAAGTAAAACCTCCAAAAAGGGCAGGAGCGAGGTTATCAGCATGTTCGCATTTACTTGCTAAAGCTTCACCTTTTATAGCGAATTCTGTAAGTTGTGTTTTATTGAATGGTTTTCCTAAAAGTTCATTCATCCCAAACACACTTCCAACTGCACTTGCAGCACTACTTCCTATACCACTTCCTGGTTTGATGTTCTTATAAATTTCAATTTCAAAACCAAAATCAAGATCAAGTGTTTCATACATGGCTAGGGCAGAAACACCAGCAACGTTTAATTTAGCTTCATATGGCAAATCAAAATTTTCAATCTTAGTAAGATAAATTCCTTTTTTATCAGTTTTCCTTATTACCATCTCATCACCAACACTGTCTAAGCAAAAACCTAAAACATCAAATCCGCAAGATACATTGGCTACGGTTGCTGGAGAAAATATTTTTATTTCGTTCATCATTTAATCATTTCCAAGTCTAATAATATCCGCAAATAAACCTGAGGCAGTAACATCTGCACCAGCACCAGCACCTTTAATAATCATAGGCTGTTTAGGATAACGCTTAGTATAAAACATTACGATATTATCACTTCCTTCTAAGTTATAAAATGGATGTCCTTCTGGTATTTCCTGTAAACTAACACTTGCTTTTCCATTATCAAATTTTGCTACATATTTTAATTGACAATTGTTGGCTTTCGCTGAAGCATATAAACTTTGATAATGTGCTTCATCTTCAATTAAAGTATTATAAAAATCATCAACGGTATCACTTTTTAATCCAGATTCCGATAAAAACGATGCGTTTTCAATGTCTTCTAAATTCATTTCAACACCACTTTCTCTAGCGAGGATTAATATTTTTCGGGCCACATCAACACCGCTTAAATCTATCCTTGGGTCAGGTTCAGTATACCCTTCAACTCCTGCTTGTTTTACAACATCATGAAACTTAGTTTTATCTGTGAAATTATTAAAAACAAAATTTAAACTTCCAGATAATACTGCTTGAATAGAGTTTACTTTATCACCAGAAGCAATCAAATTACTCAATGTATCAATAACTGGTAATCCTGCACCAACATTGGTTTCAAATAAATAGGGAGCATTATATTTTAATGATAATCGTTTTAATTCTTTATAGTTGTTATAATCACTTGAACAAGCAATTTTATTACAAGCCACTATAGCAATACTCTCTCTTAAGTATTGAGGATATAAGTTTGCTACATCAGCATTGGCCGTTACATCAACAAAAATGCTATTACGCAAATTTAATGCTTTTGCATTTTCAAAGAAACCTTGTAGTGATGCTTTTTCGCCATTAGATAATTGCGTTTTCCAATCTTTTAAATTTAGCCCAGAATCATCAAAAATCATTTTCCTAGAATTAGACAAACCAACAACACGAAGATTAATTTTTAAGTTTTCTTTTAAATATTTCTTCTGTTGTTTTATTTGTTCAACTAAACGCTCTCCAACATTTCCAACTCCAGTAATAAATACATTAAGTTGTTTTGTTTTAGCTTCAAAAAATTGTTCATGCAATGTGTTAAGTGCTTTCTTTACATCTTTTTCATCTATTACAGCAGTTATGTTTTTCTCTGATGCTCCTTGGGCAATGGCTCTAATATTAATATTGTTTCTTCCCAAGGTGCTGAACATTTTACCACTAATGCCTTGGTGATTTTTCATACTATCTCCAACAAGAGCAATAATAGATAAGCCTTTTTCTATAATGATAGGTTCTATTTTGCCTAAAGCAATTTCATTTTCAAAAGTAGCATCAATGGCATCTTTGGCATTTTTAGATTCTTTATCTTCAATTCCTAAGCAGATAGAATGCTCTGAAGATGCTTGAGTTATCATTATAACATTTATTTTTTCTTGTGATAAGGTTTCAAATAAACGTTTGGAAAACCCAGGAATTCCAACCATTCCACTGCCTTCAAGTGTCAATAAAGCAATGTTATTTATATTACTAATACCTTTAACTGGACTTGTGGATTTTATGTTTTCGTTAGAAATCACCGTACCAACAGCATCTGGTTCTAAAGTATTTTTAATGTGAATAGGAATTCCTAAGCTAAGTACAGGCTGTACAGTTGGAGGATATAATACTTTTGCACCAAAATGTGATAACTCCATAGCTTCTTGATATGAAATTTTATTGATGGGATAAGCTTGTTTTACCAATTTAGGATTGGTAGTAAACATTCCACTAACATCTGTCCATATTTCCAATTGATCAACATTTAAGGCTGCGGCAATAATAGCTGCTGTAAAGTCTGAGCCTCCACGACCAAGTGTAGTTTGTTCGCCAGCTTTGGAACTCGCTACAAAACCTGGCAAAATGGTAATGTTTTGAGGAACTGAGTTAAAATAATCTGTTATGTTTTTGTTTGTAATTTTATAGTCAACCTCAGCTTTTGTATAATTTGAGTTGGTAATAACTAATTCTTGAGAATTCTTCCTATCTGCCGATAAACCTCTATTTTTCATAGTGCCAGCAATTATGAAAGATGACAACCTTTCACCATAACTCACTAATTTATCAGACGTTTTTGGAGATAATTCATTGATTAGAAATATACCTTCCAATAAGTTTTTTAAACTGTTGTGCCTTTCTTCAGCATACTCTAAAATGGAATTATTATTCTCAGGATTTAGCTCTTTTATAATACTATAGTGCTTTTCTTTGATGAAATTAAACGTTTCAACAAAGCTTCTATCTTTATTTTGAGCTTGTTTTCCAGCTAATAATAATTTGTCTGTAATTCCACCAACAGCTGAAACTACACATGCTATGGAATCGTCTTTCCCATAATTTTCTAAAATATTGATGACGTTATTTATGTTTTTTGAAGAACCTACAGAAGTTCCTCCGAATTTTAAAACTTTCATGTTTTAATATCTTGTAAATTAAAAATAATGCTTGAAATGTTGTAATTTTTTAAAATTACAAAAATAGTCTGCGGAATATATATAACTAATAACCCCAAAGGGTTGTAGTATTTGTAGTTGTACCAAAAATAGACGCATTTCCTTTTAATAAAAAAGAAACAGTTGTAAATGTATTTTGGTTTAATTGAATCATTATAGTTATATAATACACACCAAAAGTATTACTTTTAGCCTTATAAAAAAACTAAAACATTTTTTTTGCAATATTCTTATCTTGATTCAAGATTCGTTTAAAAAAAACGACTATTTGTAATGAGAAATGAAAAATCTATAATTAATTATAAATGAAAGTATTTTCTAAAGAACAGATTTACGAAGGTGACAAGCTAACCGCAGAGCGTCAGCAAATTTCTTCAACCGATTTGATGGAGCGTGCAGGTACTCAAATTTTTAATTGGATGCATATGCGCATGCAAGGTGCTCAAGTGCCCATTCATGTGTTTTGTGGTATTGGTAATAATGGTGGAGATGGATTAGTTTTGGCGCGCCATTTAATTACACATGGATATAATGTTAACACATTTATAATCAATTGTAGTGATAAGCGTTCTAAAGATTTTTTAATTAATTATGACCGAATAAAAAACGTTACTAAAAAGTGGCCTGTACTTTTAAGTTGTGCTGAGGAATTTCCTGAAATAAACCCTGAAGACATTATTGTTGATGCCGTTTTTGGAATTGGTTTAAATAGACCTGTTGATGAATGGGTAAAGAAATTATTTATGCATTTTAGAGCAAGTAAAGCTTTTACTTTAGCTATTGATATTCCTTCAGGTTTATATACAAATAAGGCTGTTGCGAATGAAGACGAAGTAGTTTGGGCAGGTTTTACATTGAGTTTTGCATCTCCAAAATTAGTGTTTTTTCTACCCGAAACAGCTAAATATACTGTTCAATGGGAGGTTTTAGATATTGGACTAGATCAAGAGTTTTTATTTGCTACTGAAACTGAAGTAGAATTAATTGGTAAACATGAAGTATTACCAAACTACATCCCAAGAGAAAAGTTTTCACATAAAGGGCAATTTGGACACACACTAATTGTTGGCGGTAGCTATGGTAAAATAGGAGCTGTAACTTTAGCCAGTAGAGCTGCATTATCTGCTGGTGCAGGGTTAGTTTCTGCTTATGTTCCAAAATGCGGATATCATGCTTTACAAGCTTCATTTCCTGAAGCTATGGTGATTACTGATGCAGATGAAGAGAAGATTACTTCTATTACTTTTGATACAGAACCAACAGTTGTGACTTTTGGAATTGGTGCAGGAATAGATTCTAAAACAATAAGTGCTTTTGAAGCCTTTTTGAAGACAAATAAAGTGCCGTTGGTTATTGATGCAGATGGTATAAACATGCTTGCTAAAAAGAAAACATTATTAAAACTATTACCAGAAGCCACCATTTTAACGCCTCATCCAAAAGAGTTAGAGCGTTTAATTGGAACTTGGAAAGATGATTTTGATAAACTAGAAAAAATTAAAGCCTTCTCTAAAAAACATAAATTAATTATATTAGTTAAAGGTGCAAATTCTATTACTATTTTTGGAGATAAGCTTTATGTGAATACAACAGGAAATCCTGGATTATCTACTGCTGGAAGTGGTGATGTTTTAACAGGTATTATTACTGGCTTAATCTCTCAAGGTTACCATCCATTAACTGCAACAATTTTTGGTGTTTATTTACATGGTAAATCTGCAGACATTGCTGTTGGAGATTTTGGATACCAAAGTTTAATTGCTAGCCATGTTATTGATTATTTAGGAGAGGCTTTTTTAGATTTGTTTAAACAACCAGAACAACCTCAGTCTCCACAAGAAGAAGAAAATCAGCAATAAAAAAGCCGCTAATTGCGGCTTTTTTTAATTAACTTTTAATTATAATTAAATACTTTGTTCATCAAAGAGTTTAATTAATTCTTTGCTAGAAGGTCTTGGAGCGTTTGAATCAACAATATTACCCTTAGAATCAATTAAAATGAATCTTGGAATACCTTGAATTTGATATTCTTTTACAAAATCAGAATTCCAATCATTATCTGCAAATAATTGTACACCACCAAGTTCTTTTTCATTAACCATAGTTTTCCATTTTTCATGATCAGCAACTCTATCTATCGAAATACTTACAAACTCAATGTTTTTACCATGGTATTTTTCTTCAACTTCTTTTAAGAATGGAATCTCACGTTTACATGGTCCACACCAAGTTGCCCAAACATCAACATATACATATTTTCCTTTTAAATCATCAAGAGACGTTTTTCCTCCTGCATAATTTTCATAACCAACAAACTTAGGAGAAGGACTTCCTTTTGCTAACGCCATAAGTTTATTGTATTTTTCGTTTATAATTCCATTGTTCTTTTCGTTCGTTGAATTAGCTTTAAAGCTGTTATAAAATGCAGTAACATCTTCAGAATAGGTCATATTATAATTTGCAAAATCAAATAATAATGTATTCTTAATTGTCTCGCTATCTATAGCGCTAGCAGTTTTTAGGAATGCCATATCGTTAGCAATTGAATCTTTTTCAGCTAATTTATTTGCTATATTAGTATAGTGATCATTTACTAGCCCTTTATAGTTGTTTGAAAATTCAAAATCTTCAATATTAGAATAATCTAATTCTCTTACTTCTTTCAAGAAATCTTCAGAAACTTTAAAACCCTCATTTTTAGTAAAATATTTATGAGCTCTCTCATATGTATTTAATTTACTTAAGTATCCATAATTAAGATTTCTCTTTTCTTTAGCTATAAAATCAGCTGATAATCCTTCAAAATTAGATAATAACTCCTCTTGAGAATTTTTAAATGCTGTTATCTTTTCTTTATATGCAGACTCATCTAATGAAAAGACTTCTTTGTTTTGTTTTGAAAGTTCTTTTTCTCCTTTTCGCTTAGCTACTAAATAATTATTTACTTCAGAACCAATGCCTGTGATAGCTATAGTATTATCAAAATCTTTAGCATCATAAGTTATGTTTAAAGTATAACCAGGCTCTATATTAAGGAAAATAGGATTTTTACCATCATAAAGCACATAAGATTTAATATCTGTACTTAAAGTATCGATAAAAGATCCATCATTAGTTACTTCTAATGTTTCTTTAAAAGATCTATCATCACTATTGATAGTTAAATCTCCTTCTTGCTTATTTGTGATTTTTCCTGTAATTATAGCATAATCAGGTTTTACTTCATCTTTGCAAGCAAATAAAGCTATTGCTAAAGCAATACATAATAGTTTTTTCATTTTTACAATTGTTTAAGTATCAAAAATAGCGAATTGAAAGGCTTTTTTCTTTGTTTTGATAAATTATTAACATTTTTCAGCAATTGAACAAACAAAATAGGTGCTTCTTAAACTTTTTGCTATTTTGCAAATAAATGTTTATGCTCATGAAAATTAGAATATTTAAAATAGCATGCTTATTATCTATTATTCTCATTACGGGTTGTAGTAAAGAAAATAGTAATAATGAAATAAATAATGAACCAGAGGTTGAAAATAATCTAATTTTCTCAGACGAATTTGATAGCAGTAATACTATAGATACAAGTAAATGGAAACATGAAGTTGTTCCGCCAAATAATGGGAGTTGGTGGAATGGAGAAAAGCAGCATTATACTAGTCGAACAGATAATTCGTACATATCAAATGGCACCTTGAAAATTGTAGCTAAAAAAGAAACTTATTCTTTTCAAAATTCAACAAAAAATTACACTTCTGCGCGTATAAATTCAAAATTTTCATTTACCTATGGGCGCGTAGATGTAAGAGCAAAACTTCCCTCAGGAATTGGAACATGGCCAGCAATTTGGATGTTAGGTTCCAATATAACAAGTGTTGGTTGGCCTGCTTGCGGTGAAATTGATATTATGGAACATTGGGGCCATCAACCAGCAATTATTACTAGTGCTACGCATAACCCAGCTTGTCATGGTGGTTGCCCAAATGTTGGTGTTGGAAAAACTACAATATCAGATTATGATACAGCTTTTCATGTATATTCAATAATATGGAATGAAAATGAAATACAATTTTTAATTGATGATGATTTAAAATATACTTACAATCCAGAAGTTAAAAATGCTGATAATTGGCCATATACAAAAAATCAGTTTTTAATATTAAATGTTGCAATGGGAGGTGAATGGTTTACTATTGACCCCAATTTTGAAGAATCAATTATGGAAATAGATTATGTTAGAGTCTATAAAATCTAAAAACATATTATATTTTATAAATCAAATCTTTATAATCTACAATCTCAGTAATAATATTTAAAGCAAATAATTCTTTCTGAACATTCATAACTGTTTTTTCATTAATCAGTTCTTGAGACCATTCAGTTATACTTAGCCATTCTTGTACATCTTCTAGTTTCTGTTCATAACGATTAGCAATGGTTTTATCAATACTTGGTATATCTTTAAAATCTATGGTAGTATTATTTATGATATCCAAAATGGTTTTTAGTTCACTTTCATTTTTCTCAATAAAATCCTCTCTAACCGCAATAACAAAACAAGGCCATGGGGAAGGGCAATTGTCTATTCGTCTAAATACACCTTCATCTACAATTGGCTTAGTTGTAAATTTTTCCCATAAAAAATAATCAGCTTTACCATTAGTTAGTCCTTCAACAGCTCCATTAAGGTTTTTAATAACTTCAAAATCCAAATCTTTTTCTAAATCCCAATCGTGATTCTCAGCATTTATGTATGCCATTAAATGAGATCCAGAGCCATATCGGCTAATAGCAGCCTTGGTACCTTTTAAATCTTCAACCGCTTTATATTTTGAATCGTGTGCAACATGAACACCCCAATGCAGTGGAGTTTCAACAAAAGTTTGTACAATTTTGCTTGGATTTCCAGCTATTATATCTTTAATAATACCTTCCGTTAAAATTACTGCAATATCAATATCACCATCTCTTAATGCTTTACACATAGCACCAGTGCCACCATAATAATCATGCCACCTTAGGTTTATACCTTCTTCTTTATATTCGCCTTCTTTAAGTGTTAGATACCAAGCTAAATTAAAATGTTCTGGTACACCTCCAATATTTACTTTCTTCATTAAGTCAATCGTTTATTCTGTAATTTTATTAAGTGCATAAATAATTAAATTCTCAACTACTGCATTCGGATTTTCGCTAAAAACTCCTAAAACCCTATTAGCAATAATAGCATTTAAAGAAATTGCTTCGTGTCCTAATAATTTTGATAGACCGTATATAGCAGAAGTCTCCATTTCTAAATTAGTAACTTTTACGCCATTAAAGTTAAAATCATCTATTTTAGAGTTTAATTTTGAATCTTGAAGCTCTAAACGAAGTACGCGCCCTTGAGGTCCATAAAATCCTCCAGCTGTAGCAGTTAAGCCTTTATAAAACGTTTTATTTTCAAATTTTTCTCTAAGCTTGTCACTGCCACTTATTACTATAGGATTTGGTTTTTGTACATGCCAATTTGTTTGTTGTATAAAAGCGTTTTCAATATCATAATTTCTAATCGAATCAATTTTATATGCTTGAAGCATACCATTAATATCTAATGCATGAGTGCTTAATAAAAATGAGTCAATAGGAATATTACTTTGTAAAGCTCCAGAAGTCCCTATTCTTATAATATTTAAACTTGTAAGCTTATTTTTGACTTCTCTAGTTTTAAAGTCTATATTTACTAAAGCATCTAATTCGTTAAGAACAATATCAATATTATCAGCGCCAATACCCGTAGAAATTACTGAAATGCGTTTTTCTTTATAATAACCTGTTTGGGTTTTGAATTCGCGTTTTTGAGTTTCAAATTCAATAGAATCAAAATGTGAAGTTACTTTTGATACACGATCTTGGTCGCCAACAAAAATAATGGTGTTTGAAATGTTTTCAGGTTTTAAATTCAAATGATAAATACTCCCATCTGGATTTAAAATAAGTTCTGATTCTTTAATGGGCATTTGTAACAGTTTTGACTAGTTTGTTTTCTTGTTTATTAAATTGAAAATCACTTTTGCTTAAGCCACCAAAAACCATGTCGTTTTTAAACTCTTTTGATGCGTTTAATTGACCAATAAGCACTTCGTGCCCTTTTCTATTGAGTTTTACAGAATTCTCAGTAACAGTGTAGAGTGGACTTAAGTAATCAATTATTCTATTTAGTTGTAAATCTCCATAGCCATAAAAGCCTTGATAATTAAGTGCGTAACCAAGTAAATGATGTTTAGATTTTATATCATTTTCTTTGATAAGGTTTAGTATGTTAGTTTCTAAAATGTTTAACCCTGAAACAGAATCTGGAAACCGCTCTAAATGCGCTTTTAAACAATTACTCAAATATTTAAATGAAGACGTTTTTGTTATGTAAGGTTTAAACAAGTTGTGATCTACACCACAATAAATTTGCCAAAGTGTTATAGCTAAATCTAGGTCTTTAGCAGTTAATTTAACCTTCTTTTTGTAATGATTCATTAATTGTTCTGGGCTTAATTCTCCTAAACCTTTTAAATCTTTAGTACCAGAAACTCTTCCACTACAAACTAAATATACAGGAAGCTTAATGTTCTTTTGTTTTAGCATACTAATAACAGCTATCATATTTATATGACAAAACAAATCGTATTCAAACCATATGGTAACTTCATTATATCTATCATTTGCATTATCTAATTGCGATAATGCAAAGTCAATTTTATTCAAATCCAATTCTATATCATAGAATGTATTTAAAAACTCCCCTCTTTTTTCAATTAAACTCGTTGAATGAACAATTTCCTGAGTAGGACCTTCACAGAGCATTTCTTGCCATGTAACAATTTCACCTTGAATTTGTAACTCTTTAAGGTAAGACGTTAATACGCCACCATTGGTAATGTGCAAAATAGTATGACTCATAAATTATCCGCCTACACGTTTTACATTAAACCCTTTATCTTTCAACATTTGCATAATTTTATCTCTATAATCACCTTGGATTATAATTTTGTCATCCTTAAAACTACCACCAACACTAAGTTTTGTTTTAATTTCTTTTGCCAATATTTTAAAATCTTCGGTTGCACCTGTATAACCTTCAAGAATTGTAATAGGCTTTCCTTTTCGTTTTTCGTATTTACAAAGTATAGGATCATCTTGCATCCAGATTCCAGAAGATTTGTGCTCATTCGAATTATTTTCTCCCTCAACGTGATCCGGAAATAAGTTTTTAAGTTGGTCTGGTAAATCCATCAATTATTTCTTGATAAGTCCTAATTCTATTAATCTTTCATTTAAAAACTCGCCTGCAGTTATATCTTCAAATGCTTTTGGATTATTTTCATCAATACAACCTTCGAGTACATCTAATTTCATTTCACTAATTGGATGCATAAAAAATGGGATGGAGTATCGAGATGTTCCCCAGAGTTCTTTTGGAGGATTCACAACACGATGTATTGTAGATTTAAGTTTGTTGTTAGTATGTCTTGAAAGCATATCACCAACATTAATCATTAATTCATCAGCTTCTGCAATAGCATCAATCCATTCGCCTTTATGGTTTTGCACCTGTAATCCTTTACCTTGGGCACCCATTAAAAGTGTAATTAAATTAATATCACCATGCGCAGCAGCTCTAACAGCCTCATCAGGTTCTTGTGTTATTGGCGGATAATGAATTGGTCTTAGAATGGAGTTTCCATTGTAAATATAGTTATCAAAATAAGTCTCTTCAATTCCCAAATGCAACGCCAGTGCTCTCAAAACATATTTAGCTGTTTTTTCAAGCATTCTATATGTTTCTTTACCAACATCATTAAATTCTTTTAGCTCATCTACAATAACATTATCTGGATATTCTTCTTTGAGTTTATCATCATTTTCAACATATTGTCCAAAATGCCAAAACTCCTTTAAATCTCCTTCTTTTTTGCCTTTTGCACTTTCTTTTCCAAAAGACACATAACCACGTTGTCCACCAATTCCAGGTATTTCATATTTCTGCTTAGTTTCGGTAGGTAAGCTAAAAAAGTTTTTAACCTCTTTATATAGATTGTCAACCAAAGCGTCATCTAAAAAATGACCTTTAAGTGCTACAAAACCTATTTCTTCATAAGCTTTACCAATGGCATCAACAAAGTTTTGTTTTTTAATAGGGTCTTCAGAAAGAAAGTCTTTTAAATTAACACTTGGTATAGTATTCATAAGGCGTAAAATTTAAGTGAATGTATTTAAAGTGATTAACACAAATGTACAAAAACATTCAAAGTTATATATACTGAGTTATGTGCAATTTTTTCTATTAATATTTACTATTTGTAGTATATTTGATAATGAAATAAGTATTTTTTTATGAAAGTGACAAAAACTTCATCAAACATAACTTACGATATTGAAGGTTTAGACGCCGAAACACTTCTGTCTTTATATAGAAATATGTTGAAACCGAGATTGATAGAGGAGAAGATGCTTATTTTATTGCGTCAAGGTAAAATTAGTAAGTGGTTTTCTGGTATTGGTCAAGAAGCTATTTCTGTTGGTGTGACTATGGCGATGCAGAAAGATGAATATATTTTACCCATGCATCGAAATTTAGGTGTTTTTACCACAAGAGAAGTCCCATTATATAGATTATTTGCGCAATGGCAAGGAAAAGCATCTGGGTTTACAAAAGGGAGAGATCGCTCTTTTCACTTTGGCACTCAGCAATATAAAATTGTTGGGATGATTTCTCATTTAGGGCCACAATTAGGTGTAGCTGATGGTATTGCTTTAGCTTCTAAGTTGAAAAACAAAAACCAAGTTACGGCAGTTTTTACAGGTGAGGGAGGTACTAGTGAAGGCGATTTTCACGAAGCATTAAATGTAGCCTCTGTATGGCAATTACCAGTATTGTTTTGTGTTGAAAATAACGGTTATGGCTTGTCTACACCCACAAACGAGCAGTATAACTGTGAGCATATAGCAGATAGAGGTAAGGGTTATGGTATTGAATCTCATATTATTGATGGCAACAATATCACTGAAGTTTACATTAAGGTTAGTGCATTAGCAGAAAGCATAAGAAAAAACCCTAGACCTATTTTATTAGAATTTAAAACGTTTAGGATGCGAGGGCATGAAGAGGCTAGTGGTACAAAGTATGTTCCACAAGAGCTTATGGACATGTGGTCTGCAAAAGATCCTTTATTAAATTTCCAAGCATTTTTAAAGGAAAATGATTTGTTAAATGACGTAGATGAAGTTGAAATAAAAGAAGCTATTGTTCATGAGATTAACGAACATTTAGAGGTTGCTTTCGCGGAAGAAAATATAATACCAGATAAAACTGAAGAATTAAATGATGTATTTAAACCATTTGATTATCAAGAAATTATAAGTGAAAATGTTTTTGAAGAAATTCGTTTCGTTGATGCTATTTCTGAAAGCTTAAAACAAAGTATGGAAAAACATGATGATTTGGTTATCATGGGACAAGATGTAGCAGATTACGGTGGCGTTTTTAAAATTACAGATGGTTTTTTAGAGCAATTTGGTAAAGATCGAGTTAGAAATACACCAATTTGTGAGTCAGCAATTGTTGAAGCTGCTATGGGTTTGTCCATAACAGGGATAAAAAGTGTTGTTGAAATGCAATTTGCAGATTTTGTAAGTTCTGGATTCAATCCCGTTGTAAACTATTTAGCAAAAACACATTATAGATGGAATCAAAATGCTGATGTAGTTATTCGAATGCCTTGTGGAGGTGGCGTTGCCGCTGGTCCATTTCATTCACAAACAAATGAAGCTTGGTTTACAAAAACACCAGGATTAAAAGTGGTTTATCCCGCATTTCCTTATGATGCAAAAGGTTTGTTAGCAACAGCTATTAACGATCCTAATCCTGTGCTATTTTTTGAGCATAAAGGATTGTATAGAAGTATTCGTCAAGATGTACCTAAAGATTATTACACCTTGCATTTCGGTAAAGCTTCAATGCTAAAAAATGGAGAAGACATCACTATTATTTCTTATGGTGCAGCAGTGCATTGGGCTTTAGAAACTTTAAAAAATAATCCAGATATTTCAGCAGATATTATTGATTTAAGAACTCTTCAACCTTTAGACACAGAAACCATTTACGCATCAGTAAAAAAAACCGGAAAAGCTATTATACTTCAAGAAGACTCGCTCTTTGGTGGTATAGCTAGCGATATTTCAGCTTTAATTATGGAGCATTGTTTTAAATATTTAGATGCGCCAGTTAAACGTGTTGCTAGTATGGAAACGCCTATACCTTTTGCAAGTCAATTAGAACAACAATATCTTCCAAAAAATGAATTTGAAGCTGAATTAAAAGCACTTTTAGCGTACTAATTTTATTATTACCTTTAAGAAAACCTAAAATATTTTATTTTGAGATTTCTTATTTTACTATCTGCGGTAATGCTTTTTGGCTGTAAAAATCCAGAGGAAACATTTGAAGATAAATATATTTGGGACTCAATAGATGTTACAGCAACTGCATATAATTCATTAGCATATCAAACAAGTTCTAATCCCCATATTACTGCTTTTGGTGACAGTTTAAAACCAGGATTAAAATATATTGCAGTGTCAAGAGATTTGTTAAGATTAGGGCTAAAGCACAATACACCAGTTAGAGTTGAAGGTTTAGAAGGTATTTATTTTGTAAAAGATAAAATGCATTATAGATGGAAAAGGCGTATTGATGTTTATATGGGAGTAGATGTTAAAGCAGCAAAACAATGGGGAAGAAAGCATCTTTGTATTGAATATGGTATTCTTAAATAAACATATTGAGCTATTAGGTTGCCGCCATAATAGCTCAATATTAAAATAATTTATTTCGTTTCAGCTTCTGAAAGAATAAAAGGATAAGCATCTTTAACTTGCTTAATTTCTGCCTTAGTTAAATCGTCAGAAGGTTTACCAATCACCTTCAAACTATAAGCTTGACGCAGTTCATAATAAGCTTTAGTAAGCTCATTTTGAACAGCAATATAAGTTTTGTAAGTAGTTTGTTTTCCATTTTGTAATGAAACAATGGCTTCTTTTGGACTATCAGAAGACTCAGCGCTTCTTAGGCCTTCACAATAACCACAGCTACCATCACCATTATTATCTAGAAAGGTTTTGGTAATTTCTTTTAGGTTTTCAATTGGAATGATATCGTCTTCCAACATAATTTCATCATTATTACTAATGATGATGCGCAAAATGTTGCGTTCATTAATGTTATTTGTACAATCCATTCCAGTAGGGCATTCACGTGGAAGTATCCTGTTTATACCTTCATCAGAAGATATTGTGGCAGTTACTAAAAAAAAGATAAGCAATAAAAATGCGATGTCTGCCATAGACCCCGCATTTACTTCAGGCACTAATTTTGAGTGTCTCATAATTATAGTTTTAAATGTTAATGTGGTGATTAAGTCACAAAAACAATACCATAACTACATGTTATTCAATTTAATGCGCGTATCGTTTTGTCCCTTTCCAAACACCAGTATGAGATGCTTGAAAATCTATGATGCGTTTACTACTCAATAGATTTTCTTGAGTAATGTTTCTTAAACGTCTAGATATTTTAGTGAAAGATTTCATTTTGATTGATTTATAAATTGATTGATGAAAGTTTATTTTGAAAGACGTTACTTAAAATTTGTAACGTCTTTTTGTATTCCATTGGTTACTTTTTGTTCCGTTTAAAGTTCCTGATAATTGGTTGTTGTTTAAAGTTCTCATGATTTTTTGTTTTTGATTAATTTAAATTGATTGATGAAAGTTTAATTAAAAGTGATGTTTATCTGTAACGCCTTTTAGTATTCCATTGATTACTTTTAGTACCGTTTAAAGTTCCTGATAATTGATTGTTGTTTAAAGTTCTCATAATATTTGATTTTGATTGATTAATGATTATTTATTGTTTTTATTTTTTAATTATACTAGATAGACGACTACAATTTAAATTTGTTACAGTACTATGCATAACAAAGTAGTAAATTAACATATTTTAACATTTTTTTGTAAGGCTAGGGGTGAAAATTGAACCAAATACTAGTTTTAGGAACGGTTATTGTTAAACAGATACTAAATAATAAGTAAATACTAGTTGTATTATTAAGAAACAAATATCTTTGACTTTACACAGGTCTATTTAAATCATATTATATTAATGAAACCTTTTGTTTTATTTCTTTTTTTTATTCTCGCATCGCTTTCTACACAAGCACAAATAGATAGCAAGAAAAAATCCATTTCTATACCTGCTATAGAAAGCAAGAAGGATTCATCTGATGTTAGTCCATTAATACCTTCAAAACCAATAGAGAAAAGCACTAATATTGGCTTTAATAGACCTAAGGTAGCTCCAAAACTAGAAATGCCTAAAAAAGAGTTTTCAATGTTTCCGGAAGAAGAGTTTGGAAATCCGGGAGAACTTTATGTAAAGCAAGTGAATAAAAATTTAGAGGATTTGAAACTTAGTGAAAAAGAAGTTGCTTTGAGAAATGGAAGTACAATAGACCAGTATTTTGGTGATTTTAAAAGTCAATCTAAGTTTGTAAATGTTGTTTATCGGGATCATGGTTATACAGATGGTGATATTATTCAAGTTCGTGTAAACGATGATATTATTCACGCTAGAGTATTTTTAACAGGTGGATTTAAAGGTTTTAAATTAGATTTACAAAAAGGTTTTAATAAGATTGACTTCGTAGCCTTAAATCAAGGAGAATCTGGCCCAAATACTGCAGAATTTAAAGTTATCGATGATTCTGGGAAAATTATTTCTCAAAACCAATGGAATCTCGCCACTGGTGTTAAAGCAACCATCATTGTAGTTAAAGAGTAATTAGCTAATTATAGTTTCTATTAAATTTAATTCTTCTTCAGAAAAATCTAAACAATCCAAAGCTTTTACATTTTCTTTTAATTGGTTTGAAGAACTTGCACCCACTAATACTGAAGCTACTTGTGGTTGCCTTAATATCCATGCAATAGCCATTTGAGATAGTTTTTGTCCACGTTCTTTCGCTATAGTATTTAGCTTTTGTACTTTTTCAATATTAGATTGAACCGTTTCTGCGTTCAAAAAAACAGAATCATTTCCAGCCCTTGAGTTTTTAGGTATGCCATTTAAATATTTATCTGTAAGCATGCCTTGAGCAAGAGGTGAAAAGGCTATACAACCCACACCATTATTTTTTAATGTATCTAAAAGACTGTCTTCTACCCATCGATCAAACATGGAATATCTAGCTTGATGCAAAATAAATGACACATTTAAATCCTTTAATAATTTAGCAGCTTTTTGTGTATCTTCAGGACCATAATTTGAAATACCAGCGTATAATGCTTTTCCTTGGCGTACAATATCTGCTAAAGCTCCGATAGTTTCCTCCAAAGGTGTTTCAGGATCAGGTCTATGATGATAAAAAACATCAACATAATCTAAACCCATGCGTTTTAAACTTTGGTCTAAACTTGAGATTAAATATTTTCTTGATCCAAAATCTCCATATGGTCCGTCCCACATCCCATATCCTGCTTTTGTGGCTATAAATAACTCGTCTCTGTAAGATTTAAAATCTTGCTTAAGTATAGTCCCAAAGTTTTCTTCAGCAGAACCAGGAGGAGGCCCGTAATTATTGGCTAAATCAATATGCGTAATTCCTAAATCAAAAGCTGTTCTTAAAATATCTCGCCCATTCTCAATATCATCAACAAACCCAAAGTTATGCCATAACCCGAGGGAAATTGCAGGTAATTTAACACCACTTTTACCTGTACGCTTATATACCATTGATTCATAACGCTTATCATTAGCTGAATAATAGTTTTCTGTAGATTTATCGTTGATTTCCATGTTTCAAAATTATGAAAAGCAAATGTATAAATTCATTTAGACTTTAATGTATAAAAAAAGCCTTCAGATATAAATATCAAAGGCTTTAAAATTATATTATCTAATAAATTTAGGAATTAATTAGTTTCTTATTTCTGCCAGTTTAGAAGTTAACTCATCTTTTATGGCACTGTTTTCAGTGCTTAGTGGCAATTGATTACTGTTTAGTAGGTTTGGATTTTCTAAAGGGTTACTACTTAGGTTGTATAAAGCTTCAGAGCCATCATCAAAATAAATGTATTTGTGGGTTGCATTTCTTATGGTATGGTCATCGTTTTCAGTATATGTATAATCACGTTTACTATCATTAGAATTATTTAACAAGCCTTTAAAACTTTTACTATCATTAATTTCAGTAGTTTCAGTTCCTGCAATATCAGCAATGGTAGCAAATAAATCGGTGGTGTTTATTAAAGCATCTTCACTATCATTCGAACGAGATACATTTTTTCCAGAAATTATCATAGGTACGTTAACACCACCTTGATAAATACTTCCTTTTACGCGTCTAGAATTATATCCTTGAGCTACTTGTCCAGGAGTTCCGTTATCACCTATAAAAATAATGACAGTATTTGCTTTTTCTTCATCACTTAAAGAATTTATTAGTCTGCCCATTTCCTTATCAAGAGCTTCAAGGGCAGCCATATAATAGGGTAGTGGGTTTGAGTCTATACTAGCACTATCTGATGCTAAAGCACCTTGATCATGCAAATCATTTGGTGGCAAATGGAAAGGTGTATGAGGTGCATTGTAAGCCAACCATAAAAACCAGGGCTTTGTTTGAGCATCAACCCAATCTATAGCTAAATCTGTAAATTTCGAAGTTGAATAATCTGTTGAAGTACTTGTAGAACCGTTAATATTTAAAGCCCAATTTGTATACGATGGTACGCCACCACCAATAAAACCAGCAAAATAATCTACACCCATATCGTTTGGATGATTTGCATCTCTTGACAAATGCCATTTACCAATTACAGCGTTGGCATATTCATCATTGGTATTTATGTCTATAAATTTTTGAAGTGAAGTTTCTGAGGTTGAAAGCGGATCATCAACAGCTAAAACATTTGTTCTAAGTCCGTATTTACCAGTAATAATTCCAGCTCTAGTTGGCGTACATGTTGGGTTAGACCATAAATTATTAAACCTAATCCCTGAAGCCATTAAACTTTGAAGGTTAGGCATATTTGGTTTTATCGAACCAATATTATAACCAGGTGTTGCATCTAATCCCATATCATCTGCAATAATAAGGAGAATGTTAGGAGAATCGCTTGTGTTTTCCCCTTCCTCCATCTCTTCCATTTCATCTTCCTCATTAATAGTATCAGAACTATCGCTACAAGCCACTAGACAAAAGGCAAACATAAACAGGTAAACTAGGTGTTTCATAAATTCAAAAAGATTTGTTTTTCAATAGTTTAGATGATTTCTAAAAAATAAACTTGTGCCTAAGTTGAGAATAATTTTTTAAACTGTTAATATTCCTTTGATAATTTCACACTAAACATACTAGAAAAACCCTTTAAAGGTGTTATTTTTGCACGTTGCAAAATTTAAAGTATGTCCGTTACAAACGCAGAATTAGAATTAGAAGAAAGAGTAGAGGGTAAAAATTTATACAGTTATCAAAAAGGAGCTATAGATAAAATTTTTACTGCTTTTGAAGAATCTCCCAAAGATTATCACTTGCTTTATCAATTGCCAACGGGTGGTGGTAAAACGGTTATTTTCTCTGAAATTGTTAGGCAATACTTAAAGCACCACAAAAAGAAGGTACTTGTTATGACGCACAGAATTGAGTTGTGTAAACAAACTTCAAACATGCTTACTGAATTTGGTGTGCATAATAAAGTGGTTGATAGTAAAGCAGATTTAAGTGATCAGGGAGAATACAGCTGTTTTGTTGCTATGGTAGAAACTTTAAACAATAGGCTTAATGATGATAAATTAGATATCTCAGATATTGGATTGGTTATTATTGATGAGGCACATTACAACTCGTTTACAAAATTATTTAAATTTTTTAGTCAGTCGTTTATTTTAGGAGTAACTGCAACGCCTTTAAGTTCTAGTATAGAATTACCAATGACCGATAATTATGATGAATTAATTGTTGGAGAAAGTATAGAATCACTTATTGAAAATGGCTTTTTAGCACGTGCAGATATGTATACATATAACGTAGGTTTAACCTCGTTAGTAGTTGGTGCAAACGGTGATTATACAGTTAAATCATCAGAAGATTTGTATACCGATAATGATATGCTAACCAAGTTGATACAAGCATACGAAGAGCGCTGTAAAGGCAAAAAAACTTTAATTTTTAACAACGGTATAAATACCTCTTTACATGTTTATGATACTTTTAGAAGAGCAGGCTATCCTGTGGCACATTTAGATAATACTAATTCTAAAAAAGAGCGTGCTATGATATTAAAATGGTTTAAGGAAACACCTGATGCTATTTTAACTTCGGTTAGTATTTTAACTACTGGTTTTGATGAACCTACCGTTGATAGTATTATTCTTAATAGAGCTACAAAATCGTTGACGCTTTATTACCAAATGATTGGTCGTGGATCGCGTATATTAAAAGATAAAAAGAGTTTTACAGTTGTAGATTTGGGTAATAACTTCCATAGGTTTGGACCATGGGGTGATAATTTAGATTGGCAGCGTATATTTAAATCGCCTACATACTATCTTGATGCTATTTTAAGTGATGAAGAGCTTGAAAGTAATTTTAGGTATGAAATGCCAGATGCTTTACGTGCTGAATTTGCTAAATCTGAAGACGTGCATTTTGATGTTCAGAAAACGTATGTAGATTCTATTAGAGGTGGTGAATCTTCAAAAGTAGTTTTAGAACGCTCCATAGAACAACATGCTAAAATCTGTATTGAAAATAGTGAAGATGTTTATGATGCCTTAGCATTAGCTAAGCAACTTGGTGATGATATAGACTTTAGAATTCAGCGCTATACCAAGTGCATTAGCAAAAGTACTTTTAATTTTGTGCAATGGCTTAAAGGCGATTACAGAAAGAAACTGAACTCTTACTTACGCCAGAATTTTGATGAGGTTTTTGAGCAGATTCATGGGTATCCACCTGAGGATTAATTGGTTAATTTATATTGGATTTTACAAAAAAGTCTTAGCTTTTCTAGTTATTTGTGGTTTTTACGAATTTGAGTCTATCAGAAAAAATTGATAACTTCGTTTCATTCAGAATATAAGTCATACAAACGACTCATATTTTGCAAAATATTAGGAATAATTAAACCTAATTGAGATAAATACAAGAATGAATCGTGAAATCATAGACATAAATGATTATACCATTTTATTGGAAGAAGCTTCTACCGATAAAAACTTAATTGATTCATGTTTTTTTGATGAACCTGTAATAGCTATCGCTTTTTATGGTGCGGGTGATGTTGGACTTAATGTAAAGTTTGATGAAAAAATAAAAAAATTTCATCATACAAAGGGTATGGTTTTATCATTCTACGCAAATAATAAAGTAGAATTTGAACATCATGTATCAAAATTAAAGCCGCTTCAATGTTTAGTAATAGCAACAACTATTAAAAACATAGACAAATTACAAAATAGCGAAGGTCACTTTTTAGAAAAGTTTTTGCATCAGTTAGTACACCCAAAAGATCATTATGTTGGAGGTCCTGTATTTAATATGAGCCCAGAAATGTTTCTATTAGTTGAGCAATTCTTTAGCAATACCTATGTAGGAGAGATTAAAATGATGTTCTATAAAAGTCATATAGCTGCTTTACTTTCTCATTATTTTGCGCAACTAGCCAACCAACAAAATACACCACTTAATAATTCGCTATTAGAAAAAATTAATCTAGCACAAGAAATTTTACTTTCAGACTTAGAAAATCCACCTTCCTTAACCGAATTGGCTCATAAAATTGGAACTAATACCAACAAACTAAAAATAGAATTCAAAGCGCAGTTTGGTGTTCCTGTTTTTAAATACTTACAAAACGAACGATTAAAAAAAGCATATAATTTAATAAAGAAAGAACGAAAAACTATTCAAGAAGCTGCTTGGGCTGTAGGTTATGATAGTTTAGGCTCTTTCTCTAACGCTTTTGAAAAAAAGTTTGGTTATAGACCTAGCCAAGTATAAAATTCTTTTCGAATAAATTATAATTCTTTTTGAATAAGTCGCTGGCTTACAGCTACAATAAATTTGTATCATAATTAAAAACAAAAATTATGATTAGTAAAAATTTATTTAGCATTCTATGTGGCATTTTAGTTTGGGTTTTAGGAGTTGGCTTTTACCTCTTTTCCTATTATATACCTTTTTTAGAAAACCCTGAATTACAATCAAATATCATACTAGCTTTAGGCATTATACCTAGCGCATGTTTAGGGACTTATCTGTTCTATAGAAACCACTACATGAAACCATCTGCATTGGCTATTACATTTGTAATTGTGGCTACTGTATTAGATGTATTGATAACAGTTCCTGCTTTTATAATACCGTATGGTGGGAGTTATTCAAAATTCTTTGGAGACCCTATGTTTTATACCATAGTAGTTGAGTTTTACTTCATTGTATTGTATTTCGGTACTCATTTAACAAAAAAAATAAAAGCATGAAAACAACAGCTCTTTTTATAACAATTTTATTGAATGCACTTTCTACAGGCTTTTTCTTCGCTTGGTCCGTTTCGGTTATACTGGGAACAAAAAAAGTAGGCGATTTCACTTACTTGGAAAGCATGCAGAGTATCAATAAAGAAATCTTAAACCCAGCATTCTTTATTGTGTTCTTTGGAAGCCTTATTATGTTGGTAATGTCCGCCAGTATGCAGTTTAATAACAAATCAATGTTTGGGTTGGTTTTAGCATCAGCAATCATATACCTAATTGGGACTTTTGGTATTACAGCCTTTGGAAATGTTCCTTTAAATAATGAATTAGAAGCATTAAACATTACCAAACTGAGCATATTAGAATTAAAAAACTTTAGAACCTATTATGAAAGTGCTTGGAATCAATATCATAACATACGAACCATTTCAAGTATAATTTCATTCATACTATTACTTATATCAATATTTATTAAAAAATAATTTTAAAACAATTCATTATGAAAACGAACATTTTAGTTATCGGAGGAACCGGAAAAACTGGTCGCCGAGTAGTAGAACAATTACAAAACAAAGGAATTGAACCAAGAATTGGCTCAAGAAACGCATCACCAAGCTTTGATTGGGATAATAAAGACACTTGGGTAAATGCTTTACAAGGCATAGAAAGAATGTATGTAACCTATTATCCTGATTTAGCTGTCCCAGGAGCCAAAGAGGCCATACAGAGTTTAACTTATTTAGCTAAAGAGTTAGGTGTTAAAAAAATGGTTTTACTCTCTGGAAAAGGGGAAACAGAAGCTGAAGCTTGTGAAAAAATTGTGATAAATTCTGGTATGGATTATACCATAGTTAGAGCGTCTTGGTTTAACCAAAATTGGAGCGAAAGTTTCTTTTTAGAACCTATTTTATCTGGAGAAGTAGCATTGCCAATGTCTGATGTTTTAATTCCATTTGTAGATGCAAATGATATTGCAGAAGTTGCTGCAACTGTATTACTAGATGATGCTTTTAATGGAGAGATCATTGAGGTAACAGGACCAGAATTAATTACATTTAAGCAAGTCGTTGATATCATTTCGAAGACTATTGACAGAAGTTTAAATTTCTATGACATCACATTAGAACAATATATTGATGGCATGAAACAAATGCAAATACCAAATGATGTTGTTTGGTTAATTGAGTATTTATTTAGTCATGTCTTAACCAATCCGAAAAATCAGTTAGTAATTAATGATATAGAGAAAGTTCTGGGCAGAAAAGCAAAAACATTTTTAGAATATGCGCAAGAAACTGCTCAAACTGGTATTTGGAATCAGGTAAGCGCTGCATAACTTATATAAATAATAGCGATTTGAGTTTTATATTCAAGTCGCTATTCTTTTTATCTTTCGAATAGGGCTAAATATTAACTAGCTATTAATATTCAGGGCCGTTAAGCGATACTCCAAAACAACAACCCTCAGCAAATGGCCCCGCGTTAGGGGTTGCAGTGGATAGCCCACAGCTTTTGCAGTTTAGTGCATAAGCGAAGACTTGCAACGAAACATTTATGCTCATGAATTCAAAAATTTAAAATAGAAATGCATCAATAAAAGCCCGACCCTTTACGGGTAATGCCCAAATATTTATTTTAATACTAGCACAAGTTAAGTTCAGGTTGCTTTTTATCTTGATTATTGTGCGGTGAGCCTATTAATGGGTTGATTATTATAGGATGAGAAATATTAGGCGTATCTTTACAGTCTACAAATATTTAAAACACAGAGGATTTTTAAACTATGGCAAAATCGCAAGTAACATTTAACAAAATTGAAAAAGAAAAAAAACGCTTAAAGAAACGAGAAGAAAAGCAAAAAAAGAAAGAAGCTCGTAAGGCAGAAAAGGAAGCAAGTGGTACATCTGGTATTCAGTTTGCATATGTTGATTTTAACGGTAATTTAACTGATACGCCTCCAGACCCAGCAATGCGTGAAAAGGTTGAGGCAGAAAGTATTGAGTTAGGAATTCCTAAAAAAGAGGACAGAGAAGAGGAGGAGCCAGCAAACAAAGAGGGTAAAGTATCTTTCTTTGACCACTCTAAAGGTTTTGGTTTTATAATTGATAGCATAAACCAAGAAAAATATTTTGTACATGTTAGCGGATTGCTTGAGGATATTGAGGAAAACGATAAAGTAACTTACGAGTTAGAGCGTGGGCAAAAGGGTATGAATGCCGTAAGAGTTAAGAAAATATAAAGTTTTTCTGGTTTATTTTCCAGAAATCTAATCATACAAAAGGCTAAATATGAGTGTATCGCGTAAAACGGTTCTTATCATTTTAGCCTTTTTTGCTATTTATGTAATTTGGGGTTCTACGTACCTTTTAAATAAAATAGCTGTTACGCAGTTGGCACCGTTTTTTCTTTCGGGTGTACGTTTTGCAGTTGCCAGTGTTATTATTTTTATAATAGCTAAATCTTTAAAAGTTAGTTTATATATTTCAAAAAAACAGCTACTTAACACTACCATTTCAGGCTTTTTGTTTTTAACTTTAGGTAACGGGCTTGCTGTTGTTGCACTACAATATATTGATAGTGGTTTTGCAGCTTTAGAGATTGCGTCTCAACCTTTGGTGGTACTTATTATGATGCGTATACTTTTAGGTAAACGTATTTCTACAATGTCTTACATTGGCGTAGTTTTAGGTTTTATAGGTGTATTTCTTTTAGTGAGCCAAAAAGAAATTATAAGTAAAGACGGGCAGATTTTAGGAATGATTTTAATTTTTGCTTGTATGCTAAGTTGGGCTTACGGGAGTATTTTTGTTGGTAAAGCTGACTTACCTTCAAACATATTTGTAAATGCGGGTTACCAAATGCTTACTGGTGGTATTATGCTTGCTATTGTTAGTATATTTTTAGGTGAATCTTGGGTGCTACCTAACTTGTGGGAAACGGATGTAAAATGGTCTATGCTTGGGTTAATTATCTTTGGAAGTATTATTGCTTTTACATCTTTTAATTTTCTTTTAAAAGAGGTCTCCCCAGAAAAAGTAGCAACTAATACGTATGTAAACCCCATTATTGCTCTAATTCTAGGTTGGTGGATTTTAGATGAACATATTACTTTGCAATCTATAATTGCTGCTGTGGTTTTACTTACTGGTGTTTATTTTATAAATACGAAACGTACTTTTAAATTAAAAAATATTGGACGTTAAACAAGCTGTAAAATTTATGCTGATAAGCACTTTGGCATTTGCAAGCATGAATGCTATTGTTAAGCATCTAGTGCATATGAATGCTTTTCAAATTGTGTTTTTCAGATCTGTAAGTTCATTGTTTTTCACGTTTGGATTTTTACTTAAAAATAAGATTCCAGTTTTAGGAACAAACAGAAAGCTTTTGGTTTTAAGAGGCTTAGTAGGTGTTACCTCTATGAGTTTATTTTTTATGTCTACCAAATATTTACCTATTGGCACCGCAGTATCTTTACGTTATATGGCTCCAATATTCGCTGGAGTTTTTGCTATTTATTTTCTGAAGGAAAAAATAAAACCTTTGCAATGGTTATTTTTTACTATGGCTTTTGTTGGTGTTTTAATTTTAAAGGGCTTTGATACTGAATTGGATGGTTTTGGGCTGCTTTTAGTTTTTATATCTGCCGTTTTTAGCGGACTGGTTTACATTGTAATTAGTAAAATAGGGAAGAGTAACCATCCTGTAGTTGTTGTAAACTATTTTATGGTTATTTCTACCATTGTAGGTGGCATATTATCTATTAATAATTGGGTGAACCCTAAAGGAATAGAATGGCTTATGGTATTTGGCCTTGGTATGTTTGGTTATTTTGGGCAGGTTTATATGACTAAAGCTTTTCAAATTGCATCAACTAACCAAGTAGCACCGTTAAAGTATTTGGAGGTTATTTTCACACTTTTAATTGGAGCACTATTGTTTAGCGAGGTTTACACTTTATATAGCCTTTTAGGTATTACCATGATTATTTTTGGGTTAATACTTAACGCCATGTACAAAGGCAAAAAATAAGCACCTTATTAAAGGTATTTAATTTGTAATTTTGCTGCGCTTTATTTTATAAAAAAGTATTTAAATGAGTTTAAAAGTTCGCATTAATAAAATTAGAAGACGCATTATGCGAAGTATTACCAAGCGTGTTGGTAGTTCTTATACAGAGCCAAAGAAGGGTGATATTGTGTTTTCTGAAATTAAGCGTATTTTGATTATTAGGCCTAATCATCGTTTAGGAAATCAACTATTATTAACACCACTTGTTCAAGAGGTTATAAATACGTTTCCGGCTTGTGCTATTGATTTGTTTGTTAAGGGTGGTGTAGCTCATCCTGTTTTTGAAAACTACAATGAAATTGATACCATTATAAAATTACCTAGAAAACCTTTTGATAACGTCTTTAAATACGCTAAAAGCTGGTTGTCTATCAAAAATAAAACCTATGATTTGGTTATAAATGCAGATAGAAACTCATCGTCTGGTAAATTGTTAACGCAATTAGCCAAAGCAAAAATTAAAGTTTTTGGAGATGTTGATGAAAGTATTAAAACGAAATATGCTGATCATGAGCACATATCTAAATATCCTATTTATAATTTAAGACATTACTTGTCTAAATTAGGATTTGAAAATATTCAAACAGAAGTGCCTCTTTTAGATATTAAACTCAGTGATGACGAGCTTTTCAAAGGAAAAGAGATTTTAAATAGCATCATTAAAAATGATAAAAAAACAATTTGCATTTATACTAATGCTACTGGTGCTAAATGTTATTCTGAAGATTGGTGGGATGCTGTGTATTCTAGATTATTAAAGGAATATCCTGATTATAATATTATCGAGATGCTACCCATAGAAAACATTTCTAAAATTAACTTTAAAGCACCAAACTTCTACAGTCAAGATATTCGAGAAATGGGTGCAATTACAAACAATACTAGTGTTTTTGTTTCCGCAGATAATGGTGTAATGCACCTTGCTAGTGCTTCTCAAACCCCAATTGTTGGTTTCTTTTCTAGAACAAATACAAAAATTTATGGGTCTTACGGTAATGGAAGTGTTGCTCTAAATACCAATGAAACTAACATTGATGATTGGTTTAAGGAAATCGCACAAATTTTAAAGTCTTAACATAACTATTTAAGTTATAACACGCTGTTTTTAACACTTTTATAAGATGACATCAAAAGATTATTTACTAAATTGAGTAACTAAATTTTTTGTTTTTTGAAGACTTTCTGTTTATATCTGATTATTTGTATTCTATCATTAGTATCATGTAAATCATCAAAAGCTACTGATGCTCAAATTAATGCTTTAAAAAATTTAGTTGAAAGTAAAAACTATACTATTGAATCAAATTGGGCCTATCCACAAGTTACGAATGCTGTTCAACAGGTTTTAAACTCAGGGCTATTACAACCTGGAAATTCAGCAAATGCTATAAACCTTATAGGGAATTCAAATTTCTTAGCGATTTCGAGCGATAGTATAAACTCCTATTTGCCTTATTTTGGAGAACGTCAAATGAATATTGGCTATGGAGGACAAGATAGCGGCATAGTACTAAAAACTATGATGGAGGACTATTCTGAAACTAAAGGAAAGCATGATAGTCATATTATTCGGTTTAGCGCTAGAAACAAATCTGAAACTTTTAATATTATAATTCAGTTGTTTCCAAGTTTAAAAAGCGAAATTAGAGTTAACAGTTCATCTAGATTTCCTATTTCTTATATAGGACAAGTTGAACCAATTAAGAAATAATTAGTTTTTACTTTAAAAGGATGCGTTTCATCTATTCATCGTAGAATTTTATAGTTCAATCGATTATTTTCTTCAAGATTTATGTATTGACTTAGTTTTGAGGTAATTAAAAAAATCATCCCCAAATGAAAAACTTAATTACTCTATTTAGCTTTGTTTTAATCCTTTCTTGTTTCAACTTTTTATCTGCTCAAGATAGTACTGGTGAATCAGAAGATATTCCAAAGAATTACAAAAAAAGAAGTCCTATCTATGATTATTCAGAAAAGCAATTGAATAATGTAGATACTATTCCTGATTTTGCTGCAAACTCTCAAAAGTTAAAAGTAACTGGTACCATTTATGAAAATGATGGTGTAACACCTGCAAAAAATGTTATGTTGTTTATTCATCATACTGACGAAAATGGAGATTTTGAATTAAAAAGACAAAATAAAAAACGCTATGTGCACCATAGAGGATGGGTTAAAACTGATTCTGACGGTAAGTACACATTTTATACGTTTGTACCTGGTAAATATCTTTATAGTAACGAATTGACTCAGATTCTGCCTATTATTAAAGAGCCTAATAAGCCTGAGTATAAAATTGAAACATTTCTTTTTGATAATGACCCTTTGCTTACTGGTAAATGTAGAAAGAAAGTTGAGGAAACTAACCCTAAAAGAATTCTAACTTTAAAGTTAAACAAGGAAGAAGGTTTATTTGAAGCGAAGCGTGATATTGTTTTAGGTAGAGAAGAAACCGAATCCTATTCCTATTAAAAATCTAACTAAACTATTTTAAAGGTAAATATGCTGCATTGTAATTACCATGAAATTTTCAGTTTTGCAATATTAATCATTGGATGAAACATAAAGTAAATGATTCTTTGAATCTCTAAAAAGAAACATTTGATGATTAAGTATATCTTAAAGCTCTTGTTAATTCAAGGGCTTTTGATGTTTTATACTTTAATATTAAGTATTTTATAAGAATCTCAGTTTATAATTATGACTTCAAGTATCTTTTAAATATTAATACGTAAAACGAATATAAAATCTAGTTCAACGTATATTACTCAAACCACCTCAAAAAAAGATTCACTATATAATAGTATGTTTTATCAGGTTACTTTGGCTGTTTATAACCCAAAAAACAATAACATGAAAAAACAACTACTTATTTTAATGACTCTATTTACAGCTTTAATAGGGTATTCGCAAACGGTTGGAGATACCTTTGTTGATAATTTTGTTACTTATGAAGTTACTTCTATTTCACCCTATGAAGTGGAAGTTCATGGCTATGACCATAATAATGGCAGCACAGATGTAGTTATACCTGCCACAGTTATTAATAATGGCACAACTTATAATGTAACTAGTATTGAGGATGACGCTTTTAATTATAATGGACCAACTGGTAAAATAACCAGTGTTACATTTACCTTACCTAGTAATATAACAAGCATTGGAATTCAGGCCTTTCGAGACCAGAACTTAACAACATTAACAATACCGTCAAGTGTTATTAGTATTAGCCAGTATGCTTTTTGGCATAATAATTTAACAAGTGTTACTTTAGAAAATGGTATTGAAAGCATTGGAGATCATGCTTTTTCAACGAATCAAATAACTAGTATTATTATTCCAAATAGTGTTACCACTATTGGTCAATTTGCTTTTCAAAGCAATCAATTAACTAGTGCTACACTCTCAAATAACCTTATCACTATTGGTTCAGCTGCTTTTAGTCAAAACCAACTTCAAAGCATTGTTATTCCAAATAGTGTTACAAGTTTTGGTAGTGCATTTAGTGCTAATCAATTAACTAATATTACATTCCCTAGTGGTATTACAAATATTGATGTTGGCGCTTTTCGAAGTAATAATTTAACTCATGTTACAATTCCTGCTACGGTAACAAACATTGAGAATACTGCTTTTAGGGATAATCCTTTAGCTACTGTAACGTCACAAGCAACTACACCACCAACTGTATTCACAGGAGGTATTAATGATTCTTTTTGGAATCGTTCTATTATTGACTTAACCATTCCGAATGGAACATCAACTTCATATGCTGCTGGTGGTTGGACAGGGTTTAATTCGGTAACTGAGGCAAGTCCATTGACTGTTGGTAGTACTTTTGTTGTTGATTATATAACCTATGAAGTAACCTCTGTATCACCAGATACTGTTGAAGCTATTGATTATGATATGACTGGAGGTTCTGTAGTTGATATACCTGCTAGTGTTTCCTATAGTATTTCAAATTATAATGTTACTAGTATTGGTATTAATGCTTTTGCACAGAAACAACTCACAAGTATTACTATTCCTAATAGTATTATTAATATTAAACATCATGCATTTAATAGTAATCAACTGACAAGTGTTATAATACCCGAGAGCGTAACTGATATAGATTATTTGGCTTTTACACTAAACCCTATAAGCACAATTGTTTCACTAAATACAACACCACCTACTATAACGACTCTTGCTGGAGGTACTTTCGGGGTCTCTAATCGTAGTAATATTAATTTAATTATAACAAATAATACTACTGACGAATATGTTACTGATAGTGGTGCATTATGGACAGGGTTTAAAATGGTTTTTGAAGCAACATCTCCAACTACAGTTGAAGTTTCAAATTATGATCCAGTAAATGGTACCAATGCTGTAATACCAGCAACTGTTGCAGCTGGTCCTATTGTATTTGATGTTACAAAAATTGATGATTCAGCATTTGAAAATATTGGTTTGACTAGTGTTACCATTCCTGATAGTGTTACAGATATTGGAATTTCTGCATTTAATACTAACAATTTAACGAGTGTAACAATACCAGATAGTGTTACCATTATTGAAACTACAGCTTTTGCTACAAATTCTATTACTAATCTTTCATTAGGTGCTAATGTTACTGATATAGGTATTGGTGCTTTTGTAGATAATGATTTAACAGGTGTTACTATTCCTAGTAATGTTACTTTTATCGGTTTATTGGCTTTTGGCAATAACCCATTAACTAGTGTAACCTCATATGCTACAACACCACCAACAATTACCACAGGTACTAATGATACTTTTGCTTTTAACCGCAGCAATATTGAATTACATATTCCACCTGGTACTTTAGTAGCATATGTTACAGATTCAGGTGCTTTATGGACAGGTTTTAACCCTGTAACACAAGATGCATCACTGAACACTTCAAATTTTGAATTAGAGCATGGTATAAAAATAGTAACCAATAGCGATGCATTAAAAATAATATCATCTAGAAGTGCAAAACTTAAAAGTTATAGTATATACAGCATTTCTGGAGCAAAAGTGAATAATGGTACAGAAAGTACTATAGCAATTGATAATCTATCTGGCGGTGTATATATATTGGAACTAACGTTCGATACAGGAAAACTTGTTAAAAAGTTTGCGAAGTAAATTATTTTAAGCAGAACATATTTAAGAAATAAGCCCCATTTCTTGATTTAATTAACCGTAAGTGTTTTTCATTAAAACACTTACGGTTAATTGTTAATTATATGATTATACTTGTATAATTTTTAACTCATTTTTTGTTGGAAACTTTCAAAAAAGTTGTTTTTAATATTTAAATACTCTCATTCTTAGGATGAAAATTATCAAAATCATCATTGTTTTTTTCTTTTTTTTGTTTTATACGAATTCCTCTATATCACAAAACAAAAAAATTGATAGCCTTAAAATAGAATTGCAGCATCATAAAGAAAAGGATACAACCAGAGTGAATATTTTAAATGCGCTGGCTTTTTCTCATTTCAGTAGAGATATGCCAAAAACCCTTGAATATTTGGATGAAGCATATACGATAGCTGATATTATCCAGTTTGAAAAGGGGAAAGCCAGAAATATTTATATAAAAGGTATAACCGAGGCTATACAATCGAATTATGACCAAGCACTTGGTTACTATAATGAGGCGTTGAAATTATATGAAAATATTGATTTCAAAAAGGGTATAGCCAACTGTTATAATGCCATGGGCATAACCTACAAAAATATAGGAAAACCAAGAAAATCAGTAGACTATATTAAAAAAGCAATAAAGATAGAAGAGGAGATAGGAAGTAATAACCTATCTGCAAGTTTAATAAATTTGGGGAATTCATATACGGATTTGGGTGAATTTGCTGAAGCCATTCCATATTTAAATAAAGCGCTTTCTATAGCTAAGGCTGATAAAAATAAACAACGTGTTGCCTATAGTTTAAATAATTTAGGTACTATTTATTTGGACCAGGGAAATTACCCACTTGCCTTAGAGTACTTTAAAGAATCTTTATACATTAATGAAAAGATTGGGGATAGTTTAGGTATTGCCAATCACCTGAATAATATAGGTTGGATGTATAAGACTCGGAAGCAATATGATAAGGCTATGAAGCACTATGAAAAGGCCTTAGAAATAGACAAACGGATTGATAATAAAAGAGGTGTTTCATCAACATTGAATGATATAGGCATCATATATGAAGAAAATGGAGATTACGAACGTGCTCTCAATTATTATATTAAAGCATTAGACATAAACAAACAAATTGGTTCAAAAAAGGGAATTCCAAATATTTTGCATAATATTGGAGAGGTTTATTTGGCATTAAATGAATTCAACACTGCAAATCAATATTTCTCAGAGGCAAAGAAAATCAGTACAGAAATTGGAGACAAGGTAACATTATGCGATACATATATAGGATTGGCGAAAACATATGCGAACCAAAAACTATATGACAGTGCTCTCAATAATGTACTAAAGGCAAAAAAAATTTCCAAAGTATCTGGTTTTTTGGATTGTCAAAAGGAAGCTACGGAAATTCTTTTCAATATTTATAAAGCTACAGGCAACTATAGGGATGCACTTGAAAACCACCAACAATTCAAAACATTAAATGACAGTCTGTTCAATAAAGAAAATATAAAGAAAATAGCCCAAATAGAGTACGAGTATAAGTATAAGCAAGCATTAGATTCTGCAAATATTAGAGAATTACAATTAACTAAAACAGTAAGGGCTAAATCTGAGGACTTAGAAAAAACGCAACGCAATTATTTATGGGCTATTATAGGTGTTCTAATGATTTCTATGCTATTAGGGTCTGTTATTTTTTATCAAAAGTTAAAAAATGCCAAAACCAAAACTCAAAATGCGGTTATAGAGCAAAAATTATTACGCTCGCAAATGACACCACATTTTATCTTTAATTCATTATCAGTCTTACAAGGGATGATATTAAATAAAGAAGATAAAAAATCTGTTTCATACCTATCAAAATTTTCAAAATTATTAAGAATTACTTTAGAAAACTCAAGAGATAAAACAGTGTTACTTTCGCAAGAATTAAAAGCTGTCCAAAATTATTTAACCCTTCAGAATTTAGAAAACGATGCATATCAATCTACACTTTTAGTAGAAGAAACCATAGATATCCCTATGTTTGAAGTACCTCCAATGTTAATTCAACCATTTGTAGAAAATGCCATAGAACATGCTTTTATTGATACTAACGATGATAAAAAAATTGATATTCGCTTAAAATATATAGATAAAAAACTAATATGTACTATAGCTGATAATGGTATTGGTTATATGCCTCAAAAAAAGACTAATAATGGGTATAAAAAATCACTATCTACAGCTATAACTTCAGAACGCTTAAAAATACTATCTAAAGATTTTAAAATGGATGGTTCAGTTACTATTGAAGATAGAGAAAAATATAACGCACAAGGCACTATTGTAACTTTAGTTATTCCTCATAAATTTGTTGCATGATGAAGACATTAATAGTAGAAGACAAAGCATATATTAGAAAAGGATTAATTAATCTATTACAAACCATAGACGCCAAAGTTGAAGTAATAGGTGAGTGTGCCTCTGTAAAAGACGCAGTTGTTGTTGCTAATGCTTGCAAACCAGGTTTAATTTTTTTGGATATTAACCTAACTGATGGTAATGCTTTTGAGTTTTTAGAACAAGTTGAGCATCTAAATTTTAAAGTGATTTTTATAACAGCTTATGAAGAATATGCACTAAAAGCTTTAAAAAGTGGGGCAGTAGATTATATCTTAAAACCTGTAGATATAGAAGAACTTCAATCTGCCTTGGAAAAAGTAAAGCAACTTCCTGTAGCAAAACAAAAACAACAAATTAATACAGTAAGGTCAAATTGGACTAACGACGATGATAAACTTATTTTATCATTGCATGATAGTTTTCAAGTTATTAATTTAAATGAGTTATTATATTGTGAGTCTGATAAAGGTTATACAACGTTTTATTGTAGTGATAATAAAAGATACGTAGTTTCTAAAACATTAAAAGAATTTGTAAATCAGCTATCACGATCTAATTTTGTTCGTCCACATCAATCTTATATGGTAAACCTAAAGTTTATAGATAAATATGAGAAATCTGGGACTATTTATCTTAAAAACGGAAAAAAAATCCCAGTATCTTCACGAAAGAAAGAACATTTTGTAGCATCGTTTTTGAATTCTCATAAAAGCTAAAATTCATTTTTCTAATTCATATTTTTTCTTCATTAAAATAACATTAAGCTACCTATTGGCAAGTCCTAGAGAAAGGCTATTTTAGATAGGATTTAGCGAGAATATATTGATTTGTCTCAAGAATATATTCTGTGATATTTTAATGTTCTATTTTTTAATAAACATACGTGAAATATTTTCACCACTTAATAATTTTAAATTTAATATATAAGTTCCCTCACTAAGGTTTTTTATATTAATTTCTTTTGTTTTAGCATTCACCAGTAATGTTTTTATTTGCTGACCTACTAAATTATAAATTGAAATATTTTGAATAGTTTTCTCTGAATTTATCATCATTTTTTCTTCTGCTGGATTTGGATATATCTTTAATACAAATCCACCATTATCAAAATAATTTGTACTTAAACTTACACTAGAACTTGCTTTCCAGTTAATAGCCAGGGCATTATCAGAATTAACATCAATAAGTTCTAAATAAAAGCCATCTCCATCTGCAGACTCTGGCCAAGGTGCTTCATCTTTATACTCAACCTGGTCAATTACATTGCCAAAAGCGTCTACTAATACTAAATTATGGCTCTTGTTTGATAAATCTCTTAAAAAAGTTCCAAAAGGGGCTTTACCATATTTAGCTTGAAAAGTAGTAGCGTCTGCTGCTAAATGAATCACTTCTCCAGCTGCAATAGTAGCATTTTCAGGGAATTGATACGACACACCCAATTTTTCAAAATAGATTCCTGTAAGGTTTACAATTGTACTTCCAGTGTTTTGAATTTCAATAAACTCTAAATCATCACTCTCAGGGAAAGTATCTGTTTCTATTGGGTTGTAATCAATTTTAGTTATAACCAAAGAAGGTGTTTGTACCGTATAACAACTTGTATAGTTGTTAAGGTTGTATTCCATCCATATAATTCTCTCTTGTATCCAGCTCTTCATATTAGCTATTTCTCCATAAAAATCATCTATAGTATTCCATCGTTCATTTTCACGAACAACAGCTTCAGATATTAATGCTGCAGTATTATCAATTAAGTCTGATATGTAATTATAATTTAAGGGCTGTCCAGTATTAGTAAGTTCATCAAACCGTTTTGATAAATAACAATTAAATGCTGGGTTATCAAAAAGGTCTCCCCAAAAATTTGCTCCAATATTGCTGAATTCAAATTGCCAAACATCAGTAAAACTGCGGTCAAAATAAATATCAAAAAAGTCAAATAAATCATTGCCAAAGGTTAAATTATAATCCCAAATTGGGCCGGCTCTTAATTTTCCTCCTCTATCTTTATGGTAATACGTACTAAGTGCATATGCATCAGCATTTGAGCTAATTTCAGCCATCAACATATAATCTATAAATGAAGGCACATCTATGACTGCTGGATAGCCATTTGTAATATCAGAATTATTTGCAGAATTGTCTAAATCTCGAAAAACAGATTCAATATATGCGGATTGAACCGAAGTAATATCATCTGAGTTTGGCTTTTCATGAATATACCCAGCACCGTTATTGTACCAAGCCTCAGGGTCTTCTTCGGATGGTCTATCTGTCTGCATAAGATAACCTCCTGTAACTTCTGGGAATACGTTTTCATCATCAGATAACTTTGCAATATCTACCCGATCTCCATCTCGTTTTATTTTCTCTGAAAGTGCATATAAGCCTTTGTAATCGCCATTAACTACAACTTCACAATACCGTAAATTTGCAGCATACTGGCCCATTTCTCTTGCCATTTCATAGCTAATAAAATCACGCATCATACTATCATCAAAAGCAAAAGAATTTAAAATCCAATCATTTTCTTTAGCCATTCCAAGTAACTCTACATTATCATCTTCTATACCATCATCTTCCAAAGTATCAATACCATATGGCTTTTTATCTAATGCTTGTGATGAAGAACCTCTAGTTTCAATTCCTATTGTACCAGAATAATTCAAATACTCATCATTATCAGCATCACAAATAAAATTTCTAGCACCATTCGGTCTTTCGATAATTTTCATTGTACCTAAGACTTTTGGCTCATCAGGAATTGTAGCCCCATTAAATGTTTCAATGATAACAATTGGCAAATTACTATTGTTGAATGTATCCGAATTTAAGTCTTCAATACAAACTTCTGGGGTTTTCCAGAAATATAGATTATCAACATAAATTTTTCCTCCATTTCCATTATCAAATTTAAATTGATAAGCATTAGTAAGATCTCCTGTAATACCTGTAATAGGAATATCAACACTTTTCCATGACCCAGGTTGACTAGAAATAGGGTGAGCAATTTCATCGCCAGAACTAATGACATAAACATTTGGAGCAGAGTTGTTAGTCCAAATATCAACATGCAAGAATTCCATAGCTGATATGTCTTGTGGATGATCGCCCCAATGCGTTCCTTGATAATTAAAGTTTGAATATTCTAAGGATAAGTTACCAGATCCTGGCACTATTTCAAAAGCTTCGTTAACAGATGTATTTTGAGCCCAATCAGGATTAAAATAAACATCAGGAACATTTATGTAAGCCTCACTAAATATGGAAATAACATCAGAAGCATTTCTATTAGGTGGAGTTGGAGCATCTTCAATTGGAGTAGTAATAACTTCTTCATACAAAAAATCATCAATATAAGCTGTTACAAAATCAAAATTGCCTTCTGAATTTACTTGAAGTAACACTCTGTTAAAATCCGTTCTGCTAATTGGATTAGGTGAACTTCCATCTAGGTTTATATAATTATCAGTAGCAAAATTAAAAGAAACTTCTTGCCATTGATCAAGGACAATGGGCTTTATAATTTCAGTTTGTGTGGTCCAAGGTAAATCGATAGTTCCATCTTGTAATTTTAATGAAACTTGATTTGGTTGTGTACCAGTTATACTACTAGAAGGCACATAGATTTTTATTGAAAAAGAACTACTAGTAGAAAGGTCAAAATTTTCACTAGCTTGAAAACGAACATTTGCCCATTCACCACCAATATCTTCATATTGTAATACCGTATTGGAAGTATTGATTCCTTCAGGATACGGATTTGAAAACGCTGTATCTATAATCGTATTGTCTGCAGCCCAAGTTGTAATATTTCCATTTCCTTCAAAATCATCATTTAGATTTGAAACTTGTGAAAAAAGGCACGTAGAAAAACATATAGTAATTACTACAAAAAACAAGTATTTCATGAATTTTTATTTTGTTTAAAACAAAATTAATCTTTTAAGTATTTTTTTATGAGCAATGCTACTATACATAAACGCTACAGTTTTATTTAATTAATCCGTTAAGGGAGAAAATAATACACCTTATCGAATTTTTTGATTCTCACACTAAATTGCAAGTCATATTTATAACTCATAATTTATAATATTATAGTTGGTTATTTATAGAAGACTGACTTATAAATCGTTCTAAATTTTGTCACTTTTACAATTTAAGTTTTGTTGAAAAATGATAATTATTATAGTTTCTTATACAATGTCAATTAAGCAGTTTGAGGTTCAATATTACTTTAAGATTTTAAACACTTTTTATTTGACGACGCAGGAGGGAAGCAAAATGGCCAAAAAATGATGCATAAATATTTAGAATAGTTATATTTGTCATGTTAACTAATAAAATGACAAGTAAATAGATGAGTTCGTTTTTAGACCAATCTGCTGGATACCTTATAAATATGACAGCACTCTTATTAAAAAGAGAATTTAGTTCTGCAATTAAAAGCCATAACATAGATGTAACACCCGAGCAATGGGCAATTCTTAACAGGTTAAACGAAAACTCTGATTTAACACAAAAAGAAGTAGCAAAATTAACTTTTAAAGACAACGCAAATATTACGAGGATGGTTGATAAACTTGAAAAGAAAGGTTTAGTTATTAGGCATTCTGACCCTAATGACCGTCGCAGTTGGAATTTATCTATAACCAAAAAAGGAATAGAAATACGTGATTTAGTAGAACCACTTGCAGTTGATATTTTAAATAAAATATCTAAAAACATAAGTAAAAAGGAAATGGATTCGTATAATAAAATATCTAACAAAATAATTAATAATTTAATTGAGTAATTTTTTATTCATATATTTGTCATAACAAATATTGTTATATCAATTATAATATAATTATCATGAAGTATTTTAAAACATTAGCAATTGCAATTCTATTAGTAACTACAGTGACATCTTGTTTAAATAAAGAAAAAACTGAAAAAAAGACAAATATGGAATCTAACAAAAAAACAAACATTACTCTTATAAATCCTTTTGAAGTACCAGAAGGCAAGATAGAAGAATCAATAGTTTATTGGGAAGCTTGTAGAGATTTTCTTAAAAAAGAACCTGGTTATATTTCAACCAAATTACATAAATCAATAAAAGAAGGTTCAAAATTTGAATTAATAAATGTTGCCGTTTGGGAAAGCCCAAAGGCATTTACAGAAGCAAGTCAAAAAATGGCAAAAGAACTAGGAGTATTACCTCCAGAAGGGCTTAAAGCTAATCCGTCTCTTTATTCTGTTATCAGTGAATAAATAGGAAAATAAAAAATCAAAACTTCAAGATTTCAATAATTTGTATTATAAAGTTCTGCGTTATGCAACTTGAGGTGCACGATCTCTTATTTATTAAATAACTTGCGTAAGTAATATGTGTGTAATGGTTTGATTAATTCTGAATATAATTAACAATTAAAGTTCCATTTATTAACCTATTTTCATTATCAATACCACTAAAAACTCCTTCTTGTGTACCATTTTTATTTTTTAAATAATAGGTTTTGAAATATATATTCACTCTCTCTAGAGCTATAATGCCTGAAAAACTAAACCTAAAATTTATTACCGATCCTTTGTTAAGCAATTCAAAATTGTCTTTTTCTATATATACATTATCAGTTAACGTTATAATTTGATAATTTGTTGGTAATATTTTGAATTTTAAAATCTCTTTAAAGCCAGTATCAAAATTAAAATTTAACTCATAGGTTCCAGGTAATTTGCCGTATAGCGAAGCATATGGACTATTACTTGATAACTCCAAAGCATTTCTAGGCACAAAACTATTATTAACAATACGCTTGTTTCTAATTTCTAAAGCTATATATGGAGGAATAAAAGGTGTTTTAGATTGTTCTTCCATTACTTGTTTACTCTCACACTTTTCAAGAATAGAGCGTCCTGCAACAGTATTTGTATAAATATCAAAAGTGCAATACGTACCAATAAGATAATTTATGTTTGAAGGTGATTTATGGCCTATATAATAAATCTCACTTGCACCTTCAATATATCTATCGCCAGAAAGTGTATTGGTTTTTATTGTAATTGTGTCTCCTTGTCGCTTTATACTACCATTACTGTAATGTTCTCTAAAAGTTCCATCTTCTAAAGGATATATAAAAATATGTTGAATTTTTTTCCAATTATTTGATATTATAGTTTGTCCTTTTAATATTGTATCGTCTTCCCCAAAATAGTAATTTAGATAATAGTAAGTTATATCTTCATTATCTTTATAAATTAAATCATGCTGTTTCTCATACTCGATAACAGATGTTTTATTTTCTTCAAGAAAGACATTAAAATTCTTGTAACCTAAATAAAGTAAAATGATGTCTTTATAATGTTGATTAAGCTTAATTATTGGTTTGCCTTTTTCAAGTTCTCGTGATTTATCATAAAGATATTTTCCATTAATAAACTCAGAGCCAATGTCTTCAAAATCTTTCTTTAGACTTGGCTTATCATCATTAAAAGCACCATAACCATATAATTGTAATGCTTTTGGAAGCTTCTTAAGATTATGCTTATATAAGAAGGTTTCATATACTTTATCTAATATAATCTTAAAGTATTCAGGAGTTAGTAGTAATGAGCTTGATTTCATAAATTCCTATTATTTAAATAAAATTATTAAAAATATTTTTAATAATTAGCATTAATAATAATTAATATTTGAATACTACTTTTATATAATTGAATTATTAAGTATCTTAAAACTAATCCATAAACCATGAAACATACTGTATCATTGTTATTCTTATTAATAACAACATTGTCTTTTTCGCAAACAACTATTTCCGGTAATGTAACTGATAAAAAAGGAGAACCAATTCCTGGAGTAAATATTATTGAAAAAGGAACAACAAATGGATCCATTTCAGACTTTAATGGAAATTTTGAAATTAATGTGTCTTCAAACGATGCAGTTTTAGAATTTTCTTTTATTGGATTTGAATCTCAAGAAATTTCAGTTTCTGAAAAAAATCAAATTGATGTCACGTTAAATGAATCAGCAGAATCATTAGACGAAGTCGTTATAAGGGGTTTTACTGGAGTAATAGGTAAATCTAGAAAGCGAACAGAATCTATTCAGGTTACACCAGAATCTGTTACAGCATTAAATGCTGAAGGAATTGAAAGCGCAGGTATTTCAGATGTAAGTTCGTTCTCTACACTAGTTCCAAACTTAAAATTCAATTCTGCTCAAGCTGTTGGTTTAAATTTTATAACAGTAAGAGGTATTCCACAAGTTAGAGGTGGAGATGCACCTTTAGCTTTCGTTGTAGATGGTGTTACTATTCCAGACCCAAGTTTATTAAGTCAGGATTTATATGATTTAGCTTTAGTAGAAGTCGTAAAAGGCCCTCAAGGTGCTTTGTACGGTAAAAATGCAATCGGAGGAGCAGTTAATATTTATACCAAAGAACCAACAAATAAAGGGTCTAATAGACTAAAATTTGGCATTGGTAATGGTGGAAGTTTACTAAGTCAATTTGTATCTTCAGGTGCTATATCTAAGGATAAAGTGTTTTACCGTTTTTCAACACAATATAAAACCTTTGATGGTCTTTTAACCAATGAATTTTTAAATCAAAATGTAGATTTTTCAGATAACTTTAATATTAGAGGTCAAATAAAAGCTAGATTATCTAAAAGTTTTACAGTTTCTGCAACCTATCAGCATTTTAAAATTGATGGTGGAGCAACCTATTATTCTGTAAACCCAATAGGTTTTGATGGCGAATTCCCAGGTGGTGTCTTAGATCCAAATCCAAAAGAAGGTAATAATGTAATTGTAGCTGATGTACTTGGTAAATCTGATATGATTAACAATTATGGAAACTTTAAAATGGACTATAATTTTGGAAACGTAAAACTGCAAAGTATTACGTCTATTAATAAAGTAGAACGTTCCACATTTGGAGATTTAGATTTTATAGACCTTGATTTATTTACGCAAGGTGAAGAAGCTACAACTAAAACTTTCAATCAAGAATTACGAATTAATAATACAAATACAGACACTAAACTAGATTGGAGTTTAGGTGGTTTTTATCAAAAAGTAGAAAAAGATGTGTATCAAAATGGTGCAGATGGAGTAGATGCTGAATTTGGTCCAGCAGAATATGATGTTGCAGATTATGTAAATGAAATTAAAACCATAGCGCTATTTGGTTTTGCTGATTATAAATTAACCGAAAAGCTAACGGCTTCTGTCGGATTTAGATATGATATAGATAAATTTAGTCAAGTAGATGCCTTATTCGTTACGTCTTCAGAAAGAGATAATAATGAGTTTCAACCTAAAGTATCATTATCATACCAAGCTTCAAAAAATGCATTGTTTTACGCAAACTATGGTAAAGGTTATCGTAATGGTGGCTATAATGCAGATGCTACCGATTTATTTAATAGAGAATTCGATGACGAAACTTCAGATAATTATGAACTAGGATTTAAAACGACTTCTTGGAATAATCGCTTAATTTTTAATGGTTCAATATTTTCTTCAAAATTAAATAACCAACAACAGTACATTTTAGATTTAAACACTTTTATTGCAGGTGTGTATAATTATGATGAAACCAAAATATTTGGATTTGAATTAGAATCCCGTGCACGACTTTCAAATTGGCTAGATGTTTTTGCTAATTTTGGTATGGCTGATGCAGAAATTGTAGATGGAGGTACATCAGGAGGATCAGACGGAGCATTTACAGATAATACTACTTACAATGGAAAGAAAACGCCTTTTGTACCTGTAAGCTCTTTTGGAATAGGTTTGGAATCTTCGTTTAAAGTAACAGATAATTTGAATTTTAATGGCTTTTTAAATCTAGATACAACAGGAAAGACCTATTGGCATGAAAGTAATTTAGCTATTCATACTACAGATGCCTATTCATTATTAGATGCTCGTATTGGATTAAGTTATAAAAACTGGCAACTAGATATTTGGGGCAAAAACTTAACAGACAAACAATATTATCAAGAGTTTTCACCAGGAGAGTTTGTTGGAAGTCCAGATGATGTTGCATGGAGAGGTCAACCATTATCAGTAGGTACAGCTATTTCAATAAAATTTTAAGTGTAAATTAAATAATTTGATTAATTCTAATTAGAGGGAATGTAGAGTTCCCTCTTTTTTTTCAAGTTTATGACAACAGACAAACAATTATTGCGGACACGTTTTTCCAAAACATTAATGGAAGATATGTTCCAAATTAAAAAAGGAGAAACTGTTGCTATAACAGCAGATTTTGGTTCAGATACAGCAATTATTGATGCTTTATTTGTAGCTACTAAAAACGCTGGTGGATTGCCTTTAATAATACAAATTCCGAAAGCGGAAAACGATAGTCAAGCAGGTATGAAAGATTGGCCTTCAAAAGCAATAACCGCAGCGCTTTGCAATGTAGATGTTTGGATTGAAGCAAATTCAGTAGTTCTACTATATTCAGATATTTGGGAAACTGCAATGAAAGAAAATAAACAACTCCGTTATTTAATTATTGCAGATAGCACAATTCAATCATTAGATCGTGTTTTTACTGGTTTTGATATTCAGCGTCTTAAAGTTTTATTAAATGAAGTTAGGACTATGGCAATGGCTTCAAAATCAGTGAGAATTACAAGTAACAATGGTACAGATGTATCTTATGAAATCGATTTAAATTATGCATTTGATGTTGATGATGGAGATTATTCACAACCAAAATTTGGTACTGCGCCAGGGTTTGTAAACATAGTTCCAAAACTAGGCAGTATGAATGGTTCTATTGTATTCGATCATTTGCAATTTGCAGAAGATGATACACTAGAATTTATACTGAAAAACGGAAAAGTAATAGATGTAAAAGGAGGGAAGTCAGCAGAAGAATTTAAAACCTATTTAGCCACTTTTAATGATGAAAACATGTATAAAATTTCTCATAATATGATTGGTTTAAATCCTAAAGTCACTGAATTATCTTATGAGTTGGTAGAAGACGAGCGTATTTGGGGTGGTGTTGATTTTGGTTTTGGGCACACAAGCGCTATGGATATGCCTCCATTTGGACAAGAAGCAGCTTCACATTTTGATGGTGTTGTCACAAAAGTGAATCTCTATTTTGATGCCATTCAAATATTTGAAAATGGACAAATTTGTCATCCAAAATTAAGACCTTTAGCTCAAAAGCTTTTAACGAATTAAAATGTCAGAAACGAATAGTCAATATACAACTACCAAAGTACAACCTAAAGATTTTACATCTGGTTGGTTAGTTGCGTTGATTATTGCAGGTACAGGTTTAACCTTGCCTATTTTATATTTGGGTTCTGAAGTAACATTAGCAGTTGGGTTTGAAAAAGCATTATGGGCTTTTGGTATTTCAACACTGGTTTTAACCCTAATGTGTATGGCAACAACCATTATTGGTAATCGTTCTAGATTATCAACTTATATGATATTACACTTTAGTTTTGGTCGTAAAGGCGCAAAAATAATGAATACTATATTTGGTATTACGCTTTTAGGCTGGTTTTCAGTATCATTAGAGTTACTTGCTATTGCAGTAAAAGATACAGCATCCGAAACCTTAAAAATCAATATTCCTGAATGGCCAATAATAATAGTTATTGGGGTATTAATAATAATAACTACCGTTTATGGAATTAAAAGTCTTGAAAAGCTCGCCAATGTTGCTGTACCTTTATTAACGCTGTTTTTGGGGTATGTTGTTTATAAATCATTTCAAGACATCTCGTTTGCAGAGGTTATAACATTTGTACCAGAAAACCCAACAATGAGTTTATTCCAAGCTACTTCAATTTTAGTAGGTTCATCTATATTATTTCCAGTATTAATGGCGGATTTTTCCCGTTTTATTCATAATGACAAACAAAGCTTAATAGCTGTTTTAGGTATTACTATAGGATTTCCAATTGCTTTATTGTTTAGTGCTATTCCATCTATTATGAGTGGAGAAGTAGATATTATAAAAATCATGAAGGGTTTAGATCTAGTACTACCAGCTTTCTTTCTATTGCTAGTGTCTACTTGGGTTGGTAATGCTTCAAATTTATATTCAACAACATTAACGTTTTCAACTGTTAAGACTAATTGGAGCTATAAAAAAATGGCAATAGTTATGGGTAGCTTTGGTATAACATTAGCATTATTAGGGTTTTCAGATTATTTATTTGATTTTCTTGATTTAATGGGTGTTTTTGCTCCAGCAATTTCAGCTATTTATATTATCAATTTTTTCTTTGTTAGAAAGCAGAATTATAAGCTAAAAGAAATTAAAGAATGGGAATTTTCAGCATTAATAAGTTGGATCATTAGTTCAATTATTACAGTATTCACTTATTTTGAAGTGTTTCAACTTACTCACGCATATTTTATTGATTCTTTTGTTTTAGGTGGTTTACTTTATGTTTTTCTTACCCGAAAGGAAATATTTAAAATTTCTTCTTGATTATTACAATAAGTTTTGCGGTTTTAGTGTTACAAAGACATTTTACATAATGACTGATTATGATAATGATTAATCTGTATCATAATGTTCTCGCGTTATGTAACTTTGCTTTGGCAAAAGCGAAGTTTAAACTACTATTTTTTCTTATTTTTTTCTTCTAAAAACAATCTCTACGATGTTAATGGAACACGCTTTTTACGAAACGACGTAGGAGAGAAGTGGAATGTGTGTGGAATGCTTAATGAATAAAAACATGCGATATTTTTGTCGTGCGTCAAAAATATCGTATGTTTGTGTAAAATAATTATAATGGAAAATATAAAACCACTTACTCCAAGTACAGGTTCAGTTTTAACACCAGAACAAGTAATAGGAAGAGAGGATGACGTTAAAAAAATTATAGACATATTAGAAAAACAAGGGGTTTGTCTTAATGCTGTAAGAAGATTTGGTAAGAGTTCTTTGCTATTAAAAGTAAAAAATGTATTAAATGGAATGCCAAACTACATGGCTGTATACCTTGATGTTGAAGGTTTGTCGTCTTGTGATAGTTTAATCGGAAAGTTATACAATGAGTTCAAAAACAGGGGATTAGTAAAGGAGAGTACAATTAAAAAAATAGATATTGTTTTTAATAAACTGCTTGATAGATTTAAGAAATTAGGAATAGCTTCTCTTTTGGAAATTGAACTTAATGAAAGAGAACAGTTTTGGGAAAAAAAACTAGAAACTATTTTAATTGCAGCAATAGAGGAAAATCCAGGAAAAAAATTAATTATTTGTTTAGATGAGTTCAGCATCCTTTTAGATTCAATTGAAAACAAACGGGAATCAATTTTGTTGATTGGCATTTTACGAGCATTAGTACATAATGAAAACTTAAAAAATCATGTTCGCTTTATCTATTGTGGATCAATTGGAATAGATTTAGTTATAGCCGAACTAAAAAAACTAAAAGTAAATTTCGGCAAGCCTTTAAACCATATGCATCCTTATGAATTAGAACCATTGTCTAAAGAAGACGCGCTTTTATTATGCAAATGTTTTAATAATGGTTGTAATTTGGATGTAAGTGATGATTTAATGGACAAAATTTGCGTTTTATGTGATAATATACCATACTATATAGACGGTTTGTATTCTTTATTTAGATATGAGCCAATTGTAAATGTTGACATAATTGATGTTGCTTACAAGAAAATGTTAGATGATTCTAATGGGAAGTTTGAATTTGATCATTTTTATGAACGTATAAAATCTCATTATCCAGAGAAAAAGATTTCACTCCATTTGCTAAATGTATTAAGCAAGGAATCAGGGTGGGTAAGTGAGTCTAAAATGTTTGAATTAGTAAATGCTAAGTTGGAAGTTGATAGATATCTTTTAATAGATGAGGCAGAACGACTATGGAAAGATAAGTACTTAAGAAGGGAATCTGGGGATGAAGGAAGGTACTACAAATTTAAATATCAAGTATTGAAAGATTGGTGGGAAGTAAATAAATCATATTAGAATGTTATTAAGTTTTAGCGCAAATAAAGTTCCATCAAAAATATTAGAAGCAACACTAATAGGAAGGAAAGAAACAGTTAATCAAATTGAAAATGAATTAATTGAAAAAGTCACTCAAGGAATGACTTATCAATCTTTACTTGTCGCTCCAAGAGGAAGCGGTAAGACACATATAACTAGTGTAATATACCATAGAATAAAATCAAATCCTATTTTAGCAGATATTGTTGTTGTAGCTTATATGAATGAAGACGAGAGAGGCATAGCAAATTTTTCTGATTTTATCCGACATATTTTGCTGTCATTTGAAAAACACAAAGAAGGAAACTATCAAGTTATCAATGAACTCATTTCCGAAGTTTCTTTTATGCCTGATAATGAGCAAGAAAATTCATTTGTTAGTTTATTACTTGATTTTTTAGGTGATAAAAAATTAGTTTTATTAATTGAAAATCTCAATGTCATATTTAATAATAAGACAGGAATGGGTTTATTGGGTCAAAAAAAATTAAGAAGCCTTCTACACGAGACGAATAGTATTAATATTTTAGCTACTAGTCAAAATCTATTTCATCATATTCAAAACTCTAAAGACCCTTTTTATAATTTTTTTAATGTTAAGGAGTTAAAAAGATTAACTTTCCCGCAAGCATTAGAATTTATAAGGGTTTTAATTAATTTAGAAGTTAAAAACACTCCTAATTCAGAAACTAGTAAAAAATTATTATTAGAAGTTAAAAGTGACACTTTTTCAGGCAAGGTGAAAGCTATCTATGAGTTAACAGGAGGCAACTATCGATTACTAGTTATATTTTTTGATTTTTTAAAGGCAGAAGTTAAAGCAGACCTTTCTCGAATTTTTGAAAAAGCTATGAATGATTTAAAGCCTTATTATGAACAATTTTTAAATGTTCTTTCTCCACAACAGCAAAAAATAATCAAATATTTATGTAGTGAGCATAAACCAAAAATGGGTAAAGACATTAGTAGATTCTGTTTTATTAAGGCTAATACTTTAAGTAAAAGTACATCTGAATTAGTAAATGAAGGTTTTTTAGATACATGGAAAGTAGGTAAGGATTCATATTATGAATTAAAAGAAGCTTTAATGAGAATTTGCTTTGAAATTACTGAACACCCTAGTGGGATAGTAAAATTATTTGTAAACTTTCTTTCATTATTATATAGTACTGAAACTTTAGAAGATAAATGTTTAGAATTAATAAAAAATTCATTTACCACAGACTTTCAACAAATAAAAGGAAGAACAAACAGTAAAGAAGTTCAAATGTATGTTCAAGCTCTACCACCAAATCGTCGGGAGAAACTAGATTTCATATTGAATAGCTGCCAAGATAAAGAATCATTGGACGAAGCAATTTCTAGTTTAAATTTTGAAAGAGAAATTCAAGAAAATGATGTTTTACAAAATATAGAAAATATCAAGAAAAAGGAGTGTCTCGAAATAAGCGTTATTAATAAAAAAGATGTTTTAAGAAGGATAAAAACTACAAAAATGTTAACGAAACATCACAAATCTATTTTACACAAAGAAATAGAACACATGGATGAAATAAACATCAATTCAATAATTAACACCTTAAAGAATTTTGATGATTTGCTTAATAAACAAATAATTCAATTTCAACCAATAAACAAAATTTTTGCTCCTGATGGAATTAAATATATCTTAAAAAACAAAGAAATTGAGAAGGTTTCTGGTATATATTTAGATTTAGGTCTTCTTTTATCATTTATTAATCAATTAAAATTATCTCAAAAAGTTCTTGAAAAAGCAATAATTCTAACTCCAAAAAAAGCTAGAATTTATTCTGTATTAGGTTATAATTATTATAATCTAAAATTATATGACAAATCTATTGAAGCTTCAAAAAAAGCAATAAAATTCAATAATAAAAATGCTAAATATTATTCAAACCTGGGTATTTTACTTAGAAAAACAGAGAAGTATAAAGAGGCAATTGAAGAATTCAAAAAGGCTATAAAACTTGAATCAAAAAACTTTAAATATCATTATAATTTAGGTTATACCTACATGAAGTTGGATAGTTTCACAGAGGCCTCTGAATCATTTCAAAAGGCAGTTGAATATAATTCAAATGAAGGTCATATCTATTTTGAATTAGCAAGAGCAAGTAATGCTTTAAATCTTTATAATTCTGCAATTGAACACCTTGAAAAAGCTATAAAATTAGAGAGTGATAATGTTTTATATTATTCTGAATTAGCAAACACATACTATAAATTAAAAAACTATGAGAAGTCAATTGAACTTTATAATCAAGCGATAAATTTAGACGCAAAATCGGCTACATTATATTTCTACCGAGCCATTTCCCTTTATTCAAGTGGAGAATTAAAGGCTTCGATAAGTGATTTTGAAAAAGCTATTGAATTAAATCCCAATAATCCTAATTATTATTCTCTTTTAGCTCAAGTTCATGACGATAATATAAAAGCTATATTTTATCATAGAAAAGCAGTTAAATTAGATGAAAGTAATTTAAGCTATAGATTTGAATTATCAGATGCTTTATATTATCTAAAGAATTATAACGAGGCATTGATTGAACTTGAAAAAATTCTTGAAATAAGTAATAATAATATTACTGCTCTGATGAGTTTAGGTAAAACATATTTTAGCCTTAAAAACTTCAACGAAGCTTTGGCTATATATAGCAATGTCATTGAATTAAATCCCGATAATAGCGAAGCATATCATATGTTAGGCAAATGCTTTATTGAAAAACAAGAATTTGAAAATGCAATTACTTATCTAAAAAAGACTATTGAATTAAAACCAAATCATTCTGAATACTATACTCAAATAGGTAATTGTCTATTTGGTTTAAAAAAATATGATCAAGCTTTATTATATTTTAAGAAAGCGTTGAAATTGAATCCAAAGGATTTATTTAACAGATTATATATTGGATATGTTTATTTCACTTTAAAGGATTTTGATACTGCTATAAAAGAGTATGAATCCATTATTCAAATTGATCCAGAAAATGCTGATGCGCATCATAGGTTAGGTGAGGTTTATCTGTATGAAAAGAACTTTCAAAAAGCCAGAGTAAAATATAAAAAAGTAATCGAATTAGAGCCAAATAATGCTGAATTCCGTTTTCATTATGCCAATTCTTTATCTAGCCTTAACAAAGATAAAGAAGCAATTATTGAATTTGAAAAATCTCTAGAGTTGAACCCAAATAATATTAATACTTTGATTAATATAGGTCACTCATATTTTTCTATAAAAAATTATAATGAAGCAATTAAAAAATTCGCTAAAGTTATTGAAATAAAGCCTAATAACATTGAATCTTATAGAATGTTATCTCTAACCTATAAAAAGAACGGACAAATTAAAGAAGCCATAAATAATTATTATATGGCTATTCAGTTAAATCCAGAAAACGCTAGAATTCACTATTACTTAGGTTCTGATTTATATGAATTAAAGGAGTACGATGATGCGTTGAAAGAACTCAATATGGCAAATAAATTAGAACCTAATAATATTGACACATTACTAGGCTTGGGTAATTTGCTTACTGATCGCAAGGAATATGATAAAGCCAGAGATATGTTCAATCAAATTATTGATATCCAACCAAGTTTTATTGAAGCGCATCATAGACTAGCTACTATTTTTACTCTACAAGAAAAATTCGACGAAGCTATTATTAGTCTTAAAAACTCAATTGCTATAAATCCAAAAGAAAGTTCTGCCTATATCCTTATTGGTATTAACCTTTCGCTTTCGGAAAAGTATGATCAAGCAAATAATTATTATAAGAAGGGTATTGTATTAAATACAAAAAGACCAGAATATTATTTTAGTTATGGATCTAACTTGTTAGCCTTGAGTAAATATGAAGAGGCTATAAATGAATTTAAAAAGGCTATAAAAATAAACCCAAGTAACGAGAGATATTTAAATCATTTAGCAAAAACTTATACCTACATAAATAAATATGAAAGTTCATCTAGTGTGTATAAAAAAATGATTGAATTATATCCAAAAAACGATAAGTATTATTTTGAGTTAGCTAATTGTTATAGTAAACTAAAAAAATATAAAGAAGCGTTGGAAATCACTAAACAAGCTGCTGTTTTAAATGACAAAAAAAATGCAAATATTTGTAATAGTTTAGGTATATTATACCTTAAGGTTAATGAAATAAAAAATGGTAGAAAAGAATTTGAAAATGGATTAAAACTTGAACCTAAAAATTGGTTTTTAAATGGAAGTTGGACTAATTTACTAATAATTGAAGGTCGATTTGATCAAGCTAAATCGCAATTTGAAGCTGTCTATGAAATAACTGATTTTGAAAAAAATTCTTTCGAATCATTTATTTTTGAAGATAACTTTTATCCATTATTAAAATTTTCTGATGTTGAAAACATTAAAAAATATTTGATATTTCTAAAAAAGTACCTCATTGATAGAGAAATGATTTCTTCATTATGGAGGCCTCTTTCTTCATCCATATTTAACATATTAATTAATATTGAAGATTATAGTTCTGAAAGAATTGAATTAATTAAAAATATTCTTATTACTACTTTTGGTAATTATGCTGAGGCAACTATACCTTTAATGTATTTAGAAATAGGAGTTAAATATTTATCTAAAAATGATAAAAGTGCTTTGTATGAATTTAGTAAAGAGGAAAGGAAAGTATTTGAGGAATTCGTTTTAAATGAAAGAAATATTTTTATTTAATTGTGGGTTGCGACCTCATAAAATTTTGGTAAAACAATAGGCGAGTGGAGCGTTCATATTTTAGGGGTTTAGTAATACAGTTTCTTAATATTTGTAACTATGCAATAACTTCAAAGCAATCTTAACGAGTTACAATGTTTCCTAAAATATAGTGTAACGAGCCGTAATTGTTTCCAAAAGTTTATGCAGTCATGATTTTTTTGTTTCTTTTTTTATCAAGAAAAAAAGATTGAAAAGCTAATAATTTTATTTTTTTGTATATTTGTTAAATCCTCTTTCTAAGATATTTTAATAGTAAATGTTTAATTCTTAAATATTATATTATGAAATATCTCTTATTCTTATTTTTTGCTAGTGGCAATTTGTTGTTTTCTCAAACCATTTTCATTAATGCTAATGATTATAACGATTCTAAAAATGTAACCTTTGGAAATCCAACCGGTGAAACCGATTATGGTAATTATGTCATTCATAATGCTAACCCTCACATTGCACAATATCAAATGGTATCTTATTTATTTGATGTAAAACTTGCTGGGAAATATGAATTATGGATTAAATATGCAGCAGGAGATGCTACTAGAAAATGTAGAGTGAATTTTGCTAGGTTAGAAGTTATAGAAAATACTCTTTCTGAATACACTGGTTGTTGGGGAATGTCTTGTCAAACCCCCTTCAAAATAACAACAAAAGCTCACTCATTAGAAATCGGTACTTATGAAATTATTATAGAACAACCGCATATGTTTCCTCACATAAGTATGATTGAGGTTAGATATATACCTTAAGGTTAACTTTATCTATGAGTACTCTCAATGAAGTCGCTTTAAATTTTATGAAATCAGAGCTTAATAAAGCTCAAATTGAAGTTTCAAATAATGAAAGTGGGAGAGAAGGAGTTGATTTTTTAATTGGGAATAAGCAAATCTTCTTTCAGCCACTAGATTTAGATACCATACTACAAAGTTTTAAAATTTTAAAGCATGAGTTAGGAGAACTAAACGATAACTTGTTTATCGCTTTGGTTTTAATCATAGAAAAACAACCAAGAGTTGTTTATATTATTCCATCTAAAGAATTACAAGATTCCGATAATAACTTCTTTATAAACAATGACGTTAGCTTAATGCCAAGTTTATCTAATTGGGAAATTAAAATATCAAGTACAACTATAGTAGAATTGGAAAAGTATGCTTTAAATAATATGCTTGATAAACTATGATATATGGATTACAATGTATTACTCATAATAGTTATTGGAATAGTTGCTTGGTTGGTTAAACGTTGGGTTTTTAATGTTAAGCGTAAACGGCGTCGAGACTATTACCGAAATGTTTATCTTAAATCTGATGCATGGAAACGTAAACGTTATGTTGTTCTGAAACGGGATAATTGGCGTTGTGTTTATTGTGGTGTACGTGCGACACAAGTTCATCATAAAAAATATGCAAAGAGAAATATAGGGAAAGAACCAATAAAATGGTTAGTTTCAATATGTGAGCCTTGTCATGATAAAATTCATAAATAATATCCTCTAATAATATTATGTAAAATAGAATTTTAAAAAAGTTTAATAGGAATTCTAAATAGAACAAGTGTATGGGAATTTTAAAGCAAGGATTTGAGCGAGGGAAAATTTTATACTCTTGTGGCAACTTTACGAGAATCACGTAGAAAAAAATATGGAGCACAATTATTCAATTACGCTAAAATTTCAATAACATCTAAAAACTAGCTTTTTTTTGGCCTTGGCAAGCGGCGGTAAATTGTGTTTAAAAATAAATGTTATTGAAACATTTAAATTTTAAAAAAACAATCGAGCGATTGGCAGCGGCAATTTTACATAACGGCAAATTATAATACAAATTTGAAAACGTGAAGTTTCTTCAGAATCGCGTATTTAAAAAACTTGAACAATTGTACACAATATTAAAATTATACGAGAAGTACATTACTAATGTTTAATGACCCAAGTACTAAGGTTTCTAATGGAAACGATACTTTCTGGGATATTTTACATAATACTACATTATAGCTATCAAATGGATAAACCATCATAAATACTAAACAATACATTTGTACTATAATTTATATTATGTAAAATAGAATATTTTAATACTACTCTTATCTGTTAAATTTGTTAATTGTTTTAAAAAACAAATATCAAAGCTTATCTTTGTATTCCCCTCTCTGATCTATCTTGAATTATGAAACAAAAGTCTAAGCAGAAAACTGCAAAGTCACGATTGCAGCTTTTACACCAATATTATAATTATACAGGGTTTTACACCTTTGTATGGCAAGCTATTAAAAAAGCTTTGCCGTATATAATTGTTGCTATTATAGCGATTTATACATTAAATCACTTCTTTAATATTGAGACTGCATTAATTAGACTTACTGAAATACTCCCTTCTTATGGTGTATTAAGTTTCTTTTTCGTTTCTGAAACTTTACTAGGTTTAATACCACCAGAAATATTTATTGCTTGGGCTGGTAAAATGTATAGTCCATGGTTTTATCTAAGTATTTTGGCAGTTTTGTCTTATGGTGGCGGATTAGTATCCTATTGGATGGGACGTTCAATTACTAAAATGCCGTCGGTGCATAATTACTTAGAAGTAAAAATGGAAAAGCAACTAAAAAACTCCAAAAAATGGGGTGGATTTTTAATTGTTGTTGGTGCTTTATTGCCACTACCCTTTTCCATAGCCTGTATTGCTGCTGGCATTATCAAATTTCCATTTAAAAATGTTGTTGTATATGGTTCACTTCGTTTATTACGATTTGCTATTTACGGACTCATCATTTTTAACGTATTATAAAAAAAGCTTAAAACTTACTGTTATTACTTGATTCTGAACTATTTTTGCACAAAATTATTTCAGTATGTTTTCTTCATTAAATATTTTTAGACTTGTAGCACTATTAGAAGGTGTTTCATATATTTTACTTTTATTTATAGCAACACCAATTAAATATTTACTTGGAGAGCCTCAATATGTTAAGTTACTTGGTATGCCTCACGGTATTCTTTTTGTAGCTTATGTTGCATTAGCCGTATTATTCAAAAAAGAATTTACTTGGAGTAATAAACAATTTTTAATCGTTCTTGTTGCATCAATTATTCCTTTTGGCACATTTTATATTGATAGAAAATATTTAAAGGCAACACAGTAAAATGGAAAAATTCAAACATCTTATATATGATTATTTAGTGAATTCTGGAGTTTCTGAAGATGCATCAGCTTATCTAAACATGCTAATTCTTTTGGTGGGTTTATTACTAATCATATTCATAGTAGATTTCATTATAAGAAAGTTGTTAATTAGTGCTTTTAGCCAATTTGCAAAACGATCTAAAACAAACTTTGATGACTTATTAATAACAAACAAAGTACCACGAAACATTGCTCATATCATACCCCTTTTAATAGCCTTAGAGTTTGTACCAGATGTATTTGCAGACTTTTATAATTTTGAAGTTATTATAGAAAAAGGCTTAAAGGTATTTGCTATACTTTTAACATTATGGGTTGCTAGAAGTCTTTTAAATACCTTAAAAGATTACTTAAAAACATTACCTCGTTTTAAAGACAAACCCATAGATAGCTACATTCAAGTATTTATGATATTTGCTTGGTTAGGTGGTATTATGTCAGCTATAGCAATCATCACAGATATTCCATTCTTGAAATTTGTAACAGGAATGGGTGCTATATCTGCTGTTGTTATTTTAGTGTTTAAAGACACTATTCTAGGTTTTGTAGCTAGTATACAAGTATCCATTAACGACATGGTGCGTATTGGCGATTGGATAACTTTCGAAAAATATGGAGCCGATGGCGATGTGATTGAAATTAACTTAGCGACTGTAAAAGTTCAGAATTTCGATAAAACCATCACCACTATTCCAACTTATGCCCTAATTTCAGATTCGTTTAAAAACTGGCGAGGGATGACAAACTCTGATGGTAGACGAATTAAGCGTGCCATAAATATCAAACAAGACAGCATCAAAAACCTATCTGAAGATGATATTAAAGCTTATAGTAAAATTGAATTAATTAGGGCTTACTTAGAATCAAGACAAAAAGATATTTCAGAATTCAACAAAACAAATGCTGTGAATAAGGAACTGCTTTTAAATGGTAGAAACCTTACCAACATTGGTGTCTTTAGAAAATACATCCAGACCTACATTGAAAATCATTCTGCAATAAACAAAGACATGACCATTATGGTGCGTCAATTAGCACCTACCGTTCAAGGGTTGCCTATTGAAATTTATGCGTTTAGCTCAGATAAACGTTGGGTAAATTACGAATATATTATGGCAGATATTTTTGACCATGTTCTGGCATCAGTTCCTTATTTTGATTTAGAAATTTTTGAATTGCCTACTACGTTTTCTAGTCATTAAATACCTCAAAGCTTTTAGCAGGTAATAAATACATTTATTAGGTTTCGACTGCGCTCAATCTGATATTTGAGGAAATATCTTGAACTGCCGTTAAATAACTATTTTCAAAATCTCGAAACCTTGCAGAAATTCACAGATGCTAGTTCTATTACTGATTTTAGCCGGATAGGATGCGTTAGGGATAGTAGTGGATAGCCCACAGCCTGATCCCGATAGTTATCGGGAGAAGTGCGAGGACTTGTAACGGATAGCCCGACCCCTTTTCGGGGTAACGCCAAATACATTCTAAACAACAAAAAGCCCTGTAAAGTATAAACTCTACAGGGCTTTTTAATATAATTTATAGAAGACTAGATGTTACTAGCCAACCAATCTCCAACTTCTGAGGTACCATAAGATTTTCCTCCATCGGCTAAATCTTCAGTAACAATACCTTCAGCCAATGCTTTATTTACAGCATCTCTAATAGCTTTACCTTCTTCAGGTAAGTTAAAAGCGGTTTCAAACATCATAGCTGCTGATAAAATAGTAGCCATTGGGTTAGCAATATTAAGTCCAGTTGCCTGTGGATAAGACCCATGGATAGGCTCAAACAAAGCAATATCAGCTCCCATAGATGCAGATGGCATTAATCCCATAGAGCCTGAAATTACAGACGCTTCATCTGTTAAAATATCTCCGAATAGGTTTTCAGTAATTAACACATCGTAGCTATTTGGCCATTGTACCAAACGCATCGCCACAGCATCAACAAACTCATAACTCACTTCAACCTCTGGATAATCTTTTTCCATAGCTTGAACAGTTTCTCTCCATAGTCTTGAAGTTTCCAAAACATTAGCTTTATCAACACAACATAGCTTTTTACCGCGTGTCATAGCCAATTCAAAACCCTTTTTTGCTAAACGTTGTACTTCTACTCTTGTGTAAACACAGTTATCAAAAGCCGTTTCTCCTCCATCTCTTCTACCCTTCTCACCAAAGTAAATACCTCCAGTTAATTCACGTAAAAACACTAAATCTGTACCTTCAATACGTTCTTGCTTTAAAGGCGATTTATCTAATAAAGAAGGAAACGTAAACGTTGGTCTTACATTAGCAAACAACCCTAATTTTTTACGCATTTTTAATAAACCTTGCTCCGGGCGTACCTTTGCAGAAGGGTCATTATCAAAACGCGGATGACCAATAGCGCCAAATAATACCGCATCCGAAGCTACACAAACATCATGCGTTTCATCAGGGTAAGGCTCTCCTACAGCGTCTATTGCTGCAGCACCTGTTAAAGCTGGTTTCCATGTAATTTCATGTCCAAATTTCGCAGCAACCGCATCACTCACTTTTACTGCTTGGTCAATAACTTCTGGTCCTATTCCGTCTCCGGCCAATAGTGCTATATTAAATTTCATTTTTTATAATTTAATTTTTAAATATTTTAATTTATTTGGGCGTTACCCAAGGGTCGGGCTTTCGGCAGTCGCTCCCTCCTAGGTCGGGGAGCTTCAACAAATGCCTCAATCCCTAACGCGGGTTTATTTGCCAACTATTAGCTAACAATAATGTTTAACATCTTCTCTGTAGCCTTAATAGCCGAAACCGTTTGATCACTATCCAAACCTCTAGTTTTAAACTCTTTATCAACAGCCTTCCAAGTAATAATGGTTTCGCATAAAGCATCAGAATTACTTCCAGGTGGTATCCTTACCGCATAATCAATCAAACTTGGCAATATCACTTTCTTTTTCTTAAAAACACTTTTAACGGCATTCATAAAGGCATCAAACTGACCATCCCCTTGAGAATTCTGCTCAAAAGTTTCATCTTCAATAGTAATGGAAACCGTTGTAGAAGGTTTTAAACCCTTAGAGTGTGTTAATACATAAGAGTTTACCTTTACCTTTTCTTCATACGTTCTATCTAAAACATCAGATATTATATAAGGCAAATCCTCTTTAGTAACCACTTGTTTTTTATCACCTAACTCAATAATACGTTGCGTTACCTTCTTTAAGTCTTCATCATCAAGCTGAAGTCCTAATTGTTGCAAGTTTTTTTGAATATTGGCTTTCCCAGACGATTTTCCTAAAGCATATTGGCGTGTTCTACCAAAACGCTCAGGCATCAAATCGCTGAAATATAAATTGTTTTTATTATCGCCATCCGCATGTATTCCTGCAGTTTGCGTAAATACATTAGCACCTATAATTGGCTTATTCGCAGGAATCATAACCCCCGAGAAATTCTCAACCAATTTACTAACAGTATAAAGCATTTTTTCATTTACACTAACTTTTACATCAGGCATAAAATCATTAATCACAGCAATAGTACTAGACATAGGTGCATTTCCAGCACGCTCGCCCATACCATTTACAGTTAAATGTAAACCATCAGCACCAGCTTTTAAACCTTCCATAGCGTTTGATACGCCTAAGTCATAATCATTATGCGCATGGAAATCAAAATGCAAATCTGAATAGGTATCTTTTATTTCTTTTATAAAATCGTAAGATTCTTTAGGTGTTAAAACACCCAAAGTATCAGGAAGCATAATTCGAGCAACATCTTGAGTTTTCAAAAAATCTAAAAACTCATAAACATAGTCTTTGGAGTTTCGCATTCCGTTACTCCAATCTTCCAAATAGACATTAGTTACAATGTCTTTTTTTGAAGCCAGCGAAATCACTTCTGATATTTCCTTAAAATGCTGACTAGAAGTCTTTTTAAGTTGATGAGTTAAATGATTTAAAGAACCTTTAGTAAGCAGATTTTGAACCTTAGCTCCTGCTTCAATCATCCAATTAATAGATACGCCTTTATCAACAAAAGTCAATACTTCAACTTTATCTAAATAATCATTTTCAGCTGCCCAATCTGTAATATCTTTTACAGCTTGAAACTCCCCTTCTGAGACTCTAGCAGAAGCCACTTCAATTCTATCAACCTTTAATTCTTCAAGTAAAAGTTTAGCAATAGTTAATTTCTCTGAAGCAGAAAACGACACCGTCGAGGTTTGTTCACCATCGCGCAATGTCGTGTCCATTATTTCTACGTATCTCTTACTCATTGAGGGTTTATAAATTCACAAAAAGCATTTCATATAGTATGGAATGCTTTTCTAATAGTTTTACATAAATTTATGTATTGTTAACTAAACTTAAAACTTAGAAAGGTCGGGTTTCAGCAAAAGTCCCTACTTCTTCTTTCATGTTTTGAAGATAATCTATATCATCAAAACCATTCAACATATTGCCTTTTTTATAACCGTTAATATCAAAAGATTCAGATTCACCAGTAGCTACTAAGGTTACTGTTTGTGCTGGTAGATCAACTTTAATTTCTGTTTTGGAATCCGCTTCAATAGCATCAAATAATTTTTGAGCAAAATCAGCTGAAACTTGTACTGGTAATACACCAACATTTAAACAGTTTCCTTTGAAAATATCTGCAAAAGCAGATGAAATTACGCAACGTAATCCGAAATCATAAACAGACCATGCTGCATGCTCTCTAGAAGAGCCCGAACCAAAATTCTTTCCTCCTATTAAAATTTTAGATCCTGCATATTTGTTATCATTTAAAGGAAAATCCGCTATAGGGTTTCCTTCAGAATCATATCTCCAATCGCGGAAAAAGTTATCCCCGAATCCTTTACGCTCTGTTGCTTTTAAGAAACGAGCAGGTATGATTTGATCTGTATCCACATTCTCAATTGGTAGTGGATATGCCGTACTTGTTAATACTTCAAATTTATCGTAAGCCATTTCTTTTTTCTTTTAAGCTGTTACTTCAATTAATGTTCTCGGATCTGTTACTACACCTTCAACTGCTGTAGCTGCTGCTACAAGCGGAGATGCTAATAATGTTCTTGATCCTGGACCTTGACGCCCTTCAAAATTACGATTAGATGTAGATACTGCTAATTTTCCAGCAGGTACTTTATCATCATTCATTGCTAAACAAGCTGAACAACCAGGTTCTCTTAATACAAAACCAGCTGCTTCTAAAATCTTATCTAAACCTTCTTCTTTAATTTGATCTACTACCTTATGTGATCCTGGAACTAACCAAGCAGTAATATTATCTGCTTTTTTACGTCCTTCAACTATAGAACAAAATGCTCTAAAATCTTCAATACGCCCATTTGTACAAGATCCTAAGAAAACATAGTCTACTTGTTTTCCAATCATATCATCACCTTCATCAAACTTCATATAACCTAAAGATTTCTTGTAAGTAGAAGTTCCTCCTTCAACATCATCTGCTTTAGGGATTGATTTAGTGATACCCATTCCCATTCCTGGATTGGTACCATAAGTAATCATAGGTTCTATATCTGCTGCATCATAATTAAATTCTACATCAAACTCAGCATCATCGTCCGTTTTAAGTGTTTTCCAATAATCCATCGCTTTATCCCAATCAGCGCCTTTTGGTGTATGTTTCCTTCCTTTTATATACTCAAAAGTCTTCTCATCAGGAGCAATCATACCACCACGAGCACCCATCTCAATAGATAAGTTACAAACGGTCATACGGCCTTCCATTGTCATATCTTCAAAAACATCACCTGCATATTCTACAAAGTAACCTGTAGCACCTGATGTTGTTTGCTTTGAAATAATATATAAGGCAACATCTTTTGGTGTTACCCCAAAACCTAATTTACCATTTACGTTAATACGCATTTTCTTTGGTTTAGGTTGCATAATACATTGTGTAGATAATACCATTTCTACCTCTGAAGTACCAATACCAAAAGCAATAGCTCCAAAAGCACCATGTGTAGATGTATGCGAATCTCCACAAACAATAGTAGCACCAGGAAGTGTAATACCATTTTCTGGTCCAACAATATGAACAATACCGTTATTTCTGTGTCCTAAGCCCCAGTGAGAAATACCATATTCAGCAGCGTTATTAGCTAAAGCTTCTAATTGATTTGCTGATAAAGGATCTGCAACTGGTAAGTGTTGATTCCAAGTTGGTGTATTATGATCGGCAGTAGCAAACGTGCGCTCTGGATACATAACACCAATATCTCTTTGTTTTAAACCAACAAAAGCAACTGGACTTGTAACTTCATGTATAAAATGACGATCTATAAAAAACACGTCTGGTCCGTCTTCTATTTTTCTAACAACATGTGAATCCCACACTTTGTCAAATAATGTCTTACTCATAAATAATAAAGGTTTTATAGCGCTACAAACTTAAAAGTGAATATAATTCACCCAAAAAGTCATAACAGTCTACAAATTTATATTTAATTACATTTATTAGAAAGTTTAGTCTACATTGTTATTGAATTTTTATAAAAAACACAACAAAGAGTATATAAATTATATTTTATTTAAAAAAAAATGAATTTTGGTTATAATCTTTAAATAGAGTTGTAATAGAAAAACTCTTATTAGCATTAATATTAATAAACATGAGTTTTTTATCTTTTCTGGAAAATTACTTTTTGTTTTTTCTTTTCTCCAGAAATTAAAAAAGTATCAATTTCAGAATCAATTTTAAACACTTGAACAGTATCTATATGCGAAGCATTTAAATATAGAAAATCGAAAACGATTTGTTTCAATGGCGAAAAGTCTTCAATATTAAAAACCGTCAGTTTATTTAAGGGTATCTCTTCATCTAAATCTTTAAAAGCAAATTTATAACCCAAAGAATTTAATGGCTTTGTTGCTTTTTGAGTTCCCAAAAAGTTATCCTTTAGCACTCTTAAAAATTCCTTAGATTTAAGATACTCTAGAATGTTTAATTTAAAACACATTACATGCCCTCTAAGAATTGACTTTAAAGATTTTTTGTTGAAAAAAATCATATACTTATACCTGTAAATATAATTACTCCATAAACGCTTGTATTCCAAATAGCCATAACCTTGATCAAGGATTTTATAATTATTAATATAACACCATTTAATTTGTTCATAAACAGCTGTATTCCCTAACGAAAATTTACTATAATCTATATCATAAGCAATAATTAAACTATGCATTATATCCCCAAAATGAGATTGAATTGAGACCTGAATTGGAGTTTTATTATTGAAAATTGCAAAAATGGAAGCTTTTTTTTCTCTTATGAGCATAAATGTATTTTCATATAGATGTTCCCAAGATTTTAGGTATTTATTAGTTTCATTTCTCTGTTTAAACCTTCTCTCCAACATTATTTTTAATGATGTCATTAAAAAATTATAGTCCATTTTTGAGATGTAACCATAATACTTAACATATTCAATTTCAAAACATAATTCCAGTCTTTTTTTTCTCTTGAATATATGACGAGCATTTTTCTTAAATTGATTTTTTATGTACTCATCAACAGAGTTGTAATTACCTAAAAAAGAGGCATATGCCTTTTGATACTGAACTACTTCTTTTTTACTTATAGATTGATTAACATCAAATTTAAAATAATCAGGAACAAAATTGAGTATATGAAAATTTAAATTATTATTACTGTTTAACGATTGATATAAAAGCTCTTTACTTTTTGAATTTAAGATTGAGCGAATAAAATTTGGTATTTTACCGCCATGATTAAAAATATTTTCAAAAAAATTAGAGAAGTTTTGTTTGTTTATCTTCATTTGGAATAATTAAATTATAACCTAATCTTGAATTTATTTTTTTTACAAAATAAGCCGATAACAACGGAGATTCTTTTTCAATGTTTTGATGAATAAAAAAATCAATTTCTTTAATGCCTTGATCTTTCCATAACTTTAAGCGTTCAATCCAATCATCCAATCGTGTATAATCTGTGGAATGATTAGCACCAACATAACGCACAAAAGCAGTAGCATTAGTTAATCGCATGTGCATTAAATCGCGCCTTCCAGCTGTATCAACAATGACGTTTGAAATATTATTAGCTTCTAAAAGTTGATATAAATCTTCAGCAATCGCTTTATCATTATACCAATTGGTATGTCTGAATTCTATGGCTAGCGGAATGTCTTTTGGCCAACTCTCCACGAAGGTGATAACCCTATTAAAATCTTTGGGCGCAAAATTAGAATGCATTTGTAAAAATATAGTACCAAGTTTTTCTTTTAAGTTTGAAGCATTATAGAGGTAATTATCAACCACTTCTTGTGTTTCATTTAACCGCTTCCAATGGCTAATTTCTTGATTTAACTTAGGAAAAAATTTGAAACCATTTGGGGTTTTATCATACCATTTTGCAAATTGCTCCGCGGGAAAAATTCTATAAAATGTTGCGTTCATCTCAATAGAATTATACTGAGACGAATAATAAACCAACTCGTCTTTTGTGCCTCTTGGATAAAATCCTTTTAGGTCTGCCCTATTCCATTTTGCACAACCAACATAGATTTCTGGAATATTATCGTCCTTAACTTTTCCTAGAACTTTTTTGGTGTCGGGATGGTCCTTTGGAAATGTAAAGTCTATTAATTCTGGATTATCAACGCTTCCGAATTTCATGTTTCTAATTTTTAATAAAGATAATAAAACTTGAATGTTGATAACCTCGTTAACAATTATAAGTTAAAGCAATAAATCCAGCATGTATATTCAATATTTTTAATAAAAATCTACAACATGAACTCCAGACAATTCAATCTTAAAAGCATCAGACCAGAAATTTTAAGTGCAACTATTAATGATAATATGAGTACTGATGAGCGTTTTCAGAATTTAGTTTTACGCCCTATTATTAAGTTTCAAAATGATTTATTAATTGCTGTTTTTAGAAATTACATTACAAAACATAAATCTGTTTTTTATGATTTGTCTATAGAAAAACGCATGATTTATATCGAAAACGCAATTCAAAAAGACATGAAACTCCGCAACTCAATGAAAGGTATGATTATAGGTCAGTTTACAGTTGAAGAATATGGTATCTATATTGAAAATTCTTCGGCTTTAAATAAACGCATGATGAATATTGTGAAACAGCGCTTATTGAGTCATATTCAATTGTTTGATAAGCCTGAGCTTTTGGCTGTTGTTTAATCAATTAAAGAAACCCCATTCAAATCCGTAGTCAACACATCACTCATATAATCAAAAAATGGTCGAATCGCTTTAAATGACATATCAATTTCGTTTAAAAAATTAACATCAAGCACTTCTTTGTCGGTATATTTTTTAGTGAAAATGTATTGCTTTTTTTTAATTAAATCAATCGCTTTATGATCTTTAGCAAATCCTCTTGGAGCAGACTTCACTTCATCGCCTATAAACGAATCTCCCCAAACTGAATTGAATTTTTTATTTGCTAAAATCTCACGAATTTCAGAATCATCCATTTCAAATTCTTTACGAATCCGCATCAAATCTTCTTTAGCAGGTTCCCAAAAACCAGTAGCTATAAAACTTTCATTATTGGGCTGAATATGTAAATAATAACCACCCCTTAATCTTGGTTTTGTTCTATGAAATGAGCCTCCAAAATGTGTTTTATAAGGTAGCTTGTTTTTTGAAAAACGTACATCTCGATAAATTCTAAAAATCTTGAGTTTATCAATCTCATCATGAATATTTAAGTTTTCATGAATGGTATTATAAAAAGCTTTTACATCTTTTTCAATAGCTTTAAATTCAGACTTATTATCATTAAACCAATCACGATTGTTATTTTTCTCTAGTTTTTTAAAAAATGCAAAAACAGATTTTGGCACTGATGCACTCATAATATTTATTTTTTATAAAGCTACAAAAGCTTAAGTATTATTCAAACTCTATTTTGTTAAGAATTAAACCTGAAGCCGGTGCAATATAATTCATCTTAATTCTGCTATCCGGAACCAAAGAGTTCTTAATATCTTGAAGAGTTAATTTTCCTTTTCCTAAATCAATAAGTGTTCCCATCATCAAACGAATTTGATTTCGCATAAACCCCTTTCCTTTTACTTTTAATAAATATGTTTTTTTAGGAAAATAATTAGCCGAATATATAGTATTTTCAACCAACTCGCATTGAAGAATCTCTCGAGTATAAATACCATTTTCAGTTGGCTTATAACAATAAGACCACAAATAATTTTTACCTTCAAAAAGCTTTGCACCTTCTTTCATTAGCTGAATGTCCAAATCATCAAGAATAGTTGTCATTATAGGTGCACAAAACGGATGGCATTTTTCGCCATAAGCAAAAAGGTATATATATTCCTTAACCTTGGAATGGTTAATGATATTGAAATCCTTATCAACTTCTCTAATACTAAATGCCCGAATATCTTGTGGTAAATTATAATTGAATAAGTCTAAAAAAGCATTTTTATCTTCAATTGGTTCTTTTAAAAACAATTCAAAAGCAGCATGTTCTGCTGATACCATAGCATCTGTTCTTCCTGAAATTAAACTTTTAAAGTATTTACCTTCTAGAATAAAATTCAAAGTTCTATCAACCATAAGATGTAATGTTTTTACATCAGGTTGCTTTTGCCAACCATGAAAACGATAACCCAAATATTGAATATCTATAACGTAAAAATACTTTTTCATTATGCGCTTTTAGAGTGCGGAAATTAGTCTATTTATCAATTGTGACAAAAATTTTATACATTGTATTGGTTAATACTAACTAAAACTAATAATTTATGACTAACTCAACAAACAAACCACCAATCTGGTTCTGGATAGTAAGCGTCATTGCTTTAGTCTGGAACGCCATGGGTGTAAACGAATATTTACAACAAGCTTACAATACAGAACGTTATCGTGAAATGTACACGCCAGAACAACTTGAAATAGCTGCAAACTTGCCTTCTTGGGTTACAGCAGCATTTGCGATAGCCGTTTTTGCTGGCGCTTTAGCAGCAATTGGATTATTACTTAGAAAATCTTGGTCTGTTAAATTATGGCTATTATCGTTACTAGCAGTAATTGTTCAAATGGGATATCTTTTAATAAATGGTTATGCTTCAAGCATAGTAATGACAATTATGATCATTGTTTTTGCTTTAGCTTTTGTCTGGTTTGCTAGAAAATCTGAAGCTAATGGTTGGTTGTCTTAAAGATTAATAATTCGCATAAAAAAGGCATTAGATTTTCTAATGCCTTTTTAATTTATTTTTGTCTGCCTTTAAGTTCTTCCTCAATATCTTTTAAAGTAAATCCTTTGGCCTGTAGCAACATTAAGTAGTGAAATAATAAATCTGCTGACTCATATAAGAACAGCTCATCATTATTATCCATGGCTTCAATAACGGTTTCTACAGCCTCCTCTCCTACTTTTTGAGCGACTTTATTAATCCCTTTTGAAAACAAACTTGCCACATAAGATTTATTGGTGTCTTTATTTGCAACACGTTCTGCAATTACACCTTCTAACGTTGAAAAGAATCCATAAGAAGCATTATTGTTTTCCTTCCAGCAAGTATCAGTTCCAGTATGACACGTTGGTCCAACAGGATTTACTTGAATTAATAATGAATCATTATCACAATCATTTTTAATATCAACAAGGTTTAGAAAGTTTCCACTTTCCTCACCTTTAGTCCATAAACGTTGTTTACTTCTACTAAAAAAAGTCACTTGTTTAGTGTCTAATGTTTTTTGATAAGCCTCCTCATTCATATAGCCTAACATCAAAACTTTTTTTGTTGTGGCATCTTGAATGATTGCTGGCACTAATCCGTTTGAGTCGTATTTTATTTCCATTTTTTTTCATTCCTGCGAAGGCAGGAATCTATTTTATTTAAAACTTAAATAGTGGATTCCTGCCTTCGCAGGAATGACAACTATAATCTAACTTCTATATTATTTGCTTTTAATTCTTTTTTCAATTCTGGAATAGGGATTTCACCAAAGTGAAATACACTAGCAGCTAAAGCCGCATCAGATTTTCCTTTTTCAAAAGTATCAATAAAATGCTGCACATTTCCTGCGCCTCCAGATGCTATTATTGGAATATTCAATTCATCTGATAATTTAGCTAAAGCTTCATTTGCAAATCCATTTTTAGTTCCATCGTGATTCATAGATGTAAACAAAATTTCTCCTGCGCCACGTTCTTCAACTTCTTTTGCCCATTCAAATAATTTAATTTCTGTTGGAATGGTTCCTCCTGCAAGATGCACAAACCACTCGTTATCAATTTTTTTAGCATCAATAGCTACAACAACACATTGGCTTCCAAATTTATCAGCCAATTCATTGATTAATTCTGGTCGTTTTACTGCCGACGAGTTAATAGACACTTTATCTGCTCCACATTGTAACAATGCATCAACATGTTCAACACTGGAAATACCACCACCAACAGTAAAAGGTATATTTACTTGTTCTGCGACATGCAATACCATATCTAAAGTAGTGCCTCTATTCTCTAAAGTTGCTGCAATATCTAAGAACACCAATTCATCAGCCCCATGATCAGCATATTGTTTTGCTAGTTCTACAGGGTCTCCTGCATCACGCAAATCAACAAAATTCACGCCTTTTACTGTGCGCCCGTTCTTAATATCTAAACATGGTATAATTCGTTTTGTTAGCATTATACAAATTTTTCTAGTTCGTAAAGACTGATTCTGTTTTCATAAATTGCTTTACCAATAATAACGCCTTCACAACCTAACTGAATTAACTTTGGTAATTCATCAATATGTGAAATCCCACCAGATGCTATTAATTTTATAGATTGCCCGCTACTACTATTGGAGCACTCTTCAATGATTTCTTTATACAAATCGAACGAAGGTCCTTCAAGCATACCATCTTTTGAAATATCAGTACAAATAACATACTGAATCCCCTTCTTTTGATAGTCTTTTATAAACGGAATAACATCTTCTTTACTTTGTTCCATCCAACCGCTTATAGATACTTTTCCTGCATCACTGTCTGCTCCTAAGATAATTTTATTTCCTCCATATTTAGAAACCCAACCTTCAAAAGTGTCTCTGTCTTTCACAGCTATACTACCACCAGTAATTTGTCTTGCACCAGAATTGAAAGCAATATGCAAATCTTCATTGGTTTTTAAACCACCTCCAAAATCAATCTTCAACTTGGTTTTTGAAGCAATTTGCTCTAATACTTTATAGTTTACAATATGTTTTGCTTTAGCACCATCTAAATCTACTAAATGCAAATATTCAATCCCTGAAGCTTCAAACATTTTTGCAACTTCAAGCGGGTTTTCATTATATACTTTTTTAGTATCATAATCCCCTTTGGTTAAGCGAACGCACTTTCCGTCTATGATGTCTATGGCTGGTATTATTCTCATATTATAATTCTAAAAAATTCTGTAATATTTTTGCTCCTGAAACACTACTCTTTTCTGGGTGAAATTGAGTGCCATAAAAATTTTCGTGCCGCAATGCAGAGGCATAATTAATCTCGTAATCTGTTGCTGCTATGGTTTCATTACAATGCTCTGCATAATAACTGTGAACCAAATACATGTATTCGTTTTCTTTGATATCTTTAAATAAATCAGATTTTAAATCTTTAATAACATTCCATCCCATTTGCGGTACTTTTACGTTATCTGAAAAGCGTTTTACCTTGGTTTGAAATATACCTAAACCTTCGGTATCGCCTTCTTCAGTATGCAAACACATGAGCTGCATGCCTAAACAAATCCCCAAAACTGGCTGCTTAAGCTTAGGAATCAATTTATCTAAACCACTTTCTTTAAGCATTTTCATTGCAGAACTTGCTTCTCCTACACCAGGAAAAATCACTTTATCAGCAGCTTTTATTTCCTCAGGATTATTAGATAAAATAGCATCATGACCCAAACGATTGAAAGCAAATTGAATACTCTTTATGTTGCCTGCTCCGTAATTTATTATTACTAACTTCATTATAGCATTCCCTTTGTACTTGGTAAAAACATTTTATTTGAATCTCTTTTTACAGCCATTTTCATCGCTTTTGCAAAAGCTTTAAATATGCCTTCAATTTTGTGGTGCTCATTTGTGCCTTCTGCCTTAATATTCAAATTACATTTTGCTCCATCAGTAAACGATTTAAACAAGTGGAAAAACATTTCAGTTGGCATATCGCCTATTTTTTCACGTTTAAATTCCGCATCCCATTCTAACCAATTTCTTCCACCAAAGTCAACTACTACTTGTGCTAAACAATCATCCATTGGCAAACAAAAACCATAGCGTTCAATACCAAGTTTATTTCCTAATGCTTTGTTGAACAATTCACCTAAAGCAATCATGGTATCTTCAATAGTGTGATGTTCATCAACTTCCAAATCGCCATCCACTTTAACAGTTAAATCCATTGCACCATGACGTCCAATTTGATCTAGCATATGATCGAAAAAAGACAAGCCTGTATTGATGTTATTTTCGCCAGAACCATCTAAATTTAATTTTATATAAATCTTTGTTTCATTGGTGTTACGAGTAATTTCTTCAACGCGGTCTTGAAGTTTTAAAAACTCATAAATTGTTTTCCAATCTGTACTTGTTAACGCTATACAATCAAAAATTTCTTGTTTAGAACTTTCAATTTCATCAGCACCCAATTCAGGATCTTCAGACAGATAAACACCCTTAGCACCTAAATTTTTAGCCAGCTCCATATCGGTAATTCTATCACCTAAAACAAAAGAATTTTCTAAATCATAGTCCTCAGAAAAATATTGAGTTAATAAACCTGTTCTTGGTTTTCTAGTCTCAGCATTTTCATGCGGAAACGTTTTATCAATATAGATAGCAGAAAAATTCACACCTTCTTTTTCAAAAGCATCAATAATTTTATTTTGAGCAGGCCAAAACGTGTCTTCTGGAAAACTATTGGTGCCTAAACCATCTTGATTGGTGACCATAACCAATTCGTAATCCAATTCATTAGCTATTTTAGCCATATATTGAAAAACTTTTGGGTAGTATTCCAACTTCTCTAAACTATCTAATTGATAGTCTAAAGGTGGTTCTAAAACTAGTGTTCCGTCTCTGTCTATAAATAATACTTTCTTCATTATATAGATTTTAAAGTATCTATTAATATTTTATTTTCTTTAGGAGTTCCAACTGTAAAACGCAAACAATTTTCACAACCTGGTTGAGTTGTTCTATTTCTAATTACTATCCCCTTTTCAATTAATTGATTGTAACGCTTTGTGGCATCATCAACTTTAGCTAATACAAAATTAGCATCTGATGGATATATTTTTGAAATAAAATTTACATCATTCAATTTACTCACCAAAACATCACGTTCTTCTAAAATAGATTCAACCTGCTGTTTTGTTAATGCGTTTTGCTCTAGTTGAGAAATCGCTTTTTGTTGCGTTAACTCATTCACATTATATGGCGGTTTAATGCGATTTAATACTGAAATGATTTCTTCTGAAGCATAACAAATTCCTAAACGAATACCTGCCATTCCGTAAGCTTTTGAAAGAGTTTGAGTAACAATTAAATTAGGAAACTCGCTCAATCGACTTGCCCAACTTTCTTCATTTGAAAAATCAATATATGCTTCATCTATAACAACAATACCATTAAATTTATTTATTAATCTTTCAATGGATTTTGCTTCAAAACTATTCCCTGTTGGATTGTTTGGCGAACATAAAAACAACAACTTCGAATTTGAATCTGCTATTTCAAGAATCTCATCAACTTTAGGTTGAAAGCTATCACTTAGTTGGACACTTTTAATTTCAACAGCGTTAATATTAGCCAAAACACTATACATACCATAAGTTGGAGGTAGTGTAATAATATTATCTTGGTTTGGTTCACAAAAAGCACGATAAATTAAATCTAAAACTTCATCACTACCATTACCTAAAAGCATATTTTTTTGTGAAATGCTTTTAATTTCTGAAAGTAATGATTTCACGGTACGCTGCTGTGGATCTGGGTAACGATTTACGCCATTTTCAAACGGATTTTCATTCGCATCTAAAAACACCATGTCGCCACTATTACCTTGAAACTCATCTCTTGCCGATGAATACGGTTTTAGTGCTTTTATTGTTGGCCTTATTAAATTTTGAACACTCATTATTTTAAATCCTTTAATCGAATTGATACCGCATTTTTGTGCGCTTGTAAACCTTCTGCTTCTGCCATTAACTCAATGGTTTCTCCAATATTTAAAAGTCCTTCTTTTGATATTTTCTGAAATGTCATACTTTTCATAAAACTATCTAAATTCACGCCTGAATACGCTTTACTAAATCCATTTGTTGGTAAAGTATGATTCGTACCTGAAGCATAATCTCCTGCACTTTCAGGTGTATAATCACCTATAAAAACAGAACCTGCATTATTGATATTATCCACATACAAATCTTCGTTTTTACAACAAATAATAAAATGTTCAGGCCCATATTCGTCAATCATATCTATAGCAGTCTCATCATTCTCAACATAAATCAACTTTGAATTACTAATCGCCTTTTCTGCAATTGCTTTACGTGGAAGTACTTTTAATTGTTTTTCAACTTCTTCAGAAACTTCATCTATCAATCGCTTAGATGTTGATACTAATATTACTTGACTATCCGTTCCATGCTCTGCTTGACTCAATAAATCTGAAGCTATATAAGATGCATTTGCTGTTTCATCTGCAACTACTAATAATTCGCTTGGTCCCGCAGGCATATCAATGGCAACACCATGTTTTGTAGCTATTTGTTTCGCAACTGTTACATACTGGTTTCCAGGTCCGAAAATTTTATAAACCTGAGGAATGGTTTCTGTACCAAAAGTTAATCCAGCTATAGCTTGAATACCTCCTACTTTTATAATTTTAGTTACACCACAAAGTTGAGCTGCAAACAGAATTTCTGGTGCTAACTTACCCTCTTTATTTGGTGGCGAACACAAAATTATTTCTTTACAATCGGCAATTTGTGCAGGAACCGCTAACATTAAAACTGTAGAAAACAAAGGTGCTGTTCCCCCAGGAATGTACAAGCCTACTTTTTGAATTGGTCTTTTTTCTTGCCAACATTGCACGCCGTTAGTCGTTTCTATTTCAATTTTTGATGTCTTTTGAGCAGTATGAAATACTTCAATATTATGTTTTGCTATCTTAATAGCTTTTTGAAGTTTTTCAGGAACTTGCTGAACTGCTTGTTCTATTTCACCAAGTGTTACAATATTTGATTCTAAAGTAACATTATCAAATTTACTTGTAAATTCCTTTATGGCTTCATCTCCTCTTTCAGAAACCTCATTAAATATTTGAGTAACTACACCTTCAATATCGCCAACAGTTTGTGTTGGACGTTTTAAAACATCAGACCAGTTTTCCTTATTTGGATTTTTTATGATTTGCATAATCCGAGATTAAAGTACCATTTTTTCAATAGGACATACTAAAATACCTTGTGCTCCTTTTGCTTTTAATTCGTCAATAACATCCCAAAATTGGTTTTTACTTATTACTGAGTGAATTGAACTCCATCCTTCTTCTGCTAATGGTAAAACAGTAGGACTCTTCATTCCTGGTAATACACTAATGATGTCTTGAACTTTATCATTTGGTGCATTTAATAATACATATTTAGAATTTCTACCTTTTAAAACCGATTGAATTCTAAATTGAATCGTTTCTAAAATGGCTTGTCTTTCAGCATTCAATTTTGGAGAAACCGCTAAAACGGCTTCCGATTTTAAAATCGTATCAACCTCTTTTAAATTATTCTTAAACAAGGTGCTACCACTAGAAACAATATCACAAATAGCATCTGCTAACCCTATATTTGGTGCTATTTCAACAGAACCATTAATGATATGAAGATTTGCATTTACACCGTTTTTATCTAAGAATTGTTTAACTGTATTTGGATACGATGTTGCAATTCGCTTCCCTTCTAAATCTTTTATACTGGTGTAATTATCTACTTTTGGTACTGCAATACAAACACGACAAGTTGAAAATCCTAGCTTCTCAACAACGTTTATACCTTCGCCTTTTTCTATTAAAACATTCTCGCCAATAATAGCGGCATCTACTACACCATCCTTCAAGTATTGAGGAATATCACCGTTTCTTAAATAGAAAACCTCTACAGGAAATCCTTTAGCTGAAGCTTTTAATTGATCTTTCCCATTATCAATAGAAATACCAATATCTTTTAATAGACGCATTGAGTCTTCGTTTAAACGACCCGATTTCTGTACTGCAATTCTTAATTTACTCATTATCTTATTTTTATGAGTTTGAAACTACCAAGTTGGAAATTAAATTAAAAAACCCGCTTGATTGTCTCAAACGGGTTTAAATATATTTTGATTTTACTCAATACATTTTCACTTCGCCTGAGAGCAAATATGAAAATGATGATGTAATTGAATAAAAGTCATGTTCTTTTTATTTGATGCAAATATCTATAATTTATCTGATTAAATCCAAATTATAAAAGTAATTCTTATAACAATTCAATATTATTAATAATTAGGTAAGTAAAAATTAATAATTTTTAAAAGAACACCTTATTTGCTGAATTTATTATTTTATTGATTCCCAAGAATAATGGGTAAACCACTATCTCCAGAACCAATAACTATGACTTTGCTATTTGGAGACTCTGATAATTTCATTGTAGCTTCAATGCCTTTATCTTGAAGGATTTTATCAGTTAAAGATGCGCTTAAAATTTTATTAGACTTTGCTTTACCTTCGGCTTCAATAATTTGCTTTTGCGCTTCTTTTTCAGCTGTAACTAATCTAAACTCATATTCTAAAGATTCTTGTTCTTGACGCAATTTACGCTCAATAGCTTCCTTAATCGTATTTGGCAGTGTAACGTCTCTAACTAGTACTTCGTTTAATTGTACATATTGCTTATCTAAAATCTTCTTTGTTTCAGCAAAAATTTCATCTTGAATAGCATCACGCTTACTAGAATATAATTGCTCAGGAGTATATCGACCAACAACACTACGTGCTGCACTTCGAATTGCTGGTTGAATAACGCGCTGCAAGTAATTCTGCCCTAATGATTGATGCAAGTTTCCTAAGTCTCCATAAACTGGCTCATACCAAGCAGAAGCATCAATTTGGATTTCTAATCCGTTTGATGATAATACTTTCATTTTCTCAAAAAGCTCTTGTTGACGTACTTCGTATACATAAACCTTATTCCAAGGCGCTACAATATGAAATCCTTCTGCCATTGGAGGTTCATCAGTAACAACTCCTTCTCCAAAGGTTTTAAAAAGTACTCCAGCTTCACCAGAGTCAATTGTTACTGCTGATTTTGCTAATATTACTACTAATATAATTGCACCAATTATAAAAGGTAATGCCACTTTTGGTAATTTTTCCATTTTTATCTATTTAAATTAATCCGTTATATTTTCTTAAAAACCATTCTAAACCTAAGCTAAGTGTTATTACAGCTAGAAGATATTTCCAATCTATCAAAGGTATGGTATTTTTACTGCTTTTTTGAATAGGAACATAACGATTATCTCTCAATAAATCGCTTATCACATTTTCAGTGTTTGCAATAAAATAACTAGAACCCGAACTATTAGTAGCCAACTGTTGCAACTTTGTTACATCTGCATTTAAAAATTGTTGTTCTACATTATATTCTAAAATTTGAAAACCACCAGATTTAGAAATATTTTCGTTTGTTGCTCTTACTGTAAAACTATATTCTGAAGGTGGCAAACTACTTAGATCAACTTGATAATTGTTGTTTTTTAGAATAAAAGGAAATGTCTTTTTTTCTTTTGAAATCTTATCCGTTATGGTGATATTTAATGATTCACGAGTATCAAAAATATAGTTTTTATCAAAGAACTCTGCTTTAATGATGATATTTCCACTTCCGTTATAAAATGATTGATAATCTATGTTTAATCTACTTTTTTGTTTGCTAGTAGCTAAATATTGAATGAGTTTCCCAATAAAATTATCAAAACCATTGAATGATTTTTCATTGATATAGCTTTGAGCACGCCATTGCCAAATATTTTCTCCGAATAATACTGCTTCTCGTTTACCGTTAGTTTCAAAGGTTGATAAAAGTGGTTCGTTAGTTGAAACACCATTAACGTTTTTATTTAAAATAGATTCAAATGGAATGTTAAATTTTACTTCGCCATAATTTGAAATCAAAGGAGGAAGAGATTCAAAATCTATATCATCAATAATAAAAGGTGAATAATTGATGTTTAATTCTGGAAGGTAATCTTCTGTTTGATCTGTTATTGTATGAGAGTAATCTTTAGAAACTCTATTAATAAAACTAAGACTTGTTTTTGGTCCAATAATTACAAATCTATTTCTCTTTTCCGAATCTAGCCTATCTATTATAGTGTTAAATGTATTATTCGGTTGATACAATATAATCAATTGAAAATCATTAAATTTATTAATAATATTTTTTGGATTAACGATTGAAACTGAACGCTGCTCGTTACTTTCAATACTCTTTTTTAAAGCACCAATATCTGGGTGCAAAAAATCACTAACAATGGCAATTTTTGTTTTTTGATTAATGACTTCTACAGCGAAATTCTTAGTATTATTTATCTTATTCTTTTCACTTTCTAATGGAACTAATGTTGCCCTGTAATTACCAACTCCCACTCTATTCGCAGGTAAAGTAAAATTGATAACTTCTGAATTATCATTTTTTGAAAAGTTAATAGCTTTTGAATACAAAGTTGTATTACCACTCTTAACTACAAATTGAGATTTTATAGATTTATTGCCATTATATACTAAAATAGCTTCAACGGGGAATTTGTTTTTTAAGAAAGCATATTTATTAACGTTGAATTGTTGAATTTTTAAATCAATATATGTTATGGTATCTCCTAATATGATTGGGTAAATAGGTTGTTTATATGTGTTTGATGTAAATTGATAATCGTTTCCAAAAGTTTGATTTCCATCAGTAATAAGTACTGTTGGTGATGTTGTTTGCTTATATATTTGATTTAATTGGGTAAACGCTTTAGAAATATTGGTTTGTTTATCCGAAAATGTAATAGAATCAGAAGATTTTAAATTTACACCAAAACTATAATAATTTATATTGAACTTAGTTTGAATTTCCTTGTTTGACTTAATACTTTCCACAAAATCTAGTAAGGCTTTTTCTTGTTTTAAATGCTTTACAGAACTTGAATTATCAATAGCGACAACTAAATTTGGTTTTTCAACTGAAACCTTTACTTGATCAAAACTTGGGTTGATTATTAAGAGTAAAACTGAAAACACTGTTAAAAACCTCAAAAAAGAGAAAAGCATGTTTATTCTTGACATGCTTTTCTTTTTTGTGAAGTACTGAAAAAGCGCTAAACCTAGCGACAAAATTCCAGCGAGTATAATGTATAATAGAGTTTCAGAACTCATTAATAAACTTTAATTTTAATATATTGATGAGAAGATTCATGCCATCGTAGGAATAACAATTAAGTTAGCATTCCACCATCAACGTTTAATGTTTGTCCAGTAACATAGGCACTCATATCGCTAGCTAAGAATACACAAACGTTAGCAATGTCTTCTGGAGTTCCTCCACGTTTCAGTGGAATTCCTGCACGCCATCCTTTTACAACTTCTTCATCTAATTTAGCTGTCATTTCAGTTTCAATAAAACCTGGAGCAACTACGTTACTTCTAATATTCCTAGAACCTAGCTCTAAAGCTACAGATTTTGAAAACCCAATAATACCAGCTTTTGAAGCTGCATAATTAGTTTGTCCCGCATTACCTTTGACCCCTACTACTGAACTCATGTTTATAATTGAACCTTTTCGTTGCTTCAACATAGTGCGTTGCACTGCTTTTGTCATGTTAAAAACAGACTTTAGATTTACTTCAATTACTTTATCAAAATCTTCCTCTGAAATACGCATTAACAAATTATCTTTTGTAATTCCAGCATTATTAACTAAGACATCAATACTTCCAAACTCTGCTACTACGTCTGAAGCTAATTGTTGTGCTTCTTCAAAACTTGCAGCATTACTCTTGTATCCTTTTGCTTTTACTCCTAAAGCATTTAATTCTTTTTCTAATGCATTTGCTGCATCAACTGAGGAGCTATATGTAAACGCTACGTTCGCACCTTGTTCTGCAAAAACTTGTGCTATTCCTTTTCCGATACCACGGCTAGCTCCAGTAACTATCGCAGTTTTTCCTTCTAATAATTTCATTTATAATATGTAGTTAGTTTGTTTTTAATCTTGCTATATTCAAATATAACAAATAGAACTGTTTTCAAATAAAAAAACCTCACAAGTTTTGCAAGGTTTTCAGTTTCAAAATTTTATTATTTTATTTTTTTATAGCTAACTTAAATTCTTTTTTAACAATTTTAAAAATCTGCATATCTATAAGTTCTCCTAAATTATTCTCTTATAGGTATAAACTCTCTCAAAGTCTTCATCTAAATTACTAAATATTAGATCTATAAAAACTATTTCAGGATCATCACCTATTGAAGTATAAGTGATTTCAAAATTATTAGTATAATTAGTATTTGACTCAGAGCCATTAATAGTTAAGGTTAAGTCAAAATCGCCATCATCAGATTTCCAAGTACCTCTGAAAGTTTCAGGGCTGCATGAATCAAGTGCTTCTGTCCAAAAATATACAGTACCAATATAATTTCCATTAAACGCACTATTAGTTATAAATTCAGATATGGTTGTTTTATCACACTCAGTTATTTGTTGATCTCCATCAAATGTTATTGAAACTAACTCCCATTTACCTTCCAAATCTTCAATAAGTTTTTCATCATCTTCAATCTCTATTTCACAATTAAATAATATAACAAGCAACGATACAAATGCAAATAGTTTAAATTTCATATTAAATATATTTTCAAGCTAAAATAGATTAGATTTTAAACAAAAAAAATCCCCAATAATGGGGATTTTTAAATTTATTTATTAAAAATTTTAACCTAATACTTCGGCAATTTTTTTACCTATCTCCGCAGGCGAATCCACAACGTGAATGCCACATGCTCTCATAATTTTCTTTTTTGCCTGAGCTGTATCATCGCTACCACCTACTATAGCACCAGCGTGCCCCATTGTACGACCTGCAGGAGCTGTTTCACCAGCAATAAAACCAACAACTGGTTTTTTACTACCACTTGCTTTGTACCAGTTTGCAGCATCTGCTTCTAGTTGCCCTCCTATTTCACCTATCATTACAACAGCTTCGGTTTCAGGATCGTTAATCAACAATTCTACAGCTTCTTTTGTAGTAGTTCCAATAATTGGATCTCCCCCAATACCAATAGCAGTAGTGATTCCAAGACCTTGTTTTACAACTTGATCAGCAGCTTCGTAAGTTAAAGTACCCGATTTTGAAACGATACCTACTTTACCTTGTTTAAAAACAAAACCTGGCATGATACCAACTTTTGCCTCACCTGGAGTGATGACACCTGGACAGTTAGGGCCAATTAAACGGCAATCTTTATTTTTTATATAGCTTGATGCTGTAATCATATCAGCAACAGGAATACCTTCAGTAATAGTGATAATTACTTTTATCCCAGCGTCGGCAGCTTCCATAATGGCATCTGCAGCAAATGCTGGCGGTACAAAAATAATTGTCGTGTCTGCATCAACTTGCTCTACTGCTTCTTGAACCGTATTGAAAACTGGCTTGCCTAAATGTGTTTGTCCACCTTTACCTGGAGTAACACCACCGACTACGTTTGTTCCGTATTCAATCATCTGACCAGCATGAAATGTACCTTCACTACCTGTAAATCCTTGAACTATAATATTTGAATCTTTATTTACTAAAACACTCATATTTTTCTATTTGAATATTGTTTTACAAATGTAATTTTTTGAACTGACTTATTTATCTTAAAAAATCTTAATTTTTTAATTGTTTTAAAATATTTGGAATCTGCTTGATTGATGCCATTTCCTTTAGCTTCAAACGAACTTCTTGTATTGGTGTTCCCCAATACGTTTTTCCGCCTTCTATAGATTTTGTAACTCCAGATTGCCCTTGAACCACTGCTTTTTTACCAATAGTAATTCCGCTTGTAGTACCAACTTGCCCCCAGAGTGTTACTTCATCTTCGATAACCACGCAACCAGCAATACCAACTTGTGAGGCTATTAAGCATTTTTTACCAATTACAGTATCGTGACCTACTTGAATAAGGTTATCTAATTTTGAACCTTCACCTATGATTGTGTCTCCACTAACACCTCTATCTATTGTACAGCCTGCACCTATATCTACATTATCTTCTATAACTACTCGTCCTCCAGATTTTAATCTATCGAAACCTTCTGGCCTGTTTTTATAATAAAATGCATTAGCTCCTAAAACAACTCCAGAATGCAGTGTTACATTATCTCCTATAATAGCATCATCATAAACACTAACATTAGAATGAATAATACAATTATCTCCTATTGTAACATTATGCCCTATAAAGCTATTGGGCTGAATCACTGTGTTTTTACCAATTTTAGATGAAGGGGAAATTGAAACATTTGAAGCTACAAATGGCTTGAAATGATCAGTTAATTTATTAAAATCTCTAAAAGGGTCATCACTTACTAAAAGTGCTTTTCCTTCTGGACATTCTACCTCTTTATTTATAAGGACTATTGTAGCTGCAGATTCTAATGCTTTGTTATAATATTTTGGATGATCTACAAAAACGATATCTCCAGGTTCTACAACATGAATTTCGTTCATACCAAGAATTTGAAAACCTGCATCTCCAATGAATTTGCAACCTATGAGGTTTGCAATTTGTTCTAGAGTATGTGGTTTAGGAAATTTCATAAATTACAATTCGTTAAATGATGAATTTATATACTCAAATGTATTTTCATATTTCATCCTTCTGTCACCCAAGGTCCAATTCATAATCATATAAATGTTTTCTTTTCCCGAAACAAAACCAATTAGATAGAAAAAATCTAACCCATCAACAATACCAGACATTTTAAACTGTCTTGCTGGCAAACTATTAATACTAGTTAATCCATAATCCTCAATTTTTACGTCTTCAATAGCTTCTCGAAACATTTGCTTCTGAATAATCTTATAGTTTTCAATTGGTGAAAGTTCATCATTATATTCATCAAACTCTTTGAACGTGTCAATGAAGTTTTGCTTGTTTTCCTCTATAACAACCGTATAAGTTTCTTTAAAAATGTTTGCATACTCTAGCGATGCTTCATCGTGTAGATTAGGCATATTTTTCATATACTTAGGAACACTTAACTCATATTGTTCACTTACTGTTACTGTTGAAAAATTACTTGCAGATATTGATTCTGGCTGTTTAGAAGAACCAGAGATATTTTCAGCAGCCTCTTTGAGTTTTTGTATACAACTTGTAGAAATAAAAATTATAATAAAAACAAGAGAATACCTTAAAACATTTTTAATCATTCTTTTACACGCTCTTTATAAGTCCCTTTTGCAGTTTCTATTTTAATTTTATCACCTTCATTGATAAACAGCGGTACATTAACTTCTGCTCCAGTTTCTACAGTAGCTGGTTTTGTTGCATTTGTTGCTGTGTTTCCTTTTACACCAGGCTCAGTATGCGTAACTTCTAATATAACACTTGCTGGTAAATCTACAGAAAGCGGCATATTATCTTCAGTATTAATAAGCACTGTAACAACCTCTCCTTCTTTCATCAACCCAGGATTATCTAAAGCAGCTTCTAATAAACGTATTTGTGTATAATCGGCTTCATTCATAAAATGATAAAACTCGCCATCATTGTATAAATATTGAAACTTATGCGTTTCGACACGTACATCTTCTAATTTATGTCCAGCAGAAAATGTATTATCTAGTACTTTTCCGCTTGTTACACTTTTCATTTTTGTTCTTACAAACGCTGGTCCTTTACCAGGTTTTACGTGTAAAAACTCAATAATTTTATAAATATCATTATTATAACGAATACATAATCCGTTTCTGATGTCGCTTGTTGTTGCCATAAATTAGTTTGATTTGAAATATCCTTTCATGATACCTCTGTGTGAATTTTTTATAAATTGAAGAATCTCATCTCGCTCTGGAGTTGCTTCCATTTCAGCTTCAATAATATCTGCTGCTTGTGAATTATTATAATTTTTTTGATACAAGATTCTAAATATATCTTGAATTTCTCTAATTTTTTCTGTTGAAAAACCTCGTCTTCTTAATCCTACTGAATTAATACCTACATAAGATAAAGGCTCTCTAGCTGCTTTTACAAATGGTGGAACATCTTTTCTAACTAAAGAACCTCCAGTTACAAAAGCATGATTTCCAACTGAAACAAACTGATGAACAGCAGTCATACCAGCTAAAACAACATAGTCGCCAACATTAATATGACCAGCAAGTGTACTATTATTTGAAAATATACAGTTTTTTCCAACAACGCAATCATGTGCAATATGGCAATACGCCATTATTAAACAGTTATCCCCAACAACAGTTTTCATTCTGTCTGTGGTGCCTCTGTTAATAGTTACACACTCTCTTATCGTAACGTTATCTCCTATTTCGACTGTAGTATCCTCATCATTATATTTTAAATCTTGAGGAACAGCAGAAATTACAGAACCTGGAAAGATATTGCAATTTTTACCAATTCGTGCCCCTTCCATGATAGTAACATTACTACCAATCCATGTACCTTCTCCAATTTTAACATTATTATGTATAGTAGCGAAGGGTTCTATAACAACATTTTTTGCAATTTTTGCACCAGGGTGCACATAAGCTAATGGTTGATTCATAATTATTTTACTTTAGAAATTTGGGCCATTAATTCTGCTTCTGCACATAATTTACCGTTTGAATATGCATAACCCTGCATATGACATATACCTCTGCGAATTGGAGTTATTAAAGAACAATTAAATATTAAAGTGTCCCCAGGACTTACTTTTTGTTTAAATTTTACATTATCCATTTTCATGAAGAATGTTAAATAATTTTCAGGATCTGGAACCGTGTTTAGAACCAAAATACCCCCTGTTTGTGCCATAGCCTCAACAATTAGAACCCCTGGCATTACTGGTGCTCCAGGAAAATGTCCTTTGAAGAATTCTTCATTCATCGTCACGTTTTTTGTAGCTATAACATGATTTTCAGAAAGCTCAAATACTTTGTCTATTAATAAAAATGGTTGCCTGTGAGGTAGCATTTCCATAATTTGAACAACGTCCATTAAAGGTGGTTGATTCAAATCTATTGTTGGTACATTATTACGACGATCATTCTTTATTATTTTTGCTAATTTTTTTGCAAACTGAGTATTTACAAAATGTCCCGGTTTATTAGCTATAACTTTACCTCTTATTCGAGTTCCCACAAGAGCTAAATCTCCTAAAACATCCAATAGCTTATGTCTTGCAGCTTCATTTGGATAATGCAATGTTAAGTTATCAAGAATACCGTTTGGCTTAACCGCAATAGAATCCTTCTTAAAGGCGACCTTTAACTTCTCCATAGTTTCAGTAGATAATGCTTTATCAACATAAACAATTGCATTATTTAAATCACCTCCTTTAATTAAACCGTTCTCTAGTAACATTTCAATTTCATGCAAAAAACTAAATGTGCGAGAGTCTGAAATATCATTTTTAAAATCTGCAATATGGTTTAATGTAGCATTTTGAGTTCCTAAAACTTTAGTACCAAAATCAACCATTGTAGTTATTTGATATTCTTTTGATGGCATAACAAGAATTTCGCTTCCTGTTTCTTCATCTACATAAGAAACTATATCAGTAATAACAAACTCTTCTCTAAAAGCATCAAGCTCAATTACACCAGCCTTTTCTATAGCTTCAACAAAAAACTTTGAAGATCCATCCATTATTGGTGGTTCTGAAGCATTTAATTCTATAATTGCATTATCAACATCTAAACCAACTAAAGCAGCTAATACATGCTCAGAAGTTTGTATAGTCACACCGTTTTTCTCTAAACAGGTTCCGCGTTGTGTATTAGTAACATAGTTCGCATCAGCTTTCATAACTGGCTCTCCTTCTAAATCTAATCTTTTAAAAGCAAACCCTGAGTTAGCTGGCGCAGGTTTAAAAGTTAAGGTAACATCTTTACCAGTATGTAACCCTACTCCTGTTAAAGAAATGGCTTCTTTAATAGTTTTTTGTTTAATTTCTGTATTGACTATTCCCATTTATTTTTTTCTAAGTCATTTATATTTTTAACAATAGTCGGTAGGTTTTTAAAATGAACATACGACTTATTATAATCACTTAATTTTAATGCAGGAGATCCTTGTAGAATCTCATTATCTTTTACGTGTCTGCCAATACCAGATTGCGCTTGTATTTTAACATTATTGCCTATTGTAATATGTCCAGCAATACCAACTTGACCACCAATTTGGCAATTTTCGCCAATTTTAGTAGACCCCGCAACCCCTGTTTGTGCAGCAATAACTGTATTTTTTCCTATCTCTACGTTATGAGCTATTTGTATTTGGTTATCAAGTTTAACACCTTCTCGAATTATTGTTGAACCTAAAGTAGCTCTATCAATAGTAGTAGCTGCACCAACATCAACAAAATCTTCCAATATCACGTTACCCGTTTGAGGAATTTTGCTATAACTCCCATCATCATTAGGAGCAAAACCAAAACCATCTGCACCTATTATAGCACCTGCATTTATTACACAGTTTTTACCAACAATAGTTTCTGAATAAATTTTAGCTCCAGAAAATACTATAGAGTTATCTTCAATAACCACATTATCACCTATATATGTACTAGGAAATATTTTAACATTATTACCTATAATAACGTTTTCTGCGATGTAACTAAAGGCACCTATATATACATTTTCTCCATATTTAGAAGATTCAGATATAAAAGAAGGTTGCTCTACTCCAACTTTATTCAGTTTTACAGAATTATAATATTCAAGGATTTTTGAAAATGCTAAATATGCATCATCAACTTTAATTAAAGTAGTTTTTAAGTTATTTTCAGGTTTAAATGTTTTATTTACAATAGTAATTGAAGCCTTCGTAGTATATATATGTGGTGTATACTTAGGATTTGCTAAAAAAGTTAATGCACCCTCAAAACCTTCTTCTATTTTTGATAGTTTGAATACTTCAATATCAGGATTACCAACAACATCACCTTCTAAAATCCCTGCTATTTGTTGTGCTGTAAATTTCACACTTTGTTTTGTTTGATTTTGTTTTTTGATTTGATGTGGCAAAAATAGGAAAAATGTACTAAAGTTTAACCTTAGGATAACATATATAATATTTTGTAACTGGTTTTGACAAAGCCTTAAGATTCAATTGGTCAGAAGCTTTAACAATATCTTCAATCTTTCCAGACTTATGCAATATATTTATGCGCTTAGCTTTGAGTTGATAAGCTTGGTTTGAAATACTTCCAGTAAAAACAAAATATTTTGCTTCTTGTTCAGAAATATTATAATTGTGCATAACATCATTAATATGGCTCATCAAACTACTTTCTTTTACAAGTTTATTCTTTATTTTAATTTTAAGTAAGTTTCTGTTAATTATCATTTCGCATAAATTACTTAACACAAAATCTTCATGATATTGCCACTGTTTCATAGCAGAAACAACATCATAATCATCTAATTTTGAAAATACAGCCAAAGTTTCATCTGTAAAATTGTCAATTGATATTTTATTCTTTAAAAAATACAAAAGGGAATCACTAGCATTTAACTTATGTCCTGACTCGTAAAGTTCTTTTGCTCTTTTCAAAACTCTGATTAGTAACTGTTCTGCAACCAAACCAGTTTTGTGCAAATACACTTGCCAATACATTAAGCGTCTGGCTATAATAAATTTTTCTACACTATAAATTCCTTTTTCCTCAACAACTAATTCATCATCAATTACGTTTAACATCGTTATTAAACGCTCGCTATTAATATTACCTTCAGCTACTCCAGTATAAAAACTATCTCGTTTTAAATAATCTGCACGATCCATATCCAATTGCCCAGAAATTAGCTGACACATAAACTTTCTTGGGTATTCGCCTTTAAAAATTTGGATGGCAAGCGTTAAACTTCCGTTAAATTCTTCATTTAACCGCTCCATAAATAACAGCGAAATAGCCTCATGAGATACATTATTAACTATAGAATGTTCCATAGCATGAGAGAAAGGTCCATGGCCAATATCATGTAATAAAATAGCAATATAAAGCCCGGTTTCTTCATCATCAGAAATTGTAACTCCTTTAAAACGAAGCACATTAACCGCTTGTTGCATTAAATGTACGCAACCAATGGCATGATGAAATCTTGTATGATGAGCACCTGGGTAAACCAAATAAGACATACCCATTTGGGTAATTCTACGTAGACGTTGAAAATATTTATGCTGTATTAAATCGAATATCAAAGAATTTGGAATTGTAATAAATCCGTAAATTGGGTCGTTTAATATTTTAAGTTTGTTCAAACTCTATTTTTTTACATTTAACATTTACAAATATAACCATAGTTGAGACTATAATATGTATTTGATGCAATTAGAGCTTAATAAAAAACATCTTTATTTAAACAATAAATTATAACACTAAAAATTATAATAATATGATAAACATACTTTGGGTTGATGATGAAATAGATTTACTAAAACCACACATTTTGTTTCTTGAAAAGAAAAATTACCAAGTAACTACTTGTAATAGTGGTACTGAAGCCATTGATGTTTTAGATGAAAAGAATTTTGATATCGTTTTTTTAGATGAAAACATGCCAGGTTTAACTGGTCTTGAAACTTTAAATGAAATAAAAGAGAAAAAAGACTCACTTCCAGTGGTTATGATTACTAAAAGTGAAGAAGAGTACATTATGGAAGAGGCTATTGGCAATAAAATAGCCGATTATTTAATAAAGCCCGTAAACCCAAATCAAATATTATTAAGTTTAAAAAAGAATTTAGACCATTCTAGATTAGTTTCAGAGAAAACAACCTCTAATTACCAACAAGAATTTAGGAAAATTGCAATGGATTTATCCATGGTGAATAGTTATGAAGAATGGGTAAGCTTATATCAAAAACTAATTTACTGGGAAATTCAGTTAGAAGATATTGAAGATGCAAGCATGTTTGAAATTTTAGAATCTCAGAAAAACGAAGCAAATATTCAATTTGGAAAATTTATAGATAAAAATTATGCCAATTGGTTTAAGCCCCATACTGATGCCCCAGTTATGTCTCATACACTATTTAAAGACAAAATAGTTCCTGAAATAAGTAAAGAACAACCAACATTATTACTAGTAATTGATAATTTGCGCTATGACCAATGGAAGGTTTTTGAGCCAATTATTAGTAATTATTTCAAAAAAGAAAAAGAAGACGCTTTTTTTAGCATTCTGCCTACAGCAACTCAATATGCCAGAAATGCTATTTTTTCAGGACTAATGCCTAGTGATATGGAGAAATTATTTCCTCAGTATTGGAAAAATGACACAGACGAAGGTGGTAAAAACATGCACGAAGCAGATTTTCTAGAAACACAAATGAAACGTTTAGGGTTATCCAACTTAAGTTATGATTATCATAAAATTACCAACCTAAAGAACGGAAAAAAGTTAGCAGATAATTTTAGATCACTTAAAGATAATGACTTAACAGTAGTTGTTTATAATTTTGTGGATATGTTATCACATTCTAAAACTGAAATGGAAGTTGTAAAGGAATTAGCATCAAATGATAAAGCATATAGATCATTAACACTTAGCTGGTTTAAGAACTCTCCACTTTTAGATATGATTCAGCAAGCACAGCAATTAGGTTTTAAATTAATTTTAACTACAGATCACGGTACTATAAATGTAAAAAACCCATCAAAGGTTATTGGAGATAGAGATACAAGTTTAAATCTTCGCTACAAAACAGGCAGAAGTTTAACTTATGATAGCAAAGATGTTTTAGTTGCTAAAGATCCAAGAGAATTACACCTTCCATCTATAAATATGAGTAGTTCGTACATATTTGCTAAAAGTGATTTGTTTTTTGCTTACCCAAACAATTATAACCATTATGTAAGTTATTATAGAAACACCTATCAACATGGAGGTGTTTCATTGGAAGAAATGATTATTCCCTTTGCAGTTTTCAATCCTAAATAAATCCATAAAAAGCATATAATATCGATGAAATGCATTTTTTCTTAGGTTTTTCGATTTATTTTATTTAATATTGTATCAAAATTTTATAAAAAATTGGAAATTAGTTATGGAATTGATGAGGTTGAGCAAATTGCAAAACAACTCATTGAGAATGCAAAAACAAAAACTTTGTTGTTTTATGGAAATATGGGTGTTGGAAAAACTACGCTTATTAAAACCATAGTAAAAGTTTTAGGTAGTCATGATGAAGTTAGTAGCCCAACGTTTTCAATTGTGAATGAATATAAATTAGATGATGATAAAATCTATCATTTTGATTTATATAGAATTAATGATATAGAAGAAGTCTATAATTTTGGAATTGAAGATTATTTAGATTCTGATTATTGGAAATTAATTGAATGGCCAGAAAAAATAGAAGATATTTTATATGATAATTTTGATAAAATTAATATAAAATTAGATAGTAAAAACAACCGAATTTTAAGTTTAAACAACTCATAAATAACGAAATAACCTACAAGCTTATGATGCATAAATAGTATATTCTCCAATGAATATTGAAGTTTTACGGGAAACCCACATCAAGAAATTTAAAAATCAATGTTTTTAACATAATTTTAACATTTAGCGAATAACTTCAATATAGTCTTTATTTACATTTGGGTAATTAATTAATTAAATCCCTTATAAAATGAAAACTAAAAAGTACTTAATTGCTTTTGTAATAGTTGGAGGTTTGTTGTTTACTGCTTTTGCGAAAAAAACTATAAATCACGATGAAGCAACAACAAAAGTTGAGAGAAAAGCAAAACGAATCTTTGCTGACGCAAAGGTCGAGAGAAAAGCAAAACGAATCTTTGCATGTAACAGCAGAGTTGAAAGAAAAGCAAAGCGAATCTTTGCTTAAAGAAAAAGCAACTAGAGTCAATAAGGGTCTAGTGTTAGGAAGTGTTATAGCAACCTTTATAGCAATCACTCCCTATTTGTTTTCCTTATATGAAAGTGTTCCAAAAACGCAAATTTGGGACACTTTTTTGTTTACATATGATAGCAAAGCTTGGGAGGATGCAAACTACGCTATGTGGGCTTTAACAGGTAAAGTAATTCCTTTGTTATTACTTTTTTTATGGTTTTTTACTTGTAGACATTGGTGGTATCACTCGTTATTGGTTCCAATTGTTATGTATTTTTTTCAAATTGGGGTAATATTATTTGGTGATGCACGTATAGATGAATTTCAGTTAGTTTATTTAATACCAGTAATGGCAGTTGTAATACCTACTATTTATTTGATTAGAGCTAGAATATTCAACAAAATGAATGAAGCATCAAAATCTATGCAGGAGCTTGAGGATGAGCTTAAAATGTCTCCAAAAGGACTTTGGGGAAAAATAAGTCAATATTTCTAAAACCCTATTCCTATTGCTCTAGTTCTAGTTATTATTCAATCTGTTACGTTCAACTACATCAATTTCCTTTTTGTTGTTTTCTAATTTAAAATTACCAAATTTATAGTTAAACCCGAAAACTAACATTCTGTTTTCAAATTGAAATTTTGAAAATATATCTTGACTTAAATATCTTGTAGTTGAATTAAAATTCTGCGTATTAAACACATCTAATATTCCTAAATTAATTGAAGCCCTGTTTTTCCATAAAGTTTTTCTAATGTTAATATCAAGACTAGATATAAAACTAGTATCAGTAGGTCCATCATTTGTTGGTGACAAATAATTGAATGATATTTCAGCCAACAAACTATTATCTTTTAAAAAAGTAAAATAGTTAACAATTTCTGCATATAAACTCCACTGTTCTCCATCAAACGAATCTATATTACTATCAATTGGATTAAAACTATTTTTGTAATAAAAAACTGAAGATAAAACATATAAATTCCAAAAGTTATTCAATGCTTTATATGTTGTAAAGTCTAAGCCATAAGAAACCGACTCATCTAAATTTGTATACTGGTACACTAATACATTTCTATCATTATCTTGATAAAAATATTGCAAAGCAGGATCATTTTCATGCCTGTAATATAACTCAAAAGTGTAATATTCATTAAACGTATACCCCAATATAAATTGATTATCTATTCTTGGTTGCAAATTCGGGTCTCCAGTTATATAAGTATTATCATTTAAAAAAGACTTAAAAGGATTTAACTGTTTGTAACGTGGACGATAAATACGTTTGCTGTAATTAAAATATAATTCATTCTCATCATTTAGTTTATGCGAAATATATAACGATGGGAAGATCTTTGCATATTTAGAATTGTTATTAGTATTACTAGTTAATGAATTCCCTCTAACATTTGTCAACTCAGCTCTTAAACCTAATTTCAACCCCCATGAATCCCAGTCTTTTGAATAACTTGAATAAATTGCATAATTAGTTTCATCGTACAAAAACGTATCTGAGTTTTGAAAATCCTGCTCTCTAACATCATTTTCAAAATTATATTGCGTTAAAATACTCTTAGAATTTATATTAGACACCTTTGCGCCTGCTTCAAATAATCCAGAATCATTTATTGGTAACTCATAATCCAACTGACCAGTATAAAGCTTAATTTCTTGACTAGAAAAGGTTTGAAATCTATTGCTTCTAATCAACGATTCATCTGGAAATAAATAATCAGTATCTACATTTTGGAAACTAGAAAAATCATAATTGGTATGATGTGCACTAATTAAAAGCTTCTCCCCTTCTTTTTTAAACTTATGAATATAATCTAAAGTAAAGGCCATATTAAATGTTTCATCTACTTTGCGGTTATCAGTAATAAAAGTAGAATCTAAAATTTTATTACTACCAAAAACATCTGTAGTAGAATTAGAATTGGTTTGAGTATTTTTTCTAGGTGATATAAGCATGCTTGTAGCAAAACCTAAACTGTTACGCTTATCTATTTCATAATCAATATTTGCGTTTATATTTTGATTTGAGGTTTCACGCACATGTTCAAAATCTGTTTCCCAACTTGATGTTGTTTGTCCCGCATCTATAAAATTCACAAATTCATTACTACTACGAAAATCTTTTCTTGGGCTTATACTGTAATTTAAATACGTATTTAATTTTTTAGCTTTAAAAAAGTGACTTGTACCTAATGAATATTTAGGAAATTCACTTCCTTGTTTATAATTGCCAAAAACACTTCCGTTATAACCAGCAATAATATTTTTATTGGTTACAATATTTAAAACCGAACCACCTTCAGCCTCATATTTAGCTGGGGGATTAGTAATCACTTCAATAGCCTTTATATTACTTGCAGAAGTGCCTTCTAAAAGCTGTTGCACTTCGTTTGAAGACAGATGTACTCTTCTATCATTAATGTATATTATTGGAGTAGATTGCTTTATAGTAATTTTATCATTATTAACTAATACTCCTGGAGTATGTTTTAGTACATCTAGAACATTGTTGTTTGATAGTGTTGAGTTTTCAACATTAAAAACCAATCTATCAACTAATCTTTTTATTGTAGGACGCTTTGCTAAAACTATAACACCTTCAAGCTCCTGATTATTCTCTTTAAGCAAAATTAAGCCTAAATCGATATTTGCTTTAAGTTCTAAATCTTTAGAATAGTTTTCAAAACCTAAAAAACTTATCTTAATGATATAATTTCCTTTATCAATATTTTCAATTCTAAAAACACCATCATCATTGGTTGTAGCCCCTTTTATAATTTCTGAATTTTCTTTACTAACAATTACAACATTTGTATATGCAATAGGCTTATTATTTAAATCAATTACATTACCGCTTATAGCAAACTGTTGCGAAAAGCAAATCGAAGTGAAAATCAAAAAAAAATAAAATGTTAGGTTTTTAAACATGTACTAATTTGTAAAACAAACTTATAATAATAAATTAATTTCTTTAAAAATAAAGCGGTAACTAGCTATTTTATCTGATAAATGTAATCGATAAATTGCACATTCTATATTTTGATTACAAAAACAATTAGTTTTTATTAAAAATTTATTTGTAATTTGAAGTTTACTAATTTGATTTAACCATGTCGAAGCAACCTATTTCTCCTTTTACAAAGCAACAACTTTTGCCTCAAGAGGAAACGCTTGAAATATTTAAGAAAAAAGGAGATCTATTTATTGGAATTCCTAAAGAAACAGCTTTTCAAGAAAAACGCATTTGCCTTACTCCTGATGCAGTTTATGCATTAGTAAGTAATGGCCATAGAGTTTTAATGGAATCTGGAGCTGGTAACGGTGCTAACTTTAGTGATAAAGATTATAGTGAAGCTGGAGCTGAAATAACCAAGGATACAGCAAAAGTGTTTTCTTGTCCAATGATTTTAAAAGTTGAGCCTCCTACTCTAGATCAAATAAAACTATTAAACCCACAGACTATTTTAATTTCTGCTTTACAGATTAAAACTCAAACCAAAAAATATTTTGAAGCACTAGCGGCAAAAAGAATTACAGCATTAGCTTTTGAATTTATAAGAGATACTGACGGTAGTTATCCAGCAGTGAAATCGCTGAGTGAAATTGCTGGTACTGCATCTGTTTTAATAGCCTCTGAATTATTATCAGACCCAAAAACAGGTAATGGCTTAATGTTAGGTAATATTAGTGGTGTACCTCCCATAGAAGTTGTTATTTTAGGCGCAGGTACGGTTGGAGAGTTTGCAGCAAGAAGTGCTTTAGGTTTAGGAGCTGGAGTAAAAGTATTTGATAATTCAATAACAAAATTAAGGTGTATTCAATCTCAATTAGGTCGTCCACTTTTTACATCAACAATTCAGCCTAAAAATTTATTAAAAGCATTAAAGCGTTGTGATGTGGTTATTGGTGCAGTAAGAGGTACAAATAGGTCTCCTATTGTAGTATCTGAAGCTATGGTTGAATCTATGAAAAAAGGAGCAATCATTATTGATGTTAGTATTGATATGGGAGGTTGTTTTGAAACCAGTGAAGTTACATCACACAAACAACCAACTTTTATAAAACACAATGTAGTGCATTATTGCGTGCCTAATATTCCAGCTAGATATCCACGTACTGCCACAGTATCAATTAGTAATATATTCACACCTTACTTACTCAAAATTGCTGAAGATGGCGGAATAGAAAATTCTTTAAGATTTGATAAAGGTTTAAAAAATGGGTTGTACTTTTACCACGGTATTTTAACAAGTAAATCTGTTGGAGAATGGTTCGATTTAAAATATAGTGATGTTAACTTGCTTATATTTTAATTAGCCATTTAAGCAAACCCTAAATATTCTTAATGAAACTTATTCAACGTATTGGTTATTATCTAGGAGGATTTTCTATCGGCTTAGTCATTCTAGCTTTCTTCTTAAATGGTAAAAAAACATCATGTAGCTATGGTCCTGAAGCTAGAGTTTTAAAAAATATAAATTCAAAAAAAATTGGCTACAGCCAGAATTTTTCAACCCTATTAACTAATAATGAAATTGATTCAACAGACATCATTAATATTTTACAAAAAGGTGATATTAATTTTTCTGAAAGTAATCCAAGACAAGAACCATGTGGCGTTTATTTGATTGAAGGAATACACAACGATGATGAAGTTACTCTAACTATTGAGAATTGCGATAGTACAGCTACATTAATAAATTTAAAAATATTTAAATAAATGTCAAAAAGGTTATTTGACATTATTTTTTCAATAATTGGATTAGTACTTCTTTTCCCCTTTCTCTTAATAATTGCTATTTTAATAAAGTTGGATTCTAGAGGTCCAATATTTTTTATTCAAGGTCGCGTTGGAAAAAACAACAAGGATTTTAATATCTTTAAGTTTAGAACAATGAGAGTAGAATCTGATAAAAAAGGTCTTTTGACTTTAGGAAACAATGACTCAAGAATTACCAAAATAGGCTATATATTAAGGCGTTATAAAGTAGACGAATTCCCACAATTGATAAATATAATAAAAGGCGACATGAGTTTTGTTGGTCCTAGACCCGAACTTCGTTACTACGTAAATTACTATAATGAGGATGATATGAAGATTTTTCAAGTTAGACCAGGAATTACTGGCTTAGCATCTTTAAAATACAGGAATGAAGTTGAACTCTTAAAAGCTGCTAAAAACCCAGAAGAATTTTTCATTAAAACTATCATTCCAGATAAATTAAAGTTTAATAAGGAATATATTAAACGAAGAAACTTGTTTTTCGATTTAAAACTCATTTGTCTTACTATAATTAAAGTCATCACAAAATAGAGTTTATTCAATTATTCTTAAATTACTAGTCTATTTAACCTAGACATACCAATAGTTTATGAACAAAAAAACGGCGAGCAGAATTGATGATATGTTGTATGAATCTGGATTATTCCCATCTTCTAACAATATTAATCACACATACAACTCATACGATTTTTCCAATGAAACTATTTTAATTACAGGAGCTGCAGGCTCTATAGGTAGCGGACTTACTAAACAACTCATAAATTGTAAATACAAAAAATTAATAGTAGTAGATATTGCTGAATCGCCATTATATGAGCTTATCAAAGAACTAGAATTTAAAGACACCATACATATAGAATTCAAACTACTTGACATTACGAATAAAAATTCTATCAAATACCTTTTTAAGACTTATAAGCCAACAATAATTTTTCATGCTGCTGCATACAAACATGTTCCTATGATGGAAAGCAACCCACATGAAGCAGTGAAATTAAACATTCTAGGAACTAAACTATTGGCTGATTTAGCTAGAGAATATGAGGTAAAGAAATTTATTTTTATATCTACCGATAAAGCTGTTAACCCAATTGGTGTTATGGGAAAATCGAAGCGAATTGGAGAACTTTATATGAATTATTTAAATAATAATAGTTCCACCAAATATATCACTACTAGATTCGGAAACATATTTGGTTCAAATGGGTCAGTAATTCCCTTATTAAAAAAACAAATTGAATTTGAATCTCCGCTTACAATTACTGATGAATCTATGACTAGATTATTTATAAGTAAACAAAAGGCATGTAATCTAATATTGAAGTTAGCTTCAAAAAATGATTTAAGTTATAATCTATATACATTAAATATGGGCACTCCTATTAAAGTAATAGATATAATTAAAAGGTTAATTGCCTTATATAAAGACGTATCTAAACAACCGGAAATTAAAGTCATTGGATTACGTCCTGGTGAAAAAATGCATGAAGAAATTGCTTATCAAAATGAGAATTTGATTAAAACTAATGATTCTGACATTCTAGCTATAGAACAGCAAAAATTAAGTTCTTTAAATATTGATTTTAGAGAATTACAAAACGTAACTGCGGCTATGAGTAATACAGAAATAAATAATATATTAAAAAAATATATTTAGCTCTTATAGCTTTTTTCTACGTTTCTTCTCTCTAGTTAATAATGCAAGTTCTCTTCCAGTTTGTCCTGCAACTGAAGTGTTTTCTTCTGCTCTTCTTATTAAATAAGGCATCACATCTTTAACTGGGCCAAAAGGAATATATTTAGCAACATTATACCCTAGGTTAGCCAAATTAAAACTAATATGATCACTCATTCCATATAATTGTCCAAACCATATTCTCGGGTCATTATTCAATAAACCTTTTTCGTTCATTAACTTGATTAAAAGGTACGAACTATCTTCATTATGAGTTCCTGCGAATATGGACATACAATCTAAATTATCGATCATATACTGCAACCCTTTATTGAAGTTTTCATCTGTTAATGCTTTACTCCCGCAAATTGGTGATTGATACCCTTTTTCAGTAGCTCTTTCATTTTCTTTTTCCATATAAGCGCCGCGTACAAGTTTGTACCCAAGAAAGTATTTACCATCTTTGGCCTTATCATGTTCTTTTTTTAAAAAATCTAATCTATCGTGTCTATACAATTGCAATGTATTATACACTATAGGCTTTTCTGTATTATACTTCTGCATCATTTGAGTTACTAAAGCATCAGCTGCATCTTGCATCCAACTTTCTTCGCCATCAATTAATACTGCTACATCATTTTCTTTAGCTTTTTTACAAACAACATCAAACCTTTCAATAACCTTATTCCATTCGTCTTGTTCTTCATTAGTTAATTTATCGCCTTTTGTTATTTTTTCATATAAATAAAAGCGCCCGAAACCAGTTGGCTTAAAAACAGCGATAGGAATAGCATCAATTTCTCTTGCGAAATCTATTATTTTTAAAACTTTGTCTTTTGCAGAATCAAACTCTTGTTCACTTTCTTTTCCTTCTACAGAATAATCCAAAACAGAACTAACACCTTTTTGATACATTCTATCTATAACAGATAAACAATCTTCCTCATTAACGCCTCCGCAAAAATGATCAAAAACTGTAGAGCGAATTAAGCCCTCAATTGGAAGATTCGCTTTTATTGCAAAGTTTGTAGCTGCTGTTCCAATTCTAACCAATGGTTCTATAGATATCATTTTAAATAAAAAATAAGCACGCTCTAATTCAGAGTCTGTTTTTAAAGAGAAAGCTACATCTGTATTATCAAAAATTAAATCTGTATTCATTTTTTTCAAAAATTTGTATAAAGATAATTATAGCTAAGTTATCATTTTATATAAAATCTCCTTAATTTCACAGCCTTAAAAAACAATACTTTTTTTATGGATTCTATTAATGCTAATGATAGTATAATTCATTTTAACAATAAATGCTACACATCTTTAAACCAACACGTTAAAGAAAATAATTTTTCCAAAATATTTATTTTGGTTGACGAAAATACGCATCAATATTGTTTGAGCAAGTTTTTAGAAAAACTAGAAACCAATATTGCTATAGAAATTATTGAAATTGAATCCGGAGAAATAAACAAAACCATTGATACATGCATTGGGGTTTGGAATACACTTTCTGAACTAGATGCAGATAGAAAAAGTTTGATGATAAACATTGGTGGTGGTGTAATCACAGATTTAGGTGGTTTTGTGGCTTGTACTTTTAAAAGAGGAATATCTTATATAAATGTACCTACTAGCCTATTATCTATGGTTGATGCTTCTGTTGGAGGTAAAACAGGAGTAGATCTAGGGCATTTGAAAAATCAAATAGGTGTTATTAGCAATCCAGATTTAGTATTAATAGATACTCAATTTCTTGATACACTTCCAAAAGATCAAATGCGTTCTGGTTTAGCAGAAATGTTAAAGCATGGACTTATAACAGGTGAAAGCTATTGGAATAAATTTACTGATTTATCAAAACTTAACCTTGATGACTTAGATGAATTAATTCATGAGTCTGTTATAATAAAAAGAAATGTTGTTGAAGAAGACCCATTTGAAAACGGTTTACGCAAAACTTTAAATTTCGGACATACTTTAGGGCATGCCATTGAATCTTATTTTTTGAGTAACCCAAATAAAATAACATTATTGCATGGTGAAGCTATTGCTATTGGAATGATTTTAGCTAGTTACATTTCAACAGAGTTAATTGGGTTTCCAAAAGAAACTACTAATAGTATTAAAAAATTATTTCTTAGTTATTATGATAAAGTAAATATCGAAAAAAGTGATTATCCTAATATAATAGAATTGCTTAAATACGATAAGAAAAACAATCATGGCAATATTAACTTCGTACTTCTTGAAGCTATTGGCAAGTGTAAAATTGATTGTTTAGTTGATAATGATTTGATAATTGAAGCTTTTAAATATTATGATGCATAAAAAAAGCATCTAATAAAAGATGCTTTTTTTATTTTATTAAATGATTTATGATTTTTTAAATCTACTAAAAAATCCTTTTTTTTCTGGAGCACCATAGTAACCATACTTTGCACCGTATCCGAAATTAGACTGTTTAACATCGTTAACTACAAGCATCATATTGTTTAGTTTCTTTTCAGCATGTAATTCTTTAGCAAAGTTTAATATTTTCTTTTCGGTATGATCTGCTCTAGTTATATAGATTGTATGTCCAGCATATTCACTTATTAGTAAAGTATCAGTTACTAACATTGATGGAGCCGTATCAACAATTACATAATCATATTCTTCTGAAACTTTGTCAAATAAATTTTTCATTTTATCACTCATCAATAACTCAGCTGGATTTGGTGGTACTTTTCCAGAAAGAAGAATATCAATCTTAATATCATTTATATCGTAGTTATTTATAGTATCACTAATTGCTGTAGATTCATCAGCAAGATATTCTGTTAAACCAGCCTTTAAACTTTCTTTTTCCTTTTTGTTTTTAAAAGCTGAATAAATTTGTGGATTTCTAATGTCTGCTCCAATCAATAAAACTTTTTTACCTGTATTAGCAACTGTAAGAGCCATATTTAAACTAAAAAAAGATTTTCCTTCTCCATTTATTGTTGAAGTAACAAAAACTACGTTATTATAATTCATAGTGTTTTCCACTCTCCTTATATAATCAAAATTTGTTCTTATTATCCTAAAAGATTCAGACAATATAGACCTATCATTTCTCTCTATTAAGCTCTTATCATTTCCACTTAATCTTGGCACTTCACCTAATACAGCAATATTTTTTATTATTTTCTCTAAATCTTCTCTATTATGAATCTTAGTATCAAAAAGATTTTTAAGGTAGAAGAAAAGAAAAGGCAAAATTAAGCCAACCATAACAGATGCTAAATACACCATTGTTCTTTTTGGAGAAACAGCTACAAAATCTGTATGAGCATCATCAATAATTTTAGCATTTGGAGATGTAGATATTAACGAAATAGTTGCTTCTTCTCTAGCTTGCAATAGATATAGATATAAAGATTCCTTAATGCCTTGTTCACGTTCAATATCTCTTGACTTTCTTACTTGTCCTGGTACAGCATAAATTTTTGAACTAAGTTTTGCGGATCTATTTTCAAGACTTCTAATTTGCAAACTAATAGTGTTAGCTGAATTATTTAAACTTTCTTTAAGAGAATTTTTTAGTGCATTTAATTGTTGATCTAAATTTACAATAATTGGATTTTTTTCATTTGAACTTTTTAGTAACCTATCTCTATTATCTAAAAGCTCGTTATACTTACTAGCTGTTGAATTTACAGAGCCATCTGTTAAACCAATGTTTGAAGGAATTCTTTCAAAAGAATTTTCATCCAATTGATTTTTCATAAAGTTAATTTTACTAAACTCTGTTCTGTTGGCTGCTAATTCTTGTTCAGTTTGCGCATTAGATTGTAAATACAAATTAGCTTCAGACGATATATTTGTTAACTTATTTCCTGTTTTAAATTCTTCTATCTCATCATCAACATCAGAGAGATCCTTAGCTATTAAACCAATTCGCTTATTGATAAAATCAGCTGTATTGTTTGATTTAGTATTTTTTGCTTCAATTGATACTCTATTGTACTCATCTACTAAATTATTGATTACTGCTATTGCTTTTTTAGCTGAGGGATCAGTTAAAGACAAATTAACCACTTTTGACCCTACTACTACCGGTGAAATTCTAATTGCATTCTTATATTTTTCTGCTACTTTATCTAAAGCTTTAATTTTCACATAAATAGTTTGTCCAGTAAATTTTGAAATATTATCAGTGTTCGGCGTAATAATTATATCACCAATATTAGTTGGCGTATTTTTCCCAAAAAACATTTTCTTTGATATTGTCTCCCCTGTAGATTCTGAAACATATATATAATCAAATGATGTTTCGGATGTTATAAGAACACTAAAACTGAAGTTAGACTCATTAATAATACTATCGTTTTCAATAAAATTTATATTAACGGGAGCTTTACTAATAGGAAAATATTGAGTATTATGAAATCTACCCTTAGCAAAAAATTGTTTATTAAGATCTAATTTCTTAACTACATTTTTCATTAAAGTTCTAGATTTAAGAATTTCAATCTCATCCTCAATCTTTTCACTCTCATTATTGGATAACTGTCGCATATCCTGAAGAACAGTTTCAGCAGGGTTAGAAACACCATCATTATCCATAAGCATTATTTTTGCCTTTGCATTATATTCAGGTGTGGCATATCTCAAGTGAAAAAAAGCAAAAGTTATAAAAATAATGGCGCTAATAACAAACCAAATCCATTGCTTTAGATATATTCCAATTTCCTTCTTTAAATCAAATCCATCAGATGTACTTTGAGATTTCATCATATTATCCATAGTAAAATTAATAAACTAATTTCTTGTAACGAATATTAATGCGGTAGTAATTAGAAAAGAAGATATACTAATAATAGTACCTATTCGAGTATCACCAGAAGCACTACTTATCGCAGAATTATTTGGCTCAACATAAACAATATCATTTTGAGTCAAATAATACACAGGAGAATTGAATAATTCTTTGTTTCGTAAATCAACTCTAGTATATGTTTTAGTACCATTAAAATCTCTTATCACTAAAACATTTTCTCTTTTTCCTTTAATATTCAAATCACCAGCCAAAGATAATGCTTCTAATATTGTGATACGCTCTCCCGAAACTTCATATCTTCCTGGTCTTCTTACTTCTCCAAGAACAGAAATTCTGAAATTTAAAATTCTGATATTTACTATAGGGTTTCTTAGATATCCATCTTCGAGTTTTTTCTTAAATAAAGCTTGAGCTTCACTAACAGTTAACCCTTGTAGTTTAACCTTTCCTAGTACTGGATAATCAATATTACCATCAACATCAATCAAATAGTCAATAAATTCAGGATTATTAGAGTTACCTCCTCTAGTTAAGTTAAAAGGAGCTACTGCTTCCAAATCAAATGTAGAAACAAAAACACTTACAATATCGTTTACTTTAAATTTAGGTGCAAAAGTATCGGTATCTACTATAGTCTCAAAATCTTTAGCATTTTGAAAGTAGACAACTTCTTTTTTTGAAGTACAGGAAGAAGTAAATAATAGTGCCAAAATAGCTGACACTATTATATAGTAATTTTTAGGAATTAAAATCATTTTATTAAGATTTGGGTGTAAAATAAGAGATTTTAGCTAAATTCTACTGAACAGACTTAAAAACTTTTGTGTCTTTTGAGTTATTTTCAATTATTCCTTTAGCTTTTTTATAAATTTTAACTCTAGTATCAAATTTTTCATATTCAGAGTTATTAGATTTATATTCAGGTATTAAACTCTTCATTTTCATAACTATATTGTTATTTTGAAAACGATTAGTAATACACAATTCTTCTATTTCAGATTTCACTCTAGCATAATCTAACTCTCTTGTTTTACTAATCATTATTTTTTTATGATAAGTAGACAACGTATTTTCTCCATTAGCTAATAGCTCTTCATATAGTTTTTCTCCAGGTCTAAGTCCTGTTATTTTTATATCTATATCTTCAGGATATCTTAATCCAGATAGTTTAATCATATTCTTAGCCAAATCATAAATCTTAACAGACTCGCCCATATCAAATATAAATATCTCTCCTCCTTTACCCATAGTTCCTGCTTCAAGAACTAATTGAGAAGCTTCAGGAATAGTCATGAAATACCTTGTAATATCCTTATGAGTCAATGTTAATGCACAACCATTTTCAATTTGCTTTTTAAATAATGGAATTACTGATCCATTTGAACCTAAAACATTACCAAATCGAGTAGTAATAAATTTTGTTTTACTCTCTTTTTGAAGACAACTTATATACATTTCTGCCATTCTTTTAGTAGCCCCCATAACACTTGTAGGGTTAACCGCTTTATCAGTAGAAACAAAAACAAACTTTTTTACATTATATCTTGATGCAGTATCTGCTAATAGTTTCGTTCCATTTACATTTATTTTTATCGCTTCATAAGGGGATTTTTCCATTAATGGTACATGCTTATAAGCTGCAGCATGAAACACCATAGTTGGCTTATGTGTTTGGAAAATAGTATCTATTCTTAAACCATCTCTAATATCAGCAACAATAGCTGTATAATTATGTTTCCCATCTCGTTTTAAATCTTGCTGAACATCATAAAGTGCTGATTCCGCTTGATCTACTAATATTAAATGCTTAACATCAAAATTTGAAAGTTGATTTACTAACTCGCTACCAATTGAACCTGCAGCTCCTGTTACAAGAACAGTTTCACCTCTAAATTCGTTCAATAAGTTTGGGTTATCAATTTCTATTGGAGGTCTACCAAGTAAATCTTCAATTTGCACTTGCTTTATTTGTTTAGCACTTAACTCACCATTTATCCATTGTTCAATTGGTGGTACTTTAGTAACTTTAACTCCTGAATCGGCTAAATTATCAATAAGTTTCATTAACTTATTAGTATCAGCATTTTGATGTGCTACTATAACTTCATCAATATCGTTAGAAATAACATAGTTTTCATCTAAATTATTATATGATAAAATTGGAACACCATTAATAAGTTTTCCATTCTTTTTTATATCATCATCAACAAATGCAATTGTATTGAAACTTGTTTTTGCATTACTCAACAAAGCATTATAAGTAACTATAGCTGAATCTCCTGTGCCATAAATTAAAACACGTTTAGTTAAAAGTAACTTACATTTTAAATACTTATAAGTCATTTTAAAAAGCAATCTACTAGAACTAAGTACAACAAAGCTTAATAAGGCATGCATAACAATTATTGATAGCGGAATAGTAAAACCTGGAACTATGTTAGTAAATCTGTTAAACAAAACAACCGCTATACAAGTCAAAGACATTAAGGCTACAGACTTAAAGACATTTACAACATCAGTAAAACCTGTATGTCTTATAACACTTTTAAAAGAACCAATAATTAAAAAACTTACTGCAGAAACACCAAAAACAAATGGTAGTTCGACAAAAAATTGATTTAAATCAAAATTCAATGTAAAATTAAATCTAATAAAGTAGGCCAAAAAGAATGTAAATAGTATTAAGGTTAAGTCAATACCAAAAACAAGCCATTTAGAGGCGTACTTTTGAGAGTAATAGGCAAAGTAATTATTTATCATAATTTAGGGTATTTGTAATATTATTAAGGATTCTTGATAAATCATCCTGTGTTAAATTAGAGCCACTTGGAAGACAAAGGCCTCTATCAAAAAGTCTTTCTGATGTACCGTTTGTAAAATGCAGATAATCTTTAAATATTGGCTGCATATGCATAGGCTTCCATAATGGTCTAGATTCTATATCGTCTTTTAATAGTTCTAATCTTATTTTTTCTCTTAATTCGTATGATTCAGTTTCAATACAAGTAATCCATCTGTTAGAAAAGAAATTTTCTGGTTCTTCCAAAAAGGTAATTTGTTTATACTGAGACAAATGCTTCTTGTAAAAATTAAAGTTTTGCCTTCTAGCTTCAACTCTATCATCAATAACTTCCATTTGTCCCCTACCAATTCCAGCTAACACATTACTTAATCTATAATTAAACCCAATAGATGAATGCTCATAATGAGGTGCATTGTCTCTTGCTTGGGTAGATAGAAAAACTGCTTTTTCTTTTAATTTTTCTGAATCAACGATAAGCGCACCACCACCAGAAGTAGTAATTATTTTATTTCCATTAAAGGAAAGAATTCCAAAATCAGAAAGTGCGCCACACTTCTTATTGAAGTAAGTACTACCCAGAGCTTCAGCACTGTCTTCAACTACAGGAATATCGTATTTCTGCGCTATCTCATTTATTTCTTTTGCTTTATAAGGCATGCCATATAAATGAACAGCAATTATAGCTTTTGGCTTTTGATATTTTTCAATTCTGTCTTTAATAGCTATTTCTAGTAACTCTGGAGACATATTCCAAGTATCTGTCTCACTGTCTATAAAGATTGGTGTTGCACCCTGATAAATTATTGGATTAGCAGAAGCTGAAAAAGTAAAACTTTGACATAAAACTTCATCTCCTTTTGAAACATTTAATAGCTGTAGTGCTAAATGTATAGCAGCAGTACCAGAACTAAGAGCAGCAATTTGTTTTTCGCCACCCAAATAATTCTTGATATCATCTTCAAAACCATTCACATTAGGGCCCAATGGAGCTATCCAGTTAGTAGAAAAAGCTTCATCAACAAATTTTTGTTCTGAGCCTCCCATGTGAGGTGATGATAAATATATTTTAGTTTTGGTCAACATTAAAAACTTTATAATCTTTAAATTAAATTTTTGACATAGAGGATTAACATAGCTAAATAACTATGCTCTAATTATATTTAAATAACATTTTAGATAATTCCCTCTTGCGTACATAAAAACAAAATCAACTTTATAATAACTTTAATTAATTTAGTACTAAATGATTTAAAAATATTGATAATCTATAATTTCACTTAAAGTGATAATAAATTATGTATGAGAGTTTTGAAAAATATTTTTCTAATCTTTTAATACAATTAAATCAATATGCTATTAATCAATTCAATTCTGTTTAACGGGGTAAATTTAATAATTGTTTTAATGCAACTGAATTAGAATTAGTTTATTTCGCTAAAACAGTAATTAAAATCGGTTAAATACATCTCTCTATTTTCTAAACTGAAAAAAAAGTAATTTATCGATATAGTTATTCCAACATTGTATGCAAAAGTCACTATTAATCTTAAGCCTTAGTGTATAAAAAGAATTATGAGATTTATTGCAAACCCTTTTAGTTTCAGCTTAAAATGAATAAACTTTTTAGTTAAATCGATGAATTTTACCAAACATCTAATAAAAGTGATTTTATCGAAAATATAAGTTTTTTAACATCTATATTATCTTAATTAAAAATTGAAAAGCTTAATTTGACAAACTAAATGACCAAAACTTAAAAAAAATGATTTCTCAAACACTCAAGTTAATACGTATACATCACTGGGTAAAAAACATAGCAATTTTTTTACCAGTATTTTTCTCAGGACAATTCCTAGAAATATTTGAAAATGGAAATATTTATCAATTGCTTATTCTTTTTGCTGCTTTTTGCTTTGCTAGCTCAATTATATATATAATTAATGATTCTATAGATGTTGAAAAAGATAAGTTGCATCCTGTTAAAAAATACAGACCTATAGCTAGTGGTTTTTTCTCTAAAAAACAAGCTTTAACAATAGCTATTTTCTTATTAATAATTCTAATTATTCTATTGATATTTTTAGGAGACTCATCGTGGTTCGTAATTGCATATTTTATTTTAAACATTCTTTACTCTTTCAAATTAAAAAACATTGCAATTGTTGATGTTACTAGTGTAAGTTTAGGTTTTTTACTTCGTATTCTTGCGGGAGGCTTTGTAGTAGGGGTTGTAGTTAGTCAATGGATGACAATTATTGTTTTTTTATTAAGTATGTCAATTGCTTTTGCTAAACGAAGAGACGATTTAACTGTTACAACAGATGGCACAGTTTTAAGAAAATCTCAAAGTGGATATTCTCTAGCTTTTATTGATATTGCAGAGAGTATTTGCTTTTCAATTACACTAATTGCATATATTATGTATTCAATTTCCACTGAGGTTATTGAACGATTGGGAACAGATAAATTATATACAACTTCTCTTTTTGTTTTTATAGGTATTATGAGGTATATCCAAATATCTGTTGTTGAAAACAAATCTGGATCACCAATAAAAATTTTAGCAAAAGATACATTTTTACAAATTGTACTAGTGTGTTGGATACTATTATTCACATATTTTATATACCTATAATAATTAATAAAGCTTAAAATTTAACATAATGATTAATATCAAGCCCCTTTTTAATTTAAAAGCTTTATTCTATTATTTCTTTACAATTTTATTAACATGGATAGGATATAATCTATTTCAATACATAGAAAACGCCCATGGTTTTATTTTGGGAGATTGGTTAGTAAACTATCATGATGGAGGTTTTAAAAGAAGAGGACTTTCTGGAAGTTTTTTCTTTATAATTCAAGACTTAACAGGAATAAATTTAAAAACATTAGTTTTCTCAACTCAAATGGTTTTATATTTCCTATTCTTTTTTTTTATTGGAAAAATCTTATACAAAAAAACTGTATCCATTTTATTTTTGTCTCTAATATTATCGCCTTTAACCTTTCTGTTTTATTTAAATGACCCACATATTGTTGGTAGAAAAGAGATTTTATTATATCTAATCTTTGCCTATTTTATTTACTTAAAAGATCAGAAAAAGTTCAAAGGGTATAGGCAATATTTAGTTTATTTGTTTTTATTTATCGGAACTCTTTTGCATGAGATATTTATTTTTTATATGCCCTATTTTCTTTTAGCTTCATATCTTTTTGATGGTAAAATAAAGATTAAAGAGAATACTTTATTATTCTTATCTGTTTTAGTACCTACCTTCTTTATATTCTTTTTTGGCGGACTAACTAATGAAGGAGAATCTCTTATTATGCTATCTCAAAGAGGAATTGATTTCCCAAGTGATAAACTTAATATTTTTGATTTTTCTAACACTCTTTTATCTAGTCTAGACAGATATAAAGATGCCCCAATTAGCTATTCTTTATACTTAGTTTCTTTATTATTAGGAATCATTCATTTTTCATTCTACTTAAGAACAGAATCAAGTTCTAGTTTTAAAAAAATCATCAAATATTTTATGCTAGCAATTATATATTCATTGCCACTTTTTGTTTTAGTGTGTGATTGGGGAAGATGGTTACAAATCCATTTTATCTTACTCTTCTTAATATTATTGTCAAGAAGACCAAAGCATAATGAATCACAAGACAAGGCATTGAATATTGCGCTAAACACCAAAAATATCATTTTACTAGTTATTATAATCCCTTTCTTTTTTACTTGGAGAATTTATCACTTTAAAGATGGATTTAATCTAGATGGTATTTTATATTTTGTATTTAAAAAAATAACAGCATTAATTTAAAATAATCATTAATGAAATTAGTTGATAAAACTATTGCAGTATTTGATTTAGATGGCACTATCACTTCAAAAGATACTTATTTGGAATTTATAAAGTATTTTAATGGTCAATTAAATTTTTATATAGGCATTATAATTCTATCCCCATTTATTGTTTTGTTTTATTTAGGTTTATTAAACAATGTCAAACTAAAAGAATTATTTTTCTCTTTCTTTTTTAAAAAATTTAATGCTTCAGAAATTGTACAAAAAGGAGTGGAATTCTCTACTAAAATACTCCCCTCTTTATGTTATAAGTCTGCTTTAAAAGTTCTTAAATGGCATGAAGATAACAACCATGATATTTTAATTTTGACAGCTTCATCAGATATATGGCTAGAACACTGGTGCAAATCAAAAAACTATAAATTGATTTGTACAAAATTTGAAAAAATTAATGACAATTTCACTGGAAAAATAGATGGCAAAAATTGTTTTGGTGAGCAAAAAAAAGTACTCCTTATCCAATACTTTAAAAACCATAATTACACATACAGTTTTGGTTATGGCGATAGTAAATCTGACAAACATTATTTAGACATTGTAGATGAATCTTATTTGATGTCCTTAAATGATAAAAATGTGAGCACAAAATGGAAAAAATAGTATTTCATAGAGTCTTAATAACATAACACCTTAACTTTTACTCTTTTTATAGATTTTATAAATTTTAAATTGTATTTATAAAAAATATATGCGTGCTTTACAAAAAATAGAAGCATGTGTGGTATATACTTAACCAATATTCCTTATGAAGAAGATCTTGTTAGAAATAAATTAGAAACAATTTCTTTCAGAGGTCCTGATTATACTGGTATTGAAAAAATAAATAAATTAACTCTTGGGCATCTTCGGTTATCCATCCTAGATTTAGATTCACGCTCTCACCAGCCTATGGTGCACGAAAATCTACATATCGTATTCAATGGTGAAATCTATAATTACAAAGATATCAAGAAAGAATTATTAGCAAAGGGGCATAATTTTAATACGGAAAGTGATACTGAAGTCCTCTTGATAGGTTACAAAGAATGGGGAGAAAGTATATTACAAAAAATAAACGGCATGTTTGCATTTTGTATATATAACACTTCAACAAATACAATTTTTTCTGCTAGAGATAGATTAGGTGTTAAACCATTTTACTACTATTGGAAAGATGGCCAATTTGAAATCTGTAGCCAAATAAGGCCTTTACTTAATGATAAATCTATAAATGAAGAAGCTATTTCTATGTTTTTAGATTGCAAATTTATCCCAAGTCCCTACACAATTGTTAATAATGTTAATAAGCTTCCACCTGGGTGCTTTATGAAAATCGATTTAAACACCAATAAATTTGAGATTAAAGAGTATTGGAATTTAGATTATGTGAAAATTCGTAACATAACTTACGAAAAAGCTAAGCAAGAACTTCACGATTTATTGATAGATTGTGTAAAAATTAGACTTCAATCTGATGTCCCAATTGGTTCTTTTTTATCTGGAGGAATAGACTCAGCATTGGTTTCAAGTATTGCGGCAAAAGTATCAGAAACACCTATAAATACTTTTTCAATAGGATTTGACAATCCTAAATATGATGAAAGTAAAATAGCAGAACAATATGCAAAAATTATGGGTTCAAAACATAAAACTACCATATGCAGTTCTGATGATATTTTAAAATTAATACCAAAACTTGTAGAAGTGTATGATGAACCTTTTGCAGACAGTTCAGCTCTGCCTTCCTTATTATTAAATTCAGTAACTAAAGAGTATGTAACTGTAGCGCTTTCTGGAGATGGTGGTGATGAAAGCTTTATTGGCTACCATCATTTCAATTCACTTGTTAAAAACGAGTCGATAATGAACATTCCTTATGGAATAAGGAAATTTCTATCAAAGCCCATTCTTTTGAATCTATTTCGTTTAAACACCCACAGAGTTAGAAATGCACTTAATACCAAAACTAAAAATGATTTCATAGAAAACATCTTTTCAAGAAAAGGCTATCTTTTAAATGAAAAGAAACAAGACTATATGAAGCATTATCAAGGATATAAAAAATGGTCTTCAAACTTCTTGCAAAAAGCAGCAGATTTAAATATTAAATTATGGCTAGAAAATGATAGTAATGCCAAAGTGGATCGTGCAAGTATGGCTTATTCTGTGGAGGTTAGAAGTCCTTTTATGGATTACAGAGTTATTGAGTTTGCAAGATCGTTACCTATGTCTTTTAGATATGAGAAAGGTAGACAAAAAAAGATTTTAAGAGATATTCTAAAAGAATATATTCCTGAAGAAATATTTAACCAACCAAAAAAGGGGTTTGCAGTTCCTATTGGAGGTTGGATGAGAAATGAATTAAAAGAAGAATTCCTATCTGCTTTGAATGATGATTTTTTAAATAAAGTACCAAACTTAAACGTCAATAAATTTAAAACGATACTAAACGAACATATGACAGAAAAAGATGATCATACTGAAAATATTTGGAAATTGTATGTTTTAAGTAAATGGTATAAAGAATTTGGGTTTAGATAAAATATCTAAACCCAATTCAATTATTTTAACAAAATTTCCTTGTTCTTGTTGCTTTGTTGCTTATTGATCAACTTGAAAGCTGTAAATTAAAATATTAGGGTAGTTTTCATGTAAATCATTACCTAAGGGATTAAATGTATCTGGATTCAATCCTCTTTGTATAATCCATGAATTAGGTACGACTCCTGTATGCGTAGTTTGATTATGTTCATTAACTACTACACCAAAATTTGCTTGGTTATCTGGCAGCCATTGTCTTTGAGGTATAACCCTATGATTACTTTGTGTTCTATTTTCTGGGTTACTTGTAACTAATCCAGACGGGTCTTTCCAATCAAATCTTTCATTACTATCCCATTGATTATAAGCTTTTAAATCTAAATCATCCAGAACAGTAATAGCATTACCATTATTATCTAAAACTTTATTAGAACCCATTTCTCTATTTTGTACTCTAAGCAAAGTCGCTGAACCATCAGGCAATGGTTCAGTATAATTTAATAAAGGGAACATAGTTGATGTAAAATCAGTTGGCAAAATCGCTCTTTGACCTGGTCTACCTTGATATAAAATAGTATTGTCCTGCCCGTTTGCGGTTAAATCTCTTTCTCTAATATTATTTTGATTATAAACAAGAGGTGTTTGATTCAGGTTTAAATGATGATTAGGAACGTTTTTGTAGTAGTTTCCAATAACATTCATTTGTACATCACCGCCTGTTCGCATACCTAAATTTAATAAATTATATGCAGCATTTCCAATCATATCAAATCTACCATTACCGTTAGGATTTGGCATTCTTTTACCAAGTGTATGCCAAAAATTACCAAGTATAGAATAATCATAACCTAATGTGTAATCATCAGAATCACCCATTAAACTACCTGAATGACCGTAAGAAATAATACTATTTTGTAAAGTAAAAGTATGTGATGAATTTCTAGTTGATATTGTTTCATCACCTCCAAAAGAAAAACTACAATGGTCTACTATAACATTATTACAACTTAAAAACTCTAAAACATCTGAAGAACTTGGATCATGCAATAGAGATCTACCTCTCCATAATCTAAATCTTAAATATCTAAATGTTAGATTACTGGAATTTTTAAATTTCGCACCGTTATTTACTATGGTAATACCAGGAGAAGGTGCTGTTTGGCCTAGAATAATACAATTATTTACTGTTCTAGCATCATCATGAAAGCTTTGATTCCAATCAATTATACCAGATACTCTAAAAACTACAATAGTATTATCACCAATAGCACTCCAAAAACTACCAGCACCAGAGTCATTTAAATTAGTAACCTCTTTAACTGTATATGTTACATTATTATTATAAGCATATGCACCAGCGCCTTGTGCTTTTGGAAATGCTCTTGTTTCTCCTAAGAATTCATTATAATCATTATTTATATTTTCTTCAACAGTAATTAAAACCTTAGCTATATCACAATTATTAGAATCTAAAGCATCGCATATAGTGTACTCAAATGAATCTTCTCCAAAAAAATCATCATTTGGAGTATAAACAACAGTGTCATCTAATAGAATATCTGGAGTGCCATTATTATTAATAACTAAAGTACCATTAGATGGATTTGTATTAGATACAGTAATACTTACTGGCAAATTTTCATCATTAATATATGCTTCAATATCTACTGGGGTATTTTGCATAGTATTTACAATATCATCTACTGCATCTATAAAAACTGTTTCATCCTCTGCATTAGGAGTTTCTTCTTCAGTTTCTTCAGTTTCTTCTTCTACTATTGACGATTCTTCTACAACAAATATTTCTTCGTTATTACATGAAGAAAATATTAATAAAAAAAACATAATAATAGTCAATACTTTTTGGGTTTTAAGTAGGTATTTCATTTTGTAATTAGATTTATAGGGGCATCAAATATATATACTTTAAAACGAATTAATATGCATTTCATCGAAAATTTGTGTTTTTTTGTAAGAAAAATTCAAAAATATGCGTTTCATCGATTTGGTAATTGGTTGATATACGTTGGGTATTTTGATTTAGATTAAAAAATTTTAAAAAAAAATCATTTTAACGCGAAAATAAGTAGTTAGTCGGCTATTTAAAAGGATTGTTAATAACCTTTTAAAAAAAATTGCAATCAATTTAATCTTTATTTCTTTATGAAATAAAATGTAAATTTGAACTATGAAAAAAATTCTTAATAGCATTTCTATAATACTAATAGCTATATCATTAATTAAGAGATTTTATAATCTTAGATTACAGAGATAATTTTCCAATAAAGCCAAATTCATCTGAAACTACAATAAATTCAATTGATAGTTTGTACAATAATCATGGTGAAACAAAAAAAATTTGAACTTACAACTGACTCTTATTCAAAAGGTATAAATTACTGCTAGGGTTTAAATGAAACTGAAATTCCTTTTTGGAAGAAATATATACTCTATTTTTATCAAAGTCTGAAAAAGTTTAGTTAATCTTGGAATTATTAATTCTACAAATACACGTTTTTCAAAATTTGATAGTGGTGATTATAAAATATATTTAGGAAGAAGATTCGGTATATGTTCCCAAAACAGTTTGGTTTTTCTGATTTATTAAGCGATAGTTATGATATCAATACGAAAATAGTTGGTTTAGAAGGACATGTGGTTGTATATTATAAATCTAGTACCTTAGAAATGTTTATTGCCCCTTCTCTAGGAATAAGTTTTGAAACTGATTACTATAAAACAGATAGTCAATTAAGCTCCATACAAAAGATTACCTTCCCGGATTTAGGTAAATGCTTTAATCAAGAAGAAAATACACTGCCTGATGAATATGGAGACAAAGGTTACAGACCAATATTTTTTGTCTTTGAAAAACTTATTAATTTATTAAAATATTTGTTACCCTTAACAATACTATTCTATTTAAATACTAGCTATTTTAAAAAATTATTTAGAAAATAAATTTGCTATTCTAATTTTTTTCATGTCCAACGAAGAACCTAAAAAGATTGCTCTAGTTAAAATAAATCTTAAAAAAAACAAATATATAAGATATGAGATTGTTATTGATATAACTAACAAAACAACTCTACTTAACCCGAAATTATTCCTAAGAGAGAGTTGTATTGGTTGATGCAAATACATTATCACCATTGAAGCTTTACCAATCTCTGAAAAAAAATTTTTAAGAAAATGTAATCTTGAAATTATCTTAGAGATAGCAATAATAACAAAAATCAGAAAAACACTTGATATAAAAGTTAAACCTGGAATTCCATACATAGCATACTTCATATCATATGTATTATTTTTAATATAATAAGACCCAATTATGATAATAACACCTATTACAAAAACTAAAATTGTGTTTAACTTGATATTAAATTCTTTGCACAAAAAACCAATGTAAAAAATTGGTGCTGCTGCAAATACTACATTTGCATTCCATGGTAACCAAAAATATGGAAAAAATATTGAGTTTATATAACTTAATGCCAACATCAAAAAAACCATAATTATACTAATTTTAATATTGAATTTTATTATAATATAATTCATTAATTGTTGAGTTAAAAACAAACAAGTTACAAACCAAAACACACCTAAAGAGCCACTTAACATTCTGCCACCCAACAAAGGGCTCTTAATAAAAGATAATATTCCACTTATTTTAAATTCTGGAAAACCTCTAAAAGCAAAGTATAAAGGAATAAGAAATGAAGCATAAGGTATTATTAAATGCTTAGTCTTTTTAACTAAATACTCTTTAAAATTTTTATTAGGTTTTAAAAGGTAACCAGAAATAAAAAAAAACAATGGCATATGAAAAATAAACATTGTTCTACTAATATCCCCATCATAAATATGGCCAATTACTACACAAATCATCCCAAAACCCTTGATAACATCAATCCATGGTAGTTTATTCATTTTTCACTTATTTATTTCAAATGTATAAATTTCTCTTATATTTCTTAAAATACAAATAGCTTAATTTTTTCCCTTCATTACTTTAGAGTTTTTACCTTGTCTAAAGATATTATTACACTCTCATCGATAAAAATTAAAGGTTTAACAATTTTTTAGTTCATTATAAATCTAATTTCACATATTTGCAGCACAAACTTATAATAACAATATTAGTTTAACTTCCCTCATAAAACCCAAATCGAAAATGAAAATATTAGTTACCGGAGCCGCTGGATTTATAGGCTTTTTTACATCGAAAGTTTTATTAAGTAATGGCCATACAGTTGTTGGTCTTGATAATATTAACGATTATTATGACACAAATCTAAAATTCAATAGGCTAAAACAGCTAGGTATTAATAGCCAAGAGGCAACCATATTCAACAATTTATGCAATAGTCAAACAAATGCTAATTTTTCATTTATAAGAATGAATTTAGAGGATCGTGAAGAGCTTCCAAAACTCTTTGATGGGCAAAAGTTTGACATTGTGTGTAACTTAGCAGCTCAAGCTGGTGTAAGATATAGCTTAGAAAACCCAGAATCATATGTGGATTCAAACTTAGTCGGATTTTTAAATATCCTTGAATGTTCTAGAAATTTCAAAATAAAGCACCTTGTTTACGCAAGTAGTTCTAGTGTTTATGGATTAAATAAAAAGATACCTTTCTCAACTGATGACAATGTAGATTATCCAATCAGCTTGTACGCAGCCACAAAAAAAAGTAATGAATTAATGGCACATACTTACAGTCATTTATTTAAAATTCCAACAACTGGTTTGCGTTTTTTTACTGTTTATGGGCCTTGGGGCAGACCAGATATGGCGATGTTTTTATTCACTGATGCTATAATAAATGATAAACCTATAAAAGTATTCAACTACGGTAAAATGGAACGCGACTTCACGTATGTAGACGATATAGTTGAAGGTGTTGTTAGAATTATTGAACACCCAAATAAAGATAGAATTGAAAAAAATGATTTATACAAAGTGTATAATATAGGTAACAACAATTCTGTAAAATTATTAGACTTTATTAAAGAAATAGAATTAAACCTAGGAACAGAAGCTGAAAAGAATATGCTACCAATTCAACCTGGTGATGTTGAACGTACTTGGGCAAATGTAGACGATTTAATAAAAGACTATGATTATAGCCCTAGCACTTCAATTAGCCAAGGTGTTAAATCTTTTGTAGATTGGTACAAATCATATTACAAATAACTTATTATCAGCCATATATTGTCGTTAAAAATCATATTAATTTTACTACTATGATTTTCATCGTAAAAAACATCTAGTTAATATAATAATAGTATTTCTTTAAATATTTTTTTACATATTTGCGGCAGCTATTAACAACAAACCCAAATTGAATGCTACAAAATCTACAAAATAAAACCATATTGGTTACTGGTGGAGCTGGTTTTATAGGCTCAAATCTATGTGAAACATTGCTTTCTAATAATATTAAAACAGTTTGCTTAGATAACTTCTCAACTGGTAAACGTAAAAATATTGAGCCTTTTCTTAACAATAAGAACTTTAAACTTGTTGAAGGAGACATTAGAAACCTTGAGGACTGTAATAAAGCTTGTAAAGGTGTAAATTATATATTACATCAAGCCGCTTTAGGATCTGTTCCAAGATCAATAAACGACCCAATAACAACAAATAATGTTAATGTATCTGGTTTTCTAAACATGCTTGTTGCTGCTCGTGATGCAAAAGTAACTCGTTTTGTTTATGCAGCTAGCTCATCAACTTATGGAGACCATGAAGCTCTTCCTAAAGTTGAAGAAGTTATTGGAAAGCCTCTATCGCCATATGCCATTACAAAATATGTAAATGAATTATATGCAGATATTTTTCAAAAGTCCTATGGATTAGATACTATTGGTCTACGCTACTTTAATGTTTTTGGAAGAAGACAAGATCCCAACGGAGCTTATGCAGCTGTAATACCGCTTTTTGTAAAGCAACTTATTAATTATGAATCCCCTATGATTAATGGAGATGGAAGTTACTCAAGAGATTTCACATATATAGATAATGTTGTTCAAATGAATTTGCTTGCCATAACAACAAATAATGAAGAGGCATTAAACACTGTTTATAATGTTGCGTATGGTGATAGAACTACATTACTTGAATTAACCACATTATTAAAAGAACATCTTTCAAAGTTCGACGATTCTATTAGGAATGTAGAAATAAAGCATCGTGAAAATAGAGTTGGTGATATTCCTCATTCATTAGCATCAGTTGAAAAAGCAAAAAAATTACTAAACTATAACCCAAAATATGATATTAATGACGGCATAAAAGAAGCTGTTAATTGGTATTGGGAAAATTTATAAGATTTCAGCTAATTATTAAATTAATCGACAAAATGCTTGTTTTTATCGATTAATTACATAAATTTGCGATATCTATAACAATAAAACCTAAAAAAAATTTTTGCAAACAATTAGGTTTAATAATTTAAAATTGAATTTAGTAAAACTTTAAAAGTTATTTACTATAAATTATATAACACATAATTAAAATGAAAGTAACAAAAATTTGTTGTATTGGTGCAGGTTATGTTGGAGGTCCAACCATGGCAGTTATTGCAAAGAAAAATCCAAATATTAAAGTAACAATCGTAGATATCAATAAAGCAAGGATTGATGCTTGGAACGATCCTGATGTTTCAAAATTACCAATTTATGAACCAGGTTTAGCTGAAATTGTTAAAGAAACAAGAGGAAAAAACTTGTTTTTTTCAACTGAAATAGACAAGGCAATAAATGAATCAGAAATGATTTTCATATCTGTTAACACACCTACCAAAACTTATGGTAAAGGAAAAGGAATGGCTGCCGATTTAAAATATGTTGAACTTTGTGCCAGAAATATTGCTGAAGTTGCAAAAACAGATAAAATTGTTGTTGAAAAATCAACTTTACCAGTAAGAACAGCTCAAGCTATTAAAAGCATTTTAGATAACACAGGTAGTAATGTAAATTTTGAAATTTTGTCAAATCCTGAATTTTTAGCTGAAGGTACTGCTATCCAAGATTTATTGAATCCAGATAGAGTTTTAATCGGTGGAGAATCTAAAGATGCAATTGAAAGCTTAGCAAATATTTATGGAAGTTGGGTGCCACAAGCACAAATTTTAAGAACAAATGTATGGTCTTCGGAGTTATCAAAACTAACTGCTAATGCATTTTTGGCACAACGTATTTCTTCAATTAACGCTATTTCAGAATTATGTGAAAAAACAGAAGCTAACGTTGATGAAGTTGCAAAAGCAATTGGTATGGATTCTAGAATTGGTCCTAAATTTCTTAAATCCTCAGTTGGTTTTGGTGGATCATGTTTTCAAAAAGACATACTAAACCTTGTATATATTGCTAGGAGTTATAATTTACAAGCTGTTGCCGACTATTGGGAACAGGTAATTATTTTAAATGACCATCAAAAAAGACGTTTTGCTGATCATTTAATTAGCACACTTTATAATACTGTTTCCGGAAAAAAAATAGGTTTCTTAGGTTGGGCATTCAAAAAAGATACTAATGATACTAGAGAATCCGCTGCAATATATGTAGCCGATCATTTATTAAATGAACAAGCTAATATAGCTGTATATGATCCAAAAGTGTCAAATGAAAAAATACAATCAGACTTAAACTACTTGAATACAAGATCTGAAGAAGAAAATAATAAGTTGGTTCAAGCTACTGATACTCCTTACGAAGCTTTAAAAGATGCTCATGCAGTAGCTATTATGACTGAATGGGATGAATTTAAAACTTATGATTGGGAAAAAATATATACAGAAATGAAAAAACCTGCTTTTATTTTTGATGGTCGAAACATACTCAACAAGTCAGAAATGGAAAAAATTGGGTTTGAGTATTCTTCAATTGGTCAATAAAATATTATGAACAAAGAAAAAATAGCCATTATAGGATTGGGATACGTGGGATTACCTTTAGCCCGTTTATTTGCAACTAAATATTCAGTTGTTGGTTTTGATATTAATGAAAAAAGAATATCTGAATTACAACAAGGAAAAGATCTTACTTTAGAAATTGAAGATGATGTTTTAAAAGCAGTTTTAAAGGATAATGCTAATTCAAATATTGGCTTATACTGTTCATCAAATATTGATGATATAAAAGATTGTAATTATTATGTAGTAACAGTACCTACACCAATAGATAAAAATAATAGACCAGATTTAACACCTTTATACAAATCTAGTGAAACTGTTGGGAAAGTTCTCAAAAAAGGAGATATCGTAATATATGAATCAACAGTATACCCTGGAGTAACTGAAGATGAATGCGTACCTATTTTAGAAAAAATTAGTGGGCTTAAATTCAATTCTGATTTTTTTGCAGGATATTCACCAGAGCGAATTAACCCAGGAGATAAAGAACATACCGTAGATAAAATCTTAAAAGTTACAGCTGGCTCTACTCCTGAAATAGGAGAAAAAGTAAACAATTTATATGCTAGTGTTATTACAGCAGGAACTCACCTAGCTCCAACTATTAAAGTTGCTGAAGCTGCCAAAGTTATTGAAAACTCACAAAGAGATATCAATATTGCTTTTGTAAATGAGTTAGCAAAAATATTTAATTTAATGGACATTGACACGCATTCGGTTTTAGAAGCGGCAGGAACAAAATGGAATTTTCTTCCTTTTAAACCAGGGTTAGTTGGTGGTCATTGTATTGGGGTTGATCCGTATTATCTAGCACAAAAAGCTCAAGAAGTTGGTTATCACCCAGAAATTATTTTAGCTGGTAGACGTGTTAATGATAGCATGGGACAATATGTTGCTAGTGAAGTGGTAAAAATGATGTTAAAAAATGATATTAAAGTAAATGGAGCAAAACTCTTAATGCTTGGTATAACATTTAAAGAAAATTGCCCTGATGTAAGAAATACAAAAATAGTAGATGTTATAAAACACTTAAAAGAATATGGTTTAGAGGTTACTATTTATGATCCATGGGTAAATTCTGAAGAAGTTAAACATGAATATAATTTAGAGGCATCAAATTCTATTCCTAAAGATACTTTTGACACTATTATTCTTGGTGTATCTCATGATGAATTCTTAAATATGAACTTTGATGATTTGTTAGCCGATAATGGACTAATATATGATGTGAAGGGTATTATTAAAGAAAATGTGTCTGGTAGATTATAAACTATTTAACTAACAGAAACAAGGTATGCTTTTCAATTCGTTTGAGTTTATAATTTTCTTTTTTATTGTATTTTTTATTTATTATAAATCATACAACAACCTAAAATTTCAAAACACCCTTTTATTAGTTTCTAGTTATGTCTTTTATGGTTGGTGGGATTGGAAATTCTTATCTCTAATAATAATAAGTTCTGTTAGTGATTATATTATTGGTCGTGCCATTGATGAAAATAACAACCAAGAAAAGCGAAAACAGCTTCTTATTTTAAGCCTGTTTATTAATCTAGGCATCTTAGGCTTTTTTAAATATTACAACTTTTTTACTGAGTCGTTTACCGATTTTGTTTCTTTATTTGGATTTGAAACTAACCCATTCCTATTAAATATAGTTTTACCAGTTGGGATTAGCTTCTATACATTTCAAACTATGAGTTATACCATAGATATTTATAGAAATAAAATGAGAGCTAATAAAAACTTGTTGGAATTTATGACTTTTGTCTCGTTTTTTCCTCAGCTAGTTGCTGGTCCAATCGAAAGAGCTTCTCACCTACTCCCACAATTTAGTAAAAAAAGAAAGTTTGATGTAAATGAGTTTAAAGAAGGGGCAAAACAATCATTTTGGGGCCTTTTTAAAAAAATTGTAATTGCTGATAATTGTGCTTTCTATGCTAACCAGATTTTTGAAAACTCTGACAGCTATCCTGGAAGTGTATTAGCAATAGGTGTTATTTTATTTGCATTTCAAATTTACGGCGACTTTTCTGGCTATTCTGATATTGCAATAGGTATTTCAAGAATGATGGGGATTGATTTAATGCAAAATTTTAAATCTCCATATCTCGCTGAAAATATTCAAGATTTTTGGAGAAGATGGCACATATCACTATCAACTTGGTTTAGAGATTATGTATACATCCCTTTAGGAGGTAGTCAAGTAGATTCAAGTTTTAGAAGGTCTTTAAATATAATCATAACATTTACTGTAAGTGGATTTTGGCATGGTGCTAATTGGACATTTATTATTTGGGGTGCATTACATTCTCTATTTTATTTTATTCAAACAGGATATAGTAAAAACATGAAATCTGTAAAAATACTTCCAGAAAATTTTGTTAAAGTATTTAATATTCTAATAACATTCATAGCTGTTTCATTTGCTTGGATATTTTTTCGCGCAGAATCTTTCTCACATGCAATAAATTATATTTCTGAGATATTATCAAATACTTTATTTGTTAATCCTATCACTTATTTTAAAGGGATGGGATCGTCTATTCAACCCTTCATTATTATTGTTAGTCTTATATATTTAAGTGTATTTGAGATTTCTAATAGAAATGCATCATATTCATTTCAGGTTGGACACTATAAAGCGCCTTACAGAACATTAATATACTGTTCGTTATTATTATTGTTAATATTCTTTAGAGCTACCAATGGCTCCATTGATTTTATTTATTTCCAATTTTAAAACTTACTACTATGAAAAAGATTTTAATAAAACTAATACCATATCTAGTAGTATTTCTATTAATCAATATTATTTGTTATAAAACTAGTGATTTCTTTAAGCAAGAAAACAAATATTTAGACAGAATAGAAACCACAATTAATTCACAATCAGAAATTATTTTTCTTGGTGACTCTCATGTTGAAACCATAAAACTTTTAGAATTATCAGATAATATTGGAAACCTAGCATTTGGTGGTGATGGTATTAACGAAATGTATATTAAAATATTAACAATGATTGAAAACAATAAAAGCTTAGAATATGTTTTTATTGCCACTGAACCTCAAATTTTCAATAATACACTTTCATCAAACAGTACTTTTTTAAATAAGTATTTATTTCAAATAGATAACGAATTAAATATTTATAACAAGTCAAAATTAAATTTATTAACTGAAAGAGTACCATTATTAAATGATAGCTACTTAAAATTTGTTCTAAATAAAATTTATTCAAATTTTAAACCAGAAAGTACAGATTTAAAGAAATCATGGGTTGATTATACATCATTAGAAAGAATTGAAATTGCTACTAAAACTGGTAAAATAGACCACAGCTCTATAATGAGCAATGAAAAGTATTTAAAAACTTACAAACAAATAGTTGAAATTTGTAAATCAAAAAAAATCAAGGTAATAGGAATAAGGTTTCCTGTAAATTCCAATTATCTAAATCAGTGTAAAAAAAATGATCTTATTAAAGTTGATAGTTTTATTAAAGAATTAAAACTTTATAAACATTTAGATTATTCAAATAGAATGAAAGACCCTAAATATTTTCATGATGAAGATCACCTAAATAAAAAAGGGGTTAAAAAATTATCAGAAATTATTTATAGTGATTCAGGCATAAAATTAACAAATTAAGAATTGGTTTTAAATACATTAAAAAAACAAATACTTCAATTATGGATAATTTAATTTCGGTTATAGTTCCTGTATACAACGCAGAAAAATATTTAATGCGTTGTGTAAAAAGTATTTCTAACCAAACATATAAAAATTTAGAAATTATTTTAGTAAATGACGGATCCTCTGATGATAGTCAATCAATTTGTGAATCCCTTTCCAAAGAAGATTCAAGAATAAAACTAATAAATCAAAAAAATGGAGGATCGAGTATAGCAAGAAATACTGGCTTAGAAAATGCTAATGGAGATATTATATCATTTATTGATAGTGATGATTTTATTGAAGATACTATGTTAGAACAAATGATACGCTTGATGCTAGACAACAAACTGGATGTAATTGAAATAGAAAGAAATGCAGTATCTAATACCAAAATTTTTGATAATAGCTTTACAATTGAAGACCCAATTGTTTCAACAGAAAGAATAATTAAAACAACAGCATTTCAAGTTTGGAAAAGAATTTACAAAAGGCATGTAGTTGAAAACATGAGGTTTATACCTAACATAATTCATCAAGACGTATTTTTTACTATTGATGTTATAAACAAAGTACCTTCTATAGGCTATTTAAATAGTCCATTGTATATATACAACAGAGAAAGCATAGGGATAATTAGAAGTAAATATTCCGAAATGAAAAGAGATATTGCAATAAGGGCAACTGAATATATAGCAGCTAATATCCAGAAACATCCTAAATTAGAAAAAGTAATGAATAGTTATATAGTTAGTTATTATACGGATCATTATTTTTTATTAAGTAGAAACAATAAACTAGATAAACAAAGAACATATCGAAAAAAGTTAAAAAGAGAAATATTTAAAGCATATGATTTTTCAAAGATAAGATTACGTTCATTTTTAGTAATTGCAATGCCAACTAAATTTATGGAGATAATTTCTTCTTCATATCAATCAATTAAAAGATAATAATAATAAAAAGTGCAATTTAAATGTCTAGACTAGCATTAACCATAAAAAACGCTTGGATTGCCCTTTTTTTTCATATTGTATATGTAATAATACAGTTTTACTCTAGAAATATTTTTCTTGACAATTTAGGCGATGAATTTATAGGAATAGTAGGCACTTTAAAAAGTATTTTACAGTTTTTAAACTTATCAGAACTTGGCATTGGTGCAGCAGTAGGTTTTTCACTTTACAAACCTATCTATGAGAATAACAAAGAAAAAATAAACGAAATCATTGGTTACTTAGGGTTTCTTTACAAAAGAATTGGCTTTTTTGTTTTTACAGCAGCATGTTTACTAATTTTATTTTTTCCTTATATTTTTCAGAATACAACAATCAACCTAGGTGTAATTATATTTTTATTTGTTGCATTATTAACTAGTAACCTATTAAGTTACTTTTTTGCTTATCATGTATTCCTTATGGAAGCTGATCAAAAAGGTTACATGAGTATATCTATTAATCAATCTGTTTTTGTTCTAAGGCTTATTCTTCAATGTTTAGTTTTAATTTATTTTGAAAATGTATTGTATTGGATTGCCTTAGAGCTTACAACGCCATTTATATATATATTCTTATTAAGAAAAAAAATAAAAAAAACATATCCATGGTTAATTTTTAAATTCAAAACTACACCTGAGATTAGACAAAGGAACAAAGCTTTGCTAAAAAAAATAAAACAACTAAGTTTTCACAAAATTGGTGGGTTTGTTTCCAATGGTACTGATAACATATTGATATTTTCATTAATTAGTCCTGCAACTGTAGCATTTGTTGGTAATTACCAGCTTGTAATGAATAATATTAACACATTAGTAGGGCAAATTTTTAAAGGTACTAATGCTAGCGTAGGTAATTTAGTGGCAGAAAATGATATCAATAATATGACAAAAGTTTTCTGGGAAATGATGGCTTTGCGGTTTTTCTTTGCAGGTTGTGCTTCAATTATGCTTTTTGTTGGGTTTGATGATTTAATTACTATTTGGTTAGGTGAAAAATATTTAATGTCTAATTATATACTTTTAGCTCTAATTTTGATATTTTTTATTTTACAAGTTAGACAACCTGTAGACAGTTTTAAACAAGCATATGGCTTATATGCAGATATATGGGCACCTCTAGCACAAAGTATATTAAATCTATTATTCTCAATTATATTTACCATAAAACTTGGTGTTATTGGAGTATTTATAGGCACAATTCTTAGTCAAACATTAATCGTTTTAATTTGGAGGCCTTATTATTTATTCAGTAAGGGCTTTGAAATAAATAATATTAGATATTGGAAAGGCTTTTTATGGCATATTGTCTACTTAATTTTATCAGGTATAATTTTTTACTTTTTATTTGATTTTATTGGTTTATGGAAAACCAGTAACTTATTTTCCTTAATACTAAAGGTTTTTAAGTTTGGAATTACTTTTACAGTAATTTATTTTTCAATTTTGATATCTTTAAGCCGAGGGTTTAAAAACTTAGTATACAGATTGGTAGGATATATTAAGAATAGAACAAAAAAATAGAAATTATTTGAAATGAAATATATTCTTGGTGGCTTTTTAATTTTATTCTCTTCTTTTGCAGATATATTCTTGTTTAGAATTCATATTGTTCCATTTACACCTTCATCTTTTTTGTTACCACTTTTTATAGTGTTTTTTTTAATAAACTATTCAATAAAAGATTATTTAGACATTTTTAGGTCTCACAGTTTTAAGGTTCTTTTTTTTATTCTTGCATTTTCAATAATATATGCTGGATTTTCTGAGGCAAGCAGTACAATAATCATTGAAAAAATTGTATTAAATACCATTACCTTATTACTATACACTTTTGCTGTACATTATTTTAGAACAGAAGATAGAAAAACTGTTACTATAGTAATGTCATTAGCTTTACTAGTATTAGCTGGAAGCATATTCTATGATTTTTTTATTGGCTTTAACTATAACGCAAGATTAGCACAAAGCTCAAGAAAGGGTGGGTTTGGAGAAAATCCAAATCAAGCAGCTTCTGCTGTTAAATTTTTATCACTAGCTGTACTATTATTGGTAAATGAAACCAAAAAAATAAGATATACAGTTGTTGTCATAATGGTAATAACAGTTTTCTTAACACTTTCAAGAAGTGGAATCGTATCAGTAGTTTTAATCTTAGTTTTTGGAACCACAAATAATTGGAGCTCAAGATTTGAACTAAGTGGAAAAGCGATTTTTACAAGTTTTTTTAAAATCACTATTCTTTTTTCAATTTTATATATTGGACTTTTATCATTTTCTGAAATTATGAAAAAGACAAATCCAGCTTTTACTAGGGGTGCAGCAGGAAAGCGTTTAGATGCTTTATTAGGGCAATCAAAACAAAGCTCAAATAGTAACAGTGGAGGAACATTAAGTAACACTAGCGGTCGGGGTACTCTATTGTTCGATTATTGGGAAGACTTTCAAGATTGGCCTTTAGGTTATGGCACGGGTTATACTTCAGATAAAAATTTCAACAAATTAAACACTCATAATTACTTTTTATATTTAGCACTTAACTTAGGAATAATAATGTTTTTAGCTTATATATTTTATATTTTTTATAGTATAAAATTGGCTGTACAATATGATCAGTTTTATTATCTAATTTTTATGGTTCTAATAATTTTTGAAGGATTTATATCTCATTCCATTTGGTATGAACGTCCATTAGTAGTTTGTTTAGCCCTTTTTGATAGCCATATTTACAGGAAGAATTTAAATGAACTCGATTGATTACAAAAAAATAATCATATGAAAAAAAAGAAAAAAATAGTTTTTGTACTCCCTGAAATAACAGCTGGTGGTGCAGAAAGAGTTATGACATTCTTAGCACAAAATCTATCTAAAGAGTATTTTGACGTTTCGTTATGGGCTGCAGGATTTGAAAAAAATACAATATATAATGTTGATGGTGTGAACGTAAAATATTTTAATAAACCAAGGGTATTAAAAGCTACTCCAGGGTTTTTCTTTGCTTTAATAAAAAACAAACCGGACATAGTTATTAGTTCAATATCACATCTAAATACTGTTATGGGTTTATTATCTATTTTCTTCCCAAAAACTAAGTTTGTAGGAAGAGAAGCTAACGTTTTAAGTATAAAAAAACAGTTTGGGGGTAAAAAGAAGAGTTTCATTAGTAAAATTCCTTTTTCAAAAATAGGTTATAAATTATTAGACATTATCTTATGTCAATCAAAAGATATGTTTAATGATATGAAAACCAATTATAATATACCAACCAGTAAAATGCGTATTATAAACAATCCTATTACTGACGCTTTCACTCTAAAATCGCAGAATGCTAAAAAAGATGATATTGTAAAGTTTATAACTGTTGCTAGATTAAAAAAACAAAAAGGGCATGAACGCATTATTAAAGTTATTTCTAAATTAAATTTTCCATACCAATACACTATAATTGGAGATGGTCCAGAAAAAGAGAGATTATTTGCACTAATAGAAGAACTTGGAATTAAAAAAAATATTAAGCACATACCATATACTAAGGAAGTTCCAAAATATTTAGCAGAAAGTGATTTTTTTCTTCAAGGTGCATATGTTGAGGGATTCCCTAATTGTTTAATAGAAAGTTGTTCTGTTGGCACTCCAGTTTTAGCATATAAAGCACCGGGCGGTTTAGATGAAATTCTTGAACTTGAAGTTAATGGCTTAATTGCGGATAATGATGATGAATTTTTACGAAACATTATTAAATCTAAAACCGAAATTGAATGGGATCCTAAAAAAATCAATCACTCTGTAACAAAGAAATTTAATAAAAAAGTAATTCTTCAAAAGTATGAGGAATTATTTCTAGAATTAGCCTCATAATTTAATGAATTTAGGAATTTTAATATACTCGTTGTCTGGTGGTGGAGCTGAAAGAGTTGTATCTCACCTTCTAGCTTATTGTAATGATAAAAACATAAGTGTGCATTTAATTTTAATGAGTCCAAGTATAAAATATGAAATACCAAAAAACATTAAAATTCACTACATAGAAAAATCAAATCCAAAGGAAAGTGGTATAATAAAAACACTAAAAATTCCTTTTTTAGCATATAAATATTCTAAGCTCATAAAAAAGCTAGAGATTACACATAGTCTAAGTTTTTTGACTAGACCTTCTTTTATTAACGTAATTTCAAGTAAAATTACTAGTTATAAATTTAAAGTTATAACTAATGAGCGTGCTTTTCCTAGTTTGCAATATGGGTATAAAGACTTTCAATCTTACTTCAATAAAAAGATGATTAAGTTACTTTACAAGCAATCAGATATTGTTATTTCTAATTCCTATGGAAATGCAACAGACCTAATTGATAATTTTAAAGTCCCTTCTGATAAAATGAAGGTTATTCATAATCCGATAGATTTAGAAAAAATAAGCAAAATAGATCCCCAAAATAATTATTTTGATAAACAAAGATTTAATATAATCACGTTAGGACGTTTAGACATTGGAAAAAATCATACTATGCTTATTGACGCCATTAGCAAACTAAACAATCCAAAGTTACTATTATATATATTCGGTGTTGGAAATATGAAGGCAACATTAGAAGCACAAATAAAAGCCCTTAAACTAGAAGATCAAGTAATACTTGCTGGCTTTGACCCTAACCCATATAAATATCTAAAAAAAGCTGACTTATTTATATTTGGATCTAACCATGAAGGCTTTCCTAACGTTTTACTTGAAGCTATGTCATGTGGCTTACCTATTTTAACCACTAATTGCAAATCTGGTCCGAGTGAAATTATGAAATTAGAAGATGAGCTTAGTAATGATATAATGAAAACTGATTATGGTATATTAGTACCCATAAAGAATGTGGACTTAATGGCTAGAGGGATTAACTATTTCATTTCAAACAAAGATTTTTTAAATAGTACAAAAATTAACGTTTTAAAACGTGCTGAAGATTTTAGAAAAAACAAAATATTAAAAAAATATATAGATACAATTAGCTTAAAACACTAATTAAACTCAAAGATAAATTAGCCTATGTGTGGAATAAACGGAATAATAAATAAAACAAATAGTAGCGAAAAAGAAATCACTGAAGTACTTACTAAAATGAATAATTTAATTATTCATAGAGGTCCAGATGAAGACGGATTCATTACCTCTAAGCAAGACAAATTTTCATTAGGTATGGCCATGAGACGTTTATCTATTATCGATCTTTCTACTGGTAAACAGCCTATATATTCTGACGATAAAAAAATTGTTATTGTTTTTAATGGAGAAATATATAATTACAGAGTGCTAAAAACTAAACTAGAAAATGAAGGTATAGAATTTAAGACCAATAGTGATACAGAAGTTATTTTAAAACTTTATGAAAAATATGGTATAGATTCTTTTAAATGGCTTGATGGCATGTATGGTTTTAGTATTTATGACCAACATTTAAACAAAATATTTATTGCTAGAGACTTTTTTGGAGAAAAGCCACTATATTATACAAACAATAATAATCAGTTTTTATGGGCATCAGAATTGAAATCTATAATAGATGTTTTAAAATTTAAACCTCAAATTTCTAAAAAAGGGTTAAACCTTTTCTTAAGATTGACTTATATCCCTGCCCCCTATTCTATCTATGAAAATATTTATAAACTAGAAGCTAACCATTATATTGAATATGACTTAACTTCAAACAATTTTGAAATAAATGAAATTTGTAAAGAAATTCCTCCTAATGAAAAGAAGGTGAGTTTTGAAGATGCAAAAAATAAAGTAAAAAATTTAGTCTATGAAAGTGTGCAAAGCAGATCTATAGCTGATGTACCACTAGGCACTTTTTTATCTGGTGGTGTTGACTCATCTATTGTTTCATTATGCTTATCACAGTCCACCAATAAAAAAATTGAAACCTTCTCGATTGGCTTTACAGAATCTAAAAAAGATGAAACTGATAAGTCTCAATTGGTAGCAAAATTAATAGGTAGCAATCATCATGAATTTAAAATTGGAGAAGTTGATTTAAAAGATAATATCCATGAAATTTTATTGAATTTTGATGAACCATTTTCTGATACAGCTGCACTCCCCACTTATTTTGTTTCTAAAAAAACAAAAGACTATGTAAAAGTAGCTCTTACAGGAGATGGAGGTGATGAAGTTTTTGGTGGTTATAACAAATACTATGTTGGCAAAATGAATTCGCGATATACAAACATAGTACCTAAATCAATACATAAGATATTACTTAATTCATCAAAGCATTTATTAGCAACTAAAAGGGATAATAGAGGAAAACGCTTCAAAATTAAAAAAATGCTAAAAGCCGTTAGCTATCAAGGTGATCACTATTGGGATATTATTTCGTTGGCCAATACTGAAAAAGAATTATCCAAGATTTTAATACCATCAAATTTTGATAACAATTTATTCAATGAATACCAAGAAAAATTATATAGTGATAAAGCTGAAACACTTACAGAATTTAGGCATATAGATAAAATTTTAAGTTTAGAAGGCGGCATGCTTGCTAAAGTTGATAGAACTAGTATGCAAAACTCTTTAGAATGTAGAGCGCCTTTTTTGAATAAAAAACTATGGGATTATACTAATACTCTACCAGAAAATTACTTAATGAATGGATGGAATAAAAAGCATATTTTAAAAGAAGCTTTTAAAGATCAATTCCCTGACGATTTTTTAGAAAAACGAAAAAAAGGATTTGGCTCACCTGTTGGAAATTGGCTCAAGTCTAGTTTAAAAAAAGAGCTAATAAGTTATATTGATGATAAATGGTTATCTGATCAAGGGCTTTTTAATAAATTAGAAGTAACTAACCTAGTAAAGGACCATTTAGAAAGTAGAAGAGACAGCACATTTAGCGTTTGGGCATTTTACTGTTTTCAAAAGTGGTATAAATATACTTACATTGGTAATAATTAATTTTTAAAAAATTCATCGCATATGAATCAGAACCAAAAAAAAAGAATCTTAATTATTGCTTCTGCTGCAGGTTCATTAAAAAGTTTTAGAGGTGACTTTATCAAAGACTTAACTCTTGAAGGATATAAAGTTTATGCAGCAGCACCAGGTATAGAAGAATATAAAGAGACATATAAATTCCTTACGGATTTAAATGTAACACCTTTAAATTTAAAACTACAAAGGTCGGGCTTGAATCCTATTAAGGATTTTAAGTCAATTAAAGCCTTAAAAAAATTGATTAAAGAAAATAAAATTGATCTCGTATTCCCTTATACTATTAAACCTGTAGTATACGGATCAATAGCAGCAAATTCTTTAAATGTACCAGTAATATCTTTAATTACAGGTCTGGGTTATACTTTTAGCGGCGTTTCCAAAAAAGCAAAGGTTTTGCAAAAATTTTCCCAAGTCCTTTATAGAAAAGCGTTAAAAACTAATAATTTGATTGTTTTTCAAAATATAGATGATTATCAGTTATTTTTAGATAAGAAAATTATGACTGAAAATCAAAAATATGGCATTGTTAGCGGGTCTGGAATAAATTTAGATCAATATAAGTTCAGAAAAAAATCTGCTAATGGAACAAATATTGAGTTTGTGTTTGTAGCAAGGTTGATTAGAGAAAAAGGAATCAATTTATATATAGAAGCTGCAAAAAAATTAAAATCTAAATACCCACAAGCAAAGTTTCATATTTTAGGCAAATCCCCTCAAGGATCACCTTCTGCAATAGATAATACCATTTTAGAAAATGAAAATAAAAAAGGCACTATTATTCAACATGGTTGGGTAAATAATGTTCAAGAGTTTTTAAGTGATTGTCATGTTTTTGTGCTTCCAACTTTTTATCGTGAAGGGGTACCAAGGTCTATTCTTGAAGCATTATCTATTGGAATGCCAATAATAACAACTAACACGCCAGGTTGTAAAGAAACTATAATAAAAAACCAAAATGGAATTTTAATAGAACCAAGAAATTTAGATTCCTTAATTGATGCATTAGAATTTTTTATTAATAATTCTGATAAAATTGAAGAAATGGGAATAAATAGCAGGAAATATGCCGAAAAAAGGTTTGATGTAAACATTATTAATAGGCAACTTATAAGCTCCATAAAAGACGTTTTAGCTTAGATTTTGTATAAATAACTGTAAAACTGACTCTTTTATCCAAGTTAATATGAAGGGTATTTAAACCCAATGATGAAGGAATACAAACAATTATAATTATCTAATAATGAATTCTTTAATTAAAAACCGATTAAATTATTTTAAGTACTTTTTAAAAGACCCAAATAAAAAAGGGTTCTTTAGAATGTGCTTTGAATTAATTCACTTTTGGTGGATAAAAAAAGTGATTCCAATAGATTATTTTAGAAGGCTCCTATACAGAAAAGAAGTAAATAATTATCATGAATATTTGAGCCTAAAAGAATACCGAAGAGTTCTTAATTCTGATAAAATAATTTTTCCTGAAATTGGAGCAATTTTAAACAATAAATTGTGTACTGATATTTATTTTAAAAATATGGAATTGTCTGTTCCAAAAATGATATCGCATAATATGAGAAATCATTTCTTTCTAAATAATAAAACGTACACAGTAAATAACAACAATGATTTAATAAGTTTTTTTAGTAATATATTTAAATCTTATTCTCTAGAAGAATTATTTCTAAAACCTTTAGTTGGCATTGGCGGTGATGGTATTATACTTTTAAAAAAAGAGACCTTAAAGCAACAAATAGAGCAAAATTCTAAACAATTATTTAGCAATAGTTTTATACATCAAGAAAAAGTTGAGCAACATTCTGACATCAATAAAATTCATCCCAAAACTTTAAACACCCTTAGAGTTTTAACCTATATAGACAATAACAAAAACATGCAAATTTTATCTATTGTAATGCGTTTTGGTGTTGGAGATAATATAACTGATAATGTAAGCGCTGGAGGGTTTTATATACCGGTAAATATGAAGACAGGGTGTATAGAAGGTATAGGAAGGCAAGATTTAAATGAAGGTGGTGGTATCTTTATAAAACACCCAAATTCTGGGGTAGTTTTAGAAGGATTTAAGATACCATTTTTTAAGGAAAGTTGTGAGCTTGCAAAATCTGCTGCTAACCACTTACCTTGTAGACTTGTTGGATGGGATATTGCAATAAGTAAAGAAGGCCCTGTTATAATTGAAGGAAACGAAACCCCAGGTATGGTTATGACAGATATTGCATGTGGTGGCCACCTTAAAGACCCATTAGTATTAGAATTACTTGAATTATCAAAAACATGAAACTACTTGAAAAAATAAGAAATCACATCTATTGGTCTGTTCAATATATAAAGAGGTCAGAAGTAAAAAGTCATTATAATCAAATAAAATATATTAATGAAAATTACAATTCTGAGGAAAGTAAAATCATAATAGAAAAAAACTTAAATAAGCTTTTACACCATGCATTGGCAACCGTTCCATTTTATAAGGCAATGAGTGGCTTAGAGTCTTTAAAGGATTTTCCGGTAATAAACAAAAACACCATTACTAGCGACATTAAGTATTTTGCTTCAGAAACATATAATAACAAGAAATTAAAACACGTTTATACAAGTGGATCTACTGGGGCTCCTTTTAAAGTCTCTCAAAACAGATCTAAAGTAGAGAGAAATACAGCAGATAACATATACTTTTCCAATCAAGTAGGTTTTGATATTGGTCATAAACTTTATTATGCAAGGCATTGGACCAGAGTACTAAAAAAAAATAAATTTATTGCATGGGCTCAAAATATAGTTCAAGTTGAGGTTCAAGATTTTAATGATGAGTATATAAAAAAACTTATTAAGGATATTGAACGTAGTAATTCAACAAAAGGCTTTTTAGGGCACTCTTCTGCATTAGAAATGATATGTAAATACCTCGATAAAACTAAAGCTGAACCAATTAACTCTAATGTAAAATCTATAATAGCTATGTCCGAAAGGCTAAATGATTATACAAAAAAAACCATGCAAAAATATTTTCACTGTCCTACAGTTTCAAGATATTCAAATACTGAAAATGGTTTATTTGCAATGCAAAATACAAAATCGAAAAAGGATACTTTTGATATAAATTGGTCGAGTTACATTATAGAAGTATTAAAATTTGATGAAGATGCACCAGCAAAACCAAATGAAGCTGGAAGGATAGTAATTACTGATTTTTTTAATTATGCTATGCCTTTAATTAGATATGATACCGGGGATGTTGGTGTTCTTGACAACAGTGTTTCACCTCCTGTTTTTTCATCAATTGAAGGCCGTAAATTAGATATTATTCTTAATACCAAAGGAGAAATAGTTTCATCATTTCTTTTCTATATAGCCTTTAAATTTGATGCTATAAATCAAACTCAATTCATTCAAGAGGAGAAAAACTTATATACATTAAAATTAAATATTGAACCAAATTTTAATTCAGAAAAAGAAATTATTAAAGAATTAAAATTCATCTTAGGTGATGATGCAATAATTAATGTTGAGTATGTTGACAATATACCGTTACTAAATTCAGGTAAAATGAAACTTACAATAAATAATTTTATAAAATAATTTATACCAAATTTCTACTACTACTCTACACTATTACTGTTTTTAAGCGTTTCATCCATTAAAATTACTTTTTATTATAAGTGTTTTATCATTCATCGATAAAACATTATACAAGAACGTAATATTTACTTAAAAATAACATTTTAGAAAAGATAGTATTATTTTTGATTTTACATAAATAAACCTACTAAACATAAATGTATAAGAATTTTTTTAAGAGAGTTATTGATTTCTTTTTAGCACTCATTGGATTAATTGCACTTGCTCCAATTGGATTTATTGTCTATCTCATTCTTTTATTCGTAAATAAAGGAAATCCATTTTTTTATCAAAAGAGACCCGGGAAAGGCGAAAAGGTTTTTAGTATCATAAAATTCAAGTCAATGAGTGACAAAAAAGATGAAAACGGAAAGCTTTTACCCGATGAAGACAGGGTAACAAAATTTGGAACTTTTATCAGAAAAACATCACTAGATGAGATTCCACAGCTAATAAATATTCTAAAAGGAGATATGAGTTTAATTGGCCCTAGGCCTTTAAGAGTATATTACCTACCTTACTACACTGAAAAAGAAAGTATCAGGCACACGGTTAGACCTGGGGTAACCGGTTTAGCACAAATTTCTGGTAGAAACCTCTTAAGTTGGGATGATAAATTAGCCAAGGATGTTGAATATGTTGAAAATATATCATTTTTAAATGATGCGTCAATTTTTTTTAAAACTATACGCAAAGTATTTGTTTATAACAATACGGTTTTTGACCCTAATATGCTTGATTTAGAAGAATTAAGAAGCGGGAAATTAAAAAACGGTAATACTGCATAAAATATTTTATATTTAAAATAATGAATTTAATTAGCAAAATACGCTTAAATACTTTTTGGCTTTTAGATAGCCTTAAAGGAGGCTATCTAAAAAAAGATTTAGCTGATATTAAGGAGTGTTTTGAAATTACATCGTTTAGTTTACTTAAAAAAAGGAATTCACCTGTATTAAGAAATCTTTTAAACACTGCTGTAAATTCTACAAAATTTTATAGTGATTATAAGTCCTTTAAAACTTTAGAAGATTTTCCTGTTGTTAATAAATCTATCATTAAAAATAATTTTGATGATATAAATATTATTCCTACTAATAATCCAGAGTTACTTGAAGCAAGCAGTAGTGGTTCCACAGGAACACCTTTCAAAGTATATCAAACAAAAAGAAAAGCTAGACGTAATAAGGCTGATGTTATTTTTTTTGCAAATGCAGTTGGATATACAATAGGAGATCAATTGATATTCATCCGTTTATGGATGAAAAAATATAGAAAGTCTCCCCTATTTAAAAAACTTATAAATATTATTGAAGTTGATGTTGAAGATGATTTAACTGATGAAAAAATAGCACAATTAGTTTCTAAAATAAAAACCGACAAACAAGCCAAAGGTTTTATTGGATATCCATCTGGCTTTGAAAAAATATGCAAATATTTAGACAAAGTAAATTCTCCATCTTTAAATTGTAACATAAAATCTATCATTGCTACTTCAGAAAGCCTTTATGATAATGTTCGTCAAAAAATGGAATATTATTTTGATGCACCAATAGTCTCGCGATATTCAAACGAGGAGAACGGAATTTTATCACAACAAATGGTAAATGACTCATCATATACCATTAATTGGGCAAGTTTTTTTGTTGAAATACTGGACATAAATAAAGATGAGCCTGCAAAACCTGGCGAATTGGGTCGTGTTGTGGTTACAGATTTATATAACCTAGCAACGCCACTTATTAGATATGATACTGGAGATTTAGGTAAATTTTGTAATAATGAAAATGATAATATCCCAAAGTTTGAAGTAATAACTGGAAGAAAAAAAGATACATTATATAACACTAAAGGAGATATAGTAAATTCCTTTATTGTATACAATGGTTTAACAAAATTCCCTGAGTTAAATCAATTTCAAATAATTCAGTATTCAAAAAAAGATTATACTTTTAAAATTAATATTGATTCAAAATTTGCTAGAGAACAAGAATTTATTTCCTATTACAAATCCTATTTAGGAGACAACTCAAATATATCAATAGAATATGTAAACGAAATTCCAGCATTAAGTTCTGGAAAACGAAGAGTTATTATAAATTTGCATAAAGAAAACGCACAAAAATTAGCCTCAAATGAAAACTATTAATGTCCTTTTTACTTGCGCAGGTAGACGAAATTACCTTATAAATTATTTTAAAGAAGCTTTAAATGGTAATGGAAAAGTTATAGCTGTTGATGAACAAATGCTAGCACCTGCTATGATTGATGCAGACATTGCCATAAAACTACCCAGTATATATGCTAATAATTATATAAGTGAATTGCAGAAAGTAGTAAATGAATACTCTGTTTCTGCTATTATTTCTTTAAATGATTTAGAATTACCCATATTATCAAAAAACAAAGGCTTGTTAGAGCAGAATGGAGCAAAAGTAATTGTTTCAAGTTCTGAAGTAATTTCAATAGGTTTTGATAAATGGAAAACGTATAATTTTATTAAAGATTTAGGGTTGAACACTCCAAAAACATACATAAAATTAGATGAGGCTATTAATGACATAGAAAATGGTTCATTACAGTTTCCTTTGGTTTTAAAACCACGTTGGGGAAGCGGATCTATTGGTGTAGATTTTCCTGAATCTATTGAAGAATTGAAACTTTCGTACAAACTGCAAAAAATAAAACTTAAAAAAACTATACTCAATAGAATTAGTCAGGAAGATTTAGACTATGACATTTTAATACAAGAAAAATTAGACGGAAAAGAGTATGGCATGGACATAGTAAACGATTTTGAAGGCAATTATTTTGGTTCTTTTGCTAAAGAAAAACTTGCTATGCGATCTGGTGAAACAGATAAAGCTAAGTCTATTATAGATGAAAGATTTGAAAAACTTGGAGAACATATTAGCAAAAACCTTAAACATATTGGAAACATTGATAGCGATGTTTTTGTAGTAAATGATAAACTTTACCTATTAGAAATAAACCCAAGATTTGGTGGAGGTTATCCATTCTCTCATGAAGCTGGAATTAATTTAGCTGCCATATACATAGAATGGCTAAAAGGTGAGAAAAACGAAAATTTAAAACATTACAACAACTATAAAGAAGATATAATTTTTTCTAAATGTGATAGACTCATTGAGATAACAAACAAATAAATAATAATCATAAGTTCTAATTAGTAGCATAAAAGATTGTGATTAAATATTTATTAACGAATGATAGAAATAATAACTGAAAAAGAAAAGTGGGATGCTTTACTCTCGGAGTTTGATTCGTATGATACGTATCACACTTTCGACTATCACATGATTTCTAGATTGCAAGAGGAGTCCCCTATTCTTATAAAATACACAGAGAAAGAGTTAGTCATTGGCGTACCGTTATTATTGAGAAATATTAATGACACGCATTACAATGATGCCACTTCCGTTTATGGGTATTGTGGTCCTCTTTCAAAAGGTGTAACTGACAACTTTGATAATTCTAACTTTATTGAAGCTCTAAAAGATTATTTTATTGAGAACAATATTATATCAGTATTTTCGAGATTAAACCCTTACATAGCAAACCAAAATAAAGTGCTAAATAATTTAGGGGAAATATTTCCTTTAGGGAAAGTGGTAAATATAAATTTAAAATTAGACAAAACAATTCAACGTCAAAATTATCATCGTAGATTAAAAAACCACATAAATAAATCCAGAAGAAATTGTAAAGTTGTAAAAGCAAAAAGTATTGAAGAAATAGAAAATTTTATTGAAATTTATAAAGAAAATATGATTCGTGTTAATGCAAAAAAATCATATTATTTTAGTAAAGAGTATTTTTTAAAATTATTTGAAAGTAAAAATTTTAAAACAGAAATCCTTTTAGCGATTGATAAAGAAAGTAAAAAAATTATTTCTGGGGCAATGTTTTTCAAAACTAATTCAATTGTTCAATATCATCTATCTGGAACCAAAAATGATTTCTTACATCTTATGCCTACAAAGCTTTTAATAGATGAAATGAGGATTACTGCAACAGATAATGGATTTAAAATATTTAACCTAGGTGGCGGATTAGCAGCTAGCGGTGATGATTCTCTCTTTAGATTCAAATCTTCTTTTTCAGATAATTTTCACCCTTTTTCACTTTGGAAACTAATTATCAACCAAAAAGCTTATGATGAGGTTTGTGATAAGAATGAAATTATAAATAGAGATTCAAAATTCTTTCCACTTTATAGGCTTAAAGAACATTTATGAATTATGAATAACTAGTTTATCTAAAAGAAATATACCCTATTAAAAAAACCAAACCAATGCACAATAATTTAAACAAAGAACTTTACTCTGATCAGTTGTTTAAAGTTTGGGCGGAAAAAAATGACTTAATTCCTTTAGAAGACTATTTTTTAAAAAAATATTTTTTAGATAAAAATGCTAAAATTATTGAAGCTGGTACTGGTGGTGGGAGAATTATTTTTGAAATAGAAAAACTTGGATTTAATAATTTGCAAGCTTTTGATTATGTTGAAAACATGATTAACTTTTGTAATAATAAAAAAAAGGTAATCAAATCTAAAGTAAATTTTAAAACTGCAGATGCCACTAACCTTTCAGATTATAATTCTAACCATTTTGACTATTTAATCTATTTGCAACAAGTATTATGCTTTGTAGATAAAGAAAATTTACCAAAAGCATTGAAGGAAGCATATAGAATTGGTAAAGAGAATAGTATTTATATATATTCTTTCCTTAATTGGAACTCAAAATTATATAATCCAATTTTAAGCATATTAGTTAATGCTTTTAGAGTTTTAAGAAACGAAAAAACAAGTAAGTATAAGTTACCTTGGTTGAATATTGACGGAAAGTTTAATTGGAAATTTTTAAACAAAAATCAACCTCAAAATATATGGTTTAAAGAAAAAGACATTTTAAAAATTCTTACCCAAAATGGGTTTTCAATTTTAGAAACTAAAAATAAAGTAAATACTTCAGATAAAATTGGTCATATCCATATAGCGTGTACAAAATCAAATTAAACTTAATTACAATCATTTATACTATAAATGGAATCAACAAATAGCCCCTTCTCTGCTAGTACTTTCCAAAAAATTTGGAAAAAACATTTTATTCCCAATTCAACGGTTGAATCATTTAAATTTATTGATGGCGTAAACTTTTACAAAAGTAAGCTTGCATTATTTTTTAATGTTGGAAAAAACCTAACAAAAGGGAATAGTTACAAATTAAATGATGTGCCAGATTACAAAAACAAAACATTTATAATTTATGATGTTTTGCCACATTTAGATACAGAACAATCTAATTCACCAAAAGGGATAGGTGTTTTAAAGTCTAATCAATATCCTGGTTTTTTAATACACTTAGATAAATTCAAAAATATTGATGATTATCTTCTAAACACATTTAGTAAGAATACCAGAATGAAAATGCGTAAATTCAATAAACGATTAGACGCATGTTTTAATATTTCAACTAAAATGTTTTTCGGAAATATTGATAAAGAAGAATACAACGAAATATTCGACAACTTTATGATATTATTAAAAAAACGATATGCAGAAAAACAGGTATCTTATAATAATATGCAGGCCTCAGAATGGGCGTTTTATAAAGAAGTTGCCTATCCTCTAATATTAGAAAAAAAAGCTTCATTATTTGTAGTTTATGATAACAATATACCTATAGCTATTACTTATAATTATCACACCAAAGATTCACTGATAGATGCCATTACTGTATATGACATAGATTACTCTAAGTTTAATATTGGTTATGTAAACAACTTAAAGATTTTAAACTGGTGCTTTGATAATAATCTAAAAGTATTAGATTTTTCTAAAGGCTATTTCGATTATAAGAAAAGAATGTGTACGCTTGAATATGATTTTGAATATCATATCATATATGATAAAAAGTCAATTCTCTCAAAACTGAAAGCACATATTTATTATAATTTTTTCGAATTAAAAACTTATTTAAGACATAAAAAGTGGGATGTGAAATTACACAGGTTTACTTATAATCTTAAAAGCAAGAAACAAGAAAAAACAAATCAAAATGTTGAAATAAAAAAATTAGACGTATTACCAAATTCAGATGAATTAATCAAAATTGATATTAAGGAAGATACCAAATATAATTTTTTAACAAGATATGTAAATGACTTTCTTTACCTTGCTATAAAACCATATACTGACATTGAAGTATTTAAAATTAATAACGATGAAAGTATTTTTATTTTTTCATCAAACACTTTAATCCAACAAGTAGAATTTATAACTTAAATATTGTGAAAAGGCTATTTCTAAAAAGCATATTATATGTATTTCTTATTATAATTTCTTTAGAGGTTATAGTTAGAGCTTTTCATTTATATAAAGAAGTCCCAATAAGATATATTGATGAGTTTGGTGTTGAGAAAAGTTTACCTAGCCAAACGGGATTCGCAGTAACAGGAAATAGAAAACAAAACTATTCAGAATATAGAATTAATGATTTTGGTTTTAACTCATTTAGAGAATTTTTACCTACCAAAGAAAACATTGAAATTGCTTTAATTGGAGATTCGTTTGTTGAAGGTTTTCATCAAGATTATTATGATTCTACTGGAAAAAAAGTTGAAGATAAGTTGCATCAAAAAAATATCCAAGTATACGAATATGGTTATGGAGGTTACGATTTAGCTAATCAATTACATATCATTGAAGCCTATATAGATCACTTTAAATTAATAGACCATATTATTATGTATATTAAATTTGAAGAGGATTTAGATAGAAGTGAATATATTCCAAATAAGGAAAGAATAAATATGTTGAAATCTCCTTTATTTAAACTTAGAGATAAGTTTAAACTACTATCCTACACTTCCGAAATAGGAATAGTTGATCCAGTTAAAAACATGGCATTAAAAATGGTTCAAATTGGAAAGTCATCAAAAAAAACAGATTCATTAAAAACATTAATTGATATTGATAAAGAGCGATTAAAAAACTTTAAGACATTAATTAATACCTACAAATTTGATAAAAAGAAAATAACATTTTTAACAAACATAAAAACAACAAGCGCTATTTTTATAAATTATTGTAAAGAAAATAATTTTGAAATTATAGATTATGGTACCGTTTTTGAAGAATCAAAAAAAACACCAACTCTTATTTATGACCAGCACTGGAATAATCATGGAAGAGATTTGGTAGCCTCTGAAATATCAAGTTTCTTAAAAAAGAAACTAAACCTACACAAATAGTTATATGGATAAAAAAATTATTATGATTCTTGAAGACCATGCCTATGCTAAAATGGTTTTCAATTCTTTAAAAAAAGAATTTACCATTAGCCATGTAATAATAGACAACGGTCAAAGCTATTCTAAGTTAATAAAAAAAAGAATTAAAAAACTTGGCTTATTTCATGTTATTGGTCAACTATTATTTCGAATTGTTTTAATTCCTTATATAAACTTCTCAGCAAAAAATAGAATCAAAAACATCTTAAATAAAAATAATATTGAAGATGTTGAAATAAATGATGAAAGAATTACAAGAATTACATCTGTAAATTCAAAAGAGGGTCATGATTTATTAAAGGAATTAAATCCAGATATAGTTGTTATAGTTAGTCACAGAATAATTTCTAAAAAAACTTTAGATTTAACTAGAGCAAAATTTATTAATATACATGCTGGTATTACACCATTATACAGAGGTTTACATGGCGGTTATTGGTCTTTAATAAATAATGACAAAACAAATTGCGGAGTTACAGTTCACTTAGTAGACGAAGGCATTGATACTGGTGGAATTCTTTATCAAGATACTATTACAGATATTATAACTCCTAAAGATAACTTTATAAGTTATACTTATTTACAATTAGCAAAAGCATTACCTCTATTAAAAAAGGCTATTAGAGATGTGCAATCAAACAATATAAAAATACAAAAACCTAAATGCAAAATGGGTAAAGATTTATATTACCAACCCACATTTTGGTTTTATCTTTACAATAGGTGGATAAGGAATATAAAGTAATCTCAGTAAAATAAATTGAGTTGATTAATCAATTTAGATTTTATAAATTGTAGAATATATATTACCAAACGAATTTTTCATGAATAATCTAACAGAAGATTTCTTAGAATCTGTATTCTCATTTAACAAGCTTCCAGACTTTTATAAAACTTCAAATAGTAATTTCACAGAAAAATTAAATTATACTAACGCATACAATGATTTTCCTGATATAAAAAACAATCTTGTTTTAGTAAAAGATATTCCTTCATATATTTCGCTGGAAACAAAAGCTTTACCCAAAAACATTAAACACTTAAGTATAGATTACTACAAAGGTTTTGCTATTAAATTAGATGATGTTGACAACTTACAAGGCTATTTAAAAACTCGTTTTGGGAGCTCTAGTAGATACAAACTACGCAGATCTATCAAAAAATTGGAAAGTGCATTTGATATTAGTTACAAAATGTATTTTGGTGAAATTGATGATATTGAATATAGATTTGTTTTTGATGAATTCTTTGAATTATTAAAAATAAGATCTATTGAAAAAGGGATTCCAAATAATGGGAATTTAAATAGAAAAGAATATTATCAAAACTTAGTATTGCCTCTAATAAAACAAAAGAAAGCATCCTTATTTGTAATTTATAATGGAAAAAAACCAATAGATATTTGTTTAAATTTTCATGCAGATACTCTTGTTTTTCAACTCATCAGAACTTACGATATTTGCTATTCAAAATTTAATACAGGCTATATAGACTTGATGAAGCAAATAGAATGGTGTTTAGATAATAATGTTCGATTTATTACTTTTTCATATGGAGATTTCTATTGGAAAAGACGTTGGTGTAATTTTATTTATCCATATAGTTTTGATGTTTTTTATAATAAAAACTCTATAAAGTCTATAATAAAAGCACTGAAACTAATCTCAAACTTAAAGCTTAGACATAAATTACGAGAACGAGGTATAATCGATAAATTTCATGAAATAAAAGCCAAAATTGATAATAAAATCACAGCTTCAAAAGAGCCAAATGTAGAAATTAGTGATATCGATTTTAATGTAAAAATAAATGTTGGAGAAAAATTAAATTTATACGATTCAAAATATAGTATTATTCGAAAGCTTGCATTTGATTTTCTTTTTAATTTCAATGAAAAAGAAAAAGACATTAAATTTTATAATATCGAAAATAAACAAAATGAATATTTAATTATGGGGCTTAAAAATAAAATTTCAATCAGCACCAAATAAATCTTCCTTCTCTACTAATTTTTTTCATATAAAGCTGAAATGCATATACAGCAAAAAGAAAGGATAGTATCACTTCAAAGTGTTCCATATTATACCAAGAAATGAATGGCAAAAAAACTGCAATTGTAATAAATCGCCTTGAAGGAAGATAATCCTTATGAATCCAAAATAAAGATTCAAATTTCTTATTATTCGTGAAAGAAAAAAAGATTAAACACAATATTGAGATTACTAAATATATTTGAGGATGATAATCTGGTGCAACCAAATTATGTACCGTAAGCTCATCTTGATAATTAATTTCCTTTAATGATTCTGGTGTTTCTACACCAAAAATTCGTTGTCCCCAACTTATCTCTTCCATACCAACAAAAAAACATGCAGAAGCTAAAATAAAAATGTAGGTGTTTATGAAAAATATTTTCTTTCTTGATAAGCTTAAAATGAAAAAAACAGAAGCAAAAAGAAAGAAAAAGGTTGTTAAATATTCAAAAACACCATCTTCATCAAATAATGTTTGAAAAATAGTCTTTGGAAATAAAAGTCTAGTAATAATATAAATAATATAGAATGAAAATAAAACCACAATGAAAGTGATATTTCTTCTAATATAATTATTGGATAACTTCCTAAAAGACTCATTAAATAAATAAAATAATATCCCTGTCAAGAATATAATACATATAATAATAATATAGAGTCTTATTTGACTTTCAGATTTTATTTGCAAAAACATGATCAAAGTAATTAAAGTTAGTTTGCTATTAACTATTCTTAAATTATAACTATTTCTCTAAAACATAATTACCAATAACTAGTGCATCAAGTCCTGTTGAATAAAAACATCTTAAAGCGTCTTTAGGGGACTCAACTACAGGTTCCCCTTGTATATTAAAACTTGTATTCAATACTACAGGAACACCAGTTTTCTCAGCAAGTTTTTTTATTACTCCATAATACAAAGGATGATATTTTCCATCAACGGTTTGTAATCTAGCACTACCATCAACATGAGTAACTGCAGGTATTACTTTCTGCTTATCTTCATGTACATTACAAACTTTTAACATGAAAGGGGCTTCAACTTCTAAATCAAAATAATCCTTGTATGAATCAATTAAGGCAGATGGAGCAAAAGGTCTATAAGCTTCTCTATGCTTTACTTCAGCGTTAATCTTATCTTTCATATCAGGAAATGCCGGATTAGCTAGTATACTTCTACTTCCTAATGCACGTGGACCAATTTCCATAGGGCCTTGAAACCAACCTATTATTTTTCCTTCTGAGAGTAATGATGCTGCCTTTTCACAAATGTCTTCAAAATAATCTGGTTTCATCTTAGCCTCTTTAATTGTTTGCATTATCTGTTCATTACTATATTGAGTACCCAAATATGGGTTGTCATGAACAAAATTCCTAGGTTGCTCAAGTATACCATTATATAAATAATAAGCTGCTCCTATTGCTGTACCATTATCACCAGCAGCTGGCATTACATAAACATCTTTAAAAGGTGTTTCTCTAACTATACGTCCATTCATAACACTATTTAATGACACACCTCCAGAAATAACCAAATAATCTGACTTAGTTTTCTTATGTAATATTTTACACATTTCTAAAACTTTATCTTCTAAAACACGTTGAAAAGCTGCGGCAACGTTAATATGATTATCTTTAAACTCTCCTTTTGGGTCTCGAGGTTCTCCAAAAATTTTAACGAATTTATCAGAATATCTATTCTTTATTAGATGTTGGTAATTGAAATATGATAAATCTATCTTTAATTCTCCATTTTTATTTACTCTTATAATTTTATCTACTTCATCCTTGAAAACATTAGGGTCTCCCATAGGAGCTAAACCCATGGTTTTACCTTCATCATAATTAGGAATAAAACCACAAAATTGTGTAACCGTTTCATAAAAAGAGCCTAATGAATCTGGGAAAAAACTTTCCCCCATTTTTGTAACTTTATTATCAATACCATGACCCAACCATGTCGTTGCCCATTCTCCCGAACCGTCAATACCAAGAAGCGCAGCTTCCTTATAAGGGGACACATAAAAAGTACCTGCAACATGTGTCAAATGATGTTCAATAAAATGAATTTTTGGTCCTTCTCCTTTTTTAAATGTTCTGTGATACCATAATTTGAAGCGTCTTTGTTTTGCATAAGCATGCACCAAATGATGTCCAAAAAAAGGCATAAAGCTTTTTAGATGCTTAACAATATATACTACTTTTTTAAACCAATTCGTTTGTGGCTTTATTGATACAGCTATATGATCTATATCTGAATAGCTCAATCCTGAGATTTCTAGACATTTTTTTATTGCTAATTCAGGAAAAGCTTGTGTATGCTTATCTCTATTAAGCCTTTCCTCTTCAATAGCACACAAAAGTTTCCCGTCTTTTACAATACATGCCGTAGAATCATGAAAGTAATAGTTTAATCCTAAAATAATCATACTTAATTTTTAAATGATTTTAAAAGTAAATTCAAAAAATAGCTATAAATGCAATTAAAATTTAAACTATAATCTATAAAATGCTCATAAAACAAATTATCTAATTATAATTAAATTCATTACATAAAAAATCATTTACAAAAAATGACTTAAAATAATTAATTCAAGGGGGAATTTTAATACTTGTTAATTTTGAATAGTTTGCTATTACTAACTAGCATAAACATATGCTTAAACAAATATCAATGACTAAATATTAAAAACTTCTAGCTTAAATAAAAATTAAACGAATAATTGATTAAAAAACTCGTTGAACTGTAATATTAATAGATTGTTTTTTGAAAAAAGTATCTAGATCAAAATAAGATTTAATTTTTAATTTCTTTTTTAACTACGTTAATTAAATCACCAACATTTTCCATAGACATTAAATCCATCAATTTAAATTTAATATTAAAGGATTTTTCAACTTCATTCATTATTAGTAAGTGAGTAATAGATTCCCAACCATCTACATCTTTAGCAGTAGTTGAATCGTCTAACACAAAGTTTTCATGTTCAAGTATTTTAACAAATGACTTTCTTATAATTACTAAAATATCTTCTTTATTCATTTTTAACTTTTTACCAAATCTCTTAATTGCTTTCTATCTATTTTTCCATTTTTATTATGAGGAAAATTATCTACAAAAAACACCTTTTTTGGAACCATGTAATCTGTTAGCTTTTCGCTCATGTATTCCATTAATTCTTTGGCGTCAAATTTAATACTTTCTATAACAAGTACAATCTCATCATTATTACTAGAATTTTTAACATCTATTACCAAAATATTTTTTGATTTTGTAGACTCATGATTTCTAGCATGATACTCCACCTCTCCTAATTCAACTCTATAACCGCCAATTTTTACTTGAAAATCTTTTCTTCCAACATACATATAGTAGCCATTTTCATCCTTAAAACATAAGTCTCCAGTTTTATAAAACCGTTTTACTTCTCCGGATTCTGTTTTATGCATAAAAAATGACGATGTATTTAATGCTTCATTATTCCAATAACCAGGTGTTAGTTGATCTCCAGATAAACATAGTTCGCCTTCATTGTTTTCAGGAACTACATTACCTTCATTATTTAAAATAATGCATTCTACATTTTTAAAAGGCTTACCAATTGAAAGTACTCCATTATGAGATTTGTTTTCTGACTTAGCTTTATACTTATAATACGTACTACATACAGTAAATTCAGTTGGTCCGTAATGATTTAATACTGTACTGTTTGGTATACATTTCACCCATTCTTTAACAATATCTTCATATAACTTTTCACCACCAAAAATTGAATAACGAACAGATGGTGCATTAATTTCTTCAAAATAAGGTCTTAAATAATAAATAATTGATGGCACCATTTTTAAAACAGTAAGCTTATACTTTTCTAAAAGCTTATAAGTATAAAAGTATTTTATAGCATCGGATGGAACTGTATACAAGCAAGCACCAACTAAAAGTGCTGGCAAAATAGCTGTAAGAGATGCATCAAACGTTAAATCATACATTTGAAGGCACCTATCTGATGAGTTTAACTTATACTCATCATCAATATCAAGCTCTGTTATTAAAGCATTTAAATTTTTAAAACTAATAGGAATACCCTTAGGAGCACCAGTACTTCCACTAGTAAATAGTACATATGCTACGTTATTTTCATTAAACTTTATCTCCTCAAACTTGTCTGTAGTATTATCATTAATTTGGGTTGCATTAATTATTTTAAATAAAGAAAAGTTAGAATTTTCAGAAGAATCAAAAACAACTTTGACGTTTATCGAATTTAATATTTCAAGATTTCTTGTTAAAGGCGCTGAAGGACTAATAGGTATATATGCCTTACCCTCCATCCATAATGCAAACATTGTTGCATAAGTTTCTAAATCATTGTTTGCAATTAAACCAACATACTTTTCATCTGAACTTATTTGACTAACAATTGCTGAACGAATTTTAATAACACGTTCTAATAAATCTTGATATGTAAAAAAAGAATCGTTAATACAAAATGCTTGGTTTTTTGAATTTTGTTTAAAAGATTTGTGTAGGCTGTATATAAGATTCATCTGTATAAATTAGAAAAAATTACCGTCTTGATCAGTTACAACAGCATTCTGTAAATTAATATCTACATCATTATGAACTAAAGAAACTAGTTCTTTTACATCTGCATAAACTTTGAAGTATTTATTTATTATGCTATCCCCTAGTTCGCTATTTTCTGTTTGCAGTAAAGTACACTTAGAGTCTATTAAACTTTTAATCAAAACATTTAAACAATCATCATAATACGTCTTATTCGTAATAAAATATCTAATTATAAATCTATTTCCTGAAACAAACCCAGAAACAAAACCAACAATTTCATTTTTGTTTTTTATAACAAAATTAGAATTGTGTATTTTCTTTGCAATAGTACCTAACAAACATTTATAATCAGGCTCTTTACTATCTGTTAAATTATGATATTGGCTATTGCTAATTTGCCAATTTATAAATTCTTTACTCTTTGGCACAATGTCAGTACTACTATGCTTTTCAATAAAATCCCATGTATCTGTATCAATTTGTGATACGTGTTTACTAGTTATATGTTTCCCTTTTTTATTACTTTTTATATTATTTACAATAGCAACTATTCGTCTAGAAAAGCTATCTAGCAATTTCAACAATGGTTTAAAAAACTTAAGACTAGCCTTTCTGTAAATTAAAAGTTGGCTATCTAAACTAAAAATGATTATGTATCTTTTTCTTTTGGAAAACTCTGTAAAAGGTTGCTTCTTATAATAGGCTTTAGTTTTGTCTCCCAAAAACTTTATTATTGCCTGATTATTACAAGCATTTAAAGAGTGTTTTTTTATATAAGTTGATAATACTGTTTCTTTATATTTATCAGATACCCACCACCTTTGACTCCAGAAAACTTTCACTAAACTTCCATCAGCACTTTTAACTAAATCTGGAACAAAATAAATAAATGCTATAATAGTATGCTTTTCATAACCTAATACAGCTAAAACATCGTCATCATTAGCTCGAGTATTTTCGAGCATCCATTTAGCCTTATTTTTAGAAAAAGCTGGCTCATAAGTACCAGCCCAATATTTATTTTCAGCAATAGCGTCTCTAAGATTACTTTTAGTTAAAGAAATTATTTCTAGGTTGCTCATTAAACTTGGGTATATACTGTGTTAAATAACAATTGTAAATTTATATGATTATAAATTATTTTCAATTTAAAACTGGAAATAAATAAACGATCTATCAATTTCACTATCATAAAACAGAAGAATTAATAAAATCACTAATGTGTATAGAACAAACCTTACTATTCCAGATTTAAAATTAAATGGTGAGCGCTCATCTTTTCTAATTATATATTCATAAATAATAAAGCCTCCCAATAAAATTAAATAATCCTTCACCCTGTATCCCTTAGGATGCAAATAGGTTTCAAAAGAAAAATTTGTAAAAATTCTACCTATATAACTAAAAGCATCTGCTATAGATTCAGATCTAAAAAAAATCCAAGAAAATGTAACTAAAGCAAACACCATTAGTACACGAAATGCTTCAGGCAATGAGGGGAATAAAGTTTGCTCACCAATAACAGTATTTTTAAAAGATAAATTCTTTCCTAATAAAAATATAGGTATAAATGCCAAAGCATGTAAACCTCCCCAGAAAACAAAAGTCCAATTAGCCCCATGCCATAAGCCACTAATCAAGAAAACAATAGTAATATTTCTTACTGATATTAATTTTGTACTTCTAGAACCGCCCAATGGAATGTATACATAATATCTAAACCAGGTGGATAATGAAATGTGCCAACGTCTCCAAAATTCGGCTATATTCCTTGAAAAATATGGGAATTTAAAATTAGACATTAATTCAATTCCAAAAAGCTTAGCAGTACCTATTGCTATATCGGAATAACCACTAAAATCTCCATAAATTTGAAAACTAAAAAGGACAACACCTAAAATGAGTGTTGATGCAGGATACGTGTGATAATTTGCAAAAATATCATCTACAATTGGCCCTAAAGAATCTGCAATTACAATTTTTTTAAATAAACCCCATAAAATAAGTTTTAAGCCTCCTACGGATTGGTTATAATTAAAAACTCTTTTATTTGCGATTTGATGGAGTAAATTTGATGCTCGTTCTATTGGTCCTGCAACCAATTGCGGAAAGAAACTAACAAAGGCTGCAAAAGACAGAAAATCTTTAGTGGGTTTGATTTTCTTATGATAAATGTCAAATGAATATGACATGGTTTGAAACGTATAAAACGATATTCCTACTGGTAAAATAACACTAAGTGTCCATGTGCTTTTTATGTTATACCCAAGTACAGAAGACATATCTACCCAAGAATCAACAAAAAAGTTATAATATTTAAAGAAACCTAAAAGACCAACATTAAATAAAACACTAAACCATAACCATCGTTTTTTTTGAGATTTTTTATCACTTGAATGTATAGCAATACCAACAAAATAATCGACAATAGTACTTAACAGTATTAAAGAAAGAAACCTCCAATCCCACCAGCCATAGAATACATAACTAGCAATTAGCAATAAAACATTCTGAGCTTTAAGACTCTTTTTCAGAAAAACCCAATACAGCACAAATACTATAAAAAGAAATATAAAAAACTCTAAAGAATTAAATATCATACTATTTGCTTATATCAGCTAAATTAATTTTTACAAATATTAAAGAACTGGTATCTAAAAGCAAAAAATTTCTTTAAACTACCCAAATTCTAATACAACTTACATATTTAAATTATTGCTCATAAAAAAAGCCCTTAGATAAGGGCTTTTATATAAATATTATGCTTTTATTTTACATATCATTAAAGATAGAATGCATCAGACGTTTTTTATCATTGATGCTCTCCTCAAGAGAAATCATTGTTTCTGTTCTATAAACACCATCAATATCATCCAATAAGAAAATAACTTCTTTGGCATGCTCAGTACTTCTTGCTCTAATTTTACAGAAAATATTAAACTTACCAGTAGTAATATGTGCTACGGTTACATAAGGAATTTCATTAATGCGCTCTAAAACAAATTTTGTTTGTGAGGTATTGTTCAAATATACACCTACATAAGCTATAAAAGAATATCCTAGTTTTTTATAATCCAACATCAATGAAGAACCTTTAATAATACCAGCTTCTTCCATTTTTTTAACACGTACGTGAACTGTACCTGCAGAGATTAATAATTTTTTTGCAATATCAGTAAATGGAATTCTTGTGTTATCAATTAACATGTCAAGAATTTGATGATCGATTTCGTCTAATTTAATTTTTCCCATAATTAATTATTCTTAAATATGAAGCAAAATTAATACATTTTTATTAAAAATATAGCAATATTGGTATGTTTTATTTCGATAAAAGCAATATTTTTTCATTATTCAATATTACGCAAACGTTTTCGTAACCTAATTTCAACGGATTACCCGAAGCATTAAATACTTCAAATCCTTTGGCGTCAATCTCTTTATGCCCAAAAAAGTCTTTTAATTTTTCAATTTTTTCAATTTTAGGCACAAATTCAACTTTATTGCTATTTAAGCGTTCTTGAAACTGAATTCCAATATCAACAAATTCACCGTTAACTCGGGCATTTCTAATAATTATATCTAAAAAACACTTATCGTTCTCAGGAATATCCAGATATGATTTATATTGGTCTCCAATTACATCATTTTTTGATATATAATCTAATGATGTTATATATGAAGTATAAATTAACTCTCGAGTAATGTCTCTAGCATAATCATTAGCAAAATGCCCTGCCTCAAACAAAATAGTTGGTACATTTTCACTCTGAAACGTATCCCCTACACAATTCAAATTAAACGCATCATCATAAACGCCAACTTGGTTTGGAATTATAGTTTGTAATGCTTGGTTCATAACATCAATAACCTCCATAGCAATCTTCCTATTTGGTGTTATAGTACATTCTTTGTCTTGAGCTGGAGCCAGAAAAGAAACTGTAGCTGAATTACTTGTAGTACCAGCACTAAAAATAGTGCGTTGCCCATGCAAGTTGTAGCAAAAATGAGGCTTAAACGATTCAAAAACATTGCGTAACACATTGCTTTCTGGCTGTGTTAAGTCTTGAGCATCTCTATTTAAATCCACTTCATTTGCATTTATTCTTGTATAAGCTAATGCTCCATCAGGGTTTAATATTGGGATGATGAAAAGTGTACAAGCTTCTAAAATGTAATTGAGTTCTGAGTCTGAAGATAAAAAAGTATTAAAAAGATCAAATAATGCTTTAGTAGTTGTCGATTCATTTCCGTGCATTTGAGACCACATCAAAATTCTTTTGTCACCATTTCCAATTTTCAAACTATATATAGGATTACTCAAAACAGATTTACCAATAGTTTCAACACGAAAATTAACTGGCAATTTTTCAAGTAATGGCTCTATATGTTTGTTCGTAATATATCGATGTGATAAGGCATTTTCTTTATGCCTCAAAAACAATTTTTTTATATCTTCTAATTGCATGACAAATATTAATTTACAAAAGTAAACATTTACTCATTTACATCTGTAAACATTAAAATATGATGATTTGTTTACAATATTATACATAAATCTTATATAATCAACTTAACTTTTAATAAAAAATAGTAATTTGTGATTTTAAATATTTAATTGATTTAAAATCAATAATTTAATACATTTTAAATAAAGTAAAAGTACAATAAAATATAATTGTTTTAAACAATAAAATTCTGTTTTCAAGGTTATATTGTTACATTTGTAACCTAAATAAGCCACAAATCATATTTTACATTGATAAACACTGAAGATTTCATTAAAAGACTACAAAAAGTGATTGACTACTATGGTGAATCCGCCTCATCTTTTGCTGAAAAAATTGGAGTACAACGCTCTAGTATTTCGCATATTTTATCAGGGAGAAATAAACCAAGTCTCGACTTTATTTTAAAGATCCTTTCTACCTACCCTGAAGTAGATTTATATTGGTTGTTTAATGGGAAAGGAAAATTTCCTTCAACAGAAAAAACAAAAAATCACAACCAAGACACGCTTCCAATTACAAAAAACCAAGAAAAAGCTATATCAGAAATAAAAAAAGACAAAACTATAGATCGTATTGTTATTTTTTATTCAGATGGAAGTTTCAAAAACTACGACAATTAATAGCGCAGTTTCTTAAATTTGCATTTCAATTTTCTTTTATGAAGTCTTTCTTTTTTTTTATAATTCTTTGTTTAACACTAACTAGCTGTTACAAAACAACAAGAAACTGCAACGATTACAAAACTGGCACGTTTCGCTTTGACTATACAATAGACGGAATATCCAAAACCGGAAACTTTAAAAGAACTGAGCGTTATAGCATTAATTTTTATGACGGTAAAACTGATAGTTCTGAAGTAAAATGGATAAATAATTGTGAATTTGTATTGTACAAAATCAATCCTAAGTCTATTTCAGAAAAAGACCCAATTCATATGAAAATACTAACTACCACAGATAGTTCTTATGCATTTGAATACTCCAAAGCCTCTTTTAACGAAGGCGAAAAGAAAAGAAAAGAAAAAGGATTAGCTATAAAAATTGACTAATCAAAAGGATATAGAAATGATTCTAATAAGGTGAATTTTAACTGCCTATCTTCAGTTATTTCATATGCTAACAGAATTTCTCCCCAAAATTCTCCATCTGAAAAATCAGCTATTACCCATTTATGATTTAACATTTTTACAGTATTAATCAATATCTTCCTACCCTCACTTGACGCATAAGGAACTATTGGGTGCTCGCCCTTTACTTCATTCAATTTATAAAGCTCATCCTTTATAAAAGGAATCAATTCATCAATTTTATAACCATCATCCTCAAAATAACTAATAGCATCTTCATTTCTATCTAAATTAAAATGAGAAACTTCTAAAAAATTATTTTGCAATACAGAAAGAGAGTCTTTATACGTTTCAATCTCAGATTTACTCACTTCAAGCTTATTATTTAAGTCTTCAAAAATACGTTTTGAATTTACATATTGAAATAAAACCAAAAGTGCTGCAAACACAAATAAATACATAAAAATTCTTTGCTTCATTCTTATAAAATTAAATAGTTATTTTAAGTTCATCATAAGCCAAAAACACGTTTTTAGGTAATGATTTTTCTACATCTTCATGAAAACCTAACATATGACTAATATGCGTTAAATAAGCCTTTTTTGGCTTTACCTTCTCAATAAAAGCCAACGCTTCATCCAAATTAAAATGCGACTGATGTGGTTTTATTCGTAAAGCATTTACAACCAAAACTTTTACATTTTTTATTTTTTCAATTTCCTTATCAGAAACCGTTTTCATATCTGTTAAATATGCAAAATCTTTAAATCTAAAACCAAAAACTTGAAGTTTAGCATGTTTACCATTAATTGGAACAACTTCTAAATTCCCCAATTTAAAAGCGGTGTTCTTTTTTATTCGATTAGTTTTTACCTCTGGAGCACCAGGATATCTATTTTTTTTAGCAAAAACATAATCAAAACGCGTTTTTAAAGATTTAAGAACTCGTTTATGTGCATAAATAGGAACACCTCCCTGCCTAAAATAAAATGGACGTATATCATCAAAACCAACAATATGGTCTGAATGCTCATGAGTAAACAAAATCCCATCTATACGCTTCACATTCTCCCTTAGCATTTGATAACGAAAATCTGGCCCGCAATCAACAACATACGTATAACCATCCCATTCAACTAAAACAGAAACACGCAAACGTTTATCTTTAAAATCATTACTTAAACACACAGGATGATCGCTTCCAATTATCGGAATACCTTGCGATGTACCAGTACCAAGAAAAGTAATTTTCAATTGCTGAGATTTTAAACAAAAATAAGTTTATTTTTTTGTTTGCTATACATATTTGATACCTTTGTAAATACAAGACGTAACCTATACACAACATGGAAATTACCATAACTGGAGATAAAGAATTTGATGATATTCCATCATTAAAATCAAAAGCACTTCGCATAAACTTAAACGAAAATATTTACGGAACCTTTGCTGAAATTGGTGCAGGACAAGAAACTTGTCGTCATTTTTTCAGGGCTGGTGGAGCATCTGGAACTATTGCAAAAGCAATGTCTGCTTATGATAAAGACTTTAGTGACGCCATTTATGGAGCAGAAGACGACGGACGTTATGTAACCGAAGCACGTTTAAGAAAAATGCTTGCTCATGAAATGGACCTCATGGAAAATAGGTTAACTCGTGAAAAAAACCCTAACAAAATATTCTTTACTTACGCCAACACTGTTGCTACTATTGATTTTGCTAAACAATTTAAAGGTCATGGATGGGTAGGAATAAAATACCAAGTTGAAGCTGGCGCTAACTACAATGAGATTATTCTTCACGTAAGATTCAAAGAAACTGATGCTAGGTTACAACAAGAAACATTAGGTATATTAGGAACAAACTTAATTTACGGAGCATTTTACAAGTACAATGAGCCCAAAAAATTACTTCGCTATTTATATGATCATTTAGATAAAGATCAAATAGAGATTGATACTATAAATTTCTCAGGACCTGTTTTTGAAAATATAGACAACAGATTGATGAGTTTGCAATTAGTTAAAAACGGCATGACGGATGCTGTAATGTTTGGACCTGACGGAACAAACGTTCTTCCTGCTAGAATTTTTTACAAGAAAAATATTTTGGCATTACGTGGAAGCTTTAGACCAGTAACTAAAGTAAACATGGCTATGTATGAGAAATCATATAAAATGTTTATCAAAGAAAATAAAGTTGACGAAAAGAAAACCGTTGTAGTTTTTGAAATTACACTCTCTAATTTAAGAGCTGAAGGTGAAATTGACGAACAAGATTTTATAGATAGAGCAGATTTATTATGCTCTCTGGGACAATCTGTTATGATATCCAACTTTCAAGAATACTTTAAGGTAGTTGAATACTTCTCAAACTACACAAAAGCAAGAATGGGGTTAGCCATGGGAGTTAGTAATTTAGTTGATATTTTTGATGAAAAATATTATCGTCATATTAGTGGTGGTATACTTGAAGCCTTTGGAAAATTATTCTTCAAAGATTTAAAAGTATACTTATACCCTATGAAGGATCCTGAAACAGGAGAGCTTATTAACAGCGAAAACCTAAAAGTATATCCTCGTATGAAAGAATTATACAAATTCTTTAAATACAACGGAAAAGTTATAGATATTACTGATTACGATGAAAGTATTATGAGTATTTTCTCTAGAGAAATATTACAAATGATATCTGAAGGTGAAAAAGGTTGGGAAAACATGGTCCCTGATGGAACCGCCGAATTAATTAAAGATTATAGATTATTTGGCTACACTAGAAGACCTTTAACTCTGAGCAGAAATATAAAACGGAAAAAAAAGTAAATAAAATTAAAAACGGCTATTAATAATAGCCGTTTTTTTTATGCCAATATTTGTGCAGCGTGGTCTTTTGTCTTTACTTTTTCAATAACACGATCAACAATACCTTCTTCATTAATTAAAAAGGTCATTCTATGAATTCCATCATACTCTCTACCCATAAATTTCTTTGGTCCCCAAACACCAAAAGCATTAATAACAGCTTTGTCTTCATCTGCCAAAAGTGGAAAAGGAAATTCGTATTTATTTTTGAAATTAGATTGTCGCTTTGCTGAATCAGCGCTTACACCCAACAACTCATAACCTTGTTCTTGAAGGACTTCATAATTATCTCTTAAATTACAAGCCTCAACAGTACAACCTGGAGTACTTGCTTTTGGATAAAAGAACACCACTAGCTTTTTTCCTTTATAATCACTTAAAGAAATTGAGTTTCCTTGTTCATCTTTTGCTGTGAAATTAGGAACAGCATCACCTTGTTTTAATGTATTCATTTATGATTTCATTTTTATAAATTGGTCAAATGTAATTCACACAACAATAATTTTTATTACGATTAAAAATTATTAGTTATGCTCATTTCATAGTCTTAACTTTGATTTTTTATCAAAAATACAACTTATGACTAAACAAGAAAAGGTAAAATTTGTTATAAACACACTATACAAACTCTACCCGGAAATCCCTATCCCTTTAGATCATAAAGACCCTTATACTTTATTAGTAGCTGTATTACTATCTGCACAATGCACTGATGTTAGGGTGAATAAAATAACACCAATTCTTTTTGAAGTAGCAGATAACCCTTATGAAATGATTAAACTATCAGTAGACGAAATAAAACAAATCATTAAACCTTGTGGGCTTTCTCCAATGAAAAGTAAAGGTATTTACGGTTTATCAAAAATTCTTATAGAAAAACATAATGGAAAAGTTCCGCAAAGTTTTGATGCTCTAGAAGAACTACCAGCGGTGGGACACAAAACTGCCAGTGTTGTTATGTCACAAGCTTTTGGAGTACCTGCATTTCCCGTAGATACACACATTCACAGACTAATGTATCGATGGAATTTAAGTAATGGTAAAAACGTTATTCAAACCGAAAAAGATGCTAAGCGTTTATTCCCAAAGGATTTATGGAACGATTTACATTTGCAGATTATTTGGTATGGTCGTGAATACTCCCCAGCACGTGGGTGGGATTTAGAGAAAGACATTATCACTAAAACAATTGGAAGACAATCTGTTTTAAACGATTACTATAAAACAAAAAAGTCCTAATTTTAAAAAATCAGGACTTTTAGAAACTTAATTCAGAAGCGCTTCAAACTTCATTTTATTACAATTTATAACACTTAAAGCCTTAGAATAATTTAGAAGAAAATTAACCGTTTCTTCTCGCGGTTCAAGATTTTCTATGTTTTTAATAGAATTTTCAGAGTAAATTTTTGCCATGTTTTAAAGTTAAGGGTTTATTTATACCGATAACGCAACAAAATTTACTTTATTGTATTAATTAGTTAAAACAATATTATGTTTATCTATAATCTTACGTAAATTAATTAACGCATAACGCATTCTCCCTAGAGCAGTATTAATACTAACACCTGTTCTGTCTGATATTTCTTTAAAACTCATATCATTATAAATACGTAACATTAAAACTTCTTTTTGATCATCTGGAAGCTCATCTACTAAACGTCTCACATCATTTTCAACCTGTTCCTTTATAATTGTTTTTTCTGCATTTAGACTTGTATCGCTTAAAACAGAAAAAATACTAAATTCTCCTGTATTATCGAATTTAGGCATTCGGCTATTTTTCCTGAAGTAATCAATAACTAAATTATGCGAAATACGCATTACCCAAGGCAAAAATTTTCCTTCTTCATTATAAGCACCACGCTTAAGAGTACGTATTACTTTAATAAATGTGTCCTGAAAAATATCCTCAGCAACATCTCTATCGTATACTTTGGAATAAATAAAACTGTAAATTCTTTGTTTGTGTCTCTTAATTAGAGTTTCTAAAGCGCCTTCGTTTCCTTTGATGTAATTACTAACTAATGTAGCATCTGTAATAATTTCTCGTTGCATAATCTTTACTTTTAACGCACGAAGTAAGGGCTTCGTTGCTTGGGGTTATTAAGTTTAAAAGTAATTTTATGCTATAGATAGGCGTATTTTAAGTTATTATAATTTCAAATATAACAACAATCATTCCTAAAAAGCAAAGATTCATATCTTTTTTTAACAATTTATTCGACGAACGGTCATTTCAAAACCTCGATTAGTTGTCTTATCTTTGCTAGATTATTCTCTTAAAAAACCTATGAACACTACTATTTCTGAAGTAAATCCTAAAGAAAACATCATAATAAAAGGTGCAAAACTGCATAATCTTAAAAATATTGATGTTGTAATCCCTAGAAACAAGTTAGTAGTTATTACTGGGTTATCTGGATCTGGCAAGTCAAGTTTGGCTTTTGACACGCTTTATGCTGAAGGACAAAGACGCTATGTAGAAAGCTTATCAAGTTATGCTCGCCAATTTCTAGGAAGATTAAACAAACCAAAAGTTGATTACATTAAAGGCATTGCCCCTGCAATAGCTATTGAACAAAAAGTAAATTCAACAAATCCTCGATCAACAGTCGGAACAACTACAGAAATTTACGACTACTTAAAGCTATTATTTGCAAGAATTGGAAAAACCTATTCCCCAGTCTCTGGGTTAGAAGTTAAAAAAGATATCGTTTCAGATGTTATTAATTACATAAAAACATTTGCTGATGGTGAAAAAATGCTACTCCTTGCCCCTATTTATTTAGAAGAAGGACGTACTATTGAAGACAAACTAAAAACACTTCAACAACAAGGGTACGCCAGAATAAAAGTTAATAAAGATGTTTTAAGAATTGATGAAGCAACATCATTCTCTAAAAAGGATACTATTTTATTAGTTGTAGACCGAATTATAACCAAAAATGATGAAGATTTTTTTAATAGACTAGCAGACGCAGCTCAAACTGCATTCTTTGAGGGTAAAGGAGAATGCCTCATAGAAACTCTAAGCAACAACAAACAGCGTCATTTTAGTAATAACTTTGAATTAGATGGTATTACCTTTTTAGAGCCAAACGTTCATTTATTCAGTTTCAACAATCCTTATGGTGCTTGCCCTAAATGTGAAGGTTATGGTGACATAATAGGAATAGACGAAGATTTAGTTATTCCTAACACAGGTCTTTCAGTTTATGACAGCGCTATTTTTCCTTGGCGTGGAGAAAGCATGAGTTGGTACAAAGACCAATTAGTTAATAACTCTCACAAATTTGATTTTCCTATTCATAAACCATATTTTGAGTTAACAGAAGCTCAAAAAAAATTAGTTTGGACAGGTAATAAACATTTTGAAGGTTTAAATTCATTTTTTTCTGAATTAGAATCAAAAGCATACAAAATCCAAAATCGTGTTATGCTTTCGCGTTACCGCGGAAAAACTAAATGCAAAACTTGTAATGGCAAACGCTTACGAGTTGAAACTAATTATGTAAAAATAGCTGAATCTACTCTAACCGATTTGGTAGAAATGCCTCTAGATAAGCTTAACAACTTTTTTAAACAACTTGAATTAAACGATTACGATACACAAATAGCAAACCGCTTATTAAAGGAAATTAACAATAGATTATCTTTTTTATCCAATGTTGGTTTAGACTATTTAACGCTTAACAGAAAATCAAATACCTTATCAGGAGGAGAAAGTCAACGTATTAACCTAGCAACGTCTCTTGGAAGTAGCTTAGTAGGTTCTATGTATATATTAGACGAACCTAGCATTGGCTTACACCCAAAAGATACAGAGCGTTTAATATCTGTTTTAAAATCACTACGCAATTTAGGAAACACAGTTATTGTTGTAGAACATGATGAGGATATTATGAAAGCCGCAGATACCATTATAGATATTGGTCCAGAAGCAGGTACTTTTGGAGGTCATGTAGTTGCAGAAGGTACTTTTACTGATATTTTAGCCTCAGAATCCTTAACTGCTAAATACTTAAACGAAGATTTAAAAATTGAAATTCCAAAAATAAGAAGAACTTCAAAGTATCATGTAGATATTATTGGTGCACGAGAAAACAATTTAAAAAATATTGATGTTAGTTTCCCATTGGGTATGCTAACTATTGTTACTGGTGTTTCAGGAAGCGGGAAAAGCACATTAGTTAAGAAAATATTATTTCCAGCACTACAAAAAAAGCTAACAGATTTTGGAGATAAACCAGGGCAATTCTCATCACTAGAAGGCAATTTTAGCAATATCAATCATATAGAGTTTGTAGACCAAAATCCAATTGGGAGATCTTCTAGATCCAATCCTGTAACCTATATAAAGGCCTATGATGATATTCGTGCGTTGTTTTCAAAACAAAAACTGAGTAAAATCAGAAACTACCAAGCAAAACATTTTTCTTTCAATGTAGATGGTGGTCGCTGTGAAACTTGTAAAGGTGAAGGTCAAGTAACTATAGAGATGCAATTTATGGCTGATGTGCATCTAGAATGTGAAACCTGCAAAGGCAAACGCTTTAAAAAAGAAGTATTAGAAGTCACTTTTTCAGGCAAAAACATAGACGATATTCTCAACTCAACAATAGATGATGCTATTGCTTTTTTTGAAGAAACTGAGCAGGCTAAAATTAAAAACAAACTCCAACCATTACAAGATGTTGGATTAGGCTATGTTACCCTAGGTCAAAGTTCCTCAACCCTTTCTGGCGGTGAAGCGCAACGTATAAAACTAGCATCATTTTTAGGAAAAGGAAATAATAAGGAAAAGGCACTTTTTATTTTTGATGAACCAACAACCGGACTACATTTTCATGATATTCAAAAACTATTAAAGTCTTTTAATGCGCTAATTGAAAAAGGGCATTCTATTATAGTAGTTGAACATAATATAGATTTAATAAAATGTGCTGATTATATTATAGACTTAGGGCCAACTGGAGGTGAAAAAGGCGGTAATCTTGTTGCTTCTGGAACCCCAGAAGACATTATAAAAGTAAAAGCTTCTGAAACGGGAAAATATTTAGTAGAAAAATTATAAATCTTGTCTGAGGAAGAATTAAAGAATTTAAAAGAAAAAATTGCTATTAAACCTCTTGTAAAGGGAGGTTCAAATTTTGACACCAATGTACTAGTTGAAGTTTCAAGTAACAGACTTCAGTTTAAACCTACTACAGGTTATGCTTTATTTTGTGGTGCTTTCTCATTAGTTCCTGCTATATTTTTAAGTATTGGGATTTATAATTATTCAGAAAATAGGAATTTCAATTTTCTATATGACAATATTTTTACTGTTATTATCGCTTCTATCTTCTCTGTAGCAGTCTTTTTTTTACTTCGGGAATTCTTTAAACCAATAGTATTTGATAAGTCAATTAATAGGTATTATAAAGGTTTTTACAGAAATAAAGTCGAAAAATCAAAAAATAACATAGCACTTTCAAGAATTTGTGCTTTACAAATTATTGGAGAAATTGTAAAAGGTGATGACCATACTTATAAAAGCTATGAATTAAATATAGTTTTAGATGACGCTACACGCTTAAACGTAATAGACCATGGCAATCTCAAAGGCATTATTCAAGATGCTAAATGGCTCAGTGAGTTTTTAAATATTCCAATTTGGCATGCTGGCTCAAATAAAAAAGAGAAGTAGAATAACTACCTCTCTTTTTAAAATCATATCTAAGACATTCTAATTAAACTTATAACCCACTCCTATTTGGATGTTATTAAGTTTTACTGAACTTCCTCCAACACTGTTTTCTTGTAAGTTACTTAAGCCTTTATTATATCTAGCAGAAACAAGAATTTTTTCAGTAATATCATAAGTAGCACCCAAATCAAAGCCAATATTAAATGATTTAATACCATCAGGTGCATCTAATAAGAAACCAAGATTTGGTCCTGCTACAAGATTTAACTTGTCTGCAACTTCATACTTAGCTAAAATAGGGGCCTGAAGTTGATTTAAATCATCTTTAATTGCTAAAAAATTTAGCTCAGGCTGTAATTCAAACTTCTCACTTAAATTAATATCAGTAAAAAATACGCCTAAATAGAAACCAGACCTGTTGGTTCTATTTTTACTATTATTTAAATTACTGGTGGTTACTGCTTCAGATTTTGCAGCAGTAGCAGATTTAGAAGCAACAACAGATGTTGAGGACGACCTTGGATAATCAAAAACATCTGAGTTACCAACATAACCAAAACCTAAAGCGGCACAGGAACTTAATAAAATAGCGGCAAAACAAAATGAAATAAGGGTAATGAAATTTTTCATAATTTGGTTGTTTTTAGGATTAATACCTTTCAATATACTAAAAATCAAACACTTAACGAAAAATCACCGTTCAAATCAAATAATAAACTTCAAAAATCAATAAAACAGAAACGCAAACATTCCCAATATAAATGCTGTTAAAGGCGCCACAAACAATAAAAACAAAAAGGACACTACACTAGCTTTTATAAAAGTTTTAAACTTCCCTTGCTGATAAAAACGTCTAAGTGCTAAAAACAAGTAGAAAAACGTTGAAAATGCTACTAGCCAATCAATAGAATCATGGATATCTACAATAAAGTTAATTCCTATAATTAGACTAAACACGGTAAATAGAAACGAAAAATAATAAAAACTGAACACCAAATGATGCGCATACAAGCCACTTTTTCTGTAAAATAGCTTTAATAAAAACGCAAAGATTGGCAAGAGAAAAAACATGGCAATAGGTATGGTGTCATAAAATGTTTGCAGGATACTTCCACCCTTCCTTGATTTATAAAATTTTAGTGATTGTTTATAAAGTTGTCTTTTTATTAAACCAGCATCTTCATCCATTCCCATTTCTTTATAAAGTCTATCATCTGAAGCTCCTAAATCAATTAATGAATCAACAGATTTAGTGTTAAAATCAAAACTTGTCATATCATTTTTTCTAAAATCTTCTGCATTAACTAAAGAATCCATTTGCTCCTCAGATAATCCATGAATAAATTTGTTGTCTTCCAAAGCTTTTCTGATTTCTGCTCTAGCAATAGAGTCGTCTTCCTTTTTTTGAATTAATTGAGCAGCATTAATCGAATCTTTAACACCTTTATCAGTTATCGTATCAACTACAGTTTCTTTTTTTAAAGTTTGAGCTAATTTTTCATCCAAAGTTTGTACTTGACTGCGTTGAATAAATGAAAACAAAAAGAAAAACACCACAGCTATAAACAAATACATTTGTGCGGGATGTAAATACAACAGACGCTTACCTTCAATAAACTTACTTGCTAAATACCCTGGCTTAATTAACAAAGGAATAAAACTCTTAAAAAAGCGCGCATCAAAAGAAAAATAATTGCTAATGGTGTTATAAAATAACACTTTTACAGTAAGTTCATCTTTTGCCTGTTGCCCGCAATGTGGACAAAACTTAAAACTATCTTTAAACTGCTTTTCGCAATTTTTACAAGTTTCCTTTTGCTTTTTCATTTAAAATGATTGGTCTCATAAAAATATAAAAAAGATTTCACACAAGCAGATTATTATAAAACTGAAAGACAACCACTTACATCTTTGGCACGTAAATTGAAAACTAATAAACAATAGCGAAAGCCGAAAAGCTAAAGAGTAGGCAAAATGAAAATCCTAAGATTATGAAAAGAGTATTACTAGTATTTGCAAGTTTGTTGATAGGATTAACAACTGCATCCGCAACTGAATTAAACCACACCAAATCAAAAATAAAATTAGATAAAAAAACAAATTATCGCTATGCACAACCCATTATGTTCATTGAGCGTGGTGTTGAGTTTATAATTTTTCCTGACGGAAGTTTCGATTTTAACACCAATATTAATAATGGATATTATGATGATGTTTACTACAGAAGTAATTCTAGAAGAAGTAATGTAAATGTGTCTTATCGAGGACCAAATTCAAGAATCAAATACAGTTCTTCTCGTTACCCAAATAGAGGCGTTTCAATATCTCGCGATAGAGACGGAACAGTAAGGCGCATTGGGAATGTATATCTAAATTACGATAGATATGGTAGAATTACTCGTGCAGGATCAATTTTTATGAGATATGAAAGAGGAAGACATTCTCAACTATCAAGAGTTGGCGGTTTGCAAGTTGAATACAACAGATGGGGAGAAATTAAATATACTCGCGGTCAAGTAAACCGTTTTTATAACGACTATTGCAATTTTTGTGGTGTGAATTCTTGTGGTGTAACACATGATTTTAGAAAAAACAGAGGTAACGGTTATGGACACAGACATGGCAACCATAACAACCATGACGATGACTGGTTTGACAATAATAATGACTGGTACAACAACGACGATGGTGTATACGATGACAGCTATTACTACTATAAGCAAAATGGTAAAGTGAAAAAACACAAGAAGAACAAAAAATATAAAAGATAATTTTTGAAATTAGTAATTAGTCAAAAACTAAAACCTCAAAGTTATAATAGCTTTGAGGTTTTTATTATCCTTAAATCAAGTGTGCTTATATGGTAAATCCAACTGATACTCCAAAATAGGCACTATCAACTTCTCCTATTACTTCTCCGTTTGGTATTTCAATATCAGTTTTTGGTATAAAATTATATTCTAACCCAACTCTTGTTTTTCCCGACTCAAAACCTCCTCTTAAAAGTATACCAATTTTATTTTTCATGTTGCCTTCCAATACGTCTCCAGATCCGTTTCTGCGAATAGCATCAACATAACTAAATATATAATATCCTATTCCCAAACCTAAATAAGGGCTATATTTTTCATTATTTAGATAATAGTCAAAAGTTGGTGTAAACGAAATAATTGCATTATCAGATTCATTATCAATAAAGAAATTATTACTAATATTTTTAAACCTCAGAGCATTTAATGCTACCCCAAATCGCATTCCGATAGTTTTATTATCTGAAATTTCAATTTTAGGCTCAACATTAAATAATAATTCTAAATTTTCAGTATTAGAAAGTAAAAGTACTCCAGGTTCTATTCTCAGTTTTATACCCTGACTTTGCTGCGCAGTTAAATTTAACAAACTGAATAATACTATTAAAAAGGATAATATTCTTTTAAATATAGACAATGTGATACAGAAGATTTATACCTAAACGAAATTCGATTGTTTTTCTTGTAAAAATCAAATTAATCTTTTACACTCAAATGGAAGTTCAATTATTTCTTCAATAAAAACAAGGCTTTAGACCAACTCTATATTTTTTGGCACGCTGTTTGTAAATACATAATCGTAACCCTTAAAATTTACAATTATGAAAAAGATAGCATTTTTATTAGCAAGTTTACTCCTAGCAGGATTTACTGTTAATGCAGACACAAACAACGCAGAATTAAATTCTACAGCTACATATTATGGAGGCTATAGCAATTCTTTCATATTTGTAGAAGATGGTATTGAATTTTCTGTTTTCAGAGATGGTCAATTTGATTTTAATATTTTAAGAGGTAACTCTCGAATAGGTGTTAATATTAATACTCGAAATACAAATATTAGTTTTAACTCTGGTTTTGATTATAGCGCTTATGTACAGTATGATGAGTTTGGAGCTATTATCCAAATAGAAAATATTCCCATTTTTTATGATTTTTACGGACGTGTAAATCAAGTTGGCAACGTAAATATATATTATAACAACTTTGGTTATATAAACCGTATTGGTGGGTTGAATGTTTATTATAGAAACAACGTGTATTCACATTACACAGGTTTTATAAACGTATTTAACAGAGGTTATGTTTACAGACCTTGGCACCGTTTTTATAGCATACCAGCTTACGATTACTGTGTAGTGTATAATAGGCCTTATAGACAATTTTACAACCCAGTTCGCTATACATATAGAAGACCGTTTTATAACAACTATAGACCTAGAACTGCTATTGCAACTAGAAGAGGTAACACAATAAACAGAAATAGAAGTTATGCAACTGTAAATAGAAGCAAAAGAAATGTTACGCAAGTAAATAGACGTGCTACTTCTACAAGAAGATCTGTTGCAAGTAATAACACAAATTCTAGACTTAATAACAGCTCAGTTAATAAAAATACAAGAAGAGCAGCATCTCCTAATGTTAATAGAGAAGTTACTAGAAGAGAAAATACAGTTTCAAGAAGATCTAATTCTGAAAATAATTCTCAAGTAAATAATACTAGAAGAACACGTGAAAGCGTTAATAGAACTAATAATAGAACGAGTACAAGAGCTAATGAGGTAAAACGTGAACAAAAAACTAGAACGGTTCAAAAACCAAAAAGCACAAATACTCGTACATATAAAAGAAGCAGTAATAATACTAGAAATACGCAAGTAGCTCAACGTAGAACAGTTAGTAAACCAAGAACAACGCAACAACGCACCGTTTCAAGGTCTACACAAACTAGAACACCAAGAGCAACACAAAGTAGAAGTAGTTCTAGTAAAAATACAAGATCGACATCTACAAGAAGACGATCATAAAAATTTTGGTTGGTTAGTTTGGAAAGCCCTACGAGTAGTTCGCCTCAAAGCAACATCGTGGGGTTTTTCGTTTTCAATTAATTCCTATTTCAGTTTCAAATACTTCTTTATAAGTATTGATATATCTTCAGAAAAATTATACCTATATACTACATAAACATAAAGTATTGCAACAAGCAAAGACTTTAAAGCAATATTAATTATTGGGTTAAACGGAAATTCCCAAAAATAAAAGAGCAACAAACTAATTAATAAGAGTACTACTATTTTTAAAGTAGAACTTGTAAAAGGAAAGATTTTAAACTTCTTATAAACAAAGAATAGCTTAATGGTATTATACAGAAAAATAGCTATAAATGTTGCTATACCAGCTCCATTGATTCCTAAAATTGGTATAAAAATAATGTTTAAGAGTATCATGATGATTACTAAGAATACCCCTAAAACAAGTACTATTCGGTAATAATCGCTATTAAATAAAATGGCGTTATTACTACCCATTGCATTGTCGTAAAGCTTTGACATGCTTATTAAGAACACCACAATTAATCCGCCACTAAACTCTTTAGGAATAACAAGGTATAACTGATTTATATTTAACACAATCAATAAAAAGATAAAACCACCAACAATAAATAAATTTAAAGAGCTTCGTTTGTATAAATCTTCTAAAGCATCAAAATCCTTTTCATTAAGGAATTTTGCAGATAATGGTAATAAAATTTGATGCATAGAACGTTGTGGCACTGCAATTACTGTTGCTATAAAAATGGCCACATTATAATATGCAATCTCTTTAATATCAATATAATAACCAAGCATAACTTTATCCACATCTAAAAGAATTGTAGCTATAGAACCTGCTATAATAATTAAAAAAGAATATTTTAATATACTCTTTAATCCTGGAACACGTTTAAAAATAATTACTGGCAACTTAACACTAAACGCATAAACACTCATCACTAACATCCTCAAAACATATACTACCACCAAACCAATCATAAATTGCTCTAGATCTATAGCTTTAAAATACAGCAAAAACAGTAATGTCATGGTTCCTACCCTATGAAACACTTCTTTCATAAAATTTCCAAAAACGGTTTGCATTTGCACTTTTGCCCAAGCAAAAAACACCTCAAAATACGCTAAAGCTATAGCAATAATTACTGTGTGCCATAAATAACCCTTTATAATTTCATTCTTCTTTGATAGAAAGCTTGCAAACGTATCATGGCTTACGTAAATAATTAATATCAAAGGTATTATGATACAAAAAGGCAACACCAGCATAAGCGTCAAAAAACTATTTAAAGATACTCTAGTTTTAAAAGTAGAATAGAATTTCACTAACGTATTATGCATGCCAAAAGCCATCAAAGGCATAATTACATAAGCCAGAGATAACATATATCCTACCATTCCATAATAAGAATCGCTTAAAAATTCTGTGTAAAGAAATAAAGTATTAATAGCGCCTATAAAAAACCCTAAATAGGTAGAAATAATGTTTTTAAAGGATTGTGACGCTACGACTCCCATTAGATTAAGTTAGCTAGAGATTTTGTAAGTGCTTTTCTGTGATATTTTTGCAAGCCTATTGGGTGTGATTGCAAAGTGTTATTTTGAAACGCTTTATAATGTTCTAAGATAATTCTTTTTAACGATTCGTAATCTGAGTAATTAAAATAGTGTCCCGTATTGGTTTCTTTGATGATTTTTTCAACATCAGAACCATTTGGTCCAATAGCAACCATTGGTCTATTTGAAACCATGTACTCAAATAATTTTCCAGGAATAATGCATTTGGTATCTTCAGAATCTATCTCAATAAGCAAAAGTAATTGTGACTTTTTCTGGTATTTAATTGCCTCTTTATGTGAAATATAACCTAATTCATTTATATAATCACTTAAATCATAATATTTAAGTGATTTCAATACATTTTTACTTACTGAACCAATAAGATTAAGCTGAAAATCTTTTGAGAAATCAACATTTTCATTCACCAATTCATTCAAAACTCGCCAAAGTATTTCTGGATTTCGTTTTGATAATAAAGAACCTATATGCGATAATGTGAACTTAGAATCCATTTCAAAATCTACAGTAGATTCATTATCATAACCGTTTGTAATAACTTCAATTGGCTTATTAGTAATATTTTGAAACTCAGTTTTAGTTACAGAACTTGTAACTATAATTTGATCGGAAGTATTTAAAACTTGCTTTTCAAGTGATTTATGTTTTGCTTTTGAAGCTGAAGTTAATTTAAGTTGTTTATGATAACCAATGGTTGTCCATGGGTCTCTAAAATCCACTAGCCACTTTACACCTAGTTTCTGCTTTAATTGTAGCCCAATCAAATGCACACTGTGTGGCGGACCTGTAGTAATAATTTTTTCAATGCTTTCTTTTTTAATATAATCTATAAGAAAAGACACCGAAGGTTTTACCCAACCTACTCTGGCATCAGGAATAAAAAAATTTCCTCGAATATAAAGCATCAATTTTTCAATAAGAGATTGCTCTTTTTCATCTGCAATAATACCTTTACTTATGGTTTTTGACGATTTATTTGAAAAGAATCCAGCCCATTTATAGGGCTCATTTATTGGATGATTAATAATAGTAACATCTTTTGAAACTTCAGACACTAAACTATCATCTACAATAGGGTAATTAGGGTTTTTAGGAACAAAAACAATGGGCTCAACATCAAATTCTGGCAAATACTTTACAAATTTTAACCAGCGTTGTACTCCAGGACCTCCTGCTGGTGGCCAATAATACGTTATGATGAGTACTTTTTTTTTATTCATCCTTTCTTTTGAACTCATAAAACAATCCACCAATCACTAATAATCCTAATAAAATAGAACTCGCTAAAGATATTTTAATACCTGTTTTAACAACATCTGGATCAAATTTAAATTCTATAGTGTGATTCCCTGCTGGAATTTGCATGCCTCTTAAAATATAATTAACTCGTATATGATTGGTTTCTTTACCATTTATAAACGTTTTCCAACCTTTTGGATAGTAAATCTCTGAAAAGACCGCAAATCCATCTTTAGTATTGTTTGATTTGTATTTTAAATAGTTAGGTTTAACTTCTGTAAGTTTTATTGTTGCAAGTGAATCAACCTTATAACTACTCTTTAAATTAGACTTAGAAAATAAAGGCTTCATAAAAATTGCCTTATTAGCAGAATCTAGACTATCTAAAGCTTTTATTTCAGCATCAGCAGTATTTACTTCTTCTAAAGACTTTACAAACCAAGCATTTCCATTGGCGCTTTCATTTTCATAAGGAAACGGATTTCCTTTTTCATCTTGAGCTACAATATATTTTGTATTCAACATATTCAATACATTGATATTGTTTTGAGTAACATAGAAATTATACACTTCACTATAACGTCTTAACTCTGCTGCATTGTAGCCATTTAAAGAATTATGATAATACGATGGTTTTGAGGGTCCAGAAATCAAATCATAAACACGATAATGACTCTTATCATTTAAAATATACTTATCAACATCGCTTGCTTGAAAAGGTTTGCTCATTTTCGCACCAGAAACAAAATCATCGTTATTAACATAACGTCTATCAACACCAACTAAATCGAATAAGATTAAAGCAGCAAAAGCCACAATAAGCCATTTTTCTTTTAGTTTTTCTTTCAAAAAGAAATAGATAACTCCAGCAGATAATAGCACTAAAACTAAAGTCCGGATAGTATCTTGAGTGAATATTGATTTTCTATCTGTTTTTAAAGCATCAACAAAGTCCTGTCCATAATTTTGGCGGTAAAACCCGTCATTAACACCAACAAAATCAAATAAAGAGCTCTTAAAAAGAAGGAAGACTAATGCTATACCACCAGTGATGATTGTTGAATATTTCAGCGCATTAAGCTTATCTTCTTTCTGTTCAAAATCATTAAAAAGTCTTACTAACCCGAAAATAGCTAAAGCTGGAATACATAATTCTAAAATAACTTGGAAAGAGCTTACTGCTCTAAACTTGTTATATAATGGCACATAATCAATAAAAAAATCGGTTAAAAAACCTAAGTTCTTTCCGTAAGACAGTAATAACGACAAAATTGTCCCACCCAAGAGCCACCATTTCAATCGTCCTTTAACCAAAAGCAAAGCAAAAACAAATAAGAATAAAATAACCGCTCCAACATAAGCAGGCGCTTCTACAATAGGCTGTTTTCCCCAATAGGTTGGCGCACGTTTTGCTTCTTGAGCTGCTTGTGTTGTGGTTGCACCTAATTTCCTGTAGGCTTCATAAGTAGCAGACTCTTTACCTACATTTTCAGCATTACCACCTCCAGTAAATCGAGGTATAAATAAGTTAAAGGTTTCCAATATACCATAGCTATACTGTGTAATATACTCTCTATCTAAACCATCAGTAACTTCTTTTGGAGTACCATCAGGGTTTATAGTAAGTTCGCTTTTACCTCTCTTACTCTCTTTAACGTATTCATTTGTAGCTAAAAAATTAGTTGCATTTAAAGCTATTGATAAAATTACAGCTACTACCAAAACACCAATAGACTTAAAATAATGCGGGAGCATCTGTTTTCTATATGCATCAATGAAATAGGCTATTCCTAAAACAATAACTAAAAACATGAGATAGTAGGTCATTTGGAAATGATTAGCCACTAATTCAAGTCCCATAGCCACCGTAGTAAGTAAAAACCCAATAATATACCGCTTCTGAAAAACCAATAGAATTCCACTTAAAACCAAGGGCATATAAGCAATAGCATGTGCTTTACTATTATGGCCTACACCAAGTATGATTATTAAATAAGTTGAAAACCCAAAGGCCAATGCACCAAGAGCAGCCAATTTTAAATCTACCTTAAGCACTAATAAAAAAAAGTAAAAACTTAATAAATAGAGAAATAGATAATCTGCAGGTCTTGGTAAAAAGCGTAAAGCTGAATCAAGTTTTTTAACGTAATTGTGTGGATAACGTGCTCCTAATTGATAGGTTGGCATGCCTCCAAACGCACTGTTAGTCCAATAGGTCTCTTCTCCTGTTTCAGCTTTAAAATCCTTTTGCTGCTTACTCATACCAATATACTGCACAATATCGTGTTGGTATATCGCTTTCCCTTTTAAAACAGGATTAAAATAAGCTAAAGAAATTATTATAAAACCTAGTAAAACTAATACGTGAGGTAATAATTTTTTAATTGAAAATTGCATGAAACAGTTTTAAGAAAAATGATTTCGGAAATTAATCAATTTCTTCGTAATCTACATAATCCCCAACATCTTTATTTGAAGCTTTTGTGTTTGGAATTTTATCAATAGTAACTTCACCCTCTTTTTTTGGAGCTTCTTTCCTATGTTGGCTACCAAATTGACCAAACTGTTCACCAAAACGTTGTTCCGCTTTTTTTGCTGCGAATTTAATCAGAAAAGGAGCAAAAATTCTTGAAAGTACTTTAATTCCGTAGTATACTAATGCTATTATAAGTATGGTTTTTAATAAACCCATTTTTTAATTTTTATTAATAATATTAACAAAAATACAATTCTATTGGCTTAAAAAACGTTGAAGAATGATAAAAAAAGCATAAAATATCTATATTTGAAAAAGCCTTCAGTATGTTTTATTGAAGAACTAATTAAACTTATGATTATGACCCCATTTAAATCTATTTTGTTTTTACTATTAACTTTAACAACTACTCAAGTCTTTTGCCAATACACTGATGTTATAAACTCTAACAGACCCGGTGTGTCTAGAAGCGCATTTTCAGTTGGTACTAATGTTGCGCAACTTGAAGTAGGCCCTTATATTATAAAAGAAGAACGTACACCCGCAGCAGCTTACGAAGTATCAGGATTTGGAGTTGACTTTGCATTACGCTACGGATTACTACTAGAAGAACTTGAATTAAACATAGAGGGAAACTATCAAAATGACACAAAAACCTTCTCATCAAATTTTTCTTCTGAAGAAAATAGAGCTAATTTCAAGTTTTTAGCTATTGGAGCAAAATATCTGGTTTTTGACCCTTACAAGAATGCAGAAGAAGACAAGCCAAATCTTTACAGTTGGAAAGCTAATAGACAGTTTAAATGGAAATCTTTAATTCCAGCTGTTTCAGTATATGTTGGTGCTAATTATGACACAAAGCCTAATCCTTACACGTTTACAGGCATTGAAGGACTGAGTCCAAAAGTAATGATTGCTACACAAAACAATTTTGCTGGCGGTTGGGTTTTTGTAATGAACTTAATTAAAGACAGGATAGGTACAGATCAATCAGATTTTCAATACATCTTAACCTTAACACATTCTTTCAGCCCTAAGTGGGTTATTTTTGGAGAAACACAAGGTATACAAAGTGATTTTTATGCAGACAATCTTTTTAGATTTGGTGGCGCATATTTAATGGGGAAAGATTTTCAATTAGACACAGCAATTACATTTAACACTAAAGACACGCCTTCTGTTTTTAGCGTGAATCTTGGAGCTTCTTACAGATTAGATTTTCACAAAGACAAAGAAATAGATAACGGAACTTCAGCTGAAGATGAAGGTGAAAGAAGAGCTAACAAAAAAGGAAAGAATAAAAAGAAAAAGAAGAAGAAAAACGAAGACGTTACAGGTAAAAAAAACAACAAACAAAAAAAGAAAGATATCGATTTTGATTAATAAAACTAATCAAATTGCAAGCAATAGCCAATGATTAAACTTAAAGAAGTACAAACCAAAAAAGACCTAAAAAACTTCGTAAAGTTTCCTTTTAAACTCTACAAAGATTCTAAATATTGGGTTCCTCCTATCATAAATCAAGAAATAAAAACATTTAGTAAAAAAGAAAATCCAGTATTTAATGATGCAGATGCTAGACTCTTTCTTGCCTATAAAAATGGAGAAATAGTAGGAAGAATTGCATGTATAGTTAATTGGCTTGAGGTAAAAGAACAAAGTCAAAAAAAAATGCGCTTTGGATGGTTTGATTTTATTGATGATTTTGAAGTTTCACAAACTCTACTAAATGAAGTTGAAAAAATAGGTAAATCACACAACTTAGAGTATAGTGAAGGTCCGGTTGGTTTTTCAAACTTAGACAAGGTTGGTGTTATGACAGAAGGATTTGAATCTATAGCCCCAATGATAACTTGGTATAATCATGCTTATTATGTAAAACATTATGAATCCGCAGGTTATCAAGTGGAAAAATCATATTCTGAAAGTAAATTTCCTTTTGAAAATGTAAAACCAGAGTTTTTCAAAAAAGCACAAGAACTTATTAAAAGACGCTATCATCTAACCCCTTTAAAGCTAACTAAGACGGAAGAGGTTATGCCTTATGCAGATAAAATGTTTGACTTGTTTAATGAGAGTTACGCTTCCCTCTCATCTTTTGTTGCTATTAATGATGTTCAAAAAGAATATTTCAAAAAAAAGTTTATCAGCTTTGTAAACCCTGAATACATCAAATTTGTAGTTGATAAAGATGATAATATGGTAGGTTTTGCTATTGTAATGCCAGCATTTGCAAAGGCTTTACAAAAAATGAATGGTAAATTATTTCCATTTGAATTTAGGCATATTATAAATGCAAAAAAGAACAGTAAGGATGTTATCTTTTATTTAATAGGTATTCATCCAGATTATCAAAATAAAGGTGTCCATGCCGTAATATTTAACGAATACTACGAAACATTTAAAGAAAAAGGGATTGAAACGTGTTATAGAACACCTGAGCTTGAAGACAACGAAGCTATCCATAAAATATGGAAGCACTTCTCCCCAGAAGTATATAAGCGTAGAAAAACATTTAGAAAGAATATAGCATAAAAAAATCCGATTCAAAATTGAATCGGATTTTTTATATCAAATAGTAATATTTTTATTCGCCCATAGCCGCCATTAAAGCTGCTGATAAGCGCTTGTATGTTCCGTTATCTAAACGCGCTCTAATTGCATCAAAAGCATCTAGAGTTTCTTCAACATCTTGTAGAGTATGTGTAGCAGTAGGAATCATTCTTAGTAAAATTAACCCTTTAGGTATTACAGGATAAACCACTATAGAACAGAATATTCCATAATTTTCACGTAAGTCTTTCACTAAAGCCATAGCTTCTGGAATACTACCTTTTAAGTATACTGGAGTTACACAACTTTGAGTTGTACCAATATCAAACCCACGAGATTTTAATCCTGATTGTAATGCATCAACAACTGTCCATAAATTTTTCTTTAATTCAGGCATTGTTTTAAGCATCTCTAAACGCTTAAGCGCTCCAACTACAAGTTGCATTTGCAAAGATTTTGCAAACATTTGAGAACGTAAGTTGTATTTTAAATAATCAATTATTTCTTTATCTCCAGCAATAAAAGCGCCAGTACTTGCCATGGATTTAGCAAATGTTGCAAAATACACATCAATATCATCTTGAACACCTTGCTCTTCTCCTGCTCCTGCTCCAGTTGCTCCTAAAGTTCCAAAACCATGAGCATCATCGACAAATAATCTGAAATTAAATTCCTTCTTAAGCTCAACAATTTCTTTTAAACGTCCTTGTTCTCCTCGCATTCCAAAAACACCTTCAGAAATAACAAGAATTCCTCCTCCGGTTTGTTCTGCCATTTTTGTGGCACGCTCTAAGTTTTTTTCTAAACTTTCAACGTCATTATGCTTATATGTAAAACGTTTACCCATATGTAAACGTACACCATCAATAATACATGCGTGAGCATCAACATCGTAAACAATAATATCATCCTTAGCAACCAAAGCATCAATTGTAGACACCATACCTTGGTAACCAAAATTTAAAAGATAAGATGCTTCTTTACTAACAAAATCTGCTAATTCATTTTGAAGCTTTTCATGTAAGTCTGTATGACCAGACATCATTCTTGCTCCCATTGGATAAGCAGAGCCGTATTTAGCTGCAGCTTCAGCATCAACTTTACGAACTTCTGGGTGATTTGCAAGCCCTAAATAATCATTAATACTCCACGTAATAACATCCTTTCCTTGAAATTTCATGCGATTAGAAATCTCTCCTTCTAACTTAGGAAACACAAAGTAACCTTCGGCTTGGGAAGCCCATTTACCTAAAGGTCCTTTATCTTTATAAATTTTTTCGAATAAATCTTTCATTTATATAATAATCTTATTGCTATTAATTTAAGACATAACTAAAGTTGGAAATGCTTTTCAGGAAATTAACTCACATCCTTTTTGAGGATTTGAAGAAGCTCTTAATTTTTAGTTAGTTTGGTGCAAAATTAAATATTTATCTGGTTTGAACATAATTTTTAATGCTCTATTATCAACAAAACAAAAAAAGAGGTAAAATTTTAACCACAAAGTCAAATTTCACCTCTATTATATTGAGTTTTATAGTATTATTTTATGTATTGTATGTTTTCAGCAGCAGCTTCATTTATACTATCAAAGAAACCTTGATCGTTCATCCATTTATCACTATAGACTTTACTCATATACCTTGCTCCATGATCTGGATATATAACAACTACATAGTCATCTTTTTTAAACCTTCCTTCATCTCCAAGTTGCAACAAAGCCTGAGTAACAGCGCCAGAAGTGTACCCTACAAACATACCTTCAGTTTTTGCAATTAATCTAGCAGTATGAGCACTATCTTCATCTGTAACTTTAACAAACTCATCAATAACATCAAAATCTGTAGCTGTAGGTATTAAGTTTTTTCCTAAACCTTCAATTCTGTATGGATATATTTCTTTTTCATCAAACTCTCTCGTTTCATGATATTTTTTTATAACAGATCCAAAAGCATCAACACCAATAACTTTAATATCTGGGTTTTGCTCTTTTAAATATTTAGCTGTACCAGAAATAGTACCACCAGTACCACTACAAGCTACCAAATGTGTTATTTTACCTTTAGTTTGTTCCCAAATTTCAGGTCCGGTAGATTTATAATGTGCATCAATGTTTAATTGATTGAAATACTGATTTATATAAACTGAGCCTTTAATTTCGCTATGTAGTCGCTTAGCTACTTCATAATAAGATCTTGGATCATCTGCACTAACATGAGCTGGACAAACATAAACCTTTGCCCCCATTGTTTTGAGCATATCTATCTTATCCGGAGATGATTTAGAACTTACAGCTAAAACACAATCATATCCTTTAATGATACTTACCATAGCAATACTAAATCCCGTATTACCAGAAGTAGTTTCAATAATAGTATCACCAGGAGAAAGAATACCTTTTCTTTCGGCTTCTTCAATTATATAAAGTGCTATTCTATCTTTGGATGAGTGCCCAGGATTAAAAGATTCTACTTTTGCGTAAAAATCTCCTTTAAACTTAGAAGCTATTCTATTAAGTTTAACAAGCGGAGTATTGCCTACTAAATCTAATACATTATCAAATACTTGATTTCTGTGTTTCATATAAGCTTTTTATAAACCAATGATTATATCAAATATAATCATGATTTAAACCGCACAAAAATAAAACATTTTTTTTTATTAACCATGAATTCCTTCCAAATCTAGTAAAAACGCATATTCAAGAGCAACTTCTTTTAAACTTTCAAAACGCCCTGAAGCACCACCATGACCAGAATCCATATCAGTATGAAGCAATAATTTATTAGAGTCTGTCTTTAATTCTCTTAATTTTGCTACCCATTTCGCAGGCTCCCAATATTGTACTTGAGAATCGTGTAAACCTGTTGTAACAAGCATATTTGGATAATCTTTAGCTTCTACATTATCATAAGGTGAATACGATTTCATGTATTTATAATACATAATCTCGTTTGGGTTACCCCATTCATCATACTCACCAGTGGTTAAAGGGATAGAATCATCTAACATTGTAGTAACCACGTCAACAAATGGAACTGCTGCCAGAATACCTTTATAGAGTTCTGGGTTCATATTAATAATAGCACCCATAAGCAAGCCTCCTGCCGAACCTCCATAGGCATATAAATGCTGATTTGATGTGTACTTTTGCTCAATTAAATACTTTGAACAATCAATAAAATCTGTAAATGTGTTTGTTTTAGTTAAAAGCTTTCCATTCTCATACCATTCACGTCCTAAATACTCTCCACCTCTTATATGAGAAATTGCGTAAATAAAACCTCTATCCAATAAACTTAAACGAATACTAGAAAATGATGGGTCTACGGTTGATCCGTAAGAACCATAAGCATATTGAAGTAATGGATTAGAGCCATCTAGTTTGATTCCTTTTTTATAAACTAATGATATGGGAACTTTTACTCCATCTCTAGCAATTGCCCAAATACGCTTAGATTCATAATTTTCTTTTAAAAATTTTCCTCCAAGTACCTCCTGCTCCTTCTTAACCTCACTTTGTTTGGTTTTTAGGTTGTAATCAATAATTGAACTTGGTGACGTTAATGAGTTGTAACCATAACGTAACCACTCACTTTCAAAATCTGGATTGTTTCCTATAAAGGTTGTATATGTCTCAGAATCAAATAGCAAATAATAGTCATCACTTCCATCCCAACTTATAATTCTAAGTCGGTTTAATCCGTTTTCACGTTCATTAACTACCAAATAGTCTTTAAATATCTCAATATCTTCAATTAAAACAGATTTTCTATGCGCTATAACATCTTTCCAATTTTCTTTAGAAGTACTATTCTCTTGAGTTTTTGAAACTTTAAAGTTTGTAGATTCATCTATATTAGAAACAATATAGAAGCTATCATTATAATGCGCAATGTTGTATTCTAAGTCTTGAGTTCTTTCTTGAAAAACTTTAAAATTTCCATCAGGTGAATCAGCTTTTAAAATACGATACTCAGAAGATAATGTACTCGAAGATCCAATTATAAGGTATTTCTTGGATTTAGATTTATACACAAAAGTGTTAAAGGTCTCATCTTCTTCATGATAAACCTCTTCATCAGCATTAGGTTTAGAATGCAATTTATGCTTAAATATTTTATGAGAACGCAATGTAACTTCGTCCTTCATAGCATAAAACAACGTTTTGTTATCATTTGCCCAAGTAGCACTTCCAGTTGTATTTAATATTTTATCTGAATAAATTTCTCCTGTAACTAAATTTTTTATTTGGACAGTATACTGTCTTCTACTAACAGTATCTGTTGAAAAAGCTGCTAGTGTATTATCAGGACTTATTGAAATACCACCCAAATTAAAATATGAATGATTTTTTGCTAGTTCATTACAATCAAATAATATTTCTTCTTCTGCATCTAATGTTTCTTTTTTACGAACATAAATTGGATAATCTTTTCCTGATTTATATTTAGTTAAATACCAATAGCCATTTAATTTATATGGCACAGAAGTATCATCTTCTTTAATTCTTCCCTTCATTTCTTCGAATAATACTTTCTGAAAACTTTCAGTATGCTGCATCATTTGCTTTGTATGAGCGTTTTCAGCATTTAAATAATCTATTACCTCTGCATTTTCTCTATCATTTAACCAGTAATAGTTATCTATTCTAACATCGTTATGAATTTTTAATTCTTTAAAAACTTGTTTAGCTTTTGGTATTGAGGAAGTTGTTTTCAATTAAAGTGTATTTATTCTTAAAATTTAAGCCTTCAAAAATAGAAAAATTAAATAGCTTTGTATTGTAATAATTAAATTTAAAATTATGTTTGGAGATATGATGAATATGATGGGAAAGCTAAAAGAAACCCAAAAAAAAGTTGAAGAAACTAAAAAACGTTTAGATACTGTTTTAATTGATGAGGCAAGTAACGATAGCAAACTTAAAATTACATTAACAGCAAACAGAACTATAAAAGCTATTGAAATTGATACTGAACTTCTTCAAGACAAAGAACAACTAGAAGACTATCTAATAATCACTTTAAACAAAGCCATAGAAAAAGCAACAAAAGTTAATGAAGCAGAATTAGGAGCAGTTGCAAAAGAGGGCATGCCAAATATTCCAGGAATGGATTTATTTAAATGAAAATTAAAAAAAGACGTCCTTAATATATATTCAAACTAAAACTCATTTGAATAAAAAGTCTTCATTAAAAACAAGAAATACTGTGAATTTTATCGTTTTTCGATTTAAATCCTGGTTTTAAAATCAAAATTCAATTATCAAAATCTTATCAAATGTAAATAAAATCGACAAAAAGCAATTAGAGTTTCATAAATCTAATAGTTTGGTATTTAATCTAAAAAAACAGATGTCAAATGACTCTTCCGATATATTTGTATCTGTAAATTGTAAAAAACTAATTTTATATTATGAAAAATCTTACCAAACTTTTTTTATTGGCAATGCTTGTTGTATTTGCTTCGTGTCAAAATGAGACACTAACAGAGGGAGCTTCTTCAAGAGTTGAAGAAGAACTATCTATGGAAGACGAAATCTTAGTCTCTGACGGGGAAGAAGATGAAACATTTATTTTAAATAATGACCTAGAAGGTGAAATGCCAGCTCAACCGCTTACATTTTCAATGTCTAGTGCTTTAACTAGTGCTCCTGAAGCAGACCTTGAAGGATTTGAATTAAGCTTACCAGATGTTGTTAGCATTCAAACTACTGAAAAACCAACTGATGCAGCTTACTTTGCATTAGATGTTTTAAACACAAACTTAGCTGGGACAAACCTTGAGGGATGGTGTGTTGATGTTGATTTAAGCTTAGGTGTTGAAGGACCTTTAGACTTTGATGTGTACTCAAGCTACGAAGAATTACCTGCAGGTAAATTTGAAAATCCACAAAACTTTGATTTAGTTAACTATATAATGAATCAAAACTATGTTGGTAAAGCTAGTCCAAGTGGAGGTGCTTATACTTTTGGCCATGTACAATGGGCAATCTGGGAACTTATTGATGACAGAAACTGTCAATCATGTACTTATTTAACTAATCCTACTGGAGATTGGAGAGATGATGCAAGCAACATTACCAAAGGACAAGAAATTGTTGATGCTGCTCTTGCTAACGGAGAAGGCTTTACTCCTGCTGTTGGCCAAAAAATAGCTGTAGTTTTAATTCCTGAAGGAAAGCAATCTATAATCATTATGAAAGATGTTCCTGCTAAGGAAGTACCTTGTAGTGATTGTGAAGGAGAAGTTACAAAGTTAGAATTAGAATTTGACTGGGGTTGTGCTAAAAAGATTGATATTTTACAAAGAGACGAAGATACCTGCTACGGTAAATGGATATACTGTAACAGAAATGCTCAACCTGGTGAAATAATCAATATCTCTGGTGGAAATCATGATGGAACTTTTGGAAGATATATCTATATCTACATAAACAACTGTTACTACACTAAAATTAAAACTAACTGTTACTTAAAAATTGGTCCTGGGTATACTAAAGGAGTATTTAATGTAATTAGTGGTGAGAGTAGTCATGGTGGTGAATTATGTGAATATGTAAAACCAGACACAAAATGTTACAGACACTGGAATTGTTATAATTACTATAACTACTGTATATATGGCTATTATTAAAAATGACTATACATAAAATTATAAAAAAGAGAAGCAAATTTTGCTTCTCTTTTTTTTATTAAAATATATACATTTTCTATAAAGATTTCAATTCTTTAATTAGTTTCTCGTGCATAACGTTAGTATAATCTAAATGAGTAACCATTCTAAGCTTACCGCCTCCCATGCTTATAATATGAATATCTTTATTTGCTAACTGTTCAACAAACAATTTTTCATCAACATCATTATTAACTTCAAAAATCACAATATTTGTTTCAATAGGCTCCACAGATTTTATAAAAGATAATCTTTCCATCACCTCTCCTATTTCATTTGCTTTTATATGATCTTCTTTTAGTCTATCCATATTATTATCTAAAGCATATAACCCAGCAGCAGCTAAATAACCAGCTTGTCTCATATTACCTCCAAAGATTTTTCTAATTCGTAAAGCATCTTCCATAATTTTAGAATCGCCCACTAAAACAGAACCAACAGGACAACCTAAACCTTTACTTAAGCATATAGAAATTGTGTCAAAAACTTCACCATACTGTTCAGTAGTTTCATTTTTTGAAACTAATGTATTCCATAAACGTGCACCATCTAAATGAAACCCTAAATTGTTTTCATTACAAACTCCTTTTATCTTTAAAATTTCATCAAAGTCCCAACAAGCCCCACCTCCTTTATTAGTTGTATTTTCAATCTCAACTAAGCTTGTTTTACTATAATAATATGCCTCAGGGTTTATAGCCTCTTCAACTTGTTTAGCAGTAAACATACCTCTATCCCCATCAATCAGTTTACAAGATACACCACTATTAAATGAAGCACCACCAGACTCATAATTATAAATATGCGCATACTTATCACATATAACTTGATCTCCGGTGTTAGTATGTAACTTTAATGCAGTTTGGTTAGCCATAGTACCGCTAGGAAAAAACAATGCTTGGTCTTTACCAAACATTTTTGCTATTTTTTTCTCTAATTGATTAACGGTTTCATCTTCTCTAAAAACATCATCTCCAACTTTAGCCTGCATCATTGCTTCTAACATATTTTCGGATGGTTTTGTTATAGTATCACTTCTAAGGTCTATTATCATATCTTAAATTACTTAATAACAAATCTATATATTTTATTCAAAATATGTTATTTATCACATCAAATCATTATGAAAACAATTCAATTCAAAAAAATAATAAGCATAAAAATATATTTCAAATTTTAAGCATAAAGGATAAATGTGCGGATTATCTTATTTTTTTTAAATAAAAAAATTCTTAACATATATTAGCAAGTCATTATACCAACCTTAGCATTACTAAAATTCTTTAAACAAATTTAACCCATGTTTAAAAGCTTTAACATTAGAAAAAAAATTTATTATTTAAGTGATACCATTAAACGTAAAAATGTAAGTAATCATTTAAAGGAAATAAACTTTATACTAAATAATCCTGAAAGTAATAAATCTAAAATCATTCAAAAAAGCAACCTTAATAATATTTTAAATCACGCTACAAACACTACTCCATTTTACAAAAAATTCAGAAACTTTGATTCCATTTTAGATTTTCCAGTTATAAAAAAATTAGTTATTCAAGATAATTTTAATGAGTTTCAGTCTTATCCTCATAAGGATAAAAATAATTTCAAAGTATCTACAAGTGGATCAACAGGTGTTCCGTTTTTTTTATTTCAAGATGAAGTAAAAAGAAATAGAAATAAAGCCGATGTATTACATTTTTTAAAACGCAGTAATTATGAAGTTGGTCATAGACTTTTTTACTTAGGTGTCAGATTAAATCAGAAATTCTCTTTAAAATCATTAATACAAAATGTTAGTCTTATTGATATTTCTAAACTAACTGACAAAGCAATAGAAGATTTCCTTGAAAAAGTAGCAAAAGACAAAAATTCCAATAAAATACTATTAGGGCATGTCTCAGCTTTTGAAACTATATTAAAATATCTAGACAGGAAAAACAAAGATATTACCAATATCAAATTGAATTCAATCATCACTAATTCTGAGCATTTAAGTGTTGAAACAAAAACTAAATTAGAAAACTATTTTAATACTCCTGCGCTATCAAGATACTCTAGTGAAGAAGCTGGAATTATCGCACATCAAACTATTGATTCTCCTGATACTTTCGTTGTAAATCATGCAAGTTATTATATAGAAGTACTTAATTTAAATAATAATACTCCAGTAAAACCAGGTGAAATAGGAAGAATAGTACTAACAGATTTATTTAATTACGCTATGCCTTTAATTAGGTACGATACTGGAGATATAGCTAAAACTAAAGTCTGTGATAACGGTAGTATTCAATTTGAAAGTGTTGAAGGCAGAAAAATGGATTTGGTTTATGATACTCAAGGAAACGTTCTATCATCATATGTATTTAATAAAATAATTTATAAGCACTACAAAAAAATAAAACAGTACCAATTTATTCAACAAGACAAAAAAGAGTATGAAATAAAACTCAATTTACAAGAGGATAAATTTCCTTTTGAAAAAGAACTTATTAGTGAAGTAAAAGAGGATTTTGGTAAAGATGCAAATGTAAATATTACTTATGTAAATGAAATTCCACCTTTAGCATCAGGTAAAAGACGAAAAGTCATTAATAATTATAACAAAAATAATTCATTAATAAACCCTGCTTTAAGTAAACATGAAAGCATTACTTAGTAAAAATTTGGTTTTAACATAACTCTTTCATCAGCAACAATTATTTTTTTTATTTTATTAAATCAATACAGATATCTATTTTTGTTCAAAACAAATAATCTATGATTACATCAGATCAGATTAAAGATCTAAATACCCGCCTCGATAAACTTAGGCACTACCTTTGACATTGATGCAAAACTTATAGAAATACAAAACGAAGAAGAACAAACCTTCGATCCCAATTTCTGGAATGACTCCAAGGCAGCAGAAATTACAATGAAATCACTTCGTGTTAAGAAAAAATGGATTCAAGATTTTAACGACGCTAAAACTTTAGTTGAAGATCTCGAGGTTATTTATGAGTTTTTCAAAGAAGAAGAGGCTACCTTAGAAGATGTTGAAAAACGTTTTGATAAAGCATCTACACTACTTGAAGATATTGAATTTAGAAACATGCTTTCTGATGAAGGTGATAGCTTAAGTGCTGTACTTCAAATTACTGCTGGTGCTGGTGGAACCGAAAGTTGCGATTGGGCAAGTATGCTTATGCGCATGTACTTAATGTTTGCTGAAAAAAGCGGATTTAAAGTAAAAGAATTAAACTACCAAGAAGGGGATGTAGCTGGTATAAAAACGGTGACTTTAGAAATTGAAGGCGATTTTGCATTTGGGTGGTTGAAAGGAGAAAATGGTGTACATCGTTTGGTACGTATCTCTCCTTTTGATAGTAATGCGAAACGACATACAAGTTTTGCCTCAGTATATGTGTATCCACTTGTTGACGATACTATTGAAATTGAAATAAACCCTGCAGATATTGAAATTACCACCGCTCGCTCTAGCGGTGCTGGAGGGCAAAATGTAAATAAAGTTGAAACTAAAGTTCAATTAACTCATAAACCAACAGGCATACAAATTTCTTGCTCTGAAACACGTTCTCAACATGATAACAGGTCTAGAGCTATGCAAATGCTAAAGTCTCAGTTATATGAAATAGAGCTTCAAAAACAACTCTCACAACGTGAAGATATTGAAGCTGGTAAAATGAAAATTGAATGGGGAAGTCAAATAAGAAATTATGTGATGCATCCATACAAATTAGTAAAAGATGTAAGAACAGCTCATGAAACAGGAAATGTAGATGCAGTAATGGATGGAAATATAGATGCTTTCTTAAAATCTTATTTAATGATGATGGGACAACACGTTGAAGACAATAATCAATTATGAGTAAAATAGACACCATAATATTCGACCTTGGAGGCGTTTTAATCGATTGGAATCCAGAATATGTATTCTTAGATGTTTTTCATGGAAATAGAGAAAAGATGCAATGGTTTTTCGACAATATTTGCACAAATGATTGGAATGAAAACCAAGATGCAGGTTATCCTATGGCAAAAGCTACTGAAGAACGTGTAGCGCTTTTTCCTGAATACGAAAAAGAAATACGTATGTTCTACGGACGTTGGGTTGAAATGCTTGGAGATGCCATAACTGGTACAGTCAATATTTTAAAACATTTTGTAGAATCAAGTGATTATAAAGTTGTCGCATTAACAAATTGGAGTGCAGAAACCTTCCCGATTGCTTTAGAGCGCTTTGAGTTTTTACATTGGTTTGAAGGCATCATCGTTTCTGGCGAAGAAAAAACTAGAAAACCTTTTGATGAGATTTATAATTTAACTCTAGAAAGGTTTAATATAAAAGCTAAAAATTCAATTTTTATTGATGATAATCTCAGAAATATCGAAGCTGCTAACAATCTTGGTATTAACGGAATTCGTTTTGAATCACCAGAACAACTTATTCTAGAATTAAAAACTTTTAATATCCATTTATAATGATAAAAATATACCATAACAATAGATGTAGAAAATCCCGTTGTGGACTTGACATTTTAGAGCAGTCTGGTAAGGAATTTACAGTAGTAAGGTATTTAGAAGATGTACCTTCAGAAAAGGAATTAAGAGATATCATAAAGCTTTTAGATATAAAACCCATTCAATTAGTTAGAAAAAACGAAGCTATTTGGAAAGAAAACTTTAAAAATAAAGAGTTGAGTGATTCTGAAGTTATTTCAGCTATGGTAAAATACCCAAAGCTTATTGAACGTCCAATTATCATAAATGGAAATAAAGCAATTATTGGAAGGCCGCCTGAATTGATATTAGATATTTTATAATTATTTTAAACAAATTACAGTTAACATAACTTTAACCATTAGCCAGTAAACCATAGCTTAAATTTGCAGTCATAATGTCTAAAAATTATTCATGACTAAAAACAGCTACCTTCCTCTAATTTTTTACTTACTATTTGTTAGTTTAACTTTTGCACAAAGACCTGAAAGTAAAGAAGTGAAAATCTCGGGAAATGTAATTGATAAAGAGACTAAACTTCCCCTTGAATATGCAACTATTGCTTTTTTAAATAAAAGTCAAAACAAAATAATAACAGGAGGAATAACTGATGTAAAAGGTGATTTTAGCATTCCAGTACCTACTGGAATCTATGACATTACTATTGAGTATATTTCTTTTAAAACCATTACAATTTCAAACAAAAGAATAACCAAAAATGAAAATTTAGGCGTGTTTTCTTTAGAAATAAGTGCTGAATCTTTGGAGGCTGTTGAAATTATTGCAGAAAAAACCACCGTTGAAATAAAGCTTGATAAAAAAATCTATAACGTAGGTAAAGATTTAACCGTTAGCGGAGGAAATGTAAGTGATGTTCTAGATAATGTCCCTTCAGTTTCAGTTGATGCAGAAGGTAATGTAGCATTAAGAGGAAACGATAATGTACGAATACTTATAAATGGAAAACCTTCTGGTTTAGTGGGGCTAAATTCTACTGAAGCTTTAAGACAGTTACCTGCTGAAGCGATTCAAAAGGTTGAAGTTATCACTTCTCCATCTGCTAGATATGAAGCTGAAGGTACAGCTGGAATATTAAATATCATTTTACGACGCAGTAAATTACAAGGATTAAATGGTTCTATAACCTCTAATATAGGACATCCAAATTCTGCTGGAATCTCAGGAAATATAAATTATAGAACTGGTAATGTAAATATTTTTAACACCACTGCATACCGTTATACAGAAAGATTAGGGAGGTGGTATAATGATGTTAAATATTTTGATATAAATACACCAGATTTGGACGAAAAACGTAATTGGACAGATACAAGAAAAGGTATTACAACAAACACTGGTATAGAGTGGTATATTAACGATTCAGCTTCAATAACGTCTTCATTAGTATATCGAGATAATGATTCTGAAAACAACTCAATTAACAAACTCGTACAATTCAATAAAATTAATAATACGTCAAGTGAAAGTGAACGACGAGATCCAGAACAAGAGGATGATAAAACTATTCAATATGCTTTCAATTTCACAAAGAATTTTAAGGAAAGTGATCATAAATTAACTTTCGATTTTCAATATGAAGATTCTAGCGAGAATCAAAACTCATTAATTACAGTTGATGGTGTTGAAAGTGAAATGGTATCTACTCTTGAAGATCAGACTAATATTCTGTTACAGACAGATTACGTTGTACCAGTTGGAGGAATGAGTCAACTAGAATTTGGTTATCGTGGTGATTTTACAACTAGATCTACAGATTTTGAAGTCTCTATTTTTGATTCCAATTCTGGTAATTTTATAGTAAATAATAATTTGACTAATTTATTTAACTTCAAACAATATAATACTGCTGTTTATTCTCAATTTGGAAGTAAAATAAATAAATTCTCATACTTACTAGGTTTAAGAATGGAAAACACTAGAATCAATCTAGACCAACCAACAACTGGAGATTTCAATAGAAAAAAAATAAACGGTTTATTCCCTACGGTAAACATTAATTATGAATTAAGCGAAAAACAAAGTTTTAGTTTAGGGTATAATAGAAGAATTAGAAGACCAAGAGGTTTTATGCTTAACCCCTTCCCTTCTCGATCTAGTGTTACCAATGTATTTCAGGGGAATCCAGATTTAAATCCAACATTTGCAAGTACTTTTGAATTAGGGTATTTAAACAAACTAGATAAGTTAACAATCTCCTCATCTATATACTTCTCTCGTGCAACAGATATTTTGACTTTTGTTAGTAGACGTACTGGTGAATCTGTAATTGTTGATGGTGAAGAATTCCCAGTAATTGAAAGAGGCCCTGTGAATCTTGGTTCTGATAAACGCTATGGCTTTGAATTGAACTTAAATTTCAACCCTTCAAAAAAGTGGCGTATAAATACAGATTTCAACATTTTCAAATTTGAAAGAGATGGCGATTTCAATGGTGTAGATTTAAGCGCAAATAACTTAACATGGACAGCAAGATTAACTAATAAATTAACTTTGCCATATGATATAGATTGGCAAACTAATATAAATTATAGAGGTCCTAGTGAAGATGCACAAAATAATAGAAGAGGTGTTTTTTCTACCAATTTAGCATTAAGTAAGGATTTATTTAAAGAAAAAGCTTCAATAGCTTTTAATGTTAGAGATCTTTTTAATACTGCTTTTTTTAGTAATAATATTACAGCCCAAACATTTACAGCTTATCAAGAAATTCAGTTTAGAGGCGGACGTATTTTTAACTTAGCATTTACCTACAGGTTTAACCAGAAGAAAAAACGTGAGCGCCAAGGCGGATTTGATGGTGGCGGTGGTATGGATATGTAAAATGCAATCATAAAAAAAAGGAAGCTAAATAGCTTCCTTTTTTTTATCTAAAATTATGTTTAAGCTTGACGCTTAGCTTTCTTTTCTTCTCTAATTTCTTTTAATCTTTCAATTAAAGAACCTCCAATCCAATAAGGAATAACAAAGGTTAATAAAAATATCATTAGCCAAAAACCTATTGTCAAAATAGTTAAGAACGCTAAGAAACCTAAATACTGGTCAAAATCAAACATAATGGAAATTGTCTTTTATAAATACCATGCAAAGATAATGCAAAGGTATTTCTTATACAATATCAAGTTAAAAATTATTAACAGACTTTTTAACTAATCTAAATTTGGTTGTGGAGTCATCCTTAAGTAAGGCTTTATTTCATCAACTCCTTTTGTAAAAATACCCTTAGCATCTTCAGTTGAAATAGCTGGACTTATAACTACATCCTCACCATGTTTCCAATTTGCAGGTGTAGCAACTTTATGGTAAGCCGTTAATTGAAGTGAATCTATAACACGTAAAAGTTCATCAAAGTTCCTCCCAGTAGATGCTGGATAAGTTATAATCAGTTTCACTTTTTTATCATTACCAATAACAAAAACAGAACGTACCGTTAGTTTACTATCTGCATTAGGGTGAATCATATCATAAAGTTCAGAAACTTTTCTGTCTTCATCAGCAATTATAGGAAAATTAACTGTTGTGTCTTGCGTTTCATTTATATCATTTACCCAACCTTTATGAGACTCTAAACCATCAACACTAAGTGCTACTACTTTAACATTTCTCTTATCAAAATCTCCTTTATATTTTGCTACAGTTCCTAATTCAGTTGTGCAAACTGGAGTATAATCTGCAGGGTGAGAAAACAAAATCCCCCAACCATCTCCTAACCAATCATGAAAGTTAATAATCCCTTCTGTTGATTGAGCTGTAAAATTTGGAGCTTCATCTCCTAATCTAATTGTTGCCATATTAATTGTGTTTATATGATTTTAAATTTAATCCTACTAAATTAATAGATTTAAACTAATTAGAGTAATAATATCAGTTATATAATTGTTAAAAAGAAGTCATAAAAACTAACAAAAATCATAATCAAAAAAGCAGTAAATGAATTACCTTAGCAACTCAAAAATTTAAGACTTTTAAGATGAGTTACAGAATAGAAAAAGATACAATGGGCGAGGTAAAAGTACCCGCTGATAAACTTTGGGGAGCACAAACAGAACGCTCTAGAAATAACTTTAAAATTGGTCCTGCTGCGTCTATGCCATTAGAGATCGTTTATGGTTTTGCATACTTAAAAAAAGCAGCAGCTTATACAAACTGTGAACTAGGTGCATTAGCTGAGGAAAAAAGAGATTTAATAGCGCAAGTTTGTGATGAGATTTTGGAAGGCAAACACGATAATCAATTTCCATTAGTTATCTGGCAAACCGGTTCTGGTACGCAAAGTAATATGAATGTTAATGAGGTTATCGCTAACAGAGCGCATCAAATAGCTGGTAAAGTTATAGGCGAAGGTGAAAAAACAATTCAGCCAAATGATGATGTAAACAAGTCTCAGTCTTCAAACGACACCTTCCCCACTGGGATGCATATTGCCGCTTATAAAAAAGTAGTAGAAAACACAATTCCTGGTGTAAAACAATTACGAAACACACTTAACGAAAAATCGATAGCATTTAAAGATGTTGTTAAAATAGGTAGAACTCATCTAATGGATGCTACACCTATTACTTTAGGTCAAGAATTATCTGGTTATGTAGCACAATTAGATCATGGCTTAAAAGCTTTAGAAAACACATTGGCTCATTTAAGCGAATTAGCACTTGGAGGGACCGCTGTTGGAACCGGTTTAAATACACCAAAAGGTTATAGTAAACTAGTAGCAAGTTATATTGCAGAATTTACAGGACTACCTTTTGTAACTGCTCCAAATAAATTTGAAGCTTTAGCTGCACATGATGCTTTGGTTGAAACGCACGGTGCTTTAAAGCAATTAGCTGTATCATTAAATAAAATTGCCAATGATATTAGATTAATGGCATCTGGACCTCGTTCTGGTATTGGAGAAATTACCATTCCTGCTAACGAACCTGGCAGTTCTATAATGCCTGGGAAAGTTAACCCAACACAATGTGAAGCTTTAACTATGGTTTGTGCACAAGTTATGGGTAATGATGTTGCAGTTTCTGTTGGTGGTTTACAAGGACATTACGAACTAAATGTTTTTAAACCTGTTATGGCTGCTAACATATTGCAATCAGCTCAATTAATTGGGGATGCTTGTGTAAGTTTTGAAGAAAATTGTGCTGTAGGAATTGAACCAAATCAGGAAGTTATTACTAAGTTATTAAATAATTCATTAATGCTTGTAACCGCTTTAAATACAAAAATTGGATATTATAAAGCTGCTGAAATTGCTAATACAGCGCATAAAAACGGAACTACTCTAAAAGAAGAAGCTATAAATTTAGGCTATGTAACTGCTGAAGACTATGATGCTTGGGTAAAACCTGAAGTTATGGTTGGTAGCCTTAAGTAAAAACTTTTCAATATAGATTAAATAAAAAGACAGGTAAATAATTTTACCTGTCTTTTTGGTTGGTTAGCTATCAATCCTTTGTAAATTGTAATCCATAAAGGAAATCGAGTCAAATATATAACTAACTACACATATTGAAATTAACATTTGTTAAATTCTATACAAAAAACAACTTTAAATAAAAAGCAACTCAATTTTCGTTTATAAATAAGAATTATCTATTTATCCCTTTTTTCTTCTTTTTTTATTCTTCTTCTAATTCTACTCAATTGTACTGGAGTAATACTTAAATATGAAGCAATTTGATATTGTGGAATAAGTTCATCTATAGTTGGAATCTTTTTCTTTAGTGTAAGATATCTATCTTTTGCATCCATAGAAATAAGCTCCAATTGGCGCTCTTCATATCGTATATATACATGTTCTAGTATTCTGTTGTAGAGATTACTTATATTAATATCCTCCTTACAAAGATCAATAATATCAGTAAAACTCACTTCATAAACATTACACTTAGTAAGTGTTTCATATGTTAATTTGGAAGGTTGCTTTTGTATTAAAGCTGTAAGTGCGCCAACAAAACTAAATGGCATAAAAAAGTTTTTATTAAACTCTTTCCCATTTTCTGAGCTTAGATATGCTCGCATCATCCCAGATACAAGCATATATATCTTGTTGGGAACTTCACCAGGTTTAGCAATTAGCTCACCGGCGTTGAGTTTTTTGTATACCGCTATCCTCGTAAGTTTAGAAAATGTTTCTTCAGAAACGTCTAAAAACGAGTTTAGAAATACTAAGTTAGGGTTCATACTATTTAAGTTTTTAGCACATCCATAAACGATTTGGTGGCGTGTATGGTTGTGGTGTCAAAAACAGGTGCCGAAACATCTGGTTGGTTAATTAGTAATGGTATTTCTGTACACCCTAAAATAATACCTTCTGCTCCATCTTCAATTAATTTATCTATAATTTGCAAATAAACTTGTTTAGATGCATCTTTTAATAAGCCTTTAGAGAGTTCATCGTAGATTATTCGATGAACTTCATTCCTATCTTCTAAACCAGGAACAATCGTTTTTATACCAAAAGAGGTCAAAACTTTAATATAGAAATCTTTTTCCATGGTGTATTTAGTTCCTAAAAGCGCAACTGTGTTTAATTTCTTTTCTATAATTTTTTCGGCAGTGGCTTCAGCTATATGAATTACTGGAATTTTCACAACAGCTCTTATAGCATCAATAGTCAAATGCATAGTATTAGCACAAATTAGAATACACTTTGCCCCTGCAAGTTCTAAACTTTTTCCAGCATCAGCCATTATTTCATCAAGCTTATCCCATCTATTTTCCTTTTGATATTTTGATATTTCAGCAAAATTAACAGAGTTGATAATTACCTTACAGGAATGATTCTCACCAAAATGTTCAGCAGCCAATTTATTTAAAACTTCATAATACATAATTGTAGACTGTGGTGTTATCCCTCCAATTAATCCTATTGTTTCCATTATATCTAATATTTTGTACCTAAATTTATAGCTTTAATTGTATTAAACAGTATTTCATGTCAATTTTAATTACCAATATCAAAAATCTTATTCAAGTTAGAGATCAAAATGTTTTAAAAGTCTTTGGTAAAGACATGCAACAGTTACCTTCCATTAAAAATGCTTTTCTTTTAATTAAAAATGATAAAATTGTTGATTATGGATCAATGGATAATTTTAAAGATTATGCTGCAGATAAAATTATTGATGCTACTGGTAAGATTGTGTTACCAACATGGTGTGATTCTCATACACATATTGTTTATGCTGGAAATAGAGAACAAGAGTTTGTTGATAGAATAAATGGATTAAGTTATACTGAAATTGCAAGTCGTGGTGGCGGTATTTTAAACTCTGCAAAAACATTACAAAACACTACTGAAGAAGATTTATACAAACAATCAATTGAGCGAATTAAAAATGTTATGAGGCTTGGTACCGGGGCTTTAGAAATTAAATCTGGTTACGGGCTATCTGTTGAATCTGAGCTTAAAATACTTCGTGTTATTAAACGAATTAAATCTGAATTCCCTCTAGAAGTTAAAGCTACTTTTTTAGGAGCTCATGCTTTTCCTGAAGCGTATTTAAATAACAAAAAGGCTTATATAGATTTAATTATAAATGAAATGCTACCAAAAGTAGCTAATGAAAATCTAGCTGATTTTATTGATGTATTTTGTGAAGAAGGTTATTTTTCAATAGAAAACACCGAAACTATTCTTTCTGCAGGAAAAGAATATGGGTTAACACCAAAAATACATGTCAATCAGTTTAATGCTTTTGGTGGTGTAGCGCTTGGAGTAAAACACAATGCATTATCCGTTGATCATCTAGAAGAATTAAATCAAGAAGATATTGATGTATTAAAAGACAGCAAAACTATACCAGTGGCGCTTCCTTCCTGTTCTTTTTTCTTAAGTATTCCATACACGCCTGCTAGAAAAATTATTGATGCTGGTCTACCCTTAGCCCTGGCAACTGATTACAACCCAGGTTCTACACCTAGTGGTAATATGAATTTTGTAGTAAGTACAGCTTGTATAAAAATGAAAATGACTCCAGAAGAAGCTATAAATGCAGCTACCATTAATGGTGCTTATGCTATGGGTGTATCTGAAGAATATGGTAGTATTACAAAAGGTAAAAAGGCTAATATTATTATTACTAAACAAATTCCTAGCTACAATTATTTACCATATTCATTTGGAGAAAACAATATTGACACAGTTATAATTAATGGTGAAATTATTGAATAAAAAAAGCCTCAAACTTTACGTTTGAGACTTTTTGCTCTTAAGTGTTATAATTCGGTTTACTTTAAAGTAAACTCAGAGCTAGATACTAAATCTTTAGCGTTAAAAACATTTACAACATAACGCCCTTTTTCAAATTTGCTATCTCCTTTTGAAGCTACAAACTCACATATGTTAAGGCTAGCATTTTCGTAGTTAAACTTACTAATCATACTATAGTTTAAAGTTTTTTCACCAAAAGTTACTTGCTCATTTAAACCTAAAGTATTGTTTTTAGGATCTATAACCTGAACATATAATTCTTCATCACCAGCTTGCACTAAAGCATTTTTTGCTACAGTAAAACAAACTCTAATTTTATCAGCTCTACTAGCTCTTTCTGTAGGTATTAATTTTCCAGAAGTTCTTTCAATAACTCCAAATCCTTTTAAACCTACTGTATTTAATATTGCAGCATTCTCAACAACTTCAGCTAATGCATTATTTTGCACTAATAAAGAATCTGTAAATACCGCACGTTCTTCTAAACGAACACGAGTACTATCTAAAGATGTTGCTAAATAAGAATTCTCAACTCTTAACGAATCATTTTGAGCTAATAACACATCCATTTCTTTTTGAAGTGAAGCATATTTTCTTTTGTATCTCCATAAACTCTTTACATTTGTTTCAGAAATTTTTAATGAATCTATTAATCCTTGAATACGTGCTCTTGCTTCAACAAGGTTAGAATTTGCAACTTCATTTTCACCTATAGCATCATCATATTGTTTAGCCATAGCGTTTAAATCGTTCATTACTAATTGCTTCTCTTCAGTTAATTCAGTCTGCACTTTCTTGCTACTGTTGTACAAATTCATGGTATAAAACCCTGTAGCTAAAAATAAAACTAATGCAATCCCCAATCCTACTTTAAGTCCTGTGTTACTGTTGTTGTTGTCCATAATTACTTGTTTTTTAATGTTAAGGTTAATCTAAATTTTGTTTCTTTTTTAATTGTTAGTTGTAATGCTGTAAAAAAATAATGATGTATTTTTATTAATCAAAATTTATTTTACTTTTCATGGATAAACTAGTTTTATTTAACAACACTATACGTAATAAATTATTAAACAAACGCTCTGGTGAATCCAAATTCGGTCAACACGTTCAAATATTAACCGGCATTTCTAACATATACGAACAACTTGAAAATTTGGATGTTACACATGTTATTTTAGGTTTACCTGAAGATGTTGGAGTTTTTGCTAATCATGGAAGGACAGGTACAGCAAAGGCTTGGGATGCCACACTTAAAGTTTTGTTAAACATCCAAAGTAATGTCTTTACAAAAGCTAGCAACGTTTTGATTTTAGGGCAATTAGACTTTACAGAAGAAATGCAAGCCGTTTTAAAGTTAAGCCCTTCAAAGAAAAAAGATATTTTAAAAGCTAGAAAATTAGTAACCGAAATTGATGATTATACAACACATATTATTCACCAAATAATTTTGGCGGGTAAAAAACCAATTATAATTGGTGGTGGGCATAATAATGCATATGGTAATATAAAAGGTGCTTCACTAGCATTAGGAAAACCAATTAATGTAGTCAACTTTGATGCACATTCAGATTTTAGAAGTGAAGAAGGCCGCCATAGTGGTAATGGTTTTAGTTATGCTTCTGCAGAAGGGCTTTTAGCTAATTACTTTATTTTTGGCTTGCATGAAAACTACACTTCTAATAAGATTTTTAAAGTGCTAGATAATTCTAATACTATATCATACAACACATTTGATGCTTTAGAAATTAGAAAAGAACTTAAATTTAAAAAAGAATTAAAGCGTACTTCTGAACATATTTGTAATAATAGTTTTGGAATTGAAATCGATTGTGATGCTATTGAAAGCATACCAAGTAGTGCGATGACTCCTAGTGGTTTTAGCGTAAATAAAACAAGACAGTTTCTAAGCTATTTTGCAAAACAAAAAAATGCCATATATCTTCATATATGTGAAGCTGCACCTACAAAAAAAACTACTACTCAAGTTGGTAAACTTATCACCTATTTAATTACAGATTTTATAAAATCTTCATAAATAATTTGTTTGAATTAAAATAAAATATTAATTTTACATAAGTACTTATATAACTATAAATATGGATGCTTTAAGAGGTTACGGAGAATTAGGTTTAGGATCACGTTTAAAGCGTGTTAGCGAATTTATGATGAAAGAAACACAACTAGTTTATAATCATTTTAATATTGATTTCGACCCTTACTTATTTCCAATATTTAAAATAATAGCTAATAAAAACGGTGTAACCAATTCTGAAATTCAAAATTCATTAAAGTTTTCTCAACCTGCAATAACACAAGCATTAAACAAACTGAATGATAAAGGCTTGATAATTTACAAAGGTGATAAGTTAGATAAAAGAAAAAAAATAATATCCCTATCAGAAAAAGGAAAAAAAACATTAACTCAATTAAAACCTTTATGGAAAAGTATTGATGAAGTTATAAAAGAGTACACCTTGGAAAAATCATCTTCACTTATAGAACACCTTAATAGTCTTGAAAACAAATTCAATAAAAAAAGTTTTAGTAACACCATTATAGAAAACGTGAAAATGGAAGTAAAACAAGATATAGATATTGTATTATATAAAGAAGAATACGCTACACATTTTTATGATTTAAATGTAGAGTGGCTTAAAACCTATTTTTATGTTGAACCCTATGATAAAGAAGTATTAAATAATCCAGAAAAATATATTATTAATAAAGGTGGGCATATATTTTTCGCTCGTTTAAACAAACAGGTTGTAGGTACAGTTGCGCTAATGCCTATTGGTGAGGATGGACTTTACGAACTGACTAAAATGGCAGTATCTCCTAAACACAGAGGTCATAAAATAGGACAGCAACTCATGCAATTCTGCATTGATTATGCTAAGTCAATGGGATTACCTAAGTTAATTCTCTACTCTAACAGAAAATTAGAAAACGCCATTTATATTTACAGAAAATATGGTTTTATTGAATTAGAAATTGAATCGAATAGCCCTTATAAACGTAGTGATATTAAGATGGAATTAATATTTTAGCTTACTCATGAAATTAATAAAGGCAACATTAAACGATATCAAATCACTTCAAGAAATTTGTATTGAAGCCTATTCAAAAAGCTTTAAAGACCATTGGATAAAAAATGGATTTGATTTATACATTGATAACCAGTTTAATGAAACAAAATTAACTGAAGACATAACTAACCCAAATACAGATTACTATTTCATCTCCTTTGAAAGTAACAATGTTGGATTTTTAAAAATTAAATACTCCATTAATAACACTTTAAATAATGATTCTGAGCTGGTAAAAATTTATATACTACCTGAATATAAAGGTAAAGGGATTGGAAAATTAGCTTTAAATCAAATTATAAACAAGCTATGCTCTATTGGTAAAAAGACTCTAATACTAGATGTTATAGATACAAACACTAATTCTATATTCTTTTATGAAAAAATGGGATTTAAAAAAACTGGGGTTACAACTTTAGAAGAGCCCTTTTTTAGAGATGAATTAAGAGGTATGTTTGTTATGAAATTAGAATTGAGTTAATTTTGTACTGCCTTCAAAGAATCAATCTGTTTCTGTAATCTTTCAATTTCTTCAGCTTTCTTATCATCTTGAGGAACTACTTTAATAGAATCAATAGGTTGTTGAACCATATCAATAGTTTTAGTTTCTTCAACAAAATAATAACCAATCTTTTCGCTAGAACGCCATGCTTCATTAAGTTGATCATAGACGGTTTTGTTCCATTGACTTGGATGTTTAACGTCTATCCAAACCACATCACGATATTCACTATCAATCAATACTAAATCTGGAGTTGCAGAACCATCAAATTGTTTAGAATCTGTATCGCTAATTGAAGATACCGTACCCATAAAAAACATACGTTTTTTGCCAGCAATATCTTTTATGTATGGTCTAAATTCAACAGGTGTGTTAGCTGTCCAATCATATTCTTTTCTAGACTCTTTCACTTTTAAAGGCATAGCAGAAACACCAGCGTATCCTTGTTTTTTAGCAGCGTGATTGTAATAATATAACTTATCAGTACCATCAGCAGGAACAAAAACACTAAAACTTAAACTAGTACGCTCATCGCCTACTGGCTCTAACCCAAACCAATGATACAAGCCACTAAAAGCACCTGTATCGGTATCTGAAAAATCAAAATCTGTTACATAAGGCTGTTGGTTTTGATCTTTTGGCATTTCAGGAATTTTAACCGCAGTTTCCATATTCCATGGTAATGGATCACTAAATCCTCCTAAAAACTTTAAAGACTCAGCTTGTAGTCTTGATACTTTTTCAGCTAAAGTATTTTGTCTGGTTAAATATTTATGATTCCTCATATTTTCAGGACTTACATAAGTTCCCTTTCCAATGAGAATACGCTCTATATAATCGTTAAAATCATGCTCTCCGTTATCTACAACCATCACACCTCCAAAAGTTGGATAAGGAAATAGAAAACCCTTCCATTTAATTAAGCTCACTACTTGCACCCAATTTCCTGAATCGTTTTTCATATAATACGTATCGCTAGGTTCCATGGTAAACAATTGGAAAAAGTTGAAACGTTGTACTACGGCATTATAGGTGTTTCTACTAAACTTTAAAGATTCCCCAATTGAAAAGGTTACTGGAATTCTATTTTCGCTTGAAAATCTTGGGAATGGCGTTGTACTAGATACTGCAAAAACTTCCTCGGTATTATCAGTCATACCTTGCCACATGTATTTTTCAGTAGGTTGAATAGCCATGGTCCATTTATTCTCCTCTCCAATTCTAACTAAATGCGGAAGAGATACATCTTTAGTCTCTCCTACACTTTCATTAGCCATAGAAAAGACATTACGTAGCGGTTGAATACGTTCGTTTTGCGTTAACGGTAATTCAGCAATTTCTACTTTATTAAGGTGATTAAAAACATTATATGTTTTCATGTAATCATACATTTTAAAGTACCAACCAACTGTATACAATATCCCAAAGAAGACAACCAAAAGTCCCAAAATTGCTAATCGTCCTGCAGAACTTGCTGATTTTCGAAATTTCCTCAAACCAAAAAACAGTACGATACCACTAAGAAGAATTATGAAAATAAATTTCCTAAAAAATAGCAATGCAGGTTGATAATCATCTCGTAATACAAATAATGCTACAAGTAAAATTAATGAAACAATAATGGTAATTGTTTTTTGCTTTTTTCCTTTATTCCAGTAGTTTTTTATCATCTAAAATTTTATTTTTCATTTCCGCAAAAAACGGAATGACAGTTACATTAGGCCTTTATCCTTTAAACGTTGTCTAGCACTCTTCTCTTCTACTTTTGGTGCTTCTTTATCCTGCTCAACAACTTCTTCTACATCTTTAGTTTTCAAGTCTTCAATAAAGTCTTTTCCTTTTTCGATGGTATCTTGAACCATATCCTCAATGGAATCACTTTTTTCATCAATGACTTCACTAGATTTAAAAATAAAATTTGCTAAATATGTTCCTGCTATTGTTCCTACTATCATAGACGCAAAAATGGAGATTGTTGCAATATCAATAGGAATTAAAAAACGTGTTACAACTATTCCGATTAAAAACAGAAACCCAATAAAAACCAATCGTAGTAAAAATGTTTGCTGATATACAAAGCCTGTTTTGTCTTCAGGCTTCATTTGAAGCTCTTTAGAGTTAATTATTTTATTAAAAAATCGATAAAGCCCGTTACCTTTAGATTCTCTCCAATACAAAAAGATTCCGAAAAGTATAGCACCAATAAATACAATGAGTTCTAGTGTCATGATGTTTTATATGAAGTTGTTTTCTATAAAATTAGTCTATAATTATTAAATATTGTTACTAATTGTTTCAATTGCCCAGTCTTTTAATGAATCATCCCAAGTTTTAAAACTGGCATAAAACGCTTCTTTATCATACCAATACCAATATAAAACGTCTTTTTCTGAAATATTAACGAGTAACTTCCAGATTAAATCTTGATGTTTAGCATCTAATGAAGAATGCGGTTGGTGCAAGGCTTCAAAAAGTTTTTCATCAACAATATCAGCTATTTTAAATTGATTGCTCGTTTCTAATTTCTCTAAATAGCGTTCAACACTCATTACTTTTTTTCTAGCCTTAATATCAAGTTTATTTAAATAACTCTTAAATAATATAGGATCGTTTAAAATATCTTTTATTGGATGTTGAGGCTTTTTAAGATGTTGAACCATTTCAAATTTTTTGATACGTTCATAACGTTTAGTCTCAACTACTTTTTCTAAATCATATTCAATAATCACATGATCTTTGAGCTTATCCATAAGTTCAGATTGTTCAATATGATAAATCAGTACATCATAATTCGTATCCTTTATAGCCTCTTTATGCCATTCTTCATCTTCAAAAACAACTATGGGTTTTATAAAATCTCTCAACACATAAACGCCTCCAAATGCTCTTGTATAAAATGAATCAGTTTCAAATTGTAATTGATGTAAATCTAAATCGCGTTCTCTCAAATCTCCGTAAGTCTTAGCCGAATCTAAAAGCTCTTGATGCAAATTTTCATCTATAAAATTATTACCAGTATTAAACTTTTTAACAAGTTGCAACTGCTCTTTTTGAATATACCAAAGTCTATCAATCAAGTGGAAATTGATAGTCACTTTATTGTATTTTAAAACATCTAAAGGTTCATAAAAGGCATCAATGCCTTGATCGAAATCTAAACATATAGCACAATCTCTTGTGATGTCTTTAATCTTTTCGCCATGAATTTTGAAAACAAATTTCATGATATCCCTATCAAACGTATGAAAAGGCAAATACACAGGTTTACCTTTTTGAAGTGGAGAAATTATAATCCCATGCGGATTTGCTTCACCATTATTTAGATAACTATTATTTTTTTTTTCTTCAGCAACCTCAGGACTCCAACCAATACCATCAATATGAAAATTTTTAAGTTTAGTTTCTGTGAAACCAAGTTTTACTAGACATTTATTGTAACGCTCAACGAGTTTTCCACTTATTGGAATGAGTTCGCTTCTATATAATTTTGCTTGTTTTAATTTATCCATTTAATCTAATAACTTATGAATTATAGCATACTGCAACAATACAATTGTTCTTGTATCTACAATTTCTCCATTATTCAACATTTTAGTAGCTTCTTCAAAAGAAATTTCCAATACCTCAATATCTTCATGCTCTGAATCTAAACCACCACCTTCATTCACTTTCATATCACCGGTGTATTCACCAACAAAAAAGTGCATTTTCTCTGTCATTACTCCCGGCGAAGAATAGGCTTCATATACTTTTTTTACTTCTTTTAACCTATAACCAACTTCTTCTTCAGTTTCTCTAATTATACAAGCTTCAGGGTTATCTTTATCCAACATGCCTGCAGCAACTTCAACCAACATACCATCTTTATTATCATTCAAATAGGTTGGCATTCTAAATTGCTTAGTTAAAATAACAGTTTGTTTTTCCTTATTATAAAGAAGAATTCCTGCACCATCTCCTCTATCATAAACCTCGCGCATTTGGTTTACCCATTTGCCATTAGGCATCAAATAATCAAAATTGACTCTATTGAGAATATAATAGTTGTCCGAAAGTAACTTTTTCTGTATGTTTTTTATTTGCTTATCACTCATTTTCAAAAGTTCTTCTTGCTTCAGTTTCTATATTTAACTGATTTACTCTAGCATCTACTTTTCGTTTAAAGTCAGTATCGGCAATAGTTGCTACGTTATCTAAATAGCGCACAACTTCTTGTCTTCTAATCTCTGAGAAATCTAAGCCTTTCATATTACCTCTCATTAATTCTTGAAGCATATTAAATTTGGTATCATAATCTTGCTTGAAATAGATTTCTGGATTTTCAAACCAATCTTCTTCCAAATCAAAATCGGTTAATCGCAATGAAATAGCCGATTGAATATTACGAACATCACGAGATGAAAAGAACGGAAACACCGCTTGCATTTCTTTATACAAATTCGCATAAAACAAATGCTGATTTGTTTTAAAATGTTTTTCTACATTATCATAAACCTCATGAACACGAGCTTCAGTAGGTTTATCAACGTTACTCAAAATATCTCCCATATTTTTTGCTAAGCCTTGATCTTGCAGATAACTATAATTTTCTGGTCCTTGCATATTTACAAAATCTGGCATGGTGTCATCTAATTTTCGCCACCATAAATGATCTTGATCTAGAAAATCATGTTCTGTTCTTGCTCCATCAATTTTAAAACGCCCTTGTACACGAGAAATAACTGCTTTATCTAGCATTTCTGGCAAGTTTGTAAATAAACCTATAGAACTATTACCATAGTTAACCGCATAAGCGCCTTCAGTATATCTTAAAAACACACCAATAACTTCTTTCACGCCAGCCGAAACACCTTGAGCAGTTCGTTCTTGTAAATTATTTTCGGCATCATCTATAGGTGCAAAAATTAATTTTGAAGGATCTTGCATCGGTTTCATCCACTCCACCATTTTTTCAGCTGAACCCCCTTGAAATGTTGAAATTAAGGTATCTGGCATAGGGTGAAACAAAAAAGGAATATCTAAAGTATCACAATGTTCTTTTAATCTTGTAGCAATAGCTGCTATCAACATACTTTTTCCTGTTCCAGGAATACCGTATCCCATAAATACAGGCATAAAACCACCTAGTTCTTGAAACGGATTTTTCTTAGCAGTAAAATCGTAGCTTAACATACGTTCTGTTAAACGACGTGCAAAATGTTTTGCATCACGATTACCAACAATTTGTTCAAATTGAATTTTATTAAATTCTACACTTTTTGCTGTACCTTGAAATACGTTATTCCAACCTGAAACTGCAAACTCCGATTTTTCTAACTTATACGTTCTGTCTTCAATAGTTTCAGTATATTCTAAACTACTTTTTCGTAACTGAATCTCATCAATTAAAGCTTCGAAATACACTACCGTGAAATCGATAACATCTTTATCCGATTTGATAATTTCTGGATGATCTAAATACTTATCATAATAAAACAAACTGCAAGAAATTCCTTTAATAGGAGACATTAAAGATACCTCTGGAATACCTGCAAACTTTTGCTTCATAACACTTAAATCGTCTGACGCATGTGGTTTTAGATCGTGTAATATCTTATAAGCTTGAGCAAACAACATAAACGCTGTTGCAGTATGCATTTTACTTTCAAATTCTCGTTTTCCGCTACTATCTAGAGCCGATTTATTTTCATTTAAGCTAGATAATCCTGATGCATCATAATAACTGTCTTTTATCCAAATCCCAAGTGTAATCCCTTCTTGAACCGCGTATAATGTTTGATTCAAATAAATAGGAATAGCAACTGAATCTGGTAATAAACGCTTTTTTAAAGCTAAAATGGTTTTTGAAACCGAAGTGATTTCTGCCGAATCTGTTCCATTATTAGCTCTTGATAAATACAACAAGATAGATTCATCCTTTCCATCTTTATCTCTATTTTTAGCCCGAGCACCTTGCTCCCATTGTATGCTTTTCAAATATGAAGCTGCTTCATCTCGAAGCATATCTAATTCTGATAATTTTATTGGGAATGTTGAGTTGTGTTCCATGTTTTTTTTAGTATTCAGTCTCGGTCACGGTTAACAGTGATTACTAAACTCTGTTTACTCTAACTTAAACTGTTTATATTTTATAATTTAAATCGCAATACTGAAAACTGAGACTGCGACTGTAAACTCTATTTATTTTATTTTTAATTCTGCAATTTCAATAGGAGCTTTAGCCAAATTATTCATCATTTCTGGTGTTTTGTTATAGAGCAATTGAATAATACGATGTGGCGCTAAAACGTACTTCTGTTTAAAAACATCATCCCATTTTTGTAAAATTTGTTTACTAAAAAAACCACCTTCTTTAAATTCACTTTTAGAACTAACTTCATCTACGCGTAATGAAAGCGCATACGATTCTAAAGGTATTTCTTTTTTGCCAATACTTTCTAAAATAGTGTGGGTTACTTCATGCTCATCTTTTGCAAAAACGTTGTGTAAAGGCCCTAAATCTATTCGTTTAATACGTTTTGGTGATACTTTAGGGAGTTTTCTATCAATAGTATACGCCATAGCGTCTAAAGACATATCTCTGTCTGCAACGGTTTTTAAAACTGTGTAAATTTCATCTCTGTAATCGTTTATTTTATTACCATCATAATTAAAATACATGAAACAGACGAAAGGACGATTATGAGATACGTCATAAAAACTCCAACTTGTAACTAAATCTGCTTCTGCATTTTCTGGAGCTCCAAGAATTTTACCTTGCACAAATCGATTAAAAATGTATTGTTTATTTACAGACGAATAATATACTATGGATGCAGCTTGAAACAGTTTGCTTTTTTTAACTGGTTGCTTTTTTCGCATAAGCGCATCTAGAAACTCCTCTTTTAGCGTTGCTATTGGTGTTAATCTTTCAAGATATTCATCGCGTAATTCTAAATCGTTAAACAAATATCTAAACTCTAAATAATTTGGAAATCCAGAATCTGTTAAATCAACCTTCATGTTATCCTCATCATCATACATATACTTAACACGCATGGCTTCGATAGAATACAACAGTAAATCGCAATATTGTTTAAACAATTGTACCTCAATACCATTACATATTTCTTCTCTTTGAACAGCTACAATTAATTCTTTAAAAGCAAAGTCTACCATTTTATGATAGAAAACATAATGCTCTTTGGAATCGAGTATTGCAGAATCTAAAGGTGTAACTATGTGGTTGATTGACATTTTTATAATTAAAAGTGAACAATTAAAAGTTAAAAGTTCTTACTGAAAACTAGAAAGTTAATTGAATGGTGCGTTAAGGGTTGAGGCATTGTTGAAGCTCATCGCAGAGAGCGACTACCGAAAGCCTGACCCCGATTTTTTTATCGGGGTAACGCCCTAGTTATTTTAAGACAGTAAATCGTCGTCGTTTGCTTCTGGTTTTGGTTTTCCTTCTGGCTCACCATCATCTCCTGAAGGTTGGTTGGCATCAGCATTGTAATAGTCTTCAAAAATCTCTTTCATATCGATACCATAACGCTCTGCAAAATTCTTTTGGATCTCGCCATCCTTAGCACGAATTTCTTGTAAAGCCTCAGCATAACTACTATAAACGCCTTGCATTACTTTCTCGTGAACTGGAATATTATCCATCATATCTTGACGCGCTTTAGCACTTGCGGTGTGCATTGAAGCCAATGTTTCACCGATATGCTCATCGGTCTTTACGCCTAAATGCTCTAAAATAGCAGCGAATTCCTGATCGGTTCTTGCTTTTAATGCCACTACATAACCATCATAATATTTAAGACGCTCTTCTGTATCAGACTTTAACTTAGCACGGTGTGTTTGAAGATTGCTACGTAAAGAGGTTAGCACCTTAATAGTTAAATTATGCTTATGAACAAAACTATCTTTACTGGCAGCTAATGTTGTGTATGCGTTTTTAAGACCTTCAAGTTCTTCAACTTTTTGTTCAAGTTGAGTTACTTTACCTATAGCTTCTGCATATTCTGCAGATTGTTTATCGGCAATATCTTCTAACTCTTGGCGCGCTTGTTTTAGTAAAGCATATTGCTCTTCTAACTTCGCCTCTACTTCTTTTTTCTTCTCTAAAGCTTTTGTGTGGTTTTTTGAAGCTTCAACAATGGCATCTTTCAGCTTTTCTTCTACTTCTTTAATCTCTACTTCACGATTTTTTAAACGTGTAACAGCTGCTTGAGATTTATATGATAATTCGCTTAAAAGTGTTTGTACATCTGCGCTTTCTATACGCTCTTGAAACATAGCTTTAGCCTTATTATCTGCCCCTGCTCTAACTTTTTCAGCTGTTTTTAAAGCATCTTCAGCTTTTTTGATTTTGCTTTTACGCCCCCAAAGGTTATTCCACCAAGTATCTGGTTTTGCTTGCGCATCTTCTAATTCAATTTTTGCACGCTCTAATGCTTTTTGAGCATCATCAATAACTTTTTGTTCTGTTGGGTTTAATGCAGAAAATTTTTCGAATATAATTCCTACTTCATCTTGATAATCGGTTAAATCTTTAATAGCATCTAAAAGCGTTGTTCTATCTTTTTCTGCCATGTGCACCACATCATCCAAAGTGGCATTCAATATTTTTTGACGCACTTCTGGGTCATCCTCTTGAGACAATTTAGATTTCATAGTGTCAATGGCTTTCCCCCAATTAACATCTACTTTCTCTGTTTTTTCATTGGAATTGGTTTCTAATAAATCAAAATCATCAGACATGTATATTTTATGTTTTTAAGTTGAACAATTTTATGGATAAGCAATTTCGTTAAAAAATCTCAATTTTGAAACGTAAAAAGCTATTTACTTTTTAAATTTCATGATTATTACTCATTGCTCAAATTATTGGTATTATAAATTATGAAATTGTTACAGTTAATAAAAAATTTCAGACATTTTGAAAGAATGTACTATATTTGTTAATAACCAAACACCAATGATGCATTAACTATGCTACAAAACAACTTACTTACATTTCTAATAGGAATTCCTTTGATAAATCAATCAGATATAGTGACTATGCTTATTATTGTCACTGTTTTTTTTGGAATTTTACTGCTTCTAGGCATTAGAAAGTCTTATAAACTTAAAAAGGAAAATGAGCGTTTAGATGCTATGAATAAAAAGATTGCTGAAGATGAAGATAAGCCTTATCAAGATTTTACTGATGGGCATATGTATGGAGGAAATTAAGACTTAATTGTATATTAAAAACGCCCACTTTTCAGTGAGCGTCTTTCTAAAACTATCTTACTAATTTTTTGTACTTAATACGTTTCGGCATCAAATCTCCACCTAAACGTTTCTTCTTATTTTCTTCGTAATCAGAAAAACTGCCCTCAAAGAAATACACTTGAGAATCCCCTTCAAAAGCTAAAATATGTGTACATATTCTATCTAAGAACCAACGGTCGTGACTAATAACCACTGCACAACCAGCAAAGTTTTCTAAACCTTCTTCTAAAGCTCGTAAAGTATTCACATCAAGATCGTTAGTAGGCTCATCTAAAAGCAATACGTTACCTTCTTCTTTAAGTGTCATAGCTAAATGTAAACGGTTACGCTCTCCACCAGATAATAATTTAACTTTCTTATTTTGTTCACCTCCAGAAAAATTAAATCTGCTTAAATAAGCCCTAGAATTTACTTCTTTACCTCCCATCATTATCAACTCTTGCTCATCACTAAAGTTTTGCCAAATGGTTTTTTCAGGGTCAATATTAGAATGCTTTTGATCTACATAAGCTAGTTGAGCGGTATCTCCAACAACAAACTCTCCTTTATCAGGAGTCTCTTCTCCCATTATCATTCTGAAAATAGTGGTTTTACCAGCACCGTTTGGACCAATAATCCCAACAATTCCTGCTTGTGGCAAATTGAAGTTTAAGTCGTCATACAACAACTTATCATCATATCCCTTAGCAACACCTTTAGCTTCTATTACATTGGTTCCTAAACGCGGACCGTTAGGAATGTATATTTCTAATTTTTCGTCAAGTTGTTTTTGGTCTTGACTCATTAACTTATCGTAATTCTTTAAACGTGCTTTTTGTTTGGTTTGTCGTCCTTTAGCACCTTGACGTACCCAATCCAACTCACGCTCTAATGTTTTTTGACGTTTAGAAGCCGCTTTACCTTCCTGCGCCATACGTTTAGATTTTTGGTCTAACCAAGACGAGTAGTTTCCTTTCCAAGGAATCCCTTCCCCTCTATCCAACTCTAAAATCCAACCTGCTACATTATCTAAAAAGTATCTATCGTGCGTTACAGCAATTACAGTTCCTTTATATTGTGCTAAATGATGCTCTAACCAATGTACAGATTCTGCATCCAAATGGTTGGTAGGTTCATCCAATAATAAAACATCTGGTTCTTTTAAAAGCAAACGACATAAAGCCACACGACGTTTTTCTCCACCAGAAAGCACACCTATTTTCTTGTCTCCATCAGGCGTTCGTAACGCATCCATGGCAATTTCTAGTTTGGTATCTAACTCCCAAGCATTTGCAGCATCAATTTGATCTTGTAATTCCGCTTGTCTGTTCATCAACTTTTCCATCTTATCTGGATCGCTATAAACTTCCTCTAAACCAAATTGGTCGTTAATCTTATTGTATTCATCAAGAATAGCTACAGTTTCAGCAGCACCTTCACGAACCACTTCCATAACCGTTTTATCATCATCAAGCTGTGGTTCTTGCTCTAAGTACCCTACAGTGTAATCTTGAGAAAATACCACATCGCCTTGGTAATTCTTATCAACACCAGCAATAATTTTTAATAAAGTAGATTTACCAGAACCATTAAGCCCTAAAATTCCAATCTTAGCACCATAGAAAAAACTCAAGTATATATTTTTCAATACTGGCGTATTGGCACTTGGGAATGTCTTGGTTAAACCAGACATTGAGAAAATTATCTTTTTATCGTCACTCATTATTGTTAATTGTAATTATTAAGTTATTAAGCCAATTAAACACGGCCTTTTAAAGCATTAAACACCCATGCAATTGCAAAAAAGCCAATACCTACGGTTGCAAACCCCCATCCAGCAACATCATCGTATCGATAAGCTCCCATTAAAATAAGCACTACACCCATTATAATCATTAAAATGGTTGCCCATGCTAAAACTGTATTTTTATTCATCGCCATAATCTTTTCTTTTTTGGTTAGTTGAAAAGCAAATATCGTAGTTTTAAATAAAAAAAGCATCCAAAATTGGGTGCTTTTTCGCTATTAATCAACATTACCTAATGCATAGGCACTTCCACAATAATAATTTCAGATGCTTCTCGCGCCAATATTTCAGTACTTTCAATATCCCAAACACCAATAGCATCTCGCGTTTCAAGAGCCTCATTATTAATTTCAATCTCTCCTTTAACCACAAACACATAAATCCCATGATGCTCATTTTTAACAGTTAATGAAATCGATTTTCCACCATCCAAATCAGCCCTATATATATAAGCCTGTTGGCTAATTGGCAATGCGTTACCTTCCAATTTATCCTTTGGAGCAACCACCGTTTGCAACTTGTTTTTCTGATGTTCAACATCAAATTTACGTTGGTCATAATTAGGTGCAACACCCATTTCTTCTGGGATTAACCAAAGTTGTAAAAAATTAACGGCATCCGTTTTACTATCATTAAATTCCGAATGTGTTAAACCCGTTCCAGCACTCATCACTTGCACTTCTCCCACCTCAATCGCACGGGTATTCCCCATATTATCCTTGTGTGATAATGCGCCTTTTAGTGGAATAGAAATAATCTCCATATTCTGATGCGGATGCGTGCCAAACCCCATTTTAGGTTGCACCACATCGTCATTCAACACCCGCAACATGCCAAAATTATTACGCGCTGCATTCTGGTAACTTGCAAAACTAAACGTATGATACGATTTTAACCAACCATGGTTTGCAAAACCTCTAGTCTCTGCTCTGTGAATTGTTGTTTTCATTTTTTTTATGTTTTATTTGGGCGTTACCACAAGGGTCGGGCTTTATGCTATAAGTCCTCGCACCTCTCCCGATAGCTATCGGGATCGAGCTGTGGGCTATCCGCTGCAATCCCTAACGCGCCACTGTTATGTTATTACTCAATCTCTTAAATAAACCTGCAAGGTTTTTAAAACCTTGTAGGTTCAACTTCTAATTAGCAGGAAGAAATCCCATTTTCCCCATTTGATAATCGCGCATAGCCTCCATAATTTCAGTTTGCGTGTTCATCACATACGGGCCATAAGTGGTTACAGGTTCATTAAAAGGAACCCCCGAAAGAAACAATAGTTTACTAATTTCATTTCCTGCAATTGAAAACCCTTCTCCATCCTGATTAAATTGAATTAACTGATTTTCATTAAACTTCAAATGTTCAGCACCATTCACAACCACATCACCTTTTAATAAATAAATACTCGATTGATGTGAATTAGGTACTTTAATATCAAACGTTCCACCAGCTTCAACATCCAGTATAAAAGCATTTACAGAAGTTTGTGTTTTAATACGTCCGTAAACTCCATCAAGCTCTCCAGCAATAATCTGAATCTTAACTTTACCATCATCAGATTTAACCACTCTAAAATCTTCATGTTTAACATGTTGATAATTCGCTTCAATCATTTTCTTTTCCGCAGGTAAATTCAACCATAACTGAATCCCTTCCAAAGTGCCGCCTTTTTGTACAAAAGCTTTTGTTGGTGCTTCAGCATGTATAATACCTCTACCTGCCGTAGTCCATTGTACATCACCTGCTTTTACAACGCTTTCATTTCCAAGCGAATCTCTGTGTAACTGCTCGCCTTGAATCAAAAATGTTATCGGTTCAAAACCACGATGCGGATGCGGCCCTAAATCAAACGGATTATTCTGTTCAGAAATCTCATAAGGTCCGTAATGATGTAATAATATAAACGGATCTATATTGTCAATCATTCTTGCTGGTATGGGCTGCCGTAATTGAATTGGGCCCATATTCACAAAATCACTTCTACCTACTCTTTTTATTGTATTTACTTTCATAATAATTACTTTTAAATTATTTTCCATGGAAAATAATTGATTAAAAAAATACGCTATCTATTTTAGGAGATACTGAAAACAAGTTCAGTATAACAAACAAGAAGTTTGTTATCGCATTTTATCAAGCAGATTACTTAATTGTTCTGCTTCTTCTTCACTCAAATTCTTCAATAATGTTCTGTTAAAGTTATTTGGAATAGATTCTAAAAACGCCTTTCCTTCATTAGTTATAGCGATCTTAACTACACGTCTGTCGTGTTCAGAAGGGCAACGTTCTATGTATTGCTTAGCACATAATTTATCCATTAAACGCGTAGCATTTGGCGAACGCTCAATCATTCTATCTTTTATCGTTTGAACATTTAAGGGTTCATCTGCACCTTTTAATATTCTTAAAATATTATACTGCTGTGGCGAGATCCCAAAAGACTTAAAAAACTCATTCTGGTGACTCATTATCCAATTTGATGTATAAATAATGTTCAATAAAGCCTTTACTCTATTGTTATCAAATTTAGAATTTATGTCTTTTGATAAATCGCCCATATTAAAAAATTTTCAGTCTCAGTATTCAGTTATAAAGAATCTTTAAATACGTTTACTTTTTCTTTTAAAGCAGTATTCAAATCCTCATTAGTTATTTTTCCGTCTGAAAAATTATCAAAAAATGATGGAAAACTAAAATCTGCAACAATATTACCACCCATGTAAGGAAAACGTCCTTTTGCAATTTCTAAAACAGTTGCTCCTCCTCTAGCACCAGGAGAGGTTGCCATTAAAAGCATGGGGTTTTCGCTCCAAAGTTTGCCGTCTATTCTAGACATCCAATCAAAAATATTTTTAAAAACTGTAGCATAAGCACCATTATGTTCTGCTAATGATAATATTATCCCATCTGATGATTTTATATTATCTAAAAATTTCTGTGCATTATCTGGTATGCCCTTATCTTCTTCTAAATCTATACCATATACTGGCAATTCAAAATCGTTTAAATCTAAAATAGTAGTTTCAACATCTTCAACTAAACTAGCTGCATAAGTTGCTAACTGTTTATTAATTGAAACTTTACTATTACTTCCTGCAAATGCTATTATTTTTTTCATTGAATTATTTTTTTAATCATTTCCTCGAAAGAGAAAATCAAATCATTTTATTTATTTATTCTTTTGTAAAATATGTAAGATACAGCTAAAGCTATTAATGCCACTATTGCTGTCCCTTGTTGCCCATCTCCAATCATATAATGTGCAAAAAAGGCTAATACAAATGCGTAAAAGAAACCTGCATAAGCCCACTCTTTTAATGTTTTATACCCAGGCAACCATAATGCTACTAGCCCTAGTAATTTGGCTACAGCATAAGGATATATAATATATGTTGGATACCCAAAACTCTCAAAAGCACCTTTAATCATGTCGTGCTTAAAGAAATACATACTTACCGAAAACAGCATTACGGCTGTTAATATTGCAGTAGCAATATAATAGATTATTTTATTTGTTTTCATCTTGTTATTTTAAATTATGATACAAAATTAATAAAAATAAATTTATATTCCAAGGAATATATTTCCATGTTATGTATTTTTAACAAAATATTCACTTTTAATACAGGAATTGGTTTTGTAAATTCGTAACAAATAATCAATGTATGGATATCAACTTCAATAAAAACGAAGATCATAATAAACTCTTAGTCTCAGAATTACAAAAACGACTTGCTAAAGTAAGCTTAGGTGGTGGAAAATCACGTATTGAAAAACTTCACAGCAAAGGTAAAATGACAGCTAGAGAGCGTATTGATTACTTGTTGGATGCTAAATCAAAATCGATTGAAATTGCTGCTTTTGCTGGAGAAGATATGTATCAAGAGCATGGTGGATGCCCTTCAGCTGGTGTAGTTGTAAAAATGGGTTACATTAAAGGTAAGCAATGTATTGTTGTGGCAAATGATGCTACGGTTAAGGCAGGTGCATGGTTCCCCATTACAGGTAAAAAGAACCTTCGCGCACAAGAAATAGCCATAGAAAATAAATTACCTATTATATATTTAGTGGATTCTGCAGGCGTCTATTTGCCTTTACAAGATGAAATTTTCCCTGACAAAGAACATTTCGGACGCATTTTTAGAAACAATGCCATTATGAGCAGTATGGGGATTACCCAAATTGCAGCAGTTATGGGAAGCTGTGTTGCTGGTGGTGCTTACCTCCCTATTATGAGTGACGAAGCTTTAATAGTTGACAAAACAGGAAGCATTTTTTTAGCAGGAAGTTATTTGGTAAAAGCAGCTATTGGAGAAAGTATTGATAATGAAACCCTAGGCGGTGCAACAACACATTGCGAAGTTTCTGGTGTTACAGATTATAAAGCCAAAAATGATAAAGATGCTTTAGATAAAATAAAAAATATTATTGATAAAATTGGAGATTACGATAAAGCTGGTTTTAATAGAATTGATGCAAAAAAACCTTCAGAAAACCCAGAAGACATCTTTGGTATTCTTCCCAAAAGTCGCGCCGACCAATATGATATGTATGAAATTATTAAACGCTTAGTTGATAATTCGGAATACGAGGAATATAAAGCAGGCTATGGACAAACCATAATAACGTGTTACGCCCGTATTGATGGTTGGGCAGTTGGAATTGTGGCAAATCAACGTCAGATTGTAAAAACTACAGGTTCTAAAACCAAACCTACCGAAATGCAATTTGGGGGTGTGATTTACAATGATTCTGCTGATAAAGCTACGCGTTTTATTGCCAATTGCAACCAGAAAAAAATACCATTAGTATTTCTACAAGATGTAACTGGTTTTATGGTGGGTAGCAAAAGTGAACATGGTGGAATTATAAAAGATGGTGCTAAAATGGTAAATGCCGTTAGCAATTCGGTAGTACCAAAATTGACGGTTATTATTGGTAATAGTTATGGTGCTGGTAATTATGCCATGTGTGGTAAAGCTTATGATCCAAGATTAATTTTTGCATGGCCTAGTGCAGAACTAGCTGTTATGAGTGGAAATTCTGCAGCTAAAGTTTTACTTCAAATAGAAAAGGCATCACTCCAAAAACAAGGCGAGAAAATTACTCCTGAAAAAGAAGAAGAATTATTCAATAAAATAAAAGACCGTTACGATAACCAAGTATCTCCATATTATGCAGCTGCTAGAATATGGACTGATGCCGTTATTAATCCGTTAGATACTAGAACTTGGATTTCCATGGGTATTGAGGCTGCTAACCACGCTCCTATTGAAAAGCAATTTAATTTGGGGGTTTTGCAGGTTTAGTCTTTTAAAACTGAAATAATCTCTGGTAAAAGAGTTATTGCTGTTAAAACAATGGCATTATTTTTCTTTTTCTTTTTTACAGTAGAGACATTTTGAGTTTTAGCTGTATTTTGTGAATTTGGCATTCTAATCATGATGACTTTGTTTACTGCTTCTTCTTTAAAATTTTCGTTTACATAATCATATGCTAACGAGATTCCATCTGGATGAAACTCTTTAATACTTGATTTAAAATTATTAAGCGTATAAAGAATCTTTTTCAAATTTTTAATTGATTCCTCCTCTAAAGCTACGCCATTCAAACCTGAATATCCAATAATAGAAATGGAATCATCTTCAGTAAGTCTTTTTGATAATAGCTTAAATCCTTGCTTTAGAACGACTTCATCTTCTAATGAATAACCGTTTTCAGAAACTTGAATTAAAAAAATCAGATTATAGATACCAGAATCGCCTTCTTCTTTTTTCTTATAATTCTCAACTACAAAAGAAATAAGATTTTCTATTTCTACGGATTGCGTTTCAATATTCTTTTCTTGTGAAAACGTTGAGTTTGGCAGAAAATAAAAAGTGAATGCTAGAATAATAAATAATGATTTCATAATTTTTGGTTTTTAGTTTATCATAAAACTATAACCAACTACTACATTATAAAATCAATAATGAGTGAAGTGTGTTTTTGATTGAGTAAAGCCATAAAAAAAAGAGACTTCTTAAAAAAGTCTCTTATAATTATTATTTTGAGATTCCTGCTTTCACATGAATATGTTATTTAATCTCCGTACTAAAAGGAAATAATAACTGGACACCTTTTTTCTGAGACATCGCTTTTATTTCTTTTAATATTTTATAATTCTCTACACCTAACTCCTCTATTAAAATAGTCTCTTTAGTTTTTGAATTATTCAAAAATTGATTAATTAAAGCTTTTGTTAAATCATCTTCTTCAAAAATAGGAAATTCTCTTATGGAATACTCTTCAATCTCTGCGGCTTCAGCTGCATATTTTAGCGCTAAATCTAAACCTCCTAATTCATCAACCAAACCAATCTTTACAGCATCAGCCCCAGTCCATACACGACCTTGAGCAATGTCTTCTACTTGTTCTCTTGTTAACTTTCTACCTTGAGAAACACGTGTAGAAAACAACTCATAAATATCTAAAATACCTTCCTTAATATATTTACGTTGTCTATCATTTAAAGGCTCAAAAAAACTATAGGTAACTGCGTTTTGATTTGTAACCACTTGTTCTGCATTGACCCCCATATTATCTGCAAATTCTTTTCCATTTGGTAGCATTCCGAACACCCCAATGCTCCCAGTAATTGTAGTAGGTTCAGCTATAATTTTATCAGCATTTGAAGCAATATAATACCCACCAGAAGCTGCTAAATCTCCCATAGAAACAATTACGGGTTTTACTTTTTTTGTTAATTCAATTTCTCGCCAAATTAACTCACTAGCCAAAGCACTTCCTCCAGGGGAATTTATTCTTAAAACAACGGCTTTAATTTTATCATCATTTCGTGCTTTTTGCAATGATTTATTCATACTACCTTGCCCCACGGTATTCTCATCTCCTTCTCCATAAATAATATCGCCTTCGGCATATATTACTGCTATTCTATCTTTCTTGAAACTGCCAATTTTTTTCGCCGCATATTCTGAGTAATCTGCTATTTTAACAGTATTCAAATCTTTTTTAGAATCTACACCAATAGCGTGTTTCATACCACCAACATACTCATCATGGTACCCCACTTTATCAATTAAATTAGAGTTAAAGGCTAAATCTGGTGTTCTACCTAATAAACTATCTGCAATAACATTCAACTTATCTAAAGGGATGGTTCTACTTTTAGATATATCTTGCTTCATTTCATTCCAAAGCGAATTTAAATACACCGAAATTTGCTCCCTATTATTGTCACTCATTTCATTATCTATAAAAGGTTCCACAGCACTTTTGTACTTTCCTAACCTTATGACTTCCATTTTTAAACCCGTTTTTTCTTGAAAATCTTTAAAATACAGACGCTCTGAATACAAGCCTTTAAACTCCATCATACCCACCGGATTTAAATAAATAGTATCAGCCACAGAACTTAAATAGTAATCTTTCTGAGTATAAATATCGCCGTATGCAACAACAAACTTACCAGACTCTTTAAACTTTAGTAATGCACCTCTTAAAGCCTTGGTTTGAGATAAACCGGCATTTATAAAATTATTATCAATTGAAATCCCTTTTATTTTACTATCTGAAGCCGCATAATGTATAGCATCAATAATATTGAATAAGCCATTCTTTTTATTTTCATTTAAAAATGGATAATCTGAAAATTCTGTTTTACCCGCATAATCTTTTATTGGAAAATCTAGAGTCAATTCTAAAACAGAATTAGATTTCACATTAACTACTTCATCTGAATCTGACCCTAGTAATGCACCAAGAAAAATTAATCCAAAAAAACAAATAATTAGGAATACAAAAATCCCTATAACGGTTGAGAATACTCGTTTTATAAAACTCATAATATATTTTTTAATCTGTGTTGAAAATTAAGAGAATGTTGCATTATTTAAGTAAGATTAAGCGCATCTAAGGTGTTTTTACGATGAATTTTACCCGAAGATGTCTCTTTAAACTTTGATATTGCATAAACCGCTTTAGGTTTTTCGTATTTATTTAAGCATTCAAAAATTGCTTCATCAATATTCTTTTCTTCGCCTTCTAAAACCAAAATTAATTTTTCACCCAAAGCATCATCTTCTTCAGAGGCAATAAAAAATTCACCTGCAATTTTATCTTGTAGTTTACTTTCAATTTGTTCTGGAAACAACTTAATACCTCCTGAATTAACAACATTATCAAAGCGTCCTAACCACTCAAAACTAGAATCTGATATAATATTTACAATATCATTTGTTACTATTTTTTTGTCTGATAAATTTGGCGCGTCAATAACCAAGCATCCTCTATCATCTTGAGATACTTTTATTTCTGGAAGTGTTGTGAAAAAATGATCTGCATCACCTGAAAAATTATTTAATTTTTTAACAGCGATATGAGAAACCGTTTCTGTCATTCCATAAGTTTCGTAAATATTAGGCTTTTTATCTTTTATTAATTCAATAATAGCCTTAGATACACGACCTCCACCAACTATAACCGTCTTAATCTTCTTCAAGTATTTAGCAAAATTCTTAAGTTGCATTGGTGTAAACGCAGAAAAAACATAATCCTTTTCATAATCAATTAAAGGTAATGCAGCAGGCTCAACCATATCTAACTCTAAACCCAAAACGATAGCTCTTACAATCATCATTTTACCCGCAATAAAGTTTGCAGGTAAGCAGTGTAAAACTTTATCACCTGGTTTTAAATTAAAAAAATCTCCAGTAGCAATGGCAGAATTTACCATAGCTTGTTTTTTAATTTTTATTTTTTTAGGCTTACCAGTAGATCCAGATGTTTTTACAATTACATAGTCTTTATCATCTAACCAATCTAATAAAAAGTTTCCGAGTTCTTGTTGATAAGGTAATCCCTCTTTAACATAGCTATAAGCAACCTCCATGAGGTCTTCGTGATTATAACTTAAATTATCAAGTTTAAACCTTAAGTGTACATTAGTATAATTAGGAATCATATTTTAATCTAAAACTTTATAATCCTCTTTAGGAGGCTCAATTACCTCCCCAAAAAGCTTGTCTTTCCAATTTGTCCAATTATATTTTTTTGAAAGTATAAAAAGAAGAATAGGAAACACAACAAAAACTGGAACGAATATTTCCATAAGTCCCATCTCAGTTGGGTCAGACAAATCTTTTAATATAGAATCTGTTTGAAAAGCTGTCCAATCAGCAGTTACCAAAAGTGCTGTAAATAAATTATTAGCCGCATGAAAACCTAAAGCAAGTTCTAAACCATCGTCCATAAGTGTCATGATTCCTAAAAACAATCCTGTTCCTATATAATAAACCATAATAACTGGACCTAATTTATCTACTTCAGGGTTAGCAATATGCATCAAACCAAAGCCAACTGATGTAATTAATAGTGGTAACCACTTATTCTTAAAAATTACTCCAAAACCTTGCATTAAATAGCCTCTAAAAAAGTATTCTTCAAAACTAGTTTGTAATGGAATTAAAAGAATAGCTATAACCGCAAGAATTAGAAAAGGTTCTAGTTTGAAATTTAATTGATAATCATCTGGACTCATATAATAATCTAACAATACAAAACCACTAGAAACGATACCCCACAAAATGAATATAAACCAAAATCGCTTCCAATCGATTTTCTTTCTTGCCGTAGTTAAGCTAGTTATTGATTGTTTGTGCAATGTTTTAGAGGTTACAAAAACACCAATCAATCCAAAAACAAACGATAATAACATAAGTAATAGAAATAAATTACTCCCCAGAATATCAATCATTTGAGGAATATCTGTTGGCATGTTAACAGAACTATCTCCTAATATTTTTACAGCAAGACCACCTACTAAAGGAATCATTCCTATTAATTGCCACGCTATAAACACAATAACTACACCTAATATGTATCGCCATAAATCGTATAATCCTCTGTATGCTTGTTGTATATAATCCATATTATAAATTAAATTTCCATGTTTGTTGATTATTATAATGCAATTTACCATTTTTTACTTGCAAAGGACTTTCAAAATTATTTGTAAATAATTCTCCCGTCCCTAAACCTTGCGGTAAATTGCTTTCCAAATTATAAGTGTATTGCGCAATTGCATTTAAACCAATATTACTTTCCAAAGCACTTGTAATCCACCAACCTATATTTTGTTTTTTAGCAAAATTAATCCATTCATCACTTCCTTTAAAACCACCAACCAAACTCGGTTTTAAAATAATGTATTGCGGATTTATAGTTTGTAACAACTCTTGCTTTTTTGTTACATTAAAAACACCAATTAATTCTTCATCTAAGGCAATTGGCAAAGGTGTGTTTTCGCAAAGCGAAGCCATTTCTTGTATTTGTCCTTGTTTTATTGGTTGTTCAATAGAATGCAAATCTAAATCAGATAAAATATTTAATTTATCTAATGCTTCTGAAGGATGAAAAGCTCCATTTGCATCAACACGTAATTCTATATCCTTTGAAGTAAACTGATTTCTTATAGATTTAATAAGACTAATTTCTGTTTGAAAATCTATAGCGCCAATTTTCATTTTAATACAATTGAAACCTGCCTCAATTTTATCAGTAATTTGCTGTTTCATAAAAACTTCACTTCCCATCCAAACCAAACCATTGATTGGAATTGAATCTTGACTTCTAGTAAATTTAGAAGAAAATAATTCAAAAGAATCTTCGCTATTTAATGATTTAAAAGCCATTTCTAAACCAAATTGAATACTAGGGAACTCCGTCAGTTCTGTTAACAGTACTTCTAAACCTAAATCTATATTATTACAAACCCACTTAAGTTTTTCTTCATAATCAGGTCTATCATCAGCAGACAAACCTCTAAATAAACCACATTCACCAAAACCTTGTTTATTATTTGATTCTAAAACAATAAACCAAGTTTCTTTAGTTTTTAAAATGCCTCGAGATGTTCCACTAGCTTGCTTAAAGTTTAAAATATACTTGTGATAAGTAGCTTTCATATATTCATAACCTATTAAAAACTATGATGAAAGCTTAATTGCAATTGCCCCTTACCCCAATTGACCGTTTTCTGATTCATCCAACCTAATTGGAATTTCATTGCAGGCTTTAAAACATAACCAAAACCTAAATAAGTCCGATTTCTATCAAATAACTCAACCATTCTATTATCTCCAATATCGGTTTGACCATTTATAAAAAGCTCATTATATAATGCCATATAAATCGTTTTCGCAGAAATTGAATCACTATTTAAAGGTATATTTAAAAATAAATTGTAGCGGTAACGTGTTCTAAAGTCCTGATTTTCAACAAAACGCTGTTCATATCTAAAACGATGTGCTAAATGAAAACGTTTACCAAGCTTCTGAGGAAATAAAGCTTCTTGGTAAATTCTACTTTCTGAAACAGTACTACTCCCGTCTCCAAATTCTCCAGTAGTTATATTTCCATAACCTAGAGTTAAAAGCACATCTGCACTCTTTGGTTTGTATGTAATACCTGAACGAATTAAAAGCTGCTCTAAATCTCCTCCTAAATTCCAGTTTCTGTATTGTACATCTCCTTGAATACCAAACTGACTGTTTTTAAACTGATGCTTAAAAAAATACATATACCATGCACCTGTTTTGCCTTGTTCAATTTGAGCATTTATAGCATTGGAAAAGGTAAATAATAGTAGAATTAAAACAAGTTTTTTCATAAAAATTTTAGATCTATTTAATTTAAAGTTCTATTGAGTCACCTATTTCTAGTAGCATTAAATCTTTTTCTTTTTCGAAGAATTTTCGCTTAGCAACTTGATGATCGATTTCAATATAACCGAAAGTATCAAAATGATAACCCAATACTTTATCACATTCAATAAAATCACTGGCTAAAATAGCATCATCAATACCCATAGTAAAATTATCACCTATTGGTAAAATAGCTAAATCTAATTTGGTTTGAAGTGGTATTAACTTCATATCAAGAGTTAAAGCCGTATCCCCAGCTATGTAGATATTTTTATGCTCTCCTTCAATTACAAAACCACCTGGTTGTCCACCATAAGTTCCATCAGGAAAAGAGGACGTATGAATAGCATTTACGTATTTGACAGTTCCAAATTCAAAATTCCATTTTCCACCATGATTCATTGGATGTCCCTCAATACCTAACTTTCCAAAATGATTTACAATCTCGAAGTTTGAAATCACTATAGCTCCTGTACGTTTAGCTACAGCTTCTACATCTACAATATGATCTTGATGTGCATGTGTAATTAAAATATAATCTGCTTTAAGCGTACTTATGTCAATATGTGATGCTTTTTCATTTGGAGAAATAAATGGATCAACAAGAATATTAACATCTCTTATTTGAATACCTAAACTAGCATGACCGTAAAATGTAATTTTCATATTAAAATTTATTAAAAGTAAATTTACTAAAACGGTAGTAAATGTCCAATTCCCATTAATATTGCTAGCAATACAGTTGTAAGTGCTAATTTTTTTAATTCAGGATCTAGTAGTTTTGGATCTAAATTGTTGTTTACTCTCTTTATATGTAATAAAAGAGGGATATAAGTGATTATAAAAATAAAATTAAAAGGTGAAGTATAATATAGAATACCAAATAAGCTTGAGAGTATTATTGCTAACCCTACCAAAATGTTATGATACATTTTTGATTTTTGCTCTCCTAACTTAACTGCAAATGTAATTTTATTAGATTTTTCATCGGTCAATCGATCTCTCATATTATTCAAATTAAGCACAGCTGTACTTAATAATCCAATTGCAAAAGCTGGTAATAATGTAACATGGTCAATTTCCTTAGCAAATAAAACATAACAACCAATAACACTAACTAAACCAAAAAAAGTGAACACAAATAGATCTCCTAATCCTTTGTAACCATATGCATTATTGCCCATAGTGTAGCGAATTGCCGCAATTATAGACCCAATACCTAATGAAAAGAAAAAGATGGTGAGAAAAAAATGTTTTACTCCAAAGGCAGTGAAAATAAGTAAAAAGGCTAGAATTATAGATATAATAATGTTTACTTTAATGGCGCCCATTAATTCGTCAGGTGAAATATCTCCAGACTGGATAGCACGTTCTGGACCTATTCTTTCTTCATTATCTGTACCCTTTACACCATCACCATAATCATTGGCAAGGTTCGAAAGTATTTGAAAACTTAATGTTGTAAGTATTGCTAATAAAAAAACATTCCACTTAAAAGCACCATTATAGTGTGCCAAACATGCCGCTAATATTATACCCGCTATTGATAGAGGTAATGTTCTTAAACGCATTGCAGAAATCCAAATAGAAATTTTCTGCATTATGGTATCCATTTTTTATCAAAATTAGGCTTGCGTTTTTCTAAGAAAGCATTTCTACCCTCTTTAGCCTCATCAGTCATGTAAGCTAAACGAGTGGCTTCTCCAGCAAAAACTTGTTGACCAACCATACCATCATCAGTTAAATTCATAGCAAATTTTAGCATTTTAATAGATGTTGGTGATTTAGCTAAAATCTCTTGTGCCCAGTCATAAGCTGTATTTTCTAAATCTTCATGAGGAATTACTGCATTAACCATACCCATTTCATAAGCTTCTTGAGCAGAATAATTTCTACCTAAAAAAAAGATTTCTCTTGCTTTTTTCTGACCTACCATTTTAGCTAAATATGCAGAACCATAACCTCCGTCAAAACTGGTAACATCAGCATCAGTTTGTTTAAAAATAGCATGCTCTTTACTCGCTAAAGTCAAATCGCAAACTACATGCAAACTATGACCGCCACCGACAGCCCAACCAGGAACTACAGCAATTACTGCCTTTGGCATAAAACGGATTAACCTCTGAACTTCTAATATGTTCAAACGATGATAACCATCTTCCCCTACATAACCTTGATGGCCTCGAGCTTTTTGATCTCCTCCACTACAAAAGGAATAAATACCATCTTTTGTTGAAGGCCCCTCAGCAGATAACAAAACAACTCCAATATTTACATCTTCATTAGCATCATAAAAGGCATCATATAGCTCACTTGTAGTTTTTGGACGAAAAGCATTTCTAACATCTGGTCTATTAAACGCAATTCTTGCAACTCCATTACTTTTTTTATAAGTAATATCTTGATATTCTTTAACTGTTACCCATTCAGGTGTATTCATGTTAAAATTATTTTTTATTCAAAAATAAATTTATTTCATTAAATCAACTATTACATTTCGAAAACTTTTCAATTAATATTTTCACAATTTTTGGTTATTCTTTGCTAATTAAGCAAAAGTGGGATATGAATATTATACATAAATCATTTTTTTAAGTTTTTAACTTAAACATCTGAAAAAATAAAAAATAGGTATTAGTACGTATTGTAAGTAATTTATTATTTGCTAATTTTGTCATGTTATTTCAAGATATTAACATTTTATTCACAAAAATTTGTTTTTTATCGAATAAATTATGTACTTTGTCGAATATTTAATCCCAAACGCCTATGTTATTAACAATTACTTTAATTCTTTCTGGACTTGTAATAGTCAACATAATGTTTTTTAAGTACAGTCAAATTAAACCTAGAAAAACCTTTAAAAATGAAGAAAAGACTGTTGTACTAAATACAAGAAATATTATTCCTTCAAAACCTCAGGAATTAGCTCCCACAGGAAGTTAATTTTTTACTATGCAAGTGACTAAAGCCTTTTTTAAGTGTCTTAATAAGTAAGTAATTATAAAGACATTAAAAAATTCTATTTATCATGATTTACTCAGTTTTTCTAGTAGCTTCTATAACTCTAGCTCTATTTTTCCTTTTACATGTAAGTGTTAGGAATAAAAATAGATAACTATTGTATTTATTTACCAGTCAATGGTATTTAATCCTTTCTCTTCTAGTAATTTATTAGTATTTGAGAAATTTTTATTCCCAAACCAGTACCCTCTATTAGCACTCAATGGTGAAGGGTGACCAGAAGTCAACACTTTATGCTTATTAGTATCAATTAATTTTACCTTTTTCTTAGCATAACCACCCCATAATAGAAAAACAACATTACTCTTTTTATCACTGATTGTTTTTATTACAGCATCAGTAAATATTTCCCAACCTTTTTTTTGATGACTCCCAGCTTGGTGTGCTCTAACAGTAAGTGTAGCATTCAACAATAAAATACCTTGATTAGCCCAACGTAATAAATTTCCACTTTCTGGATATGGAATTCCTAAATCCGATTCTATTTCTTTAAAAATATTTATCAATGATGGTGGATGCTTAATACCATCGCTTACCGAAAAACATAGCCCATTGGCTTGACCATCTCCGTGATATGGATCTTGACCAATAATAACCACCTTACAATCATTAAAGTGACAATTATTAAACGCATTAAAAATTTGATTACCAGATGGAAAACATTTATGGTTTTTATATTCAAACTTCACAAAACTGACTAAATCTAAAAAATATGGTTTTTTAAATTCTTCTTCTAGATACGGTTTCCAACTATCATGAATATCAACATCCATATAATTATTAATTAAAAATTCTAACTAACAACTCTTTAAGCAAATCACCTTGAGGAACAGCATTAGAACCAACACCTTTACTTTTTACATCAAACTCTCTTAATGTAGAAACCACAGTACTAACTTTTCGCATTGGAAAGTTTCTAGCAGCTGTTATATAATCGTTTACAAAATAAGGATTCACTCTTAAGGCTGAAGCTACACTTCGTGGAGATTTATCATTTAAGCCATGAAAATGAAGTAATTGGGAAAAGAAACTAAACAATAAGGATACAGTTACAACCATTGGGTTATCTTTAGGATTATCAGCAAAATAGTTGACAATTTTATAGGCTTTAACAGTATTTCTTTCTCCAATGGCTTTTCTTAACTCAAAATTATTGTAGTCTTTACTAATACCAATATTTTCTTCAATATGATCCGGTGAAATTTGAGTCCCTTCAGGTAAAATAATTTGAAGCTTTTCCAACTCGTTGTTTATTTTACTTAAATCTGTCCCTAAAAACTCCACAAGCATTTGGGCAGCTTTAGGAGAAATACTATATTTTTTTGGAGAAAGCACTCGACGAATCCAATCGGCTACTTGATTTTCGTAAAGTTTTTTACTCTCATAAACAACACCCGTTTTTTTAAGTGTTTTGTATAACGCTTTACGTTTATCAATTTTTTTATACTTATAATTAACCACTAAAACCGTAGTAGGTTGGGGATTTTCGGCATAACTAGCAAGCTTTTCAATCGTTCTAGATAAATCTTGAGCTTCTTTAACAATAACTACTTGATACTCTGCCATCATAGGATAACGCTTAGCATTGCCAACTATATCCTCAATGGAAACATCTCTCCCGTACAAAACCATTTGGTTAAAACCTCGCTCCTCTTCAGCTAAAACTGTGCTCTCAATAAAATCTGAAATTTTATCAATATAATAAGGCTCTTCACCCATCAAAAAGTAAATAGGTTTTAGGTTCTTATTTTTTATATCTGTAACTAATTGTTTGACTTCGTCCAAATCGTAATAAAAATTTTTATGAAAATCACTTGAAGTGACATTATAATGATAAATTTGTGAGGTGCAAAATTTAAATTTTCCAACATATACCTTCCGATTCAAAAATAACGAAAATAAAGTTTCTATTTTTGATTCAATACGCAAAAAATTTGTGGTTTTACAACCCGAAGAATGGGTTCGTCAACATTGCATTCAATTCTTAATAAAAGAGAGAGGGTATCCAAAATCTTTAATTAATGTTGAAAAAGAATTAATTTTAAACTCTCTTAAAAAAAGATATGATATAGTAGTTTTCAATACTGATGGCAGCATCCATTTAATAGTAGAATGCAAAGCTCCAAAAATCGAGATTAAGCAAAACACATTCGATCAGATAGCACGTTATAATTTAGAGTTAAATGCTACTTATTTAATGGTAACCAACGGATTAAATCATTATTATTGTCAAATGGATTTTAAAAATAAACGTTATCAATTTTTAAAAGATATTCCAGCATATAAGCCATGAAGCTAGCCGTAGTCATATTAAATTGGAATGGAGAAAAACTGTTAGAACAATTTCTACCATCAGTTATTCAGAATTCTAAAACAGCTAAAATATATGTTGCAGATAATGCTTCTACTGATAACTCTATAACCTTCATGAAAACAAATTATCCAGAAATTACAATTATTCAAAATAATGAAAATGGAGGTTACGCAAAAGGTTATAATGATTCACTAAAATCTATAGCGGCTGATGTTTTTTGTCTTTTAAATAGTGATGTTGAAGTTACTCAAAACTGGTTAAATCCAATTATAGATACTTTTAATAAAGACGCTAACACAGCCATTATTCAACCCAAGATACTAGATTATAAAAACAAAGATTATTTTGAGTATGCAGGTGCTGGCGGTGGTTTTATAGACAAATATGGTTATCCATATTGCAGAGGTAGAATTTTTGATACTCTAGAAAATGACCAAGGACAATACAACGATACCACAGAAATTTTTTGGGCTTCAGGTGCATGTTTATTTATAAAAAACGCAGTGTTTAAAGCATTAAATGGTTTTGACGAACACTTTTTTGCACATATGGAAGAAATAGACCTGTGTTGGCGTGCAAAGAATTTAGGATACTCTGTAAAATACGTTGGAGCGTCAACAGTATTTCATGTTGGTGGGGCAACTTTAAAAAATACTAATCCGCAAAAAACGTTTTTAAATTTTAGAAATAGCCTTTTTGCAATTACAAAAAATGCCAATGGTTTTCTTCTTGGTAAATTGTTTGTTAGATTAGTTTTAGATGGTATTGCAGGTATAAAATTCTTGATTGAGCTTAAACCAAACCATCTATTAGCAGTCTTAAAAGCACACTTTAGTTATTATTATCATTTAAACAGATTGCTAAAACAAAGAAAAAATATAAAAAACAAAACAAACTACTACCAGAGAACATCCATAGTGGTTGATTATTTCGTAAATAAAAAAACCAATTACAAAAGTTTATAACTCGTTAGTAAAAGTTTTGTTAAAATGTTTAAAACCACTGATTTTTATATACTTTTGTGCAAACATTATCAAAATTAATCCTTAATTATAATCATGAGAAAAATTTTATTACTTAGTGTGTCTGCAATGCTTTTATTAAGCTCTTGTGTATCAAAAAAATTATACACAGATCTTCAAGCAAAACAAAAAGAAACTCAAGACTTACTTAATTCTGCAACAGTAAAGTTAAATTCTTGTCTAGAAGACAGAGCATCAGCAACAGCACGAGTTGAGGCTATGAAAGACCAACTAGCAGATTTAAAGAAAAACAATACAGCCTTAATAAAAAGTTCTCAAGACTTAACAGAACTAACAACCAAAGGCGCTACAAACCTTGAAAAATCTTTAGAAACTCTAAAAGAAAGAGATCTAAAAATTACACGCCTACAAGACGCCATTACAAGAAAAGATAGTGTAACATTGGCTTTAGTAACAAGCTTAAAACGAGAAGTTGGCATTAACGATCCAGATATTGAGGTTAATGTAGAAAAAGGTGTGGTATTTATCTCCATAGCAGATAAATTATTATTCCAAAGCGGAAGCTACAACGTAACATCTAAAGCAAAAGATGTGTTAGCAAAAGTTGCAAAAGTAATCAACAGCAAACCAGATTTCGAAGCCATGATTGAAGGTCATACAGATAGCCAATCATATAGCAAAGGCGTGTTGGTAGATAACTGGGATTTAAGTGTAAAACGTTCTACATCTATCATCAGAGTATTACAATCGCTAGATGTTAACCCATCACAATTAATTGCCGCAGGTCGTAGTTCTTACGTGCCACTAGCAGATAATGATACTGCAGCAAACAGAGCAAAAAACAGACGTACACGTGTTGTTATTCTTCCTAAAATCGATCAGTTTTATGATATGATTGAAAAAGAAATGAAAAACCTAGAAGCTGGTAACAACTAGTACATTTTAAAAAACATATTTAAGAAGCTCAATCTAAAGGTTGGGCTTTTTTTATACAATAATTTGGGCGTTACCCATTAAGGGGCGCGATTTCACTACTCTCCCGATTACTATCGGGATCAAACATGTCATTCAATCCCTAACTCGGGCCTAATTGCTGGCTTTGTAATTTAATCTAGAAACTGCGCTTTTTAAAAAGATGTTTATCAATAAAAAGTCCTTTGGATAATGCTTTGGAGCTGTTATAAGAATCACGTAAACAGGAACAAAACTCCTCTTATCGTTCCAAAACGGAACAAAACCGTGAATTAAATCTTATATTTATCATCATATAACAAGTAGTGCTTCATTATTACCAATCGAATATAAAGCAGTCAACATGTATGAAGAATAAATATATTCAATAAAATGCCAGAGCTAATTAAATAAGTAATCAACATGTATAAAAAATACAGAAGTTTTAAACTTCTCTTCTCATTCTTACTGGCATCTACAATAGTGCTTTCATGCACAGAACAAAAAAGTAAAAAAGCAATTAATAAGAAACCCAATATAGTGTTAATCGTTGCCGATGATTTAGGATTTGGCGATATCGGTTGTTATGGCGGAGATATTCAAACACCAAACCTTGATGAATTGTCGCGAAGAGGGATTAAATTTAGCAATTTTCATACGGCTCCCATGTGTGCCCCTACACGGGCCATGTTGCTTTCCGGAAATGACAATCATATTGCTGGAATGGGAGGCCAAGGAAATGTTACAGAAGTGTTTGGTTATGAAGGAAGGTTGACCGATCGAATTGTCACCATTCCTGCTTTGTTGAGAGACCGTGGTTATCATACATATATGGCAGGAAAATGGCACCTTGGCAAAACACCTGAATCCAATCCACATCAAAAAGGATTTGAGCACTCTTTTGTTTTACTCCAAGGTGCTGGAAATCACTACAGCAATCGAAGCGCCCTTTTTGATGGGTTATCTAGTTATACAGAGGATGGAATTTCAACACAATGGATAGAAGGCAATTATTCTACAGATTTTTATACCGATAAATTGATTGAATACATAGGTTCTGATAACAGGGATAACAAACCCTTCTTTGCTTTTGCTGCTTATACATCGCCACATTGGCCGTTGCAGGTTGATAAAAAATATTGGAAAAAGTACAAAGGCCAATATGATGATGGATATGAAAAATTACGAGAACGAAGATTGTCGAGCCTCAAAAAAGCGGGAATTATTCCAAATGATGCCACCTCTCCACCCAGTCATGAACGCGTATTGCCTTGGGATTCTTTATCGAATCAAGAGCAAAAGAAAGAAGCCAGAAAAATGGAATTGTATGCTGGTATGGTTGATAATTTAGACCACAATATTGGTAGATTGATTAAACACTTGAAAGACATAGGTGAATATGAAAACACGCTATTTGTATTCATGTCAGACAATGGCGCTGCACACAGAGACTTTATAAATGATGATAGGTTCTCGAGTTTAAAGGAATATTACAACGATGACTTTGATAACATGGGAAATGCCAATTCATATATTTCTTATGGTCCACAATGGGCGGAAGCAGGTTCTTCTCCCTTTAGATATTACAAAGACTTTGCAACCGAAGGCGGTACAAACACAACGATGATTATTTGTGGCCCAAATGTGAATAGGAAAAATGAAATTCATTATGGTTTTACAAGTCTTTTAGATATAGCACCAACTTTTTATGAGGTGGCCAACGTGACCTATCCAGTAGTCTATAACGGGAATAATGTCTATCCTCTAAAAGGAAAATCGCTCATTCCATTTGTCTCTGGAAAATCAAATAAAATTCATGATTCAACTTATGTGTTCGCACTGGAGCATTACGGCAACGCGATGCTGAGAAAAGGGAATTGGAAAATCACAAATTTCACGAGACCATTTAATATTGAAAATTTCGCCCTTTACAACCTATCAAATGATATCGGTGAGCAAATCGATCTTAAGGAATCTGAAAAAGAAAAGTATGCAGAGCTTCTAGACGAATGGATTAGATTTTCTAATGAAATTAAGATTCAAACTCCAACACCAAGACCTATCGACAAAGGGTTATAGATATTTTAAAAAACGAAAGCAACAAATACGTGTATAATTAATTGCTAGTGCTCGCCCACTTACGAAAATTCTTGCGGATTTTCTATTCAGTTTGTATTTGCTAAATTTAGTGCTTAGACAAGCAACGAAATCATACACAAACACCTTAAGCAAAATTTAAAAACAGATATGAAATTTATTAGGTATTTATTTATTACAATTTTCTTTGTTGGAATAGTTGATGAATGTTTAGCACAAGTTAAAAAAGATACTTTGACTGTATTATTTATAGGTAACAGCTACACATACTATTCTAATATGCCTCATCTTGTATCTCTAATTTCAGATAGTACTAAAATTAAATTAATAACCTCTAAAAGTACGGCAGGTGGTGCTAAATTAAGCGACCATTGGTATGGTAATAAAGGACTTAAATCAAAAGAAGCAATAAGTAGTGGGAAATATGATATTGTTGTTTTACAAGGATCAAGTAGTGAAGCTGTTAAGAAAAAGGAAGAATTTCTCAAATACTCTAAAAAGTTATCTGACCTAGTTAAAGCTTCTGGTGCAAAACCTTACTTCTATGTGCCTTGGCCACCAAAAAAAATTCCACAATTTCAAAAAGCAATAACAGAATCGCATCAACAAGCATCAAAAAAAAGTGATTGTGGACTTGTTATGGTTGGAGAAGCTTGGAAATTAGCTAAAAAATTAAGATCAGATATACAATTGTTTTTACCAGATGGTAGTCATCCAACAGATTTAGGAGCATTTTTAACGGCTTGTACCTTTGTAAACACTTTTTCAAGAGAACTGCCTAGAAATCTACCAGACAGGTTTTTTATAACTGATTCCGATGGAAAGGAAGTTATGATTTTTAGGGAAAATTCTTTAGATATTACCTTTTGTCTAAAGGTGGCTCAAAGCTTATAAAAAAATAGAGCCAAACAACGTGTATAATTAAATGCTTTAGCAAGTGCTTATTTGGAAAATTCCTTCAGAATTTTCCGCTGGCAAGTATTTGTTTACTAAATTAGTTGCTCAAACACCCAACTAACCATATACAACAACGTTGCCTATAATTTGAGAAAACGTATAATTAAAAAATATACTGATGAAAAAATTACTATTCATTCTCTTTTCAGTCTTTATGACCTCAATCATATGCGGACAGGAAAAAAGAGTTGTATCGAAAATTGATTCAACAAAAACGCCTGAATTGGTTCTAATTCAAGAACTAACTATAAAAGCGCCAATCGATTCTGTTTGGAAAGCATATACTACAAAAAAAGGCTGGGAGAATTGGGCTGTACCGCTTGCAGAAGTTGACCTAAAAGTTGGCGGTTATATCAAGACGAATTACAATGAACAAGGTAAAATTGGAGATAGCACTACAATCGTTACTCACATTATAAATTATGTACCGAAAAGACTTCTGACCCTACAATCCGAAATAGCAGATAATTTTCCTGAATTTATGAAAGATGATGCCAAGGATTTTTTTAATGTTATTTATTTTGACGAGTTAGAAGATGGAGACACCAATATTAAATCATTTGGAATTGGATATAAAAACAATCCGAAATACTTGTCATTAATGAATTATTTTATTCCAGCCAATGAAAAAACCTTAATGAATTTAATCGCTTACTTGGAAAAAAAGGACTGAAAATAAAAACTGCGGGCAACACCATTATAAAAAAGCCAGCAGGTAACAATGTATAACCAACTTCTGAATTAGTTAAAGATATTGAAAAAGCGAGCAAACTATGTTTACCAAATAATTCTGACAATGAGTTTTATCATGATAGGGTTATTTATAATAAATGTTGTCTTGACATTTTTATCAATGGTAGATAATGTGAACACTAAACAAGTGGAATTTAATAGAATTGTAAATAATGTTGTTGGATTTCCATTTAAGTAATTTAAAGACGGATTTCCTCTATTCCAATCAAATACTGATTTCTGGACATTGAAGAATCTGATGTTTCTCTTTTTTAATACTTTAATTCAATCTGTCGGAATTAATTTAATTGGAAATATAATTAAAATGAGAAAAACGAATAAATAAAATACATTGCACAAATAAGCTAAAAAAACTTCTCCAAAAAGCTCATCGCTATTCCAGTTAAAAAAATCACTTTAGCAAACATGCCCGCGTTAGAGATTGAAGCATTTGTTGAAGCTCCCAGACGCAGGAGGGAGCTACTGCCGAAAGTCCGACCCTTGTGGAAACGCCCAAATTATTTTAAAAAATCTCTAAACTCCCCTTGCCTTCTCTAACAACCACAGGATTACCTTCGGATAAATCGATTACCGTGGAGGCTTCATTATCGCCATAACCGCCATCTATAACTAAATCTACTAGATTATCCCACTTCTCAAGAATGAGTTCTGGGTCTGTGGTGTATTCTAAAACTTCGTCTTCATCATGAATAGATGTTGAAATAATAGGATTTCCAAGTTGTTTTACAATCTCTAGAGCTATAGAATTATCGGGGATTCTTATACCAACTGTCTTTTTTTTCTTGAAAGGGTTAGGTAACGATTTTGAACCTGGAAGAATAAATGTATAAGGCCCAGGAAGTGCGCGCTTTAATATTTTAAATACTGAAGTATCTATTTGTTTTACGTAATCGCTTAGATTGCTTAAGTCTTGACAGATAAAAGAAAAGTTAGACTTTTCTAGCTTAACGCCTTTAATTTGCGCTACCTTTTCTAAAGCTTTAATATTAGTGATATCGCAGCCTAAACCATAAACGGTATCGGTAGGATAAATAATTAAACCACCTTTTTTTAAAACGTCTACAACCTTATTAATCTCTTTAGGATTAGGGTTTTCTTCGTATATTTTGATAAAATCTGCCATTACCCAATTACTTCTAATTTAGCAAAACGCAATAATAATTTTTTAACCCCGCCATGTTGAAAGTTAATTTCAGCTTTCATATCTGCACCCTTGCCTTCAATTTTCATAACCTCTCCAGTACCAAAACGGATGTGCTTTACAATGTTACCAACAGCCAATTTACTATCGAATAAATTTGTGTTACCCTTAGTGCTTCCGTTTGTTTTAGCAACAGGTTTCAAATTTTTAGGCGTGGTAACTTGAAACTTCTCTGGTTCCTTTTTTGCTGTTTTACCTTTTTTAAATATAGGTTTTTTTGCCGGTTTATATCGTATTTTATTAGGTTCTACATCTCCAAAAATATCGGCATCAAGCATCGGGTTAAAACGACGTTCTTCAATTGGGGTAACAATATCTAGATACTGCTCGTCTATTTCTTCAATAAAACGACTAGGTTCTGAATCTACCAATTTACCCCAACGATAACGCGATAAAGCATAGGTTAAATAAGCTTGTTTTTCGGCACGTGTTAAGGCAACATAAAATAAACGTCGCTCCTCCTCTAGTTCGCTACGAGTATTCATACTCATAGCGCTTGGGAATAAATCTTCTTCAAGACCAACTATAAACACATATGGGAATTCTAATCCCTTTGCTAAATGTATTGTCATTAACGCCACATGGTTGCTATCTCCTTTATCTGCATCTAAATCGGTAGCCAATGCTACATCTTCTAAAAATTCTGCTAAATTACCTGTGGTATCGGCAATTTCTTTTTGCCCCTCTACAAAGTCTTTCATACCATTTAAAAGCTCTTCAATATTTTCCATTTTAGCAACACCTTCTGGCGTGCCATCTTTATTGAATTCTTTTATTAAACCAGTGGTTCTGGTAACATGTTCTGCTAACTCGAAAACATCAGCAGTTTGATTTAACACTTGAAAACTTTCTATAAGTGTTACAAAATTTTGAAGTTTAGTTTTTGTTCCTGAGTTAATCTTAACATCGGTTTTATCAATGTTTTTCATAACTTCAAAAATGGTACGTCCATAACCATTTGCAGAAACAATTAATTTATCAATTGTTGTTTGTCCTATTCCACGCGCTGGAAAATTAATGATTCGCTTTAGCGCTTCCTCATCAGCTGGATTTATAATTAATCGTAAATATGATAAGACATCTTTGATTTCTTTACGTTGATAAAATGATAAGCCGCCATAAATTCTATACGGAATATCCCGTTTACGCAAAGCATCCTCAATTGAACGTGACTGCGCATTAGTTCTATAAAGAATTGCAAAATCGCTATTATTAAGTTGCTCTTGCATTTTGGTTTCCCAAATGGTACTAGCAACATATCGTCCTTCGTCACCATCGGTTAAAGAACGATTTACTTTTATTTTTCCACCTTCATCATTGGCAGTCCAAACAATTTTATCAAGCTTCGTTTGGTTTTTATCAATGATTGAATTTGCTGCATTTACAATATTTTTTGTAGAACGGTAATTCTGTTCTAGTCGAAATACTTTCACATCGTCATAATCCTTCTGAAAATTCAAGATGTTATTAATATTTGCACCACGGAATGCATAAATACTTTGCGCATCATCACCAACAACACAGATATTTTGAAACTTATCAGACAATGCCCTCACAATTAAATACTGTGAATGGTTGGTATCTTGATACTCATCAACCAAAATGTATTTAAAACGGTTTTGATACTTTGCTAACACTTCAGGAAAACGGGTTAGCAATTCATTGGTTTTCAATAACAAATCATCAAAATCCATAGCGCCAGCCTTAAAGCAACGCTCCACATATTCTTTATATATCTCACCCATTCTTGGGCGTCTTGCCATTGCATCAGCCTCTTTAAGCTCAGGATTTTGAAAATAAGCTCTAACCGTAATTAAACTGTTTTTATATGATGAAATTCTAGAACGCACTTGCTTATACTTGTAAATATCTTTATCAAGTTGCATTTCCTTAATTATAGAAGCAATCAATCTATCAGAATCCTGAGTATCATAAATAGTAAAATTACTTGGATACCCTAATCTATCCGCCTCAATACGCAAAATTTTAGCAAACACAGAGTGAAACGTTCCCATCCACAAATTCTTAGCTTCACTAGCGCCAACAATACTAGCAATACGGTCTTTCATTTCACGTGCTGCCTTATTGGTAAACGTAAGCGACAAAATATTAAAAGGATCAATTCCCTTACTCATCATATAAGCTATACGGTATGTAAGCACACGCGTTTTACCAGAACCTGCACCAGCAATAACAATCATAGGGCCATCTACTTGAATGGTGGGCTCTAATTGTGCATCGTTTAACTGGCTTAAATACTTTTCCAAATCATCTTCAATTTTATCACGTGAAAATAACCAATGTTATGGGTTTTTCTCCTCTGAATTATTAATAATTATAAACAATTCGTACTTGTATTTAGCTTTAGTAAAATTTGAATATCTTTAAGCTTCAAAAAAATCATATTTCTATGAAAAACCTTTTTTTTCTATTACTTTTTATGAGTGCGTCTATAAGTTTTGCACAGCATAATTTAGAAAAGCAGTTTATAGATATTGAAGAGAAAGTTATTGAGTGGCGGCGTCATTTTCATCAAAACCCAGAACTATCCAATAGAGAATTTAAAACTTCAGAAAAAATTGAAAAACATCTTAAATCATTAGGATTAGAAGTAAAAACTGAAGTTGCACATACAGGTGTTGTTGCTATATTAAGAGGAGATACTAAAGGAAAAACTATTGCTCTTAGAGCAGATATTGATGCTTTACCTGTTACTGAACGAAACGATTTACCATTCAAATCAACTGTTGAAACAGAGTTTTTAGGAACTAAAACTGGTGTAGCTCATGCCTGCGGACACGATGCACACACTGCCATTTTAATGGGCGTAGCAGAAATTCTTTCAAAAAACAAAGACAAAATAAAAGGTACCGTAAAATTTATTTTTCAACCAGCTGAAGAAGGCCCACCTCCAGGAGAAGAAGGCGGATCAAAACTTATGATTAAAGAAGGTGTTTTAGAAAACCCAAAAGTTGATGCTATTTTTGGATTGCATATTCGTTCTGGTGTTGATGTTGGTCAAATACATTACAAACCCGGAGGAGCTATGGCTGCTGTAGAGCGTTTTACTATCCATGTGAAAGGAAAACAAACTCACGGTTCAGAACCTTGGTTAGGCGTTGACCCTATTCTAATTTCTGCAAAAATTATTGATGGTTTACAAACGATTATTAGTCGCGAATCTGAACTCATAAACGAAGCGGCAGTCATTAGCGTTGGAAAAATAACCAGTGGTGTTCGTTTTAATATTATTCCTGAAAGTGCTAAACTTATTGGTACGGTTAGAACATTAGACCCTGAAATGAAAAAGCACATTATGATGCGTATGGAAGAAATGACCCAAACCATAGCCAAAGCTTATGGTGGAGAGGCTATCATTACATTTGAAAACTTTACTGCTGTAACTTATAACGATCATAAGCTCGTTACAAAAATGTTACCTTCATTAGAACTTGCAGCTGGCAATGAAAACGTTACTCAAATTAAAGCGGAAACCATCGGAGAAGATTTCTCTTATTATCAAGAAAAAATACCAGGGTTTTACTTCTATTTAGGCGGGAAACCAAAAAACGTAATAGAACCTCCACTTCATCATACTCCAGATTTTATGATTGATGAAAGCGGATTACTTTTAGGCGTTAAAGCATTAACACAAATAACTTTCGATTTTTTAAATAATTAAAATGGATATAGTATTAGATTTTTTATCAAACATAGCTTGGTGGGGATGGGTTTTAATATTATTAATTGGCGTTGCTATACGTGATGTTTTCTTTCAAAAGAAACACACCATAAGCCACAACTACCCTATTGTTGGGCATTTACGCTATTGGCTAGAAAGCATTGGTCCAGAAATGCGTCAATATTTTGTAGCAAATAACCGCGAAGAACTTCCTTTTAACCGAATTGAGCGTGGTTGGATTTATGCTTCTGCAAAAAAAGAAAATAATTACGAAGGCTTCGGAACCGACAGAGATATTCACGCGCATCAACACATTTTTATAAACAATGCGATGATGCCTTATAAATTACCAGAAAACCATCCAAATAAAATTGATAAAACCTTTTTGCCTTGTGCTAAAGTTATGGGTGAATTCAATAAGCGAAAAAAACCATACAGACCAGCATCAGTTATAAACATATCTGCTATGAGTTACGGTTCACTTTCCGCAAAAGCAATAGAATCTTTAAACAAAGGCGTGAAAATAGCAGATGCATACCATAACACTGGCGAAGGTGGTTTATCACCATATCATAGTAACGGAGGCGATGTAGTATTTCATTTCGGTACAGGTTACTTTGGCGTTCGTGCAGAAGATGGTGGGTTTTCTATGGAAAAAATGGTAGAACTCGTTAATAAAAACCCATTTATTCGTGCTATAGAAGTTAAACTATCCCAAGGTGCAAAACCAGGAAAAGGCGGTGTTTTACCAGGAGCAAAAATCACTAAAGAAATAGCAGATATTAGAGGTGTAGAAGTTGGCAAAGACGTTTTATCACCGCCAAACCATAAAGCTTTTTCAAACGTCCCAGAAATGCTAGAATTTATAGAAAATATTGCCGAAGCTACAGGTTTACCTGTTGGTATTAAAGCTGCTATAGGCAAATTAGAACAGTGGGAAGAGCTTGCAGACCTCATGAAAGAAACAGGTAAAGGCCCAGATTTTATAACTGTTGATGGTGGTGAAGGTGGTACTGGCGCTGCTCCACCAAGTTTTGCAGACCACGTCTCCCTACCTTGGGTTTACGGGTTTAGCGATTTGTACAGACTCTTCAAAAACAAAGGACTAGCAGAGCGTATTGTATTTGTAGCAAGTGGTAAATTAGGGTTTCCTGCCAAAGCAGCTATGGCGTTTGCTATGGGAGCAGATTGTATAAACGTAGCCCGAGAAGCTATGATGAGTATTGGCTGTATTCAAGCGCAAATTTGCCATACAAACAAGTGCCCAACGGGAATTGCTACTCAAAGCAAATGGTTGCAAAATGGTATAGACCCTACCCTAAAATCAGAGCGTTTAGCGCAATATTTCAAAACATTTAAAAAAGAATTTATAGAAATAACTCATGCCGCAGGTTACGAGCACCCTTGCCAATTCAAAATGAGTGATATCGAAATGAATGTTGATGATCATAACCTTTCAAAAGAATTGAATAGGACTTATAATTATGAAAAAGTACATGTTCCTTTTAATGGAACTCAACATTTAAAAGATTGTTTATATTTGGGAGGACATCAAAAAAAAGATTAAAACATAAATAGCTTATGGAAATTAGCAGAGTAATAGACCTTTTTTTATTTGCAATTCCTTCATTAATCACAGGAATTATAGCTTATTATTTTTTTAAAGAACACACCAAAAACGAAGATGGTAGAAGGCGTTTTTTATTAAAAAAGGATATGCAAGTAAACGCGATGCCTTTGCGCCTTCAAGCCTACGAGCGTATGGCGCTTTTTTTAGAACGTATTTCACCTTCAAAATTATTAATTAGAATAACACCAACTTCTTCAAATAAAGAAGATTACGAATCTTTACTTATACAGAGTATTGAACAAGAGTTTGAGCATAATTTGTCACAACAAATCTACATTAGTGATAAATGTTGGAACATAGTTACCACTGCAAAAAACGCTACAATTCAACTGATTAGAAAAGCAAGTATGCTTGAAAAAACAGATACAGCAAATAAGCTAAGAGAGGTTGTTTTAACCGAAATGATGGAACGTCGCTCACCAAGTGACGCAGCGCTTTCTTTTATTAAAGAAGAAGTTTCAGACTTGTGGTAAATCTTTATCGCGCAATTCATTTGATCGCGATTGCTCACATTTCTTTTTAGCATAATAATACCCCTGTTGCCACCAGGAGGTCATCAATTTTTTATTAAAAACCAAAGAGTTTTCAGTAAGTTTGGATGGCGTATAATACAAATTAAGTTCTACATGTTTATTTTTCGCAGCTAACTTTCCAATTAAAATATCACTACGTTCCACCTGATCTAAAAGATGCCCAAACAAGTTTAACATTAAAGAAAATGGGTTTTTACCTAGCACCTTGTTATACTGCATACTTTCAGACTCCAAAATTATGGCATCAATCTCTGTGGCACCTCTTAAAATAGCTTCACGAATGGGCACTACACAACCAAAAGCACCATCAGCATATTCAAATCCATCTTTTTTTACCAAAGACATAAACGGAATATAGTTACAAGAAATCCAAATCCAATCACAAAATTCATCATAACTAAAATCCTTTATAGACTTATACTCTACAATATTTTTAGATAAATTTGAAACCGTAACAACCACATCATCTTTAGTTTCTTTTATCGCTAAGTATTCCTCATAAGTAAAATGCTTTTTCAAATAACGCCTAAGCGCTTTACTCTCACCGAAAGTTCGTTTCATTTTAATAAACTGCCAAAGCGAATTCAAAAAATCAATAGAAACAAATTCGCGTTTTCCTTTCTTTCTGACTACAAAAGGATTAACACTGAATATATTACTTTGGTTTACATTAGTAAAGACACGATGTATTTTATCAATTTTACCAGCTGCTAAGTGCGGTATTAGCAAACTTCCAGTAGAAGTCCCTAAAAACATATCATAATCGCGCCCTTCTTCTTTAATCAAATATTCAGCAACACCACCTGCATAGGCACCTTTACTTCCTCCTCCTGATATTACTAATGCTTTCATGATTAAAATTTACAAGTAAATATAAAACTTAATTTGCCTTTAAAAGTTCTTTTGCAAATTTTTTAAAGCGCCAATTATGATGATTTGTAGCTTGCTTTAAGTTTTCTTTACACTCCTCTTTACAAGCTTGAATTTGATATAAGTATTGAAATGCATTTTGGCGAACTTCAAAGCCGTATTTTGGACTAGTGTAATTCGTTAGCTCATTGAAATACGCCTTTTTATTTTCAGACCTATAATCTTCAGTAAGTAAAGCTAAAGTTAACCAAAGTATACGAACGTTTTTATCATTAAACCCCTGAATATACTTTGTTTTATCCAAATATTTTTGTCGATCTTGCGGGAAGTTTTGCCATAAATTAAATAAAGCTGCCTCAATAGTTATGAATGATTTATCATTTAAAAAGGATTCGTATTCATCCTTAAATTCAATAGGGATTTCTGTCATGGATTTTGCTACGACCTGACGTACTTTCAAATCTTTAGCAAAATTCAAAATATCTTTTGGCAATTTCCCTTTAAGCCTTCTTACAGTTTCAGATTTTAAATACTGATTATCTGTAGATTTTAAAAAGTCAAAACAGGATTCTTTTGAAACATCACAATCTAATTGTAAAAAACCTTTATATATTATTGAGGTTAGATAGAAAAAACCTTCCATCTCATTAAAATGAAGTTCAGAAGATACTAACCAATCTTTTACAAACTCACTCAAATCCACTCCACTAGCCTTTTCAACCTCTTTTATAAAATCATCCGTTTCAACATTCTTAAGCTGATACTTTTTTAAATAATTTTTAACACCTTTTTTAAAAGCATCATTCCCTACTTTTTCTCGAAGCATATGTAGCACCCAAGCACCTTTTTTATAAAAAGTTGTACTACTCGATTTTGGATTAAGCAATGATGTGCTTCCCCCTGCTTCATCTTGCTCTAATAATTCTTGAGCATATTCGTATAATCGCCAATAGTAATAATCTTCTCCAAAAATATCGCGTTCAGCCAATAATGCATAATAGGTTGCAAAACCCTCTTGCAGCCAATGATGTGTTCCTGAAGTTTCTGTAACCAAATCTCCAAACCATTGATGCGCTAACTCATGCGCATTAACGTTTACATAATTCTTATCAACAAACGCAATAGAATCAATTACAAAACTATCAGCAAAAATAGTTGTACTTGTGTTTTCCATTCCAGCATATAGAAAGTCTTTTACAGGTACCTGTTTGTAATTTTGCCAAGGAAACGGCACTCCTATTTCTTCTTCAAGAAAATCGAACATTTGCTTAGTATAACGGTATGTTGGCTCAAATTTTGAATGATCTTCAGGGTAATAATACATCTCTAAAGGAATACCACTTTTAGAATGTTTTACTATTTTGTTATATTTTCCAATAACCAATGCAACTAGATAACTAGACATGGGTTTTTCCATATCAAATTGCCATAAATCGTAAGTTGGAGTTTCTCTTTTAGAAACCATTTTTCCGTTAGAAATAACTTGATAGCCTTTAGGTGCAACACAACTTATATCAAACTCTATTTTATCATTCATATCATCAATAGACGGGAGCCAATGACTTGTGTATTTCCCTTGACCTTGCGTCCAGATTTGGTTTCGAGAATTATCATCCCAACCAATAAAATAAATGGCTTTTTTAGGAGATGCAAAAAAGAGAAAATCAAGCGTATAGCTATTTGAAGCTTCAAAATTATTGTAAATTATAAGTTTAGATCCGTCGTTTTTATACTTAACAGCATTCTTATCTAATGCCACATTTAAAAACTTCATATTTATTGCATCTAAATAAATAGAGTCGGTTTGCTTTAGAATATCAAATTTTACTTCGTAAGAATTAAAAACCGTACTATCCACTTTCATTTGATTGAATAACAGTACAGATTCTACTTTTTTAAAATCAACAATATCAGTTTGTTGCGCCGTAAGAAGATTAAAGCAAAAACATAAAATAAAAAGAATCCGATTCATGATTTTAAAGATATCAAAGATTAATCCAAAATCACAAAAAACAGTCTAAAAACTATGAAACTCAATTAAGTTAGCTTCATAATATTGCTCACCAAGATTTGATAATAAATTTCTAATTACATTACTATCTCCATCAATAGCCAAAGCAGAATACCCAATAGCATTCAATTTTCCTAAACGCAAATCTTTAATATTGATGTTTTTTGAAGCTAATGCTGATAACAAAATCAATAAAACTCCAGGAGCATTATGGTGTTTCGTTAAAATAACTTTATCACTTAAAGCTAAATTCAATTTTACACCATCCATTTCTAACAAATACACACCCTCACCATAATAATTGGGCATTGCTGCATTTTCTTGATAAGTCAAATTTGTAAAAAGACCAGCATCTGTACCATTAATAAAATCTATAGCACTTTGCACTTTCCCATTTTTATTATCAATAGATAAAAATGCAACAGCAGTACCATCATTATTAGATTTCAAACGTGCAGTTTCCACGTTTATGTCTTCTGAAGCTAATGTATTAAACAATGAAGAAATCACTCCAGGTTTATCTAAATGCTCAGAAAACAAACCATTTACAATCGTTTGTGTGTTTTTAGGAATTTCGTTAGTAACTGTGATAGATTTACCCCATTTACGAATTCGAATAGCGTTATACTCACCCATGCCTGTTGCACTTCTGTATAAATCTACAAATTCAGAAAAAGAACCTCCAAAAGAAAAATCAGGGATGATTCTTCGTTGTGTATCATCTAAACGTTGATTTAATAATTCTATACCTTTATTTAAAACGGTATACTTCACTTTTAAATCGTGGTCATCATAAATAGTACGATTTTCAGGAATTAATTTAGAATAGCTTACATAACTCTCATAACCTGCTTCTTGGATATACTCTAAACTTTCTTTATAATTTAAGCCATAATAACGCACATGATGAGTATCTGTACCAACACAAACTGGTATTTCAAGCTCATTGGCTCGTCTCAAAATACTTTGAACAGGATAAACACCAACGCCTTTAAACTTACCAGCCATATTAACATCTAAAGAGAGATTTCTATCCGCAATAAGCTCTAATAACGTTCTGAATTTATTAGCTAAAGGATGAGAACTTGTTTCAAAATTCACTAAAGCTTCAGGCATATCCACATTTAATTTTGGCAAATCAATATGACCAATAATCTGAATCATATCTCCAAAACATTCAATCATTTGCGTCATTTCATCAAAATAACCGCCCCAATACGCTTCAAGGCTCCCACGCATTTTTAATAATTCCTCAGCTTCTTCTTTTGAACCATCATAAGGCAAACCTTCTGGTGCAAAGTGCACAGAACCAATAACATAATCTGCATCTTCTGCTTGAAAAATCTTAGATCGACTCCATTGCAAACCTATATCTGGCCCCATCCATTCTAACTCAACACCATATTTAATATTAATTTTACCTTCATATTGTTTTCGAAGATTCGCAATACGTTTCGGATAATTTAAATACGATTTATTTCCACGAATAAACTTCACATTCGTCTCTCTTTCAGCAATGTAACGAAAGTTAGTAAGACGTGGCGAATGTATAATAAATGTAATACTTGGGTTTCCTGCTTCAATAGCTTTATCTATAATATCCTCTAATTTATCAATACCATGTTTTACATGATCTTGCTCAGTACCAGCATGAATACCATGTGTTTCCCAAATAAATTCATTGAGTTTTCTCATCAATTCTATTGCATTAAATTATCACTTAAGAACACCAAATTTAAGCATTGGAATAGAACTATTAGTTAAAAAAGGATGGTTTTAAATAAATTTCAAAAAGATTAATTAATTGTCGATAAAAATAATCCAAATCAAACCAGATATTATGAATTCAATAAATACAAAATTTTAATTGATTTGCTTAAATTCGCTTCTATGTCTGTAAACCTGCAAACTCCAATAGATTATTTAAAAGGCGTTGGTCCAAATCGTGCTGATTTGCTACGTAAAGAGTTAGGCATTCATACCTATCAAGATTTAATCAACTTATTCCCAAACAGGTATATTGACAGAACACAGTTTTACAAAATCAATCAATTACAAAGAAATAACGCTGATGTACAAGTTATTGGAAAAATAACCAGTTTTAAAGAAGTCGCTCAAAAACGTGGAAAACGTCTAGTTGCTAAATTTCAAGATGAAACTGGAACGATGGAATTGGTTTGGTTTCGAGGACAAAAATGGATTAGAGAAAACTTAAAGCTAAATAAAACTTACGTAGCCTTTGGGAAAACCAATTGGTTTAGCGGTAAGTTTAATATGGCGCATCCAGAGCTAGAATTAAAAGAAGAGCATGAAAAAAATCTACGTTCAGCTATGCAAGCTGTTTATCCTTCCACGGAAAAATTAAATAATAAAGGAGTTACAAATCGTGTTATTAGTAAAATCATTCAACAATTGTTTATTGAAACTAACGGGAAATTTAACGAAACACTATCTGATAACTTACGCTCAGAATTAAAATTAATCAACAAACAATCGGCACTTTTTAATGTGCATTTTCCTAAGACTCAAGAGTTACTTTCTAGAGCTCAATTTCGATTAAAATTTGAAGAATTATTTTATATTCAATTGCAATTAATCATCAAAAATTTAATTCATAAATCAAAAATAAAAGGCTTTCCTTTTAATCAAGTAGGAACACATTTTAATTCGTTTTTTAAAAATCATTTACCCTTCGAATTAACTAATGCGCAGAAACGTGTTTTGAAAGAAATTCGAGCAGATTTAGGAAGTAATGCACAAATGAATCGGCTTTTACAAGGTGATGTAGGCTCTGGCAAAACCATAGTCGCCTTCATGTCAATACTCATGGCACTTGACAATGGTTTTCAAGCATGCTTAATGGCGCCAACTGAAATTTTGTCAGTCCAACACTATAACGGATTACTTGATTGGTGTAATAAATTGAATATCAGAATTAAACTATTAACTGGTTCAACTAAAACTTCAGAACGAAGAATAATTCATGAATCTTTAGAAAATGGCGAATTGCAAATCTTAATTGGCACCCATGCCCTACTTGAAGATAAAGTGAAATTCAAAAATTTAGGGCTCGCTATTATAGACGAGCAACATCGTTTTGGAGTAAAACAAAGAAGCAAATTATGGCAAAAAAATACACTTCCCCCTCATGTTTTAGTCATGACTGCAACACCAATTCCAAGAACCTTAGCCATGTCTGTTTATGGCGATTTAGATATCTCGATAATTGATGAATTACCACCCGGTAGAAAAAGTATAAAAACAGTACATCGTTATGATAAAAACCGTTTAAATGTTTTCAAATTTATTCGTGATGAAATTGATAAAGGGCGACAAATTTATATCGTCTATCCATTAATTCAAGAAAACGAAAAAATGGATTATAAAGATTTGATGGATGGCTACGAAAGCATCTCAAGAGACTTCCCAATGCCAAAATACCAAACCTCCATAGTACACGGAAAAATGAAACCTGCCGATAAAGATTTCGAAATGCAGCGTTTCATAAAAGGCGAAACACAAATTATGGTAGCCACCACCGTTATTGAGGTTGGTGTAAACGTACCAAACGCCTCGGTTATGATTATTGAAAGCGCAGAACGTTTTGGCTTGTCCCAGTTGCACCAATTACGCGGTCGTGTTGGTCGTGGAGCAGAACAAAGTTATTGCATTTTAATGACGAGCCACAAATTAAGCGCAAACAGCAAAACTCGCTTAGAAACTATGGTTAGAACCAACGATGGCTTTGAAATTGCCGAAGTCGATTTGCATTTACGAGGTCCCGGAGATATCATGGGCACGCAACAAAGCGGCGTTTTAAACCTAAAAATTGCCGATATCATTAAAGATAATGATATTTTACAGCTAGCAAGACACCATGCAAAATCCATTTTAAAAATCGACCCATCGCTTGCACTTCCCGAAAATCAAATCTTTTTAAAAACCTACAAACAGCTTGGTAAGTACAAAAATATCTGGAATTATATTAGTTGACACTGAACACTGAAATTTAACTACTTTTACAAAAAACAGAAAACATGCTTGGTTTAAAATTAGCAACCGATCCTCGTTGGGTAAATATTGTAGAATCGAATATTGAAGAAATACTAACCGATCACGCATGGTGTGAGCAAAAAGCTGCCACCAATGCCATAACCATTATAACACTAAATTCTGAACATACTGATTTAGTTACAGATTTACTAGAATTAGCCAAGGAGGAATTAGAACACTTCCAAATGGTACACGATATTATTAAAAAACGCGGATACAAACTAGGTAGAGAACGTAAAGATAGCTACGTTAACGAGCTTTATAAATTCATAAATAAAGGCGGAAGCAGACAACAAAGTATGGTAGACAGATTGTTGTTTTCTGCCATGATTGAAGCTAGAAGTTGTGAGCGTTTTAAGCTACTTTCAAAAAGAATAAAAGATCCAGAACTTTCAAAATTTTACCACGAATTAATGATTAGCGAAGCTGGTCATTACACTACATTTATTGGGTTTGCACGCCAATATGGAAAAGATATTGATGTAGACAAACGCTGGCAAGAGCTTATAGATTTTGAAGCTGAAGTCATTCAAAATTACGGAAAGTCTGAAACTATACACGGATAAAAAGCTCAATCATTTTTAATGATTGAGCTTTAATAACTGATTGTAGTTTGATTGATATTAGATTTGATTGATGAAATATTATATAGCTCCCATTTCTGCTAAAAGCTTTTCTGAATTAGCTTTTACATTTGCAGCAGGATTTAATGATAACGATTTTTTCAAATTCTTTATTGCATTCTTCTTATCTCCCATAGTTTTATAACATTCTCCTAAACTATCGTATGAATTGGCATCTTTGGGGTTATTAGCAACATTAAGCTTAAAGAATTTTAAAGCTCTATCATAATCTTTTATGCCTAACATTTGATATCCAAGAGCATTAAGCTGATTCTTATTAGCCATACTAGCAGCTTCGTCCATTAATTTTACATACTCTTGTGTTTTTCCCATTTTATTGAGTATTTGCCCTTTTATAGCTAGGTTGTTAAATGTTTTTTGGCTATAAAAATTACCAGTAATTGCACCATCTATCCATCCTAAAGCTTCATCTAAATCTCCATAATTATTTAAAGAAAAACGCGCCATATTTTCCCAATTTTGTCTATTAAACCCTAAGTTTCCTTTGGATTTTGCTCTAAAATCATTTAAAACAATATTTGTAACATCAAAACCAACTTCAAAAGGGATTTCTTTTTTCTCCCAAATCAAAGACGCTATTGCTGATTTTTGCTTAACAGTATTGAATTCATAAGTTAGTAATTCTCTATGAGGAGCTGTTTTTGTAGTAACATCTACTCGTAATGCGTCTTTTGATTTATCATAAAAAAAACTTCCCCAAGCATTAGCATCATGAGATAAAATAATAGTTGCATTACTATCATCTTTTAATTCAACATGAAACCCATAAGTACCTGCTTTAATTGGTTTTCCTTCTACAGTTGCATCATGAGTAAATGTAATGGTAGTATTCTCGTTAGCCCCTGCTCTCCATGGCGCTTCGGTTGCAGTTCCAAAACCTAAATTATTCATTCCGTAAGGGACTAATTTTCCCCAAACTTCACGACCATTAACACTAGGCCTTGAATAAGTTATTGATACATCAGAAACACCAACACGCTGAGATACGGTTGCTTGTTGGCTGCCTCTAGGTGTGTTTAATTGCGCAAATGTGTTAAAACTCAAAGTGAGTAAAAAACAAAAAAATAATTTGGTAATGTTAGTTTTCATAAGACTGTGGTTTATTGATTGAGTTATCAAGTTATGCAGAAATTGAAATGGCAGTTGTTATCGTTTTGTTAAACAATACTTGTAAACTGTTAATTAACTTAATATTAAGAATGGGTAATAGTAAAAAATCTTCTCATATAGATTGTTTAACTTTGCACTTCTTTATTTTTAGAGTACAAGCTTAAGAATGATACATATTCACGAAAAAACATTACAAGACTTAGAGTTTCAAACGGTTTTACAACAAGTAAGCGAGCTTTGTATTACACCTCTTGGAAACGAAAAAGCGTTACAAATTTCGCCGTATAAAACACGTGAAGAATTAGAGCATGCTTTAAATTTAACAAACGAATACGTATCATCATTTTACAACGATAATCGCATTCCCAATCATGGTTTTGATACCATTACAAAAGAAATAAAGCTTCTTAATATTGAAAATACCTATTTAGAAGTTCACGGATTGAAGAAGATAGTTGCCATGTCTATAACCGTGAATACTATTGTTGTTTTTTTGAAAAAGTTTGAAGAATACTACCCTAATTTAAATCAGTTTGCTTCACATATTGAAGTCACTAAAATATTAATTGAAAAAGTTGATGGGATTGTTGACCGCTTTGGAGACATCAAAGACAATGCTTCAAATTTACTTTTTGATTTACGACAGTCCATAAACAAAATAAGAGGAAAAATAAACTCTAGTTTCAGTTCTGCTTTAAACACATACCATAATCTTGAGTATTTGGATGACATTCGAGAATCTGTGGTAGACAACAAACGTGTACTTGCAGTAAAAGCGATGTACAGACGTAAAGTTAAAGGCTCTATAATGGGCGGTAGCAAAACGGGAAGCATTGTTTATATAGAGCCAGAAACCACTTTGCAATATAGTAGAGAACTCAATAACTTAGAATACGAAGAACAAGAAGAAGTTATCCGGATTTTAAAAGAGGTTACGGATTTTATGCGTCCGTTTTTAACCTTATTAAAAGACTATCAAAATTTTTTAATTGATTTAGATGTCATTTCTGCAAAAGCGAAATACGCTAAATCTATGAATGGGATTCTTCCAAAATTTTCGGAAGATAAGAGTATGTTTTTAAGAGATGCTTATCACCCACTACTCTATTTAAATAATTTAGAAAAGAAAGAAAAAACGTTTCCGCAAACTATTGAGCTGAAACAAGACAGCAGAATTATTGTAATTTCTGGACCAAATGCTGGTGGAAAAAGTATCACACTTAAAACCGTTGGTTTATTACAAGTGATGCTACAAAGTGGTATGTTAATTCCTGTACATGAACGCAGTACCGTTTGTTTATTTGATAGAATTTTAAGTGACATAGGTGATAATCAATCCATTGAAAATCATTTAAGCACTTACAGTTACCGTTTAAAACAAATGAATTATTTCTTAAAGAAGTGTAATAAAAACACGCTCTTTTTAATTGATGAATTTGGAACTGGTAGTGATCCTGAACTTGGTGGTGCTTTGGCTGAAACCTTTTTAGAAGAGTTTTACCATCGGGAAGCTTTTGGTATTATCACAACACATTACTCCAACTTAAAGATATTGGCTAACGAGTTGCCAAATATGCTTAACGCTAATATGCTATTTGATGAGCGCACTTTAGAGCCACTTTTTAAATTGGTTATTGGGCAAGCCGGAAGTAGTTTCACATTTGAGGTGGCACAGAAAAACGGAATTCCGTATAGTTTAATTAATCGCGCTAAAAAGAAGATTGAGCGCAGTAAAGTACGCTTTGATGCTACTATTGCTAAACTTCAAAAAGAACGTTCTAGATTAGAAAAAACAGGACAATCTTTAAAACAGAACGAAAAGAAAAAACTTGAAGAAGCCGATAAGCTTGAAGAAATTAATATAAAAATCCAAAAGAAGCTAGAAAGCTACCAAGAGCTTTATGATAGCAATCAGCGCTTAATTTACCTCGGGCAAAAGTTTAATGATATTGCTGAAAAGTATTTTGACAATAAACAGAAACGTCAACTTATGGCAGAATTATTTAAACTGGTACAGATTGAAAACTCTAAACGCAAAAAAGTTTCGGCGAAACAGAAAAAGGCTATTAAGGCAAAAGAAACTCAGGTAAAGCAAGAAGCCGAAAAAAAGGTTAACGTTATTAGAAAAAAGAAAAAGGCTGAAAAGAAAAAAGCTGCTGAAGCTCCGCAAAAACCTAAACCTATTTTAAAAGTTGGCGACCGTGTACGCATGCATGATGGTAGAGCTATTGGAAGTATTGATAGTATTGAGAAAAATAAAGCTAACGTTAACTACGGCATTTTTACTACTAATGTAGCTTTGGATTTATTAGAACTTGTTGAGGCAGTTAAGAAATGATTTTCAGTCGCAGTCACAGTCACAGTTTTTAATCTGGAAAATCTATTTCTAAAAATAACAGAAAGCAACTTTTACTGATTATCTCAGGTTAGCGTTTTAAACTTACTTAGGAGGATGAACCCGCGTTAGGGATTGAAGTGGATAGCCCACAGCCTGATCCCGATAGCTATCGGGAGAAGTGCGAGGACTTGTAACGAAACATTTATGTTAATGAATTCAAAAATTTAAAATAGAAATGCATGAATAAAAGCCCGACCCCTTGTGGGTAACGCCCAAAAAAATAACAGCCAACACCAAGTTGTTGAATCACAACTTTAGGCGCTGACTGCTCTGACTATTTAATTATAAAATCTAATTTTTCCTGACTGAAACCTGAGTACATATACCGACTACGCGTTTAGAGCAATACGCTTCGTAATCTGTATCTTTTGAAATATAACCTGGACTGTATTGCCCTAGATATTTCCAAGTTAAATCCCAAACCTCAAACTGAACCTTAACATCATGGGCACCACTTGGAGGTCTTGCTGAAACTGGAGGATCGTTTTTGCTTACTTTTTTCCAATTTGAATACGAAATGGATTGAGACCCTTTTTTCTTGTACTGAAAACGGAATCTTACATCTTGCCCAATATTATTATCTAAAAAAGCATTTTTATGGCTGTACTCTTTTGTACTACAATCTTCTATTTGATAATCGGTTGTGTAGCCCATTTTTGCAAAGGTGTTATCTTTTAAGTATCTAACTGTATACCCGATTGGAACTCCTGGATTATTTCTACTATATACAGCATTTTCGCCGGTAATGATATGCTTTAATGACTCAAAACCAGTTGCAGTAACAGCCTCTGAAGCTACTTCTGCATTACCACCAATAGTAACAACTGTGATGCTGGATTTTTTAAGAACTTCATCATATTCTGAGTTTACAGAACCAGAACCACTTGCTGCTCCAGTAGCGTATTCAAGCACTAAGTCTAAATCTATAGATTTTCTCATGTCTGTAGTTTCCATTCTAAACATGATGATTCTTCCGTATGATACCGAGTTAATGTAAGCTGGTGGAGTATCAGAATTAATAGCACTATCCACTTGATTGTATGTTACATCTGTACCAAAAACACTTGCTGGAGTTGATGGCGTATCCATAGTAACCGTATAAAATACTTGTTTGTAAACCATAGCTGCAACACGTTTAGTTGTACTACTCTCATACTCTAACTGCGAAGCTACTGAGCCATTTGCCCATTCTACATTTAATCCTACATCTAAACTTAATTGTTTTGAAGAATATGATGTTTTTGCTTGATACGAAGAGTTTGAAGCATTTACGTAACCTTCTTGATATGCATTGGCATTCCACCACTCTAAAGCATCATCAATACTAGATTGTACATTTGAGTTTCTTGGGTTTTCAACTTCAATGGTTCCGTTTTCCCCCATTCCCGGTAAATCTATACGAAGTTTTACTGGTCCTCTATCTAAAGTAATAGGATCTGGCATACCATCTAGCATGCCTTGGTTACCTACTACAAGCGCCCCTGGCCATAAAATACCGTTTGTAGGTCTTAAAATGGCAACATCATTAAAGTTAGACTCCAATGTGTAGAATTTCTTCTCACAGGTTTGGTAATACCCCAAATTTACTGCTGATGTAGAAGGTGTGGTTTTGGTTAATGTGCGCTCTGAAGGTGCACCTCCTGTGTCTTTTACATTTAAAAGCGAATTGGAATCGTAACTTAAGTTAGAAATTAACTCTGAAATTTCTGCTGCTTCAGCATTCACTTTTGGTTCTGGTTCTCCTCCCCCAACTTCGTCTTTACTACATCCTAAGAATAGGATTAAAGCTGTTAGGTAGATAACTCTAAAAATGGGTTTGTTTGTTAATAGCGGTGTTTTCATAATATTATATTTTTAATGATTCAACACTCCAAATCTATACCCCAATTCAAACGAAATCTAATTTTTTAGGTGGACAAAAAGGGGACACTCCATTTTAAAAACACTAGATTTTACATAGAATCACAAAAAACAAAATGTTTAAAAATTATTCATAAATTATTGATAATCAAATATTTATAATTATTTTAATTTTTGATTTCAAATTCAAAAACATAGACAAGCCATGGACAAAGGCTTTTTGAGTAAAAATCACAACTAGCATTTCAATTGTTTTAATATATATCTTAGCAGTAGCTAATTAACAAGACAAATGAAAAAATTACTACTTCTTATAATCGCACTCGTTTTAATATCAGAAATAGCTCTTTCCCAAAACACTAAATTGATTGACAGCTTAAAAACAGAACTGGCTTCCAGAAAACAAGACGATTCTGTAAAAGTTATGATTTTAACAAGGTTGCATGAAAAATTAATGTTTTCTAAACCAGAGGAAGCAAAACAATACGCAGAAAAGGGGCTTGAGATATCCCAAAAAGTTAATTATACCAGAGGTATTGCCGTTGGGTTTATGCATCGTGCTGATTATTTTGCTAACAGATCTGAGAACGATTCTGCATTATACTATTATACTAAAGCCAAAACGTTTTTTAAAGAAGCTAATATTACACGTGGGTTAATTTTTGTAAATCACTCCCTATCTTCAATTGAAAGCTCTAATGGGAACTTAGACAAAGCTGTTGATATAGCTAATGAAAATATAGAACTTATTAAAACGCATGAAAAAGAGGGTGATGCTAAAACTAAATTTATTGGAGCGCAGTATGTCTCATTAGCAAATATTTATATAGAAAAAGCAAATTTTAAAACAGCATTAATTTATGCGCTTCAAGGACTAGAATGTTTTGAAAAAATAAACCATGAAACACGAAAAGCAGATGCGTTAAAACAAATTGGAGATATTGAAAGTGGTTTAGAAAATCATGAATCCTCTATAAAATACTTTATAGAAGCATTAGAAATATATGAGCGTTATGAAGAAACGTTCTATGTAGCCTATACACAGAATTCACTTGGAATTTCCTATCAAAATTTAAATGATTACACTTCTGCTGAAAACTATTTTAATCTAGCTGTAGAAAATGCTAAAAAAGTTGAGGATAATCTAGGTATTACCAACGCGTTGCATAACTTAGGCGAAATCAACCGTCTTCAAAATAATAATGTAGAAGCAAAAAAGATACTACAAGAGGCAAAAGTTATAGCAGAAAAGGAAAACTTAAAACTAGGGTTAGTAAATGCACTACATAGTATTTCCAAAATAGATTTCCAATCCAAAAATTACAGTTCGGCATTAAAAAATAATGTTGAAGCCATTGATTTAGCAAAATCTTTGGGAGCTATGTCGCATCTAGCAGATTTATATAAATATAGATCAACAATTTTAGAAGGGCTTAATAAAAATAATGATGCTTTAGAGTTTTTAAAGCTATACCAAACCATAAATGACAGTTTATTTACAACCAAAAAATTTCAACAAATAGAAGAGTTAAAAACCATTTATGAAACAGAGAAAAAAGAAACTGAAATAGCCTTACAACAGGAAGAAATTAAAACTTTGAATAAAGATGTAGAAATAAGCAACTTAAAAAATGGTATGTACTTGGGTGGTATGCTTACTTTTATAATTATCTCTGGTTTATTATACTTTGGATTTAAACAGCGTATTAAGAAAAACAAGATTGAACGTGAAAAGCAAGAAGCAATCTATAAACAAGAAATTGAATTTAAAAAGAAAGAATTAGCTTCTCAAACATTACATCTAGTTCAAAAAAACACGTTTATACAAGAACTAAAGGAAAACTTAGTTAAAATTAAACAATCGCCAGAACTCTTTAAAGTAGAATTTAGACGCCTAGTAATGCTTCTTAAAAAAGAAAGTGCTGAAGATAAAGATTGGGAAGTTTTTAAATCCTACTTTACTGAGGTACACAATAATTTTGACCACAAGCTGAAAAATATTTATGAAGACATTAGCGAAAAGGAAATGCGATTAGCATCCTTTTTAAGAATGAATCTTTCTACTAAAGAAATAGCATCAATGCTTAATGTATTGCCAGAAAGTGTTTTAAAATCTAAATACAGGCTTAAAAAGAAGCTAAAACTTGAAAAAGAGGTTGATCTTAATCAATTCTTAAGTACGTTGTAAAGTGGTATCTTTGCAATATGAATTTTGGAGTACCTACAAATAAAAAACTTATTCTTTTTGACGGTGTTTGCAACCTTTGCAACAGTTCTGTTTTGTATGTAATAAAACGAGATAAAAGAAACTTATTTTTGTTTGCGCCTTTACAAAGTGAAGTTGGAAAACAAATCATAGAGAAATTCAATATCGACACCAATAAAGTAGACTCTATTATACTCTATAATCCTGAAAAAGATACTATTAATTACAAAAGTAAAGCGGCTTTAAAAGTGGCTTCGCAATTGGGATTTCCAACAAATATATTATCGATTTTTCTTATTATACCTAGTTTTATTAGTAATTGGGTTTACGATTTTATTGCTCGAAACCGCTACAAATGGTATGGTAAAAAAGAGGCTTGTATGATTCCTACACCTGAGTTAAGGAGTAAGTTTTTGGATTAGTTAAAAAAGTTTATTTTTGTAAAAAAATACATATATTTAAGTCTACAAACTATATTTATATGTTTTTAAAATCAAACCTTCATAAATCAACTATTCTATTAATTATATTTATTATTCTTAGTTGCTCCACTTCAAAAAAAGTAGCAAAAGAAATAAAGTGCCCTGAAATATATGAAAACAATTTTACTCAAATTCGATTTGAAAAACTAACATCTATTTCAGAAAATGATACAACTAAAATAAATGAAATGCGATTTAAATGTGTTCATTCTGCATTTTATACACACAAAGTTATGTATGATAAATTTGGAAAATGGGACAAAGAAATATACTTAAAAAAGAATACCCATCCGATCTTAATGTGGGAGGAAGTTAATTTATTTTCAAATGGAAAAAAATATCGTGTAATCTCAAATGGAATTGAAGAATGGAAACATATCTATGCTTCCGTTATGATATTTGATAAAAATGACAATGATTTATTATCCGATACATCAGAAGAAAAAGAAATTTTAATTAAGTATTTTGGTGATTTAATAAAAAACAATGATATAGAAAAAAGAGATTTTTACGAAGTATATTGGACAACAGTAAATCCAAAACATTGGGAAAGAATAAAACATCAGAGAAATTAAAAGTGTGTTTACTTACTTCAAACTCCGTAAAATAAAATCCACCTTTTTATTAGTATTCTTATTCTCAGTATAAGAATCTGTAATGTGTTTAGAAGGCACCGCTAAACCTTTTTCGATAAGTGATTTAATTTCATTTGTATATTCCAAAGACACTTTCCCTGTTAAAAGCAAGCTCAAATCTTTGCCTTCATGATAGTAATCATAAACCTTTTTAAGCCCTGTTAAGTACAAATAATCCTTTGTAAATCCACCACCACGGTGCGCTCTAACAGTAATATAAAACGCCTCTTCGCGCTCTAAGTCATATTGGTTATGCAATAATCTAAACGTTCTAGAAAACGAGTAACCTTTAGCTAAACTATCAACCGCAATTACACGATACGCTAATTCTTTTAAACGCGTAATGGTTAAATTATTACTCATGTATTCAGAGAAAACAGCTAAACCCTCTTGCGTTTCTTCGTTATTAGGAAATCCATGAGAAAAGATTTTTAACGGATGTAACAAACCATTCATAGTGGTTACCATATGCACACCAATTTCATGATTGGTAAGAACAGCAATTTCATTATCAGAATAGGTATGATTTGTGTTTAAAACCAGAGTTTTTATATTATTCAATACCATAGCTATTGCCGAAATTTTATCCGAATGTGTTATGCTATAACTAAAATCATATTTTTTAGAGAAGTCTTTAAAAAACACCTCAGCCTCAGTGGCATTATACTTTGCTTGAAACGCAGGAATATCTTTATTCTCATCTTCAAAATGAAGAATAAATTTAGCATTCTCTACATCATTTTCAGTTGGTGTTCCAAAACAACGCAAACAGTTATAATAAAACTTCTTGCCCGTTCCAATGGTTTGTATACACTGAATTAAACCTGAATACGCATAAATAATATCTTCGTATAAATTTTTAACTTCTTCATCTTCAATAAGCTCTAACGACTGTGTAAATAAAGCACGATGCAATTTAAACCTATCAAAATTTATTTCAGGATATTTAAAAACAGGATCGGTAAGATACTTTGAAGAAAAAAATCGTGATTTTTCTTCTTCAATATTTAAAGGATTCACATAACTAAGCATTTCAACTTGCTTAACTAGTGTATCAATATTTTTATCAATGTCTAAAAGTGCTTTAGTAGCCACACTATCAATCTTCATAAACTAACTTTAATATTATCATTCTGTCTTCGCAGGAATGACAAAACGTTTTACAAACTCAAAACCTAACTAAACATCTTATATGTTTTTTCTGCGTGTTCTGGAATTCTCTTTATAAGTTCTAACTCAACAGTCTTTACAACTTCAGGAAACATAATTTGCTCATACTCATCACAATACACTTTTGCGATTTCGGTAGCCAAAACTAAGGTATTTTTAAAATTCTGCGTAATATATTTCAAGAAATATCCATTACCTTGGAACGTATCATTAATTAAAGAGGTTGATTTTATATCTTTTGGAAATTTAATTTCGGACAAACTCTGCCTCCATAATTCAATCACTTCACCAAAACGAGCGTTATCCACATTACTAGTTCCTAAATTCCACGTAGGCACTTCCCTATCCCAACGTTTCCAATTATAACTATGCATATCGTAAACGGTACAAAATCCAAATTTAGATTCTAAAGTTTGTATTAAAGCATGAACAACCTTATAAAAATTAGCATGTTTTTCGAGGCTTTTAGATGTCATAGCATCAGACAGAGGTTCTTTCCATAATTGCTTTCCCCAAGCGGTAACAAAAACTGCATCTTCTGGAGCACGGTTTAAATCATATTCAAAACGCGAATCACAACCTGCAATAACTATTGAATGCGATTGCACCATATGTTTAGTTTCTGGATCTTCTTCATACCAACGTTCATATTCGGTATGGATGCAGTTATCCCAAAGTTCTTTTCTAAATTGATGTCCATCATGAATTGCAGCACAAGCATAAGGCACGTAATCATCAATTTTTATGGTTAATGAGTAATCTAAAGCCACAGCTTCAAAACAATCACCAGATTGAATTTTTGAAATAATTTCAGAAACCGATAACCTATCCATCCTTAAGAATCTTTTTTAAGTGTGTGTAAACCATTTGTTCCATAGGATCGTATTCACCATCAGCAAAAGCCATCAACTTAATGTCTGCAAATAAATCTACTAAATCATTACGGAAATAATCATGTGCATTTACGCCTTCAATAATATTTTGGAGTGCTTGATAATCATTATCAATTTCAAACTGCGTACTAACACGTTCGTAAACATGCTTATCAACCCGACTTAAAATATATTTTTTCTCTTTTCTAGATTCATACAAATCAGAGTTAGATACATACATTAAGATATACGCTAACAATTCATCTTTTGTCCATGTTTTTGGATTTTCCATATCACCTGTTGTTAAAGTACCATACTCTGTCCAAGAGCCATCATAAACTGAAATGTTTTTATATCCAGAAATTTCAGCGCCCAAAGCTAATACACAGGCAGTAAGTCCAGATCCACAAGAAAAAATAATGGGCTCATCCTGCTCTGCGACCATATAAAATGCTTTAGCTAAATCTTTTTTAGACTTCAAAACACCTTCATCTAATAAATCTATAAACGGCAAATTAACCGAATTCGGAATCGTCCCCATTCTTAATCCAGCTCTAGGTTCAGGTACTTCACAATTAAATCGACCTGCAGAACGTGCATCAATTATTTTGTGTGTTTTATGCTGTGAGGCATAATGTACATCCTGAAAAAACTGCATGTAACCAGATTGCAAATGCGCAACAAAATCACCTTTTTCACCGTTGTAATTTTGCATAAGTTCAGTATCATAATTAGCCTTTTTCCATGCCGGTAAACCGCCATTTAAAACAGCAACGTTATTAAACCCAAAAGCTTTAAATAGCCACCAAACACGGGCACTAGAATAAATACCTTTATCATCATAAACCACAAGAGTACTATCTTGATTTACACCTAAATTTCTAGCCTCTTTTTGAAATTGTTCAGCAGAAGGAAATGCACTAGGAAACGGATTAGATACATCACTAAATTTCTTTTTAATATCAAAAAGTCTAGCATTAGGAATTTGCTCTAAAGTAATATCAAAAACCTTATTAATCGTTCCATCTAGAATAATAAGATTCTCAGCATTCATATTCTCATTAAGCCATTCAACTGAAACTATTGGAGAATTTAGATTTATTTTTAAACTCATTTGAAACTAATTAATATCAATACTGCAACTGTGACTAAGACTGCGACTGCAACTGACAACTAAAACTAAGCATCCTGCACCGTTTTCCGTAACCTTGTACGTCTGTCAAACGCCTGAAGTTTATCTAAAACCTTCATTTCTAAAAAGTCAATCACTTTTTCTTCAATTTTAGTTTTCAGTTTATACACTTTATTAATGTATGTAATACCACCAGGCGACATCACATTAACCTCAACCAGTTTTCCACCAATCACATCAATCCCAACAAAATAGAGACCATCGTTTACTAACTTAGGTCCAATTTGTTTACATAATGCTTTTTCCTCTTTAGTAAGCGAATGCCTTTGCACACTACCCCCAGCTGACACATTAGACCTATGGTCATCACTCCCTGGAACGCGCTTCATGGCACCAACAGGCTCTCCATTTAGAATTAAAATCCTCACATCGCCTTGGTCAGCACCTTCAATATAATCTTGTAAAATAACATAACTAGAAGATCCATCGCTATTATTAATATAAAAATCCAACAACGAATTAATATTACTCATCGCTGATTTTTCAATCAAAATCACTCCCGACCCTCCAAAACCGTTCAAAGGTTTTAAAATCATTTTATCAGCAGTAGACTCTTTAATTTGTTTAATCAGGTAACGTTTACTTTTTGATACATGAGTAGCAGGAATTATATTACTATGTGCATCGCCAAAAGCAGCTGTGTACAATTTATTATTAGCCTCTCGCATACCTTCTAAAGAGTTCATAATAAACACATCGTCCTTAACCGAATCCAAGAAGTTTAACATAATTGGGTCTAGTGGTGGGTTAGCTCTAAAAAATATCACGTCAAACCCAGCAAGTGGCAACATTTCTTCACGCAATTCAGCCTTTTTATAAAACGATTTTAAAGAACCCGGTGTTTTCTCCATCCGTCCTATTACCCTGCAATTTGCAGTTGTTACACTATTCCTAATCGTCAAATCCGCTGGAATACACATCGCTACACCATGCTTTCGCTTCACACATTCCTTAATCAAAGCCAGCGTCGTATCATTATCAGGGTCAATATCCTCCCACGGATACATTATAAAACAAACGTTCATATCGTAATTTTTTGGTTTAGTTAAATTTAAAAGATTTTTAGTACATCCCAAAATTCTAACAAGAGTTATTTGGGCGTTACCTTGAAGGGGTCGAGCTTTCACTACTCAATCCCGCCTACGTCGGGGATTTCAAACAGGCCGTTCAATCCCTAACGCATACAAATCAGCCAGCAAAAGATCTACTTCACAGCATCATAATTATCATCCCACTCCTTAGGTTTTGGATCATGAAGTTTATCTAAAGATTTTGCAACAATCATAGAAACCGTAGCATCACCAGTAACGTTAACCACCGTTCTGCACATATCTAGAGGCCTATCAACCGCAAAAATAAGCGCAAGACCAATAGGTAATAATTCCGCAGGAAACCCAATCGATTCTAAAACAATAACCAACATCACCATACCAGCACTTGGCACAGCAGCACTACCAATAGACGCCAAAAGCGCTGTTAATACAATAACTAATTGATTTGTAAACGTTAAACCTTCTGGCCAAATAACCTGCATAATAAATACCGCCGCAATACCTTGATACAAACTAGTACCGTCCATATTAACCGTAGCACCAACAGGAAGCACAAAACCAGAAACCTCTTTATCTACACCTAAATGCTCTTCAACACGTTCCATAGTTACAGGAAGTGTTGCAGCACTACTACTTGTAGAAAACGCTAACAATTGCGCAGGACTTATTTGTTTTAAAAACCACATTGGTGATTTTTTAGTGTACACGCTTACAAGTAATAAGTAGAAACCAATCATTAAAATCAGTCCGCCTACAACACAAAACGCGTAGTATAATAGTTTAATTAAAATTTCAACATCATCAAAAGCAATAATAACGTTGGCTAAAAGTGCAAACACAGCATACGGTGCAAATAACATAATTAAATCTACCATTTTCATCACCACTTCATTTAGCGAATCAAAGAACTTAACTAAAGGCTTAGCTTTTTTATCTCCAATTAAGAGTAAACATATCCCAACAAAAATGGCGAAGAAAATCACTTGTAGCATAGACGCTTCAGCAAAAGATTTAAAAATATTACTCGGAAAAATATCTACTAAAGCTTGTAACGGTCCAGCTTCTTTTTGAGCAGAAGCTTTCATTAGCTTATCCGTTACGCCTGCATCATTTTCATATTTAAGCTTTATTTTTTCAATAGTTTCCTGTGGCATCCCATTTCCAGGCTTTACAATATTTACAATGCTTAAACCAATAACAATAGCAACTAAAGTGGTAGCAATATAAATACCTATAGTGCGTAAGCCCATAGATTTTATTTTAGAAATATCTTTTAAATCTGAAATTCCTTTAATAAGCGAAGCCAAAATTAGCGGTACAGCAATAAGCTTTAGGAGATTAATAAATATGGTACCAAACGGTGCAATCCAATCGGTTACAAAACCTTTTCCACCATCAACTGTATTCATAATAAACCCAAAAATGATTCCAAGAACCATTCCTATAATAATCTTCCAGTGTAATGCTAGTTTTTTCATTTCTTCTAATTGGTTTTTGATGTAAAAAATTCACTTACTTGTTTTCTAACAGCAATTATTAATAACCCAACAAAAACAGATATTAAGCTAATTTGAAGTTGATAATTATCTGCTTCAAGATATGGATTTCCTATAAATTGTTCTGAACTTATATTTTTTTGAAAATAAAGAAATAGCTCATAAATAAGACTCGGCAAATTATATGAAATAAGATATAAGCCTATTAATGCACAAGCCATTTTAACAACATACTTACTTTCTACGTTAGAAAAATTGAATGCATCACTTTCAAATCCCTTTGTGAGTTTCAATGCATTAGTAATTACATCAGCTTTTAAAAGCATCAAATAAATTAAAACAACGTAGAGTAAAATAGCCCCAAGTAATATAAAAAACGAGGATATATCTGAGTCAATCCAAAAAAACATATTTGGAATTATAGGCAAAATTCCATTTACAATTATTAGTAATGAGAGTATTTTAATTACTGCAATGAAGAAATCTTTAGGACTCATTTAAAACTTTTAAAAATTATTCTTTGACAAGATAAGTGTTTTCCTTGTTACTGCACAGAAATATGAAATTAGGTCTAATCTATCAAATTTAAACTTAATATTCTAACATCCTGCATAGGTCTATCTAAGTCATTAGTTTTAATATTAGCAATTGAATCTAAAACTTCAAACCCACTAATTACCTCACCAAAAACAGTATAATTTTGATCTAAATGTGGGGTTCCTCCAATAGTTTTATAAACTTCACGCTGTACTTCTGGAATGACATGATTCTTGAAATCTTTCTCCTTTTTCGCTAAATCTAGAATACTATCTCTCAATAACTTATAGTCATCAAATTTCCTGTTAAGCATAGCTAAATCTATTGCATTAGTTAATGATTTTCTTTTAAACTGTCTTTTAAAATAATCAACTGCATTATTTTTATTTATATAGCTTTCTACTTTATCAAGTAAGCTATCATTAAAAACCTTACCCTGCACAATGTAAAATTGCATTCCGCTTGATTCACGCTCGGGATGGTCTTCTCGTGCAGCAGCTAAAGCTCCTTTTTTATGAAACAAGTTTTTATTAAATTCTGCTTTAACCACGTAAGGTGCATCACCTTCGCCTAGAGTATCAGTTTCTTTAGCAGATTTACTATCTGGGTCGCCACCTTGAATCATAAATTCTTTTATAACACGATGAAAAAGTAAACTATCATAAGCACCATGCTTAACTAAGTTTACAAAATTATCACGGTGTAATGGTGTTTCATCATATAGCTCTATAACCATTTTACCAAAAGTAGTACTCATTTCTATTTGTTTCCTTGCTTGTTCTTTAGGCGCATTTTGGTGCTTATTACAAGCTATAAATATTAGAATGATTAATGTAATAAACGCACTAGAGTAAATTTTCATTTTCTATTATTTTAAATTATATTTTGACTAATGCTAAAGCCTTTTCAAAAGATTTAACAGACCTAGAAATATCGTTTTCTGTTGTTGCCCAAGAACACACACTAACTCGCATGACTTTTTTACCAAACCAAACAGAGCCTCCCAACCAACATTCTCTAAGCATTTGAATATTACTTAACACTATATCTGTTAATTCATCAGAGTCGCATCTTACTACTACCTGATTAAATACTACATCATTTTCAACATAAAATCCAGGTATTTGGCTAATTTCATTTGAGAATTGTTGTGCTCTTTTGTGCATAGTTAAAATCATCTCATCTATTCCATTTTTCCCTAAATACTTCATGATTGACCACAATTCAATAACTCTAGCTCTTCTAGACATTTCTGGTGTAAAGAACATACCATCTCTTTCTGTACTTTCTATAATATAACTTCCCGTCATATGAAGCGCAGAGGTTATAGCTTCTTTATCTGCACATAAAACAATACCGCTATCATAAGGGGTATTTAATGTTTTATGACCATCGACCGCCCAAGAGGATGCTTTTTCGATTCCTTTGGTTAAATATTTTAATTCATCTACAGCACCAGCCCACAATCCAAAAGCGCCATCAATATGAATCCAAGAATCAGCTTTATTTGCTTTTTTGCAGATGACATCAAAGTTATCAAAAGCGCCACTATTTACATTTCCTGCTTGTAATATGAGTATCGTATTTTCATCTAATTCTGGAATAGATTCTGGGATAATTCTACCTTGATTATCAACATCTACCCATTCTATATTTTCTTTTCCTAAACCTAAAACCGACACAGCTTTTAATACTGTAGAGTGTGCGTGTTTACCCGTTACTACTCTAATTTCTGGAGCGTTTCTGAGTCCTTTTTCATTAATATCCCAATTATTTTTTTTAAGAATTCTATATCTTGCAGCAGCTAACCCACATAAATTAGCAGCAGATGTACCGCTTACAAAACCAGCTGAAGTCTGTTTAGGCAAGTTAAATAAATCTATAAACCATTTTTCAACTACAGCTTCTAATTTACTTCCAATGGGAGAAAGCACATGTAATGCTGGTGACTGATCCCAGAATGTACCTAACTGTTTTGCTGCTAAACCAACAGGAACCACACTACCACACACAAAGCCAAAATAGCGCCCTCCCAAAGTTGCTGTAGTCGCTTCATTACCATATACATGCAATTGGTTTAATACATTTTCTGCTTTTGTAGACTCAGCAGGTAGGTCTTCATCAAAATTTGATAAATCGCTTATAGCATCTTCTGTGGGATAGACGTTTCTATCAAAAATATTTTCTAAATACTCAAAAGCATACTGTTGTGATTGCTCAAAGATGTTTCTGTTTTTAATTTCTTGAAACATTTTATCTTGCAGTTTGCTCATCAGATTGGTTTTTACTAGTTAGTTGATTCTAACAAATATATGGAATACGCAACTTTATTGTAAAGCTATTGATTAAAATCCTGTCTTTTGATAAATGACAAACTTTGGCAGATGGTTTAGCCCCGATTGAAGTGGCATCCTTTTTGCGAAGATTTAAGTAATGACCTTATAAAATACAACTCACCTAGGGTTAAGCAATATTCCTATACAAATTATGGACTACATCGCAGAAAGATATAGTAGAAAGCGGGAAATAGCTTCAAATAAAAATTCTAAATTCCCGCAATTTCGCCTATTTCAGCAATAAATTTATCGGCTAAAGTATCGGCCTCTTGCTGCGATTTTGCTTCAGTATAAATTCTAATAATTGGTTCGGTATTACTTTTACGTAAGTGTACCCAACTTTCAGAGAAATCTATTTTAACACCATCAATAGTTGTTAATTGTTCGTTTTGATAACGTTCTTCTATGGTTTTTAAAATTCCATCAACATCCAAACCTGGTGTTAATTGGATTTTCTTTTTACCCATAAAATAGCTTGGGTAGGTTTTTCTAAGCGCGCTTACACTTATGTTTTTATCTGCCAATAAACTTAAAAATAGTGCAACACCTACCAACGCGTCACGACCATAATGCGCCTCTGGATATATGATACCGCCGTTACCCTCGCCACCAATAACAACTTTGTTTTTTTTCATGAGTTTTACAACATTTACCTCGCCTACTGCACTAGCTTCATACATGCCACCGTGTTTTTCAGTAACATCACGTAACGCTCTTGTTGAACTCATATTACTCACTGTATTTCCTGGAGTTCTGCTTAACACATAATCTGCACAGGCAACTAAAGTGTACTCTTCTCCAAACATCTCTCCATTTTCATCCATAAAAGCTAAACGATCAACATCTGGGTCTACAACAATACCAAAGTCTGCTTTGTGCTTTTTAACAGCATCAGATAAATCTGTTAAGTGCTCTTTTAATGGTTCTGGATTATGTGGAAAATGTCCGTTAGGGTTGCAATGTATCTTTATAACATCAACCCCTAAACGCTCTAAAAGTAATGGTATAGCAATACCTCCTGTGGAGTTTACACCATCAACAACCACTCTAAAACGCGCTTCTTCAATGGCTTTAACAGTTACTAAATCTAAATCTAGAACTTCAATTATATGTAAATCTATGTAAGCTTTATTTTTTGTTATTTTACCTAAACTATCTACATCGGCAAAATCCATGTCGTCACTTTCAGCGATATCCAAAATTTTTGCACCTTCAATGGCATCTAAAAATTCACCTTTAGCATTTAAAAGTTTTAAAGCATTCCATTCTTTTGGATTATGACTTGCAGTTAATATAATTCCACCATCAGCATGCTCTAAAGTTACTGCAACTTCAACAGTTGGCGTTGTAGATAAACCAACATCTACAACATCAATTCCCAAACCAATTAGTGTATTCATGACTAAATTTTGAATCATTTTTCCAGAAATACGAGCATCTCTACCAACTACAACTTTATGATTATCTTTATCTCGTTGTTGTTTCAACCAAACGCCATAAGCTGAAGCAAATTTTACTGCATCTATAGGTGTTAAGTTCTCGCCTACTTGCCCTCCAATGGTCCCTCTAATTCCTGAAATTGATTTTATAAGTGTCATATATATTTTTATTAAAAAGCAAATATAGTATTTCAAAATCGGTTTTCTTAATACGGAATTCGTAAATTTCACGAATGAATTACCTAGCGCACATTTACCTATCTGGTGATAACGATTTAATTACCATCGGAAATTTTATTGCAGATAGCATAAAAGGTAAGCAGTACAAAAAATATCCGAAACACATCCAAATTGGTATTCTATTACACCGACATATTGACACTTATACTGATGCGCATAAAACATTTAGATTAAGCACAAAAAGGCTTCATGAAAAATATGGACACTATTCTGGGGTAATTGTTGATATACTTTACGATCATTTTTTAGCAAAAAACTGGAATACATATTGTGATATACCATTAGATGAATACGTAGAACATTTTTACGATTCTCTAGAAGCTAATTTCGATATACTACCTGTAAGAATCCAAAAAATGATGCCATATATGTTAGCAGATAATTGGTTATTAAGTTATGCATCTATTGAAGGCATCTCTAGGGTTTTAGACGGCATGAATAGGCGCACAAAAAATCGCTCTAGCATGAATGAAGCTGTTGTGGAACTAGAAACCTTTTATTCAGAGTTTGAAAATGAGTTTTCTACTTTTTTTGATGAACTAATTAACTCTACTAAACAAAAACTAAACGATTTAAACCAAGAACTAAATGATTAAACATTGTTTACCCATCGTACTAGCACTATGCCTTTTTATTTCGTGTAAAAAAACTAAAAAAGAACCCGTAAAAGGTTTAATTACTAAAAACGCCATGGTTGTTTCTGCCCGTGCAGAGGCTTCTCAAATTGGTAGTGATATTCTTGAAAAAGGTGGTAACGCTTTTGATGCAATGTGTGCTACGCAATTAGCCTTAGCAGTTGCTTACCCATTTGCTGGTAATATAGGTGGTGGCGGTTTTATGGTTTACAGAAAAGCAAATGGCGAGATAGGTTCTATCGATTTTAGAGAGAAGGCTCCAATGACGGCCACCAAAGACATGTATTTGGATGAAAACGGAGAAGTAATCCCTGAAAAAAGCACCTTAGGAGCTATGGCTGTTGGAGTTCCTGGAACAATAGCTGGTGTTTTTGATGTTCATAAAAAGTTAGGTGTTTTACCTATGGAAGATATTCTAAAACCCGTAATAGCTTTAGCGCACAAAGGTGTTGTTGTTACTAAAAAACAAGAAAAAAAAATAAAAAAATACCAGCCTCTATTTTTTAAAGCAAATAAAGATTCTATTCTCTTTGATAAAACTTGGAAAGAAGGCGAAGTTATCAAATATCCTAAATTAGCCAATACCTTCGAGCGTATTTTAAAACATGGTAGAGATGAATTCTACAAAGGTGAAACAGCCAAAAGACTTGCCAAATTCATTCAAGATAACGGAGGTATTATTACAGAGGAAGATTTAGCATCATACGAAGCGAAATGGAGAGAACCAGTTACGTTTACTTATGATGATTTAAAAATCATTTCCATGGCGCCACCTTCAAGCGGCGGTGTGTGTTTAGCACAAATCATGAAAATGATTGAGCCATTTCATTTGGATGAATACGGGCATAATTCATTAAAAACAATTCAAGCCATAACAGAAGCTGAACGACGTGCATATGCAGATAGAAGTTTCTATCTAGGAGATCCTGATTTTGTTAAAATCCCCTTAGAAACATTAATTAAAGAAGATTATTTAAGCGGAAGAATGTCAAATTTTTCCTTTGACAAAGCTACCATATCAAGTGATGTGTCTCACGGCAACATTCAAATAATAGAAAGTAATGAAACTACACACTACTCTATTGTTGATCAATTTGGAAATGCTATTGCTTGCACAACCACATTAAATGGTGCTTATGGCTCTAAACTGTATTGTTCAGAACTTGGTTTTTTCTTAAATAATGAAATGGACGACTTCAGTAGTAAACCTGGAGTTCCAAATATGTTTGGGCTTATTGGAGCTGAAGCTAATAGTATTTTACCTGAAAAACGCATGCTAAGTTCTATGACTCCTACTATTGTTGAAAAAGATGGTAAATTACTTATGACGGTAGGGACCCCTGGAGGTTCAACCATCATCACATCTGTATTACAAACTATTTTAAATGTGCATGAATTTGATATGACAATGCAAGAAGCTGTAAATGCGCCTCGTTTCCATCATCAATGGCTACCAGACGAAGTTAGAATGGAACCCAATTTATTTGATAGAAACTTAATTAAACAACTTGAAAATTTAGGTTATTCGATTAACGAAAAAGACTCACCAGTAATTGGCAAGGTCGACGGAATACTTGTTTTAGAGGATAACTCGTATGAGGGTGGTGCAGATTACCGAGGAGATGATACTGCTGTCGGTTTTTAAGCATTTTCTTTTCCTAAACCATTCTTGTTTAATAATTTAGCCATTAACAAACCCAAACTAAAAACCCGTTTTATGGCGGTTAAACCTAAAAAAATATTAAAAATAATAACAGGCGTCATCATTTTTTTGACACTTCCAAGTCTGTTGTTCTTTGGATTTCTTTACTTTAAATACAACGAAGATTTACCTACAGGAATAGAAAGCGAACAAGCTGATACTTTGGCTTATAAAATGTTAGAAGCTCTTAATTACGAAGCTTTCAAAGAAACCAATTATATAGAATGGACCTTTAAAAAAAGACGCCACTACGAGTGGGATAAAAAAAATAACATTTGCACAGTTTTTTGGAAAGAAAATAAAGTTGTTCTTAATTTAAATGACACTTCAAAAAGCAAAGTCTATATTCATAGCTTTAAAAATGAAAGTGACATGGCCAAAGAACTTATCGAAAAAGCTACTAATTACTTTTACAACGATTCTTTTTGGATGTTTGCGCCTTACAAGGTTTTTGATAAAGGTGTAGAGCGCAGAATAATAAAAAACAACAAAAACGCATTATTGGTAACTCATACATCTGGCGGCGTTACACCTGGAGACACATATTTATGGCTGCTTAATGATAACGGCAAACCAAAAGCCTTTAAAATGTGGACATCTTTACTACCAATAGATGGTTTAGAAGCCACATGGAGTAATTGGACAACTACAGAAAGTGGCGCGCAACTACCAACGTTTCATAAGTTTTTGTTTTTAGGTCTAGAGATTGATGGTGTAAAAGGAACCAAATAATTGTTTTTCATGGCGCAACCCTAAAGGGTCGGGCTATCCGTTACAAGTCCTCGCGCAAAAAAGCGCTGTGGGCTATCCACTTCTATCCCTTGCGCATCAATCCGCTAAATTTAACATTCAAACCATAAGGCAAAATTATCCGCATAAAACTTTATACCAATTCTCAAACCAAAAGTTAAAATTTTGTTAAACACTAAAAAGTGGCTTCAAAGTAATTCCCTATAAACTAATACCCCAAAAACAGAAAATTAGCAAATCCCCTAACACTAACATATACTCCTAAAAAGGTTAAAACCACTATAAATCAAAATTTTAAGTTTTATACCCTCCAATAAATAGGGTTGTCAAAAATCAGCTAAAAACAAAATGATAGTTTTACTATTAGTAAAGCATATTTTACTTTTTTATTTTTGTTAAACAAGTCAAAAATCTAACAGTTATGAAAAAAATCCTTTACTTATTATACTTTGTTTGTGGTGTTTCTTTTGCAACTACAAGTACAGATTTGAACAATAATGACCCAAAAGTTGGAGATGTTTTAAAAATTAAACAACCAAAAAGTGTATCATTTAAACACATTCATTTTCCAAGATTAAACTTCATTGTTAAACGTGGAGGTTTAGCTAATTATAATAGCGTTTATGAAGAGTTGGTAATTGTTAAAAAAGTTACAGATAAAAACGGAAAGGTTCAAGTTACTCTTGAAAGAAAAGACGGGAAAAAGTTTTTCGGGTATTTAAAAAATGTTACTGCTAACTATACGGAATCTATTGATGCTGGAGAAATTGTTAAAGTAAAACCATAATTAATAAGCAAAAACAAAAAAAGGAAGTAGATTACTACTTCCTTTTTTTTGTTTTATGAGGGTTTAACTTATCAATAATTTAACAAACTACAATCTAAACCCACTTCCTTTTTAAACTCAAAACTCGTAACTTCGCAACTTTTGCCAATTTATGAGCCAATTCACAGATAATATTGAAGTTAAAGGAGCTAGAGTACACAATCTTAAAAATATTGATGTATCTATTCCTCGTGAAAAACTTGTAGTTATAACAGGCTTATCAGGTAGCGGAAAATCCTCTCTAGCTTTTGATACTATTTATGCTGAAGGACAACGCAGATACATCGAAACATTTTCCGCTTATGCAAGACAATTTCTTGGTGGATTAGAACGTCCAGATGTGGATAAAATTGATGGCTTATCCCCTGTTATTGCCATAGAACAAAAAACAACAAGCAAATCGCCACGGTCTACAGTAGGCACCATTACTGAGATTTACGATTTTATGCGTTTACTCTTTGCTCGCGCCAGTGATGCTTACAGTTACAATACAGGCGATAAAATGATTAGCTATAGTGATGAGCAAATTAAAGCGCTAATAATAAAAGATTTTAAAGGCAAACGCATTAATGTGCTTTCACCAGTAATTCGTTCAAGAAAAGGACATTACAGAGAATTATTTGAGCAAATAGCAAAACAAGGATTCGTTAAAGTAAGAACAGATGGGGAGATTCGTGACATTGTAAAAGGTATGAAACTTGACCGCTACAAAACTCACGATATAGAAATTGTTATTGATAGGCTAGTTATAGACGATACTATTGATAATGATAAACGCCTTACCGAAACTATAAATACAGCCATGTATCATGGTGAAGATGTGCTTTTAGTCATCGATCAAGACACTCAAGAAACACGTTATTTTAGTAGAAGTTTAATGTGCCCAAGCTCTGGTATATCCTATCCAAATCCAGAACCAAATAATTTTTCATTCAATTCTCCAAAAGGCGCTTGTTCAAATTGCAACGGTATTGGAGAACTTTATCAAATCAATGAAAATAAAATAATTCCAGACCATTCTTTATCAATAAAATCTGGAGCTTTAGCGCCTCACGGTCCTCAAAAAAACAGCTGGATTTTTAAGCAATTTGAAACCATTGCTCAACGCTTCAATTTTAAATTAAGCGACCCCTATAAAGACATCCCTGAAGAAGCAAAACAAATTATTCTTTATGGAGGTAATGATAAATTTTCAGTAGAAAGCAAAACTTTAGGTGTTACTCGAGATTATAAAATCGATTTCGAAGGTGTAGCAAACTTTATAGAAAATCAATACAAAACAGCAGAATCTCGCTCTCTAAAACGATGGGCAAAAGATTACATGGACAAAATTAAATGTCCAGTTTGCGAAGGGTCTCGTCTAAAAAAAGAATCACTTTATTTCAAAATAAACAACAAAAATATAGCAGAACTTGCTAACACAGATATAGTTGAACTCGCAGAATGGTTCAAAAATCTAAATGAACAACTATCTGAAAAACAATTAAAAATTGCAGAAGAGGTTGTTAAAGAAATTAAATCTAGACTTCAGTTTTTATTAGATGTTGGTTTAGATTATTTATCACTAAACAGAAGCTCAAAATCATTATCTGGTGGTGAAGCACAACGTATTCGATTAGCAACTCAAATAGGTTCGCAACTCGTTGGTGTGCTTTACATTTTAGATGAACCAAGTATTGGGTTACATCAACGTGATAATGAAAAACTTATCAACTCGTTAATTTCACTTAGAGATATTGGTAACTCAGTAATTGTTGTTGAGCACGATAAAGATATGATTGAGCGTGCTGATTACGTTATTGATATTGGTCCAAAAGCAGGAAAACATGGTGGAGATATTATAAGTATTGGAAATCCTGATGAGTTAAAATCTCATAACACCCTTACTGCTGATTATTTGAATGGTAGTAAAGAAATTGAAGTTCCAAAAAAACGTAGAAAAGGCAATGGCAAGTTTTTAGAACTCAAAGGTTGTACAGGAAACAATTTAAAAAATGTTTCAGTAAAATTTCCATTAGGAAAAATGATAGGCGTAACAGGGGTTTCAGGAAGCGGAAAATCAACATTAATAAATGAGACGCTCTACCCTATTTTAAACGCTCATTATTTTAATGGTGTTAAAAAACCAATGCCATATAAAAGTATTAAAGGGCTAGATCATATTGATAAAGTCATTGACATAAACCAATCGCCAATAGGCAGAACACCAAGAAGTAATCCTGCAACTTACACAGGAACATTTAGTGAAATTAGAGCATTGTTTGCAAAAATACCCGAAGCTATGATTCGTGGTTACAAAGCAGGTCGTTTTAGTTTTAATGTAAAAGGTGGGCGATGTGAAACCTGTCAAGGTGGAGGTTTACGTGTTATAGAAATGAATTTCTTGCCAGATGTTTATGTGGAATGTGAAACCTGCCAAGGCAAACGTTTTAATCGTGAGACTCTAGAAATTCGATACAAAGGTAAAAATATCAGTGATGTTTTGAATATGACCATGAATGAGGCTGTAGAGTTCTTTGAACATATTCCGAAAATCTATAAAAAATTAAAAACCATAAAAGATGTTGGCTTAGGTTATATCACGCTTGGTCAACAAAGCACAACACTTTCGGGAGGTGAAGCACAAAGAATAAAACTAGCAACAGAACTTTCTAAAAGAGATACAGGAAACACCTTTTATATTTTAGATGAACCTACTACAGGGCTTCATTTTGAAGATATTCGTGTTCTTATGATAGTTCTTAACAAACTTGCAGACAAAGGTAACACTGTGCTAATTATTGAGCATAATTTAGATGTTATAAAAACCGTAGACCATATTATCGATATTGGCTATGAAGGCGGTAAAGGTGGTGGACAAATTATTGTAGAGGGTACACCAGAACAAGTTGTTAAACACAAAAAAAGCTACACCGCAAAGTTTCTTAAAAAAGAACTAAATTTGAAATAATTGGATATTTTAAAAACAAATAAACAATTTAAAGCATAAACGCATAAACTTTAAATATGAGAAAAGAAAAACACTACAAAGGCTGGAATGAAATAAAAACAAACGATTCTTGGGCTATTTTTAAAATCATGGGAGAGTTTGTAAATGGTTATGAAAAGATGAGCAAAATTGGTCCTTGTGTTTCTATTTTTGGTTCAGCTAGAACTAAACCAGATCATAAATACTACAAACTTGCAGAAAATGTAGCTAAAAAGATTGTAGAAGCTGGTTATGGGGTTATAACTGGTGGTGGACCAGGAATAATGGAAGCTGGAAATAAAGGCGCTCATTTAGGAGGAGGAACCTCTGTTGGTTTAAATATAGATTTACCATTTGAACAACACGATAACCCATATATAGATTCGGATAAAAGTTTAGATTTTGATTACTTTTTTGTTAGAAAAGTAATGTTTGTTAAATACTCTCAAGGTTTTGTTGTTATGCCTGGTGGCTTTGGTACTTTAGATGAACTTTTTGAAGCCATCACATTAATTCAAACACATAAAAGTGAAAGATTCCCCATTATTCTTGTTGGAACTGATTTTTGGGAAGGCCTTATGGACTGGGTAAAAAAGACACTTTTAGATGAGTTTGGAAATATTAGCGCTAAAGACCTAGATCTTATTCATTTAGTTGACACAGAAGAGGAAGTAATATCTATTCTTGACGCATTTTATAAAGAATCTGGCTTAAGTCCTAACTTCTAAAAACAATCAAGTAAAATTAGATAATATTTATTAGTAATTATGTATGCATAATAATTATTAAGTCAATTCTCAAACCACCATATTTTACTATATTGCGACGCCTTACATGAAATTATTAACCGTAAATGCTATAGAAATTGAGAAAATACACTCTTAATTGTATTATTTTACTATTTATCTGCTTTTCTACTTTTAGTCAAAATAAAATTGACTTAAAAGCAGATTTTGATATTGAAAATAGGCAAATAGCGATTTCTCAAACCATTCAATATCAAAACACAACAAATGATGTTTTGCAAACTATCTATTTGAATGATTGGAACAATAGCTTTTCTACAAAAAAAACACCTTTAGCTATTCGAATAGCAGATGAATATAATAATGATTTTCATCTAGCAAAAAACAAAGATAGAGGTTACTCTGTAATAACTTCAATTAAGCAAAATGGAGAAGATCTTACTTACAACCAATTAAAAAATCAAATAGATGTTCTAAAAGTAGAATTAAAAGAACCTCTAAAGCCAAATACATCTTACACTATTCAATTAGAATATTTAGTAAAAATACCTAGTGCAAAATTCACAAAATATGGTATTACAAATGAAGGAGATATCAACTTAAGATACTGGTATATTACACCTGCTATTTATGACGGAAAATGGCAATACTACAGTAATAAAAATTTAGATGATTTATTCATTCCTAAATCTGATGTTTCTTTGGAAATCGAATACCCAAATGGATACGCATTAACTTCTGAATTAAATTCAAGTAATACAACTCAATATCCTGACAAACAAATAATTAAATTAAAAGGAAAAGGCAGGGTTGATAATAAATTATTTTTAAATAAAAATTCTAATTTTAAGACACTTCAAACAGATAAGCTCTCCATAATATCAAATATAAAAGATGAAGGATTAGAGGTGCTTGACAAAGTATTAATCACTGAAAAAGTAACTAACTTTATTTTTGAAAATTTTGGTGATTATCCACATAAAAAATTACTACTTACTCAAATTGATTATGATAAAGATCCGCTTTATGGACTTAATTTTTTACCCAGTTTTATCAAACCATATCCAAATCATTTTCAATATGAATTGAAAATCCTAAAAATAGCATTACACAATTACCTTGAAAATACACTTTTAATAAATCCTAGAACAGAACAATGGCTTCTTGATGGTATTCAGATTTACTATCTGATGAATTATGTAGAAGAACATTACCCAGACATGAAGTTTCTTGGCACCATAGCTAATTTATGGGGCGTTCGCTCATTTCATGCTGCAGACATGAAGTTTAATGATAAATATGTTTTAGCATACATGCTTATGGCAAGAACAAATAGAGATCAACCATTAACTATGGCTAAAGATTCTTTATTAAAGTTTAACAAAAGCATTGCTAACAAATATAAAGCTGGTGTTGGTCTTAAATATTTAGATGATTTTGTTAATCAAGATATTGTAGAAAAAAGTATTGAAGCTTTCCTAAAACAAAATAAGCTAAAACCAACAACAACAGCTAGTTTTGAAAATTTCATTAAATCAAAAACTAATAAAAACATCAATTGGTTTTTTGAAGATTATATATCAACAAGAAAGAGTATCGATTTTAAAATCAAAAAAGTAAAAAAAACCGAAGATTCCATCACTTTAACCATAAAGAATAAGAATGAGAATAAAATGCCAATTTCTCTTTATAGTCTAAAAAATGATAGTATTATATCTAAAACTTGGGTTGAAAATGTTAATGGCAATAAAACTATTACAATACCTAGATTAGACGCTAACAAACTCGTTTTAAATTACAATAATAAAATCCCTGAATTTAATTTAAGAGATAACTGGAAGTCATTAAAAGGTTTCTTTTTTAACAACAAACCATTGCAATTTAGAGTTTTTCAAGATGTTGAAGACCCAAATTATAATCAAGTCTTTTTTATGCCTATTGCAGAGTTTAACAATATCTATGATGGTTTTACAGCTGGTGCAAAAATTTACAATAAAACAGTACTAAGAAAACTGTTCAACTACAAAATTGCTCCTCGTTACGCTTTTAAGTCTAAATCAATAACTGGGTCTGCTTCAATATTCAAAACACACTACGTTCAAAACAAAAATCTTTATGCTATTCATTATGGAATTGCGGGAGGTTATAACTCTTATGCCGAAGATTTATTTGTTAGACAAATTACCCCTTCAATACAATTTCAGTTTAGACAAAATGATGATTTTAGGTCTAATAAAAGGCAATGGTTAAGTTTAAGACATGTAAACATTAATAGAGATAGAGACGTTAATAATATTTTAACCACAACAGAACCAAACTATAGTATTTTCAATATTCGATATGTTAATTCTAATGACAATTTGATTAATTATAGTAAATGGAATACTGATTTTCAAGCTGGTAAAGACTTTAGTAAAATCTCTTTCAATTATGAATTTAGACGCCTTTTTGAAAGTAATCGACAAATAAATATTCGATTTTTCGCAGGGACATTTTTAAAAAACAATACTGACCCAGCTTCTAACTATTTTAGTTTTGCCTTGGATAGACCAACAGATTATCTATTTGACTACAATTATTTAGGACGCTCAGAAGCTTCAGGAATTTTTAGTCAGCAATTTATTGAGGCTGAAGGTGGCTTTAAGTCAAAATTAGAAACACCTTTTGCAAACCAATGGATAACCACAGTAAATACTAGTACAACACTTTGGAAATATATACTTGCATATGGTGATTTAGGCTTCGTTAAAAATAAGTTTGACTCAGCTAAATTTGTTTACGATTCTGGAATTAGAATCAATTTAGTTACTGATTATTTTGAAATTTACTTCCCAATGTATTCTAATTTAGGATGGGAAATTGGTCAACCCAACTATGATCAAAAAATCAGATTTAAGTTTACTGCAGATCCTCAAGTACTGCTAGGTCTTTTTAGAAGACGATGGTATTAAAATTGAATTATTCTTATTTAAAATCGAATAATTTTACATAATTTGTAAATTATTTATTTTAAAAACAAAATAATTACATTATTCGTATTTTTTTAACACAAATTTAAATTGCAAAAAAGCTGGATTTTCGCTACTTTTGCAAAACTAAAGCATGAACCTATGCAAACCTTAACCAACTTGAAAAACAATTTATCATTCGAAGATTTTAAAGCTGAAGTCATTAATGACTATAAGACAGCTGTAGTAAGTCGTGAGTGTAGTTTACTAGGGCGTAGAGAGGTATTAACAGGTAAAGCAAAGTTTGGGATTTTTGGAGACGGTAAAGAAGTTCCGCAATTAGCAATGGCTAAGGCTTTTATGAAAGGAGATTGGAGATCTGGATACTACAGAGATCAAACCTTTATGATGGCCATTGGTGAATTAACTCCTGAGCAGTTTTTTGCTGGATTGTACGCAAACACAGATATTAAAGAAGAGCCAATGTCTGCTGGTCGACAAATGGGTGGTCATTTTGTTACACATAGTTTAAATGACAATGGGAGTTGGAAAGATCTAACTAAGCAATACAATTCTAGCGCAGATATCTCCCCTACCGCTGGACAAATGCCACGTTTACTCGGTTTAGCACAAGCTTCAAAAATATTTAGAGAAGTAAAAGGTATAAACACCACCAACTTTTCAGTAAAAGGTAATGAAGTTGCTTGGGGAACTATAGGTAATGCCAGTACAAGTGAAGGCTTGTTTTTTGAAACCATAAACGCTTCGGGAGTCTTACAGGTCCCGATGATTATAAGTGTTTGGGATGATGAATATGGTATTTCTGTTCATGCAAAACACCAAACTACTAAAGAAAATATTTCAGAAATCTTAAAAGGATTCCAAAGAGATAAAGACAATAAGGGCTACGAAATTTTACGTGTTAAAGGTTGGGATTATGCAAATTTGATTGAAACGTATCAAGAAGCAGCTGCAATTGCTAGAGAAGAGCATGTTCCTGTTTTAATCCATGTTCTAGAATTAACCCAACCTCAAGGTCACTCAACTTCTGGTTCTCATGAACGTTACAAATCTGCAGAAAGATTAGATTGGGAAACGCAACATGATTGTAATACCAAACTACGCGATTGGATTATAGAAAGTGGTATTGCCACAAATGAAGCCTTAGTAGAAATTGAAAGAATAGCTAAAAGAAATGTACGAGAAGCAAAAAAGAATGCTTGGAATACATTTTTAAGACCCATTAAAAAAGAACATCAAGAGTTAATTTCAATTTTAAAACAAGTTGAATCTAAGAGTGTTAATCGCGTATTTTTATCTAAAATAAAAGATAGCTTAATTACTATAGATGAACCAACGAGAAAAGATATTTTATCTCATGCTCGTAAAGCACTACGCTATATTGTAGGTGAATCTTTTACTGAAAAAAGCATATTAACCAAATGGATAAATGATATTTTTGAAAATGCGCAACCAAAATTTAGTTCGCATTTATATTCTGAAACTCAACGTTCAAATACCAGAATTAACGAGGTAAAACCAACATACAACGATGATGCTCAACAAGTTGATGGCAGAATCATTATTCGAGATAATTTTGATGCTATTTTCAACACCTACCCTGAAGCCCTAGTCTTTGGAGAAGATACTGGTAATATTGGAGATGTTAATCAAGGTTTAGAAGGTCTACAAGAAAAATATGGAGAACTTCGTGTAGCTGATGCTGGTATTAGAGAGGCTACCATAGTTGGCCAAGGTATAGGTATGGCATTACGTGGATTAAGACCTATTGCGGAAATTCAATATTTAGATTATATTTTATACGCTTTACAGATTATTAGCGACGATTTAGCTACTACACATTATAGAACTAAAGGCAAACAAAAAGCACCACTTATTGTTAGAACTCGTGGACATAGACTTGAGGGCATATGGCACTCTGGATCGCAAATGGGCGGCATACTAAATTTAGCAAAAGGCGTTAATTTATTAGTGCCCCGTAACATGACTAAAGCCGCTGGTTTTTATAATACGCTTTTACTTGGTGATGATCCAGCTATTGTTGTAGAATGCTTAAATGGTTACAGACTAAAAGAAAAAATGCCTAACAACCTTGGTAACCTAAAAACACCTATAGGCGTTGTTGAAACCATAAAAGAGGGAACAGACATTACTCTAGTTTCCTATGGTTCTACGCTTCGTATTGTAGAGCAAACTGCCAAAGATTTATTAGCAGTAGGTATTGATGTAGAAGTTATAGATGTACAATCTCTAATGCCTTTTGATTTAAACCATGATATTGTTAAAAGTATAGCTAAAACTAATAGAGTCATGATTATTGATGAAGATGTTCCTGGTGGCGCCTCTGCTTATATTCTAGATAAAATTTTAAACGAACAAGATGCTTTTCAATATCTAGACAGTGCACCAAAAACCTTAACTGCAAAACAACACAGACCTGCCTATGGTAACGATGGCGATTATTTTTCAAAACCATCAGCAGAAGATATTTTTGAAGCTATTTACGACGTTATGTACGAATTGAGCCCTAATGATTTTCCAAAGCTGAGATAATAATATTATTTTAGAGTTCTAAAATAAATTATTGATTGTTTCCAGATTTTAATATAAGAAGTACCCCACTCTTAATTCTTGTTATTCAAGGATTGATTTTTGCTATTTTGCTACTTATAAAGTATAAACGTAGGGGTAACATATCCGATTTATTTCTAGCCCTTATTTTATTATTAACATGTTATAGTCAAACATGCTACACCTTAGGTTTTATGGGTTGGTATGATGAGTTTAGAACAACAAAAATCAACTATTTTCTATACAATATCACAATCTTACTTGCTCCTCTGATATATTTTTATGTAAAATCAGTTACAACTTCTGACTTTAAATTTAGAAAGCAAGATTGGTGGCATTTTACTTTTGCTATCACATTTGTAATTTATAAATTAAGCATATTTGTTTATGATGCTCTACAGCCTGACTTTAATGAAACCCAAAATGGAATTTTAAAAATTGATATAGATGAAGCTATAATACAGCCTACTATGAGTTTTATTGAGTTTCCTTTTATGTTATTATATCTGGCTTTCACACTACAATTATTCTATAACTACAGAAAAAAAATAGAACAGTACTTTTCGAACACATACAAGCTAGAACTCAATTGGATTTTAAGTTTTTTAGTCTTATTTACTTTGATGTTTTTATATGATACTATTCAAACACTTATAGGTTCATTAGTTACCGATTTAAATTATGAGCAACGCTGGTGGCTAAATTTATTCGCAGCTCTAATAACATTATATATTGGTATTAAAGGCTATTTTACTGATACTACTAAACTTCAAAAACTTAATTTTAGTTTTTCTCCTAGTTTAGATGCTATTCCTGAGATTAATCAAAATAAAGAAAAAACAATATCAGATAGAGACATAAAATTAATAACGCATTTAATGGAAAACAATAAGGTTTACTTAAACCCAGAACTAAATTTGTCTGATTTAGCAGAACAAGCCAACATGTCTCGTGGGCAACTCTCAGAAATTATAAACTCCGGTTTCAATAAAAACTTTAATGACTTCGTAAACATGTATCGTGTAAGTGCCTTTAAAAATATGATTAAAGAAAACAAACACAAACAACTTTCTTTATTAGGTATTGCACAAGAATGTGGTTTTAACAGCAAAGCAACATTCAATAGGGTATTTAAAAAACTAACAAACCACTCGCCAACTGAATATTTAAAGTCTACTACAAATTAAGACGTCTCAAATCGTATTTTAAGTCGTGCCAATACTATTTAAGTCGTCTATCGACTCATAATGCTAGAATTTTGTATCAGAAACAAAAACAAGTATTATGAAAATCATTAAACGAATTATTACTCCTATCACACAAGAGCATTGGTTTGCAGATGTGTTATTCGCGTGTATCCGCTTTATATGTGGTATGCTTTTAGCCATCGATTTTGGGGCGTCAAAATTTGGTATGCCTTGGACGCCAGATGATAAAAATTTAAAACTATTTGAAGTTGCTTCATGGTTCCCAGAAGATGTTGCCTCTTATGGCGGTTTATTCGCCATTGCTCCTTTACTATTTGCTTGGTTGGGAGGTTTTAGTGAAGCCGTTGGAGGGCTATTTTTAGCTTTCGGCTTAAAAACAAGACTTGTCTCCTTCTTGATTATGTGTACCATGCTAGTAGCCATTTTTATGCAAAAATGGGGACAAGGAACTTGGGGTATGCTTCCAGCCATGGGATTTCTTTGGATATCTATTTACAATCTATACTTAGGATCAGGACGCTTCGGCTTAGATTATTTAATCAGCAAAACTTTAAATTAAAAATTATGAAAAACTTATTATTTACAACAGCAATTTCCTTATTCACATTAATGCTACATGCCCAAAGTTCAATATCTCTATCAGATTTAGAAATATTGAATAATACTGAATGGGAAGGAAAACTAACTTATATAGATTATCAATCTGGAGAAGCTACAAGTATTGATACTAAAATGCAGATAAAGATTGATGATGGTAAGATCATTTATAATATGCAATATGTATATGAACCTAAAAAAAACAATAACTCATCAGTAAGCATAAAGAAGAATGGTACTTATTATGGCAATGAAAAAGTAATTTCAAACACGGTAAATAATGATTCTAGAACAATTATCACTTCATATAAAGGAAAAGATAATGGTAAAAAAGCTACTATGTTTATTTCTCGAATATTTAACGAAACAAATTTATCAATCATTAAAAAAGTTGTGTTTAAAGATGGAAGTAAGCCCTTAATTAGAAACACTTACACATTCACTAAAATTAATTAAGATGAAAAAAATAACACTATTACTAATACTTGTTACAGCAACGGGATTAGCACAGATAAAAGGAAATGAAAATATTGAAACAAAAAAATTCAATATTGAAAACATTAGGCAAGTTAAAATCAATTTTTATGCAAATATAACTATTGATGCTTCTTTAGAAGAGTCGTTAACTATCACAACAGATTCAAACTTATTTGATTTAATAGATAAAAAAGTTATTGATGGCATCTTATATTTAGATCAAAAAGAATGGATATCATCATCACAAAAAACAATCATAACCATTGGCGCACCTAATATATATAGGGTTGAACAAAACACTCATGACACCACACGTATTATAAATATTGACAATGAAGAATTTAGGATAAATGCTCCAAATGGAAATATATCTATAGAAGGAGAAACTGATGAATTAAGAATTGGCTCTGAACGTTCTAATATAGATGCTACAAAAATAATTGCAAAAAAAGCATTTATTAACCTTTGGGACCGAGGGAAAGTTAAATTAAACGTAACAAATTTCCTTTGGGCAAATGTTTCAAATAATGGCACATTAATTTACACTAAGAAACCCAAAAAAATAGATATAAAAACTAACGCCAATGGTAAAGTAGTTGCATTAAGCAATACTGAAAAATTAAAAAATCCGGATGCGAAGTATATCAATTTCAATATAAAAAACAATTCATTTAATAGAAATCATTTCTTCGTTATTGGCCCCAAACCTAATGGTCAAAAATTCAGTTATGGTTTTCCTATGATGCCACAAGCAAAAAGGCAGGAGTATTGGACAATAGGAACAAAAGTGTATAAGGTTAATAAATTAGGCTTGAGAAAATTATTAATTACCTTAAAAGCAGAAGACGAAAACAAAACGGTTAAACTTTTTTGATCAAAAAGAATTAAAACCATAAAAACCATTGCGCTAGTAATGGTTTTTTTATATTTATAAACTAATCAAAACTATGAATAACAATTCTAAACTAATAACCAGAGATTGGCTAGCGATAGAGCGTACCAAACTAGCAAATGAACGCACGTTTTTAGCTTACTTCAGAACCTTTATCGTATTTCTAGGAACAGGTATAACTTTACTTAAGCTCGAGTTTTTTTCAGAGATGAAATCGTTTGGATATATTTTACTCATCATCTCTCCAATAATTTTAATCATTGGGTTAATGCGCTTAATTTCTGTAAAACGAACTATTAGAAAACACTATAACCTATAAAATGAAAGCTATACCATTACCAGAAATAAAGAAAGAATTAAAAACCCTTTCAACTCAAGAGATTGAGGCCTTGTGCTTACGGTTAGCTAGATTTAAAAAAGAAAACAAAGAACTCCTCACCTATCTATTATTCGAATCACATAACGAAAGTGGTTACATAGAAACTGTAAAACAATACATGGACGACGAGTTTGATCTCATCAATACGGATAGTTATTTCTACATCAGAAAAAGCGTTAGAAAAATACTTAGAAACGTTAAAAAATTTATTCGCTACTCTCAAAAAAAAGAAACAGAAGTAGAACTCCTAATCTATTTCTGTGGTAAACTAAAAGATTTTAAACCAAGTATAAATAGAAGTACACAACTTTTCAATATGTACAATAGGCAAATCGCTTTAGCTAAAAAAACAATTGATAAATTACACGAAGATTTACAGTACGATTATAATTTGATGCTTCAAGAACTATAGTTTTACAATTGATAAACTTATTTATTCATTCAACAACCCCTCAACAAAGCCTTCAAACTCTTTTTTGAAAGCTATATATTTTTCACCAGTAGCTGGTCCGTTAAACCCAGTATGTATCTTTCTTACCTCACCTTTTTTATCAATAAAAATAGTAGTTGGATAAGACAGTACATGATTTAGCATTGGTAGTTTTTCATTCGCTTTTACTTTACTTGCAGAGCCATATTGCGCTAATAGAATAGGATATTCTATACCAACATCGTCTTTTAATCTTTTTATGTTTTTAAAGGCTTTATCTTCAGTTTTAACATACTCAAAAGCCAATGCAACAATTTCTAAATCTTTGTTTTTATTACTTTTATAAAACTCAGAATAGTATTTACTTTCATCTAAACAATTAGGGCACCAAGTTCCCATAATTTGTATCAATACCACTTTATCTTTAAAACGTTCATCATTTAAAGACACTTGATTCCCATTTTCATCAGGAAAAGAAAATTCCACTTTATTATAACCTTCTTTTAAATACGTAAGTTTATTTGAATCTGGTAATTCAAAATTATCATTTCGCTTTGCAACAAAAGGTTCTTTCCAATGAGTTCCAGAATAAAACATACCTTTCATTTTGCTATCATTAACTTCAGCAGTAAAAAGAAAAGCATGCGCACCATCAAACGTAGAAAGCTGCAATTGATTTGCATTTAAAACACCTTCTAAATAACGATAATCTCCAGTTGTTGTCCTAAAAGTACCTCTAACCTTATTCCCTTCTTGTTTAAAAACACCCTTTGCTATGTATTTATTATCTTCAGAATTTGGGCTAAAGGTGGCTTCCCAATTTCCCGAAATATTATATTTTGAAAGACGCTTGTCTGTTTTAAATCTGATAGGGTTCTTTTGAGCAGTAAAGTCCATAACTCTATTTAAACTAGGCTTAACAAAACTTCCATTTAGCTTTCCGTTTTCAATTTTAGCAACTATAAATCCTTCAAAAACGGGCATTTGTATATAAACTGAATCATTCTTATAAGTAATATCTTTAATTTTAATAATTTCTTCAGCATTAAAAACTTGAAATTCTTCTTCAGAGACTACTTCAAAATTAAAAGGTAAACCTAAAGTATCATTTACTTTTAACTCAGCTCTATATCTGCCTTTATCTAGTTTAACTATTTTATTTTCTTCTTTACAAGAAACCAGTAAAACAGCAAATATTATAACTACTATATATTTCATAAAAAGGAATTTAAAATTTATTAATCGAAATCATAGCAATATACTAACAAAATATTAGGCTTTGTTTGAATGCTAGCTTCAATATTTTATCTTTGTTGACTTAAATAGGATATTGATTTATGAAGATTTCTTACAACTGGTTAAAACAGTTTTTAAAAACAGATTGGACTCCAGAACAAACAAGTGAATTACTTACTGATTTAGGACTTGAAGTGGAAGGTTTAGAAACTTATCAATCTGTAAAAGGCGGATTAGAAGGTGTTGTTGTTGGAACCGTTTTAACTTGTGCAAAACACCCAAATGCAGATAAACTTAAAGTAACTACTGTTGATATTGGTGGAGATGAACCATTACAAATTGTTTGTGGTGCCCCTAATGTTGCTGCTGGACAAAAAGTACCTGTTGCAACCATTGGAACAACTTTATATACTGATGAAGGAGAAGCTTGGAAAATTAAAAAAGGTAAGATTAGAGGAGAGGAAAGTCATGGAATGATTTGTGCCGAAGATGAATTGGGCTTAGGGAAATCTCATGATGGTATTTTAGTTTTAGACGATAAAATTAAAACTGGTACCCCTGTTGCAGATATTTTTGATATTGAAAATGACTACGTTTTTGAAATTGGTTTAACTCCAAATCGTGCAGATGCTATGAGTCACCTTGGTACAGCCCGTGATTTAAAAGCTGGCTTAGTACAAAAAGACATTAATCTAGAACTTATAACACCATCAGTTAGTGCGTTTAGAGTAGATAACAGAACTGCTAAAATTGATGTAGATGTTATTAATAAAGAATTAGCGCCACGTTATTGTGGCGTAACCATAACTGGTTTAAAAGTTGCTGAATCTCCTGCTTGGTTACAACACCGTTTAAAAGCAATAGGATTAAGTCCTATTAACAATATTGTAGATGCAACTAATTATGTATTGCATGAATTGGGTCAGCCACTACACGCTTTTGATGCTGTTAAAATTTCTGGAAATAAAATTGAAGTTAAAACTTTAAAAGCGGGAACAAAATTTACAACTTTAGATGACATTGAGCGCGAATTACATGAAGATGATTTAATGATTTGTGATGCTGAAAAACCAATGTGTATTGCAGGTGTTTTTGGCGGTATACATTCTGGAGTTACAGAGAACACAACTAGTATTTTCTTAGAAAGTGCTTATTTCAATCCAGTAAGTGTTAGAAAATCTGCAAAACGACACGGATTAAATACGGATGCTTCATTTAGGTTTGAACGAGGTATTGACCCAAATATTTGTGAATATGCTTTAAAACGCGCAGCCATACTAATACAAGAAATTGCTGGCGGTGAAATTACTTCAGATATTATTGATATTTATCCAAATAAAATTAAAGATTTTGAAGTGCGTTTGAGTTTCGAAAATGCTAAAAAACTAATTGGAGAAGAGATTCCTAAAGAGACTATAAAACAAATTTTAACGTCTTTAGACATAAAAGTAAATAATGTTACTGAAACTGGCTTAGGATTAACCGTTCCTGCTTATAGAAACGATGTTGAACGAGAAGCTGATATTATTGAAGAAATTTTACGTGTTTACGGTTATAACAATATTAAAACTACTGAAAAACTAAATGCTTCAATTTCTTCTACAAGCCGTTTTGAAGATTATAAAATTCAGAATGTTGTTGGCAATCAGTTAGCATCTCAAGGGTTTTATGAAATTCTTTCTAACTCACTTACAACACCTAATTATGTGGCTTTAAGTGAGCAATTAAAAGAAGATCATAATATAACTATGCTGAATCCTTTAAGTAATGATTTATCTGTTTTAAGACAATCGTTACTCTTTTCTGGTTTAGAAGCAATATCATTCAATATAAACAGAAAACGCTCAGATTTAAAGTTATTCGAATTTGGAAAAACGTATCATGGGTATGATGATAAACGGGAAGAGTTTAAGCATTTATCAGTATTTATAACTGGTAATGATTCTTCTGAAAATTGGCAAGGAACAAACAAGAAAACAGATTTTTTCTTGATGAAAGGTATTATCTCATCTGTTCTTGAACGTTTAGGAATTTCCAGATTCCAAGAATCACCAATCAAAAATGATTTATTTGCTGAAGGTATTAGCCTAGGTTTAGGAAAAAACAAATTAGTTGAATTAGGTTTAGTAAAAAAATCTGTTTTAAAACATTTTGATATTGCGCAAGATGTTATTTATGCAGATTTTAAATGGGATACTATTTTAGACTTTTGTAAGCATAATAAAATTAAGTTTCAAGCCATTTCTAAATACCCTGAAGTCAGACGTGATTTTGCTCTATTATTAGACGATAACGTTACTTTTGAATCTATTTATAAAATAGCAAAACAAAGTGAGAAACAGTTATTAAAAGCTATTAATCTATTTGATGTGTATCAAGGAAAGAACTTGCCGAAAGGTAAAAAAAGCTATGCAGTTAGTTTTACACTTCAAGACGAGAACAAAACCCTTACTGACAAACAAATTGATAAGATTATGAATAAACTACAAAGCAATTTTGAAAAACAACTCGGTGCTGAATTAAGATAATTTTACTATGTATAAACAATACTTAAGCCAGCTATATGCTGGCTTTTTTTGTCGGGCGTGTTCAAAAATTTCGTATATTTAAGAAGGAACCTCTAAAACTTTAAGCTATGTCTAATTACATCAGAGTATTTACAGGAAACTTTATTGAAGTACAACGTATCTTTAAAGCACTTGAAAAAGTGAACATTTGCGCCATTATCAAAGATGAGTCAGAATCTGGAAGATTAGCTGGCTTTGGTGCTTCTATTCAAGGTTTACAAGAAATTCATGTTCATAAAGAAGAGCTTGAAAAAGCAACACCTTTAGTGGAATCTTTAACTAAAGAGCTAGAAGCTTAACTAAGCCGTTACAGAATACATTTTATCGCGTAACTCCTTTATTTTTTTGTCTTGCATGTACTCATCAAAAGTTGTGTAACGGTCTATAACGCCATTGGGTGTTAACTCAACTACTCTATTTGCTACAGTTTGAGCAAACTCATGATCGTGTGTTGTAAATAAGATAGTGCCTTTAAAGTTTTTAAGGGAGTTGTTAAATGCTGTTATACTCTCTAAATCTAAGTGGTTTGTTGGCTCATCTAATTGTAAAACGTTAGCTCTCATCATCATCATTCTAGATAACATACATCTTACTTTCTCTCCTCCAGAAAGTACTGATGATTTTTTAAAAGCCTCTTCTCCACTAAAAATCATTTTACCTAAAAATCCACGAATATTAACTTCCTCACGTTCTTCTTCAGTTGTTGCCCATTGACGTAACCAATCTATTAAGGTTAATTCATTATCAAAAAACTCACTATTATCTAATGGCAAATAAGATTGTGTAGTGGTAACACCCCACATAAACTTACCAGAATCCGCTTTTTCTTTATTATTTAATATCTGATAAAATGCAGTAGTTGCTCTAGAATCTCTAGAAAACACTACTACTTTATCACCTTTTGCAAGGTTTAAATCAATGTCTTTAAACAACGTTTCACCTTCAAGTGAAGCTGTTAAACCATCAATATTTAATATTTGATCACCAGCCTCTCTATCACGTTCAAAAATAATAGCCGGATAACGACGACTAGTTCTTCTAATGTCAGCAATATTAAGCTTCTCTATCATTTTCTTTCTACTAGTTGCTTGTTTGCTTTTTGCAACATTGGCAGAAAAACGACGAATAAACTCTTCTAATTCCTTCTTTTTCTCTTCAGCCTTTTTGTTTTGTTGAGCGTGTTGTCTTGCTGCTAATTGCGAAGATTCATACCAAAACGTATAGTTTCCAGAATAATGATTTATTTTTCCAAAATCAATATCAGAAATATGCGTACACACTGCATCTAGAAAGTGCCTATCGTGAGATACAACTATAACACAATTATCATAATTAGCTAAAAAGTTTTCCAACCAAGCAATAGTTTCATAATCCAAATCATTGGTAGGCTCATCCATAATTAGCACATCAGGATTTCCAAATAATGCTTGTGCTAATAAAACACGTACTTTTTGTTTACCATCTAAATCTGCCATCATAGTGTAATGATGTTCTTCTTTAATACCAAGATTAGAAAGCATTGCTGCAGCATCACTATCTGCATTCCATCCGTTCATCTCCTCAAACTTCACTTGAAGTTCTCCTATTTTTTCAGCATTTTCATCAGAATAATCAGCATACAAAGCATCTATTTCAGTTTTAATCTTAAATAGAGGTTTATTTCCTATTAAAACCGTTTCTAAAACTGTATTATCATCATATAAATTATGATTTTGCTCTAGAACAGACATACGCTTTCCAGACTCTAAAGACACATGACCCGAAGTAGGTTCTTGCTTACCTGAAAGAATCTTTAAAAAAGTAGACTTTCCAGATCCATTAGCGCCAATAATACCATAACAATTTCCATTATTAAATGCGGTATTAACTTCATCAAAAAGTACACGTTTTCCAAACTGAACTGAAAGATTTGATACTGATAACATATAGCCAAATATTAATTTTTGCAAAAGTAGAAAATTACATTGGTTAGACGAAAAATAACCCATCTAATTTTAAGCATTTAAGCACGTTTTGATTAGTAAATTTTTAACAGCGCATTAACAGGACTTTATAATAACAAGCTATATTTTTGTTGAAATAAATGACTCAGGAGGGATTTATGAAGTTATACATTACTTTTATTTTTATTCTTATTACACTAATTGGTTGCAAAAAAGATAGTAATGAAGCTATTGTTGACTATGCATACCTTGGTGGTGAAATAATTAACCCAACCGCAAATTATATAGTTTTATCAAAAAATGAGACCATTATTGATACTGTTAATTTAGATGGAAGAAATAGGTTTTTATACAAAATTGATAATTTAAATAAAGGGATATACACTTTTAGACATGGTGGAGAATACCAATTAATTCTACTAGAACCAGAAGATAGCCTATTGTTTAGATTAAACACATTGGATTTTGATGAATCTCTTGTATATAGTGGCAAAGGAGCTAAAAAAAATAATTACTTTATAAATGAGTTTTTAGAAAACGAAGAAGAAGAAAAATACATACTTAAGCTTTGTCAGAAAGAAGGTGTTACCTTCCAAAAACGTGTAGACTCAATAAGAAATTTTAAAATAAAAGCCTTAGAAAGTTTTACAAATAAATATGAACCTTCTGATTTATTTCTAAAAATAGCAAATGCTAATATTGATTACTCATATTACTTTAGTAAAGAAGTTTACCCATTTGCACATTATGGAAGTAATAAAATATCAATTTTAAAATCGTTACCTGAAGATTTTTATAATTACAGAGAAACTATAAATTATAATGATGAATTTCTAAGTAGCCATCATATATACAATAAGTTTTTACGCTATAACTTGAGCAACATCTCTCTTAATTCTCATGACCAACATGATAAGAATGCATGTTATGACAAGAAATCTTTATGCTACAATTTAGACAGGTTAACATTAATTGATAGTTTAATAACGAACCCAGCTATTAAAGACGAACTATTATATCATTTTGCTATAGGTTATCTATCAAAAAGTAAAAATGAAGAACATAATAACAAACTTTTAAAATCTTATCTAAACAAAACAAAAAGTGAAAAAGGCAAGGTTATGATGGCTCGTTATACTAATTCTATTAACCGCCTTAAGGAAGGACATGAGCTACCTGTTGTGAAATTAGTAAGTTTTAATAATGATGTACATAAAATTAATTCTCTAATAAGTGGACCAACTGTACTAAGTTTTTGGTCTCGAACATATTACGAGCATTTTAAAGAAAGTTATTATAAACTTAAAGAACTAAAAGTAAAATATCCAGAGGTTACTTTTATTTCTATTAATATAGATGATTACGACTTAGAAAAATCTAAAAAATTGTTAGAAGGCCATGGGTTCTACAATTCAAATCAATACAAGCTTAAAAACATTGAAGATGCTCAAAAAGTTTTAGCTGTTTATCCAATGACAAAAACTATTCTTGTTAAGAAGAACAAAAAAATTGCCAATAGTAATACTAATATTTTTTCAGCTGAATTTGAAGAACAATTACTAGGATTGATAAATCGGTAATAACATAATTTCAAAAACACTTTACACTTCTGAAAATAATTTTCGCTAAATTTATGATTTAGTCTTAAGCATATATCTTAATGAAAATTATTAGAATTAAAAGATACATATTACTATTTTCATCATTATTTATGATTTTTTTCTGTTGCAGTAAATCAAATAATGAGGATATAGCCCCTGTTAAAATAAAAGAATTAAAAACTTATGAGGTTATTCCTTTTGAGGTTCCAACAAATAACGTTGAATATATTTGTGAAAGGAAAGACCTAGGAGTTACGAAGGGAGATTCTACAACCATTGTTCCGTATTATTTTGATATGTCATTAACATCTGAAAAATTATGGAATATAAAGTACTCTGAAAATACGCTTGAATTAAACCATTTGAGTTCTGGTTGCGGTGATGAATGTGTATCTTGGGATATCTATAAATTCAAAATAGATGAAAATTGTATCGGTTTAAGTTATGCTTATTATAGAACACAGGATTTTTTTGATGGCATAAGAGATATAGAGAAAATTGAAACTAATATTTCTCTTCAAGTTCAAAATTGGATAAAAAATGAACATTTTTCAGGTCAATTAGTAATAAGTAATCCGCTTGATGGCACTGAAAAAATTAAAAAATTCTGGGTAGATATTAAACCCGAAAATTATAGTGAACTAAGTGAAACAAATCCGCTATCTTTTGACGATTGCTTAAAATCTAAATTACCATTATATATAGATTTAAACAATGATAATGTCAATGATTTCGCCATACATTATAATGTTCAACAATATCTAAATAAATCTCCACAAAGAAATAAGTATGCAATAAATCTAGTTTCCTTAAATGAAAATAATTTTATTTTGTACAATAGAAATGGGTTTATACACTCTAATAAAGAAAATAATATAACTACTGAAAACAAAGATGAGACAACAAATGATTCATTTTTGGATGTTTACACAGATTTTAATTTACCGTATCAAGAATATAGTTATTGGCTAAGAGATATAATTGCTTGGTCTCGTCCTGCCACCTTTCCAGATCTAGAAAACAATTATTTTTTAGTAAAAAAAATAGTTAATAACAAGTCCTTCTACGGTTGGATAAATTTTACTATTGATACTAATAACTGTTCATATCAGATTCACGAAACTTTTTTAAACTCTGAACCTGATAAACATATCATTATATAAACTATAATTTATAATGATTCATCAAAAGTTTTTCATAAACCTTATCTGGTAAAATTCGTTTTAAAACAATAGAAAACTTCTGCATAAACTCCCCTACTTTATAATGCACTTTCGGGTTTTTTGTGTTTATAATTTTGTAAACCGCTTTAGCCATCATATCTGGGTCGCTTCCATTATCTACATGATTATTCATCAATTCTAAAGTATCACCATAAGGTTTTTTATATGGAGAATCATCAAGTAATGGTGCATGATATCTACCTGCAGCAATATTAGTAGCAAAATCACCTGGAGCAACATTAGTCATATAAATACCAAAATCTTTTATTTCCATTCTAAAGGCTTCAGTTAAAAGTTCTAGAGCGCCTTTACTAGCGCTATAAATACCTCTGTATGGTAGCCCCATATAACCAGCAATAGAAGTAACATTTATAATTAACCCAGAATTTTGTTTTCGCATTTGCGGTAATACAGCTTTTATAACGTTTATTGGGCCAAAGAAATTAGTATCAAAATTATTCTTAATTTCATCGTTTGGCGTTTCCTCTATAGGCCCTGTAATTCCTGCACCAGCGTTATTAACAACAATATCTAGCTTGCCTTCTTTATCTATAATTGTATTTACTGTATTGGTAATTGTGGCTTCATCTTTTACATCTAAAGCCAAAATAGGAAATTTGCTATCTGCATATTTTTCAGGACTTCTGCTTGTTCCGTAAACGATATATCCTTTTTCTTTTAAAAATTCACCAATAGATTTACCAATTCCTGAAGAACCACCAGTTATTAAAACGACTTTAGACATAAAAGAAGAAATTATTAATACAAAGTACCAAATTACAAAATAGAAATGATAAGAATATCTAAATTTAGCGTACAAAAAAAGGCAAGCTACCTACATCACACCGCTACGACCATTTACCTTTGCTTCGTTCCCGACCTGGAGGATTCAACAGGAGCTGGTTGTGTAGGACTTGCCGGCTGCAAAGATACAACCTTTTAAAATTTTCACAATAATTTTTTAAACTGTTTTTAAATAAATATCTTGCTTCAAATTATAATTTTAAAATGGGTACATTCAAATATCTCACTATCATATTTTTAGGTGTTTTACTGGTTTCTTGTGGATCAAATTCTGGTCAGAAAAAAAGCGATTTTACTATTAAAACAAATGCCGAAAAAGGTAATATTGCTAATAATCAGACCTTAAAACTATCCCTAGAAAACAAAAAAAATCATACTATTGATTCTATTTCATATCGCTTAAACGGTAATAGAATTAGTGCAAATACTGCATTAAAAAACTTTAAGTTAGGAAAACAAACTCTTGATGCTACTGTGTATTTTGAGGGTGAGAAACAAACAACAACATCGACCGTAACTATTTTAAATAGTGAGTTACCAAAAGTTTACACTTATAAAATTATAAATGAATATCCGCATGATATCACATCATACACGCAAGGTTTAGAATTTCATAATGATACACTTTATGAAAGCACAGGCCAGCTTAAAGAATCTAAGCTTAGAAAATTAGATTATAAAACTGGGGAAGTTCTTAAAAATATAAATTTAGCAGATGAATATTTTGGTGAAGGATTAACTATCTTAAATAATAAAGTATATCAATTAACATGGCAAAAAGGAACTGGGTTTGTTTACGATGTAAATACATTTGAAAAACTGAGTAGTTTTAGATACGGAAATAGTAAAGAAGGATGGGGTTTATGCAACTATAACAACATTATTTATAAAAGTGATGGTTCTGAAAAAATATGGCAACTAGATTCTGAAACTCTAGCTGAAAAAGAATATATCCAAGTATATACCAATAAAGGCAAAATAGTTGGTATAAATGAAATGGAATGGATTGATGGAAAAATTTATGCTAATCGTTATCAAAAAGATGGTGTAGCTATTATTAATCCTGAAAACGGTGCTGTTGTTGGTGTAATAAACTTCAAGCCTCTAAAAAAACTAGTTACTCAACATGACGGTCTAGATGTTTTAAATGGCATTGCCTATAATCCAAAAACGAAAACTATTTTTGTTACAGGAAAACGATGGGATAAATTATTTGAAGTTGAGATTATAGAGAAATAATTTTACACTCTACGAAACAGCAAATTTATTTATTGTTAGTTTTCGCTTACCAGATGATAATTGAGGTATTTCATCCACATACTCAACATTAATTATAGCGTCATCCCCTAAGAAGTCTTGTAACATTGTCTTCAATTTTTCTTCATGTTGAAAAACTTCATCCAAATTAAGTTTAACGAGATATGTATTCTTATTAGTTTGAATTAATTGAAATTGTTTAAACTCAGGAAAATGTTCTAATTCATAGACAACAGAAGTCATTGGTTTTCCTTTAGTATCATAGATTACATCCATTCTTCTTCCTTCAACTTTCGAAAAAGAAGGCGCTCCATTAAAAAAGTTTTTATCAATTTCCATTACCGCTATATCACCTGTATCATATCTAATCATAGGCACATGGTAATTGAATAAGTCAGTTACTACAACTCGCCCTGGCACACCATATTCAACTGGCTTATCGCTATTCATATCTAAAATTTCAATATAATAACTAGCCCAATTAATATGATAAGCATCTCCTCCATTTTTTATCTGTTGAGAAAGTATACCGTTTTCCATGTTAGAATACCTGGAAAGTATGTCAAAACCAAAATATTTTTTTATAGTTTTTTTTGTATAATTACCCATTGCCTCTGCATTAGCAATCATAGAAGTGACATTAGCTTTAATTGGCTCAGAATTTGTTCTATCTAAATATTTACAAATTTCTTTAAATGCTGAAGTGTAACCTAGAAAAGCTTTTGTGGAATTATTTTTTTTTATATCTTCTATTAGTTTGCAAAAAATTTCATCTTCAATAGACCTAACATTTACTTTTTTAATGTTTTGCACAAATGTAGATAGTCTCCCTTTTGAAGGTACACTATCCCAAGATCTCATATAATACAATTTTTGCCCTAAGAAATAACCGGACTTCTCACTAAAATAAATAGTATCGGCTGTATTTCTACTTTTTTTATTTTTGTCTAAGTAAACTGTAAATGGTGTTCCTGTAGAACCGCTTGTATACACTTTAAAACAAGGCTTGTCCTTATATTCTTTTGACACAAAATCATCATACTTACTTCTTATGTAAATTTTATCAACTACAGGAAAGTCTTCAATTGATTTTAATTTTTGATATTCTTTGTAATAAGGGACAGTTTCTACTGCATGTTTGAGTAAATTTTCTAAATTGAGTGCCCTTTTTTTCTTTGAGGCATCTGCATTGTAATTTTCTAGAATAAATTTTACATCGTTAAAATGAGAGCGTACTTTACTTCCTTTTAAGAAATCTACTCCCCAATAAGAGTAGTATCTTAATTTCTCCAAAAATTTCATTAATGTTAGGGTTGTTACAGCACCTAGGGAAGGTTACAATACGAATATCCAAAAAAAAGAAAGAAAATTAATGCTTTTTTAGATGAACAGTAGTTTTCTTAGTCAAAGAAAACTATAATGTTCTGATTATCAGGTATTATTTTCCTCAATGAAATAAAATGAGTTTAATTTTTTTTGATTAACAAAAAATGAAGATATTATAATAATTTGATAAAAAGATAACGCTAAAACAAATTATAACTTAAACCAATTCTTAGTTATGATAGATTCAATTTGACTGTTACTTTTATGAACAAACTCATTTTTTATAACGTTATACTCATAATCATTTGCCCATGCTTTACAATTTTCAGAAACTTCTTTAATAGCATCACAAATAAATTCAATCTCTTTATTTGTCATTGTTGGATGAATAGACATTCTTATCCAACCTGGACGTTCCATCAAGCAGCCTTCAAGAATTTTCTCTTCAATAGCTTTAGAAGTTAATTGATCAACATGTAATAAATAATGACCGTAAGTTCCTGCACAAGAACATCCCCCACGTGTTTGAATACCAAACTTATCATTTAAAAGCTTAACTATTAAATTATAATGTACATCTTCAATGTAAAATGAAAATACTCCTAACCTATCTTGATGCTTTGGAGCTAAAATAGTAAGATTTTCAACAGATGATAGTTTTTCAAAAACAACTTTATTTAGCTCATGTTCTCTATCTAAAATATTTTGAATACCCATTTCTTCTTTCAATTGAATTGAAAGTGCAATTTTTATTGCTTGCAAAAAACCAGGAGTACCACCATCTTCACGAGTTTCAATATCATCAATGTAATCATGATCTCCCCAAGGATTAGTATAACTAACAGTTCCTCCTCCAGGGTTATCTGGCACTAAATTTTTATATAATTTTTTATTGAATATTAATACACCCGATGCTCCCGGGCCACCTAGAAACTTATGTGGAGAAAAAGTAATTGCATCTAAATACTCTTCCTGATGCTGTGGATGCATATCTATAGCTACATAAGGTGCTGAACATGCAAAATCGACAAAGCATAAGCCATTATTTTGATGCATTACTCTAGCAACTTCATGATAATTGGTTCTTATACCTGTTACATTAGAGCAACCTGTAATTGCTGCTATTTTAATAGGAGTATCTTGATATTCTTCTAATAAAACTTTTAATTTATTTATACAAGGTAATCCTTCATCGTTAGACGGAATTACTTTTACATTTGCTATAGTTTCTAGCCATGAAGTTTGGTTAGAATGATGCTCCATATGTGACACAAAAATGATGGGACGCTTCTCATCTGGAACTATTGTATTTTCTTTTAGATTTTCGCAAAGCTTAAGCCCTAAAATACGTTGAAACTTATTTATAGCACCAGTCATACCAGTACCAACAGTCAAAAGAACATCGTCTTCTGAAGCGTTAACATGCTTTTTGATAATATTTCTAGCATCATGATATGCATGAGTCATAGCTGACCCTGTGATAGAAGTTTCTGTATGGGTATTCGCTACAAACGGACCAATTTCATTAAGTATTTTTTCTTCAATTGGTCTATATAACCTACCGCTAGCTGTCCAATCTGCATAGATTATTTTTTTTCTCCCATAAGGTGAATCAAAATATTCATCAACACCTACTATATTGTCTCTAAATGGCTTAAAATACTCTTCTAGACTATCAATATTAACCTTAGTACTCAACATATCTTGTCGCTTTATAATAGATTATAACTTATTGTAGACAATAGTAATCTAATAAAAAAATATCAAAGTAACTTTTGTTACTAAAACAGTAAAACTATTTAGTCTATTTACTATTGAAAACCTTTAAACCACTCTCTAAAAATTTAGCATATTCATCTTCATCTGGTGTATATCCTACAGGTTCATTTAAAACTTGATTCCCATCAGAGTTTAATAACACATAATATGGCTGCGAATTTGTTTGAAAAAATTGTGTTTGAAAATTAGCCCATTTATGTCCGTAATTCTTTAACAATCTTTTACCACCATTCACTCTATTCACTTCAACTTTTTCGTTAGTTGGCAAATCTTTCTTATCATCAACATAAAGTGAAATCAAAACATATTCATTTCTCAAATAATTATCAATTTTTTCTAATGGCCATACATGTTCTTCCATCTTTCTGCAGTTAACACAAGCATAACCAGTAAAATCAATCATAATCGGCTTATTAACTTGTTTAGCATAAGCAATACCTTCTTTTAGGTCTTTAAATGTTTTAAGATTATTTGTTGAAGTACTTGGATACAGCCAACTATACCCAACAGGTGGAGCTAAACCACTTAATAAAGTTAAAGGTGTAAACGTATTAGTCTCTTTATTCACTCTAAACCCTGATGCCAAATAGATAGTAAATGCAGCAACTAAAATAGCTCCGCTAATTCTAAAAAATGATAATTTCTTAATTGGCGAATCATGAGGAAACTTTATTTTCCCAAATAGATATAATGCTAATCCTGCAAAAATGATAATCCAGATTATTAAAAATGGTTCTATCTTTAATAGTCCCCAATGTTTAACTAAATCTGCATTTGACAAAAATTTAAATGCTAATGCTAACTCTAAAAAGCCTAAAATAACTTTAGTTGTATTTAACCAACCTCCAGATTTTGGCAAAGCATTCATCATATTAGGGAACATTGCAAATAATGCAAATGGCAAACCTAAAGACACTCCAAATCCTGCCATTCCTGCTGTAAGTTGCCATGCGCCTCCATCTGCAGTTAAAGAACCAGCAAGTAAGGATCCTAAAATAGGCCCTGTACATGAAAATGAAACAATGGCAAGCGTTAATGCCATAAAGAAAATACCAATTATACCTCCTGCATTTTCTCCTTGCGTTGTTTTATTTGTCCAACTTGATGGCAATGTCAATTCATAAAAGCCAAAGAAAGAAAAAGCGAAAAACAGAAATACAGCAAAGAAAATCACATTTAGCCATACATTAGTAGAAATTTCATTTAAAATATCTGGATTAACAGAATCTAAAAGATGAAATGGTATACTTAAAATTAAATAAACTAATAAGATAAAAAAACCATACAACAGTGCTTTTCCTATACCAGAACTCTTATTTTGACTTCCTTTTTTAGTGAAAAAACTAACCGTTAAAGGTATCATTGGAAAAACACACGGCGTTAAAAGTGCCAATAAACCACCTAAAAATCCTAAACCGAATATAGTCCAAAGGGATTTTTTTTCTTCAATTGTTCCAGACACTAAAGTGATATCTTTAGGTGTCATTCCATAAAGTTCTTTATTTACTAAATCATTATCAATTGTTTGCCCTCCAACAATATCAACAGTTTCTTTATTAACTTTCTTATTAATGTTAAAAACTAAATCTACTTCTGTTGGTGGTAAGCATCTTGCATCATCACAAACCATAAATTCAACAGTAGCATTTACAGATGTAACATCTCCTAATAATTCTACTCTTTGTACAAAAATGGCAGATTCTTCAAAGAATTTTATTTTCATTTGAAAAACGGGATCGTTTACAACTCGTCCTGCTCCTTCTCCAGTATTTCCAATAAACTTGAAAGCACCATTAGCATCATCAAAAGTGAATGTAGTTGGTATTGGTCCATCTTCTGGTACATCTTGAGAGTATAAATGCCATCCTGGGTCAATTGTTGCCTGCGTAACTAAATTATATTCTGTATCTGAAAATTTTTCTAAAGATGTTTTCCATTTTACTGGTTCTAATATTTGAGAATTACCAATTGAAAATGTTATTAATGCGATTAAAAGAATAAAGTATTTTTTCATTTAATTATATTTATTTTAAATCGAAAACAAGAATTTCTGGTTCTGGCATAATACATTTAGAATTATCACAAACCATATAACTCACTTCAGAATTAATTTTAAAAGGCGGTTTACTTTTGAGTTTTATACGTTGAACAAATTTAGTCTTAGTTTCAAAATACTTAACTTCCATATTAAATGTTGGATCATTAACTACAATTCCTTTTTGTTCTTTAGTATTACCCTTTTTAAGGTATTTATTGTTTCCTACAAATGAAAAACTTGTAGAAACAGGACCTCCTTCAGGAACATTTTGAGAATATAAATGCCAATTTTCTTCTATTAACGCATTAGTAATCAACTCGTATTCTACATCTGACACCTTTTTAACTTCAGTAGACCATTTTACAGGTTTTAGTATTTGAGAATTACAAATGGTAAAACCAGCAAAAACAAACAAAATAATAAGGCAATTCTTCATCTTACTTTTTTTATTTACAAACTCATTTAAAAAATACATGCAACAAATGTATAAAGAAAGATTTTGTGTTTTAGTTAAAGAGTCGATAAAAGCTATTACCCCTTATTAATGAAATGTTAAAAAAATAAAAAAAAACCTTAAATAAAAAAGCACACCAAAAAGGTGTGCCTTAAAATATATTTTTTAGTTCTAAAACCTAACAGATACTTTCCCTCTTAAGAAAAAAGGTGACCCAGGTGTAAAATGAATTTCTTCAACAGAATTAGCTTCATTGAACAGTCTACTTTCTGTAGCAAATTGTGTTTCATTCCATTCACTATCAAATAAGTTTTCTACAATTATACCAAACGTCCATTTTTTATGAGTATAATTTAAATTTAAATCGGTAATAAAATACCCTTCTGCAACAATAGAATTATCCTCATTAGCTGGTCTGTCTTTAATAAACCTGTAACTAAGTCCTCCTGAAAAATTATTTAAATTTTTAAAATTTAGCCCACCAGATGATGTTAAATCTGGAGCTAATGGAATGTAGTCTTCTCCACTTGGTTCTTCACTACTTCTGGCATGTGTATAATTAACATCAGTATTGAAATACAACCAATCAGTAAATTGATAGCGTAGTCCAAAATCAACTCCATATCTTGTTGTTTTCCCACTAGGTTCAACAATACCAGCATCTCCAACATAAACAAACTCTTGCTGTAAAAACAAACTCCAAAAAGCAGCATTAATCACTAACCTGTCGTTAGGCTTAGTTACAAAACCTATGTCTGAACCAAATGCAGTTGGTAATATTTCTTTACCATTATTAGCATTTACCACTCTTGAATCATTTGAATGGTATCCTAAACCTGTTTTAGCAAATAACTGTAATTTAGGAGACGCTGCATAAATAATGTTCAGTTTAGGGCTAATCAATGTTTTATTTTCACTTTGACTATCATAAGTTTCAGTTAATAAATCCTCATAATCAAACGTAAAATAATCTAATCTAACACCAGGATTAAATGTCCATTTATCAACTTTATAGTTAAGATCAGCAAAAGAAAATGCGTTAAGTTCATCAACATTACCATAGGCCAGTCTTTCTAAAAGTTCTTTTCTGTTTTTAGTTCTTGATAATTGAACATCATTCACATCATCATAACGAAAACCAACTCCTACTCTATATTTTAACTGTTCATCATGATTATCTAAATGAAATGATTCTTCATAAACACTTTTTGCCCCAATAATGGTTCTATCCTCATATTGTCTTATTTGATCTGCATTTACAGGGTCTTCTAAAAAGAATGTGAAATTCGAAAATAATTCAAAATCATATTGAGAGATATAAGCAGATGATTTTAAACTGGAATGTTCATCAATATGTTTAATATGATTCATCCAAATATTAGTTCTACTCGTATTTCCTCCCTCTGTATCATCAATAGCTCCAAAACGACTTATTTGTCCGCTTTCCACAGCTCTAACTGGAATTTGTCCAGATGCGTCCCATTTACTTTGAAAATGCGAAAGAGACAGGTTAAACTCTTGGTCTTTATAATTATTGTAATTATATCGACCCATTATATTTAAACGATTAAAGTTTTGTGGAGATTCAAAAACACCATCACTTAAATTCATCTCACTTGCTACGTATGCATTACTGTTTTCACCATCCCAAATTTTAAGCATACTCATAGCACGAACGGTATTAAATTGTCCAGCCTCAACAGAAATCAAGTTATCACTAATCTTTTTCTTAGTAACAATATCAACATACCCAGCGGTATTAAAATTTCCTTTATCAGCATAGTACGAACCTTTTCCGAAATCTAAATTTTCAATAGTCTCTGGAATAATAAAGTGCATATCTGCATAACCTTGACCATGTGCATGAGATACCATATTTACTGGCATACCATCAACATCAATAGCTATATCGGTTCCATGATCAATATCAAAACCTCTCAAAAATATTTGTTCTGCTTTTCCACCACCAGCATGCTGACCAATAATTAAACCTGGTATTTTTCGCAATATTTCTTGTGAGGATTTAACAGGACTCGCTTTAATATCAACATTTACAAAGTTACTCAACACATTAACCTTAGATACAATGAGTACTTGGTCTAGAGATGCAGAGGATATCACAAGGTAAATATTTACCGTGCTATCTAAATGAGATTCGTTAATTATAAGTTCTTGATTTTCATAACCCAATTGATAAAAAGTGATAACATCCCCTACTGAGATATCATCTAATTCAAAATACCCAGAAACATTTGTATATGTGTATGCTCCTGTATTCTTATTATAAACACCTACGCCTTGTAAGGGTTTTTCATTTTCTTCTGAAATTACTGTTCCGCTTAATTCGTGAGCGCTAACGCTACCAAAAACAGCTATAAATAAATATAAAATAATATGTTTTTTCATTTTCTTTTTTTTTGAATAAATAACACAATGAATAGTTAAGCATAATAATATGCAATACACTACTTGTATTATTTTAAATAATAAATATGATTTTAAAATAACTTTTGAGGCAAGTAAGAATTTGTAAATGCTTAAGTTATTTTTGAATTGAGTATTATATTAATTGAGGAGGCTGCAGTTTACTTTTCAAAAAGCCTTGATGTATATTTTCCTTTAGAAACGAAAATTTGTGTTTTATATGTGATTCAAAAAACGAATCTCGTTTATTATACATTTTCTTAGTTCTTAAATGTTTATCTATTTTTTGAAACACTATTTTTTTATTATCAGGTTCATCATCTAAACCACAAATTTTCATAATCTCACTCAACATATCTAAAACAATATGTTGGTGCTCTTTATTATTAGATTTAAAACTATGCTCAATATGATATTTATCTTCTAGTTTTGAATGTGTAAGTAAAGATTCAGGTTGTTCTAATTGGTGGACAATAAAATGTAGCATTTTGTCTATCTCATTATGTGATGGTCCTAGAACATAGCAAATGCTCATGGAAATTACCATAATTTTAATTACAAACGACTCCCAGCCTTTTCTGTTATTATTATTCATTCAATAATTCAGTAATCACTTTTTCTATATTTTGTGAGTAAGCTTCAATAGTTGGATAGTTAAAAACATCTACAATAGATACATCAAGCTCTAAAGCATGTTTTAATCTAGAAGTAATAGAAATAGCATTAAGAGAATTCCCGCCTATCCTAATAAAGTTTTCATTTACACCTATTTTATCTATTTCTAAAACCTCTTTCCAAGCTTCGTGAACAATCTCTTCTATTTCATTTCTAGGTTCGGTTTTAGTTATTAGGGTTTCAACTTTATCATTAATATTATATTCTGGTAGCTTTTTTCTATCTATTTTACCACTAGATAGCAATTCAAAATAATCAAGATGCATATAGAATTGTGGAACCATATAATCAGGTAATTTTAATTCTAATTTTTTAATGATTTCTGAATCAGTAATCTTATCTCCTGTGTAGTAAGCTACAAGATTACTTTTCTCATCAACAACCACAATAGCTTGAGATATTGATTCTAAAATTTCTATAGTTTTTTCTATCTCACCAAGTTCTACCCTTAAACCTCTTATTTTTACTTGATTGTCTGTTCTTCCATGATATTCAATAACACCATCCTTTCTATACCTTGCTAAATCTCCTGTTTTATACATTACTGCATTAGGATGTTCAGAAAATACATTATCCACAAAGCGTTCTTTAGTAAGTTCTTCTCTATTCAAATAGCCACTTGCAACTTGAATTCCTGCTATATAAAGTTCTCCTCTTAATCCTATTGGCAAAGGATTCAGGTTTTTATCTAAAATATAAAGTTGTGTATTTGCTACAGGTTTTCCAATAGGAATTCCGTTTTTAATATCTGATTCTTCACAATACCAACTAGTAACATCTACTGACGCCTCAGTTGGTCCATACAAATTATGAATTTCAAGATTCAACTTTTCATATGTTTTTTCAACTATTGGAACAGATAAAGCCTCACCACTACAAAATATTCTTTTAAGACTTGCACAGTTTTCTACACTATCAGTTTGTGTAAAGACATTTAACATTGAAGGCACAAAGTGAATATTAGTAACCTTATGCTTATTTATGGTATCAATTAATTTTTCTGGATTTTTATGTCCATCTGGGGTTTCAATAATTAATTTTGCTCCTTCTTGAAGTGGCCAAAACAACTCCCAAAGTGAAACATCAAAAGTGATTGGTGTTTTCTGAATAAAAACATCTTCACTAGTTATTTGATAATCGTTATTCATCCAATTTAATCGATTACAAATACCTTCATGATGACATTTTACACCTTTAGGTTCTCCTGTGCTACCTGATGTATAAATAACATATGCCAAATCCTTTGATGAAATTTCTATTTGATTTTTTGATGTATTTAATGAATCCAATTCATCTTTAACATCACTAACATTATAACATTGAAAACTTTCTAAAATAGAATCTTCAATATTGCTATGATTATAAAACAAGATTTTGCTATTTGCATCCTTTAAAATAAACTCTAAGCGTTCAGAAGGTAAATCGGTTGCAAGTGGTAAATATGCAGCACCAGCTTTAACAATTCCGTATATACAAACCATCATTTCTAATGATCTATTCATACTTATTGCTACAATATCATTGTTTTTTATTCCCTTTTGTAATAAAAAATGAGCCACTTGATTAGATTTTTCATCTAATAATTTATAAGTTAAAGATGCTTCTTCAAATACAAGGGCTATCTGATTAGGTGTTTTAGATACTTGAACTTCAAACTTAGAAAGTAATGTTTCATTTTTTGGATAATCAACATAAGTATCATTCCATGTATTAATTTTTGAAATTTCAGATTCTGTAATAAGGCTTACCGTATCAATTTCATTAGAAACATCTTCTATAAATGCATCTAATAACTTAATAAAATGCTGAGGAACTTCTTTCTTTTTTTCAGCATAAAAAACTTTAGAATTTAAATCAAAATATAATTGGATTTCGCCTGTATTATCAAAGTCATGCACATGGAAACGTATATGATGCCTCGGATCTGTATACCCTGAATGCACCCAAGACGTCTTAACTTTAGCGCCATTAAAATTTGAGTTACTTGTATTTATATAATTAAAAAACACGTTAAACCCTCTGTTTAATTCTGGTGTTGAAGTTCCAGCTTTTGCATTTTTTAAAAAACTATTGCTTTCTAGCTGTATCTTTTGAAATAATGATGCAAAAGTTTCGTTTTCATCTACCTCAGTAGACAGAGGAAAGGTTTCTACGAAATACCCTAATACATTATGAAAACTTTTTTTAGTTCTGTTATGTGTTGGCGAACCAATAACCAATTGTTCTTGATCAGTTACCCTATATACATAAGCAAATAATGTAGTTAAAAAGATATTATATAATGTTAAATCTAAACTCCAACCTCTAATTCCTTTTTTATTTGCTAGCTGATGTATTTTTTCTGTACGTTGTTTACCTAAACTTAAATGTAAACGCTCTGAAGCAGTATCTAAAATCTCATCTTTTTTATGATACAATGCTGGTATAGATGGGAATTTATTTTGTTTTTCTACCCAATGATTCAATACTTGATTATGCTTTTCATTTGCTTTAGCTTCCTCTAAATGATTAACAAATTCTTTATATGAAGACACATCTATAATTTCAATATTATTCTGCAAAACTTTCGCATACAAATCAGACATTTTAGAGAACATTATTGTAGTACTCCAACCATCTGTAATAAGATGATGCTGATTTATGTACCAAATATAACGTTGCTCAGAAAGCTTAATTAAAACACAATCAAAAACACATTTTTTTATATCAAATAGTCTAGTTACCCTTTCTTTTTCCCAATTAGAATAAGCTTCTTGAGGATTATTTTTATTTGATAAATCTTCAAACAAAACTTCATAATCTAACGTCTTGTTATATCTCTGTATTGGCTCTCCATCTTTCAGTTCGAAAACAGAACGAAGTACATCGTTTTCATTCACTAATCTTTCAAAAGCTTGAGTAAAATGTGGCACGGAAATAACATCATTAATTTCATAAGTCATAACCATATTATACATAGGAGATTCAGGATTTAATTCCTGCCCTATCCAAAGTAATTTTTGATTTTGAGTTAATGATGTGTAGTTGTTTTCCATGTAGTTATAACTATTTTTTATTAACCTTTACTGCTTATATATTCGCATATATTTTCAACAGTCATAAAATTTTCAATAACCATATCTTCTGGCGCTACCTCTATGTTAAAGGTTTCTTCGATAAACGTAATAAGCTTCATCATACCTAATGAATCTAGAATACCACCACCCAAAAGATCGTCAGTAGCCTCTAATCCGCCATCAATTTCCTCACTTGCTAATTCTTCTTCTATATGCTTTATAATGGTTTGTTCCATTTTATAATGCTTTAATTATTTTTTCAATTTCTTTTCTATTTATTTTTCCTGAACTTGTTCTTGGAAATGACTCAAATATCAATATATCTTTAGGTACTGCATAAACAGGTAAATTATTTTTACAATGTGTTTTTAAATCTGATTCGAGAATTTCTAATTTTTCATCAATTAAAACTGTAGCAATTAATTCTTTTTCTTCTTGAAAATTGGCAACTATTACAGCTGCTTCAGTAACTCCATCAAACTTCAAAAGTGTATTTTCAACCTCTCCTATTTCAATTCTAAATCCTCTAAGCTTAATTTGATTGTCTTTTCTCCCTAGAAAAAGAAGCTCATTGTTTTCATTTAATTTTACTAAATCACCTGTTCTGTAATAAACATGCTCAAACCCTGGAGCAATTTTATGCTTATACAAAGAAGCCTCAGTTAAAGCCATATTATTCCAATACCCTTTCATCATGGTTGCAGACCTTACTACAAGCAAACCTTCATCTCCATCATTAACAGAGTTATCATTTTCATCTAAAATCATATATTCCGTGTTTTCCCAAGTAGTTCCTATTGGAATGGGCTCATCAGTAATTGGTGGTACTTTCAAATTATAATATGTACATTGATTAAGTTCTGTTGGCCCATAGATGTTGCTGTATTCAGCATGAGGCCATAACTCCATTAAGGCTCTTAATTGTTTGGTAGCAAAAACTTCACCTGCAAATAAAACCCAACGCATACAGGTGTAATCTTTATTCTGAATTCCACCTTTGTGGAGTAATTCTATTAAAAGTAACGGAACAGAGTACCATATTGTAACCTTTTCTTTTTCAACCAAGTCTGCTAAACTAACTGGAAATTTTAAATGCGCATCTGAAACAATCACTGTAGTTGCACCTGCTAAAGGAGCCGAACAATAGCCCAATATAGAGACATCAAAATGTAACGGTGCACTATTTGCAACAATATCAGTATGTTTAAAAGCATACAGATCAACTACTAATTTTGCAAACGCTAAACCACTAGCATGTGTATGCATAATGCCCTTGGGTGTACCTGTGCTTCCTGAAGTGTAAAGGATATAAGATAAATCATCAGCTAAAATATTTACAGGTTTATATTCTTGCAATGGTTTTACAAACACTTCTTCCCAAGAGATAGTTTCAATATTTTGAGTCTCAGATAAACCTATAATTGTTTCAAGGTTTTCTTCTTCAGATACTACTTTTTTAATTTTTTTAGATTGTTTGTTGGTAGTTACCACATGCTTAATACCACAATCATTAATCAAAAACTTAACTCTTTCACTTGGTAAAAATGGATCTATTGGAACATAAGCTGCTCCAGATTTTAAAATACCATAAATAGCAATACAGGTTTCTAAACACCTGTGCATTAATATCCCTACACGGTCTCCTTTTTTTACGTCTCGAGATAATAAACAAGCAGCTAATTGACTAGATTTAATATTTAAATCTTCAAATGTGATGGATTCATTCAGAAACCTGAATGCCACCTTTTCTGGGAACTCTTTAGCAGAATTCTCTACGATTTGAACTAAGTTATATATCAATTTTTCTTTTTTATTGATCTTTTAAAGACCCAATAGTTTAGCAATAATATTTCTTTGTATATCTGATGTTCCAGCATAAATTACACCGCCAACGGCATCTCTTAAATCACGCTCAACTTCATTTTCACTTAAATAGCCATAACCTCCATGATTGCGAATATTATCAATACTTGAGGTAACAAAACTTTCACTTAATTGTAATTTTAAAAGAGCGGATTCTAACATAGCAGATTTGCCTTCACTTTTAATCCAAGCAACTTTATATAAAAGTAACCTAGAAGTTTCCAAACGTAATTTCATATTTGCAATTCTGTTAGAAACAGATTGAAATTCAGCTACAGATTTACCAAATTGCTTTCTTTTTTTTACAAATTCTATAGATTGCTCTAACTGGTATTCCATAGCACCTAATTGACTAGCTAAAATACTACAACGGTCATGCTCTAACGAATGGTTTGTAATGCTCCAACCTGCACCTTCTTTTCCTAACCTATTTGCTTCAGGTACAAAACAATCTTCAAAAAACAAACTTCCAATAGGTACTGTACGTAATCCCATTTTCTCTTTGTTTTCACTAACTGAAAAACCTTTTGTTCCTGTTTCAATTAAAAAGGCTGTAACACCCCATTTACCTAGTTTAGGGTTTATAGTAGCAAAAACCAAAGCTAAATTAGCAACTGGTGCTAATGATATTAAACATTTAGAACCATTTAGAATATAACCACCTTCAACCTTTTTTGCTGTAGTTTGCATACTAAAAACATCAGATCCAGCCTCAGGTTCTGTTAAAGCATGACAAGCAATAGATTTACCAGATGCAAGCTCTGGCAAATATTTTTCTTTTTGTGCTTCTGTTCCAAATTGAGCAATTGGTAATTGAACTGTCCACATTTGAGCGCTTAAAGCAAACGGCAATCCATTATCTTTACAACCATAGCCTAACCCTTCCATAGCCAAAGTAGCGCTTACTAAATCTAGCTCATTTTTATTTCCACCATAAGTTGGTGGTACAGCCATGGCTTGAATGCCAAAATCAGCACACTTATTCCAATTATCTCTAGAAAAAGTACATGTTTTGTCATTTTCAAAAACAGGCGAATTTAATTCTGCTTTTGCAAAATTAATGCAGTCTTCTTTTAGCTGGAGTTGCTCTTCAGTATATGAGAAATTCAATTTTTTTTATTTCAATTAACTTTAATAATTAATATTAAGCAAAAACTATCGATAGGAAACTTTTTAAATCGATTAAAATTTAAAACTAGAAAATACTGTACACTTTATCGACAAAAATGAACAAATGAATACTTTATTATTTTTTTAATTATATTCACAATATCTTTAAAAAAAATTGTATTAATTAAAATATCGTAAATAGTTACATTGATTACTAAAAAATCAATAAAACTATTATTAAAGTAGAAATTAGTTTGATTCTTAAGTTAACCTCTAAGATGGTCAAATTCATTTCTTAATTTATGACGTTTTATAACCAATCGACTATGAAAAAAATTACATCTAAGTTATTATTTGCTTTTTTCCTTTTTATATCTACGCTTTCATATTCTCACGAGCCTAACCAAAGTTATGTCTTTTTAAGAATTTATGAAAATGATGGTATTCAAGGACGTTTTGAAATTGATTTTAAAGAGCTTAACAAGGTTTTTAATTTTAATTTACCTGATAATGGATTAGTTAAAGATGCAAAACCTTACGCAGACCAGATAAAAGCTTATGTACTAAAAAATGCTGGGTTTAGTTCTGGAAATACCACATACGATGTAATATTTACAGATATTGGTGTAACAGAAACCGGAACTGGTAATTATTTAAAACTCCTCTTTAAATTAAAAGGCTCTGAAAATATTCCAGACAAGTTGGATGTGTATTATAATCTAGCTTTTGAAAAAGATCCTAGCCACAAAGGATTTTTAATTATGGAATACAACTGGAAAGCGGGTGTAATAGATGGATATACCAATATAGTAGAAGATTTTGGTCCTAAGGATACAAAAGGGACTCTAGCATTGGATGAATCTAGTGTATTTACTGGGTTTATGGCTATGGTTAAACAAGGAATTTGGCATATTTGGATTGGTTTAGATCATATTCTTTTTCTACTAGCATTAATACTTCCTGCTGTTGTAAGAAGAAAAAATAATAGTGTTTTTGGTTGGGAACCAGTTAAAACATTTAAAGCCGCTTTTATATATATTATCAAAGTAGTGTCGTTTTTTACAATTGCACACACAATCACCCTAACATTAGCCTCATTAGAATTAGTTAATCTGCCTTCACAAATAGTAGAATCTATAATTGCTTTTTCTATAGGTTTAGCTGCTTATCATAACATCAAACCAATTTTTAAAATGAAAGATTGGGTAATTGCTTTCATTTTTGGTTTATTCCACGGTTTTGGTTTTGCTAGTGTATTAGGTGACTTGGGTTTAACAGGTGAATTTTTAACCCTATCACTTCTTGGATTTAATGTTGGTGTAGAAATTGGTCAATTAGCAATTATTGCTGGAATTTTTCCAATTTTATATCTAATCAGAAAATACAAGTTTTATCCTAAATTTTTAGTTTACATGTCTATACTACTCATTATAATTTCTTTATACTGGTTTGTAGAACGTGTTTTCGACATCAATTTAATGGTTGATGATTATATAGTAAAATTTACTTACGAGTTGTCTAAATGGCTTGGTATTAAATAACTTTATAGGTATAGTTATTTTAAAATAAATCAATATTAAAGACTTGTGGAGAAAAAGCTTAATAAAGAATCATTATTAGATAAGTGGAAAAATAAGCAGAAAAAGGAAAACGCTTTAGCAGTAATACAAAAAGCGCCTTCTGATGCAATAATACCATTATCTCATGGACAAAAAAGATTTTGGTTTTTGCAACAAATGTATCCCCAAAACCCTTTTTATAACCTTTCTGAAATTTATGAATTTCAAGGTGACTTAAATGTTGATGTTTTAGAAAAAAGCTTAAAATTAGTTTTTGAAAATCATAAAATATTCAAATCGTTTTATACTGCTGAAAATGGCTCTCCAAAACTAAATATTAGTGATTCTGTTTCTTTAGAATTAGAAAAAAAAGAATTTAGTAAAACATCTAAAATAGATGTACAATCTTTTCTAGATGAACAAGCTCATATAAATTTCGATCTTGATTCTGCACCTTTAATAAAAGCATCTCTTTTAAAGCTAAATAAAAGCAAATATATTTTGTTTTTAACAATGCATCATATCATTGCAGACCAATGGTCGATGAGGGTTTTAAGGGAAACTCTAGCTAAAAACTATAAGAGTTTATTAAATGATGAATTTGTAGAAGAAACAAAAACAGAAATCAATTTTTTTGATTATGCATACTGGGAAGAAAATAGTCAAAATTATGATAAAGAAATAAAATATTGGAAAACTAAGCTTTCTGGTAAAATACCAAATTTAAACCTTCCAAATGACTTTAACAGACCAGCAAAACCTTCATATAAAGGGGACTTTAATTCTATAGAGTTTTCAAAAGAAACTTCTTTACAGGTATTAGAAACCTCAAAAAAATTAGGTATTACGCCTTTTGTTTTATTCTTATCAGCCTATTACATATTACTTAGAAATTTTTCTCAACAAGAAGATATTTTAATTGGCTCACCAGTTTCTAATAGAAATCAAAAAAATTTAGAAGATGTATTTGGTCTCTTTATAGACACAATAGTACTTAGAACATCTGTAAATAAATCCTTAACAATATTTGATTTTATAAATGAGGTGAAAAAGATGTTTTCTGAAGCACTTTCAAATAAAGATATTCCTTTTGATAATTTAGTAAAAGAGCTGAATTTGGAGCGATCTTTATCTACAAACCCTCTTTTCCAAGTCATGTTTGTGTATTCTACAAAATCAGAGCTTCCCGACTTTGGAGATGATTTAACCTTAACTAAAAACTCTGAATATAATGCCAAAGTTTCAAAATTTGACTTAACATTATTTATTACTGATAATGATGGAAAATTAACTTCTACTTTTGAATATGCCACAGATTTATTTGAAGAAAAAACTATTATTAGATTTCAAGATTATTTAAAATATACTTTAAATTTTATAATTAATGACGTTAATAATAGAATTAACAGTATACCTGTTTTTACAGAAAATGATGCGAAATTATTTAGCTTAAATGATTCACAAAACCTTAATTCATTCTCTAATTATAAAAGTATTCATAGTATAATTGAGGATGTCTCTAAAAAGCATCCAAGTAATACTGCCTTAACTTTTAAAAATGAATCAATTACTTATAAAGTACTAAACGAAGAAGCAAATAATGTTGCTCGAAAAATATTAGAAAATCCTCCTGATGGTGAAATAATAGCTTTATGTTTAGAGCGATCTTTAGATATGATAATTAGTATGTTAGGCATACTAAAATCTGGTTATGCCTACTTACCAATAGATCCAGAATATCCGCAAAAGCGTATTGATTTCATACTAAAAGATGCAGGAGTTGATAGTATTCTTACTCATACATTACTTTCAAAACATCTAAACAACTGTGATGCAAAACAAGTTTTAATTGATACCATTAACAAAAAAAGCATTGCATTTCCGAAAGAGTTACCAAATGTAGAAGAAACTAATTTGGCCTATGTAATTTATACTTCAGGGAGTTCTGGAAAACCCAAAGGTGTTCCAATTACTCATAAAAACATAATTAATTCTACTGCTAGCAGATTAGATTTTTATGATAACAATCCAACTTCATTTTTATTAATGTCTTCTATTTCTTTTGATAGCTCAAAAGCAGGGATATTTTGGACTTTATGTACTGGTGGAAACCTAGTAATTACAGAAAAACGTATAGAACAAGATATTGATGAGATATCTAATGTAATTGAACAACAAAAGGTTAGTCATACATTAATGCTACCTTCATTATATCAAGTTATTTTAAATAATGTAAACCTCTCAAAATTAAGAAGTTTAAATACTGTTGTAGTTGCGGGAGAAGCCTGCTCTAAATCACTTTGTAAAACACATTTTAAAACTTTGCCTAATGCTTCGCTATATAATGAGTATGGCCCTACAGAAGCTTCAGTATGGTGTATAGCACACAAAATAAAACGTGAAGACGTAAACAGAACACAAATTCCTATAGGTAAACCAATAGCAAATTCTAGAATCCATTTATTAAGTACTGAGAAAAACAATGTACCTATTGGTGTTTCAGGAGAAATATATATTGGTGGCGCAAACCTATCAAAAGGATATATTAATAGGCCAGAGTTAACAGAATCTGCATTTATAAAAAACCCATTTAGCAAAAATGAAAAACTATACAAAACAGGTGATTTAGCCAAATACAACAATGATGGTAGTATTCAATTTTTAGGTCGTGCAGACCAGCAAATAAAAATTAGAGGTTTTCGTGTTGAACTAGATGATATAGAGAATACTATTGATAAAAACGAACAGGTTGAAAAATGTATTATTTTAGTAAAAAAATATAATAAAGGAAATTTAAAACGCTTGGTTGCCTACATAAAACCTGCTAATACATTTAATGAGGAAGTATTAAAAAGTGCTCTAAAAAAAGAATTACCAGATTATATGATTCCAAGTAGTTTTATTTTAATAGATGAAATGCCTTTGCTTCCTAATGGTAAAATTGATAGAAGTTTACTTAATAAAACAATTCCTGAATCAACAGTACTTGATTCTGAAAATATAGAAAAACCTAAAAATGAAATTGAAGAAAAACTATTAAAGATTTGGGAAGAAACCCTAAACATTTCTCCAATTAGTACTAATGATAATTTCTTTGAAATTGGAGGTGATTCTATTATGAGTATTCAAATAATTTCAAAAGCTAGAAAAAATGGAGTCATGTTATCTCCAAATCAACTTTTTGAACACCAAACTATATCTGGGCTTTCTAAATTACTAATAGATGCAAAAAAACAAAAAGATGAATGGAGTTTTATGGCAAAAATCCGAAGTGAAGGGAATAAAAAACCTCTTTTTTGTATTCATTCTGGAGGAGGCCATGTTTTTTTCTATGGGTTACTTAAAAAATATCTAAAAGCAGATAGACCCATATATGCTGTTCAACCGGTTGGTTTGTATGGTTCTGAAGACATGCATAAAAGCATTGAAGAAATGACTTCTGAATACCTGAAAGCTATTAGAAAAATACAACCCAAAGGGCCATATAATATCTTAGTGTATTGCTTCAGTACTTCAGTTGGAAATGAAATGGCTATTCAATTAGATAAAATTGGAGAAGAAATAAATATAATAGTAGCAGATACCATGGCATCTCCATGGAATGCAACTGATAGTGATAGTCTAAAAACTCGGGTATTTTCCTTTTTAAAACGATTCCTTATGAATCCTTTTAAAGCAATAAATACATTTTTAAAAGATCGAGTTTACCTTTTAAAAGCTATAAAAGGCAAATATTTTGGTAAGTCAAAAGAGAAACAATTAGAAGAACTAAAAGCGAATCTTAGAAAAATTAGCGTAGATTATACATGGAAAAAAAATAAAGGAAATGTATCTTTATTACTAACAGAGAAACCAGATGAAAACTTCAACAAGTTTATTGTAAAGTCTTGGAAAAAATATGCTAAAGGAGGTATAACCATTTATCCAACCAAAGGAAATCATCCCACGCTGTTTGAAGAACCAGATGTACAATTTGTTTCTGAGCAAATTGATAAATGTATTATTGATTAAATAATTACTAAATGGCACATGTAGCAGTAATAATGACAGGTCTTACAGGTAATTTACATGCAAGTCTTGAATTAGCATCTCGCTTTAAAAAAGAAGGAAATAAAATCACTTATTTAGCCATTAGAGATGTAAAAATTAAAGTTGAAAATAACGGCTTTAACTACATTCAACTACCAGAAATAACACATTCAATTTCTACTGAAGATTTAGGTTTAACTCAAGGAGCTACTTGGTTTAAAAAATTTATTTTTAGCCTAAGGGATAAGAGAAATAATCATAAAAAAATTGAGGATCTTTTAAAACTTGAAGAGTATAAGAATATAATTGCTTCAATAAAACCTGATATTACTATTATTGACAGGGAGCTACATGATATTATATTTGCTGTGTTTTCTCTTAAAATCCCAATAGTAATAAGTACTACATGGTTTTCCAACAAAATGGGAAGTGGATTAAAACTACCACCAATAAGAACAAATATTATACCTGGTAAAGGAATAAAAGGAACGTCTCTATTTATTTTATTTAATTGGATATATATCAAATTAAAAGTTAGGGCACGTATTATCGCAAACAAGATTTTTTTTAAAGATTATAGGCGTCAAGGGTTACTTAATTATGCAAACAAGGTTGGATTTCCAATCAAAGAAATAGTTGCTAGTAATTTACCCAATTTATTTGTTTACCCTTATATAAAGACCCTAAGTATGACTATGAGTGAAATGGACTTTAATCATATTCCAGATAAAGAACTACACTATATAGGGCCAATGGTTTTTGAATCAAGAGATAATAATGCTTCTTCAAAAATTAGCGAGAAATTAAAAACAATATTTAATCAGAAATTAAATGATAATAAAAAATTAATTTTCTGTTCTGTGAGTACATTAGTATCTGGAGATATTATTTTTTTAAAAAAACTTATAAGTGCAGTAAGCAATGTAAATAATTACCAATTAATCATAACTCTAGGAGATAAAATAGACAAAAACATATTTAAAAATACCCCAGAAAATGTTTACTTATTTAATTGGGTTCCTCAATTAGAAGTCTTAAAACATGCAGATTTAAATATTAATCATGGAGGTATTAATAGTATAAATGAATGCATTCATTTTAAAGTACCCATGCTGGTATACTCTGGCAAGAATTTTGACCAAAACGGTTGTGCGGCACGAATTCATTATCATAGACTTGGAATCATGGGAGATAAGGATAAAGATTCTTCAAAAGAGATAAAGGAAAATTTAGAAACAATTCTTTCTAATAAAATTTATACAGAAAATTTAAATAAATTCAATAAGATTTATCTTAATTACCAACAAAAAAACCTTTCAAAAATTTTAAAACTAAAATCTTAACATCGATTTTACAATTCTTATCTGATGATTGAATTAAGTGGGGACTTATTTAAAATTACTAAAAAACAGATTCATGTTTGGTTTATTAATTTAGATATTACTGAGGAAAAAATCATCCATTTGAATCATTTTTTATCAGAAGATGAAATTATCAAAGCTTCAAAATTTCGTTTTAAAAAAGATAAAAATTGTTCTATAATATCTAGAGGTGCATTACGTCTTTTATCAGGTAAATACTTAAATACTAATCCAAAAACGATAAAATTTAAATATGGTGACTTTGGAAAACCATATTATGACATGCACACGGAACTCAAATTTAACGTATCGCATTCAGGAAATATGGCAGTAATAGCTTTTGTTTTGAATTGCGAAATAGGTGTTGATATTGAAAAGCTTAAATATGATTTTGAGGTTATGGATATCGTCGATAATTATTTTTCTGAAAGTGAAATAGAATCACTGAAGAAATTGCCTGGTCAAGATCAAGTAAAAGGTTTTTATAGATGTTGGACTAGAAAGGAATCATTTATAAAAGCTAAGTCTAAAGGGCTTTCTTTTCCTTTAGATGCCTTCTCAGTGAGTATAAATTCAGATGAAGAAGCAGAAATTTCAGAAACAAAATGGGATAAAAAAGAAAAAGATTTATGGAATCTATTTTCGTTTACACCTCAAAAGGAATATATAGGTGCAGTATCTGTAAGAGGAAATATTGAAAATATTAAGTATTTCAACCTTAATGAATTATTATAATACACCTCAACTATTTACGTACAGCACTTTGCGTACATGGACAATTACTAATACCTTGTAAAAAGTTTAACCCTATAGTTACAACGTGTGTTCCAGAATTATACGCTGACAATTCGTTAGTTGTAATTTGGTATGCATAACCAAAGTAAAAAATAGACTTTTGGAAACCAACCATAGGCCCAACGTTTAAAGGTTTAAAAAACTGATCGTTTAAGAAACGGTAAGAGATTCCTGCCCAAAAATAGTCATCATTTCTATTGTACTTTCTAAACTTGAAATTAACATCAGTACTAGAACGCTTATCACTACTAAACATTTGGTAGTATATAGATGGTTCGAATTCTAAACCACTTTTCTTAGGCCCTCTAAAAGTATAACCTGAATAAATTTGATAGTTTAAAAGTAAATTAGGTTCTGAAACTCTAATGGTTTTATCTAGTTTTTTATCTAAAATATTATTGGCATTAAAACTAAAGAAGGCACCTTTATATCTAAATAAAGCTCCAACATCAAAATTATTGTTAGATGTTCTTCTATCGTCTGTTATAAAAGGATCTATTATCGGGTTTTCATAAGTCGTGTTAAAATTATTTATGTCTATCCTGAAATTATTTATGTTATAAGAAATACCAAAAGACAAATACATTTTTGAATAATAATCTAGAACTAAGTGATGTGCAAAAGATATTTTTCCACCAGTTTGAATCGTATTTCCATTTCTATCATTATAAAAAGATAAACCTAAACCTGTTCTGTCAGCAATTCTAATATCTCCGTATATAGATTGGTTGTCTGGAGCGCCTTTAATACCTACCCATTGAGTTAGCCCGTTTGCTCTAATCTTTAAATTATCTCCAATACCTGCATAGGTTGGAGATACTACAAAGTTATTATCAGCTAAATACTGAGTAAAAACTGGTAAATTCAGCTCCTGCCCATAGCCATTAGCTATAAAGACAAGTAATAGAATTTTATATATATATTTTAATCGCATAATTCTCTCTTTAGGGTTTTAATTATCTATACAATGTAAAATGACCAACAAACTCGCGTTTATCTTGAGGTTCGTTTAATTTTACAACATACCAATAATCCCCAGTAGGTAGCTCAACTCCTCTGTATTTACCATCCCACTTATCCCCTATCTTTAAAGTGGCAATTTTTCGTCCATACCTATCAAAAATATCGAAGGTTAAATTTCTATACTGGTTAGCACAACCTGGTCCCCAATCATCTAAATTACCATCTCCATTTGGTGTAAAATAATTTGGAATACATACATCTATAAATTCAAAGAACCTAGTAGCAGAAACTTCACAGCCATTGGAATCAATTACAGTTACTGTATAATCACCTGATTCAAAAATCAAGAACGTATTTTCATTTCCATACGAAACTCCATTTAATCTAAACTCATAAGGTGTTGCACCGCCAGAAGCATTTGCAACAATTTCATTTAATCCACCATCATCTAAAGCTAATGCAAGTGGCTGAAAAGTGTCTATAATAAAAGGAATTCCGCTATCAGTGATTTGTACACAACCATTTGGATGACGTACTTCTATACTATGAGGTCCTGGGGCTAAGTTTTCATAAATACCTGTTCCAGTTGAAAATACTCCTCCATCCAACGCATATTCTAAAACTGAAGTATCAACAATACTAGAATCAACTGTAACAGTTACTCTATTGGTAACTGTATTGGTATTGTTTGTTAAATCATTAATACATTCATATTCAATATTGGCTAAAGGATCAAGAATTACTGGCTCCGCTAATGGAATTGAGAATGGGCTATCTCCAATACAACTACCACTATCTAAAACATAAACCATTTTCTCTCCACCTTCTAATCCAGAAAAAGTATAAGATGTAACTCCTAGCGGTAATGGTATATATGTAATATCATCTAAACTCACACTATATGGTGGTTCTCCTCCTAAAATGTTTATTGTAAACTCACCTGTAGAATCACCATCACATGGAGCCTCACTAATAATAGTATAATTAAATCCTAAAGGAAGTGGTTGACCTATATCAAAGTTATAGGTTACAAAACACCCTAATTCATCTTGAACAACAATATCATAATTTCCAGGAGATAGATTTTCAACTGTATCTAAATCGAAAAACTGATCTAATTGAGGTGAAATTGCATACTTGATAATACCAGAACCACCATTAGCAGTAATTTCTAACATACCATCATTCTCTCCATTACAAGTCACATCAATAGGATTGAACGTTACATCAAGAGGTGATGAAGCATTTGTAATAGGAATAGTTGCTGAAATTTCTAAACAATCTCCGCTATTCACTTGTACTTGATAATTCCCAACAGGAAGGTTTGTAAAAACTCCCGGACTATCTTGAGTAACAGGTACAATTGGGTTTCCTGCTGTATCTTGTAAAGTGTAAACATAACTTCCAAGGCCTCCTTCCGCGGAAGCGATAATAACACCATTGTCATCTCCAGCACAATTTATTACTGTATTTGTTGTGTCTAAATTAACGCTTAACGTTGGTAAAGTATCTATTGTAATATCGTTTGAAACATTAGCAGAACAACTATTTGCATCTCTAACATAAAAGCTGAAAGTTCCTGTAGTAACTGGAAAAGTAACTGATGATGCAAAGGTTCCTAATATTGTTGTAAATGAAGCTGTATCACTATACTCATAACTACCTGTACCTCCTGAAGCACTTAGTGTTAATGTAGATTGTGTTGTACATGTTTGAGATGATGCTTTAACCAAATCAACTTGAATTTCTGTTGGTTCTGCAATAACTACATCAGCTGAAGTAAACTCACAATTATATCCATCAGATATAACTACGTTATAAGTTCCTACTCCTAAATCATTAAATACAGGAGAAGTTTGTGGACCAGATGATGTTACTGTTGGCGATAACATATTTAATGTATACGTATAGTTTGTTCCTTCCCCTCCAGTAACAGCACTAGCTGTAATACTTGCGTTTGTATCTCCAAAACATGACAACAAACTAGGTGTAGCCGTAATAGTTCCATCTATTGGGGTTGGCAAATTAAGTGGTATATTTTCTGAAACTATACACCCACCAGCATCTCTTACACTTACCGTATAAGATCCTGCAGATAAATTAGTAAACGTTCCGTTAGATGAATAAGCAACTGAAGCTGTTCCTGTTAATTCGTATTCATAAGTTCCCCAACCTCCAGTTGCAGTGGCTGTAATTGTTCCTCTACCATCATCACAAGTAACATTGGATGTTTCTATAGCAACCAAATCCAGTGGTTCAGAAGGTGATGGAATAATCACAGTAGAAGTTACCGAACAAAATGGGCTTGCTGTTTCTGTAATAACTACCGAATATGTTCCTCCCAAAAGGCCTGAAACTAATTCTGGATTAGTAGATGTATTAGCATTAACAACTCCAAAAACTGAAGCTGATGAACTATCAAAAACTTCATATGTGTATGGTCCTGAATAACCGCTAACGTTCAATTCGAATGTTCCATCATTATCACCAAAACATGTTACTGGTGTTGGTGTAGTTGTAAATGTTGGTGGTATTGCTTCTGGAATTACTACAGTAACTTCTTCAAAACATGTTGTTGTTATATCTGTTATAGTAACTGTATAAGTTCCAGATGGTACACCTGAAAACACATTTCCTGTTAGAGAAATTGAACCTAGGCTTGGACTTATATTATATGAATAAAATCCAGTTCCTCCAGAGCCTGTTATAGTTATTTCTCCATCATCATTATTACATGTTGATAATGCTGTTATTGCTGGTATAATTTCTAACGGCGCTTCAATATCAATTGAAACTAAATTACCGCATCCATTAGCATCTTGTATTTCAAGAGTATGCGTTCCTGATGATAAATTAGATATCGTAAAAGGTGCAGTTCTTGTTTGAAAAACACCTCCATCAATACTATAAGTATATGGCGCAATACCTGCAGTTGTTAGCGTTACATCTATTTCAAAATTACCTTCTGCAATTGTACATTGATTATTTAAAGTTGCACTAATTACTGGTTCAGTATCTATATCTATAATTTCATTAATTCTTACTTCACAATCGTTAGCATCTCTAACTACAATATCCCAATTGGTTCTGACTGCATAATCTAAATTTAAAACGTTATTCGTTCCAAAGTCTGCTAATGTTGGTATGAATCCAACAGCACCTGAAGCATATCTGTAAGGACCTGTTCCGCCAGTAGCTGTAATAGTTACTTGTGCGCCTACATTACAATTTGCATTTTCTTCTGCAGTTACAGCAGCAACAAGAGTTTGAATAGGTTGTGTTATTTGGAATGTTTCAGAAACCGTACATAAAGTTCCATCAACCTCTCTAACAAATAATGTATAATTGCCAGCAGGCAAACCTGTAATGGTTCCACTTACAGAAGCTCCTGTTAAACCTGTAAAAGTTCCGTTTTGTACAGGAATTATTGGTGTGTTTGTTAATTCATCTTGAACTTCGTAATATATTGTAGTAACAGATGCATCATAATTCAAGACCGTGAAATCTAAAACTCCATTATTGTCACCATTACAGCTTACATCAGTTGTTGTAAGTGCATCAATATCTATATCTGATAAAGTAGGTGTTGTAACTTCTATAATTGAAAAACAACCTCCAGAATCAATAACTTGAAATTGATACGTTACGCCATGGTTTAATCCTGTAAATGCATGCGTTGTTGAAGGTGTAGGTCCAAAACTTGTAGCAGGTTGACCGTATATAGAATATGTAAATGGTCCTGCTCCTGAAACTACTGAAATATCGACTGTAGCACCTGTAGCACATGAGCCTGTTGAAGCGTTTCCGATTAAATTAATACTTGGAGGTGTTTCTATTCTTTGAACACCACTAATATATTCACAACCATTTGCATCGACAATAGTTACATAATAATCTCCAAAATTTAATCCTGTAAAGGTTTGAGTAATTGAAGCTGTAGTTATACTTAATCCTATTTGAGTAAAAGTATTATCAAATAATGTATATACATATGGTGCAATTCCACCAGAATTAATAGTTACATCCAAGCTACCTGGTGCGTTAGTATTTGCAATACATTGAACTGGATTTCTAACTATTGTAACGTCTATTGGTGCAGGGTCTATCAAATTAACAGTTCCTGATACATCACAATTTTTACTATCTCTAATAACATAATTGTAAGCCCCAGCAACTAAACCTCCAAATACATTTGAAGATACAAAAGTCGTTCCTCCATCAATACTATAAGTAAATGGTGCTTGACCTGTTAAAGCTGTTAAAGTAACAGAACCATCACTATATCCGTTACAAGTTGGGTTAGTTATTGCATCTGAAGCAGTAACCGAAACAGGATCACTTAGTGTTTGAATTCCAGATTCAACAATACAACCATTTGCATCTGTAATTTGAAATTGATAAGTTCCATCTGAAGTAGCTATATGAGAAAAAGTAGTTCCTACAACAGCAGTTGTACTTCCGTAAGTTCCTCCATTAAATGATGTAGCATAAGCAAAAGGTGCGGTTCCGCCAGTTATTGTACCAGTAATAATTCCATCTGGTGATATTGTACAATCAATATCTTTTGTAATTACTGTACTGACTGCTATTGGAGGTAATGGAGCAATAGTAAATGTTTCACTATATAAACATCCATTTGCATCTCTTACTTGAAATGTATAAGTATTTGGGCTTAATCCTGTAAAAATATTTGAATTTTGATAAGCAGTAACTGAACCTGATGGCGCTATAATTTGATATTCCAAAGGTGAAGTACCACCTGTTGTTCCAGTAATTGTAATATCAGAAGTAATTGCTGGACAACTTAAAGGTGTACTACTAAAATCCATATCTGTTGGTGGATTTAGTGCTAATATATCTATTGGAGCCGCTATAAATGCACAACCACTTGAGTCTCTTATTGTAACTGTATATGTTCCTTCAGATAATCCTGTAAATGTTGTTCCAGGTTGAAAGTTAATACCATCCAAACTGTATGTATATGGCGCTGTTCCGCCAGCAACCCCAGAAACTGTAATTATTCCATCAGAAGTACAACTTAACGGAGTAGTTAAAGTAGCAGTACCTGTTACAGTTGCTAAAGTAGTTATATTAATCGTTTGTGGAGTAGTTGTACAAACATCTGCAGCACCTGAACTGTATCTTACAACAACATCATAATTCCCTGAAGCTAGACCTGTAAATGTATTAGAGTTTGAAAATGAAACTCCATTATCTATGCTATACTCCAAAGTATTGCCATTAGGATTGGTAACATTAATTGTAATCGTCCCGACATCCCCAGTATCAGAACAAGCTATATCTGTTGACGAAACTGTAAAATCTGGAGCAAGAATAGCATTAACCGTTATTGAAGTTTCAGCAGAACAATTATTAGAATCAACAACTGTAATCGTAAATGTTCCTGGAGCCGTAACTGGTATTGTAGGTATAGTTTGAAAATCTGTCGCACCATTAACAAAATAGAAATATGGAGGCGTTCCTCCTGTTGGATAGACTGTGATTTCTCCATCAGTACAAGTAAGAGGTGTTGTTAAAGCTGAAGTTGCTTCTAATAAAGAGGGTTCAACAATATCAATATCTTCAGAATAAATACAACCATCATCAGTTGAAACATCAATAGTGTAAGTTGCTGGATTTAAATTAGAAAACGTATAATTATTTGGATTGATTGGTCCTACACTATTTACTAAAGTTCCGCCTTGAGAAATTGAAAAATAATATTGTGGACGAACATCGTTAGCAGCAATAGAAATGCTTCCTAAATCGCCATAACAAAGTGGTTGTGTAATGATATTTGAAACTGTAAAATCTGTTTGTCTGATTTGTATATCTGGTACTGTAAAAATACATGGGTTTGGGTCTACGCCTATTTGTCTAATAGATACTGTATATATGCCAGGTGTTGTTACAGAAAACACGTTACTAGGCTGAAAATTAATACCATCAAGACTAAACTCATAACCACTTGGTACACTACCAACAACTATTTCTCCAGGAGTTGTACAATAAATATCTCTTGAAGTAACTGTTGGTACTAATAAATTAGTGTAAACGTTAAAATAGAATTGATTAAAACAACCACCATCATAGTTTAATGTTAATCTGAATTGTCCTGCAGTATCTGCCATATAGCTTGGTCCCGTTTCTACTTGATTCCAAGTACAAGCCGCATCTTCATTAGCACAATCTGGATTAGCAACAGCAGTACAACTACTTTCGTCTAATTGTTCCCAAATTATAGACGTAGTATCTGTAATATTGGTGTCAATTAATCTTGGGCCATTACCACCACATAAAAATATATTTGGCAATTCTTTTCCATCATTAGGGCAAATAACAACTTCATCTGCAAAAGGAATTACTGGATTGGTAACTCCCGCTCCAAATGTGATAACTTCAAAAACTTGACTTGTTGACTGACAAGGAGCAATAGCAGTATTTTCAACATAATAAGTACCTGTTGAAGTCACTGTTATAGATTGAGTTGTTCCAATTACAGGCGTTCCTGATGGACTTGTAGACCATGAATATGAATCGTATCCACTACCAGAAGTCAATACTGTACTAGCTCCACAAAGAATAACTTCTTCTTCAAAAGTACAATCAATATCTGCTAAAAAATTAGTTGCTCCTGGAGTTAACAAACAACCTGTATTTGTATTGAAACTAGGATCGTCAGAAATTGTAAAGGTAGGATTCAATGTTCCGTTATATGTTGAAAAAGCTTGATTGCTTATAATATTTGAGCAAGCATCATTAAGTAAACTACATTCAGAAACAACAGTAACTTTAAATCGTATTTCTTGTACAGGGTCATTTTCTTCAACTATAGAATTGTCAATATTAAAAACTAACTCTCTAGTTGTTGGATTATAAGTATGTGTAACTCCAGCAGGTAATATTCCTAAATCTGTTGGGTAATTAAATACAATATTTGTTGGAAGAATATCTCTAATAGAAAGGTTTGTAGCATTATCATTACCTGTATTTTGAAAACCTAAAACATAGTTTAATTCGTCTCCAAGATTTACAAGCATACCTCCAATATCATTACCAGCAGGATCTTCAACTGTTTTGGTAAGTACAATATTAGGCTCAATAATATCAACTGCTAAAGAGAAAAAATATGGAAAATATGTATCTCCACTAGTTTCTAAACGTACAGTTGCTGCCGTAGCATCATTAGCTATAACTGCATTTGCTGGGTTAGGCACAACCATAACTCCTGTATCAAAACCTAGAGTATTTGTACTATTTGGGTTTCTATTATTTACTGGTAAAGCACTTAATTGTGTAACCGAACTATTAAAAAAATTTGTTGCAGGTCTATCTGCTGTAGATAAGTTTAAACCATTAAGCAATAATTGGTCCCCTAAAATAGGACTATCGCCTTCTAATGTTGCAAAAGCAAAATTTGCTCTTACTGGCGCTGGTGCAGGAATGGTTCTAAAACCAGAAACTGGAATATCTAATGTTGGATTCCCTCCAGGAACACTAATAGCACTAAACCCATCAAAACTTGTAATTGATTTTCCTGGTAAAGTTGGATCTTCATAAACAATATAAAGCGACCAACCTGCAGAATGCCCAGTATTATTACCTATATCTTGTGTACGCCCTTGAGCACTAGACACATTTGCAACAGTATAAGTTCCCAAATCAGTTGCTAAGCCTGTAACTATAGAAGTTACATCTGCATAACAAGCATATGGGAAACTATCGCCACCATCTACAGAACTTCCATTAGCATCAAATATTATTGTTCCAACAATATCATTATAACCTCCTGTAGGCCCTCTGAATTTTACATTCGTAAACGGTTCAGTTCCCTCAGTAACTGCTCCCCAATATAAACCAGCATGAATAATTCTATAACAACCTGGATTTGGAATTGTTAAATCTGCACTTGAAGAATTAAATGTTGATGCATCTCCATCAATATCAATATAAACCATGTCTACAGTATGGTTATATACTGTACCATCATTAAAAGCATTATTATCTGGCCCCAAGATATTATTTCCAATTAATTGGATATCTCCCTTTAAATCCTGATTAAATCTTGGTGTAAAAGGAACAAAGTTCTGCGCAAATAATTGCATACTCAATAATAGAAGTAATAAAACAAGTCCTGTTCTTACATAAGTAGTTTTATTCATGGTTGATTATGTTATTACTTCTCTTTAACTGAGGCTAATTAAAAAGAAGCATTTCTCTTATTTATAATATCGTAATCTATTTACTACAATATTTACATTACACCTAAATATAGTGTAAATAAACGATATAAATATCGTAAATATAATTGTAAAAATAAAGAGAGTTTGAAAATATTGAGTAGTTTATCGAATCAATAATCCTTTCATCGATAAAATATAATTAATTTGTAGTATTTTTAATTCAAAAAAATAAAATTTAACCTATTGAGCTTTAACATTTATAAAGAGGTATAATAAAAAGAATAAAGAAAAACCTTAATGTAAATTATTGCATATATGTAGACTAAATTCTAGTTTTCTATTTTAACCATAGACATTTTACTATTGTATGGTTTACTTCCTTTAGTAGTATCTAACGATGATTTTGCTTGACCAATATTATCAAACATCTCATAATAGATGTAATATTTACTTGTATTAACATCAAAGAAGAAATTTATATTTTCCTCACCAGCAGCAACTGCCTTTTCTAAGAATTTATCTCTTTCATTTACATCTGAATGAACAGCAACAACTAAGTAATAACCTTCATCTACATTATTTACATCCTTTACAATTTGAATATTACTAAGCGTTTCACCATGGTTAAAATCTTCTTTTGTTAAAGGTTCAGAACTAGGTGTTGTAAATTTCTTAATACGTTCTAATGCAGCTCGATCCTTATTATATCTATCATCTTCATTATCATATGCTGCACGTTTAATTCTTCGTCTTCTTTCAAAATCAGTAGCAACTTTAATATCTTCTAATCTAGACACTAAATTTTGTTTGATATTAATGGCTTGTCTTTGTTCAGATTTTAAAGTTTGAATAGTATTTAAATATGCTATATTAACTGAATCATCCTTACTTTTAACCTTTTTAAGGCGCTCTTTATATAGTTTTTCTATCTCAGTAATTTTTGCTGCACCAAATTCAATTGAGTTATCAATCTCTAATTTTAAACTTTCTATTATAGCATTTTCAGCAGAAACACTCTTGAACACTTTAGGTGCTTCTTTCACTATACCTTGCTCACTTAAATCGTTTTCTTCTTTTAAATTATCTAAGTCTTGTTGCTTAATAGCAATTTTTTCGCTCAATTTATCCAGCAATTCTTTTTGAGCTTTCTTAGAGGCTTCAGCAGACTTTTTAAATTTAATTAAAACTTCATCTAGAAGTATCTCATCAATTTTAGCTTCTTCTTCAGCTATTCTAGCCTGCTCTTCTTGAGCTGCCTTAGCTTGTGCTTCTTCTAATTGTTTTGCTTTAGCTTCTTCTGCTGCTTTTACTCTTGCTGCTTCTGCTATTCTAGCCTGCTCTTCTTGAGCTGCCTTAGCTTGTGCTTCTTCTAATTGTTTTGCTTTAGCTTTCTCTGCTGCTTTTACTCTTGCTGCTTCTGCTATTCTAGCCTGCTCTTCTTGAGCTGCCTTAGCTTGTGCTTCTTCTAATTGTTTTGCTTTAGCTTCCTCTTCTGCTTTTACTCTTGCTGCTTCTGCTATTCTAGCCTGCTCTTCTTGAGCTGCCTTAGCTTGTGCTTCTTCTAATTGTTTTGCTTTAGCTTCCTCTGCTGCTTTTACTCTTGCTGCTTCTGCTATTCTAGCCTGCTCTTCTTGAGCTGCCTTAGCTTGTGCTTCTGCTAGTTGTTTTGCTTTAGCTTCTTCTGCTGCTTTTACTCTTGCTGCTTCTGCTATTCTAGCCTGCTCTTCTTGAGCTGCCTTAGCTTGTGCTTCTTCTAATTGTTTTGCTTTAGCTTCCTCTGCTGCTTTTACTCTTGCTGCTTCTGCTATTCTAGCCTGCTCTTCTTGAGCTGC
>NZ_QFRI01000002.1:357952-714669 GCF_003143755.1 Algibacter marinivivus
CTGCTTCTGCTATTCTAGCCTGCTCTTCTTGAGCTGCCTTAGCTTGTGCTTCTTCTAATTGTTTTGCTTTAGCTTCCTCTGCTGCTTTTACTCTTGCTGCTTCTGCTATTCTAGCCTGCTCTTCTTGAGCTGCATTAGTTGCTTCTGTAGCTTTTTCTCTTGCTGTTTCTGCATTAACTTGTGCTTTTTCCTCAGTAGTATCACTTTTAGCAACAACAGGTTTATTCTGCTTACTAGTAGATGTTTTATTTGTATTTCTTCTTTTTGAAACTGAACTTCTCTTTTTATTTGGCGAAATCAATAATGCCTCCTCATCATCTTCTCCACTATAATCATATCTATTTTTATTATTGAATTTAAAAGCCAAAGTGAAATCATGAGAATTACCAAAAGTGGAAAATCCACCAACGCCTTTTTCATAATTATATTCAATAGCAATTTGTTCAGTTACATTTAAACCAATACCAGCAGAAAACGCATACAAACTATTATATCCTGCTTGTGCCCATATCCCTTTTGGAACCATAAGCATAACCATTCCTGAAACTACAGTTTGGTCTTTTTTAAACTCTGAGCTTATTAATCCAGTAAACCTACTCTCATCAAAAAAACCTCTACTATTTAAATAACCCGTATACATAATATGCCCTTTTATACCTTGCTCTGGATTATCTTCTATCATTTCAGAAGATGTTAAATTATATGACACCAAATTATTTATAGACACACCAAAATCAAAAAACTCAGTACCATAATTAATCCCTGGATTAATTGTAATTATTGAGTTTGAAGGGAAATTATCTAGAGATGAATCTGGAAAATTAGTAATAACATTACCTTCATTTATACCACTTTTATAAAACCCAATGTTAGTACCAAAAGTTAAATTACTATCTCTATCAAGAACAGCATTATATGCAAAGTTTACAACGCCTCCAAAGGTAGTTAAAACACCATAATTTTGTTGAAACAAGGTAACACCTGCTCCAATATTTTCTTGAAACCTTCCAGAATATCCAAACAAATAAGTTTGTGGCGCATCATCAAATTGCACCCATTCTCGTTTATTATTAAAGCTGATATATTTATTTTGTTCTCTAACAAAACTAAAAGTTGGATTTATAAGCTGCCTGTTAAATTTCAAAGAATTTCTAGCAGGCATATTAAACGCCACAACTCCATCCTCTTGAGAATAGAGCTGTTGTGTAATACAGAAAAATAAAACGATATGTAAAAGATACTTTTTCATCTTACCTGACGACAGTTATCGAACCTTTTTTAGTTTTACCATCAGAAGTTGTTATAATGTAATAGTAAACTGGGTTTATGGATCCAAAAGCTATTTGGTTTTCAGGCCAATTATTTTGATAGTTTTTAGTTCTTAGTGCAATTTTACCTTGTGAACTTATTAAAAGTACTTCAGTATTAGTTCCACTAACATAGTTTTGTGGAATTACCCATGTATCATTTACGCCATCACCATTAGGGCTAATTAAATTTGGAATTTTTTCAACATTTGGGAAAGCTTCTCTAACTATAAAAGCAAATTCTGTTGAGGCATTACAACCTGTAGTTTGTGTAACTACAACTTTATAATTTCCTGTTTCAGATACCTCATAACTATTATTTGTTGCACCATTTATCATAGTATCATTTAAATACCATTTAAATTCTGGGTTATTTGCTGAGGTTGTAAGTGTAGCAATTAAAGTCTCATTCTCATCAATATTATTAACATCATCAACATCAATACTACTTGTAAATCCTGTATTATCAATGTTTATTGTAGCACTGGTCATACAATCACCTAAATCAATATTTACGGCGTACTCTCCAGATTCATTAGTTTCATACATTTGATTTGTTGCACCAGAAATAACTTCACCATCCTTAAACCATTGGTATCCATTAGCATTTATAGCACTTAAAACTGTTGGACCATCTGTGGAGCAATACGGGTTACCTAAACTAGAATTGATACTACTTGTAGATCCTGAAGAAGCTTCACTCACAGTTACCCGGTTTGAAACTGAATCTGATGTACAAGAACCATAATTTGTTTCAACAAAATAAGTCCCTGGCTGATTTACAGATAAAGTATTTCCTTCTGATACAAAAACGGATGTTGTCTGACTTGTTTCTTTATACCATTTATAAGTTAAAGAAGGATATTGTAATGGTGAATTACCAGAAAATTTATTAATATCATCAATAGCTAATAAATAACTACCACCAGAACAATACACAGCTGTTTCAATTAAATTGTTAATTGAAAAATCTGTGTCATGAATTTTATAATATGCCGGAAAAGCGTTAGAACTTCCGCTAATAGAAGCTGGTGCTGTACTTTTAGCTCGCATTCTATAAGCCTCACCAGCTGTGGTGGTTGGCAATGAAAAACTAAATTCTACTGGTGAAGTTGTAACAGCTCCTGGATTAGAAGTGTAAATTATTGTTGGATTAGAAAAACTTCCATTTTCATCAGAAAGTTCAACAATGAATTGATTTGAAGATTCTAAATTTGACTCTGGAGAAAACGCAAAGGTTACATCAAAATTATTAAATGAAGAACTAGCACAAGCTTGAGTTATAATAGCTTTAAAACTAGGTTTACTTATTACTATTTGAGCATGAGTAGTTTCGTTTAAAGATAAAACGAAAAAAACAACAATGTAAAATAGAGTAAAGTTTCTCATATAGTTTTATTATTAAATAAAACCTCTAAAACTAGTACTAAACACTATTTATATATTATAGGAATTATAAATTCTAAGATTAAAATAGTATAAGGATAAGTGCAAAGGTTTAGGGTTTGAAATCATTTTGAATTTATTAATCCATACTTCTTAAATCAGGATCAACTTCATTTGATGCTATTATTTTATTAATACGCAACCTAAAATCTGGTCTTCTAGCATTCTTTGTATCTATAAAAGTTTCGTAATTGTCACTTTTAGAGTAAACATTAAAGAAAACACTATTTCCATACCAATTTTCTAAATCTTCATTATTTGAATTATACTCAACAAAAATATTTCCATTGCAGTTATTGAATAACATTGCATTAAAATTTATCTTTTCTAAATTCTCTTGATTTATTATAATATTTTCGTCCAAAACTACAGCAGGATTAAACCCAGAGATTACACTTTTATTCATATCTAAAGAAGCATTTTTACCAATAAAAACAGCTTCTTGTACCAGATTCATCTTTATATCTGATTCTAAATTTTCACTATTATTTATAAATGTTATATTTTGAACTTTAACTAACGTACCACTTTTAGTGAAATCAAATTCTTCTTTTCTATCATAAGATTTAACCTCTAAACATTTTGACCCTCCTCCGTTTGAAGCATAAGGTGATCTCACAGCTAATGAATTTGATAAAACTGCTCTAGTTCCGTAATTAAATTTAAAATCATTACCATGTGTACTATAAGATACTAACTTATTAAGTGTTGTATTACCTCCCCAGACTTCAAATGCATTTCCAGCAGAATGACTTACCATGATATTAGATAGCTCAGTTTCATTACCAACACTTGCTAGAAGCAGTCCACTAAAATATCTGTTTTCAGAAATTCTTTTACCAGCAAATTCAATTCTAGTGTGCTTAATTACACCAGAACTCCTATTTGGATCATTTCCTCCATAATTTGCATGAACATAATCAGATGCTTTAAGGTTTGGATAAAACATGGCTGCTGATCCAAAACCAAACTTATTAATTGGAGCATTTCCTAATATTACTAAGCCTCCCCAATCACCTGGCCTTTTTACTGTGCGATTAGAAGAAAAAATAATAGGATCTGTTTCTGTACCATTAGCAATAATACTAGCATCTTTAGAAATTGTTAAAGACCCTTTAGTCTTAAAATCTCCAAGTATAACTGTTCCAGGTTCTATGGTAAGTGTTATACTATCAGTAACAAAAACACTACCTAATAATAGATATACCTCTCTTTTGTATAGTGTGGTGTTTTCGGTTATATTTCCGGCTAATATTTTAGAAGGCTCGCCATAATCCTGTTGGTTAGGTTTAAACTCCGTCCAATTATTAAGCCAGTTTGTCTCTCCTACTATTCCCTTTTCTTGTTGGGCAAAACTATTTGCTATTATGAAAAGAAATATGAAAATGATTTGGGTAAAGTTTTTCATAGTTAATTATTTAAATAAAATCTTCCTAGGTTTTCTACTATTAAGAATAACCAAAAATAAATAAAAATCCATGAAATACCAATTATTTCGTTAAAATACAAATATTAAAAAGAAAAATACTACATATTTTATCGATTAAGTGTAATTTAAGTTTAAATAAAATTAAGATTTGTATAAAAAATAATGTCCGTTTTAGAATATTCTAAAACGGACATTATATAAAAGTTATATTATTTATTAAATATACAACTTATCTAAAATCATTATATTGATGAAGTGATTTCATTATTTCTTCATAAAATAAAATACCTGCTATCAAATTACCAGTATCAGAATAAGGCAAATATTCTTTATGAAATTCACCAGCTTTTTCCAAATAATCATCTGTAGATTCAAATTGACCATCTAATGCTTTTTTATTATCATTATTTGTAGGTATACCTAATGTAGCCATAGTTATACCGGGCTTTGTTGCAAAAGCAATGTAAGGTAGTGTTCTAACTAAAACTTGAATTCTTTCAGAGTATAAAGTAATTAACTGACCTTTTTGCATAAGCTCAAGCTCGTTTTTATTATGGTACTTGCTTATTCCAACTTTCTCACTAATAAAGCTTTTTGGTCCTTTCTTTTTTTGAGCAAAACCAATGCCAGTAAAGAATAAAAGGCTAAAACTGAATAAAATAATCTTCACTTTCATGTTGTAGATTTAAGGGTTTAAAAAACAAATTTATGTAATTAATCGTTAAAAACAAGCGTTTTATCGATTTATTTTAAATACAAAACAATAATCGTATTCTTTTTATTACATATTTATTTACCAATACAGAAATTAGCAAAAATATTTCCTAATAAATCATCGTTAGTAATCTCACCTGTAATTTCCCCAAAATGATAAAGTGCTTGACGAATATCTATAGCTAATAAATCTCCTGATAAACCCGTTTCTAATCCAGATTTAACTTTATCAATCTCTTCAAAAGCTTTTAAAAGGGAATCGTAATGGCGAGAATTAGTTACAATAGTGTCGTTATTTCTAAGCGCACCAGTATTAACAAAACTTAGTAGTTTGTCTTGAAGTTTATCTACACCTATTTTATGTTTAGCAGATAATAAAATGAAATGAGATCTTTCAAAAGTACTTAAGGATGCATCTAATTTTGATTTATCCTCATCTGAAAGTTTATCAATTTTATTAGCAATAACTAACAGTGGTTTTAATGGGTATTTGTTTTTTATTTTTTCTATTTCAACTTTAAAAGTAGCGCTGTTATTTTTAAAATCCTCAGCATCAAACAAATAAACTACTACCTGAGCTTGATCTATTTTTTCAAACGTTCTTTTAATTCCAATACCTTCAACAACATCCTTAGTATCACGAATTCCAGCAGTATCAATAAACCTAAAACCTATTCCTCCTATTGAAATTTCATCTTCAATAGTATCTCGAGTAGTTCCTGCAATGTCTGAAACTATAGCACGCTCTTCATTTAATAAGGCATTTAAAAGTGTAGACTTACCAACATTTGGTTCGCCAACAATAGCCACAGGAATTCCATTTTTTATCACATTTCCAACAGCAAAAGAATCAATCAACCGTTTTAAAACAAATCGAATACGCTCTACTAAATCTTTAAACTGCGTTCTATCTGCAAATTCAACATCCTCTTCGGCAAAATCAAGTTCCAATTCAATTAAAGAAGCAAAATTTAAAAGTTCTTCACGAAGCTTAGCTATTTCAGAAGAAAATCCCCCACGCATTTGTTGCATAGCTATTTGGTGTGAAGCTTCATTATCACTTGAAATTAAATCTGCAACTGCTTCTGCCTGAGACAAATCTAACTTACCATTTAAAAAAGCACGTAATGTAAACTCGCCAGCTGTAGCCATTCTACAACCTTGACGTAAAAATAACTGTATAATTTCTTGCTGAATATAATTGGAACCATGACATGATATCTCAACAACATCTTCCCCAGTATAAGAATTTGGGTTTTTAAAAACAGAGACTAAAACTTCATCAATTGTTTTTACACCATCAACAATATGTCCTAAATGAATCGTATGTGTTTTTTGGAAGCTAAGTGATTTTCCAGAAATTACTGATTGAAAACAAGAATCTGCAATTGATATTGCTTCTTTTCCAGATAATCGGATAATAGCAATAGCCCCTGCACCAGATGGTGTTGCTAAAGCTACAATAGTGTCTTGATTAATCATTCGGCAAAAATAGTGAATTTGAAATGCTATTTACTACTAATTTTATTTCTAAAAACGACGTCTTCTTACTTATAATTCAACAAAAATTATTTAAATATATATTTTATCAATAAATATTAAGCAATAAAACAACCACAAACTTAATTATTTCGTATTTCTAGAATAGTAAATACAATGTTTTTTTAGTTTTTTTTCAACTAAACCAAATATTTCATAATAATCTGATTAATAGTTTTTTAACTTTTATATATTATGCTAGCATAGTATATTTGCAAGCGCAAATTTATATTTCTAAATTAAAATTTGTGACTTACTAGTCAATAAAGTGTCAAAACTCTGGTAACCAGAAAATTAACAATAATTTGTCCCCCTAGAGCAACCGAGGCAAAGATTTGCAAAAAAAATGAAAATAATAGAATCTGATTTTTCTAATCAAATTTTAAAGTTTGTACAAAACCCTTTAGGTAATATTTTTTTCTTCAATCATATAGCAGTTGTAGAACTCAATGAAGGCGTACATTTTGATACAAATAACGCACCATTAATTATAGATGAATTGGTATCTTATTTTGGAAATACACAACCTTATGGTGTTGTTGCCAACAGAGTTAATTCTTATTCAGTTAATTTAATAGACACCCAATTATATAAGCAAAAAGCTAAAAACCTATATGCGTATGGTGTAGTTGGTCACGATCTTGCTGGAAAAATGAATGCAGAAATGGAAAATGATTTTTGCACATCAGAAAAAGTAGATTATGATAATATCTACGATGCTATAAACAAGGTATACACTAAAGTAAAAAACAGTGGTTTATTTAGCTTAAACTAAATAAATACCATCAGGTTTTATTTCTATTAAGCGCTTTTTATAAAGTGTACCAACTGCTTTTTTGAAGTTTTTTTTACTCATTTGCAAGTGCTCTTTAATAGCCTCAGGACTTGATTTATCTGTTAAATTTAGGTACCCACTGTTATCCTGTAATTCTTGCATTATTCGGTCTGCATTAGGCTCAATATTTCTATAACCTATCTGCCCCAAAGCAATATCAAGTTTATTACCAGGTCGTATTTTTTTAACAATACCTTTCAACTTATCTCCAACACTTAAATCTCTAAAAATACTGTCTTTATAAATTAATCCAATATGTTGCTTGTTCACAATAACATTCATCCCAATATCAGATGGATGAGATACAATCAAATCTACCTCATCAAATGCATTAACAGTAAGTTCTCTATTGTCTAAAAATCTATTGGTTTTACTAGATGCTACCAATCTATTTGTTTTTTCATCCAAATAGCAATGCACCAAATACCAACCTCCAGGTTTCATTTTAAAAGCCTGCTCACTAAACGGGCAAAACAATTCTTTCACCAAACCCCAATCTAAAAAAGCACCATAATCAGTTACTTGATTACATCGTAATAAAGCAAACTCACCACGCTTAATATAAGGCATATCAGTAGTAGCAACTGGACGCTCCTCATTATCTAAATACACAAAAACATCAAGCTTTTCCCAAATTTTAAAAGACTCAGGAACATATCTATTAGGTAACAAAACTTCATTATCATCAGCATCAATTAAATAAACCCCATGGTCGGTTTCTCTAAGTATTTCTAGCGTATTTATTTCACCTAATTTTATCATGCGGCAAAGGTAACATTTTATTGTTATGGCGCAACCCAAGGGTCGGGCTTTCACTACTCGCTCCCTCCTATGTCGGGGAGCTCAAACATGCCGTTCAATCCCTTGCGCACTATTCCACAAAAATCATTACTAAACATAAACAATGTGTGTACTTGCAAAAAGTTTAAATAAAAAAAACACAACCTACTCATTGCTAATTACTTAAAACACTTCAGAACTTTTTATCATATTAATTTTCAGGATTTTTAAAAATTGAATTGTTATATATTAAAAAACAATAACCATGAAAAAATTAATTGTATTACTTGTATTAGCGCTTTCATTTACAAGTTGTGAAAAAGACGAATTAAACGACGCTGAACTAAACCTTGCGGAAACAAAAGTTTTAGGAACTTGGGAAATGTATCGTGATGAAAATTTAGAATCTATAATAGATGAGTGGACAGGAACAGAATGGACCACAAAAGATCAATGGTTTCAAAACACAAGGGAAGATTCAGAAATAATTTTAGAATTTAAGGCTGATAATACTTTTGTAGATAGGTATGCCAATGTTGAAGTTGCAAATGGTACTTGGGGGCTTTTAGATGATGGTCGCTTTTATTTTGATTACATTCAAAATAGTGGTATCAAAAACGAACAACTAACCCAAAGAAGATATATAACTATATATTGTGATAACACTTATTCTATTGAGATAGAAAACAATGATAGAGCTGTTTATTATTATAGAAAAATGAATACTACAGAATGCTCTGATTTGATAGAGTATAATGTTGAATAAATATTTCTACTCTAAAAAAACACTACAATGAAAAAAATATTTCTTTTATTATTACTACCTCTAATAGTAGCTACAACTTGTGAAGAAGATCATTTAAACTCTGGTTTTGAGACAGAATTTATTATACAAAATGATTCAAGCATAGATTTAATTTTACTTCAAGAAGGAGGTTTTCAAACTACAATTGAAAACGGAACAAGTTTTCTTCTTGCCAGTGATTTAAATCAGGAAACAAATTCAATAAACCCATCTGAAACTTTTGCTTTTAATGTTATCAATTTATACAAAACAGAAAATGATAATTTTATTTTAGCATATAAACAAGAACCCATTAATGATGATTTGTGGACGTTTGACGAACCTGTAACAAATAGATATAACTATACATTAATAATTACAGATGATTTATTAAATTAATAACTATTAATTATTAAATCAAGAAATAAAAAAAGCGTTACATATTGTAACGCTTTTTAATTTATATAAATTGAGTTCTAGTAAACAGACTCTTTTCCAAAATGTTTAGTAAGCAAATAATAAACTACTGCTCTATATTTATTACGGTTAGATTGTCCGTATTTATCCATAACAGCTTGAATACCTTTATCTAAATCTGCACCATCTTTTAATCCTAATTTCTTGATTAAGAAATTGTTCTTAACTGTAGCCAATTCAGATTCGTCTGATCCTGAAACCGTTGATGCATCAGCATTGTAAATTGCTGGCCCACAACCAATAGTTACTTTTGTTAATAAATCCATGTCTGCGTTTACTCCGCATTTGTCTTTTAAATCTGCAGCATATTTTGCAATAAGCTCATCTCTTTTACTCATAATGATTTCGTTTTATGTGTTAATTAATAATTTAATAGATAACCGTTCTAAAGATACTAAATTTTAGACACAACAAAAATCAAAAAGTCACATGGCTATTTAATAAACTCAAAGTAGTTTAAAAGCACTTCATCATTGACTTCCTTAGGAGTAAACACTTCTAGTAATTTTGGTTGATTGTCTTCTAAATAAAAAGATGCTAAAGAAGACTTCAAACTATCTTCGTCTGAGGCAGATTCATATTTAAAACCATACATTTTACACAAATGTTCTGCAGTTAAATCGTGATTGGTCTCAAAATAAGTATCAAAATTATCAGTGTTTTTATGTCCTGGTAAAATTCTAAAAATACCACCCCCTTGGTTGTTTACAATAATAATTCTGAAGTTTTTTGGTATATGCTTATTCCAAAGCGCATTACTATCGTACAAAAAACTCAAATCACCAGTAATAAAAACTGTTGGCTTACTATTGGCCACAGCACAACCAATAGCTGTAGAAGTGCTTCCATCTATCCCACTAGTTCCTCTATTACAAAACACATCAATATTCTTATTAATTTTAAATAACTGTGTGTAACGAATGGCAGAACTGTTACCCGATTGCAAAATATAATCCTCTGGTATAGATTTTAAAGCACTACTAAAAACTTTAAAATCAGAAAATGGAATTTGCTCAACATAAGCTTTATGCCTTTTTGTTCTATGCTTTTTTACTGAAGTCCAGATTGGTTTATAATCACTCTTTACATAATGTGTAACTCTAGGCAAAAAGGTTTCAAAAAAAGCATTAGGCGATTTTTGAATATGATTATCTAAACAGAAAAACGTATCATTAGCTGTTTTGCTATCAATATGCCAATGGTGTCTTGGTTTATATTTTCTAAGAAATTGTTTTATTTTTTTTGATACAACTAAGCCACCAAAAGTTAAAAGTATATCTGGCTGCAATTGTTGCCTTTCATCTTCAGTAAGAGGTGCTATTAATTTATCTATACTAGGAAAAAAACTTGGGTGATGTAAATTAGATGTTGTTTCAGTAAATACAATAACACTATCATCTTTAGCCAATTCATCTAACCACTTTTGTTCAATGGTGTTGGGTCCATTAACACCAACTAATATCATTTTTTTTGAAGCCGCATTCCAATCTTCCAAACAAGATTTCAAAACATAATCTTCAATTTCCTGAGGCTTTATTTTAGCATCAACTACCCTAGGAGAAACACTCAATGTATCTACTATTTCATAGAGTGGTTCATCAAAAGGAATATTTATATGTACAGGTCCTTTTTTTAAACAAGCTAAATTAATTGCATTATTCAGGCCTTCTTCATTGTGCGTTTGGATATCTTTTTGCAAACCTAATAAACGTTCAAACTTATCCTCTAAATTTTTAAAAATGGGTAGTTCTTCTTCTCTAGAAATGTTTTTTTCATCTTTTAAATCCAACTTCAAATTAGCCGAATACAAAATATGATTATCAAAAACTTTTTTTTGATTAATAGTTTGCCCATCCCCAATTCCAACCAAGTGTTTTGGTCTATCTGCTGATAAAACCACTAAAGGAATATCACTGTAAAAAGCTTCAGCTACCGCAGGATAATAATTTAACAACGCACTACCAGAGGTACAAACTACTGCTGTTGGTTCTTGGATTTGTTGCGCAATGCCTAGAGCAAAAAAAGCAGCACAACGCTCATCAACAATACTATAACATTTAAAAAATGAATCGTGAGTAAAACCAATAGTTAATGGTGCATTTCTACTACCAGGAGAAATTACAATATGCTTTATACCTTTGGCTTTACAGAGTTGGATAACAGTTTGAGCAAGCGGGATTTTCGGGTAAGTCATTTAGCAATTTTGTTATACAAAAATACAAAATCACCCAATAAAAAATACTTATAACACAGAATTAATAACTAACGATTTTGATACCGTTTCCTCCCACTCCATTTCTGCATCAGAGCTTTCAGTAATTCCGCCACCAACATAAATAATTGCTTGCTGGTTTTTAAGTTGCATACATCTTAAATTAACATATAACTGGGTACTATTTCTAGTTACACTATAAGCTCTATTTTCAATATTACGTTTACTAGAACGTGGAGCAATAGTAGTTTCTAAATTTAATTCGCCTAAAAATCCAGTATAAAATTCTCTATTATAATTTTCATTTTTTAATATGAATTGTTTTGCTAATAATTTTGGCAACCCACAAACTGCTGGTGTTGGATGCAATGCTTTTATAACTTCTTTTAAAGGTGTATCCGTTTTTAACTGGGCAGAAATCATAGTTTTTAAATGAACCAAATTACCAGCCTTTACGGTTTCAACCTCCGAAACTTTAAAGTTTTCTACTGATGGTTTTAAATTATCAACTATAAAATCGGTAACAAATTGTTGTTCTTGTTTTTCTTTGTTTTGCCAAACTACATCTAAGTTGCCTTTGTAATCTTGAGTACCTGCTAAAGCCATAATAGAAAATCGATTACCCTCAATTTTAATTAAAGTTTCAGGAGTTGCCCCAAGCCATAATCCAACTTTTGGATGATACCAGCAATAAACAAATGCAGATTTATAACTGTTTAAAAGGTTTTTAAAAATAGGAATTGGGTTAGAATTTGAAACATCTACCTTTTCTTGTCTAGACAATACCACTTTTTTTAAGCCTGAGCTATTAATAGCTTCAACGCCTTGTTTAACCAAATTTATATGAAAATCTCTTGCGCCTTCATTAGATATATTCTCATTGCTTTGAACATCTTCTATAACACTTAACGGTTCATATGAAGCAGAAAAAACTTCTGAAACCTCATTTGGAATTAAAATGGTTTGCTCTATATCATCAAAAGGAGAAAACACAAACCCTTTTTCAACAAAGTTCTTAGTAAAATGCAAATCTTTGGTACTTTGAAGTCTTGCTTTCAATAAGTTTTCATTAGGCTTTCTGTAAGTAACAAATGGGAGTTTATTTTTAAAATGTGCTTCAATACACTTAAAAAAATCAGATGAAGTCATGCTTATTTTTTAGGTAAAGAAATGGTTGTTAACTTACATAATGAAATTAAATTTTCATTTTCATCAGTTACACGAATTTCAAATAATTGAGTTGTGCGCCCTTTATGAATAAAAACGGCTTTGGCATAAACAAACCCTTCTCTTATACTCTTTACATGGTTAGCACTAATCTCTATACCACGCACAAAAAACTGCTTAGTATCTAATAATAATTCAGCAGCAAAACTTCCAGTTGTTTCAGCTAAAGCAACTGTAGCACCTCCATGAAGCACACCGTCTGGTTGATGAACTTTAGGTGTAACAGGCATTTTTAATATTAAAAAATCATCTCCAAAATCAACCATTTCAATCTCTAAAGTCTCGATAAGGGTATTTTTGGTCATTACTTCAAAGCGTTCTATGAGAGCTTTTTTAGGTAGTTGCATAGGAAAACTGTATTTTAAAAGTAGTGCTTGTAAAAGTACAAAATGCTGTCATTTTATAATGCATTCCAAAACATATTAATTTCTTAAATTTAACAAAAAACACCTTCCGAAAATTGGAAGGCGCTTATTATAATTTAGCACTAATAGATGATTTACTCCACTATACGTTTACCAGTAATCTCACGCCCGCCTTGAAAAAGTGTTACACTTTCTACAATACCCGCATCATTTTTATTAAACTTTAATTGTGCTTGGACTACTTTTAAATAAAACTCATTGTCATTTTTAGGAAAAATATCAAATACTGGTTGTCCTGTAGCTTGGGTTTTTAATTGGTTTCCTTCTTTTGTAACCGTTAGTACAAACCCTGGCATAAGCTCATATTTTCCAACGTAAGTTTCTAAAATAGCATCATCTACTTTTACCTCCTTTTCGAAATCACTAACATCATCCCCAAGCTTCTTTAAAAAGTCAATTCCATTTTGATTGTTAGGGTTTAATTCTACAGATTTTCTATAGTTTTTTATTGCTAAATCTTTTTTACCTAAATTCATTAATGCTTCGCCATAACTATCATAAGCATTTGATGAATTTGGGAAGGCTTCAATAATCAATTTAAATACTTTGGATGCTTCTTCGACTTTATCAGAACGCATAAGTTTATAGCCCATAGCATTCATATTGCTTTCATTTAAATCATACTTTTTTAAATCTTTTATTTTATTATAAGATGCTATTCCAGCTTCAATACCTTTTTCTTCTATAACAGAATAAAATTCATCTGCAACAGATTTTTTTGGCATGTTATAGTCTTTACCATTTAATATACCATAAATAGCTCTAGTCATTGAATTTAGTGGTGCTCCTCCTGTATTACTAAAAAGTACAACTAACGATTTATTAGATGGTGCTCTAGAGATATTAGTATTAAATCCATTGATACCACCTCCATGACCAATAGTATAAATACTATCTTTTGACTTTCCTATTTTGTTATAACCAACACCCCATCCATAGGCATAATGACTGTTTCCCCAAGCAGAAATATAGGGTTCAAAATACATATCCATATACTTTTGAGATAATAGCTTATTGGTATATAAAGCTTGATCCCATAAATATAAATCTTCAACTGTTGAATACATAGATCCTGCAGCATAAGGAATTGACATGTCTAAATATCTTGAATTTTCATAACCACTTCCATTTTTTTCATATCCAGTAGCACGTTTTTTTAAAATCTCACCATGGTGGTCATAACCAGTATTATTCATGCTTAAAGGCTTAAATATATTTTCATGAAGCATCTCTTCGTAAGTATTACCACTTAATTTTTCAACAAGAACACCTAATAAAAAATATCCAGAATTACTATAGCTAAACTTTTCTCCTGGCTCAAAATCTAAATCTTTGTCTTGGAATTTTTTAACAAATTCATTTGGTGTATACGGGTTTCGAGTTTCATCTTGCATAAATCTAGGAAATGAGGTGTAATTTGGTATTCCAGAAGTATGCGTTAGTAAATGATGTGTTGTAATTTTATTTCCTGTTTTTTTAGGATACTCAGTAAGGTATTTTGATATTGGAGCTTGTAAGTCTATCTTTCCTTCTTCAGCTAATTGTAAAATTAACATCGCCGTGAATTGTTTTGTAATAGATCCTAATCGATGTTTGGTATCAGAAGTATTAGGAATATCCCATTCCATATTCGCCATACCAAAACCTTTTTTATAAATCACTTTTCCATTATCTGCAACTAATGCAGAACCGTTAAACTTACCATACTCTTGGTATTTACTAATAAGTTGATCAATTTTTTCTACTTTTGATTGTGAAAAACTAAAGTTGAATACTAATAGCATTGAAAGCATAAAAATGCTTTTTTTAGAACCTAAAAATTTTAAAATTGTTTTCATAAGATGATTTTTGATTGATTTATATTATTAATGTATGACGTTATATACCGTTTATAAGTTACATAAAAATTAAAAAATCTCAGGTTTTAATAAATAAAGTTTACTGTGGTTAAGTAATTTGTTTTTCTAAAGCTAAAAGATGAGTTGTTTTATTGCTTTCATCTTTTAGCGGGTATATTTTTATTTCGCATTTATAAGCATCACCATTTTTCTTATAATTGATGATTTCCTCTTTAAAGGGTTTATCTGCTTTTAAACTAACTCTAATAGATTTTACTGCTTCTTCGGAAGAGTCTTTTCCTTGTAAAAAATTAGGCTTTTTGCCTTTTGCAAAATTTGCTGGATAACCCGTCATTTTAGTAAAACCTTTACTCACCCATTTAATTTCCTGATTAAAATCTGTAAGAACCAAAGCCTCAAAATCATTTTCAGTTATTAACTTCTCAATATTCAATACCCAACCAAATTTATTCTTATAAGCCTTCAAAAAGTCAATTTCAATTTGCTTATTAAAATTTATAGATTGTTCTGCTAAATGCATCCCGTAAATATCCCAGCATAGTAAAGGGCCTCGTAATGGTTTTGATTTATTCATAGCTTCTTTTTTTATGTGCAGTGAAATAAAGAAGCAAGACATACTATTAAAAAATTAATAGTAGTATAAGAATATCTTGACTTGGCTCTAAATCGCGAAAGCACTATTTGTCTGAATTATAAAGGAAGTATCTGGCTTGTAATTTACATTACTTACAGTTGCGCGACAGCTTGTGATTTTAACACAATTCCTTTTTAGTTAGCATGATGCTAAACCTTTATAACTGTTGCAAAGATATTGATTTTAAGTTTACAGGTATTTTAAAATTAATAATACAATTCTATGGTGATATTTACTACAAAATAAAACGCAAGTTATTTCTAAAAAATTAACTTTGTATTTTATTTGAAACTCGCCTTTATGAAACAACTATGCATTGCGTTACTATTATTTATCTTACCTGCATCAACTATTTTTTCACAAGTTTTAAAAGAAAATATACCTAATTGGGTTGATTATATAGAATACGCTGATACTGAAATTAATAAAGATGACGTTTCACAAGGTTCTTATATTTTGTTATATGATAGTCAAGTTAACGCTTCAAAAAAAGTGGCTTACACTCGATTAGCTTTAAAGATCACCAATAATACAGGTATACAAAATGCATCTACTATTAATGTTTCTTATGACCCTACTTACCAAAATTTAAAATTTCATAGTATTAATATTATTCGTGATGGAAAAGTTATAGATAAACTAGATGTCTCCAACTTTCAAGTAATGCGTCGGGAACTCAATGCTGAGATTTATTTATACGATGGTTCATTATCAGCAGTTATGAATATATCAGATGTAAGAACTGGAGATATTATTGACTATGCATATTCTATTTACGGCTTTAATCCACTTAATAAAAAATTTTCGGGTTCGTTTTATTTAAATGATACGGACCCAGTTGGAAAAATAAATGTTTCTGTTTTATCAAAAAACAAATTGCATTATAAACTATTTAATACAAATGATGCACCCCAAATAACAAAAGTTAATAGCCTTTACAAATACAATTGGAGCGTATCTAATATTAAAAAACTCGATTATGAGCAAAACACACCTTCTTGGAAATTAATTTATAATACAGTTTTTTTAAGCGAGTATAATTCTTGGGAAGAAGTTGTTGATTGGGGCTTGAATTTATATGATATAAGCACAAAGATTAACACTAAATTACAGACAAAAATTAATGAAATAAATAAAACTAACAAGACTCAAGGAGACAAAATAAAAGCTACTCTAGATTTTGTACAAAATGATGTTAGATACTTAGGGCTTGAGTTTGGTATTGGTAGTTACAAACCTTTTTCTCCAAACACAGTATTTGAAAGACGTTTTGGAGATTGTAAAGACAAAAGTCTTTTAATGATAAAAATGCTGAATGAAATGAGAATTGAAGCTTATCCGATGCTCGTAAATACAACTTTAAAGCAAACTATAAAAGAAATTCTCCCTTCTCCAAAATTTTTTGATCATTGTGTAGTAAAAGTTATTGATGGCAATAACGAATATTATTATGATCCTACAATAACTAACCAAGGTGGTGATTACGATAGCACGCATTTTCCTGACTATAGATTTGGTTTAGTTTTAAAAAAAGGAAATTCAAACTTTGATGACATTAAACCATATTCAGAAAATAAAGTTGAAACCATTGATGAATATATTATAGATACTATAGGCAAAGGCGCAAAACTTAAGGTAGTTACAACATACTATGAATCTGAAGCAGATAATATGCGGAATTACTTTAAAAACAACAGCATAAACGCCATTAAAAAAGAATATGAGAATTTCTATTCAAACTATTATTTTGATGTAACTTCTTCTAAGCCTCCACGTTTTAAAGATGAAAAATTAAGTAACAAGTTCAAAGTTTTTGAAGAATACCAAATCGATAGTATTTGGCAACCTATGATTGAAAAAGAAAACCATATAGCAACCACTTTTACTGCTACAAGTCTTTTAAATTCTCTATATATTCCAACCAAAGAAAAAAGAAATTCTGAGTTAGCAATTGTATATCCCATAATCAGAGAACATAAAATTAAAATTAATTTACCAACACAATGGGGTATTGAAAATGAAAAAATATTTGTCAACTCGCCTAGTTTCTATTATGAATGGAACGTGAAGTATGACAGAAAAAAACATATTATCGATTTATACTATTATTTAGAAACTCAAAAAGATCATATCAATACAGAAGAATACAAACAATATCTTAAGGATGTAAAAAAAGTAGATCAAACTACTGGATATTACCTTTTTATTCCCAAAAACTACTCTAATTCTAATACATCTACAGTTAACAATAGTGATTTTTTTGAAGGCGTTAAGTCTATTATAAAAGTTCTATTACTATTTGCAGGTATAGTCGTAATAGGGTTATTCGTTTTTTTATATTTTCAAGGAAAGAAAAGATGAAACAGTTAAACTTACAAATCCTTTTTATAGCGTTTTACCATAGCCTCTCTAGTTTCTGGTTCATCTTCAGATCTTAATTGGTCTTTTAACATCTGCCCCATAGTTGGAAATGAATCTCTATCAATTTGTGAAGAAGCATCCCACAATTTTGAGCGCATAAATGCTTTTGCACAATGCAGAAAAGTTTCTTCAACTGAAATAATAACACAAGCTTTTGGAGGATTAAGTTCTTCAGTAAATAGCTTCAAATAGGTGTCATCGGTTGATAAATATGCACTACCATTTATACGCAAAGTTTCATCAACACCAGGAATCAAAAATAATATACCAACTCTACCAGTTTCAACAATATTAGAAATACTATCAACTCTATTATTTCCTTTTGCATCTGGTATAACAATTGTTTGTTCATCAATTACTTTTACAAACCCCGAATTACCTCCACGAGGAGAAGCGTCCATTTTCCCATCTGTACTTGAGGTAGATATAACCAAAAAAGGCGAGTTTTCAATAAAATTCACAGCATGCTTCTCTAAAGACTTTAAAACCTTATTTTTAGCTCTCCCACTTGGGTAACCATATAATTCTCGAAGTTGAGCTTCATTTTTAATTTTCATATCGTAGCGTAAAAATGTTAATCAAATTTAATGATTTTAAAATCTAAAAAATTAATTATTCATCTTTAACCAAGTAAAAAGGTTTTTCATCAAGTATATATAGCAGAAATGAAAAATATTATTTAAAATTATACATTATACTAACTTTAAGATGAAGACATTTACTCTATTAATAGCCTTATTATCCACCAGTTTATGTAGTGCACAATATATATCTGAAGATGATAAATTACACTTTGGCGCAGGTTTCTTAATATCTGGAGGAACTTATACAATTGTTTATTCCAAAACAAAAAACAAAAAAAAGGCCTTCTGGTATAGCTTTGCAGCTTCAACTTTAGTTGGTCTTTCTAAGGAAATTTATGATGGATACATCATAGATGGTGGACGATTTGATAATGGAGAAATGGTAGCAACATCACTTGGTGGTTTAACTGCAAGTACAACTCTTCATTTATTTGTTGGTAAGAAGAATAATGAGAAACTTAAAAATATAGCCATAGTTAACTAACTAGTTTTTTTACAATATCCTTAGTTGGTAGAATTTTATTAGTATGCTCAATACTTGGTCCTGCAACCCAAACCGTTTTATAAGTGGCTTTAGTAGCAGCGTTTTTAGTGGCATTCATTCCTATTGAAAAACGAATCATTTTCACCCACTTTTTTAGTTTTTTGTTCTTATTCAACACAGATTCTAACCAGGTTTGTTTTGTTCCTATTTTTTGAACATATGGTGTGTTAATTACTGTACAAGGCGTTCCAGAAATACGTTCTGTCATTATAATATCATCAGCACCATAATCCACACAGGCTTGTTTGTATTCTTCAGTTACATTTGCTTCTTCAGAAGCAATAAATGGGCTGCCAACTGAAACACCTTCAGCACCGTAGCTTAACATTTTATCAATATCTGCTTTACAACCAACGCCTCCAGCAGAAATAACAGGAATGCTACAATTTGTACTCAATTCTCTTATTAATTCTTCAGGGGACTTATCTCCTCTATGACCACCAGCTTGATTATTAACAGCTATAATAGCATCGGCTCCCAAATCTTCAACTTTTTTGGCAAACTTTAAATCAACTACATCACAAAATACTTTTATACCAACTTTATGAGCCTGATTTATAGTTTCCTCTGGACTTCCTAATGAAGTAATAATAAAATCGCAACCTTCTTCACAAATCACTTCTAATTGTCCCTTATATTTTACATTGGATTTATTTACAATTAAATTGAATCCAAACGATCCTCCTTCAGGCTTTGCTGCTTTTAATTCTCGTAAAGCGACTCTAAGCTCATCTAAAGTTCTATAATTTAAAGCTGGAATACAACCTGCAATTCCTCCATGCATAGCCTCTTTAACCATGGCAATATTTGACACCAGAAACATTGGAGCTTGAATAATTGGATACTTTATATTGAGCAGTTTTGTGAGTTTCGTTTCCATACTTAAATTGATTTCAACAAATATAATAAATATTATGCATGCATAGTAAATTAAATATTATCTAATCTACAAATCGGTAATATCCACATTTTAAATAAGCCCCCTCTTGAAAACCAATAGGGTGATCTGTATCATGTCCTGTTTTCAAAATGACTTTAAAGGGTCTGTTATTTGAAGATAAAACTTTGCTATTTATATCAAAAAAAGATTGAGTTAAAACTCTAGAAGAACAAGATGCTAAAACTAACAATCCATTTTTAGCGGTTAACTTTTCACCTAATTCAGCTAATTGAGCATATTTCTTTTTAGCTAAGTCAATTTCTGAAGCTTGTTTTGCAAAACTTGGAGGGTCAATTACTACAACATCAAACGTCACTCTATTTTTAATAAGATTCTTTAACTCTACAAAAGCGTCACCTGCAATTATTTTATGCTTTCCAGAATAATTGTTCAGTTTTCCATTTTGAATAGCTATTTCTAAGGCTTGCTTACTAATATCCAAGCTAGTTACTTCTTTCGCCCCATTTGCTAATGCATGAACTGAAAATCCACCAGCATAACTAAACACATCTAACACCGTTTTTCCCTTGCTCCACTCGCCTACTTGCTTTCTATTTGCACGATGATCTAGGAAATAGCCAGTTTTATGACCTTTAATAACGTTTGCCGAAAAGTTCACCCCATGCTCTACAAACTCAACAACTTCATTTTGTAGAGTTCCGTAAACCACTTCTCCATTTTCAAGTTTATGCAATTTTGATTTTTCCAAACCTCTACTTAATCGAATAACAATAGTTTCAGCTCCTGATGTTTCTTGTAAGCTAGGAATAATAGCTTCCAAATAAGGCAGCCATATTTCAGAATATATTTTCACAACTAAAACTGTCGCATAAACATCAGCGATTAGCCCGGGGAAATAATCGCTTTCACCAAAAAGTAAGCGATAACTATTGGTATTAGTTTTTAATAATGGCTGTCTTTTGGTAAAAGCATCACTGATTTTATTTTGAAAAAATGTGCTATTAATTTCTGCCTTTTCATGACTACTGTGAAGCATTTTGATTCGAATTGGCGAATTAGCATCGTATAATCCCAAGCCAATAACTCGATTTTTATTTTTACTAAAAACAATAGCTAAATCTCCAGATTTGGCATCATCATTAATTTTAGTAATATTATTTGAAAACACCCAAGGATGCCCTTGAACTACAAACTGTTCGCCTTTAGCATTTAGTTTTACGGCTAAGCGCTTTGGTTTGTAATTTGATTTTATTTTTGAAGAAAAGAGTATCATTTTTATTTAATGTAAAAGTAAAGGTTTAAAACAAAAAAACGCAACCAAAATTGGTTGCGTTTTTTTATAACTTCAAGCTTAAGTCTTCCGACTCTAGCTTTTTTTACTTCACTTCCTCAAAGTCAACATCCTCAACATCATTCCCTTCAGCTTGAGCTTGCTCACCTGCACCAGCATCTGGTCCTGGTTGTGCACCACCTTGAGCTTCTGCTTGTGCTTTGTACATTTCCTCAGAAGCCACTTTCCAAGCTTCGTTTATTTTATCTAAAGCAGGTGTAATAACCTCTAAATCTTTAGTTTCATAAGCTTTCTTAAGTTCTTCTAAAGCATCAACTATTGGTTGTTTTTTATCTTCTGATAATTTATCACCAAACTCTTCTAATTGCTTTTCCGTTTGGAAAATCATAGAATCCGCTTCATTTAATTTCTGAGCATTTTCAGCTGCAGCTTTATCCGCTTCAGCATTTGCTTCAGCATCCGCTTTCATTTTCTCGATTTCCTCCTCACTTAAACCAGAAGATGCTTCAATTCTAATATCTTGTTTTTTACCAGTTGCTTTATCTTCAGCCGATACTTTAATAATACCATTGGCATCAATATCAAACGTTACTTCAATTTGTGGTGTTCCACGTCTAGCTGGTGGAATATCGCTTAAATGGAAACGTCCAATTGTTTTGTTATCTGCTGCCATAGCGCGTTCACCTTGTAATACGTGAATTTCTACAGAAGGCTGATTATCTGCTGCTGTTGAGAATACTTGAGATTTCTTAGTAGGAATCGTAGTATTCGCATCAATAAGCTTCGTAAACACATTACCCATAGTTTCAATACCAAGAGATAAAGGTGTTACATCTAAAAGTAATACATCTTTAACATCTCCAGTTAATACACCACCTTGGATACCAGCACCTAAAGAAACAACTTCATCAGGATTTACACCTTTACTTGGTGCTTTTCCGAAGAATTTCTCAACCGCTGCTTGTACTGCAGGAATACGTGTAGAACCACCTACTAAAATTACTTCATCAATATCACTTTTACTTAAACCAGCAGCTTTTAATGCAGACTCACATGGCTCAATCGTGCGTTTTACTAAATCGTCAATTAATTGTTCGAATTTAGAACGTGTTAATGTGCGCACTAAGTGTTTTGGTCCACTTGCAGTAGCAGTAATATAAGGCAAGTTAATCTCTGTTTGTGCAGAAGACGATAACTCAATCTTCGCTTTTTCAGCAGCTTCCTTTAAACGTTGTAAAGACATAGGATCTTTACGTAAATCCATATTCTCATCAGCTTGAAACTCATCAGCTAACCAGTTAATAATTTTTTCATCAACATCATCACCACCTAAGTGTGTATCACCATCCGTAGAAAGTACTTCAAATACACCATCACCTAATTCAAGGATAGATACATCATGTGTTCCTCCACCAAAGTCAAAAACCACAATCTTCTGGTCCGTACCTTTTTTGTCCATACCGTATGCTAAAGCAGCAGCAGTAGGCTCATTAATAATACGCTCAACTTTTAAACCAGCAATTTCTCCTGCTTCTTTAGTAGCTTGACGCTGAGAATCATTAAAATAAGCAGGCACTGTAATTACCGCTCTACTTACATCAGTTCCTAAATAATCTTCAGCTGTTTTCTTCATTTTTTGAAGAATCATAGCTGATAATTCTTGTGGTGTATATAATCTACCATCAATATCAACTCTAGGTGTATCATTATCACCCTTTACCACTTTATATGGTACACGTTCTGCTTCTTTCTTAGACTCAGAATATTTATTACCCATAAAACGTTTAATAGAATAAACTGTTTTTGTTGGGTTTGTTACCGCTTGTCTTTTCGCCGGATCACCAACCTTAATCTCTCCTCCTTCAACAAATGCAATCACAGATGGCGTAGTACGTTTACCTTCCGCGTTCGGGATTACAACAGGCTCATTACCTTCCATCACAGAAACGCAAGAGTTGGTTGTTCCTAAATCGATTCCAATAATTTTACTCATAATATATTTTAATTTTGAATGTTCATTTTTAATTTCAGGATGTATAAGTCAATCATTATGCCAACCAAAAAATTATGACATAGTGTCATAATTTCTTTAGTTCTCAGTCTCAGTCTCAGTCTCAGTTTCAGTTTTCAATATATTATTTTGTCATTTTTGGGGCGCAACCACAAGGGTCGGGCTATACTCATTGGTTTCTATTTTAAATTATTGAATTCGTGAATAAAAATATTTCACTACTCTCCCGATTACTATCGGGATCAAACATGCCGTTCAATCCCTTGTGCAGGTTTACCAGCAAAAGTCAGTCATTAAAAATAAACAAGAAAAAAAACGCAAGAGTTATTGATTACAAGTAGAACGTCTTCTTGTATCAATTAAATAAATAATTTTCCACTGATTGCCATCTTTAAACATCTGGAAAGAATTCACACCACAATGGCTAAACGTATCATTAAACCAAAACTCATAAGGCGTCCAAGCATTAGCCATATTACCATCCACTTGAATACTATAATCGAGTAAACGTTCATCCCATTTTTGATCATCAGGTCTATCTGCAATAGCATTTATAAGTTTATTAGGATCGTCGGTAACTAAAATATCTTTACCCTCTTTATTTCTGTAGGCAGTTTGCATCAAAATTTTATCAACCATAACTGATTTCATTAAAGCTGTATCACCTTTATGAAAACCTTCAAAAAAGGTATCAACAGTAGCTTTCACTTGAGCTTCTTCATCAATTTGCCCAAACAGTGTTGTAGAAATTAAAAGTGCTAAATAAAATATTATACGTGCCATAATCATTAAATTTTCAACTAAAATAACTGATAACCAACAATCAAGACCTCACTTAAAGAAAAGTTTAACAGGAAATACTAAATAAACCTCAAAATAATCAGTCAAATTCGTTTCTATTTCCTTTATATTTCAATATAAAATAAAACCTAACTAAGGCTATGCTTATATTTTCTATATTATTTAAAGAAAAGATAATTCAAATTTGGTACTAATCATTTTTAAAATTCATTTAGTATACTCCTTAATTTAGTATTTTTACATGCAAACTAAACAAAACAAATATGTCTGTAGCCAAAAAAGAATACAAGCGCATTACCGTAAAAACATTAGTAGATATGAAAGCTAATGGCGAAAAAATATCTATGCTTACAGCCTATGATTATACCATGGCAAAAATTGTTGATGGGGCGGGGATAGATGTTATTCTTGTAGGCGACTCTGCCAGTAATGTTATGGCTGGCCATGAAACTACACTTCCTATTACACTGGATCAAATGATTTATCATGCTTCTTCAGTAGTACGTGCTGCACATCGTAGCTTGGTGGTAGTAGATTTACCTTTTGGAAGTTACCAAAGTGACCCAAAAGAAGCATTGCGTTCTGCTATTAGAATCATGAAAGAAAGTGGTGGACATTCTGTAAAGCTAGAAGGAGGTAAAGAAGTAAAAGAATCTATTAAGCGTATTTTAAATGCAGGTATTCCTGTAATGGGACATTTAGGATTAACACCTCAATCTATATATAAATTTGGAACCTACACTGTTCGAGCTAAAGAAGAACAAGAAGCAGAACAATTATTAGAAGATGCCAAAATGCTAGAGCGCATAGGTTGTTTTGCTATAGTTTTAGAAAAAATTCCAGCAGAATTAGCAAAACAAGTTGCAGAAAGTGTAAGTATTCCTATTATAGGAATTGGAGCTGGTCCGCATGTAGATGGTCAAGTTTTAGTTCTTCATGATATGCTTGGTATGACACATGAATTTAATCCAAGATTCTTAAGAAGATATCTCAGTATGTATGATGAAATGACTACTGCAATTTCACAATATGTTGATGATGTGAAGTCTCAAGATTTCCCTAATGAAAGTGAACAGTATTAGTCTTCAGTAACAGTACCTAGTTATACTCATTCGCTAAAAAACTTTGCGTCTTAGCGCCTTTGCGCGATAAAAAAAAATATAAATCGTGTCACAAAAAATCCTTTCAAATAAAAATAACCTTCTGGTACTTTTTGAAGATAACCACATAATCATCGTAAACAAACGCGCTGGTGATATTGTACAAGGCGATAAAACAGGAGATAAACCGCTTAGCGATGTTGTAAAAGAATATATTAAAGACAAATACAACAAACCAGGGAACGTTTACCTAGGCATTGTACATCGCTTAGATAGGCCAACAACTGGTCTCGTTATTTTCGCAAAAACAAGTAAAGCGCTTCCAAGATTAAATAAATTATTCCTCTCCAAAGACATAAAAAAAACCTATTGGGCTATTGTAAAAAACGAGCCGCCAAAGCATGAAGACACACTTATTCATTGGCTGAAAAAGAATCCTAAAAACAACAAATCTAAAGCATATATAAAGGAGGCTTCAGGTAGCAAAAAAGCAATTCTTCATTATAAAGTCATAAAAAAACTAGATAACTATTTTTTACTTGAAGTTAATTTAGAAACTGGGAGACATCATCAAATTCGCGTGCAATTATCTTCTATTGGTTGCCCGATTAAAGGAGATTTAAAGTACGGTTTCGATAGAAGTAACAAAGACGCTAGTATCAGTTTACATGCCAGACATATAGAATTCATTCATCCAGTTAAGAAAGAAGCAGTTTCTATTAATGCACCTTTACCTGAAGATGCTATTTGGAATGCTTGTTTGGTATAATTTGAATATCTTTAAAAAAATACTATTATTTTGAGTCGCATCCCAAGTATTATAAAAGAGCAGCAACAGTTTTTTAAATCTCAAAAAACTAAAGATATTGATTATAGATTATCACTTTTAAAAGCATTAAAGCTTGAAATCTTATCAAAAGAACAAGCCATTTTTAATGCATTAGAAAAGGATTTCAAAAAATCAGAATTTGAAGGATATCTTAGTGAGATAGGTTTAGTAATGAACTCATTAAACTTGGCAATAAAGAATTTAAAAAGGTGGGCTAGACCAAAACGCATTAAATCCTCATTATTAAACTTTCCTTCCAAAGATTATATTTATAGTGAACCTTATGGTAATGTTCTTGTAATAGCGCCTTGGAATTATCCATTCTTATTAGCTTTGGAACCCTTAATAATGGCCATATCTGCTGGAAACACTGTAGTTTTAAAACCAAGTGAATTAACAAAACATACTTCCAAAATAACAACTGAAATCATTCAAAATGTATTTTCTGAGAACTTTGCAGTTTCCATTGAAGGCGGTATTGAAACATCTACGGCTTTATTAGCTCAAAAATGGGATTATATTTTCTTTACAGGAAGCACAAAAGTGGGTAAAATTGTTGCTGAAGCTGCAGCAAAACATTTAACGCCTGTTGTACTAGAACTTGGTGGTAAATCACCTTGTATAATTGATGATTCTGTAAATCTAAAACTTATAGCTAGAAGATTAGTTTGGGGCAAACTTTTAAATGGTGGGCAAACCTGTATTGCAGCAGATTATGTTATAGTAAAAAATAACATTAAAGAAAACCTTATAGAAGTTTTAAAAGCCGAAATTATTAAACGCTATGGCAGCAACCCAAAAACATCACCAGATTTTCCACGAATAATAAATAAGAATAATACCAAACGCATTGAAACTTTACTAGAGGGTCAAAACATCATATTTGGAGGAGATATACAAATAGAAGATTGTTATATATCTCCAACATTAATTGATGAACCGAGTTTAGATAGCAAGATTATGCAAGAAGAAATATTTGGTCCTGTATTGCCTATTTTAACTTACGAAACTGAACTTGATATTGAAACTATTATCTGGAATACAGAAAAACCATTATCGTTTTATGTATTTTCAGAGCACTCAGATTTTATTGAAAGTATTATAAAAAAATACAGTTTTGGAGGGGGTGTTATTAACGATTTATTGATTCATTTTGGTAATCACAGATTGCCTTTTGGAGGTGTTGGCGATAGTGGAACCGGAAGCTATCATGGTAAACATGGATTTGATACTTTCTCAAATAAAAAATCAATTATTAAACGAGGCAATTGGTTTGACCCTTCGTTTAGATATGCACCTTACAAGGGAAAAATGAGTTTATTAAAAAAGGTATTTAAGTACTTAGGGTAATTAAGATAAAGGATAATTTAGTACTAATTCTACGCCTTCACCTAATTTAGAATTCAAATTTAAATTGGCTCCAATCAAAGCAGCTCTACTTTTCATATTAATTAAACCAGAACCTTGTTCAATTTCATTTATATCAAAGCCCTTTCCATCATCTGTTGCTGTAATAATCACTTGTTCGACTTGATAATCTAAAGTAATACTTATATTTTTTGCTTCAGAATATTTAACCGAATTGGATAAGAATTCTTGAAGAATTCTGAAAATAATGATTTCATGTTTTCGATCATTAAAATCTACTTTATTACCAATAATTTTAAGTTCAGCAGAGGTGAATTTCATCTTTTTCATTCTATCCAACTCATTAGTTATAGATTTCTCAAAACCAATGTTTAAAATCACATCATTATTAAGTGTTCTTGAAAGTGCTCGCACTTCTTTTAAACCATTACTGAGGGCCTCAGAAGTATCTTTAAACTTATCTCTAACATCATCTGCAACTTGCATTTTTAAAATACTTAATTGCATACTAGCAAAAGACAAAAGTTGACCAACATTATCATGTAACTCCCAGCCAATATTTTTTAAAGTTTGCTCTTGAGCTTCAGTTTGAGCTTGTATAATTTCTGCTTCAAAGGCTTGTTGCTGCTTTATTCTATCCTGAAGTAATTTATTTTTCCGTTTTTGAAACACAACAAAAAACACAATAACTAATGATGTAATGATAATTAATACTAATATCATATACACCAATAAATAACGCTCGGAAGCTGTACTAGCTAATCGTTCTCCGGTTTGCACCATATTAAAGCAAATGTAAAAGTTAAATACATAACAATGTTAGCAAATAAATAGATTTGCCATTTTAAAAAAATAAAATTCCAATCTTTATTTGAATTGTAAATATCATAAAAAACTAAGGGCGTAATAATAAGCCACCAAATAAAGATAGCTGCACTAATGTAAAAATTTAGAGATTTATAAAAAGTAAGGATTTTATCGCTCTGTAAAATTTCAATAAAATAAAAAACAGTACAAAGAAATATGATTAATGCCCCTAAAATACTAATAATAGGAAAAAAACGAATAAAATAATCACTCCAATTAAAAACTACATATGTAAGGGAAAAAAACAAAAAACTATAACTAGTATATTTAACTATAATTTTAAATAAATTTTCACTTAGAATTTTAAAATAAAAGAATGCAAAAAAAATTGGAGCACCTATCTTCCAATATATGGTATATAACCAAAAGTTTTTAACAAAAACAGAATCTTCTAAAAAACTTAAAAAACCATTATTAAAAATATGCTTAACATAATTAGATCCGATAAAGTCAAAAATAGTCAGGTAAGCCAAAAACCATATAAAATATTTAGCAGCTGTTAATTTATACTTTTTATAAAGTATTAAACCTGTAACAGCTGCTAAGATTTCTACACTAAAAGTAATAGTGCTATAGTATTCTAATAAAAAGTCATTCATTAATGTTATTGTGGATATCCACCATTACCGTTACCCCCTTCGTTTAACGGAGGCGTAGGTATATCATTGTCAGTTGGCGGTAAAAACACATTTAAACTACTTGCTTTCGATGTTTTTCTTGGTCCTGTAGGTACAATAAACATGGTATTTCTGTTCTTTTTTATTGGATTTTTTACATTGCCATAATTACCCAAATACACACGAACTCCCGTCATAGTATATCCTAAACTATCTGATTTTGCCTTGGCATAGGTTAGATATTCATTAACCTCATCTAATGACCACCATACGGAACGTGTTTTCTTTTTAGAACCTTCTACTTCTATTATAGAATCTATTTCAGTTTGATTATTCTTTTCCCAATTATTGCTTAATATTTTAGCTTGCGCAACAGAAATAGTGTCTTTAGGTATTTTGTTTTCAGCGTGCATTGTTGGCATATCTCCTTCTGGTCGTGGACAAAAGTAATACGTTAATACTGCTCCAATAATAAATCCTAAAATAATTGATCCTAATTTTTTCATGTCTTAAATATGGTTTTTTTGATTAGTAATAGCTCCTTAAAAATAGTAAAAAAAAAGACATACAAGATTTTATATAAATTTTAAGTTGGAAATCCTAACATAGATCCCATACCAACGGTAAAAAGCCAACATCCATAAATAGCATGCTCTATAGATACTAATAGTGTTGACTCTGTTTTTTTAAATGTTAATGCAAATAGCGCCCCTCCTAAAAAAGTTAAAAAAAGTACTAAGCCACTATTAAACAGTAAATGAGCTAAAGAAAACAATATGGCATTTATAAAAATAAGCAAACCAGTATTCTTAAATAATGGTCTATATCTTTTAAAGAAAAAGGTTCTATAAATTAATTCTTGTGGGTACACAGAAAAAAAACTGTAAACAAACAGTATAAACAACCATTTAATGGGTTTATTTAAAAGCACATTAAAAAGTTGAGTCTTATCAGTTATCCAAACGAAAACTGTTGTGATAATACCAATAATAAAGAGTTTTAAAATTGTGCTTTTCCAAAATGTTTTCCAATCTATTTGCTTAGATAATTTAAATTTTAGTTTTTCAATTTTCAACAAAACATAAATCACATAAGTAAAACCAATAAAACCAATTCCAAGTTTAATCCAAGGCGAATAGTTTAAAACAAAACTAATTGGCACTAAAACAAAAATAATAAACAGTTCGAAACCTTTGTAAAGAGTTGATTGCATCTAGAAATTTATTGCTGTACTGTGTTTAACTTCATTAATTACAAACATACTGTGTGTACTACCAATATGATTAATACTAGTTAATTTATTAACCATAAATTCTCTAAAGGCAGTCATATCTTCCACAATAACTTTTAACAAATAATCATAGTCACCACTTAAATGATAACACTCCAGCACTTCACTTAATTGTTTTACTTCTTTTTCAAATTTAATAACAAACTCTTGACTGTGCTGAACCAGTTTAACATGACAAAACACTACAAAGTTTCTGTTAACCTTTTCTTTATTTACTATAGCTATGTAACCATCTATAAACCCTTCCTTTTCAAGTTTTTTTATTCTTTCGTATACCGCAGTAACTGACAAACCTAGTTTATTTGAAAGCTCTTTATTCGTCTGTTTACTATCCTGCTGAATGTATTCTAAGAGTTTTTTATCTGTAGCATCAAAAGTCATAATCGAAATAATTTCATTAAAAAGACTTTAAGCGAAACTAAATTAAACTTAAAATCTATAATTATATAAATATATAGTTTTATTTTCTAAATAAATAATATTACATTGTTTTTAAGTCTAAAATTATTAAATTTTGCATAACAAAATATATTATAAAATGGCTTTTAAACCCGCAAACAATATTCAAGATTTACAGTACTTTGGTGAATTTGGAGGTGTTAATCCTTCAATTTCAGATTCATCAACCTATACTTTCTTATCTGCAAAAACGATGTTTGACACTTTCGAGGGTAATTCAGATGGCTGTTACTTATACTCAAGACACTCTACACCTTCAAATTTGTATTTAGGTGAAGCCTTAGCTGCAATGGAGGGTACAGAAACTGCCAATGTATCAGCTTCTGGAATGGGTGCTATAACACCTGTTATTATGCAGTTATGCAGTGCTGGAGATCATATTATTTCTAGTAGAACCATTTATGGTGGCACATACGCCTTTTTGAAAAACTTTACACCAAAATTTAATATTGAAACTAGTTTTATAGATATTACAAAACTTGATGTTGTAGAAGCTTCGATAACCAAAAACACAAAGATTATTTATTGCGAGTCTGTGAGTAATCCGCTTTTGGAAATAGCTGATATAAGAGGGTTAGCTAAAATTGCCAAAAAACACAACTTAAAATTAGTAGTTGACAATACGTTTTCGCCATTATCAATCTCTCCAGCTACTTTAGGTGCAGATATTATAATCCACAGTTTAACTAAATTTATAAACGGGTCTAGTGATACTGTTGGTGGTGTGGTTTGTGGTACACAAGATTTTATAGATGAATTACGAAATGTAAACGATGGCGCATCTATGCTTTTAGGGTCTACTATGGATAGTTTACGTGCTGCTTCTGTTTTAAAAAACCTAAGAACATTACATATAAGAATGCAGCAGCATAGTAAAAATGGCTTGTTTTTGGCTGAAAAGTTTGAAGCAGATGGCTTAAAAACAGTATATCCTGGTTTAAAATCGCATCCGTCTCATGAATTATTTAAAAGCATGATGAATGAAGCTTACGGCTTTGGTGGGATGCTTACTATAGATGTAGGTTCTTTAGAAAAAGCTAACGAACTTATGGAGCTTATGCAAAACAAAAACCTTGGTTATTTAGCTGTTAGTCTTGGATTCTACAAAACACTATTTAGTGCTCCTGGAAGCTCTACTTCTTCTGAGATTCCAGAAGATGAGCAAAAGGAAATGGGTTTAAGCGATGGATTGATTCGTTTTTCTATTGGTTTAGATGCAGATATAGAGCGTACTTATAACATGATGAAAGAATGTATGGTTGAGTTAGATATTTTAAAGCATATACCTGAGCTTGCAAAAACGCTTTAAATTAAATCGCGCAAGGGATAGAAGTGGATAGCCCACAGCCCGATCCCGATAGCTATCGGGAGAGGTACGAGGACTTGTAACGGATAGCCCGACCCTTGGGTTGCGCCCAAAAAAAATTAAATGCCTTTAATACGCTCCCATAAAGATGCCATAATATCAGCTAAACTATCAAATTTAGGTTCGAATGGCTTCATGTTTAGCCTGTTATTTTCTTTGTATAACAACAAACTAAATACGGAAGTATTAGGGTTTTCTATATCTAGAAGTGGATAACGTAAATCGTTATATTGATATTCGTTTTCTTTGATTTTATAAACACTATAATACTGATTGCTAAACCAAGCTAAATCTTTAATATCTTTAAATTGAGAAGGTTTTAAATCACGTTGTTTTGGTACTTTTCTAAAATTTAAAAATCTATTTTTTGTATCTAATAAAGAGTAATCTGAAACAAAATACGATGCTTCAGTTTCCACAATTCCATACCATAAAACATTATTAAAAATAGCAGGCTGGGTACTGAATCTCAATTCACTAATATTACTGTCTTTTAAAGACTTTCTAAAAACAGAATCTATGTAAAGCTTATTCCCTAATGTAAAAAACATATAAACTGAACTGATACCAATTCCTAATTTTAACCACAACGTTCTTCTATTTGATGTTCTTTTAAAAAACATAAGCACAATCATGCTTATCAAAAAAGGAAAGGTGTAGGCAGGATCAGCTACAGCAATATTATTTAATGCGACTCTGTAATTGCTAAAAGGGGCAAATAATTGCGTACCATATGGCGTAAAACAGTCTAAAATAGGATGTGTAAATAATGACCAAAAGAATAAACTAATCCAATCTTTTTGGGTAGTTGAATCTAATCGTTTACCAGTATTATAAAGCTTAAAAAACAACCATCCTAATAGAAGTGCAGCAATAACTGAAAACAATATGGAATGCATAAACCCTCTATGGAATAACATGGCATCAATTTCGTTACCATAAAGCCATCCTCCAACCAAAACATCTAAATCAGGAATAGTACCTCCAATGGCGCCAAATAATAACGCTTTGTTTCCTATTTTCTTTCCTAATACCGCTTCACCACAAGCGGCTCCTAATACAATTTGGGTTAATGAGTCCATTTATTATTTTAAAATGAAATGCAAATGTAAGCATCTCAAAGGATTTGCATACCATTAACGAAAATCGTAACATTACATAACTAAAAAACCTATAGATGCAAGACGACAAGAATATTTCTGAATTCAAAGCCCACGATCAAAACATTATAGAAAACAAAGAACTTAACTTTTTAGAAGCTCTTATACCTGTTGTACTTCTAATGGCATTACTTTTTTACAATATAATATTTGCTGATGGTGAACTTTTAGGGGAATATTCTAATCAATTTATTTTACTTATTGGTGGTGCAATTGCAGCCATAGTTGGTTTTTTTAATAAGGTTTCAATTAACAGAATGCTTACTGAGATTTGGGAAAATTTAAAAAGCGTATTTGTTCCCATAATGATTTTATTTTTAGTTGGTGCTCTTGCAGGCACTTGGTTGGTTAGTGGTGTTATTCCTGCAATGGTTTACTATGGTTTACAAGTTTTAAGCCCTGAGATATTTCTACCTGCATCAGTTATAATTTCAGCTGTTATATCAATAGCTACAGGAAGTTCCTGGACAACTTCGGCTACTGTTGGTATTGCACTTGTTGGTATTGGTACAGCTTTAGGAATAAACCCCGGTATGATTGCCGGAGCCGTTATTTCTGGAGCTTATTTTGGAGATAAAATGTCGCCATTAAGTGATACAACTAACCTTGCTCCTGCTATGGCTGGAACTGATTTGTTTACGCACATACGTTATATGAGTTTTACAACTGTACCAACAATAATTGTAACACTTATTGTTTTTGGAATATTAAGTTTTACAATTACAACTTCTGGCTCTGCAGATGTTAGTAATTTGTTAGAAACTATAGATAACACATTCAATATTTCGCTTTGGCTGTTTTTAGTTCCTTTAGCTGTTATTGGATTAATTCTTTTAAAAACTAAACCATTAATAGCATTAAGTGCTGGTGTTTTATTAGCTGCTATTTTTGCATTTATTTTTCAACCAGATATTTTGAATAGTTTGGGAGATTCTAAATTATCATCAGTTATAACTTCTGTCTTTACAGACACTCAGATAACTACTGAAAACGAAAAATTAAACGACCTCTTTTCTGCAGGAGGAATGAAAGGCATGCTTTGGACTATTTATCTAATTCTCTGCGCTATGGTGTTTGGAGGTATTATGGATGGTATTGGAGCATTATCAAGAATTACAAGTGCACTACTTTCTGTTGCTACATCTGTTTTTGGGTTATTTGCTAGTACAGTAATTAGTTGTTTAGGATTAAATACCATTGCTTCAGATCAATATTTAGCTATTGTTATCCCAGGGAAAATGTTTAAAAAAGCTTTTGAAGACAAAGGTTTAGCTCCAGAGAATTTAAGTAGAACTCTTGAAGATTCTGGAACTGTAACTTCTGTTTTAATTCCTTGGAATACATGTGGTGCATACCAATCTGGTGTTTTGGGTGTAGGTGTTGCTGAGTATTTCTTTTACGCCATTTTTAATTGGTTAAGCCCGTTTACAACATTACTATTCGCTGCATTTTCAATTAAAATAAAACAATTAAAATCTTCAAAATAACCTAGTAAGGTTCTCATTTTCAACACCCATAAATAAATACTATTAATCAATAGGTATTTAAAATTTTGTGATGTTTTATTTTCTTTAGTTGTAATCTATTTTTGCACACTGAAAAACGAATCTTAATTATAAAATTTTAAATAAAAATGGCATTAGTAGGAAAAAAATTTCCAGATTTAAACGTTGACGCAATGAACGACATGGGCGATACTTTTAAAGTAAACGTTCTAGAAGAAGCAGTTAACAATAAGAAAAAAGTAGTATTGTTTTGGTACCCAAAAGATTTCACTTTTGTATGTCCAACAGAATTGCATGCATTTCAAGCAGCTTTAGGTGAGTTTGAAAAAAGAAATACCATTGTAATTGGTGCCTCTTGTGATACACCAGAAGTACATTTTGCATGGTTAAGTACTGCAAAAGATAACGGTGGTATAGAAGGTGTAACATATCCAATTCTTGCAGATAGCAACAGAAACTTATCTAGTGTTTTAGGCATCTTAGATATTACTAACGAAACTTACGACGAAGAAACAGGAACAGTTCAAGTTGAAGGTGATAATGTGACTTACAGAGCTACTTATATTATTGATGAAAATGGTGTTGTACAACACGAAAGCATTAACAACATGCCTTTAGGGAGAAATGTTGATGAGTATTTACGTTTAGTTGATGCGTTAACACACGTTCAAGAAAAAGGAGAAGTTTGTCCTGCAAACTGGGAAGAAGGTAAGAACGCTATGAGTGCTAATGCTAAAGCTACTGCAGAGTATTTAGCTGCTCATGCTAACTAGTTAGTATTATGGTAAAAGAATTAGATCAAGATAATTTACAAAGCTTAGTTTCAGATAACGATACTGTAGTTGTTCAATATTCTGCAACTTGGTGCGGTAATTGTCGTATCATGAAACCGAAAGTAAAAAAGTTAGCTTCTGAATTGGAAGACGTTACTTTTATTATAGCTGACGCGGAAAAGTTTCCAGAAAGTAGAAAATTAGCAACTGTTGATAATTTACCAACGTTTGCTACTTTTAAGAATGGTGCATTTGTAAACCAAGTGCAGACTAACAAGTTTGATGTTTTAAAAGATTTAGTAAATGAAGTTACCAGTAATTAAACACTTAACGCAGTTTATTGAAGACAACGATGAAGATTTTATTGTTGAAACCATTGAAACTTTAGAAGCTTTAACAGAAGTACCTTCATTAAAAGATGAAGAATTAGATGTTATAGGTGAATTGATTTCTAACATGTATGGTGCTATTGAAGTTAATAAAATGACTAAAGATGGTACACCTAAAAAAGAAGCTTTAAACAGTTTTATGGGGCGTGTTATGGGTTCTATTGACACCTAATTGAAAGAGAAAAATGAGTATTAAAAACCACTTCAATAGAAGTGGTTTTTTTGTTTTTATTGAAACTTGATATTGTAAAAAATTTCAGCTACCTTCGTTTAACACCGGATATAAGGCATTAAAACGACGCATATCAGTAAAACATTGTAAAACATTTACCCAAACTAACAAAATGAGCAAATACAAATTAAACTTTTTGACAATTTTACTTCTGATTCCAATGTTTGCGATTGGACAAATTCCGAAAGGACATTTTTTAGACGCAGATGATTCGGCTGAAAAAGGATATAAATTAAAACCTTTCAAACAGAAAAAAGAAGGAATTTATCATTATGCAATTCTGACGGAATTGCCATTTGAAAATGATTGTGAAAATGGAATTTCGGAAAAAGAACAAATTGCTTGTGCTGAAAAAAATCTAAATGGATTGATAAACGAAAAACTGAATTCTGAAACGGAATTTAATGGCAACGTTTATGTTTATCTGACTGTAACTGAAAAAGCGGAAATAATTGACATAAAAGTTAAATCATATCCACAATCAGATGAAATTGATAAATTAATAAAGCAAGCAACGGAACAAATAAAAGTTCGACCAGCAAAATATAAAAAGAAAGTAGTTACATCTCGATTATGGACGAAATTAGAATTTAATTCTAATGAAAATGATAAAGGAAAATTCATTGGAAAGTGGATTGGAGAAGATGAAAAAGATATAGGATACTTGAACTTTGATTCGGAAGGTTATGCATACTTCGAAATACAAGGACAAATAATGGGCGGAAAAGAGTTTGTCCAAAATGGAAAAAAAGGAAGTATGACCTATGAAATAAATAGCGAAACAAAACCTATACAAGTAGATTTAATAGTAACGATGTTTGAGACTAAAAAACAAAAGAAACTACTCTGTATCTCGAATTTTATTGATGATGACACAATGGAATTTGCTATCGGCTTTGAAGGAATACGTCCGACCGAATTTGATTCTGAAGACTCAATAATTTTGAAACGTGATAAATAAAAACGTTTTACAACACCGTGTATAATTCATTGCTGGTTATAGCCTACTTACGAAAGTCCTCGCGGACTTTCTATCTGTGATTTAATTGCTAACTTTAGTGCTTAAACACAACTAACCATACACAAAACCGTTAAACGAACCTCCCAAATTCAAACTAATTCAAAAACTCTACAATACTTTTAAAACCTTTTTCCTCAGCATAATCTATAGCTGTTTTTCCATCTTTATCTTTCAAAGAGACATCAGCATCATGTTTCAAAAGCATTTCAATCATTTTTACTTGATTATACATTGAAGCAAAAATTAAAGGTGTTACACCATTTTTATTTTTAGCATTTACATCTGCGCCATGTTTCATTAATAAAGTTGCTAAACCTATGTTGCCTTTAAAAGCAACACCAATTAGTGCTGTATTACCTTGAGCATCTGTATCGTCAACTGGAGCTTTATGCTGCAATAAAACCTTAACAATAGCTTCTTTATCAAAATAAGATGCGAAAATTAAAGGCGTAAAACCTCTAGCGTCTTTTACATTCACTAATTCTGGGTTTCTTTCTAGTTGTGCTTGAATATTACCTGCAATACCTTGCTGAATAGTATAAAAAAACAATTCTGTTTCGTTCATAGTTCTATTTTAAAAAATAAAAAGGATGAGCATAAAAACTCATCCCTTCTAAATTAATTTTCAATGTCAGGTTGAGCCTTTCGTCTACGCTCAAGGAGACAACTATCATTATTTTAAATCAAAACGATCTAAGTTCATCACTTTAGTCCAAGCTGCAACAAAATCGTTTACAAATTTCTCTTGTCCATCGTTAGCACCATACACTTCAGCAACTGCTCTTAATTCAGTATTCGAACCAAAAATCAAATCTGCTCGTGTTCCTGTAAATTTAACTGCTCCTGTTCTTCTGTCTCGTCCTTCAAAAATAGTATCATCAACAGACGTTGCACTCCAAGTGTAAGCAAAATCTAAAATATTTGAAAAGAAATCGTTAGTTAAACTTCCAACGCTATCTGTAAAAACACCATAATCTGAACCATCATAGTTTGTTCCTAATACTCGTAAACCACCTACTAAAGCTGTCATTTCTGGAATAGAAAGCGTTAATAAATTTGCTCTATCAACCAATAAATCTTCGGCAGCTACTTTTAATTTTGGATTCATGTAATTTCTAAACCCATCAGCCAACGGTTCTAAATAACCAAAAGATTCTAAATCGGTTTGTTCTTGAGAAGCATCTCCTCTACCTTGTGTAAATGTTACAGAAATATTATGACCTGCATTTTTAGCTGCTTCTTCAACACCAGCATTTCCAGCCAAAACAATTAAATCTGCCATTGAAACGGTTCCGCTAAAATCCTTTTGAATACCTTCCAAAACATTCAATACTTTATTTAATTCCGCAGGATTATTTACTTCCCAACTTCTTTGAGGTTCTAAACGCAGACGACCACCATTGGCACCACCACGCATATCTGAACCTCTAAATGTTGAAGCCGATGCCCAAGCCGTTTTTACCAATTCTGAAATTGATAAACCAGACGCTAAGACCATTTTCTTTAAAGATTCAATATCTGAATCACTTAAATTATAACTTACAGCAGGAATTGGGTCTTGCCAGATCAACTCTTCACTAGGAACTTCAGGACCCAAATAACGAGAAACAGGCCCCATGTCACGATGCGTTAATTTATACCACGCTCTAGCAAACGCATCTTCAAAAGCTTTATGGTCTTCATGGAAACGCTGAGAAATTTTTAAAAACCCAGGGTCTTTCTTTAAAGCCATATCTGCGGTAGTCATCATTAAAGCTTGCGTACCATTTCCACCAGCAGCAGGCGCTTGTTTTGCATCAGCATTTTTTGGTGTCCATTGGTGTGCACCTGCAGGACTTTTTGTTAATTCCCAATCGTAATTTAATAACACATCAAAATATTCATCATTCCATGTTGTAGGACTTGGTGTCCACGCACCTTCCAACCCACTAGTAATCGTATCATCTAAAACACCAGAATTATACGTGTTTTTCCAACCTGTACTCATTTCTTCAATAGGTGCGCCATGAGGTTCTGCTCCAACGTATTTATCTGGATCTGCTGCTCCATGGGCTTTTCCAAAGGTATGCCCGCCAGCAACTAAAGCCACGGTTTCTTCATCATTCATAGCCATACGTCCAAAAGTAATTCTAATATCATGTGCAGATTTTAATGGATCAGGTTCGCCATTAGGCCCTTCAGGATTTACATAAATTAAGCCCATATGTACTGCTCCTAAATGGCCTTCTAAATCACCATCGCTAGTATCGTAACGGTCATCATTATCTAGCCAACCTGTTTCACTTCCCCAATAAATATCTTGTTCTGGCTCCCAAACATCTTCTCTTCCTCCTGCAAACCCAAAGGTTGGAAAGCCCATAGATTCTAAAGCGCAGTTACCCGCAAGAATCATTAAATCTGCCCAAGAAATTTTGTTTCCGTATTTCTTTTTTACAGGCCATAATAATAAGCGTGCTTTATCTAAATTCCCATTATCTGGCCAACTGTTTAAAGGTGCAAAACGGTGTGTTCCAGAACCAGCTCCTCCTCTACCATCTCCAACTCTATATGTTCCTGCACTATGCCACGCCATACGAATCATGAAACCTCCATAATGCCCATAATCTGCAGGCCACCAATCTTGAGAATCTGTCATTAAATTGATAACATCTTGTTTTAAAGCAGCAAAATCAACACTATTAAATGCTTTAGCGTAGTCAAACGCTTCTCCCATTGGATTAGATTTAGAAGCATTTTGCCTTAGAATATTCAGTTTTAATTCGTTAGGCCACCAATCTCTATTGCTTGTTCCGCGTCCTGCGGTTTTCTTTTGATCTCCGCTTAAAAAAGGGCATTGACTTGGGTCTCCATTCATGCTGTGATTTCCATTGTTATCCATTACTTATCGTTTTGTGTTATATTCAGTTATTAATTAAGATTTATTGATTTACTAAAATTACTGATTTAATAGCTTCAAAAAACATGTGCCATATTTTTTAAAATTATATTCTAATTGATAAAATTTATCATTTAATAATACCTAATAGCTTTTGAATATAACTAACAAGTTTTATTCACTTAAAAAAATCAAAAAATAGTAAGATTAAACTATTGAACTCATTTAAATATTGCTATTTTAGATGCTCAAATTAAAATACAAAAAAATGGCTTCAATTACATTAAAAGGAAACCCAATTAATACATCAAGTAACTTACCAGAAGTTGGTACAAAAGCACCTGACTTTTTACTAACTACAACAGATTTAGATGTTCATAGCTTAACAAATTACAAAGGCAGTAAGGTGGTTTTAAACATTTTTCCTAGTATAGATACAGGAACTTGTGCACAATCAGTTAGAACGTTTAATCAAGAAGCAAGTGAGTTAGAAAACACAAAAGTACTTTGTATTTCTCGTGATTTACCTTTTGCTCAAGGTCGTTTTTGTGGTGCTGAAGGATTAAAAAACGTAGTTAATTTATCTGACTTTAAAGATGGAAGCTTTGGAAAAGCATATGGTTTAAACATTGTTGATGGGCCTCTAGAAGGATTACATTCACGTTGTGTTATTGTATTAGATGAAAACGGCATTGTAAAATATACTGAACAAGTGGGAGAAATTGTTGACGAACCAAACTATAAGGCTGCTTTAGAAGCGTTGCAGGATGCCTAAAAAAGAATCCTTTATAAAAAACCGATTGAAAAGTGTGGGTTACGCCTTTAAAGGTGCACTATTACTTTTAAAAACTGAAGCTAGTATCAAAATTCAGTTTGTAATTGCTATCATAGTAACTATAGCAGGCTTTTATTTTGAAATTTCTTCAAATGAATGGATCGTTCAATTATTAGCTATTGGTTTAGTTATGAGTATTGAAGGTATTAATACAGCAATTGAAGAAATTGCTAACTTTATTCATCCAGAACAGCATCCTAAAATTGGTTTAATAAAAGATATTGCAGCTGGAGCAGTTTTTATAGCTTCAGTTTTTGCCAGTATTGTTGGTTTAATTATATACCTCCCAAAGATTTTTTAAAATACTAATACGCTTAGGATAAACGTTAGTAATTTGTATTTTTGTTACAACCCAAAAAAACACTCCTTTTGGAGTTTAAATTCTGAAACAACAAACCATTAATGGCCAAAAGTAAACCCAAAACTAAAAAAACACCTATAAAAAAAGTTAGAACATTTAGTTTTAAGTTATCTAGTCAGCAAAAACTGGTTCTGGGTAGCTTGTTAATCATACTTGGCTTTTGGTTGTTTATAGCATTTATTTCTTATTGTTTTACTGGAAATGAAGATCAAAGCGCTATAAGTTCTTTTCCATCTAGAACATCAGAAACTCAAAATTGGGTTAGTCAAGTTGGAGCATGGTTTGGAGAACTTTTTATTCACCGAGGTTTTGGTATTGCATCTTTTATATTTTCTGGTCTAATTTTTCTATCTGGTGTTTATACTTTAATGAACATCAACAAAGCAAAACTAAGAAAGCATTGGTTTTGGGGTATATTAATTATTATTTGGCTGTCAATTCTTTTTGGATTCTTCGGAAACACAAAAGATATTCTTGGGGGAACTATAGGTTTTGAAATTAATAGCCTTCTTCAGGATTACATAGGAAAAATTGGTGTATCACTTTTATTAGCATTTGGATTAATAACCTATTTAGCTATGCGTTTTAAAGTGACTTTTGAAAGCATTACTAATATTTTTAAATCTGCAAAAAAGGATATCAAAGATGAACTTTCTAATATGAAAGAAGATGTTGTTGTTCCTTTTGACAATAATTTATCTGAAGAAGCTGAAGCTATAAAGTCAGCTTTTGAAATTCCATTAGAAAATAAAGAGACTGAACCTAAAAAAACAATCAAACCTAAATTAGAACCTGCGCCTTTAGAAGTTAAAATACCAGAACCAGAAATTGAAAAAGAGCCAGAACTAGAAATAAAAGTTGAAGAAGTAAAAGAAGAAAAATCCGAAACTGATAATTTAGCAGACAAACTTGTTGAAGATTTTGGGCAGTTTGATCCTACACTAGAATTAGCTAAGTATCAATTTCCAACCCTTGATTTATTAAAAAAATATGATACTGAAGGTATTACTATAAATCAAGAAGAATTAGAAGAAAATAAAAATAGAATTGTTGATACTTTAAACAATTATAAAATTGGAATTTCAAGTATAAAAGCAACTATTGGACCAACCGTAACACTTTATGAAATTGTTCCAGATGCTGGTATTCGAATTTCAAAAATTAAAAACCTTGAAGATGATATTGCTTTATCACTTTCTGCTTTAGGAATTAGAATTATTGCTCCTATTCCAGGAAAAGGGACTATAGGTATTGAAGTCCCAAATAAAAATTCAACAATTGTATCAATGCGTTCAGTAATTGCTTCAAAGAAATTTCAAGCCTCAGAAATGCAATTACCAATAGCTTTAGGTAAAACTATTAGCAATGAAACTTTTGTAGTCGATTTAGCAAAAATGCCTCACTTACTTATGGCTGGTGCTACAGGTCAAGGTAAATCGGTTGGACTAAATGCGGTTTTAACATCTCTACTTTATAAAAAGCACCCTGCAGAAGTAAAGTTTGTATTAGTTGATCCTAAGAAAGTTGAGTTAACACTTTTTAATAAAATTGAACGTCATTATTTAGCAAAACTTCCAGATAGTGAAGACGCGATAATAACAGATAACACAAAAGTAATCAATACATTAAACTCATTATGTATTGAAATGGATAACCGTTACGAACTTCTAAAAAATGCATTCTGTAGAAATATTGCTGAATATAATGTGAAGTTTAAAGCTAGAAAATTAAATCCTAATGATGGGCATCAATTCTTACCATACATTGTTTTGGTTGTTGATGAGTTTGCAGATTTAATAATGACTGCTGGAAAAGAAGTAGAAACACCTATAGCTCGTTTAGCGCAATTAGCTCGTGCTATTGGAATCCATTTAATTATCGCAACGCAACGACCATCTGTAAACGTTATCACTGGTATAATAAAAGCTAATTTCCCAGCACGAATAGCCTTTAGAGTAACTTCAAAAATAGATTCACGTACTATTTTAGATGGTTCTGGAGCTGATCAACTTATTGGTCGTGGAGATATGCTTTACACACAAGGAAATGATTTAATACGTGTACAATGTGCTTTTGTTGACACACCAGAAGTTGAAAAAATAACAGATTTTATTGGTTCTCAAAAAGCATATCCAGAAGCTTATTTACTTCCTGAATATGTTGGTGAAGAAAGTGGCACAAGTCTTGATATAGACATCTCAGACAGAGACAAACTATTTAAAGATGCTGCCATAGTTATTGTAACCGCACAACAAGGTTCAGCTTCGTTATTACAACGAAAACTAAAACTAGGTTATAATAGAGCAGGCAGATTAATTGACCAGTTAGAAGCCGCTGGAATAGTTGGTCCTTTTGAAGGCAGTAAAGCGAGACAAGTTTTAGTCCCAGATTTAACTGCTTTGGATAAACTTTTACAAGACGAATTATTATAAATTAGAACAATGAAAAGATTAATTGCAGTATTATTAATAACATTATCTTTTAACGCTTTTGCCCAAAACAAAGCCAAAAGTTTATTGAATGAAGTTTCAGTAAAGGTAAAAAGCTATGACAATATTTCTTTAGACTTTAAATACACATTAGAAAATATTTCAGAAAACATAAAGCAAGAAACCAAAGGAGATGTAGTGATGCAAGGTGATAAATACAGATTAAATATACTTGGAGTAACACGCTTATTTGATGGTAAAACGCTATATTCTATTAGTGCTGAAGATGAAGAAGTGACTATTTCATCAGATAACGACGATGAAAATGATGCCATAACACCAAGTAAAATGTTGTCTTTTTATGAAGACGGATATACTTACGAGTTAGATATTACACAAAATATAAAAGGAAGAAAAATTCAATATGTAAAGCTAACGCCTATTGATTCTAATTCTGAAATAAAAAGTATTCTTTTAGGTATTGACGCGCAAACAAAAAACATTTACAACTTAATTCAGGTAGGTAAAAACGATACAAAAACCACACTCACTGTTAATTCTTTTAAAACTAATGCGCCTTTATCAAAAACCTTATTTACCTTTGATGCCAATAAATACAAAGATTATTACATCAATAAATTAGATTAGGTTCTTCGTTTGAAAATTCTTGACCGCTACATACTAACCACATACCTTAAAACTTTCCTCAGTGTGTTTGTTATACTCATGCTGATTTTTGTTTTACAGACTATTTGGCTTTACATAAAAGAACTTGCTGGAAAAGATCTTGACATTGTAGTTATTGTTAAGTTTCTAGCTTATTTTATGCCAAAACTTATACCTTTAGTTTTGCCACTTACCATTCTTTTGGCATCTATTATGGTGTTTGGTAGTTTTGCAGAAAACTATGAATTTGCTGCAATGAAATCAACTGGTATTTCATTACAACGCGCCATGTCTGGTTTAAGTGTTTTTATAGTTATTCTTGGTATCGTAACTTTCTTTTTTTCCAATAATGTTATTCCATGGGCAGAACTTAATTCTTATAATTTAAGAAAAAACATAGCAAAGCTTAAACCCGCTATGTTACTTGCTGAAGGTCAATTTAACCCAGTTGGAACTTACAATATTAAGTTTGTTGACAAATATGGAGACCGTGATCAATTTCTAAAAGATGTAACCATACATGTAAAAGATAAAACTGGCAGAAAAAATGCTACGGTTATAAAATCCAAAATTGGAGAACTTGCTAGTGAAAAAGACTCAAATGTATTAAAGTTAATTTTGAGTGATGGCCATTATTATAGTGATGTTTCTCCACAAGATAGAAAAGCATTAAAAAGAAAACCTTTTGCAAAAAGCACTTTTGAAACCAAAATCATCAACATTGATTTATCAAACTTGAACAATGTTGATTTTGATGAACAGTCCCAAACTGATAAATATAACATGCTAAATGTTAGTGGTTTAAACAAAACCATAGATTCTCTCGTTACAAAATATGGTAACGAAAATAAAACGTTTGCTGAAAATTTACATCTTAGATCTGGACTTAATAGAAATTACCCTGTAGACAGAAAGGTAATTGATTCTTTAAGCTACACTGGTCCTATTCTTGATCTTTTTGATACCAAACAAAAAATAGATTTAGTAGATGTAGCGTCAAAATCAATGATTAGTTCTAAGCAACTTATTATCACAAAAGATGCTACCATGAAAAACTCTAAAGCGTGGCTTAACAAGCATGTTATATCACTTCATGAAAAATTTGCCTTAGGCTTTGCATGTGTTATACTATTTTTTGTTGGCGCACCACTTGGTGCCTTAATCCGTAAAGGAGGTATTGGATTACCTATGGTTATTGCCATACTTTTATTTTTAACCTATCATTTTATTGGAATATTTGCAACAAATAGCGCAAAAAACGGAGGATTCAATCCAATTATTGCACCGTGGTTTTCAACCTTAATTATGCTTCCTTTAGGTATTTTCTTAACTAGAAGAGCTACAGCTGATAGAGGTCTTATTGAAGGAGAAGGGCTTTTCGAATTCTTAAAGAAATTATTTGGAATCAAGAAAGCAACTATAGATGAAGACACTACAGTATTTGAATCAAAATCTTCAGAATACATAGATTTACTAGCTTATGATAACAATAGGTTAATTGATATAATTAAAAATTATAGAGAGTATAGTTATTCATCAAAATATAGAAATACAGCACTATCAATAATTAACACAAGAGGTATTTCAACACAACAATTAAAATTTTCTGGTAATCTTTTTAATGAAAAATATGAAGAAGCAATTCGTCTAAAAAATAAATTTGAAGAAGACTCTAAATTAGCTTTTATATTATACATTATATTCTATTCATTAACCTTGATAGGTCTTGTTTTAGAAAATAATAAGTTTGAACTTATTGGAAGTGTTTTATCAATTACTGGAATTATATCAGGAATATTTTATTTGTTTTCACTAGTAAAATCCTTTATTAGTAGCTCTAATTTTTATAAACATCTTGAAAAAGCATCTTTTTCAAATGCACTTATATTTCTACTAGTAGGTTTTCCTTTATACTTCCTAATTTATCTTTTCCAAAAGAAAAAAATGAATGAAGAATTAAATATAAATGTAAAAGCAAAAACCGAACAACAATCTCCAATTACTTCTGAAAATTGTAATGAACTTCAATTTTCAGCCAATAATTATAATGAACATTCAAAATTTGCTATAACTCTCTACATTATTGGCGTAGTTTTATTGATATTATTCTTTGTCTTTAAAAACAATGAGTTACTACCACTAGCAACAGCTTCAATACAACTAAGTATAGTTTCATTAGTTTTATTTTTGGTTTATTTTATCAAATCGATAATCAACACATTCCAATTTTATAATCATATTGGGAAAAAGCAAAAAACACCAAATGTATTTCTTCTAATACTTGGCATACCATTCTACTTCATAACTTATCTTTTTTTAAACCAAAAAATGAAAGATGACTTAAAGACAAATTGTTTAGAATCTTTAAAATAAGCCATATCTTTGCATTATGATGGCAACTACTATGACACAAAAAGTAAATCAAGAGTTTAAGCTCAATACTATCCACGAAGCAATAGATGATATAAGAAACGGAAAAGTTATTATTGTTGTTGATGATGAAAATCGTGAAAATGAAGGTGATTTTTTGGCAGCTGCCGATAAGGTAACACCAGAAATGATAAACTTTATGGCTACTCATGGTAGAGGACTTATTTGTGCACCATTAACTGAAGGTAGATGCAAAGAGCTTGAACTAAACATGATGGTTCGTAACAATACCGACCCTATGGAAACTGCATTTACAGTTTCTGTTGATTTAAGAGGAAATGGTGTTACTACAGGTATTTCTGCAAGTGATAGAGCTAAAACGGTACAAGCACTCATAAATGATGATACTAAACCTTTTGAGTTAGCAAGACCAGGGCATATTTTCCCTTTAGTTGCTAAAGAAGGTGGTGTTTTACGAAGAACTGGACATACTGAAGCTGCTATAGATTTTGCAAGATTAGCAGGATTAAACCCTGCTGGTGTGATTGTAGAAATCATGAATGAAGATGGTACCATGGCACGCTTACCAGAGCTATTTAAGGTAGCAAAGAAACTAGATTTAAAAATTGTTTCAATTGAAGATTTGGTAGCTTATAGAATGCAACACGACTCTTTAATTGAGAAAAAAGAAGATTTCCAAATAGAAACTAGATTTGGAAGTTTTAGATTAAGAGCCTACAAACAAACCACTAATAATCAGGTTCATATAGCTTTAACCAAAGGGCATTGGAAAGATAATGAAGACGTACTTACCAGAATAAATTCTACATTATTTAATAATGACATTTTAGGCACACTTACCAATAATGCTGATAAGCAATTGGATGCTATGTTTAAAGTAATAAATGATGCAGGTAAAGGAGCGATTATATTTATAAATCAAGAGTCTCAATCTATGAATATATTGAGTCGTTTATCGTTTTTAAAAGAAAATCAAACTCCCGAAAAAGTAGCTCGTGCACCTAGAATTCATATGGACAATAGAGACTTTGGGATTGGAGCTCAAATTCTTCATGACTTAAACATTCATAAACTACAACTCATTTCTAATACTAAACAAACCAAACGTGTAGGTTTAATAGGTTATGGTTTAGAGATTGTAGACTATGTTAAATACTAAAAATCTAAGTATTAATATTGGATTATTAGTTTCTTTACTAATGTTCTATTATTTGAGTTTATTCTTAAAAGATATAAACCATTACTCAAATTAGATACATTAAACTTATTATTAGTATTTTTTTTGTTCATAACAATATTACCTAAAGTATCAAATATTTGAACTGAATTTATATGCATATTCGAATCTATATAAACAATGTCTTTAGTCGGATTCGGATATAATTTAAATGAATTTGCGTTAAATTCTGCATTACTTAAAGCATTGTTTTGATATACCCTTACATAATCAATTACCATTGAACTACTTGTAAAACCTGAGTCTGGAGTACCTGAAAACCCTCCCATAGCTACATTTAACAAAAGAAATTGTTCTAGATCAAAAGGCCATGTTCCAATATCTCTAATAGCAGGATTATAGGTGTAGTAAGCCACGTCATCAACTAAAAAAGTAATTTGATTTGGTGACCAATTCACAGAATACACATGGAAATTTGCAGAGACATCACTTATTAATTGTGATGCCTTATTTTTTGTATCACCAGAACACCCATCACAACCTGTATGCAATGCGCTAGAGGTATGATTTACTGCTCCTAAACCATGTTCCATAATATCAATTTCCCCACACCAAGGCCATCCTGTATTACCAAAACCTTGAGTTTGCCAATAAGCTCCTACCTCGCTTACATTTTTACCCAAAGTCCAAATAGCTGGCCATGTACCATTACCGCTAGGTAATTTAGCTCTAACATCTACTCTTCCATAAGTAAAAGCAAATTTAGAATTCAATCTTGCAGATGTAAATTGCAAAGTTTTACCTCCATGAGTATAGCTTTCTCTTTTAGCTACAATATTTAAAAACCCATTTTCAACAAAAGAATTATCTAGTCTATCTGTATAGTGTTGCAGTTCATTATTAAACCATTGTCCACCATTAGGACCTATAGTTTGGTGGTACCATTTAGATGCATCAATTGTAGCAGGCGTAGTACTATCAAATTCATCAGACCATACTAAATCTGTATATAAAACATCTAGAGCGTTAGGATCAGTTGGTGTAGAACCATCATGTATATCATCAATTAAAAACCCTCCAGACACAGATTTACCATCATCAAACCTAAAAACTAATCTATCATATTTACCACTACCACCAATAGTTGAAAAATCAAAAGTTAATGCTGTCCATCTATTAAATGAAGATGCAGTAACTGCAAGTTCAATATTTGGATTTGTTCCATTCTCCAACTTAATTATAATGGTATGAGAAATAGGATCAAATGCATAAAATAGTAATGTTATAGTATCATTAGAATCTAAATCAATAGACCTTATCAAATCTATATATTGTCCTTGTTCAGATGAAGAATTTGAACGCACAAATTCTCCTACTATGTTTCCTGAATCTGTTGGAGATGTTCTTGTAGTAAACGTACTTCCTCCCCAAACACTAAAAACATCTGAATTATCAGAAAAGTCAATTGGCATTTGCTGTGAGAAGCTAACTTGTGAAACCAATATGAGAAGTACAAAAACGTTAAAGCATTTTCTAAACATAGAAATTATTTTTTCACAAAGTTAAGCATGGAAAAACTCATCAACAGTGTTTTAAACCCATACAAAAACAATACAAAACAAATTCCTTAAATGCACGCTCTTATAATCTGGGACATTTTAGTAGCACGCTCTCTTACCTCTTGCTCTGTCCAAGATAATTTTATTAAGCAAGACATATTTCTTGCGATGTAATGGTCAGATTTAGAGAAGTCTCTATTTTTAAGATTTTCTAAACCTTTTCTCACTTCCGTAGAAATTGGGTAAAGTGATTTTAAATCTTTTAAATGATGCCATTCTCTGATGTAATGCCAGTTGTTATTATAATAATTCCAAAATGCATCAACTCCATTTTCTTTAAAGGCTTTTGAAACTTTATTTACAGTTTCTAAATCTGGTAAAAAGAAATTTAAAAAAGCACAGCTTTCTACCCCACCATCTGGAACAGTTCTGAACGTTACTTCCGGAATTTCTGCTAAGGCTTCTCTAATAATATTGAAGTTACGCTTTTGTATTTCCAAAAATTCTGGCAAGCGTTTTACTTGGGCTAATCCTACTGCAGCATGCAATTCTGAAATGCGAAAATTATACCCTAAGAATGGATGTGTTTCTGCACCTCTATCATTACCAACATGATCATGACCATGGTCGCTATAATGGTCAGCATTTATGTAATATTCTTTATTGTTTGTTATTACTGCTCCACCTTCTCCACAAGTTATAGTTTTTACAAAATCGAATGAGAAACATCCCAAATCTCCGATGCTTCCTAAAGGTTTACCTTTATATGTTCCGCCAATGGCTTGACATGCATCTTCTACTAATAATACGTTATGTTTGTTGGCAACTGCCTGCAACGCATCCATATTAGCCATACTACCGCACATTTGCACCACCATAATGGCTTTTGTTTTTGGTGTGATAGCTTTTTCAACTGCATCAGGGTTTAAGCCTAAAGTATCGTCAATATCTGTTAATACGGGGATGGCTCCTAACATCATTATAGCTTCAAAACTGGCTACAAAGGTAAAGGTTGGCATAATAACCTCATCGCCTGCACCAACACCTGCTGCTGCAAGTGCAACGGAGACTGCTGCGGTTCCGGAGGATACTAATTGCACGTGTTTGGATTTAAATGTGCTTTGAAGTTCTGATTCTAATGCTTTCGCTTTCCAATGTCCTTTACGCATACCATCGAAGCCGTAGCGCATTAAAACACCATTATCTAGTACATCGTTTACTTCTTTTCGTTCTAAATCTCCAAATAATTCAAATCCTGGCATAATTGTATGGTCTTTTCTGTTGAAACGGACGCTGGCTACGCGTTAGGGATTGAGGCATTTGTTGAAGCTCTCCCGATTTTTCATCGGGAAGCGACTGCCGAAAGCCCGACCCCTGTGGTAACGCCCAAATATTTTATATTTTTATTACGGTTTCTTCTATAGGTTTTCTAACTTTTTTGAAACTTGAAAACATATCATCTTCGGCACGATAACCTACAGGAAGAAGTAAAACTGATTTTAGTCCGTATTCGTTTAGTTTAAGGATTTCGTCAAACTTATTTGGTAAAAAACCTTCCATAGGGCAAGCGTCTATACCTTCAATGGCGCAAACAGTCATTAAATTACCTAGCGCTATATAAGCTTGGTTGGTGGACCATTTTTGTCGCTCTTCTATGGATTTTCTTTCCATCATTTTAATAAGGTCTTCACGATAGGGTTTTAATATGGTTTCTGGGGTGTTTCGGATGGTTTTTATGTTGTTATAATAGGTTGTAATATCTGTGTTTTCAATGTTATCTTGAATACATATTACCAATAAATGAGACGCATCTAATACTTGTTTTTGGCCGTAAGAGGCTTCTACAAGAGGAATTCGAGTTTGCTTATTTTCTACAACAACTAACTTGATGGTTTGTAACCCAAATGAGGTTGCAGTTAGGTTAAATGCTTGTGATATAATATCTAACTTAGGTTTTGGTAGTGTTTTAGATGCATCGAATTTTTTTGTTGCATACCGCCACTTAAGCTGTTTTATTGTGTCCATTATAATATCTGAGTGTTTGTACAAAAATAAGGTTTGCAATTTTGTTTTTGCTCTATTGACAAATAAAATAATTGTATTGAAAAATACATAAAATTTATTACTAAAAAGTTAAGTTTTTATTTGATAGAATGAAAAAGGACGTTATATTTGCACCCGCATTCAGGCAAATAGCTTGATGAGGCACTCAAGGAGAAATGGCAGAGTGGTCGAATGCGGCAGTCTTGAAAACTGTTGAGGGTCACACCTCCGGGGGTTCGAATCCCTCTTTCTCCGCCAAGATTTATTCAAAATCGACGAAAGTCCTGTAAACTCAATGTTTATGGGACTTTTTATTTTACCCAAAACATTAAAATATGTATTAAAAACCATTCTGTTGGTGACCTATTAGGTGACCTTTTTTAAACCTTAATTAGGTCACCTAATTGTTTATAACTGTTTATAAATCAGTACAATATATCAATTAAAAGACCTCGAAATTTTGTAAATTAATGTATAATTAAAGGTCACCAGAATGAACAAAACATTTGGATTATTATTCTACTTAAAAAAGAGTAAAGTAGATGCACAGGGCAAATGCCCTATTTACCTACGTATTACCATAGATGGTAAGCGTACAGAGATTAGTACAAAACGTACCATTGAGATTGAGAAATGGAGCGTTGAAGCCAATAAAGCTATTGGAAGAACAGAAAATATACGAGAACTAAATGCCTATTTAGATTCACTTACTACAAAAGTATATCAAAGCCAAAGAGACTTAATTCAAGATAACAAGGAGGTTACAACCGAAACCCTTAAAAACAAGTTTTTAGGTGTTGAGGAAAAACAAAGAACACTCATAACCATCTTTAATAATCACAACAAGCAAGTTGAAAAATTAGTTGGTAGAGAGTTTTCAGCAGGAACTTTAGAACGTTATAAAACAGTATGTAAGCATCTGCAAGAGTTTATGCAACATCAATACAATGTAAGTGATATACCTGTAAACAGAATAGACCACAAGTATATTACAGATTTTGAGTTCTATTTAAAAACGGTTAGAAACTGCGGACATAACAGTACAATTAAGTATATCAAGAATTTTAAAAAGATTGTACGTATTGTAATAGCAAACGATTGGATTAAAAAAGACCCATTTCTAAATTATAAAGTCCGTTTAAAAGAAGTGGAACGTCAATTTCTTTCAGAAGAAGAAATACAAACAATGCTCGAAAAAGAGTTACACACTAATAGATTAGAGCAAGTAAGAGACATTTTTATATTCTGTTGTTTTACAGGTTTAGCGTATAGCGACGTTAAGAAACTATCAAAAGATAATTTGGTATTTGGTATTGATGGAGATAAGTGGATAAAGACAAAGCGTACTAAAACAGATACACGTAGTAACATTCCCCTACTTCCGACTGCTTTAGAGATTATAAAGAAATACGAGAACCATCCAGAGGCAGTTACAAAAGATGTATTGCTTCCTGTATTGAGCAATCAAAAGTCTAATGCCTATTTAAAAGAGATAGCAGATTTGTGTGGTATCAATAAAAACTTAACCACCCATTTAGCTCGTCATACGTTTGCAACTACGGTAACATTGTCTAATGGTGTGCCAATGGAATCAGTTAGTAAAATGTTAGGTCATAAATCACTAAAAACAACGCAACACTATGCTAAAATATTGGATAGAAAAGTAAGCGATGATATGGCAATTTTGAAACAAAAATTTGCTGATAAAAGTAATGTTGATGCTTCCAAAAGAATCGCTAATTAACATATATAAACAAAGAACAAAAGTATATGCTTAAACCCTTGATTATTCAAGGGTTTTTCTGTTAAAAGATAGTGCATAAATGTTAATAAGTTTGTTTTATGTAAAGGTCAAAATATCGTAAATTAACACAATATAAATCAGGTGTTTACACCTTTTAATACGTTTTAATAAAAAATGACATTTGAAGTAATTACAAAGGATGATTTAAAGACTCTTAAACAGGAAATCATCACAGAACTGAAGACAATTTTAGGAAGCCAAACAGAGCAAAAAAAGTGGTTAAAATCAGCAGACGTACGTGAGCTATTAAATATTTCAGCAGGCACGTTGCAGAATTTACGAATCAACGGAACATTACCTTATACAAAAATGGGTAAAACTATGTACTATGAATATGATGATGTAATCGGAATTTTAATCCAAAACAAAAGTGCATAATGAGAATATACATACCTGAAAACTTGGATATATTCGAGTTAACGCACAATAATCCGCCAAGTTTTAAACCTTATAAGTTAGACAAGCTATGTTATATCCTGCATTTAATAAATGCTATTCCATTAATGGATAAGAATATTCAGGGCGAAGATTTTGTGCCTATCAACGCAAAAAAATTGCAGGATAAAATACAGAACTATAAAAAGTATCTTAACTATTTAGAAAGCGATTTACAAATTATTGAGTCCGATAATCATTATGTGGTTGGAGAAAAATCAAAAGGATTTCGATTTATTGAGAGATACAGAACACCTGTAAAATCAATGCAAGTTGAAGACTTCACTTTTAGAAACAAATTAAAAGCCCATAAAAATCGTAAAATAGAGTCGGTTAAACATCTTGGCTTTTTAACAAAGTGGTTTAATGATAAACTACGAATTGATTATGATTACATAGATGACTTTTTAGTTCAAGAGCATAATTTAAAAATAAAAGATAAAGCACTTTGGGAGTACGACAGAGTAAGAAAAAAATATAAGCATCCAACAAATCAAATGGTACACGCTCAAATGAGCGCACAAAGGTTAAAATGGCAAGATTATAATTTGATGTTGGATGATAATGTATATCGCTTTCATACCAATTTGACCAATATGCCAAGTCGAATTAGAAATGCTGTTACGTATGATGGCCAAAAATTAATTTCGTTAGATATTAAAAACAGTCAACCCTATTTAAGTACTATTTTGTTGAGTCGTGATTTTTGGATAGTGCAAAAATTTGAGCGAAATAAGAATAACTCATTGTCGATTGCTTTTGATGAACCGCAGAGTCGCTATTTTTCTTATCTTAATAAAATAAATAAGGTTTTCAATGAAATAAAGAGTGATACATTAAATATTTCACATATAAATATTCATAACAATGATTCTTACATTATGTTAGGAGAAATCCCCCAATCCCTTATAAATAATGAGTTTCAAGACTATATTGATTTAGTAGTATCTGGAAAGTTATATGAGTTTTTAGAGGATGCCTTTTTACAGGAATTAGGTATTGAATTAAAAGACCGCAAAGAAGTTAAAGCAGCAGTTTTTCAAGTGTTGTTTACATCCAACCAATTTAAGGGGCAAGCAGAAGCAGCACCCAAAAGGTTATTTGAGCAAAAGTTTAAAGCGGTGTTTGATGTATTTGCTAAAATAAAAAGTAAGGACAAATCTTTACTTCCAAGATTATTACAGAGCATAGAGAGTCATTTAATGATTAACATCATAGCAAAGCGTGTTTCAGAAGGATATCCATTAGCACCTATATACACTATTCACGATAGCATATCTACTACTGAAGAATATGTAGAAGTAGTTGAGCAGATTATGATGGAAGAGTTAACCAAGGCTATTGGTCATCCACCAACAATAAAACAAGAGGTATGGTGTAAAAGCAATATGGTAAAGCATCTTGAAACTTTAAAGGAGAAAGCAAAGGTTGTCGCTTAAATAAAATAATTGCACAACCATTGCATCATTAAATTTTTATCTTTGTACTTGTGAAATTTGTAACAATCATATTATCATTAATTATACTATTGCTTTCAGCAAAGCCTTGTTCTGATGGGCAAAATATAGAAGACCAGCAGCATCAAGACGAGATAAGTACAAATCATAATCATCAAGAAGATAGCGACGATTCTTGTCCTGTAACTTGTATTTGTAATTGTTGCGGTATGACAATTACTTACGAACCCATCAAGACATTTGATTTAAAACTTAATATTGAAATCTCAACGGATTTAATTTCTACATATCAACCTATTTACGGGTTTAATTTCCTTTCCAATATTTGGCATCCGCCACAAGTAATCAGCTAAAACAAATCGATTTTAAATCAATTATTTAGTTAATTACAAATACAATTCAATGAATAAATACCTATTGAGCATAAAGCTCATATTAATACTTTGCCTATCGTTACAGGCACAAACATCAGACATACAAATAAAAGTCCTAACAGAAGCTGAAAACGAGCCTTTATTGGGCGCAACGGTTTATTTTGAAGCATTAGAAAAAGGAGCAGTAACCGATTTTGATGGTATTGCAACTTTTACAGAAATACCAGATGGTCAGCATCAAATAATAATTTCCTTTTTAGGCTTTGAAGCATTTGAGACAACAATTCAAATTCCAAGTAATACAGCGTTAGTCTTTAAATTAAAAGAAGGTGGTAATCAATTAGATGCTGTAGTACTGCAATCTTCAAGAAGTACGAGAACCGTTAGAAAAATACCGACACGTATAGAGTTTATAGGTGCAGAGGAATTAGGAGAAAAAGCAATAATGAATCCTACTAATATTTCTATGGTGCTTCGTGAAAGCACAGGAATACAAATGCAACAAACATCATTAAGTAGTGGGAGTACCAATATTCGTATTCAAGGTTTAGATGGTAGGTACACACAGCTTTTAAGAGATGGATTTCCATTATATGGTGGTTTCTCAAGTGGGTTAAGTATTTTACAAATACCACCTTTAGACTTACAACAATTTGAAATTATTAAAGGAAGTTCGTCAACACTTTATGGTGGAGGTGCTATTGCAGGATTAGTAAATATGGTATCTAAAACACCAGATGAAGAACCTGCATTAGATATTATGCTAACTCAAACCCAAGCGTTAGGAAGTACTGCCAATGTATTTTATAGCAAACGAAATGAAAAATTCGGTGTATCACTTTATGGTTCTGGTCATTACCAAAAAGCATACGACCCAGAAGATGATGGCTTTAGTAACCTACCAAAAACAACATCAATTTCATTCAATCCAAAATTATTTTATTATCCATCAGATAAAACAACACTTTGGTTTGGATTAAACGGAACGTACGATGATAGAATTGGTGGAGATATTACCAAAATTGAAAGTGGTGAAGAAGGTATTCATCAATATACAGAAGAAAACAATTCAAAACGATTAAGCAGTCAATTGGTATATCAAACACAATTAGATTCCGTTAGTTCAGTAGAGTTTAAAAATAGTGTCTCTTTTTTCGATAGGAATTTAACCGTTCCGGATTTCAATTTTGATGGCAAACAGACAAATACGTTTACTGAAATCACATATAATACAGCATCAGAAAAAACGGATTGGATAGTTGGAGCTAATCTTTATACCTCAAATTTCGATGAAAATGATAACGCACCACTACAGAGAGACCAAAAAGATGTAACCTTTGGCGCATTTGCAAATAATATTTATGATTTATCAGATAATTGGATATTAGAAACAGGATTAAGAGCAGATTATAATACGGATTTCGGTTTCTTTCCACTTCCAAGAATTTCATTACTTTATAAAAACAATAGTGGATTTTCAAGTAGAATTGGTGGAGGTTTAGGGTATAAGATTCCTGATATTTTTACAGAAGAAGCAGAGTATATCAATTTTGAAAATGTGCTTGCTATAGATAAATCTACAGTAGATGCAGAACGTTCTTATGGTGTTAATTTCGATGTGAATTATCAAACACGATTATCGGATGAGATTGGTTTTTCCATAAACCAATTATTCTATGTGACTGCTATTAATGATGGACTGCTTTTAAATTCTACAGATAACGGTTTATTTCAGTTTGAAAATGCACCAGATGAAATCTTTAGCAAAGGAGCAGAAACCAATATTAAGTTTACTTACAAAGACTTTAGATGGTTTTTAAACTATGCGCTTATTGATACCAAACTAAATTATTTACCTGGCAATCCACAAAAGCCATTAACAGCAAAGCATAACGCAGGTAGTGTTTTAATGTACGAATCTGAAAAATGGCGTATTGGTTATGAAACCTTTTATACAGGAAAACAATTCTTATCCAATGGTACAGAAACTACAGACTTTGTAACTATGGGTTTATTGGTGATGCGTAATTTTAAATTAGGAAGTGTATTTGTGAATTTTGAGAATTTTACAGATAGAAGACAAAGCAGGTTTTCACCTTTGGTTTTACCACCTCACGAAAATCCTGTTTTCCCAGAAATATATGCGCCAACAGATGGTTTTATATTTAGTGTAGGACTTATTATTAAACCATTTGGAAACGAACACCACGATTAATTATGGAAACAATAGAACAATTATTAGAGTCAAAAGATATTCGCATAACGGCAATGCGTTTGCTTATATATAAGTTTCTTGCAGAAAAAGAGATAGCAGTAACATTGAGTGACATTGAAAATGCTTTTGAAAAAGCAGATAGAACTACCTTATACAGAACTATTAAAACTTTTGAAGAAAAGGATATTGTACATCAAATTGATGATGGCACAGGAATTACTAAATATGCATTGTGTGAACAAGGTTGTAGTTGTGATATAAAAACAGATTTACACTTACACTTCCATTGTAACAATTGCAATGAAACCATTTGCCTAACAAACCATAAAATCCCTCAAATTAAAGTGCCTGATGGCTTTGTTTCGGAAAATGTAAACTTGGTTGTAAAAGGTATATGTGATAAGTGTAGTGGATAACAAATGCACTTCCATTGCACTTACTATTAAATTACTTTTATCCAAAATTAGTGGATATGAAGTTTAATACTAAAATACCTAAACATCTTAAACAGGCTTATAACGAAGAAATAAAACAATACAGTTTATGTTTAGAAAATAAACAGTTTGGTTATGCTTGGTTTCATTTAGAGCGTAGTCATATAATAGGACAGTCTTATCCTATAGAACATACCTATTCACATTGGCTAATGCTAAAATTTGGATTTAGACAAAAAGATACTAAAGAAGTAATAGGTCAAATAGTTAGGTTGTTTGTGGGTGGCTGGAAATCATTTATAAATCACGTTCCACTTGGTAATACTGGTGGCGCAAACGTACCACCATTAAAACGTATGCCTATTCCAAAAGACATTGAAAAATTATTAGATATAGAATGAAAAATAAATTAGCGGTTACAAGTATCCTAACAGCAATCACAGCTTCATTGTGTTGCATCACACCTGTTTTGGCATTAATTGCAGGAACAAGTGGTGTAGCTTCAACTTTTTCTTGGATAGAACCATTTAGACCTTACTTAATAGGGCTAACTATATTAGTTCTTCTCTTTGCTTGGTATCAAAAATTAAAACCAGAAAAAGAAATCGACTGTGAATGTGAAACGGATAAAGAACCAAAATTTATGCAGTCAAAAACCTTTTTAGGCATTGTAACAGCTTTTGCAATTGTGATGTTGGCTTTCCCATACTACTCAAGTATGTTATATCCAAAAACCGAAAAACAAATCATAATAGTTGATAAATCAAATATAAAAACAATAGAGTATAAAATAAGTGGAATGACTTGTGCCAGTTGTGAAGCACACGTTAACCACGAAGTAAATAAACTTAACGGAATTGTAAACTCAAAAACATCATACGAAAATGGTAACGCAATCATTGAGTTTGACGAAACTAAAACCAATGAATTGGAGATTGAGAAAGCAATTAACGCAACAGGTTATAAAGTAACTAACAAAAAAGAAAATTAATGAAAACCATATTAAAATCGGAAATCACTTGCCCTAACTGCGGACATAAAAAAGTAGAAGATATGCCAACAAATGCTTGTCAATTCTTCTACGAGTGTGAGCATTGTAAAACGGTTCTAAAACCAAACGAAGGTGATTGTTGTGTGTATTGTTCTTATGGAACAGTTCCCTGTCCACCAATTCAAGAAAATAAAAGTTGTTGTTAAAACTAACTTGATGAAAAAAAAGAAAGTCAATTTAAGAGATTTAAAACCAAATTCAGAAGAACAACATTCTCACGATGATGGTCACGACCACGGAAATGGAAGTGCATTCAAAACATACATTCCAGCACTTATAAGTTTTGTGATGCTAATCGTAGGAATTGCTGTAGATTATTTTGATGCCATTCCTCAATTTGAAGGATGGATTCGAGTAGTTTGGTACACTTTAGCATATATTCCAGTTGGGTTTCCTGTAATTAAAGAAGGATGGAAAAGTCTTATAAAAGGCGATGTTTTTACCGAGTTCTTTTTAATGTCTATTGCCACCATTGGTGCGTTTATCATTGGTGAATATCCTGAAGGTGTGGCAGTAATGCTATTTTATGCAGTAGGAGAATTATTTCAAAACGCAGCAGTTAATAGAGCAAAAGGAAATATTAAAGCCTTATTAGATGTTAGGCCAAAAGAAGCCAATGTATTTCGTGATGGTGATTATATAAGTGTATCGCCCGAAGCTGTAAATATTGGCGAGAAAATACAAATTCGAGTAGGTGAAAAAATTCCATTGGATGGTATTTTATTATCCGAAAAAGCATCTCTAAACACCGCAGCATTAACAGGAGAAAGCAAACCAGATTCTATTCAGAAAGATGCAAAGGTTTATGCAGGTAGTATTAATTTAGAAAGCGTTATTGAAGTTGAGGTAACCAACATCTTTGAAGATAGTTCTATTGCGAGAATATTAGACTTGGTTCAAAATGCAACAGCTCGTAAGTCTAAAACAGAATTGTTTATCAGACAGTTTGCTCGTATCTACACACCAATTGTAGTGTTTTTAGCTATTGGTGTTACTTTTATACCTTACTTTTTTGTAGATGATTATGTATTTAGAGATTGGTTATACAGAGCATTAATTTTCTTGGTAATATCTTGTCCTTGTGCGTTAGTGATTTCAATACCATTAGGTTATTTCGGTGGTTTGGGAGCAGCTTCAAAAAATGGAATTTTATTTAAAGGTGCTTCATTTTTAGATGCAATGACCAAGATAAATACTTTGGTAATGGACAAAACAGGAACCGTTACCAAAGGTGTTTTTAAAATCAAAGAAGTAAAAGCAATCGGTTGGAAAGAAACCGAATTTATGCAATATTTAATGGCGATGGAAGAACAATCCACGCATCCAATAGCTAAAGCCATAATGGTATATAAAGGAACTGAAAATAGCTATGAAGCAAAAGAAGTTTCTGAAATTGCTGGTAAAGGATTAAAAGGTATAGTAAACGATAAAACTGTTTTAGTAGGTAACAAAGCCTTGATGACTACCAATAGTATTGATATTCCAAGTGAAACGGAAACTATTGTAGAATCTATAGTATTAGTTGCAATCGATAATCAATTTGCAGGTTATGTAGTAATAGCGGATGAATTAAAAGAGGATGCAAAAGAAACTATTACAGAATTACACAAAGTAGGCATTAAAAATATTATGATGCTTTCCGGTGATAAAGATTCCATTACGCAACAAGTCGCTAAAGAGTTGAATATCGAAAATGCTAAAGGTGGTTTACTACCAGAAGATAAATTAAACGAAGTTGAAATTTTAAAGAAAAATCCTGAAAACAAAATAGCCTTTATAGGTGATGGTATTAACGATGCACCAGTTTTAGCAGCGAGTAACGTTGGTATTGCAATGGGTGGTTTAGGTAGTGATGTAGCTATTGAAACAGCAGACGTTATAATTCAAACAGACCAGCCTTCAAAAGTAGTTAGAGCCATTAAAATAAGTCGTTCTACAAGAAAAATTGTTTGGCAGAATATCATTTTAGCGTTTGGAGTTAAAGTTATTGTATTGATATTAGGAGCAGGTGGTTTAGCCACAATGTGGGAAGCAGTTTTTGCAGATGTAGGAGTAGCATTATTAGCAATTTTAAATGCAGTTAGATTACAACGAATGAGTTGGGATTAAGCAGATTATTCAATTAAACTTCTGTTAAACAAAATCAATAGTTGTTAAAATTTCGTAACTTCGCAATCAATATGAAGCAGTTTTTCCATAAAATAATGTCTTTAGCAATGGCTTTTGTAGTGTTATGCTCTACAATGTCATTTACTGTGAATATACATTATTGTGGAGATACTTTAGTAGAAACTGCTATCTTTCAAAAAGCCAAAGGGTGCGGAATGGAAATGGAAAAGCCTTCAACCGAAGGATGTTCTATTACCAAGAAAAATTGTTGTGATGATGAACAATTAGCAATTGAAGGTCAAGACGAATTACAATTGCAAGTTGACAAAATCTCATTTGAGCAACAGGTATTCATCGCTTCATTTGTTTATACTTTTATTAACCTTTTTGAAGGTTTAGACAATAATGTATCTACTTACGAAGAATATAAACCGCCACTCGTCGTCAGGCAACTCTACAAGATTGACGAGACATACTTAATTTGATTTTTAAACAATAGACTCTTTTATCCTATGACTGCAATGTCGTAAGGATAATTTGCTGTATTCGGTGTTTTTCAAACACCAATGTCTAATTGTTTAATTATCAAAGCCAATGCTAAATAAAAGCATCAAATTTTTAATAGAAAATAAACTCGTAGCAGTTTTATTATTAGTTCTCTTTATAGGTTGGGGAACAGTCAACGCACCTTTCAATTGGGATACAGGATTCTTACCAAGCAATCCTGTTGCTGTAGATGCCATACCAGATATAGGTGAAAATCAACAAATCGTTTTTACCAAATGGGATGGTCGCTCACCACAAGATATAGAAGACCAAATAACGTATCCATTAACCACATCCTTGTTAGGGATTCCTGGAGTAAAAACCATTCGTAGTTCCTCTATGTTCGGCTTTTCAAGTATCTATATCATTTTTGAAGAAGACATAGAATTTTACTGGAGTAGAAGTCGTATTCTCGAAAAACTTAATTCCTTACCAAGTGGTTTATTACCCGAAGGTGTTAATCCTGCATTGGGTCCAGATGCCACAGGATTAGGACAAATATTTTGGTACACGCTTGAAGGTCGTGATGAAAACGGTAATGTAACTGGTGGTTGGGATTTACAGGAATTACGAAGTATTCAGGATTACTATGTAAAGTATGCGTTGTCCTCTGCAAGTGGTGTTTCAGAGGTTGCTTCTATTGGTGGCTATGTTCAAGAATATCAAGTGGATGTAAATCCAGAACTAATGCGTCAGTATAATATTGGATTGCATCACGTTGTAAAAGCGGTTAAGGAAAGCAATAAAGATATTGGTGCACAAACTTTGGAAATTAACCAAGCCGAATATTTAGTGCGTGGTTTGGGTTATGTGAAATCCATTTCAGACATCGAAAATGCAGTAGTCACTTCAGAAGACTATACAGCGATTAAAATTAAGGATATTGGAAAAGTCTCTTTAGGTCCTGCAACACGTAGAGGGCTTTTAGATAAGGAAGGTGCAGAAGTTGTTGGTGCTGTTGTGGTTGCTCGTTATGGTGCAAATCCAATGGAAGTCATCAATAACGTAAAAGAAAAAATTAATGAATTAAGTGCAGGATTACCTTCAAAGGTATTGGCGGATGGTAGAACTTCCCAAGTAACCATAGTACCCTTTTATGACAGAACAGAATTGATACAAGAAACTTTAGGTACACTCAATGAGGCATTGACTTTAGAAATACTTATAACCATTCTGGTCATAATCATTATGGTGTTTAATCTTCGAGCGTCCGTATTAATTTCTGGACTACTGCCAGTAGCAGTTTTAATGGTATTTATAGCGATGAAACTCTTTGGTGTCGATGCTAATATTGTCGCATTATCTGGTATTGCTATTGCTATTGGTACAATGGTCGATGTTGGTGTTATACTATCAGAAAATATAATTCGACATTTAGATGAAGATGATGGCACACAATCCATTAACACGGTAGTTTACAACGCAACAGCCGAAGTATCTGGTGCAATCGTAACCGCAGTAATGACCACCATTATTAGTTTCATTCCTGTATTTACGATGATTGGTGCAGAAGGAAAACTATTCAGACCATTGGCTTTCACAAAAACCTTTGCATTAACAGCTTCTATAATTGTAGCGCTATTTTTAATTCCGCCTTTCGCTGCATTTTTATTCCGAAAGAAAAGCATTAATAACACTTTTAAATATGTTTTAAATGGCGTTTTAATAGCATTGGGAATTGTAGCAATAGTCTATGGATATTGGTTAGGATTGATTTTGATAGCGTTTGGAATTACAGCACTTCTCAATCTTCAAAGTAAGATAACAGACAAGCAAGCTAATCTTATCAATATCATTATTTCGGTATCAGCTATTGTATTCTTGTTAGCAGAATACTGGAGACCATTAGGCATTGATAAAAGCATTTTTTGGAATCTCATTTTTGTGAGTGTTATTTGCTTTGGTTTATTAGGTGTTTTCTCATTATTTATAAAATACTACACACGTATTTTAAAGTGGTGTTTAGATAATAAGTTGCTCTTTTTGTCTGTCCCAACAGCTATTGTCATTGCAGGATTTTTCATTATGAAAAATACAGGCAAAGAGTTTATGCCCTCATTAAATGAAGGCTCATTTCTACTAATGCCAACCTCGATGCCTCATTCTGGTGTAGAAGAAAACAAACGTGTTTTACAGCAATTAGATATGGCAGTAGCCAGTATTCCAGAGATTGAAACCGTAGTTGGTAAGGCAGGAAGAACAGAATCAGCTTTAGACCCAGCGCCATTATCAATGTATGAAAATATCATTCAGTACAAACCAGAATATATGCTTAATGAAAACGAAGAACGTCAACGCTATAAAATAAATGAAGATGGTTTGTTTGAATTGAAAGATGGACGATTCATCGCAAATCCAAATAATACTAAAGATGTTACTTTGAGCGTAATTAAAAACTCTCAATTAATAGAAGATAATGATGGTGAGTTTTATAGAAATTGGCGACCAGAAATACAATCACCAGACGATATTTGGAATGAAATTGTAAGAGTCACCAAATTGCCTGGTGTTACCTCTGCACCAAAGCTACAACCTATTGAAACCAGATTGGTAATGCTTCAAACAGGAATGAGAGCGCCAATGGGTATCAAGGTAAAAGGTCAAGATTTAAAACAAATTGAAGCGTTTGGTGTGCAGTTAGAGGATATTTTGAAACAAGCTGAAGGTGTAAAAGATGAAGCTGTTTTTGCAGACCGTATCGTAGGGAAACCCTATTTGTTAATTGATATTGATAGAGAAAAAATTGCACGTTATGGTATTTCAATACAAGATGTACAAGATGTACTTAAAGTTGCAGTTGGCGGAATGGTATTAACCCAAACCGTTGAAGGTAGAGAGCGTTATGGTGTACGTGTTCGATACCCAAGAGAGTTAAGAGCTAATCCAACCGACTTAAAACAGATTTATGTACCAGTAGAAAAAGGCAGTCCAGTTCCTTTAAGCGAATTGGCAACAATAAAATATGAACAAGGTCCACAAGTAATTAAAAGTGAAGACACCTTTTTAGTAGGCTATGTATTATTTGATAAAATGGATGGTTTCGCAGAAGTAAGTGTTGTAGAAAATGCACAAGCCTTAATTCAAGAAAAAATAGATAATGGCGAATTAGTAGTACCAAAAGGTATTAATTATCAATTCACAGGAACATACGAAAATCAGTTGCGAGCCGAAAAAACCTTGTCGGTTGTTGTGCCTTTAGCATTAGCAATTATTTTCTTAATTCTGTATTTCCAATTCCGTTCTGTAGGTACATCATTAATGGTATTTACAGGTATTGCAGTAGCATTTGCAGGCGGATTTCTAATGATATGGCTCTATGGTCAAGATTGGTTTTTAAACTTCAATTTCTTTGGCGAAAATCTACGTGATTTATTTCAGATGCATCCTATTAATTTAAGTGTTGCAGTTTGGGTGGGCTTTATTGCTCTTTTCGGAATTGCAACGGATGATGGTGTAGTTATGGCAACGTATTTAACGCAAACTTTCAATAGAAACACACCAGATAATAAAAAGGAAGTAAGAACATCTGTTGTAGAAGCAGGAGAAAAACGTATCAGACCTTGCTTAATGACAACAGCTACAACCATATTAGCATTATTACCAGTATTAACATCAACAGGACGTGGTAGCGATATTATGATTCCTATGGCAATACCAAGTTTTGGTGGAATGCTTATAGCCTTAATAACCTTATTTGTAGTACCAGTATTATATAGCTGGAAAGCCGAAGTTCAACTTAAAAGAACTGTAAAATGAAACACATAAAATCACACATAAAAACAGTCTTTTTTCTTTGTTCGTTATTCTTTGTTCTCAAAGGAAATGCACAACAATTAGAAGTACTCATAGATGAAGCCTTAACAAACAATCCAGAAATTCAAAAGTTTGAGTTACAATACAAAAGAGCTTCTGAAAAAGTGAATGAAGTCAATACCATTCCGAACACCGAATTTGGAGTTGGTTACTTTGTAAGTGAACCGGAAACCAGAACAGGTGCACAACGCTTTAAAGTATCTGCTAAACAAATGTTACCGTGGTTCGGAACCATTACATCGAGAGAAAATTATGTGAGTTCATTGGCAGATGCTAAATACGAGGACATTGTTATCGCAAAGCGAAAACTAATGGCTTCGGTATCACAATCCTATTATAATCTATACGCGAACAAAGCAAAGCAAGAGGTCTTAACTGAAAACATTAAACTATTAGAAACTTATGAGACGTTGGCATTAACTTCTGTTGAGGTTGGTAAAGCATCCGCAGTAGATGTGTTGCGATTGCAAATGCGTCAAAACGAAATGCAACAATTAAAAGATGTATTGCAACAACAATTTTTAGCAGAACAAACCAAATTCAATAATCTATTGAATAGAGATAATGATGTTACCGTGAATGTGGTAGATAGTGTAATGATACCTTCTGAAGACTTTGATATTACTTCTGAAAATTTAGCATTACATCCTGAATTACTAAAATATGATAAGCTCTATCAATCCATAGAGCAATCAGAATTATTAAATCAAAAAGAAAGCAGTCCAATGATTGGTTTTGGATTAGATTATATCAATGTTTCAGAAAGGCCAAATATGGATTTCAGCGATAACGGAAAGGATATTGTAATGCCAATGGTTTCGGTGTCAATCCCAATTTTCAATAAGAAATATAAATCCCAAACCAAACAAAACGAGTTAGAACAGCAAGAAATAACAGTTCAAAAGCAGGAACGATTAAACACTTTGGAAACACTTTTAAGCAAGGCGATTAATGAGCGTATTTCTGCAAGAATAAGTTATACTACTCAAACTAAAAACCTAAAACAAGCAAAAGATGCAGAAGATATTTTAATCAAAAGCTATGAAACAGGAACGATTGATTTTAATGATGTTTTAGACATTCAAGAGTTACAGCTAAAGTTTCAAATGAACCAAATAGAATCTGTGAAGACCTACTTTGTACAAACTACTATAATTAATTATTTAACTAATTAAACTATGAATAAATCAACATATATAATCGTATTGGTAATAATGGTAATTGCTTTTACCTCTTGCCAAAACACACACAAAAAAGAAGTCTCAATATTAGTAAAACATTCGGGAGCTTTAAGAACAATAATGTCTGGTAACATTCAACCCGTAATTAGTTTAGATACACTTTCAAAAAAGAAACATCTATATGCTCTTGGTGCTGTAGATAATCTCAAAGGTGAAATACAAATATTTGATAGTAAACCGAGCAACAGCTTTGTGATTGATAGTAGCTTGCAAATTAAAGATTCTTATAGTCTAAAAGCGTCTTTATTAGTATATGCTGAAGTGGAAGAATGGGATACTTTTCAAATCGAGAATAGTAAGACAAAAAGTGATTTAGAAGAACAAATTTTTGAACTCGCCACAAATAGTGGAATCAATACTGAAGAACCATTTCCTTTCTTATTAGAAGGTATAATCGCCTCTGTGGATTGGCACGTCATAAATTGGAAAGATGGTGATACTATCCACAACCATAAAAAGCATAAGGAATCTGGTTTAAATGGAACTTTAGCAAATAGAAGAGTTCAAATTATAGGCTTCTATTCCACAAAGCATAAAGCAGTTTTCACTCATCATACTACCAATATGCATATGCATTTTAAAACTGATGATAATGCTATTGCTGGTCATATTGATGATTTATCATTTAATCAAACAGTAACATTAAAGCTACCAAAAAAATGAAACATATATATAAAATAAAAGGAATGACCTGTGGCAGTTGTAAAGCATCTGTAGAAAACAGTTTAAGAGATATAGATGATGTTTCCGATGTCGAAGTTAATCTTGAAAATCAAGAAGCAACAATAACTATGGATAAACATATTGATATTGTAGAACTTCAAAAGTCTTTAGCATCGAAATATACCATAACTCAAAAAGAAATAAAGAATGTTTTTACGTCTACGCAATCTTCAAGTTTTGAGATTGAAGAAGAAAAAAGCAAATTACAACAACTTAAACCACTATTACTCATCATCTTCTATATAGCGTCAGCAAGCGTATTGTTAAATTATAAAAATTGGAGTTGGAGCGAGTTTATGCTGGACTTTATGGGCTTATTCTACATCGTTTTTAGTTTTTTCAAGATGTTAGATTTAAAAGGTTTTCCAGAATCCTTTCGTATGTACGACCCTTTAGCTAAACGTGTTCCTTTTTATGGGAAAGTTTATCCATTTATTGAAACAGCTTTAGGACTGATGTTTTTAATGCGGTTTGAAATTAATATAGCTTTAATAATTACACTAATAGTATTAGGGATAACAACAATTGGAGTAACAAAAACATTATTGGACAAAAAATCAATACGATGTGCGTGTTTAGGTACTGCTTTAAAATTACCTATGACAGAAGCCACTTTTATTGAAAATGCTATTATGATTGTAATGGCGACATTAATGCTTATAAATTAAATTGTTATGGTAAATAGACATACGGCGTTAAAAATTAGAAAAACCCACAGGTATTTGGGTCTCTTTTTAGGGATTCAATTCCTGTTTTGGACTATTAGTGGTTTATACTTTAGTTGGACGAACATCGATGAAATACACGGAGACCAATTTAAAAACTTGGAGTATCAACCCAAAGCATTTAATAGTTTAATAAGTCCTTCAGAAATGGATGTTTCAAATGGAATAAAGACTATTGAATTAAGAGATATTGATAATGCACCGTACTATTGGATAAATAAAGAGCAATTGTATAATGCTTTAGATGGAATGCCAAAAAATAGTATTACGCAGGATGAGGCACTCTATATTGCCAAAAACCATATGAAAAGTGGTTTAGAGGTAGAATCTGTTGAGCAAATTACTGAAACTGGAAAACACCACGAGTATCGAGAAAAACTACTACCTGCTTATGTTATCTCATATAAAACAGATGAAGCACTAAAAGCATACGTTTCTGTAAGCGACGGAAAATTTCAAACCGTAAGACATCGTTCTTGGCGTTGGTTTGATTTTCTTTGGATGACACATACTATGGACTATGAAGGCAGAGACAATTTTAATACCATTGTTTTGAGAGCATTTTCACTTTTAGGATTGATAACCGTTTTAAGTGGGTTTTTGTTGTGGTACACCTCGTCACCTTCAATTAAGAAATTATTAAAACGAAAAAAATAAAGAAATGAAAAAATATATAGTTTATCTCGGAATATTAGCTGTAGGTCTACTTTTAGGGTGGATACTGTTTGGTGGCTCATCAAAAGAAGATACAGACCATAATCACGATGCAGTTACAGAAACCAATCAAATGTGGACCTGTTCAATGCATCCACAGATTATGCAACCAGCAGCAGGAGATTGCCCCATTTGTGGTATGGATTTAATTCCTGCAGAAAGCGGAAGTGATGGTTTATTAGCAGGCCAATTTAAGCTTACAGAAAACGCTATGGCTTTGGCTAATATTCAAACAACTGTTGTCGGTAAAGGCAATGCAGAAGGCAATACCATTAAACTATCTGGTAAGATTGCCGAAAATGAAGAAGCCAATGCGGTACAGGTAAGTTACTTTTCAGGTAGAATTGAACATTTGAATGTGAGTTTTACAGGCGAAGAAGTTCATAAAGGTCAGTTATTAGCAACCATTTATTCGCCAGAACTCTATGCAGCGCAACAAGAATTGATTACAGCAGCATCTTTAAAAGAATCACAACCAGCTTTATACAAAGCGGTTCGTAATAAATTGAAGTTATGGAAGCTCTCTGAAAATCAAATCAATCAGATTGAAGAAACCCAAAAAGTGAAAGAAAACTTTCCTGTGTATGCAACCGTTTCAGGAACAGTTACCGAAAAATTAGTAGAGCAAGGCGATTTCATAAAACAAGGTCAACCGTTATTGAAGATTGCCAATCTCAACACGGTTTGGGCAAATTTTGATGTCTATGAAAACCAGATAGAGTTATTTAAAAAAGGTCAAGAAGTTTCTGTATCTACCAATGCAAATGCAAATAAGGTATTTAAAGGAAAAGTCGATTTCATAGACCCAATTTTGAACAGTAAAACAAGAACAATAACCTTACGTGTAGTTCTAAATAATAAAGATGATGTATTTAAACCAGGAATGTTTGTGTCTGCAAATATTGATAGTGTTAAGAATGAAAATAAAGAAATCTTATCGATTCCTGCATCTGCTGTGTTATGGACTGGAGAACGCTCTGTGGTTTACTTAAAAACAAATCCAGACCAAACCGTTTTTGAAATGCAAGAAGTAGTTTTAGGTAATCAAATAGGTAATGAATATGAAGTTTTAGAAGGTTTATTAGTTGGAAATGAAATAGTGACTAACGGAACATTTACGGTTGATGCAGCAGCACAATTACAAGGCAAAAAGTCTATGATGAATAAAGATGGTGGCAAAGTAATGACTGGACACGAAGGTCATTTAGGTATGGATAACAATTCACCCAACAAAGAAAGTGACCACACTAATATGAATGAGCGTTTGAAAGTATCAATGAAATTTCAAGAGCAGTTAAAAGCTGTTTTCAATGAGTATATCAATTTAAAAGATGCTTTAGTAAAAGAAGATTCAAAAAGTACTTCAGCAAACGCAACAACTTTATTAAATAAATTGAATAAAGTAGATATGAAATTGTTGTCAGATAATAAGGCGCATAACCATTGGATGTCATTAGAAGGCGAAATAAAATCTTCTGCAACTTCAATTTCTGAAACGTCCGATATAAAATCACAAAGAGACCATTTTAAACATTTATCATCACATCTAATCAATGCTGTACAACTATTTGGTGTCGATGAAAAGGTCTATGTAGAATTTTGCCCAATGGCAGATAACAACAATGGTGCATATTGGTTGAGTAAAGAAGAAAAAGTAATCAATCCATACTTTGGCGAAGCAATGCTAACCTGTGGTGAAGTAAAACAAGTAATAGAATAATAAATCAAGTAATAACAATTAAATTTTAAACAATGAAGAAAGTAATTTTAAGTGTAGCTGTAATAGCAGCATTAGGTTTAACAAGTTGTAAAAACGAAACCAAAAAAGAAACAGAAACCACAACTACTGAAATGTCTAAAGATATGGCAATGACAGACCTGTCTTTTGGTGTAAGAGGAAATTGCGGAATGTGTAAAAGCACTATCGAAAAAGCAGCTAACGGTGTTGAAGGTGTTGCAAGTGCTAATTGGGATGTCGATAAAAAGAAGATTGATGTGTCTTTTGATGATACAAAAACCGATGCAATGGCAATCCATAAAGCAATCGCAGCTTCAGGTTATGATACCGAAAAAGTAGCTGGTGATGAAGAAGCATATGATGGTTTACCAGGTTGTTGTAAATACGACCACGAAATGATGATGAATCAATCAGGTGAAACAAAAAGTGATGACCATTCAAATCACGACCATTAAGCAATAATGAAAGAGTCTTTTTCGGAAGGCTCTTTTTTATTCCCCACAACCCAAAATCCAGTTTTTTCGTACCTCAAAATCCTCTGTCTTTTGTGTTGTTCCGCTCACCTAACAAGTTTAGCGTTTTTTTGTCTTTAAGGTAATAGCATATTACAGCTTTGGTTTTCATAAAATCAAACCAAACTGCAATAAGCTATTCTGTTATTATTTTCTCATAAAACCCTAAACTCACCCAAGCTATGTTACATAATACAAGTTATAGTAGCAAAAATCCTTTCAAGGGTTTGCTAACGCAGTATTCTTATATTTTCGTAGCTATAACTGGTATTATGTAAAATATCCGCTTATCCCACGCTCACATTGGAACTTCAAACAAAATGACGTTATCTCATTCAACTGCACAAAATCATCGTTAAGTCCAAGTATTCCTTACCTCAAATCTTTGTTTGCTTCATTTCGTTAACTTTCATTTTAGGAAAAGTAAGATGAGGTAATAAAATAAAAAAGAAAGCAAATATAGGTAGCTTCCATCAGCCAACGCTCAATACTGTAAAGGTCAAGCCCTACGGGTTTTGAATAAAACTTTTTTAAGTGGTAATGTTAATATGTTTCAAGATTTTAGAGTAAAAAACTTTTACCCAAAAACCTTGACAGCATCATCCACGCTACCTTTAACATTGGCTGTCTTTTTTCTTTTCTTTAAAAAAATTATGGCAAAAGAAAAAGCCCTACAATAAAAATTATAGGACTCTTTCAGCTTCAAAGGTCAGAATGAAACTATGCTACTTCTACGATATTTAAAACGTTATATGCACCATTTTTAAGCGGATACTGAATACCGTTAATCTCTTGGAAGAACTCTACCAATAAAACGAATATATCGTTTCCTGTGCCTGTTGGAACACCTGCAGGCGTTAGTGTTTGCGTTGCAGACGTTGAATCAATCGGAATATTCACAGTTGGACTGTATTCGATTGCGTTATCTGTAGTATCAAAGTCAACTTTTAGAAATGCTGAACTTAAACTTACGTGTGTTGCGCCACTTGGATATGCAATATCATTTGTAGGTGTTAAATTTGGGATAGTAATTTCACCTGTCGCACCATCTACAGTAAACGGAGCGAATAAAACAGCACTTAAAATGGCTCTATTGTTGAAATCCAAGCCTTTTAATGTGGCTTTACCTTCTGGTGTTGCTAATCCTGTAGCTACATTTCTTTGTCCTCTTACAGAGGTTGTATCAAAGTTTTTAATTTGTGTCATTTTTTGAGTAACACGACTTGAAACTCGATTGTCTTTTGCTCTAATCATTAAGTTTCTAACTGATGTTCTCAATAACTTACCAGATGATGCAGAACTTCCAAATTCTGAACCGTTTTCACGAGTACGTTCAAACGCTGGGTCATTTTGAATACGCTCTTTAGAAACACCGCCTTTAGTTTTTACTAAATAACCCTCTTTTGCTTTGTAAAAAGTTAGATTGTCTAACGTTCCTTCTAACTTAATAATACCTTTCAATTTTGCCATAACTAATACATTTTTTGATGATGAATATCAAATATACGAGCTATTGATTGTCAATGTATTAGAGTGCTTCCATAGTGTTTATAAGTTGCCAAAACTTCCGATTTAGTTAGTTTTTTCAATGGGATATTAGTCGTATATTGTATATAAGTGCTTTATAGCAACGGTATAGATAAAGTATAGTTAGAGTATTAATTTTAAATTTAAAGTAAATGAGTAGAATCTGTATTTACCCTAAAGACGTACAGGTAGTAACAGGAAAGAGTGAGCGTTATGGCAGAACAATAATCAAAGCGATTAAAGAACGCCTTAACAAAGAAGCTCATCAGTTAGTTACTATCGATGAATTTTGCGACTTTATGGGCTTTGAAATCAGTAAAGTACAAGGATTAATCAAGTAAATTCCTTATCTTTACTACAAGGTATAAAGGTGACCTATTAGGTGACCCAACAATGGTACAGGACTGAAACAGTAATAAATAAAGGCACTACGAAAGAGGTTCACTTACCTCTTTCTCCGCAAAAGAAACCCACAACAATTAGTTGTGGGTTTTTATTTTATTATTATTCAAAAAGAATTCTATTCCAATATTTTAGTATCAAATACAACTTCACTTGCTACTGTTTTATGTACGGGACATTTTGAAGCTATTTCTTTTAAGCGTTTTTTCTGTTTATCATCAAGATTACCTATAAACTTTAATCGCTTTGAGATATGATCCAGATAACCTGGTTTTTCAACATCAAGCATTAATTCATCACTATGTTTACGGGCATGAGATATATATACATAAACTTCCTGTAAATCCCACTCTTTTCGTTCAGCATATAACTTTAAAGTCATGGCTGTACATGTTGCAATAGCCGCATTAAGATATTCATAAGGTGAAGGTCCAAAATCATCGCCTCCAACACTTGCAGGCTCATCTCCTATAAAGGAGTGGTTTTTAGTTTGGAGTTGTGTAGTGAAATTATTTTCTACTAAATCCAAATGAGCAACTAATTGCTCTCCTTCTGTATTTATCATATCGTTTTCTAACTGTGGAAAATATAATTTTGCCCATTCTCCTATCATTTTTCCAGCATATTCACTGTATTTAGAATTCATCAGTAAATGATCTGCATCATGCAAACTCACAAAACTCTTTGGATGTATAGCATTATGATATAATTCTTGCGCATTTTCAATTCCAACAATATTATCAAATGGTGCATGCATTATCAAAAGTGGTTTACGCAAATTTTTTGTGATAGATGGTAAATCGGTTTTACCAAAATCATTCACAAACTCTTGATTAACTTTAAAAGGTCTACCTCCAATATTTATCTCAACTTCACCTTTATGAGCTACTTCATCTATAGCATGAGAAAAATGATGGGTTACATGATCTACAGTTGCAGGTGCTCCAATGGTTGCAACAGCTTTTATATTATCTAATTTAGAAGCAGCAACAATTACTGCAGCACCTCCTAAAGAATGCCCTACTAGCAAACTAGGAGCTTTATAATGTTGTTCGATGTAATCATTAACTGCTAATAAATCTTCAACATTAGCAGAAAAATAACTCTCAGCAAATTCGCCTTCACTCCTACCTAAACCTGTAAAGTCAAATCTAATAACACCAAAACCATGAGACGTTAAAGATCTTGATATATTCTTAGTTGCATTTAAATTACTACTGCATGAAAAACAATGCGCAAAAATAGCATAGTAATTAGGTTTTTGATTTGCTGGCAATTCTAAATAGGCAGCTAATGAATACCCTTTTATATTTTTAATTTCTATTCTTTTAGTCTTCATGCCTTTTCAGTGTTTAGGTGTGCAATTTTATTATTAGTATAAGTAGAGAATTTTTTTAAAAGCAGCTTTAGCTTTGGGTTTATAAATGTTTTGCAAAATGGCTTTTGCGGATTCTTAAAGTAATAATTTGTGATGGCTTCTCTAGAAGGTTTAAATTCTGAATATGGAAGCACTTGTGTTATGAGTTTATTATTGAATTTTGACTGGTAACTTTCAAGTATATCTTTAGTTATTTCTTCATCCTCTTTTCTAAAAACATAAATAGCTGAACGGTATTTTTTTCTCATACTATGGGCAGATGTACTTTTATGAGTATGTAAATGAATTTCGATAAGGACATCTAACGGAATTAATCTTGCATCATAATCGATAATAACAGCTTCAGAAAACGTATTATTTTCTCCATCTGAGGCTATCCAACCTTGTTGCACATTTATAACACCATGCAAAGATTGAAAAACAGCTTCTGTACACCAATGACAACCACCACCAAAACCTATTCGTTGTAAACTATTCACTTATTAATTTATAATTTAAGTCATGATTTACTACTAATTCCAATTCAGCCTCTTTCTTTCTTTCCAATATAACATACTAGACACCCTATATGCTGTTAACTCTTTTATTTCTGCTTCTGTAAGAACAAATTGTTTAACCTTTAAATTAGATTGCAAGTGCAGACTATTATTAGCTCCACTTAAAACTATAGCTTTTGGAAAAACATCAATACAATAACGCAGTGCAATGGCATCTGGTGCAACATTGTACTTTTCAACTAAATGCTGCATGTAATTATATAGCTTTCCATATTCTGGAAAACTATTGTTTGGTAATAGCCTACCATTAGCTAAAGCTTCTTTGATTATAAAAGGGCCTGACAAACTTTGTAATTCATCTCTATATTTCGAGATACTTTGATCTAGAATATTATAAGTGCATTGGAATGATTGAAACAATTTTTCATTTTCAATTTCAACAGATAAACCTTTTTCAAGCACCTCTATTTGATTATCACCAGTTGTTGTTAAACCAATAGTAATATTGTTTTCTTTTTTTAATTCATGCAACCGATTTAAAACATCAATATTATCAAGTACACCTGTATCTAATGTCGCTGAATGAATTTGATACACTTTTAAAAAAGGTAATAAATTTTTCGAATATTCCCACTGTTCATTCAGCTTTTCTATTGAATGCTCTTTGACTTCATGTTGTTTTGCATGAGGGTCAAAATTTGCAACATAAGTATATCCCCATTTTGTTGAAACCTGAATACTAGAATCATTTTTTGTCTTTAGCCAGTTTACTAAAAGCTGTTCTGCAATTCCATATCCAGGCGATGTGTCAAAATACCTAACACCATTATTATAAGCTTCTTCTAATACTTTTAGACCTTTTTGTTTAAACTTAAACAAAGAGAATTGTTCAGTATCTATTTCCTTCTTAATATTAATATATAATGGCCTACCTATGGCTGCAGTACCTAACCCTATGTTATGTTTATTATTCAAATATTAAACTGATTTAAACTTCTTCTTTTATAAAACTTTCATCAAATCTTAAAAAATGGCATGTGTAACCATTAGGATTTTTTACTAAATAATCTTGATGATAATCTTCAGCTTGCCAAAATGTAGTATATGGTTCAAGGGTTGTAACAACTTTTCCTTGCCATTTACCAGAAGCATCAACTAAATCAATCATTTCCTTAGCTATTGCTTTTTCTTCATCATTTTGATAAAAAATAGCAGAACGATAACTAGATCCTCTATCATTTCCTTGTTGATCAACTGTTGTTGGATTATGCATTCTGAAAAAATAATCTAAAATTTCCTTGAAAGAGGTTTCGTTTGGATTATAAGTCAATTCAATACCTTCAGCATGTCCTGGATGGTTTTTATATGTTGGATTATCATTTTCTCCACCTTGATATCCAACTTCTGTATCTTTAATTCCTGGACGGGTTCTAAATAAATCTTCCATTCCCCAAAAGCAGCCTCCTGCTATATAAGCCTTTTTGTAATTAATCATATTTCAATCTATAATTTTATAATTCTTAAAAAAATCTAATACTTTTTCCTTCCGCATTTCGCAAGGTTTTAATAACTCGTTTTTAGACGTAATATAGTAGTTCAAGCTTACAAAGTCCTTTCCTTTCAACTCTTCAGCATAAACCTTAAAACTTTTACCATTATTAAAATCTGTTCTAGTTACTCCATATTTTTTGTTTTTATAACTTACTTCTGAGTAACCTACTGGCAATTGTTTTATTTTACCTAATATACTCATCATGAACTACAAGATAACATTGAGCACCCAATTTTATGTCTTGCCCAATCAGGTCGTTTAGCAAACCATTTTTGATATTCGGGTTGTTCATCATAAGGTGTTTTGAGCATTATAAACAACTCATCTATCAACTTATAATCTCCTTTATCTGCATCATCAATAGCTAGTTGAGCCATGTAATTACGCAATACATATTTAGGATTAAATTGATTCATTTTTACTTTTCTCTCCTTATCAGAACCTATTTCTTTTTTTAACCTTTGAGCATATTTTTCAAACCAATCATTCCAACGATTTTCAATATTACCAACGACTTCTTCGGGCTTGTAAAATGCATTTTGAATGATTTCAATACCGTTTGAAGTATTATCTTTTTTGAAATCTGCCAAACTTCTAAAAAAAATTGTCATATCAGTTTCAGTTAAATGCAAATTATCTTCAAGTTCTTGAATAAATTTTTGATCGTTTGCATCTTCAGTTTCTAATCCTAATTTGGAACGCATCATACTTAAAGAACCACCTTCAAAGTCTATTTTATACTGATTTAGAATAGTTTCTAAAGGCTCTGCTTCTTCAATTAACGGATATATGGCGTTTGCTAGTTGCAGCAAATTCCATAAACCAATATTTGGTTGATTTCCATAACGATAACGTTTATTTTGTCTATCGGTAGTATTTGGCGTCCAACCATACTCATAACCTTCTAACCAACCATAAGGCCCATAATCTATTGTCAAACCTAGAATTGACATATTATCGGTATTCATAACACCATGAACAAAACCTACCCGTTGCCAATCAATAATCATATTAACTGTGCGTTGTGAAACTTCTTTAAAAAAAGCTATATACGTTTCTTTTGAAGGATTTCCTAAATGAGCAAAATGATATTTAATTGTATAATCTACCAACTTTTTCAAGTTCTTATCATCTTGTCTTGCAGCAAAAATTTGATAGTTCCCAAAGCGTAAAAATGATTCAGCTGCTCTACATACAATTGCTCCTTTTTCATAAGCAGGATTGCCATCATACATAACATCACGCATTACTAAATCCCCAGACAAAGCTAATGACAATGCTCTTGTCGTAGGTACACCCAAATAAAACATGGCTTCGCTACACAAATACTCTCTAATAGATGAGCGTAATACAGCTAATCCATCAGCAGTTCTGGAATATGGTGTTTCGCCTGCGCCTTTTAATTGTAAGGTCCAATTTTTGTTATGATGTTCTACTTCACACAAATTAATAGCACGCCCATCTCCTAATTGACCTGCCCAATTTCCAAATTGATGCCCGCCGTAACACATAGCATACGGTTTTGTGTTCTCAAGAACTTCATTTCCTGTAAATACATTTAAAAACGTTTCACTTTTTGCATCTTCTTTTGATAAACCTAAATTTTCTAACATTTCAGGAGATATATGCAATAACTCTGGTTTTGCGGTTTGTTTAGGCGTTACATATGAAAAACATGCTTCTGACACTTGTCTTCTGGAATTTTCCAGAATTGAGTCTGCAGGTAATTCTTGATTAAATTTATCTTTTATATTAAGTTTCATATCAATTTTTCAATCCACTTTTTCAAATCTGCATCAGATGGATTTCGTAATTTCTTATCTCCAATCATAATCGTTGGAAAGTTAAGCTTTCTGTTTTCATATAAGTTCCTTAATGCCTCTGCATTTGCTTCATTTAATTCAACATCTAGAAACTCATAATTCAAATTTAATTTTTCTAAATGTTTTTTATAATACTGACTTTTATGACACCTTTCGGCGCCATAAAGTTTAATTTTTATTGACATAGCTTACATGGTTTTAAGAACTTCTATAGCTGTATCTGGATTCAAATGAAAATCTGAAAACACTACATTATCATGTTTATCAATAAACAAGAACCAAGGTGTTCCTCCAGTTTGGTAATTCTTCATGACATTTGAAATTGATACACCATCATCTCCTGCATCATGACCAAAAGGAATCTTTAAATCATATTGCTTTTGAGTTTCAAAAATCTTCTCAAAAGTATTTTCATGATGCCCTTCAAAAACTGTTTGAATTGCTAAAAACACAACATTTTTATTGTCTTGTAAAGCTTCTACCATTTTCTTTAAATCTGGTAAACCTTTACTATGGCAACCAGGGCACCAACTTTGAAAACAATACACAACTTTAAATTTACCTTTAAAATCTGTAAGTTTTAAAGGTTCAGCTTTATTTCCATTGGTATCAATCCAGCATTTTACTTTAAATTCTGGAGCTTGAAATACATGTTTATCTTCTAATTTATTAGACATACTATTGTCCCTTTCTTTTAATTTATATACTTACAAGGTTTTGAAAATCTTGTAAGTAAGGTGTTTATTTCAATTTATCAGCATGAAGCTTTCTTAATTTTGATAATTTTGGCGTAATTACAAAACTGCAATAGCCTTGTTCTTGATTATTTCTATAATAATCTTGATGCTCTTTTTCAGCTTCATAAAAAATATCTAAAGGGGATATTTCTGTAACTATTGCGGCTTCATAATACGGCGACACTTCTTTTACCACAATTTTAGCAATTTCGTTTTGAGCCTCATCATGATAATAAATTACCGAACGGTACTGTGTACCTATATCTCCTCCTTGTTTATTCAGTGTTGTAGGATCGTGAGTGGTCATAAAAATGACTAAAATATCTTCATAAGAAATAATATTAGTATCAAACTCAATTTGAATAACTTCGGCATGTCCAGTTAATCCAGAGCATATTTCACGATAGGTTGGATGCCCTGGAACATTACCTCCTGAGTATCCTGATACTACTTTTTCTACACCTTTTATTTCTTGAAATATTGCTTCAGTACACCAAAAACATCCACCACCAAATGTGGCTAATTGCAAGTTTTTATTGCTCATTAATTATCCCTTTCTCTAACTGCATAGATTCTGAATTAATACAATATCGCAATCCACTAGGTTCTGGTCCATCAGGAAACACGTGTCCTAAATGAGCATCACAAGTATTACACATAACCTCTACCCTAACCATACCAAATGCTGTGTCTCGCTCATATTTAATGGCGTTTTCTTTAATAGGTTGTGTAAAACTAGGCCAGCCTGTACCGGATTCAAACTTAATAGTAGAATCAAACAACGATGTATTACAACACACACAGTTATATTTACCAGCTTCGTGAATACTACAAAGTGCTCCACTATGAGGTCGTTCCGTACCTTTTAATCTTGTTATTCGAAATTGTTCTGGAGTTAACTGAGATTGCCATTCGGTTTCAGTTTTTTCAACTCGCTTGTCTGGAGTTGGATTTCCTTTTACGGAAAAGTTGATAACTTTTTTCCAAGTAAGCATAATATGGTCCTTTCTTTTTTAGTTAATTATAATATGCTTTTTCAACATAAAGATAGTCGAAAATTTATTCAAAAGCTTACAGTTTTAATATTTATAACCGTTATTGAATGCTACGGAAAGAAATAAAACAATTTATACATATTTTATTGTTCTTATATGCTAAAAATCCATTAAAAAGAAAAAGCCTGATGAAAATTCATCAGGCTTTTTGGTCGGGGTGGCAGGATTCGAACCTGCGGCCTCCACGTCCCAAACGTGGCGCGATAACCGGGCTACGCTACACCCCGAAATAGTTATCAGTTTTAAAATATAGTTGCGGAGAGACAGGGATTCGAACCCTGGGTACCTATTTCTAGGTACGACGATTTAGCAAACCGCTCCTTTCGGCCACTCAGGCACCTCTCCAGTAATTTTTATATGAACTAAACATTTAATTTTAAATGCGGATGCAAATTTAGTTTTTCATCTTAAAGAACACAAGCATTTTCTTTGTTTTTTTTCTATTTTATTCAGGGTATTCTATTCGCAAGTGATAAATATTTGCAAGCTTGTGTTTTAAAACTTTTTTTATAGATTGAATTTCTTTAAAAGTAATATTTGCGTTTAAAAATTGCCCCTCTTCTATTTGCTTATTTATTATATTCTCTACAAAAGCTTCAATCTTAGTTGATGTGGGTTCTTTTAAACTTTTTGACGCAGCCTCTATGCTATCGCACATCATTAATATAGCTGTTTCTTTACTAAATGGTTTAGGGCCTGGGTAACTAAAATCTATTTTATCTATATTTTCCTCTGGATAATCCTTTTGCTGTTGCTTATAAAAATAGTAAACCACACTTGTGCCATGGTGAGTTCTAATAAAATCGATTACTCTATCTGGTAAATTATTTTTCCTCGCTATCTCGATACCATTAATAACATGATCTGTTATAATTCTTGCACTTTCTTTAGAAGATAACTCATCATGAGGATTAATACCTGTCGACTGATTTTCAGTGTAATATGTTGGATTTTTCATTTTACCAATGTCATGGTACAATGCCCCTACTCGAACTAACATAGCATTAGCTCCTATTTCATTTGCTGAAGCTTCAGCTAGATTTGCAACGTTTAAAGAATGATGAAACGTTCCTGGTGCCTTGTTTGATAATTCCTTAAGTAATTTAGTATTCGTATCAGACAATTCTAAAAGTGAAACATCTGAAACTAATCCAAATAATTTTTCAAAAGCATAAATTAATGGTTGAACAAATAACGTTGCTAACCCACACAAAACAAACCATATAAACGTTTCCCATTTAAGTGTTTCAACACTTCCTTCATGAATGACTGAAAAAGCAAAATAAGCAATAATATATATAAGTGTTATTTGCCCTACTGATATAAATAAATTAGCACGTTTATACAATTCCGAGACCGTTAGAATAGTTACAATTCCTGCTATAATCTGAAGAAACATATATTCATAACTATTAGGCACTATAAACCCCAATAAGAGTACTGTAAGTACATGAGCAAACAAGCCTAACCTTGCATCAAAAAAAGCTTTAAAAACTAAAGGTAGTATACAAATAGGCACTATATAAATATACTTTGAATCATAATTAACTACTAGTGTAGTTATAAATATCATCAATGAGATATTGAAAAATATGAACGTAACTTTTGTGTTATTTTCAAAAACTTCAACTCTATATTTTCTTAAAAACAATAGCAACATCAATAATGCTAGAGCAACTAATAAAGTGTAAGCAAATAGCACCCAATTATAACTTGCTTCATTCCAAACTTGTGATTCATATTCGGACTGTAGCGATTTTAGAATTTGATATTTATCACCCTCAACAACCTCACCTTTAGAAACAATTAAGGTTTCTTTAGCTACACTACCTCTGGTAAAAGAAATTCTACTTAAATCGTCTTGAACAACTTTATCAGTAAATGTTTTATTATATGTTAAGCTTGGTTCAACTAAATCAAAAAATAAAGCAACAAATTTTGTTTCAAAATTTGATAAACCCTTTTTAGCTAACACATCATCTATAACAGATTTGACTTCATTTTGTTTAATTAAACTTGAATAAAACCCCTCTTGGATTTTTTCTCTACCATCAAGAATAACAATAGATCTATCTTTAGGAAAATCATAGTTTTCATTTAAAACACCGTAACTATATAGCTCTGAAATAATATTTTTACCCGTATTGAATAATTTATCTGAGAGATAATTTGGTAAAGTATCTGAAAAAGTAGTTTTAAAAACACCTTCATAGGCATCACTAACTTTTCCTTTTATTGAATTATCTAAATCAAAATATAATACAGCATTATCAGAAATGCTCTTTTTTTCTAAAACTAATTCTTTATCAGTTTTTTTAATTGCAAAATCAAAAGGAGCTTGTAAACTTTCAGATTGCCAGGGCTTGCCTTTTTCAAAATTGTATTTGAATTTTCCACTTTTAGGAAACAAATAGACAATTAAAAAGGTTGTACATATAAATAACAAACCTTTATAAATTAAGGAATGATTTCTATATAGTTTGTTTATGAAGTCTTTCATTTAGATACCAAATGTAATAAATTTATAAGCTTTTACCATTTTTTATAATACTCTAATCTTTCAAATTTCTACCAAAAAAAACGTTATTTTCGCATGTACTAAACTAAAACTTTAGAATAATGAATAAAGAAGTTGTTATTGTTTCAGCAGCAAGAACTCCAATAGGTAGTTTTCTAGGGGCTTTATCTACTGTTCCTGCTCCAAAATTAGGAGCTATTGCCATACAAGGTGCTTTAAATAAAATAAATTTAAAGCCAGAGCTGGTAGAAGAAGTTTTAATGGGTAATGTTGTTCAAGCTGGCACTGGACAAGCGCCTGCAAGACAAGCAGCAATATATGCTGGTATCCCTAATACGGTACCTTGTACTACTATAAATAAAGTTTGTGCTTCTGGAATGAAAACAGTTATGCAAGCTGCACAATCTATCGCTTTAGGTGATACACATATTGTTGTTGCTGGTGGTATGGAAAATATGAGTCTAATTCCTCATTACATACATGCAAGAAGTTCAACAAAATTTGGACCAGCTACATTAATTGATGGTATGCAAAAAGATGGTTTAGTTGATGCTTATGATGAAAATGCTATGGGTGTATGCGCTGATGCGTGTGCGGTTAAATATGAATTCTCAAGAGAAGAACAAGATGCTTATGCTATCCAATCCTACGAACGCTCATCTGCCGCTTGGGAATCAGGAAAATTTAATAATGAAGTTGTTCCTGTTGAAGTTCCGCAGCGCAGAGGAGAACCAATAATTGTTTCTAAAGATGAAGAATACACGAACGTAAGAATGGATAAAATACCGCAATTACGTCCAGCTTTCACCAAAGATGGTACCGTAACTGCTGCTAATGCTTCTACAATAAATGATGGTGCTGGTGCTATGGTGTTAATGAGTAAAGAGAAAGCCGAAGAATTAGGTTTAAAACCTCTTGCCACAATTAAAAGTTATGCAGATGCGGCACATGAACCAGAATGGTTTACTACCGCTCCAGCAAAAGCTTTACCAAAAGCATTAGATAAAGCTAATATTTCTATAGATGATGTTGATTTTTTCGAGTTTAATGAAGCTTTCTCTGTGGTTGGACTAGCTAATATGAAAATTTTAGGATTAACAGATAAAAATGTAAATATTAATGGTGGTGCTGTTTCTCTTGGACACCCTCTTGGATGCTCTGGTGTTAGAATACTTATCACCTTATTAAATGTTTTAGAACAAAATAATGCTAAAATTGGAGCTGCAGCTATTTGTAATGGTGGTGGTGGTGCTTCAGCAATGATTATTGAACGTAACTAATAGTATTTAATGCAATACGGTATTTGTAATTTAAGCATTGTTCCGCTTCGATATGAGCCTGCAGACACAAGTGAACTCGTTTCTCAAGTGATTTATGGTGATTTCTTTAAAATATTAGAGAAACGCAAGAAATGGAGCAAAATAAGATTGGCTTTTGATAAATATGAAGGGTGGATTGACAATAAACAATACTTTGAGATTTCTGAAAATCAATATAAATCCTTAGCTAAAGAGGATCCCATACTATCTACGGACCTAGTTGAATTTATTGAAGATGAAAACAATCAAATATTTCCAATAAGTATTGGATCCTGCTTGAATGGACTTTCACTTTTAAATCATAAATATGAAGGTAACTCAATTAATGAAAAAATTGAGAAATCTAACATTATACAAACTGCATTTACTTTTCTAAATGCTCCATATTTATGGGGAGGAAAAACACCTTTCGGAATTGATTGTTCTGGTTTTACGCAAATGGTTTATAAACTAAACGGCTATAAACTTTTACGCGATGCATCACAACAAGCTACACAAGGAGAAGCATTAAGCTTTATAGAAGAAAGTGAGCCTGGGGATTTAGCCTTTTTTGATAATAGCGAAGGTGCAATAATTCATGTTGGTATTATAATGAAAGATAACTATATTATACATGCTCATGGCAAGGTCAGAATAGATCGCTTAGACCACTCAGGCATATATAATGTTGACAAAAATGAACATACTCACAAGCTTAGAGTAATTAAAAAAATTATATAAAAAAGCCGCTAATTAGCGGCTTTTTTATTTTAAGTTTAGAGAGAAAAACTATTCTCCTCCAGCCATAGCTTCTATTTTAGCACCAACTTCTTTTGCTTTTTCAGTTTCTCCTAATGCGTTATATATATTCTTTAATTGAACAAAAATATCAGAATTAGCTTCTGGGTTTTTATCAATAAATGTTGTTAAAATTGCAGCACCCTTTTCAAATAAAGCATTTTTTTCTCCTTTTAACACTTCATATTTCGCATCATCAGCTTTACTCATCCCTAATTTTCCCATTTCTTCAATTACAACATTTCCCTTTTCAATAAATAAATTTGAAAGATTTAAAGCTGCATTAGAGTAAGTAGGATCTATACTTAAAACTTTCTCGAAAGAATTTTGAGCATTATCTAAATCTCCTTTATTCATATTTACCACACCAACATTATAGTGCAATGTTGCATTTCCAGGATCTTTAGTAAGAGCTTCTTCAATTAAAGACTTAAATTTATCTTCATCTTTTAATTGAAGATAAATATTAGCTTCATTAATAATCAAATCAACATTTTCTGGATTCTCTGCTCTGGCATCTTTTATAGCATCAAGGGCTTTCTCATTATCACCTTTTGAAATGTAAATTAATGCAATATTTTTTACAATCTCCGGTTTTTTTGATTCCGTAAAACGCTCACCTGGTTTTATATGACTTCCTGCCTTAATATATAAATCTCGTGTAGACTTATCCAAAGTTACTTCCTTACCGGAATCTTTTTCAGTAGCAAAATAAACTTTATCAGCTCCATTATAATTTAAATCTCTAAGTTCTTCATATAATTTTAATGCTCTGTCATATTTTTTAACATTAACGGCAGTTGCTGCTGCATAATACAAAAAAGTTGTATCCGATTCTCTTAGTCTATATGTACGTTCAAAAAGATTAGACGCTAAATCATAGTCTTTTTTATTATAGGCATCATTACCTTTTGTTAAAAAATTATTGTACATATTATTTTTTAACGCTTTAACCTCAGATTTATATTCACCTTTAACTTCTTTCAAGCTTTCAAGTGCTTGATTGATATCTTTGGAATTACCATTACCATCTGAATAAAGCGCTAAACTATTTAAATAATAATATTTTGCTTTAAGGCTTTCATCCATTGAAGGCATAAGACTTTCAGCAATTTTTAATGCTTCTTTTGCTGCCGCAAAATTTTTGCTTTTAATAGCTTTTTCAACTGTTTTCAATTCTTTCTTTTGAGAAAATGAAAACGCACTTACAAACAATGCTAAAGCTATAATAATTTGTTTTTTCATTTTAAATAATATTAAGTTTTAATTTTAAGTGTTATTTATCTTCAGTATCAGTATCAAGAGTTGTGCCATCTTCAGAAACGTCAGTGTTTTCAGCATCTTCAGCAACTATAATATTCCCATCTTCATCCAATTCAACCTCATCTTCATCATGCATTACTTTCGCAACAGCTGCTATAGAATCACTTCCCTTTAAGTTAATTAACTTAACACCTTGAGTAGCTCTACCCATAACTCTCAAATCTTTAACCGCCATTCTAATTGCAATTCCAGATTTATTGATAATCATTAAGTCATCATCATCAGTTACATTCTTGATTGACACTAAGTTACCCGTTTTTTCTGTAATAGAAATGGTTTTAACACCTTTTCCTCCACGATTAGTAATACGGTAATCTTCTAAACTAGAACGTTTTCCATAACCATTCTCAGATACTACAAGCACATTACTTTCCATATCATCAACAGCAATCATACCAATAACCTCATCATTTTTTTCATCTTGTAGACGAATTCCTCTAACTCCTGAAGCACCACGTCCCATTGGCCTTGTTTTTGCTTCTTCAAAACGAATGGCTTTACCAGACTTTAATGCTAGCATCACTTGACTCTCACCAGTTGTTAATTTAGCTTCTAATAATACATCATCATCTTTAATTGTAATAGCGTTAATACCGTTTGTTCTTGGACGAGAGTATTGCTCCAGAGATGTTTTCTTAACCTGACCTTTTTTAGTAGCCATAATTACATAATGACTATTAATATAATCTTCATCTTTTAAATCTTGAGTACAAATGAAAGCCATCACTTTATCATCTTGCTCAATATTAATTAGATTTTGAATGGCTCTACCTTTTGATGTTTTACTACCTTCAGGAATTTCGTAGACACGCATCCAGAAACACTTTCCTTTTTGTGTAAAGAACAACATGTATTGATGATTAGTACCAACAAATAAATGCTCTAAGAAGTCTTCATTACGTGTTGTTGATGCTTTTTGACCAACGCCACCTCTATTCTGCGTTTTGTATTCTGTTAAAGATGTACGTTTAATATATCCAGCATGAGAAATTGTGATAACCACTTTCTCGTTAGGTATCATATCTTCAATACTTAAATCGCCACCTGCATATTCAATTACTGAACGACGCTCATCTCCATACTTATCTCTAACAACTTCTAACTCATCTTTTATGATATCCATTCGACGTTCTTTCTTATCTAAGATATCTTTTAAATCGATGATGGTTTTCATGATTTCCTCATACTCAGAACGCAATTTATCTTGCTCTAAACCAGTTAGCTGACGCAATCTCATTTCAACAATTGCTTTAGCTTGAATTTCTGATAGTTTAAAACGTTCAATTAAATTTGCTCTAGCTTCATCAGCGTTTGAAGATGCCCTGATAATTTTTATAACTTCATCTATGTTATCAGATGCAATTATTAAACCTTCTAAAATGTGTGCTCTTTCCTCTGCTTTACGCAATTCATAAGTTGTTCTTCTTACAACAACTTCATGCCTGTGCTCAACAAAGTAATGAATTAATTCTTTTAAGTTTAATAACTGAGGACGACCATTCACTAATGCAATGTTATTTACACTAAATGAGGATTGTAGCGCAGTGTATTTAAATAATTTATTTAAAACAATGTTAGGAATTGCATCACGTTTTAAAACGTAAACTATACGCATTCCGTTTCTATCAGATTCATCACGAATAAGAGAAATACCTTCAAGTTTTTTATCGTTTACCAAATCAGCAGTTTTCTTAATCATGTCTGCTTTATTCACTTGGTAAGGAATCTCATCAACAATGATGCATTCACGACCGTTAACTTCTTCAATATTAGCTTTAGCACGCATAACAATACGACCTCTACCAGTATGAAAAGCCTCTTTTACACCGTCGTAGCCATAAATAGTTCCTCCTGTTGGAAAATCAGGCGCTTTAACATGCTGTATAAGCTCATCAATTTCTATATCATTATTATCGATATAAGCTATTGTTCCGTTTACAACCTCCGTAAGATTATGTGGTGGCATATTAGTTGCCATACCTACAGCAATACCTGATGCCCCATTTACTAATAACCCAGGAATACGCGTTGGCAAAACTGTTGGCTCTTGAAGTGTATCATCAAAATTTAATTTATGATCTACAGTCTCCTTTTCAATATCTGCCAACATGTCTTCAGATATTTTACGCATACGCGCTTCTGTATAACGCATTGCTGCCGGACTATCTCCATCAATAGATCCAAAATTTCCTTGTCCATCTACGAGCATGTAACGTAAACTCCACTCTTGAGCCATACGTACCATGGCATCATAAACCGAAGTATCCCCATGTGGGTGATATTTACCTAAAACTTCTCCAACTATTCTTGCGGATTTTTTATGTGCTGAATTTGCTCTAACACCTAATTCATGCATACCATAAAGCACACGTCTATGAACTGGTTTTAATCCATCTCTTACATCTGGTAAAGCACGTGACACAATGACCGACATTGAATAATCAATATATGCCGATTTCATCTCATCCTCAATATTAATAGGGATCAATTTCTCTCCTTCTGCCATAAATAATTTAATTTAATTTTATGTGATTTTCAAAACATGCTAATATAAGAATTTCGATAGTCATAGTAAGACTATCAAGCTTCCTTTTTCATGTTATTTATTAACAATTTTAACGACTTATTTAGTTAATAAGTATGCATGCTAAAATTTTGATTTTATAAAGTTTTTTTTGTCAATTAGCATTTTACAGACAATTTAAGGTACAGTTTTTGTCTTAAGTAAAATGTTTTACTATTTTTAATGCAGAAAGGATAAAAGAATATGGACGATAATTTTTCCCCAAGAGTCAAAGATGTTATTGCTTACAGCAAAGAAGAAGCTTTACGGCTAGGTCATGATTTCATTGGCACTGAACACCTTATGCTTGGGCTTTTACGCGATGGAAACGGAAAAGCAATAAACATATTAAACGCTTTAGATATAGATTTAAATCATTTAAGACGTAAAGTTGAGATACTAAGTCCTGCAAACCCTAATATAACTGTAGCTTCTAATCAAAAAAAGAACCTACATCTTACTAGGCAAGCAGAACGCGCCTTAAAAACTACGTTTCTTGAAGCTAAATTATTTCAGAGCACCTCAATTAACACTGCTCATTTATTACTATGTATCTTGAGAAATGAAAACGACCCCACTACCAAGCTTTTAAATAAACTAAAAGTTGATTACGATAATGTTAAAGAACAATTTAAACTTATGATTACAAACGATAACGATTATATAGAGCCAAAGTCTGAATTTCAAGACGATGAAAACACACCTGAAGAAGAATCTTCAAAGGATAATATTTTTAATGCACCTGCAGGTAAGTCCAATAAAAAGTCTAAAACACCTGTTTTAGATAATTTTGGACGTGATTTAACAGCTTTAGCCGAAGAAGGGAAGCTAGACCCTGTTGTAGGAAGAGAAAAGGAAATCCAGCGTGTTTCTCAAGTTTTAAGTAGAAGAAAGAAAAACAATCCGCTTTTAATTGGAGAACCTGGTGTTGGTAAATCTGCCATTGCAGAAGGTTTAGCACTTAGAATTGTTAAACGAAAAGTATCACGTATTTTATTTAATAAACGTGTGGTGACTTTAGATTTAGCAAGCTTAGTTGCTGGAACAAAATATAGAGGTCAGTTTGAAGAGCGCATGAAAGCCGTTATGAACGAACTTGAAAAAAATGATGATGTTATTTTATTTATTGACGAAATACATACTATTGTAGGTGCTGGTGGTGCTACAGGAAGCTTAGATGCTTCAAATATGTTTAAACCTGCTCTAGCTAGAGGTGAAATTCAATGTATTGGTGCAACAACTTTAGATGAATACAGACAATACATTGAAAAAGATGGCGCTCTAGAGCGTCGTTTTCAGAAAGTAATTGTAGAACCTACCACAGTTGATGAAACCATTGAAATTCTTAATAATATCAAAGGTAAATATGAAGAACACCACAATGTTGATTATACTCCTGAAGCTATTGAAGCCTGTGTTAAATTAACAAACAGGTATATGACTGAGCGCTTTTTACCAGACAAAGCTATTGATGCTTTAGATGAAGCTGGTTCTCGTGTACATATAACAAATATTGACGTACCAAAGCAAATCATAGAACTTGAAAAACAACTTGAAGACATTAAAGAAACTAAAAATGCTGTTGTTAGAAAACAAAAATATGAAGAAGCTGCTAAACTAAGAGATGACGAAAAACGCATCGAGAAAGAATTAGCTATTGCTCAAGAAAAGTGGGAAGAAGACACTAAGCAACATCGAGAAGTTGTTACTGAAGATAATGTAGCAGATGTGGTTTCTATGATGACAGGAGTACCTGTAAACAGAATTGCTCAAACTGAAATCAATAAACTGGCCGAATTACCAAACCTAATAAAGGGTAAAGTAATTGGACAAGATGATGCGGTTGCTAAAGTAGTTAAAGCTATTCAGAGAAATAGAGCTGGGTTAAAAGACCCTAATAAACCCATTGGCTCATTTATATTTTTAGGTCAAACTGGTGTTGGTAAAACACAATTAGCAAAAGTGTTATCTAGAGAGCTATTTGATAGTGAAGATTCTCTTGTTAGAATTGACATGAGTGAATACATGGAGAAATTTGCTATTTCAAGACTTATTGGAGCGCCTCCAGGATATGTTGGTTATGAAGAAGGTGGTCAATTAACTGAAAAAGTTAGAAGAAAACCTTACGCTGTAATTTTATTAGATGAAATTGAAAAAGCACACCCAGATGTGTTTAATATGTTACTGCAAGTATTAGATGATGGATACTTAACAGATAGTTTAGGTAGAAAAATTGATTTTAGAAATACAATAATCATCATGACTTCTAATATTGGAGCTCGTAAACTTAAAGATTTCGGAACAGGAATTGGTTTTGGCACTGCATCTCAAAAAGCACAAGAAGATGCTAATGCTAGAAGTGTTATTCAAAATGCACTAAAAAAATCATTTGCTCCAGAATTTTTAAATAGAATTGATGATGTTGTTGTATTTAATGCTTTAGAAAAAGAGGATATTAATAAAATCATTGATATTGAATTAGAAAAACTTTTAGCACGAATAAAAGGTTTAGGTTACAACCTTACACTTACAGATAGCGCCAAAGACTATATTGCTGAAAAAGGTTTTGATAAACAATACGGAGCGCGTCCTTTAAAAAGAGCTATTCAGAAATATGTTGAAGATGCTTTAGCTGAAGAAATTGTAGCTTCACATCTAAAAGAAGGCGATAACATTAATATCGACCTAGATAAAAAAACTGAAGAATTAAGTATTACAATAGACAAAGCAGAAAAACCTGCAAAATCCTAATTTTACTTAACAATACATTAATTAAAATCCTACTTTAAAATTAAAGTAGGATTTTTTTTTTGCAAAACTGTAACAAATAAAAACTACTAACATCTATACTATAACAATCAATTTTCTGTGACGCTAACCAAACTAAATACCGAGCAACTTGTTGCGCTTTGCAAAACCGGAAATCAATCTTCTCAGTTGGAGATTTATAATAGGTATTACAAAGCCATGTATAACACTTCTATAAGAATTGTGAAAAATAGATTTGAAGCTGAAGATATTATGCAAGATTCATTTTTAATGGCATTTACAAAATTAGAAAGCTTAAAAAACGAAGCTACATTCGGTCCTTGGTTAAAACGCATAGTTATAAATAACAGTATTCATCATTACAAGAAAAATATTAAAAATAATGAAGTTCCGATTGATGATGTTTTATACAAAGTAGAAAATGAAGTAAGTGGAATTAGTAACGATTATGACTTTACAACAATAAAAGCAAAACAAGTTTTAAATTCAATGAAGTCATTGAAAGATAATTACAGAGTAGCTTTAACACTAAACCTAATTGAAGGTTATGACTACGAAGAGATTAGCGAAATAATGAATATAACTAATGCTAATTGCAGAACAACAATTTCAAGAGCAAAAGAAAGTTTGAGACAAAAATTACAATTAGTTATTGCTTAATAGAATTATTATGAGTAAAAATAAAATAGAAGATATATTTAGAAATCTTGAAAATGATTTTGATATAGAGAATCCTGATTCAGGACACGAGACACGATTTTTACAAAAATTAGACAGCAGAAAATCAATCACTAAAAATCGAAATAATAATCTATGGAAACCATTTTTAGGAATTGCAGCATCAATTGCATTATTAGTTTCTCTTTTCGTTTTTTCTCCTAAAGAAAGCACTAGCATAGATTTAGCTGATATTTCTCCAGAAATGGCAAAAACAGAAACCTTATTTATGGCTTCACTTAAACAGGAATTAAAAAACCTAAATAGCGAAGATATGCCTGAATATCAAGAATTAATTGTAGACGCTTTATTTCAAATTAAGATACTTGAAGAAGATTACAAACAATTAGTTCTAGGTTTAAAAGAGCAACCAAGTGAAAACCTTATTCTTGATGCTATGATTCTTAATTTTCAAAGTCGAATCAATGTCATTCAAGACACAAAAGATAAAATTAAAGAACTAAAAAATACTAATAAACAAATATCAATCATTTAAATTTTAAACATCATGAAAAAAACAATTACACTAACAATTATGTCTCTAATGCTTGTAAGCGTTATTAATGCGCAATCTTGGGGAAACAAAAAAATCAAAGGAAACGGAAACGTTGTAACAGAAAATAGAACAACAAGTGATTATAGCGGTATTAAGTGTGCTGGATCTATGGATTATATTTTAGTTGCTGGAGAAGAAGGAAAGATAACTCTAGAAGGTGATTCAAACTTATTAGAGTATATAATTACAGAGGTTAAAGGTGATAATTTAATTATTAAAACTAAAAAAGGAGTTAATATGAGTTATAAAAACAATGCTGTTAAAGTTATCATACCTTTTAAAGATATAAATACAATCTCTTTAGCTGGATCTGGAGATTTATACAATAAAGATTTAGTTAAAGCAAACAAGTTAAGTGTATCACTAGCTGGCTCAGGTGATTTAAAACTTGAGATCGACACAGACTTTGTTAAAGGTGCCATTGCAGGTTCTGGAGACCTAACACTAGAAGGTAATACCAACACTTTAGAAGCAAGAGTTGCAGGTTCAGGAGATTTTCACGGATTTGATTTACAAGCAAATGATACAGACGTAGCGGTTGCTGGTTCTGGTGACGCTAAAGTATTTAGTAACAAAACTTTAAAAGCCAGAGTAGCAGGTTCGGGAGATATTGTTTACCGAGGAAACCCAGAAGTTGATAAAAAAGTAGCTGGTTCAGGAGACATCTCTAAAAACTAAAAATCATCAATTAAATTTACGACAGTAAAAAAGAAGCCATTTCAAATGAAATGGCTTCTTTTTTAATTTATGTTATAAGACTTTATCTCATTAATTGTTGTACTTGTTATATTATCATCAGGATCAAAAACAGTTCCTTCAGATTTAACAATTCCCACATCTTTTGCAAAATAGTATGTTATATCTGTTGTTGAAGTCAATCCAGTAACAACAACTTTTTGAGTGACTTTAACTTTTATAACTGAGTCAAACACCATTCCTCCAGATGCAATTGAAGCATTTTTTTCTAAGATTTCAAGTTTAATATCATAGTTAGCTGGAATATCTGGTAAAGTAGCACCACCAGATTGTAATGACTCATAAGAAGTAACTACATCAAAATTATATTCCCACTTAGTACCAACATCTACATTATCCTTTAAAATAACATAACTATATTCGCTTTGAGTTATTTTATATAAACCAGCTAATTCTGCTGTTAATTCACCAACTAAAAGCTCATAATCCCCATTAGATTTTCTAGTATAATAATCCACATTTAAGTTTTCAAAATTTGTTCCGTCTGTAGATTGAACAGACCCAAAAAAGTTTTCATATAAATAGCTTTCTTTACCTTTGTAATCAACTAAATCTGTAATTTCCATAGTAGATTCACTATCTGCCATTCCAGTTATTTGAGCCAGATAAGTCCATGAATTTCCAATGTTCATTGGCCAATAATCACCATCTTCATTATTTGTATTATCATCTTCCCCCTCACAATCACCTAAACTATCAATTAAAGTTTGAAAAGCACCACCTTGATCTCCACAAACTCTTACTTGATCTTCTAAAGCCTTTTTGTAAGCAGCACATACACTTGAGAAATCAGAATCTATTGGAGAAACATTTCCATAGGCTAATGCAGCATCAACAGTATTTTGAGCAGCTTCTTCACAAGTAGAAGGAAGTTGATTACTAGGTTCTTCTGGAGTTTCACCCTCAAAAGGTTCAATATTACATGAATTGAAAATTAATAATACAAAAGCAAATGCTAAAAAATTAAAATGTTTTGAGATATTCATAGTTTGTTGTTAATTAAAAACAAACATAATAATTGTATGCATTATAGTATAACTCCTACTTTAAAAAGATCTTTTTTTAGATAAACGGAAATACTTAATAATTTAATTAGCCTTAGGAACTCTAAACAACAAAATAATCCCTGCTAAAAAGAAAACAAATAAAAATAGAATTCCATTTCTCATACTACCCGTAATTTGGTCTATAAAAGCAAAAACTACCATTCCAATTACAATACCTATTTTTTCTGCAACATCGTAAAAACTAAAATACGAAGTAGTATCTTCAGTTTCTGGTAAAAATTTTGAATATGTAGAGCGCGCTAAAGCTTGCACCCCCCCCATTACTAAACCAACAAAACCAGCTGCTAAGTAAAAATGTTCTGGTGTTTTCATAAAATATGCATAAAAACAGAGACTCATCCACATGGCATTAATAACTATAAGTGTTTTAATATTTCCAAATTTAGCAGAAGCTTTCGAGGTTAAAAAAGCTCCAAGAATTGCTACTAGTTGAATAACTAGAATACTAACTATTAATCCCATAGTTTTCTCACTATCTCCGCCCCAAGCTATTTCTTCTTCACCAAAATATACAGCAACTAACATAATAGTTTGTACAGCCATACTAAATACAAAAAAGGCATGCAAATAACGTTTTAATCTTAAATTTAACTTTAATTGATTCCAAACTAAACGCAACTCTTTTAATCCATTAAAAACAACATCTTTAGTTACTTTATGACCTGAAGAAACCCCTTTAGGCAAATAATAAAATGAATATTGACTAAATAATGCCCACCAGAGTCCTACCGTAATAAAAGATATTTTCATAGCCTCAAATGAAGCTGCATCTTTTGCTTCCTTTAACGCATCTGTGATTTGAGCTTCAGAACCATTTTCTAATATAGAATTAGAGATACTAATATCGAATCCAAACCATTCAGGAAACAACACCATTAATAAATTAAACACAAGTAGAAGGACACTTCCAATATAACCCATTGAAAATCCTTTTGCACTTATACTATCTTGTTGCTCTGGATGCGCTATATCTGGAAGATAAGAGTTATAAAACACCAAACTCCCCCAATATCCTATTAAACCCATAAAATAAAATAGCAAACTTAAATGTATTCTTTCTGGAGATACATCAAACCAATACAACCCAATACAGCCAGCACTACCGACATAGCAGAAAAACTTTAAAAAATTCTTTTTGTTTCCAACATAATCAGCTATACCTGAAAGAATTGGAGATGTAAAAGCCACTACTAAAAACGTAAACGCTGTAACAAATGTTATAAGCGCAGTACTTTTAAACTCCATCCCAAAAGCCCAAACCGTTTTTATTTCTGAAGTACTATTAATAAATAATGCCGAATAAAATATTGGAAATATTGAAGATGCAATAGTTAGCGTATAAACTGAGTTTGCCCAATCATAAAACGCCCAAGCATTTAAAAGTTTTTTACTTCCTTTTTCTAAAACTGCCATAATAAAAAAGCTGCCCTTTTATGAGCAGCTTCTAAAGTAATCAAAAAATTTATTTGAATACTATTTAAATATTATCTAAATGTTGTAATCCCAAATTTTTTAGCTTCAGCTTTCGCTTTAGGTGCCCAATTTGTAAGATTTGCAATTCTTGTATCATTTGAAGGATGCGTACTCATAAATTCTGGTGGTGCTTGTCCTCCACTTTTAGCACTATTTGCTTTCATACGTTTCCATAGTTCAGCAGCTTCATCTGGGTTATAACCCGCAATAGCCATTAAATAAATACCAATTTGGTCAGACTCAGTTTCATGACTTCTGCTAAATGGTAGCATAACCCCTAACTGAGATCCTATACCATAATATTGATTAAAAGCATTTCTCGATTTTTCATCTTTAATAGCAATGTTACCTGCAACTGCAATACCTTGTTGTAAATAAGCAGCACTCATACGTTGCTGACCATGATTTGCTAATGCATGGGCAACTTCGTGCCCCATAATTGCCGCTACTCCTGTTTCGTTTTCAGCTATTGGCAAAATACCTGTATAAAACACTATTTTACCTCCAGGCATACACCAAGCATTAACCGTTTTATCATCAACTAAATTATACTCCCATTTATAATCTTTTAAATACCCCTGATTGCCATTAGCATTTAACCAACGTTCTGCAGCAACAGCTATTCGCTGACCTACTCGCGTAATCATTTCAGAATCTTTAGTTCCTGTAATTACTTTGTTCTCGTTTAAAAACTGGCTATATTGTGCAAAAGCCGTTGGGAATAATTGAGAATTAGGAACCAATGCCATAGTCTTCTTACCTGTAAAAGGATTTGTTGCGCAAGCAAAAACAAGAGCCGCTATGGCTAGCAAAAGAAATGTGTGTTTTATCTTCATTGTTCTAAATTTTATATAATTTTTAAAAATACAAAAATTGTACCTTTAAATTTTAGACACTTAAATTATTTTTTTGTCACATACTATTTTAAATAAATGTCATGTTTTAAAAAAAATAGCGACTCTATATAAAAAACGTTTTAACTATGAATAAGTTATTAATTACAATTACAGTTTTAATATTCTTCAATTGTAATTCATCAGCGCAACAAAAACAGAATGAGGGCAAAAAACCTTATAAGGTTACCAAAACTGAAGCTGAATGGAAAACACAATTATCTGCTAAAGAATTTTACGTATTAAGACAAGCTGGTACAGAACGTGCTTTTACAAGCCCATTAAACAAAAACTACAAAAAAGGTGTTTATGTCTGTAAAGGCTGTGACACACCACTTTTTAAGAGTGAACATAAATTTGATTCTGGTACAGGTTGGCCTAGTTTTGATAGAGAAATTAAAGGAAATGTAGCGTTTTCCACTGATTATAATCTAGGTTATGCTCGAACTGAAGAACACTGCGCCACATGTGGCGGACATTTAGGACATGTTTTTAATGATGGCCCAAGAAATACTACTGGTAAGCGCCATTGTATTAATGGCGTTTCTCTTAAGTTTTATGAAAACAAATAAATTATATTTGTTGAATGGAGAGTTATTTAACTAGTGTTATTAAACAATTTGAATATTATAAGAGTTTAGGCGACAAAACTTTTGAACAACTTAGTTTTGACGATATTCAATGGCAGAGTAATGAAGACTCTAATAGTGTTTCGATAATAGTTAAACATATTGTTGGCAATATGCTTAGTAGGTGGACAAACTTTTTAACTGAAGATGGAGAAAAAGAATGGCGTAATAGAGATGATGAGTTTGTAAGTAGTTTTAGCTCTAAAGAAGACCTCGTAGCCGCTTGGGAAAGTGGTTGGTTTTGTTTATTTAATGCTATAAAACCTTTAAAGGTTGAAGATTTAGAACGTATTATTTATATTAGAAATGGTGGTCATACAGTTACCGAAGCTATTAATAGACAATTAGCGCACTACTCCTACCATATTGGACAAATTGTATTTTTAGGAAAACTCTTGAAGGGTAAAAATTGGACATCTTTATCTATTTCTAAAGGTGATTCTATAAATTATAACAAAGATAAGTTTAATAAAGAAAAAGGTAAACGTCATTTTACTGATGACTTGTGAAAAAAGTCTCAGTATTCAGTGTCAGTTGGCAGTTGTTGCTTATACAATTACCAATGTTAAATTACTCAATTAAAATGACATGTTTGCTGATTAAAAGGGAACAAATGGTTAAGCTTAAAGTCTAGCAAATATACCCCGCGAGAAGGATTGAACGGTATGTTTGAAATCCCCGACGTAGGAGGGATTGAGTAGTGAAAGCCTGCCCCGATTTTTCATCGGGATCGCTCAAATAATTTTAATGTTTTAATTTGTTTTTGAATGGACGGATAATTAGGCGTGCTTCTCTATCGAAGCGCACATAATTATAAACCCAATTTACAAAAACCACCATACGGTTTCTAAAACCTATTAGAAAAAACAGGTGAACAAACATCCAGACAAACCAAGCAAAAACCCCTTGAAACCTGACGTTTTTTAAATCTACAACAGCTTTATTTCTGCCAATTGTTGCCATAGAACCTTTGTCTTTATAACTAAAAGATTTCATGGGTTTATTTTCTATAAGTTCTAGAATATTATCGCCTAATTGATCACCTTGTTGTATAGCTGGTTGTGCCATCATAGGGTGCCCATAAGGAAACTCGTCTGAAGCCATACAAGCAATATCTCCTATTGCAAAAATATTTTTAAAGCCTTTAACTTGATTGAATTCGTTAACCGTTAATCGGTTACCTCTTGTTACAAAATCTTCTGCATCTAAACCTTTTATTGTTGCACCTTTTACACCTGCTGCCCAAACTACGGTAGCTGTTTCAAAAGTTAAATCTGTGTTGGTAGTTACTGTCTTACCATCGTAATTTGTTACTCTAACATTCTTCCAAATATTAACACCTAGTTTTTCTAAAAAATCTTCTGCCTTAGATGATGCTTTCTCACTCATGCCTTTTAAAATACAATCACTAGATTGGATAATATGTATTTGAGCTAAACGTGTGTCTAAATCCGGATAATCCTTTGGAAGGATTCCTTTCTTAATTTCAGCTAAAGCACCTGCAAGTTCCACACCTGTTGGTCCTCCTCCAACAATAACAAAATTCATTAATGCATTACGCTCATTCAAATCTGATGTTAATAAAGCTTCCTCAAAATTTTCAAGTATTAAGCTCCTCAGATTTAAAGATTGTGGTATGGTTTTCATTGCCATACTATGCTTTTCAACTTCTGTATTACCAAAAAAGTTTGTGGTTGAGCCAGAAGCCACAACCAAATAATCAAATTTTAATTTACCAATATTAGTTTTTACCTTGTTTTTATCTATATCAATCTCCTCTACATCAGCTAATCTAAAATAGAAATTAGGAAAATCTTTTAGAATTTTTCTAATAGGGTAAGCAATAGAGTCTGGTTCTAAGCCACCTGTAGAAACTTGATATAATAATGGTTGAAACGTGTGGTAATTATTTTTATCTAAAAGCACAACCTGTACTTCTTGTTTTGATAATTTTTTTGCTAAAGCTACCCCTGCAAAACCACCACCAATAATTACAATTCGAGGAAAACTCGTTCTTGGTATATTCATAAATAAAAACTTGCAATGCAAAGGTACTATAAAGATGTAAAATTATAAGCTCTAAATTCTTTATTCAAGTTCGATTTTGTAAATTCGCAACTTAAACTTTGACAAATGAGTAAATACGATATTATTGTTCTTGGAAGTGGTCCTGGTGGTTATGTAACAGCTATTAGAGCATCACAATTAGGTTTTAAAACCGCTATTGTTGAAAAAGAAAATCTTGGTGGCGTATGCTTAAATTGGGGTTGTATTCCAACTAAAGCATTATTAAAATCGGCTCAAGTTTTTGAATATCTTAAACATGCTGAAGATTATGGTTTAAAAGTGAAAGATGCTGACCATGATTTTGACGCTGTTGTAAATCGTAGCCGAGGTGTTGCAGATGGTATGAGTAAAGGTGTTCAGTTTTTAATGAAAAAGAACAAAATTGACGTTATTAACGGTTATGGAAAAATTAAACCTGGAAAAAAGGTTGATGTTGACGGCACTGAATATAGCGCAGACAATATTATTATTGCCACAGGTGCACGCTCGCGTGAGTTACCAAGTCTACCTCAAGATGGTGAAAAAGTAATTGGATACAGACAAGCCATGACTTTAAAGAAACAACCTAAGAAAATGATTGTTGTTGGTTCTGGAGCTATTGGCGTTGAGTTTGCATACTTTTATAATTCTATGGGAACTGATGTTACTATAGTTGAATATTTACCAGGAATTGTTCCTGTTGAAGATGAAGATGTTTCTAAACAATTAGAAAAAAGCTTTAAAAAATCTGGAATTAATATTATGACATCTGCTGAGGTTACTAAAGTTGATACTTCAGGGAAAGGTGTTAAAGCTACGGTAAAAACTAAAAAAGGTGAAGAAATTCTAGAAGCTGATGTTATTTTAAGTGCTGTTGGTATAAAAACAAATATTGAGAATATTGGTTTAGAAGATGTAGGTATTGTAGTTGATAGAGATAAAATAATTGTAAACGATTTTTACCAAACAAACATTCCTGGTTATTATGCTATTGGAGATGTTACTCCCGGACAAGCTTTAGCACACGTTGCTTCTGCAGAAGGGATTTTATGTGTTGAAAAATTAGCAGGACACCATGTTGAAGCCATTGATTATGGAAACATCCCTGGGTGTACTTATTGCTCTCCTGAAATTGCATCAGTTGGTTTAACTGAAAAACAAGCCAGAGAAAAAGGCTTAGATATTAAAGTTGGTAAATTTCCATTCTCAGCTTCTGGTAAAGCTAGTGCTGGTGGAAATAAAGAAGGTTTTGTTAAAGTTATTTTTGATGCTAAATATGGCGAATGGTTAGGCTGCCACATGATTGGTGCTGGTGTAACTGATATGATTGCTGAAGCTGTTTTAGGTAGAAAACTTGAAACTACTGGTCATGAAGTATTAAAAGCTATTCACCCACACCCTACTATGAGTGAAGCGGTTATGGAAGCAGTTGCTGCTGCTTATGACGAAGTGATTCACTTGTAGGATTTTAAAGTTTACATAGATAAATTAAAAAGCGATTCAAATTTGAATCGCTTTTTTTGTAGTTTATAATTTATATCCTATCCCTAAGCTTATTCTATTATCTCTAAAATTGTTATTAAGTTTAATATCCTCAAAACCATGCCTAAAACGTGCATCAAGAAATAGATGCTCTGTTATGTGATATTCTATCCCTAAAAAACCATTCCATTTTTTAAGTCCAGATATATCATTCACTAACGATGCAGATAAAACTTGCGTTCCAGCATATACTTTAAAATTTTCACTAAAATGATATTTTAATAATACAGGAACTGTTAAATAAAGTTCATCAATAGATTCCTTAGAGCCATTATTAAAATGTCTTTCTCTTTTCTCAGACCTTAAATTTAATTCTAATTGCAAACTCCAATTATCGCTCAGCCTAAAATTAGAAAAGACACTAACATAGGGTAAATTAAGTGAGTAATTTAAATTACTGCTATTAGCTTGAAATTCATAACCAGTGCGCAGTCCAAAAGTTATTTTTTTATCTTTTTGTTGTTCACCTTCTGTTTGTGCTTGTAAAGAAAGTATGCCTATAATACATTTAAATATTAAAATAGTTTTTCTCATAATTTATAGATTTGATTATGATTCAAAACTATCTTAGAAGCTCGTTAATAAATCACAATTAAATCGTAAACAGATTATAATATCTGGTTAATTATTCCTTAAAAAACTAAAAGAAATTATGATAAGAAAATCATAAAAAGCTCTGAATAGCCAATTCATAACTCTGTAAGCCAAAACCAAGAATAACGCCTTTTGCGTTTGGTGATATAAACGACTGATGTCTAAACTCTTCCCTACCAAATGTATTTGAAATGTGCACCTCAATAACTGGAGTTTCAATAGCTTTAATAGCATCTCCAATACCTACAGAAGTATGTGTGTAGGCTGCAGCATTTAAAACAATACCATCATAACTAAAACCAACTTCTTGTATTTTATCAATTAATTCGCCTTCAATGTTAGACTGAAAGTAATCTATAGAAACTTTAGGATATTTTCCTTTTACCTCTTCTAAAAACTCAGTAAAGGTTAAACTACCATAAATGTTAGGTTCTCTTTTTCCTAATAGATTCAAGTTTGGTCCGTTTATGATGATTAGTTTTTTCATATGGCAAAGATATTTAAAAATTAAGCATAAAAAAAGGAAGCTATAATAGCTTCCTTTAATATTATTATCTTAAAAGTGACTACCAAGCATAACCAACAGAAACACCTAAACTTACTGCTGTTGAACTTAGAGTAACAGCAAGATCGTCAGAACTACCAGCAATATACCCTAAACCAGCAAATACATCTACAAGAAAATGTTCTCCAATAAGCCATTGATGACCAACTTCACCACCAACAGTAAAAAAACCTGCAGAATTATTAAAATCATCTTCAAGAGAAACGTAACCTAAAGAAGGTCCAGCATGCCATCCATTTAAAGCTTCATCGCTTGAAAAATAAAATCTATACTCTACTCCAGCTCCGAACCCTGAAACATCAGAGATATTATAGTATAGACCAGCAATTGTAAGTGTTTGGCTTTCGTTAGTTGCAAATTCATAACCCGCATTAGCAACACCGAATGCTAAACCTATAGGATTTACTTTAATAGCTTGCTCTTGGGCATTAATAGATGAAATTCCAATAAAAAATACTGCTGTAAATAATAAAATTTTTTTCATAATAAATTAGTTTGATTTAAAAATTAAGAAGTAAAAATAGTAAGAATATTAATGCAAATAACTGATAATTATCATATTTTTCTTTAAACGCTTAACATCAGTCTATTGCATAAAAAAAGGGAAGCAAGAGCTTCCCTAAAAATAATTTCTTTATTTTTTAAAAACTACGTCTATATCCTAAGAATATACCATCTATTGAAAAGCCATTACCTCCAGATACTGAGCGATAAGAAAGACCTAAATCGCTATCTTCATCTAAATCATAAGCAAAACCGAATTTCCAATAAAAATCACTCCCTCCATTAGTTTCAAGAGAGAAAGCAATACCTGCACCAGCTTCAGCAGAAAAGTCATCTGATAAATCAAAATTAGCAACACCATTAACTGGTATAAAATTAAAATCATCAAAATTGTCCTTGCCAAAATAGTTTGTATACCCAGTTTCTACACCTGCATCAAAACCATCTGAAATCTCAAGGATATATCCTAAATCTATCGCGATAGCAAAAGTAGCTAAGTCGCCAGCATCTCCAATGGGAATTCCCCCATTTAAACCCGCCCTAAAATTTCCTTGGGCATTCATACTGCCAATTGCAAATACAGCAACAACAGCTAATAAAATTAATTTTTTCATAATTTAAATATTTTAGTTTGATACAAACAAATTAAAGCCATTTTTTTGAAAAATACTACAAACGAGTCATACTTATTAACAATTTTATTAACAAATATTTTTATATTATTGATTTTCAAGTGTTTAAATATTTAGTTATTAACAATTTTATTAAAATATACGTAGAATTACGTATGTAAATAAAGTACTGTTTTATAGTTATTTAACTATTTTTACAGCTATGAAATGGCAAAATGTTTTAAAAGATTATCAGTTATACTTAAAAATAGAACGCGGATTATCCAAAAACTCCATTGATAATTACGCTTTAGATGTTAAAAAGCTTATTAATTTTCTTGAAATAAATAGTATAAATCATTCTCCAATAAAAATAAGCGCTGAGACAATTCAGCAATTTATATATCATATTGCCAAAACTGTAAATGCTAGATCGCAATCTAGACTGATTTCTGGATTACGTAGTTTCTTTAATTATTTAGTATTTGAAGATTACAGAAAAGACAACCCATTAGAACTTATTGAATCTCCTAAAATAGGCAGAAAACTACCTGATACACTTTCTGAGGAGGAAATTGACCAAATTATAAAAGCGATTGATTTGAGCAAGCCAGAAGGTGAAAGGAATAGAGCTATACTTGAGACACTTTATGGTTGTGGACTTCGAGTTAGTGAACTAATAAACCTAAAAATATCAGATTTGTTTTTTGATGAAGGGTTTGTAAAGGTAACAGGAAAAGGAGACAAGCAGCGTTTTGTACCTATTATCGATGTTACTCAGAAATACATTAATCTTTACAGAAATGAAATTCGTATTCATTTAAACATAAAGCCAGGACATGAAGATACTTTGTTTTTAAATAGAAGAGGTAAACAATTAACACGTGCTATGATATTCACTATAATTAAACAATTAGCTGAAAAAATTGGGCTTAAAAAAAACATATCACCTCATACATTCAGACATTCTTTTGCTACTCACCTACTACAAAACGATGCTGATTTGCGTTCGATACAATTAATGCTTGGACATGAAAGCATTACTACTACTGAGATTTATGTACATTTGGACAAAAGCCATCTTACTAAGGTTGTTGAGAAATACCATCCTAGGAAGTAACATTCAGTGGACAGTCTCAGTCTCAGTCTCAGTAAATAAAATAATTAAATTTAATTTTTAAAGTTATTCTAAAATAAACGCTTTACGTCTTAGCCTTTTACTTGGAAGTTGGCAGCGTATTCTTCAATCAAAAATCGTTAATCGTATTTCATTAATCTTTTCCTGTGAAAACTAAAAAATCCAGCTAAAAAATTAACTGGATTTTTATTTATTATTGAGATTCCTGCTTACACAAGAATTTATTACTTTGCAATATTAACTGCTCTTGTTTCTCTAATTACAGTTACTTTCACTTGTCCTGGATATGTCATATCCGTTTGGATTTTTTGAGAAATATTAAATGATAAATCTGCTGCAACATCATCATTTACTTTTTCACTTTCTACAATAACACGTAACTCTCTACCAGCTTGAATTGCATAAGCTTTTTTAACACCGTTAAACCCAAAAGCAATATCTTCTAAATCTTTTAAACGTTGTATATAACTATCTAAAACTTGACGTCTTGCTCCTGGTCTTGCTCCAGAAATAGCATCACATACTTGTATTATTGGCGCTAATAATGATTTCATTTCAATTTCATCATGGTGCGCTCCAATAGCATTACAAACATCTGGTTTTTCACCATGTTTCTCTGCCCATTGCATACCTAATATAGCGTGAGGCGTTTCCATATCTGCTTCAGCATCTGGCACTTTTCCAATATCATGTAATAAACCTGCTCGTTTAGCTAATTTAGGATTCAACCCTAATTCTGCTGCCATTACACCACAAAGTTTAGCTACTTCACGGGAGTGTTGTAATAAGTTTTGTCCGTAAGACGAACGGTATTTCATTCTACCTACCATCTTAATTAATTCAGGATTTAAATTATGAATCCCTAAATCAATAACCGTACGCTTACCAACTTCTATAATTTCTTGTTCTATTTGTTTTTGAGTCTTCTTAACAATTTCCTCAATACGTGCTGGATGTATTCTTCCGTCAGTTACCAATTTATGTAATGATAAACGTGCTACTTCTCTTCGTACAGAATCAAAACAAGATAAAATAATGGCTTCTGGAGTGTCATCAACAATTATTTCAACACCAGTAGCTGCTTCAATAGCTCTTATGTTTCTTCCTTCACGACCAATAATGCGCCCTTTAACATCATCAGATTCAATATTAAATACAGATACACAATTATCAACTGCTTCCTCTGTTCCAATACGTTGAATCGTATTTATAATAATTTTTTTAGCATCTTGTTCTGCAGTTAGTTTTGCTTCTTCTAAAGAGCTCTGGATGTAAGCCATAGCATCATTCTTAGCTTCACCTTTTAAAGATTCAACCAATTGCTCTTTAGCTTCTTCTGCAGAAAGACTAGAAATAACCTCTAATTGTTGTACTTGACTTTTGTGTAGTTTATCAACTTGATCTTGTTTCTTTTCTAGAACATCAAGTCTATGATCGTAATTTTTAATTTTACTTTCTAGATTCTCATTAAGTTTTTTATTTTTTGCTAATTCGTTAGAAATTTGAGACTCTTTATCACGCGTTCGCTTTTCGGCTTCAGCCATTTTTTTGTCACGAGATAAAATCACCTTTTCATGCTCAGACTTAAGTTCTATAAACTTTTCTTTAGCCTGAAGAATTTTGTCTTTTTTAAGCGTTTCCCCTTCGCTTTTTGCTTCTTTAAGTATTGAAGCTGCACTTCTTTTTGCTTCTTTTACTAATTTTGAAGCATTATTTTTCTCTAGTGTTTTTGCTATTATAAAGCCTATTATGACTCCTAATATAACACCTCCTACTGCAAATATAATTGAGTTGTCCATCGTTTGTTTAGTTGATTTGTATATATAAAAAAAGCCTACACCAGTATAAAGTTTTGTATAAACTCCTTAAAAACAAGTTTAGGGCTAACAAGCTGATCAAGGATCTGCTCGAGATACTGAAAATAAATTCAGCACTAGCAGCATGCTTTTACAACTTAAACTCACCCTTTTTAAAGAATTAACGTTGAGTTTATCAAAAAAAATAACCAATGTAGGCAGTAACTTTTATGTATTTTAAAGAACGTTTTTTATTTAAGAAACTATATATGTGATTGTAACAAATCATTTAAAGCACTAAGTTTTTCTTCTACATGCTCGTTAACATTTGTTTTATCAATAGACTTCTGCTCAACTTGAGATGCAAACTGTAAGGCACACATAGCCAAAACATCTTGTTTATCTCGAACAGAATAACTTTGCTCAAATTGCTTTATCATAGCCTCAATCTTTTTAGCCGCTTTACGCAATCCCTCTTCTTGACTTGACTCAATTGTTAAAGGATACACTCTGTTGGCTATAGATAGCTTTATTTTAAGCTTTTCTGACATTGAGTTTAATTAGCTTTAATCAGCGAGTTGAGCAATACAATGATCAATATCTCTAATTAAGGCGTTTATTTTAAGCTTAGTTTCTCTTTTATTATCGTCACTACCAAGTATTGTATTTGCCATTTTAAGAGCATCATATTTTTCTTCCCAATTAGCAATATGCTTTTTCTGAGTCAAATTTTCTTGCTTTGAAACCTCTAATTCTTCATTTAATTTCAAATTAGCAAGCTTTAAAAGCTCTAGTTTGTGTAATACTTTACTAATCTTGTTTTCTAACGAATCTACAATATCTTCAATATTACTCATTTACAAAATTCAATACTTATCTCACAAAGTTAACATACCTAGCCATAAATTACAATTGTTTTTTCATAAAATTTCATTTAGTCTAGGGTTCCATCTATAAATATTTGGGCGTTACCCACAAGGGGTCGGGCTTTCCGTTACAAGTCCTCGCTCTGTGCCTCCGCTGTGGGCTTTTCTCTGCAATCCCTAACGCGGACAAATCTGCCAACTTATAAACCTTATCAAAGCACTCAGCCCTTTTGCAAACACCTAATTTTACTAATTCACATATAGCTCACAAGTTATTTTTACCAAAATTCCCGAAATAAATTCGGGATGAGTTCAACTAAACAATTTTAAGTTCGCCTTTTAGGCTTCCTAAAATTGAGTTTTACTAACATGGCTTGATTTTTGTTTTATTCTTTGCGCTTTCATATCAAATTAATATTTTAGCCTTAATACATTTATATGCGATTTATACTGTCCCTCTTTCTAGTTTTTTCTTGTTTTTTAGATGCTCAAAATAATTATCCACAAGATTATTTTAGCAATCCGCTTGATGTACCTTTAATATTATCTGGTACGTTTGCAGAATTACGTTCCAACCATTTTCATTCTGGTTTAGATATAAAAACGCAACAACGTACGGGACTAAAAGTAAAAGCTGCTGCCAGTGGTTTTGTTAGTAGAATTAAAATTGCACATTATGGTTACGGTAAAGCCCTATACATAACTCATCCAAATGGTTACACAACAGTTTATGCGCATTTAAGTAAGTTTTCGCCAGATATAGAAGCTTATATAAAAGCAAAGCAATATGAAAATGAGTCTTATGAAATTGAACTCTTCCCTAAAGCGGAAGATTTACCAGTTTTAAAAGACAATCTTGTAGCTTATAGCGGAAATTCTGGTGGTTCTGGTGGTCCGCATTTACATTTTGAAATTAGAGACAAGCAAGAGCGTCCTATGAATCCAATGCTTTTTGGTATTGATATTAAAGACACTAGTAACCCCATAATCAAATCTGTTTATGCATATCCTTTGGATGAAAATTCATTTATTAATTCAAAGAATACAAAACAAAAAATACGATTAACACCTTTAAAAAACGGCGATTATAATGCTGAAAACATTGAAGCTATAGGAAACATAGGATTTGCTATAGGCACATACGATAGGCAAGATTTAGCTGCAAACTCTAATGGTGTTTACAATATTCAGACATTTGTTAATGGAAGCAGAAATTTTGAAATCGATTTTAAACGTTTTTCATTTGACGAAACTAAACACATCAACCAACTTATTGACTACGAACATTTTTCAACAAAAAAACAGCGTATTCAAAAATTATTCAGAAAAAACAATCCTTTAAGTCTTTTTAAATCTACACTTAATGATGGCATCATTAAAATTGAAGACAGTACTTACTCGGTCTATAAAATCAGAGTTGCCGACTTTAAAAACAACGAATCTTGGGTTACTGTTCACATTAAGGGCACAAAAAACAATAAAGTAAAACCAGATAGAAAAGCCATTACACCTTACTTTATTAAAGCAGACCAAACAATCAATTTAAAAAAAGGTATCGTTTCTGTTGATTTTTATAAAGACACGTTTTACGAAGATTTCTATTTAGATTTTGAAGTAAAAAATGATACGTTAAAACTTCATAAAGATGTTAAAGCTGCAAAAAAAAGTTTCTCTATAACTTACGATGTTAGTAAATATTCAAATGAAGATAAAAACAAACTTTACATAGCTAGATTAATAGGTTACAAAAAATACCCTTCTTATACATACACCAAGAGAAAAGACCAATCATTAATAGCTAATACAAAAAAACTAGGGACTTATGCCCTAGCCATGGATACTGTAAAACCAACTATTTCTGCTGCAAACTTTAAAAGCAAACAATGGTTAAGCAAGTACAGATACTTAAAAATAAAAATTAATGATGAAGAATCTGGAATATCAAATTACAGAGCCACCATTAATGGAAAGTGGATTTTAATGGAGTACGATTACAAAACAAAAACACTAACTCACGATTTTAATGATAGCGTTATAACAGACACCAAAAACAATTTAAAAGTAATTGTTACTGATAATGTTGGAAATAATTCTACTTTTGAAACGTTATTTTACAGAAAATAAACTTTTACACTTTTGAAGGCAAAACTACTACTAACCACTTTTTTACTTCTTTCAGTCTTAACCTTAAGTTTTGCACAAAATGCAACCATAAAAGGAATTATTCTAGACGAGAATAACAAACCCATTGATAAAGTAAACATAAAAGCTCAGAACAATGGCGCAGTTACAAATGCTAATGGCTTTTATAGTATTAACATTCCTGTAAATACTGATATTACCATTGAATTTACACATATAGCTCATAAAAAAATAGTAAGCACGTTTAATTTAAAAAACGGTGAGGAGTTTGAGTTTAATCCTGTGATGAGCAAGTCTATTGAGCAAATAGCTACCGTTGTTGTAAACAGCAATAGAAAAAAAGAAGTTGAAGGTATTATTACTATAAAACCAGCTGTAATTAGAAAGATTCCTGGTGCTAATGCTGGAGTTGAAAATTTACTACTAACACTTCCAGGAGTTAGCAACAATAACGAATTGAGCACCCAATATTCTGTACGTGGTGGAAATTATGACGAGAATTTAGTTTATGTAAATGGTATTGAAGTGTATCGTCCGTTTTTAGTACGCTCTGGTCAGCAAGAGGGTTTAAGTTTTGTGAATACAAATCTAGTTCAGAATGTAGATTTTTCAGCTGGAGGTTTTCAAGCAAAGTATGGTGATAAGTTATCATCTGTTCTAGATATTACTTATAAAAACCCTTATCAATTTGAAGTAAATGCTGATGCTAGCTTACTTGGAGGAAGTCTTTCTGTTGAAAACATAAGTAAAGATTCTAAATTCACAGGAATTGTAGGACTAAGATATCGAGATAACAGTTTATTGGTTAATGCAAAAGAAACTGAAACTAATTTTAGACCAACATTTGCTGATGCCCAAGGGTATTTCACTTATAAGTTTACTAATAAATTCCATTTAAGTTTTTTAGGAAGTGCTTCAATAAACAAATACAATTTTGAACCACAAACTCGTCAAACTAATTTTGGAACACTAAGTGATCCTGTGGCTTTATTAGTGTTTTATCAAGGGCAAGAAAAAGACCGTTACCAAACCTTATTTGGCGCTTTTAAAGGATCTTACTTTGCAAATGATGATTTAACGCTTCACTTAATAGCTTCAACATATCATACTACAGAAGAAGAGTACTTTGATATTCTGGCGCAATATAGATTAGGTGAAGTTAACAGTAATATAGGTGATGAAAATTTAGGTGAAGTTGAATTTAGTCAAGGTATAGGAAGTCAACTTAATCATGGTCGAAACGATTTAGATGCGCTTATTACTAACATTGAACATAAAGGGGATTTTAAAGTTGATGATAACAGATTTGAATGGTCTGTAAAATATACAAACGAAGATATTAGAGATAGGTTGGTTGAATGGGAAGTTATAGATTCCGCAGGGTTTTCAGTAAGACCACCAAGAACATCTCCTAACGAACAACCTTACGAGCCATTTGTAGGCCCGTTAGAACCTTTTCAAAACGTTAGAGCTACAAATAACACGCAGATTAATAGAATACAGGCATACGGCCAATGGAGTAAGCGTAGTACTTTAGGCGAAAGTGATGTTTGGTACAATGCTGGTGTTCGTTTACATAACTGGTCAGTTAGTGGTGATGGTATTTCATCATCAAATCAAACGGTTTTTAGTCCACGTGCTCAATTTGCAATAAAACCAAATTGGGAAAAAGACATGCTTTTTAGAGTTGCTGGAGGCTTGTATTACCAACCACCTTTCTATAGAGAACTTCGAGATAGAAATGGTGTTGTTCAACCTGATGTAAAAGCTCAAAAATCATTTCATTTGGTATTAGGAAACGACTATAGTTTCAAAATGTGGGACAGACCTTTTAAATTAACTTCTGAGATTTACTATAAAAACCTAAGTGATGTAAATGCTTATACACTTGAAAATGTTCGTATTCGATACAGAGCAAACAATAACGCCGAAGCTTATGCTTATGGTTTAGATATGCGATTAAATGGGGAGTTTGTTCCTGGAACAGAATCGTGGTTTAGCTTTGGTTATTTAAAAACCGAAGAAAATATAAATAATAGAGGCTTTATATCTCGCCCTACAGATCAGCGTTTAAAATTTGCAGCATTATTTCAAGATTATGTGCCTAATATGCCTAATCTAAAAATGTATTTAAATTTAGTTTTCAATACGGGTTTACCAGGAGGTTCACCTAGTTATGCTGACCCTTATGAGTTTCAAAACAGATTACCATCATACAAACGTGCAGATTTTGGTTTGCAATATGTTTTAGTAGATTCTAAAAAACAGTTTAATAACGGGTGGAAAAAACCATTTAAAGAATTATCATTTGGTTTTGAGATTTTCAACATATTTGATGTTCAAAATTCCATTACAAATACTTGGGTAAGAGATGTGAGTAGTAAAAGACAAATAGCTATTCCTAACTTTTTAACTCCCAGAGTTTTTAATGTGAGGACTACGATGAAGTTTTAACATTAAAAAAACTAATAAGAGGTTTTTAAGTAATATAAACTCAAAGAAAATTAATACATTCAATTAAGTTTATTTTAATATCACACTTAACCTTGTAACTACAGTATTAAGAGTACCTCCTACATTGTTAACTGATCCATGCACCTCTATAGCATCTCCTGGTGCTAAACTTACAATACCAATTAACGTAAAATTACCTATATCGTTATTTGAAAATCGTCGCTCTGAAGATATCGCTGATACAACAGCACCTGCCATTCCATTAGGGATTTTAAATAAAGAAAACTCATATACCCTTGCATTAGGAGAATTTGCATCATTATCTACAGTTCCTGTACAAATTACTTCAAATTCACGAGTATTTTTTCCATTATATACTAATCTATTATCAGTTGCAGATGATGTTCTAAACAAACTGGTTGCGGTTGTTGTTCCTGCAATTTTAACAGGAGTATCGGCACCAGCAGTAACAAAATCTGTAACTGTGGTATTTCCAGTCATATAATAATACCCTGAGGTATTCGAATCAGCTTCAAAAGGAAGTCCTGGACAACTTACATACCAATCGTTATCAAAAAAATAACCCGGATAAGAGCCACCTAACATAGTATAGCCATTAACATAAGTTCCAAGACCTGAAAAAGGAACACTTAATATGGTTCCTTGAGATACATCAGGATCTGCACTTACATCAACACCAGTTGCTCCTGCTGGCACTTTACAAAATCCACTAATTTTTTCAATTAACCCAAATGTACCCACATAAGTTTCAAAAGTACCTGCATTAGTATCAAACCAAGCTACATTACTTAATAAAACATTGCCAATATTTGTATATGTAATTCCAGTTGTATTATTTACTAGCTGAATAATATTCATAAAAACTACTCCAAAAGAAGAAATAGATCCAACACTTCCTGAATTTGCAATAATACAATTTTGAAACACCAATGTTTCTGCTCCACTTCCTGTTAATCCAAAAATACTTCCTCCAGGTGCTGTTAAAGTGAGGCTTCTAATACTTCCTCCAGTACTACCAGTAAAGATTGCACCTCCAGCACGAACTAAAATATCTTCGTTTGCATCTAATCCAGAAACATAAGAGTCATTTATATCTATAGGTGCTGCTAAAACTATAGTGCCATTAATCTCATAGAAAGTATTCGTATCAAGTAAATAAGTGCTTCCTCCTCCTGCTGTAAGTTCTTCAGCTAAATCAGAAACATTTTTAACTAATTTATAATTATCCCTAATTTCACTTTGTAATTTATTCCAAATACTATTTTCATAATAAAAGAAGGCTCCCTCATCAGTGTCATATACCAATAATCCATCAGCTGGAGAAGCAATTAGCAATCGTTGAGCTGAAGACATTCTAGGAGTTAAAACACCTTGAGTAGTAGATGTCATATCCAAAATGGCTGAGGGATCTGGGTTTGTATTACCCATACCAACTTGTGAGTATACATTTTCTTGGGAGGCTAGTAAAACTAAAAGAAATAAAAAAAAACAATTAAATCTCATAACATTTTTAATTTGGGATTAAAATGTGAGAGACTATTTATTCAAAAATACAAAAAAATACTACATAAAAAACATTTTGTCGGTTAAATATGATTTTTTATATGAATAATTAAATAAATTCCTTCAAAACAGAGATAACATAATCAACTTCTTCTTTAGTATTAAATTTACTAAATGAAAACCTAATGGATGGTTTTTCTAAATCTTCATCATTTAAAATCTCTGACAATACATGTGATTTTTGACTACTTCCACTTTGGCAAGCACTTCCTTTAGAACATGCTATACCTTTTAAATCTAATTGAAATAATAACATAGCAGCTTTTTTTGGTGGAATTGGTAAACACAAATTAACAAGAGTATAAGTACTTCTTTCATTACTTTCAGAACAACCATTAAATTTAGCGTCGGGAATAGTACTCTTTATTTCATCAATAAAATATTGCTTTAGGCTTTTAACATAATGCATCTCTTCCTCTAAATTATCATAAGCCATTTTTAATGCGACATCCATCCCAACTATATTATGAATGCTTTCTGTACCAGCACGAAGTCCACGCTCTTGTTCTCCCCCTAATATTAAAGGTTTTAGGCCTGAATTTTTTCTAATAAAAGTAAAACCAACACCTTTAGGCCCATGAAATTTATGTGCAGATGCTGCTAAAAAATCAACTTGAATATCTTGCAAATCTATTTTATAATGTCCCACTGATTGAACAGCGTCACTATGAAAAAGCGCATTATTAAATTTGCATAAATCTGAAACACGCTTAATATCTAAAATGGTACCAATTTCATTATTAACATGCATCAAACTCACTAATATTTTTCCATCAGTTTTCAATAAAGTTTCTAAATGAGAATAATCTATGTTACCATTAGCATCAATATCTACATAACTAATTGTTAATTCATTGTCATTTTGAAGCGCTTCTAAAGTATGTAATATGGCATGGTGTTCAATTTTAGAAGTTATAACATGAGATATTTTCAAATCTTTTACAACACTCTTTAGCACCAAGTTATCAGCTTCAGTTCCTCCAGAAGTAAATATAATTTCACCTGCAGAGACATTTAAACAACTTGCAATAGCATTTCTAGATTTTTCAACAATTACTTTTGAAGCTCTTCCATAGCTATGAGAAGATGAAGGGTTACCAAAATTAGTTTTCATAACTTCAGTAATTGCAATAATCACCTCTTCTCGCATAGGTGTAGTAGCTGCATTATCAAAATAAACTGATTTCATTGAGTTATGTTTTTGGTCAAAAGCTTTCTTTAAATCTAAACGATTTTAAAGTTCAAAAATACTTGAAATAAAATTATTATCAATAAGCTACGTTATAATTATCAATTCCATTATTTTTGCCTAAAACCCAAATACAATGCGTAAGTTATTTTTTGTTTTCTTAGTTTTAGTCTTTGTACCTCTCAACTCTTGTGATGATGGAGATATTATTGATTTTGAATTAGATTTTGAAAATACTTTTCAAGTTTGTTCTGGTGAAACTTCTACAGGACAAAGTACTTTGGTTTTTTACAAAACAAAAAATGACCCTTCAGAATCTATATCAGTTCAAGTTAACGGTTTAAACTTAGAGGATATTTTTGAAGTGGATGAGAATGGTGAATATGAAAACACTACTTCAATCTCTTCTTCAGCACCATTAAATTACAGAACATATAGTAATACAACTTTGCCAGATAATTTGTTTTGTAACGTTGTACCCAATTCTGAGGTAAACATAAAAAATGATGATGTAAGTACTAGTGGACAAGTAATAATTACTACTGTTTTGGTTGAAGATGATAACGATGATATTACAGCAGATTTAGAAGATAGAAATGGCAATGGTGATTTAACTGATGATGATACTGATGGTGATGGATTACCAAATTATATTGATGCTGATGATGATGGTGATAATATTTTAACCAAAGATGAAGACCCAGATCCGAATGGTGATGGAGATTTAAGTGATGCTTTAGATACTGATGGTGATGGTACACCAGATTATTTAGATGCAGATGATGATGGTGATGGGATAGATACCAGAGATGAAGAAAATGATAGCCAAGATCAAAATCCTGCAAACGATATTACTATAAGTGAGTTTGGTCCAGATTATTTAAATAAGGATGTAGCTAATCTGGGTGCTCCGGCTGCTGTAGCTTATAGAGATCATACAATTACTGAAACATACACCGTAACGCTTAACGTTACAAATTTTGATTTAACCTTAATATCTCTTGATATTTATGATTTCGGAACTCTAGATGATAGTTCAACTTCTACAACCAGAACTGAGACGCCAGATTTTCCTTAATTCTATTGTTTAGTTTGAAGACGTATTTTGATAAATATAAACTTCTGTTGCGCCTAAACCATACTTTTGATAATTGGCATCATAATATTTAACGTTATTATATCTACCAAATAAATATTCAAGCTCCATTTTTAAAACACCTTCCCCTACACCATGTATAAAAACGATTTTTTGTATTCGCTTAGAAATTGCAAAATCCAATTTATGTCTAGCTGTATCTAATTGAAGGGTAAGCATTTCATGGTTACTCATTCCCTTTGCAGATTTTACTAACTGATTGATATGCAAATCCACTTCCATAGTAGGCTCATATCTATCTTTAGCGCGCTTTTTAGTTTGTTGCTTTCTTTTGGGTGTTTCCTTTTCTGAAACAACATCTTTAATATTCGAGTTTGAAAATATTTCAGAGGAAATAGATTCCTTTTTAGCTTTCAAAACCAACTCATTTGCATTGTAATCAATTAAAAACCCATCCTCAGTTTCAATTGAAATAGTATGCCCTGAAATTTCTTTTATCACTCCAGACAAATCTTCATCTAAAACCAATACATGGTCTCCAGTTTTAAAATTCATAATCAAACATCAGAGTTTTGGTCATTCTCATTGTCATTTCTACTAGGTATCGTTTTTGATATTCTATAAACACCAATCATAAGCATTACAATACCAGCTATAAGTAAATACTTATTTTGATCCGCATCAACTTTTGCATACATAGCAACAAATGCACCAATAATAATTAAAATATAATTTAGATATTTCATCTTATAAAGAAACAGAATTTAGAGAGTAAATTACATCAAAAATTAGTTTTTTTAACTTTAATTTTTCACAAAAAAAGAATCACAAATAATCGACGAAATGCATTTTATAGCGTCAAAGAGCAAATTAAATAGAAAAAATAGTATATTTGCTGTATTGAAGTCCCCATACTTTATGCAAAAAATAATACTTTTTTTATTTCTATTAGCCACAAGCCTAAGTTTTTCTCAACTTTCAGTTAGAAATAGCGCTTACATTTTTGTAAATAATGAAGTTGTTTTTGTTGAAGACGATATTAACCTTAACGAAGCAACTAGCACTATTTATTTGAGAAACGAAGCTCAAATTATTCAAGGAACTGGAACTACTGGAAATTCGGGCATTGGTGAATTAAGTGTTTATCAGGAAGCAAATGGAGGAGAACATGAATACAACTATTGGTGTTCCCCTATTGGAAGTAAAACTAGCAATTCAATAAACAACCCTTTTGGTATTTCATTCTTAAATGATGTTACTGGTTTAATAACCTCAACACCTGCAACTTTTGTAACTTCATCAACTTACAACGGTACTTCTAGTCCTCTAAACATAGAACCTTATTGGGTTTGGAAATTTATTGCCTCTGATGATTACTCTGAATGGATTCATGTTCAAGGCAATACATCTATCAACCCAGGAGAAGGCTTTACCATGAAAGGCACCATTGGTTCTGGTGATGCACAACGTTATGATTTTAGAGGAAAACCAAACAATGGCACCATAGCCGTAAATGTTGCAACTAATCAATACTCATTAGTTGGCAACCCATACCCATCAGCAATGGATGCTTTAGCATATATTCACGATACTCAAAATGCAGGTACTATAACTGGCACTTTGTACTATTGGGAACAAGATCTTTCAACTAACTCGCATTATATAAGAGATTACAGTGGTGGTTATGCTACTTATACCATAAATGCAGCTGGTGTAGAAACATTTGTGCCGGCAGTTTTCAACACATATAATGGAGATGGTTCAATCAATGTTGCAAATACTGGTTCTGGAAGTAAAACCGCAAGACGCTATATACCCATTGGGCAAGGTTTTATGGTTGAAGGTACCGCGAATGACGTAGTTAGAGCAAAAAACGCGCATCGTTATTTTACAAGAGAAACTGCAGCAAATAGTGAATTTTTTAGAGGAACAGGAAAGAAAGAGAAAAATGAACCTATGTTCTCAAAAATTCCAGATGACTATAAACGCTTTAGACTAAATATTGATTTTAATAATAATTATACAAGACAACTTGTACAAACATTCCATAGTTCTGCTTCAAAAGGTTTTGATTATGGCTTAGAATCAAAAATAAGTGAGACTGATATTATAAGTTCTGATGCTTACTGGGTTGTTGATGGTAACTCCCACATTGCTGAGGCCTTACCATATGATGAAAACAGTCCTATTCCACTAACCATTAAAATAAATCAAGACCAACCGATTACAATTAGAATTGCTGATATTCAATATTTTGACAATGAAAAACCTATCTATTTACATGATAAAGAAATAGATACGTATACTAATTTAAGAAATCAGAATTTTGAAATTAATCTAGCTATTGGTGAATATATAGATCGTTTTGAAATTACTTTTAATAAAAACCTATTAAATAATTCAGTTGAAACTTTCGAAGGTTTAAAAATATTTCAAAACAACAGAAAATCAGAACTTAAATTATTGAATAGAAATAATATTGAAATTACATCTCTTAAATTATTCGACATTTCTGGTAAACAAATTATGAATGAGGTTATTTCGTCTTCTAAAAGAAAACATTCATATTCAACAAAATCAATCAGTTCTGGTGTTTATATTGTTAAAATTGAATTAAAAGATTATAAAATCTTCACTCAAAAAATTGTTGTTGATAATAAAAAATAGCAAACAACATATTTAGTTCATTTAATAGCTTTTAGTATTTTAGCTTTCAATCAAATCACATTTTTTTAGATTTTATGGAAGAGTATATGCTCCCGTGTTTAAATAAAAAACTACTAGGAATAGAGTGTATGGGCTGTGGTATGCAACGGGCTATTGCATTAATTTTTCAAGGAGAATTTGTTGCAGCATTCCATATGTATCCAGCTATTTACAGCTTAATTGCACTTTTTATATGTATTGGCATTAATATTTTCTTTAAATTTAAACATTCGAATAAAATTATTGGAGTACTCGCTATTATAACGGTTGCTACAATTATAACAAGTTATCTTATTAAAATAATCAATTAAAATTCTTAAAATGAAGAAAAAACTCAATCCAACTTTAATTTATGTGCTATCTATATTGGGGTTTGTATGTTGCTGCCTAGGAGGTGCCGTTTTATCAATACCAGCATATATTATGGCTCATAATAAAGTTAAAGATGCTGAAATAAATCCTGATGATTATGAAGGAGATTTAAAAGCTATGAAAACAGCAAAAACAGTAGCTCTTGTTTCTGCAATAATAAGTGGTCTAATGCTTATTAGAATTATTTATGTTCTAGCAACAAATGACTGGGATGAACTACAAAGAACGTTTGAAGAGGCCATAGAACAAGCACAACAAGCTCAATAAAAATACTATTATTAAAAGGCGACCAAATGGTCGCCTTTTTTTATTCTATTTTGTACTAAAATAATGAAGTACCTAATGCTCCAATTAAAATAATAACATAAAGTCCAATAATAGCAATAGTAAAAATGCCAATGAATTTATAATGCGATTTCAAATTCAAAAAAGCACTTTTAAAGTTTTCATTATTATCAGACTTTAAAGCACTTTTCATGTTTTTAGCAAACTTGAATAAGTATAACAATGGAAAAAAGTAGATTAATGCAAAAAGGATGTAAAAAAGCCCCACCCCAGCAGAATAACCTAATCCGTAAGCAGTGTCTCCTCCAAATTGATTCATTCCAGTAAAAAAGCTAACTCCAATACCTCCTGTAACCATTAGTCCTATTCCAACAAATCCAAGTATGGATAAAAAATAAGCCCACTTTGATATTTCCTTTAAAAATCCTTTAATTTCATTATTCACTTCTAACTCAAAGCTTTTAAAAGCTGACTTTTCTTCCATATTAATTATTTAATTTTCAAATTGTTTTAGTGTCTTTTTAATAATATCAACACAATCTAATAATTCCTCTTTTGTCATCACTAAAGGTGGTGCAAAACGAATAATATTACCATGTGTTGGTTTAGCTAACAAACCATTATCGCGTAAAGCTAAACAAATATTCCAAGCCGTATCACTATCTTCATCGTCATTAATTACAATAGCGTTTAGCAAGCCTTTTCCTCTAACAAGGTTAACTATATTACTAGTTGCTATGTATTTATTTAATTCACTTCTAAAAAGGTTCCCTAATTCAAAAGCATTTTCTGCTAGTTTTTCATCTCTTACAACTTCAAGTGCTGCAATGGCGACTGCTGCTGCAATAGGATTTCCTCCAAAAGTACTTCCATGATTTCCTGGTTTGATAACGTTCATAACATGATCATTTGCTAAAACCGCTGAAACAGGATACACACCTCCACTAATGGCTTTTCCAAGAATTAAAACATCTGGCTTTACTTCTGGTGAATTATCACAATTTTTGCTTTCGCATGAACAGTTCCCGCAAGTTGCCAATAACCTGCCTGTTCTAGCAATACCAGTTTGAACCTCATCAGCTATAAACAACACATTATGTTTTTCACAAAGTGCTTTAGCTTTTACTAAATAATCATTACTAGGAACATAAACACCAGCTTCTCCTTGAATTGGTTCAACTAAAAAACCACTTACATTTGGATTAGTCTTTAACGCTTCTTCTAAAGCAATTAAATTATCATATTCAATTTTAATAAATCCATTAGTGTAAGGTCCGAAGTTTTTACGCGCTACAGGATCATTTGAAAATGAAATTATAGTTGTTGTTCTTCCATGGAAATTGTTTTCACAAACAATGATTTCAGCTTTATTTTCATCAATCCCTTTTACCTCATAGGCCCATTTTCTACAAAGCTTTAAAGCGGTTTCTACAGCTTCAGCTCCCGTATTCATAGGTAAAAGTTTATCAAACCCGAAAAACTCGCAAGCGAATTTCTCATATTTACCAAGCATATCGTTATGGAAAGCTCTTGAGGTTAGTGTTAATGTTTGCGCTTGTTGCGTCATGGCATTAACAATTTTAGGGTGACAATGTCCTTGATTTACTGCTGAATATGCAGATAAAAAATCATAATACTTTTTCCCCTCTACATCCCATACAAACACACCTTCTCCCCTGTTTAATACTACAGGTAATGGATGGTAATTGTGTGCACCGTACTTGTTTTCTAAATCTATCGCTTGTTGCGAAGTTAATTGGTCTAAAACAGCCATTTTAATTTGTTTTAAATTAATAAATAACCATTCCTTATCTACCTTTATCCTTTCGAAGAGTGTCGAAAATTCAGCGTGGGAAAGAAATCATCCCTAGGAGGTACAAAGCTAATAAATATTAGTTGCTTCAAAAAATCTTATTCAGACATTCTTCCTGATAGCGAAGATACTTGTATTTCCAGACGTTTAATTTCACGTAACAATGCATTTTTATCCATTTGCATCCAAGCAAAAACTTTAAGCATACTAACTCCTAATAAAAAAACAAGACTTCCTGTTGCCCATTTTATCATATCAAAAGTAATTTCAGAATTAAAAAATTGCACTAAGCAATAGATAAATAAACCGAAGAATACCAAAGTCATGAAATTCATCATATACATAATCCACTTATTTTTCCCTTTGAATAATCCAAGTATCATTTGCAATACATTCTGTTCATCTAAATCATCGTAAAATTTAGCTTCTTCTTGTGTTAGCGTTTCTTTTATTAATTTGTCTATGTCTTCCATATTATTTTTCATAATTATAATGTTTTAAAAGTTGTTTTAATTTTTCTCTTGCGTGAAATAATCTTGATTTTGCTGTCCCTACAGAAATATTAAGCATTGAACTAATCTCTTTCAATGAATAGGATTCAGTGTAAAACAGTTTCACAACAACTTGTTGATGCTGAGGTAACTGTTTAAAGACTTCCAACAGTTTTAATTTTATTTCAGAGCTAGACTCAAAAGGCTTTTGAATGGCAACCGTTTCTTGTTCATGTTTTATTTGTTCTTTATGCTTTTGCTGCCTTTTATTTTTATTTAACCAATCTATAGCATTATTGCACACAATGCGTAATGCCCAACTCCCAAAACGTTCTGGTTTATTTAAAGCATCAATTCTTCTTATTATTACAGTCCAAGAATCTTGAGCAATATCTTTAGCAACATCAGCATCTTTAACCAACCAATAAGCCTTTTCACAAAAGGTTTTATGCCATTGTTTTACCAATTGATTTAATGCACTTTTATCCCCAGATTGAAATGCTATAACTAAATCTTTATCTGATGTTTTTCCCTTCACTTATTTTAGAATATACCTCCAAATACGAACCCAAAAAGACCATTTTGTAAATTTCTTAGTCTCTAAAAAATTATTTTCAACAGTATCAAAAGCGTTTTCAATTAAAGCATCATGCAACCATCGTATTACAAAAATCCATTTAAAAGTAGCCAACCCTTCCGTTTCCATAATGATGCTATGCTTAATCTCTGTTGATTTAGCATCCATCGCTTCAATTTCAAATTTATGAATTCCATTAAACCCTTTAGGTTTCAAAAACCTAAACACTATTCGTTCTTCAATTTCAAAAGTTTCAATTGCATATCCGATAATACCATGTCCGCCTTTCTCTCCTACTTTTAATCCATTTTTAAATCGCATTGCTGGCCATCTATCCTTAGGCCAAACTTTATCATTTTTTGTTGATAGTGTTTTCAACAAAGTAACAACTTGAGCTTTGGGTTGATTAATCGTTCTTTTATGGATGTTTACAACTTGCATTCTACTTTAAAGACGGTAAAAAATTAAAAAGGTTCATTTTATTTTGAAGTTTTTTAAAGATAATTCTATTTACCTACATTTAATCTATTGCGATTATTATTTTTGCAGCATGTCTAGAAGAAGTAAACAGAGAAAACAAGTTTTTGAGCACATAGAAGTTATAGATGCTGGTGCCAAAGGAAAAACAGTAGCAAAAGCACCAGACGGAAAAGTGGTTTTTTTACCAAATGCAGTTCCGGGTGATGTGGTTGATGTACAAACTTTTAAAAAAAGAAAAGCGTATTACGAAGGGAAAGCAATAGTTTTTCATAAACTTTCGGACAAAAGAACAGAACCTGCTTGCGAACATTTTGGAACCTGCGGTGGTTGTAAATGGCAAGATATGGGCTATGGGCACCAATTGTTTTATAAGCAGAAAGAGGTTACTAATAACTTAACCAGAATTGGACACATTGAACTTCCTGAAGTGACTCCCATTTTAGGTTCTGATGAACAATATTTTTATAGAAACAAGATGGAATTTTCTTTTAGTGATAGTCGTTGGCTAACCCTTGAAGAAATTAAATCTGATAAAGATTTAGGCGATAAAAATGCTTTAGGGTTTCATATTCCTGGAATGTGGGATAAAATTTTAGATATTGAAAAATGTCATTTACAAGCAGACCCTTCAAACGCTATTAGAAATACAGTTAAAAGTTTTGCTATTGAAAACGGTTTAGAATTCTTTAACACTAGAAACCAAACCGGATTATTAAGAACTATGATGATTCGTACATCTAGTACAGGCGATATTATGGTGATGATTCAGTTTTTTAAAGAAGATAAAGTGAAACGCGAATTACTACTCGATTATATTGCAGAAAAATTTCCACAGATAACATCGTTACAGTACGTTATTAATGAAAAAGCTAACGACACAATTTATGATCAAGAGGTAGTTTGTTATAAAGGTGCCGACCATATTTTTGAAGAAATGGAAGGCTTAAGGTTTAAAATAAACGCGAAATCTTTTTATCAAACCAACTCCAACCAAGCTTTTGAACTTTATAAAATTACAAGAGATTTTGCTGGATTAACCGGAGACGAATTGGTTTATGATTTATATACAGGAACTGGAACCATTGCTCAGTTTGTTTCAAAGCAAGCTAAAAAAGTAGTTGGTGTAGAATCTGTTCCCGATGCTATTACTGCAGCTAAAGAAAATGCACAATTAAATAATATTAATAACGTTGAATTCTTTGTTGGAGACATGAAACAGGTTTTTAATAATGAATTTATTGAAACGCATGGGCAACCAGATGTTATTATTACAGATCCACCTAGAGATGGCATGCATAAAGATGTAGTGCAACAAATATTAAATATAGCACCAAAACGTGTGGTTTATGTAAGCTGTAATAGCGCAACCCAAGCAAGAGATTTAGCACTAATGGATGCCACTTATAAAGTAATAAAAACCCAAGCTGTTGATATGTTTCCGCAAACGTTTCATGTGGAAAATGTTGTACTTTTGGAAAAGCGATAATAAATATTGATGAAAAAAATTAGCCTGCTTATTTTAATGATGTTTATAGTTGGTAACTACAGTTGCGAGCGCGATGATATTTGTCCTGGCTCAACTGCCACCACACCAAGATTGTTAATCGATTTTTTAGACTCCACAGATCAAGATAACATGAAAAATGTATTTGATTTGGTAGTTATTGGTGTTGAAAATAACACAACTTTAGAATCTCCTTTATCTGATTATGTTTTTGTAGATACTGATAACGTTATCTTGCCTTTAAAAACCACAGACAATACCACAGAATACATCTTTGTAAAAGAAGCCACCGTTAATGATAATGGCACACCTGATGACACCACTGATGATTTTGTAGATGGTAACCAAGATAGAATTGAAATAAACTATAGTCGAGAGCAAGTTTTTGTATCTCGTGCCTGTGGTTTTAAAACTATTTTTAAAAATGTAACACTCACCATAATTGATGATGGTGATAATTGGATGCTTTCAAGAGCACCTTTAACTGATAATCAATCTGTAGAAGATGAAACAACAACACACTTTAACATTACGCATTAGTAATTTAATACTTATGCTTTTTATTTGTGTGTTTGTTAATGCACAAAATGACAGCATTCCTGAAACTATTGATGATTCTAATCAAATTAAACTAAAATACGGACTGCGCTTAGGTGGAGATATTGGTAAATTGATTAGAACATCTCTTGATGATGATTACACTGGTTTTGAAATTATGGCAGATTATCGCTTAAAAGAAAAACTATATATAGCAGGAGAAATTGGTTTTGAAGAAAAAAACACTATCAATGATTATTTGAACATTACCACAAAAGGAAGCTATATAAAAGGCGGTATAGACTTTAACATGTACCAAAATTGGCTAAACATGGATAACATGATTTATGCTGGTTTTAGAGTTGGTGCAAGTACATTTAGTCACGATTTAAATAGCTTTCAAGTGTATAGTATAGACCAATATTGGGCACCTCAGCTAACATCAGATAATAAACAAGAACTTACCGGACTCACCGCATTTTGGGCAGAAATTATATTAGGCCTAAAAGCAGAAATATTTAATAACCTATACATGGGTTTAAACGTTCAGCTAAAAATATCTGCTAGCCAAACCATTCCAAATAATTTTGATAATGTTTACATCCCTGGTTTTGGCAAAACTTATGATAGTAGTGGTATTGGCGCTGGGTACAGTTACTTTCTAGCCTATAGAATCCCGCTTTACAAAAAGGCTAAATAGTTAGTTTTAATTTGGGCGTTACCCACAAGGGGTCGGGCTATCCGTTACAAGTCCTCGCACCTCTCCCTTAACCCCGATAGCTATCGGGGTCGGGATCGGGCTGTGGGCTATCCACTACTATCCCTAACGCGAACAAATCCGCCAAAGTCAGTCTTCAAACCAAACGCATTTCACTTTTAATCTATAAAAAAATACATTCATCAATTATATGCAATCAGCTTAACAAATAAGTTAACTTTTTCTTACAAATTCTAAGTTTTTTATTTATGTTTGAAAAGCTAGTGCTTAAAACAAACTCAAATATTAAACTAAATGACCAGAGCTGAACACCTAAAATTTTGTAAAAAATGTACAAACAGAGAACTTGATATGAAAAGAGGTCTTGTTTGTAATTTAACAAATGAAATTGCGGATTTTGAAAAAGAATGCGGATCCTTTAAATTAGATGATACTGTTGTAGAAAGAATTGATGACACAGAAGCTGTTGAACATAGTGAGGTCATACAAAAACTTTCAGAAAAAGATATTGAAAAATTTAAATCAGAACAAGATTATCCAAAAGCTGTTACTACCGGAATAGTAGTTGGCCTTATTGGTGCAATACTTTGGGGGGCAATTACTGTGGCAACTGGCTACCAAATAGGATATATGGCAATTGCCATAGGCGCTGGTGTAGGTATTTCTATGCGTTATTTAGGGAAAGGAATTGACCAAATATTTGGAATTACAGGTGGTATTATTGCCATATTAAGTTGCTTTCTAGGAAACTTTTTTAGCCTTGTAGGTTTTGCTGCAAACCAAGAAGGTCTAGGTTATATAGAAGTATTATCAATGATAGATTATAGTTTAGTCCCTAGTATAATGATGGAGGCCTTTAGTCCTATGGATTTATTTTTCTATGCCATTGCTGCGTATGAAGGGTATAAATTTGCATTTAGAACATTTACCGAAAAAGACCTTTATAATTTAGAAAACAACAATTCTTAGTAATTCATTTTTCTTATCAATAAACGTAAATATGAAGTACTCTTTTCTTTTTTTATTAGCTTGTATCTCATTGGCATCTTGCAAGCAAATTGATGCTAACAAACAGATAGATGAAGGTGAGTTTAAAAAAAACACATATACAAGTAATGAATTAGGGTGGACTATTAAAATCCCTGAAGGCTGGAAGATTACAAGCCGTGAACAAAATGAAAAATTTGAAAAGAAAGGTTTAGAAGCAATGGAAGATTTAGTTGATGGTGAAATTGATGTTAGTCAATTAAAAGACTTAATAGGGTTTCAGAAAAATCAATTTAATATGTTTCAATCTAATACCGAGCCATTTAAAGAAGAATATGATGGAGAATGGGAAGAAAATAATGCCTTAATTAAAGCACTTATTTTTAACACATACCAGAATCAGGGCATTAAAGTAGATTCTTCTAAAACAACATCTTCAAGAATAGGTGGATTAAATTTTGAAACTTATAAATTTACAATTTATGCACCCAATGGAGATGTTATTTTAAATCAAATAATGTATAGCAGATTAATAAATGAACTTTCTTTTGGAGTAAATATAAATTATAATAATGAAGCGGATAAAAATGAGATGCTAAGCAGTTGGAAAAAATCAAAATTTAAAAAAAAATAAAATGAAACCTATCCTATTCCTTTTTGTATTTATAATAAATATAGTTGTGTTGAATGCTCAATCAACCATTGATGATTTTGTAAAAAAAGGTATTGAATATCATGATGCTCAAAATTATGAAATGGCCATCAAAACTTACGAAAAAGCTTTAGAGATAAATCCTAAATCAACTCTTGTTAATTACGAAATTTCATTAAGTTATTTCAATAGTAAGAACTATGAAAAAGCTATCGAATATTCTGATAAAGTTTTAAAACAAAAATCCAAACATATGATGCAAGCATACCTTACTAAAGGCTCGTCATTAGATGTATTAGGAAAAACTAAAGAATCTATAAAATTATTTGAAAAAGCAATTAAAAATGAAGGAAGTCATTATTTACTTCATTACAACTTAGCGCTTAATTTTTATAAAATAGGAAAATTAGACGATGCGGAAGAACATGTTATTAAAGCAATAGAGAATAACTCTAATCATGCAAGCAGCCATTATATGCTAGCAAATATTCATAACTACAAAGGGCATACGGTACAAACATTATTAGCGCTTCATTATTTTCTATTTTTAGAACCAGACTCTACAAGATCTATAGAAGCTTATATGTTGCTTCATGATAAATTTGGAGGTAACGTTACAAAGGAAAAAGATAAAGCCACTACCATAAATATTAACCTTTCTTCTCTGGGAGCAGAATCAGATTTTGGAGCTGCAGAACTTATGATAGGTATGTTGGAAGCCTCAAAAAATTTAGAAGAAAATGTGGGTAAAACCGACGACGAAATGTTTATTGAAAACACTGACTCTTTTTTTACTGTTATGGGCGAGCTTAAAAAGAAAAAGCACAAAGGTATTTGGTGGACATTCTACACCACATTTTTTTATGAACTAGCAAAAAGTAATCACTTACCAACGTATTGTCATTATATAAACCAATCTGGAAATAAAGACTCAAGAAAATGGATTCAGGATAATCAAGAACAGTTAAATGCATTTGGAGATTGGTTAGAAAAAATATAATTTATAATGACTCAAAACTTTACAAATGACATTTAGATTTTTAATTTTCGCTTTATTAACAGTAACACTTTCTTCGTCACAGAACAAAATACCAAAAGGAAACCTTTCTGATGATACCATCTTTTTCGAATTTGCTATCTATTTTTTAAAAAATGATAAAATTGATGATGATGAAGCAAAAAAAATATTTAAAGACCAGTATCCAAACTTTAAGGTACATGATACATTCCCAAATCCAGATACGCTTAAAGGCAATAACGTTATTATAACTGGTGTTGATAATGTAATGATAGATTTTCCTCCTATGGATCTTGAGTATTTAAAATATACTAATCAGGGACTTACTGAAAGAGAGAAGACCGATTTACAAACATCAAAATATGCTTTAGTATTAGATTTTACTTGTGAAAAAAATCAATTAATAGCAAGCTTAAAAAAAGCTAATGATTATATTTTTAGTTTAATAAAAAATAAAGATGCCGTTGTTTTTGATTCTGAAACCAGAGAAACTTTTAGTAAAAAATTCTGGAAAGAAAAACGATTAATTTCTAACAAATCAGTCAATTTAGCAGAGCATATTACCATACATTTTTATCAAAAAGATGAGTTTTGTAGAGCCATATCACTTGGTATGTTAAAATTTGGGCTACCAGATATTGTCATTGAAAATTTATCCTGTAAATCTGGCCCTGAATTAGCCAGTTTTATAAATTTAATTGCTCAAACACTATTTGAAAAACAAGCGCTTGAAAAAAGCGGAGTGCTTAATCTTGATATAAATACTATAGAAAATAAGCCATTAAAAACACGCTTGTTAAGTGATTTATATGAAAATGCAACTAAACAAGCTGAAGTACAACTTATTGAGGGAGGTTTAGAAGAAGGCGACCCCGAAAACAGATTAATTGAAGTTGCATTTTCAAGTGATAACCCACAAATTGAACAAAATGAAGTCATATCCAAAATATTTGGGTCTTTAGATGAAGTAACCTTTTTAAAGCATGATGAAAAACTTGAAGCTGCAAGTAATAGAGCAAAAGCAAAAATACCAGAGTTACAAAAGCTATTTTTAGCTGGCTTGCCTTTAAACACTCATTTGTTAATTAAGTTTCCATTTGAAAGTGAAGACGGCCAAAGAGAATGGATGTGGGTTGAAATAACTAAATGGAAAGGTGAAAAAGTAGATGGTTTATTACAAAACGACCCAAGATTTGTTATGACATTAAAAGCGGGTCAGAAAGTAACAAAAAATATAAATGATATGTTTGATTATATATTATACAAACCAGATGGTAGTCAAGAAGGAAATGAAACTGGTGAAATTATTATGGAAAGTCAAAGATAGACTTTTTAAATACTAGAAAAACTCTTACTAACGTCATTAGTATTTAACAAACACTTTTACATAATGCTCCACAGGAAAATTACAAGAATTAGCAATAAAACATAACCTATTGGCTTTTTCATGAAGCGTTTTTGCTAGTTCTTTTTTTGAAGCATCTTTTATAGTTACCACAGGGTTTAGAGTTACTTTTTTGAAGCGTCCACTACCCGACCCTTCTACTTCTAAGATGGCCTCAGCATTATCCTCATAGTTCAAAACTTCAATATTGTTTTGCGCACAAACGTATAAATACGACATCATGTGGCAAGACGCTAAGGCAGATAACAACAAATCTTCTGGATTATACAGTGTTTCATCGCCTCTAAATGGCTTTGCAGCTGACACTTCTAAAGGTGCATTTTTATTGGGTATTGTTACTACATGGTTTCTACTAAAACCTTTTGGGTTTTGGGTAGTTTCGTTATTACCTAATTGCCAGTTTACTTTGGCTTTAAAGATGTGGTTTGATGGCATGAGTTTGTTTTTTTGAAAGGTAAGGAATGGTCAAAGTATTAATATTATTTATTAAGCACAAGTACGTATAGGTATTTTAGTCGGAAAATTCTAACTTAGCTTATTAACTAATATTTAGTATCACCACAATTATATTTCTAATTATTTACACTCAAAGTCAAAACAAATGATTCAAAAAAAACTAACCAAACTAGTAGGACTCAAAAAAGAAGATTTTGATTTATTTGTAAAAACCAAACAAATAAAGTTACAGCCAGCAAGATTAATCCCCACTCTTAAAACTGGAGATGAAATGGCTCTAACATCAATATTTTTATCTACAGTAAGATTAGTAAAGGAATATAGAGATGGTATTTTTAAAAGTATAAAACTAAATCGTGCAGGAAAAGCATATTACTATACTGAGGCTTGCTTTCCAGACATTAATCAATCACGAATTGATGGCTTAATAATAGTTGTTACTAAAGGAGTTATTTCAGATGCCGTATTTTTTGAAATGAAAAATAAAAATAATGGAATTGATAAAACTCAAATTGAAAGTTATCTTTCAATATCAAAAAGTCTTAAAGTAACCAAATTAGTAACAGTATCTAATGAGTTTGTTGCAGATTCTTCTCACTCTCCTGTAAATGTGAAGGTTCCTCGAAATATATTTCTTTATCATTTCTCTTGGACATATTTAATAACTAAAGGGAGACTACTTTTATTTAAGAACGATTTAAAAATTCAAGACAACGATCAAGTAGAAATAATGTCTGAATCTTTACATTATTTTGAAAATTCAGTATCTGGTATATGCGGATATATTCAAATGAAAGCAGGTTGGAAAGAACTTGCAGAAAGTATTAGAGCACAAAAAACACTTAAAATGTCTGATGAATATATCGAAGAAGCTGTTTTAAGTTGGTATGAAGAAGAAAAAGATATGGCATTACTTCTTAGTCGGAGATTAGGAGTATTAGTTAAATCATCTCCAAAAACTAAAGACAGTCTTAAGAAAGACATTAAGAAAATAATAAAAGACAATTGTATTACAGGAGAATTAATAATTAAAAACACGGCATCTGATATTAAAATTTTAGCAGAATTTGAACGTCGAATTGTATCAATGTCTGTAAAATTAACACCTCCTTTAAATAAAGGAAACAAAGCCAGAATTACTTGGATTGTTAAACAACTAGAAAATTGTAAAAGAAAAAATGAAGCTTCTTTTATGAAATTGGAAAAAGAATTATTTATTGAAGCTAATATAAAATACGCTCAAGCAAATATTAAAGTTAAGTTATCAGAAATAGAGAAATTAATTGATTTAACTAAAGACAAAGATATCCAAGGTTTTAAAATAGTAATAAACAGAGGTTTTGGAGCTAGTTTTGCAAGTGTAAAAAAATTCATTGTATTAATTGAAATTTTAGTCTTAGAATTTTATGAAGGAATAGTTCAATATGTTAGCACTTGGGTTCAACCAACCCCAAAACTTATTCAAAAGGATAATGATTTAAATCTGTAACTTTACCCTCAAACCCAAACCATGTCAAACACCTTTGCTGCCATAGACTTCGAGACCGCAAAAGGTCATCATATTTGTTCTGTAGGTATTGTAACCTTTAAAGATGGTGTTATTGTAGACGAGTTTCATGCATTAATACAACCACCAAATAACGATTACAATTGGCATAACATCCAAGTACATGGTATTACTGAAGATGACACAAGGTTTGCGCCTAACTTTAAAAGTGTGTATCCAGAAATTAAAAAACGTATTTCTGGTATTACTACTGTAGCGCACAACGAATCTTTTGACAGAACCGTTTTATTAAAACCATGAAGGATTATAATATTCCACAGTCTGATTTAATTATGCCAGAACGTTGGGAATGTACACTTAAAATTTTCCGTAAAAAAGGATATAAACCTGCAAAGCTTGATGCTTGTTGTAAAGTGCATAATATTACCTTAAAACATCATGATGCGCTATCTGATGCACGTGCATGTGGTAAGTTGTTTTTAATTGCACAGTTTGAGCGCTTGCCTCTGTTTTAAGAGCATCAAGAAATATATAACCTATTTAATTACAAACAATTAAGTAGTAGTACGTATTTTTTATTTGGTAAGAAAATTCTAATTTAGCTTATCAAGCTACTTTGTTGTTTTGAAATAGTTAAAAAGCTTTATACTGAACATAAAAAAGCAAATACAACTAACTAAACCTACAAGATGTTACAAATATTGAGTGCTTAACTCAAATTTTTCTAACACTGGGTGCTATGGTCTTTTAAATTCGCAACATAAAACCTTATCAACATGGAACATCGATTTGTTGGATTACCAAAAAAAGGACAAACATATTTATACCTAAAAGAAGGCGGAAAACTAAAAAAAGCAAAGCAAGTGCTTTGGGGAGATTGGCTTTACATAGACCCTTCACTAAATATTACTCACAAAGGAAAAAACTATCTAGCTGTTATCTGGAGTCCAAAAGGTCCTGACCCAAAAACGTATTACATACTTGAAGAGCATACTGATGAAAAAAGACCAATGGAATTGATCTTTTTGGATGTTGGACAGGGAGATGGTTGTGTGTTAATTACTCCTGAGCGAGATCAGAATGAAAGAATTATGATTATTGACGCAGGTAAAGGAGATAATATGAATACCTTCTTAGAGAGTAGATTCAAAACCTACAGAAATAAATTTCAATTTGATGCAGCCATACTTACCCATCCTGACAACGACCACTACCTTGGCTTCGAGAGTATTTTTGCCAACAAGAAAATCGGGTTTAACAATGTGTATCATAACGGACTCAATGAACGTCCTGTAAAAGGCACTTGGGATAAAGTAGGTGGTCATCATAAAAATCATAATGGAAATAGCTACGTTCATGAGCTTGTAGAGACCAAAAAGAAATTAGAAGAGCTCTACGGAACTAAAGAAAAAATTGGAAGTTTTCAATATCCGGGTGTTATGTATAATGCGTTAACGAATGACAACATTAAAGGATACAAGATGTTGTCAGTACACAAGAAACACAGCACACATAAAAATGGACGTGCTTATATGAAGGGTTTTGCTCCAATTAACGGAAGAGGCTATACTATTGAAGTATTGGGTCCAGTTCCAGAGGAGAATGAAAATGGAGAATTAATGTTACGCAAACTTTCATCTTATGGAGAGACCAAAAACGGGCATTCTATTCTTTTGAGATTACACTATGGTAATTTCAAGATTTTCTTTGGTGGCGACCTTAATATTCCAGCTGAGAAATTCCTTTTACAGCATTATGCCAATAAGGATAAATGGCCCAAATATGGAAGCGCACGGAGTGAGGCAATGATTGAAGAGGCTCGAGAATGGTTCCGATCGGACGTGATGAAAGTATGTCATCATGGTTCTGAAAAAGTAACAGATGAGTTTATAAGAGCTGTTGATCCTGCTTGTTTCATAATTTCATCTGGTGATGAGGAAGGGCATGTACATCCAAGACCAGACTTACTTGGTAGATTAGGTAAATTAGGAAGAAGTAATAGCCCTGTTATTCTGTCTACTGAACTCCAACGATCGACTCGAGAACGCGAAGATCAAAAAGTTATTGATAGGTTGAAAAAAAATGTAAACAAGCTTAGGTCTATTAAGGAAGAAAAACTAGAAGATCACACCAAAAGTGTGGATGCAGATATTGCACGTCTTGGACGTACTAATGTAAGCGTATTTGGGTCTATTTACATCAAAACTGATGGGGAACGCCTTATTGCTGCTTTCAAAAACGAGGCAGATTCAGAAACAAAGAAATGGTTCTATTTTGAGTATCATCTTAATGATGAGGGGGAGTTAATTCTTAAATCATAATCTGAATTATAGGTTAAAGAATAACTACTAAACTACTTCATGTATTTTCCCTTCTTACTCCCTTCATACATCACATACTTTACTAAACGCGATTCTAATTTAGCGTTATAGAGTTGTATTTTTCTTGATGGACGTAATCCTACATGTTTTAAAGCATCTAAGTTTGAAGTAATAAACCATGCATCAGTTCCTGGGTAGTTTTGTTTTAGGGTATCCCCAATATTGGCATAAAATTCTTCCATATCGATATTTAAACGTTCACCATACGGTGGATTAAATACCATATGGAGTTTCTCGTCTCCACCTTTTTGGGTTTTGAAAAAATCTTCGTGTTTAACGTCTATAAAATCTTCTAGCTGTGCGTTTTCTACGTTTTCTTTGGCTTTATTTACCGCACTTGGGGCTTTATCATAGCCAATTATTTTATGATGGAAATCTCGGGTTTTTCCGAGTAGAGATTCTTCTATTTTTTCAAACAGCTCCACATCCCAATCTTGCCAACGCTCAAAAGCAAATTCTTTTCGCATCAGGTTTGGTGGTATGTTACAGGCTATCATTGCAGCTTCTATAAGCATGGTTCCTGAGCCACACATGGGATCCATAAAATTGGTTTGCCCATCCCAACCGGATAACATGATTAAGCCTGCTGCCAATACTTCGTTTATGGGTGCAATGTTGGTGGCTGTTTTATAACCACGTTTGTGTAGAGAATCTCCTGAGGAGTCTAAAGATATCGTACAACGACGTCTATCAATATGAACATTTATTTTTAGGTCTGGGAATTTAAGGTCTACGTTTGGACGTTGTCCGTCGGTATCTCTAAATTTATCAACTATGGCATCTTTTGTTTTTTGAGCGATGTAGAGCGAGTGCGAAAACAAATCGGAATGGATAGTGGCATCAATAGCTAAAGTGCCTGTAGGCTTTAAGTATTTACTCCAATCCATGGCGTAGATTTTATTGTATAAATCTTGCTCGCTATTTACATTAAAAGCATGTATGGGCTTTAAGATTTTTACTGCTGTACGCAATGCTAAATTACATTTGTACATAAACCCTTTATCGCCTGAAAAAGAAACGTTTCGAACCCCTTTTTTAACGTACATTGCACCGAGTTGAGTGAGTTCTTTTTCTAATAATTCTTCAAAGCCAAATAGGGTTTTGGCGACCATGTTAAAATTTTCTGCCATTTTTTTAAGTCTGATAGACTTTTTACGTCTAATAGATTGCAAAAATAATGTAATTTTGCGCAAATTAACTAGCATTAGCGGATAATGGGTTAAGGATTGCAGTGGAAAGCCCACAGCGAGGTACGAGCGAGGACTTGTAACGGAAAGCCTGACCCCGCTTTTGAGCGGGGTAACCCTCAAAAACTACTATGACAAACGATACTTCTACTTGGTTTACTTCTTGGTTTGACACACCATTTTACCACATTTTATACAAAAATAGAGATGATACGGAGGCACACGCGTTTATGGATACGCTTACCGGGTATTTGAATATTCCTGAGCATGGAACGATACTGGATTTGGCCTGTGGTAAGGGTAGGCATGCACGATATTTAAATAAAATAGGGTATGATGTTACTGGTGCTGATTTGAGTGAAAATAGTATTGATTATGCAAAACAGTTTGAAAATCACCGTTTGCATTTTGCTGTGCATGATATGTGCAAGCCTTTTGGTAAACAGTTTGATGCGGTTTTTAATTTGTTTACTAGTTTTGGCTACTTTGATGATGATGCAGATAATTTAAAAACGATAAAGGCGATTAAGGAAAATTTGAACGATTTTGGGTTTGGAGTGATTGATTTTATGAATAGTGAGTTTGTAATTGATAACTTAGTGCCTGAGGAAGTGAAAACGGTTGATGATATTGATTTCCATTTAAAACGCTATGTTGAGGACGGTTATATTATAAAAGATATTACTTTTACGGCGGACGATAAATTGTACAATTTTCAGGAACGTGTGCGTGGATTTACGCTTGCGGATTTTGAGTTGCTTTTTGAACAGGCTGGTGTACATTTATTAGATGTTTTTGGAGATTATAAACTACGTAAGTTTAGCGCTAAAACCTCTGAGCGTTTAGTAATGATTTTCAAATAAGCCGATAATCGGCATTTGTTTATTATCACTGTTTCGGGGTCGATAATCGGCTTTTGGTTTTGTTTACTGTTACGAATTATTATAGATTAGATTTTAAAATTGTATAGTATATTTTTTGAATGAATAAGTTTCTTTTTCCCATACTTGCTGTTATTTTAGGTTTTGTTTTAGCCTTTTTTACGAAGAAGCAAAAAACTTGGAACACCAAGCTCCTGCTATCCTTTAGTGGTGCTTTTTTATTGGCTTTGACACTTTTTGAGTTGCTTCCTGAAGTATATAGTCATTTAGATACTAAAATGACAGGACTTTTTATAATGTGCGGTATTTTACTGCAAATTGTTTTGGAGTTATTCTCTAAAGGCGCGGAACATGGGCACGTACATATCCATAAGGATGAAACGGCTTTTCCTTGGCTATTGTTTATTAGTTTGTGTATTCATAGTTTTCTAGAAGGGTTTTCTATTCATGATCATAATGATATGGTTTATGGGGTTTTGGTTCATAAAATACCAATTGCTACATTGATTACTATGTTTTTATTGCAATCTAGCTATACCAAAATACAGGTTGGTAGCTTTTTGTTAGTATTTGCTTTAATGACACCGTTTGGGACTTGGATTTCTCATACTTCATCGTTTCTTGCTGATTATGCACATATGATTAATGCTGTGGTTATTGGTATCTTTTTTCATATTTCTACCACCATTTTATTTGAAAGTGGCGAGGGACATAAGTTTAATTTATCAAAGTTTGTTTCTATAATACTTGGTGTTGGGGTGGCTTATTTGATTTAGATTGTCATTCCTGCGAAGGCAGGAATCTCATAAATTGAAACTAAAATATATTAAAGTGGATTCCTGCCTTCGCAGGAATGACAAAATTGAAGATTTTAAATGTTCTCAAAAGAAGAATCTCGTAAATTAAAACAAGAATTTTGGACCAGTTTTGGTAAGTCGTTCCCACGAAAATGGATTTTATATAATACCAAACTGAAAGGTCTTAGTTTTAAATTTTATTTTGACAATAAGAAAGCTTTAGTGGCTTTAGACCTTGAAGATGATTTGGAATACCGCATTAAATATTGGGAAAAACTTCTTGCTTTAAAATCGATTCTGCTAGATGAATACTTATCTGATGCTATCTACGATGAGGAATATTTTTTAGACAACCATAAAGAGATTTCAAGAATTTATGTGCCTTTGGAGCAAAAAGTATCTATCCATAATAAAAACTCGTGGCGAAATGTTATGGAGTTCTTCAATGAAAAGATGAGTTTATTTGAGGCTTTTTTTGAAGAGTATAAGGAGATTATTGAATAGTGAATACTACAACTTTTAACTTTTAACTAATTTAATCATTTCATAATCATCCATAACAAAACCACTACCAATATCCGCAATTAAAGCTCCTATGTTTTTAAAACCAAGTTTTTCATAAGCTTTAATAGAGTTTATATTGTTTATATTAACCGTTAGTCTTATACGCTTTAAATTGTAAGTCTTTGCTTTTTGTTCTACAAACTGCATTGCCGTTTTTCCTATTTTTTTTCCTCTATAGTTACTTAGAACATATATTTTACTTAAAAACAAGGTGTCTTTTTCCTCTTTTATGGAAATATAGCCAACAGGAGTTTCATCATAATATATTGAGAAATACTCATATCCATCTTCAACTTGCTTTTCAATAGCTTTTACAGATTGAAATTTGTCTAGCATATAATCTATTTGCGGTTTTCCAACAATGGGTATATAATGCTCTCTCCAAATAGTATCAGCTAAAATTTCAATTTGTTGATAATTTTGAGTGGTTATAGCTGCTTCAATTTTAATCATATCTGTGTTTAAAAATTCAAAGAAAACAATAAAAATCTATTTATGATGTTAATATAAAGTGAATTTACCATTCATCGAAAAATTACGCTATCTATCTGATTTTTAACTATATTTGAATTGATATCAGTCAAAAATACCTACAAATTATACAGACTGACTAAAAAAAATTGCATGAAACACCCCATACTCTATCTTTTTTTATGTTTTCCTATTTGTTTCTTTTCGCAACAATACAGCGACTATTTAGGTGCTGGACATAGTAATGGAATAACGGTTACTTCTAGTAGTCAAGAAAGTCGAGCAAGTTGGAATGAAGTTGCAAGTGATGATAACACTGTAAATGGCACAGGGTTAGATGGACGCTTACTAGAAACTTCTCGATTTTTAGCACAAGCCACTTTTGGTACCGATTTAGATTATATTAAATCAGTAGCTGAAAACTCTTTTGAAGATTGGATTGATACACAATTTGATTTGAATTCACCATCTTTTGGCGAACTGACGCAAACCGTTTTCGACAAAGCTTTAAATAGATTTGTTGCCAATGGCGGTAATGAAGACGATTATTTTGGACCTTATTGGATTCATTTTCAATATGCATGGTGGGAAAGTAACATTGACAATCAAGATTTACTCAGACAGCGCATTGCACTAGCCTTAAGCGAAATTTTGGTTATTTCAAGAGAATCTAATCTAGGAGATTATGGTATTGGTTTGGGTGATTATTACGATGTTTTAAAAGATAATGCTTTCGGCAATTACAGAAACCTTCTTAAAGATATCACTTTACATCCTATGATGGGAATTTATTTAAGTCATTATAATAACCCTAAAACAAATCCTGATGAAAACACAAATCCTGATGAAAATTTTGCAAGAGAAATTATGCAATTATTTTCTATTGGACTTTATGAATTAAATCAAGATGGAAGCTTTGTGTTAGATGGAAACGGTGATAGAATACCTACTTACGATAATAATGACATCAAAGAGTTTGCTAAAATTTTCACAGGTTTAGGTCCTGCCGATGTTATGGATAATCCCTGGGGTGTAATAACACAGTTTGGTGTAGAGCATTATTTGGCTGTAAAAGATATTCCTATGGCCATGTATGAAGAATTTCATGAACCTGGAGTAAAACGCTTACTTAACGGTTTAGTTGTTCCCAGTGGGCAATCGGGTATGCAAGACATAGATTCTGCTATTGACAACCTATTTAACCATCAAAATGTTGGCCCTTTTATAGCAATCCGTCTTATTCAACAATTAGTTAAATCAAACCCATCACCAGCCTACATATCCAGGGTAAGTTCAGCTTTTAATAATACAAAAGGTGTTAGAGGCAATATGAAAGCAGTAATAAAAGCTATTCTATTAGATGAAGAAGCTAGGAGTTGTAATGGTATTGAAAACCCAACAAGCGGAAAATTAATTGCACCAATGATTCGCTATTTTAATGTTGCAAGACAACTTGATTTAAATAATGAAACTAGTGAAAATTGGAATATTGCTTATAACTTTTATAGAGCAACAGGTCAATCACCTTTAGCGGCGCCACATGTGTTTAACTTTTACTTTCCCGATTATGTTCCTAATTCTGAATTTGATACTGCTAAATTAGTAGGTCCAGAATTTGAAATACATAATTCAGCAACAAGTATCGATTTTATAAATGAAGTTGATCTATGGACATTTCCTCAATATTACTCAATATTAGATACTTGGGATTTAGATATGGAAGGACGCGCTTTAGATTTTGAAGCACTTAAATATTACGCAAAAGATAGTGAAGTACTCATCAATCAATTAGATAAATTATTTACGCATGGGCAACTATCAAATGAAACCAAACAACTCATAATTGATGCAATAGATCCTATTGTAAATGATTGGAATGAAGATTTTAAATACACAGACTTAAGAGTAAAAATGGCTTTGTACCTTTTACTAATAAGTCCAGATTATGCCATCCTTAAATAGCCTCAAATGACTAAGCATAAACACATATCAAGAAGAAAATTTATAGGCAATTCCTGTGCAGCTCTTGGCTACACTACCCTATTTTCATCTTTAATAAACCTGAAAGCTATGGCAGCAACTGCCATGGATAATTCTTCATTAATAACAGTTGGTGGAGATTATAAAGCACTTGTTTGTGTATCACTTGCTGGTGGAAATGATTCCTTTAATATGCTTATTCCTAAAGGGAATACTGAGTATAATGAATATGCAAACACGAGGTCTAATTTAGCCATCCCGCAAAATGATGTTTTACAAATTAACCCTAATACAAGTGATGGTAGAGTTTTTGGTTTACATCCATCAATGCCAGATGTGCAACAACTATTTGAGAGTGGTAATTTAGCTTTCCTTTCTAACGTTGGAACACTCATAGAACCTTCAAGTAAAACTGATATATTAAACGGTGTTGTTAAAACACCTTTAGGATTGTTTTCACATGCTGATCAGCAACAGCAATGGCAAACTGGACGTCCAAATGAAAGAACCAATACAGGATGGGGAGGTAAAATTGCAGATTTAGTGCAGTCCATGAATTCTAATCAAAATATATCAATGAATATCTCATTACGAGGTAGTAATATTTTCCAACGAGGTGATCAAATTACACCTTATGCCATTAGTAATAATGGGAGTATTGGTATAAATGGCTATGGTAATTCTGGTCATTTTAATGAATTAAAAACGGCTGCTCTAAATACAATGCTTGAAAGAGATTATCAAGATATTTTCAAGAATGCATACAAAAACACCATAAAAACCTCTAACGATGCCAATTTAGAATTTCAGGCAGCTATTGATACTATTTCAGATTTCAGTACACAACTTCCAGAATATAATAATTTGGCTGATCAACTTAGAATGGTTGCTAAAACTATAGCATCTAGAGATACTTTAGGATTTTCCAGACAGATATTTTTTGTTCAAATAGGTGAATGGGATCATCATGATGAACTTTTGTTAAATCATAGCAATAAATTAGCCGAAGTCAATCAAGCTTTAAAATACTTTAACGATGTGATGACCGAATTGAATGTTGGAGATTGTGTAACCACATTTAGTGTTTCAGATTTTGCAAGAACTTTAACTTCAAACGGAAATGGAACTGACCACGCATGGGGCGGAAACGCCTTTATGATGGGTGGAGCAGTTAACGGTAAAGAAATTTATGGAAACTATCCTAATTTAGCTTTAAACGGCGACCTGAATATTAACGACAGTGTACTAATTCCAACAACTGCAGCAGACAGTTATATGGCAGAATTAGCATTATGGTTTGGTGTTCCAGCATCAGAACTTTCTACTATTTTTCCTAATATTTCAAATTTTTATGATACAACCTCTAATGTTCCGCCATTAGGTTTTATGAATATGGCATGATGAGAACACAAAACATTTGCATATTACTGTTTGCTTTTTTGAGTTTTCAATTCATTACAGCTCAATGCTATCAAGATAGACATAGCACTAATTGGTATGACGGTTGGGTGTCTTGTGAAATATCACAAAACCCGATTGCATCTTACGGAGAGACCCATTGGATTATGTACGATTTGGGTTATGATTATGTTTTAAACGAAACTAAATTTTGGAATGCCAATGAACCTAAACATATTGATTATGGTATAAATGAATTTAACATAGATTACTCTTTAGATGGTGTAACATGGATTAATTTAGGTGAATTTAATATGGAACAAGCCTCAGGCTTATCAACTTATGTAGGGAATGAAGGTCCAGATTTTGATTCTGCTCAAGCACGCTATGTATTAATTACACCAAACTCTAACTATGGTGGAGCCTGTTATGGTTTAAGTGAATTGAAAATTTCAATTACAGATCCGTTTTTAGTTGTTGATGAAGATGATGGATTTAATGCTTCAGTTTATCCAAATCCTTTTATAGATAATATCTCTTTACGAATTGTTGCCTTAGATGAAAACTCACCAATTGAATATACGCTTTACGATATTTTAGGGCGTGCAGTAATAGAAAATAGTATGTCTATGGTTGAAGGTAACGAAACTTACGAGTTCCCATTAAACGGCAGTAGCTTATCTCTTGGTATTTATATTTTGAAAGTGAAGCAAAGTGGAAAAGAGCGCTCTTTTAAGTTAATTAAGAGAGATTAACTTTTAAATCACGTAATAAAAAATCATAAAAAAGTGAAAAATAGCGCCTGCTAACACAAACAAATGCCAAATAACATGATTATATGGTATTTTTTGAATCGCATAAAAAACGATGCCAACAGTGTAAGCGAGCCCACCAGCAAATAGAAATAGAATCCCATTATCTCCTATTGTATCAGATAAGTTTGAAAAATCAAATATAATTAACCAACCCATAACTAAATAAAGTAAGGTTGAAAACAGTTCAAACTTTCCCGTAAAAAAAAGTTTTAAAATCACACCAAAAGCTGCTATTCCCCAAACGGTAAAAAAGAGCGTCCAACCTAAAGTCTGTTCTAATGAAATTAGACACACAGGCGTGTAGGTTCCAGCAATTAAAAAGTAAATACTAATGTGGTCTACAATTCTGAAATAGTGCTTACGCTTCTCCCCTTTTACGGCGTGATAACATGTTGAAGCTGTAAATAAAATAATGATTGAAACTCCGTAAACAATAACACTAAACAAACTCCAATCAGTTTTACTAGAGTTATACGCCATTAGTAACACTAATGCAACAATACCAAATACAGCACCAATAGCATGAGAAATGGTGTTTAATTTTTCTTCAAAAGCCGTTTGAATACGCATTTATTCTGACGGATTTTGATGAATCCATTTATTGGTTAAATCATAGAAATCAATATCCAAAGCAGATTTTTGACGGTCTAAACGCCCGCTTTGAAAGTTGCGCTGCAAAACATCTTCAATTAAATAATCTTCCTTTTCATTTAAAGGGTCGTACTCTCGCTTTAAAGAAATATCAAACATACTGGCTGTGGTATTATACCAAAAGGCACGCCAACCGTTACGCAATTCTTTTATAAGGTTAAATGTTGTTTTGCCAGTTTGCCTATGAATCAGTTTTACTAAAATTTGGCCTTCAGTTCTGGTAAGCTTTTTTAATTCTTCAGAAAACTCACCTTCTATATATTTTTGTACACGTTTAGTATAACGTTTCTTTTCTCTGTTTTTGGTTAAGGTTGCCATACGTGCATTCATAGAATCTAAGCGTTCTGCAGCAAGTTTAGCATACGGGTAAACTTTAATGGTTTTTCTTCTCAAGATTAGGTAACGTATTCTATCTTTTCTACTATCAAATTTTAGTTTATGAAGCAGCATGACTTCATCCAAATCTATAGAAACTCTTGGAACAGAATCGCCTTCTATGATAATATACTCTGTGGGTATAGAATCTTGTTTAACTTCTTTTACTTGAGAAAAGCATAAAAAAGGAAAAATAACAAGTATGTATTTTAAGTAATTCATTTAATAAATAATGGGACATTTATTGTGCCAAAAATACTGAATTTATTAAAATTGGTTGTATTGATTTTAGATTTTCATAATACTTGATTTTGTCAGAAAAAAATGATAACTTCGTTTAACGTCGGATATAAGTCACCTGTGCTGAACTTGTTTCAGTATTAAAACGACACATATCCTTAAAAACATTGTGCTTCATTATAACCAACCGCTAACCAATGATAAAATTCTTTAGAAAAATTAGACAAAAAATGCTGACTGAAAATAAGTTTAGCAAATATTTTCTTTATGCTATTGGAGAAATAATCTTGGTCGTGATTGGAATTTTAATTGCACTTCAAGTAAATAATCAAAATCAAGTCAAAAATGAAAAACAAGCACTCATAAATTATTTAGATAAAATTGCTAAAAATGTAGAAAGTGATTTAAAAGTTAGTGAGCTTATGATTAAAACACGAACTGAACAATCACAATTGTGTGCTAATGCAACAGAATTGATTTCAAATAAAAAATGGAATGACCAAAAAACCATAACCTCTGCTGTATTTGTTATGATTATTGAGCAACCCTTGAATTATAACCGTAGTGGATTTGAATCGTTAAAGAATTCTGGGTATTTACAACATCTTGACAATCCAAAAGTTGAAGAACTGATTTACAATTATTACAATGCAGTAGATAAAGTTATATTTGAAGAAACAAGTCTACAAGTTTGGGCAAATGATTTGGATTTAGAATTACACAAAAGTGGCTTCTTTTCAGAATGGATTGAACTTGAAAAAAGGCCAAATCAAAAACTTAATGAAGTTGTTGGGAATTATACAGATGAACTTTGTGAGCATAAAGGGAATAATATTGTATTGTCCCTTTTATATAGAGGTTTCTTATTTACTGCCGACTTAACAAGTTTCTATAAAGAACAAGTAACTTTTGGAAATGAATTATTATTAGCAATAGAGAATTACGATAAAAAATAACGAAAGCACAACGCTAACCAATGATAAAATTCTTTAGGAAAATTCGCAAAAACTTACTCACCGAAGGTAAGACTGGAAAGTATTTTAAATATGCTATTGGAGAAATTGTTCTTGTAGTCATTGGAATTTTGATTGCTTTGCAGATTAATAACTGGAATGAAAACCGAAAAAATAAAATTGCTGAAGCTGATTATTACTGTAGAATTTTAGATGACTTTGAACTCAATGAAAAATTAATTGATGACACTACTGAACTGATAAACAACAAAATAAAACTCTGTAAAGAATTGATATTAGATTTAAACAAAATACCAAATGAAAGAGGTGAAATACTTAATAAATTTGTAATTGCTTTAAGACAAGACGTTTTTGTACCTAGCAATATCGCTTTTGAAGACATAACATCGTCAGGACAGTTAAAACTGTTGACAGATTTGAAACTTAAAAACAGACTCATTCAGCACAGTACATTTTTGAACAATATTTTAAATCTACTTCAAGAGAATAGGAATGAAATTCTTAAAAGAATGAGTGATTATGAATTAATAGTTGATTTTGGATATCAAGATATTAATTACCTTAATCAAGTGCTCGATAAAGAACTAGTGAATCTATTACCAAAAAACGATTGGACAAATGAGCCAGATAATCCAATCTTCGTGAAGTTTCAAGATAATCTTGTAGTATTTATTGCTATGCTAATCAGACAGAAACAACATTTATCAAATTTGAAAAAGGAAATGAAAGAACCTATAAGATTATTAAAAGAAAAAGAATGTAAATAACGAAAGCACAACACCGTGTATAATTCATTGCTAGTACTCGCCTACTTACGAAAATCCTCTCGGATTTTCTATTCAGTTTGTGTTTGCTAATTTAGTTGCTGAAACACGCAACGAAATCATACACAAACACGTTAAACGAACCTTCCAAAAATAAAACTACTTTCGTTTTAAAACACCTCTAGCAAACAAACCCGCGTTAGGGATTGCAGTGGCATCCTTTTTAAAACTTAATAAACTATAAGATTGATTTGCGCTTAGATTTGAAAGATTGCTAAGTCGCTCACTCCTCGCAATGACGTTTTAAAAAGATATAACGAAAAGCCCGACCCTTGTGGTAACGCACAAAAACTTTTAAAATATAAGAGGAGTTTCAATTGATTTTTTACATTTTATATTATTATTTTAGTGCAAAACTTTTTATAAATGGCAAAGAAGAGCATACTTAACAAGAAGTCGATGGACTTTTTAGAGAAATATTTGAATAATGCAGCGCCTACGGGTTATGAGTGGGACGGACAAAAAATTTGGATGGATTATTTGAAACCTTATGTGGATGAGTTTATTACAGACACTTACGGTACTGCTGTTGGTGTGATTAACCCAAAAGCAAAATATAAGGTGGTTATTGAGGGGCATGCGGATGAGATTTCGTGGTATGTGAATTATATCTCTGATAACGGATTGATTTATGTGATTAGAAATGGTGGTAGTGATCACCAGATTGCACCAAGTAAAGTGGTGAATATACACACCAAAAAGGGCATTGTTAAAGGTGTTTTTGGTTGGCCTGCCATACATACAAGAAACCGTGCTAAAGAGGAACCACCAAAGCCAGATAATATTTTTATTGATTGTGGTTGTGCTACTAAAGCCGAGGTTGAAAAACTGGGTGTACATGTGGGTTGCGTAATTACGTATCCGGATGAGTTCCATATTTTAAACGGCGATAAATTTGTGTGTAGAGCTATTGATAACCGCATGGGTGGTTTTATGATAGCTGAAGTAGCACGATTACTAAAAGAGAACAAAAAGACATTACCTTTTGGACTTTACGTTACTAACGCGGTGCAGGAAGAAATTGGTTTACGTGGTGCGGAAATGATTACCCAAACTATTAAACCAAACGTGGCAATTGTTACTGATGTAACGCATGACACCACTACCCCAATGATTGAAAAGAAAAAAGCGGGACATCTTGAAATTGGTGCTGGTCCTGTGGTAGCTTATGCGCCTGCAGTACAGCAAAAATTGCGTGATTTAATTACAGATACTGCTGAGTCTAAAAAGATTCCGTTTCAGCGTTCTGCACTTTCAAGAGCTACAGGGACAGATACGGATGCTTTTGCTTATAGCAATGGTGGTGTAGCATCAGCTTTGATTTCGTTACCTTTACGCTATATGCATACCACTGTAGAAATGGTGCATAAAGAAGATGTTGAAAACGTAATTAAACTGATTTACGAAACATTATTGAACATAAAAGACGGGGAAACATTTAGTTATTTTAAGTAATATACTTTGTTTCTACATTATAAAATTGAGTCGGTTTTTTAATATATCGACTCAATTTTATATTTAATTAAATACATATCTCCTATTGGGTAACTCTTATTTACATATAAATGAATTCCCATTGGCTAAACAGACTTTAATTATTCTATGTATTGGTTTGTTTGGTAGTATTCCTTACGTTTCTGCTCAAATACAACAAGAATTTTCGCCTAGATTTAATGAGATGGTTCGTGGTGATTTTACTTTGATTGCTAACAATGTAATATCAAGAACTGCCACTGGAGCTTACAATGGTGAAGGTGATAACCATGATTTTGTTGATAATGTTTATGTAGATATTGATAATGATGACTCTACTTTTAATTCTAGTAGCGCCAATTTTACAAATCCAGAGCCACAATTAGCCTGCGTAAGTATTAAAAAAGCGTATTTGTATTGGGCTGCTGCAGATAAAGAAAATGAAGAAGGTGAAGACAATGTACCCGATTGGAATTTTAATGATGTAAAACTAATGCTTCCTGGTGAAAATGAGTATACAACTTTAACTGCTGATGAAGTGATTTACCGAGGTAGAGATACTCATTTTAGTAACGACCCTTACATTTGTTTTAAAGATATTACAGCTTTAGTAACTAATCTAGAAAGTCCGTTTGGAAAATATCAATTAGCTAATATTGAAGCAAAAACTGGATTTTTGTTTCAGCATTCTGATGGCAATACTGGAACTTCTGGAGGCTGGCAAATTGTATATGTGTATGAAAGCCCTAAACTGGTTTCTAAAAATGTGAGTATATTTGATGGTTACGCACACATTACCAGAGATTTTAATAGTTATGATGTAAGCTTTTCTGGTTTTCAAACCATACCTAATGGTCCTGTAAATGTAAACACCTTAATTGGTGCTTTGGAAGGTGATAGAGGTTTAATTGGAGATCGGTTTCAAATACAAAATATTGCTGGCGATTATATAGATCTAACGGCGCCTTTGCGAAATTCTGATAATTTTTTCAATAGTAGAATTACCATTGACAATACTAATTTTACGGATAGAAATCCAGCTAGTTTAAATACTTTAGGGTTTGATGCCGCAGTATTTCAGCTAGATAACACAAATAATAGTATTATTGGTAACAGTCAAACTTCGGCTTCGATACGACTGGCTTCTAATCAAGAAACCTATGGTTTATTTTTAATTGGTTTGTCTGTTGAAGTTTGGGTGCCAGATTTGTATCCTATACTTGTAAATTCATCTGCAGTTGACAATACAACTAATGCTTCGAGTACTGTAACTTATAGTTTTAATGTTTCTAATACTGGAAATGATAATGCTTTAAACGTTTTATTTTCTGAAACACTTCCCGTAAATATTGAATTTGTTTCTGCTGATAATTTACCTGTTGGTGTCACTTACAGTTATAACCTAGATACTAGGCTTTTACAATTTTTCATAGAAGATGGTTTGGTTGATATTGGTGATGATCCATTAAATATCGAATTTGATGTTATTGTAAGAGAAGCTTGTTATTTTCTTGAAGAAAACTGCGATCTAGATTTTGATATTCAATTTGAAGCAAGTTATAGTGGAGAACAGAATCCTAATAATTTTATGGCTTCTAGCTCCAGCGTGTTAGACGATTGTCAAATTGGAAACCCATTAACGACTATTATAAACCAACCCATTCCGCAATGGGCAACACCAATAGGAAGTTTAGACAGAGAGATATCCAGCAATAATCAAAATGAATTAATGAATGCTCAAGCATTGTTTCCTGTTCCAGATATTTGTGATTTTAATATCATAAAAACTACTGGGGATTTTATTCAAAATAGTGATTGTGATTATAACGGAAGTTATACAAACACTTGGACTTTTACCGATGCTTGTGGGCGTACTATTGAAGATTTCACTCAAATTATATCGGTAACTTCAAATCGAGTTTTTGATGGTAGCAACATTACCATTTCTAAAGTTGTGACACCAAATCAAGACCAATGGAATGAATATTTTACTGTTAATGAGATAAAAGATTGTGGGTTTGTAGTAGACTTGAAAATATTCAATCGTTGGGGCGCTATCATTTATCAATCTGATAACTACCAAAACAATTGGAATGGAACAGCAAGTAGTAGCGCAATTGGTTCAGCAAATCAAGTGCCTTCAGGAACATATTTTTATATCATTAATATGATGAAAAGTGGTCTAGCACCTATTGCAGGAACATTATATTTAGGAACAAAATAAGATTTAAATTTAAAATGGAATACATCGATATTGTTACTAAAGATGGTAAACCCACAGGGAAATCAGAATTAAAATCAATAATACATAAAAAAGGGTATTATCATCATACGTCGCATCTTTGGTTATACACTGATGAAGGTAACATCCTAATATCACAACGCTCTGCTAATAAAACTATTTGCCCCTTAATGTGGGATGTTTCGGTGGCTGGACATATTGATGCTGGTGAAACTCCAGAACAAGGTATTATTAGAGAAACTAAAGAAGAAATTGGGTTAACAATTTCTTCAAACGAATTGAAAAAAATAGGCGTTTTTGAATGTTTCCAATCTTATGAAAATGGTATTATAGATAATGAATTTCATAATACTTATATTGCTGCATTGCAAGTTCCCATTTCTGAATTGATTCCGCAACAAGAGGAAGTTGAAGCATTAAAAATGGTTTCAATTGATGAGTTTCAATCTTTAATTACTAACATAAAAGATAATGGTAATCACTTTGTGCCTTCAAATAAATCTTACTACGAATTTGTTTTGCAAATGATTAAGAAACATATAAACTTATGAATTTACTACTTGTAGCTGTTGCTCCGGTTTTTATAATTATACTTTACATTTATCTAAAGGATAAATATGAAAAGGAACCAAAACGATTACTATTTTACAATTTTCTATTAGGTGCAATAGTCAGTATTATTATCACTTCCATTTTGTATTATGCCTTTGATATTGTATTACCATTACCAAATGAAACAAGCATTTTACAACAGTTTATAAAAGCCTTTTTTGTTGTTGGTTTAGTTGAAGAATTTAGTAAATACATTATTGTTAGATATTTTGCACAGCCCAACAAAGCTTTTAACGAACCTTTTGATGGTATTGTATACGCTGTTATGGTTTCTATGGGTTTTGCTGCAACCGAAAACATATTTTATGTTCTTGAGGGTGGTTATACAACAGCTTTAGCTAGAGCTTTTACTGCCGTTCCTGCTCATGCCACTTTTGGGATTTTAATGGGTTATTTTATGGGGAAAGCAAAGTTTTCGAGTAATAGAATCGTTTTAAATTTATCTGGGTTATTCCTCGCTATCCTTTTTCATGGGAGCTATGATTTTTTTCTGTTTATTGACTTTGTTCCTGGAATTTGGATAGGTGCTATTATATCTTTATTTATTGGAATCGTGCTATCTAGAAAGGCTATAAAAAGGCATCAACAAGATTCAAATTTTAAAATTTAAGGTTTATTAAACTTATATAAAATCCCTTTTCAAGAGTGTTATTTAGGGTTGAAATTCCTTTATAAAAATCCTTATATTTACTAAGATTAATTTCTCCAATTATGAGTAAACATTTTAAGACAAAAGTGAATAAAGCCATTGATTTTGATTTTTCTGAAGATGATATTTTAAAACTTGATGCTCTTCAAACATCCAAAGAAAAATATCATATTCTAAAAGATAATACGTCTTTCAAAGCTGAAATTGTTGAAGCAGATTTTAACAGAAAATCATATACAGTAAAAGTTAACAACAACTCATACAATGTCAATATTTTCAACGACTTAGACTTACTAATAAAAGATATGGGTTTTTCAGTTGGAACCACCAAACAAATCAATTCTATACTCGCACCAATGCCTGGGTTAATTCTTGAAATTAATGTTGAAGTTGGGCAAGAAGTAAATGAAAATGACAACCTACTCATTCTTGAAGCTATGAAAATGGAAAACATAATTACATCTCCCAGAGATGGTATTATAAAATCTATTTCGATAAAAAAAGGAGATGCGGTAGAGAAAAACCAACTTTTAATTGAGTTTCAATAATATGAAACTTCTATAACGAGAACTCTTTACAAAATACAATGTTAAAATGGAAGCTACATGTGACCGATTTTAAATAAATAATTTTAACACATGAAAAAAATACTTGTTGCCAACAGAGGAGAAATTGCTATTCGAGTGATGCAAACAGCTCAGAAAATGGGTATTAAAACGGTTGCTGTTTTCTCTACAGTAGACCGTAATGCACCTCATGTAAAATTTGCAGACGAGGCGGTTTGTATTGGAGAAGCGCCTTCTAGCGAATCGTATTTAAAAGGTGATAAAATTATAGAAGTTGCAAAAAACTTAAATGTAGATGCCATTCATCCTGGTTATGGTTTTTTAAGTGAAAATGCCTCTTTTGCTGAGTTATGCGAAGACAATAATATTATTTTCATTGGTCCAAAATCAAAGGCAATAAAAATCATGGGAAGTAAATTGGCTGCCAAAGATGCTGTTAAAGCCTATGATATTCCTATGGTTCCCGGGATTGATGAAGCCATTACAGATGTTGAAAAAGCAAAACAAATAGCAAATGATATTGGTTTCCCTATACTAATAAAAGCTTCTGCAGGTGGTGGTGGAAAAGGTATGCGCGTTGTTGAAAAAGAAGCCAATTTAGAATCTCAAATGAATCGTGCCATTAGTGAAGCTACTTCTGCCTTTGGTGATGGTTCTGTGTTTATTGAAAAGTATGTGACTTCTCCACGACATATCGAAATACAAGTTATGGCAGATAGCCATGGAAATGTTTTACACTTTTTTGAACGTGAATGTAGTATTCAGCGTCGCCATCAGAAGGTCGTTGAAGAAGCACCTTCTTGTGTTTTAACTCCCGTATTAAGAGCTAAAATGGGCGAAGCTGCTATAAAAGTGGCAAAAGCTTGTGATTATCTTGGAGCTGGAACTGTTGAATTCTTACTAGACGGTGACCATAATTTCTATTTTTTAGAAATGAATACTAGATTACAAGTAGAGCATCCTGTAACCGAATTAATCTCAGGAGTAGATTTAGTTGAGCTTCAAATTAAAGTAGCTCGTGGAGAAGCGCTTCAAATAAAACAAGATGATTTAAAAATTAACGGGCACGCTCTAGAATTACGTGTTTATGCTGAAGATCCGTTAAATGATTTTCTACCAAGTGTTGGACATTTAGACACTTATCAGTTACCAAAAGGAAAAGGTATTAGAGTTGATAATGGTTTTGAAGAAGGTATGGATATTCCTATTTATTATGATCCTATGCTCTCCAAATTAATTACCTATGGTAATACTAGAGAAGAAGCTATTCAACTCATGATAAAGGCTATTGAAAATTATATCGTTAAAGGTGTTGAAACAACTTTACCCTTTGGTAAATATGTTTGCGAACATGAAGCATTTCGTTCTGGTAATTTTGATACGCATTTTGTGAAAAATTTCTATTCTCCTGAAAGTTTAAAAGCTGAAACAGAAAACGAAGCTAAAATTGCTGCATTAATAGCGGTTAAACAATATATTGAAGACCAAAAATTACTACGCTTACCTAACTACTAATTATGGATTCTAAACAAGAAAAAATTAATAAGCTAAAAGAAGCTTTAGACCTTTCTAAACTTGGAGGTGGACAAAAGCGCATTGATAAACAGCATGCCAATAAAAAACTAACTGCTAGAGAGCGCATTGAATACTTATTTGATGAAGGTTCTTTTGAAGAAATTGGTGCATTAGTAACTCATAGAACCACAGATTTTGGAATGGAAAACCAAATTTATTATGGTGATGGTGTAGTTACAGGTTACGGCACTGTAAATGGAAGATTGATTTACGCTTATGCTCAAGATTTTACTGTATTTGGTGGTTCACTATCAGAAACTCATGCTGAAAAGATTTGTAAAATCATGGATATGGCAGTGAAAGTTGGTGCTCCAATTATTGGATTAAATGATTCTGGTGGTGCGCGTATACAAGAAGGTGTTCGCTCACTTGGTGGTTATGCAGATATATTTTATAGAAATGTGCAAGCTTCCGGAGTTATTCCACAAATCTCAGCTGTTATGGGACCTTGTGCTGGTGGAGCAGTTTACTCCCCTGCGATGACCGATTTTACTATTATGGTAGAAAACTCCAGTTATATGTTTGTAACTGGTCCTAATGTGGTTAAAACAGTAACTAACGAAGAAGTTACTAGTGAAGAACTTGGAGGCGCCCTAACGCATGCATCAAAATCTGGAGTGGCTCACAAAACTTCTGAAAATGATATTGCTTGTCTTGAAGACGTAAAAAAACTTTTAAGTTATTTACCTCAAAATAACACTGAAAAAACAAAAAAACTTGAGATTACAATTGATGATGAAGTAAGGGATGTTTTATCTGATATAGTTCCAGACAATCCAAACAAGCCTTATGATATGCATGACGTTATTTCTGGGGTTATTGACGACAATTCTTTTTATGAAATTCATAAAGACTATGCCGAAAGCATCATTGTTGGATTTGCAAGATTAGGAGGACGAAGTATTGGTATTATTGCAAATCAACCTATGGCATTTGCAGGTGTTTTAGGAGTTAATAGTTCAAGAAAAGCAGCACGTTTTACACGAACATGTGATTGTTTTAACATTCCGTTGCTAGTGTTAGTAGATGTTCCAGGGTTTTTACCAGGAACAGATCAAGAATGGAATGGTATTATAGTTCATGGCGCTAAACTTCTATACGCTTTAAGTGAAGCTACTGTGCCTAGAATAACCGTTATCACAAGAAAAGCATATGGTGGAGCATATGACGTTATGAACTCTAAGCACATTGGTGCTGATTTTAATTACGCATGGCCAGGGGCAGAAATTGCAGTTATGGGAGCTAAAGGTGCTAGTGAAATTATTTTTAGAAAAGAGATAGCAGCAGCAGATAATCCTGAAGAAAAATTAGCAGAAAAAGAAACTGAATATGCTGAGAAATTTGCTAATCCTTATAGGGCAGCAAAACGTGGTTTTATTGATGAAGTTATTCTGCCAAAAAATACCAGAAGAAAATTATTGAAAGCATTTGATATGCTTGAAAACAAAAAAATAGATAGCCCTAAACGAAAACACGGAAATATACCTCTATAAAAAAAAGGAGTCTATTTCTAGACTCCTAATTTTACTTCAATTTACAAAGCCTTCAAAAAGGCTTAATTAATCACCTTATACTTGTTTAGATAATTTAAACTAATTTGAAATACAACCAACCTAGTATATCAAAATAGAACTAAATCAAACCTTAAAAAATAAAAAACAAGTAAGTTAAACTTGAGCAATTAATTTATTGATAATAGCATAATCAAATATCTAAAAGTTGTGCAAATCATCACAATATTTGACTACGCATTAATTACTCACAAGTATAAAATGTAAAAAAAAAGGTTAATCTACCTGAAACCCTTTCAATGTGCTAGAAAATGTATTCTGTAAATGCTCAACAAGAGTAGTATCCGTATTAACAAGATCAATTTTTTTAGAAATCCTATATCGCCTACTTTCAACCGATCTTACAGTAGTATTTAAAAATAGTGCTATTTCTTTATTTGGAAACCCCATAAATAAATAATAGCAAATAATTATCTCAGACTTATTTAACTGAGGATAAATCTCCTCTATCTTCCTAAAAAACTCAATATTAAGTTCGTTAACTAAATCTAAATGATTTTCACTTTTATCTAATAATGTTGATGAATTAATATGCAAGTTTTTATATAAATCTTTAATTTTTTCCTTCTGATGCTCAATACATTCTGTTCTAGAAATTTGTTTTACCTCTTTCTTTAAATTTTTAATATACTCTTCTAAACCATAAACCTTTGTTGCAAGCTGTTCGTTATTAGATTTTAAATAAGACAAACTATTATCAGTTTCTCGACTATAAGTATCTAATTTACTTTTTTGTTTTCTATAATAAAACAAGGATAACAAGCTTAACAACAACAAAATAACAACTATAAAACCAGCTAAAAAACTATTGAACGTCTTCTTTTCATTTTGAGCGATTAATTCAGACTCAGCTTTAGCCAAAGAATCGTTAACCTCAAAACTGGCTTCAATAGTCCTGCCATGTATTTTGTTTTGTAGTAATACTAAAGAGTCAATATAAACCTTTGTGTTTTCTATATTACCTTCATATTTATTTACATCTGCATATAATCTATAATAGTCTCTTAAAGCATCTTCTGACATATAGTCAACTAGCTTTGAAGAATTTTGCAAATAAAAATGAGTAGAGTCTATCTCCTTTTTTCCTAAAAAGACATCTGCAAAACAGCTATGGATAGCACCTTCAAAAGAAAAATAATTATATTTGGCAATAGTATTATTTTCTTTTAATGTTTTAAACTCATCAAAATATTTATGCGCATTTTTAAAATCGTCTAAATAAATATAATTTGAAGTAAGCATATATAATGCAAACATATAATAGTAGGCATCATCTTTTATGCTTTTATAATTTTCTAATTCACTTAAGAGAAATGTATTACATGCTATATAATCACCATCCAGAAATTTAGCATAAGCCTCTACTTGAGTTACTTCTATAAGCCCATATTTGTAATCACATTTTTTGTAATATTCTCTGGCTTTAGCTAAGTATTCATATGCTGCATCATGCTTACCTATAAAATACATATTAGAATATATACCAACACTAGCTTCACCTGCAATACAAAAATCCTCTTCTTTTTCAGCGTATTTAATTGCTAGAATAGAACATTGATGATATTTAGTGTACTCATTAAAATCATCATGCACTAGAGCTTTTAAAGCATAATATTCTGCAACTCTACCTGGAATAAAATCTTCAATTGGTTTTGGAATAGCTTCTAGAAAAGATAAGGCTTTTTCTGAACTAGTGTCTATATGTATATCGGCAGAATCTACAAGCCTGAAATATTGATTTTCTGTCTGACCAGAAACAAACAAACCAAAAAAGAAAAAACACAAGCAAAGGCCTATAATTTTGAGAGAGAAATTAATTTTAAGCATTGGTTTAACTCTTATTTATTTTATCAATAGCTGAGTAAAAATATACAAATAAAAATTAAATACGTAAAGTATTACAATTATACTTTAAATTTTAAAGTTTAAATAAAACTGAAAATTCAATATTGGTAGTATTATGGCCTCCATTTGGCTGCTTTAATTCTAGGTTTGAAGTATGTCTAACAGAATGTCTAAAATCAAATTGCAATTTATTTATTTCATAGGATAAGCCTAAACCAAAAATATCTGAAAAAGCAAAACCTTTCGCTAATCGCTCTGTTGCTTTGTCTGAAATCATTGGACCTAAGCTACCAATAGCATAACAACTAATCCCTTTGTGAATTTTATATCTAGCAATTATTCCACAGTTTAAGACATATTCTTTTATCTTACGTTTTTGCGTATATAATTCTCTTAGCTCTTCATAATTATCAGCATCACTTGGCTTTACATAAAATTTGTTTAAAAGTTGATGCTCAACAACATTATAACTAGGCTCTAAATTAATCTCAAAAGCCCATTTATTTTTATCTTTAAATCTGTAGTTAATTTGTACTTTATAAAAATCAACTTTATGTATATAATCCTTAGCATTAAACGGAAATTTATCTTGAGAACCAGTTCCGTAAGTTAAACCTAATTTTAGGTTCTCCTTTTTTATCTGTCCATTTAAATAAAATGAACTAAGCATAAAAACTAAGGTTAAAAAAAATGCAATTGAAAATTTATGATTCATTAAACTATTTGAATTTAATTACTTGCGCGTTGTACATAAAAGAATCTTGCCAACGCTCAAAACGACTATCAAATAATGTTGAAAAAACTAAATATTGACACTTACCAATACTTTCTGGTGTTCTAGATATTTCAGCTAAATTATTATTTGTAAACAAAAACTCTGCATCCTCAACAATAAACAGCTGCAACTTGTTCAAATTTATTCCATTAAGATAATAGAGTTTATTTAAGCGTTTTGGAGTAGCGATAACAATATCTACACCATCATAAATTTCATTACGCTGATCATCAATATTTTTTTCATCATATGCACAATAAACACGTAAATCCGTTCTCCTCAGGTAAGCGTTAAATTCTAATTCTAAATCTAATGCTGCTTGCTTATTTTTCACAAAGATTAAAGCTCTAGGAGCATCTTCAAAAGCTTTACCTTTTAGTTTTTGAATAACGCTAAGAATTATACTTGTTGTTTTCCCTGTGCCTTTAGGAGCAATACAAAATAAACTTGCACCACCTTTTATTCTTGATAAAATTAATTTTTGAAAAGCTAATGGCGCTTCAAAGCCTTTATTCTCAAGAACATCTTTTAAAGGCTCAATAAGTTTTTTAAATGGCATATAATCAAATATCTCGATAAAGAGCACAAATATAGTATTTAATACTTTTAGCAAAAATTATTATAAACTATAATAAGATTGAGTTTATAGATGATTATTATGTTAGTATCGAATTTAATTCGACTACTTTTACATCATGGAAAAACCCCAAAAGTTTAAGCTAGAATTTGTAACCTTAATGGCTTCATTAATGTCTATTGTGGCCTTATCAATTGATGCCTTATTACCTGCACTTACTGAAATTGGAGATTTTTTAGGAGTTATAAATACCACAGACAACCAATTGTTAATTACCATGATTTTCCTTGGGCTTGGATTTGGGCAACTGCTTTTCGGTCCGCTATCAGATAGTTTCGGAAGAAAACCTATGGTTTATATTGGTTTCATCGTTTTTATTATTGCCAGTATTATATGCGTTACCACAAAAAGTTTTGAGATTATGATTTTTGGCAGAGTGCTTCAAGGTATTGGTTTATCATCACCAAGAACTATCGCATTATCAATGATACGAGATTCTTACAGTGGTAATTATATGGCAAAAATAATTTCGATAGTTGTTATGTTTTTCATTTTGGTTCCTGTTGTTGCGCCTACTATTGGTCAACTTATTTTAAACTTTTTTAACTGGGAATCTATTTTCTATTTTAATCTATTTATCGGGCTTTTAATAATGATATGGTTTTGGAAACGGCAGTCTGAAACATTAATAGAAAAAAACCGAATCCCATTTTCCTCACGTTTATTTATTGATGGTACCAAAGAATTTTTCAAACACAAACAAGCTGTTGCTTTCACCTTTGTCTCCGGTTTTATTACAGGCGCATTTATGGTGTATTTAAGTACGTCTCAACAAATCTTTCAAATGCAGTATGATTTAGTAGAACTATTCCCATACATATTTGCAAGTTTAGCCATTTCAGTAGGTTTAGCCACGTATTTAAATAGCCGTTTAGTAGTAAAATATGGTATGACTAAAATTGCATACTCTGCTTGTATTGCGTTTGTTATTATCTCTCTTCTTTACGTGATATTATTTTGCAACGGGAACAATCCTAACATCTATATATTGCTCAGTTTTTTTGCATTACAATTTTTTAGCGTTGGATTTTTATTTGGAAATTTAAGAGCTTTAGCAATGCAGCCTTTAGGTCATATTGCTGGCATTGGCGCAGCAATTAACGGGTTTATATCTACAGTTATGGCTGTACCCATTGCCAATTATATTGGTAGTTTTGTCAACACTTCAGTTTTACCATTATTTATTGGATTTTCCGTTTTTGGTCTGCTTTCACTTTTTGTATTTCTACTCATGAAAAACAAAATAGTTGTAGCAAACAGTTAGATATTTCATCATTTAAAAAATAATTTGGGCGTTAACCACAAGGGGTCGGGCTATCCGTTACAAGTCCTCGCACCTCCTACGTCGGGCTGTGGGCTATCCACTACTATCCCTAACGCGGGCAAATCTGCTAAAGTCTGTATTTAGTAATTAAACTCAGGCTATAAATAAAGTGTTTTTATAACTTCCATGTGATGAATTTCATGCCCGAGAATAATAAATGCAGCAGCTCTTGCAGATAAAGGACTTCCGCTAGCATGACCTGTAAACATCAAATCAGCATCATTAATACTTTTTAAGAGAATTATAAAACTCTTACGACCTATTTTATATTCTTCTAATAAATCATTTATAGATTTATCATCTGCTTTTGATGGCTCTATATAGTCATCTTGTTCATAACCAACTAAAGGCGCACTATCATGTCTTGCAATCCTAAAGCAACGATACATAAAAACACGCTCGGTATCTATAATATGCTGAAGCACTTCTTTAATACTCCATTTACCTGAAGCATATCTATACTCCAATTTACCCTCAGGAATGGATTTAAAAAAATCAACAACATCCTTTTCTGCTTTCACAAAACCATCCATTAAAGTAACATCTTTTGGGACTTTACTAGTATAGGTTCCGTAATATGAATTGTATTCTGATGTGTTTAAATCTGTAACTCTCATAATATTAAATTTTTGCTTGATATGTGTATAAATCAAAGTACCTACCATTTAAAGCAATAAGTTCATCATGAGTACCTCGCTCAACGATTCGACCTGCTTCAATTACTAAAATCTGATCTGCTTTTCTAATAGTACTTAACCTATGTGCAATAACAATGGTGGTTCTATCTTTTACCAATTCGTTTAAACTTTTTTGAATTAAAGCTTCACTTTCGGTATCTAAATTTGAAGTGGCTTCGTCTAAAATAATAATTTTAGGGTTAGCTAAAATAGCACGTGCAATAGCCAAACGCTGACGTTGTCCTCCTGATAGTTTCACACCACGTTCGCCTATTAAGGTTTCTAAACCATCATCAAACCTATCGGTAAATTCATTTACATAAGCTGCTTTAACAGCATTTTGCAATTCGGCTTCTGTAGCATTTGGTCTTGGAAACATAATGTTTTCTTTAATGGTGCCTTCAAATAAAAATTCATCTTGAAGCACCACGCCTAAATATTGACGATAGCTATTCAGTTTTACTTTTGATAAATCTTGATTATCAATAGTAATTTTACCAGATTTTGGATTTAAGAATGTTGCCGATAAGCCCGCAATAGTCGATTTTCCAGACCCTGAACTACCAACCAAAGCAGTTACAGAACCTGCTGGCGCATTGAAGCTAATATTATGTAACACCTCTTTATCTTCATCATAAGCAAAAGAGACATCATTAAAAGAGATATCGCCTTTAAAAGTATTAAATTGAATGGTGCGGTTTATATCATCTTCTTCAGCTGCCGTATTCATGAGTTCTTCAGTTCTATCTAAACCGGCTAAAGCTTCAGTTAATTGACTACCTATATTACTCATTTGTACAATGGGCGCAATCATAAAACCTAGAATAAGCGTAAAGAATAGGAAATCTCCCGTCGTCATTTGTTCTTGAATCATGTAATAGCCACCAATACCCATAATTCCTGTAGTAGCAACACCTATTAAAAATGTTGACGAACTCGTCATTAATGCCGTTGCCGTTAGACTCTTTTTTACATTTTGAAATAGCTTATCTACCCCTTTTTCGAAAATTTGATTTTCTTGAGTCTCAGCATTAAATGCCTTTATAACTCTTACTCCTGCTAAGGTTTCGGTTAATCGTCCTTTTACTTCTGCGTTTATTTTGCCTCGTGTTCTAAAAATAGGCCGAATGTATTTAAAAGCTCTTAACGCGATATATCCAAATATAGAAAGTGGGATAAACACAAAAAGTGTCATCCAAGGGTTTAATTTTATTAAAATAATTAATGAAACAATAGCTGTAAATGTTCCGCCAACTAACTGTACAAGTCCTGTTCCAATAAGGTTTCGTACACCTTCAACATCACTCATTATTCTAGATACTAAGGCACCAGATTTCGTATTATCGAAAAAACTAATGGGTAATGACAATACTTTTTTCTGAACTTGAGCTCGTAACTCACTGATTAAATATTGTGCTTGAACACTTAAAATTCTAGTTAGAGCAAACGATGTTATAGCTTGAATGGTTATTGCTGCTATAACGATAGCAATTAGCGAGTAAATTTGAGAAACGTCTTTACTTGGTACAACTTCATCTAAAAGTACTTTACTTTGCCATGGCAACACCAAGCCAGCTAAACTCCGAATAACAATTAATATTAACCCCACAAAAACTAAATTTCGCCTAGGCCAAATAATAGTTTTAAAGGCTTGCGCCATGGTTACTTTTGGCTTGGACTTTGTTTTATTTTTTGATGTTTCTTGAAGATGTTTCATAATTACTTTTCAATTTTTAAAGGTAGGTTTTTCTTGAAAACTATTTAGCTAAAGGTTTATTGAAATTATAATATTAATTACTTTTGACATTTAACAAACACTCAAACAACGCAGATGAAAATAATTGGTATTGGTAAAAATTACGTGAATGATAAAAGTGAAGTTCCTGCCCTTAAAAATGGAGCGCAACTTATATTTATTAAGGCTGAAAGTACTTTAGTAACTGATAATAAAGACATTGTTTTTCCTAAGATTACAAATCAGTTGATTTATGAAGTGGAATTAGTTGCAAAAATTGGAAAAACGGGAAAAGATATTAATGAGAGTGATGCAGCGTCTTACATTAGTGAAATTGGAATTGGAATTGATTATACCGCAAAGGATGTGTTGGGAGCCAGTAGAGAAAACAAAGGGCCTTGGGCTTTGGCTAAAGGGTTTGATGGTGCATCTCCTGTAAATGGTTTTAAACCGATTTCTAACTTTGCAGATATCAACGATATTAATTTTGATTTAAAGATTAACGGAAAGCAAATACAGGTTGGAAATACTAGCAATATGATTTATAATTTTGTTGAAATCATTGCTTTTGTATCAAAATACATGACTTTAGAACCTGGTGATTTAATATTTACTGGAACACCAGCTAGTGGTGCTGGCCAAAATTTTAAAGGTGACCATTTACAAGCTTCAATTGAAGGTGAGTTGCTTTTAGACTTTAAGTTAATATAAGAATCTAAATGGTACAAAATCAAAAACATAGCCTAATTTTTAGCTATGCTTTTAATCATTAGAACACTTATTTTTTACAGCACATTATCCATAATTTCCTGAACAACCTCTGGATTTAAAAGTGTACTGGTATCTCCTAAATTACTCGTGTCTTTATGTGCAATTTTACGCAAAATACGACGCATGATTTTACCAGAGCGTGTTTTTGGTAAACCTGAAGTAAACTGAATTTTATCCAATTTAGCAATAGGCCCAATATGCTCTGTGATAATCTGGTTAATTTCTTTTCTTAAGTTATTATGATCTCTAGATTCTCCTGTGTCTTTTAAAATCACATAGCCATAAAGCGCATTTCCTTTCACATCATGTGGAAACCCTACAATAGCTGATTCTGCAACAGCTGGGTGTTCGTTTATCGCATCTTCAATTGGTGCGGTTCCTAAATTATGACCAGAGACTATAATCACATCATCTACTCTACCTGTAATTCTGTAATACCCTACTTCATCACGTAATGCACCATCTCCCGTAAAATATTTGTTTTCATAAGCTGAAAAATAAGTCTCTTTATAACGTTGATGATTTCCCCATATCGTTCGTGCCATACTTGGCCATGGAAATTTTATACAAAGTCTCCCCTCTACTTGATTACCTTTTAATTCTTTACCGTTTTCATCCATTAAAGCTGGTTGAATACCAATAAATGGTAAGGTAGCGTAGGTTGGTTTGGTTGGTGTTACAAACGGAATTGGTGTAATCATAATACCACCAGTTTCAGTTTGCCACCAAGTATCAACAATAGGGCTTTTCTTTTTCCCTACATTATCATTATACCAATGCCATGCTTCTTCATTGATAGGTTCTCCAACGGAGCCTAAAACTTTAAGTGATGATAAATCGTGTTTTTCAATAAGTTCTAAACCTTCTTTTGCTAAAGCCCTAATGGCTGTTGGTGCGGTGTAAAATTGGTTTATTTTATGTTTTTCTACAATCTCCCAAAAGCGTCCAAAATCTGGATAACTAGGTACACCTTCAAACATCACTGTAGTTGCTCCGTTTGCTAATGGTCCGTAAACTATATAACTGTGCCCTGTAATCCAACCAATATCTGCAGTACACCAATACACATCATTTTCTCTGTATTGAAACACGTTTTTAAAAGTATAAGCCGTATGCACCATATAACCCGCCGAGGTATGTACCATGCCTTTTGGCTTTCCTGTGGAACCTGAGGTATACAGAATGAATAATGGATCTTCTGCATCCATAACTTCAGCTTCACAAGCTTTAGAGGCGTTTTCTAAAAGTGGTTGCAACCATTTGTCACGGCCAGATTTCATTTGTATATCTGAGTTTATTCGCTTTGCGACTAAAACGGATTTCACACCATCACAACTCTCCAAAGCTTCATCTACAATACCTTTTAAATCAATAGTTTTCGCACCTCTATATGAGCCATCGCTTGTTAAAACCATTTTACAATCAGAATCGTTGATACGAGTTGATAAAGCAGTTGCTGAAAATCCTGCAAATACAACAGAGTGAATAGCTCCTATTCTAGCGCAAGCTAAAACTGATATTGCTAATTCTGGAATCATAGGTAAATAGATACAAACTCTATCTCCTTTTTTAATGCCTTGGTCTTTTAAAACATTAGCAAATTGATTGACTCTTTCGTGAAGTTGATTATATGTAATATGTTCTGCTGCTTCTTTTGGGTCGTTAGGTTCAAATAGAATAGCTGTTTTATCCCCTCTAGTTGACAAATGTCTATCTATACAGTTTTCTGTGATATTTAATTGTGCGCCTTCAAACCATTTTACTTCTGGTTTTGAGAAATCCCAACTCAAAACGTTATCCCATTTACGTTGCCACATAAAATGTTCTTCAGCTATTTCTTCCCAAAAGTTTTCGGGTTCTCTAACAGATTTCCTATAAACTTGATAGTACTCTTCTAGGTGTTTTATGTGGTAATTACTCATTGGATAGCTTTAAAGAATTGATGTTTTAAATATGCGTTCTAAAATAGCAAAATATTAAACATTTATTAAGTTTTTTCTACTAACAACATTAATGCTTCTACAGAAAACATTACTAAGACATTAATGTGTTGCTTCACCAGCCCCACTTGGTATTCTTATGTTTTCAACGATTTCTTGAACATCTTCTGGTGGTGCTGGTGTAAGTTTCATTATGACTATTGAGACGATAAAATTTAAAAGCATTGCAATACTACCAAAACCCTCAGGCGAAATACCAAACCACCATTCACTTTTATCAGGAAGCGTTTCATCAAACCAGCCTAACTTGTATTTTATCATGTAAAGTAACATAGCAGTAATACCAACTACCATACCTGCAATAGCACCTTCTTTGTTCATACGTTTGTAAAATATACCTAATATGATAGCTGGAAAAAAAGATGCTGCTGCTAGTCCAAAAGCCAATGCCACTACAGCAGCGACAAACCCTGGTGGATTAATACCAAAATAACCAGCAACACATACAGCGCCTACTGCTGATAATCTTGCAGCAATTAATTCACCTTTTTCTGAAATTTTTGGGTTAATAATTTTCTTGATTAAATCGTGAGACACAGATGCTGATATTACTAACAGTAATCCTGCTGCAGTTGATAATGCTGCTGCTAATCCACCAGCTGCAACTAAGGCTATAACCCAATCTGGTAGGTTAGCAATTTCTGGATTTGCGAGTACCATAATATCTCTATCTACTACCAATTCGTTTTGCTCTTTATTAGCTACGTATTTAATTAATCCGTCTTTATTTTTATCGGTAAAGCTTATTAAACCTGTGGTTTCCCATTTTGTAAACCAATCAGGAACATCAACATACGGTTTATTAGAAACCGTTTCAATCATATTTGTTCTCGCAAATACTGCTACTGCTGGTGCAGTTGAATATAAAAGTACAATTAGCAATAATGCAATACCCGCCGATTTACGAGCATCTTTAACTCGTTTTACAGTAAAAAATCGAACAATAACATGTGGTAAACCTGCTGTACCAACCATAAGTGCAAGGGTTATTGCAAAAACATCTATCAGAGGTTTTGAACCTTCAGTGTATTCAGAAAAACCTAATTGGGTGCTTAAACCATCTAGTTTGTCTAACAAATAAGTACCCGAACCATCAGTTAATTCACCACCAAAACCTAATTGCGGAATCGGATTTCCAGTCATTTGAATAGATACAAAAATAGCTGGTACCATAAAGGCAAAAATTAGGACACAATACTGTGCTACTTGAGTATATGTGATGCCTTTCATACCTCCTAAAACAGCATAAAACAACACGATAAGCATACCTATAATCACACCTGTATTAATATCAACTTCTAAAAATCTGGAAAAGACAATACCAACACCTCGCATCTGTCCTGCTACATAGGTAAACGATACTAACAACGCACAAAATACAGCTACAATTCGAGCGGTTTTTGAGTAATACCTGTCACCTATAAAATCGGGTACTGTAAACTTGCCAAACTTTCGCAAATAAGGTGCTAAAAGTAAAGCTAAAAGTACGTAACCACCAGTCCACCCCATTAAATATACCGCGCCATCGTAACCCGCAAAAGATATGATTCCTGCCATGGATATAAACGATGCGGCACTCATCCAATCGGCAGCTGTGGCCATCCCATTTGCTAACGGAGATACGCCTCCGCCAGCAACATAAAACTCTTTGGTAGAGCCTGCTCTAGACCATATTGCTATCCCGATATAAAGCGTAAATGTTATCCCTACTAAAATGTACGTCCAGTTTTGCACGCCAATGCCTTCCGCTAGTAAACTATACATCGTATCCGTATTTTTTATCCAATTTATTCATCAAACGCACATACACAAAAATCAAAACCACAAATACATACATTGAGCCTTGTTGTGCAAACCAAAAGCCTAGTTTAAAACCACCAATTTTGACCGAATTAAGCGCATCTTTAAACAATATTCCAGCGCCAAAAGACACTATAAACCATACCGCCATCAGAATCAGAACATACCTAATATTTTCTTTCCAGTAGGCCTTAGCATTTTTTTTATCTGCCATAATTTTATTTTTTTGCGTTACCAGAAAAAGGTCGGACTATCCGTTACAAGTCCTCGCACTTCCTTCGTCAGGCTGTGGGCTATCCACTGCTATCTCTAACGCGAGTGAAGCACTAGAACTAAACCTTTTAGATTTCCTTTAATCTTTTAAAATACTCCTTAATTTCCTTTACCACTCTTGGTGCAAGAATTATAGTTGCTAGCATTGTTGGTATTGCCATAAGCGCAAAAACGCCATCAATTAAATTCAACATCACACTAAACGGCGTAGTTGCAGCAAGTATAATACTCAGGATATAAATGTAATTATAATAATGCTTTTTATCTGCACCAATTAAAAAAGACAAACATTTAGACCCATAATAAGCATAGGAAAACAATGATGAAATACTAAAAATAGCTACACAAACCATGAGCAAATATTTACCATAAATAGGCATGGTATGACTAAATGCCGATGCGGTTAAGCTCACACCATTATCTGCAGTGGTTTCCCAAACGCCAGTAACTAAAATAGCCAAGGCTGTTAGTGTACAAACAATTAAAGTATCTATTGCTGGTCCTAACATAGCCACTAAACCTTCTCGAACTGGCTCATCTGTTTTTGCAGCACCATGAGCCATAGGAGCAGTTCCAATACCAGCTTCGTTTGAAAAAGCACCTCTTCGAATTCCCAGTAAAATTAAAGCACCTAAAACACCGCCCATAAAGGCATCACCTTCATAATAATCTGCTGAAAACGCGTCAGTAAAAATCATCATGAAATATTTAGGAACCACTTCATAATTAGAAATCAAAATGAATAGCACCAAAACAAAATATAATATTACCATAGAAGGCACCATTTTAGAAGCCGCATTACTTATGCGTTTTAAACCACCAAGAATAATTACTGAGGTTAAAGCTACCAATACAAAAGCTAGAATTAAATTCGATTGTAAACCAACTTCAACACCATTCGGAATTAAAATAATATCATTTATAGCTTGTGTTAATTGATTCACGTTTACAACTGGCAATGCTCCAAGCATTCCAAAAAGACTAAACATAACCGCCAAAGGTTTCCAAGATTTCCCTAAACCTTCAATTATAAAATACATAGGACCACCTTGCAATTCGCCAGCACTATCTTTTCCGCGATACATAATCGCCAATGTTGATGTGAAAAATTTAGTTGACATACCAACAATAGCACTCACCCACATCCAAAACATTGCTCCTGGTCCTCCAACCGAAATAGCAACAGCCACACCTGCAATATTCCCCATACCAATAGTAGAAGATAATGCAGTAGTTAAAGCTTTAAAATGTGAAATTTGTCCGGGATCATTTGGGTCATCATATTTTCCTCGGAGTACTTGTATGGCATGACCTAAATACCGAAAAGGTAAAAATTTAGATAAAATTAATAAATACAACCCGCCACCAATTAACAAAATTACCAACGGTAGACCCCATGCGTAATTTGAAAAATCTTGAATGAGTTGCTCCATAAAAAGGTTTTATATTCTATAAATATATCACTTTACAAACATTTCTATAAATTAAAAGTATCTTTATAGTTATTAACCCAATTTATGGCGCAATCCAACCGCTTATATTTTATTGATGCTGTTAGAGCATTTGCTATTTTAATGATGCTCCAAGGTCATTTTATAGATACTTTATTATCTCCTGTTTATAGAGATAATTCTAACACTATTTACAATATCTGGTCATATTTTAGAGGTATTACAGCGCCCACTTTTTTTACTATTTCAGGGCTAGTTTTTGCCTATTTATTATTGCGCGCTTACGCAAAAGGTAATGATAAACCTAGAATAAAAAAAGGACTATTTAGAGGCCTCCTCTTACTAGGAATAGGTTACAGCTTGCGTATTAATATTTTCAGTTGGCTCTCTGGGAATTTTAACTCTTATTTTTTTGTTATAGATGTATTGCAATGCATCGGATTGTCTTTAATTTTCTTAGTAAGTTTACATACTATCTTTAAAAAGCACAGTTACATTTTTTCTATTGTGTTATTTGTAGTTGGTTTTGTTTGCTTTGTTTCAGAACCGCTTTATAGAACCATATCATTAGAAAATACCCCAGCGTTTATTGCTAATTATATGACTAAAACAAACGGATCAGTATTTACCATTTTACCATGGTTTGGCTATTCAGCTTTTGGAGCATTTATTTCGACAGTTTTTTTTAGGCATGTGCACCGTGATAAATTTAAACTTACTACCATTATTTCCTTTTTTATAATTGGTGCATTTTTGATTTATTTATCTTCTTTATTTTTAATAAAACTGAGTAATTTAACAGGTATAGAATTGTTTAAAATGAGTGCCGATTACAACTACCTATTTACAAGACTAGGTGACGTTCTTATTCTATTTGGTCTCTTTTATGCTCTAGAAAGGTTTTTAAAACAATCTATTATTGCTCGAATTGGGGAGAAGACATTATCCATTTACGTTATTCACTTCATTTTACTTTACGGAAGTTTCACAGGTTATGGTTTAAAAAAGTTTCTGAGTAAATCCTTAGAACCTTCAACAGCTATTTTTGGAGCTATTTTATTTATGGTTGTAGTTTGTTTTATATCATTTCATTATGCAAAAACAAATGCTTTTGTTTATAATTTAATTCGAAAAATGGTAGACACTATTAAAACAAAAAGAAATGGCATACGATGAATATTTAGCAGACAGAATACGAAGACAATTAAAAGAGAAACGCACTGCTTTTTCAGAACTCAAAATGATGGGTGGTTTATGTTTTAAAGTTGACGATAAAATGCTTTGCGGGATTCATATCGATAAAAAATATGGAGATAGCTTACTAATGGCTAGAATTGGTTTAGATACTTATGAAAAAGAGTTAGAGAAGTCAGAATGCTTACCTATGGATTTTACTGGACGCCCAATGAAAGGTTATATTTTTGTGACTCCAGATGGTTTTGATAATGAAAATGATTTATCTTATTGGTTAGATTTATGTTTAACTTTTAATCCAATGGCAAAAGCTAGTAAAAAAAAGAAAAAAATTAAATGATAGTTCATGAAAAAAAAGTAAATACTTACAAATCAGCTTATTAATTAACAAAACATTTAACATTATTTTGTTTCTAATAATTATTTTCTTACATTTGGTCGAACATTATAAACAGTTAATCGATTATTTTAATTTTGTTTAATACCTACCAACCATGAAACAAAACAACATATTCAGCTCAAACGAAATAGCTTTGACTATCAAAGTGACAATTTTTTATATTATACTTTTCTTGTTAATAAGTCAAATAATATAACATTAAAGAATTTATAGCTATTCGTTCTAATCTATACCTTTACTTTTTCAAATACTCTAAAACATTAGACTCAATACGCTCTTGGATGTTACTTACATCTGCCTTAACAAAGGTTTCTCCTGTGATGTTTTCGTAAAGTTCGATGTAGCGTTCTGAAACGGTTTCAATATACTCATCGCTCATAAAAGGTACGGTTTGTCCTTCTAGACCTTGAAAGTCATTTGAAATTAACCATTGGCGTACAAACTCTTTTGAGAGTTGCTTTTGGGCTTCACCTCTATCTTGACGTTCTTGATAACCATCCGCATAAAAATAACGTGAAGAATCTGGTGTGTGAATTTCATCAATTAAAACAATCTTACCATCTTTTGTTTTACCAAATTCATATTTAGTATCCACTAAAATTAAACCTCTTGATGCTGCAATTTCAGAACCTCGTTGGAATAATTTACGGGTGTAATCTTCTAGAACAATATAATCTTCTTCTGAAACAATACCACGTTTTAAAATATCTTCACGAGAAATATCTTCATCATGGTCGCCCATTTCTGCTTTGGTTGCAGGTGTGATGATGGGTTCTGGAAACGCATCATTCTCTTTCATACCTTCTGGCATAGGTACTCCACAAAGCATACGTTTACCTAATTTGTACTCTCTTGCTGCATGACCAGACATGTAACCACGAATAACCATTTCTACTTTAAATGGCTCACATAAATGCCCTACTGCAACGTTTGGATCTGGTGTAGCGGTTAACCAATTTGGCACCAAATCTTCAGTGGCCGCCATCATTTTAGTAGCGATTTGATTTAAAATTTGCCCTTTGTATGGGATGCCTTTTGGCATGACAACATCGAATGCAGATAGCCTATCGGTGGCTACCATTACTAATTCTTCGTCGTTAATATTATATACGGCTCTTACTTTTCCTTTGTAAAGACTTTTTTGTCCTGGAAAATTGAAGTTTGTGTCTATTATGGTATTACTCATTGTTTTAAAAACTGTTTATTCGTTTATGAGTTGATTTGTTTATTCGTTTATTTATTATCGTCATTACAAGGGCATTTTTTTGCGACGAGGTAATCTCTTCCTTTTTAACAGATTGCCACATCACACAAAAAAGTGTGATTCGCAATGACGGTTCGTTGTTTTATTCTAAAAAGCCCTAGCCCCGTTTCAACAGTTCGACTATTTTTTAATAGTCTTAACCTTTTTATGTGTTTACTATAGTTTAATTATAACCAAAAATTTTACAATTATACTATTTTAATGAGATACTGAAACAAGTTCAGCACATGAAAAGATATAGCGGAAAGCGGGAAATAGCTTCAAAAAAAATTAATCTACGTTTTCTATACTTTTATACGCTGCAATTACCTTTTTAACAAGTTTATGGCGGATAACGTCTTTATCATCTAAAAATATCATGCCTACACCTTCAACATTCTTTAAAATTAACAAGGCTTCTTTTAGTCCTGATATGGTACGACGCGGTAAATCTATTTGCCCAGGATCACCCGTTAACAAGAACTTTGCGTTTTTACCCATACGCGTTAAAAACATTTTCATTTGGGCGTGTGTGGTATTCTGACCTTCGTCTAAAATTACAAATGCATTATCTAAAGTTCGTCCACGCATAAAGGCTAATGGCGCTATTTGTATAGTCCCTTTTTCAATATAACTCGCCAACTTTTCTGGTGCAATCATATCGCGCAAAGCATCGTAAAGTGGTTGCATGTAAGGGTCTAACTTTTCTTTTAAATCGCCCGGTAAAAAACCAAGGTTCTCTCCTGCTTCAACCGCTGGACGCGTTAAAATAATACGTTTAACCTCTTTATTTTTAAGCGCTTGAACTGCCAATGCTACGCCCGTATAGGTTTTTCCTGTTCCTGCTGGACCAATGGCAAAAACCATATCGTTTTTACGCATAAGCTCAACCATTTTACGTTGGTTTGCGGTTTGTGCTTTAATCAATTTTCCACCTACACCATGAACGATGGTTTCTCCGCTTGCTTTAGAAGTGGTATAATCATCGCTACTTTGACTTGTTAATACGCGCTCTATAACGTTTTCATCAAGTTTATTATACTTAGCAAAATGTTTTAATAGCATGGAAATACGTCTATCAAATTCCTCTAGCAATTCTTCATCGCCATAGGCTTTAATTTTGTTTCCGCGAGCTACAATTTTTAATTTTGGGAAGTACTTTTTTAGAAGTTCAATGTTTACATTTTGAGCTCCAAAAAATTCTTTTGGAGTTATTTCTTCAAGTTCAATAATAATTTCGTTCAAAAGCGTGTTATTAGTATTAAAGATTTACAAGTATAATATATTGAAATAATGTTTACTTACATGAAATGATTTCTTAGTTTTGTACATCATCTCTCAATCCCAAAAATACATAAATTTGGTTGAGATAACATTAAAAACATATCAACAATTTTGCCATGGCAATTATAACATTAACAACCGATTTTGGTGAAAAAGATTACTTTGCTGGCGCGACAAAAGGCGCTATCTATAGTGAACTTCCTGATGTTAAAATTGTTGATATCTCACATTCTGTTTCGCCATTTAATATTCCTGAAGCGGCTTACATTATTCAAAATGCATATAGTAGTTTTCCAAAAGGGACGATTCATATTATTGGGATTGATTCAGAGATTAACCCAGAGAACAAACATATTGCTATAAAACTTGACGATCATTATTTTATATGTGCCAATAACGGTATAATGAGTATGATTTGTTCTGAGATTGCGCCTGAGAAAATTGTTGAGATTAATATTCATGATAATATTCAGAGTAGCTTTCCTGTATTAGATGTTTTTGTACAAGTAGCTTGCCATATAGCTCGAGGAGGAACTTTAGAAGTTATTGGAAAATCTATCTCAGAAATTAAGCCCATTAAAAATATTGTACCTTTTGTTAATGATGACAAAACCCAAATTGTGGGTAGTATTATTTATGTTGATAATTATGGAAATGTAGTAACCAATATTAAACGTAGCTTTTTTGAAACCATACAAAAAGGACGTGAGTTTGAAATTTCTGCTCGTAATTATACATTCAAGAAAATTTACAATAAATACAGTGATATTGTTAATTTTGAAATCCCAGAAAACAAGCGACATGATGAAGGCAGGAAACTTGTTGTTTTTAATTCTGGTAATTTTTTAGAAATTGCAGTTTACAAAAGTAATAGTGAAACACTTGGTAGCGCATCAACGCTTTTAGGTTTAGGGCTTATGGATGCTGTAAGTATTAATTTTATTCCAAAACCAATCATTCCTAAAGGTGCTGAAATTCCGCAAAATATAAAAGCTGCGGATTATTAATTTAAAAAGAATTTATGCTAGTTAGAATAGTAAAAATGGGGTTTTACAAACAAAATGTTGAAGTTTTTCTTGAAAATTTTGAGGCCACCAAAACAAAAATTAGAGCTTTTGAAGGCTGTACATTTTTAGAATTATATAGAGATAAAAACGATCCAAGTATATTTTTCACCTACAGCTATTGGGAGTCTGAAGAGGCTCTACAGAATTATAGAAAATCTGAATTATTTATTGGAGTTTGGGGATTAACCAAACCGCTTTTTAGTATCAGACCTGAAGTTTGGAGTGTTGAGAAGTTGGAGTCGCTAAAGTAAACAGTCTCAGTCGCAGTAAACAGAAAAAAATAAATGCTAGCTATACTTAAAAAAGAAATAAACTCATTTTTTGCATCGCCAATTGGGTATCTGGTTATTGCTATATTTTTAGTTTTAAACGGGTTATTCCTTTGGCTGTTTAAAGGCGAGTTTAATATTTTAGATTATGGGTTTGCAGATTTATCATCCTTCTTTTTATTAGCTCCTTGGATTTTAATTTTCTTGATTCCTGCGGTTACGATGCGCAGTTTTTCAGATGAGAAAAAACAAGGCACTTTAGAGTTACTTTTAACAAAACCCATCTCCCATTTTAATGTTGTTTTAGGAAAATATTTTGGTGCACTTATTTTAATATTGATTGCGCTTGTACCAACATTGCTATACGTGTACACCGTTTATCAATTAGGAAACCCTGTTGGTAATTTAGATATGGGCAGCACTTGGGGTTCTTATTTTGGTTTATTATTTTTAGTAGCTGCTTATACGGCTATTGGCATTTTCGCCTCCACTTTATCAGATAATCAAATTGTAGCGTTTATTTCGGCGGTTTTTATTTGCTTTGTCTTTTATATTGGTTTTGAAGGTATTGCGGAGTTTATCTCAAGTAATATTATAGAACAATTAGGCATGAGCACACACTATAAAAGTATGAGTCGTGGTGTTTTAGATACCCGAGATATTATCTATTTTTTAAGTGTTACGGTATTCTTTTTAATACTAACCAAACTAAATATTAACAAAGCAAAATAAATGATTGTAACGCCTTTATTTATTGTTTTTTTAGTAGTTGTATTTATAGTCGTTTGGCTATTTATAAACACCATTGATAAGCGCAAATGGCTCACATTTATAGTAAGTTTGGTATTAACACCAATCGTTTATTTTTATCTGTTTTACCCGATGCTGAACATATTTAGCAGCTACCATCATGAAAAATATTTTGATGCGGAAGCTTGGGAAGATAAACCGCAATTGCGTTACGAAATGGCAAATCAAATTTTAAATGATAGCCTATGGATTGGAAAAAATAAAAATGAAGTTGAAACCCAATTAGGGACACCCGAATGGTATGGATGGGATGAAAGTTTAAAAGCCAATTCTCAAGAAAAATGGAATTACAATTTAGGCTTTAAACCCGGTGCATTTAATAACATGCAAGAATGTATAGAGCTACAATTTATAAATAATACGGTGACATCAGTAAGACCTTATCAATTAGAAAAAACTTTTGAATAAATATTTAAAACATATCGTAATCCTCGTAGCGGCTCTAATAGCTATAAATTTTATTAGCAGTAAGATTTATAAACGTTTCGATTTAACTTCAGACAATCGTTATACATTAAGCAATTCTGCAATTGATATTATTAAAGATGTTGATTCGCCTATAGTAGTTGATATTTTTTTAGAAGGCGAAGATTTCCCTTCAGAGTTCAGACGCCTTCAAAATGAAACCAAACAATTACTAGAAGAGTTTGCAGCAGTAAATAACAATATTGTTTTCAATTTTATAAATCCGTTAGAAGATGACGCGACTCGCGATCGCAACATCCAACAACTTACACAACGCGGATTAACACCCATGCAACTCAGCGTTCAAGAAAACGGAAAATCGTCACAAGCCGTTATTTTCCCTTGGGCCTTGGCAAGTTATAATGGGCAAACGGTTACCATTCCGTTAGTAAAGAATAAAATTGGCGCCTCACAACAAGAATTGGTTAGTAATTCGGTGCAACATTTAGAATATGCCTTTGCAGATGGTTTTAGCAAACTCACCAATCCTAAACGCGCTAAAATCGCCATTTTAAAAGGTAATAAGCAGTTAGAAGACAAATATTTAGTAGACTTTGCAAAAACGCTTAAAGACTACTATTACATAGCGCCTTTTACCTTAGATAGTGTGGCTTCAAACCCGCAACAAACCTTAAAAGCCATTCAAGATTTCGATTTAATTATTTCTGCAAAACCTACCGAAGCGTTTACAGAAGCTGAGAAACTAGTCTTAGACCAATTTACCATGAACGGTGGAAAAAGCCTATGGCTTATTGATGCAGTGGCTATGGAAAAAGATAGTCTTTACAACGCCTCAGGAACAAACTATGCGGTAAGTAGAGACTTAAATTTAACCGATTTCTTTTTCAAGTATGGGGTTCGTATCAATCCGTATATGGTAAGCACACTGTACTCCGCTCCTATTACTTTGGCTATGGGAGAAGGCAGTCAGTCGCAATTTCAGCATTTAAAATGGCCCTATTCGCCATTAGCAGGTTCTAGTAGCAAACATCCAATAGTTAATAATTTAAATTTAGTACGCTTTGATTTTGCCAACCAAATTGACACGCTAAAAAACAGCATTAACAAAACCATTCTTTTAGAAACGGCGCCTCTAACCAAATTAGAAGGCACACCACGCGAGGTGAGTTTAGAGTTGGTTACCAAAGAACAAAACCCACAAACGTTTAATAAAGGTAATCAAACACTAGCGGTTCTTTTAGAAGGTGAGTTTACTTCGGTTTACCAAAATCGTGTAAAACCTTTCGATATATCAAACAGCGTTAATAAAAGTGTGCCAACAAAAATGATTGTGATTGCAGATGGCGATGTGATTAAAAACGACTTTGCTAGAAACAAACCCCAAGAACTTGGTTTTGACAAATGGACCGGAAAAACCTATGGCAACAAAGAATTTTTACTGAACGCCGTTAATTATTTGTTGGACGATAACGGACTTATAAACATTCGCTCTAAAGAAATAGCTGTAGCCTTCTTAAATCAGCAAAAAATAGCCTCAGAAAAAACCAAGTGGCAACTTATAAACATCTTATTACCACTCGTATTACTTGCTGGCTTTGGTTTTGTTTTCAACTACCTCAGAAAGAAAAGATACGCATCTTAAATGTTAATAAGTTTGTTTCCAAATAACCACCTTTTGGAATATATTTGTAAGAAGCGATTTTTGAAAACTAAACGCATATTTTACACATGAAATTTATAGTATCAAGTACTTATTTATTAAAACAATTACAGGTTTTAGGCGGTGTTATCAATAGTTCAAACACCTTACCCATTTTAGATAATTTTTTATTTGAATTAGATAACAGCAAGCTTACCGTTTCTGCAAGCGATTTAGAAACCACTATGGCTTCTACGCTAGATGTAGAGAGCGATAGCCAAGGTAGTGTTGCTATTCCTGCACGATTGTTATTAGATACTTTAAAAACCTTCCCAGAGCAACCCTTAACCTTTGTTGTAGAAGATAATAACACGGTTGAAATTAGCTCTAACCACGGTAAATATGCTCTAGCTTATGCCGATGGTGCAGAATTCCCAAAAGCGGTAGCGCTTGAAGATCCAAGTAAAACCGTAATTACTGGCGATGTTTTAGCAACAGCCATTAGCAAAACCATTTTTGCTGCCGGAAATGATGATTTACGCCCTGTAATGAGTGGAGTATTTTTTCAGTTTTCTACAGAGGGTTTAACCTTTGTAGCAACAGATGCGCATAAACTGGTAAAGTACACGCGTAGTGATGTTACAGCAAACCAGGTTGCAGAATTTATAATGCCTAAAAAACCTTTAAATCTTTTAAAAGGGATTTTAGCAGCAAGTGAAGATGATGTCACTATTGAGTACAACGACAGTAACGCCAAATTCACCTTCGAAAACTCGGTATTAATTTGCCGTTTAATTGATGGTAAATATCCAAATTACGAAGCCGTTATCCCAAAAGAGAATCCAAATAAATTAGTTATAGACCGTAACCAGTTTTTAAACTCTGTGCGTCGTGTTAGTATTTTCTCTAACAAAACCACACACCAAATACGTTTAAAAATTGCAGGAGCAGAATTAAACATTTCGGCAGAAGATATTGATTACAGCAATAAAGCCGAAGAGCGTTTAACCTGCGATTACCAAGGCGATGATATGCAAATTGGGTTCAACTCGCGTTTTTTAACCGAGATGTTAAATAACCTAAGCGCCGATAACGTACAGTTAGAAATGAGCATGCCCAATAGAGCAGGTATTTTAACACCCGTTGATGGTTTAGACGATGGCGAACAAGTCACCATGTTGGTCATGCCAGTAATGTTAAATAACTAAATTCCTGCGAAGGCAGGAATCTCATAATATAAGCAGTAATCTCAAATAGGTTGCTGCTTTTTTTGTCTCGCAAAGTCGCTAAGGCGCAACGTTTAAATAATTTGGGCGTTACCCCGAAAAGGGGTCGGGCTATCCACTATATCTTTCTGCGAAGCAGTCCCGAACTTGTTTCGGGATCTCATTATTAATTAACACGATCTTTGAATTAAAAATTTTAGTATTTAAGCTCCGCACAAAGGATGCCGTTACTATCCCTAACGCGGGCTAATCTGCTAAATACAGTCTCAAAACCATGTATTAGTTTATCTAACTTAGTAAGTTCTCAGAATTGATTTTAGGAATTCATCGTTATACTTGGCGCTGTCAGAAAAATTAACGAAATTCGTTTTATACTTGATAAAAGAAATATGAGTGACATAAAAGAAATAACCGAAGCCCTAATTAAGTTTAGAAACGAAAGAGATTGGGAACAATTTCACAATCCTAAAGACCTAGCTCTTGCACTAAATATTGAAGCTGGCGAACTTTTAGAAAATTACCTTTGGAAGTCACACGATAAAGCTAATATAGAGGAAGTAAAAGAAGAGTTGGCTGATGTACTTGCTTATGCTTTTCTACTAGCTGAAAAATATGGGTTTGATATAAAAGAAATTTTACTGGAAAAAATCAAAAAAAATGGAAAAAAATACCCTGTAGATAAAGCAAAAGGTACTGCTAAAAAGTATACTGAACTATGATTGTATACAATAAATTAAAAGAAGATTTTAGCAATGATATTTTGACAAATGATATAGGTAATATTATTTCAAATCATATATTAGAAACAACAGGGAATAAAGTAGCTCCAAATGAAGTAAGATCTTTTGAAAACTCTTTAAGTTACATGGAAAGGGTTGTAAATGACCCATTAATCCCTGAAGATTGTAGAATTTCAATTGAATACCATTTACCACAAACATCAAAACGTGTTGACTTTATTATTACAGGTAAAGATGGTGAACAAGAAAATGTAATAATTATTGAATTGAAGCAATGGCAACATGCAGATATAACCTCAAAAGATGGTATTGTAAAAACAAGATTTCAGTTTGGCGAATCAGAAACTAGTCACCCATCATATCAAGCTTGGTCTTATGCAGCTCTCTTAACTTCTTTTAATGCTACTGTAGATGAAGAGTCAATAAAATTATATCCTTGTGCCTATTTGCATAATTACATTCCTGATGAAAACATTACAAACGAATTTTATTCTTATTACATAAAAAAAGCACCTGTATTTCTAAAACCTGATGCTATAAAATTAAGAGAGTTTATCAAAAAACACATTAAACAAGGTGATGACTCTAATATTATGTTCCGTATAGATAATGGTAAAATAAAACCTACTAAATCTCTTGCGGACAGTCTTGACAGTATGATTAAGGGAAACAAAGAGTTTATAATGATAGATGACCAAAAGGTAGTCTATGAAACTGCTCTTCAGTTAGCTCTTAAATCTAATGAAAAAAATAAAAATGTCTTAATTGTAGAAGGTGGACCAGGTACTGGAAAATCAGTAGTAGCAATAAACCTTCTAGTAGAGTTGAATCGAAGAGGTAAAATGTCTCAGTATGTTACAAAAACTTCTGCGCCTCGTGATGTTTTTTTAGAAAAACTTAGAGGCACAAAAAAGATGATTGAATTAAAGAGTTTATTTTTAGGCTCAAGTTCATTCAGTCGTGTTCCTGAAAATACTATTAACACTTTAATAGTCGATGAGGCTCACAGGTTGATGAAGAAAAATCGCTATGATGCACAATCATATGACCAAATTCAAGAACTTTTAAAAGCATCTGTTAATTCTGTTTTTTTCATTGATGAAGACCAAAGAGTCTCTACTGCTGATTATGGTGAAATTCATTTAATAGAAAAGTTTGCTGAACAACTTGGTATAAAAATTCATAAGCTAAAATTAGAATCTCAATTTAGATGCAATGGCTCAGATGGATATTTAGCATGGATAGATCACATACTTCAGATAAAAGATACTGCAAACTATGATTTAAGCACAATAGACTATGAATTTGATTTTAAAGTTTTCGATAATGCTGATACACTTAGGAAAGAAATTTATAAAAAAAACGAAATAAATAACAAAGCTCGTTTAGTAGCGGGATATTGCTGGGATTGGGTAAGTGACAAATCACCAGACTTGTATGACTTCAATACTAAAGAGTTTGGTTTCGATATGAAATGGAATATGAAAGACTATGGAGGTAAGTGGATTATTGAACCTAATTCAGTTACAGAAATTGGTTGTATTCATACAGCACAGGGGTTAGAACTTGATTATGTAGGCGTTATCATAGGAGATGACTTAGTGATAAGAAACGGTGAAGTCTTAGTAAAACCTTCAGCACGTTCAAAAATGGATAGGACAATATTTGGATGGAAAAAAGGAATGAAAGAAAACCCAGAATATTGGAAACCTCTTTTAAAGGCAATAATAAAAAACACTTACAGAACACTTATGACAAGAGGAATGAAAGGCTGTTTTATTTATTGTACTGACCCTGAAACAAATCAGTATTTTAAAGATATGCAATAATTTATTAAAAGATTATTTTGAAGAATAAATAAGCAAACTCTTAATAATAAAATATATTACCTGCCATGAGTACATTTTTAACAGGAAAAGCATTAGAAAATAAATTAACAGACATAATATGGAATGCTAAAAAATACGTAGTTATAATATCACCTTTCATTAAATTAGATGATCATATAAAATCAGTTTTTGAAAAGGTTAAGAGCAAACATAAAATAAGTTTATTTATTGTATTTGGGAAAAATGAAGAGTATAAACACAAAAGTTTTAATGAACAAGATTTTAGTTTTATTAGAGAATTTAAGAATGTAGCTATTCTTTACAATAAAGATTTACACGCAAAGCATTACAGTAACGAGAGTGAAGGACTTATAACATCTTTAAACCTATATGGTTATTCAATGGTCAATAATATAGAATACGGAGTATTATTTTCTAAATCTATACTAAACCCAATAGATAAGTTATTTGAAGAGACTGAAGCTTTTACATACGAATTAGTGTTTAAACAAAGTGAGGTTGTATATCTAAAAAAACCTCAATATTCTAAAAAGTTATTTGGACTAACAAGACAATATGAACAATCTTCAGTGATATTTGACATTTCAGAAGATTTCTTTCTAGGAAATAATTATGAATCAAAAAACTTAGGAGATTTTGATTTAGAACTTGAAACATCTTTAGAAAAAAAATTTGACACTAAACCTCAAAGGCAGGATAAACAAGCAATATCGAATAAAAGTAAAAATTTACTAAAGAAACCTTTGGGCGGTAAAAAAGTAAACAATACTAATGGATATTGCATTCGTACTGGCATTGAAATACCATATAATCCAGAACAGCCAATGTGTTTCTCTGCTTGGAAAACTTGGAACCAGTATGGAGACAAATACTATCCAGAAACTTATTGCCACAAAACAGGGAGAGAGTCTTTTGGAAAGACCTCTATGGCCAACCCTATTTTAAACATAAATGATATAAGATAATTATAGATTTTGCAAAAAATAATTAAACAACTCGTATACTCCATAACACACCAAACAAACTAACAACAAAACAAAACCCAAAAGCATCCACTCTGCATAAAAGTTTGTATAATTGTCCCAATCTGACTTTTGACCTCTATTTTTCTTTTTAAATAGCCTCATATTCAGTTTATAAGATACGAATTTAACAGATTAAATCATTGATTTATTACGACTTACACATATAATTTATTACTAATATTACAATGCACAATTAAAGAGTTCTTTTTATTAGTCTGTATTTCTCATGGTAAGGCTTTGATTTTTTTATTTCATTTTCACTAAAAATAGTATCTTCAACTTTCAATGCGTACCCTATGACAAAAAGCAGCAAACCAACCTCTTGGATTCAAGTTTTAAAAGACCTTATAGACGCTTATTTTAAAAGCGCCAATAAAAAATCGAGAACATGGCACCAACATGTAGTACCTTACGAAGGTGGTTGGGCTGTACGACGTGAGGGCAACAAGCGTGTAACTTCTAAACACCGCAAACAGAGTACGGCTATAAATAAAGCAAAAACCATTGCTAAACGCCGTAATGCCGATGTGATTATCCATCGTGCAAGTGGTGGCATACGCGAGCGTATTAATTATGATTAAACTTTATAATGAAAACGTGCTTTCTGCGTTAAGGATTGCAGTGGCATCCTTTTTAAAAAGAGGGTAACTATAAATTTGTGTGGAACTAAGTTTTGGCAGATAGTTACGTCCTCCCGGACTCACTATGACGTTTTAAAAAGATATAACGGAAAGCCTGACCCCTTTTCGGGGTAACGCCCAAAATATTTTTAAAAAAATCCCGATTGATACTGAAACAAGTTCAGCACAAGAATCGGGATTTGTGATAATAATTATTGTCAGGTTGAGCGCAGTCGAAACCTCTTAGGCTTTCTACTTTCCAAGACATTTCGACTGCGCTCAATGTGACAAGTCGTTTTTATTTAAAGTTGAGTTTCACTAAAAAAAACGCCCACTAAAAAGTGAGCGCTTTGGTTTATCTCGTAAATCGATTAAGGAATTTGCCTTAAAAGATTCCCGTCTACACGGGAATTCACTAACTAATAAAATTAAGAGATAAAGGGTATGTTGGTGCTTCGCCTCGACTTGCTCGTATAGCATTTACTATAGGAAATACTACTGATATAACGCCTAAAATAACAAAACCTAAAAGCCCTAAACCGAATAATAATATTAACGGAATACAGATGAGGCAATACACGATTAAACTTAACTGGAAGTTTATAATGTTTTTTCCGTGGGTATCCATTTGATACACTTTTTCTTTTTGTGTAAGCCATAGCACTAGCGGTAATAATAAACTACCAAAACCAGTAACCAAAGTGATTAACTGACTTAAATGTGTGATGACTAATAATTGATTGTCCTTTCTCATGATGATTGATTTATTGATTGATACTTATATGACGCATATAAGTTTGAAATGTTACACCTTGAGCGGGGAAATATTAATTTTGGATGCCGTGATCTTTTAGGATTTTCTGGTAATCTGGATTGTCTTTTAAGTACTTGAAGAATGATTTACTTTCTCTGCGAAAAGTTCTGGTTTGCTTATTCCGTATAGTATCTAAATGAAATAAAACACTATCGGTTTCTTTTAAGGCTGAAAAAACGACGGCGAGTTGATGGCTTTTTTCTGTGTGGTACGCATTTTTTCTGATGGAATCTAGTATTCTGTATCCTGAAAGCGTGTCGCCTACTTTTACATAACAATAGCCCAAGAAGCGATTGAAAACATTTTTTGTTTTTACAATATCTTCTAAATGCGGGATGGCTTTATCAAACTTATCTTGATCTAAATACAAATTAAAATACGCACGATCTACAACCAATTGATTACTATTACCGTGTAATTCTTGAATTTTATTGAGTAGTGTTTCTGCTCTTTCATACTCGTAATTCATCATTAACGCTCTAAAATAACTGTTGGCTGTTGGAAAGGATAAAGGATCTAATCTATAAGCAATTTCTGCTTGCTCTAACTGTTTTTTAGTTTGATTGGTATACATAAAAAATGTAGAGTACTGATGTCTTGCTGTTAAATCGTTGGGAGAAAGTGCTATGGCTTTTTTAAAGGCAGCATCGGCAGCTTCTTGATTGCCTTGAAAATTATTAATAAGTCCTCTTACGGAGTAGATTCTTGATATTTTATCATTAATTGCTTCTGCTTTTTCCAAATAGCTTGCTGATAATTCTGAGGCTTCTTTAACGCTTCTATCAGAATAATAGGTTTCTAAATAAATAGAGTTGGCTATTTCTGCGTAGGCTTCTGCATAATCAGGGTCTAATGCAATAGCTTCTTTATAAAACACAATGCTTTTTGCTAAACTTTCTTTATTGCGCTTATCGGCTTCATTTCTACCTTCTAAAAACAACTTATAGGCTTCAATATTTTTTGTTGGCACAATGGCTAATCCTTGTTGCTCTTCAAAAGACAAATTAAGTTCTAGGGCATCAACAATTTCTTCCGAAACCTCGGTTTGTAAACTGAAAATATTAGTTAAGGTTTTATCATAGTTTTCGGCCCACAAATGCTCGTCTGTAGCAGCATCAATTAATTGTGCCGTAATCCGAATATCATCTCCATACTTACGAATGCTGCCTTCTAATATATACGAAACCCCCAATTCTTCTGCTATCTCTGGAATGGTTTTTTCGGTGTTTTTGTATTGCATTACCGAAGTTCTAGAAATAACGCGTAACTCTTTTAATTTTGATAATTGTGTTAGAATATCTTCTGTGACGCCATCTCTAAAAAATTCAGCATCATCATCTGCACTTAAATTATCAAAAGGTAAAACTGCTATAGAGAGGTCGTTAGAAATCTCAGTCTTTTTTGCGAAGTTTTGGTATGCTAATAACGCAGATAATAAAACTACAAATGCGATTATTGCTAAAACTAAAGCTTTCTTTTTAGAAATATTTTTTTCACTATTATTGGGTAACGCTTTTAATTTACCTTTAACTTCTTCTGGTTTAGGAACCACTAACCCATCATTTGAAATAGCAAATAATGGCATAGCATCTTCAACATTTTTTAACTCATAAGCGTCTAAAAAGGTTGTTTTTATATGTTTATGGCTTCTAATTTGATCGTGAACTTTATCTGAAATTAAAATGCTTCCAGAGACCGCACAAGATTCTATTCTTGAAGCCACATTTACGGCGTCTCCAATAATATCATCTTTAGAATGAATAATATCTCCCACATGAATCCCAATCCGAACAGGAACTTTAGGGTCTTCAAGAAATGCTTTTTGTAATTCTATGGCGCAATCTACCGCCTCTACGGTACTTTTAAAAGTGCTTAGTGTACCATCGCCAAAATATTGAATGATTTTACCATTGTATGCCTCGGTAGTCATTTCGAACGTATTTCTATGACGCTCGCGCATTTGTACAGCCTCCTTTTCATTGCTCTGCATTAAAGAGGTGTAGCCCTCAATATCAGTAAACATTATGGCTGCTAGTTGGCGGTTGGTTGACATTTTGATAATAGCATTAGGTGCCACTAAATTAATTAAATATCTTTAATAGATAAATTTAAAAATTATTCTACTCAAAATAATTAATATCTTTAGCTTTAAATAACCAACTTATTATTGACGTAGTGACCGAAAATAGTATTCAATTTTTATCTGAAATTCCTTTTTTTTCTGAAGTTTCCAGAGCGTCACTTCAACATTTATCTGAGAACATTACAGAAGAAACCTTTATTAAAAACGAAGTGATTTTTGAAAAGAATACCATTGGCAATTCTATGTATGCTGTTTTGGAAGGTTCAGTAAAAGTTCATGATAAAAAACATATTTATGACACTTTAACTGAAGGGGATTGTTTTGGTGAATATGCGCTAATTGATAACGAAACACGCTCCGCAACGGTTACTGCCATTGAAAAAACCAAAGTTTTAAAAATAGAACGCGACCATTTTCTTGACTTGCTTCAAGATGATAGCGGTTTTGCTCAAGGGATTTTATCGGTGATGATAAAACGGCATCGTGATCTTGATACCATTCAGGAACGATTAGCATCTTCAAAAATTGAAATTGAAAATGCTAATGGGAAATTAAGCGGTCTTATTAATGGTGCTATGGACGCTATTATTATGTTTGGTAGCGATTTTAAAATTATTCTTACCAATCCTTCTGCCAATAAGTTATTAGAAAATGATGATGTGTTACAACGTAACGTTTTATTCTTTTTTGATGACGAAAGTGCTGATATTATTGAAGGTATTGTAAAATCTAAGGATAACAATAAAGCCGTTAATACATACCTTCCAGATGTTGTTAAAGTGATAGGTTCTGGAGATACTGAAACTTTAAACGAAGGCACAATTAGCAAATATGGTTCTGATACTAACCCATTTTACACCCTTATTTTAAGAAATATTGAAGAGCGATTAATTGCTGAGGATAAAATAAGTTTACTCACAAAACAAACGCAATATTTAGAAGAAGAAATTCAAGAGCTTACCAGCAGTTATGGCATAATAGCTGAAAATAAAAAGATGAAAGAGGCTCTAAATCTTATTCATCAAGTTGCTAAAACGGATGCTACCGTTTTAATACATGGAGAAACTGGAACTGGAAAGGAGTTGGTTGCTCGTGCAATTCATAAAGAAAGCAATAGAAATGATAAACCTTTAATCAGGATTAACTGCGGCGCGATTCCTGCGAATCTTATTGAAAGTGAATTGTTTGGACATAAAAAAGGGGCTTTTACAGGTGCAACAGTAGATAGAAAAGGGCGTTTTTTATTAGCTGATAAAGGCACTATATTTTTAGATGAAATTGGAGAAATGCCTTTGGAGCTTCAGCCCAAGCTGCTTCGTGTAATTCAAGAAGGCGAGTTTGACCCTGTTGGAAGTTCTGAAACTATTAAAGTGGATGTTCGCATTATTGCCGCTTCTCACAGAAATCTTTTTGAATTTTCTAAAGAAGGTAAATTCAGAGAAGATTTGTATTATCGATTGAACGTGTTCCCTATTAATGTGCCCGCTTTAAGAGAACGCGGAAACGATATTTGTTTAATAGCAGAGGAAATGATTCAGCAGTTTTCTAAAAAATTAAATAAACAAATTGTGGCTTTATCAGATAACGACAAAGCTTTGTTAAGTAACTACGAATGGCCAGGGAATGTTAGAGAGCTTCAAAATTTAATTGAACGTGCCGTTATTGTATCGCAAAACGGAACAATTAATTGGCAAGCTATTATTCCTAATAATACTGATATTACTGAAATTCAAGAAGAAGTATCTCAAGAAAAAATACTAACCTCAAAAGAGTTAGTGGCTTTGGAAAAAGAAAATATCCTGAAAGCATTAAGGCAAACCAAATGGAAAATATCTGGTGCTAATGGTGCCGCTTCTTTATTAGACTTACCTCCTACTACATTGGCCTCTAGAATTAAGGCGCTGAAAATAGAACGTCCGATTTAAAACTTACGACATTTCATAAATATAATCACGATATTTCGTTAATATTCGAATTATCGTAACACTTAATTGCGTCTAAAAATCATGTAATTATTTGATTTTCAATTGATTAAAATGTTTGGCATGCCATTAGCATAATACCAACCAAACAATAATGTTTAACAATTTAAAAATTAGAAAAAATGATTACAACAGCAAATGTAAAAAACGGAGTAAACGTAGATCAATTAGTTGAAACTATCAACCACATTCAAGAGCAGCCAGAATTAGCAAAATTTGAATTCAGAGCTAAAAACAACTGGATTGATGGCGGACATTGTGTATCTAGTATCAAAAGTTTTTATGGTGCAGGACAAGAAGATTCTACTCGTGAAGAAACATTCACAATGGAATGTAGCCACCCACAAGTATTATTAGGAGCTGATGAAGCTGCTACACCACCAGAGGTATTATTACACGCATTAAGCTCATGCTTAACTGGAGCTATGGTTTATCATGCAGCAGCTAACGGCGTTGATATTGAAGGTGCAGAATCTAGCATCCAAGGTAATGCTGATTTACACGGATTCTTAGGATTAGATCCTGAAGTACGTATGGGATTTGACGGTATCAAATTCAGATTAAATGTAAAATCTGATGCCACTGCAGAACAATTAGAAAACTTTGCTAAGTTCTCTCCTGTATTTGACATGATTAGCAACCCTACTCCAATTTCAATTGAAATTGTAAAGCAGTAGTAAGCACCTTTAAAAAATGGCTACTCGAAAACTATTAGGAGTAGCCATTTTTTATTTCAAAACTTCATTTCACACACCACTACAAAATGAAAACTTCAACTCACAGCATCATAAACGCAAATCAAGCCGTTGCACAAATTGCTTATAAAACTAATGAGGTATTCCCCATTTACCCCATTACACCAGCCTCAGAAATGAGTGAACTAGTTGAGCAATGGCATGCAGAACAAAAGTCAAATGCTTTTGGAAGCTCGACTTCTGTTTTTCAAATGCAAAGTGAAGCTGGTGTTGCAGGCGCAATGCATGGTGCGTTACAAACAGGAAGTTTATCATCAACATTTACAGCATCACAAGGGTTATTATTGATGCTGCCAAATATGTACAAAATTGCTGGAGAACTTACTCCAAATGTTATTCATGTAGCTACAAGAAGTATAGCCACTCACGCCCTATCCATTTTTGGAGATCATAGCGATATTATGGCGGTTCGTCAATCAGGTTATGCCATGTTAGGAAGTGCATCGGTTCAAGAAGCTCACGATTTTGCTTTAATTTCTCAAGCGGCTTCATTGGAATCTTCAATTCCGTTTGTGCACTTTTTTGATGGCTTTAGAACCTCTCACGAAATCAATACAATTGAATTAATTCCAGACGACGTTATTCAGTCCTTAATAAATCAAAATAAAATAAAAGTTCATAGAAATAGAGCTTTAAACCCTAACAAACCTGTTTTAAGAGGAACTTCTCAAGGTGCAGATGTGTTTTTTCAAAGTAGAGAAGCCATAAATCCTTTTTATGATATGTGTCCAGATATTGTGCAAAGTACCATGGATAATTTTGCTTTACTAACAGGAAGACACTATAAGCTTTTTGATTATGCTGGACACCCTGAAGCTGAACACATTATTATTTCAATGGCATCTTCAACAGAAACTATTGAAACAACCATCAATCAACTTAACGAAAAAGGCAAAAAATACGGGCTTATAAAAGTTAGATTATTCAGACCTTTTAGCACAAAACATTTAGTTCAGGCATTACCAAAATCGGTTAAATCAATTGCCGTTTTAGATAGGACTAAAGAACCAGGTTCTAGCGGAGAACCTTTGTATTTAGATGTGCTTCAATCTATTTCTGAAGCTTTTCAAAATAACAAACTATCCACTTTTCCAAAAATAGTTGGTGGACGTTATGGCTTGTCTTCAAAAGAATTTACACCATCTATGGTTAATCCTATTTTCAATAATCTAAAAGAAGATCAACCTAAAAACAATTTCACTATTGGCATTAATGATGATGTAAAAAATTTAAGCTTAGATTTTTCAGAAGTTATCAAAATAAAAAATAACTTGTACGAAGCTATTTTCTATCAAGAAAAAACGGAACATGATAGTTTTTCAAATACTTTGAAACTTATTGCCAAAAAAGAAAACACCTTCGTTCAAGGCTACACACAATGTGATTATAAAAAATCAAACTCATATAATACGGCTCATTTAAGAATTGGAAGCACACCAATTAAAGCGCCATACTTAATAGAAGAAGCTGATTTTATTGGCTGTCAAAATGTAAACTTCACTTTAAACGACAACACATTACACAAATTAAAATTTAAGGGAACACTTTTAATTAACACTTCGCAAACGTCTAAAGCATTTTGGCAGTCGCTATCGGTTAAGAATCAAAAGTTAATCAATGAAAAACAAATCAACGTATTTGTTGTAAACATTGAAGAATTAAAAGCAAATCACGTTTTAAAAGACATAAAAATTTCTGAATTTCACGCTTGCTTTTTATCAATCAAAAAGGATTTATTTTATGATGAAAATAGCATCGATTTAAATGGGTTTATATATAAAGTAAACACTTCTGCTGAAAGCATAACAACAGAAGAACCTGTAACATTTGACAATACGTTTAACGAAAGCCTTTTAGGCAAATTATTAGCAAAAAAAGGGAATGATGTACCTGTTAGTCTATTACCTGTTGATGGTACATATCCAACAAACACATCGCAATTTAACCCAATTCAAAAGAGCACATATTTACCAAATTGGAATACAGATTTATGTACACAATGTGGTGCTTGTAGTATGGCTTGCCCTCAAGCTGCACTTAGAATTAAGGTGTATGATGACACTTATCTAAACGATGCTCCAAAAACTTTTAAACATATTACTTCTGAAGATTTTGATTTAATGAATTACACCATTCTAATTAATCCTGAACAATGTAATGGATGCAACAACTGTGTTGATGCTTGTTCTGTAAAAGCTTTAAACTTGGTTGACAAAAATGATAAAAAGGATGAAAATAAAAACTGGAACTACTTTGAAACTATTCCAGAATTTGACAGAACAAAAATTGATGTTTCAAAAGTAAGTCAGCAACAATTACAAGAACCTTTATTTAAATATTCAAGTGGTGTTGAAGGTTGTGGAGAAGCGCCTTATCTAAAATTAATGTCTCAATTATTCGGAGACAGGCTATTAATAGCTAATGCAACTGGAGCCAGTTCAATTTTTGGAGGCGCTTTACCCACAACACCTTGGGCTAAAAATGAAGACGGACAAGGTCCAGCATGGTCAAATTCATTATTTGAAGATAACGCAGAGTTTGGTTTAGGCTTCAGAATGTCTTTAAACCAACAAGAAAAACAAGCAACATATATATTAAAAAAGCTAAAACCTGAATTAAACCCAGATTTAGTTGAAGCTATTTTGAATACTGAACAAACTACAGAATTAGAAATAGCAAAACAGCGAAAAAATATTGAATTACTAAATAAAGAATTATTAAAATTGAATTCAAACGAAGCGAAACAACTTTTAAATATTTCGGATAATCTAGTTAAAAAAAGTGTTTGGATTGTTGGTGGCGATGGTTGGGCATATGATATTGGATATGGAGGATTAGACCACGTTATCGCTTCAGGAGAAAATGTAAATATCTTGGTTTTAGACAACGAAGTTTATGATAACACGGGTGCTCAAACCTCAAAAGCAACACCTTTTGGAGCTGAAGCGAAATTTGCTTTCAACGGTAAACAAAAACAGAAGAAAGACTTAGGATGTTTAGCCATGACTTACGATAATGTTTATGTCGCCTCAGTTGCCATTGGGGCAAACCAAGAACAAACTTTAAAAGCTTTTAATGAAGCGGAAAATTTTGATGGAACTTCAATAATTATAGCCTATACCCATAGTGAATCTCATGGAATTGACATGAAGCAACCTAGTAAATATCATAAGGCTGCAGTAGATTCAGGGCAATGGTTATTATACAGAAACGACCCGAGACGAGAAGAAAAAAGGTTAAATACATTGCAATTAGATTCAAATGCGGCTTCAATAAAAATTCAAGAGTATTTGAAATTAGAAAAACGTTTTTCAAAACTTATGAATTCTAATCCTAATGAGTTCAACTCATCTATGAAAGCCCTTCAAAAACAGGTTAATAATAGATTTGATAAATATCTAGCAATGAGTTTATCTGATTTTAAAATCAATAGAAACAAATTACTTCAAGACAATAAAATCAAACAACAATTAAAATATATAAAATGAAAATAATCAGCAAAACAAGGCAAATAAACCTCTTAACAATTTGTGTGATCATAAATATAATCATGCTTTTAACCATGATATTAACTTTATAATATCCAACTAGTAAAAAATGGCTACACAGTTACTGTATATAATACATTCTTCAAATATGATTTAGAGATAAATATTATTTTGAAATTTGCATAACCAAAAGTGGAATATCAATTTTATAAGCAAACCGCTCAACCGTTTGTGTTTTAAATAGGCGCTCTAAAAATGAATGTTTTTTATTCATTATTGCCAGTATATTAATGTTGTTATTCTCAATATAATTATACACTACATCATACATATAATCACTAGGAGCATCAATAAATTCATGCTTCGCACTTTTAAAATTAGTATTTAAAAAATCTACATTATCATGTGCATCATACACCAAATGATTTTGATCTGCTAAATGCAGAATTTGTACAGACGTTTTATTAAGTGCTAATATTTTACTTAATATTTCTATTTCATTTTGGTTAAACTTTTTCGAATTTGTTGTTGCGAAAGCTAGGTTTTTTATTTTTTCAAATTTACATCCATCAGGAATAGTTAAAACTGGAACATTACTACGTTGTATAACACGAACTGTATTACTACCAAATAATACTTTTTGCAATCCAGATGCACCCTTAGTTCCCATAATTGTTAAATCTATTTGCTCTTTTTCACAAACTTGATTAATAGAATCTATAAAATTATCATAGTCCACTATAGGCATAAAATGATGCTTCTTATTATAAAATTCTTCATTAATAGTTTCAATAATATTTAAGATTGATTTTTTAGCAGCTTCTATTAGTGTTTTATATATTGTTGTTGAAGCTCCAACAGTAACCATATCATCTGAAATAAAAGAAGACGCTTTCTGAACGTTCAAAATATAAAATTGACATTCTTGATTTCTTAAAAATTCTAAAGCATAACAAATTGCATTAATAGAATTTTTGGAAAAATCTGTGGGTAAAAGTATCTTTTTCATTGCTTTAAAGTCTAATTGTCTTGTAAACTTATACCAATCATAGTAAATATAATATGACAAAAATCAGTTAATACGTGAAACACTATATTAATAATAAATTAGTATAATAATTTTATGGATTGTATTTTCGGCACAATAAATGATTTGTAGTACGTTATAACCTAAACACTATTTTATGAGACGTATTTTTTTTAGTCTACTTTTTTTATCATCAGTAACAATTATAAATGCTCAAAACAATGCGGTTGGTTTTGGAGAAAAATTAACATACACTGCTTCTTACAATATGTCTGGTATATTAAATGATTTGGCAGAGGTAACTATGGAAACAAGTGCTGTTAAAACCTCAAAAGCCACATTACTTCGCTTAAAATGTAAAGCTACTACGTATAGTAAATGGGACAACTTCTTTAAAATTAGAGATTTGTATGAAAGTTATGTAAGTCCAAAAACCTTGAAACCTTATTTATATAATCGAGAAATTAATGAAGGAGGATACCAGAAGAGAGTTAAATATACTTTTAGCCACAAAACCAAAACCGTAAAAACATTACAGACTAAGAAAAAAAATAATTGGAAGCAAGAGAAAACAGTATCTATCGGCTCTGACACAAAAGATATTATTTCAACGTTATATACTATCAGAACGTTTGATTTAACTAATTTAAGTTCAGGAACTAGTAAAACATTTACTATTTTGTTTGATAGAGAGGAAGTAAAAGCAAAAGTGACATACTTAGGAAAAGAAACAATTTCTACAGCTTTAGGAAAAAAAGCATGTTATAAACTAGCTGTTGGTTCTGCTAATTCCAATACGGTAAACGCTACATTATGGCTTAGTGCAGACGAGAACAAAATCCCTTTGTACGGGAAATTCAAAATTCCTGTGGGGACTGGAGAGTTAAAAATAAAATCAGCAACTGGCTTAAAACATTAAACTTATTTTAAGATGAAAAAACTGTTCACCATTTTAGCTTTAATTGCTGCTATATTTGCAATTATTTTTTCTGTTTTACCAATATCTAATTTAGCAATCATACCAGCAATAGCTTCTCTTGTTTTTGGTTTGATTGCATTTTATCTGTCTAAAAAAACTGGGAGAGTTAAAAAAATTGTACAATTCTCTTTTTTGCTTACTATAATGGCATTAGCACTAACAACTTACAAATCTATTTTTAATAAAACTGAAGTTGCAAATACGGATGAAATTGAAGCAACTGAAAATAAATTAGAAGCACAATCTGTTGAAGAACTGGAAGGACTAGATATTGAAGTTGATGAATCCGAATTAGAAGACATTCCATTTGACGAGTAAGTAATTTCTTCTTTAAATTTGCTTATATTTGCTTTCTATTAGACTATGAAACTATACAGATTGATATTTTTCTCCAACCCTAACTAGAACAAATTAACTGTAAGTAACATGTGATTAAAAATTGCTTAATATACATGAAGACTTTTTACACCCTCTTTCTATTTACATTACTTGGCACGTGTGCAACAAAAAAGTACACAGCAAAAATACAAGACGTTAAAGATAGCATACATATTATAGACAGTTCTTTAGTTTTAAAATATGCAAATACTATACGTTCAGAAGAATTAAAAAAACATCTATATAAATTTTCGTCTAATGAGTTTTTGGGTAGAAGAGTTGGAGAACCAGGGCAAAAATTGGCTGCTGAATTTCTAAAAACTTACTACCAAAGTGAACAAATAAAATCTCCATTTGGTGATTCTAACTACTTTCAAACTATTCCTGCTAGCTTTTTTAATAACAAATACAGAAGTTCAGAAAACGTATTAGCTTTTATTGAAGGCTCTGAATACCCTGAAGATATTATTATTATTTCTGCACATTTAGACCATTTAGGGATATCAAAAGATGGATTGATAAACAATGGTGCAGATGATGATGGCTCTGGAACTGTAGCACTTATGGAAATGGCTCAAGCTTTTAAGTTGGCTAAAGACAATGGGGATGGTCCAAAAAGAAGCATTCTATTTCTTCACTTAACGGCAGAAGAAATAGGCAAAAAAGGTTCAGAATATTATATCCAAAATCCAGTTTTTCCTCTTAAAAACTCTATTACCAATCTTAATATAGACATGATTGGAAGAGTTGACGACCTTCATCAAAACAATAAAGATTATATATATTTAATAGGCTCTGATAGATTAAGTAAAGAATTACATTATCTCTCTGAAAAAATAAATAGCAGCTTTTTTAATATTAATTTAGATTATAGATATAATGTTGAAGGTGATATTAATGATTATTATGAACGATCTGATCATTATCATTTTGCCTCACAAAATATTCCTGTAATATTCTACTTTAACGGTGAACATGATGATTACCACGAAGTAACTGATACACCAGATAAAATAGATTATCCACTATTAGAAAAACGCACAAAACTTGTTTTTGCTACCGCGTGGCAAATTGCAAATCAAGCACATCGTTTGGCTATTGACGAAAATAATGAATTGTTAAAATAGACTCAATATTGTCAATTCTATAAGCACATTTTTGTAATATAGCATATCAAAAATATTAGACTCATGAAAAATTTAGCAATGTTGTTTTGCGCTACTCTTTTTTTAACTTCTTGTAGTTCATCTCAAAACAAAAACAAAAATGACAAAGAAATTAATATTAAAGGGTATTCAGCCACCATTACATCTGCTGAACTTAAAGATATGCTTTACACTTATGCTTCAGATGATTATGAGGGAAGAAGAACTGGTGAACCTGGACAAAAAAAGGCTATTGAGTTTATAAAAAACAATTACGAATCTAATAACATCCCATCTCCTATTGCTGAAGGAGATTATTTTCAAGAGATTCCTGCGAGTTATTTTGGAAGTGGTATAAACGATTCAGAGAATGTTGTAGCATACATTAAAGGAAGTGAAAAACCTGAAGAAGTTATTATTATTTCTGCCCATTTAGATCATATTGGCGTTAGTAAAAATGGAGATATAAATAACGGTGCAGATGATGATGGCTCAGGAACCGTTGCTATTTTAGAAATAGCAGAAGCCTTTAAAGCAGCAGAAAAAGATGGAAATGGCCCAAAACGTACAATCGTGTTCTTACATGTTACTGGAGAAGAAATTGGCCTATATGGATCGAGATACTATGCAGATGAAGACCCTATATTTCCTTTAAAAAATACAGTTGCCAATTTGAATATAGATATGATTGGTCGTATTGACCCTAAACACGAAGCCTCTGGGAAAAACTACTTATATCTTATTGGTGCAGATAAATTAAGTAAAGAGTTACATAATATTTCTGAGGAAGTAAATAAAAAATATTTCAATTTAGAATTTGACTATACGTATAATGATGATAATGATCCAAATCGTTTTTATTATCGTTCAGATCATTACAATTTTGCAAAAAACAATATTCCTGTAATATTCTATTTTAATGGAACTCATGCTGATTATCATAGACCATCAGATACTCCAGATAAAATAAATTATGATTTTTTAGAAACACGTGCTAAACTTATTTTTCATACTGCTTGGGAATTAGCAAACAGAGAGGAACGTATAAAACTTGATTAATAATTTAATCTTAATGATAACAAAAAAAGCCTTTCAATTTCTTGAAAGGCTTTTACTTTTGGGTGGAAGACCGGATTCGAACCGGCGACCCTTGGTACCACAAACCAATGCTCTAACCAACTGAGCTACAACCACCATGTAACTTGCATTTTGCAATGCGAGTGCAAATGTAAATTATTTAGTATTTACCGCAAAGTATTTTTTTCTTTTTTTAAAAAAACACCCTTTATTTTAAATCAAACAAACTATCAACAGCAACATAGCGTTCAACAGTAAAACCTTCAGCATGTTCAACACCGATTAAACGTCCTAAATCTCTAGACCTATAAATAATACTATCAGTGAAATTTTTGCTAGAAATAGGTGTTTCTGGCTCTTTACTATTAGCATCAAAAAACTGAGTTTTATAAGCCAATACAGCTTCCATCTTCTTATCTATATAACCTGAAATATCAACTGCCAAATCTGGTTCTAAACTTTTCCATTGTATATAATGATATACTTGTTTTGGGCGCCAAGGACTTTGAACTGTGTCTTCATCTTTCGTTTCAATTTTCATCAAACCACTTAAAAAACAAGAGTCACTAACTAATTTACTGCCTTTTCCATGATCAATATGCCTATCGTCAATAGCATTACAAAGCACTATTTCTGGTTGGTATTTACGTATCATTTTGATAATAGCCAGTTGATGTTCTTTATCGTTAATAAAAAAACCATCAGAAAACCCCAAATTAGTTCTTAAGCTTACTCCCAAAATTTTTCCAGCGTTAAACGCTTCTTCATCTCTAGTTTCTGCAGTACCACGAGTACCTAATTCGCCTCTTGTTAAATCTATTACACCAACTTTTTTACCTTGAGCAACTTCTTTTGCTATGGTTCCACCACAACCTAATTCTACATCATCTGGATGCGCACCAATAGCAAGAATATCTAATTTCATACTTGTTTGTTTAAATTTTAACTCATGTTTTTCACTTTATCAAATCATTTTTTTTAATAAAAATTTGTAAAAGCATAAAACTCACTATAACGAAAACGTATTCGTTAACGTTTTTTTCACTTTACCTGTTCTAAATATAACAATAATTAAAAAATCAGCATCTGGTTTAAAGCATGACATTCGTCATAATTCTAAAGCAATATGTACTGTAATTTTATACTATAATTATTAAACAGCATAATATAAAGTGCTAAAGCTAATAAAGAATTACAATATATGATCTATTTAATGCTCACCATTTTAATTATAACCATTGGTCTCTTTATATGGGGCAAGTTTACACCAGATATAGTGGCTTTGATTTCTATGTTGAGTTTATTTTTAACCGGTATTTTAGACTCTAAAGAAACATTAAGTGGTTTTAGTAACCCTACGGTTATTATGATTGCTGCACTCTTTATTATAGGAGAAGGTATAGCTCAAACAGGTTGGACAGCTTTAGCTGGTAAGAAATTTGTAGAGTGGGCAGGAAAAAGTGTTCCTAAATTACTAATAATCATAACCCTTGGTGGAGGCGTATTATCTGGATTTGTTAGCAATACAGGTACTGTAGCTACCTTAATGCCCCTAACCATTTCTTCAGCTTGGAGTATTGGCACATTACCATCAAAAATGTTAATGCCCGTGGCTTTTGGGTCTAATACTGGTGGTTTGTTAACTTTAACAGGCACACCTCCAAATATTATAGCTAGTAATGCTTTAGTTGAAGCTGGTTTTGAAGGGTTTTCTTTCTTTGAGTTTGCGTTAATAGGTTTACCATTACTAATTGTTGCTCTATTATACTTCAGGTATATAGGTTATAAATTATTACCAGAGAATAAAACCAATAATAAACCAGTAAATATTGATTCTACTCTACACAACTGGATTAAAGCTTATCAAGTTGATAGTGACTACTATCGCTTGCGTGTTAGATCAATATCTCCTTTACTTAACACAAAAATTGAAGCTTGGAAATTTGAAAATGATTTTAATGTTTCTATTATCCGAATAAAAAGAAGACATCCAAATCTATTAAAAAAGATACCACAATTTATAGAGTTTCCAAACCCTAGCACAGAATTTCTTTATCATGATATTATTACTGTAAAAGGAGATACAGAAGCAATTAACAAAATAATGATTACGTTCAGATTAGGACTTTTACCTCTAGAACATATCACTGATGAATTAAAACACAACCTTATTAACCAAGAGGTTGGTATGACTGAAGTTATCGTTAATCCTAACTCTATTTTAGTAGGCAGAAAATATAGATTAAACAATTACTTTAAACGATATGGCATTCAACTCTTAGCTGCATCTAGAAACAATAAACCACTATTAGAAAAAGAAATTACTGTAAAAGCAGGTGATGCATTCTTACTACGTGGTACTTGGGAACATATAGATGATTTAAAAAAACAACACGAGAATTTAGTAATTATTGGTAGTCCAGAAGGTATGGCTAAAAACGTTGATAGCCTTAGTTCAAAATCCTTTATTGCATTAGGAGCATTAATATTAATGATTGTATTTATGGTCTTTAAGATTGTTCCTGGGTCAATGGCTGCATTAATTTCAGCTGGCATAATTTTACTAACAGGTTGTGTACCTATTTCAAAAGCATACAAAGGTATTAGCTGGACAAGTGTTGTTATGATTGCTGCCATGATACCTATGGGAATAGCACTTCAAAAGACAGGAACAGCTCAATTAGTTGCTAATGGGCTAGTCGATTATTTAGGTGCTATACATCCAGTCTTATTATTGGGCGGTGTGTTTTTACTAACTACCACATTTAGTCAGGTTATTAATAATTCAGCTACAGCAGTATTAATGGCACCTATAGCTATACTTGCTGCCAACTCACTAAACCTATCTCCTGCACCATTTATGATTATTGTTGCTATTAGTGCATCAACAGCATTTTTAACGCCTATTGGTACTACTACAAACGCTATGGTTATGACCGCGGGAGGGTATAAATTTATGAACTACCTAAAAGTAGGCGCGCCACTCTTACTCATGTTTTTCATCATATCTCTAATACTCGTGCCAATAATATGGCCATTTTAAATAAATAATAATAGGAACCTTAAAATTCAATAAAAATGAAAGCAACAGCAACAAAAAATCCAAGTTTAGAACAATACGGATTACAAAATGTGACGGTTAACTGGAATTTATCACCAGAAGAATTACAAAAAATCACAGTTGATAAAGGTATGGGGAAAGAAACAGCAAATGGAACCCTAGCTATTAACACAGGTAAATTTACTGGACGTTCTCCTCAAGATCGTTTTCTAGTAAAAGATGATTACACTACAGACAAAGTGTGGTGGGGCAAAACTAATAAAGCCATATCTCCAGAAAATTTTAATAAACTAGAAAATGAAATTGTAAAATATCTTTCTGGAAAAGAAATTTACGCTAGAGACGGCTATGTTTGTGCAGATCCAGAATTTAGAACCAACATAAGGACTGTAACTGAATTACCTTGGTCTAATATGTTTGTTTATAATATGTTTTTAAGACCTAGTACCAAGGAACTAGAAAACTTTGAAGAAGATTGGCTAATACTTTGTGCTCCAGGTTATGAATGTCCAAACCCAAAAGCTTTTGGTATACGCCAAGGTAATTTTTCAATCCTGAACTTTACAAAAAAAATAGCTTTGGTTGGAGGGTCTGCTTATACAGGTGAAATGAAAAAAGGTATTTTTTCTGCATTAAATATGATTTTACCAATTGAACGCGATGTATTACCAATGCACTGTTCTGCAAATGTTGGTAAGTATGGAGATACTGCTATTTTCTTTGGCTTATCTGGAACAGGAAAAACAACTTTATCAGCAGATCCAGACCGTAAATTAATTGGTGATGATGAGCATGGTTGGACAGCAGATAATACCATTTTCAACTTTGAAGGTGGATGTTATGCAAAAGTCATTGACTTAACAGAAGAGAAAGAACCAGATATCTTTAGAGCTATTAAACCAGGTGCCATCCTTGAAAATATTGTTTTTAAAGAGAATGGAGAGCCAGATTATATGGATAGTAGCATTACACAAAACACACGTGTAAGCTACCCAATTCATCATATTGATAATATTCAAGAAACACTTTATGCAAACAATCCTAAGAATATCTTCTTCTTGACGTGTGATGCTTTTGGTGTTTTGCCTCCAGTATCTAAATTAACACCAGGTCAGGCTGCATATCACTTTATATCTGGTTACACTGCTAAGGTAGCAGGAACAGAAGCAGGAATTACAGAACCTGTACCATCATTTTCAGCTTGTTTTGGTGAGCCATTTATGCCATTACATCCAACGGTTTATGGCGAAATGCTAAGTAAAAAAATGACTGAAGCTGGTGTAAATGTATGGCTAATAAATACCGGATGGAGCGCAGGACCTTACGGAGTTGGCTCTCGTATAAAACTAAAATATACAAGAGCAATGATTACTGCAATCTTGAATGGAGATTTAGATGATGTAGATTATGATCAAAACTTTATTTTTGGTTTGTATATGCCTAAATATTGCCCAGGTGTACCAACAGAGATTTTAGACCCTATGAATACATGGTTACAAAAAGGAGCTTATGTAGGTAAAGCTATTCAGTTAGCACACTCATTCCACTTAAATTTTGAAAAATTTGCTCACCAAGCATCAACACAAATTATTGAAGGTGGACCATTAATTGATGAGCATCATCACTTACACGAACACTTTTAATAGGTTCTTATTTTTCCGTAAAAGGAGCTCTTTACGAGCTCCTTTTACATTCTTAAATATTTTTAAACTCATAATTGAAAAATAAAACCTAACAATATATATTTGAACCATGAAAAAACTAATATTACAATTAATCTTAATAATAATTTTTCAAACAAGTTATGCTCAATTAACTTCTGAAGAAAAATTAGGGGCTTGGTACGATATTGGAGGTATTCATAAAGTTTCTAAAAAAACAAGTGTTGAAACATATGCGCAATTCTGGTTATATGAAGTTAATAATAATTTTAATTTCTTTTTATTTAAGCTTGGATACAATTATAATTTCAACGCTAAACTAAAAGCAACCATTTACTTAGGATATTCGGATTTTGATGAAAATATTAATGTAAGTGTTCCTCATACCTATGAAAAAAGGATTACTGAACAAATTTCATTCAAACATAAATTAATAAAATTACCATTAACCCATAGAGTAAGAATAGAACATCGTTTTTTTAGAAAAAGTAATTCTAAATCAAAAGTAGCAAGACTTCGCTATCGCTTAGGAACTAAATTCAATTTAAAAAACAATTTATTTGCTAATATAAATAACGAGCTATTACTAACTCCTAAAAACAACAATACACCAGAAAACAGGTTTTATGCTGGATTAGGTTTTAATATTTCTAAATCAAATAATATTCAATTAGGATATATGAATAGAAATACGTCTAACAAAGAGAACTTACATAGAATACAAGTTGGAATTTACTTTAAGACTGATTTAAGAAAAAATAAAAGTTAATTTGAAAGTACTAATAAAAACTCCAAGCAACAACGCGGGACACTTTATTTCCTTGTCCCATATTAATAACTGTAACTCTTTTTGCTCCTAACTTTTTTAGTGAAGTTTGAATGCCTTTCACAAGTTCTTTTTTAGAAACTAACGTAGTAAACCAAATGCATTGCTTTTTAAATAATGAGCTTTCGTATAAATAATTATGAATAAATGCCTTCTCACCACCTTTATACCATAGCTCATTTTTAGAGCCTGAAAAATTTCTAATGACTTTATCTCCATCCCTATTTAAGCCTTTTAATTTTCTAGTTGTTGCTTCTAAAGCATCTGCTTCTGATTTAAAAAATGGAGGATTACACATTGAAATAGAAAATGTATCATCTTTATTTAAAACCCCTTTCAAAATTTGAGAAGCATCTTTTTGAATTCTCAAAGAAATCAAATCATTCAAACCATTCTTATCAATAATTTTTTGAGCATATTTTAATGAATCTTCATCAATATCAGTAGCTACAAAATTCCAATTATATTCAGCTTGTCCTAAAATAGGATAAATACAACTTGCTCCCGTACCAATATCTAAAACATGTATATCACCTGTAATCTTTGATGACTTTAGTAAATCAGCTACATGATGAATATAATCTACACGCCCAGGAATTGGCGGACATAAATTAGTATCTGGAAACTCCCAAAACTTAATATTATAGTCTTTAACCAATAAGGCTGTATTTAGTGCCTTAACAGCTTTGGGATTAGCAAAATCAATTGTTTTTGTTTGGTATTTGTTTTCAAAAACATAAGGCAATACATCTGGATACACTTGACATAAAATCTCTAAATCATATCCTGATTTATGCTTATTTTTCGGATGAAAACTTTTGTTTGTTTTGATAATGATTCAGTTTGTTAACTATTAAACTTCTACTTTTTTCCAATTTCCTTTTTTAAACCAAACTATTGCAATAATAGCAATTAAAACTTCTGCAAGAGTAATTGCCCAAAAAACACCCGATGGTCCAAAGTCTAATGTTACTGCCATGACGTAAGCAAATGGTAATTGTAACAACCAAAAGCAAACAAAGTTTATATATGTTGGCGTTTTAGTATCTCCCGCTCCATTAAATGCATTAATAACTACCATACCATATCCATAAAAAATATAACCTGCTGCAATAACACGCAAACATAAACTACCATATTTTACAACATCTGGAGTTGTATTAAACAATACAATAATTTGTGGTGCAAAAATTAAATAAACTACAGAAACGATTCCCATAAAAATAGCAGAATACTTACCTGTTTTCCATACTGATTGTTCTGCACGTTCTGGTTTTTGAGCTCCTAAATTTTGCCCTACTAATGTTGCGGCAGCATTACTCATTCCCCAGGCTGGCATTAAAGTAAACATCATCACTCTTATGGCTATCGTATAACCTGCTAATACTTCACTACCAAACTCACTCATAATACGCATTAAAAACACCCAAGATGAGGTTCCAATTAAAAATTGACCAATTCCTCCTAAAGATACTTTTATCAAATTAAGCATCACTCCTATTTGTAATACTAAATCTTTTACCGCAATTTTAATTTTACTAAAACCAAAAAACAAAATCCCAAGTTGAAATAAAACGGCAGTTCCTCGTCCAATGGTTGTAGCTATTGCTGCCCCTTCAACACCAAAAGCGGGTATAGGACCAAAACCAAAAATGAACATAGGGTCCAAAATAATATTTAACCCATTAGATAAAATGAGCGTCCACATAGCTACCGATGCATCTCCAGCACCTCTAAAAATAGCGTTTATTAGAAAGAGCAACATTATTGTTACATTTCCTCCTAAAAGTACTTGAGTGTAACCGTAACCCTCTTCTATTAAATCAGGTTCACCACCCATTAAACCCAAAATTTCTTTCGGGTATATTATCCCTATTACACTTATAATAGCGGCTACAAAAACACCGAGGAAAATAACTTGTACTGCAGCATTAGACGCCCCATTTATATCTTTCTCCCCAACACGTCTTGCAACAATAGCAGTTGCTGCCATACTTAAACCTATGGCTACTGCATAAACTAAAGTAATTACAGATTCTGTTAAACCAATAGTTGCAACTGCATTTACACTCACTTGAGACACATACATAATATCTACTAAAGCGAAAATAGATTCCATGAGCATTTCTAAAATCATGGGAATAGAGAGCATAAAGACAGCCCTACGAATACTGCCAGAAGTAAAATCTTGTTCTTTACCAGTTACAGCTATTTTAAAATATTGGATAAATTGTTTTAAAGAAATTTTATTTGATTGCATTTTTGAAATAATTAAATGTAGAACATTGCCAAATGCACATAACACTTAGCTTTTGTTTTGCTCGAGAGAACCTCGACGCTATACGGAAGTCAAATTAAACAATCATAAGTAACAAATATTGGAAAAATTATTGAAAACAACAAAATAGATTTCTAGTCTGTTCCTTTCAATTCACATATATTCGCAAAAAAAAATACAAATGTTGAAAGCTGTTATTTTTGATATGGATGGTGTAATTATTGATAGTGAACCTATGCACAATAAAGCCTATCATGATATGTTTGATGAAGTTGGTATTGAGGTTTCAACAGAATTATACGAATCCTTCACAGGGCAATCCACCATCAACATTTGCAAACGTTTATGCGATCATTTTAATTTAGAACAATCTCCAGAAACCCTTGTAGCTATAAAACGTAAACATTACAAACACTTCTTTTACAGTAATTCTGATTTAGGACTTATTGATGGCGTTTTAGATTTAATAAAAGATTATCACAGCAACGGACTAACTTTAGTATTAGCGTCTTCTGCGGCTATGACGAGTATCAATCAAATTTTTGACCGTTTTGATTTAAACCAATATTTTGTAGCTAAACTTAGTGGTGGCGACTTAAAACAATCTAAACCGCATCCAGAAATTTTCATTAAAGCTGCACAAGCTACTGGTTTCTCTAAAGATGAATGTATAGTTATTGAAGATTCAACAAACGGTGTTGAAGCTGCAAAAGCAGCAGGTATCTTCTGTGTTGGTTTTGATAGTTTTCACTCAAAAAATCAAGACTATTCAAAAGCTGATATGGTTATTAAAGATTTTAAAGAGATTGAATTTAATAAAGTTAATTCACTACTTAAATTTTAATTAATAATTTAATTAGATTTAGTTTTTTTAATACAATGTTTTCTTAGCATTTCTCTTGCTTCTTTATCTCCTAATTTTGCAGATTTAATAAAACTCTCGCAGGCGTCAATAGAATCATTCTTTCCAAGAAAAGCTTTTCCAAGTAAAAAATAGCAATCCTTTTTTGCATTATTTACTTCTAATGATTTATTAATATCAAAAATAGCTTTATCAAATTGATTTTCTTCTAAATAAGCTATTCCTCTTTCAAAGTAAATTTCGCAATCTAACATGCCATAATTAGCATCAAGACTAACTGCTATACCAGAAGGTTTTCCTCCAGAACCCACAAAACTTTTTAAAGCTCCTTCTGTTTGAAGAGCTTTAGAGTAATAATATATTGCTTTCTTATTATCAGCTAATAAACTATAATTATTACCTAAATTGAAGAGAGCAAATGTATTATCATAATCAAAAGCTAACAACTTCTTATAATCATCTATTCCTCCTACTAAATCTCCTAATTCAGTTTTGCAAAAGCCTCTATTTAAAAACGCTTGTTTGAATCTATCTTTTTTTTCAATCGCTATATTAAGATGAAAAATAGCCTCTTTATATTTTTTATCTTTTTCTAAATCTACTGCCAAATTATAATGCTCCTCTGCAGAGCTAAAATCACAACTAGATAATAACGTAAATGAAACGAATATGACAAAAAATTTATTCAAAATAAAAACTTAAACATCATCGCCTTTTCCACCTCCAAATAATTTCTTTCTAAAACCACTAAAAAGAGCTACAGCGCCAATAGCAATAAACTTCCAGAATTTTAAAATCAAAGCAAAAAAACCAGCTTTAGCCAAAATTTTTCCTGCTATTAAACCGCCTATTCCATAGGCTGCAACCTTATCAATATCAGGATTGAAATCAGAATACCTGTTCCCTGCTGTAAATTCTACACTATGCAGAATATCTTCTCTGTCTGCATTAAAAGTGCTTAACATATTAATATCACCAATGGCGTTTAAATTCAAATAACCTTTACGTCCTAAAACTCTAATATTATAGTTTAGCGTGTTAACATCATAACCTTCAAACTTTAACTCTTTTGCCCAGTGTAATTTTTTATTTTTTTGATCATAATACGGCGGAGACGCCCAACCTACTAATTCCATCGTTTCATAACCTTGCGCTTTTCGCTCTGGATTTGCTGCTTTGATATCTTCCTGCATTTCTTCAAGTAAATCATCATAATCCAAATCCTCAGCTTCATCATCTTCAATATAGCCTTCTTCAGCATATTCTATTTCTACTGCATACGTAAAGTTATCATGCATTGGTGTCATATCCTCAGGAAACAATAACCCAATAGGTTCACTTGGAGGGTTTCCCCATAAATCTGTCAATACACGTTTACTCTGTTCGCTATCTAAGAACTTAAAACCTTCTGGCACATTAAGTATTGCTAAACCATTATTAAGTATAACTTCCCCAGTTTGATAGGTAAAAGAATTATTAATACTATCTAAGGCCTTTTGATAACTTGCTACATCAAAGGCTAAAGAATCAACCTCTTCTTGAGCATTCAAGTGCATAGCAAAAAACAATAATAAAGCAACAGTAAGTTTGTTCATAATAAAGATATATTGGTTATAGTTTGTTATCTCAAAAATAACTTTTATTTTGAATTACCCGAATTTTCTTGCATTTTTTTCACAATATTCTTTAGACGTTCTTTCCGCAATTCAGCCTCAGACTTCTTTTTATTTTTCTTCTGAGCCATTAACTTAGAATGTTTAGCTTTATTCTTCGTATTCTTTTCTCTTCCTTTTTTTGCCATAATACCTAATAACTATTGTTTTGCTTTTAATAAGGCATTTTGCTCTTCCATAAGTTCTGTAAGATGCGATAATAATTCAATATCCTTAGGTGTCACTACAGTTTCATCCTTAGTATCCTGGGCTTTATTCCTAAGTCTATTCATAAACTTAACTACAATAAAAACAGTAAATCCAATGATTAAGAAATCCAATAATGCTTCTCCCAAAGCACCATAACCTATGGCAACTTCATCAGTTAAAATAGCTCCTGAAGCATCATTAACAGCATCTTTTAAAATGATTTTTTTATTCTGAAAATTTACACCATCTGTTAACAAAGATAATGGCGGTAGAAATACTTTTTTCACCAATACATCTATCACTTTATTAAAAGATGCACCAATGATGATACCTATAGCCATATCCATCATATTTCCTTTTACAGCAAACTCTTTAAATTCTTTAAATAATTTCATACCTAAACTCTTTTATATTTTCTAATGCAAAGATATTAGATTGTAATTGGGTTTATTAGTCCTTTCAATATAATAATATCATCTTTTCAACTAATAAGCAATATTATTACCTTTTAAGCTAATATTTAATATTATTAGTTTTTAAGCTAATAATTTTGTTTTCTTCAATAAATAATGATACATTTGATAATATCTTATACCAAAACATGACAAGTATAATAACAGGAGATATTATAAACTCTAAAAAAAGCACTCCAAAAAACTGGCTAGAAGCGCTTAAAAACACGCTTAATAGTTTCGGTAAAACACCGCATACTTGGGAAGTATATAGAGGAGATAGTTTTCAATTAGAAGTACATCCAGAACAAGCCTTACAAGCCTGCATGCTTATAAAAACCACCATAAAACAATTTGAACATTTAGATGTACGTTTAGCCATTGGTATAGGCGAAAAAACATATCAATCTAAAAATATAACCGAATCCAACGGAAGCGCTTTTGTAAACTCAGGTGAGTGTTTCGAGAATCTTAAAAAAACAACTTTAGCCATAAAATCGCCTTTCAATAGCTTTGATACTGCATTAAACATCATGCTAGAATTAGCACAATTAACTATAAATAATTGGTCAAGCACCTCAGCAATATTAGTAAAAACAACTTTAGAAAATCCAAACTTAAACCAAAACCAATTAGCCAAAATATTTAATAAAACTCAAGGAAACGTAAGCCAAGGGCTAAAAAGAGCTGGTTTCGATGAGATTTCAAAACTACTAGACTATTACAAAACCCAAACACAAAGCTTATGTTAACCCTAGCCATAAAACTTATATTAGCCCATGCCATTGGCGATTTCCTATTTCAACCTTACAAATGGGTTCAGCATAAAGAAAAGTACAAGCACAAATCTAAGTACCTCTATTGGCACATTTTAATTCATGCTATAGCACTAATTGTGTTACTGCAATTCAATTTTAAATATTGGATAGCCTTAATCATCATACCCGTTTCACATTACATAATTGACGTTATAAAACTCCACCTCAACGCCAAAATAAATTCGCGTCTACTTTTTGGTTTAGATCAGCTCGCACACCTCCTAGTCATAGCCTTGGTAGTTAAAATATATCAACCTTACGATATCAATTTAGAATTCCTTTTCAAGCCAAAAACCCTCTTATTTTTAACCTGCATATTAGGAATCACAAAAGCGTCAGCAATCATCATGCGTACTATTATATCCAAATGGGATTTATCCGAGTATAATAAAGAATCTACCCTTGAAGATGCCGGTGCATATATAGGTGTTCTCGAGCGCCTTTTCGTATTTATGTTCATCATCACAAACCATTGGGAAGGCGTCGGGTTCCTCATAACCGCAAAATCCGTATTCCGTTTCAGCGATTTATCCAAAGCCAAAGACCGCAAACTCACAGAATACATCCTCATCGGGACACTTATCAGTTTTGGATTAGCCATCGCTTTCGGGTTAGGTTACGAGTATGTATTAACACTTATCGAAAAATAAATTTGGGCGTTACCACAAGGGTCAGGCTTTTATTCATGCATTTCTATTTTAAATTTTTGAATTCATGAACATAAATGTTTCGTTACAAGTCCTCGCACCTCTCCCGATAGCTATCTGGATCATGCTGTGGTCTATCCACTACAATCCCTAACATATGCATTTACTAACTTATATTTTCAATTACAAGATTACTTAATTTCTCCATAAATATTAGTTTACAATGTATTATATGAAAAATAACCAATATTGGGTATTTCATAATCCTTACCAAACAATTTACTTTGTTAAGTAATCAAAAAATAAGATCATGAAGAAACATCTATTCAAGCTTTTTATAGCGCTTACAGTATTTTACTCTTGCTCTTCTGAAGATTCAGCATCTTCAGAAAAAGGTGAAATCTCATCAAATTTCACCATAATGACAAACATAAACGATCCTTTGCTAGCAATTTATGAAGAAGGCGACTTAAAAACTTATTATTATGGGAATCGAGATAATAATGGAATTCCATTAAAAATCAATTTAGTAGAAATTACAAGACCAAATGACACAACATTAATAGAAATTAATGATGTAGGAAGACCAGATAAAATTTTTGCTCAAAATGGGGTCAAAATTAGTTTGGATTGGCTTTCTGATGAGAGTGCATCTGTAGTAATGATTTCGCCCAATGGAGAGCAACAAATGAATTTTATTGTTGACCCAAATAATATTTCGTCTAAATCATCTACCAAAAAAACTTTAAAGAGTAATAGAAAGCATAGGAAAATTATTCAAAGTACTAATTCTGAAATAGTAACAAAAGTATCAAGTTCAATTAGTGCAAATAAAAACACTAATAACAGCAATGTTAAAATTAATATCTCTAGTTGTTTTGAACCAGCAAATGTTCAAAGAGTTGATCTGATAGTTAAAAGTGATGTAACAGGCTTTTTAAAAGGTAGATTTCCTGCAGTAAATGGTACAAACAATGGGGAATACTATTCAACCATACCAACATCAATAGCAGATGAAGTTCATGTTAAAGAAGACATATGTGTTCCATTAGCAAAAGCATTCAATTTAACATGTGATGTAGCAACTAAAACAGTTTTTCTTGATGCATTTTGTACATCGATGTCTGCTGCCATAGCTACATCAGGTATTGCAACTATAGCTGCTGCTCCCTTTTTTGCAGCTTGTGAAGGAGCTGTTACAGAATTAAGAATATTATGCATTTTTAACAAAGGTGCTGTAGGAGGCCCAACCTTAGCATCAACTTTATGCAATTCGCAAGAATTTAATAGAACATTTACAGAATCACTAAAAATTCATGCAGTTGCTTCAGGTAGTTACTTAAATGCTAACGGCGGCACCACATTTATTAGTGCTACTAAAACAGTTGAAGGAAAAGGGCCTTATCCCAACCTTCAAATTGATTTAGGCTCAGAAACATCCATGAGTTCATTAAAAGTATCACCATCTGTCCCAAATAATGAACAAGATTACACTGTATCTCTAGATTTATTTTGTGTTTACCAAAATACGAAAGTTGAATTTAAAGTTGTTGGCACTGATGAATATAGTGATTCCGCAGTATGGCTTTCAAGCACACCTTCATTACTACCAGTAAAGAATGAACGATTTTCATTCACAGTACCTGGAGCTGAGTCTGGAGTTAGAGATAATATTACTTTTAAAATCACCTTACCAAATGGAACTACAAAAATCAAGAAAGCTTCTTTAGTATTTGGCTAACCTGAGTGTTTCATCTTAATAAAACAAAGGCTTAAAGTTGTTACCATATTAGCACAACTCTTAAGCCTTATTGTTTCAAGATTGTCTTATGCAAAAAAGCTACTTTTTGTAATACTTAGCATACCCACGATATCCAAAAAAGCCTAAAACAGCTACTAAACCACAAGCAATACTAATAAACTTAACACTCACAATCTGATCGCCACTAGCATAACTATGCAAACCAGCTAAGTAGAAATTCACTCCAAAATAAGTCATTAAAATACTAGAAAATGCTACAATAGACATTAAGTTAAAAAACCATCGTCCACGTAATCCGGGAACCAATCGCATATGGATTACAAAAGCATAAATCATAATACTAATAAGCGCCCAAGTTTCTTTCGGGTCCCAACCCCAATAGCGCCCCCAACTCTCATTGGCCCACATACCACCTAAAAAGTTTCCAATGGTAAGCATCACTAAACCAACCGTTAAGGCCATTTCGGTTATAGTAGTTAGCTCTTTAATGTTTAAATCCATTTTAGCTTTATTCGCTTTGGTAGTAAAAATCATGAGTAATAACGACACAACCCCTAAAATCATACCCAAAGTAAACGGACCATAACTAGCCACAATCACAGCTACGTGAATCATTAACCAATAACTATTTAATACTGGTTGCAAATTTGCAATCGCAGGATCCATCCAATTCCAATGTGCAATCATTAAAATCATGGATGTCACAAAGGCTCCAGAAGCAATAGTCAAATCAGAAGTTTTTCTTTTTCCTAGAATAGACAAAACAATACCTGCGATATCATTTTTATGAATCTTATTGTCTTTCTTACTCATACCCACTATAAATCCAAATAACATTGTAGACCAAGCCACATAAATCATAGACTCATAAGCATCACTCCAAGGTGCGTGACCAGAAATATACCAACGTGTTATTAAACCAGCAGTGTGTAATATAAACAAGCCAAAAATGACAAATTTTAAAACTATTACAGACACATTAACAAACTTACGCTTGTCATTAAATATCTGAACAATCAACAATATAAACAACAAAGTACCAGCATACATGTACCAGCTAAATAGCTTCTTAAAAATGTCGTACTTATTGTAAAGCACTTCGGTTTTTACTTTATCATCACTTAGCATTACCTCGCCACCGTATTTATGTTGCGTTTTCTTAAATGCAGCAAGTAGCTTTTCAGCCTCTTTAAAATCACCAGTTTGCTTCGCTTGGTTTAAAGTATACAAGTAAGCTCTAAATCCGTTTTTTATAAAATTACTATACAGTGAGTCTTTTATTTTTGAAGTATCTTTTCTGTAATCAAAAGTTGAAATCCACTTGTTGTTTTCATCCTCAGGAATCGGAAATATTTTTAAAGACATCCCTTCAATAGTGTTATATAATAGATTAACACGTTGATCGGTTTCTTTAAATTCCTTTTGAAATCCGTTTGGTATTTGTGCTTTATAAGCTTCATCTAAAAATGGTGCTAATTTGTACTCACCTCTTTCTGAAAAGAAATCTGCAAGTGGCACGTATTTAACATCTTTTTCAACTCCAATAAGCTTTCTAATAGAATCGCCTTTTTTAGCTTTCAAATAAATAACAGGCACATTGTACCAAAGCATCGGACTTTCTTGAATAGAAAGAAACACTTGGTTGGCATCAAAATCTTCATACGTATCACTTTTACTTAACTTCCTTAGCATTTCAGAAGCAAAAGTGTTTACAGGCATCATTCGTCCGCTTAAATCCTGAATTACTAAATGCCCAAATTTATTAGCATGTGCTTTAGGTGCTATATTTGCTTTTAATATAGAGTCTATTTGCGCTTTTGTGGGTTTTGAAGCATGGTCATGACCATCACCTTCATGGTGCTCTTGTGTAAATCCACTAAGTCCTAAACCTAAAACAAGAATAGTAAGCAACTTTGCTTTTTTAGCTTTTGTTTTTTCTAAATAACGCTTTAAGTCTGCAAAGCGAGAATGTTTAGAAAACAGAATTGCCATAAGTCCAAAATACAGCATAAAATAGCCAATGTAGGTAATTAAGGTTCCCCAATAATCGTGGTTTACAGAAAGTATAGTTCCTTTTTCATCAGGATCAAAACCCGATTGAAAGAATCGATAACCATCATGATCTAAAATATTATTCATAAATATTTTATAATCATAATCTTCAGTTCTATCGTCTAAAACAGTCACTTCACTTGAGTAAGCCGAATATCCGCGTTCTGTTCCTGGATAACGTTCAGCCTCAAAATCGTTTAACTTTAAAGAAAATGGTAATTCTAAAACTTTAGAACCGTATTTTAGTGCCACATCTAAACCACCAACTTTAATTTGTTTAAAATTACTGTTTGTGCCTTTTCCGCCTAATAGTCCAACACGTTTGGTTTCGCCATTGGTAGTAACGTTTAAAACCACACCGTCTTCATCATTTTTTAATAACTGCGATTTCTGGACCACATCAAAAACACCTTTTACAACAGGCTTTGGAAACACCATTTGCATATTCCCGATAACGTATCTAGAACGCAAGTGTAAAGACTGTAAACTGTCTTTAACCAATTTCCCTTGAGCCCTAGTAGCCATAGTCATATACTCGCCTTCAAATGGGGATTTTATGGTTAACGAATCACCTTGATATGTAATATTAATAGCGCCATCTGTTGGTTTATTTAAAGCAAAAAGGATGTTGTGAATACTAGATACCTCCCCTACTTTTAAGAAATGATTATGCGGACCGCTACTCCCCGCTTCCACAATTTTAAGATAGGATTCTCCGTTTTCGTTTGGAATAATATCTTCTTCTGCGCCAACTATAAACTTTTCTAATTCAATAGTTACTGGTTGCGCACCATAGTCTGTATTGATTTTAAAATCGTTGTCTAAACGCCCTGAGAAATCAACTTCACTTTCTAGAAAACGTTGCTGTACTTGTCCGTCAATTTCATAATCCCCATCAATGTATGCTGTGATATATGTTTTTTGAGAAAGAAATGTATTTTCTGTAGCGCCTTCTCTAATAGCCATCATACCTTCAAAACTGGCATAGCGTGTAATAAAAGCTCCTAATAGAATAAAAATGAAAGCTAAATGCAAAATGAATGTTGCCCACTTTTCTTTTTTGTACAGTCTGAATCTGAAAATATTTCCAGTGAAATTAATTATAAAAAATACCATAATTGCCTCAAACCACCACGCGTTATAAATCAGGGTTCTGGTGTATGGTGTTGGCGATGTTTCTTGTCCTGAATCTAAAATAGTTCCGGTTGCCATAGCCACAGCAAAAAGGATAAATAAAACAGCAGTAAGTCTTGTTGAGAAGAAAATATTGGCGAGCTTTTTTTGCATAATCTTAAGCCTTTTAAAAGGTTGTGCAAATTTAAGGATTAATGTTTATTTGGAAGTGTTAAAGTGTGGTAAAAGTTTAGTACTATAAGCAAGAAGTTTGAAGATGTTTTTCAGCTTACATTTTTCTATTTTTTGTCACGTAAAAGAACTAACTCTCAAAGATCAATGTAAATCACTGAAAACTTTGACTGCGACTCAATACTATTTTGACCTTGCTTCGAAAATTTTGAGATACAGGAACGTTCCCATTTTTCTAGCGCGTCGTTTGGCATTTTCGGCATATTCGCCTTGAAAAAGTTCTTCGATGGTTTCAAACCAAAGGTTTAGCCAGAGTCCGAAATGTAATTCTGTAATGCTATTGTTGTTTTCTCTATCAACTTTTACGTGTACTTCTAGTGGATCGCCATGGTATTTATGTTCTAGTTTTCTGGTCATAAACAAACTTGTTTCCCAAAAGGTGGTAAGTTTTTCAAGATGTGCATCCCAATCTTTTATAACATCGTTAAAGAATGGTCCGAGTAAATCATCAGCTCTCACCTTTTTGTAGAATTCTGTGACTAGTAAATTTACGTCTGCTCGGGTTTGGAGGTCTTGTTTCATGGTATTACAAATTTAATTCTTTATTGACGATTTCTGGTATATACTTCTGCAAACATTTACTTTATTTAGGCCTTAAAATAACCTTAGCAAATAGCTACGCAAGGGATAGAAGTGGATAGCCCACAGCTTTTGCGCCCTAGCGCAGAAGCGAGGACTTGTAACGGATAGCCCGACCCTTTTGGGATGCGCCCAAAAATTAATAATTCAGGGGGTTTAATTCATATTTCATTAGTATTTTAGCAGTATGATTTCTGTTGTATTACTTGGCGCTGGTAATGTTGCCACACATTTATTTAAAGGTTTTGATAAAACGAGTGAAGTTTCTGTTATCCAATGGTATAATAGGAGCATACATGCTATAAAACCGTATGCGAATTCGGTTGATATTACCGACGATTTAAATGACCTAAAGGACGCCGATATTTATATTTTGGCGGTTAGTGATGATGTGATTTCGGAAGTGTCGAAAAACCTGCCTTTTGATGATAAATTAGTGGTGCATACTTCTGGAAGTGTAAGTGTGTACGATTTGGATATGAAACATAAACGTGGCGTTTTGTACCCGTTGCAAAGTTTTAGTAAATCAGCTGAAATGGATTTTGCTAACGTGCCAATTTGTATTGAAACAATTGATAAAAAGAGCTACCCTTTGTTGAAAAAAATTGCTGTGAGTTTGGGTAGCCCAACAAAACGCATTAACAGCGACCAAAGGCGTGTACTGCATTTGGCGGCGGTTTTTGTGAATAATTTCACAAATCAACTCTATAGAATTGGGCATGAAATTACAGAAAGTGAGGGTGCTGAATTTGATTTATTAAAACCCCTAATTTTGGAAACTGCTAAAAAAATTCAGGAGATGTCGCCTTTTAAAGCACAAACAGGTCCTGCGAAACGGAATGATAAAAAAACGATTAAAAAACACTTAAAACAATTGGAAAATGAGCAGCATAAAGCGATTTATGAACTGCTTACAGACTCTATAAAAGCAACCCATGGAAGAAAAAAGTTATAAGGAATATTTAGAGCATATTACCACATTTATTTTTGATGTTGATGGTGTTTTAACAGATGGATCGGTGACGGTGACTACTACTGGCGAGATGCTAAGAACCATGAACATTAAGGATGGATACGCTTTAAAAACAGCTGTTGATGCGGGTTTTAATGTATGTATTATTTCTGGTGGTAGTAATGAAGGGGTTCGGATTAGATTATCTGGTTTGGGCATTACTGATATTTATTTAGGCGCTCATAATAAAATTGAACAGCTTGATGATTACTTTTCTAAGAAGGGTGTAAAATCTAAAAATGTATTGTACATGGGCGATGACATTCCTGATTATCCGGTAATGAAAGGTATTGGCTTACCATGTTGCCCACAGGATGCGGTTCCTGAAATTAAAGGGATTTCAAAATACATTTCTCATAAAAAAGGTGGTAAAGGCGCCGTACGCGATGTGATTGAACAGGTTTTGAAAGTGCAAGGAAAATGGAATGGTAATTTTGGGGCTAAATATGATTGATTTTGTGTTCAGTGTTTAATCTCAGTAGCAGGAAAGACTTTAAAATATTCGTTAATCCGTGGCAACTTCTAACTTCTAACTTCTAACTTTCAGATAATTGCTTAACATTTTAAACCTCATCCGCTGGAAAAATTTAATAATGATTGCCCTTGTGCAATTACTTATTAAATATGTGTTTCTAGAACCTTTTGGGGTGCAAACTACTTTGGATGGTTTGGGTATTTCTCTTTTAATTTTAGCTACCGTTTGTATTGCCGCTGCGGGTAATATTATTAATGATATTTACGATATTGAAACTGATTTAGTAAACAAACCGAACAAGGTTATTATTGATAAATCTATTTCAGAAAAAACAGCTTATAACTTGTTTATCGGACTTAATTTAGTTGGTGTTGGTCTTGGGTTTTATGTATCACATATGGTTGGCAGAGCACCTTTTTTCTCCATATTTGTTGTTATTTCTATTTTACTTTATGTGTATGCTTCTTTTTTAAAACGCATGCTTTTAGTTGGTAATATTGTAATTTCTGTACTTGTAGCACTAAGTTTAATTATAGTGGCTGTGTTTGAATTAATCCCAGCAATGACACCCTCAAACCAGTCCACCCAAGTTGTGTTTTTTAAAGTTGTTTTTGATTATGCCTTGTTTGCTTTTTCGATAAATTTATTACGAGAAATAGCTAAAGATATTGAAGATATTGATGGCGACTACAAAACAGGCATGTACACACTACCCATTGCTATTGGAAGAGAACGTGCAAAAAACATACTAACGGTATTGAGTTTTATTCCTCTAGTTGGTATTATTTTTTACGTGGTTTCAGATTTATATAAACAACCCGTGGCTGTTGGCTATTTTTTACTATTTATTATTGGCCCACTTATTTATACAAGCATAAAAACCTTTAGTGCTTCAACAAAAAAAGACATGCATCATATTAGTAATATGTACAAATTAGTAATGCTTTTAGGGATGCTTTCCTTACTTTTATACAAGTACGTTATTCTGAGCTAGAATTATATCTCTCAGAGATTCGCTGAATAAAAAAAATGTCGCGCAAAGGCGCTAAAGCGCAAAGAAAACCACTGCGACTGCGACTGCGACTGCGACTGCGACTGCGACTGCGACTGCGACTGCGACTGCGACTGCGACTAAAAAAACAAAAATGCTAAACGAAAAACTAAAAGACTTCAACATTATCCTCGCTTCAGGGTCTCCTAGAAGACAAGAATTTTTTAAAAATCTAGAACTCGATTTTGAAATTCGATTAAAACCCGTAAAAGAAGAATATCCCCCAAGATTAACCCATTTTGAAATCAGTAATTATCTCGCTCAATTAAAAGCATTAGCGTTTAAAAAAGAGTTACAATCCAACGATATTTTAATTACCAGTGATACCATTGTTTGGCACAACAACAAAGCTTTAGGAAAACCAAGAGACGCCGATGAAGCCTTCAGCATTTTAAAATCCCTGAGCGGTGCAACACACGAAGTTATTACTTCAGTTTGTTTTACTACCCCATCTTTTGAAAAAACACTTCATAATATTACAAAAGTAACTTTCAAGGAGCTTTCTGATAAAGAAATAAACTATTATATCAAAACTTATAAACCTTTTGATAAAGCTGGAGCATATGGCATTCAAGAATGGATAGGACAAATAGGCGTTACTAAAATTGAAGGCTCTTACTTTAACGTCATGGGGTTACCCGTTCATCTTGTTTACAAAACGTTAAATACCATTGCAGAAACAACTTAGCGTTGTAAATTTATGGTATGGATACGCTATATAAATTAAAAAAAATCATAAAAGCCGAAGTACTATTTTGGCTATTCGCAGGAATCATATCGTTAATAACGTCTTGCAAAGAGCAAACAAAATCTAAGGATTTAGCAATAAGCACCAATACAACTCCTAAAGAAGAAAAAGCTATTGAGACTTTTAAAAAATCTCCAGAATTCAACACCTATTGGTACACTGGAGAAGCCGAAATTTCATCATATAAATTAGAACAAGCTCGGTATGGTGAAATACGAGAAGGAACAGCAGTTCTAGTTTATGTCACAGAAGATTTTCTTCCAAAAGTGCAAGTAAAAGCTGATTATCAAAACCCTAAAAATATTCCAGTTTTAAAACTTAATGCAACTAAAAATTTCAACACAGGCATTTACCCTTACTCTATTATGCAAAGTACCTTCTATCCTGTATCAAATAATAAACATGCCTTAAAAGTATCAAGTTCTATGCAAGAATGGTGCGGACACGTATATGCGCAACTTAATAACAGAGATCAATTTCAAGTAATGTCTCATTCCTATTTTGAAGGCGAAGCAGACCAAAATTTCAAACTCGATAAAGCCATATTAGAAAACGAATTATGGACCAAACTCCGCATCAACCCAAAATCATTACCAACAGGGGATCTGAAAATTATTCCGTCTTTTGAGTATTCAAGATTACGTCATATTAATATTAAACCTTATCAAGCTTCAGCCATATTAAAATCAAATTCATATACCATTTCATATCCAGAACTTAACAGAACACTATCAATAACATTCAACCCTAATTTTCCTTATGATATCTTAAGCTGGAAAGAAACCTTTAAAAGTGGTTTTGGCCCTCAAGCAAAAATATTAACCACAAAAGCAACAAAACTGAAAACCATCAAATCTGCTTATTGGCAAAAGAATAGTAATAAAGATGAAGCACTAAGAGAAACCCTTCTATTAAATTAAAATTATGTTTTTTTGAGTGTATCTTTGTTTCATACTTAAACTCAACCAATATGTTTTTTGAAACTTACCAAAGCGAACTTATTGCAACAGGTATAATTTTAATTTCTCTTTTAATTATTCGGTTCATTATACATTTTACCATTTCAAAAATTGCAAAAAAAAATGGTATAAATGAAGCTAGAATACGATTAATGAAACGTTATGTAACGGTAATATTACTATTAGTTGCAACACTTATTGAAGCCTTTATTTTTGGAGCCAAATTTGAAGATTTAGCAGTTGTTTTTTCATCTGTTTTTGCTATTATAGGTATTGCTCTATTTGCTATTTGGTCCATTTTAAGCAACATAACTTCTGGTATCATTATGTTTTTCAACTTCCCTTACAAGGTAGGTGATAAAATAGAAATTCACGATAAAGATTTTCCAATCACAGCTATTATAGAAGACATCAGAGCCTTCCAACTGCATTTAAGACTAGAAAACGGCGATTTAGTAACCTACCCTAATAATCTTATGCTTCAAAAAGCAGTAACACTTGTTGAAAAAGATGCTATTGATAGTGATGATGGCACTGATGCTGTTTAAATATTCCATATATTTAAAGTATAATTTTTAGAAATGCCAAAAAAAAGAGTTTATCGGTCTAAAAAGAAATTAGGACAAATACCCGGAAGTGTAGTCTACACAGGAGAACGCTCCAAAGAAAAACTACACCTTGAAGCCTTCGATTATACAAAGGAAAACTGTACCGAATTAGACTTAAAATCTGTTACAGAAAGTTTTGATTTCAAACACACAAACTCCACCACTTGGATAAATGTTAACGGCTTAAACTACGTTGACGAGATAGAACAATTAGGTAATCATTACGAATTACACCCACTAGTTCTAGAAGATATTGTAAACATCGCACAACGCCCAAAAATTGATGAGTATGACAATTATCTATTCGTGGTTTTAAAAATGCTGTATTACGATAAAAATCAAAACATCGTTTCAGAACAAGTTAGTTTTATTTTAGGCAAAAACTATGTGCTATCCTTTCAAGAAGCTGAAGGTGATGTTTTTGATGCCGTAAGAGACCGCATCCGGCAAGCCAAAGGGCGCGTACGCCATATGCAAGCCGATTATTTATTGTACACCCTAATCGATGCCATAGTCGACCATTATTTTAGTGTCATAGAAATTTTAGGCGATAAAATAGAAGACTTTGAAACCGCTATTTTTTCGGGTGAAGTAGATGATGATATCAGTCAAAAAATCCAAAACCTAAAACGCGAAATTCTAAGAGTGCGTCGTGCTATTTTCCCATTACGCGAAGTTATTAATCGTATCGAAAAAAACGAAAGCCCGCTTATTCAAAAAAAGACAATCACCTATTACAGAGATATTTACGACCACCTAATTCAAGTCTCAGAAAACATCGATATCTACCGCGAAATGATATGGAGTTTAATGGATATGTACATGACCACCATCAGCAATAAAATGAACGAAGTCATGAAAGTCCTCACCATAATGGCATCCATTTTCATCCCGCTCACCTTCATCGCAGGTATCTACGGCATGAATTTCGAGTACATACCAGAACTCCAATACAAATACTCCTACTTCATCCTCTGGGGCGCCATGATTGTCATGTTTTTAGGCATGCTCTATTATTTCAGGAAGAAAAAGTGGCTCTAAATTATTAGTATTTGGGAGCCTGCCTGCCGGTAGGCAGGTTACCATAAGGTATTTCTTAGAAAAGGACATTACAAATATTTTAGTTAAATTTTACTAAAAGAAGCTCATAATTAATTAAGCTACTAGTATTTATCTGAAATAAAAAAGAGTCTGTTTAAATTATTAAACAGACTCTTTTTATAAGTTTCTAATAACGTAGTTATACTAAGCTATAATTAATTATTTCTAAATTTTGTATTGACATTACGCCATAGAATAGCAGCTTCTCCTCCTTTACATCTGTATGCACCCATGCGCAATTTAGCCTGTAATGCTTGATCTGCTCTTGGAACTGGGAAACTTTTAAATACGCCGTTTATAGTCGAATTTACATAATGTCTTAAACTACCATCACTATTTGTACTAAAACCTGTTCTAACTTTAACATCAAAATCTCTATTTTTCTTAACTCTAGTAATGTATACTAGTCTTCTATCATTACCAGATCCACCTCTTTTTTTTATTTCCTCGCGATAAATATTAAAATAATCTTGACCATTAACCTTAGTTGCCTTTGCTATAAATAGAGCAATTGCTGGATCAGGTGATCCATTACCACTTGTATCTCTACCTTTTGCTTGTATAAAGTAGGTTCCATCTCTATTACTCATACTCCCAAGAGATCTAGTCTCATTAGGAAATTCACCAGCCTTAGCAATTCTTACTGTTCCACTTATTTCAATATAATTTCCACTTTTCACCTTAGTAACTACCTTACTAGCTCTTTCAATTCTTGTTTGGTTACCATCAGAACTTGTATTGGCTCTTAATCTATAAAATCCCCAAGTATTGGGCGTACCATATGTTGTTTGGGCATAATTATAAACACAAGATCTATCATCAATAATAGTATTAACATTTTTATTAACATCAAAACCTCCTCCATAAGTATACATTGTAGTACTACAAGTACTAGCTAAGTTACTATTTTCAAGGGTAGTATTTAAATCCGGAGTTACATTTAAATCATCTTCTAACATGTCTTGTTCATCATTAGAACAAGATGTTACAAATACAGATAATGCAAGCATTACTAGCATTTTTGTTTTCATTAAGTTTAATGGTTTTTTCATATTAATATTTAGATTATGGGGTTAAAAAATAAATTATTCTCAAAAATAATTCTAATATTCTATTAATTTATCATGAGGCTATTCCAAATCTATCCTGCACTATCCTGTAATATCTGTTTTCTTTTAAAAATATCATGAAATTTATCATAATATTGTATTTCATCTATAAAACACTAATTACAAAATAGATATATTTAAATATTTATTATCTCTTCAAATAATATAAATACAAGATAAACTCATAAAAAAATCACTTTTATATAACCAAAAAAGTATGGTAGAACTCTATATATATTTTTCAAAGCGTTAAAGAAACATTAAAAGCTGTATGCCTACTGGTTTACTTTTCTATATTTGATTTTACTTAACTACAATCCATGCAAAAAACAATACTTTACATCTTAATAGGTATTTTATTCATTACAAATAGTAACGCACAAAAACCAAAAACACCTTCATCTTCAGAGATTTACGAATCCATCCAAAAACTAAACTTTTTAGGTTCGGTATTGTATGTGGCAGCACATCCCGATGATGAAAACACGCGTTTAATCTCATACATGTCCAACCACGCAAAAGCAAGAACAGCGTATTTATCGTTAACCCGTGGCGATGGCGGGCAAAACCTAATTGGTCCAGAAATCAGAGAACTTCTAGGTGTCATTAGAACACAAGAACTTCTAGCTGCAAGACGTGTAGATGGTGGCGAACAACTATTCACTAGAGCAAACGATTTTGGCTATTCCAAACACCCAGATGAAACTTTAGAAATCTGGAACAAAGACCAAGTATTAAGCGATGTGGTTTTAGCCATCAGACAATTTAAACCCGACATCATCATCAACAGATTTGACCACCGAAGAGCAGGACAAACACACGGGCACCACACCACATCTGCCATGTTAAGCATGGAGGCTTTTGAATTAGCAAACGATGAGTCAGCATATTCTAACCAACTAAAACAAACTAGCTTGTGGCAACCAAAACGTTTATTTTATAACACCAGTTGGTGGCGTTACGGCAGTAGAGAAGCCTTTGATAAAATTGATAAAAGCAACATGATTTCGGTTGATATTGGCACCTACTACCCATTAAAAGGCATGAGTAATAACGAACTGGCTTCCATAGCGAGTAGCCAGCATTTGTGCCAAGGCTTCGGACGTGTTTCTACGCGTGGTACCCAACAAGAATATATTGAGTTTTTAAAAGGTGATCCGCTTGATGGCAACGAAACTGTTTTTGCGGGTATTGATACCTCTTGGAAACGTGTAAAAGGTGGAGAAGCTATTGGAAATATTCTAAATGCTATTGAAAAGAATTTTAATTTTCAAAATCCAAAAACCCATATTTCACAATTAGTTAAAGCCTATAAACTTCTACAAAAAATTGATGATGCCCATTGGAAAGCTCAGAAATCAAAAGAACTTAAAGCAATTATCGAAATGTGTGCTGGTTTATATTTAGAAGCTTCAGCTGAAACCAATTGGGCAACCCAAGGTGAAATCATCAAGCTTAATATTGAAGTACTAAACCGTAGCGAATATCCGATTGTTTTACAAAGCTTAACCAATGCTAGTGGTTTAAATATTCAAAAAAGTATGCCATTAGAAAACAACACAAAATTTGATTTTAAAGAAGTGGTGAAAATTGAATCTAATGCGCAACCCACAACACCTTATTGGTTAAATGAAAAAGGATCTTTGGGCATGTATAAAGTTAAAGACGCCAATCTTATTGGTAAGCCAGAAACTCCAAGAACCTACAATATAGATTTTAATGTTCTTATAGATAACACACCAATAACCTTTACAAAACCTATTATTCAAAGGTTTTCAAAACCTGATAAAGGCGAATTGTATCGTCCGTTTGAAATTATCCCAGAAGCTTCTGCTAAAATCACTGAGAAAGTCATTATTCTAAATAACGACCAACAACGCGATATCACTGTAGTTGTAAAAGCTGGAAGAAATAACCTTGAAGGCGATGTGGAAGTATGTCACCCTGACGATTGGAGTGTTTTTCCTAAAAAGCAAAAAGTTTCTATTGCCCACAAAGGCGAAGAACAAACACTCGTTTTTACCGTTATCCCACCTAAAAACCAAAGCGAAGGTTTTATAAGCCCTATTGTACACATTGCAGATAAAGACTATACTAAAGAACTTATCGAGATTGATTATGAGCACATTCCTTTTCAAACAGTTTTATTACCAAGTGAAAGTAAAATTGTGCGTTTAGACATTCAAAAACGAGGTGAGAATATTGCTTATATCCAAGGTGCTGGCGATGTGGTTCCTGAAAGTTTAGAGCAAATTGGTTACAACGTTAGAATATTAACACCAGAGGATATTAACGCAGAAACGTTAAGCAGATTTGATGCTGTAGTTGTTGGTATTCGTGCATACAATACCGTTGAAAACCTAAGTTTTAAGCAACAACAATTATTTGATTTTATTGGCAATGGTGGCAATATGATTGTACAATACAACACGAGTTACAGATTAAAAGCGGACAATATTGCGCCTTACGATTTAAAACTCTCTCGCGATAGAGTTACAGATGAAACTGCAGAAGTTCGTTTTTTAAATCCAGCTCACGAAGTACTGAACTTCCCAAATAAAATTACCCAAAAGGATTTTGAAGGATGGACACAAGAACGTGGTTTATATTTTCCTAACAAATGGGGAAGTGAGTTCACTCCTATTCTATCCATGAACGATAAAGGCGAACCTGCAAGAGACGGTAGTTTATTGATTGCAAAACATGGTAAAGGCCATTACATCTATACCGGATTAAGCTTTTTTAGAGAGTTTCCTGCGGGTGTTTCTGGAGCTTATAGATTATTTGCAAACATGTTGTCTTTAGGAAAAGACAATATTAAGGAGAACCAAAAATTAAACGATTAATTATGAGTGAAGAGAAACCACCAAAGCAACCTTGGCTTAAACTATACTCTATTGTTTTAATTGCTAATGCAGTCTATATTATTCTTTTTTATCTGATAACAAAATCCTTTTAAAATGACACAGACTTTAGATTGGATTGATTGGGCTGTTTTAATTTCTACGCTACTTGCTATTGTTGGTTATGGCACATGGAAAACAAAAAACAGTAGTAATAGTGTTCAAGATTATGTTCGGGGCGGAAACACATCAAAATGGTGGACCATTGGCTTGTCAGTAATGGCTACTCAAGCTAGTGCTATTACATTTTTATCAACTACAGGTCAAGCTTTTTCAGATGGCATGGGCTTTGTCCAATTCTATTTTGGTTTACCTATAGCCATGGTTATTATTTGTTTAGTATTTATACCCTTATACCATCGTCTTAAAGTATATACAGCTTATGAGTTTTTAGAGAATCGATTCGATTTAAAAACCAGAAGTTTAGCTGCTATTTTATTTTTAATTCAACGTGGACTTGCTGCAGGAATAACCATTTTTGCTCCTGCTATTATTTTGTCTATAGTTCTAGGTTGGCCTATTATATATCTAAATGTAACAATAGGCATTTTAGTTATAATTTACACTGTTTCTGGCGGTACAAAAGCGGTAACTGTAACCCAGAAGCAACAAATGTTAGTCATTTTTGCAGGTATGTTTGCAGCGCTATTTATCATATTGGATTTAATTCCTGAAGATGTTTCGTTTAAAGAAGCTATTGATATAGCTGGTGCAAGTGGCAGAATGGAAGTTCTAGATTTTTCTTTTGATTTAGAAAACAGATATACTGTTTGGACTGGTTTAATTGGAGGAACTTTTTTGGCGCTAGCTTATTTTGGAACAGATCAAAGTCAAGTGCAACGCTACCTATCAGGTAAATCCATGAAGGAAATGCAAATGGGTTTAATTTTTAATGGCTTATTAAAAGTACCTATGCAATTCTTTATTTTATTAGTTGGTGTTATGGTTTTTGTTTTTTACCAATTTAATCAAGCACCTTTAAACTTTATAGATGCATCAACTAAAACCGTTTTAAATTCTGAATACGCCGAAAACTACCAAAAACTACAGCAAAAACAAACCGAGCTATTTAACTCAAAAAAAGAACTGAGTATTCAGTATTCTAGAAATAATGACCCAATAACAAAAAACAAACTGTTTCGGCTAGATAGTATAGAAAAAACATATCGTTTAAAATCAAAGTATTTAATTAAAAGAGCTATTGATCCGGTTTATGATAACAATTTCAAAAAACTTAGTGGCGAATTGTTAAAATTAAATTTAAACTCAACCGCTTATCAAACAAAAAAGGAAGAATTAAACGATTTGTATAAAGCTTCAGCAAAAGACACCGCTACCAACGATAGAGATTATATGTTTATATCGTTTATTCTTAAATACCTTCCAAAAGGTTTAATTGGTTTGCTTTTAGCCGTAATTCTATCTGCAGCTATGTCTTCAACAGCATCAGAAATTAATGCTTTGGCAACCATTACATCTATTGATTTATATGGCAGAAATGTTAAAGGTGAAAAAGATGAAAAACACATGGTTAAGATGACTAAAATTTTCACTTTAGTCTGGGGTATAATCGCTATTATAATTGCATGTTTTGCAAATCTTGCTGAAAACTTAATTCAACTTGTAAATATTATTGGTTCCATTTTTTACGGCAATGTACTAGGTATTTTCTTGTTAGCATTTTTCGTTAAATATGTTAAAGCAAACGCTGTTTTTGTTGGTGCTTTAATTACGCAATGTATTGTCATAATTGGATGGTGGTTTGATTGGATGCCCTATTTATGGCTTAATCTTTTTGGTTGTGTTCTAGTTATGGTTATTGCTTTTTTAATTCAAATTGTAAGTTCTAATGACGAAAAATCAACCGCTTAAAACTATAAATTGGGGCATTATTGGCTTGGGAAATATTGCTCATAAATTTGCTGAAGATTTATTCAACGTTAAAGGTGCTAAACTGCACGCTGTAGCTTCTAGAAATCAAGAAAAAGCAAATGCCTTTGCATCAAAATATAACGCCACTAAAGCTTATAATAGCTACGAAATCTTAGCACAAGATAAAAATATTGACGCGGTATATATTGCAACACCGCATGCGCTTCATAAAGCAAATACCTTACTGTGTTTAGAACATGGTATTGCGGTTTTGTGCGAAAAACCATTTGCTATGAATAGCGATGAAGTTTCTGAAATGATTACTAAAGCCAAAGCTAAAAATGTGCTTTTAATGGAAGCCTTGTGGACTTATTTTTTGCCACACTACAAATACGTTTTAAACTTACTGGAAGAAAAAAAGTTTGGTAATATTTTAAAACTGGAAGCCGATTTTGGATTTTACAGAGCTTTTGATAATTCTTCTAGATTATTCAACAAATCTTTAGGTGGTGGTAGTTTACTAGATATTGGCATCTACCCTATTTTTGCTGCACTTTCTACGCTTGGAATTCCTAAAAACATTGATGCTAAAGCAACATATTTTGATAATGGTGCAGACTCCTCTTGTGATATGGTTTTTGAATATGATAATAATGTGAACGCTTATTTAAAAAGTACATTAGTTGAAGATACCGCTACTGAAGTTATATTTTATTGCGAACGTGGTACTATTAAAATAAATAGTATGTTTCATATGCCAACAACCGTAACAATTATTCCTAAAAATGGCTCACCAAAAACCATAGATTTTGGATACAATACTATAGGATACAATTACGAAGCTATCCATTTTAATGAATTACTTAGACAGCAAAAAACTGAAAGCAATGTGATGACTTTTGAGTTTAGTAAACAACTTATTGAAGCTTTGGATGCTGTTAGAAAGCTGATTAACCTAAGCTATTAATTTATAAAAACAACCTTGGCAAACAAGCGCGTTAGGGATAGCAGTGGAAAGCCCACAGCCCGATCCCGACCCCAATAGCTATCGGGGTTAAGGGAGAGGTGCGAGGACTTGTAACGGATAGCCCGACCCCTTGCGGGTAACGCCCAAATAAAGAGCGCAACCATAACTGATTGCGCTCTTTTTATATTTCTAAAAAAGTCTAAATTACATAGCACCCCATTCTTTTAATACTTCTTCATTTTTTCTGATATAAGCATCATATTTAGCTTCTTTTGCCAAGGCTAAAGACGATTTTGCAGCAGCAATAGCGGCTTTTTTGTCGCCAGACTTAGCATGGATTAAAGCTTGTTGGTGGATCCACCAGAACTTTGGTTTATCTTTAGACATATCTACAGCTTTATCAATCCAAGTAACTGCCTTAGCAATGTCTCCTCCAGACTCCAAATTATATACCGCAGCAGCGTAATAATCATCTCCAGATGGTCCGTTCATCACCTTAGCAATGTTTGCAGTTACCTTAGCATTTGTTGGTACTGTAAAAGGAACAGCAGCATAAGATTTCTCCCAGATTAGCTCTAAAACTGCGCTATCGTTTTTAATATTATTAATATCAATAGCAAATGTCTCAACGTTAAACGGAACTTCTTCAACCTTAACATTAGCAGTTGCTACTACTTTACTGTCATCCCATTTTTTTGGAGAAGGCGTCCCCCAATTATTGGTATCATTATAAAACATAACATCCCAAGATGTAGCTGAGTTTAATCTTGTAAAAATAGCGTAAGATCCTGCTTTCACATCCTGTCCAGCAATTTTAACGTCGTCGCTAAACGTAATAATTGTGTTTTTGTTTGCACCAGTTCTCCAAATGGTTCCAAAAGGCTCTAATCCTCCAAATATTTTACGCCCTTTTACTCCAGGTCTAGAGTATTCAATAGTAATATCTGTAAGGCCTACTTTCTGCTCTAATTTTGCAGATGGACTAGGTTGTGGTGTTTCTATTTGTGCATTTACCGAGTAAATAGTGGTGCACATTAAAAATAATACAAGTAATTTTTTCATTTCAATTGTTATTAATAGTTAAGATTTTATCAGCCTAAAATTAACTATAATAAAATCGGTTAATGTTAACAAAAGCTTAAAATAAGACGTTGTATCTTTACAGCATAAAATTTGGGCGTTACCTATCTCCTGAATTTAGTTCAGGAAATAGGTCGGGCTTTCCGCTATATCTTTTTTGCTTTTATGGCAAAAAAGGATGTCGCTTCAATCCCTAACGCAAAACACGAACTATAATGAAACAATATATCTCCGAAACAATAGGCACATTCGCCATGGTATTCTGTGGTTGTGGCGCCATGACTATTAACGAAATAACAAGTGGAAGTATCTCTCACGCTGGTGTTGCAGCAACATGGGGACTTATAGTTATGGCCATGATTTACGCTTTTGGTGAAATCTCAGGCGCACATTTTAACCCAGCTGTAACTATAGGTTTTGCATTTGCTAAAAAATTTGCTTGGAACAAAGTACCAAAATACATTTTAGCCCAAGCTGTAGGTGCTATTTTTGCTGCATTCTTATTATGGTTCCTATTTCCAGGAAGTCAATTTCTAGGCGAAACCACACCAGCAGAAGGTTTCCCACCATACAAAGCAGCCATTTTAGAATTTATACTCACCTTTTTTTTAATGGTCGTTATTATTAATGTATCAACAGGCAGTAAAGAAATTGGCACTATGGCCGCTATTGCAGTTGGTGGTGTTATTTTATTGGAAGCCATGTTTGCTGGCCCAATGACTAAAGCATCCATGAACCCTATTCGTTCTATCGCTCCTGCCCTTTTTACTGGTAATTTCCAGTATTTATGGTTATATATTTCTGCACCAATTTTAGGCGCTATTACTGCCGTTTCTAGCTGTAAATTGGTTAAGGATGAGCAGTGTTGTTAAGCTTCAATAATAAAATCTTATAGTAGTATTTATTATTTTGTTTAACTTATTTAAATATTTGTTAAACATTTTGTATCTTTACCATAAATATAATCATTATGGCAAAGAAAAAAACAGTTTCAAAAAACGATATTATAACCTGGTATATGGATTATGTCCTAGAACATAATCAAAATCCTAAGACCATATTTGCTTTTGCCAAAATGAATAATTTTGAAGAAGCAAAGTTCTACGAACATTTTGCGTCCTTTGAAGCTGTAGAGAAAGGCATTTTTGAAGCCTTCTTTACAAATTCTGTAAATGCTTTATACAAAAGTGAAGACTACAAAATATTCGATGCAAGAAATAAACTACTAAGCTTTTACTACACATTTTTTGAAAACCTAACAGCAAACAGAAGTTACGTAAAGCACGTATTAGATAAGTATAAAAACGACTTAAAAGGCCTGAAAATGCTATCTGATTTAAAAACACATTTTACTATCTATGTAAGCGAGTTAGAGATTCAGATGTTAGACGTAAAACAAGAACAACTTGAAAAAATTCAAGATAAAGCATTAAAAGAATCAGCATGGTTGCAATTACTATTAACCATGAAGTTTTGGCTAGATGACACCTCTGCTTCTTTCGAAAAGACAGATGTTTTCATTGAGAAATCAGTAAACACCACTTTTGATGTGTTAGATATTGCGCCCCTAAAAAGTGTTTTGGATTTAGGAAAATTTCTATTCAAAGAAAAATTTCAAATGAACTAGAGTCCTATGAAAACTATAGATAAAATACCAACTTCAAAAATACAACGTGCAACCAAATTGGTTTCTACGGGTGCAAAAGTTGGTGTAAATTATTTAAAATATTACGGCGATAAAATTGTAAATACTGAAGACGAGGCCAAAGCACGTCTCAATAAAAACAACGCTTCAGATATTTATGATGGTCTAAAACAATTAAAAGGGAGCGCCTTAAAAGTGGCACAAATGTTAAGTATGGAAAAAAGCATATTGCCACAGGCTTATGTTGAAAAATTCTCTTTAGCACAATTTTCAGTACCGCCATTGTCTGCGCCACTAGTAATAAAAACATTCAAAAAATATTTTGGAAAACATCCAAATGACATATTCGATACTTTTAACGCAACTTCTGTAAACGCTGCTAGCATCGGTCAAGTGCATATAGCAACTAAGAATGGGAAAAAACTTGCTGTGAAAATCCAATATCCGGGAGTTGCGGAGAGTATTGCTTCAGATTTAGCTATGGTTAAGCCTATAGCAATGAGTATGTTTAACATTAAAGGAAAAGACTCTGATAAATACTTTAAAGAAGTAGAAAATAAACTGGTTGAGGAAACAAACTATGTGTTGGAAATGAAGCAAAGCAAAGAAATTGCTTTAGCTTGTTCTCATATTTCCAATCTAGAGTTTCCAAAATATTATGAGGAGTTTTCATCTGAACGTATCATCACTATGGATTATATGGATGGTGAACATCTTTCTGAATTTACAGCATACAATACAAATCAAGATATTGCAAACAAATTAGGGCAAGCCCTCTGGGACTTCTATATGTACCAAATTCATAATTTGAAAAAAGTACATGCAGACCCACACCCAGGAAATTTTTTAGTAAATGAAAAAGGAAAATTAATAGCGTTAGATTTCGGGTGTATGAAAACCATTCCTATGGCATTTTATACACCCTATTTCGAATTAGCCAAACCAGAAAATATCAATAATCAGGACTATTTTGTTAAAAAACTCTATGAGTTAGAAATATTACGTGAAGATGACTCTGAAGAAGAATTAGCCTTTTTTACTGCCATGTTTCATGAGATGTTGAGCCTATTTACACAACCATTTCATCAAGATACTTTCGATTTTTCTGATGCTGAATTCTTTGGAAAAATTGCAGAGTTAGGAGAGCGCTATTCAAAAAGCACAGATTTAAAGAAGATGAATGGTAACCGTGGTTCCAAACATTTTATTTATATCAATAGAACCTTCTTTGGGTTATATAATTTAATGTTCGATTTAAAAGCAGAAAACATCAAAATCAACAATTATTTAAAATTGTCATAAGATGAAACACTTTAGTGAGGCAGATATTAAGAATTTAGACCATATCTATAAAATCAATTTGATTAATAGTTGTTCAGGCTACAAGTCTGCAAATTTAATTGGTACTGTTTCAGAAGATGGCATCGAGAATGTTGCGGTGTTTAGTTCTGTAACTCACATTGGTTCAAGTCCTGCTATGTTGGGTTTCTTTTTAAGACCAACTACAGTTATTAGAAACACCTATGATAATATAAAAGCTTCCGGGTTTTATACCATAAATCATATTCACAAAAACATCATAAGTGATGCACATCACACCTCTGCAAAATATAAAAGTGAGATTTCAGAATTTGATGTTACCAATCTAAACCCAGAATACAAACCAAAATTTCAAGCACCTTTTGTGAAAAACGCCCCCGTTCAATTGGGAATGCAATACGTTGAAGAATACGATATTAAAACAAATAATACCATTTTAGTGGTTGGTAAAATAGTGGGGTTGTATGTAAACGATAACCTTATTGAAGATGATGGCTTTATCAACTTGTCAAAAGCTGAAGTCGCAGCTATTAATGGATTAGATGGTTATGCGGTAGCAGAAACTAAAACACGCTTTGGTTACCAAAGACCAAAAGCGTTAATACAACAGTCATGAATATACTCGTAACAGGTGCAACTGGCTATATAGGCAAACGTTTAATTCCTTTTCTATTGAATGAAGGACATACTGTTATTTGTGTTGTTCGAGATAGATTAAGAGCAGAAAAGAGTTATTTTGAAGATGAAAATGTATATGTTATTGAAGCTGATTTTTTAAAACCTGAAACGCTTCAAAATATTCCAAAGAAAATTGATGTTGCATATTACCTGATTCATTCTATGTCTAACTCTTCGAAGGATTTTGAAAGTTTAGAAGAGCGTTGTGCTATAAATTTCAAAAACTATATAGAAACTACCGATGTAAAACAAGTTATTTACTTAAGCGGTATCACTAATGAAGATAAGCTCTCTAAGCATTTACAATCCCGGAAAAATGTTGAAGACAAACTTGCATCAGATAACTATGCGCTTACCATTTTTAAAGCTGGTATTATTGTAGGCTCTGGCAGTTCTTCTTTTGAAATTATAAGAGATTTAGTAGAAAAATTACCATTTATGATTGCTCCAAAATGGCTGAATACAAAAACGCAACCATTGGCAGTTAGAGACGTTCTAGGGTTCTTATCTAAAGCAGCAGGCAATGAAGCAGTGTATAATGAAACCTATGATGTTTTTGGACCAGAAGTGATTACCTATAAAGATATGTTACTACAATTTGCTGAAGTTAGGGGCTTAAAACGGTACATATTAACAGTGCCTGTGATGACGCCTAAATTGTCTTCTTACTGGCTATATTTTGTAACATCCACCTCATACAAATTAGCATCGTCTTTAGTGGATAGTATGGGGATTCAAATCATAGGAAAAGAAAGTGATATTAATGCATTATTAGAGGTTAATCCAATAACCTATAAAGAAGCAGTTGCACTAGCTTTTGAAAAAATTGAGCAGAATAGTATTGTTTCCAGTTGGAAAGACTCTATGGTAAGTAGCGGCAGACTTAGAAATAATTTACATAAATATGTGAATGTACCTAAGTTTGGTTGTTTTAAAGATTACAAAGAACGCTATGTGATTGATACCAAGGAAACCATTGAAAAAATATGGAGTATTGGCGGTACTAATGGCTGGTATTATGGCACCATCTTATGGCGTATTAGAGGCTATATCGATAAACTTTTTGGCGGTATTGGTTTAAGACGAGGACGTACAAACCCAACTGAGTTGAAAGCAGGTGATGCTTTAGATTTTTGGCGTGTTATTTTTGCCAATAAATCCCAACAAAAACTACTGCTTTATGCAGAAATGCGCTTACCTGGAGAGGCTTGGTTAGAATTTAAAATAGAAGACAATAAATTAAAACAAACAGCAACTTTTAGACCTCGCGGACTTTGGGGTAGATTATACTGGTACACTGTACTTCCCTTCCATGGATTTATTTTTTCTGGAATGATTAATAAACTTGTTAAAGTTGAGTCACAAAAAGCAACATTTACCACAGAAAACGTGTCTAATTTGTAAACGCCCTTTCGCATGGAGAAAGAAATGGGAAAAGAATTGGGAACATGTAAAATATTGTAGTGAACGATGCAGGAGAAACAAAACAATATCGGCTTAGTATGGTTTAGAAACGATTTAAGAGTTGAAGATAATACCGTTTTAAACCAAGCCATTAAAAACCATAAACACGTTATTGCAGTTTACTGTTTTGACCCAAGGCATTTTGAAATGGACAAGTTTGGTTTCAAAAAAACGGAACAATTTAGAGCCAAGTTTTTAATTGAAACTATACATGATTTAAAAAAAAATTTAAAGGCTTTAAATATTGACTTGCTCGTTTATATAGAAAAACCTGAAATAGCTATTAAAGCTATCATTGAAACTTTCAATATTAATAGTGTTTACCTTCAAAAGGAATGGACAACCGAAGAATCATCAGTATTTCAAAATGTAAAATCCGCTTTATCACATACTATCTTATTTAAAGGCTATTTTGATCAATTTCTATTTCATCCAAAAGATATTGATATGTCTTTTTCTGAAATCCCGAAAGTGTTTACTAATTTCAGAAAGCATATTGAGAAACAGAGTAAAGTAAGATTTTCTGTTGAAAATAACGAAATCAAAAATAATATCTCATCTGAAAACAACACACAAATACCTACGCTTAAAGATTTAGGTTTTGAAGATTTTGAAGCTCATCCTAATACTGCTTTTCCATTTAAAGGCGGAGAAACAAACGCTATAGAGAGGTTACAGCATTATTTTTTTGAAACAAAAAAACTTGGGTTTTACAAAAAGACAAGAAATGGTTTAATTGGAAAAGACTACAGCTCAAAATTTTCGCCTTGGTTAGCAAATGGTAGTATTTCAGCTAGAACCATTTATTGGCAAGTGAAACAATTTGAAAAAGAACATTATAAAAATCAATCCACATATTGGCTCATTTTTGAATTAATCTGGCGCGATTATTTTAAATACATTTCGCTAAAACATGGAAGTAATATCTTCAAAATTGGTGGCATTCTTCAAAAAGATTACGAGTGGAAGAATGATAAAAATGTAATTCAAAAATGGATTAATGGAGAAACAAAATCGGCTTTTGTAAATGCCAATATGATTGAACTAAAAAAAACAGGCTGGATGAGTAATAGAGGGAGACAAAACGTAGCCTCTTATTTTGCAAAAGACCTTAAACTAGATTGGAGAATTGGTGCTGCTTATTTTGAGTCAATGCTTATTGACTATGATGTACATAGCAATTATGGTAATTGGTTGTATGTGTCTGGTGTTGGTAACGACCCCAGAGATAGAAAGTTTAATGTGAATTTACAGACTGAACGTTATGATTCGTCTGGTAAATTTCAAAATTTATGGTTACAAGAAACCTTATTTTAAATGAAAATACTTAGGCTCATATTAGGTGATCAACTGAACATCAAACACTCGTGGTTTAAGGAAACAAACGATGCTATTATGTATTGCATGTTTGAAATGCGTCAAGAAACAGACTATGTAGCCCATCATATTCAAAAGGTTATCGGTTTTTTTGCTGCAATGCGTGAGTTTTCAAAAGACATGAAGAGCAAAGACCACAAGGTTATTTATTTAAAAATTAATGATGAAGATAACACTCAAAGTCTTGCCGATAATCTTTCATTTTTAATAAAGAAGCTTGAGATTGAAACTTTTGAATACATCTATCCTGATGAGTATAGATTAGATGAACAATTACATACATTCTGTAAATCATTATCCATCCCCTCAAAAGTAGTTTCGGCAGAACATTTTTATACAAAACGTGAAGATTTAAGCAATTTCTTCAAAGGCAAAAAGCAATATCTCATGGAAAACTTCTATAGAGACATGCGTAAAAAGTACAATATCTTAATGATTGCCAATCAACCTGAAGGTGGTAAATGGAACTACGATAAAAGCAACAGAAATAAATGGAAAGGCGATGTTGAAATCCCAAATTACAAACTATTTAAAAATGATGTTTCAGAAATAGCAAAAGACATAGAAAACACTAAAATTAAAACCATTGGAACCTTTGAAACCAAAACATTCTCCTACCCTATTTCTCGTACTCAAGCCTTAGAACAGCTCAAATATTTTTGCGAACATCTGCTAATTCATTTTGGCGATTATCAAGATGCTATGCATACTGATGAAGACTATTTATTTCATTCACGATTATCATTTGCAATGAATTTAAAACTCATTTCTCCAAAAGACATTGTAACTACAATAATGAATTATTATAGGAAACATGGAGAACACATCAACATCTCTCAAGTAGAAGGTTTTATTAGACAAATAATTGGCTGGCGGGAATATATGCGTGGAATGTATTGGACATTTATGCCTGAATACAAAACTAAAAACGAACTCGAAAATCATAATAAACTACCCGACTTTTTCTGGACAGGTAATACCAAAATGAATTGTTTAAAACACGCCATTACTAATTCTCTGGACAATGGTTATGCACACCACATTCAACGTTTGATGATTACTGGAAACTACGCTCTTTTAACACAAACTAATCCAGACGAAGTTGATGCTTGGTATTTGGGTATTTATGTAGATGCAATAGAGTGGGTTCAACTTACCAATACTAGAGGTATGAGTCAATTTGCTGATGGTGGTAAAATTGCAACAAAACCTTATGTGTCTTCAGGGTCATACATCAATAAAATGAGCAATTATTGTTCGGGTTGCCATTACAACAAAAGCAAGAAATTAGAAGACGATGCATGTCCGTTTAACAGCCTATACTGGAATTTTTTAGATGAAAAACGCGAATATTTAGGAAATAACTTCAGAATGGGGATGATGTATAATTTACTTGATAAGATGGATAAAACCGAACTACAAAATATAAAAGAAAAAGCGCAACATATCATAGCAAATCAGGATGACTACTAAACCACAAATACATATAGTTTGGTTGAAGCGTGATTTACGCCTTCAGGATAATGAAGCCATTTTTAATGCGCTAAAATCTAAAAAAACTGTACTTCTATTATATTGTTTTGAACCCTTACTTATCAATGATCCTCATTATAGCAAACGCCATTGGAATTTTATAAAAGAATCCATTTTAGATTTAAATAAAACGCTAGAAACCCACAACTCTAAAATACTTGCTATTCAGTCTGATATTATCGCCGCAATTAATCAATTACAAAATCATTATAGTATTTCAGACATCTATTCACATCAAGAAACAGGCATTTTAACAACTTTTGAACGTGATAAAAATTTTAAGCGATATTGTAAAAACAATCTAATTAATTGGCACGAAAACGTAAACAATGGTGTTCAAAGAGGGTTAAAAAACAGAGATAGTTGGAATAAAATGGTAGATGCTTTTTATGCCCTAGAACCATTACCATTTAATCCTAGTGAAAATCAATTATTATCTATTCAAGATATTACTATTTTAGAACAAAACTTCAATCTTCCAGAGTTAAAAACACCTGAGCAGACCCCATTTCAAAAAGGCGGACGCACTATGGGGCTTAGATATTTAAAATCGTTTTTTGAGGGTCGTTATCAAAATTACATGTTCAATATTTCTAAACCAGAACAAGCAAGAACAAGCTGCAGTAGAATTTCGCCATACATTGCTTGGGGTAATTTATCAGTAAGAGAAGTGTATCATCTGGCCTATCATTTAAAGAAAACATCAAAACACAAAAAAGCTTTAGAAGCCTTTATGTCTCGTTTACGTTGGCAAACGCATTTTATTCAAAAGTTTGAAATGGAACACACCATGGAAGAAGCTAGCGTAAATAAGGGGTTTCATAAATTAAAAAAAGCCATTTCAAAACAATACCAAATAGCTTGGAAAACAGGACAAACAGGCTACCCACTAGTTGATGCCTGTATGCGTTGTTTGAATGAAACAGGTTATTTAAATTTTAGAATGCGTGCTTTAGTGGTTTCTTTTTTTACACATAATCTTTGGCAACCATGGCAAGAAGCTACTACACACCTTTCACAAATGTTTTTGGATTTTGAACCTGGAATCCACTTTCCACAACTGCAAATGCAGGCTGGAGAAACTGGAACAAACATGTTACGCATATATAATCCTGTTAAGAACAGTTTGGAACACGACCCTGATGCTATATTCATTAAGAAGTGGGCTCCAGAATTAAAACATTTGGACACACCTTTTGTGCACGAGCCTTATTTAATGACAGACATGGAACAACAATTCTATAATTTCAAATTAGGTGTTGATTATCCAAATCCGATTGTAGATATAGAAACAACAAGAAAAAAGGCAGGAGATACACTCTGGAATCTCAGAAAAAACAAAACTGTAATAAAAGAAAGTAAAAGAATACTCCAAAAACATACCCAAAGAAAACGTTCACCTAACACGTAACTCTATAAATATCAAAAACTTAAACTAGCTATAAGTTTTATCAATACTATGATTTTATTTTTTGTTTAACTTTTTTTATAATAAGTTAAACATTTTGTATATTTGAAGTATCAAGTAATAAAAATGATACTAGATACTACATACCTCGACAAAAAACATAAACACCTATTAAGTGATTTAGTGGGTAGATCTTTCACTTTATTAGAGTCTTTGAAAATGAAAGGTATTGGTTCTAAACGCATGATAATTGAAGATGTTAGCCCAAACTTACAATCTTACATGAATACAGTGTCAGACGCTAACTATGCAAATATAGAATTACGGAAAAATGGCATTTTACTATTCATAAATAAAGGATTACAAAATTTTACTTGGGCAATCCCTTACTATCAATTAGTTATTTACAAAACAAACGGAGCTAGTATTCATGCGCAAGGAAAATTTATTCACTTTAAAAACAATAAAACATTTAAAGAGAATAAGCGATTTTTTGAGAAAATGCTAGATGAAAAGATTAAATATGACGAACAGTATAAATTTCAAAATATATGACTTTAACTGTTGAAGATATTGATAGAATTATAGAAATGGCTTGGGAAGACCGAACTACTTTTGAATCTATACATTTTCAATTTGGTTTAAAAGAGCAGGAAGTTATTGAATTAATGCGAAGAGAAATGAAACCTAGTAGTTTCAGAATGTGGCGCAAACGGGTTCAAGGGCGTTCCACAAAACATGAAAAATTAAGAGTATTTGAAAAGGGACGCTTTAAATGTAGTAGACAGAAACAGATAACACACAATAAAATATCAAAACGTTAACGTGCTTTGATTGGTTGTAATAGATTAAGACAGCACATAAAAAAGAAGCTATGCAATTAGAAAAATTAAGAACAAACGGACACAAGTTAAACGGATTCTCTTTAGATGATATTGGAGATGACCATCTCTATACAGGTCTAGAAACACCAATGAAAGCTGATGCTTTCAAATTATCTGACGAAGAAAAAAAAGAACGTATTGCCATTTTGTTTGAAGAAATAATGGATGTTATGGGCTTAGATTTAACTGATGATTCGTTACAAGGCACTCCTAAACGTGTTGCAAAAATGTACATAGATGAAATATTTTCAGGTTTAAACCCTGCTAATAAACCAAAAGTAGCCTTGTTTGATAATAAGTATCAATACAATCAAATGTTGGTTGAGAAAAACATCACGTTCTATTCAAATTGTGAGCATCATTTTGTACCTATTATTGGTAAAGCACATGTGGCTTACATTTCATCTGGAAAAGTAATTGGCCTTTCAAAATTAAACAGAATAGTACAATATTATGCGAAACGCCCGCAAGTTCAAGAGCGTTTAACAAACCAAATAGCTAACGAGTTAAAATCAATTTTAGACACAGAAGATGTAGCAGTAATAATAGATGCTAAACATTTATGTGTGTCTTCTAGAGGTATTAAAGATGATACTTCTTCGACGGTTACCGCGTTTTATGGCGGACAATTTAATACTTCAGAAAAAATTACAGAATTGCAAAATTATTTAAACAGTTAATATTATGGAATTAATAAACAGAGCCTTAGAATTTGAGCAAAGAAAAATGAGATCATTGTCTACTAGCGATCGTGTTAAAATCTCTAGAGAAGCAAAAGCATTAATATTAGATTTAAATCAAATCTATAAACAGCATAAAGATGAGCATATAATGGATATCATGAAGCGCTTAACCGTTATTAAAAGAAAAGTGGAAAAGCGATTAAAAGGACGTTTATTATGATAGTATAACTTTCAATATATATATTGAAATATTAGTAAATATTAAATTTTACCTAATAATCATCAATAAAAATAGTTAATCTCACATAATTTACTATATTGGCAAAATTGGTATGCAAATTGCACCAATTAAGATAGATTAAAGATTAAAAAAAATTATGGAGATTATTGACAAAGCTTTAGAGTTCGAGCAACGTAGACACACGTTTAAGACAACGAGTGAGCGTATCGAGTCATCTAGAGAAGTAAAAAGTTTAATATTAGGTTTAAACGATATCTACAAAGTAGAAAAAGATCCTGAGATTATGGATTTAATGAAGCGTTTAACAGTCATTAAACAAAAAATAGAAAAGCGGCTAAAGGGCAGGCCATAAAAACTAAATGCCCTGAAACCCATGAAAACGATAATAGTAGTTGGTGGAAGTAAGGGCATTGGAAAAGCTTTAGTTGAAAAACTATTAGCCAATTTTAATGTTATAAACATTAGCAGAAGTACTCCAGAAATATCGCACAACAACCTAACTCACCACCAATGCGATGTTACACAAGACGAATTACCAGAAATTGATAATGCAGACGGACTTGTTTATTGTCCTGGGAGCATTAACTTAAAACCTATAGGACGTTTAGGTATTGATGATTTTAAAAATGATTTTGAAATCAATGTACTTGGTGCTGTAAAAGTGATTCAAAAATATCTTCCAATCTTAAAGAATGGAAGCAAACCTTCTATTGTTTTATTTAGTACTGTGGCAGCAAAACTAGGTATGCCTTACCACGCTAGTATAGCAGTTGCAAAATCGGGTATTGAAGGCTTAGTAAAATCATTAGGTGCAGAACTAGCGCCTACCCTACGTATAAATGCAATTGCGCCAACAGTAACTGATACAGATTTAGCTTCAAAGCTATTACGAAACGAGAAGATGATAGAAAATATTACTGATCGTCATCCACTAAAGAAATTTTTATCTCCAGAGGAAGTTGCAGATATGGCTGCATTTCTATTATCTGAAAAGTCATCATCTCTTTCAGGGCAAATATTTGAAATGGATTGTGGTATTGTAAGTTTTAAAATTTAAATTATGAATACACTAAAAGCATTTGTAGCAACATTCAGTTCAAAATCAACAGTTAAAAAGATGGATATAGACTCTATTTATGATATTAAAATTAATGCTCTTAACGATAAACCTATTGACTTAGCTAATTTTAAAGGAAAACACGTCCTTTTTGTAAATGTAGCTTCAAAATGTGGTTTTACGCCGCAGTATGAAGGTTTACAAAAGCTACACGATACTCATAAAGATAAAATTCAAATTATCGGTGTGCCTTGTAACCAATTTGGTGGACAAGAGCCTGGTAATGCTGAAGCTATAGAATCCTTTTGTCAGGTAAATTATGGTGTTACATTTCAAATTACAGAAAAAATTGATGTTAAAGGAAAGCACCAACACCCTTTGTATACTTGGTTAACACAAAAAATTAATAATGGCGTAAAAGATTCTTCTGTAAAATGGAATTTTCAAAAATATTTAATTGATCCAGATGGCAATTTGATAGATTATTTCTTTTCATCTACAAATCCATTAAGTTCAAAAATCACAACACATTTAAAAAAATAAAGTTATGTTCGGATTATTTAAAAAGAAATCAAAATTAGAAAAACTAGAAGACAAGTTTAAAAAACTGATGAAAGAATGGCATGAGTTATCTACCATAAACCGGTCTGCAAGTGATGAAAAATATGCAGAAGCGCAAATTATTGCAGAACAAATTAATGCATTAAGAAATGAAGCTGCTTAAATACATCTTTGTCTTTTTAATAATAAATTTTGGTGCCTTAGCTATTGGCAGTTGGCTTATGGATAATGGCCCTCAAACTGTATGGTATACCAATTTAAATCAAGCACCTTGGACACCTCCAGGATGGGTTTTTGGTGTTGCTTGGACTACTATAATGATTTGTTTTTCAATCTACATGGCATATTTATATAAATTGAAACCAAACGCAACAGTCATCTTTTTATTTGTTGTTCAATTTATATTTAATGTTATTTGGAACTATATTTTTTTCAATCAGCATTTGATTGGTTTTGGATTTACAACCATTTTATTACTAACTTTTATTGTTGCTACATTTACTTTTTACTTCAAAAAAGATATGGGTGCAAAAACACTTCTTATTCTCCCATATCTAATTTGGCTTTGTATTGCTACCTCTTTAAATGGATATATTTTACTGAATAACTAAATATGAAAATATACAGACTTCATAAAAAACAGAATTTACCAATTACTATAGATCAAGCTTGGGATTTTCTATCAGACCCTAAGAACTTGAAAACTATTACGCCCGATTATATGGGGTTTCATATTCTATCTGGTGCAGACAGACCTATGTTTGCAGGACAAATTATTCAATACATCGTAACTCCAGTATTAGGTATTAAAACCAAATGGGTTACGGAGATTACACATAGTGTTGATAAGCATTATTTTGTAGACGAGCAACGCTTTGGCCCTTATGCACTATGGCATCACAAGCATTTTATTAAAGAAATTAAAGGTGGTGTAGAAATGGAGGACATTATTGATTATAAAGTGCCTTTTGGTTTGCTAGGGCAACTTGTACACCCTATTTTAGTAAAACCAAAATTGGAAGAAATTTTTAGTTATAGAACTGAAAAACTAGAGGAACTTTTTGGTAAATACTAATTCTATTGTCATTAAATTTATTTTTTTTAAATGAAACAAACAGTAAATATATTCTGGTTTCGTCGTGATTTAAGATTAAATGATAATGTTGGTTTTTACGAAGCTTTAAAAGGTAAAAATCCTGTTTTACCCATTTTTATTTTTGATTCTGAAATTTTAGATAAACTCCCTGAAGACGATGCTCGTGTAATGTTTATACACGAAACACTTCAGGAAATGAAATCTACTTTACAAGACAAACACAACAGTAGCATTGCTTTGTTTTATGGTAAACCGATAAGTATTTACAAAGCATTAATTGAGGCATATAATATTGAAGCGGTTTACACCAATCATGATTACGAGCCTTATGCTAAAAAGCGTGATGCTGAAATAGACACGTTTTTATCTAAACATCATATTCAATTTAACACTTTTAAAGATCAGGTTATTTTTGAAAAAGACGATGTAACAAAAAGTGATGGTAATCCGTATTTGGTATACACACCATACATGAAACGTTGGAAAGAAACGTTTAGGAAACTGGATTTTAAAATTTATACTTCTGAAAAATTGCTTGATAATTTAATTTCGGGAGTAGATTTACCAAGTTTAAATTTATCGGATATTGGATTTAAAAAATCTAACCAAAAGATTGAACCCTATACTGTAAATCCAAAATTGATTCAAGACTACGAAGCTACACGAAATTTCCCTGCACAAGATGCGACTTCTAAATTAGGACCACATTTGCGTTTTGGAACAGTAAGTGTACGTAAAATGGTAAAAAAAGCCATTGCTGAAACCAATGAAATATTTTGGCAAGAACTTATTTGGCGCGAGTTTTTTATGCAGATTCTTTGGCATTTTCCTCATACAAAAGATTCCAGTTTTAAGCCAAAGTACGACCGTATTGAATGGCGTAATAACGAAAACGAGTTTAAAGCTTGGTGTGAAGGTAAAACTGGCTACACGTTAGTTGATGCTGGTATGCGCCAACTAAATCAAACTGGGTTTATGCATAACCGTGTACGTATGTTAGTAGGTAGTTTTTTATGCAAACATTTACTTATTGATTGGCGCTGGGGAGAAGCCTATTTTGCAGAAAAACTCCACGATTACGATATGGCAAGCAATGTTGGTAACTGGCAATGGGTTGCTGGTTGTGGTGTTGATGCTGCACCTTACTTCAGGATTTTTAACCCAACTACACAAATACAAAAGTTCGATAAGGATTTAAACTACATAAAACAATGGGTTCCAGATTTTCAGGAACTGACGTATCCACAACCTATTGTAGATCATAAATTTGCTAGAGAACGCTGTTTGGAGACATATAAGCGTGCTTTGAATTTGTAAATAAAAACTACGCAAAACAACGTTTATAATTAATTACTAGTATTCAACTACCTACAAAAAACCATGTGGTTTTCTATTTGATTAGTATTTGTTAAATTAGTTCCTCAAATACTCAACGACATTATACACAAAGCCGCTAATTCAAAATCAAATAAAGATGAAAGTTACTGCAGAAAAAAATGAAAAAGTCGCTAATATGATATTTGCATTCATTTATCCGCTTTACTTGAATAGGCTGGTGAAAAATGATAGAACAAAAGAAGAACTTGACCAAGTAATAGAATGGTTTACTGGTTTTGATAAAGATGATTTACAAACACTTATAAAAGATAAAGTAACTTTTGGAACATTTTTTAAAAAAGCAAAAATACACCCTAATGCACACTTGATTAAAGGTGTTGTTTGTGGTTATAGAATTGAAGACATAGAAGAAGAATTTGAATTGTACAAACAGTGCAGACAAATGGAAAAGCTGATTGATGAATTAGCAAGAGGTCGTAAAATGGATAAAATTTTACGGGAAGAAAAGAAATAAATCTGGTGTTTAAAAAATAATTAACTTGAAGCTACTTTGATAAATCATATTCAAATACGCTAAAACTAACCTCTCCAAAAGTAATATACCTGTTAATTAAAAACTTAAGCTTTCAAACCGACCCGCGTTAGGGATTGCAGCGGCATCCTTTTTTGAGGTACGATAAAAAGATATAGCGGAAAGCCCGACCCTTGTGGTAACGCCCAAACAAATACACAAAAAAATCATAACATTTTATTAAGGTTTGTGTGTTTAAAATTTTAGTACTTTTATAATTCATCAAAAACAAACTAAAATTATGAATACGCAAGAAGTAGCAAATAAATGGGCGCAAATGTGCCGTGAGGGAAAGAATTTAGAGTGTATACAAGAACTTTATGGCGAGCATGTAACGAGTAAGGAAATGCCTGGGGTGCCTTATAGCGAAGTAGTTACGGGTAAGCAACATGTTTGGGAGAAAAGCAAACAGTGGTTGGACAACGTGGTGGAGTTTCATGGTGGTGAGATTAGCGATCCTGTGGTGGCTGATAATCATTTTACTAGTAAAATGAGTTTTGACGTGACGTTTAAAGATCGTGGAAGACAGCAAATGGAGGAAGTTTGTGTGTTTGAGGTTAACGACGGTAAGATTGTGAACGAGCAGTTTTTCTATACGATGTAGGCTTTTAAAACTCTTAATATTAAATTCTAATAAGGTTATACTACTTTTAAAAATAGAATGATGAAAAAGATTTATTCGGTTGAAGAGTATATTGAGGAGCACGAAAATTTTGGTGAAGCCTTAACGCTTCTTCGATCTATTATAACATCTACAGAGGTTGGAGAAACCGTAAAGTGGAGCGCGCCTGTTTATACCGTAAATGGCAAAAATGTTTTAGGGCTAGGTGCTTTTAAAAACCACTTTGGTATATGGTTTTTTAATGGTGTTTTTCTTAAAGACCAACATAATTTACTGGTTAACGCCCAAGAAAACAAAACTAAAGCCTTGAGGCAAATGCGCTTTAAATCGATTGATGACATTGACAAAAACATTGTGCTGAGCTACGTCAAGGAAGCTATTGAAAATCAAAAATTGGGTAAAGAAATTAAACCCGATAGAAAGAAAAAGGAAACGGTTATACCTGTGGAGCTTAAAAGTGTTTTAGATGCTAATACGGAGTTAAACTTGGCGTTTAATAACTTATCGCCATATAAACAACGGGAATACTGTGAATATATACAAACAGCCAAACGAGAAGCTACCAAACAAACAAGATTGGAAAAAATAACGCCTATGATTATACAAGGTGTTGGATTACATGATAAATATAAAAATTGTTAGGTTTTATTGCTGATTCTTAATTTAAATTCATAAAAAAAGCTTCCAAAAATGGAAGCTTTTATATTTTATTGCAATTAGCTAAATTACTTTACAGTAGCAGGAGCATTAAGTTTAGAACTCATTTCCATAGAAATAGCAGATCTATCAAACTTTAACTTTCCAGCCATAGTTTCAATAACACAACTATTATCTTTATCATTTAAATCTGCAATTTTACCATGTAAACCGCTTTTGGTAATTACTCTATCACCACGTTTTAATTCGGCTGCAAATTTCTTTTCTTTTTTAGCTCGTTTCATTTGTGGTGCAATCATAAAGAAATACACTACAACAAACATTAGCACAAATGGTAGTAAACTACCGAATCCTCCTTCTCCCATTATTTAATTTATTTAGCTTTTGGCTGCTACAGGTTTAACAACTTTATTAGGGTCTGGTTTTACAAAAGCTGTAATTCTTACAGTTTCAGAACCTTTTTCAGTATTAGCAGTAACTGTTATTGTTTTAGATACTTTGTTAGATCCACTTCCGTTAAACTTAACAGAAAACTTTCCAGATTCTCCTGGTAATAATGGTGCTCTACTCCAATCTTGAGGTACTGTACAACCACAAGAACTTTTAATATCAGTAATTACTAAAGGAGCATCACCAGAATTTTTATAGTTAAATGTAGTTTCTACAGCTGTTTTAGCTTCAATTTCACCAAAATCATGTTCTTTTTTATCGAACTCAATTACAGGAAATTTTGTTGCTACAGCATCTCTTTCAGCTGCTGCTGCGATATTTGTTTCGTCAATTTTTTTAGCTGCATTCTCTTTACAAGAAGCAAATGCAATTAAACACATTGCGCTAAGGCCTAATATTATTTTCTTCATAATAGATATTTTTAATATTTTTTTAGTTGAGCAAAAATAGTAATTATTTAACCGATTAAAAATTTTTGTATTCTTCTTAACAATAATTTACACTTATTAATACTATTTACATTAAGCCTCTGCCCATTTTATTTAGTTCTCCAGCAGCTTCATACTCTTTAACCAACTTATCTAAAATACCATTAATAAAAATGCTGCTTTTTGGTGTAGAGTATTCCTTAGAAATTTCTAAATACTCATTAATAGTCACTTTTACAGGTATAGAAGAGAAGTTTTTTAACTCGCAAATAGCCATTTGTAACAACACAAAATCAACAGTAGCAATACGTTCAGAATCCCAATTTTTGGTTTTTAAATCAATCTCCTTATTAATAGCTGTTCTGTTTAAAAGTGTTTTCTTAAATAAATCCACAGCAAACTGTTTATCATCTATATCTTTATACAGTTTTGGTGTAAAATAATTCTCAGGTGCATTTACTTTCACCTTTCTAAGTAGCTTCAAAATGGTAGTATTCACCGTTGGAAGATCATCTAACCAAGTTAGGTTTTTATCCTCCATATAGTCATAAAGCTTATCGTTTGGTGCAATAATATCCTTAAAAACATCAACAATAAAATCTTTATCTTCCTTAAAATCAGACACCCTAGTTTTCATATAATCCTTATACAAATCACTAGCAATAATAGCCTTAAAAATAACATCAATATACTCCCCGTCAAGCTCCCAATTAGTAATTTTATGGGCTTCTAGTTGGTTTTTTAACTGGACATTTTCTTTAAGCAGTTTCAATAACTGGTTGTTAACAAACTTCCTATTAGGGTCTTTGTCTTCTTTAGTGGCAAGATGTTTTTTTTGCTTCTTTTGTAAGTCGTTTTCGGCTCTTTTCTGAACCTCAATCAATAAAGACATCAACAATAAATACAAGTTGTACATATTATCAATACTAAAAAGTAAAAATTTCTGATCTTTAGCAAAATCATCACTCTCATTACCTTTAAAAGCATACATAGTCTGCATCACTTTTACACGTATATGTCTTCTATTTAGCATCATTACAAAGAACTTTTTTAAAAATTATGAAATACTTTCATTGTTTTTAGAGCTGCAAAAATAACACTATATTTTAGTACACAATAATATAATTAAAGTTATTTGGCCGTTACCCAAAAAGGGTCGGGATAAAGTTTATCCTGAGCGCAGTCTAAGGGTTACAAATCCTCGCACCTCTTCCGATAGCTATCGGGATCGGGCTGTGGGCTATCCACTACTCTCCCTAACGCAATCATACTTAAAAACACCAGCTCATATTCCATACTTATTTCATTTTTTTAAAGGATATTTAACACTTTGCAAACCTTATAAACCATCATATTCCTTATTAATAAGTTATATTTGCAATCCTATTCCCAATAGTATAAATGAAAGAATTAAGGCATCTAAACAAATACTTTTTTAAATACAGATTGCACCTTATAATTGGTTCTATAATAACCATTGTAGCACGTTTGTTTTTACTTTACACACCGCGTTATGTAAAGAAAATATTTATTGCCATCGAAAAATATTTTGATAAATCTATCTCTGAAGATGTTTTTAGAGCAGATTTACTAGAAGCCATTTTATATATTATTGGTGCCGCAATTATTGCTGCTATCCTCACCTTTTTCATGAGGCAAACTATTATTAATGTGTCTCGTTATATTGAGTACGATTTAAAAAATGAAATTTATGCGCAATACCAAAGGTTATCCTTAAACTTTTACAAACAAAACAGAACTGGTGATTTAATGAATCGTATCACTGAAGATGTTTCAAGAGTTAGAATGTATGGTGGTCCAGCCTTAATGTACAGTATCAACACGCTTGCGCTTTTCGTTATTGTAATTATTTACATGATAAATGCATCACCAAAATTAACGCTGTACACAATAGTACCGCTTCCTATTCTGTCGGTTATCATTTATAAATTAAGTAAAGAAATACACAAGCGAAGCACTATTGTACAAGAATACCTTTCGAAACTTTCAACCTACACACAAGAATCTTTTAGTGGTATTTCTGTAATTAAAGCCTATGGCATAGAGCCACAAACGTCTGTAAATTTCAAAACACTTGCTGCAGAAAGTAAAGCAAAACAAATAAACTTAACTAAAGTACAAGCTTGGTTTTTTCCAATGATGATATTACTTATAGGCACAAGTAACCTTTTGGTAATTTACATTGGTGGCATGCAATACATCAACGGAGAAATTGAGAGTATTGGCACCATTGCAGAGTTTATTATATATGTAAATATGCTCACATGGCCAGTGGCAACTGTAGGCTGGGTAACATCCATTGTTCAACAAGCTGAAGCTTCTCAAAAACGAATTAACGAGTTTTTAAAAATAGAGCCTGAAATTAAAAACACTGTAAATACACAAACAGAAATTACTGGAGATATAGCTTTTAAGAATGTCTCCTTTACTTATGATGACACTAACATACAAGCATTAAAAGACGTTAATTTTGAAATAAAAACAGGACAAACCTTGGCCATTCTAGGAAAAACTGGATCGGGAAAATCAACTATTTTAGATTTAATAGGTCGGCTTTATGACATTGATGCAGGTTCCATTTCAATTAATAACACAGAAATTGATAAGCTAAATTTAACAGATTTGCGCGATAGCATTGGTTATGTCCCTCAAGATGCTTTCTTGTTTTCAGACACCATAAAAACTAATATTAAGTTTGGAAAACAAGATGCTACAGATGATGATGTTATTGAAGCAGCCAAAAATGCACAAGTACACAAAAACATCATAAAGTTTAATAAAGGTTATGATACCGTTTTAGGAGAACGTGGTATTACATTATCCGGTGGACAAAAACAGCGAGTATCAATTGCTAGAGCGATTATTAAATCGCCTAAAATCTTATTGTTTGATGATTGTTTATCGGCAGTAGACACTGAAACTGAAGAGAAAATCCTAAAAAACCTCAGCAAAATTTCTAAAGGCAAAACATCAATTATAGTAAGTCATAGAGTGTCCTCAGCAAAAAATGCTGACAAAATAATTGTTTTAGATGATGGTAAAATTGTACAAGAAGGCAAACATGACACACTTATAGATATTGATGGTTACTACAAAGATTTATATCTAAAACAACTAAGCGAAACCTCTTCCAATACGTCTTAAATATTTAAAATATAAGCATATAAATTGTGTATTTAATTTTTAGTTTCATAAAATTGATGAAAATCAATTTTAAATTAAATGCAACAAAATTGAATATTTTAAAAAGAAAATTTATTATTTATTGGTTATTACCGTTTTTTTTTAGATTTTTGATACTATAATTAGATAATAAATTTATAGAATTTTAATGATATGATGGAGAAAGAGGAAATTTTTTCGAAAGTATTAAGAGCAGGCAGAAGAACCTATTTTTTTGATGTAAGAGCTACTAAAGCTGAAGATTATTACTTAACAATTACAGAAAGTAAAAAATTCACTAATGACGATGGATCGTTTCATTACAAAAAACATAAAATTTACATTTACAAAGAAGACTTTGCTGAGTTTAAAGAGATTTTAGCTGAAATGACTGATTATATTATTGCTGAAAAGGGTGATGAAGTAATTAGTGACCGTCATCAAAAAGATTTCAAAAAGGAATATGAAGACGACGGATCTCGAGTTACTGAAGCAGATTTAAAAACTAAAACACCAGAAAGTTTTACTGATATAGATTTTGATGATATTTAATCTTCAAAAAAATAAGTAAAAAAACCGCAATTTTAAGTTGCGGTTTTTTTATGCCTTAACTGCAACTATAGAAATAATTATTATAGCTATTAAACATAAAGAAGCTAAACTCCAACTTAAAGTAACTCCAAAAGCTAGAAATAAAATAATTAACCATACTGGAGCTAAAGTTACAACAGCTGCAAATCTAAAAGTTGATAAAAACTCTATTTCTTTAATTCTTGGTTTTATTAAAAACTTCCATAAAATATAAGGGATTGGAAATATTAAAATTAAAAGGAATTTAGAGAAATACTCTAAAAACATGTTTCGTCTTACCTTCTTTATTTTACAATCTTTAAAGTTAAAGTCTATGCATGCATTAACAGCTTTCGGGTTTAAAAAATCAGTTTCCATTAACTTTAACTTCCCTAAAATAACTTCATAATCGTCTTTTGGAATATTTGTAGTTAATTGAGAGATTTCAGATTGAATTTTAGACTTCAAACTAACTACATCATTATTTTTATCTCCTGAAATATAATTTTTAGCTTCAATTGTTTTTCCAAAATAAATTGCAGTACTATCGGGAAATTTTACAGCATCTTGATAGTTTAATCCAACAGGAAGCAACTGTAAATCTATATTAGGGTATTTTTCAAAAGTGTTTAAAACTATTCTTGTAAAACCTTTGCTTAACGGTCTTACTCTTCGCATTAAATTATGATTGCCTTCAGGAAAAATAACAACACATTCCTTTTTATTTAAAAGCTCAGAGCAGGTTTCAAAAATAGCATTGTTATTACTTAAATTACCCCAACCATCTCTAACTCTATAAACTGGGAGCATTTGTAAACTCTTCAATAATTTTGCTACAAAAGGTTTTTGAAAAACACCAGCTCTAGTCAAGAAATAAGAATATCTATTTGATTTTGTAGCAATCAATAGAGCGTCTAAAAGCGCATTTTGATGATTGCTTAATAGCAAAACGGATTTGTTTTTAGGAATATTTTCAATACCAAAAACTTTAATCCTTCTAAAATAGAAAAACATTCCAGCGCTTATATAAGCTCTAACACATAATAACCAAATACGTCTCAAATCTGTTCTTTTTTTCTAGACCAAAAAAAGGCTAATAACAATCCTGATATAATATGCCATATTCCCCAAAAAGCTGCCAGAATTGCCATTCCACCTAAATCATTAAAAAACGAAAAAATTAATAACAAGCCTAGACCAGAGTTTTGTATTCCCGTTTCTATAGCTAATGTTTTTTGATTTTTAAAAGATAGTTTAAATAACTTCGCTATACCAAAACCAAGTAAAAGTGCCAATATATTATGCGCAATTCCCAAAGCTAAAACATGATGTATGTATGTATTAAAAACATCTATATTTTTTGAAAAAGCAATAACAACAATTGCTACAAATACCAAAATGGATAATGGCTTTAAGAATTTAGATAACTTTATTGCTAAAAGTGGACATTTAAACCGAAGTAACATTCCCAAAACCAGAGGGATTCCTAAAATAAGTAATACGAGTTTCACCAATGCAAACCCGTCTAATTGAACTGTTTTTAATATCTCAGCAGTAGGTTCGTATAATCCACTATAAAACTGAAAGTTAAATGGCGTCATAAACATAGCCAAAAAGGTTGCAAATGCTGTCAAGCTAACTGATAATGCCGTATTTCCTTTTGCCAAATGCGTCATGAAGTTTGAAATATTACCACCAGGACAAGCAGCAACCATTAGCATTCCTAAAGCAATACTAGGTTGTGGCTTAATTAAAACAACTAAAAGAAACGATGCAAGAGGTAATAATATAAATTGACATAAAACACCCAATAAAACTAACTTAGGCTCTTTGAATAATTGCTTAAAGTCATTTATAGTAATGTTTAGAGCTACTCCAAACATAACAACTGCAAGAGCAATATTCAACACCCATAATCCGCTACTATCAAAATTTATCTGAACTGCATCTAGGTCTTCCATAAATTAATTTACAGGTGTTCCGTTTTTAACTTTACTTTCTGGGTTTAATAGTATAACATCTTTACCATTAACAGCACCAAGCACTAAACATTCACTCATAAATTTAGCAATTTGCTTTTTGGGAAAGTTAACTACTGCAATAATTTGTCTATTTAATAAATCTTCTTTTTTGTAAAGCGTTGTGATTTGTGCAGAAGATTTTTTAATACCTAAATCTCCAAAATCGATAGTTAGTTGGTAAGCAGGGTTTCTGGCTTCAGGAAAGTCATTAACTTCAATTATGGTTCCTACTCGTAAATCTACTTTAGTAAAATCTTCAAAAGATATTGTATCGCTCATTTTTTAAAAATACAAATAATTACGAACTTTGAAGAAATTAAAATTATGGCTAGAACACCTTCAAATATGCTTCCACTAGGAACCACAGCTCCAGATTTTTCGCTATTAGACACCGTTTCTGATGCAGTTTTAAAATTGAATGATATTAAAGGTGAAAAAGGCACAGTTATAATGTTTATCTGTAACCACTGTCCTTTTGTGATTCATGTAAATCCTGAATTGGTTTCTATTGCAAACTTATATACTAGTAAAGGCTTGAGTTTTATTGCTATTTCTAGCAATGACGCTGTTAATTATCCACAAGATTCTCCAGAAAAAATGAAACTTCATGCTGAATCTGAAAATTATCCTTTTCCCTATTTATATGATGAAACACAGGATGTCGCAAAGGCTTATGATGCAGCTTGCACACCTGATTTTTATGTTTTTGATAAAGATTTAAAATTAACTTATAGAGGGCAACTTGATAATTCTAGACCTGGAAATGGTATTCCAATAACAGGCAAAGATATGAGACACGCTATAGATTGCTTACTTGAAGGTAAAGACAATACACAAACCCAAAAACCAAGTATTGGTTGTAATATCAAGTGGAAATCTAGCTAAGTTTTAATTGCCAGATACCAATGTTTTGCCATTCTCCAAACTTCATACCTACTTCTTTCAGGTTAGCTACCTGCTCGAAACCTAATTTCTCATGAAGTTTTATACTTGCATCATTAGGAATAGTTAAAACACCGAGAACTGAATGTAAATCTGTTTTTTTGAGTAATCTAATTAATTCTTCATATAACTTGGTTCCTATTTGCTTGCCATGTGCTGTATGCTTTACATATACAGTAGATTCTGCTACAAAATCATAGGCGGGTCTTGGTCTAAATCTGCTTCCATAAGCATATCCTAAAATTTCATTGTTTTCCTCATAAACGATATAAGGATAATTAGGAATTATATGATTTAACTTTTTAGTAAAAGTCTCAAGCGATAAAGGCTCAATATCAAAGTTTGCAGTTGTATTTATAACATAATAATTATAAATTTCTAACAATTCTTGAGCATCATCAATTTTAACTGGTCTTATCATTTACAACCAACCTTTACGTTTCATTACGTTTTCAATATGTGCATAATGGTGGTTACTATGCCACGCATAATTACCAACATTATAACTAAGTAATACCTCACTATTACTTTCTGGGTGAATAAAACTCTTCTTTAAATCATCTTCAGATAATGATTTTAAAAGATTTACTAATTTATAATGTATCGCTTTTAAATGCTCTATTGACATTTGGATAGGTGCTGATTTACTATCGCTTAATTCTGCCCAAAGTGCTTCATCATAAGCTTTTATAACAGGTTTATCTTCTGTTAATGCCCATTTAAAACGTGTATAACTATGATGATGACTATCAGAAACATGGTGAACCGTTTGTCTAATAGTCCACCCACCAGGTCTGTAAGGTGTATCTAACTGCTCTTTAGTTAGATGTTTTACAAGAGCTTCAAAACGAATAGGAAATTGCTCTAAAGTTGTTATCCAGTCTTCAATATGTTGTTTAGAAAGATTTGTTGGATATTCAAACTGTCCTATAGGATATTTTAGTTGTTCTAGTTCTGAAGCATTCACGAGACATAATTTTTAAGTGAACCTCTAAAATAAGTATAATTTACGATTATGCAACCTCAGCAGTTCCTTTTTTAGCCCAATTAATTGCAGAATATAATGAGCTAAAACTTTTAATTTTATTTTTAAAAAATAAACTTTCTACCATTAAATTGAGTTTTCCAACAGGGCTATCTGAAACCACATAGTACCCTTTTAAAAAGTAACTATTCTTGAAAAATTTTAACCAATCCATAGCGACTACTGCATAAGAATTAATACGATTGGAAATATAAATTAAATCGCTTCCATCAGTACCTAAAAAGCAAGATACATCTTGTACGATTTGATTAGCATGTTCACTCCAACTAAAGTTAACACCAGATTTTATCTCAGATACTATAAAACCTTTGAAAATGAAGATATCACCAAAAGAATAATTGAGTTCTTTTAGTACTTCTGATTTTAAGTGGGTTTGGTTGATACTAATCACAAAGCGAAAATAAATATCATTTTCGCCTTGTTAAAATATAATCGATAATTAATATAATTAAACGTTATGCTACCAAAACAAACAAGACACCTTAAAAAAGGTGTCTTGTTATCGAGTTTATATATTCTTTATCGATTATTTCACATCCATTAACTCCACATCAAAAACAAGTGTAGCATCTGGTGGAATAACACCACCTGCACCAGCACTTCCGTATCCTAAATGACTAGGAATTACTAAACGTGCCTTATCTCCTACTTTTAATAAGCTAATCCCTTCATCCCATCCTGGAATAACTTGACCAACACCTAATGGAAAATCTATTGGTGCGTTACGTTTGTATGACGAATCAAAAACAGTTCCGTCTGATAACTGACCTTTGTAGTGTACAGAAACAGTTTGTCCTTTTTCTGCTTTAGCACCAGAACCTTTTTGGATAATTTGGTAACGTAAACCACTATCGGTTTTATCAAAACCAGTTGCTAGTTTATCTAATTCTGCCTCAGCAGTAGCTTTTGCTTCTGCTATTCTTTTAGCTCTTGATCCTTCAAAAGTTCTAAATGCTTCAATAGCGTTATAACCTTCTGCATCTGCGCCTACTCTTACTATTTCTAAACTTTCAATTTTATCACCTTGAGCAATAGCATCAACAATATTTTGACCTTCTACTACTTTACCAAAAACGGTATGTTTACCATCTAACCAATCCGTAGCTGTATGCGTGATGAAAAACTGACTTCCGTTTGTTCCTGGGCCTGCATTTGCCATAGATAACACTCCTGGGCCGTCGTGTTTTAAATCTGGGTGAAACTCATCATCAAACTGGTAACCTGGATTTCCAGCTCCTGAACCTTGTGGGCATCCCCCTTGAATCATAAAATCTGGAATCACTCTATGGAATTTTAAACCATCATAATATGGTGTGCCTTGAGCTTTTACTTTGTTTTCTAAATTACCTTCAGCCAAAGCAACAAAATTACCTACTGTTCCTGGTGTTTTTTGGTACTCTAAAGCAACAAGAATCTCTCCTTTTGTTGTATTAAATTTTGCGTATAATCCGTCTTGCATTGTTCTATTTTTTAATAAGTTGCAAATATATAAAACATACATAACTAAAACTTAATACTTATACAAAATCATAACATGTATATCACATTTATCCTTCTTACTATATATAGATAAAATTTCATGAAATGATTTACTACTTTAGTTTTGCTCTTATTAATTATAATTCTAGTTTTACAAAAAACGTAATACAATGAAATTTGGTTTAAATAAAATTCGTGCTGCTTTTAGTGATAAGAAACAAACTCATAATGAAAATCAAATAGATGATATTATTAAGTCTATTGATGAAGAAGCGTTTGCTGTTTCTGAAGAAAATGTGTTATTTGGAAAAACCTCCGAACTTGGAGGCTATTTTTATGTAATAACCATTATAGTAGGTGCTTTTAAAATTAAAACTAATAAAGGTGCTAAACTTGCATTAAAGGGTCAGGATTTTGATTTGGTTTTAAACTCAGATATGGATGAGTTTGAATCTGACCACTCTTATATTAATAATAGATATATTACCAGAATAGATTTCCAAATTGAAAAAGAAGATGTTGCTAATTTTGATAAAAATAAGATTACTGCTTTAACCTTGAGTGTTAAGAAACAAGAGGTTGTTTTTAAGACGCTTTAAGCTGAAGATTTTAGTTTACTTTACTACTTGATTTTGTCAGAAAATTTTTCTAAATTCGTTTAGAATTGGATATAAAACACATGTACAGAGCTTCTTTTAATATTAAAATAATTTCATATCCACTGAATATTATATAAGATATGAAAAAATCACTTCAAATATTTATAACAATCGCTTTAATTTCAAGTTTCTTGTTTTCTCAAAACCAGAAAATGGAAAATAATATTAAATACTTTGACGAAAACTATAACCCAATTTTAAAAACGGAATATGAAAACAGAAAATGGGAAAACGGATTATTAAGTATTCAAGGAGATTCTATTAACCATAAAATTCTTTCTGTAAGGGAAAATCGGGGAACTATAGAAAACAAAAAAAAACTTGATTCATTGCTAACTTCAATCATAAATAAAAAAATTGATTCATCTAAAACAATAGTAATTATTTATTACCCAGGAAAAGACCTTTGTAATTCAAGTGGTTCTGCTTCAAAAAGTTACATAAAATCTTGGTTTAAGAGACTTGAAAAAAAACTGTATAAAATAACTCAAACGAAACCTATATATATTTATAAAGACAAAGAGGGTCTTGAAAAATATGGGAATGGGGTAATGAATTGGTATAAAGACCCTAATGAAATAATTGAAAAACTCTTTTTTAAGTACCATTATCCGTGTAGCAGTTTTGTAACCATCTCAAAAAAAGGAGATTTCATTAGTTATTTTGGAGAGTTCTCCAAAGAATACGTTTGGAAATCAGCTGAAATATTAACAAAATAATGTTTAGATTAGTTTGCTACTTCGCTAATGAATTTGATACGGTATAGACGGAGTTCTTCATCGTCATAATCACCATCAAACTCATCGATAGCTGCGTCTATATCATCTGTTTCGGATTCCATAAAGTAATCGTGGATTTCTTCTTGTTGGTCTTCATCCAAGATATCATGCAACCAATAATCGATGTTTAATTTAGTGCCTGAATAAACGATGACTTCCATTTCTTTAATAAAATCTTCCATAGACATACCTTTTGAAGAGGCAATATCGTCTAGCGGTAATTTTCTATCTACATTTTGAATGATATATAGCTTGTTTGCAGAGTTGCTTCCGGTGGATTTTACCACCAAATCGTCTGGACGAATGATATCATTTTCCTCAACATAGTTTGCAATAAGGGCTACAAAATCTTTACCGTATTTTTTAGCTTTCCCCTCGCCTACACCGTGTACATTACTTAACTCGGTAAGGTTTATTGGGTATTTCAAAGCCATATCTTCTAAGGATGGGTCTTGAAAAATAACGAATGGCGGTACACCTAACTTTTTTGCGCTCTTTTTTCTGAGGTCTTTTAACATGCCCATTAAAACTTCATCAGCAACAGCTCCTGCACCTTTTGCTGCAGTAATTATTGAACCATCCTCTTGCTCACCTTCAAAAATATGATCTTCGGTCATCATGAAAGACACTGGTTTTTTTATAAAGTCTCTACCAGAATCATGTAACTTAATTACACCATAGGTTTCTATATCTTTTTTTAGAAAACCTGATACTAGTACTTGCCTTAAAAGCGCCATCCAGTACTTATTATCTTGGTGTTTTCCTGCACCAAAAAAGGGTTGTTCGTTTGTTTTATGGGAGTTAATCAGGGCGTTTTCTTTACCTATTATAACGTTTACTAAATCTTTAGATTTATATTTTTCATTCGTGTTATCTATCGTTTCTAGTAGAAGTTTTACATTGTCTTTGGCTTCCACCTTCTTTTTTGGATGTCTTACGTTATCATCCATATCACCACCATCACCTGTTTTGGTATCAAACTCTTCACCGAAATAATGAAGGATAAATTTTCTTCTGGAAATAGAAGTTTCAGCAAAAGCGACCACCTCTTGTAATAATGCTTGACCTATTTCTTGTTCTGCTACAGGTTTTCCAGACATGAATTTTTCTAATTTTTCTATGTCTTTATATGCGTAGTAAGCTAAACAATGGCCTTCGCCGCCGTCTCTACCTGCTCTACCCGTTTCTTGATAGTAGCTTTCTATACTTTTAGGAATATCGTGATGGATTACAAATCGTACATCGGGTTTATCAATCCCCATACCAAAGGCAATGGTTGCAACCACAACATCTACATCTTCCATTAAGAATTTATCTTGATGGCTAGAACGTGTTTTAGCATCTAAACCTGCATGATAGGGCACTGCATTTATGCCATTTACTTGAAGTACTTGTGCTAATTCTTCAACACGTTTTCTACTTAAACAATAAACGATACCAGATTTACCTTCGTTCTGTTTTATAAAACGAATAATATCTACATCTACATTTTTTGTTTTTGGCCTTACTTCATAATATAAATTAGGTCTGTTAAAGGATGCTTTAAAAGTTGTTGCATCTCCAATCCCTAAATTCTTAATAATATCTTCTTGAACCTTTGGTGTTGCTGTAGCTGTTAAACCAATTATTGGAATATTATCGCCTATACGTTTTATAATATGACGTAGATTTCTGTACTCTGGTCTAAAATCATGTCCCCATTCACTAATACAATGCGCTTCATCTATGGCCATAAAAGATATTTTTACGGTCCTTAAAAACTCAACGTTTTCTTCTTTGGTTAAAGATTCTGGAGCTACATAAAGTAATTTAGTAATCCCATTAGTGATATCCTCCTTAACCTGCTTAATTTCAGTTTTATTTAATGAAGAGTTTAACACGTGTGCTACACCATTTTCTTTTGACACACCTCTTATGGCATCTACTTGGTTTTTCATTAAAGCAATTAGCGGAGAAACAACTATTGCTGTACCTTCTTGCATTAAAGCGGGTAATTGGTAACAAAGAGATTTACCACCGCCTGTTGGCATAATAACGAAAGTGTGATTTCCTGATAGTAAACTTTCTACAACATCTTCCTGAAGTCCTTTGAATTTATTAAACCCAAAATATTTTTTAAGAGCAGCATGCAAGTCACTTTTTGTTATTGACATGAATTGTATAAAATTATTATTTGATTAAATCTCTAAATAGCAGAAATATTGGTTGATTAATTTCATATGGCATTTAGAGAACCCTCATATTTTTTTCGTTAGTTTTGTAACGAATTTTCAAATTACAACAAAATTCAATTTGATTTACACTAAAGATAACAAAATCTTTAAATATCAACTCAAAAATAATAAATTTTGAAAGACAAAAGTTCTATTATTGATATTGCGAGACAAACTATTGAAATGGAAAGTAAAGCCATTTTAAACTTGTCGAGTTTAATTACAGATGATTTTGCAGAGGCAACACAACTTATTTACAACTCTAAAGGGCGTGTTATAATTACGGGAATTGGTAAAAGTGCCATTATAGCAAACAAAATTGTAGCTACTTTAAATTCTACAGGAACACCTGCCGTTTTTATGCATGCCGCAGATGCCATTCATGGCGATTTAGGACTTATACTTAAAGATGATGTTGTAATTTGTATTTCGAAAAGTGGAAATACTCCTGAAATTAAAGTACTTGTGCCTTTAATTAAGAGCGCAAAAAATAAAATGATTGCCATTACTGGTAATACAGACTCTTTTTTAGGACAGCATGCTGATTTTATACTTAATGCCTATGTCGAAAAAGAAGCATGCCCGAATAATTTAGCACCCACAACAAGTACTACAGCACAACTTGTTATTGGTGATGCATTAGCGGTTTGTTTGTTAGAATTACGCGGTTTTTCTAGTAACGATTTTGCAAAATATCATCCTGGAGGTGCTCTTGGGAAGAAACTATATTTACGTGTTCAAGATATTTCTTCTATAAATGAAAAACCCAAAGTAACCCCTACAACTAGCATTAAAGATGTTATTGTTGAAATTACAGAAAAAATGCTTGGTGTTACAGCAGTTGTTGAAAACGATGTTATTATAGGTATTATTACCGATGGTGATTTACGTAGAATGCTAAGTAAAGTAGACAACTTTTCTAACTTAACAGCAAATGATATTATGAGTGCTAACCCTAAACGTATTGATGGCGAAGCTATGGCTATTGATGCTTTAGAAGTTATGGAAACAAACGAGATTTCTCAGTTGCTAGTTGAAGAAAATGGCAAATACTCAGGTATTGTTCATTTACATGATTTGATAAAAGAAGGCATTATATAATGGCAAAGAAGAATATTAATGAGATGTCTTTTTTAGATCATCTTGAAGATTTACGATGGCACTTAATTCGAATAATAACTGCAGTTGTTATTGTTGCTACCTTGGTTTTTATTTTTAGTCGTTTTGTTTTCGATCAAATTATTTTTGCACCTTTAGATATGAGTTTCCCTACTTATAATCTATTGTGTCAAACTGCTAAATTTATTGGTGTAGATACTACATTTTGCGCAGAAGAAATGCCAATGATACTCCAAAACCGTACTATGGCAGGACAGTTTTCTGCAGATATTTGGACAGCCATTTTGGGCGGTTTCATTATCTCTTTTCCTTACGTTATATATCAGTTATGGAAGTTTATTAGTCCAGGTTTACATAGTAATGAGCGTAAACATTCGCGTGGTTTTATCATTATTTCTTCTATGCTCTTTTTTATTGGAGTACTTTTTGGCTACTATATTGTAACCCCTTTATCTTTAAACTTTTTAGCTAACTATAGTATTTCCACTAAGGTTGATAATCAAATAGATATCAGTTCTTACATCGCATTAGTAAGATCTTCCGCTTTGGCCTCAGGCCTAATTTTCGAGCTACCAATCATCATCTATTTTCTAACCAAAATAGGGTTGGTAACCCCCGAAATATTAAGAAAATATAGAAAATACGCTTTAGTAATTGTTTTAATTCTTTCAGCAATTATCACACCTCCAGACATTGCAAGTCAAGTTATAGTAGCCATTCCTATTTTAATTCTATACCAAGTAAGTATTTATATTTCTAAAGTTGTTATTAAGAATCAAAAGAAAAAAGAAAAACAACTTGTCTAAAATTAGTAAATTATAAGGAAGAAAAATAAAATTAAACATTCCGTTATTATAGTGTATATGATTTTACTACTTTTAGCGTTCAGTATATAAAATATGATTTTAAAAGCCGAAAATTTAATGAAGTCCTATAGCGGACGAAAAGTAGTGAAGGATGTTTCTCTTGAAGTAAACCAAGGTGAAATTGTTGGATTATTAGGGCCAAATGGTGCTGGAAAAACAACATCTTTCTACATGATTGTTGGTTTGATTAAGCCAAATGGTGGTCATATTTTTTTAGATAACACTGAAATTACTAAATACCCCATGTACAAGCGTGCACAGAATGGTATTGGATATTTGGCGCAAGAAGCTTCAGTATTCAGAAAACTTAGTATTGAAGATAATATTTTAAGTGTATTACAACTTACAAAACTTAGTAAGAAGGAGCAACATGATAAAATGGAATCGCTTATTGAAGAATTTAGCTTAGGTCATATTCGTAAAAGTCGTGGTGATTTATTGTCTGGTGGAGAGCGCCGTAGAACTGAAATTGCTCGTGCTTTAGCTACCGACCCAAATTTTATTCTTTTAGATGAACCTTTTGCTGGAGTTGACCCTGTTGCTGTTGAAGATATTCAGCGTATTGTAGCTCAACTTACCAAAAAGAATATTGGTATTCTTATTACCGATCATAACGTACAAGAAACCCTAGCCATTACTGATAGAACATACCTAATGTTTGAAGGTGGTATTTTAAAACACGGTATTCCTGAAGATCTTGCTAACGATGAAATGGTTCGAAAGGTTTATTTAGGGCAGAATTTTGAATTGCGTAAAAAGAAGATTCGCGATTAAAGCCACTTATCAAATTAAACTAAATTAAGGTAGAAAAACCACTTGCTGATTTGCCCGCGTTAGGGATTGTAGTGGATAGCCCAGATCCCGATAGCTATCGGGAGAGGTGCGAGGACTTGGAACGAAACATTTATGTTCATGAATTCAAAAATTTAAAATAGAAATGCATGAATAAAAGCCCGACCCTTTAGGGTAACGCCCAAATTATTAATTCTTATCACTTACCTCCTGCTCCTGCAACAACTTTTTCTGGTAGCGCCCTTGAACAACATCAACAATTACTAGAACTACAATAACAAAATAGAAGGTTGTTTTACTCATAGGCACAATTTCGTTATCAAAAATCTTTAAATGCGCTAAATGTCCACCCTCGGTAACTAACATAATACCAACAATAAAGAGTATAAATAACCCTAATACTTCATACATTCTATTTTTAGCTAAAAACGCAGAGATTCTATCTGCTAATATAAGCATTAATAATCCGCTAAATACTATAGCTATTGCCATTATAATAAATGCTGTTGTAGAATTTTCAATAGAACTTGTTAATCCAATAGCTGCTAAAATAGAATCAAAAGAAAACACTAAATTCATGATAACAATACTAGTAATAGCGGCATTTGCAGATTTCATTCGTTTTGAATCACCTTCAACATCATGACTTAAGTCTTTGACTGAAATCATGTGCCAAATTTCTTTAATAGCAGTGTAAATTATAAAACCACCTCCTGCTAATACAATTATACTGTGTCCGTTAAAAGCAAACTTCAAAACATCATCAATACCTCCAGTTAAAAAAGAAAATGGCTCTTGGAAGAAATCTATAATTGATACCAGTACAAAAAGCAATACAATTCTTAGCGCAATAGCAATTAAAATACCCACTTTTCTAACGCGTTTTTGATCAGAAATAGGCGCCTTTTTACTTTCAAGAGATATGTATAATAGGTTGTCAAATCCTAAAACAGCTTGTAAAAGCACTAACATTAATAGTGTGAAAATGTTTTCTAACATGAGTTTTAATTTATTTTGAGGTTGAATTGTCTAAAACAGACATGATGATGTAAAGTAATATGATAATTGGAATTGCTGCAAATTGTAAAACAATTAGAAGTACAATACACAAAATTATAAATACGTAACGGATAGCATTATCTTTAAAACTATAATTTTTAAACTTCAATGCAAATAACTTTATACCAGAATTAAGTAAATAACAGCTTAAAAAAGTAAGACCTATTAAAAACCATTTATTAAGAATAATAGCATTTATAGCGTCGCTGTTCTGAAATTCAATAATTAATGGTATAGAAATAATTAATAACGTATTTGCGGGGGTTGGTAAGCCTTTGAAAAAACCTTGCTGATCTTCATCAATATTGAATTGTGCTAGTCTATAAGCAGAAGCAAGTGTTATTAGCAAACCCAATAATGGCAAAGTTGCTATTTTAAATCCTTCAAATCTAACGATAGAATCCCAATCATTTGATATTTCAGGCATATCAACTGTTAAGCTTAAAAGTTTGTACATGAAAATACCTGGAACTAATCCGCTAGTTACCATATCTGCAAGCGAATCTAATTGCAAACCCAATTCACTTTGAACATTTAGCTTTCTAGCTGCAAAACCATCAAAAAAATCAAAAAATATACCCAGAAACACAAATATAGCTGCAGAAACAAAATTGCTATTAACTGCAAGAATAGTAGCAATACAACCGCACAAAAGGTTTAAAAGTGTAAGTGCATTGGGTATTTGTTTTTTCATATTCTGTATTTTAATGTTGTAAAAATAACAAACAAATTGAGTCTAGAGCAATATCTATTATATTTTGAAGTTTTAAAGAATGTAAATTATGTGCATCTTTGTAAAAAAATTGCGATTGAGACTTTACATCACCACATTATTTTGTGTTTTATCTGCTTCTTTATTTAGTCAAACAGTTAGAAAATATTCTAATGAGTTTATGAATATTGGTGTGGATGCTGCTGCATTGGGTATGAGTAGCGCTGTTACATCCCACACATCAGATGTAAATGCAGGATATTGGAACCCTGCAGGCTTATTAAAACTTGAAGACAATCAACTTTCTTTAATGCATTCTAGTTATTTTGCAAACATAGCAAACTACGATTATGCAGCTTATGCAATGCCTTTAGATGATAGAAGTGCTGTTGGGATTTCCTTAATTCGCTTTGCAGTTGATGATATTTTAAACACCACGCAACTTATTGATGCAGAAGGCAATATAAATTATGATAGAATCAGTTTGTTTTCCACTGCAGATTATGGTTTAACATTTTCATACGCTAGAAAGCTACCTGTTCAAGGTTTAAATTATGGCGTAAATGCAAAAGTGATTAGAAGGGTTATTGGAGATTTTGCTTCTTCATGGGGATTTGGTTTAGATGTTGGTATTCAATTTGAAACAGATAACGATTGGAAGTTTGGTATTATGGCAAGGGATATTACTACTACCTTTAATGCTTGGGCTATTGATGAAGATGAATTTGCAACTATTAGTGATGCTGTTGAAGGTCAGAATCAAGAACTACCAGAAAGTACAGAAATTACAATACCAAAACTACAAATAGGAATTTCTAAGTTAGTCGATTTTAATTTTGATTATACGCTACTAACCGCTGTTAATTTGAATGTTCGTTTTGAAGAAAATAACGATATCATTTCAACATCGTTTGCAAGTATTAATCCTGCGTTAGGTTTTGAGTTTGGCTATATAGATATGGTTTACCTAAGAGCTGGCATGGGTAACTTTCAAAATGAATTACAGATTGATAACAGCGAACAATTAAGTTTTCAACCTAGTTTTGGCTTAGGCTTTAAGTATAACGGTATTCAAATTGATTATGCCTTCACTGACATTGGCGACCAAAGTGTAGCACTTTATTCTAATGTGTTCTCTTTGAAACTTGATTTTAGTATCTTTAGATAATGCAAAAAAAATTACTTTTTATATTTCTTCTTTTATTTGTTGAAATAACTATTGCTCAACAAAATAAATTATCTCTACAAGCAGAAATAAGCGTATTAACAGTTGGCCCTGGAACATCTTTAAATGATGCTTTTGGACATAGTGCTTTCAGGATTAAAGACCATAAAAAAGGACTTGATGTGGTTTATGGTTATGGTGAATATGATTTTGATGCGCCTAATTTCTATTTAAAGTTTGCACAAGGAAAACTAAATTACCTAATAAACAAGACTAATTTTACTAGATTTCATCAAATATACACCTACTTCAATAGAAGCATAAAAGAGCAAGTTTTAAACCTTAATCAATCTGAAAAGCAGAAACTTTACGATTATTTAATAAATAATTACAAACCAGAAAACAGACGCTATTTATACGAGTTTTTTTATGATAACTGTGCAACAAAAATTAAAGACGTTAGTAATATAGCTTTAAACAATACCATTACTTTTAATAACCCTGAAGACTACCAAGACGCTACATTTAGAACACTTATTCAAAATAACTTAAATAGAAATTCTTGGGGTAGTTTAGGGATAGATTTAGCTTTAGGCTCTGTTATAGACAGGAAAGCCTCTCCTGAACATCATATGTTTTTACCAGAAAATATATTTAAGTTTTTTGAAAAGGCAAAAATTAAAAATACTGGTAAATCACTTGTAAAAGAAAGTGTTGTTTTATACTCTAAAAAGGAAACTAAAAAAGCTAGCAACTTTCTATTGAGTCCACTTTTTATTTTAGGTATAATTGGAATACTAATAGTTTACATAACCTACAATGATTACAAGAAAGAGAAGAGAACTAAATGGCTTGACGTAACCTTATTTTTAATAACTGGCCTAATAGGTATTATGATACTATTACTATGGTTTGCAACGGATCATACTGGTACGCATCAAAACTATAACCTGCTTTGGGCCTTTGCACTAAATATTTTGATGATTGGCCAACTTTTAAAAACAAAAGCAAATACTTGGTTTGTAAAATACATTAAGCTATTGATTATTCTACTTTGCCTTTTAGTGTTGCACTGGAGTATTGGCGTTCAAGTTTTTGCCATTGGGTTAATCCCGTTATTAATAGCACTATTTATAAGGTATATTTTCTTAGTAAAACACTACAATAAACTTTAACTGAGACTGAGACTGAGACTGAGACTGAGACTGTAAACTAAATTACTGCCCTCTAAAGAAAATAACTGTACTCATCGTTTTTATTAAAATATTCATGTCTAAAAAGAAGCCTCTGTGTTTTATGTAGTACAAATCGTATTGAAGTTTAAGTAAACTATCATCTATCGATGCAGCGTATCTTGTTTTTACCTGCGCCCAACCAGTTAGACCAGGCTTAACTATATGTCTAGTCTCATAAAAAGGCAACATTTTAGACAACTCTCTTACAAAAAACGGACGTTCTGGTCTAGGACCAATTAAACTCATATCCCCTTTCAAAATATTAATAAACTGTGGAATTTCATCTAATCTAGAGTGTCTTAAAAATTTACCAAATGGAGTTACTCTTACATCTCCTTTTTTAGCCCATTTGATACCCGATTGTTCAGCATCTTTTATCATGGTTCGGAATTTTATAATCTTAAAAAGGTTTCCGTTTTTACCAACTCTTTCTTGTGAATAAAATAGTGGTCCTTTATTACCAATAAAATTTCCTAACAAAATAAATGGCAAAAATATTAATCCTATTAAAACACCAATTAATGAGATTAAAACATCAAATAAACGATGATAAAATAAATAAAGCTTGTTCTGATTATTTCTACTAAAAGGGAAATATTTATAAAAATCTTTACCTACAAATTGAACTGGTATACGCTGTGTTAAGTCTTCGTATACTTGAGTATATTCGTTAATTGGAAAACCTTCTTCTAATAATTTTATAAGTGTATAATAGATTTCTGAAGTGATATTCTCAGAGCTATAGCTTGCCACTACAACTTCTGATAAATTTTCTTGTTTTATAACATCTCTTATATGCCTCGGTGCATATTCTTTAATTCCATTGAACTTAACAGCAGACATTTTGTCTTTTTCACAATTAACAAATCCAACTATTTTATAATTAGGATCTGAACTTTTAAAAGCCTCAACAATGGTTTCAATATTAGACGTTTCTCCAATAATTAAAACCTTTTTATAAAACCTAGGAGAAACTATAAACGTAATATAAGCTAATCGCCATAGAAATAAAGCTAAAAGAATAGCAAAATAAAAGAATACTATTTGCAACCTATTATCTGGTAAAACAGGTGTGTAATATGGCGTTAAAAGATAAAAAAGCACTGTTATTGAGACTGTAAAAACGATTCCAGAAGTAATTTTTTCAATTTTACTTGACTTTTGTAAATCGTAAAGCTCAAAAACTGTAGCAAAAATGGATATATATAAAACTAGTACTAAAACCCATGTCCAATTTTCTTTAGTAATTGTAAAATAGTCAAAATCGAAGCTATTACTCACTAAATAAAGCACAAAAAGAATAGAAAGCACATCAAAAATACGCAAGAGAATTTTCCTCTCAGAGATATTAAAATGTATACCGCTTTTAGCCATTCTTTAGGGAGTTGTTAAGAATGCATAAATATAGCAAGTAATTTCATTGTTTGTTAATTATTTCAACAGTTTAATCCAATGGTTTTTAACAATTTCCCAATCAAATTGTTCTACATAATCTCTACCCTCTTTAGCTATTTGATTCGTTTTTTCTGGTGAATTAGTGAGGTTAATGATTGTATCAACAAACAGATTAGATGCTCCAGACTCAACTAGAAAACCATTTTTATTATGTTGAATTAGAAACGACAACCCTCCAACGTTAGTTGACACCACTGGTAAACCTAGAGCCATAGCTTCAATAACGCTAACAGGCATGTTGTCAAAATTTGTAGTATTAATAAAAATATTAAAATTTTTTGATAATTTAATCCACTCTTGTTTAGTCAGTTTTCCTCTAAAATCGACTTTAACACCTAATTTCTCTGCATGTTTTTTTGTTTCTAACAAACTTCCATCTCCATCAGGACCAACCATACAAAGTTCTGCCTCTATATTTTTATCTTTAAGCACCTTTAAAACATCAATAGCCAACAAAGGATTATAAATTTTTGAAAAAGAACGCACCCATAGCAATTTTATACTATCAAAAGTTCTTTCTTTAAATAAGTAATTTTTAATCTCTATTGAATTAGGGATACAAACAATATTATTGTAACCCAAACTTTTAAAATTTGATTCAGTGTAAGCTGAAGGGGCAATATTTACATAGGCATTATTAAAAATTGCTTTGGATAACCTAGGCGTATTTTTTAACCTATTTGGTAAACTACCACCATGTAGAATAGGAATATATTTTAATTTCAATACTCTACACCATTGACTCACAAAATAAGCATAGTAAAAATTTAATGTGCTATAGGTGTCAATTAACACATAATCGGCTTGTTTTCTGTATCTAAAGCAAGTCCATATCATATCTAACAACCTAATAACTAAATTCTTTTTACTAGAAGCGCAATAGATATTATAACCACTTTCTTTAAGTAACTTACCCAATATATCAATTGAAGTCAAGTTTGCACCTTCCTTAACTCCAGACTTATTTCCTATGTATATTAGAGTTTTCATTGATTGGCTAATATTAAACACTTTTCTTTTTTAATACTTTTCTTTTTTTTATCGAACCAGATTTATATTGAATATCCAACAAGCATAATCCGTAAACAAATGCGGGTGCTGCTATACGCATAGATGAATGATTAATAGTTAAAAACCAAAAAAGGTAAAGTGAATAGAAGAAAACATTCGTCCTATTTCGTATTCGAAAAAGTAAAGGAGCAATTAATAAAATTATGAAAGCTGCCATTCCAAACAAACCATGTTCTGATAAAATTCTGCTCATTTCGTTATGAGATGCAGCTTCAATACCTTCACTTTTCTGTCTAAGTTCTTTTATTTTACCTACTCCTACACCTAAAACTGGATTTTTCAAAAATTCATCAATTTCAAAAGAAACTAAATCTGCCCTACCTGTTGAAATATCAGCCTTTTCTCTACCTAAAGCATCTCTGTTAGTATAGCGTTTATCTATTAACCCACTAGTTTGAATTGATGAAAACAACCAAATCAATAATCCGATACTTAAAAAAAGAAAAACGGTTCTGCTAATTCTGAATTTTGCTTTCACGTTTACTTTTATAAAATAGAAATAAACAAAAGCTACAATCATTATCAACGCTACTATTACACCTCCTCTACTAAATGTTACTATGGCTCTATAACTAATTGCTGATACTAATAACCCATTAATAATTTTTAAAAACAAAGACGGGGAAAGCATAAAAAAGCGAATACTAAAAATAAACATTCCTAAACCCAAAACGGTAGCTACTTGATTAGGACCAAAACCTCCTGAAGCCGCAAAATTAGATCCTGTACCTGTTACAGTATCTCTAATACTAGGTGCATAAACAAATAAATACGTTGTTATGGTAACTAAAGGCAATGCCATAGCCAACAATACTTTATGCATACTTTGGTAGGTTAATTTTTGCTTATAACAGAATATAGATACAACACCTAAACACACAGGTCCACTTAAATTAAACGCTATTGCAGTACGAATAGTAGTTTGTTCTGTCATGTTAAAACCTGCTACTAAAATCCCTGGAACAAGTAAAAAAATATAGACAATGTAAGGTATTGGTTGTTTAAGCCTGATACCTAATATTCCAATCAAACAAAAAAGAATTACTAAATATTTTGATGTTTCATAAAGTAAGCTACCTCCAGTCATTCTTAAAAACACCTCAGCACCAACTACATAACTACAAGCCATTAAAACATGTAATACTTTTTGAGAAGGCTTACTTTTAATAATTCTATTAGAAAAATAAAGAAAGATTACTAACAAGTAAACTTTTGATAGAACTCCAAAACTAAATATGGCAATTCCTATAAGAATATGCAAAAATATAAGTTTTATGTAATTAGAGTTTTTCAAATTATTTGATGATATCTTTATAAATTTTAATGATTTTTTCTAATTGAGATTTTTCTGAAAAATGCTCTTGAATATAATTTTTATAGTGCTTAGAATATTCATTTCGAAGCTTTCTATTGTCAATATATTTAATTAAAGTATTATATAACATTTTATAATCTAAAGAATTGATTAAAAACCCATTAACATTATTTTCAATAACATTTTTACATTCTCCTACATCAGTAGCAATTACAGCTAAACCTGCCAAACCATACTCGAGTAAAGCAATTGGCAAACCTTCTGATTTTGAAGATAAGACACCTATTTCACATTGACTCAAAACATAATAAATATCAGGTTTACTGTCATAAAAAAATACAGATCTACTTAAACCTAATGTTTTTACTTTAGATTTAACTTTCTTAGAATACTCATCTTGAAAATCTTTACCGATACAATGCAAAGTCCAATCTGGATAAAGATTATTAACGCTTTTAAAAGCTTCAACTAATGTAAAATGATCTTTTTGAGGTCTTAAATTTGCTAAACATACAATACGTTTCCCAGAAACACCATTAAGTTTTGTTTCAGACAAATTTTTATCAACAGAAGCAAAATTAGGTAAATAGCTTACGCTTCTTGCATTAAGTTTACGTTTTGCCCAATTTTCCAAATTTCTATTTACACTAAATACATGTGAAAAATATTTTGAACAAAATTTTAATATGCCATTTTTTCTACTTTCCAAAAACTCACTATTTCCATAATGATCATGCCATATAATCGATGTTTTTTTATTAGAAATTTTAACTATTGTAGCTAAAAAAAATGATGTGGAATGCGCATGAATTATATCTATATTATTAGTTTTAACAAACGTACTTAACCTTTTAATTACCTTAAAATCAATTGTTTTTTGCTTATTCAGAAACAGATAATTAACATTATCAGACAAACCCTCTTTCAACAATCCTTCTTTCCTTGTTGCGCATAAAAATGACTTCTCTATTTCAGCAGACAAAACATTAGCTAAATTAACAGCAACGCGTTCAGCACCCCCAGTTTCTAAAGAATCTATTAATTGTAATACACGCATTTGTAATTATAATAATTTAACAATCTCAGACTCAAACTTATCCAATGTATACTTTTGAGACCAAACAAACGCCTCTTCAGACATTGTTTTTAGGAGCTCTGGATCAACCAAACACCTCTTAACAGCTTCTACTGCATTTTGCAACTCAAAATCTATTAAAACACCTCTTTTCCCATAATCTAACATATAAGGCACGCAGGAAATTGAAGTTGAGATAGGAATTACACCAAAAAACATCGCTTCAGCTATGGCTTTTGGCCAACCTTCTGATTTTGATGCTAAAATTAAAAAATGAGCTTCTTTCAAAGCTCCTTTTATAGTTTCTTTGCTCTGATTCCCTAATAATTTGATTTTATTCTGTAAAGTTTTTTCGTTTATATAAGCTTTTAAAGCTTTTTTCAAAATACCATCACCATACAAATCCAAAGACACATTATAACCAAGCTCATTTAATTTCTCAATAATTTGAATAGCAAACAACGGGCGCTTCCCTTCAACTAATCCTCCAACAAAAACAAATTTTAGTTTACCTGAATAATCCCTATGTGCTCTTATTTCTCGTTCTTCATTAGCATAACTTGCCGTAAAAAAAGGCTTTATGTTTTTTGTTTGATTTTCCCAATCACCATAAACTAATGCAGTCATATTTTTGGTTAAAAATGTATTTGAAAGTATACGTTTTTGAAACTTATAGCTCACAGGTTGAACAGCTTCTGGATCCCAATTCCCAGCGTATTTAGCTGTTTTAATTTTCTTTGGAAAAAAAATTTGAACTATACTCCCGAGCAAACCAATATTTCCAGGACATCTTAAATGAATATGATCCGCTTTTTTACAAGCACTGAAAATTTTAATTAAGATTATGGGTAATTTAATTATGGAAAAAATCAATTTTTTTATATTCGTAAACTCTATTGATGGTATTTCATTAAATATCAGGTTATCATGATTATAAGGCAAATCAATTACAGTTTTGCTTCTAGTACTTTTTGGGGCAATTAAAAGCACTTCATCTACATGCTTCAACCAAATATTCATCTCTCTTACATAAGGTGCGTAAGCTGATATTTCATCATCTTTAAATTTATGAGCAACATGCGTTAAGATTAAAAATCTCATGGATTTACCTTCGGTTTATTGAAAAGTAAAGATAGCCATCCTACCTTTCTTCCCAAAGTTTCCGTAAAGGCTTCTTTTTTATCTTTTGTTGTAAACACATTTAAAAATCGAATAGTTGTCAACAATAAAACAGTTAAGCTCCACTTTACCTTCGCTTTAAAATTTGGTTTCTCATATTTTACCCGCCATACATACCAACCGTTTCTTACCACCATTTTCCCATATTTAAATTTATTTGGTCGTCCTGATGCATCATGGTGATGAGATAATTCCGCACTGGTATTCACATACAGTTTCCCAAGTTTAGCTATTCTTAGAGAAAAATCTGCATCTTCATACAATCCATAACCTTCAAAATAGGTTGAAAATGATAAGTTATCAAAAATGGACTTTTTATAACTAGAAACCCCTCCCATAATTAATTCAACAGGATACACTTTACCAGAAGGCGGCAAAAAGCCAATAGACCTACCGTGAGCAAAAGTTGGCAAAACACCTGGAGGCGTATCAGGTTCCAAACCAAACTTTTTTCTAAGCTTAAATCTAGAAGGCTCCTTTCTTTCCCAACCATCAAAATAAAACATATTAGCATTTCCTTGTTTAGAAACTTTCTTCCACACGACCTCATTAGCAATATAACCACCAACAGCAAGAGCATCTGGATGCAAACTATATGTACTAATTAAGTTTTCAAAATAAGCTGGTGTTAAAACAATATCATCATCAAGAAAACAAATTATCTCCGAATCTTTAGAAACTAGATTCACACCATAATTACGTTGTTTAGTTAACCCCCTTTGCTCTGGTTTAACTTTAAAATATTTTAAGTTATTAAAATGATTTTGCTTTAATATAACCTGAGTTTCATCATTTGTTGACCCATCAATTATTAATATTTCATTTGGATACAAGCTTTGATTTCTAACAGAAATTAATAGCTTAAGCAATGCTTGAGATCTTAAATAAGTACAAATTATTAATGAAAAATTTTTAGTCATATCATTTTAATTTATTCTTAAAACTATCATGTACAACCTTAAAAAAAGCTTCTCTGTTTAAGTAATTCTTCCATAGTAACCTATTACTTTCTTGTAATTGAGTAAAAGCTTTATCATCCAATTTATTATGAAATTCTATTATCTTTTCAACCATTCTATCATCTTCAGATTCATCAATAATTAAAGAATGCTGATTCCAATCAATTACACCTGATAAAGGTAATCTACAATCGGTATTTATTAGTATAGGAATTCTACCAACAGCTAAAGTTTCATAAAATCTAACAGAAAAATTACCAGCACCTCTCAAGCAAAATGTATATGGATTAGTATATAAGTTATTGTAAAACTCATTTGTTGTCAATAATTTCTCTTTAGCGGTTCTAACTCCTGCTCTATAAGATTTTCTTAAAATAAAATTTGATTTAAGCGCTTTTGATTTTGATAATGCATTTAAATAACTAGCCCTTTTAATACTTGATGGGTAAAATGATTGATAATCTTTCTTTTCTTTAAATAGAATGCGTTTTACATTACTCTTAATATAGCTTAAAAGCTCTTTAAAATACTTTTTTGCTCCAGTATTGGCATGACCTACAAAACCAATTTTTGGAGAATCAACCTTGTCCAAGGTCTTAAAACTTGAATTTAAATGTGCCTTATAAGGATCATTTATAAATGAGGGCATTATTATGGTTCTTTCATTCAATTTACTATGAAAACCACTTAATCTGAAATTGTAAATAGTTTTATCTTTTAATGAAAAACCAAAATCGCCACCGGAATATACCCAAAGATTTTTTTTTAGAGACTTAGCTTTATTATGTATATCTATTACTTCTCTTTTATAGAATTTTAAAGCATAAGTATATTCTAAAGGTGAAATAAAAATATCCGCACTATTAGCATCTTCAACTATTACATAAATGTCACTCAAGTATTTATTTTGAGTAAAATGCAAATCAAATAATAAGGGGAAAACGTAACTACGATTCTCTTCTGTTAACAAACTAGTATTTGTATAAACCTTAAGCATATGCTTGTAGCTTTTTTGCCCAAAAAAGACTAACATCCCATTTTTTATTCATCAAAGAAATATAACGAAATGGATTCTTAATTTTTTGATGTTTATAAAATTTTATGAACAAGAGTAACTTATAAGCTTGTACTTGCGATTTTGTAAAATAATTTAAGTTAAGAAGCATAATTGTAGGCGCTGGCTTAGGTAAGATATCCTCATCAAACCAAGGATGTTCGACTTTAATCCTATAACCACCAACTGGTGCTTTTAAATGTGTAATTATAATATCTGGTACAGAAATAACATCAGCTCCTAGATTTCTGATTTGCATTCCAAAATCAGAATCCTCTCCATACCCATACTCATAGCTTAAATTAAATTTAATATGCTCGAGCAATTCAGATTTAACAATACTAGTTCCAGAACCAAAAATGGGTGTTTGCGCTATTTTTAAATATTTTTGAACTTCGTCAACTTGTAAACAAGCTAGATTAATTGATTTTACTCCTAGGCTCTCAATTCTTGAAAATGATTTTTCTAATAAATCTTTTTCAAATCTAATATCATCATCCCCAAAAAACACCCACTCACTTTCTACTAAACTAATAGCTATATTTCTTGCATTACAAACACCGCTTTTATGGATAAACCTGTGTTTGATTTTAAATGGCCATTCCTCAGAAGTCAAATAATCAAGTTCTGATTTAGAATCCAACAAAGGGTTTTGTTCAACTATGATTACATTATTTGGGAGGATAGTTTGTTTTGATAAATCTTTTAAAACATCATACAAATAAGGTTTTCTACCAATTGTTGGTATAATAACATCAATACTTTTTTGAGATATTACTTTTCTATTAGAATTAAGAGGAATTGAGGAAAAATCTAATTCTAAATTATCTCTTGAATAAAACAAAGTTCTCAAAAAAGGAAGTAATGGAAATCTTTTCAAGTAAATCACAAAACAAAAAAACAGAATATAACTCCAAACCCATTTATAATTTGTTTTAACAAACTTAAATAGTTGATAAATTGTTGCTTTGTTATTAACTTCAGATTTTGGTTTCTCTAAAAACAACCTTGGTTCTGAGTAACAAAACAAACCTTGCGACATTGCCGTTTTTGCTAAACAATTAAGATAATAATCAAAATCTTTATACTTATTAAAAGCAGAAAATGCGGTATTTAGAAGGCTTAAATGCACTCCTCCAACATCACTACTCATTAACCACGTTGGGTAAGTATTCGTTTTATTTACTTTTAAATAAATAGACTGATCTACAAAACCTATTTGCTCTGGAAGAAAGTTTTCAAGGTTTACAGTATATGATGCGAAAATACGCTTATGATGAAAAATGGTGCTTAAACTATCCTTATCAATTAAATCAAAATAATCTTGATAACACCAAATTAAAAGAGCTTCAGGATACGTTTTAGCCAACTCATAAAGTGTGCTCGTTATAGATTTACTTTTTTCAAATGGTAATTCGTTTAAGCTATCATTTAATACCTTTTGAACACTATTATTTTTATGAATCAAATAAATCATGTAATGATAGATTTATAATACTCAATATTTATATCCGCATTTTTATTAATATCAAAAAGATCTTCCACTTTTAATTTTGCTGCTTTTCCGATTTGCTCGCACAACTTTTCATCATTTAACAACGTTACTATTTTTGCTGCATAATCATCAACCTTTGTTGGATGAACCAAATAGCCACTAACATTGTCTTCTATTAGCTCTTGCGCCCAACCAATACTTGTATTGACAACAGGCTTTTGCATAGCCATAGACTCTATTGTTACCATTCCTAAAGTTTCAGCGAAAGAAGGGTATGTACAAACATGCGCCTTTTTAATGTGTTCTTTTACCTCTTCATAAGGTATTTTACCTAAGTAATTTACTTGCTTTTTAGCTTCATCAGAAAAAATATGCTCCATCAATTTAAAGGTTGAAGTTGTTCCTGTTTTTATATCTGATGAATCCCCTCCTATTAAAATCAGTTTAGCGTTAGGTTTTTCTTTAATTACCTTATTGAAAATTTCAGCGAGTTCTAAAACACCTTTTTTTCTTATGATGGTTCCTATGTATAAAATGGTATCTCTATTGTAAATACTTGGGTTATCATTTTGAAAATTATCTAACTGCAATCCATAATGGATGGTTTTTATTTTCTTTTTGTTTAATCCGAAAATTTTCTGGGTTTCTATACCTGCATAAGTTGTTGGTGCAACATAAGCTTTAGCTTTCTGTAAAGCTAGTTTTTCAAACATAAAGTTCTTAAACTTCTGCTTGCGTCCATCTAATTTACAAAAATAAGCATCACTACCATGAAACCTTATAACCAGTGGCGCTTTGAAATTCATAAAAGCAGTAATTCCGGTCCAGTCTGCTGCTTCAAGAACATCTATATCCTTTTCTTTCACAACTTTATTTACATATTTCTGAACATATTTTCTATAGAAATACCATGTAAATAGTTTAAATGTTTCTTTTTTTATAAGATGAATTTCGACACCCTCATCAAAAACAATTGTAGATTCTTTTTGGTGATAAACAAACACAGTTACATTTTGTCCCTTTTTAACCAATGCTACTGCTAAATTCTTAATACTGGTAGCAATTCCAGCAGCATGACTTACTTTAGGATGGGGATATTCTGATGTTATAAAACCTATTTTCATTTCAAAAGTGAATCAATAGTATTCCAAATATTTTTTGAAGCTTGAGTAGGTTCTTTTCCTGCTACAATCTGATACCAATCCTCACAAATTTCAACATTTGAAAGCTTACCATCTAAAATTTGCTTCACCAAACTTTCTAAGTCTTTTTTATCTGTACAAAATACAGCAGCTTCCTTAGAAGGCATGCTTCTAAAATGTACATACTTGTAATTCTGCCCTATATCTCTAATACCCTTTTTCAACTGAGGCTGTTCATAATTATAATAAATACAAGGTTTGTTATGTGCTACAAAATCAAAAACAGTTGAAGAACATACATTAGTAACAAACTCGCTATGTTCACAAACATTATAAAGCATTTTAAAATCTTCTGGAGTTGGCAACACCTGATTCCATTGACTACCAACTTGCTTCCAAATGGGGTCTAAAACTTCAATAATATCTTTATTAGCCTCAATAACAGCATTATATCTAGGTGTAAAATCTACAGGGCATTTTCTATAAATTATTCCTAAATTTTCGCCTTTATTATTTAAATGCCTTACTACGTTAGCTAAATCTTCTAGATAATACTGATCTAAAGGCGAAGTGGTTTCATCATCACCAGAGTAACAGATGTATTTTTTATTTACATCTAAATTGTAAGTATTGAAAAAATCTACTCTGGACTCTTTTAATGAAGCGTCATAATGAGGTTCGAACTGTGGAGTTCCTGTCACAAAAACTTGTTCTTCTTTTACAAAAGGATAATATTTCAGCACTTCTTCTTTCATCAAATCACTCCACACAAAATAATAATTAGTCTCAACAACTTGCATCGCTTTTGGTACATTATCCCAAGAATACACAAACGCAACTGTAGGAATACCTAAATCTTGAGCAGCAAGAAGTGCACTAATTGATTGTGTTGATCGTTGCGTAGTACAAAATACTAAATCTGGCTTATGGGTTTCTAATTGTGCTTTACAGTATTTATACTTTGAAGTTGAACGTTCTAAGTTATTAATCTTTTGTCTTAATTTAATAATGCCTTTTTCTGACGAATACAATCCAATTAGACACTTAGTGTATATACTTTTTAAGCTGTTTTTTAAACCTTTATAATTGAATGGAAACTTATACGTTGGATATACACCATCACTAAACTTATCTCTTGATACATTTAATTCGGCACGTTTTCTTGCTCTTGAATATATTGGCAATAATGGATGTGTTGAGTGGTCTTCAATCTTAACTTCATTGAATCCTAAATTATCTTTTAATGAAAAAATAGTGTTGTTCCAATAGGTAATATCAAAACCCATATTTTCACCAATACTTTTAAAATCTGTAAAAGCAAAATTTCTTAGACCTACACCATCAGGAAAAAAAACGAATACTTTTTTCTTCATTTTTTAATTTTAGACCTTTTTATTTTTCAACTTGTCTCGCTGAACTTGCTCAATAGGCAAAATATCTTGACTTTTAAATTGAAGTGCTTTATAAACCGCATTAACATCTCTAGTAAGTTTACGCAAGCCCATTGGTTCTAGTGAAGCAGCATGGTCCGTACCTTTCCATGTTCTATCAATAGTGTAATGTCTTTCAATAATATTAGCCCCTAGTGTAAACGCAGCAACATCAACGGCTATTCCTAAATGATGTCCAGAAAAGCCTATATGTTTTACACTATCTCCATACTCATCAATCAATATATTAATATCTAAAAGACAAACATCTTCAAAAGGAACCGGATAACCAGATGTACAATTGTAGAGCACTAAATCTTTATTCCTATTTTTTCTTTTGAAAAGATTAACCAAATCTTCAATTTCAGATTTAGTAGTCATTCCTGTAGAAATATGCAATTCACCTTGATAATTATCACACAACCATTCTAACATCTCTACATTATTATTACATGCTGATGGAATTTTAATAAATTCTGGATTTAGAGATGAAATTTCCTTAGCAGAAGTTAAATCCCAAACAGAGGTAGAATATGTAATTCCTATTTCTTCACAATACGACTTTAAATCTGCATGTTGATTTACATCAAACTCTAAATACTCTCTATGAGCTCCATAGGTATCTCCATAAGAGTTTATTGGGTTAGGATGTGGTTGATTATACTGATCTTCAGTTAATAACTCTCTATTATTTCGTTTTTGAAATTTTACTGCATCTACATTACAAAAAATCTTAGCAACCTTTATAAGTTCTTTAGCAATTTCCATATCGCCTTTGTGGTTGCATCCAATCTCAGCTATAACATAAGGCTTCTTATAAGTATTCATAAAATCTAGGACGTATTAAAATCTTTTATTATAATTTGAAATAAACTGACATGCTTCTCTAATAGCACCAGCTCCAGAGTTTTTTGAAAGCACTACATCGGCATTAGCTTTTACAATATCTGTAGCATTATTAGGTGCTAAAGACCAACCTACACTACAGATATTAGTTAAATCGTTAACATCATCACCAACGTAAGCCACATTGCTTATACTAATATCAGCGTCATTAATAATACTTTTTAATAAGGTGTATTTATCTTTAACTCCAAGAAACACATGTTTTAATTTAAGTTTCTCCATGCGTTTAGCAACTAGTTGAGAGTTTTCAGAAGTCATAATCATGACCTGAATACCAAACTGTCTTAAAATTTCAAGTCCCATTCCATCTCGCATATCAAAACTCTTAGTATGCTCTCCATCTTTAGTATAAGTAATGGTTCCATCAGTAAAAACGCCATCAACATCTAAAACAAGGTGTGTGATTTTTTTAGACTCCTTTTCTCTTTTCTGTCTCTCAATTAATAAACTTTCAATAGCTATCCAATCAGATTCGCTATCAATTTCCAACAAAGAATCTTCTGGCATTTTTACAACTGCAGTTTTTTCTCCAATTCTATTTTTGTGGGTTTTTAGCGCTTCCTTAGTAACGGTATAAACAGCTCCGTTTTCTATTAATAGTCCTTCAAAATCCTGACGTCTTGGTCTCTCTAAAGGATTATAATTTATTGGCTTTCCATCTTCATTCCATAAAAATCGATGTGTATTGACAACCGTTAATGCAGAATCATAACCATCATTTAATTTAGCTAAACAATTATTTATATCATCTTTCCTAGTAAAAGGAGATGTTGCTTGTAATAAACAAAATGTATCAAAATTATAATCAATTGACTCACAGAATTCATTCATAGCCGTTTCAGTTGAAGCCGTATCTGTTGCACTAATATCACTTCGTTTTAAGGCTTTAACTTTATCTGTCCAATGATATTCTTTATTTATAAAATCAATTATATCTTCATCATCAGTGTAAACATATACTTCATCTAGATTAGAAAATATAGCTTCTCCTAAAACCCAAGTAAATAATGGTCTTCCAACCATTTTTCGTTTGTTCTTGTTAGAAATACCTTTTGAACCCTTTCTAAGTGGAATAAAGCCTATTTTTTTCATAAATAAAACACCTTAATAATCGCTAAAATACACTTTTTTTCAGTTGAAAGTAGCTGTTTTTAGTATAAAAGATAAAATATTCAATTAGAATTATTTTTAATAAAATCACTTATTTCTGATGTAAAAACAGATGCACCATTTTTAAAAAGGTGTGATTGATCATAATAGTATTCTTTTTGTTTATAAATTGAATTTAAAGTATCATAAACAACCCATTTGCTTTCTGGCTTCAACAATACCTTAAAACGCTCAACAAAAGTTGCATTATAAGTACTATAATTTGGCGGTATCACACAAATTAATTCAATATCATTAACACTGCATAACTTTTGAATATTATTGAATGCTTCAATCTTTTCTTTTAATTCAAACTCAGGGTTGTAAGGTTCAGTATCATCTAAATATTCAAACTTCTTTTTTAAATTTCGCTTTACATAAGGTCTAGATCCAGAATTATCAAAGGGATTATACTGATTGGTTTCTTTTTCACTAAGCTGAAAGTTAGATCTATTTACTCGAGATAAAGCAAAAAACTTTGATAGCATATTCTTTTTGCCTTTACCAATCAATTCATCATTAATGTGATTGTATTTTGAAAGCGGATATAAACGATCGTACCTAAACACAAGTGAAGGTTCATTAATAAATTGATAGTGGGTATCTATTAACAATATTATTTTTTTTGGAGCTGTATTATGCTTTATTAGCGTTTTTAAAATGAAATGGTGAAAAACAATATGTGACCCTTCATACGATAGGTTGTATGAAGCAAGACCTGTTTCATTTCCTAACTGACTTGCAAGTATATTTGATGCACCTTTTGAAGACCCAAGCACAATTAAATCTTTATTCATTTCACCTTCAAGAACAAACTCCAATCTTCTATCTTGCTCTAACTCTGGAGCCTTCCATAAAACAAAAAGCACACTTTTTTCTATTATAAAGAAAAACAGAAAAAACAAGGCTCCATATTTTAAAAACGACTTCATATTTAGAATTGAAAATAAATAAATGTTTGTTGAGATTCTCCACTAAAAATAAAAATCAAGGCCATTAAAAATGAATAAAAAATCCATTTTAGAAGCCTAGGTTTTTTCAGTAATAACACTTCTATGGCATAATGTTGACACCTTCCTATCCATTCAACTATAATAAAAAATACAAGTAAAACGAGAAGATTTGTTGGTCTTACTTCTGGTAAACTCAAAAAACTAAAAGAAAAAATGCCTTTTATATAATCCCAAGCATGAGCCATATTTTCTGCCCTAAAAAACACCCAAGCGAGTGTAGTCAAACAAAAAGTAATCGCCATTTGGAATACCTCTTTAAACGTTGGCAAATTTTGATTCTGAGCAATTATATTTAAGTTATTCCTATTTTGTTTTCTAATGAGTAATGGTAAAAAATATAATGCATTTAAAAATCCCCAAAATATAAAGGTCCAATTAGCACCATGCCAAAAACCACTAACTATAAAAATTATAAATATGTTTCTTATTTTTTTCCAAGTACCAACTTGACTTCCACCTAAAGGAATATATAAATAATCTCTAAACCAAGTGGATAATGATATGTGCCAGCGTCTCCAAAATTCTGCTATATCTCTAGAAAAATAAGGGAATGCAAAATTTTGTTTCAAGCTAAACCCAAACAACCTTGATGTACCAATAGCTATATCTGAATACCCTGAAAAATCTCCATAAATCTGAAATGCGAAAAAAATAGCACCAACAAAAAGCGTGCTCCCTGAGTAAGAATCAGAGTTATTAAATATGGTGTTAGCGTATACTGCACATTGGTCGGCAATAACAATTTTTTTAAATAGACCCCAAAGTATTTGTCTGCAACCATCTGTAGCTGCTGAAAAATGAAATACTCTTTTTATATAAAATTGTGGTAATAAATTTGTAGCCCTCTCAATAGGTCCTGCCACTAATTGTGGAAAGAAACTTACGAAGGCTAAAAACGAAATTACATCATCTGTTGGCTCTAATTTTTTCTTATAGACATCTATTGTATAACTAAGTGTTTGAAATGTGTAAAAGCTAATACCTACTGGTAAAATAATATCTAAAGTATTAGGCTGTATTTTGTTTCCGAAAAAAGAAAAGGCTTCAACAAAATTATCAATAAAGAAATTATAATATTTAAAAAACCCGAGAAATCCTAAATTTACAAGTATACTTATCCAAAGTAAAATTTTTCTTTTAATTGGCTCTTCTTCATTTCTTAGCTTTTTCCCTATGGCATAGTCTACCAGAGAACTAAAGATAATAAGTGCTAAAAATCGATAATCCCACCAGCCATAAAACACATAACTAGCAAGAATCAATAAAACATTTTGCAGTTTTATGTTTCTTTTAAAAACAAACCAGTACAGTATAAAAACTGAAGGTAAAAAAATTGCAAAATCTAAAGAATTAAATAGCATTTAAGCAGAATAGTTTAGAGGTTTTAATTCTTGTTTTAACTTTATAATATCCTTTTTTACAGGTTTTCTATATTTTAAAATTTTAGGCAGCTTAAAAATTATTAAAAAACATACTTTAATAAATGATTTAAAGTAATTCCAATCAACAATAGCATATTTTTTAAAATTATGCAATAGCGCTTTTAGGATACTTAAAATGGGATTAGGGTAATACACTAAAAAGTACCGAAGTGTATTTTGCAGTTGTTTTTCAAATCTAAAATAATTGCGGCCTTGTAATTTGCGCTTTTCAACATCAACTCTATGATTTACTTTTATTTCTGGTTCATATAAAATAGTATAATCAAGATTTAAAACCTCTAAAGCCAAAGCTGGTTCCTCACCATAAATATCTATCCAAACAGGAAATCCTTCTGTTTTATTATAAACTGTTTTCTTTATTGAAAAACCACAACCAACAAAATCATTGGTAAGGTAAGCTTCTCTAGATTGAGATTGTTCTAAAGCTTCAGTATCGGATTTAAATATTCCGCGAACTTCTTGAAAAGCAATAATTCCTAAATTTTCATTTTCAGAATAACTCTCTTCAATACGTTTAATAAAATCAGTACTTATAGGATGTGCATCGTCATCTAAACCAATAAAAATTTCGCCAATAGCTTTTTTATAAAGTAAGTTTCTAGCTGGAGATGCACTTATACTTTCTTCTATAACTGTCCAATTTACCCAATTAAAGTCCTGAATAATAGCCTCAGTTTCCTTGCAACCATCAACACCTACCAAAACTTCATGAATTGATAAATCTAGCATCAATTTAAGTTTATTCAAAGTAAAAGCTAAAGCTTCAGCCCTATTTTTTGTGACAATTAAAAAAGAAATTTGCATTTAAAATGATTTCGCATTAACACTTTCATAAAGTGCTTGTATCTCTGGTTGCAATGTAGCACGATTATAATATTTCTGAATATAATTTATATTAAAATTTTGAGCATCCTTTCTTAAAGTTTCATTATTTATAGCATTTTGAATATGCACTGCTATCTCTTCAGGACTATTAGGGTTACTAATTAATAAACCATTTTTGTTATGCTCAACAACTTCTTCTGTAACTTGACCTGGGTTTGATTGAATAGGAAAAGCTCCCATAGCCATAGCTTCTAATAAAGCATTTGGCATACCATCAGAAATACTATTGGCTATATGAATACAACTTTGCCCCATAAAACTCAATAATTTTTCGTTTTCAATAAAAGCATATCTTGAATATATCTTTATTGATAAATTTGATAGTTGCTTTGATACTTCAACTTGTCTTTTTATTGTATCATCAGCACTGTAAACAACAACTTCTTTATTTTGAAAAAATGCTTTTGGTATACTTTCTAAAGCTTTAAATATTATTGAAGCTTTTCCAACACCATCATCATATCCTTTTATCAAAATAATTTTCCTCTTTGAAACTGGTAGAATTTTAGATACATCAACTTCCAACCCCCCATTACCAGGAAAAACACCTAAAAAAGCACTATTAAATCCATTATTAACTGCAATTTTATAGTCTCGTTTGCAATCTGTTATTAAATAGTCCACACGATTATAAAAACTTTTTAAATCCTCATTAGTAACACCTAATTGTTCAAAATAAAATACATCACTTCCCCAAGACGAATACATAAAAGGAACATTATTCTGTTCCATAATTGAAAGAATTGGCAATCCAGATAATTGCATTTCAAAACAGTGAACAATATCTGGTTTAATGGTTTCCATTTGACTTTTAAACTCATCGTAAACAGTATTTTCATTATACTTTTGTATAAACTTATAAATACTTGGAAATGCTTTTTTTATTCTACTCCTAAAAGGAAAATCCCATTTTAACTTCCAACCTTTAATTTGTTTTACCCAATTTATCCTATCTGATTTTGGGCCACCATCAGTAACATCAAACCAAAATACCTCATACCCAGAATTTTTCAATTGGTTTACCCATTGAAAAAAATGATGATTTGGTATGGCTACCATGAGTATTTTCATTAATTATTGATTAAAAGTTTTTGATAGGATTTGTTGAATTTTTTAATGTTGAAATTCTCAATAGCGTAATTATGAGACCTTTCAGTTATTAACTTAAATTCTGAAGTATCATTAATTAAATGCTGAATACATTTTACAAAGTCCTTCACCAAAACATCTTCACTTGAATTATCATCAATTAAAAAGCCATTTTCTGAATTGGTTATATGTTCACTCACACCGCCTACATTAGTACTAATAGGAATAACACCATATAACATTGACTCCATGAAAACCATAGGAAATCCCTCGTAAACAGAGGATATTACACATATATTAAGAGCATTATATAATTCTTTCAATTCTGAATTATCGGTAATTTCTCCTAAAAATAATACACCCGAATTTTCTATAGCATCAATATTAGATTTCATTCCGGTACCAGCCATTACAAATGAAACATTATCATACAAATTATTAATAATTTTAGCTGTTTTTAAAAATACATTTGGTCTTTTCTCTTCAGACCATCTTCCTATAAATCCAATTTTAATTTTTGAAAAATCTTTATCATTAATATTAAAATCAAATTCTTCGGGAATTGAAATACCATTTTGAATCGTATTAATTTTATTTAATAAACCAGAAGGGATATTGTAGGATTTATAAAGGGCTTCAAAATCTTTTTTGCCTTTTTTATTTATAACGATTCTGTTATCTAAAAATCTAGCTGATTTTGTTAGTAAAATTTCTCTATCGTCATTTTCTGCTAATGCATGTATTAAATCAACTCGTAGTTTACTATAACTTATCTTAGGCAATATTTCATAGAAATAATTAGAGTTTGCACCAAAAACAGTCTTAATATGAATTGAATTATTCATAGCTTTCAATAATGTATTCTCTAATATTTTATTAATTGTTTTACTACGCTTATTTAATATTGAATTTAACTCTACAACACTTCCAATCTGTTTAAAGCCTTTAAGAAAATTTTGTGTTGCTGAGTTTTGAGTAAATATGATGCAACATTTTTTATTTGAAACAGCTTGTACTATGTTTAAATGTACTCTTTCTGCTCCACCTGTATGATAAAAAGGAAAGAAAAAAACCAACTCTGAGTTTTTCATCTTCTTATAATCTAGTAAATACAACTTAAAGATATTAAAAAGGCCTATAAAAAAGTCTAATATCTTTTTGATTTGCCTCTTCATGGATTAAGCAATATTTTTATTAGTTGCTTTACAACATACCATGGTATCATTATTTAAAAGAAAGACCTCATCAACCTTTAAATTTGAATATTTTTGAATTTGATTTTTAAGTGTAAATGGGCTATACCAGCAATTATGGTCTGGATGCACTACTTCAATAATTTTGTTTTTTGAGTAATAGTTTCTTTCCATATGCACTTTAGCAAAACAATTTGGTGCTGTAATATAAAACACATCTGCATTTACAGTTGATAAACCTTCTAAGAATGTTCTAACATTATCAACATGCTCTATAGTTTCAGGAACCAAACAAACATCAAAGTGTTTATTTTTTAGTGATTCAAATGTAGAATAATATGGCTGATCTACATATTTTTTTAAATTAGCTATACCCTCTTCATCAATATCAAATCCATTAATTTCTTTAGTAACTTTAGCTAATTTTATGTGTAAATTATAGCTAGGATCAAAAATAGGCCAATCAGTACAACCAAAATGCAATACCTTTTTTTCTTTACTTATGGTTTCAAAAAAAGAAAAACGATCATCTATTGATTTAAAGTTTACTTCTTGTTGCCAAAAATCGCCATGTAAGGTATAATTAGCTTTCTTTATCAACCCGAGTTTATTAAGTATTTTTTTTATCATTTCTAGTTACTAATCAATTTACTTATTGAAATATTTTACATTAAATATTGGCTTGTTCTTATATGCCAATGCTTTTTTCTCTATTAAATGCCAAGATAGATAACCCAAAGTTATTGAAATAATAATAGAAAAAAACATAAGTTGATACACATCTAATTTATAGTAATAAACTAGCGCCTGTTGAACAGGAAAACTGTAAATATATATTCCATAAGACATATCCCCTATTTTTCCAAAATTATTAAAGAAAGGAAGTGTTGCAAAACCTAGCAATAAAATAATTACTGGTAAAATTACATGTTTAATTGCATTATAAAATTGAAAATAAATTGATATTAATAACGCTAAAAAAGCTATAAATAAAATCCATTTATTTTTTATTTTTTCGAAATTAAAAGTTGCCAACAAACTTCCGCCAACAAAAAAGGTTCCTAAATCTAAAATTTCGAACCCCAACATTCCAAAAATTGACGAACCAGAAAACCTAGTCAGGAAAAAATTATTTAATATAATTAACCCCAAAAAGCATAATGATAATAATCCCTTTTGAACTTTTTTGCTTTTTCTGAAAAAATAAAGTAGTGATAGTGCTATATATAAAGAAAACTCATAACGTATAGTCCACAAAGATCCGTTTATTGCGTGGTATGGGTTAGCATTAAATACACCATTTACCACACCTTGAAAGTTGTATAATAGCAAATTATTAGGCAAGTATGTAAAATATGATTCGTTTTTAGTTAACGGGAATTGTCCTTCATAAACAAAAGGAATCAATAAAACACTTAACAGTAAAACGACAAATAATCCAGGAAAAATTCTGAGAAAACGTTTTTTAAAATAACTAAATAGTGATTCACTTCTTTGTAAGCTGCGATAAATAAAGAAACCACTTATAACAAAAAAACCACTTAAACCAATTCTAGCTAGTACAATTTGTCCTTGCGTGACTTGATAAATCCATTGAGAACTTTCATCATTTCCTGATAAAGGGTAAGAATGAGATATAACGACTAAAAGAGCAAATAAAAATCTTAAGAAATCAAAATTATTGTTCTTATTCATGCTTAAGATTTAATCCTTTTAATCATTTACTCAGATGCTTTTTAAAATTTATTTGGTTTATTAAACATGAATTTCAATGAATACAAATAACGCTTTATTGTGTACCAAATATCAATAAAAAAGCCAATAATCAATCTAAAAACAGTCATAATAAAGCCTTTTGAAGCTTTCAAAAAGCTTATGTCTTCATGCCAAAGTTGATAATTACCAATTAAGTCGTTTTTAAACCTAAAATACAATTGCTTTTTGTTTCTTTTAATTTGATAACAGAAAATAGAAGCTACCATATCAATCTCATAACCTGCTTTTAGCACTCTATTAGTCCACTCTTTATCCTCAAAGGTGGCTACATCTTCTCTAAAAGGATGAGCTTCCCAAATTTTCTTACTAAATGCAGATCCTGAAAAAATCAACCCCGATTTATTAGGGTCTTCATTTGCTGATATTTTATTGATATAATTTCTGTAATCATTTGGAGAATGCAAGCATCTTAAACCCGCAAGGTTTGAGTTTTTATCAAACTTATCTTTTATCAACTTGAAAAAATCATGGCTTACAGGATAAGAATGTGCGCTAAACATAACCACAATAGGAAACTTAGCTTGTTTAGCTGCAAAATTTGCGCTACCTCCATAACTAAATTTTTCAATTGTTACAAATCGTGCTCCATATTGCTTAGAGAATTCTTCGCTTTTATCTGTAGATAAATTATCAATTACTATAATCTCTCCAATATCATTTAAATACCTTTCCGTTAAATTCTTTAACAGAAAGCCTAATGCATTGTCTTGGTTTTTATTTCTTATAACTACTGAAATCATTTTTTAAATATTGTTTTTAGCAATTTAAATGGTTTAGTAATTAATTTACCTACTTTATATTCCAAAGACTTTTTCATTTTTGTTTCACTGGCTCTATATGTTTTTAATTGATGAAACAAAACCGTCATACAATTATCAAAATCATCAATATATAAATCATTATGTTTTTTAAAGATATATTCTTTATTAGATTCAAAATGATTGTTAATAGTATCAACAAGCATTGATTTTTTTGCTTTCCTATAATAGAATAAAAAATCATCTACTACTTTATACTCCCAACCTTGTTTTGTAATGGCAATCCAGAACTCCCAATCTTCAAAACCCGTTTTCATTTGCTCATCATAACCACCAACTTGTTCCCAACATTTTTTCCTGTAGAGAGAAGTTGCTACTAATTGATTTACATAAAGCAAATAATGATAGGTATTTCCTTTAGGTTTTAGTTCATTTATAATATTAGTAATATCGCCTTCGAAAAATTTACTGTTACAAGAAATAATAGCTAAATCATCATTTTCAAGCAACTCTGGAACTGTTTTATCTAAAAAATCTTCTCTAATAATATCATCAGCATCTAATGGTAATATATAATCTCCTAAACTCGTTTTTATTCCTGAATTTCTAGCATTAGACAATCCTTTGTTCTGCTGTTTAACGTACTTAAATCTATTATCTTTTTTAGTCCAGTTTAAAACAGTTTGTTCAGTATTATCAGTACTTCCATCGTTAATAATTATACATTCCCAATTAGAATAAGATTGTTTTAAAACAGAATTTAAAGATTCATTTAAAAAATGAGCTTGATTATAACAAGGAACAATTATGGAAACCAGTTTACTCATTTTTAAAATTTATTTAAAACACCAAGCTTTATAAACAATTTAATAATTCTAGATGCTCTTAAATTGTTTATGGTTTTTCTATATGAAATAATATCATCAACACCTTGATTGAAAAGTGAATATGCTCCATTAAATACTTCACTTTTTTCGTTAAACTTAACTGATCTATTTTCTGGGTTAGAGCTCATTCCTCCAATATAAAATGTTGATAGCGTTTTTGCTACTCTTTTATAACTCAAATTATATTTACAAATAGCATCTATAAAAAATTTCCAATCTGAAACTATTTTAAAATCTTCTTTATATAAATTCGTTTTCAAAAAAGCTGTTTTTTTAATGAATGTTGCAGGGTGAGGAAGTGTATCTTCAACAAAATAAGAAAACGATAATACATCTGGATACTTTTTCACAAAAGTTTTTTTGCCTTCAACAACTTCTAAATCGAAATAAATAATATCAGAATCATTAATATATTCTTGATTTTTTTCAAGCACTTTATCATTATAAAAATGATCTCCACTATTTAAAAACAGGAGGTATTCACCTGTAGCTTTTTCTATTCCTTTATTCATGGCTTGGTAAACACCTTTATCTGGTTCGCTTATCCAATAATCAAAATACACTTCGTTCTCTTTAATATAATCTGCACTTCCATCATCCGAATTTCCGTCTATAACAAGAAACTCAAACGCTTTAAAGGTTTGATTTCTAACACTCTTTATTGTTTTTTTAAGACCTTCAAGATTGTTATAGTTTACTGTTATTATGGATAATTTTGATTTCAATTTATTTATTCTTTTTATCTAATTTTTTAATAAAATCATCAACTTTAAAAAAATATTTTTCCACTAATGGTAAATCATCATCACTTAATTCCCACCACTTAATATCTAAAAGCTTCTCTATTTTTTCAGCCTCAAATCTATATTTAATAACATTTATGGGATTACCAACAGCAATAGTATAAGGTGGTATATCTTTAGAAACTACAGCTCCTGCTCCAATAATTGCTCCATCTCCAATTGTAACTCCATCCAAAATAGTAACATTCATTCCTATAAAAACATCATTGCCAATTGTAATTGCTTTAAATTCTTCTATTTTGTTATCATCGCTTAAAGTTATTCCATTTTGTTTTGCTGTTGAATAAAACATGGGGTGTGTAGAAAGACCTTGAGTAGGATGCATACCTCTACCTGCCATAAAATTAGCTCCTATAGAGCAAAATTTACCTATAGTAGTATTATTGATTACCGAATTTTCGGAAATGTAGGTGTAGTTACCTATTATCGTATCAGACAATCTTGAAGGCGGATATACTTTACTATTATCGCCTAAGTATGTTTTTGTTTGTACAATTTTATGGCTGTATTTTAATACTTTTCTCAAATCTGGAAATATTAAAAAAACCAGACTCCTAAGTTTATTTTTAATACTTCTTTTCATATTATTTTTAATTGGTTTTTCTTTAACCTTTTTATAGAAATCTTTAATTATTAAACCAGCACTTTTATGTTCTTCTAAAGTTATTGGTTCAACCTCTACATTATCTATTAATTCTGTATGATTGAATTCTGTATGTATACCATTATGAACGCCAGTATTATCAAACCCAAAATTTTGCACTAAAGACTTTTTAGGATACAAAGTATAACCATTTTTTAATAAAACTGATGCATGCCATTTAATAAACCAAGTGTTTAGTTTTCCGGAAACATTATCTGCCAATTGATTAGTTAAATAATCACCACCAAATTTATCAAAGACATTTGATAGACCTTTTCTTTTTAATTCATTCCAAAGGAAAATGGAATCATTATTAAAAGCCTGCCAAGATTTAGCCCAAGTTGCCCAACCCCAACAAAGTGGTACATTAAAAAAAAACGTTTCGGGTAAATTAGCATTATTAGGGTACATATAACCAGAAATATGCATAACCTCATCTTTATCTTGATAAAATGCTAATGCATCATTCATATATTTTAAAAACCCAAGAGAAGTCTCAATATCATCTTCAAGCACAATAACACTAGCATACTTATCTACTATTTCTGTTACACCATTAATTATAGATTGAGCTAAACCTTTGTTTTTATTGCTAATTCTTACTTCTACTCGTTTAAAGCGTTGTTCCGTATTTGCAATATTAATAACCTGATTGATGTTTTTTAGATCATCTTCAGTAGCATTGTTTTTTGCTCCATCGCAAAAAATGTATAAATCACTATTTGCTGCTTCAGGGTTTAAAGCAAGTGCGTCCAAAGTTCTTTGTGTATGTATTGGCCTATTATAGGCAAAAAGAACAATTGGTGAAAAACTCATAAAATGTTATTGTTTATACAAAAATGGGAAAAGTTTCTGTCTAAGCCTAACCACTGGAAAGTATTTTATACTCAGTTTTGTAAACAATAATCTTGGATTACTAAAAAATAAGTAAAACCAGTATGATGTATTCTTTATCAAACTATTCCTCTCCTGATATTTATTAAGCCACAATACATTAAGAATATGATCAATCTTTTCAAAAGCAATTTTATTTTTCAAAGACCACTTAATCAATAATTCATAAATATTGATTTTAGTTTTATTATATAATTTTTCATTATTAAAAACATTCTCTTCATGAACACCCCGCATTGCCAAGGGCCTATCAATCACACCTGTTTTTAAATTATATTTTAATGCCAATCGGTAAAACAGTTCAGTATCTTCTGCAACTTTTAACTTCTTACTAAAACCATCAAAGGAATCAAAAACCGAACGCTTAAGTGTTAGACCATCAATTGAAAAATGTCCTTTTCTGTAATAGAGTAAAGTTTCAAACAACTCTTCAGGTTCTACAACAGTTGTAATTGTAGTTATCTTAAGTTTTTCCGCTTCCTCTTTAGAGGCCTCTCTATAAAAATGAGCTCCAATAGCATTATAAACGCCATCAATATCTTTATTCTCATGAAAAAGATATGCGTCATTTTTAAATCTATCTTCTAAATAAAAATCGTCAGCATCTAAAAAAGCTATATAATCTGTTTTTGCTTTTTCTATTCCTAAATTCCTACTTTCAGAACGTCCTTTATTTTGATGATTTTTATGGTTATATATTTGAATTCTTGAGTTCTGCGATTGAAGATTTTCAACAATATTCAATGTGTTATCAGTACTTCCATCATTAACAATAACAACTTCGGAAACCTCAGGTTGTTGTAATGCCGACTGAATAGCCTTTTCTATAAAGCGCTCACCATTATAAACCGGAATTATTACAGATACTGAAAATTTCATATACTTTAAGAATGAAAAACACTTAACTCAAAACTCATGTATTAAACCTAATTTAACAAGTAGTTTTATTGTTTTTGATTTTCGTAAGTTACGCAGATTTCTTTCCAATTTATATCGCTCTTTTACATCAACAAAAAAGGCTGAAAATTCTGCATTTAAAACTTGCTCTCTTTCAAATTTAATTAAAGATTGACTTTCTTCTTTAGAACTTAACCCATCTGCATAATATATTGAAAACACATCTTCTATATACTTATAACTTGCTTGATGTTTACAGATTGCTAAAATTAAAAATTTCCAATCTGAAACAATTTTTAAATTTTCATCATAATATCCTAAAGACTCAAATAAACTCTTTTTAATAAACGTAGCTTGGTGTGCTGGCAAATCTTGATGCAAAAATTGAAATGATAATTGTTTTGGGCATTTTTTAATTCTAACTCCTTTCTTCTCAACAACTTTAATATCAAAATAAACAACATCTTTTTCAGTTAAATGTGCATTTATTTTTTCTAAAGCATTATAATTATCAAAATGATCTCCACTATTTAAAAAATATAAGTATTCGCCTTTAGCAACTTTAATCCCTTTATTCATGGCATGATAAATACCATTATCTGGCTCACTAACCCAAAAATCTAACTTCTCAGTATTTAATTCGATTATCTCTTTACTTCCATCAGATGAGCCTCCATCAATTACAATAAATTCAAAATTAGAGTAGGTTTGATTTTGCACACTTCTTATAGTGCGCTCTAATCCTAATTTGTCATTATAATTTATTGTGATAATAGATATTAACATCATTATTTTACTTAACTAAACTTTCAAATAATTTAATATAATTTTTAGCTTGAACTTTTTCATCATACTTATTCACAGCATCTTTTCTTATATCTTCAATGGAATAAGACACTCCGTTTTTTAAAAAGTCTGATATCGATTCTACTAAAGCATCTACACTAACTTCTTTTGCTAACAAACCATTCTTATTATGATTTATAATCTCTAGAATACCTCCCACAGGGAAACCAATTACAGGTGTACCACAAAGTAAAGATTCTAAAACTGTATTTGGTAAATTGTCCATTAATGATGGTATAACAAAAGCATCAGCAGCAGAATATACAGAACTTAACAATTCTTCATCATACACCTTCCCGTATTGGATAATGTTCTTAAAACGGTTTAAATCTTCATTTTTATTTCCTATTACAAATAATTGAATATTGGTTTGTTCTAATCTTTCAATAGCGCGGACTAAAAAATTTAAACCTTTTCTGTTTGCATCAATTAAATCTGCAACAAACAATATTACTTTTTTTTCTTGTGGAATATTTAAAAGCTCTCTAGAACTTGATTTGTCTCTAATTCTAAAAATATTAGAGTCAATTCCATTTGGTATTTTATGAATTAGAAATTTTTCGAAAAAATCATTTTGTTTCAATTGATTAGTCATCCAATTACATAGTGTTACAAAATGGAGATTATCAACGTTTGATAATGCTTCCATTTTTAAGTTTAAAACACTTTTAAATGTTGATACTTCTTCATCTAGAAAAACTCTTTTAATAGGAAACCCTTTTTTATCTATACCCAAATATTTTTCTTCATAATGCTCTCCTCCTGAAAAAGGATTCATATCGTGTAGCGTCCAAACTACTGGTTTCGTGTTTTTTTTAAAAAAAGATTGGTAATCTATAAAATCAGAAACCCAATGTAAATTTATTACATCTGCTTGTTTGTAGAGTTCGGACTCTGTTATATCATAATTTGAATTAGGAAAAGAAAATTTCTCTAAACCTTTAATTCTATTTTTTATGAATAGTTCTTCTTGAGTTTTTTTTGAAGGTTTTAAAAGTTTAATCCTTCTTAAAACACTAAGAACCTTGTTTTCTATTTTAAAGAATAAGGAATTATTGGTTTTTTGATGAAGCACATAAGACGCTTTGAAATTTGACATTTTCTTAGCCAATAGCAATTTGGAATCTACTTCCATATTTAGCAAACCAAGATGTAATCTTGCACATGCTTTTCCTGCACCTCCTACATCGCTTGTATTAACCAATAACACCTTCATTTATTAAATATTAATTTTTCATCTCCTCCTTTAATGCATAAATACACAAACCTGAAGAAAGCCCCAATAACTGTAATATCTTTCTAAAAATTAGATTAAAGTAATCAAAAATCTCTCTTATACCTTTTTTAAAGTTAAACTTCATTATACTAAATAGGGCACTTTTAATACTAGGTGATGGTATATTAGGCCAATAATAAGGATGTCCTAACCTATAATGAATTTTTTTATAAGGCATTATATTATGCGCAGATAAAAGGTCAGATAAGTTATTCATCCTAAATGCATACAAATGCCTTGGCGGATCTAAGGCGAAAGGACGCTTCTTTAACAACTCAATAAATGACACATTTTTAAAGTTATCCTTATATAGCTTTAAATAAAAATTTCTAACGTTTTTGGTTAATATAAGTTCAATACCTGCATTGTTATCCGTTTCTATAATTAAAACTCCATTATTTTTTAAAACTGAAGAAATACCATGTATTACCTCAGAAGGGTTTGTAACGTGTTCGATTACATGTCTAAAAAAAACAATATCATATTGCTTTTTATTATTAAGAAAAAACTCATTTAGGTCTTGCTTCACAATCTGGTTTAGTCCCAATTTATCCATTGCAAAACTAACAGAAACAGGATCTTTCTCAACCAAAATTGATTCAAGTCCGAATGTATTTGCTGCTTTTGAATAATAACCTAGTCCACCACCTAAATCAAGAAAAGATTTACCCTCCAGAGAATCAAACTTTAAATTAAGTTTTTCAACATACTCTTTCATAGAATGCAAAGCCCAATCCATTTTTTTTTCATCAAAAGCAACAGCTATGTCTTTATACATGCCGTTATAATAATTATTTAACTCACTAAAACTTGGCTGCTCATTTACAAAAGCTACTTTACAATAATTACATCTAAATATATGGTTAACATTATTCTTATTTTCAAGAACTAAATAAGGCACATTTTGAGTATTGCATACTTTACAAATCATTATTCAATTGTATTAATTCCTTTATTGACATTCCTCTATTTTCAACATTATTGTCTTTAAGATACGCTTCTATTTTACCACCCATAGTATAATCTAAAGCTAAAAAATTAGTATTTAAGGTGTCAGCAAATAAAACAGAATGAAATCGCATACAGATATTTAATTCGGATTGCTGCATGCTTTTTGCAATAGAGTCAACAGTTGATAATTTTTTATCATAACTCACTCTTAAGTCCTTCTCAAAATATGTTTTAATAAAGCGCCTTGAAAAGTCTCTATCATCACCCCCTAAAACAAAATTATGCATGTGATTAAATACTATTTTATCTACTTTAAACTCTTCAGCTTTCTTTTTAATTAAGTATGCCAATGCGTCTTCAAATTCTTTTTTAACTGAAACAAATTCTGTTTCAGACATATCTCCTCTTGCATAAAGGTATTCCCAATCTCGAAGATATAAGGATAATACTTTTTCTTGTTTAAGCGGTGTTGATTTTGGGAAACGCTTTAAATAAGATTTTGCGGGGTCTCCTATCATTTCAGTATTAGGTAAATTAAAATGCTTAGAAGCATAAACTTGACTCTTCTTATCTCTTAACTTAATCTCGTTAGAAAGCTTTAGTATTTTATGAATGGCTGATTTATATTTATCATGATTTATTGGCCCCAATCCACAACCATAAACCGTTCTTTTTTTATTATATTTTTTTGCAGTAGTAAATGATAATAAAGGGACATACAACTCATTCAAATCCATTAAAGGCCCGCCACCCATAATAACCTCATCACATGTTTTGCAATATCTTATAAACTCCAAATTACTAGTATTAACAACTGTAGCTTCAATTTGAAGTTCTTTTATAGTTTGATGGGTTATAAAAGGGTATAAACTACCAATAATTACATTTAAACTATCACCATATTTCTGCTTATAAGCTTCAACAATACTTCCTAAAATAGCTTTATCTCCAACTGTCTCTGTTCCATACCAACCAACAATCAATATACTATATTTGTTTTTTGGTAGTTTTGGTGTTCTTAAAAAACTAGATAGTTTTAAAACCTTATTCTCATTATGTAACTTTAAAAATTTCTTTTGAAATTTATCTTTATAAACTTCAACCTGTTCTTTATAAGTAATTTCAGCGTGATAATCATGAATACAATCATCGCACTCATTTAATATTATTCTCTTTTTTTCTTCAAGATTAGACTTATAAATTACAGAGGATGCTATTTCTATACCATTACCAATAGTTTTAGATTTTGGTGCACAATAAGCTAACTCTCCTTTGGCATTAATATTTATTCCTTTTTTATGATATGGACAACCTGTAGTTCTCTTACCTCCCAATAAAATATTTTGAATACTAGAATACGTTCGTTTATAAGTCTTATTTGTTTCATAAGCTCTTTTAAGTTTCTCAAAAAATAAGGCTAAATGATAACTTTCATCTGATGTAAAATTTCGGATAACCTCTTCTCTGTCTTCATTATATAAACGTTTAATAAACTCTGCCACTCTAAAACGTCCATAAATATTATTTGTTTTTGCAAAATCCAACAGCTCATCAATTTCCCAAACATTCTCTTTTGAAATTGTTGCTCCAAAAGAAATTGGAATTTTTAAATCATACTTTACATAATTTATAACTTCTATAGCTGTTTTAAAATTTCCTTCTCTACCTCTAATTTTATCATGTATCTCACCATAACCATCTAAAGACACCATAACACTAAAATTTATATTATGTTCTTTACATAATTTGTTTATTGCTTGTAGTTGTTGCTTCACCTCATCAACTTTAATACAATTGGTAATTATACTTAAGTATTTTAATTTAGGAAGGAAATCTATACACGCTTTATATAAATCAACTAAATCATTTCTCAAAGTTGGCTCACCGCCAGTAATACCTACTCCAGTTATTTCTGAATAAAGTCGATCAGAAAAAATGACTTTTAAGTCATCATAAGTTATTTCTTTATCCTGCTTATTCTTCCAAATATTACACATGGTACATTTGGAATTACAAATATCATTAGCATTAAGGTTTATGAGAACTGGCTTTTCTGTGTTGCTAATAAAATTTATTTCATTAAGTTTTAAACGCAGTAGCGTTTTTAGCTTTTGAAATATTTTTTTTATTTTTTTCCACATAGAAAATTTATCTGTAGAGACAATATATTTAGTTATTTAATCGGATTTAATACTCCATTTACAATCTAGTGCAACGCAACCAAAATCTACACCCTTATATTTATGAAACATACTACCTGTTTCTTCAATCCTAAAGTTTATAATATCAAATAAGCTTCTTATTTTCTTTTTATTTGGAATATGATATCCTACTATAACTCGATATTCACTAGGTAATAATACCGATTTAGGGAATTTAATATTTGAAAAATAGACTCCCTCTTTTTCTATGAAATTATTTAAATCTTCTACCGAAGAAAACACAGTCCTTTCGTTTTGATCTTTAATTCTAAAACCTATGGAACCGTATTCAATAATATCTTCAGTAACTCTTAGTTTCACTTGTAAAGTTATTTGATCTTCAAAACCAAACAAACCTGAAATATTATTGTCTTTGTCTCGCATTGATACTTCCAATATATCAGCGCCTTCATTTGGATTATCGTTTACATAGTGTGCAATATCATTAGCTACATCACTTTTTAAATAAAAATCTACGGCATCATTAGTATTACCCTCAAAAACAGTAGTTCCGTGTTGTAAAACTATAGCTTTAGTACATAAACTCTTTACAGCTGCCATATTATGGCTTACGAATAACACAGTTCTGCCATCACTATTACTGATGTCTTGCATTTTACCTATGGCTTTCTTTTGAAATTCAGAATCTCCTACTGCAAGTACTTCATCAATCACCAAAATATCTGGGTCTAAGTGCGCTGCAACTGCAAATGCTAAGCGCACTGTCATACCTGATGAATAACGTTTCACAGGTGTATCTATATAGCGTTCACAACCCGAAAATTCAACAATTTCTTTTAACTTTGATTGAATCTCCCTTTTAGTCATTCCTAAAATAGCTCCATTCAAAAACACATTTTCCTTTCCTGTCATTTCTGGATGAAAACCTGTTCCAACTTCTAATAATGATGCTATTCGTCCTTTAGTTTTAATTTCTCCAGTGGTTGGACCGGTTACCTTAGAAAGAATTTTAAGTAATGTAGATTTACCTGCTCCATTTTTTCCAATAATACCTACAACTTCTCCTCTCAGAACTTCAAAATTAATATCCTTTAATGCCCAAACATACTCTGAATCTCCTTTAATACTTCTATCGTTGCTTTCTCCTATTTTTAAATACGGATCTTCCTTTCCTCTAATTCTGCTCCACCATCTATTTAAATCATGACCAAGTGTACCTGTTCCAACTAAACCTAAACGGTATTGTTTTGAAAGATTTTCTACTTTTAAAATGATATCTTTTTCCATTAGATAGTATCTATAAAACTCTTTTCGGTTTTATTAAAAATGATTATCCCTATCAGAAAAAGTAAGATGCTTACTAGAGCTGTATACATCATTTTTGATAGTGAATAATCTCCAACTCCTAAAGTCATGTATCTAAAAGCTTCAATTATGGTCGTCATAGGATTGAACTCAACCACCCAAGAAATATTTGGTAATTTTTGTTTAAAATACGATAATGGGTACATGACTGCAGAACCATACATAAGCAATTGAACACCAAAACTTATTAAGAATTTTAAATCTCTATATTTGGTGGTCATTGAAGATATAATCATTCCTAGACCTAAACCCAATAACCCCATGAAGAATATTAACAATGGTAAAAAAATCATGGCTTTTTGTGGACTAGATTGTGCTGCTTTATCAGTAAAAAAAACATAGTAAATATAGAATCCAATAAAAACTAATATTTGAATTCCATATTTAACCAAGTTTGTAAAAACCACAGATAGTGGTACGATAACTCTTGGGAAATACACTTTCCCAAACAAGCTTTGGTTTTGCCCAAATGTATCACTAGTTCCTGTTAGACACTCTTTAAAATAATTCCAACATGTAATACCTGCCAGGTTGAATAAAAATGACGGCACCCCTTCTCCAGTTGGAATATTAGCCATGTTATTAAATATCAATGTGAAAATTACCGAAGTAAAAAGTGGTTGAATAAAATACCACAGCGGACCGAGAATAGTTTGCTTATAAACTGTAATGACATTACGTTTTACAAACAAGAAAAGCAAATCTCTATAAAACCAAATCTCTTTAAGATTTATGTCAATTAGTTTTTGCTTAGGGGAAATGGTATAAAGCCAATTTTCGTTTTTATTAATCAATTTGTAATTAAATTTTTAAATTTTAAAAAAAGATTTAATATGTGACATAAATGTCTTTTTAACATCATCGTCATTGTAGCCATTACCATAACTTCCATAACCGTAGCCGTAGCCGTAGCCGTAGCCGTAGCCGTAGCCATATTTACCTTTTTGGTCATAACCATTGTAAACAAAGCTTAAGTTCTGTATTTCTCCTTTGTTATATTTTGTATTAATAAGGTTTATCATACCTTTTTTAGTATAATCTTGCCTAACAACATAAATAGTAGCGTCTGCATATTCTGTAAGCTCTAGAGCGTCAGCAACAAGACCAATAGGCGGGGTATCTAATACTATATACTCGTAAGTTTTTTTGAGTTCTACAATTAAATCACCCATTCTTTCTCCAATTAATAATTCCGAAGGGTTTGGAGGTATAGGCCCCGAAGTAATAACATCTAAATTTGGAACTTTAGTACTTTGTTTAACACCTTCAATATCTTTTTGTCCAATTAAATAGTTAACAACACCAATATCATTTTTTATATCAAAATCACCAAATATCTTTGGTTTTCTTAGGTCTAAACCAACTAAAATTGTTTTCTTACCACTCATTGCAAAAACTGTTGCAATATTTATGGAACAAAATGTTTTACCCTCACCACTTACAGAAGAAGTAACCATGACAGTTTTTGTCCCTTCTAGATTATGCTTTTTATAAAAGTATTGTAAACTGGATCGAATAGATCTAAAGGCCTCTGCTATAGTAGATTTTGGTTTTAAATGTACAGCAAGGTTATTATTTAAATTATTTTTACCAACAACACCTAACAAAGGTATAGAGGACAACTTTTCTAACACTTGAGGGTTATGTAATTTGTTATCTAAATAAGTCAAAAGAAACGCTAATAATAACGGTGGCAATAACCCTCCAATTATAGCAAACAAATACCGAGAACTTAATTTTAAATCTATTGGGGTTGCTCCAGTATCTTTTGCAGGATCAATAACAAATATATCTGAAACACTAGCAGACTTTATAATATCGGCTTCTCCTCTTTTTGCCAAAAACACATTATATGTTTTTTCACTCAAAGCGTATTGCCTTTGAATATCAAATAATTTTTGTTGAGCTTCAGGCAACTTTCTTATTTTAGCATCCTCTACAGCTATTTTATTGTTAATTAATTGTCGCTCTCTTTTTAACTCATTTGTTACTGAGCTTATGTTTTCCAAAAGCACTATTTTTAAGCCCTCAATTTGCCTATTTAAGTCAGCAAAAATTGTAGCATCTTTTCTAACTGTTGAGCCGTATTTAGATTTCTGAACAGATAATTCGTTAATTCTAGATACATTTGAAAGTATATTTCCCTCATCGATTCCAGAAACAGCAGGAGCAGGAACTTCCGTAAAACTATTACTGGTTTCCAAGTAATTTTTCAAACTTGAATAATAAGCTAATTTTCTATTTATCTCTTCTTTACTTGATTCTAAATCTGTTAGCTTAGTATTAATTGCTAGACTTTTATCATCTAAATTAAAAATCCTATTTTTCTGCCTGTAATTATTTAAAGAATCAGCATTCTCACTAAGTTGCGTTTTCACTCTATTTAGTTGATTATCAATAAACTCAATTGTATTTGTTACAAATTGATTTTTCTTATTTAACTGATCGTCACTTAAAACCTTTACAGTTTCATTTAAATAATCAACAATTTTTGCTTTATTAACATCCACCATACTCAGATTTAATATGGCAGAATTTCTAGGGTTATTTATATTTAATTTACTTCTATATTTAGCAACTACTGCATCAAAATCATTAAACTGAATAAAAAACTCTTGATTTTCTGAAACACTTCGGTCTTCGGCTATATAAACAACTCCACTTATATATGGCGAATTAATTGTATCACCCAAAGTAAGTACTTTTCTATATTCACCTACAGGGATATTTAAATTTTCTTTTTTGTATGTAGAAAAATTTTGAGTCCTATGTTGAGTGGTTTCAAAATTTATAAATAATTCATATTTTCCTTCTTTAAGAAACGTTATTCTTACAGGTATATTTAATATTTGATTTGTATCTGGTATCAGGTTAATTCTAAAAGGTGCACCTGTATAAATATCATCTTTTCTAAATCTTGCTTGTTTTAAGTAAGTAATGTAGTATTCAAGATTATTTACTACTTTTTCATGAACAGAACGCGACCTTAATGAAGTCATCATGGTTTGTACTTTACCAGAAACACCGCCCCAATTAAAAGTTAAACTAGTATTGGATGTAAATAACGGGTTTGATTCTTCCTCAACTGAAATCTGAGTACTTAACCTGTACGATTGTTGCTTTCTGATATTTTGTTGGTAAACAATAAATATTCCAATAATTATAAACAAAAGAAACAATTTCCAATAGCTAAATATTCGAAATAAAAAAGCTTTGATATCAAATGAAGGTTGCTGTGACTGTGATTCTGAAATTTCAAATTCTTCTTCCATCTGTTAAGATTATAAATTTCGAGTTAAGAAATAGGTAGACACTAAAACAGACAGAATTGATGAAATAGTTGTAATATTTTGAATAGCTGTTTGTCCAGCACCAATTGATTTACGTTTTAGTGGTTTTACTAAAATAATATCATTTGGTTGTATAAAGTAAAACGGAGATTTCATAGCTTTAATATCTGTTAAATCAATATGATGTATTTTTTGTCCGTCAGGATATTGTCTAATTACTAAAACATCTTTTCTATCACCAGTCTGAGATATATCCCCTGCATTCGCAAGAGCTTCAATAATATTTACACGATCTTGAAATAAAGTATAGACACCTGTACCACCGACTTCTCCAGTAACAGTATAGCGGAGACCAGACAACTTAACCGTAACAAAAATTTCTGCAGTTTCTTTAAAGTATTGCTTTAAAAGTTCACTTTCAACTTTAGTTTCAATTTCGTCAATCGTAAAACCTAGTACGTTTATCTCTCCAAGAATAGGAAATTCTATATTACCGTGTAAATCAACAGTAAATCCATTAAAATAAAGTCCAGCGTCATTTTGCATATTATTATTCGCACTTTCAACAGGATTAAAAATACCAACAAGTTCTTTATCTAACGCTTTAACGTTTATACTTAAAATATCACTTACTTGGACCTTGTAAGGTTTTGGCAATTCATTAAGAATTAAAGAAGACTCAGTACCATCTCCTTTATCTTGCAAATAAACGAGATCCTTATTAGTTATACATGAATTTAGCAAGACACCTATAACCAGTAAAATTACAAGAAAATAACGCTTCATATTGAGGCAGATTGATTTATCACAAATATAAGTTTTCGTTATGAACAATAAAACTTATAACGTGTTTTTTGGTTTTTTGTGCGTTATTTGCAAAAAATACTTGCTTTTGAATTATTTAACAGTTGAAAACATATCAAAATCTTACGGAGAACTTACACTTTTTAAGAATATTTCTTTTAGTGTCCATAAAGATCAAAAAATAGCTTTTGTTGCCAAAAACGGAACTGGTAAAACCTCTATTTTAAATATTCTTTCTGGTGATGATGCAGCAGACTCTGGTGATGTTATTTATAGAAAAGACATTAAAGTATCTTTCTTATCACAAAACCCAAAATTTGATAATGCTTTAACTGTTGAAGAATCTATTTTTGCTAGCGACAATCCTATCTTAAAAATTATTTCAAATTACGAAAATGCACTTTTAAACCCCGAAGACACTGAGGCATATCAAGCCGCATTTGATGCCATGGAACATCATCAAGCATGGGATTTTGAAACACTTTACAAACAAATACTTTTTAAATTAAAACTTGATACTTTAGAACAAAAAGTCAGTACACTTTCTGGCGGGCAAAAAAAGCGATTAGCTTTAGCTAATGCGTTAATTAACAAACCCGATTTATTAATTCTAGATGAGCCAACTAATCATTTGGACTTAGAAATGATTGAATGGCTAGAAGCATTTTTTGCCAAAGAAAATATCACCCTTTTTATGGTAACTCACGATCGTTATTTCCTAGAGCGTGTGTGTAATGAGATTATTGAATTAGATGAAGGCGAACTTTACAACTATAAAGGAAACTACTCCTATTATCTAGAAAAGCGAGAAGCAAGAATAGAACGCGAAGCTGTGGAAACAGGAAAAGCGAAACAATTATTTAAAAAAGAATTGGCTTGGATGCGTCGACAACCTAAAGCAAGAACTACAAAATCTAAATCTAGAATTGATGATTTTGCAGATATCAAACACAGAGCGCACCAACGTAGAAATGACCATGAAGTACAGTTAGAATTAAATATGGAACGACTTGGAAGTAAAATTCTAGAGTTCCATAAAGTATCAAAAGCTTTTAAGAATAAAACAATATTAAATAATTTTGAATACACTTTTAAAAAAGGCGAACGTGTTGGTATAATTGGTAAAAACGGAACTGGAAAAACTACTTTTTTAAATATTTTAACTCAAATTGCTCAACCCGATTCTGGCAAAGTGGTCAAAGGAGATACCGTGAAGTTTGGTTATTACACTCAAAACGGAATTACCATAAAACCAGAACAAAAAGTTATTGATGTTATCAAAGAGTTTGGTGACTATATTCCCTTAAAAAAAGGACGTCAAATATCCGCTCAACAACTTTTAGAACGGTTTTTATTTAGCAGAAAAAAGCAATATGATTTTGTTGAAAAACTTAGTGGCGGAGAACGTAAACGTTTGTACTTATGCACCGTTTTAATTCAAAATCCTAATTTTTTAATTCTTGATGAACCAACAAATGATTTAGATATTGTTACACTTAATGTTCTAGAAAGTTTTCTTTTAGATTTCCCAGGATGTGTTATTGTTGTAACACACGATCGTTATTTTATGGATAAAGTGATTGACCATTTATTCGTATTTAAAGGTGAAGGTATTATTGAAGATTTTCCAGGAAATTATTCTGATTATCGAGTTTATGAAGATAGCCAACCAGTAATTTCAAACACCGTTGATGTTGAAGATAAAAAAGAAAAACAATCTTGGAAACAAAATGAAGTTTCAAAACTATCTTTCAATGAAGAAAAGGAATTGCGGAATATAGAAAGCAAATTGAATTCATTAGCGTTTGATAAGAAAGAATTAGAAAGTAAATTCAATAATCCTGATTTAACTCAAGATAACATTAATAAACTCTCAGAGGAACTTCAACTAATTATTGATACCATTGAAGCTAAAGAAGAACGTTGGTTTGAATTATCTTCTAAATTAGAAGGTTAATAATATCTCATTGAGGGCAGTCGAGAGGTTATAAATACGTAGAAAAGGTCTCAACTGTGTTCAACCAAATAGAAATATGTTTTATCAAGTTATTCAATACATAAAATTTCTTTTAAAAAGTAGCAACCAACATGGTGTACATTCTCCATTTGTTTATAATTTGGTCACTAAATGTTTTTATGATAAAACGGCATATGGAGCTTACAACCATCTTTTAAATTACCGTAAATCTTTAATTGAAAATCATACTAAAATTAAAGTTACTGATTTAGGAGCTGGCTCTCAAGCAATGAAGCAACAAGAACGTTCAGTTTCTGAAATTGCAAAAAACGCTGGTACAACACATAAAAGAGCTAAACTTTTATACAGACTTACTAATTATTTTAAGCCTGAAAGCATTTTAGAACTTGGTACTTCTTTAGGTATTGCATCCTATGCTATAAGATTAGGGAATCCAGAGGCTAATATTACTTCTATTGAAGGTTGTCCAGAAACTTCAAAATTCTCAAAACATCAATTACAAAAACATCAAATTGAAAATATTTCAATTCTAAATGGTGATTTTATTAATGAAATAGATAAGATAAGCTTAAAAAATTACGACCTCATTTTCTTTGATGGCAACCACCAAAAAGGAGCAACTTTAAAATATTTTGAAACTTTATTAAAAACAGCAACGAATAATTCTGTATTCATTTTTGATGATATTTATTGGTCAGAAGAAATGACTGAAGCGTGGGAGATTATAAAAAAACACCCTAAAGTAACCGTTACTATTGATACTTTTTTCTGGGGTTTTGTTTTTTTTAGAAAAGAACAAGAAACAGAACACTTCAAAATAAGAGTTTAATTTATGTTTGTCATTCCTGCTAAGGCAGGAATCAAAAAAAAGCTCAATATTAATTAATACTGAGCTTTTAAATATTATTAAATAAGATTTTCTATTTCACTAAGTTAATTTCAACTCTTCTATTTTGTGCTCTACCCGCTTTATACATATTAGTTGCAATTGGTCTTCTTTCTCCATATCCAATAGCTGACAACCTAGTAGAATCTACTCCATTTTTAACCAAAAAGTCTTTAACAGCATTAGCTCTAGCATCTGATAAGCTTTGGTTTAGCTCATAACTTCCAATACTATCAGTATGCCCTTCAACTGTAAACTTAGCATTAGGATATTCTTCTAAAACTGTTATAATATCTGATAACACTTGATTAGATTCTGCTTTAATTGAAGCAGTTCCCGAATTGAATAAAATAGTTTTAGCATAATCATTCAATGTTTTTTGAAGCTTTTGGATAACTGCTTCTGGGCAACCATTATTAGCAACTGTACCAGGTTCATCAATACAATCATCATCTTTATCTAAAACACCATCACCGTCATTATCTGGCCATGGGCAGCCTTTATTTATAGAAGACCCTGCTTCTTCAGGACAAGCATCATCTTTATCTAAAACACCATCCTCATCTTTATCTTGCCATGGGCAGCCTTTGTTTTCTTCTGGACCAGCAACTTCTGGACATTCATCATCAGTATCAAGTACTCCATCTTCATCTTGATCTTCAACAGGGCAACCATTATTTGAAATTGGACCAGCAACTTTAGGGCAATCATCTAGCTTATCAAAAATGCCATCACCATCTCTATCCTTTGGAGCATTCTGATATATTGGTATTTTCAATCCTGCATAAACATCTGCTTGCCTATTATTATCACTACCAAACGCTGAAGAAATAGATCCGGAACCTACATATAAAGGACCCGCTCTTAATCCATACCCTACTCTAAAACCATTATCCTCTATAACGCTTAAAGGCATATAAAAACTAAACCATTTAGTTTCTAGACGTGGCGTTAAGGAAACCATATTTGACACACGATTTGCAGTTATTCTGTCTTTAGACATTAATGAAAAATCTGTATTTAGATTTAAATATACTTTTCCATTAATATTCCAATCTGCATTTATGTGTAATGCTGTTGGTAAATCAACTTTATAACCTGTAGCAGTATTAGTTCTTGTATAAAAAGTATTTAAAAAATCGCCAATATTGTCTGTTCCATCAAAATCATCTTCACTTACATCTGTGTTAGTAATATTATATGCTTCTTTTATTCCATCCTTATAATCAATAAAACCAATATCTGTAACAGAAATTCCAATTTTTAATTTGTATTTATTTAGATGTTTAAATCTGTAAGGACTGGAATCTTTCACTTTATAATCTTTGTGTTTTGGCCTCCACTCATACACAAAACCTAAATCTACACCAAAACCACTGGCATCAGGTGTTTCATAATCGTAATCATCGGTATCAAAATCAGTAAATCGTGCATAAGTTATGTTCCCACTTGTGGTTATACTCCCCGTAGTTTCTCCTCCACCAAGGTCAGTTCCATCAGCATCATAATTTAAAGAAACATTTTCTCCTGATGCATAAGTATTCGCTAGTCCTTTTAGGTATTTTAAAGACGCACCACCTTTTACAAAATGCTGCTCTTTATTAAGTAGTGTTCTGGCATAAGTAACACCTACCTCAGCCCAAGAATGTGCCAAGAGATTCATACTTCCTTCATCAAAATTATAATCATCTGTATCATCATCATCAATTGATTCAATGGACGAACCATTAATTTCATTAGCATTAACAAAAGCTCGTGCTCTTGTAAATATGGCTATTGAGCTATTTTTAGTTAAGTTAAACATAAACGATGGCCCTAAAACATCTACATTAATTGCTGCACTATTACCATCTTTAGCATTTGTTTTTGCTTCTAAATCAAAACTATAACCATCTCTTGTTGCGTCCCATACGTTAATACCATAATAATCATTACTTCCAAATACACTTGCACCAGCAAGATTTATATCTGCTTTAAAACGAGAATCGGCAATATTTGCAGGGTTAGAAATAACACCATGTACACCACTATAATTATCTGTAAGAAACCCGATATGAGATTGTGCTTTTAAGCAAAAAGGCACTAAAAGTATTACGATTAATAATGTAATTTTTTTCATTATTCTAATTTGGTTTTCGGGATAAAAGTAATAGTTTTCTGTTAAAACACTATAGATTTTTATTGATGTAATATACTGAATTACATAGTTTTCAATAATTCATTTGAAAAATAAAGAATTTTTAAATGAATTGCTATAAAGATTACTTTTTATAATTAAATGCTTGATGAAACAACAGATAAATTCTTTGAACATTCTTTTTTAATTAAATTGCATACATCAAATAATGATTAACAGTGATACCTATTCTTATAATTATAGTTGTAATAATTACCTTTTCTGTAGGTAGTACAAGAGGAAAAACAAGAGACTTCAAAAAGAATTATAAGATTAAAAAGGAAAGAAACAAATTTCATAAAAAATAATCAATGGGAACTTATTGGTTAATCACAGCTATTATACTAGGAGCTATTTTTACCTATCTAAATAATCAGAAAAAGTTTGTCGATAGTTTTTATAAAAACCTAACGGATGAGCAATTATACAAGGAAACAATTATAATTTTAAATAAAATTTTAGCTCTTCATGATAAAAATTCTGATTTTATTTATTCTGGATTAGAAGATTACGATGATTTAAAGCAAACTATTTCTGTTTATAAAGAATCGTTAATTAAGTATAATTTTGAAACTATTTTAAAATTAAGAAGTGATTTTGCTCCAACAGGTTTGTTTCAAGAATTATCCATACAAAATGAATGGACTGAAGCTTATACTGAATTAGTAGATAAATTTAACATCATCTATAATACAATTGAAGAAAGATTAAAGAATTATTCATGAATTCGTAGCAAATCATTTTGACTTTTACCTTTATAACTTTTACCTTTATATCATGAAAATCTACACAAAAACAGGCGATAAAGGCACCACTGCTTTATTTGGTGGCACCCGCGTCCCGAAGCATCATATTAGAATTGAAAGTTATGGAACGGTTGATGAATTGAACTCGCATTTGGGGTTAATTCGCGACCAAGATATTAATTCGCATTATCAAGAGTTATTAATGACTATTCAAGACAAACTCTTTACTGTCGGGGCTATTTTAGCTACTGATCCTGAAAAGGCTGTTTTAAAAAATGGTAAAGAACGTTTGAATATTGAAAAAATTTCTGCAAAAGATATTGAACTTTTAGAGCAAGAAATGGATACTATGAATGAGGCTTTACCACCAATGACGCATTTTGTACTTCCTGGTGGGCATCAAACGGTGTCATTCTGTCACATAGCGCGTTGTGTATGCCGTAGAGCGGAACGTTTAGCTTCTGCACTGAATGATTTAGAACCTTTTGAGGCAAATGCTTTAACCTACTTAAACCGTCTTTCTGACTACCTTTTTGTATTGGCACGAAAGTTGTCTTCTGATTTACAAGCAAATGAAATTAAGTGGATTCCTGAGAAGAAGTAAAATAGCTTGAATACGGAAAACAGGAGCTTGAAATTAGGGTTTGAAGTAGCAAAAAACAAATGTTTTTTGACTGAATACTGACGACTACGGACTAGCCCGCGTTAGGGATTGCAGTAGAAAGCCCACAGCCTGACGAAGGAAGTGCGAGGACTTGTAACGAAACATTTATGTTCATGAATTCCAAAATTTAAAATAGAATGCATGAATAAAAGCCCGACCCCTTTTGGGGTAACGCCCAAATTATTATTCGATTTTATTTGCGACATTATTATTAACCCGCAGGAATAATTGCAGGTGTTTAGAGTACAAAAAGATACGTTCTTATAATTAATGATTAAATATTTCATTTTTTTCTTGTGTGTTTAAACTAAAAAATTATTTTTGCAAAAAATTAAACATTAAGAAATGTATTGGACTTTAGAATTAGCATCGTATTTAAGTGATGCGCCATGGCCAGCAACAAAAGATGAATTAATAGATTACGCTATTAGAACAGGAGCCCCTTTGGAGGTTGTTGAGAATTTGCAATCTATTGAGGATGAAGGAGACTCTTATGACTCTATTGAGGAAATCTGGTCTGATTATCCTACCGATGAGGATTACCTCTGGAATGAAGATGAATATTAAAAAAGCATAAAAGAATATTAAAAAGTCTCGATTTGAGGCTTTTTTTTTGTTCTATTTTTAAAATAAAAGCTTAACAAAATGTATCTTTGAATGCCTTTTGAAAGGGCGAAATTAATAACGACGAAAACCTAGGGTAATCCTAGATAAAACATATAAAATTAGACTCATGAGTTTTTTAAATTCTGTATTAAAAATATTTGTTGGCGACAAGTCTAAACAAGACGTAAAAGCCATATCTCCATATGTTGATAAAATTAAAGCTTTTGAAGCTGCTTTGGAAGCCTTATCTCATGATGAGTTAAGAGCTAAAACCACTGAGTTTAAAGCTAAAATTGCCGAGGCTAATGCAGATATTGACAAGAAAATTGCTGACTTAACACAAGAAGCAGATACCACTGAAGATATTGATAAGCGCGAGGATATTTATGAAGAAATTGATCGCTTAAAGGATGAGGCTTACAAAATAACCGAAGGTGTTTTAGATGCTATTTTACCTGAAGCTTTTGCTGTGGTTAAAGAAACTGCAAAACGTTTTGTACATAATACCTCTATTACTGTAACTGCAAATGAATTTGACAGAAGTGTTTCTGGCGAAAAAGATTATGTGGTTTTAGATGGCGATAAAGCGGTTTGGGCAAACTCTTGGGATGCTGCAGGAAAACCAATTACTTGGGACATGATACATTATGATGTACAGTTAATTGGTGGTGTTGCCATGCACCAAGGTAAAATTGCCGAAATGCAAACTGGTGAGGGTAAAACCTTAGTGGCTACATTACCTGTTTATTTAAATGCTTTGGCTGGAAAAGGGGTACACTTAGTAACAGTAAATGACTACTTAGCAAAACGTGATAGTGCGTGGATGGCTCCTATTTTTCAGTTCCATGGTATGAGTGTGGATTGTATTGATTACCATCAACCAAACTCTGAAGCTAGAAGAAAAGCCTATAATGCTGATATTACTTATGGTACAAATAACGAATTTGGTTTTGATTATTTGCGTGATAATATGGCACACTCCATTGATGATTTGGTACAACGCCCACACCACTACGGAATTATTGATGAAGTAGATTCTGTTTTAGTTGATGATGCACGTACACCATTAATTATCTCTGGCCCTATCCCGAAAGGCGACCGCCATGAGTTTACAGAATTAAAACCTAAAGTAGAAGATATTGTTTCGGTACAGCGTAAATACTTAACAGGTGTTTTAGCAGAAGCTAAAAAACTAATTGCGTCTGGAGATACTAAAGAAGGTGGTTTAAAATTACTACGTGTATATCGTGGTATTCCAAAAAACAAAGCACTTATCAAGTTTTTATCTGAAGAAGGTGTTAAGCAGTTACTCCAAAAAACTGAGAACTTTTACATGCAAGACAACAACCGCGAAATGCCAACGGTTGATGCAGAATTATACTATGTGATTGAAGAGAAAAACAATCAAGTTGAGTTAACTGATAAAGGTGTTGAATACATTTCTGGAAAGGATAATCCAGATTTCTTTATATTACCAGAAATAGGAATTGAAGTTGCTAAAATTGAAGGGCAAGGACTTCCAGCTGAAGAAGAAGCAACACTTAAAGAAGAGTTATTTAAAGAATTTGGAGTTAAATCTGAACGTATACACACATTAAGTCAACTATTAAAAGCTTATGCTTTATTTGAAAAAGACACACAATACGTGGTGATGGAGAATAAAGTAATGATTGTTGATGAGCAAACGGGTCGTATTATGGATGGTCGTCGTTATTCTGACGGATTACATCAAGCGATTGAAGCAAAAGAAAATGTAAAAATTGAAGATGCTACGCAAACATTTGCAACAGTAACATTACAAAATTACTTTAGAATGTACCGTAAACTGTCTGGTATGACGGGTACTGCATTAACTGAAGCTGGTGAATTTTGGGAAATCTACAAATTAGATGTTCTTGAAACACCAACTAACCGCCCCATTGCACGTGATGATAGAGAAGATTTAGTTTATAAAACGAAGCGTGAAAAGTATAATGCGGTTATTGATGAAGTTACAAAACTATCTCAAGCTGGTCGTCCGGTATTGATTGGTACAACATCTGTTGAGATTTCTGAATTACTTGGTAAAATGTTAAGCATTCGTAAAATACCTCATAACGTATTGAATGCGAAACAGCATAAACGTGAAGCTGATATAGTTGCTGAAGCGGGTAATGCAGGACAAGTAACTATTGCAACCAATATGGCTGGTCGTGGTACCGATATTAAATTATCTGAAGAAGTTAAAGCTGCTGGTGGTTTAGCTATTGTAGGTACAGAACGTCATGATTCTCGTCGTGTAGATAGACAGCTGCGTGGTCGTGCTGGTCGTCAAGGAGATCCAGGAAGCTCTCAATTTTACGTATCTCTTGAAGATAACTTAATGCGTTTATTTGGTTCTGAGCGTATTGCTAAAATGATGGATAAAATGGGATTGAAGGAAGGTGAAGTCATTCAGCATTCTATGATTTCAAAATCTATTGAGCGCGCACAAAAGAAAGTTGAAGAAAACCAGTTTGGAGTTCGTAAGCGATTGTTAGAATATGATGATGTAATGAATGCGCAACGTGAGGTGGTTTACAAACGTCGTTACAACGCGTTAAACGGAGAACGTTTACGTGTTGATTTAGCCAACATGATTTTTGATACTTCGGAAGGTATAGCTGAAACCAATAAAGGTGCTAACGATTATAAAAACTTTGAGTTTGAATTGATTCGTTATTTCTCAATGAGCTCGCCAATTACTGAAGAAGAGTTCGGGAAGCTTTCAGCTCAAGAGATTACATCAAAAATATATAAAGCTGCTTTTGAACATTATAGAGATAAAATGGCTCGTAATGCTGATATTGCGTTCCCTGTAATTAAAAATGTTTATGAAACGCAACGCGATAAATTCAAACGTATTGTAGTACCATTTACTGATGGTGTTAAGAGTTTAAATGTGGTTACTGACCTTGAAAAAGCCTACGAAACCAATGGTAAACAATTAATTACTGATTTTGAAAAGAACATTACTTTAGCCATCATTGATGATGCATGGAAAACCCATTTACGCAAAATGGATGAATTAAAGCAGTCAGTTCAATTAGCAGTACATGAGCAAAAAGATCCGCTTTTAATTTACAAATTTGAAGCTTTTGAATTGTTTAAAGCAATGATTGATCAAGTGAATAAAGATGTGATTTCATTCTTATTTAAAGGAGAATTACCTCAAGAAACACAAAATACTATTCAGGAAGCTAGAGCCAGAAAGAAAGAAAAACTTAACGTACAGAAAGACGAGATTCCTAATTTAGATGAACGTTCTGCACAAAATAGAGCTGCAGGAAATACACAACGTAATCAAGACGTTGTAGAAACCATTGTGCGTGATAAACCAAAAATTGGACGCAATGATCGTGTTACTATAAAACACGTAATGAATGGTGAAAATAAAACTTTAAAATACAAACAAGCTGAACCTTTAATAGCTAAAGGTGAATGGGTTTTGATAGAGGAATCATAAAAACCGTCGTTACGAGGAGTTTCGATTATTATCGAATAGCGTGGTAATCTCATAAATTGAAAGCTAGAACTTTTAACAAACAGATTGCTACATCACCCACAAAAGTGTGATTCACAATTGCATGTAATATTAAAATCTCGGTAGTATCTGTAGTATCTATCGAGATTTTTTGTTATAAGCTATCCAACGGACTTTTTATTTTAGACATGTGCCCATGAGATACTTTGGTATAAATCTGAGTGGTTTTAATTGAGTGATGCCCTAACAATTCCTGGAATGCTTTGTGATGTTGCTTGTTTGAAATTTCATTACCTCGTTTTTCCGAAATTGACAATTGAACAGTCAATAGTACTAGGGCTTGGATATTATGGGCATACGTAATCGTATTGCTTGTTGGGTAATTAAAAGTAGAAATAAAAACGGCACAGAACAATAAATATAAATAATGCGGGCTGATTTTCTTAATTTGAACATTAAAGCATTTAATAAAAAAGTAGCAGTTTGATAATGAAGTGCCTTGAAAACCCGTACTATGCATATTCGGAACGTTGGTATGTAATTGCCAGCGGCACGTAGAATCGCGTTTTGCAAACGCTGCCTTTCTACTAATTACATATCAACGTCCACTGTTTGTCGCACCTCGCCAATTTTGTGTATATTTAGTCGAGTCTACGAGAACTCCTCACGAAACTACACACAACATAGTGTATAGCGAATGAGGCGCAACAATGGCTTCCCGTGAGGCGCGCCTCACTACGCCATACACAGTGGACGTTGTAATACAACTTTATGTTAAAAATCATCGATTTAAATTTAAATTTCTCAAAAGTAAAGCTAAGTCATATATCTCATGATTTAAGAATTGTGAAAAAATCTATTGACATGTTTTATATTCAAAATCCAAATATTTTATAAATACAGATAGTTAAATACATGGAAATTACACCAAAAAAAGGCTTCAAAGGTTTAATTGAAAATTGGCAAAGTGATTTAATTGCAGCGGTGAGTGTATCACTTATTGCTCTACCTCTTTCCTTGGGTATTGCTTTGGCAGCAGGTGCACCTGCAATGTCTGGAATCATCTCAGCAATTGTTGGCGGTGTTGTAACAACCCTTTATCGAGGCGGTCATATATCAGTCAACGGACCTGCAAAAGGAGTTATTGCAGTTATACTTTTAGGTATTGTATTGATGGATGATGGTTCTGGGCAAGCATTTAATTATGTATTGGCAGCAGTAGTTGTTTCTGGTGCAATTCAAGTAGTATTGGGATTATTGAAACTGGGGCGATTAGCCGATATATTCCATTCTTCCGTAATTCACGGTATTTTGGCAGCCATCGGAATTATCATCTTCGCTAAACAAATTCATGTTGCCTTAGGCACGCATTCAGATAGTCCAAGTATCATACAAAATCTTGTTGATGCGTTTCTATTCCTACCGCAAGCGAATCCTTTTGTAGTGATTATTGCTTTGGTTGGCTTACTTTTATTATTATTTCATTCCAAAATCAGTAATCGGTTTTTCCATATTTTACCTACGCCAATGTGGGTCGTCGCCCTTTCCATTCCTTTTGTTTATTTTTTCAATTTCTTTGACCAACATACGCTTTCATTCTTTGGAAAGGCATACGAAGTAGGACCTAATCTACTGTTGGATATCCCAGATAATATTATGGATTCAATAATGCATCCAAATTTTAGTAAAATTAATACAATAGAATTCTGGACAACTGTAGTATCTATTTTAATCATAACAAGTATTGAATCATTAGCCATTGCTAAAGCTGTTGACAAAATTGACCCTTATAAACGAAAGACGGATTTGAATAAAGATTTAACAGGCATTGGATTAAGCACTATAGCAGCCGGTATGATAGGAGGCTTGCCAATTATTGCTGTAATTATTCGAAGTACAGTCAATATTCATAATGGTGCAAAGACAAAGTGGTCTAATATGTATCAAGGACTTTTATTGTTGATTTTTATTATGTTATTGAGTCCTATAATGAGGCAAGTACCGCTTTGTGCTTTTGCTATTTTACTTGTTTATACAGGATTTAAATTAGCTTCACCTGCCGTCTTTAAACAAATTTATAATCAAGGAATCGAGCAATTAATATTTTTTGTTGGCACAATGGTTTTAACACTTTACACCAATTTATTAATTGGTTTACTCGGAGGGTTATTATTGGCACTGGTCATTCACATGTTATTAGCAAGGGTATCTATTCCTCGATTTTTTAAAATGGTTTATAAGTCGCGTACAAAATTGATGAAACAACCAGATGGCAGTTTCGATTTAAAGATTAGAGGTATTGCGAATTTTTTAGGCATTATTAAAGTCGATAAACTAGTGGCTCAAATTCCTTCTGGAGCAGATGTCAATATTGATTTATCTGAAACAAGATTGGTAGGCATTACCTATATGGACTACCTAGTGGACTACCTAAACATCCAAAGGGCTACAGGCGGTAAGGTATTTATATCAGGATTGGATTCTCATGTTTCATCCTCTACCTATAATAGAGCTTTAAAAATTAATTTCTCTGGTTCTGGCGCTAAACTATCGCAAAGGCAAAAACGATTACGAAATTTAGCAACTGAGAAAAATTATCAATACGCAAGTCAAGCTGATTGGAATACAGATTATTTAAAGAAGTTCCACTTTTTTGAAATTAGACCTATTGAACGCAAATACAATTGTCTCAAAGGAACATTTAAAGATTTGAATGTGTCTTGGGAAATTGCAGATGTAACATTCAATGAAGGACAGGCTTTTACAGCTGAGACGTTTAATACTACTCTAATAGTATTAAAATTGAATAAAAAAATTCCCGTTTTTACTATGGAAAAAGAAGCTGTATTAGAAAAAATATTTGACAGGGTGATGGCATTTACGGGCTATAAGGACATTGATTTTGAGATGTATCCTGATTTTTCTAAAAAATTCTTGCTTATGGGGAATAATGAATCTGAGATTAGGTCATTTTTTACAGATGAAATCATTCGCTTTTTCGAAAGTCATCAGATTTATCATATCGAAAGTAATGGTGAAGCGCTTATCATTTTTGATAAAATCAAATTGGCGAGGACAGATGAAACCATTGCATTTATAGATTATAGTAAAGAATTAGCCAAACTCATAGAAATAATAGATTAGGATACTGAAATATAATAAAATTAAAAACAGGAAGAACACCATTCGGAAGTTATTGAAAAAGAATTTAGTGTAAGCTCAATAAAAATATGGCTCTGGATAATCGCCATTAACAGAAACATCGCCTAAAGTGGGCTATTTTATAGTATTAGTAAGAATGAATTACACTTCTAAAATAATACTCGTTTTTGAAGCACCATATTCAGCAATTTTTTCAAGAAAGGAAATAAGATGCTTATTGTTTTTAAAATAACCCAAAACACATAAGCAATCATCTCCAGTAATTCTATCACAACTTTGCACCTCTTCCATGGCTAATATTTGTTTTTGAGCATCAGATGCTACTTTTGGTCCTCGATGAATGACTAATGTTATATACGCTTTGGTCTCAATACCTAACTTTTCATGATTTACTTTTAAAGCATAGCCTTCTATTATACCTTCTTCTTCCATTTGCCTTACACGCTTGCCTATGGCAGGAGCAGACAACCCAACTTCTTTTCCAATATTAGCGAAGCTTTCTCTGGCATTAATTTTTAGCATTTCAAGTATCTTTTTATCAAATACATCCATTTTAAATCAAAATTATATTAATACTTTTTCGATATAATCGAACGTAAATATACTATAATAAATTTGATTATAAAGTAAAAATGAAATATTGCATTCTATATTTGTTACATTGATTTTAATTAAAACAACTACTAACATAAATTATTCTAATAGAAAAAATAAAGTATGAATCCATTTTTAATTGATTGTATTGGTTACGGTGGTTTAGTAATAAACTTATATTCAATGTCTACTAAAGGTGAATATAAACTAAGGCTAATATCACTAATTGCTAATGTAATTTACATTTTATACGGCGCATTAATTATTGCAACTCCAATAATTGTGGGATGTACTATTGCTGTATTTCTGCATGGATACCATCTAAGACGATTAAACATTAAAAAGAACATTAATGATTAAAATACAAATAGCCAAAGAAACAGATACAACAATTCTAGCACTTTTAGCTAGAGTAACATGGGCTGAATCTCATGGGCATTATATAGATGATAAAAACAATCTATTGAAGTATCTGAACAATAATTTTTCAGTTTCAAAAACAAAACAAGATATAAACAATCCTAAAAATCTTTTCTATATTATATATGTTGATGATTTGCCTGTTGGTTATGCAAAATTAGTATTAAACGCCATAAACGAAAGTGTTGCCTCTCAAAACAATTGTCGTCTTGAAAGGATCTTCATCCAAAAGGAATTTATACCCTTAAAAATTGGGCAACAACTTTTAAACTTTGTTGAAGAAAAAGCTAAAGAATTACAGTTAGATACGATGTGGCTTTCCGTTTATATAAAAAATAACAGAGCTATTAGATTCTATGAAAGAAATGAATTTAAAAACGTAGGTGATTTAAATTTTCCTGTCAATGGAAAACTATATGAAAATATAGTTTTTTCAAAAAAAATATAAAGAGGTGTAACTATACAAAATCTTGTCATCGAAGTGAAAATTATTAGTAAAACTTAGGTAGTTAATAGTTTGTTCTTTATGTCCTCATAAAAAAATGCGGATTTTCCTCTGGTGTGTTTTCTTTTGCTAACTTAGCACTAACTGTAAACGAATACACTAACAATAGTTATGAAAAAAAGCATTGCTCTAATTGTTATTTCACTCATAGTTTGTCAGGTCATTTTTTCACAAAACGAAGCACTTTTCAGTAGGCTTCGAGCAATACATAACAGTGGAACAACATTTTATAATGTTGATGGAATAGATTTTACTAAAGAAACAATTTCTTCTGATTTCAACACTAAAAATCTCAAAAAAGCTTACCGAAAAAACAAAATCAAAAAAGAGGATGTAAAAGAAATTGACAAGGAATTAAATTTTGAAAACTACAGAGTTGTCAAACGAGAACAGTTTGATAATGGGTTGATTTCAGTTAGCATAAATTATTTCGTTAAGAATAAAAACAATCGGATTTCTGTTTTTTGGTTTAGTTATTATGATAAAAATAATCCTGAGTTTGAAAGAAAAATGATTGAATTGATTTTAAATGACAAAATACCTAAAAGTTGTTTTAGCTCTTTAAAAACAGAAAAAATCAATTTTGCGGGTAGAGAAATTGAATTAGGAGGAAATTGCAATTGGATGAATATTAATAACATCCAGTGTCCATATTACGGACAAATGAATTGGTCTGTACATAAAACTAAACAAAGTGCTGAATTATCAATAGAAAATCAATTAAAAGCAACTAAAATAAAAAATGGCGGAAAAGTGCTTTCTGAGGAAGAAGTTGAGATTGTATTTGAAGACGTAAAAACAAAAGCAAAAAAAGTCTTGTATGATTTTACAGGAGTTACCTCTCTTTTGGCATCTATGTCTGGTGGAAAAAATTTGACTATTTATTATGTCTCAGAAAAAATACGAGACAATTATGTAAGCTGTGTATTGAGTTTTTGGAATAATGATAACATTAACCCAAGCGGATTACCACCGTTATTGGAAGAAGTTATGAGTATTGATAATGACTAACTATGAATAATTACTTACTAGAACTCTGCATACTCGAAAAATTCCATATATTTTTCTTGTTTATTTTCTTTTCACTAACTTAAATAACTATAAATAAACACGTTATACACCATTTTAAAAGACCAAAAACACAAATGATAAGAGGACTTTACGAAACACACTTATTTGTTGAAAATCTTGAGCGCTCAATCGATTTTTATAAAAATACTCTCAAACTAAAACAATGCCGTTTCAATAATGAACGTAGAACATCTTTTTTCTGGATTGGAGAGGATAAAAAATTTATGTTAGGATTATGGGAAAAACCTAAAGAAGAAATTGATATTAGACATTTTGCATTTGAGTGCGAGCCAGATTGGATTCAAAACGAATCAGTGAATTTTTTAAAATCCCATAATATTAAATACTGGAATTTTTTGAATGATGGAAATGAAGGACCTATGGTTTTTGTTTGGGTGCCAGCTATATCAATATATTTTAATGATCCTGATGGACATGAACTTGAATTTATTGGAATTTTAAATGGCAAATCTAAATCTGATAACGAAAAAAGAGTAGTTACTTACAAAGAATGGTTAACAATAAAAGATGAATAATATTATACATGAATTTTTACTCTAAAAACTATATGTAAAAACTAAGTAAAAAATTAAATAAATAAAATGAGATGGATTAGACTTTTAATGGCAATGTTAAGTGCAAAGTTTAAGAAAAAGCTAATTGGCACTGAAACGGTTTCTAAATCATTTAGAGTTTGGATTACAGATATAGATGTTTCAGTTATGAATCATGCGGCTATAATGACCGTTTTAGAAACTGGTCGTATAGATTTAATGGTAAGGTCAAACTTTTTTAAAGTAGCCTCTAAAAACAAATGGTTTTTTCCGAGTCAAGCTATCAGTATTCAGTTTTACAGGCCACTCAAAATATTTCAAAAAGCACAAATATTAACTCGGATTTCATATGTAGATGAAAAGTGGATTTACGTAGAGCAAAAAATTGAAAGAAAAGGTAAAATTATAGCTGCTTGTATAGTCAAAAATACAATCAAAAAAGGGAGAGAAACAATTCCAACCTCTGAAATAATGAAAGCCCTTAAAATTGAAAAAGTGCCCACGTTTAAATATGATTTAATTAAAACATGCGAACTAGAAAATATTCAAATGAATGAAAAATTAGTTGATAAATGGGATAGTTAAAACCTATACGTTTCTTGAGGCATTAGGTGTTATATATAACACTAGTTGACAACCTCTCCATACAAATCAAAGTCTTCAGCTTCAATAATTTTAACGGTAGTATATTCACCTGTTTTTAAATAGGTTTTAGTAGCATCAATTAAAACTTCATTATCTACATCCGGAGAATCAAATTCTGTTCTTCCAATAAAATAATTACCTTCTTTTCTATCAATAACCACTTTAAACTCCTGCCCTATTTTTTGCTGGTTTAATTCCCAAGAAATCTGAGATTGAATTTCCATAATTTGGTTGGCTCTTTCAATTTTAACATCCTCAGGGACATCGTCTTCCAAATTATAAGCATGAGTATTTTCCTCATGAGAATAAGTAAAACAACCTAGGCGCTCAAAACGCATATCAGTAACCCATTGTTTTAATTCTTGGAAGTTTTCTTCAGTTTCTCCAGGATAACCAACAATTAGCGTCGTTCTTATAGTCATTTCAGGAACCGCTTCTCTAAACTGACTAATTAACTTGGTTGTTTTTTCTTTTGTAGTACCACGACGCATACTTTTCAAAATAGAATCTGATATATGCTGTAATGGGATATCTAAATAATTACAAATTTTAGGTTCTCGCTTCATAACATCTAAAACATCCAAAGGAAATCCTGTTGGAAACGCGTAATGCAATCTAATCCACTCAACGCCTTCTACTTTTACTAAAGCTTCAAGTAATTCTGCTAGGTTTCTTTTTTTATATAAATCGAGTCCGTAATAGGTTAAATCTTGAGCAATAAGAATGAGTTCTTTAACACCATTTGCGGCTAATTTTTCAGCTTCAATAACAATCTCTTCAATAGGAGTACTTCTGTGCTTTCCTCGCATGATTGGAATGGCACAAAACGAACACGGTCTATCACAACCCTCAGCAATTTTTAAATACGCATAGTTTTTTGGTGTGGTGGTTAAACGTTCGCCTATAAGTTCGTGTTTATAATCTGCACCTAAAGCTTTTAATAATCCTGGTAATTCAGTGGTACCAAAATATTCATCAACATTTGGAATTTCTTTTACTAAATCTGGTTTATAACGCTCACTTAAACATCCTGTAACAAATACTTTATCTACTTCCCCATCATTCTTTTTCTGAACGTATTCTAAAATGGTATTCACACTTTCTTCTTTGGCATTATTTATAAAACCACAAGTGTTAATGACTACAATATTGCCTTCCTCTTCGTGTGCTACATCTTTCCCATTGGCTTTTAATTGCCCCATCAACACTTCGCTATCGTAAACATTTTTACTACAACCAAGAGTTACAACATTTATCTTGTTTTTCTTAAGAGTTTTTGTACGCATACCATCTATAAATCAGGGCGCAAAGATACAACTTAATTAAACCTTTTATATATTTGAGTGTCCAAATTTGAAAAACCTAACTTATGAAAAAGCTAACTTATTTATTACTTGTTACTATAATTCCCCTATTAAGTTGCTCTTCTGATGACTCGACTGAAGAAGTAGTCCCCATTCCAAACACCTCTTATTTCCCACCTTTAAATTCTGATACTTGGGAAACAACTTCCATTTCAGATTTGGGATGGAATGTAAATGAATTGCAACTGTTATTAAATTTTCTTGAAGACAAAAACACCAAGAGTTTTATAATACTCCAAGATGGAAAGATTGCTGTAGAAGCTTATATGAATGGACACGATTCTGAAAAATCTTGGTATTGGGCAAGTGCCGGAAAAACATTAACTACTACTATTGCTGGTATTGCACAGGAAGAAGGTTTTATCAATATAAACAACAAAGTTTCTGATTATTTAGGAACAGGTTGGACGAGTGCGACCATAGAAAAAGAAAACTTAATTACTTGCAAAAATTTATTGTCTATGGACTCTGGTTTGGATGATAGTTTAGGTGATAACGTTTCAAAAGAAAATCTTCAATATAAAGCTGATTCAGGTTCTCGTTGGGCTTACCACAATGTATATGTAAAAATGCAAGATGTTATTTCTGAAGCTACAAATATGACCTGGAGCAACTACTTTAACTCTAAGCTAAAAAATAAAATAGGAATGACTGGTGCTTGGATTAATAATAATGACTTTAGTGTGTATTGGAGCAATACTAGAAGTATGGCACGTTTTGGTTTAATGATTTCTGCTAAAGGAAAATGGGAAGACACTCAAATAGTTTCTGAAGCTTTTTTAAATGAAGCTACAAATACCTCACAAAATATTAATCAAGCTTATGGGTATTTATGGTGGCTTAATGGGAAATCAAGCTATCATTTACCAGCTAGTCAACTTGAATTTAATGGCAAGTTAGTCCCGAATGCTCCAGATGACATGTATGCTGCTTTAGGAAAGAACGATCAGAAAATCTACGTTGTACCTAGTAAAAATTTAGTGATTATTAGAATGGGAAATTCAGCTGATTTAGAAAATTTCGCATTATCGTCTTTTGATAATGATTTGTGGGAGAAAATTAATGCGCTTATTGATTAATTTCGTTCTTCAAAAGGAATAATTATCCCTTTTTCTAAATAATTTTTTAAGCCATTTAAAAGCATTGCCCAACAAAAAGATGAGTGTTTAAAATGATGATTAGCTTCTAGCCAGTTTACATGACTAAATTTTAGCATGGTTCCATCTTCTATAGACTCTAAATCGAAACCAAAAGTTGTAGGGTTCCAATCTTTATCTGATTTGGTCATTTTTAAATGAAAGGTTCTGTTTAGTTCTACTTTTGAAACTTTACAATACCAATTGTATTCATCAGTAAAGTTCAGATTGTATTCTGAGTCTAGTTTTGGTGTCCCTGAAGATTTTAATGTCCACCAATTATTAAGATGCTCTGGTTGAGATACGGCATCAAAAACTTCATTAACTGAAGCTTTAATTTTAAGATTATGGTAAATATTATAACTCATGATTTTATAAATCTACGAATTATTGACCACAAGGGTTAAACAAAAGTTTTTCTAAATTTATTTAAATGATTTCTGCCTTTGTAGGAATGACAAATTATTTAAAAAAGGAATCTACAAACTCATACTTATTAAAAACTTGAAGGTCTTCAATACCCTCTCCCACACCAATGTATTTTACAGGTATTTGAAATTGATCTGAAATACCTATAACAACACCACCTTTAGCTGTTCCATCTAGTTTAGTTACAGCCAAAGAAGTTACTTCGGTTGCTGCTGTAAATTGTTTAGCTTGCTCAAATGCATTTTGACCTGTTGAGCCATCTAAAACTAACAAAACATCATGTGGAGCATCGCCAACTACTTTTTGCATCACACGTTTTACCTTAGTAAGCTCGTTCATTAAGTTTATTTTGTTGTGTAAACGACCAGCTGTATCTATAATAATAACATCGGCGTCTTGGTTTACTCCAGATTCTAAAGCATCAAAAGCTACAGATGCTGGATCACTTCCCATATCTTGACGTACCATGGGTACATCTACACGATCTGCCCAAACTTGAAGTTGATCTATGGCTGCTGCTCTAAACGTATCAGCTGCCCCTAAAACGACTTTTAAACCTTGCTTTTTAAATTGATAGGCTAGTTTTCCAATGGTTGTTGTTTTTCCAACTCCATTTACCCCAACTACCATAAGTACATAAGGTGTTTTAGTTCCGTTTTCTTGTTTTGGTAATTCTGGGATAGTGTATTCGGTTTCCTCTCCAGAATTGGTTTCGCTTAAAAGTGCAGCAATCTCCTCACGAAGGATTTGATTCAATTCATCAGTTCCTAAATATTTGTCTTTTGAAACACGCTCTTCTATACGCTCAATAACTTTTAATGTGGTATTTACGCCTACATCACTGGTTACTAAAACTTCTTCAAGGTTATCTAAAACTTCATCGTCTACTTTAGATTTTCCAGCTACTGCCTTACTTAGCTTACCAAAAAAACTGGACTTTGACTTTTCTAGTCCTTTATCTAGGGTTTCCTTTTTTTCTGAGGAAAATATTTTTTTTAAAAAACTCATTTTAATTCTTGGTTGGGTTTTTAATTTTAACTCTACTTTGCGTTAAGGATTATGGCCGTTCGTCTATCCCTCGATAGTCTTAACCTTTTGCCTTTGCAAAAGATACAGCAAAAAGCCCGACCATTGTGGTAACGTCAAAATTTAATAGTCAATTATCTTACCATTTTGAACAACCTGTTATTATGGCAGATAAATATAAAATAAAAAAAGCCGCTTTCAGAAGAAAGCAGCTTATAATATCTTTAGAACGAAACTTTTTATTTATTTAAAAAGTCATTTACTTGATCTGGACTCATGATAGATTCAACAAACATGTAAGCTCCTGTTTTTGGAGACTTTACCATTTTTATTGCTTTTGTTAATCTTTTAGATCCTGTTTGTAATGATGCTACTGATTTCTTTGCCATGACCTATACTTTATAAGGTTATTTTGAGATTTCTATAAAACCTCTAATTTGAATTATTTGAGATTTCTATAAATCTCTAATTATTATTTAATTTCTTTATGAACTGTCATACGCTTAAGGATAGGATTAAATTTTTTAATCTCCATTCTATCTGGCGTATTCTTTTTGTTTTTTGTTGTAATGTATCTTGAAGTTCCTGGTTGTCCAGTAGCTTTGTGCTCTGTGCACTCTAAGATTACTTGTATTCTATTACCTTTCTTTGCCATGTCTTATACTTTTAAATACAGCTATTATTTTAAAAATCCTTTAGATTTTGCTTCCTTAATTGCTGCAGATATACCTATTTTGTTGATAGTTTTTAAAGCAGATGTAGAAACTTTTAAAGTTATCCAGCTATCTTCTTCTGGAATGTAAAAACGTTTCTTAACTAAATTCGCGTGAAATTTGCGTTTAGTTTTGTTCATCGCATGAGACACGTTGTTACCAACCATTGCCTTTTTCCCTGTAAGTTCACAAACTCTTGACATTCTATATAACTTTAAATTCTTTGTTGCTTAAAATCGAGGTGCAAATATATAAAATCTTATTATTATGACAACCTAAATTTTATCAATTTTTAAAAATTTCTTTTTGCAACATTTCTAGGGCTTTATTTACGGCCTTCTGTATAACTTTTAGCCTTGAATTTCCGAAGTTAAATTCCTGCGAATAAACGTCATTATTATTAGCAATAGCAATATGTACCGTACCAACCTCTGCATCAGAATCGCCTTTTGTAGGTCCTGCATTTCCGGTAGTTGCCACAGCGTAATCTGACTGAAATAATTGTTGTGCATTTTTTGCCATAGCCTCTACCACTTGAGAACTTACTACGGAATGCGCATCAATATCAGCTTTTGAGATGTTTAAAACATTAATTTTTGACTCGGTTGCATAGGTTACTAGTCCGCCTTTAAAAAATGCTGATGCTCCAGAATGTGATGTAAAACGCTCTGCAACAGCACCACCTGTACAACTTTCGGCAATTGCCAGAGTGCTTCCTAATTTGGTAAGTTGTTTAGCTATAACAACTTCTACTGAGCCTTCTTCGTCTTCTAAACCAGCGTACTCTTCTTCTATTAAAGGGATTACTTTATCTATTTGATCTTGTACTTCTTGTCTTAATTTTACTTCATCAAAGCCTTTAGTAGATAATCGTAAGCGCATTTTACCTAAATTGGGCAAATATGCTAACTTAATGTGTTTTGGTAATGCGTCTTCCCAAGCCTCTATCCTATCTGCCAAAGCACTCTCTCCCAAACCATAAACTATCATAGTTTTATGTAATATAAATGGGAAATTATATTTATCTTTTAATTGTGGCACCACCTGATACTCAATTAAAGCCTTCATCTCATAAGGTACACCAGGTAACGAAATAAAAACTTTATCGCCTTTCTCAATCCACATACCTGGGGCAGTTCCTAATTTATTCATTAAAGGTTTTGACTTTGAAGGAATCAAAGCCTGATCTTTATTTACTTGAAGTAGTTTTGTTCTAATATGCTGCTTCCAAATGTGTTCTATGTTTTCTAAAACAGCATCGTTTTTAACTAAAATATCGTTAAAATATTCCGCAATCGTTTTTTTGGTAATATCGTCTTTAGTTGGCCCTAAACCACCTGTACAAATAATAATATCTACACGGTTTTCAGCATCTTCTAAAGCTTGAAGAATATGTTGTTTATCATCTTGAATGGAAGTGATTTGATAAACAGAAACACCAATTTTATTAAGTTGTTTAGCAATAAATGCAGAATTTGTATCTACAACTTGCCCAATAAGAAGTTCGTCACCTATAGTGATGATTTCTGCTAACATTACAAACCAAAATCTGACTTAATCTCTGCGGTAGCATTCTCTACAGCAGCGATAACAATATTAAAAGATTCGGTAATATCCATATCCGTTTTCGTGAATTTACCCCAATCTTGAACCTCAATTAAATCTTGAAGTACGCCCAATTCAAACAAATCAATGGTTGGTTTCATTTTATGAGCCGCTTGGTAAGCCTCGTTATAATCCTTTTCAGCAACTGCTTTTTTTAAACGCTCAGCATCCTCAGGCACTTCTTCTATAAAAGTGGCAGCCAAAGCCATAACAAAATCCTCATCGTTATCTGCTAACTCACGTACTCTAAATAATTTATAATGTTGTTCCATTTTACTTAACTGTTATTGAAAACATTTCTCTGTCTTCTATAAATCCTTTTAATTTATCGTTAGCAATAACTTTGCCAACTCCTGCCGGTGTGCCTGTAAATATAATATCTCCAATCTTTAAAGTAAAATATTTCGACACATATTCTATTAATTCATCAATTTTCCAAAGCATATGGCTTGTATTTCCGTTTTGCACAATATCACCGTTCTTTTTTAACAAAAACGCAATATTATCAATATTTTCCAATTCACTTTTATCAATCCACTTCCCTATTACTGCTGCTCCATCAAAGGCTTTAGCTTTCTCCCAGGGCAATCCTTTAGCTTTTAATTCACTTTGCAAATCACGTGCTGTAAAGTCAATTCCAAGCCCTAACTCATTATAATATTTATGCGCAAATTTTTTATCAATATGCTTCCCTACTCTATTAATTTTTACCAAAACCTCAACCTCATAATGCACATCATCCGAAAAATCTGGAATAAAAAACGGTTGCTTTTTTAACAAAATAGACGTGTCAGGTTTTAAAAATACTACTGGATCAGTCGGTTTTTCGTTTTGCAATTCTTTTATATGTTCGGTGTAATTCCTACCGATGCAAATCAATTTCATGTACTGTTAATTTTTTTTGGGCGTTACCACAAGGGTCGGGCTTTATGTTACTAGTCCTCGCACCTCTCCCGATAGCTATCGGGATCAGGCTGTGGGCTATCCACTTCAATCCCTAACGCAACCTTCTGTCAAAGCCTGTGACTGAGACTGAAAACTGCGACTCGATTTAACCCAACTTATTATTAAAACTTCTCAATTTAATAGCAGTCAAAACCTTTTTGGTGTAAAGCGGAAAATCAGCATTTAGTAACCATCCAAAGTATCCAGGTTCTTTCTCTAAAACCTCCGTTACTAATTTTCCTTTATGTTTCCCAAAAGAAAAACACTCTACACCTTCTTTATTATAAGATATAAAACCTGCAAAATCAGCAAACTTTCTACGCGAGCTAAATTCTGCTAAAAATTTAGTGTCGTTTTCCAAGTCTTCGTATTTATCTAATTGTGCTTTTAAAACCTCATAAGTGGCTTTTGTATCAGCCTCAGCGCTATGTGCATTATCTAAACTTTCATCACAATAAAACTTGTAAGCTGCACTTAGCGTGCGTTGTTCCATTTTATGAAAAATAGTCTGCACATCAACTGCTACTCTACTTTTCATGTCAAAATCTATATCTGCACGTAACATTTCTTCTGCCAATAGCGGAATATCAAAACGGTTAGAATTAAACCCTCCTAAATCAGAATCTTTAATCATATTATGTATATCTTTTGCTAACTCTTTAAATGTAGGTTCATTAGCTACTTTTTCATTAGTAATACCATGAATTTCTATCACCTCTTTCGGAATAGTCATTTCTGGGTTTACCAACCATGTTTTACTCTCTTCAGTACCATTAGGAAATACTTTTAATACTGAAATTTCAACAATTCTGTCGTGAGTTATATTAATTCCTGTTGTTTCTAAATCAAAAAAACAGATGGGTTTTGTTAGGTTTAATTGCATTAACTTATATTGATTGTTACAATGTTATTTCACAAAAATAAAAAACCCAACCGTTTTAAGGTCAGGTTTTAAATATTGTTTCTATTTAATTTTTATATTTCTCTATTTATATCCCAAGCCTCAAGATAATCAGTAACAGCTTTTACAAACTGCCCACCTAAAGCACCATTAACCACTCGATGATCATATGAATGTGATAAAAACATTTTATAACGAATACCAATAAAATCGCCATCAGGTGTTTCAATTACTGCAGGTACTTTTCTAATAGCACCAAGTGCTAAAATTCCAACTTGTGGTTGGTTTATTATAGGTGTTCCCATTATGCTTCCAAAAGTCCCCACGTTAGTAACGGTGTATGTCCCGCCTTGTGTATCATCTGGTTTTAGTTTACCAATTCTTGCTCGATTAGCCAAATCGTTAACTTGCTTAGTCATTCCAACCAAGTTAAGTTGGTCTGCATTTTTTATAACTGGTACAATTAAATTTCCATCTGGCAAAGCCGCAGCCATACCCAAATTAATATTTTTCTTTTTGACTATAGTATTCCCTTGCAAAGAGATGTTCATCATCGGGAAATCACGTAACGCTTTTGCAATAGCCTCCATGAAAATTGGTGTGAATGTTAAGTTTTCACCTTCGCGCTTCATGAATTCTGCTTTAACTTTCTTTCTCCAATTCCAAATATTGGTAACATCGGCTTCAATAAAACTTTGTACATGTGCTGAAGTTTGAACAGACTCAACCATATGATGGGCAATCAATTTGCCCATTCTGGTCATTTCTATAATTTCATCTTCACCACTTGAAACCACAACTGGCTTTTCAACTTTAGAAGTCTCAACTGTTTTTGTTGGCGCAACAGGTGTTTCCAACTTAGTTGCAACAGGTTGTTGTTTATTGTCTTTATTTTTAATGTAATTTAAAATATCGTTTTTAGTAACACGTCCGTCTTTACCTGTACCAAAAACGCCATCAAGTTCTGCTTGTGAAATACCTTCAGCTTTGGCTATATTTTTAACTAATGGTGAGTAAAAACGCTCTCCACTAGAAACTACAGGAGTAACTATCTCTTTAGCTTGAGTTATAGTTTGTTCTAATTCTTGAACCGTTTCATTTTTAGTTTCCTCAACTTCAATGGTAGCAGTTTCTGTTGAATCATTACTTGAATCATCATCACCTTCAGTTTCTATAATTGCTAAAACTTGCCCTACTTGAACCACATCATCAACGTTAAAAAAACGCTCTATCAACACACCATCAACCTCACTAGGCACCTCGCTATCAACTTTATCTGTAGCAATCTCTAAAACAGGATCATCCATTTCAATAGTATCGCCAACGTCTTTCAACCAAGATGTAATAGTTGCCTCTGCAACGCTTTCTCCCATTTTTGGTAATTTCAGCTCAAACTTTGCCATATCAATAATGTAACACTTGTTTTTTAAAATTATTTTGCAAAATTAATAAAAATATTGCTATTTTATTTTATTATTCACAATAAACTAATCAAATTTTATAACCTCACCTCTACTTACAGCATCATCACTTCCAATAGCAAAATTGGATTTTCTAGGTAAAATTTTAAAAGTCACCGAAGCATCTAGGTGATTAGTTTCCATAAATTTAATAATGTTTTTATAACTAAACACATTTGCATCAAAAATAACTTCTGATTCTTTTTCTATATTTTTTATGTCTGATTGCAAAACAACTTTTTTATCAATAACATTTTCTAAACGTTTATTCATATCGTCAGAAATAAAAATATATTTATTAACTGATTTAATCTTTTTTGTATGTTTTTTTCTGAAAAAGTAAACAAATCGGATACCTCCCCAAACAAATAGATCAAAAAACAGATTCTTCTTAAAATGCTTTTTGTAAAAAATTTGCATTGCGCCATAAAAGCGACGTGCATAATTTTTATCTCTAAGAGTACTTTCTCCTTTAAAATGAACTATTGTTGTCTCTCCAAAATAATAATTATTATAACCTTGTTTTAATGATTTATAAGATATATCAATATCCTCACCATACATAAAGTAATCTTCATCAAAACCATTTATATTATTATAGACCTCTTTTTTTAAAAACATAAAAGCACCAACTAATATATCAACTTCTCCAACAGCGCCTTCCTTTAAATTGTTAGCATAATAATCCTCTGAATTCCCTATTAGTTTTTTAAAAGCAGTATTTATGTAAGGAATCTTTCTTTTGCTTTCTGGTAAAAAATCACCTCTACCGTCTATTAGTTTACATCCAACAATACCAAGTTTTTCTTTATTTTCAGAAAACTCTAATAGTTTTAAAAATGTATCTTCAGCAACAACGGTATCAGGATTTAAAATGCATAAATACTCACCTTTAGCTTGTAAAACACCTATATTATTTCCTTTGGAAAATCCTGAATTCTCTTTGTTTTCTATCAGTTTAACTTCGGGAAAAAGGCTTTTAACCATCTGGCAACTCCCATCTTCAGAACTATTATCAACAACAATAATTTCAGCATCAATATTTGAAATTGCAGCTTCAACACTTCTTAGACATAATTCTAAGAAATATTGAACATTATAATTTAATATAACTACTGATAGTTTCAAATTTTGTGTTTTAAAGTTTTATGGAAGATTCAAACGGAATCCTATTAGTAATACTTCTGCCCAAAGTAATTTCATCTGCATACTCCAATTCGTCACCAACTGAAATCCCTCTAGCAATAGTTGAAGTTGTTATATTGCAATCTTTAATTTGCTTGTAAATGTAAAAGTTTGTTGTATCCCCTTCCATAGTTGAACTTAAAGCAAAAATAAGTTCTGAAACGTGTCCCGCTTTAACTTTATGTACTAATGACTCAATATTCAAATCGTGCGGACCAATACCATCCATAGGAGATATTTTACCTCCTAACACATGATACAACCCTCTAAAAGAGCTTGTGTTTTCTATAGCCATAACATCTCTAACATCTTCAACCACACAAATTATTGTTTCATTCCGTTTTGGGTTTGAACAAATTTCACACAGCTCAACATCACTTATATTATGGCAAGATTTACAAAACTTCACTTCATTTCGCATGCTTTGTAATGCTTCAGACAATGCCAAAGTTTGCTCTTTTGGTTGTCTTAACATATACAATACTAAACGCAATGCGGTACGCTTACCAATTCCTGGTAATTGCGACATCTCATTAACAGCGCGCTCCAATAATTTTGAAGAAAATTCCATAGTCTGCGAAATTACTATTTAGACACGAATTTCACTAATTTAAAGTTATCCTTTTAAAATACCTATTCCATTTGGCATTTGGTTTCTATTATTTGTACTTTCAAACCTTAAAAATTAGTTTTTTATGGCAGCTACTCAAATCATGCTACTTATAGCAGCTTACTTTGTTGTTTTAATTTTAATATCTTATTTCACTGGAAAAGAAGATAGTAACGATGCTTTTTTCAAGGCTAATAAATCTGCACCATGGTATTTAGTAGCTTTCGGGATGATTGGTGCATCACTTTCTGGTGTTACTTTTATCTCTGTACCAGGCGCTGTTGAAGCTAAACAGTTTGGCTATTTACAAGTCGTATTTGGTTACTTTTTTGGTTATTTAGTTATTGCTTACGTTTTACTACCCATTTATTACAAGCTAAATTTAACTTCAATTTACACCTATTTAAAAGACCGTTTTGGAAATGTAAGTTACAAAACTGGATCTGTGGCATTTTTAATTTCTCGTGTTGTTGGAGCTTCTTTTAGATTGTTTTTAGTTGCCAAAGTATTGCAGCTTTTAATTTTTGACCAATATGGCATCCCGTTTACAGTTACCGTAATTATTACAATTGCACTTATTTGGCTTTATACTTTTAAAGGTGGTATTAAAACTATCATTTTCACTGATACACTACAAACGCTTTTTATGTTAATTTCAGTAGTTGTAACTATTGTTTTTCTAGCATCTGCTTTAGACTTAAACAGTATTTCTGAAGTTTACACCAATGTAAAAGAAAGCGCTATGAGCAAAACATTTTTCTTTAACGATGTAAATGATGCACAATATTTTGTAAAAAGCTTTCTTGCTGGTATGTTTATTACTATTACCATGACTGGTTTAGATCAGGATATGATGCAAAAAAACTTGACATGCAAAAATTTAAAGGAAGCGCAAAAAAATATGGTTTCATTTAGCGTGGTTTTAATTTTTGTGAACATCTTGTTTCTAGTTTTAGGCTTAATGCTTACCCAATATGCCAATCAAAATGGGATAACAGCCAAAAAAGATGACTTATTCCCTACCATAGCCATGTTACCTGAAATTGGGGTTTTAACTTCGGCATTCTTCTTATTAGGTCTTATTGCTGCTGCCTATTCAAGTGCAGATTCGGCATTAACTTCTTTAACAACCTCGTTTTGTATTGATATTATTGAATTGGATAAAAAACCAAAAGCATCTCAAAAAAGAATACGAAAACAAACACATATTTTTATCAGTATTCTATTAGTTATTGTTATTGTTTTATTTGATGCTATTTTTAAAGATGTCTCAGTTATTTGGGAGTTATTCAAGGCTGCAGGATATACCTATGGGCCTTTACTGGGGCTATTTGCTTTTGGTATTTATACAAAAGCACAACTTAAAGATAAATACGTGTGGATAGTAGCTATTATAGCACCAATTGTTTCGTACTTTATTAATAAATATTCAGTTGACTTATTAAGCGGTTATCAAATAGGGTTTGAAATACTTATTATAAACGGTATCCTTACTTTTTTAGGTTTAATATTGATTCGTAGAAAGCAACACTAAAGTACAAGCGGCTTCAAACTCAATATTATTTTTTTTTAGAATGGTATAAAATTCTTGATTTTCCGTCCCTGGATTAAAAATAACGCGTTTAGGTTTTAAAGACACTACATAATCATAATACGCTTGTTGTCTTTTTGGGTTTAAGTATAGCGTTACTGTATCAATATTTTGATAAGGTAATAATGCTGTATCTATTTTTATACCTGCTACTTCTCCTGCTCTTAATCCAAATGCAACTAAATCAACATTATTAGCAACTAAGCGTTGTATGGCGTAGTTTGAGTATCTATTTGGTTTTAATGATGCACCAAGTACTAAAGTTTTTTTATTCATATTATATTTTTGTAAAATTTTATCAATTACAATGAAACTTTGAGAGTCATAATTATGTTAAAATGCTGTTAATCCTTGCAAGATATAGTAACATAAATCCAAATTTTGCGTCTCCTTAGTAATATCAATCAAAAAATCAAACTAATCAAAATGAGAAAATTACTCTTTTTGTGCGCTATTTTATTTTCAATCTCTACAGTGCACGCAATTAATCCCGATTCCAAATTAGACAAAACCGGAACTATATCTGGTAAAGTTTTAGACGCAAACTTAAAACAACCCTTACCATACGTTAATGTAATTATTAAAAATACTGCTGGTAAAACACTTACTGGAGGAATTACTTTAGATGACGGCTCTTTTACTATAAGCAAAGTTGAAGAAGGAAATGTGGTGGTTAGCATCCAGTACATTGGTTATAAAACGGCTGATAAAAATGTATCTATAGGTAAAGGTAATTACAAAGTCAATTTAGGTAATATTTTTCTCGAAGAAGAAGCTGAAGGTTTAGACGCAGTTACTGTAGTAGCCGAAGTTTCTACAATTCAACAAAAAGTAGACAGAAAAGTAATAACAGTAGGAAAAGATCTTACTACCGCTGGTGCTAGTGCTAGTGATATTATGAACAACATACCATCTGTAAGTGTTGATCAACAAACTGGGAACATTAGCCTTCGTGGAAACGAAAATGTACGAGTTATGGTAGATGGTAAATTAAGTAATGTTCCAATCGCTCAACTTTTAAAACAAATACCTTCTACGTCAATAAAACAAATAGAATTAATTACCAACCCTTCTGCTAAATATAATCCAGAAGGTATGAGTGGTATTATCAATATAAAACTCCATAAAAACACACAAATTGGATTTAATGGTAATTTTAATGTTGGTGTAACTAATGAAGTATTTGCTAAATTCAATAGCTCTATTGATATGAACTATAGAAATGGTAAGTTCAACTTTTATGGTAACTACGGGAATAATATTGGAAAGTACGACAATTTTGGTGGTATTGATAGATTAGATGATAATTCTCGTCAAGACTTTAAATTTGGTAACGATAACAAATCCCATTTATATAAAGTTGGTGTTGATTTTTATATGAATGACAAAAACACCATTTCATTTTTCACAAATCAAAACATATTTAATGGAAAAGGATTTGGAAGTACATTTATAAGTTTTGACAATCTTTCACAAGCACAATTATTCAATAACGTTTCTGAAAATTCATCGGGTCAATATAATCTTGCTTACAGACATGAGTTTACCGATGAGAATGAAACTTTAGATATTGAAATTGATTATAACGATTTTGAAAATATGGAAGTTGCTAACTTCGATTTCCTAAACTTTGGTTTTCCTCCTAATTATATTGATAATGTTGATACTAAAAGAAACCAAACTACAGTTAACGTAGACTATGTAAAACCAGTTAACGAGAAAACTAAAATTGAAGCTGGGTTACAAGCCTTACTTTTTGATTCGGATATTGATTATATGTCTTCTGGTCAGACATTTTCTAGTGATGGTGATATTATTTCAACTCCTAGTACTGATTTTGAGTATAATAGAGATATTTATTCTGCTTATTTTACCTACGGAAAGACTCTAGAAAAATGGAATTATCAAATAGGTGTTAGAGCTGAACAAGTAAATGTTACAGCAGATGCTTTAAGAATTTTTGAGGATAATAGCACAGAATTAATTCCTTTTGAAAATGATTATTTTCAAATATATCCTTCAGCTTTTTTAACCTATAACCCGTCTGAAAAGAATTCCTATCAATTAAGTTTTAGTCGTCGTGTAGATCGTCCTGGTTTACAACAAGTAAATCCCATTAGAGAATGGAGTACACCTCGTGTTTCCTCTTTTGGAAACTCTGAGTTAGTACCACAGTTTACAAACTCTATTGAGACTAATTATACTAGGCAACTTAAAAAAGGAAGCATTACCGCTGGCGTTTTTTATAGAATTATTGAGGATAATATTAACAGATTTGTTTTTATCGATAGAACTGATGTTACTGCAGGGAATGCTATTTTATCTTATGATAATTTTGACAACACTACAGCTTATGGAATTGAGTTATCCGCAAATTACAGGCCAACCAAATGGTGGAGCTTAAATGCCAGTTTTGATTTATACTCGCAAACACAACGTGGAATAACAGAAGTTATTGATAACCCAGATATACAAAATGCTACTGTTGATGATATTATTAGGGTTGATACTGAAGTAGACAACGTGATTTGGAACTTAAGAGCATTCAACAATTTTAAAGCTACTAAAAAATTAAGTTTTTCTGTATTTGCAATGTATCGTGGTGAAGAGAAAGGTATACAGTTTACAAGAAAACCTATGTTTATGCTAAATACTGGTATGCGTTATAACTTTTTGGAGGATAACAGAGCAACATTCAGTTTTAATTACAGCGATATTTTAAACACCATGAAATTTGAATTTGAAGGCTCTACCCCATATCCTTCTGAAGGTGCTTTTAATTGGGAAAGCAACACATGGAATATTGCTCTTTCTTACAGATTTGGTGGTGGTAAATACCAAGCTTTAAAAAGAAAACGAAGAGACAACAACACCAAATCTGGCAGTGGTGGATTTATATAAAAAATTTGATAGCCTGCATAATATTTGATGGTTAGTGTTACTGTAGGGTTATTAAATAAGAAACCCCTAAACAAGAGTTTAGGGGTTTTGCTTTTTATTATATTTTATGCTTATTTATATCAAAATGTTAAAAATTATGTTAAATTTTGACAATTAACACAATAACACATAATAATCTACGTTAAACGTATAATACAACATCTAACCAAAAACGAAGTCGTAATTATTTAGAGTTAGTCGTCTACAAAAAACATTTTCGTAAAATAAGATTTGTATAATTAAAAAACTCGAAACCTGTTTCGAGTTTTTTCTTAACATTAAAGTACTAATAGCATTTGAAATTTTATTAGACTTTTTCGTCTAATAAGTTAAGATTCTTCACATTAGTGTTAGTTGAAGTTGATTAATAGCTAGAAAATCCCGAAACCTAAACGTTTCGGGATTTTTGTTTACTTATTAATTATAAATCAATGTTTTTAATTAAGCCCATTTTATTATAGCACTTGCCCAAGTAAATCCACTACCAAAAGCTGCTAAAACCACATTATCTCCTGACTTAATTTTACCTTCTTCCCATGCCTCTGTTAATGCTATAATAACTGAAGCCGCAGTGGTGTTACCGTATTTCATTATGTTATTAAACACTTGATCGTCTCGTAAACCAAATTTCTTTTGAATAAATTGTGCTATTCTTAAGTTGGCTTGATGCGGGATTAGCATATCTATATTTTCTTTTTGCAGGCCATTTTTTGTAAGACCTTCCACAATGACTTCGCTAAAACGAACAACTGCGTGTTTAAAAACAAATGTACCATCCATATATGGGAAATATGATAAATCTTCTTCGCCTGCTTCAATAATTTCTGGAACCCAATGTGCTATACTTGGCCCTTCTACTATAAGTTTATCGGCGTATTTACCTTCACTATGTAAGTGTGTTGATAGGATACCTTTTGTGTTATCTTCTTCCCTAGAGAGTATACAGGCTCCTGCTCCATCACCAAAAATAACAGTTACACCACGTCCTCTGGTAGATTTATCTAATCCGTTACTGTGGTATTCTGCGCCTATTACTAAAATGTTTTTATACATACCCGTTTTTATAAACTGGTCTGCTACAGATATGGCATAGACAAATCCAGAACATTGATTTCTAACATCCAAAGCGCCTACGGTTGGCATATCTAATATGTCTTGAATTTGAACGCCACAGCCAGGGAAATAATAATCTGGACTTAGCGTTGCGAATACAATAAAATCTATATCGTCTTTTGATAACCCTGAACGTTCTATGGCAATTCTTGCTGCCTTGGCACCCATTACTGCTGATGTATCTTCTGATCCTTCAGGAATCCATCTACGTTCTTTTATTCCAGTACGTTCTTGAATCCATTCATCATTGGTATCCATCATTTTAGATAAATCGTGATTTGTTACCACGTTTTCTGGCACATATTTACCTAAGCCGGTTATTTTTGAATTGTACATAGTCTTAATTCATTAGAATAAGCAAAATACAAAATTTAATCAGCTTTTATCAAATTCTAAAACACAAAAAAACTGTGTCAGTTTGTCATATTTAATCAATTGGCATTTTTGTTGTCTATTATTGAAGCGAAGTAAAAAACAACAAAACACAATATATTATGACAAAAGGAAACATTAATGTATCGGTAGAAAACATCTTCCCACTCATTAAAAAATTCTTGTATAGCGACCACGAAATCTTTTTACGTGAGTTAATAAGTAACGCTACTGATGCCACTTTAAAGCTAAAACATTTAACTAATGTTGGTGATGCCAAAGTGGAATATGGCAACCCTCAAATAGAAGTTAAAATTGATAAAGATGGAAAGAAGCTTCATATCTCTGACCAAGGTTTAGGTATGACAGCTGATGAAGTTGAAAAATACATCAACCAAGTGGCTTTTTCTGGAGCTGAAGAGTTTTTAGATAAGTACAAAGATTCGGCTAAAGACTCTGGAATTATTGGTCATTTTGGGCTAGGTTTCTACTCAGCATTTATGGTTGCTGATAAAGTAGAAATTATTACAAAATCTTTTAAAGATGAACCTGCTGCACATTGGACATGTGACGGTTCTCCTGAGTTTACTTTAGAAGCTTCAGACAAAACAGAAAGAGGTACAGAAATTATACTTCATATTGCTGAAGATTCAACTGAATTTCTTGAAGAAACTCGTATCCGTGAGTTATTAAATAAGTACAACAAGTTTATGCCTATTCCAATTAAATTTGGAACTAAGGAAGTTAACGACCCAGAGCATGAGCCAAAAACTACTAAAGATAAAGACGGTAAGGAAACTACAGAACCGCACAAACAAATTACTGTTGATGACATCATTAACAATCCAAATCCAGCTTGGACAAAACAACCAGCTGATTTAAAAGATGAGGATTATAGTGGTTTCTACAGAGAATTGTATCCCATGCAATTTGAAGAGCCGTTATTCAACATTCACTTAAACGTAGATTACCCGTTTAACTTAACAGGTATTTTATACTTCCCAAAAATGTCTAACGACATGCAAATGCAGAAGGATAAAATCCAACTATACCAAAACCAAGTTTTTGTAACTGATAATGTTGAAGGTATTGTTCCTGAATTTTTAACCATGCTTCGTGGAGTTATTGATTCTCCAGATATTCCATTAAACGTATCACGTTCTTATTTACAAGCTGATGGTGCGGTTAAAAAGATATCATCTTACATCACTAGAAAAGTTGCAGATAAATTAAAATCGTTATTCAATAATAACCGCGAAGATTTTGAAGCAAAATGGAACGATATTAAAATCGTGATTGAATATGGTATGCTTTCTGAAGAAAAATTCTTCGAAAAAGCCGATGCTTTTGCTTTATACCCAACAGTTGATGGAACTTACTACACTTATGAAGAGTTGTTCAACAAAATTAAAGCAAAACAAACCGATAAAGATGATAAATTAGTGATTCTTTACGCTTCTGATAAAGATGCACAACATAGCTATATAGAATCGGCTAAAGCTAAAGATTACGAGGTGCTGTTATTAGACTCTCCTATAGTTTCGCATTTAATTCAAAAATTAGAAAGCACTAAAGAAAACATTACGTTTGCTCGTGTTGATGGTGATCATATTAATAATTTAATTAAGAAAGATGAAAACACCATTTCTAAATTAGATGAAGATCAAACCAAAGCTTTAGATGAATTATTGAAAGAAGTTATTCCTTCTGAAAAATTCACAGTACAACTTGAAGCTATGGATAGTAACGAATCGCCTTTCACGATAACGCAACCAGAATTTATGCGCAGAATGAAAGAAATGCAAGCTACTGGTGGTGGCGGAATGAATATGTTTGGCAACATGCCAGAAATGTTTAACCTAGTTGTAAATACAAACTCTGAATTGGTTGGTGAAATTCTTGGAACCAAAACCAAAAAGAAACAAGAGCGACTAATTAACCAAAGTTTAGACTTGGCAAGATTATCTCAAGGTTTACTTAAAGGTGAAGAGTTAACAAACTTCATCAAACGTAGCTACGAGATGATAAAATAGTTGACACGCTGAAAACTATTCGGCATCCTATTATATATTAGAACCACTTTGTAAAAACAAGGTGGTTTTTTTGTTGTTATAACATAAGCTCTAATTATATTTGCCTTTTAAAAATCTATGTTATGAAAAATATACTTACTGCATTAAGCTTAATTCTTTTTATGTCTTGTTCTTCAGATGATAAAAAAACAACCATTGATTTTAGAGCTCAAAACGAAGAAGACATTTTAGCATATATAAGCGCAAATAATTTAAACGCAGAAAAGAGTAATTCTGGATTATACTATGTAATTAACGAACCTGGAACGGGAGCACAACCAACAGCCACAGATAACGTTACTGTTGCATACAAAGGCTATTATACAAATGGAAGCGTTTTTGATGAAAGCAGTGCATCAGGAATTGCATTTGGCTTACAGCAAGTTATTCCTGGTTGGACTGAAGGTATTACATATTTTAAAGAAGGCGGAAACGGAATTTTATTGGTTCCTTCTCACTTAGGGTACGGTAGCAATGACTTTAGAGGAATCCCAGGAGGATCAGTTCTTATTTTTGATGTAGAACTTATTTCTGTTAATTAAAAAACATTCTTTTAACTTATAATTGAAAAACCACTTTGTGAAACAGGGTGGTTATTTTGTTTAAAGACTATCTTGACTTTGTCAGAAAAAAAACATAACTTCGTTTGACGTCGGATATAAGTCATTAAAACGACGCATATCCGTAAAAACCGTTGTAGGTAATTAAAAAAAGAATATGCAATCAAAAATTGAAGTAACAAATTTAATTTCACCAATAATAAGTATTTATAAAGCTTTAAACGATGAATGGAAAAATTTACTCGATGAAGGTCTATACACATACACTCATAGTCAATTATCTAAATATTATTACGTAAATACGTTTTTACATAGATGGGAAAAAATCAAATTTACTGAGGTTTATTATCCTATTAAATCTAAATACAAAGAATTGGAAACCGATTTTACTGATTTAGATGATTTATTTAAGGAATACCAGTATTTTTCTTTAGTTGGAAAGGCTGGCAGCGGAAAGAGTACATTGGTAAAGCATATCTTCATTCAATGTCTAAAACAAAAATTAAAACTACCAATATTAATTGAACTGAGAAACCTTAATAAATCTGACTCAAAAAGCTTAAAAGAATATGTTTCAAAAAAAATATTACTTAATAATGTTAAACCAAATCAAAATATTTTGGAAAGAGCATTGTTCGAAGGCAAATTTCTATTTATTCTAGACGGATATGATGAATTGTTTTCAGATTCCAAACATGAAATTAGAACTGAAATTGAAGAATTTATTGATTTATACTTCGACAATTGTTTCATCATCACATCTAGACCTGGAGCTGGAATTGAAAATTTTCCAAGATTTCATGAATTTCGAGTACTTGATATTGAGTCTGATGAGATTCCTTCATTCATAAAAAAAATGAAAATTGATAAAGAGCGAGAAGAAAGAATTATTGATGCTATATCAGGTAATCTTGATGGGAGTTTAACTTCATATTTAAGAAATCCCTTACTTCTTTCAATGTTTATTTTATCATTTGAAAATCACCCTGAAATACCAAGTAAAAAAAGCGCATTTTACAGAAATGTATTTGACACTTTATATTCAAAACACGATGGAATAACTAAAAGTAGTTTTCCAAGAGAAAAAATTTCAAATCTAGATAGGGAGGAATTTGAAGAACTACTTCAATATTTCTCTTATATCACCTTTTTTAATGGTGAATATACATTTACTGAATCAAGAATAATTGATATACTAAAGATAATCAAGAAAAAAGTCTCTGATCTCAATTTTGATTCCAAAAAAGTACTTTTTGACTTAAAGGTACCTATATCGATTCTTATTAAAGATGGTTATGAATTAAAATTTCCTCACAGATCTATGCAAGAATACTTTGCTGCTAAATTTATTTCATTGTTGAAACCAGATCAGAAAGAAACAGCATATAATAGATATAACAACTTGCTAGAGCAAAGTAAAGATACTGGTTTTGGATTTTGGGATATTTCTTATGAAATAGATAAATATTCATTCACAAAATATTTCTTAATACCGAAAGCAAAAAAAATAATTACTGAATTTTCTAAAGTAAATAGTTTGGAAAATTTTAAACATTTTGGAGAAACGTTGAGCTTAAGTTTTAGCTTTAGTAAAAACAAAAAAGGTGAAATCCAAAATATTAGTCCCGATTCGGGTTTTGGCAATAATTATATAGAAGAATTTAAAATTTTCTCTTTACTAGGTGATGAACAAATAATTCATGACACAATTTCATTCATTTATAAACAGTTTCCTAAAGAACTTAAACAGAAATATTACAAATATATTATAGATATTTTTGACTTAAATAAGATTAAAGATTATACTAAAGTTTCTAGTTATTCAGCTACATTAGAGGAAATGATAAATGACAATTTATTTGATTTATTAGTGGAAAAAGGCGCTCTTAAAAAAATAGAAGAAATGTGTATAGGTTTAAGAAAATCAATAGAACAAATACATAAATCAATAGAAAATCAAAACCAAAATATTTCAGACTTACTTGAATTTTAATATTAACTACCTACAACAACGTATATAAAAAATAGCGGTAGATGTTTAAAAGAATTGTTTTTCCTACTTTTAAAAAAACAATAATCAAATCTGAAAAGTCCGAACACTCAAAACCGCCACTTTTCATATACAAAACCGTTAAACGAACCATTTGAAAATTACCTCAACAAACATAGCAAAACCAACAACCATCATTTGGAATGGGAAAGAAGAACTTACAGGCATTTATAAAAAGTCAGTAAACCAATTTATTTTTTTAGGAAACGAAAACGTTAAAGATGATGAAATCTCAGACAGAAAGCATCATGGTGGTGAGTTTAAAGCTTGCTATCTGTTTTCTGCTGACCATTATGACTACTGGAAAAAGCTATATCCAAATTTAAATTGGGAATATGGTATGTTTGGAGAAAATCTCACTGTTTCTGGATTAAATGAAAAAGAGATTCATATTGGTGATGTTTACAAAATAGGTTCGGCTTTAGTTCAAATAACACAACCTAGAGAACCTTGCTTTAAATTTGGTGTAAAATTTGGCACTCAAAACGTACTAAAGCAGTTTATTGAACATGGATACCCAGGAACTTATATTAGAGTTTTAGAAGAAGGTTATGTTAAAACAGGAGACACATTAGAGTTAGTTGAAAAAGCTAAGAATAGTATCAGCACCTGGGATTTATTCAATTTATTATACAACCAAGAAAAAAATCAAGGCCACATCAAACTAATCATGGATAATAATGCCTTACCTAAACGAAAAAGAGATAAACTGAAATCTTTTTTAAGATAGGATTCTTTAGCTTTAGTATATCTTTGCATCAAACTTTTACAGATGTCTTTTAAAGATTTAAAAATAAGCAAACCTATTTTACGTGCTGTTGCAGAAGCAGGATACGACAACCCTACTCTAGTTCAAGAAAAAACCATTCCGCTTATTTTAAATAAAAAAGATGTAATTGTTTCAGCACAAACAGGTACAGGAAAAACAGCTGCTTTTGCACTACCTATTTTGCAATCGTTATTAGACCAACAAGATGCTCCTAAAAAAGGTAAAACCATAAAAGCACTAATTGTAAGTCCAACCCGAGAATTGGCCATACAAATTGAAGATAATTTTAAAACATACAACACTTACACAAACCTTAGATCAACAGTCGTTTATGGAGGTACTTCTATTGAACCTCAAAAAGATGTTTTGAAAAAAGGCGTAGATATTTTAATTGCCACTCCTGGGCGTTTATTGGATTTACATAAACAAGACATTATCAATCTAGATTATGTTGAAACGTTAGTCTTAGATGAAGCAGATTTAATGTTAGACATGGGTTTTATTGATGATGTTAGAAAGATTGAACGCTTATGTACCCGAGAAAAACAGATTCTTTTATTTTCTGCAACTATCCCTCATAAAGTTGAACAACTAGGTAATTCTATTTTAAAAACTCCTGAACGTGTTGAAGTCGCTCAAAATTCTTCGACTTCAAAAAACGTGGCTCAACTTTTATATTATGTTCCAAAACGTAATAAAATTGAATTGTGTCTCCACTTGCTCAGAAACACTATTAAAGGAAATATCATCATTTTTAGACGCACTAAATTTGGTGTAGATAAATTAGAGAAAACTCTATTAAAAAATGGCTATAAAGTTGATAGCATTCATGGAGATAAAAGTCAGACTGCAAGACAAGATGCTCTAAAAAAATTCAAAAAAGGCGATGTTAATATTTTAATTGCCACAGATGTTGCTGCGCGTGGTATTGATATTACAGATTTGGATGCTGTTATAAATTTTGATTTACCAAACGTACCTGAAACTTATGTGCACCGTATAGGAAGAACTGCTAGAGCAGGAAGCAAAGGAATGGCATATTCGTTTTGTTCTGCAGACGAAAAAAATTACATAAAAACCATCCAACAACTTATTCAACTTCAACTAGATATTATAGAAGACCATCCTTATCCTCTAGATCCAAAGGCTAAACCTATTGTTCATAAATCTAATAAAACAGGTAGTAAACATAGAAAAGGGCGAAAAAGTCAGGCTTCAAAAAAGAAAAAGAAACGTTGGTACTAGTTTAGGCTATCAGAAAATTATATTATTTCTTAAGTTTCAAATCGTTTATTAAAATGATTTTTAAGTAATGGAATTTGAATACAAATCATCAATCCTAAAAGCATAATAGCGTAGGTAAATGTTTTGGATAATGATAAACTAGGCATAATATCCATATTTATATTTTGAAGTACATTTAAATCTATAGATTGCATCCAACTTGTAGTTTCTGTATCACTTCCAAAAAAGAATATATACAATACCAATCCTAAAACTCCAAAACCAATTAAAACCCAAGACTTCTTTGAAATAAGTGGCTTATAAACCGTTACTGTGCTTTTTTCTAAAGCATTGACTTGAGACATTACAGTATCTGTAAAGTTAAAAGAAGGACGCTCTATTGTCTCTTTTCCTAAAACTTTTTTTGATAAATGTTCTAAATATTTAGTTTGTTTCTCCTCCATAATGTTCAATAATTTCTGGTTCTAACTGAGCTTTCATAATTGTTGCCAATTTCTTTCTACTTCTAAACAACTTCACTTTAACATTATTTGGTGTTAACCCAATAACTTTTGAAATTTCATCTAAAGATTGGTCTTCAAAATAATATAAAGTTAATATAAATGCATCATCACTTGGTAGTTGCGTTATACATTTTTGAATGGCTTGGTTTCGCTCTTCATTTTCTAATTGACTTAAAGCATTATCGATTGTTTTTACTTGATGTTCTGTAAATTCATCAATAGCTACATCATTAAAATGTTTTCGATTCTTTTTTAACCGATCCAAACTTGTGTTGTATGCTATTCTATATATCCATGTTGAGAATTTCGAATCGCCTTTAAATCTACCTAAAGATTTATAAGCTTTTATGAAAGTATCTTGTGCAACTTCTTCAGCTTCTTCCCTATTCTTCAACATTCGTCTCGTTAACGTATATACTAGATCTTTATAACGGTCAACCAAAATAGCAAATGCATTGGTATCTCCATTAATAATCAGGTCAATATAATGTTGGTCATCGATGGTCATTTTGAAAGTAAGACGACAATATATTATATAAGGTTACACAACATCTTAAAAAAAAATCAATTAAAAGTGTAACCTAAAATAAAAACATATCGTCATAGGCTATGAACACATTAAAAATAATCAATTAAAAACGAACAATTATGGGATCAGAATTAATCATTATACCAATTATATTTGGTGCAATCTTCGGAGTATTTTATTTATATTTTTCTACAAGAAATAAAGAGCGTTTAGCACTTATAGAAAAAGGAGCAGATGCTAGTATTTTTGTAAAAGGCAAAGGGTATACAGCACCTATATGGAAAATACTTATTTTAAACCTTGCCTTATTATTAATGGGTATTGGTATAGGCGTATTTACAGCTTCAGTATTAGAACAATACACTACTCTTGATGAAGATGCTGTCTATCCAGCTACTATCTTTTTAATGGCAGGTATAGGTCTATTTATAGGTTTTAATATGACTAAAAACTTAGATAAAGAATAAGCTAAAACTACTTATTAACTAAACTAAATAAAACTGCTTTCAATTTTGAAGGCAGTTTTTTTATCATTAACAGTAATATGAAAAATATTAACTTAAAACATAGTATTGAACTTGCTGCAAGAATTTATGTATGGTTTATACTTAGTTCTTACGGTTTAGGAAAAATAGTTGGTGGTCAATTTCATCGTCGTGGAAAACTAACTGAAGATGTTGCGGTGCAAACCCTAGATAATGCAACTGCTTTTGATTTAGCTTGGACATTTATGGGATACTCACAAGCATATATAACATTTATTGGCATGTCTCAAATAATTGGTGCATTTCTATTACTATTTAATAAAACGAAATTTTTAGGAATTATAATTTTAGTACCAATTCTGTTAAACATAATTATATTTGATATAATTTTTCTTCCAGATTATGGAGCATTAGCTAGCGCAACTATATATTTTTCATTATTGATTTTAGTGCTTTATCTTAATAAAGAACGATTAATAAATGCCTATAAGTCCTTTATTACGGTTAATCCAAACGAAGCTAAACTATACAACATTAAAATAATAATAATTACAGTAACTATAATTGCTATAATATTTGGTTTAGATCAGGCTAGTATTTATTTTTTAGATAAATCAGGATTATTTTAGGTAATATCTTAATCATTTTAAGCACATTTACTTCACAGGAAAATCAAAGTAAGTATCTCGAAATGGCTCTCCACGAAGTGTAAAATGCCACCATTCTTTGGGGTAATTTCTAAATCCAAATTTCAACATAAAGGTTTGAAGTAATTGTCTATTATATTTCTGTTTCTCAGTTATATTTTCATAATTAACCCAAGATTCTTGCCCAAAAAAATCATAAGCACTTCCCATATCCAATGGGACTCCAGTGTTACCATCAATAATAGTTAAATCAACAGTGCTACCTCTACTATGTCCAGACCTTGAAGCTATATATTCTTCTTTAAAAAGATTTCTTTTTTTAACATTAGGATAAAACTTGTGCTTGTTAATCGTATCATTTAAATCTTTTGCCCAAGTTATAAAATGATTAACCGCCCGTTGGGGTCTATAACCGTCATAAACTTTTAAACATAAATTCTGTTCTTGCAGTGCTTCATGAATCTTCTTTAGAGCATTAGTAGCTTGTAGGGTTAAAATAAGTTTATTGGATTGATAACCTTCAATTGGTTTACCTACAAAATTATTTGGAGTATAATAACGTAATTCAACATCTAAATCAGGAATTACATCTTCAACATACACAAAACCTTTTTCCAATTGGGCATATAAACTTGTACAAATGAAAAAAATGAAAAAAGTTAGACGATACTCCATTATAATTTTGAATTATGCTAATTTAGAAAATAAAAGAATATGCTTTTTGAAAGTTCGCTAAATTTAAATTTAAAAGGTGCAGATATAAGTTACTATCCAAATTTTTTAAATATTAATGAAGCTAATAAGTATTTTGAAACCCTATTAGACTCTATAAATTGGAGGCAAGATGAAATTACTGTATATGGAAAAACTCATCTTCAACCTCGTTTAACAGCTTTTTATGCTGATAATGAAAACACATATAAATATAGTAACATAAGAATGTACCCAAATCCATTTGAAAGTAATTTATTAGAAATTAAAAATAAAATTGAAACAGAGCTTAAAATAAAGTTTTCAAGTTGTTTAGCTAACCTATATCGTAATGGTAGCGATAGTAATGGTTGGCATAGTGATGATGAAAAAGAACTTGGTATAAACCCAATTATAGCATCAATATCTCTGGGAGCAGAACGCATTTTTCATCTCAAACATAAAACTGATAAGGCTCTTAAAACAAAACTTATTCTACACCACGGAAGTCTTTTAATAATGCAAGGAGAAACTCAACATAACTGGTTACATCAAATACCGAAAACAAAAAAAGACATTGGAAAACGAATTAATTTAACATTTAGAATTATTACATAAAAAAACCGAGTTCCCTCAAACTCGGTTTTCTTTCAATTTGCTTTTTTTATTATGATGCTAGATTTGGGGTTTCCTTTTTTAACAACATAATGCAAATATTAATTAATTAATCCATTGAACTAAAAAGTGTGTTATTTAGTACTCTCCAAATATATAATTAAGAAACATAACAAAACGATTAAATACATTTAAAATCGATGAAATACATTAAATTTTAACATTTAAAGATGAATTAATCGATATTATCGATGAAATACATAATACTAATAAGTGAGAATTAAATTATTTTAGTCTAAAACATAAAAAAAGCATCCTAAAATAGGATGCTTTTTTACTAACTAACCAACCAAAATATGAATTACACTTCTCAAGTTTGAAGTAACCACTCAACAAACTTTATTATGAATGTAATTACAATTACTATATACCAATACTCGTGCCAAACTTTAAATCAAAACATATTTTTTTGATTTATTTAACAATAAAATCTATTATAAATTAATAATCTCTAACTAGTAATTCACGTATAATTATTTGATATTTGCTTTTCTTAAAACGTTTTTAAAATTTATGAATAAAATAGCATTTCTACTAATAGCTTTGTTTTTTATTGCCTGTGGTAAAAAAGAACATGACTTAACTGTAAAAGTTCACGTAAAAGGATTAAAAAAAGGGACACTTTATCTTAAAAAAGTTGAAGACACCACATTAGTCTCAATAGATTCTGTAATTGTTAATGGAGATTCTCAAATCGAATTGCATAGCCATATTGATTCTCCAGAAATATTTTATTTGTATTTAGATAAAAATAGCGCAGAGAAAGATAGAATTTCCTTTTTTGCTGATAAAGGTATTACAGAAATTAACACGACACTAAAAAACTTTGCTTTTGAGGCCAGTATTAAAGGATCAGAGCAACAAAAAATACTAGAAGACTACAAAACTATTATTTCAAAAATCAACAATAGAAACTTAGATTTAGTTAAAGAGCAATTTGAAGCTCAAAAAATTGGTGATACTCAAAAATTAGCTACTCTACAAAAGGAGGCAGAAAGTAGTCTTAAACGCAAATATTTATATACTGTAAATTTTGCTTTAAATAATAAGAATAGTGAAGTTGCTCCTTACTTAGCTCTAACAGAAGTTTACAATGCAAGAATTGATTTATTAGACACGATAAATAACTCTCTAACCACAAAAGTAAAAGATTCAAAATATGGAAAAGAATTAGAAGCTTTTATAACATCAATAAAAAATACTGAGAGTAGTAATTAATTTTACTTTTAAGCCTAAAAAAAGCCTTTTCAATATGAAAAGGCTTTTTTTTGAGCCGATGGAGGGACTCGAACCCACGACCTGCTGATTACAAATCAGCTGCTCTAGCCAGCTGAGCTACATCGGCGTTTAACGGGTGCAAATATAATTGCAAAAATAATATTTGCAAACACTCCACTAATTTTTTTATCCAAGCTTGTTAATTTTCTCTATTAAAGCTCTTCCTTTTGTTTCTAACTCATTATTTATGGACTTAAAATGAGCTTTAGGGTTTTCAATATTTTTAGCATTTACTTTAGCAATTAACTCATCAAAAGTTTCAATTGCCTCATCAATAATAGCTTCGCTTTTTTTTGTGTCTTTATCTGTATTTGTAAATTCCCAGATGTAAACAGCCTCAATAATATCTCCTAAAACGTAATTTATATCCTTTTTTAAATCTCTAACATTTGCCATAATTTCTTATTTAATTTGATTACAAAATTACACATAAACTTCTAATAATTTTGCCTTTTTAGATGTTATTTCATAGTGAGTAGCATCAGCAGGTAACAAAATGGTTTCACCTACTTTTATACTTTCAGAATGATGATTATAACTTATTACAGCTTCTCCTTCAACACATATGTAAATAAAAAATGTATCCTTTTTATTTATCTTTTTTAAAGTATTTGTAACTTCTAAATAACTTGTTGTAAAATATGGGCAACTCACCATTTCGTTTGATTCATTTTCAATTTTAGAATAGGAAACTCTAAAATTATCTGGCATATCAAAATCAATAGCATCAATAGCTAAATCATTATGTAATTCCCTTTCATTACCATTATCATCAACTCTATCCCAATCGTAAACACGATAAGTAACATCACTAGTTTGCTGAATTTCAGCTAACATTACTCCTGCTCCAATAGCATGTACACGACCAACTTCTATAAAATAAGTATCACCAGTGTTAACCTTTTCAAAATTTAAAATATCGGTTAAAGTCTTATCTTCAAGATGCTTCAAATATTTTTCAGGAGTCACTTTTTGATTAAAATCAACTATTAAGTTTGATCCTTCATCTGCTTGCATAACATACCACATCTCAGTTTTCCCAAAGGAGTTATGCCTCTCTGCTGCGAGCTTATCATTTGGGTGTAATTGTATAGATAAATCTTCACGAGCATCAATAAACTTAATAAGCAAAGGAAATTTATCTTCAAAAATTCTATAATTCTGTTGACCAATTAAATCTGGTCCTAAAATTTTCAATAAATCTTTCAAAGATTTTCCTTTATAATACCCATTAGAAACTATTGAAGTATCTCCATCTACATCACTAATTTCCCAACTTTCACCTATATTATGTAAATCAGATTGCTTATTGAGAACTGTTTTTAATTTTTGACCTCCCCAAATTTTATCTTTTAAAATAGGTGCAAATTTTATAGGGTATAATATTTTGTCCATATTAATTTCCTGAATAGGTTACAAAATTACGAGGTGTTTCATATAATGTTATTTCTAACTCTAAATTAGAATTTAGCTTAGGCTTCATTTTATTATAAATAACCACAGCTATATTTTCAGCAGTAGGATTTAAATTGGTAAACTCAGGAACTTCAAGATTTAAATTTTTATGATCAAAAGCATCTTCAACTTCAGTCTTAATTATATCTTTAAGAACCTTCATGTCAATAACATAACCTGTTTCTTTATCTATCCCGCCAGTAACACTAACAATCAATTCATAATTATGCCCATGGAAGTTAGGGTTATTACATTTACCAAAAATTTTGTCATTCTTTTCAAAACTCCAATCTTTTCTATACAACCTGTGTGCAGCATTAAAATGTGCTTTTCTACTTACGGTAACTTTCATTTTGATTCTATGTTTATGTGTTCGTAGAATTTATCAAAAATAACTTTAAACCACTCTGTATAGAGTTCTGGACGTAAAGAAATATCTACTTTTACATCTTCTAATGGCATCCATTTCCAACTCGCTACTTCATCAGTATTAATAACTGGTTCATTCTCGTATTTACCTAATAAAACATGATCATATTCATGCTCTGTTAAACCATTATCAAATGGAGCTTTATAGATAAATGATATAGATTCTTGTAAATCAACAACAAAACCCATTTCTTCCATCAAACGCCTTTTACCAGCTTCAATGTTACTTTCTCCATCTCTTTGATGACTACAACATGTATTTGTCCACAATCCTGGAGAATGGTATTTATCTAATGCTCTTTGTTGTAACATCAGCTCATTTTTATTATTAAAAATAAACACTGAAAATGCACGATGTAATATCGCTTTTTCATGAGCTTCCATTTTTGGCATTAAGCCAATTTGTTCATCCTTTTCATTTACAAGGATTACTTTTTCTTCTTTCATCTGCTTGTTCTTTTTTTTTAATTTGGTCAGATGTAATTCGCTAATAAACATATTGATAAATATCAACTAATAGCTATCGCTCATTTCATAGTCGAACAAAAATACAAACAAAATTACAACTTGTTAAAACTGATTTTAAATAAAAAAGCACCTAAATAAATTTAGATGCCTTTTAAGTTGATGGTTAGATATAAATTAATTTGCAACTACAATAAACTCACTACGCCTATTGTCTTGATGTTCTTCTTTGGTACATTTAACTCCATTTGAACAACGATTTGTTAACCGTGTTTCTCCATAACCTTGCCCTGTTAATCTGTCTTCAGTTATACCGCCTTTTTCTATAATATACGCCCTTGTAGACTTATTTCTTCTATTTGACAATGCCCAGTTATACGCATCTTTACCTCTAGAATCTGTGTGCGAACGTACATCAATTTTTACATTAGGATATTCCTTCATATAGTTTATCACTTTTGCTAATTCAATTTCTGCATCTGGACGAATAAAAGATTTGTCGTAATCAAAATAAATAGGGTTTAAGTTAAGTAATAAAGCTAAATCTGTTCCTATTTTAGCAGCTTCAGGTTCAAGTTTTAGTTCTAATTTTAAATCTGGTTTTTCATCTTCTTTTATAGAAAAATCAGTAAAATCATCTTTATACTTTTCTTTTTTAGCTTCAATTATATAGGTTCTATCCTTACAACCCAGATTAAAAGCAAATTTTCCAGAATCATCACTTTTTAATGATTCAAGTAAATTTCTACTAGAATCATAAATAAATACATTAGCATTAGCCAAAACCTCTTGTGTTCTTTTATTTATTATAGTTCCAGATATAGCCTTAGTACATGGTGGCACAACAAAACTATAAATATCATCATCTCCTTTTCCACCTTCTCTATTTGAAGTGATATATCCTTTACCTGAAGTTTCATTAATGATGTATCCAAAATCATCTTTAGGGCTATTAATAGGTTTTCCAATGTTATGCACCATCGTTGTAGACTCAGAAAGCTTATCGACTTCAATTTTAAAAACATCAAGTCCACCTAAGCCAACATGTCCATCAGATGAAAAATATAGAATTCCTTTATCGCTTACGAAAGGAAAGTTTTCTCTACCTTCTGTATTCACTTTAGGTCCTAAATTTAAAGGTTCACTATAAGTCCCATCTTCATTAATATCTACAACAAAAATATCTGATGCGCCTTGGGTACCAAACATGTCTGAAGCAAAATATAATTTTTTCTCATCAGCACTTAACGCTGGATGTGCTACATTGTACTCATCATTATTAAAAGGCAAAGACTCAATATTTGTCCAAACACTATCAATTAAAGTGGCTTTGTAAATTTTTAATCCATGAATATTTTCACTATTTTTTTTGAACTTTCCTTTGAAAAAATTATTCCTTGTAAAATACGCTGTCTTACCATCTTTAGTGAATGTAGTTGAAGATTCATGATATTTTGTATTTACATCCCCATTAACTTCCTTAATACTTCCATCTTCATTCAATTCAAACAAATCTAAAAAAGGCTGGGCATTCCATTTATAAATAGCTTCATCTTGATCTCTAGACGAAGCAAAAATCAAATGATCATTATAAGTTGACGTTCCAAAATCTGAAAATGCTGTGTTAATGTCTAAATTCAATAATTCAAAATCGTTTGACATTTCGTTAATAGACATAACATAATTAGGTTTACTTAAAAACTCTTTAACTCTTGAATCTTCTGGTCTAATATTCGCAAATAGATTTAAAACTTTATCTGATTCTGCGTAATTTTCCTGAGCTCTTAAAGACTGGGCATATCTAAATAAATTCTCTGGCTCAGTAGGAAGATTTAAATCCATCAGTTTTTTATACCATATTGAAGCGTCTTCCATTTCGCTATTAAAATAGAAGGCATTAGCCAGTTTCTCAATAACTTCTGAAGAAGCATCTTCTTTATTTGCCAATTCTAAAAGTTGATTTCTTGATTCTATATAGGACAGATTATCATACTTTTTTATTGCACTTGAAGCTTTTGCTTTTTGCGCATTAGTAGTATTAAAAACCAAAGCACTTAATATAGATAATATATATATTGTTTTTTTCATGTCTATAATCTTTTAGAAGAATCTTGGTGATAAAATTTTACCTATTTGTTGTAATTCAAATCGCAGCATAATTTCGTGTGTTCCACTATTATAATTATTTAAAGCCGTTGTAGTAGCATCATAAGCATAACCAATAAATAATCCTGGATTAATTTGAAACCCTGCTAAACCACTTACAGAATCATCCCATCTGTATGCTAATCCTAAAGTAAATTTATCGTTAAACAAAGCATTAACAGAAAGGTCAGCAATTAATGGTGCACCTGATACACCTTTAACTAAAAATGCTGGTTTTAATTTAGTACGTTCACTTAAATCAAATACATATCCTCCAATTAAAAAGTAATGTAATCTTTCAGTTGCTATTGATTCTTGAAAATCATCATAATGTTCAGTATTCAAAATATTTGGTACAGATAACCCTAAATACCATTTTTCTGAATGCAGATATAAACCAGCTCCTAAGGTTGGAGAAATTAAATTGATATTTTCATTGAATAAAACATCGGGGTTTTGAAAACGACCTTTGCTCCAATCTGTATCTAAAATATGTAATCCTCCTTTAAGACCAAAAGATAATTCTAAATCTCCAGTTTCATCAACCGGTATCGTATAAGATACATTAGCATCAATACTTGTTTCTTCTGCAGGTCCTAATTGATCGCTAACAATGTTTAAACCCAAACCTATTCTATCATTTCTCAATGGTGAATGAATACCAAAAGTTAATGTTTTTGGTGCGCCATCTATACCAACCCATTGTGTTCTATATAAAGCTGTAGCACTTAACACATCTCGTTGGCCTGCATAACCCGCATTCACACTCATCGTGTTATACATATATTGCGTGTATTGCGGATCTTGTTGTGCTTCAGTTTCTATACTTAATAGTGCAGTAAACACTACTAAAATTAAACCTTTTATTAATGATGATTTTTGTATCATTTTTTTAAATCTTTTTTTAGTTGTTTACTTATTATCTATTTATGTATAACCATCCTACTTTAGGTTTGGTACCATCACCGAAGTCTAGGATATAATAATATGTTCCAGCTGGTAATTGTTCATCTACATTTACTGTAGCTCTACCATTAGATGTACCATCCCAATCATTATTATAACCTCGTTTTTCGTAAACTATGTTACCCCAACGGTTATATATTTCTAACTTATTATCAGGGAAATTATCTATACAATTGATAATCAAAGTATCGTTAACCCCGTCTCCATTAGGAGAAAATTCATTAAATATCAGTAAACAACCTAGTTCTGTTACTGTTGGATCATCAGATGTATTTCCATCTAAATCTTCACCATCATCACTAGTATCACTAACAGTTCCTGACGATTTAGTTAACGCTGTAGCTACAACACTATTACTTACTCCTCCTGCATTAATTGCTGATTGCGTAATAGTAAAGCTAGCTCTATACTCAGCAGTTTCACCAACAAGAAGTGTTCCTTCTGGACTTCCTAAATCAGATCCTATAAAATCAGGTTCTTCAGTCAGAGAAATAATATTACCATTTGCATCTAGGAAGGTATCAACTAATGCTACATTAGTTAAAACTATATCTCCTGTATTTTCAACTTCAATAGTATAAACAATCCTATCTCCTAAATCTGTTCCCTGTACGTCTGCTGTTTTCGTAACTTCCATTATAGCTTGACAACCAGTTGTTATTGGATCACATGGATCATTTGGATCACTTGTTGGTCCGCCTGGGAACGTCGTTGGATCATCTGGTGTACTCGGATCATCGATTCCAGTAGTTTCCTCACAGTCTGTTAAACCATCACCATCTGAATCCGTTGTATTGATACCAATTGGACTACATGGATCGTTTGGATCTGATGTTGGTCCGCCTGGGAACGTGGTTGGATCATCTGGTGTACTTGGATCGTCGATTCCAGTAGTTTCCTCACAGTCTGTTAAGCCATCGCCATCTGAATCCGTTGTATTGATGCCGATTGGACTACATGGATCGTTTGGGTCTGATGTTGGTCCGCCTGGGAACGTCGTTGGATCGTCTGGTGTACTCGGATCATCGATTCCAGTGGTTTCCTCACAATCTGTTAATCCATCACCATCTGAATCTGTTGTATCGATGCCGATTGGACTACATGGATCATTTGGATCACTTGTTGGTCCGCCTGGGAACGTCGTTGGATCGTCTGGTGTACTCGGATCATCGATTCCAGTGGTTTCCTCACAATCTGTAAGTCCATCACCGTCTGAATCTGTTGTATTGATGCCGATTGGACTACATGGATCATTTGGATCACTTGTTGGTCCGCCTGGGAACGTTGTTGGATCATCTGGTGTACTTGGATCGTCGATTCCAGTAGTTTCCTCACAGTCTGTTAAACCATCACCATCTGAATCTGTTGTATTGATGCCGATTGGACTACATGGATCATTTGGATCACTTGTTGGTCCACCTGGGAACGTCGTTGGATCGTCTGGTGTACTCGGATCATCGATTCCAGTAATTTCCTCACAGTCTGTTAAGCCATCACCATCTGAATCTGTTGTATCGATGCCGATTGGACTACATGGATCATTTGGATCACTTGTTGGTCCGCCTGGGAACGTCGTTGGATCATCTGGTGTACTCGGATCATCGATTCCAGTTGTTTCCTCACAGTCTGTTAAACCATCGCCATCTGAATCTGTTGTATTGATGCCGATTGGACTACATGGATCATTTGGATCACTTGTTGGTCCGCCTGGGAACGTCGTTGGATCGTCTGGTGTACTCGGATCATCGATTCCAGTAGTTTCCTCACAATCTGTAAGTCCATCACCATCTGAATCTGTTGTATCGATGCCGATTGGACTACATGGATCATTTGGATCACTTGTTGGTCCGCCTGGGAACGTTGTTGGATCATCTGGTGTACTTGGATCATCAATTCCGGTTAACTCTTCACAATCTGTTAAACCATCACCATCTGTATCTACTGTTGAGGTACATAATGGAACTACTACAGTTATTGTAGCTATATTAGAAGTATTACCATCATTATCATTTACTGTATAAGTAATCGTTGTTATTCCATTATTATAACCTGGTGCTGGACTAAATGTAACAGTTCCATCTCCATTATCAGTAAACGTACCTTCTCCCGGTACAGTAAATGTACTTTGCTGTCCTGGAGTATTTGGATCTAAGTCAATAGTTAAATCATCAATTGTTCCATCTGGATCTGTATCATTTCCTGTAATATCAATTATAATATCAACTCCTGGATCTGTAGTTCCTCCATCATTATTTGCAACAGGAAAGCAGTTAGCTATAATTGGACTACATGGATCATTTGGATCACTTGTTGGTCCGCCTGGGAACGTCGTTGGATCGTCTGGTGTACTCGGATCATCAATTCCAGTGGTTTCCTCACAATCTGTTAAGCCATCACCATCTGAATCAGTGGTATTGATGCCAATTGGACTACATGGATCATTTGGATCACTTGTTGGTCCGCCTGGGAACGTCGTTGGATCATCTGGTGTACTTGGATCATCAATTCCAGTGGTTTCCTCACAATCTGTTAAACCATCGCCATCTGAATCTGTTGTATCGATTCCGATTGGACTACATGGATCATTTGGATCACTTGTTGGTCCGCCTGGGAACGTCGTTGGATCGTCTGGTGTACTCGGATCATCAATTCCAGTGGTTTCCTCACAATCTGTTAAACCATCGCCATCTGAATCTGTTGTATTGATGCCGATTGGACTACATGGATCATTTGGATCACTTGTTGGTCCGCCTGGGAACGTCGTTGGATCGTCTGGTGTACTCGGATCATCGATTCCAGTAGTTTCCTCACAGTCTGTTAAACCATCACCATCTGAATCCGTTGTATTGATACCAATTGGACTACATGGATCGTTTGGATCTGATGTTGGTCCGCCTGGGAACGTGGTTGGATCATCTGGTGTACTTGGATCGTCGATTCCAGTAGTTTCCTCACAGTCTGTTAAGCCATCGCCATCTGAATCCGTTGTATTGATGCCGATTGGACTACATGGATCGTTTGGGTCTGATGTTGGTCCGCCTGGGAACGTCGTTGGATCGTCTGGTGTACTCGGATCATCGATTCCAGTGGTTTCCTCACAATCTGTTAATCCATCACCATCTGAATCTGTTGTATCGATGCCGATTGGACTACATGGATCATTTGGATCACTTGTTGGTCCGCCTGGGAACGTCGTTGGATCGTCTGGTGTACTCGGATCATCGATTCCAGTGGTTTCCTCACAATCTGTAAGTCCATCACCG
>NZ_QFRI01000003.1 GCF_003143755.1 Algibacter marinivivus
CTAATGATGGTTCTACTGTAGAATGTATTGCAGATGCTACACCTCCTACACCACCTACTATTGTAGATGCTAATGGAGATGATGTGATTCCTGTGATGACTGAGAATGCAGACCCTGCATGTGAAGGTGATAAAATTTACACATTCACTTATACAGATTGTGCGGGTAATACTGGAGTTTGGGTATACACCTATACTATTGATGTCGTTACTAACCCTGTGGTACCAACTAATGATGGTTCTACTGTAGAATGTATTGCAGATGCTACGCAACCAACAGCACCTGTAGTTACAGATGTATGTGGTAATGCTATTACGCCTGTAATTACTGAAAATACTGATCCTACCTGTGAAGGTGATAAAATATATACATTCACATATACAGATTGTGCTGGAAACGAATCAGTTTATGTATATACTTATACTATTGATGTGTCTACTGCACCTGTAGTACCAACTAATGATGGTTCTACTGTAGAATGTATTGCAGATGCTACGCAACCAACAGCGCCTGTAGTTACAGATGTTTGTGGTAATGCTATTACACCTGTAATTACTGAAAATACTGACCCTACCTGTGAAGGTGATAAAATATATACATTCACATATACAGATTGTGCTGGAAATGAATCAGTTTATGTATATACTTATACTATTGATGTGTCTACTGCTCCTGTGGTACCAACTAATGATGGTTCTACTGTAGAATGTATTGCAGATGCTACGCAACCTACTGCACCTGTAGTTACAGATGTATGTGGTAATGCTATTACACCTGTAATTACTGAAAATACTGATCCTACCTGTGAAGGTGATAAAATATATACATTCACATATACAGATTGTGCTGGAAACGAATCAGTTTATGTGTATACTTATACTATTGATGTGTCTACTGCACCTGTAGTACCAACTAATGATGGTTCTACTGTAGAATGTATTGCAGATGCTACGCAACCAACAGCACCTGTAGTTACAGATGTTTGTGGTAATGCTATTACACCTGTAATTACTGAAAATACTGATCCTGTTTGTGAAGGGGATAAAATATATACGTTCACATATACGGATTGTGCTGGTAATATATCGGTTTATAATTATACTTATACTGTGAAAGATACCACTGCCCCAGTTCTTACATTACCAGATAATGTAACTGCCGAATGTAGTGATGATTTAACACCTATTTCATTTGGAGAAGCAACAGCTACTGATAATTGTGATCCTAATCCAGTTATTACTTTTAACGATGTAACAACAAATGGTAATTGCCCAGGTTCGTTTACAATTACTCGTACTTGGACTGCAACTGATGCTTGTGGAAATGCTGCTAGCGCAAATCAAATCATATCTACTTCTGATACAACCGCACCAGAGTTTGATCAAACAGATCTTCCTGGAGACATTGTTGTTGAATGTGATGGCATCCCAGGAGAAGAAACTTTAACAGCTACTGATAATTGTGGCAATGCTATTGTGACTGTAAGTGACGAAAGAATTGATAGAAATTGTCCAAATAATTACGTTATAAAACGTTCTTATACTGCAACTGATGATTGTGGTGTAACGAATACTCATGTACAAACAATTACTGTACAAGACAGCACACCTCCTGCTTTTGTTGAAACACTTCCAACTGCTAGAATAGTTGCGGAATGTGATAATATTCCTGTTGCAGAAACTTTAACTGCAACTGATACTTGTGGTTCTGCCATAGTAACAGTTAGTGATGCAAGAACCGATGACAATTGCCCTAATAATTATACTTTGGCACGTACTTGGACAGCTACAGACGCTTGTGGTTTAACAACAACGCACACCCAAATCATTATAGTTCGAGATACAACAGCTCCAACTTTTGTTGAAACTTTGCCAAGAGATACAACTGTTGAGTGTGATGATATTCCTAATGCAACAACATTAACAGCGGTTGATAATTGTGGTAATGCTACAGTAGCAGTTAGTGATTCAAGAACTGACGATGACTGTCCATCAAACTATACAATTGCTCGTACATGGATTGCTACTGATGGATGTGGTTTAACAACAACACACACTCAACTAATTACTGTGCGGGATACTACTGCTCCAGTTCCAGTTTCAGCATTTGAAGAAACACTTGATGTAAGTTGTACAGATATACCTGAAGCTCCTGAAGTTGAATTTACTGATAATTGCTCTGCAAACGTGATTGTAGTATTTAATGAAACAAATACTTTTGATGAAAACGTTATTGCAGATTATCAAATAATTAGAACATGGACAGTAAGAGATGCTTGTAATAATGAAGAAGTTTACACGCAAACACTAAATGTAGCACTTGATGAAATATTAAATGAGGTTGTTGCTGAAGACAGATGTTTTGAAGATGGTGTTGTAAACTTAGATAACTACTTAGCTGACGGAACATTTGGTGGAACATGGGAACTTATCGAAGGTAACCCTGTAGCAACAGTAACCGGTAGCATTTTTGACCCTACTAATCTAGGATCTGATTATTCTGAATCTTTCAATCCAAATACAGACGGAATTGAATATGTATTAAGATATACAGGTTTTCAAGATGGATGTATAAATATTACTGATGTAATAATGGTAATAGATGCAAAATGTAGAGTATTACCATGTGGTAAAAAAGATATTAGTATTTCTACAGCAATCACACCTAATGGAGATGATTTTAATAAAACATTTGACATTGAAGGTATTACTTTGTGTGGTTTTGTTGCTGAAGTAAAGATTTTCAACCGTTGGGGAGCATTAGTATATGAATCTAATGACTATACTTTAGGAAGTGAAAGAGATGGCGATGGATTTGGTACAGATTCAGGATTTGGTAAATGGGACGGTACATCACCAAAATCAGCTATCGGAAATAATGGAAAATTACCAAACGGTACATATTATTATATCATTAATTTAAGAAATAGCGGATTGGATCCAATTACTGGTCCAGTTTACTTAGGAACCAAATAACATCTTAACCTATGAAATTTTTAAAACATAATATAATCGTTATTGCGTTGTTAAGCTGTACGGTTGGTGTTGCGCAACAATTACCGCAATTCACACAGTATATGTATAACACAATCTCAATAAATCCTGCTTATGCAGGAAGTAGAGAGGCTTTAAGTGTAGTAGGCTTGCATAGAAGTCAATGGGTTGGCTTTAGAGGTGGTCCTATCACACAAACGCTATCTATACATACACCGTTAAGAAACGATAGAGTTGGTGTAGGTTTATCTTTTATTGAAGATGATTTAGGTCCACAAAATTTCACTTATTTATATGGTGATTTTTCTTATAGTATTCCAACTGGAAAAGATGGAAAACTAGCCTTTGGTTTAAAAGGTGGATTTACTCAGTTTAGTTTTGATTCAAATTTTCGTTTAGATGAAGATAATGCAAACGACCCATTAATTTATGGAACAGCTGATAGATGGGCACCAAATATTGGTGCTGGTGTATATTGGAGTACAAACAGAGTGTATGCGAGTTTATCTGCTCCAAGAATCTTAAACAACGATGCCAATAACCAAAATGACTTTGAAGCTTTAGATCGTATCAGTTATTATTTTACAGCTGGTGGTGTTATTGATTTAACAAAAACAATTAAGTTTAAGCCTGCAGCTTTAATTAAAGCCACAAATGGTGCACCGATTTCTTATGACTTAACTGGTAACTTTTTATTTAATGAAAAGCTTTGGTTAGGAGCCTCATATAGAATTAACGAACAAACTGCAGCTATCGGTGGTATTGTAGATTTTCAAGTATCTAGACAATTACGAATTGGTTATGCTTATGAAAAACCAATATCTGAAATTGCAGATTATACCACAGGAACCCATGAAGTACTTCTTATGTACGAGTTTAAATTCTTAAGTTCTAAATTAAAATCACCTAGATATTTCTAAGACTAATTTCCCTATGAATACTAAAAAATACATATTAGTTTGTATAGCGTTAATGCTCAGTTTTTCAATGTTTCCACAACAAGGGAAACAAAAAAGAGCAGATACACTATTCAATAAGTTTTCATTTGTAAAAGCTGCTAAGCTTTATAGAGAACTTGTTCAAGATAACTATAATAGAAATTATGCTACACGTAAATTAGCAGATAGTTATGCTTTTTTAAGAGATCCTAGAAATGCTTCACGCTATTATAAAAGTGTTGTTAAACAAAAAGATGTGCCTATTGAATATTATTATAAATATGCACAATCATTACGTGGAATGAAAAAATATGATGAATCTCAAATTTGGCTTAAACGCTACAAAGATTCAGGAGGTATAGTAAATGCCAATGATTTTTCAAAAGATATAAATTTTATAACTAGTGTATTTGGTGCTAAACAGCAATACTTTTTAGATAGAGTTCGCTTTAATTCTAAGTATAGTGATTTTGGTGCTTTTGAACATGATGGAAAAGTATACTTTGCTTCTGCTCGTGATGAAGGCGTTGCTATTAAACGTTTATACGGATGGAATGAACAACCTTTCTTAGATGTTTACGTTACTGAAGCTGGATCAAAAAGAAATGTAGATTATACCGCAAAAGTAAAAGGAGATATAAACTCTATTTACCATGATGGTCCTGTTACTATTACTAAAGACGGTAAAACCATGTATTTTTCACGAAATAACTTTAAAGATGATATTGAGTTGAAAGATAAAAATGGTCTTACTAATATGAAAATATATCGAGCGACTCTTGTTGATAGTTTATGGACTAATGTTGAAGATCTTTCAATAAATGGAGACGAATTTTCAACACAACATGCAGCATTAAATGTAGATGATACCAAATTATATTTTTCTTCTGACAGGCCTGGAACCAGAGGTGGTTCAGACATTTGGACTGTTGATATTGCTCCTGATGGATCGCTAGTGAATCTTCAGAATGCTGGAGATATAATAAATACTGAAAGTGCTGAAGGTTTTCCTTTTATAAATAATGAAGGTGTATTATTCTTTTCTTCTGATGGACATACAGGCTTAGGCTTACTTGATATTTTTGCAACCATTAAGGGTGATGATGAAGAAAGCATTGTTGATGTAATAAACCTTGGTGTACCGGTAAATTCAAATAAAGATGATTTTGCTTTTTCCATGAATGCTAATGGTATTACTGGATATTTTGCATCAAATCGTCAAGGTGGTCGTGGAAGTGATGATATTTATGCATTCCACAGAGAGCCTGTACTACATGTAGAAGGTGTTGTAACTGATGCCATAAATACTAATCCAATTGCTGGGGCTAAAATCACACTATTTGATGATAATGGAAACCAAGTAGCTTATATGGAAACTGATGAAAATGGTTATTATCAAATAAATATTGATAGAAATAAAGATTATAAAATAGTAGCAAATCAGGATAAATATATTGAGGATTATAGAGAGTTTACTTCTAAAAATATTCAAACAGAGTTAATAACTATTACTGGTAATTTATTATTAAACCCAGTTCAAGACGTTGTAAAACTTGCGGAATTGAATGTATATAAAGAAAATGATTCAACGTTAATAAAAAACACACAACTTAAACCTATCTATTTCGATTTTGAAAAATATAATATTCTTGAAGAATACGCTATCGAATTAGATAAAATTGTAAAATTAATGACTGTTGATTACCCTGAAATGGCCATTAGAATTGAAGCACATACAGATTCTCGCGGAACTTTTGAATTTAACGACATTTTATCAACCAATAGAGCAAAGTCAACCTACGACTATTTAATTTCGAAAGGCGTTAACCCATCAAGCATTATTGAATACAAAGGTTATGGTGAACGTAAGTTAATTAATGATTGTGAAGATGGGCAAAAATGTACTGAAGAACAACATCAATTAAACAGACGTACACAATTTATTGTAGTAAAAATGGAATAGATAACACAAAACCTAATTGCAAAAATAATACATATAGTATAGGATTTTTTAATTAAATATTACCCCAAATGAAATTAAAAAACTACATAATAACTAGTATAGTTCTGCTTACTACATTTTGCGCCTTTGCTCAAAATGATATGCAGAAAAAAGCAGACAATTTATTCAATAATTTTGCTTTTGTTCAAGCTTCAAATGCTTATCATGATTTAATCAACGAAGGCATTAATACTAATTATGCAACCAGACAACTGGCAGATAGTTATGCCTACATGAGAAACCCTGATAGTGCTGTTGTTTACTATCAAAAAGCCGTTAATCAAAATAGTGTTCCAATAGAATACTATTATAATTATTCTCAAGCATTAAGAGGGGTTAAAAATTATGAAGCATCTCGTAAATGGATGAAACAATTTAAAGATGCTGGAGGTGACATCAAAGAACAATTATTTCTAAAAGATGCAGATTTTTTAAACTCTATTTTTAATGCGAAAAAGCAATACTTTTTAAAGGACATTAAATTCAATTCTAAGTTTAGTGATTTTGGAGCTTATGAGCATGACGGAAAAATTTACTTCACTTCATCAAGAGATAAAGGTGATTTAAAAAAACATATAAATGGATGGGATGAAGAACCCTTCTTAAATATTTATGCCATAGATAAAAATGGTAACGATAGTATTGTAACTAGTAAGTCTAGGCTAAAAGGCAAAGTTAATTCAGTATATCATGATGGCCCACTTACAATTACCAAAGATGGCAAAACCATGTATTTTTCCAGAACAGATTTTATAAAAAATGTATTAGGAAGAAACGGTGAGGGTATTTCAAATTTAAAAATCTACAAAGCAAGTCTAGTAGATGGCAAATGGAAAAATATTAAAGAGCTTCCTTTTAACAGTAATCATTTCTCTAATGGTCATCCTGCCTTAAGTGCTGATGAAACAAAACTCTATTTTGCTTCAGATAGATCTGGTGGAAAAGGTGGATCTGATATCTATTATGTTGATATTAATAATGGTAATTACGGAAAACCACAAAACCTTGGAAGCATAGTAAACACTAATAAAAATGAAAGGTTTCCTTTTATAAATAGCGAAGGGGCTTTATTCTTCTCTTCTGATGGGCATCCAGGATTGGGCTTATTAGATATTTATGGAACAGTTTCAGATAAAAACGATAACATTCTTAGTGTAATAAATTTAGGTACGCCTGTAAATTCTAGTAAAGACGATTTTTCATTTTTCATGAGTGAAGACGGCTTATCAGGATACTTTGCATCCAATAGAAAAGGTGGCATTGGTAGTGATGATATTTATGCATATGATAGAATTCCACAACTTAATTTAAACGGAACTGTTTATGATAGCATTGAAAATAATCCAATTGATAACGCTTCGGTAGTCTTATTAGACTCAAATAATAAAGTAATTGCAAAACTTACTACCAATGCCAAAGGGCAATATTCTATTAATCTTAATAGAGATGAAAATTATAGTGTTGAAGTTAGTAAAGATGATTACATAAATTATACAAATTCTATTTCCTCAAAAAGTATTGATAAAAATATAAAAAGCATTACTACAGACATTTCGATGAGTCCTAATGCTAAAGAAATGGAAATGAAAGAAGTTGTTGAAGAATCAATTACTCTATCCCCTATTTACTATAACTACAATAGCTCTAAAATTATAAATGAAAATATTAAGGTATTAGATGATATTTTGAATACAATGAAAAATCTTTACCCAACTATGACAATAAAAATTGAGTCTTATTCTGATTCTAGAGGCTCTGAAGAATACAATCTTAAGCTTTCAAACAAAAGAGCCAATGCAGCATATAATTACCTTATTAATAACGGCATAAGCCCTAATAGAATTATAGAGAATAACGGTTTTGGTGAAGAAAACTTAATTAACAATTGTAATAATAACTCTAATTGTACTGAAGCAGAACATAAATTAAACAGACGTACACAATTTGTTATTGTTAAAATGAAGTAGCAATAATAATTTTAATTAAATCATACTTTAACCATCAAGGGAAATTCTTTTGATGGTTATTTATTGAAAAAGATTTTACAACTACGAATAATTAATTGCTAAATTAGTCTATTAATAGTATTCATATTTTGTTTTTCTTGTTCTAACAAATAAAATTCTAAAAAGACATTGAGATAAACAGTAATAAAGAATTAATTTATAGACAAAACCTCTATAGATATACTTGGTACTATTCAAGATGCTGGTTCTCCTCAGATTGGTTATAAAAACGTGTTTTAAAGACCTGTTTAATAATCCTTATAAAAACAGACAAATAGTCTCTTTGGGCTTAATTGAGTCTTCAAATAACAAAACATATTAATTTGAAGCTACCCTAGATATAGTAAGACAAATGAAAAGGCTAACCAAACTTGAAAGAAGTAGTAATAATAAAGTTGCTGATGGTATATTCTTAACTCATGCGCAGAGGCATTTAAAGATTTAAGTGCTCAAGAAAAGAGCAAAATTACTTTTATTCATTTTAACCCACCAACCCAGTAATAAACTCAAATAGTGATGAAGCTAAAATTGTTACTAATCTAGGTTACAGAATTGGGCAGATTAATGATGTTTTTAAATTTAATTAGTACTTATAATTATAATTCAAAACGATAATTTTTATTTAAGTAAAAATGAGCCAAACAAAAGCTGCTTATTAACACTTAGATATATTATTATCAAACATAAGAACCGTGTTTACTTCTTGTTGAAGGGAAATATTTAAATTACCTAAAGATAGAAACTGGTTCGCCAAAGCCTATGAAAATATTTAGAGTTAACACAACAAAAGACATTCCAATAAAACTTTAGAGTTACTATAAATAATGCTTAGACCTTTATAGAAAAGAAACAATTAAAATTTAATAAAAAAGCCCCTCAAAAATTGAGAGACTTTAACCTATAGTTAAATTTAATAACAATCAAGTTATTAATTTACAACCTGTTTAATTTCTTCTTATTAGCTATTAATCAGTAAATTAAAATGGCTATTTTTTGTGCTGTAAGCATTATTTTTTTATAAATATATTAGTATAATACCATCTTCCTTCTGCATTTTTCTCTGCAGAAACATCGAAGTTAGTAAAATCTCCTTCTAAATTTTGTTTATGAGCTTCACTTTTAATCCAAGCTCTAACTACAGATTCTGCAGAACTATAACCAAATGCTACATTCTCTGATACTCTTTTAGCGTCAGCATTAGATTTCAAATATTCACTTCTTGTATAAAAATTATGGTGAGATACTTCATCGTTATCAACCATATAATCTGTATGACTGTAAGCAACAGATTTTACGATATTCATTTCTGCTAAAGGATTTAAACCTAAAGATAATCGGTGATTATTTATTAGCTCAAGAATTTCTACTTCTATAGTTTTTACTTGTGGAGTTACAAGACTTAATTCCATAGCTTCTGCTTTGTCATCAATACTATCTGTAGAACATGAAAATGTAAAAACTGCTAGCAATACCAATAAAGGTAGCTTCGTTAATAACTTCATAGGTTAAGTTAATTTAGATTTGGTTCAGTAAAATTAACCGCCTAACGTGAAGTAATTGTTAATGAAATGTTAAAATCGATTAAAAACATGTATTTCATCGATTTTAATTGTTTTTAATCGATGAAATACAATAATTATGTAAGCAAAATTGTATTTAAACGATGATTTAAGGAGATAATCGATGAATTTGCCATTTATAATCCTCTTGGAGTCTATAGCGTATGCGATCATGGAGTCTATTTGGTCTCCCTTGCCAAAATTCTATTTCTGCTGGTTTTATAATATAACCACCCCAATATTCTGGTCTAGAAATTTCTTTTCCTTCAAACTCGCTTTCAATTTCAGAAAGTTTATTTTCAAGAGCTTCTCTATCTTTTACAATGTCACTTTGGTTAGAAACTACAGCTCCTAATTGACTACCACGGGGTCTTGATTCAAAATAACCATCGCTTAAGTTTTTAGCTATCTTTTCAGCTTTACCTTTGATAATAATTTGTCTTTCAGCGCCATGCCAAAAAAAAGATAAACAAACATTTGGGTTAGCATCTATTGCTTTACCTTTCTCACTATTATAGTTTGTATAAAAAATAAATCCTTCATATGTATACTTCTTTAAAAGCACTACTCTATTCTTAGGAAAACCATCTAAACCTAGAGTAGAAATTGTCATGGCGTTGGTTTCATCTTCTGCAAAATGAGTATCAACTTCAAAAAACCATTTTTGGAATAACTCCATCGGATTTTCTGGCACCTCATTTAAAAGTAGCTCCCCTTTTTCGTAAGATTTTCTATAATTGCCTAAGTCTTTATCCATAGCATTGCAATTTACGTGTTTTTTAAAATAATCTAAACACAATTTTTTATTATCTTATTGGCAAACTTTATATCATGAAATTTGTTTGTAGTATTAGCATCAATAAGCCAATTAATGAAGTAGTAAAACATTTTGAAGACCCAGAAGCTTTAAAGCAATCGCAAGAGGGTTTTATAAGGATGGAACATTTGAGCGGAAATGAAGGTGAAGCTGGAGCAAAATCTAAATTAGTTTACAAGAAGTTTGATTTAATTGAAACTATAATTCATAATACTTTACCTAACGAGTTTTATGCTAAATATGAGCATAAAAGCATGATAAATACCATGCGCTCTAATTTTAACGCTTTAGGTAAAAACGAAACAAAATTAACTACAGAAATTGAGTATACTGAGTTTAAAGGTTTTTTTATAAAACTTATAGCCAAATTTTTTCCGAATATGTTTAAGAAACAGGTTGATAAGTGGCTTATAAAATTTAAAGCCTACTGTGAAAATAAATAGTACACTAAGTTTTATTTAAAAACTTAATAAGGTTAAATCTATTTTTAACTCAAATACAACATGCATTAGTATATTAAAAATAATCAAATTCTAAGGTCCTCAACCAGAGCATTTCGCATTTATAAAATTATTTGTAACGCATAATTAACTTGTTTTAATCTTTCATCCGTAATATTATCCTTACCTTAGTATAACCAACCCTTAAGTATATTATGACTTTTGAGAATTACTCATATAGCAAAACAATAGATTATAAAACATTAAAAATGCCCTTTGGCACTTATTATTTATGTGAAAAATTTTTTATTGGCGAGTTGAACGAAGGTATACACTTTGATTGGAAAAAAACGGAGCTGGTTGTTCAAAAATTGATTGAACACTACGGTGAAAAAGCTAAAATTGGTTTCATTTCCAACAGAATCAATCACTACTCTATTGACCCAAGTAACTGGACTAAAATTGAAGAAAAATATAATTTAATTATTGCCAGTGCCATTGTTATGTATAATAACTCAACTTATATGAATGCTTCCATAGAAAAACAGTTTGCCAAGAGAAGTATAAAAAGATGCATGTCTTTACAAGAAGCTCTTGATTGGATGTTAAGTTTAAAAGAATTTCATTAAAACTCAAATGTTTTACCATCCTCTGCTAATTTAACATTCTCGAAAACAGTTTTAGCTTCTGTTTTAAATTCTTCAATATCCCCATAACGGGTTGAATAATGACCTAAAATTAGAGTTTCTATATTAGCTTGTTTTGCAATACTTGCAGCTTCTTTGGCTGTAGAATGTTTTGTTTTTACAGCTAAATGCGCATGCTGCTCTAAAAATGTAGACTCATGATACAACACATCTGTGTCTCTTATAATAGGAATAATATCTTCCTTATACATAGTATCACTACAAAAGGCATAGCTTTTTGGCTTCTCTGCAGGCTTAGTAACTGTTTCATTTTTTATAGTAATTCCGTCTTCATTTTCTACATCAAACCCTTGGGTTAATTTTCTATAATATGCAACATTTATATTGGCATCTTCAACAGCATGTATTTTTAATTTTCGCAAACCTTCTTTTTCTTTAAACAAAAAACCGTTAGTGTAAACCCTATGATTTAAAGGAATGGTATACACTTCTACTTTATCATCCTCAAAAATTAATTCGGAATTTTTTGAATTTAATTCATGGAAAATCAATCTGTAATTGGTCCAAGAATCAGCAAGTTTCATTTGCAAAGTAATTATTTCCTTAATACCCTTGGGTCCATAAATATGCAAATCGGTTTCACGAGTAAGCAATCTAAACGTTGAAACTAGACCCACCAAACCAAAAAAATGATCCCCATGTAAGTGTGAAATAAAGATATGTTTAATTCGGTTAAACTTAATTTTGTGCTTTCGTAATTGCACTTGCGTACCTTCTCCACAATCAATTAAAAACATGTGGTTATTAATTTCTAAAACCTGCGAAGTTGTGTTGTTTAAAGTACGTGGTGTTGCACTGTAACAACCTAGAATAGAAAGTTTCATCTGTAAATGTTTATTGTTTTTAATTGGTCAGATGTAATTTGCCATTGTATGTTTTCTTTTAATTCAAAATAACTTTTATGGCTCATTATATACTATTCTTGAATTTTATAATTTATAGCATCTTTAGCAGAAAATTTACTTTTAAAAGAGAATGCATAAGGTGTATCTCCATGTTTATTTAAATAATCTAGCCTGTCTTTTGCGTCTTGAAATGTAGGTTCATAGCCTTCTGGAACATACCAAAAAGCCATATGCATCATTTTCATTTTACTGAACCATTCTTTTTTACGCTTAAAAACTTCTATATGATCTGATTTATATGTATAATTAAAAAGAGCATTTAAGCTTGTCCATACAGACATATTAATAAGTAATGAATCATCTTTAAAAATTTTAGCTCCTAGCTCTTTATCTTCATCTTTCATTCTCCAAATAAAACCCTCTGCAGCATCAGCAATAGCATTCATTTTATCAACATTATTCACAAAATCTTGCATTATGGGATCATCCATTGGTGCTAACCGTTTTGCAATATTTACTTCAGCAAGATGTAGTGTATGCATTTTTAAAAACCTAAATCACGTTCCATATCTTCCATTTCAATAACATCATAAGCCTCTTGTAGAGTAGGAACTACAATAAGCTCATCAGGAACTGTATCTAAATCTATTTTGCTAGAAACAATTACAAAAGAATGTTTAGTTGCCTTGTGTGTTTTTGATAAATCCAAAAACTCAACAATTTCAGCTTCTGTAATCATATCCAAACTTGTTAGAGCAACAATAATATTATTGTTTTTAAATTTAGGATAAAGTGCTTGAAGTTTTTTTACCAACTCAATAATTGAAACCTTTTCCTGTGTTATTATAGATGTATTACCGTTTTGGTTAAAAATCATAATCTATTGTTTTATTTTTGATGCTAGCAAGTAAATAACTGCCATTCTTACTGCAACTCCATTCTGAACTTGATCTAATATAATAGATTGTTTTGAATCTGCAACATCACTCGTAATTTCTACACCTCTATTTATTGGACCAGGGTGCATAATAGTAATTTCTTTATCCAAAGAATCGAGTAAATCTTTATTAACCCCAAACTGCTGCGTGTATTCTCTTGTAGATGGGAAATAGCTTATTTCCATTCTCTCATTTTGCACACGAAGCATATTTGCTACATCACACCAATTCAATGCTTTACGTAAATTAGTTTCAACTTTAACTCCAAGCTTATTTATATACTTAGGAATCAAGGTTTTTGGTCCACAAACCATAACTTCTGCGCCTTGAAGTTGCAATGCAAACACATTTGAAAGCGCTACTCTACTATGCAAAATATCTCCAACAATAACAACCTTTTTTCCTTTTACGTCTCCAAGTTTTTCTCTAATAGAATACGAATCAAGTAATGCTTGTGTAGGGTGCTCATGTGCGCCATCTCCTGCATTAATTATACTCGCATTTACATGCTTAGATAAAAACACACCAGCACCAGGATTTGGGTGGCGCATCACAACCATATCTACTTTCATAGATAATATGTTATTTACGGTATCTATTAAAGTTTCTCCCTTTTTTACTGAAGATTGTGCAGATGAAAAATTAATAACATCAGCAGACAAACGTTTTTCAGCAAGCTCAAAAGATAATTTAGTTCTAGTAGAATTCTCAAAAAATAAATTGGCAATAGTAATATCTCTAAGCGACGGTACTTTTTTAATCGGTCTATTAATCACCTCTTTAAAATGATCAGCAGTTTCAAAAATAAGTTGAATATCTTGTTTGTTAAGATATTTAATTCCTAATAAGTGATTTACACTTAATTCGCTCATTATTATATTTATTTTTCAATTAAGTAAACGGAATCCTCATTATCATATTCCTTCCAATTTACTTTTACTTTTTCTTCATTTATAACATCTACCTGTCTACCTCTATAATCTGGTTGAATTGGTAAATGTCTGCTAAATCGTCTATCAATAAGTGTTAGCAATTCAATTTCGTTAGGTCTACCAAAGGACTGTATAGCAGTTAAAGCTGCTCTAATACTACGGCCTGTATACAAAACATCATCAACAAACACAATGTTTTTATTTTCTACTAAAAAATTAATTTTAGTAGCATTAGCTTCTAAAGGTTTATCACCTCTCCTAAAATCATCCCTATAAAACGTAATATCAAGATGTCCCAATTGAATGTTTTTAACCTTATAATCGTCAGTTAAAATTTTAGCTAATCTATCTGCTAAAAAAACCCCACGAGGCTGTAAACCAATGAGTACCGTATTCGAGAAATCGTTGTGTTTTTCAATAAGTTGACAAGCCAATCGGTGAAGAATGATGTTTACCTCTTTTGCGTTAAGTAAAACTTTTTGACTCATATACTATCCAAACGTCGTTGGTGTACAAAGGTAATGCAAAAATTTAGAAGTAAAAACCATAACTAATAATCTTTATTTGGGCGCAACCCAAAAAGGGTCGGGCTATACGTTACTAGTCCTCGCACCTCTCCCGATAGCTATCGGGATCGGGCTGTGGGCTATCCACTACTATCCCTTGCGCACAACCGCAACTGAAATAACATATATCTAAATTTATTTTGCTACCTAGAGTTTATAAAATAAAAAAGCCTTACATAAATGTAAGGCTTTAATATATTATTAAATGAATTTTGAAATACTACTATTTTTTAGCTTTAGTAGTTTTTCCGTCCATTTTATCTTTAAGAGCTTGTAAAGCATCATTAGCATCACCTAAAGTTGGTTTAGCTTCAGCAGCAGCACTTGCCGCTTTCTTAACAGCTGCTTTTACATTCTTAATTTCCTCTTCTTTAAAGATAGCTGTATGAGAAGCTACTACACGCTTAAATTCTTTGTTAAACTCAATGATTTTAAACTCTGCAGATTCACCTTTTTTCACTTTGCTACCATCTTCTTTCTCTAAATGACGAGAAGGAATAAATGCAACGATATCTTCATTAAATGTAACAGTTGCTCCTTTGTCAACAATCTCAGAAAGTTCAGCAGTATGCGTTGTTCCTAAAGCAAACTCAGTTTCATACTTATCCCAAGGATTTTCAGTAGTTTGTTTGTGTCCTAAAGATAGTTTACGTCCTTCAACGTCTAATTCAAGTACAACAACATCTAACTTATCACCTACGTTACAGAACTCAGATGGATGCTTGATTTTCTTAGTCCAAGATAAATCAGAGATGTAAATTAATCCATCAATACCTTCTTCTAATTCAACAAAAACACCAAAGTTTGTAAAGTTACGTACAATACCAGTGTGCTTAGAACCAACTGGGTATTTACCTGTAATATCTGTCCATGGATCTGGTGTTAATTGTTTAATACCTAAAGACATTTTTCTATCTTCTCTATCTAAAGTTAAGATTACTGCATCAACTTCATCACCTACAGTAACGAAATCTTGTGCCGAACGCAAGTGTGTAGACCAAGACATTTCTGAAACGTGAATTAATCCTTCAACACCATCTGCAACTTCAATAAATGCACCGTAATCAGCAATTACAACTACTTTACCTTTTACTTTATCACCAACTTTCACCTCTTCTGCAAGAGCTTCCCATGGGTGTTTAGATAATTGTTTAAGACCTAATTGGATTCTAGATTTGTTTTCATCAAAATCAAGAATTACAACATTTAATTTTTGATCTAACTCAACAATCTCGTTTGGATGGTTGATTCTAGACCAAGATAAATCTGTAATGTGAACTAATCCGTCAACACCTCCAAGATCGATGAATACACCGTAAGAAGTAATGTTTTTAACAACACCTTCTAATACTTGACCTTTTTCTAATTGACCAATAATTTCTTTCTTTTGTTCCTCAATATCAGCTTCAATAAGCGCTTTATGAGATACTACTACGTTTTTGAATTCGTGGTTGATTTTCACAACTTTAAATTCCATAGTTTTATTTACATACTGATCGTAATCTCTAATTGGTTTAACATCAATTTGAGAACCTGGTAAGAATGCTTCAATTCCGAAAACATCTACAATCATACCACCTTTAGTTCTACACTTAACAAAACCATTAACGATTTCACCAGTTTCGTGTGCTTTATTCACACGATCCCATGCTTTGATTACACGAGCTTTTCTGTGAGATAATACTAATTGTCCTGTTGCGTCTTCACGAACATCAATTAATACTTCTACTTTGTCTCCTACTTTTAAATCTGGATTGTAACGAAATTCGTTTAAAGAAATAACACCTTCAGATTTAGCGTTGATGTCAATAATAGCATCTCTATCAGAAATGTGTACTACGGTTCCTTCAACTACTTCGTCATCTAAAGTATCAACGAAATTTTCTGCTACTAATTTTTCAAATTCTTTAAGTTGTTTGTCATCAACCTCATCAATACCTTCTTGGTAATTGTGCCAGTTAAATTCTTTTAAAAACTTTTCAGGATTTGCTTGTGCTTCAGATACTACTGGAGCTTCTACTGCTGGAGCATCTGTTGCTTCAACTTCAGCTTGTTTTGCTTTTTCAGCCATTTAAGATAATTTGGTAATGCCTTTACAGTATGCAATGACACTACTTTTTGTATTCTGTTATGCTTCAGAAATTTTAAGCGATTAACACACAGAAGTGTTATATAATTTTTAGTTTCATTCCTTTTATATTTCTGACGATTCGCTAAAAGGAGTGCAAAAATACATAATATTGATATAATTACCTAAAAATGAGAAATAAAATACTTGTGACTTTTATCTGAAAAATGTGTCTGAAAAATAGAATCAATAACTTAATTAACATTTGATAAAAACATTCGAATATTTTAGTATATTGTTCATTACATATTAACACTTTAAAAATAACAAAATCATGGTTAAAGCAAAGTATCAAGAAGTACTAAGTTTAGGAGAGGAACTAAACATTCAAGACGGCAATGTAACAGAAGAAAACGGAGTTCTTAAAATTAAAGGAACAGCTAACACACAATATGAAAAAGATATTCTTTGGGATAAAATAAAATCAATAGGTGGTGATAATCCATCAGATATTATGGCTAATATATCTGTAGCAGATGATAGCGTTTATGCTAGACATACTGTTAAAAGTGGAGAAACATTAGGAAAAATAGCTAAGCAATACTATGGTAATGCTTCAAAATATAATGATATTTTTAAAGCTAATTCTGATATCTTAAAAAATCCTGATTTAATTCACCCAGATCAAGAGTTAATTATTCCTAAATTGTAGAAATACTTTAATTTTATAAAATTATAAGCGAATCTTTTAAGTTTAATAGATTCGCTTTTTTATTTACATAAAAATATTAATCTATTCAAAACCCTCAATTGTCATTTTTGCAAGTTGTAAAATTTTATTGAATTGCTCCTCTAATGTTAAATTAGAATTATCAATTTCAATGGCATCTTTTGCTTTAACTAATGGAGAGTCTTTTCGATTAGAATCAATGTAGTCTCGCTCTTGAACATTATTTAAAACAGCGTTGTATTCCACCTTGTCTCCTCGTTCAATAAGTTCTTGATAACGACGTTCTGCCCTTGTTTCAGCTGAAGCTGTCATAAATAATTTAAGTTCAGCATCAGGAAAAACAATTGTACCAATATCTCTTCCATCCATAACAACACCTTTATTCTTTCCCATTTTTTGTTGCTGTTCTACTAACTTTTGTCGAACTTCAGAGATAGCTGCAACTTGACTAACAAAACTTGACACTTCTAAAGTTCTTATTTGCTTTTCAATATTAACCTCATTTAAGTAAACTTCTGCAAAACCCAGATTAGCATTAAATTTAAAACTAATGTTTATATCCTGTAATTGATAAATCAAAGCTTCAGAATTAAAATCATCATCATTAATAAGCCCATTTTCCATCGCATAAAAGGTAACTGCTCTATACATAGCGCCAGAATCAACATATACATATCCTAATGCTTTAGCTAATTGTTTAGCAACTGTACTTTTCCCTGTAGATGAAAAGCCATCTATAGCAATGGTTATTTTATTCATATTAATTTTAAAAGTTACAAGTGACTAAAGTACTTAAAATGCCTAAAGTGAAAAAACACTAATTACTTTAATTATCACTAAAAGACAAATATTAATTTGAGTGAAACTGAATACTAAGACTGTTAACTGAACACTTATTTATTGCAAATCAATTTGTAACCCAAAAAAGTTTGAATTTGCAGCACTAGTATATTTTGCATGCGTATAACTAAAACGCATTTTGTTCATTTTAATCGAAATACCAGCAGATAAACCAGAGAAGTTTCTTTGATCAACAATTCGTAACTCCTCTCCTCTTCTAAAGTTATAACCTAAACGAATATTAAAACCGCCTTCTGGAAATAATTCTGCACCAACTATAGTATGTCTAATTACTTGACCAATGAAGCCAACTTTTTCTGAAGATTGATTCCCCGACAAATCACTTGTGGTTCGTGCTGGGTTTGGTCTTGAAATTGGCCATTCCTGGAGGTTTTCTAGTGTAACATGCCATCTAATTGGCACATTCTCTAAACGTTGAGACATTCCAAATGAGACTTCAAAAGGGAGCTTTTCATTTAGTCCTGCATAGGTTGTTAATTGTGATCCTAAATTCCTTACTACTAAAGCTGCATTAAAATCTAAATAATCATCAATATAAATAAGTCCTAAATCTACGGCAGCACCTAGCGAGTTATATTGTTCTAACTTTGACGTTATTAATTTTGCATTAGCACCAAAATAAAAATCAGAATAACCAATTTGAGTTGCATAACCAAAAGATAACGCTGCTTCGTTTCCTGTAAACGCTCCAGTTGAGTTACCAGCCTCATCATAACCATCAAAAGAACCATAATTTATATAAGTAATGCCAGCATGAAATGTTTGCGTGCGCCTATCAACAGTATATGCATATGACGCTGTACCATAACCAATATCACCTAAATAACTTGTATAATTTACAGCCAGTTGATTATCCATTTCAGGATTTATAGTTGCTGGATTAAATATAGCTTGTGTAACATCGTAGTCTACATTAGTTAACACTTTACCACCCAATGCTGCTTGCCTAGGAGATGCTATAAGATTAAGAAAGCGGTATGTAGTCTCACCACCAACTTGTGCCGCAGAGAGAGAAACTATTGTTAAACAAAAAAAAGTGATAATTTTTCTTAGCATATTTACGACACAAAGTAAATGAATCTATACTAAAACGTTAGCATACATTATTTATTTTTTTGTAGTGTGTATTTCTATTTTAAAAACAGCTTTTGTCCTATAGCTAAATTATTGTTTTTTAATCCATTTAATCGTTTTAAAGTGGTAATAGAAACACCAGTTATTCTTGAGATGTGATAAAGTGAATGCCCTTTTTGAACAATCCAAATAGAATCCGAATGGGTTTCTTCAATTTTATCAAAATTTCTAACACGAAGTTTCTGCCCTACTCTAAGCATATTCGATTTTAAATAATTTGCGCTTTTTAATTCATTTACAGTAAGACCGTATTGTTTTGAAACACTCTCTAAATCTTCACCAGATTCAACAATATGAAAATTTAATCTTTCAATAGAAGTATCTTCATCTGCCATTTTTGTATTAATAATAGAATCTTTTCCATTTGATCCAATTAAAATAAACTCACCTGTAGCTAAATTTAATCTTGCTGGCTCACCATTATATAATACATCTTTATATGTAATGTGTTTTTGGGCATTTACATTAAAAATTGTGAAAATTGTTAATACAATTAATGAAAATTTAAAGTTTCTTTCCATTTTTAACATTTTGGTTAGTTACAGCTATCTCAATAACCGAACTCATTTCTGACACATAGTGAAACGTTAACCCTTTTAAATATTCAGGTTTTATTTCTTCAATATCTCTCCTGTTATCTTCGCACAATAAAATCTCTTTTATTCTAGCACGTTTTGCTGCCAAAATCTTTTCTTTTATCCCTCCAACTGGCAATACTTTTCCACGAAGTGTAATTTCCCCAGTCATGGCTAAACTTTTCTTAACTTTTTTCTGAGTAAAAAGTGATACTAAAGACGTTAACATTGTTACACCTGCACTTGGTCCATCTTTTGGTGTGGCACCTTCAGGAACGTGAATATGTACATTATAATTATCAAAAACAGAAGTATCTATACCAAATTCATCAGCGTTAGATTTTATATACTCCATGGCTATTGTAGCTGACTCTTTCATCACTTTACCAAGGTTTCCGGTAATTGTCATAGTTCCTTTTCCTTTTGAAAGAATAGATTCTATAAACAAAATATCTCCTCCAACACGAGTCCAAGCTAAACCAGTTACAACTCCAGCAACATTATTATTTTCGTATTTATCACGCTCTAGTTTTGGGCCACCTAAAACTTCAATAATATCTTCATTAGAAATCTTTATATTATAATCTTCTTCCATAGCAATGTTTTTTGCTGCATAACGCACCATTTTTGCTACCTGCTTTTCAAGCCCTCTTACTCCAGATTCACGAGTATAACCTTCAACAATCTTTTCTAATTGAGGCTTTCCAATTTTTAAATGCTTATCAGTTAAACCATGTTCTTTCAATTGTTTTGGCAACAAATGACGCTTTGCAATTTCTACCTTCTCTTCTATGGTATAACCTGTAACGTTTATTATTTCCATTCTATCGCGTAATGCAGGTTGAATGGTAGATAAACTATTTGAAGTAGCTATGAACATAACTTTCGAAAGATCGTAGCCCATTTCCAAGAAATTATCATAAAACTCACTATTCTGCTCTGGGTCTAAAACTTCTAACATAGCTGAAGATGGATCTCCTTGATGCGAGTTTGAAAGCTTATCAATTTCATCTAAAACAAAAACTGGATTTGAAGTTCCTGCTTTTTTTAAGCTTTGAATAATACGCCCCGGCATAGCTCCAATGTAGGTTTTACGATGACCACGAATTTCAGCTTCATCTCTTAAACCACCTAATGAAATTCTAACATACTCTCGTCCTAAAGCTTCAGCAATCGATTTACCTAATGATGTTTTACCAACTCCTGGAGGTCCGTAAAGGCAGAGAATTGGTGACTTCATATCATTACGAAGTTTTAAAACAGCTAAATATTCTATAATTCTACGTTTTACGTCTTCTAAACCAAAATGATCTCTGTCCAGAATTTTCATGGCATGTTTAAGATCAAATTTATCTTTACTAAACTCATTCCAAGGCAAATCTAAAAATAGCTCTAAATAATTTCTTTGGATTGAATATTCAGCCACCTGAGGATTCATACGTTGCATTTTAGCTATTTCTTTATCAAAATGCTTTGCAACTTTTTCGTCCCACTGCTTATCTTTTGCCTTTACACGCATCTCCTCTATTTCTCCATCATGACTTACACCACCCAATTCTTCTTGGATAGTTTTCATCTGTTGATGCAAGAAATATTCACGCTGCTGCTGATTCATATCCATTTGAACTTTAGATTGTATATCATTCTTAAGTTCTAATTTTTGAAATTCAACATTCATGTACTTTAATGTTGCTAAAGCACGTTTCTTTAAATCATTAATTTCTAAAAGCTCCTGTTTTTCAGAAACCGAAAGATTCATGTTTGAAGACACAAAGTTTACTAAAAAAGAGTTGCTTTCAATATTTTTTATAGCGAAAGAGGCTTCACTTGGAATATTTGGGCTTTCCTTAATAATTTCAAGTGCTAAATCTTTTATAGAATCTATAATAGCTGAAAACTCCTTATTCTTTTTAGCAGGCTTAGCCTCGGGAATGTCTCTAATAGTAGCATTCATATAAGGCTCTTCTGTAAGAACTTCTGCTACTTTAAAACGTTTCTTTCCTTGAATAATAACTGTTACGTTACCATCTGGCATTTTTAAAACACGCAAAATTCTAGCAACTGTACCAGTTTCATGAATATCTTTAGCAGTTGGCTTCTCAACAGCTTCATCTTTTTGAGCTACAACACCTATAACTTTTCCACCTTTATTGGCATCATTTATTAGTTTTATAGAAGCATCTCTTCCAGCTGTTATTGGAATAACCACACCTGGAAACAAAACAGTATTTCTTAACGATAAAATCGGTAAAGTTTCTGGTAATTCTTCATTATTTATAGCTTCTTCATCTTCAGGTGTCATTAAAGGAATTAACTCTGAGTTTTCATCAAATTCCTGTAATGACAAACTGTCAAGCGTAGTAAATTTAGATTTTTTCATATATCTATTCAGGTCAATCTGTCATTAAAACAAGATTGATCATTATTTATCAATTATATTAAAAACATTAAATCGTTGAATATAAGGGACTTTCAATAAAACCACGATACACAACACAATTATAAATTCAATACTTATGCCATTTATTGAATTAAAGGTTTAAAATATGAAAGTTCATTTCTAAATCTTTCCCATTTTTTTCAAAGCAAATAAAATAACAATAGGAATAGCAAGTAATACAATCATGAGTAGATTGGTTTCAAATAACCAAGGTGATAATAATAATGTAATTAAATAACCACCAACTGCACCACCAAAATGTGCATCATGCCCAATGTTTCCTATTCTGTTTTTCATACCATAAATAGAATATAACAAATAACCAATACCGAATATATATGCTGGAATAGGAATAGGAATAAAAAACATATAAAGGCTCATTCCTGGTTGCAAAAGTATGGCTGAATAAATTATCCCGCTTACTGCTCCACTAGCACCTACTGCACTATAATTATATTCATTTTTATGAAAGTATAATGATAATAAACTACCAACTAAAAGACTCCCAAAATACACCAAAAGAAACTGTATTGGAGTTAAGAGTGCAATAACAACATCTGCAAAAAAATAAAGCGATAACATATTAAAAAGAAGATGCTGTGTGTCTGCATGCAAAAATCCAGAACTTACCATTCTTATTTGTTCGCCTCGTCGAACACCACCAACATGAAACTTATATTTATCAAAAAAACTATAATCACCAAAACCTTTATAAGAAATAATAACGTTTGCTGCTATTATAATAACGGTAACTAAATCTAATTTGCCCATATGGTATAAACGTTTATTCTCAAATTAAAATATATTTCATTCAATATTTCAAATTTTTGAATGAAAAAATTCATGTACTTTTGTCCCTACAAATCTAAAACTAATTCATGCAATTTCTAGCTTATATTCTAGTTTATCCACTTTTATGGGTAATTTCTATATTGCCTTTTAGATTATTATATGTTTTATCTGATATTTTTTATGTTTTAGTTTACTATATAATTGGGTATAGAAAACAAGTCGTTCTAAATAATTTAAAAATTGCATTTCCTAATAAGAATGAAAAAGAAATATTAACTATTAGAAAACGTTTTTATCATCATTTATGTGATATGATGTTTGAGGCTATAAAGTCTATTACCATTTCCGAAGAAGAGATGAAAAAACGTTATGTATTTACTAATATTAATGACGTTATTAAACTTGAGAAAGAGCAACGAAGCATTATTTTATTCATGGGGCATTATGCAAGTTGGGAATGGGTTTTTATTATGCAAACTCAAGTAAAGCATAAGGGCTATGCTGTTTATAAAAGATTGAGCAACAAATATTTTGATAGACTTGTAAAACGCATACGTGCTAAATACAACAGTTACTTAATTACTACAAAAGAAACTTTTGCAGTGCTTATTAAAGCAAAAAAAGATAACGAATTAACACTTAACGGTTTTGTTTTTGATCAGTCTCCCAAACTAAGTAAAGCGGTGCACTGGCAATATTTTATGGGAGAGGAAGTTCCTGTGCATGTTGGAGCCGAAATACTTGCCAAACGTTTAGACATGGCTACACTATTTTTAAAGGTTAAAAAGGTTAAACGCGGGTATTACCAAGCAAGTTTTACTGATATTATTAGAAATGCAATAGATTACCCAGATTTTGAACTTACCGATTTATATTTAAAACGTGTTGAAGCTCAAATCCATGAAGCACCAGAGTACTATTTCTGGACGCATAAACGTTGGAAACATGCTGGCAAAAAACCATAATTAAATTTGGGCGTTACCCACAAGGGGGCGGGCTATTCGTTACAAGTCCTCGCTCTTCCTTCGTCAGGCTGTGGGCTATTCACTTCTATCCCTAACGCGGGCAAATCTGCATTAAAATTAATTATAGAGCTTATTTATTAAATGAAAATCGGCTAAAACAAGAGCTGCCATAGCTTCTACAATAGGTACTGCGCGAGGAACAACACAAGGATCGTGACGTCCTTTACCCTGCATTTCTACTGTATTTCCAGATTTATCGATTGTTTCGTATTTCTGAATTAGCGTAGCAACAGGTTTGAAAGCAACACTAAAATAGATATCCATACCATTACTTATTCCGCCTTGGATACCACCAGAATAATTGGTTTTTGTAGAACCATCGTTATTAAAAGCATCATTATGATCGCTACCATACATAGTGCTTCCGTGAAAACCACTACCATACTCAAACCCTTTTACAGCATTAATGGATAACATGGCTTTACCTAATTCTGCATGCAATTTATCAAACACCGGCTCACCTAAACCTACTGGTACATTTTTTATAACACAACTTACAATACCGCCAACTGTATCTCCTTTTCCGCGAACTTCCTTAATGTAAGCTTCCATTTTTGCTGCCATTTCTGTATCTGGACAGCGCACAATGTTAGACTCCACTTTTGTAAGATCTATTTCGTTATAAGGCGTGTTTAATTTCATGGTGCCAACACCAGAAACATAAGCCGTTATCTCGATATCTTTTAGCATCTGTTTTGCTATGGCACCAGCCACAACACGACATGCAGTTTCTCTTGCAGAACTTCGTCCACCACCTCTGTAATCTCTTATTCCGTATTTTTTATCGTATGTATAATCCGCATGACTAGGTCTGTAACTATCCTTTATATGTGAGTAATCGTGAGATTTTTGATTGGTATTTTCTATAACAAAACCTATTGAAGTTCCTGTAGTTACACCTTCAAAAATTCCAGAATGAAACTTTACAGTATCTGGCTCTTTACGTTGTGTTACAATAGCAGATTGCCCTGGTTTTCTTCGGTTTAATTCATTTTGAATTTCATCTAAATCTAATTTAATTCCTGAAGGACAACCATCAATTACACCACCTAAAGCAGGTCCGTGAGATTCTCCATAAGTCGTTAAATTAAATAGTTTTCCGAAGGAATTACCAGCCATAATTTCAATTTTTGGCTAAAATAATGCTTTTTTCGAATTCATCTATCCTAAATACATTGCTATAATGATAATTCTTGATTTTTTAGAAATAAATTTAGTTTTGCGCATTATTTAGATTCCCGATTTCTCAGGAATGACAATTTCAAAGGCAGCTCCAAGACTTAAACTTGGAGCGCTTTTTTTTGAATAAATCTAATCCAATTAATAAGAAAATGAAATTGCATTTAGATAAATATTACAATGCTAAATAAGTGCTTCTTTCAAAATTGTTACAGGATGTTTAGCCTTTCGCTCTGTTCCATCCTTAATTTGATGCCTACAACTTGTTCCGTTTGCAGAAATTATAGTATCATTTGAAGCTTTTCTAACTGCTGGGAATAAGGTTTGTTCACCAATTTTCATACTCACTTTATATTTATCTTTTTCGTAACCAAAACTGCCCGCCATTCCGCAACATCCACTTGGAATAAGTGTTACCTTATAGTTTGTTGGTAAATTTAATACCGAAAAACTTGATAATTGGTTAGCCATAGCCTTTTGATGACAATGCCCATGAAATTTAATTGTTTTAGCCTCTGAAGTGAATTGTTCTCGTGTTATGTGTCCTAATTCAATTTCTTGTTGGATAAATTCTTCTATTAAAAAGGTGTGTTTTGCTATCGCTCCCGCAGAAGTCATATCGTCTGCTAACTTTATATATTCATCTTTAAAAGTTAATATCGCTGAAGGTTCGATACCTATAAGTGGTGTTTCTTCTGAAACTTTATCTTTAAATATTGAAACATTTTTATTTGCAAGACTTTTGGCTTCTTCTAAAAAACCTTTTGATAAATAACTCCTTCCACTTTCTAAATTATCAACAGGAATGACTTTGTAATTTAAAGCTTCCAGAAGTATCAAAGCATCCTTGGCTATCTCAGATTCTAAATAATTTATAAACTCATCTACAAATAAATAAACTGTTTTTATTGGGTTTGGTGTATGATTATTTCCATCTATACAATTTGAAAAATTATTGAAACCAGAAAAAGATTCCGATATTTTGGGCAAACTACGTTCTGGATGAATACCCAAAGCTTTCTTGATAATACCACCAGAAAAGCTATTTTTAAATAAAGCATTGTAAAACTTCGGGACTCGTGAAGCTATCTTATTATATTTAGTAGATTTTGCAAAGAATTTATCTTTAAACTTAAAACCATTCTCTTTTTGGTATTGGTATTGAAATTCTGCTTTCAAACTTGCTACATCAACACTACTTGGGCACTCGCTTGCACATGCTTTACAACTTAAACACAAATCGAAAACATCTTTTAACGCTGCATGATTAAACTTATTAGATTTATCAGAGTTGGTTAAAAACTCTCTTAAAGCATTTGCTCTTGCTCGTGTAGTATCTTTTTCATTTTTAGTAGCTCGATAACTTGGACACATGGTTCCTCCAAATTCTGGTAGTTTTCTGCAATCACCAGAACCGTTGCATTTTTCAGCTTCTCTCAAAATGCCTTGAGATTTTGAAAAATCAAGCAATGTTTCTATTTCTGGCTCTTTTCTATTAGCTTTATAGCGAAGTGATTTATCCATTGGTAAAGCATCAACTATTTTACCAGGATTGAAAATATTATCACTATCAAAAGCTTTTTTTATACGTTTTAAAATATTATAATTTGCCTCTCCAATCATCGAAGCAATAAACTCAGAACGCACTAGTCCATCTCCATGTTCCCCACTCATAGAACCCTTATACTTCTTAACTAATTGAGCAACGTCAGTAGTTATTTTTCTAAACAACTCAACATCTTCGCTTTTCTTTAAATCTAAAATAGGGCGCAAATGAATTTCACCAGCACCAGCATGTGCATAATAAATAGCATCTTGCTTGTAGTTTTTCATGAGTTGTGCAAACTCAGAAATATAATTTGCTAAATCTGGTAATGCTACTGCGGTATCTTCAATACAAGCAACGCCTTTTTTATCGCCAATAATATTTCCTAAAAGACCTAAACCTGCACTTCTTAGTTCAATAGCTTTGTTTATATCATTGCCAAAAAGTTTAGGATATGCATAACTCAACTCTGATTTCTTGATGGTTTCTTCAAGTTTTTTTGCTAACTCCTTTGCTTCTTCTATAGTGTCTGCTTTTACTTCGCACATTAAAATAGCCTTAGGATCGCCTACTATAAATTGTCTATTTTCTTGCTGAGTTTTATTATGTTTTGTACAATCTAAAATGGTTTTATCCATCATTTCACAAGTGTACAAATTATGTTGCATGACAGGTTGAACAGCTTTCATGCAATTTTCTATACTATCAAAATGAGCTGCTACCATAACAGGTTCTTGTGGTGGCAACGTATCTAATTTTAAGGTAATTTGAGTTGTAAATGCTAATGTGCCTTCACTTCCTGAAAGCAATTTACACATATTAAATGCCTCTTGAGTCTCTAAAAAAACATCCGATTTAATTAACTCATCAATTGCATAACCTGTATTTCTTCTGTGTATTTCTGGCTTTGGGAAATGTTCAATAACTTCTTTTTGAATTGATTTAGGCTGTAAAGCTTCAAATATTGTTTTATAAATCTGCCCTTCTAATGAATCATCTTTTATTTTTTCATGAAACGCTTTAGTAGTTATTTCACCAAAAGTAGCTTGACTACCATCGCTTAAAATAACCTCCATTTCTAAAACCTTATCACGTGTTACTCCATATTGAATGGAAGTTGTACCTGATGAATTATTACCCACCATACCACCTATCATACATCTGTTTGATGTTGATGTATTAGGGCCAAAAAACAAACCATAAGGTTTTAAATAATTATTTAAAGCATCACGAACAACACCAGGTTGCACAGTAACAGTTTGTGCTTTTTCATCAAGATTAATAATTTTTGTAAAATATTTTGAAACATCAACTATAATACCCTCACCAACACATTGACCCGCTAATGATGTTCCTGCAGTTCTAGGAATTAAAGACGTCTTATTTTCTTTTGAATATTGGATTAATAACTTAATATCATCTTCATTTTTTGGATACACAACAGCTAATGGCAGTTTTCTATATACTGAAGCATCTGTGGCATAAATAGATTTAATTAAATCATCATGAAACAAATCACCAGAAAGCTTTGATTTTAAGTTATTTAAGAGCATTTATTTGAAAATCTATTATTTATGTAAATATAAAGACAATAATGGCGTTATTTTTGTAAAGTTATTTAGAATATTTAAAAATGGTCTTTTTGTTAGAAATGACCGTATATGATTACGTTGAACTAAAAACATTTTATTTATGAAAAAATTATTTTTATTATCAGTTGCAGTATTAGGTTTTGTTTTTACCTCAAATGCACAAGACATTTCAGAAAATGCTATTGGCCTTCGTTTAGGAGACAGTGATGGTTTTGGAGCTGAAATATCTTACCAACGGGCCTTAGGAGAAAACAATCGTTTAGAGGTCGATTTAGGCTGGAGAGACGGTAACAACTATGATGGTTTTAAACTTGCTGGTTTATACCAATGGGTTTGGAATTTAGATGGTGGTTTTAATTGGTATGCTGGTGTAGGTGGAGGATTAGGCTCTTTTAGCTTTAACAATCCTGGTGGAAAAGACATCTCAGATACATTTATATTCGCAGCTGGTGATATAGGTATTGAATATAATTTTGATATTCCACTATTATTATCATTAGACTTTAGGCCAGAAATAGGTTTTGGTGATGATGACTTTAACAATAATGATTTAGATTTTGATATCGCATTAGGTATTCGTTATCAGTTTTAATTTTTTTTTTGAAAATTTATAAATAGAAAAGCACCTTTGAAAGGTGCTTTTTTTATGAACTCTAATATTAAAGAATCAAACATTTTGCTAAAGTATCTTCATAAATAGCTTCATATTGGGGCACAATAGCATGTAAGTCGAACTTTAAAGCTTCTTTACGTGCATTATCTTTAAAGCTTTTTAAACGTGTGTTATCGCTTAATATATGTATGGCGTTTTTGGACATATCGTCAACATCACCAACATGACTTAAAAAACCAGATGACCCGTTAATATTAACTTCTGGGAGTCCACCACTATTACTAGAAATAACAGGAACTCCTGATGCCATGGCTTCTAGAGCTGCTAAACCAAAACTTTCTGTTTGAGAAGGCAGTAAGAATAAATCACTAAAACATAATATTTTATCTATTTCATTACTTCTTCCGAAGAACACTACTTTATCTAAAATGCCTAATTCTTTACACCTTAACTCTACACTTTCTTTTTCAGGGCCTTCACCAATAAACATGAGTTTTGCTGGCATATCTTTTTGAATATTATAAAAGATGCTAATTACATCTTGAACACGTTTTACTGGTCTTAAATTACTAATGTGCGTAATTATTTTTTCATCATCATTGGCCATCATTCCGCGTTGACAATCTGTAAACCCGTGATTATATTTTTCTAAATCTATAAAGTTTGGGACTACATTGATCTCTTTTTTAATATCAAATAAGCGCAGTGTATCATCCTTTAAACTCTTTGAAACAGTAGTTACTGCATCTGATTTATTGATACTAAATGTTACTGCTGGTTTGTAAAATGGATGACTACCAACTAATGTAATATCCGTTCCGTGTAATGTAGTAACAATAGGCACATAAATACCTTCTTCTTGTAACATCTTTTTTGCCATATATGCCGCATATGCATGAGGAATGGCATAATGTACATGTAATATTTCTATACCATGTAATTTAACCATATCTACCAGTTTGCTAGATAAAGCTAACTCATAAGGCTGGTAATGAAACAATGGATATTCTGGTACGTTTACCTCGTGATAGTGCACATTATTACTAATTAACTCTAAGCGTACTGGCTGATTGTAAGTAATAAAATGTATTTCGTGCCCACGTTTAGAAAGCTCTAAACCTAGTTCTGTAGCTACTACGCCACTTCCTCCAAAAGTTGGATAACAAACAATACCTATTTTCATTTATTAAGTTTTAAGTGCCTAAAGTTTTAAGTACCAAAAGTTTAACTTTAAATACTCTTAACTCATGACTTTAAGTGCTTTAATCTTCTATTGCTTCATAAATTAAGCGTTGAATATCTGTTCTGATATTATGTCTTAGCAATAAATTTTTTCCAGCATGTGGATAGGTTCTATTTGCTAAAAACACATAAACAATTTCTTCTTCTGGATCTGCCCAAGTATAGGTGCCTGTAAAGCCAGAATGCCCAAAACTTGTCATGGATATACAGCCACAAGTTGGTCCTTCATCACCTAATTGAGGTTTATCAAAACCTATCCCTCTTCTATTGTTATCGCCACAATAATAACAAGTATTAAACTTATCAATAGTTTCTGGTTTTAAATAACGTTTTCCACCATAATAGCCTTTTTGCAAGTACATTTGCATAATTTTTGCTACATCATTAGCATTACTAAATACCCCTGCATGACCCCCAACTCCATTTTGCATTGCTGCTCCCATATCATGCACATATCCATGAATTTTTTGATAACGATAATAATCATCAACCTCAGTTGGGATAATTTTTTTACTGCTAATTTTGTAATAGGGATTATACAAAGTATAATTAGCCCCTAACGATTCATAAAAATGAGATTGTACTAACTCATCAAGTGTTCTGTCGTAATGTTGTTCAATAAATTTCTTTAAAATGTAATATGGAAAGTCACTATATCTATAACGCTTACGTTCTAACAACTCAGAGGTTCTAATAATTTCTGGAAGAGAATCTTGATAATCAGTTCTTAAGAATAAGTTTTTAGATACTTCAATATTGAATTTATCACTACGCTCGTACCTATAATATTTTCTACTTGGTTTCTTAGTAATAGTATCTAAAGTATGATAATAAAAAGGTTCCCAGGGTCTTAAACGCGCATAATGAGATAACATACTCTTTAATGTAATATGTGATTTATTTGAATCTTTATATTCTGGTAAAATATTAGGCAGTTTTGTATTTAATGAGACAATGCCTTGCTCTTCAAGTTCCATTAACAAAGGTAAAGTTGATAATATTTTGGTAAGTGAAGCAACATCATAAATATCATCAAAGCCTACTTTTTCTTTTCCTTTATACGTGTGCTTACCAAAATTTTTATTGTAAATAACTTTTCCTTTTCTAGCAACTAATAATTGAATTCCTGGAGTCATCATGGAATCAACTGCTATGTTTGCTACAGAATCAAGCTTTTTTAACTTTTCAGAACTCATACCAACACGTTCTGGTATGGCATAACCTAAGCGTTTAATTTCATTATTATAGATACCTTCTCCTTCTTTAAAATAATTCCCAATAGAAACTGGTAAACTTCCTTTTGAAGGAATAGCACCAAAAATAAGTTGCGCTGATTTACGTTGAGCAATCTCACTATTTTGATAACTAACTACGATGCTTTCAATATTTTCAATAGTTTTTAATTTAGAAAGTGCATACGGTTTAACAAAAGCATCTAAAATCACAGTATGTGTTTGTGATATTTCATGCAACCAAACCAATTCTTTATTGCTGAATTTATAACTTTTCCATGGATTATCATTAGAACGATGAAATCCTATAATAACAGTATTGTAAGGCTTAAGGTTTTTAACTAAAGAATATAAATTATCTGATTCAACAGTATGCACCTTAGCATATTTTTTTAATTCATCAAGAAATGCAGAACCAGAATCATCACCTAGTTTCACATAAGCAATACTTTTAGTTTCTAAGCGCCTAAGTGGTAATAAATCTTTTTCATTTTTTACAACTGTTATAGCATTCTCTATTAATTCTTCATATAAAATATCATCATCAAGCCTATTTAAATCCTTCGATAAATTATAAAGACCTACAGGTTCATAGTTATTAAGGCCAACTTTATATTTTGCTTGTAATATTTTTTTTACTGAATGTTCTAAACGAGCTTCTGTAATTTCACCATTATCATAAGCCTCAATAATTTTTGAAATACCTATTCCAACATCTTCAGACATAAGCATGACATCATTACCTGCTTTAAAAGCTGCTAAATCAATATCTCCACTAGTTGCAAATTTTTTAGTATTATTTCCATCAACGTTAGGTTCAACATAATCTGCAGCACCTTTCATTGTTAATGCATCAGTAAATATGAGACCTTTAAATCCTAATTTTTCTTTTAAAATATCTGTTACAATATGTTTTGATAAAGATGAAGGATAACCATACCGTGCTTCTAAACTAGGTATATTTAAATGTGCAACCATAACACTAGACAAACCTTCTTTAATTAGTTTTTTATAAGGGTAAAGTTCTATTGAATCTATACGCTTTTCGTTAAAGCTTACCGTTGGCAGGGTTTTATGTGAGTCTAACTCAGTATCTCCATGCCCTGGAAAATGTTTTGCATTTGCTAGTACACCTGCACCTTGCATACCTTTCATAAATGCCGATGCTTTCTCTGTTACATTATCTCTATCTTCTCCAAAAGAACGATTTCCAATAATTGGGTTTTTTGGATTCGTATTAATATCTACTACTGGTGCAAAATTAAAATGCACACCTAAACGCTTACAGTGTTCACCAATTTGTTTTCCAGTTTGTTCAACTAACTTATTATCTTTAATGGCACCCAGAGTCATATTCCAAGGAAAAGCATAAGTAGAATCTAAACGCATACTTAGTCCCCACTCTGCATCCATACCAACTAGCATTGGAATTTTTGATAGCGATTGTAACTCGTTATTAAGTCGAGCTTGTCTATTAGGTCCACCGTTTGAATATATAATACCGCCAATATGATGTTTCTTAATAATATCAACAACCTTATTTTTAGTAGCCTGATCTTGATTAGACATTACTTGCATCATATATAATTGCCCTACTTTTTCAGATAAAGTCATTGATGAATAAATACTATCAACCCATTTTTTTTGAGCTTCTACATCTGTTGCTAACAAAGGGTTTTTACTAGATTGACCTGTTACAGGTAATATAAATAAAAGAGAAATTATTATAATATAGATTTGACGCATAAAAGATAAATTAAGGGGAATTAATAGTAATATATTAAATACTAATAATCATGCCAAAATAAGGCTTTTAACAAGAAGATGAAAAGACTTTAAGATAGATTTATAAAGAAGGTTGTGAACAGTTTTTTACTTTATAAAGCGTGCATGCCAACTTTCGCTTGCAGGCACTTCCCAATTTTCATTAAACTCAGCAACGTTGGTTACAAGATTATTAAATACAATCGTCTTTTTTGAAATGGCTTTGTCTTTTGCCATTTTTCTGAAATCTGAAAGTGTTTTGTAAGCAACATACTCACCTTGTTTGTATGACACATTCATTTTATCCATTAAATCAACATCATATTCTTTTTCTAATTGTTGAATAAAATGAACAGAAGCATCTATTGAGCAACCTGTAGCTTTATTTAAATTTTGATTTAAACCAAGGATTATAAAACGTTTGTATTTAATTGAATACCCCGCTTGTAAATCACTACCATGAGCAGTCCAGTTTTCTATGAATATTTTAAGTTTTGACTGAATTTCTTCAAGTTCAACTTCTGAAAACGATCGGTTGGCTTGGTATATCCAAACTCTTGATTCTTCTGGTAAAGTATTAAAGTCTACTAACATAAAACAAGTTAATCAATTGCTTCTAAATATTTTACTACCTTCTTTTTAACATATTTACGCTCACTTAAATCAAACATATTTATTTCTTTATAATAAATATTGAATGACTTATTATAGTTAGATTTTTTCAACAATTTATAACCTTCAAATTGCTCTTTTATTAAAAATGTGTGTGTTTTATCAAAAGCATCTTTTACTTGAAAATATGAAACAGCATCGTTATTAAGTGATACTAGTTCTGCTTCTAATTGTAGGTCATCTTCATTTTTAGGAGCAGGTGGCGGTGGCGTGTTTGCATCTTCATATTCAGCATCATCAATAATTTCGTCTAATTGTTCATCACTAAAAATTGCCATAAACTCAACACCACAAGTAGACACCATTTGTACACCTACTTCTTCTCCTAGCTCCTCAAAATCTCCCATATCACCATTTTTCAAAGCTTCAGAGTCGGCTTTTCGTTTGTTATAACTTTTCAATAAACATAAACCTAAAGCAACTTGCTTTTGATTCATTGTTTTATCATGAGTGAAAGATGCCTTGTCATTTTTAATACATTCACAAGTGTCTTCTGCCATCAGCTGAATAACTTCATCTCTGGTTTTGTCTTGGGCAAAAACGCTTACAACAAAACATAAGCATACTAATAATAATGTGTTTTTTAACATAAATAAAAAATTATAAATCTTGAGCGTTAGCAATTAATTCTGCGACATCCATGACATCAACATCGCTTTCTTTTTCTTTAGCCTTTACACCATCTGTCATCATGGTGTTGCAAAATGGGCATCCTGCTGCAATAATCTCTGGTTTTATCTCTAGAGCTTGTTCGGTACGCTCTATATTTACTTCTTTATCGCCTTTTTCAGCATCTTTAAACATTTGAGCGCCTCCTGCCCCACAACAAAGTCCGTTGCGTTTGCAGTTTTTCATTTCAATTAATTCGGCTTCTAGTTTTTGAATAAGTTCTCTAGGGGCTTCATACACATTGTTTGCTCTCCCTAGGTAACAAGGGTCATGAAATGTAATACGTTTACCTTTGTATTTACCACCTTCTATAGTTAAACGTCCTTCATCAAGTAGTGTTTTTAGAAATGTGGTATGATGCATAACTTCATAGTTTCCGCCTAATTCAGGATATTCGTTTTTAATAGTATTGAAACAATGCGGGCAAGCGGTTACTATCTTTTTTACTTCATAAGCATTTAAAACCTCAATATTTGTTACGGCTTGCATTTGAAATAAAAACTCGTTTCCTGCACGTTTTGCTGGATCTCCAGTGCAACTTTCTTCTGTACCTAAAACTGCAAATTCTACATTGGCTTTGTTCAATAATTTTACAAAGGCTTTGGTTATTTTTTTTGCTCTATCATCAAAACTTCCAGCACATCCTACCCAAAATAATACTTCTGGTTGTTTTCCTTGTGCCATGAATTCAGCCATGGTTGGTACTTTTAGTAATTCGCTCATTGTTTAAAAGTTTAATGCCTACTAAATTTTAAAACCTTGTAGGATGTATGTTGTACGTGCGTTAGGGACTGCAGCGGCATCCTTTTTGCTTTTTCTGCAAAAAGATATAGCGAAAAGCCCGACCCTTTTCGGGTAACGCCCAAGTTATTTTTTATTCGTTTTTCCAATTTAATCTGTCCATTTGATTGTATGGCCATGGTGCGCCATTGTTCTCGATATTTGTCATCATGTTATTGAGTTCGACTGGTGCTGCCGACTGCTCCATAACTAAATAACGACGCATTTCTAGGATGATAGAAAGCGGATCTATACTTACGGGACACGCCTCTACGCATGCATTACAAGATGTACACGCCCAAAGTTCTTCTTTAGTTATATAATCGTCTAGAAGTTGTTTTCCATCGTCTTTAAACTCGCCTTTGTTAGCATCTATGTTTTTACCAACTTCCTCTAAGCGGTCGCGAGTATCCATCATGATTTTTCGTGGCGATAATTTTTTACCTGTTTGGTTTGCAGGACATTCGCTAGTACAACGCCCACACTCTGTACAGGTGTATGCATTTAAGAGTTGTACCCAATTTAAATCTTGAACATCGCTAGCTCCAAATTTTGCAGGGACTTCTTCTTCTGCGCCTTCTGGTGTGGCTGCAAATGGATCTATGTTTGGGTCCATCATCATTTTAACTTCGTTGGTTACTGCTTCCAAGTTATTGAATTGCCCCTTTGGTTTTAAATTGCCATAGAAGGTGTTTGGAAACGCCAATAATATGTGTAAATGCTTTGAAAAATACAGATAATTTAGGAAAATTAATATCCCAACTATGTGTAGCCACCATGCGCCTCTTTCAATAAAATGCAGTGTGCTTTCTGATAATCCTGAAAACCATGGTGCTATGTATTGACTGATAACGTTACCAGAATTCATAGCTTGAAAATCTAAATCGGTTGCATTCATCACTAAAAACAACGTCATTAATACCATCTCGAAATATAGGATGAAATTACCATCGTTTTTTGGCCAGCTTGTCATTTCTGATTTCCAAAAACGTGCCAATTTTAATATGTTTCTACGTACCCAAAATATGATTACTGATATAAAAACTAAAACAGCCAACACTTCGAAAGTGCCTATTAAAAAACCGTAAACTGATATTGGTAATATTTTTAAACCGATGCGATGTGTTCCAAATAAACCGTCGATTATAATTTCCAAAACTTCAATATTAATAATTATGAAACCTACGTAAACTACAACGTGTAAGAATCCAGAAATTGGGCGACGGACCATTTTACTCTGCCCCAAAGCAATCATAGCCATATTTTTCCAGCGCTGTGATTTGTTATCACTAACATCGGTATCTTGACCAAGTTTTATGTTTCGGAATAGTTTTTTTACATTTTTTGCGAAATAACCAATCCCAACAATGAGTATGATTGCAAAAATTATATTTGACAAATAGTTCATATTGATATTTAGTTCTTTAGTCTTCTTTTGGCGCTTCGTATGGAATTTCTTTTTTAGATAAAATACGTCTGTAACGTGCAGGATGTAATTTGATATCTCTTACCAATTCTTCCATTTCTTTTGATGCTGCTTCAAGATTGTTATAAAGTGCTTCATCATGTAAAAGTTTCCCAATAGAACCTTCTCCCTTGTTAATTTTATCACTTATACTGTTGAAGTTTTTAATGGTTTTTTCGAGACTTTTAACCGTTTCTTCCAAATTAGCGTTTGCAAGTTGCTCAGTGGTTTTAGATAGATTTGAAGAAATTTTATCAACATTAGATAATGCGCTATTTAACTTTTCTTCATTATTAGTCATTAACTTATTTAGCGAATTTGAAGTTGCTTTAAAATTATTTATAACATCATTTAAACCAGCAATACTAGCTCTAAGGTTTGCTTTGGTTTTATCATCAAAAACATCATTTAGGTTAGTAAGTAATGAATCTGCACCAACCATCATTACTTCTATTTTTTCTTGCAATGGTGTTAAACGTTGATTTACTAAAGCTGTTAATCCTACTTTTACTGTACCTTGAAGAGTTCCACCATCTTTGGCTTTTTCTGCGCCATCAAAAGCTGGAAGAATGGCTATGGCTTTTCCTCCTATTAAACCTGTTTCGTATAATTCGGCTTTACTATTTTTTGAGAATTCGAAATCGCTGTCTACTAAAAGTTTAATTTTTAGTTTACCAGATCCATCGCCCATAAAGCCTATATCAACAACTTTACCTACTGATAAACCATTTATAGTTACTGGTGTAGAAGGTACTAAACCTTCAACATTATCATAAGTGGTATAAAAAACACGGGAGGAGTCTAAAAGATTTTGACCTTTAAGATAATTGAACCCAAAAATAAAAAGGATAATGCCTAAAAGTACGAGTATGCCAGTTTTAACTTCTTTAGATATTTTCAAATTAGTTGTTTTAGATAAACAAATTTAAGATAAATATAAGAAGAAACCTTTAATTAGATGTGGATTTTAAAGCATCAATTAATGCAATCTTTTTCCCATCTTTAAATGCTACTATAAAACTTGAATTGTAACCTTTACTTCTAGCTTCTTCTTCAAGCTGTTTAGTAACCTCATAATCAGATGTACTACCGTAAAAATATTTATACAAACTGCCTTCTTTTACTCTTGAAATAGTTTTTAATCCTTTGAAATTATAGGATTTTGTTTCAAGTGCTTTTGAACTTGCCGCAATTTGAACTTTGAAAACAACATCATTGTTGCTAATGCTTTTTACTTCAGTATTATTATTCAACTCTACATTACTAAATACAGTTTTTTTTACTCCTATGAATTCTAAATAATCCTTCAAAGCATTAAAAAGAGCCTTAGTCATAATTTTTTTTCCTTTTGTTGAATTTAAAAAATCTTCTTCTTTTTTATGAGTAAGAAATCCTAATTCAACTAACACACTTGGCATATAAGTATAAGCCAAAACATAAAATATATTTTGTTTAACTCCCCTACTTTTTCGCTTTGCGCTTACTTTAAATTCTTTTTCAATTAACGTAGCTAATCTTATACTATTATCAAGATAATCTTCTTGAGCTAATGTAAGACCTAAAAGAGATTCTGGAGAATTTGGGTCAAAACTTTTATAAGTTTCTTTATAATCTTTTTCAAGGAAAATAACTGAATTTTCTCTTTTAGCTACTTCAAGGTTTTGTTTGTTCTTAGTAGGCCCCAATACATATGTTTCAGACCCATAAGCAGTTCCCTTTTTTCCTGGTTGTGCATTACAATGTATAGAAATAAATAAATCAACATCCTTATTATTAGCTACTTTCGCTCTACCATTTAAAGTAGGAAACACATCTTTATCTCTAGTATAAACTACATCTACATAGGCTATATTATCTTCTAACATTTTCCCCAATGCTAATGACACATCTAAAGCGATATCTTTTTCTGTTGTTTTATATCTACCTGTTCCTGGTGTCCCCGAATCTCGCCCACCATGACCAGGATCTATCATGATAACAAACTTGTCGCTATTAGATTGAGCATGAACATTATGTCTTGAAAAAAATGTTAATACTATTATAAAGGATACGAAAAGTAATAAGTTGTTCGTTTTCATGTGGTAATTAATATTTTTTAATCGATGTCTTTTAAATCAGACCAAGGCATCATTTTTGATGCTATTTCATTAGAAGCTTCATGTAAAATTAACGACTAAAAAACTCGGTTTATTTTAATTTTAAATTTTTACTTGAATATTAAATTAATCCCAGAAAAATATATGTAATTTTGACTTTTCAAAAACCGAGCCATACTTTTACAAAAATACATTTAAAAGCGTTGCGTACAAACAACTTTAAAATACTTTTTGCATTAAGTTTTACAGTGTTTATTAACACGTTAAGCTTCTCTCAAGATATCCCAAATAAAGGAAAAACAATTGATAGAACATCAAAGGATAGCTTAGTTACAAAAATTGATAGTCTTCCTATTGCACCTTCTTCAGAAAAAACTCAAGATACTATAGTTAACGATTCTGTGAAGCCTAAAAAAGAGCTTTTAGAAACTATAGTAAAATATCATGCCAAAGACTACACAAGATTTAGTAATAAAAGGCAAAAGCTATATTTATATAATGAAGCCAAGATTGATTATGGCGATATGAATATTCAAGCAGGCAGTATTACTATAGATTATAACAAAAACACTGTTTATGCTAGAGGCATTACTGATACTGTTAGTGGTTATACTCAAAAACCTGTTTTTACCCAAGGAAGTAATGTTGTAGAGCCTGATTCTATTGTTTTTAATACTGAAACACAAAAAGCACTTATTTATAATTCAAAAACAGAACAAGGCGAAGGTACCGTAATATCTGAGACTACAAAAAAGGAAAACGATTCAGTGTACTTCGTAAAAGATGCAAAATATACAACCTCAAAAAATCTTGATGATCCCGAATATTATATAAAACTACGTAAAGCCAAAATTGTTCCTGGAAAAAAAATTGTTACTGGTTTAGCTAATCTCTTCATATATGATGTTCCAACACCTTTAGGATTACCATTTGGTTTTTTTCCACAGAGTGAAAAACAAACCTCGGGTGTTATTATACCAACTTTTGGAGAACAAAATGATCGTGGTTATTTTCTACAAAATGGTGGCTATTATTTTGCAATTAGTGATTATTTAGACTTAGCAGTTTTAGGTGATTATTATACAAATGGAAGTTATGGTGTGCGTTTAGAAAATACGTATGCTAAACGTTATAGATATAGAGGAAATGTAGGTTTCAGGTATGAAAATTTAATTACTAGTGAACGTGGTTTTCCTGATTATGCCATAAGTACTATTTATAATTTGCGTTGGTCTCATAATCAAGATTCTAAAGCTAATCCAAGTTCGCGTTTCTCAGCTTCTGTAAACCTAGGTAGTAGCACCTATTATAGACAATCCATTAATCAGATAAATACAGGGGCATTCTTAAATAATACATTGGCATCATCAGTATCATATTCAAAAACGTTTCAAGGAGAACCACAGGTTAATTTTAGTTTAACGGCTACACACTCTCAAAATACTAATACTGAAAGTATAAATATGACGCTTCCTACTTTTCAAGGAAGTATAAGTAGAATGTATCCTTTTGCATCAAAAACAGGGACAAAAAAGGGCATTGTACAAAACGTAAACTTACAATATAATCTTCGTGCTGAAAATAGAATTCAAACCACAGATTCGTTATTCTTTAAAAAAGAAATGTTTGATGATGCCAAGGCAGGTTTCCAACACTCAATACCGCTAACAACAAATTTTAAGTTATTTAAATATTTTAGTGCTAGTGCTAGTTCAAATTTTAATGAAGTTTGGACATTTAAAACTATTAATAGACGTTTTGATACTACTACTAATGAGACTATAACTGAAGATGTTAATGGTTTTGACTCATTTAGAACTTATAATTTTAGTACCAGTATAGGAACCACTATTTATGGTATGTTTAATTTTGAAAAAGAAGGTGAAGACAGGAAAATAAAGGCCATTAGGCATGTAATAAGGCCATCCATTAGCTATAATATTAATCCTGCATTTGATCGTTATTATGACACTTATGAAGGTGATGAAATTATAGATGCAGATGGAACAACAAGAAGAGAAATAGAAGAATATAGCCGTTTTGAAGGTGGTATTTTTGGAGTGCCCAACAAAAACTTTTCAAGTACAATGGGGATATCTGTGTCTAATAACCTTGAAGCAAAAGTTAGAGATCGGGACAGTACTGCAACTGAAGCTAAAAAAATTATTTTATTAAACAATTTAAACTTCTCAACTTCATATAATTTTGCTGGAGACTCTTTAAAATGGAGTCCAGTTAGGATGAGCGGTGGTACTCAATTGTTTAAAAATAAAATGAGTATAAACTTTGGAGCTACCTTAGATCCTTATGCTTTAGATAATAACAACAGAAGAATTGATAAGTTTAATATTGATAACGGAGGAAGTTTATTCAGGTTAACAAGTGCAAACTTAAATGCAAGTTGGGCTTTCTCAAGTAGTGATGGAAAAAACAAAAAAAACGATAAAGATTCTGGTATTCAAGAAAATGTACGTAGTGGTGGACGAGCCGATGATCTATTTGGTGTTTCAGAAGATTTTGCAAATCAACAAATTAATGGCAAAGACAAAGAAGAAGAAAAACCAAGCGATTTATATAAGTATAGAATACCCTGGAACTTTAGAGTAGCATATGCTGTAAATTATTCTAATAGTAGTAGACAAAATGAAATTTCTTCTCATTCTCTTATGTTTTCTGGAGATATTGAGTTATCGCCCAAGTGGTCTATAGGTGGCTCTTCTGGTTATGACTTAAAAAATGCTGGATTCACCTATACCCAGTTACGTTTTGAACGCGACTTGTTAAGTTGGCGAATGAATTTTAGTTGGGTTCCATTTAGCACAAGAAGTTCTTGGAATTTCTTTATTGGTATAAAATCTAGTATACTTAAGGATCTTAAATACGAGAAACGTAGACAACCAGATATTCAATTATAATATAGATTTTTTTGTTTCTCAACTTTTTATAAAAACATTTAAACTTCAATCAAATGAAAAAAGTAATAACTACCAAGAATGCTCCAGCTCCAATCGGACCATATAATCAAGCCATTTTAAATGGTAACACATTATACACTTCAGGACAAATAGCTATAAACCCTGATACTAACGAATTAGTTTTAGATAATATTAAATCTGAAACAAAACAAGTAATGCAGAATCTACAAGCTGTATTAAAAGCTGCTAACATGACTTTTGAACATGTAATAAAATCAACAATTTTTATTAGTAATATGGGTGATTTTAGTTTAATAAATGAAGTATATGGTAGTTATTTTAATGATGAAAATGCTCCTGCTAGAGAAACTGTGCAAGTTGCAAGATTACCAAAAAATGTAAATGTTGAAATTAGTATAATTGCAGTGAATTAGTAAAAAACCAACCCCTAAGAGTTTATTTTTGAAAACTTAACGAGTAAGTCTTTTAGTTTTTCAACATCAAGAGGTTTAGTTAAAAAACCATCAATACCAGCACGTTTAGCCTTTTCAATATCTTTTTCAAAAGCACTTGCTGAAACCCCAATTATGGGTGTTTTTTGAGCTAAATACTTTTCAGTTTCTTTAATAAATTTTGTGGCTTCATATCCATCCATATCTGGCATGTATATATCCATGAAAATCATATCAAAATCTAGAATTTTATAGAGGTCAACAGCTTCTAAACCATTTTTTGCAAAAGTACAATCGGCGCCTTGTCTTTCAAGCAAGAACTTTATAACTTTTTGATTCATTCGATTATCCTCAGCCACTAATACATTAAATTTTTCAGATAATATAGGTTGCTGAACTTCTTCAACAGGTTTAATATTTAGTGTCTTTTTTAACTGCAAACTAAAATAGAATGTAGAGCCTTCATTTTCTTTACTTTCTAATTTTAACTCGCCACCCATGGCATCTACTAATTTATGAGAAATTGAAAGTCCCATGCCTGCACCTCTATAATGTTTCAAAATAGAATTATTATAAGCATGCTCTGGGTTATTAAAAATATGTTTAGCATCATTAGGTTTCATACCAACTCCTGTGTCCTTGATATAAAATGTTATAATTTGATCATTATCAATACCAACTGATTGATCAACAATAATTGATATTTTTCCTGCGTTAGTGAATTTGATAGCGTTGTTTATTAAATTAATCAAAACTTGCTGAATCTTAGACGCGTCTCCCAATACTAAAAATTTACCTTTTTCTTCAGATATAAATTTATATTCAAAATCTAAACCTTTTTCCCAAGCTTGATATTCAAACACTTTAAAGAGTTTAGATAATTCTGATTTCAAATCAACAGTTATTAAATCAAGTTTAATATCAGAATTATTTACTTCTGCATTATCAGTAACCATATTTACCAACTGTAATAGATGTTTTGAAGAATATTCAGCAATTTCAACTTGAGCAGTTTGGTCACTATCTAATTCAGTTTGTTTTAGCATGTTAAGCATACCTAAAACGGTATTTAAAGGCGTTCTAACTTCATAACTCATGTTAGATAAATAAATAGAATTATGATTTGCAAATTCTTCAGCTGTCTCTAGACTTTCTTTTAATTCGTTAACCCTTAGTCTTAAGTTAGTTTTAATAAGCTCATTCTTTAGCTGGTTTTTAAGAAAAAATTGTAAAACAAAAACTTGAATAATAGCTAATATGAACAGAAAAACAGCAGCGCTTTCAGCATATATTTTTTTCTCTAAAAAGAAGTATCCAATAATTAATATAGCAGCTATAGATACAAAAATGAAAAAGGATAATTTCTTCTTCATTTTCATATTTTTAATAGATTTTGGGATGATCTTCATTCTATAGAGAGCTTTTAACAAACTTATCTATAATAATATTAATTAACAAAAGTATTAGGTTTATAAATTATACTTACAACTTGTTTACAAACAAAAAAAGTGGGAAGTCCCACTTTTATAATCAGTATATTAATTTTTAACTATAAATCTTTGGTATGGAAAGGGACTAATCCGTCAATTGGACGTCTTTCAAAATTACCAACCTTAAATCCCATTTCATCAGCTACTTCTTTTATTTCTTTTTGAGCAAAGAAAGCTATAGATCCAGCAAAATGAACTGGAACAGTTTTAAGTTCTTCCCGATATTGAAAAATCATGTTTTTTGCAAAAACTCTAATACCATCTTTAATAAGGTTTATAGTATATTCTGAATCTTTATGCAAAAACATAAACTCAGCAAAGTTTGCTAAATAAGCATTAGGACTGGGTTGTTTATATAAATTATATTTTATAAAGTCTGCCTCCATATTGTATTTTGCTCCAAAAGCAATTCTAACATTTTCTGGCATATGATTAAAATAGTAATCTTTAATTAATTGTTTTCCATAATAATTTCCAGAAGCGTCATCCATCAAAGTATAGCCTAATGAAATAACACGTTGATGCAACGTTTCACCATCATAATAACTACAGTTAGAGCCAGTACCTAAAATACAAACTACAGCGGCTTCTTTAGGATGGTTTATTGTAGCATAAACTGCAGCTAAAGTATCTTCATTTACTTCTATATGTGCATTAGTAAATATCTGACTTAAAACCCCACTTAACAACTCTCTGGCATTATCAGTACCACAACCAGCACCATAGAAAAACACATGAGTTACTTCGTTTTTATGAGCCTTTAATTCTGTGCTTTTTTTAATTATTTTATGCAGTTTTTTTTCAGATAGAATAGCTGGATTAAGGCCTTTTGTTCGGATTTTATCCATTAATTTATTCCCATTATTATCTACAGCTAACCAATCTGATTTTGTAGAACCACTATCAACAATTAAAATCATAAGTTTATATATAAAAAATCCACAGCATTACTCTATAAGAATAATACTGTGGAATATATTAATAATTTATTATAATGAACCAATATGTTGAGCTAAATCAACTAATTTAGTTGAATAACCAAACTCATTATCATACCAAGATACTAATTTGATGAAACCATCATTTAATGCCATACTTGCATTAGCATCGAAAGTACTAGTTTTTGGTTCAGATACAAAATCCTGTGATACCACACCTTCTTCAGTATATCCTAAAACACCATTTAATTCATTTTCAGAAGCATCTTTTAAAGCGCCTTTAATCTCATCCCAAGAAGCTGGATTCTCTAAACGACAAGTTAAATCTACTACAGATACATCAACAGTAGGTATTCTAAAAGCCATACCTGTTAATTTACCATTTAATTCAGGAATTACTTTACCAACAGCTTTAGCTGCTCCAGTTGAAGCTGGTACAATATTATTTAAAGAAGCTCTTCCTAGTCTGTAATCTTTTTTGGAAACACCATCTACAGTTGATTGAGTTGCTGTAGCAGCGTGAACTGTTGTCATTAAACCTTCAGCAATTCCGAATTTATCATTAATTACTTTAGCTAATGGTGCTAAACAGTTAGTAGTACAAGATGCATTAGAAACAATAGTATCGCTTGCTGTAATTTTATCATGATTAACACCCATTACAAACATTGGCGCATCAGCAGAAGGTGCAGAAATTGCAACCTTTTTAGCCCCAGCAGTAATATGTGCTTGTGCTTTGTCTAAAGTTGTAAAGATACCTGTACAGTCTAAAACAACATCTGCTCCTACAGCATCCCATTTTAAATCTTCTGGGTTACGCTCAGCAGTTACTCTTATTGTGTTTCCGTTTACAATTAAGTTCCCATCTTTTGTATCAATGGTACCATCAAACTGTCCGTGAACAGAATCGAACTTTAATAAGTATGCTAAATGATCTACATCTAATAAATCATTAATCCCTACTACTTCAATATCATTTGATCTAGAAGCTGCTACTCTAAAAGCAATTCTACCTATTCTTCCAAATCCGTTAATTCCAATTTTTAATTTTGACATAATCGTGTTTATAAATGTTAAGTGCTCATGATATCTGAGACACGCAATAATTCTAAATTTATTTTTGTTTTTCCTTTAATTGCATTATCTAATGGTGTAAGCTCCATTTTTCCGTTTAGTAAGCCAACCATATAATTGGTTTGACCATTTAACATAGATTCAACAGCTTTTACACCCATTCTACTGGCTAATACTCTATCAAAACATGAAGGTGCTCCTCCGCGTTGCATATGACCTAGAACTGATACTCTTACATCGTACCCATCCATGTTTTGATCGACATAGTCTTTTAATTCAAAAATGTTTTTTCCAATTTTATCACCTTCAGCAACTATTACAATACTCGAAGATTTTCCTGATTTTCTACTTCTACGCAAAGATTCAACTAATCTATCAAGACCTAAATCTTCTTCAGGTATTAAAATCTCTTCAGCACCACCAGCTATTCCTGCATTCAATGCAATATGACCAACATCACGCCCCATAACTTCAATAAAAAACAATCTATTATGTGAACTTGCTGTATCTCTAATTTTATCAATAGCTTCTACTACCGTATTTAGTGCTGTATCAAATCCAAGTGTGTGAGAAGTACCAAATATATCGTTATCTATAGTACCAGGGATACCCATTACTGGGAAGCCAAACTCCTGATTAAATATAAGTGCTCCAGTAAAAGAACCATCTCCACCTACAACAACTAAACCTCCAATTCCGGCATCCACTAAAGCTTGATGTGCTTTAACTCTTCCTTCTTTAGTTCTAAATTCTTTGGATCTAGCAGATTTAAGTATTGTTCCGCCTTTATTTATAATTCCCTTTACACTTCTGGCCCCCATTTGTTTGAAATCCCCTTCCATAAGGCCTTCATAGCCTCTGTAAACTCCAACACATTCAACGTTATGGTAAGCACACGATCTAACTACAGAACGTATAGCGGCATTCATCCCTGGAGAATCTCCTCCAGATGTTAAAACTGCTATTTTTTTTATTGCTTTAGACATTAATTTCTTAGTTTAATAAGGTAAAACTACTAAACAAAACCCATATATCTATAGCATTTGAAGTAAATTAATCACTCTACTAAAACTATAACGTTTTAGTTGATAAAAAAAAGTTAATACTGTGAAAAACAGAGTAAAAAAGTGACTATTTTTTTGATGAAGACTTAAATGAAATGAATTCTGGAGTGGATTTTTCGTCTTCATTTTCTGTAGTTTCTTCTAATACTTTTTCCTCCTTATCCTTCTTTTTAAAAAGTTTATTTATGAGCTCTTTAAAAGTATCAAAATCTACATTATAGGAAAGCCCTATTCCTTGTGTATAACCTATAGCTTCACCAAAATTTCTGATACTATTTTCTCTATTAAATACTTTGGCTGTAAGCGTTCCTTCTTCATTCAATAAAAAATCAATTTCCACATCACCAGCTATTACTGTTTCTGTTGCTCCTCCAACAGGAACCCCAACTTTTCCATTTATCAAAACACGGTCGCTTATTTGGGTTTGCAACGTTACACCAAACCTATCATCAGTCTGATAATCTGGCCTGTTTTGACCTGCTTCATAATTTAAACCTACATTGACTTTACTATCACCTGATGTGAAAATACCATTGATTATTCCATTTAGTCGTTCCGCAATTGTTCCAGAGGCATTTAAATCATTAAGTCCACTGGAAAACGATCCTGTGGATACTAAAAATAAAGCTTGTTGATCACGTTCATCTTTAGATTCTAAACGATAGTTAAGCTCAGACTTAATTGTAGAATTCACATTAGGAAAATCAAAACTAAATTCAGGTTTTGGTTGTTCTAAATCTCCTGTGATAGCAATATTTAATTCAACAGGTATACTTCTATTTATTGGGTTATCAAGTAATGGCGAAGGGTTAGCTTGTGTTTTATATATAGCTAACATATCAATTTGTGCTTTTAATGGATCACCTTCCCAAGCTATTGTCCCACCAGGTTGTACAATAAATTGTTTTTGTATTAAGCCCCCATAAGCAAAATTATAAACACCCTCAAATACAGCAAAATCACCCCACATATCAAACTTACCATTTGTATTTATTTCTACTAAAAGGCCTCCTCTTCCTCGTCCTTTTAATGAATGCCCCGTATTTTTGTCAATAATAATTTCTACCTCAGCATCTTCTGTAACATCTAAATCAAAATCTAGTTCTAGACCTTTTATTTCTTCAAATACAACTTCTTTTCCTTTTTTTCTAGCCTCTTTTTCTTCTTTGGTGATAAAATGTATATAGGTGTTATCACCAAATGATTCAGCATCGCTTAATGGAATTTTAAAAACCGTACCCCTTTTAGTTTCGCCAACAACATTTATAACAAGCTGTTCTGTAGGTCCTGATATACTTGCTCTTCCTCCAATAAATCCAGTTCCATAATACAATGATTCTTCAGTTTCTTTGGTATCTAAAACTAGTAAACGAGGTGTTTCAATATTTAATCCTAAACTCCAATTAGAGAAATTAACATGACTTAAAGTACCATCTAATATTCCTTTTGAATTAAATTTTGTATCTGTTAATCTGATGCTATTAAATATGAACGTTTGATTTTTTAAAGTAACCGATGCATTCGTATTAAAATCATAATCTACATTAAGATATGGAATACCCAAACCACCACTTTTAAGAAGTAATTCCCCATTTATATTGGGCCTATTAAGGTCTCCTACAACTTTTACATTCCCATTGGCTTCACCTCTTATATCAGATAAAACCCCATCTAATAGTGGATTTAAAGGAAACAAATTAAACGCATTAAAATCTAAAGTCACATCAATTTTAGATTGCCTTCCAGAAACTGAGATATCTCCCTTAGCACTAAAAGATCTTGTGATATCATTTTTAATATTAGCATCTACTTTATAATTTGTGAGTGATTCGTTTCCTGTTATAGTAGCATCAAAGGAACCTAAAGGAAAATCATTAACCTCGAAATCATCTATAACTATCGTTGAATTTGGAAGATAACTCCCGTTTTTTTGAAGTAAATCGAGCTTACCATTTACATTTCCTGCAAGAGATAAGCTATCTATATCTGGCAATATTTTAGCTAAATCTACATTTGTGAAATTTAACTTAATATCTTTTTGAGTAGAGTCTTTTATAAAGCCTGAGAGTTTTATCTCTTCATTTTTATGATTTACTCTAAACTTATCAATATTAAATTTAGTAAGTTTTTTATCAAAAGAAATTTTATGAAATTTATCTTGATTTTCATTAATCAACCATTTATTATCTTTTATTGTGATATCAGATTGTTTAAAGCCAATAACTGATTCATTCTCTTTATTTATGGTATGAAAAAAACTTAAATTATAAATATCATTATTACGCTTGCCTCCATTAAATTCTGAACGCATAAATAACGTATCATTTACTGTTACGTTTATTAAATTAAACTTTGAAACATCGTAATATTTGGTATTTAAGCTATCTATTTCAACATAAGTATTAAATAGTGGGTTACTATTATCAACTTGCAACTCTATATTATTTGCAAAGTTTTCTAGGTATTTAATTTTAGGCGATTTAAAAGTGAGTTTAAAATTTTCTTCTGCACTTTCAACCCGACCTCTTATAAATGTGTTTTTCCCTAACTCAACTTCAGGAAAAACAACTTCTACAATTTTATTATATATTCTAAAATTAAAATCGATGCTTTGATTTGTATCTACTTCATGTGGGATATAATTGGTATAGATATGCCCAATAGAATTTTCAAATAATTTCTTTAAATCTTTAAGAAAAAAGCGTCCTTTTAATTCACCTTCAATAATATCTGGAGAATTAAATTCTACATAACGAATATCATCTTCAAATCTAGAAGACACATCAAACCTATTAAACTTATAGGTATCGTTTTCATTTTTATAGGTAGTATTCCTAAATGATATTTTACCGTGCGCATCATCAAGACTACTACTATTCATATTCATCTTAACTTTACTCTTAAAAATAGAGATACTGTCTTTCTTGACGAAATTAAGTGTATTTAGGTTTGCATAATCAACTACTGCTTCAAAATCATATTTTCTAATAGCTTCAGAAAAGTCAATTAGTCCCGTAAAATTAAGTTGAAGGTTTTTATCGTTAACATTCAGATTTCCATCAAAAATTCTATTCTTAACGTTACCAGCTACTTTTACATGATTATAATTGTAATCATTATAAACCAATTCAAAAACTTCACCTTTAACTTGGGTATTAATTTTTTCAGCTGTAAACCCTTTTCCATTCACATCAAAATCTAAAGAAGCAACACCTACTTTTGGATCATTCAAAAAGACACCAAAATCGAAGGTTTCAAAAATAACTTTACCCTTATAATCTGCGTTATCAATATCATTAATCTTAGTGATTTCTAAATTAGAATCTACAAAACCTAACTCCGTATCAATTTCAATATCAGCTAATACTTTAGTTGAAGTAACTTGCGAATTACCTCTTATTGTAAAATAACCTAATCTATCAAAAGACGTTGGAATAGCAGCACCAAGAACATTAGGCAATAAGGCTTTTAAATCTTTGTATGTTGATGATAAATTACTAAAATCACCATTCATATAAAAATCATCTGCTGCTTTACTAAATAAGTTTTTAAAATTTATATCGCCGTAAACTCTTGTTCTGTAATTTGAATTTAATTTTAAGTTTTCAGCATGTAAATCGTTTAAAGTTCCTGATAAATCTGCACTAAATTTTGCAGATTGGTTAATACCAAATTCATTATAAAATGTATTAAGTTCATCTAGCAAAACATTAGAATCTCTAAAACTAGCATCAACCTTTACTTTATCAACAAAATATTGTAAATCTTCGCGTTCATATGAAAATTTCAAATCCCCCTTTAAAGTAGAACCAGGGGTTTTTATTTGAAGGTTAGCAAAAGTCATATCCTGTAAAGTATATGCAAAATTTGTCATCATATTTTTTACTTCCACCCCTCTGCTGTCTTTAAAAGAAAGTGTATTTATTCTTGCACTTACATCACTACCATTTATAAGAAAGTTGGTAGCATTAATATTCAAATCGTTAAAATGAAGTACTTTTTCTGTTTCCTTATTTTCATCAGAAAGCATAAATAATCCATCGTAAATCGAGACATCACTTGATGACAATAAAAAACTACTTTTCCCTGTCCTTGGATTATCATCTTCAAATCTATCAACAAAAACATCTAGATTAGTATCCTTAGAGCCTTTATAAGTTTTAATATTAAAAATGAGATTTTCAATATCTATATCTCCAAAAACTAAATTTCCATTGTATAAATTTCTAAAGCTTAAAATTGAAGTATTTAATTCTTGAATACTAATTAGCGTGTCTTTTTTATAATCTTCAATGTAAATATTCTTAATTTCTACATCGCCATTAAACTGCAAACTAACTTTATCTATGTTAATATTAGTTTTAAAATCTTCATTAAGTCGCTTAGTTGCATATTTACCAAGACTTGTTTGAACAGCAGGAATGGAAAGCACCAACACCAAAATGATGAATAACAATAGTAGAATCCCTACTATTTTTGATAGTATTTTTAGAAATTTTTTGATGTCCTTAAAGATATAACTTATAATAGAATAAACTACTTTTCCTTAGATGACACTTATTTAAAAATATCTGTCCAAGGTAAACTACATTTACTTTCTTACTCCTCTATTGTAAAATAAATGAGTAGTTTTGTAATTACGAGTAAAAGTAACGTTTGAGATGTTTATTCGTTTTCAAAATTAACAATTATTGTGCCTAAAATTTATTAATGTCTTCACAAAATATTTACATTCTCGGAATTGAGTCTTCTTGCGATGATACAGCAGCTTCTGTAATATACAACGGAAGGATTTTAAGCAATGTTGTAGCTAGCCAAAAAATACACGAAGCATATGGTGGTGTTGTTCCAGAATTAGCCTCTAGAGCTCATCAGCAAAACATAGTCCCAGTGGTACATCAAGCTATAGAAAAAGCTGGTATTAAAAAAGAGCAACTGAATGCCATAGCGTTTACTAAAGGCCCAGGATTAATGGGAAGTTTACTAGTAGGAACATCTTTTGCAAAATCTTTAGCTTATGGTTTAAATATTCCTTTAATTGATGTGAACCACATGCAAGGGCATATTTTAGCACATTTTATTGATGAAGATGGGTTTGAAAAACCACCATTTCCTTTTTTAGCTATGACCATTTCTGGTGGACACACACAAATAGTAAAAGTCGAAAATTATTTTGACATGACTGTTATAGGCGAAACCATCGATGATGCCGTTGGTGAAGCTTTTGATAAAAGTGGAAAGATTTTAGGTTTAGGCTATCCTGCAGGACCTGAAATTGACAGACGTGCTGCTCTTGGAAACCCTAAAGCATTTCAATTTACTAAACCCAAAGTGGATGGTTTAAACTTTAGCTTTTCTGGTTTTAAAACAGCTGTACTTTATTTTATTCAGCGAGAAGTGAAAGCTAACCCAAATTTTATAGAGGAAAATCTGAATGATATTTGTGCATCAATTCAATACACAATTATTGGTATTTTGATTGATAAACTGAAATTAGCAACTAAACAAACTGGGATTAAGCATATTGCTATTGGTGGTGGTGTTTCGGCAAATTCAGGTATTAGAAATGCGCTTAAAGATGGTGAACAAAAATTTGGTTGGACTACCTATATTCCTAAATTTGAATTTACCACAGATAACGCTGCTATGATTGCTATTGTTGGCTATTTAAAGTATTTAGAAGGTGATTTTGCAGAGCAAGATGTTGTGGCTAGTGCACGATTGAAGATTTAAATATGCATCAATTACAGACAAAAACTTATCTATATTTTTGGGCAGCTGCAGTGTTAACTGTTTTAGTAAGTTACACCTTATTTACCAAAATCCATAATTTAAACTTAGTACTCAACATACATAAGGATTATTTTGTTATCTCAAATATTGAATTCAATATTTTAATTGCATATGCATTAGCATTTATAGGCTTAATATATTACATACACTATGTGTTTAGAATTTTGCTTTTTAAACATTTAACAACAATTCACACTTTAATAACTATTAGCTGCGTTATACTATATTTTTTAAGTCCTATGTTTTTATTTGGAAAAAACAAAGACTTTCCTCTATTTGAATATGAAAATTCTATTGATCATTTTCTATTTATTATTGGCTGTTCTGCTTTATTGGCTCAACCGATTTTATTTTTCAACTCAATTATCAGTTCAATAAAATGTTTTGCAAAAAAAACAAAGTTATAAACAACACCTTCTTAAAAACTTATTTCAGCTTTCTTCATACAGCTCACTATTCCTTTTAAATTTGAAATTAAATTTAAAACTTTAATATGCACAAAAAATTACTCGCTTTATTATGTCTAGGATTAACCTCTATTTTATCAGCTCAAACTTCAACCGAAGAAGAACTTTTAGTCATTGAAACCTCTGAGCAAGTTGAAACCTATTTAGAAACTAAAAAATCTAAAAAGAATAAATTAATCACCTTTAATGAAGAGAAGCATAAAACGGTCTTAGCTAAAGCGCTATTTAAACTTAGTGTTGGTGGCACTAAAATAAATGAAAGAGAGTTTGAAAAAACGTTTTATAAAGTAATAAACAAAACTAAAAAAACGTATCATAGAGTTGCTTATATCTATTTAGATGGTTCAGAACTAAGTTTAGAAAGCATAAACAATTTGAGAGACAAAATTATAGCTCAATATAACAATGGCGCTCCATTTGATTTTTTAGCGAAACAATATTCTATGGACGGAAATGCTAATAAAGGTGGAGATTTAGGTTGGTTTTTGAAAGGAGAAATGCATTCTGATTTTGAAAATGAAGTTTTAAGTGAAAATCACAGTTTGAATGATATCTTTACAGTTGATATCGCGTCTGAAAAATGGTATTATGTGGTATTGAAAACACATGAAGCAAAAGAAATTTCAGAAATTGAAGTCTTGAAAATTGTTGAAGCTAAAGAATAATGCAACTTTTTTACAATCAAAATATAAACGAGAACACTACAGACTTTACTTTTGAAAGAGAAGAAAGTAAACACATTGTAAAAGTACTTCGTAAAAATATTGGTGATACATTACACATTACAAATGGTAAAGGTTGGTTATTTACTGCTGAAATCTCAGTGCCAAACATCAATAAGTGTACAGCAAAAATTATTTCAAAAGAACTGCAATCTAAGCGAAACTACAACTTACATTTAGCCGTTGCGCCTACAAAAATGAATGACCGCTACGAGTGGTTTTTAGAAAAGGCTACCGAAATTGGTATAGATAGCATTACCCCTATTATTTGTGATCATAGCGAGCGAAAAGTAATTAAACCAGAACGTTTTGAGCGTATTTTGCAATCGGCTATGAAGCAATCTTTAAGCTGTTATTTGCCAAAATTAAATGATGCTATATCGTTTCAAGACTTTATCAATAAAGGTTTTCAAGGTGAATTATTTATAGCACATTGTGAGAAAACCAATAAGAAATCATTAAAACAACAATTAAAACCCAATACCGATATTACCATTTTAATTGGACCAGAAGGTGATTTTTCTGTTAAAGAAATAGCTAAAGCACTTGAAAACAATTTTATTCCTGTAACTTTGGGTGAAACTAGATTGCGCACAGAAACTGCGGCTATTGTTGCATGTCATTCCGTCGCTTACACTAATGAGTAAAATTTCTATGAAATTATTTTTCACTTTTATCTTTTCACTTTTAGTTTTTAACTTATATGCACAGGATTTGGCAGTTTTAAAATACAAAGGTGGTGGAGATTGGTACGGAAACCCTACTGCCCTTCCAAACCTTATTAAATATTGTAATGAGAATATAAACACCAAGATAAACCGAAAACCACAAACTGTTGAAACGGGAAGTTCTGATATTTTTCAGTTTCCAATGTTACACATGACAGGACATGGCAATGTTTTTTTTAGCGAAACTGATGTTGAAAATTTACGCAACTATTTAATGTCTGGAGGCTTTTTACATATAGATGATAATTACGGTATGGAACCTTATATAAAAAAAGAATTGAAAAAAGTATTCCCTGATAAGGATTTAGTAGAGCTACCAAATAGTCACGCAATTTTTAATACAGTTTATAAATTTCCAAACGGATTACCAAAAATACACGAGCATGATGGTAAACGCCCACAAGCTTTTGGCGTTTTTAATGGTGACAGATTAATATTGTTGTTTACTTATGAAAGCGATTTAGGAGATGGTTGGGAAGATGCTGAAGTGCATAACGACCCTGCTGATGTTAGAGAAAAAGCACTGAAAATGGGTGCCAATATTGTTAAATATGCTTTTGAAAATTAAACTTATATGAAACTAAATTACTATTGTAGTACGCCATCTTGTAAAAAACTAAATTCAATAAAAGTTGAATCAAATAATCGTTTTGATTTAAAACAGGAGGTTGGGTTAGAAATTAACGAAAGATGCAAGCATTGTGGAAATCACACAAAAAGGCATATAAATAGATTACACGCTTCGCCTAATTACTTTATTATATTGGGTGGATTAGCATTAGCAGTAATAGTAACTATTCTACTTTGGGACTTTGGGTTTGTTTCTACATTAAGTGGAGCAATACCTATTGCAATTTGGATGAGTGAAGAAAAAAAAGCAAGTGCATTTAATAAAGTACTTATTCGAGATTAGATACAAATACTCAATAATAAACATTAATTTAATATAGTTGCAATTAACCCACTACAATACTAACTTCAATAAACAAAAATTTCCTATCACATTAATTTGCGATAATGTAACGAACGCACCAAATATTGGTAGTTTATTTAGAATTTCTGATGCTTTTGGAATTGAAAAATTAATTCTTTGTGGTGAAAACATTCAGTTAGGCAGAAAAATGGCTAAAACGTCAAGAGCCACAGAAAAGATTGTAGATTACGAAATGAATCGTAAAGCTTCAGAAATTATTGAAGATTTAAAAAGCAAAAACTACCAAATTATTTCATTAGAAATCACTGATTCTAGTCAACCAATTCACAAGGTTCAATTTTCAAAAGAAAAACCCCTTGCATTAATTATTGGTGATGAGAATTTTGGAGTTTCTGAAAACATTTTAAAAACTTCAAACGCAATTATCCACATTGAGATGTTTGGACAAAATAGCAGCATGAATGTGGTACAAGCCACTAATATTGCTTTATATGAAATTACAAAGCAGCTTTTGTAAACTGTTTTATATATTTACTCTATGAATTCGAACACCATTTCAAACGGTATTTTAAAAGCGCTTGGTATTATTATCGGGATTGCGGTATTGCTTTACTTTTTATATCAAATTCAAGCAGTTATTGGTTATGTGGCCATTGCTGCTGTAATTTCTTTAATCGGAAGACCGATTGTTTTATTCTTAGAACGCCGATTAAAGTTCAAGAACACCATTGCAGTTATTGTTACTATGGTATTGCTTTTGGGGATCTTTATAGGATTGGTAGGTTTGTTTATTCCTCTTATAATTAAACAAGGACAAAATTTATCACTTTTAAATATTGAAGAACTTCAAACTAATATTGAAAACCTCTACTCAGAAATAATTACCTATTTTGATTTACATCAGATTGATGTAGAACAGTCTTTAAAAGACTCTAACCTACTTTCAAAAATAGATTTTTCGTTAATTCCAGATTTTTTAAACTCCGTTATTAGTGGTCTAGGAAGTTTTAGTATTGCTTTATTTTCAGTTTTATTTATATCCTTTTTCTTCTTAAAAGACAGCAAATTATTTGAAAGCGGAGTACTTACGTTTATTCCCGATAATAAAGAATCACGTTGGAAAACATCTTCTACAAAAATCAAAGATTTATTATCTAGATATTTTGTTGGTCTTATATTTCAAATACTCATTCTATTCATAATTTATATGATTGGGTTACTTATTATTGGTGTTGAAAATGCAGTCGTTATAGCATTTTTATGTGCTCTTTTAAATCTAATCCCTTATGTAGGTCCTCTAGTTGGTGCTTTTTTAATGTTAACATTAACGATGACAAGTAACTTAGGAGAGTCATTTAGCGACGTTATTTTGCCTAAAACCTTCTGGGTTTTTATAGTATTTATGATTGGACAGTTAGTTGATAATTTTGGAAGTCAGCCTATAATCTTCTCAAAAAGTGTTAAGTCTCATCCTCTAGAAATTTTCTTAGTTATTTTAATTACTGGTATTTTATTTGGTGTTATTGGTTTAATTATAGCGGTTCCGGCTTACACAGCTATAAAAGTTATTTTAAAAGCCTTTTTATCTGAAAACAAGATTGTTAAAAAGCTTACCAAAGACCTTTAAGTTTTAATTTGAATAAAAACATATTACATACTGAAATACAGGATTTTATAAACACAAATATAAACTCTGACTTAAATTCATTATTACTAAAAGGCTTTACGTTTCCAAACATTGAAAGTAAAACAATTATAGAGCAGATTGAAGCTAAAAAAAGAAGCAAAACGAAGCTCTCTACTTGGTTTTTAACTAAAAATATTTACTACCCAAACAAATTAAATATTGAACAAACCTCTTCTGAAGTAACAGCAAATTATAAATCTGAATTAATTGAAGGCGATTCCATAATTGATTTAACTGGAGGTTTTGGCGTGGACTGTTTTTACTTTTCAAAACAGTTTAAATCGGTTATTCATTGCGAGATAAATGAAACACTTTCAGAAATTGTAAATCATAACTACAAGCAGTTAAATATTGATAACGTTACAACTATTCAAGCAGATGGTATTTCTTATTTAAAAAATTCAAATAAAACTTTTGATTGGATATATATTGATCCTTCAAGACGTCATGATAGTAAAGGCAAAGTCTTCTTTTTAAAAGATTGCTTACCTAATGTTCCTCAGCACTTAGACTTACTATTTAAGCATTCAAAAAATATCATGATTAAAACATCTCCTTTATTAGATATATCGGTTGGTATTAGCGAATTAAAACATGTAAAAACCATTCATGTTGTTGCAATAAATAACGAAGTAAAAGAACTACTTTGGGTTTTAGAAGCTGATTTTAGTGATGAGATTTCAATAAAAACCATCAACATAAAAAAAGAAACAAATGAGGCTTTTAAGTTTCATTTAAATGAAGAAAAACAAACAGAAGCCAAATACAGCTTACCTCTAACCTATTTATTTGAACCCAATTCAGCTGTTTTAAAGGCTGGTGCTTTTAATCAAATATCCAAGCAACTAAACTTAGATAAATTGAATAAACATTCTCATTTATACACTAGTAATCAGTTTATTGATTTCCCTGGACGTTCTTTTAAAATTGAAGACATTGTTCCATATAACAAAAAAATACTCAAAAGATTAGCTATTAAAAAAGCTAATATTACCACAAGAAACTTCCCTGAAACTGTTCAGCAAATAAGAACGAAGTTTAAAATTAGTGATGGTGGTAATATCTATCTATTTTTCACAACAGATTTAAACAATCAAAAAATAGTATTAGTCACTAAAAAATTATAAATAATGACGCTTCAAGAACTTGCAGGACAGTATTCCATTACAGGTGCTAATCAAAATCTAGAATCAAGTACTTATAAGGGCATTCTTGATTTAGCAATTGATGAAAACAATAGAGTTAGAGCAAAATGGTTAATAAATAAAACCCAAGAACAATTTGGCTATGGTTTTTTTAAAGATAATATTCTTGTTATTAATTTTAATTACAAAAACGACAATACCACTTTTAAAGGTGTTGTAGTTTACAAATGTATTTCAAAAGATTTTCTTGAAGGTTTTTGGTCTGAAAAACATGGAGACCCAAATTACATTGGAGAGGAACGTGCTTTTAGAATAGATAAATTAAAAGAAGTAGTAAACTAAGAGCGTGGTTTATTTAGCCCTCTATCATAAAGAACAATACTTCCAGCTACTGATACATTTAAACTTAATTTTGAATTGAATTTTACCAAAAAATGAGATTTATCAATAGCCTGTTTTGACAATCCATGATCTTCAGCTCCTAATAAATATACGCAACGCCTAGGATGATGAAATGTTTCTAACGGTTCCGCCTTATCAGTTAACTCTACACCTACTATTCTAGCGCCTTTTGGAATATTATTAAGAAAATTTTCAAACGTTTCGTAATGAAAATATGGCATCGCTTTTACAGCATCATGCGTATCACAAGCCTGTTTTGCATAACGATTTCCAATTGTAAAAATAAAACTAGCCCCTAAGTTTTGAGCAGAACGCCATAAGACTCCCAAATTTTCTGGTGTTTTTCCATTTTGGATACCGATACCGAAAAATTCATTTTTAAAATTATCATTCATACTAAACAAAAATAGAAAGAAATTAAAAACAAAAAAGCTCCAATATTTTCATATTGAAGCTTTTTGTGAGCCCTGAAGGATTCGAACCTTCGACCGCCTCCTTAGAAGGGAGGTGCTCTATCCAGCTGAGCTAAGAGCCCTCAAAGAAAACATTTCTGTTTTCTGGAGTGCAAATATAAAATTAACTATATATCTAACCAAAAGAAATGTTTATAATTTTAAGTAAAATTTCATTACTTCTGATAATAAAATTATTAGTTCTTCAAAAATCAATTATTAAATGATAATCAATAAAAAACACCATATTGCTATGGTGCTACTATTGTTTTTACTTTAATATTATTTTAAGCGAAATAGATATATATTCCTATCACTATAACGCAAATTCCAACACCTACAGTTTTCAAATGTTTCCAAGGTATTATATCTACTTGTTTTGTAAACTCTAAACTAAATGCTTCAGAGCGCGGATAAAACTTACCTATAATCAACATTATTACCACATTTAAAACAAATAAAATAGCCATAACATGCAAGAAATGAGGATAATTATCAGCACCAATAACAAAAGGTTTAATAATAAATTGGCTTATACTATATAAAACTACTCCTGATATTATAGCAACTTTCGCTGCAATAGCTGGAACGTACTTAGTTAAATACCCCACAACTATAATGGTTAAAATAGGAATACTATAACAACCATTTACTTCTTGTAGATATCCAAACAAACCGTCAGGAGCATTTGCAATTAAAGGCGCAATACACATTGATAGAATAGCCAATACTACTCCAAAAGACTTTCCTGCAAAAACAGTTTCTTTTTCTGTAGCATCCTTTTTAATGTGAGATTTATAAATATCAATTCCGAATAAAGTTACCGAACTATTTAATGCAGAATTAAATGAACTTAGTATGGCTCCAAATAAAACAGCTGCAAAGAAACCAACTAAAGCTGCAGGTAACACTTTAGTAACTAACATTGGGTAAGCTTCGTCTGGATTCTCTAATGTATTTCCAAACATGTGAAAAGCAATTACACCAGGTAAAACAACAATAAGCGGTCCCAGTATTTTTATAAATGAGGCTAACAATAATCCTTTTTGACCTTCTTTTAAATTCTTTGCTCCTAATGCCCTTTGAATAATAGCTTGATTTGTTCCCCAATAAAATAATTGAACCAACATCATACCCGTGAAAATAGTTCCAAAAGGGATTGAGGAATCTGAATCTCCCATAGCCTTAAATTTGTCTGGATTAGTAGTCATTAAAGTAGAAATGCCTTCAGAAATACTACCGTCTCCAATAGCGAGTAAACCGAAGAAAGGAATCATAAGTCCACCAATTAATAACCCAACTGCGTTAATAGTATCAGAAACAGCAACAGCTTTTAAACCTCCAAAAATCGCATAAATTGATCCGACTATACCTATACCCCAAACAGTAATCCATAAAGCTGTTGTTTTTGAAACATTAAGTAACTCAGGAACATTAAACATAGAATTAATTGCCAAAGCTCCAGAATATAAAACAATAGGTAATAACACAACAACATATCCACTTAAAAATAAACCTGAAGTTATGGTTTTAGTCATTTTATCATAACGTTTTTCTAAAAATTGAGGCACAGTAGTTATACCACCTTTAAGGTATCTTGGTAATAAAAATACTGCAGTAACTACCATAGCTATAGCAGCTAAAGTTTCCCAGGCCATAACAAGAATACCCTCTTTAAAAGCTGCGCCATTTAATCCAACAATCTGTTCTGTAGAAAGGTTTGTTAATAATAAAGAACCTGCAATTACAAACCCCGTAAGACTTCTTCCTCCTAGAAAATACCCATCAGAAGAACTTTCATTTGTCTTTCGTGTTGCTAGATAAGAAATAATGGCTACTAAGGCTGTAAACCCAAGAAAAGATAAAATTTGCATATGTATTAGATTAGTTAGTTTAATTATTCAAATATATGTATTAAGCCTAATATTACACCGCTAAAAGGTCAATAACTATATTTTTCAATAAATAAAAAACAGACTAATAAGATATAGTATATTTTAATAAAAAAACTATATTTATACCGCAGATTATTGACATAAAAAAAATAATTTTCTTTATAATAACTAAATTATAAGCTCTATTAAGTTCCATTTAACTTTAATAAATTGAAAATGGAAATCTAATACATATGATTTATTATACCCAGCCATTATCCTTAACTATAAAAGAGCTAACTATCATTTTTATTATAAAATTTCTAAAATTTATTCAAAAAAAATAATGTACAGTATTAAACATAATCAAGTTTCAAATATTTTAGAAATTAAAGATTCTAAAAAATATTTGGCAGGCAAAATATATTTAAACGATGGTGGTAGCTTACAAGAATTAACTCTCGGAGGAAAAAAAATTATAAGTGATTTATCACCCTTAACTTATGATATCACTTATGCTTCTTCTATTTTATTTCCATTTGCTAACAGAATAAAAGATGGATTATACAATTTTAATGGTAAAACTTATCAGTTAGAGACAAACCAAGAAGAAGAACAAAATGCTTTACATGGCTTTGTTTTTAATAAATCATTTAAAATTATTAAGCAAAATATTTCTGATACTTGTGTTGAAATTGTTCTTGAGTATATAGAAAACAAAAAATCTAAAGGCTTTCCATTTACTTATAATATTCAGGTAAGCTATATCTTTTCAAAAAACAACCTATGTTTAAGTGTATCGGTTGAAAATACAGACACCAAAGTTTTTCCTTTTACTTTGGGTTGGCATCCTTATTTTTTAAGTGAAAATTTATACGAAAGTTCATTACGTTTTGATAGCAAACAAAAACTTAAAATTGGAAAAAGAAATATTACAACAGGTATAAAAGATTTTTGCTTAGCAGATAAATTTCAAATTAAAAATCAGCAACTAGATGATTGTTGGATTTTGGACTCTGATAATATATATTTCTATACTCCTAGTTATAAAGTTTCAATAAATTCTTCTGTAAAAAACAACTTCCTACAAGCCTATACTCCACCCAAAAAAAACTATATAGCCATAGAGCCTACTACTGGCGTTTCTGATAGTTTTAACAATAAGATTGGTTTACAAACTTTAAGCCCAAATGAAAGTTATGATATTACGTGGTCATTAAAAATAGTTAACAATTAAACTACTAAAAATGAGTGTTGCACTAATACATGAGGTAAAAAAAACATTTATAGAAAAATTTAAAACAGATCCTTTACTAGTTTTTTCTCCAGGTAGAATAAACATAATTGGAGAACATACTGACTATAATGATGGATTTGTTTTTCCAGCTGCTGTTGACAAAGGAATTGTAGCTGGAATTCAAAAAAGTGATTCTGGGAGTTGTACCGCTATTGCTTTGGATTTAGGTAGTACAGCCAAATTTGAATTAAATAAGTTTCAACCTTCAAAAGTGGGGAGCTGGGAAAACTATGTTTTTGGTGTTGTTGCCGAAATACAAAATAGAAACAAAGTTATAGGTGATTTTAATATCATTTTTAAAGGAAATATTCCTAAAGGAGCTGGAATGTCTTCTTCTGCTGCATTAGAAAACAGTGTGGTTTTTGGTTTAAACGAATTATTTGAATTAGGGTTTTCTAAAGAAGACATGGTTTTAATTTCACAAAAAGCAGAGCATAATTATGTAGGTGTCAATTGCGGTATTATGGATCAATATGCTAGTATGTTTGGTATTAAAAATCATGCATTACACTTAGACTGTAGAACCTTAAAGTTTAAGTCTTATAAAATTGATTTTAAAGACCATCAGTTGATGCTTATAAATACTAATGTAAAGCATAGTTTATCGGATAGTGCTTATAATGATAGACGTTCAGCTTGTGAGAGTATTTCTGAGTTATTAGGTATTAAAGCATTGAGAGATGCCACTGAAGCAGACTTAGAAACAGTTATTGATAAAGTAATTCCTGCAAATTATCAAAAAGCGCTTTATATAATTCAAGAAAATGCTAGAACTTTAAAAGCTGCAAAAGCAATTGAAAAAGGAGACTTAGATACCTTAGGTTCTTTGATTTATCAATCTCATGATGGTTTATCAAATCAATACAAAGTAAGTTGTAATGAATTAGATTTTCTTGTAAAACAAGCTAAAAAAAATAAACATGTTCTTGGAGCAAGAATGATGGGAGGTGGTTTTGGTGGATGTACCATTAACTTAGTTAATAAAAAAGAAGCTAATACATTTGGAGAAATTGCATCAACTGCATATAAGAAGATGTTTAACAAAGAATGTTCTGTCTATTATATTCAGTTATCTACTGGAACACATATTGTAAAATAACAAACGAAATACAATATTAAAAATATAATATCTGTCATATTACAATACTATTTAATAATATATCTACATAAGAAAAAGATTCATGAGGTCAAAATCGACCATTCATCAAGAATTCCACAAGAAATAGTAGATTTATTTGCTTAGTAGCGGTTTAAGCTTAAAATTAAATTGGTATTACATACTAAATGATAGCTTCAAAAGTTATATTTTTAGCCATCTAAACAAACGCTTTTAATGAAACGCTATTTATACTTTACAATTACTTTAGGATTCATAATGCTTTGGAGCTCTTGTAGAAAAGATTTTGAATTTTCACCAAGCACAGGAAGTCTTCAATTTTCAAAGGATACTGTGTATTTAGATACTGTTTTTACAAACATTGGATCTAGTACTTATAATTTGAAGGTTTATAACAAAAGTGATGATGATATCTCAATTCCATCAATAAGTTTAGTTAGAGGTGACGCTTCTAATTATAGATTGAGTGTTGATGGTATTGCAGGTAAAAGCTTTGAAAACATAGAATTACAAGCTGAAGACAGCTTGTTTATTTTTGTAGAATCTACTATAGATATTAATAATTTTCCAAATCCAGATGGTACATATTTGTATACCGATCAGATTGCATTTGATTCTGGTTCAAATCTTCAAGAAGTTGAATTAGTTACCTTAGTCCAAGATGCTGTTTTTATTTATCCAGATAGAGATAATACTACTAAAGTTATTGAAACTTTAACACTAGATATTGATGGTGAGATGGTTGAAACCGAATTACAAGGTCGAGAATTATTATCAACAGAACTTACTTTTACAAACGAAAAACCCTATGTTATTTATGGGTTTGCGACCGTACCAAATGGTGAAACACTAACTATTGAAGCTGGATCTCGATTACATTTTCATGACAACTCTGGAATTATTGTTTCAAATGGTGCATCTATTAATGTGAATGGTGCTTTTAGTACCGACCAAGAACTTCTTGAAAACGAAGTGATTTTTGAAGGCGATCGTTTAGAACCTAACTTTTCTGATGTCCCTGGACAATGGGGAACTATTTGGCTATTAGATGGTAGTACAAACAATACCATCAATTATGCTACAATTAAAAACGCAACTATAGGTGTTTTAAGTGACGGTAATCCAGTTGAAGCAAGTGATAAATTAACTATAACAAATTCTCAAATTTATAACTCTAGTAGTTTTGGTATTTTAGGCAGAAATACTTCCATTGCTGGTGAAAATATAGTTATTAATAATTCTGGCTTATCTTCTTTTGCAGGAACTATAGGTGGAAAATACAACTTTACCCACTCTACCCTTGTAAATTATTGGGATGCTGGTTTTAGACAATTCCCTTCAGTTTTACTCAATAATTTTGTTGTAGATGAAGAAAACAATGCTACCATAGCTGATTTAACTGAAGCTAACTTTAACAACTGTATTATCTACGGAAATGATAATCCTGAAATTCTTTTAGATGAAATTGAAGATGCTTCTGTTGTATTTAATTTTAAGTTTACCAATTGCTTAATTCGTTTTGAAGACAACAGTAATAATTTTACTGGAGTTAATTATGATTTTAATGATGCCAGTAAATACGAAGGCAATATTTTCAACTTAGACCCAAATTTTAAGGATGTAAATTTAAATCAGCTTATTATTGGAGACGAATCTGGAGCAAACGGACAAGGTTTTGCCTCTTTTGCAACACAAGTCCCAGTTGATATTTTGAACGTAAATAGAACATCTTCTCCAGATATAGGCGCTTATCAGCATATTATTTTTCCTGTAGAAGATTGACCTATAAAGAATGAAACAACTAACTTATATTTTACTTTTTAGCGCCTTCATTTCTTTTTCTCAAAAAGAGTATAAATTTAATACATTGTTAAAATACAAATGTGACTTTAACACTTCAGTTTGCGACACTTTAATGAAACAGTACTTGTTAACTAATTCAAGAGATAATAGCTATTATTTAGTAATTAAAGAAGTTGATAGTTCATATTTTTCAATAGAATTGATAGACTATAATAAATATTACTCAATTGTAAAAATTTCCAAAATTGACTTCTGGAAAGCTTCTACTATTAATTTTACTAATTGTAGGGATGTTTTTGAGCCAAGAAATATTTATAAATACAAAAACAAACACTATAATTTCTATAGAAAAAAAGACACTATCATTGACGGTTTAGAATTAACTCAATATGATTTTAAATATATAAAATCTAGAAAAAGAAAAATTAAGAAACAGATTGGTAGTGTTTCATATGTCATAAAAAAAGACACCGAATATCATCTGCCAATTTTGCGAAATTCAACATCTTTTTTCAAATGGGAAAAAGAAAAAAATCTCCCAAATGGTATATATCAAGAGTATTTATATTATAATTATTTAAATAAACTTGGTATACATTGTAAATTAGAAGAGATTAAAAGATTAAATAAAACCTTAGTGGTACCTAAACCATGTCCTTTAACATTAATTATCAAAAGTTAAATAGTGTTTTTATTTTTTAATTAAATCTTTTCCATTTAAGATTAACGGACTCTTAACAGTTAATTTATTCGAATACAGCTATTTTTAGGTTTTACAGCAATCAAAAAAACCTAAAGACATGAAAAAACTATCCATCCTAATTGTACTATTCTTAACTGTATCCTTTACTTACGCACAAAGTGATTCTGACAAAAAAGGCGTTGAAAAGGCATGCATGAATTACATTGAAGGCTTTTATGAAGGTGATGAAGCAAAACTTAAAGAGAGTTTGCAGCCTACCCTCAATAAATTTGGTTTTTGGAAAGACAAAAAAACTGGAGAATATAAGCAACAAGACTACATGGCTTATGAGAAAGCTTTAGCTTATGCTAGAAATGTTTTAGAGAAAAAACAATTTGCTAAACCAGAAGCGCCAAAAGAAGTTCAAGTTTTTGATGTTGGGCATGTTATAGCTTCTGCAAAAGTTAGAGCTTGGTGGGGCATTGATTATATTCTACTCTCAAAACGTGGTGACAAATGGATGATTGAGCAAGTGATTTGGGAAGGACCTTTGGAGAAGCCAACTCATTAAACTAAACTTAATGTTACAACTTACTTGCGTTAGGGATTGTAGTGAATAGCCCACAGCTTTTGCGCCCTAGCTCAGAAGTGAGGACTTGTAACAAAAAGCCCGACCCCCTTTTCGGGGTAACGCAAAAAAAAACTCTGAGATATAAACCTCAGAGCTTTTTATTAATTAACACTTGATTTGATTTAAAGCTTACACGAATAAAGGTTTATCTTGCATCATCATATTAACTTTAGTTTTTACAGCTTCTAGAGTAGCATCGTCTTCAAAGTTTGTAATAACTTCGTCAATTAAATCTACAATAGCTACCATATCGGTTTCTTTTAGACCACGTGTAGTAACAGCTGCAGTACCCAAACGGATTCCTGAAGTTACAAATGGCGATTTATCATCAAAAGGCACCATGTTTTTGTTTACTGTAATATCTGCTTTTACCAAGGCTTGTTCTGCCTGTTTACCAGAAATATTTTTGTTTCTCAAATCGATTAACATACAGTGGTTGTCTGTTCCATTTGAAATAATATTATAGTTTTTGGCTACCAAAGCATCAGCCATAGCAGAAGCGTTTTCTTTAACTTGTAATTGGTAGTGTAAAAAATCATCTGTTAAAGCCTCTCCAAAAGCAATAGCTTTAGCGGCAATAATATGCTCTAATGGTCCACCTTGATTTCCTGGGAATACCGCAGAATCTAGTAAAGACGACATTTTACGTAAATTTCCATTTTTAAGTGTAATTCCGAATGGGTTATCAAAATCTTGCCCCATCATTATCATTCCACCTCTAGGGCCTCTTAATGTCTTATGTGTTGTTGTTGTAACAATATGGCAATGTGGAAGCGGATCGTTAAGAATTCCTTTTGCAATCATACCTGCTGGATGCGAGATATCTGCTAATAAAATAGCTCCTACACTATCTGCAATAGCTCTAAAGCGTTTAAAGTCAATATCTCTTGAGTATGCAGATGCTCCTGCAATTATTAATTTTGGTTGCTCTTTTGTAGCTACTTCTTGTATTTTATCGTAATTTAAAACACCTGTCTCCTGCTCTACACCGTAAAAAGATGGCTTGTAAAGTTTACCAGAAAAATTTACTGGAGATCCGTGTGTTAAATGCCCACCATGAGATAAATCGAATCCTAAAATCTTATCACCTGGTTTTAAGCAAGCATGATAAACCGCTGTATTCGCCTGACTTCCAGAGTGTGGTTGTACGTTAACATAAGCAGCACCAAATAAGGTTTTTGCTCTGTCTATAGCTATTTGCTCTACTTCATCAACTACTTCACAACCTCCATAATAACGCTTTCCAGGATACCCCTCGGCATATTTGTTGGTTAACACAGAGCCTGCAGCTTCCATAACTTGTGGGCTTACAAAATTCTCTGATGCGATAAGTTCAATACCATGAAGTTGGCGTTCTTTTTCAGCTTCAATAAGTTCAAAAATTTGTTCGTCGCGTTGCATAAAATAGAGTTCTAGTTAAATATTGTGCAAAAATAGGAAATAGATTAGTTATTAGTATTAAAAAATGCAGATTTACGTTTAAGTTTTCAACGGTTTATCAACCATTAAAATTAATGCAAATTTTATATGTTTTTTTGAAATAAAATAAAAATATTATGTAGGTTTGATAAGAATTCAATAATCCTAAACACTTAAACTTATTATGCCATTATCCGCAAATAATCCAGATAGAACCTCGTGGTTACACGTTGATAAACACTCAGATTTCCCAATTCAAAACATTCCCTTTGGTGTGTTTTTAACTCGAGATGATATTATTACCATTGGTACTCGTATTGGTGATACTGCCATAGATCTTGGTGCCTTGCATCAATTGGGGTATTTTGAAGGTATTCCCTTAACTGATGATATTTTTCTTCAAGATTCTCTAAACGATTTTATTGCTGATGGTAGAAAAACATGGCGTGCTGTTAGAAATAGAATTGCTGAAATTTTTGATGCTAATAATAACACATTAAAAAACAATACCAAACATAAAGAAACCATTCTTTTTCGTTTAGATGAAATTGAAATGCAATTACCAGTTCAAATTGGAGATTATACTGATTTTTACTCAAGTATAGAACACGCCACAAATGTTGGTACTATGTTTAGAGATCCTGATAATGCATTGCTTCCAAACTGGTTGCATATTCCGGTTGGCTACCATGGTAGAAGTAGTTCTATAATTCCTTCTGGAATTCCGGTTCACAGACCACAAGGACAAACCCTACCAAATGGAGCTTCAGAGCCTGTTTTTGGACCAAGTAGATTGGTAGATTTTGAACTTGAAATGGCTTTTATTACTACAGATGCTAACGATTTAGGAGAACCAATTCCAATAGATGAAGCTGAAGAATACATTTTTGGTTTAGTATTACTTAACGATTGGAGTGCGCGGGATATTCAAAAATGGGAATATGTTCCATTAGGTCCGTTTTTAGCAAAAAACTTTGCCTCTTCCATTTCACCCTGGATTGTTACTTTAGATGCTCTAGAGCCTTACCGAGTAGAAAGTCCAAAAGCTGTTAAGCCACAACTTGACTACCTAAAATACAAAGGCAAAAAGAGTTATGATATCAATTTAGAAGTAGCCATACAACCTGAAAATGCCAAAGAAACTGTGGTTAGTAACTCTAATTTTAAATACATGTACTGGAATATGGTACAACAATTAACTCACCATACCGTAAATGGCTGCCCCGTAAATTCTGGAGATATGATGGGAAGCGGTACTATTTCTGGACCAACCGAAGACAGTTACGGCTCCATGCTAGAACTTACTTGGAGAGGAGAAAAACCACTCAAAATGAAAGATGGTAGCGAGCGTAAATTTATTAACGACAACGACACCGTTATTATGCGTGGTTACTGTGAAAACGATGGTACACGTATTGGCTTTGGCGAAGTATCAACTAAATTATTACCCGTTTACAGCAAATAAAAATTATACATATGTATAAAAAATCCTGCACAGTGCGGGATTTTTTGTTTTTGGGCGTTACCCAAGGGTCGGGCTTTCTCTACTCAATCCCCCCTACGTCGGGGATTTCAAACATGTCGTTCAATCCCTAACGCAGGTAAATTCGCAATAACCTGTTCCTATTTCAATTCTTTTAACACATTTGCAAAAGTTAATTTATATAAGTTTATTCTTATAAAATAACATAAATAAAACACTTTATCGAATATATTAGTATTTCATAGATAGTAATTGTATTTTGGCATCACTATTGAAATACTACCCAAATAACCAAAACAGTAGACCCATGAAAAAAATACTACTCATTTCCGTATTAAGCTTATTTATATTGGCTTGTAATACTAGAAAGCAAGTTGAAAAAGCTGTAAATTCTGGTGATTACGATCAAGCCATAAATACAGCATTAAAAAAACTAAGAGCAAATAAAGATAAAAAACGTAATTATGATTATGTTATAATGCTTCAAGATGCTTATTATAAAGTTACAGAACGTGATATAGAAAATATAGCGCACCTCAAAAAGGATAATAATCCTGAAAATTACAGAATCATTTTTGAAATGTATCAAGATTTAGATGCACGCCAAAATGCTATAAAACCTATTCTACCACTTAAAGTCAATGGAAAAAATATTACATTCGATTTTAATAACTATAGTGATGCCATTTTAGAATCTAAAAACAAGGTTTCAGACTACACCTACGAAAAAGGTTTAGAACTTTTAGAGTCAGATGAAAAAAGAGTTATCAGAGAAGCGTATTCAGAATTAAGCTACCTAGAGCGTATTAACCCAAATTACGAAAATACACGCGAGTTACTAGAAGAAGCGCACCAACGTGGTAAAGATTATATTTTAGTATCATTAAATAATGATACACAACAAATCATCCCAAGCCGTTTAGAAGACGATTTACTAAACTTCAACACTTACGGATTAAATAAATTTTGGAGCGAATACCATGTTAATAAATTAGAAAACCTAAATTACGATTATGCAATGCAGCTTAATCTAAAAGGCATTAATGTATCTCCAGAGCGCATAAACGAACGTGAGTTTATCAGAGAAAAAGAAGTAGTAGATGGTTGGGAATATAAAAAAGACCGCAACGGCGAAGCTATAAAGGATAGCTTAGGTAAATACATTAAAATAGATAAACTAGTTAATGTAAAAGCAAGATACATGGAAACCATTCAAACAAAATCCTCGCATGTGGTTGGAGATGTGGTGTACTTAGATTTAAAATCTAATCAATTACTAGACGCCTTCCCTATTGATAGTGAGTTTGTTTTCGAATATGTGTTTGCAAGATATAGAGGAGATAAGCGTGCATTAAACGCCAACGATATCGCACTTATAAATAACAGACGTGTACCATTCCCTAGTAACGAACAGATGGTTTATGATACAGGCGAAGATTTAAAACTACAACTCAAGGATATTATAAATTCTTATGCGGTGAGATAAACAAAAAGATAATCTACTTTCATATTTTATTAGCAAAAATAACATTACTACATAAAATATGTAGTAATAAAAATAGTATTCTTTTCGTATTTTGTCTTATTGAAAAAACTCTCTTTAATATTACCATATTTGTTTTGTTGCCTTCTTCAAAGTCAGCAAAATGTAATTCACTATAACATCAATAATGGTCTTCCACATGATGTTACGTATGGTTTATTTCAAGCCAGCAATGGTTATTTATGGATTGGTACTGACGACGGACTCGTAAAATTTGATGGTAACTCTTTTAAAGTTTACACATCCAATGATGGTTTAACATCTAACTTTGTTATAGATATTGCTGAACTCTCCAATAAATCGCTTGCCATAGCCACATGGCGTGGTGGTTTGAATTTATTTAATCCGAAAAAAGAGGAATTTACAAACACTCCAAAAGGCCCAAAGAAGCTGTCTAATCTTGTTGTATTTAAAGACACTATTTATAATTATCACGATTTTAGAAATTTAATATTTTGGCATAACAAGGACTCAATTATTGAAACCAAACAATGTGTTTATAAGCCAAATGAAAGCTATGATTTAAATGAGTTTCCATCAAAAAAGTTTAAATACTATTCTGTTGCTTACAAGGTTATTGAAGACTCTCTTTACAAGTATTCTTCTCATAAATTCAAAGAAGCTTTAAAAGGTATTTATATTGAACGTGGTAACAAAACTGAGCTAAAATTTAAGTTCTTAAAACATAAAGTTATAACAGCATTAGTAAAAAAAGACAGCCATACGTTTATTGCTGGAAGCGAAAATAATCTGTTGATTTTCGATGATGAAAAACTTATTAAAGTTGTAGAACTTTCAATTAACAATACAAGAATTTCAAAATTACTTGTTCATGGTGATAATATTTATTTTTTAAGTTCAGATAGCAAGGGTTTTAAATACCTCTATTATTACAATCTACAAACAGAAACTTTAAAAAACGTAATTAAAGCGCTAAAAATCAATGCTACAGTTTCAGATATTTTATTGGATCATGAGCGTAATCTTTGGATTTCAACATTTGGAGATGGTTTATATTGCAAATTAAACACTCCAAAAAGCATATATAATATTCCTATAAATAAAAATATCATTGATTTAGAATTTAACAACGATAAAACCCTATTACTCTCCAATAGGACACTTTCAATTATTAAAAATTTCAATTTAGAAGATGAAATACCTCTACATGGTTTTGGTAAACACATCAGCAAAGTTGAAGATAAAGTAATTGTTAGTTCACTTGATATAAAAGCATCATATGCACTAGATGAAACTATTACGGAACAGTATGGTTATGGATATTTCAACTTAAATGATGAAGCCATACAAATAGAAAGCAACGAAATAAAATTTATAAATGCAGGAAAAACCTGCTTCTATGACAAACTACGATACAATATTTTTGATGTAGCCAAGTGTCAAAATACACTATATTTTGGAACCAATGACGGACTTTACCAATACGATAAAATAAAGAACCTACTCATCAAAACTGTAACTAAAAACGTCGCGTTTGATAACTCTATAGTCAATGCTCTATTAGAAAAAGATGACACTTTAATTATCGGTTCTAATAATGGTTTATGGAAATTGGCTAACAATTATTTGCACCTAAAAAACGAAGAAGATGGTTTGATTAACAAACAAATAAACGCATTAAATTTTGATAGCAATGGTAATGTTTGGATTGGTACACAAAAAGGCGTATCCATTTACAATGGTAAAACATTCAGCAATCTAAACACTGAAAGTGGAATAATCACATCTTACATAAGTAAAATTAAAGAAGATAAAAATGAAGACATCTGGATTACAGGTAATAACGGTGTTTCAATATTAAATTCTGAAATTTCAAATTACATCACGACGCCTCCAGTTTTAGATATTTCAAATAATGATTTATCATTTAGCTACAATACCATCGCCTATAACAGAAGTAAAATAACAAGTCAATACAAACTCAACAAAACAAATTGGGTAAATCTAGATAACCGAAAAGGCATTTTAGATTTCAGCAACTACAGAAAAGGCAATTACACACTTCAATTTCGAGCAAAGAAAATTGATAGCGATTGGGCAAACTCAAAAATATTTAGCTTCAACATAACCATACCGTGGTATAAACAAAGTTGGCTATTACTTATAGCAAGCTTACTAATTGCAAGTATCATCATCATCTTTATTCTTAAAAAATTAGAACAGTCAAAATTAAAAACCAAAAATCTACAAGTAGCTATTGCAAAACGTAATCAACTTGAAAATGAGCTCATAGCAGTAAGGCATAATATTGCACAAGATTTTCATGATGATTTGGGGAATAAACTGGCAAGAATTTCAATTTTATCAAATTTACTTGAAGACGATAATGCAAATTTAGATTCTGATAATAAAGAATTGCTGAAGCAAATTACATCTGACGCCGATTATCTTTATAAAGGCACTAAAGACTTTATTTTTTCCTTAAAAACTGAGAGTGATTATTTGGAGGAAGTCATTACGTATTTATCAGATTTTGGGGAAGATTATATGAAGCAATTTAATATTGTTTTTGAAGTTGAAAAAGCTATATACTCTAATATTAAGTTGCCATATTATTGGAGCAAACAACTTATTTTTATTTTTAAGGAGGTGCTTACAAATGTAGTAAAACACGCCAAATGTAATAGAGTGATTTTATCATTTATCTACGATGGGGAATTTCTAAAGATAAGCTGTGAAGATAATGGTATTGGGTTTAACATTAAACAGTCAACCAGTAAAGGCGGATTGCAAAATATTAAAAATAGAGCCAGTGCTATTGGTGGAGAATTAACAATTAATTCAAATACAAATAATACAAAAATTATATTTTCTGGAAAACCACATAATTAATGTAGTAAATAATACTAAAATCAATTTTATCTTTAAATTTTTAAAACTATGGCGCATCAAATAGTAATAATTGAAGACAACATTCCTTTATCCATAGGCTATCAAAAAATTATTAATAAAACTGAAGATTTTAAAGTTGTAGCTATATACGATACTTGTGAAGAAGCTCTAGAGAACTTAAAACACGACAATCCTAGAATTGTGTTGATGGATATTGAGTTGCCAAAAATGAATGGTGTTGAGGGTACTAAAAAAATTAAGCAAATTAACCCGAACATTGATATTGTAATTGTTACGGTTTATGAGAATTCTGAAACTGTTTTTGATGCCTTATGCGCTGGGGCTTCAGGTTACATAACCAAAAACACGTCGCAACAACAATTAACTTTTGCCCTCAGTGAAGTAATTAAAGGTGGTGCGCCAATGAGTATCAATATTGCTAAAATGGTGGTACAATCGTTTAGAAAATCTACAAATTCAATTTTATCAGACCGGGAAACCGAAGTACTTACTTTATTAGCTTCTGGTAAAAGTTACAATAGCGTTGCCGAAACTTTATTTATAAGTGTGAACACGATTCGTTTTCATATTAAAAACATTTACGAAAAGCTTCAAGTTTGTACCCGAGAAGAGGCCATTGAAAAAGCAAATAGAGAGCGCTTGATATAAAATCTACATGTTTTATGTAGTCCAACCGAAGGGCTATATCTGTATTTTTGACTCATAATTTTAAACCAAATTTATTATGAAACAATCTTACCTATTAATTTTATGTGTTTTCTTGAGTAGTATTCTTAATGCACAAACAACAGCAATACCCGATGCTACCTTTGAAAATTTTCTAATTTCTGAGGGTATTGACACTAATGGCGCAAATGGCAATATTTTAAATGCCGACGCCCAAAGCGTAACTACATTGCTAATATCAGAAGTACCTGTAAGCAACTGGAGTGGTATCGAAGCCTTTACTAATCTTACGGAGTTAAGAATCACTGCATCAGGACCAACGTCCACCAATCAAGCTACTGCAACTTCTATAAATTTAAGTGCTTTAACCAATCTGGAGTATTTAATGTATCGCAGAAACGCACACTTAACCTCCTTAGATATATCAGCGAATACGGCTTTAAAGACATTGATAGCTAATCAAAATACAGTACAAACACAATTAACGCTTAATTCTGGATTAACAGATTTGAACATTTTTGGTATTGGTCCTGCTGGTGGTCTTACTATCAACTTTTCAAACAGTACGGCGTTGCAAAACCTTATTGCCTATGGCAGTAAACTAACAGCTCTTGATGTGTCCAACTGTCCCAATTTAATTGATGTCGAAATCTATTCCTCAACACTATTAAGCAGTTTAACATTGCCAACAAATTCTTCATTAGAGCGACTTAGAGCAGATGGTGTGAGTGCTTTGTCCAGCATAGATTTATCAAAACAAGGCAATTTAAAAACCCTAAACTTGGGCGGAAATTCTGGATTGACCACCGTAGATTTATCAAGTAACACCAACTTAGAAACCCTAAACGTAAAGGATGCTCCAATTACCAGTATAGATTTTAGTAACACTAGTGTTTTAAGATCTATTAATGCTGAAAACACAATATTTACCACGGTAGATTTATCAGATTGTACTGCCTTGGAAGTAGTACTATTTAGAAACTCTGGTCTAACCAGTTTAGATTTAAGCAATCAATCCAGTATTATAGATATTAATTGCAATAATAGTAGCAACCTAGCCAGTATCTTTTTAACTCCGACCAGTACACTCACCGATTTTAGGTCCGAAAATACGACTATTAGCACTTTAGATTTATCAAATCAAACGGCACTAACAACACTATTTATTTTACCAAATAATAGTTTAACAACCTTGAACCTATCTGGATGTAACGGCCTTACAAACTTAAACGTTGGCAACGGAAACGCAGGAAACGTAAGTAACCTAAACGTTTCAAACTGCACCATGTTAGAAACTTTAGATTTTAGGGATAATAAAGTAAACGTACTCACCTTGGGTACTTCGTTACCAAGCCTAATGTACATTTACGGCATGAACAATCAACTTTCTTCAGTAAATTTGAGCGCCTTCCCTGCTTTACAGCATATCGACTTGAGCAATAATTTCCTTAATACACTTACTTTAGGCACTCATAATAGTTTATCAGAAGTAAATGCGTCTGGAAACGATATTTCAACGTTAGATATTACGGGTGCACCTAATTTGCATACGCTCAACATGGCCACCAATAGCTTGTCTGCTCTAGACTTTTCTAGCTCTACCAGTCTACAGGTTTTAAACCTAAACAATAATAATTTTAATACCATTAATGTATCGCCAGCCACAAGTTTATCTTCTTTTAGCGTCAATGATAATCTAGGTTTAACGGCAATTACGGTTGGCGCTAACAGTCCAATAATTACACTAAAAGCTAATAATTGTAATTTATCTACACTTGATTTACTAAATCTTGTTAATCTAAACTCATTGGAGGTTAATAATAACAATCTGTCTACTCTAGATTTCTCTAACATAAGTAGCATAATTGTAGTAGATATTTCAGATAATCTATTCAATACTTTTCCAAATATACCTAGTTCTACAAATTCGATTAGGTGTAGTAATAATGCAATCCCCGTATTAGATTTTTCAAGCTTTACTAATTTGGCTGACCTTGTATGTGGCAGTACAAGTTTAACAAGTTTAAATGTTAAAAACGGCACGAATCAAAGTAATAACTTAATTGTAAACGCTGTTGGTAGTACAAATTTAGGTTGCATTGAGGTAGATAATGAGGCCGATGCCAATGGTGGTAACATGCCATATTTTATGTGGCTAAAAGATGCTGGTACAGCATATTCAGAAAACTGTGCATCACTCTCCATAGAAGATTTCACTTCAAAAAAAATCAAAATTCATCCAAACCCAATACAATCTGAATTGCTATTAGAATATAATAACCAAAACATCAAAAGCCTTAGCCTTTATAACATAAAAGGGCAGTTAGTAAAACAACTCAATCCTAAATTGAAGCGATTTGATATTTCAGATATAAGTAGTGGGCTTTACTTACTTCAAGTCAATGCAGAAAACTCAAGTTTAATCTTAAAACTCATAAAAAAATAAGTGCTGAATAAATTAAAAAAATACAAACTAGAAATTTTTCTGTTTGCATTTTATTCACTCTTAACCCTAATACTTTATTTAACCCTAAATCATTTAAAATGAAAACAATATTTTTTAAACCCTTAACCTTTATGTTATTACTTGTATTTTCGTGTAGTAATAACGACGATAGTAATACTCAAGAAGTTGTAGAAGATGGTCCATTTCCTTCAGAAGGATTAATAGCCTATTACCTTTTTAATGACAATGCGAAGGATAGTTCAACAAATAGTTATCACGCTACAGATAACAGTATTGTATATGAAGAAGATAGAAACGGTAACCAAAGTAGTGCGGCCGCGTTTAACGGCTTTAATGCGTTTATTGTTTTTCCAGAAGAAGTGCGCTTTAAGCCTATGCAATCCACTACCCTTTCATTCTGGATAAAAACAGCTATGGAATCGCGTTACGATTTGTTCGACCAGAGAATCGGTTCTACAAATAGCGATAGTCATAACCACGGTATTATTGTAAATGCTGCAGAATATGGAAATATGCAATATGTGTATCCAAATTACAATGGTAATAATGGTACTAGTATAAACGAGACGATACCCATTAGAGATGCTTGGACACATTTTGTGTATGTGAAGGATACAACTATTAAGACAATGAAAATCTATGTAAACAGCGTAGAAGTGTACAGCGGTGCCTTCTCCGACCAAAATTTTGAAATTAATGGAAACCTAATATTAGGTGTAAACTATAACGAAACTTACCGTTTTGAAGGCTATATAGATGATATCTTTATGTATAGTAAAGCATTAGATAATTCTGAAATAACAAAACTATTTAACTATATGCCCCAATAAGCTAATTGTAGCATGCTTTGGCTAAAATAGGTTGAACCATTTTTAAAAAAAGGGTTTTATGACACTTCCATAAACCCTTTTTTCAATTAAACCAAACTCGTTAAATCAATGGCATTAATAGCCCCATGAGAGTCATGAGCTACAACTACCCCATTTTTAATTACAATAAGTTGCGGAGACTGGTGCATTACCTGAAACTTATACCCAACCTCATTAGACACCTCTCTATAACTTAACAAATCCAAGTAATATAAATCCAAATCATTCTCATCCAAATCAAAAGCCTCAACAAACTGCCTCATAACCATAGAGCTAATTCCACAACGTGTAGAATGCTTAAAAATAACCTGAGTTTTAGTTCCTGATTTTTCGCTTATACTGTCCAATTGCGTCAATTCAGTTAAAGGCAACCAAGGCAATACTTTCTCTTCTTTTGGTTCAGACGAACCTCCAAATAATTTATTTATAAATCCCATTTTATATGTTTTTTATGGCGTTACCACAAGGTCGGGCTTTCCGTTACAAGTCCTCGCACCTCTCCCGATAGCTATCGGGATCGGGCTGTGGGCTTTCCTCTACAATCCCTAACGCGCCACTGTTATGTGCTTACTAAAACGCAAAAATAAACTAATTATACGTCTAAGCATACATCACAATAAGTCGAAACAAGTTTTAAAACTTACAAACCGACAAAAAGTCACTAAAATTAAGCCTTAACCCGACATTATGTCCTTTAAATTCTATTGGTAAGGTTATTGATTATTACACCATGTAAAAGAAAAATAACACCCAATTAAAGGGACAAAAAAATAAAAAATGAACTTAAACAATTATACCATAAAATCGCAAGAAGCCATACAGCAAGCGCAGCAAATAGCGCAAGGTTTCGGGCATCAACAAATTGAAAACGAACACATTTTTAAAGGTATTTTTGAGGTAGACGAAAACGTATTACCATTCATCTTAAAAAAACTGAATGTTAATGTTTCCATCCTTAAACAAGCCTTAGATAAACAATTGGAAAGTTTTTCAAAAGTCTCTGGTGCAGAACTTATGCTCTCTCGCGAAGCTGGAAAAAGTCTTAATGAGGCTTCAATCATTGCTAAAAAAATGAAAGACGACTTTGTGTCTATAGAGCATCTCATCCTTGCTGTTTTTAAATCAAACAGTAAAATAGCGCAAATGCTAAAAGACCAAGGCGTAACAGAAAAAGGCTTAAAAGCAGCTATTGAAGAATTACGTAAAGGCGAAAACGTCACCTCGCAAAGTCAAGAAGAAACCTATAATTCGCTTAGTAAATACGCTAAAAATTTAAACCAATTAGCAAAAGACGGCAAATTAGATCCTGTAATTGGTCGTGATGAAGAAATTCGTAGAATACTACAAATTCTATCTCGTCGCACCAAAAACAACCCCATTTTAGTTGGAGAACCAGGAACTGGTAAAACCGCTATTGCTGAAGGTTTAGCGCACAGAATTATAGATGGAGACATTCCAGAAAACTTAAAAGACAAACAAATTTTCGCTTTAGATATGGGTGCCCTAATTGCTGGTGCTAAATATAAAGGCGAATTTGAAGAACGCTTAAAAGCGGTTATTAAAGAAGTAACCACTAGTGATGGCGATATCGTGTTATTCATAGACGAAATTCACACACTTGTTGGTGCAGGTGGTGGACAAGGCGCTATGGATGCAGCTAATATTTTAAAACCTGCCCTAGCTCGTGGTGAATTACGTGCTATTGGAGCAACAACTTTAGATGAATATCAAAAATACTTTGAAAAAGATAAAGCTTTAGAGCGTCGTTTTCAAAAAGTAATGGTCGATGAGCCTGATACAGAAAGTGCCATTTCAATACTAAGAGGTATTAAAGAAAAGTATGAAACACACCATAAGGTTCGTATTAAAGATGATGCCATTATTGGTGCAGTAGAGTTATCTCAACGCTATATTACTAATAGGTTTTTACCAGATAAGGCCATCGATTTAATGGATGAAGCAGCTTCTAAAATGCGTATGGAAATCAATTCAAAACCTGAAGAATTAGATGTTTTGGATCGTAAAATCATGCAATTAGAAATTGAAATTGAAGCCATTAAACGTGAAAAAGACGAATCAAAACTAAAATCTTTACGCTCTGATTTAGCAAATTTAAAAGAGCAACGCAACGAAATTTTTGCAAAATGGAAATCTGAAAAAGAGGTAGTTGATAATATTCAGAACACAAAACAAGATATTGAAAACTTCAAGCTAGAAGCTGAAAAAGCAGAACGTGAAGGCGATTACGGTAAAGTAGCAGAATTGCGTTACGGTAAAATTAAAGAAGCTCAAGAACAGCTTGAAGGCTTTCAAAAGCAATTGCAAGCGCAATCCGAAACGTCTTTAATAAAGGAAGAAGTGACTTATGAAGATATCGCAGAAGTAGTTGCAAAATGGACAGGAATTCCAGTTACAAAAATGCTTCAAAGCGATCGTGAAAAGCTTTTAAAACTTGAAAACGAATTGCACAGACGTGTAGTTGGTCAAGATGAAGCTATCGAAGCGGTTAGTGATGCAGTAAGACGTAGTCGTGCAGGTTTACAAAACCCACAAAAACCTATTGGTACCTTCCTCTTTTTAGGAACTACAGGTGTTGGTAAAACCGAATTAGCAAAAGCTTTAGCAGAATACTTGTTTGATGATGAAAACGCTATGACTCGTATAGATATGAGTGAATATCAAGAGCGTCATGCTGTGAGTAGATTAGTTGGTGCGCCTCCAGGATACGTTGGTTATGATGAAGGCGGACAATTAACTGAAGCTGTTCGAAGAAAACCTTATTCTGTGGTACTTTTAGATGAAATTGAAAAAGCGCATCCTGATACCTTCAATATTCTATTGCAAGTATTAGATGAAGGGCATTTAACAGATAATAAAGGTCGTGTAGCTGATTTTAAAAACACCATCATTATCATGACTTCAAATATGGGAAGCACGATTATCCAAGAGCGTTTTGAAGCCACTAAGGATGTCGATTCTGCCATTGAAGCTGCTAAAGTGGATGTATTGGCACTATTAAAACAAACGGTACGCCCTGAGTTTTTAAATAGAATTGACGATACGGTAATGTTCACACCTTTAAGTAAAGACAATATTGTTGAAATTGTTGGATTACAACTTAAAAGTGTTACTAAAATGATAGCACAACAAGGAATTACATTTGATGCAACACCTGAAGCGATAACTTATTTAGCAAATAAAGGCTATAATCCTGAATATGGTGCAAGACCTGTAAAGCGTGTGATTCAAAAAGAAGTCCTAAATGCTTTGAGTAAAGAAATATTATCAGGTAAAGTAACAACAGATAGTATCATTTTACTAGATGCATTTGATGATAAGTTAGTTTTTAGAAATCAAGGCGACTTAGTAGTTGAAGAGTTTTAAAATTTAATAGGTTTTATTGTAACAATTCGGTTTACAAAGAGTCTATTAGTTGGTTGGTTAGTTGAAAAGCAGCATGAATCTTATAACAAGATGATTGCTGCTTTTCCTTTTAAAAAAAGTTTAGACAATTAAAATATACCGATTGGTATTTTTTTATTATCTTTGTTAAGATTATGACAACAAAAGCTGAACTTACTTCACAATACATTATAGAAACTGTAGCGCCAATTTTTAATAAAAACGGTTACGCTGCAACTAGTATGCAAGATATTACAAAAGCAACTGGTCTGACAAAAGGTGCTATATATGGTAATTTTAAAAATAAAGAAGAATTAGCTTTTGCATCATTCAAATTTATGGTGAAATCTTTAATGAAGCCTTTATCAATTCATTTAGAGCAGAGTAACTCTCCTATTAAAAAACTATACTTAATTACAGACTTTTATCGTAATTACTACCCTTTTAGTAAACAACTTGGTGGCTGTCCTGTTTTAAATATTGGTGTAGACGCTAACAATAGTAATTCAAACTTACTTAACAAGGTTAGAGATACCATTCAACGCATACAAGATAAATTATGTAGCATTATTGAAAAAGGCATTGAAGCTGGAGAAATATCATCAGAAATTAATGCTATGCAATATGCTAAACGTATTGATACCATGATACAAGGCGCCATTTTTATGACGTATACCATGAATGATGAATTCTATATGAAAGACACCATGAATCATATAGACCATATTATCACTAAAGAACTTAAATTATAATATTTTTTTAATCAATAATATACCAATCGGTATATTTAAAGCATGAATTATGAATAAACTTCCAAAAGTATTAGAAACTAAAGCAAAAATCAGATTTCAAGATTGTGATCCTTTTAACCATCTAAATAATGGTAATTATATCAATTATTTTATGAATCATCGGGAAGATGCTTTAATTGAACATTATAGCTTAGATATATACAAAAAAGCTAAACTTGAAGGTAAAAGCTGGGTATCTTCTTCAAATCAAATCGCTTATATAAAACCAGCATTATTGATGGAAACTGTAATAATAGAGTCGCAATTAATACGATTTGATGATAAAAACTTACTTGTAGAAATGCGTATGTTTAATAAAGACAAAAGTCATTTAAAATCAATAATTTGGTGTGGTTTTGCCCATTTCAATTTATTAAATCAAAAAAGAGAAATACATAATGAAAAACTAATGGAATTGTTTGAAAGTGTTAATAAACCAGTAAATTCAAAGTCTTTTGAAGATCGCTTATATCAATTAAAACCAAATTTTGTATAAAATACAGCAACCAAATACACTTTTTTACCGTATATCTAGTTATTAGTTAAAATGGTTTGCCGTTAATCTAAAATTAGCATTTTTTTATAGATTAATTCATACAAATTTATAACTTAGCTTATGTGTATGTCCCAAATCATACATTTCATTAAAATAATCGGATTTTCTTCTTTCCTCAAGAATTAAATCTTTAACATAAAAACCTACTTATAACCCATGGATGTTTCCAATTACATAGACTATACTTTATTAAAACCTTCAACAACTGAACGCGAAATTATTGAGCTTTGTAAAGACGCAAAAATCAATGGGTTTTTCAGTGTATGCGTAAATAGTTGTTATGTTGCACTAGCAAAACAATTGTTACTAGAATCTAAAGTAAAAGTATGTACTGTAGTAGGATTTCCGTTAGGCGCAATGTCTACAAAATCTAAAGTGTTTGAAGCTGAAAAAGCTATTGAAGATGGTGCAGATGAAATTGATATGGTTATAAACCTTGGCTATTTAAAAAGTAGAAATTATGTTTCTGTTTTAAAAGATATTAGCGATGTAAAAAGGGCTATTGGAAAAACACCTTTAAAAGTAATAATTGAAATTTCTGAGCTCAATAAAAATGAAATCATAAAAGCTTGTGAAATATGTTTAGATGCTAAAGCAGATTTTATCAAAACTTCTACAGGTTTTTCTAAAAGCGGAGCCACTTTAACTGCCGTCAAAATCATTAAAAAAACAGTTCGTGATAAAGCTAAAATTAAAGCGTCAGGAGGTATTGGCGATTTTGATACTGCGCTTAAATATATTGATGCTGGAGCAGATAGAATTGGAACGTCAACAGCCATAAAAGCTAAAAATGATAAAAGGCAAATTAGAAACACAAAAATTTATAAAGACTATATAGAAACAGTTCTTAATAAAGATTCTAATCCAATTAATAAAGTGTCTAAAGAAGTGTAAAAGCTGCTTTTTGTTATTTTGAAGTAGAATTCAATGCATAAATTGCAAAACTACCCAGCCAGTGTCCACCTTCATAACTATCACCAAAAATACTTGGCAACGAGTAATTAATATGAGTATTGGCCATGTTTTTTAAATGATTATATTCTGGTAAATCTTCGGCTATTTTGTTTAAACTCCATGCTCTAGAAAAATTAACCCCATCCAAATGTACTAAGTGACCATCTGTTCTGTCTGATACTAAACCTACTTCAATGGTAAAGTTTTTGTTTTTCAGCTGTGGTAAAAAATCATGCAACCAAATTTTACAATCTTCAAGTGGTAATAAGCGTTTCATTAAAGCGGCTTCTTCCAAACAAGGTGATAAAAAATCACTTCCACTTGGCTCCCAAGTAATTGGACAGCCTTTATCATTTTTATAAAAAAACGATGCACGCGTTTTAATTGCATTTTTTAGTCCATCATGGTTTAAAGTCTCAGCATAGTCATAAGCAAAAGATAACCCAAAAGCTGTATTGGTATGTGTTCCTACGCGCTGAGGATAATTTAATTTTGGCAAAAACTCTATATACTTTCCTACTATTAAATCGGTTAATGGCTGTAAATTGCTTTCTAGTTGTCTCGCAGTTTCATCATCCCAAGTGTGTAATTCTTCTGCAAGTTTTAGTAACCATGCCCAACCATAAGTACGCTCGTACGATTTGTTATGCTTTCCATAGAAATATGCTACCTCTGCTTCAATGTTTTGTTTTGAAATATTATTGAGTAATTTTTGTTTAATAGCATCAGCATTATCAATTTCTGGAAATGATTTTAGTAAACTAACCAAACTCCAATGCCCATGAACCGATGAGTGCCAATCAAAACACCCATAAAATGCAGGATGCAATTCAATTGGAGATTTCAAGTCTTCACCACCACCTAAGGTCTGCGATAAGCGGTTTGGATATTCAGTATTTATACAGTGTAAAGGTAAATCGGCTAGTTTGTTGGCTTGCTCTAGGTTTAGAATTGGAATCTCAACAATTTCTATACGTTTTAACTGTTCTGGTACCTTTTTTTCTTCTTTTAAGGAGTTACTACATGACGATAAAATTAGTAAAACTAAAATATGATTGAGTACTTTCATTTCATAAAAAATAATTAATTGAGAAATCAGTTATGTAAAAAAAAAATGATATTATGATTACTAAAATCTAATGGCTACCCCAACCACCCATCACGATCCAAACTTCTATACTGAATAGCCTCACTAATATGAGAACCATTTACATCAGCAACACCTTCCAAATCAGCTATAGTTCTGGAAACTTTCAAAATTCTGTCATAGGCACGCGCCGATAAATTCAAACGCTCCATAGCCGTTTTTAAAAGTTGTTTAGAATCTTCATCTAAAACGCAGTGCTTTCTAATTTGCTTTACATTCATTTGGGCATTATAATGCACTGATTCTGAGTCTGAAAAACGTTGGGTTTGTATTTCTCTAGCTTTAGTAACGCGTTTTCTAATTTCTACAGAGGTTTCTCCTTTTCTATCATCTGAGAGCTTATCAAAAGGAACTGGAGTCACTTCAATATGAATATCTATTCTATCTAAAAGTGGTCCAGAAATCTTACCCAAATAGCGTTGCATTTCAGCAGGACTAGAAGTTACAGGAGCATCAGGGTCGTTAAAATAACCTCCCGGACTAGGATTCATACTTGCCACCAACATAAATGATGAAGGATAAGTTACTGTAAATTTCGCTCTTGAAATGGTTACTTCTCTATCCTCCAATGGCTGCCGCATCACTTCTAAAACTTCACGTTTAAATTCAGGCAATTCATCTAAAAACAAAACACCGTTATGCGATAACGAAATTTCTCCAGGTTGTGGGTAACTCCCACCACCAACAAGTGCCACGTTTGAAATGGTGTGATGTGGACTCCTAAACGGGCGTTGTGCCATCAAACCAGAATCTTTAACACGACCAACAACCGAATGAATTTTTGTAGTTTCCAATGCTTCATGCAAGGTCATAGGTGGCAAAATACTAGGAAGTCTCTTAGCTAACATGGTTTTACCTGCTCCTGGAGGCCCAATTAAAATAATATTATGTCCGCCAGCTGCCGCAATTTCCATACAACGTTTTATCCCTTCTTGTCCTTTAACGTCTGCAAAATCAAATTCAGGGAAATCTAGATTTTTTTCAAATTCTTTTCTCGTATCAATTACCGTTTGTTCTAAAGGTTCTCCTTTATCAAAATAATTAATGACTTGTTCAATATTTTCAACACCATAAACTTCTAAATTATCGACAATAGCAGCTTCTTTAGCATTTTGCGCAGGTAGAATAAAACCCTTAAATCCTTCTTCTCTGGCTTTAACCGCTATTGGTAATGCGCCTTTTATGGGTTGTAAACTTCCATCTAATGAAAGTTCTCCCATAATTAAATACCTATCTAAATCTTCAGCTTTAATTTGATCGGTTGAAGCTAGGATCCCAATGGCTAAAGTTAAATCATAAGCACTTCCCTCCTTTCGTAAATCTGCTGGCGACATGTTAATTATAATCTTCTTTCCTGGAATTCTGTAACCGTTATTTTGAAGTGCTGCAGCAATTCTAAAATTACTTTCTTTAATGGCATTATCAGGTAATCCTACCAAATGATATCCAACACCCTTATCTACATTTACTTCAACAGTTATCGTTGAAGCTTCCACACCAAAAACGGCGCTAGCAAAAACTTTTTTAAGCATATTTTTTATTTACTGCTTAAATGTAAGAAATGTATTTGAAATTGAATAAATAATTCTTTTAAGTGATTAATTAATAGCTATTAAATTTTGATTATTATTTTTTTCAACTTTAATGGTATAAGACGCAATAAAGTCAGTATTTATTATAAAATGCACATCGTAACTTCCTTTTTTCAAAAAGCGATGCTTTAATTCAATATATCCTTTTGAATAATCTGATTGGGATGCCTTAATAGTTTTACTTCTTATACCACTACTTAAAACAAGACGCATCCTATTTATTTCAATATTATCATGGACTTTAAATGTGAATACAACTTCATCATTTACAAATATTTTTGTTTTAAGTTTTTTTGGTGAAACTGGAATCACATTATACTTAAAAGTATTACCGTATGTTACTGGACCTTTTACGAATTCGTTCAAGCTTAAATAATCGTTAGTCAACAACCATTTGTTTTTTAATGGATAATGTTTGGTTTGATATAATTCTGAAGCTGCTAAAAAATAGCCATCATTATAATTTTTAACAAATTTGTATTTATTTACATCAAAATAGCCACTTGCCAAAGTAGCATCAACTTGATACCATTTATTATTTAATTTTACCGCATTCCATGAATGATTTGGGATATCTATCTTACCAACATTCCGCTTTGTAGTTCTGCTATAGCCATCAATAATTTCACAATCAATATCAACCAAATTTGCTAATTCCTTAATTAAATATGCATAGCCTGTACAAATGGTTTTTTGTTCTTTCAATAGCCTTTTAAAAACTTTTGATTGTACCTGATTATTCCATTGAGAAAACCCAACACTATCATTTTTAAACCGTCTTCTTTTTTTAAGTGTGAGCTCTCCAAAACCATGGTCGCTTTCTATGTTTGAACAGACCCAAATATAAATGGATCTAAATTTTTCTACTTCGGTATCTAAATTTTGAGTGAGTCTAAAGGCTAATAATGGTACATTTTTTAATGTGACATTTTCACATGAATAAGCAACACTATCAGCCTTTTTAAAATTTATATGTTTAAAATCTGATTTTTGAGCATTTATAATAAAACTACAAAGCAAAATAAATATAAGTAAGCAATGTTTCATCTAGAATATTTTCTTAATTCGTTGCCAGAACGTGGGCTTAGATTCATAAACCTCATTTACTTCTACCTCACCCATTAAAACACATGATAATTCTTCTTCCATAATAAGGTTTACTATAGCTTGTTCTTTTCCAATCAATATGTTTTGTGTTGTATAACCCAAAAAACTAACGACTAAAATATCGCCTTCTTTTAATGTTTTTGGAAATTCAAATTCTCCATCAAAATTAGATATTGTACCTATTGAAGTTCCTTTTAATACAATATTCGCACCTGGTAATGGCCCAGATTCATCAAAAATGGTCCCAGAAAATAATTTTTCTTGAACTTCACTTTTATTATTCTGGCTGTTTGAAATTTCATTTGATTTCTGAACAATTTCAGATTTAGGTTTTTGTTCTTGTGCTTGAATGTGATGTAGGGATGTTAAAGAAATAAAAGCTACTGCAGCAATTCTTAAAAATTTGAATTTAGATGTTCTTCTTATTTCATTAATCTGAGTATATTCTTTTAACTGAGATGTTTTAAAATACCCACAAGTTTTATGTTCTTTATTTGTAAAATAATTTATCAATTCTTTATCACTCATTTTTCTGAAATCTATGACTTCCTTTTCACATGAGTTACAAAATCCACCAGCTTTGGTTTTATTAAACTGATTGAATTTTTCTGAGCAAGGTTTACTAATTTTAAGATTGAATTTTTGTTCCATGATATATGTTTTTTAGTTATCTCGAAACTAGTACGAAACAATACTATTTACAATCAAGATTGAGTAAACATGTCATTTCAATGAGTGAACTCAACTTTTCTAAATCAAAAAAAAATCCCGCCGAAGCGGGATCCATAAATTGGACTATCAAACTAATTAACACTTTATATTATGAAAATTATATCCAATTCGTGATGAAAAAAATCATCTTTTTTTTTATTTAATTAATAAACTTTGGCTGAATAATTAACATCGCCCAAGCCCAATTTTGAGTACTTTTTACTCCTGGTATATCTGCTATTTCACTTGGTTCAAAGAAATGAGAATACCCACCAACTAACTTAAATTCTTTAAATTTCTTAGCAATTACTAAATCTAATTCTGTACCTAATTCTTTACCATCAAAACCATCAACATCTTCAACTTCACTAAAGATATGTCCTGTTAAACTAACCGCTAAACCAGAGATTTTAGTAGCAAGAGATAATTGTAAATCATTTAAACCTCCAGCGTTTCCGTGGTTACCAACATAAAATCTATCAATTAAACCATTGAAAGCGTGGTTAGTTCCATATAATGGGAAGAACGCAGCCGAATCATCTTTTCTACCAGAAATAGACTCATAACCAGCTCCTAAAGTTAATTTATCAGAAACTTTATACTTAGCCAAAATGCTAGCTAAAAGCGCTCCTTTAACATCTACACCTCCTAGTCTTTCACCTTCTTGAATGTAAAGGTTTGCAGCTAAAGACAATGCGTTTACTTTATAATCTGCATGAGCACCAGCAGTAAGTAAGCTAGACTTATTTGACCCATCTACGCTAGAATCTTGAAACGTGTTTAATAATGCCAAAAAGGAAATATTTAATTTTTCGCCTTTATTATTCACTCTTGCAAATACCATATCTCTATAAGAAAACAAAGCTGAAGTATTATAAACTTCGTCTACTGTAGTATTTAAAGCACCACCAATATCTAAACTAAGTTTGTTTTTCTTGTATTTGTAAACAGCAGCATCATGAGTTCTCGCCTGTTGCGCCCATCCTAATCCACCTAGGATCCTTTGATCATCATAAGATAATGGTTGACGCCCTAATTTTAAACTTGAAAATTCTCCCAATTTTAAATCAGCCCAAGCTTCTTGAACTCTAAAATTTCCATTTCCAGCCGTAGCAATTTGAGGTCTATCACCAAAAGCAAATACTTCTTGGAAACTCATAAATGCAGTATACGTTTCGGCTTTATATTTAGCTTTTAAAGCTGCTCTAACTGTTGTTCTTATAAAACCTTCATCGGCATCAGTAGCGGTTTGAGCAGGAAAACTTCCTCCTGTAAAATTACCACCGTTACCAAAATATTCTGAACGTGGTCTAAATTCGCCTTCTAGTGTAAACTGCGCTTGAGCAAATTGAACTATCAATGCCATCAAGCCTATTAATACATATTGTTTTTTCATGTTACTTGTTTTTAAGTTTGAATTTTGTTTTGAGTTTTTAAATTGTGATTTTTATTAATATTTGGATGTAATTTTCCTGTACTCATGAAAAAATTGAAGCTTTCATGAGGTTATTTTTTTTAATATGTTTTTATGATTTTCTTTTAATTAGTGCTCTAAAAAGTCAATTAAATGTTTTCTGTATTTGTAGTAATCGTCGTGTTCTAAAACCGCTTTACGAGTTCTTGGTCTTTCAAAATCTATATCAAGAACATCACCAATTTTAGCTCGGGGTCCGCTGGTCATCATCACCACACGATCTGCCAAAAATATAGCTTCATCCACATCGTGAGTAATCATTACCGCTGTAATTTTTTCTTTATTCCAGATTTCTATTAAAATATCTTGAAGTTCGCCTCGCGTTAAAGAATCTAACATCCCGAAAGGCTCATCCAACAATAGCACTTTTGGTTTTATGGCAAAGGCTCTAGCAATACCAACACGCTGTTGCATCCCTTGCGATAATTCAGAAGCACGCTTATTAAAAGCATCCTCTAAACCTACTTTTTGCAAATAGTATTTAGCAATATCGTTACGTTGTCCTTTTGTAGCATCTGGGAATACTTGATTTACACCCAACATTACGTTTTGTAACGCTGTCATCCAAGGCATTAAACTTGGTGCTTGAAATATCACTCCTCTATCTGGTCCTGGGCCTTTAATATGTTTTCCAAGAACCGAAATATTACCTCCCGAAATCGGATTCAATCCCGCAATCATAGAGAGCATGGTTGTTTTACCACAACCCGAATGCCCAATAATAGTCACAAATTCCTCTTTACGTATTTGAAGATTCAAATCCTCCAAAACCACATAATCGCCTTTTGGTGTTGGATATACTTTCTTTAAATCTTTTAAATCCAGCATCACATCTCTAGATGGGAAACCACTCGCTTCAGTAATAATTTTTGTTTTATTTTCAATTATAGTGCTCATCTTGATGCTTATTTAAATCGGTTAACAAAATCTTTCGGAGTCAATTCCGGAAGCACATATTCTTCTTTAGCCTGAGATTTTCGCTCATTTCCTATATCCATCAAATATTCGATAATCGCATTTCGTGTTTCCTTAAAATTCGCATTATCGTTCATTTCAGTTTTATCACGCGGGCGTTCAATATCAATTTTAAATTCAGGTCCCAGAGTTGCATTTGGTCCTGGACGCAACGGGATAATACGATCTGCCATATAAATCCCCTCATCCACATCATTAGTAATCAATAATGCCGTACGTTTCTCTTTTCCCCAAATGTTCAAAATTTCATCTTGCAGATTACCACGTGTTAAAGCATCCAAAGCTCCAAGTGGCTCGTCCATAATAATCATTTCAGGTTTCATGGCTAAAGCACGAGCAACCGCCACACGTTGGCGCATCCCACCCGATAATTCCTTCGGGCGTTTATTAATAGCAGGCGTTAAACTTACCATTTCCACATACTCAGCAACAATAGCGTTAAGTTCTTTTTTATACTTCTTCGGAAACGCCTCCTTAACCGCCATATACACATTTTGTCCAACGGTTAACCAAGGCAACAACGAGTAATTCTGAAAAATCACACCACGTTCATGGCTCGTCCCCTGCACAGGTTCGCCTTTAAACAAAACTTCGCCCGAAGTCGGTTCAAGCAAGCCATTAATCAAGTTCACTAAAGTCGTTTTTCCACTCCCCGTAAACCCAACAATCGCCACAAACTCGCCCTCTGCAATCTGCAAATTAATGTTCGACAACACCTCGGTTTCATTCCCGCCTTGTCCGTACGTTTTATAAATATTATTTAATTCTAAGTATGCCATTTTTTCTTTTTTTTGGGCGTTACCACTGGGGTCGGGCTTTCCGTTACAAGTCCTCGCACCTCTCCCGATAGCTATCGGGATCGGGCTGTGGGCTTTCCTCTACAATCCCTAACGCGGGCATATCCGCCAATTTCAGTTTTTCAATACAAGTCAAAGCATATCCGCAAACAAGCTCAACTTCAAACTTCGAGTTTTTCTAAATCGCATCCGTCTTATCAAAACTTACCCAGTTCTGAATCGTTAACATCAATCTATCTAACAAGAAACCAATGATACCAATAACAAACATGGCAACAATAATTTTCGCATTAGAGTCGTTTGCTCCATTCTGGAATTCCTCCCAAACAAACAATCCTAAACCAGGACTCTGTGCTAAAAGTTCAATCGCAATTAAAACCATCCACGCTACAGATAATGTGATTTTTAAACCCGTAAAAATTAATGGTAAAGACGATGGTAATACCACTTTAAATATCTTTTGAAAATTTCCAAGTTTTAAAACCTTGGCAACATTTATATAATCTTTATCTACACTAGAAACACCCATAGCCGTATTCACTAAAGTTGCCCACATAGAACATAACCCCACACTAATAAAAGAGATGGTAAACGAGCTATCTTCGCTAGAATCTATCAACAATGTTTTCACAATCATAAACACCAATAAGTACCAAACTACTGGTGATACCGGTTTAAAAATCTGGATAAACCAATTGAACGAACTCTTTAACGTCGGACTCAATCCTATAAAAATCCCTAAAGGCACCGCAATAAATAATGCCAATAAAAATCCAGCAAAAACCGTTTTTAAACTTCTAAAAATCTGATCAACAAACGATGGTCTTCCAGTATAAGTAATCGCATCTTTACCTTCCGCTAAACGCTTTTCATTTAAAGCAGCAGTCTTTTCAATAAAAGCTGCTTTATCCGCACTAATTAAAGCATGGTCTCTTAATAACGACTCAAAAGAGCCCCAAACCTGACTTGGCGATGGCAAAGTATTTGGTTGACAACTAGAATCTCCAGATGCAATACAAGCGCGTAATGCTTCTGCAGCTGCAGGTCCTTGGTCATTTAATGCTTTTTCGATTTTAAATTCAGCTTCAATATTATACAAACTCTTAGAGCCCATATGCCATAAGCCAATAAATAATAAAATGGAAGCAATTGGCACGACTACCTTACGCAGAAAGTTTTTAAAATCTTCCTTTTCTAGCTTCCCTGTAAATAGGTCTTTAAAAGTGCTTAAAAAGCCTAGTCCCATAAATTTGGTTACTTTTCCTAATGTTATACTTTGCTTCATCGTTATCTCGTTTAGTGTTAAAAAACTATAGTCAATTGTTCGTCATTTCGACAGAGCGAGGTACGAGTGACGAGAAATCTCATAAGTAATGAGATTCCTCCTCATACTTCGTCGGAATGACAAATAATATTACTGCACAGCCTTATCCTTATTACCAATTTTAAAACTGTTTATATATGCAATCGGATCTTTAGCATCGTACGTTGTACCATCAATAAAATCAGAAGTTGCAGGTTTGTAACCATCTGTTGTTGGAATATCTCCAGCTGGAATATTACCCTCTTCAACTAATAATTTTGCTGCTTTTGTCCAGATATCAGGTCTGTAGATATCTTTAATAGTATTTGCATACCAATCTGCTGGTTTAGCTTCAGGAATTTGTCCCCAACGTCTCATTTGCGTTAAAAACCAAATACCATCAGAATAGAAAGGATACGTTGCGTTATACTTATAGAACACGTTGAAATCTGGCATGTCTCTTTTATCTCCCTTTTCAAATTCAAACGTACCCGTCATAGAGTTTGCTAATACAGCTTCTGGCGCACCAACATACTGAGACATTGCTAATATTTTTACAGCCTCTGCTCTGTTACTTGGTTCATCTAGCCACTTCCCTGCTCTAATTAATGCTTTAGTAACAGCAACGGCAGTATTTGGATAATCTTCAACAAATTTCTTTGTCATTACAAATACTTTTTCTGGGTTATTTTTCCAGATATCATAGTTGGTAGTAACTGGGACACCAATACCTTTAAATACGGCTTGCTGATTCCAAGGCTCTCCAACACAGTACCCGTAAATAGTACCTGCTTCAAGCGTTGCTGGCATTTGTGGCGGAGGTGTTACAGATAATAAAACCTCTGCATCAATTTGACCTTGTACGTTATCTGCTGTGTACATTCCTGGGTGGATGCCTGCTGCAGCTAACCAATATCTTATTTCGTAGTTATGTGTAGAAACTGGGAATACCATACCCATTTTAAAAGCTTTACCAGCATTTTTATATTCAGTAATTACTGGTTTTAATGCTTCTGCTTTAATTGGGTGGATGGGTTTACCATCAGCACCTTTTGGTACGTTTGGTTTCATTTTAGACCACACATCGTTTGATACTGTAATACCATTACCATTTAAATCCATAGAGAATGGTGTTACCAAATCTGCTTGACGACCAAAACCTGCTCCTGCAGCAATAGGTTGACCCGCTAACATGTGTGAACCATCTAATTGACCATCAATGACACGGTCTAATACGTTTTTCCAGTTTGATTGTGCTTCAACAGAAACAAATAAACCTTCATCTTCAAAAAAGCCTTTTTCTTTTGCAATGGCTAAAGGTGCCATATCTGTTAATTTGATAAAACCAAAAGTTAATTGTGGTTTTTCAATGTCTAAGGTTTTAGTTTTAGATGTTTCTACAACCGCAACTTCGGCTACTTCTTTCTTTTTGTCTTTACCACCACAAGCAAATAGTAATACAGCTACGGGTAAAATCCAAGTTGTTCTTTTTAATAGAGTCTTCATTTTTATATATGAGTTTTAAAATTCAACTAAGTAATTATACTTATATGATGCAAATATATACGTAGTTTTAATTTTTAATCATGGAAACTTCCATGTTTAAACCTCTTTTTAATCCATAAAAAAACCTGCTATTTGACAGGTATATTTCATAACTCATTGTTTTTATGATTATTGAAGTTTAGCAAGAAGCTACTTAGGCATACTTATTTTTTGAAAATTTTTATGTTTTGTTTTTTTATATTATTCGTTAGAGTCTTAAACTATGTTCTCATAAAAACAAAATATCAGTAAATATGATCAAGTTAGGATAAAAAGGCATCTTTGAAATCCCCGGCGAAGGAGGGATTGAGTAGTGAAATATTCATATTCACAAATTCATTAATATGAAATAAAAACCAATGAGCAAAGCCCGACCCTAGTGGGTAACACCCAAAACTTAAGTGTCTAAGAAGTAGTTATGTTCGCTAATTTCGTTTTTAAGCTTAGAGACATTTACAATACTTATTTTTTTCCCTTTTGCTATAATCAGATTCTCCTTTTTAAGGGCTGAAAATACACGAATTACTTGTTCTTCAGTTGTACCAGCATAATCTGCGTACTCTTTTCTGCTGAGAGGTAAATTGATATAACCACGCAAGTCGCCAAATTTGCGGTGTATATATAATAATGTGTCAATGACGCGCTCACGTACCGTCATTTGTGAAATAGATTTTACCTTGTTTTCGCTTCGGTTGAGTTCGTTTGCATAAAACAGCATCATGTCATATGCAAACTTGGGATGTGTTAATAATACATCCTGCAAATGCTCTTTAGAAAAGTAATGCAACTCAGTGTTTTGTAATGCAATAGCACCAATAGAATAGTATTCTTGCGTACCAAAACCACGATGACCAATGATCTCGCAGGGTTTTCCAAAACGGACAATTTGTTCACGACCGTTAATACCTGTTCTAAATACTTTTACGGTACCTGTTTTTATAAAAAAAAGACCATTTACTGGTGCACCTTCCATAATAAATTGCTGCCCTTTTTTACATTTTAATAAGGTACTGCTTTGTGGCAATTGGGAGTTAAAAAGTGCTTCGGCATAGTTATGAATTAAACATTTTGAGCTTTTGCAAATATTACAAGAACTATCGGTGATTAATTTATGTTTTAAAATATTATCGGTCACAAAAGTAAATTAAAGCCTAATACACTTATTCAAAATTAAGTAATTATACTTAGTTTTAATAGTTTTTAATAATTTTTAGCAGTTTAGCAAAATTTAGAAGTTGAAATTTGATATTCGGATTATTGTGGTATAAAAAATGTGTGATTTTCATAAATTTTTAAATTTATAGGAGAGTAAAAAATAATCAAAATCAAATCGTTATATTTGTTTGGATATAACGAAAATTTCTAATGATTTCCATTTCTGAAGCTATTTCTATTGTAAAACTAAACGGTAAACCTTTACTGCAACCTACTATTAAAAAGGTTGAAAAAGCTGGTGGATACCAGCTGTTTGAGGATATCCTATCGCCAATAAACATGCCCCCTTTTAGACAATCTGCAATGGATGGGTATGCTTTAAATTTACATGATAGCTTATCTTATGAGTTAATTGGAAAAGTAAAAGCTGGAGATGGTCATCAACCCGAGTTAAAAAAAGGAGAAGCCATTAGAATATTTACAGGCGCTCCAGTTCCTAATTCAGCAAATGCAGTGATGATGCAGGAGAAAGTTATTGTGAATGATAATGCTATTACTATTGAGCAACAAATCCCTTTACAACATAATATACGCCCTTTAGGTGAACAGGTTAAGACTGGAGATATTGCTTTAAAAAAAGGGACTAAATTAACTCCAGCTGCTATTGGCTATTTAATTTCTTTAGGAATTACTGAAGTTTCTGTGTTTAGAAAACCAATTATTGCCATTGTCACCACAGGTAATGAATTGGTTGAGGCTGGTAAAGATTTAACCTATGGGAAAATCTACGAAAGCAACTCAAAAATGCTTTTAAGTGCACTTTATAATTTGAAGTATTATGATGTGACGCTTTATAAAGTTGAAGATGATTATAATAAAACAGTTGAAACTCTTAACATAGCTATTAACGACAACGATTTAGTTTTAATTACTGGAGGAATATCTGTTGGAGATTATGATTTTGTTGGAAAAGCATTAAAAGAATTGCAGGTTGAAGAGCTCTTTTATAAAGTAAAACAAAAACCAGGTAAACCTTTGTTTTATGGTAAAAAAGTAGATACTCAAATATTTGCTTTACCAGGGAATCCCGCAGCAGCTCTATCTTGTTTTTATGTATATGTGTATATCGCTTTGCAACAACTAATGAATCGGAATATTACTGAATTACCAAGAGTAAAAGCTGAAACCATAAATAGTTTTCAAAAGAAAGGAGACAGACCTCAATTTTTAAAAGGCATATACAAAGATGGTCAAGTTGAAATTTTAGATGGACAAAACTCATCCATGTTACAAACTTTTGCATTATCTAACACTTTGGTTTTTGCACCTGAAGATGTGAACACTATTGAAACTGGTGATACTATTGAAGTTATTTTATTACCAAATTAAAATATAACTATGGGATATAGGATAAAAAGTAGAATTTGGATTGAATCTGAAAACAATGTGCTTTTAGGAGAAGGTCGAGTACATTTATTAAAAGCCATTCAAGAAACAGGATCGCTTTCTAAAGCTGCAAAATCGTTGAACATATCTTATAAAAAAGCGTGGCAACTTTTAGATTCTGTAAACAAATCAGCTAAGAAACCAGTAACTATTAATAGCATTGGCGGTAAAGGCGGTGGTGGTGCTGAATTAACGGAATACGGAAAATCTTTAGTTCAAGTCTTTGATGAGATTAATAAAAATTGTTGGAAGTTTTTGGATAATGAACTAAAAAAAATTGAAAGGATATAAATGCTACAAAACGAAAACATATATATTTTTTTACTCATACTACCAATAGTATCGTTTTTATACTCAAGTGTGGGTCATGGTGGTGCTAGTGGCTATTTAGCGCTTATGGCATTGTTTTCATTTGCACCAGAAAGCATGAAGCCTACTGCCCTACTACTTAATGTTTTTGTAGCAGGCATTTCGTTTTACTACTACTATAAAGAAGGTTTTTTTAATAAAAAATTATTTTTAGCATTTGCAGTAACTTCAATCCCATTCTCTTTAATTGGTGGTCGATTTGATATTGATGCATCTTTATATAAAAAAATACTAGCTGTCTTATTAATATTTGCTATCCTAAAAATGTTGAATGTTTTTGGGAAAGAAAGTGATAAAATTAAAGACATAAAGCTTTGGCAAGGACTCATAGTTGGTGCTGTTATCGGATTTTTCTCTGGACTCATAGGAATTGGAGGAGGTATTATATTAACACCACTCATTCTATTATTTCATTGGGGAAAAATGAAGGAAGCAGCAGCAGTTTCAGCGCTTTTTATATGGGTAAATTCTGCTTCAGCATTACTAGGACAATTTAGCGTTGGCATTACTTTAGAAAAAGAATCATTTCTATTAGTTGCTATTGCACTTATTGGCGGTGTTTTAGGCGGCTATTATGGCAGTAAAAAAATCAATAATCAGAAATTGAGATATATTTTAGCCTTTGTACTAATTATAGCTTGTGCTAAACTCATGTTTACATAAAATGATAAACAAAACAAACATAACAGGCATTATACTAGCTGGAGGAAAAAGCTCAAGAATGGGGACTGATAAAGGTTTTTTAATGTTGAATAACAAACCTTTTGTACAATATAGCATTGATGCTTTAAAACCTTTAGTTTCAGAAATTATAATTGTTTCTGATGACCCTGATTATGATATTTTTGGATTAAAACGTATTACTGATGATATTAAAGATGCAGGTCCTGTTTCAGGTATTTATTCTGGACTAGAAGCTTCAAAAACTGAACTTAGTTTGGTTTTAAGCTGTGATATTCCATTGATAACTTCGGAAGTATTACAAAAATTGATTAACGCTATTGATGATGAATCAGAAATCATAGAAGCTGAAAGTAATGGTAAATCCATGCCTTTAATTGCATTATACAAACGATGTGTAAAAGACAGGTTCAAAAGTTTTTTAAAACAAGATGAAAGAAGATTGAGAATTGCCATAAAAGCCTGTAACTATAAAAATGTTGTTTTAGATGAATCCTTTCAAAATGCAACATTAAACGTGAACACAAAAGAAGAATTAAAACAAATTGAAGATGCTTATAAAGATTAAATATTTTGGTCAAATAGCAGAAGTGACTCAAAAAGAAGAGGAACAATTAGAAGTTTCTGAAGGTAATATTTCAGCGCTTTTAAATGTGTTACATTCTAAATATGACACTTTAAATAATAAAGATTTTCAAATAGCGCAGAATCAAGAATTAGTAAGTTTAGAAACTGAACTAACAGGAGCAGAAATTGCGTTATTACCACCTTTTGCTGGTGGTTGATTATTATGAGTAGATACAACAGACATATCATTTTATCAGAAATCGGACAAGAAGGTCAGGATAAAATTTCTAATGCCAAAGTTTTGGTTATTGGTGCTGGTGGTTTAGGATGCCCTGTATTGCAATACCTTACCGCTGCTGGTGTTGGAACTATTGGAGTTATAGATTTTGATGTTGTTGAATTATCCAATTTACAACGTCAAGTGCTCTTTGGAACTTCTTCTTTAGGAAAAAATAAAGCCATTGCAGCTAAAGAACGCTTACAGGATTTAAATAATGATATTTTGATTACTGCTTACCCAGAACCACTCACCTATCAAAATGCGATAGCTTTATTTCATCAATATGATATTATTGTTGATGGTTCTGATAATTTTGAAACACGGTATTTGGTAAATGATGCCTGCATCATCACAAACAAACCGCTAGTCTTTGGAGCCATTTATAAATTTGAAGGTCAGGTTTCGGTTTTCAATTATAAAAATGGACCAAGTTACCGATGCCTATTCCCTAGCCCACCGCAAAAAGATGCCGTTCCTAATTGCACAGATATTGGTGTTTTAGGAGTGCTTCCTGGAATTATTGGTACTATGCAAGCTAATGAAGTTTTAAAAATCATTTTAGGTATTGGCAATGTGCTTTCAGGGAAATTGCTTTGTTATAATGCTTTAAATCATAAAACGTCAACATTAAAAATAAACAGAAATGAAACTAGTATTCAATCTGTTTTAAATAAGCAAGATAGTTTTGAGAATAAGCAAATCAATATAGACTGTGAAATCGAAGTCATAGAAATTTCAATATCCGAGATGATTTCAGAAAAAAATGTTCAGTTTATTGATGTTAGAGAGATACACGAACAACCCAAAGTAGACCATTTAAAAGTTACCTACATTCCATTAAGTGAATTAGAAACTAGTTTACATAAAATTGATTTATCAAAAAAGAAAGCTCTTTTTTGTAAATCGGGAATGCGCAGTAAACATGCCATAAAAATATTACAAGAATTAAATATTAATAACTGTTTTAGTATACCTCAAGGTGCTTCAGAAATAAACAATTATTTAAAAGAACATAGTAAAGTGAATACGGAAGATTTCCACCTTCGCGGAAATGAAAAAATATAATTATGAAAGATAAAAAACCAATGAAAAGTGTTTTTAAAGAAGGAGCAATAACTTCAGAATTTATAGGGAATTCTATTTATAAACATCAAACAAAAACAAGTATCGGTGCCCATAATATTTTCTTGGGACAAGTTCGTGCAGATGAGATTGATGGTAAAACGGTTTCAGCTATTGAATATACTGCTTATGAAGATATGGCAAATCAAAAATTCCATGAGATACGAGAATCATCTTTTGAAAAATTTGATTTAACCTGCATGCACATTTATCATAGTTTAGGAACTGTTAAAGCTGGAGAAATATGCCTATTTGTTTTTGTATCATCACCAAGACGAAAAGTAGTATTTGAAGCTTTAGAATATATTGTTGATGCTATAAAAGCTGATGTTCCAGTTTTTGGAAAAGAGATTTTTGAAGATGAATCTCATCAATGGAAAGTAAATAGTTAGAATCATGGTAGACATTACAAATAAGAACACCACACTAAGAACTGCCGTAGCCCAAGCAGTCGTAATGGTCAGTAAACAAGAAACGATTACAGCCATTGAAAACGATACAGTTCCTAAAGGCAATGTATTTGCCATGAGTAAAGCAGCAGGATTATTAGGTGTAAAACGAACACCAGATATTTTGCCAGATTGCCACCCCTTACCTATTGAATTTACAGGTGTAGAGTACAAAATTGATGGACTAGAAATTACGGTATTATTTACTGTAAAAACAATTTATAAAACAGGAGTTGAAGTTGAAGCGATGCATGGTGCTAGTGTTGTAGCTTTAAATATGTACGATATGCTCAAACCTATTGATAAAGGCATAGAAATACACGCTATAAAACTTTTGAAAAAGAAAGGTGGAAAATCTGATTTCAAAGACTCCTTTAGAAAAGACTTAAAAGCAGCCGTTGTGGTGTGTAGCGATACTATTTCTGCTGGTCATAAAGAAGACAGAGCAGGAAAAGCCATAATTAACAAACTTGAAAGTTGTGATGTAAAAATCTCTGAATATGTTATAATTCCTGATGAAACTGAAGATATTCAGCAAAAAGCAAGAACTTACCAGGAACAAGGTATTGATATGGTGATTTATACTGGTGGAACAGGATTGTCAGGAAGAGATGTTACGCCAGAAGCTTTACTGCCTCTGTTAGATAGACGTATTCCAGGTATTGAAGAAGCCATTAGAAGTTATGGACAAGAACGTATGCCTTTTGCAATGCTTTCAAGAAGTATTGCTGGAACCATTGGAAACACCTTAGTACTAGCTTTACCAGGTTCAACCAATGGAGCAAAGGAATCTATGGACGCTATATTTCCGGCAGTATTACATAGTTTTAGAATTTTAAAAGGTGCTAGACATGACTAAAATGTTTATTCGTGGAATTGTTAAATTGTTTAAGCGATTACACATTTCAACGATTCAACAATTAAACAGAGCGAAGATATGAGCGACAATAAAAACATATTACAAGATTCACATGGTAGAGATCACGCCTATTTAAGGATTTCCTTAATAGAGCGTTGTAATTTACGTTGCACCTATTGCATGCCTGAAGAAGGTGTAAAACTATCTCCTAAAAGTCATTTAATGACCTATGAGGAAATTTATGAAATCGCTAAAACTTTTGTAGATAATGGCGTTACCAAAATTCGATTAACTGGTGGAGAACCTTTAATTAGAAAAGATATTCCTGTAATTTTAGAAAAATTAGCAACGCTTCCTGTTGAATTATCTATTACTTCAAACGCTGTTATTATTGATAAGTTTATCAATGCTTTAAAAACAAACGGCGTCAATAAAATAAATGTGAGTTTAGATTCTTTAGATGCTTCAAAATTTAAACACATTACGCGTCGTCATGAATTTCAAAAAGTTTATGATAACATTTTATTACTTGTTAAAGAAGGGTTTACTGTTAAAGTCAATGCCGTTTTAATGAAAGGGTTTAATGATAATGAAATTATCGATTTTATCAATTTCACTAAAGATTTACCTGTTTCAGTTCGGTTTATTGAATTTATGCCTTTTGATGGTAATAAATGGGATATGAGTAAAATGGTATCGTATGCTGAAGTTATGACTTATGTAAATAACGCTTTCGCGGAAGATAAAGTAGAACGTTTACAAGATGCTCCAAACGACACGTCTAAAAACTACAAAATAAAAGGCTACAAAGGTAGTTTTGCTATTATAAGTTCTGTGACGAATCCGTTTTGTGATTCATGTAATAGATTACGTTTAACAGCTAATGGGCAACTTAAAAACTGTTTGTTTTCTTCTGGAGAATCTGATTTATTGACTACACTTAGAGCAGGAGAATCCGTTGAGCCAATTATTCAAAAAGCAGTACAAGCCAAATTTAAAGTTCGTGGTGGTATGGATACTTTGGAAAAATTACAAGAGCCTAAATTACATTCTAATAATCGAAGTATGATTACTATTGGAGGGTAAAACTAATTAAGCTCTTGTATTGTATCATCATTAATTTATATATACTTCTAATAATTTTGCATGACTAGTATTAAATACTACTTGATCTGTATTCGCAGGCAAAATAATAGTTTCGCCAGTTTTTAAAGTTTCTGTATGTTCCCCAGTTGCTACGTCTACTTTACCTTCAACACACATATAAATAATAAATGAATCTAAATCGCTATAGTTTTTTTCTTGACGTTTAGTAAAATCTAAAATATTAGTTGTAAAGTATTCGCAATTAGCTAAATTAGAACAACTGTCTTTTTCTATTGTATAATCAGATTTTCCGTTTGAATCAAATTGTTTCGTAGCTTGTTCTGCTAGTTTGGTGTGTAATTCTCTTTTTTGTCCATTAGCATCTTTTCTATCCCAATCGTAAACGCGATATGTTATATCAGATGTTTGCTGAATCTCTGCTGCTAGAACACCTGCGCCAATAGCATGAATTTTTCCTGCAGGTATAAAAAAACTATCGCCTTTGGTAACTTGTTCCCTGTTAAAAATTTCATCAACATTTTCAGAAGTAATATGATTTAAAACCTCTGGGTTAGTAGTTTCATCTTTTAAACCTAAAACAATATCAGCATTTTTATCGCTATCCATAATGTACCACATTTCTGTTTTACCAAATGAATCATGATATTTTTTTGCCATTTCATTATCAGGATGTACTTGAACAGATAAGTCTGTTTTAGCATCTAGAAACTTAATAAGCAAAGGGAAATTATAACCAAAATTTTCAAAATTATGAGTTCCTAAAAAATTTGACTTATGTGTTTTAATCAATTCTTTTAAACTACTTCCTTTATAAACACCATTTTTAACAACTGAAACATTGCCTTCTACATCTGAGATTTCCCAACTTTCTCCAACATCATCTTTATGAGTTTCTTTATTTAAAACAGTTTTTAATTTATTTCCTCCCCAAATTTTTTCTTTTAAAATTGGATTGAATTTTATTGGATATACTTTCATAACTATATATGTTATTGTTAATTTAATTTATAATTAACTAGCTGATTATTAATTTTTAATTTTTCTAAGTACTCGATTATAGAAAATACACTTTGAAACAAAGTTTGTTTTATTTCCTTTTTTTCTATTACACTAATATTATATTCTAAAATAATATTCTGGTTTTTACTCATTGCCTTAATTAAACCACTAAGTGTATATGGCTTATTACTAATTTCATTGGTATTTATATACCCTATGTGATTCAAATCAAATTGATTAAACATAAATCTAGCACCTGATCTTACTGCAGAAATATCTGATTTAAACTTCTTTATATCTACTAAAGAAACGGTTGTTGAACAATCTGCTTTAATTTCTTTAAGTAATTGAAAAGTATTATCTCTACTGGCATTATTTACTAAACATAGCTCTAAGTTATTTGCTTGATTTAGATATTCAATAAAAAACTCAGTATCAATATCATTTTCATTATTATGAAATATTATAATGACTCCTATTTTCATTTCTTACTAATTATTGTATTAAGCTACTTTTAATGCATTAGCTACAATAGTTTTAGAGTTTGCTTTTTTTCCTCTATATACCCAAGCAATTTGTCCTAACTGCCCAACTATTTTAACAGAGTCTTTCATTGAAAGCTTAGAACCATCAGCATGAATCCATCTTTTTAATGGCTGCTCACATAGCATAGATTTTGCTTTATCTAATCCAAAATGCTGGCTCATTCTCTTAAAAATTTCAACATCAAATATCCATTGTGTAACAAATTTCTCACTAAACGCAATGTTAATAACATCTTTATGGAAAATTTTAGCACCACATTGCGTGTCTTTAAAATCCATTTTTAAAATCTTTCTTATTATGAAATTAATAGTTAAACTGATGATTTTTCTAGCTGACTCTTTAGTAATATTTGCTCCCATTCTTGCAATTCGAGAACCACTTACAATTTTAAATTCTGAATGCTCAATTGTTTTAACTAAGTCGTCAAAATCTGCTAAATCTGTAGATAAATCGGCATCTAAAAATCCTATATAATCTAAATCTTCTTTTTTAGCCATGTGCAACATTCCTAAACGAACAGCTTCTGCTTTACCTCCATTTTTATCACAATCATAAACTGTTATAAAGTCTTCTCTCCCTTTTTGTAGTTCTTTTAAAACTTCTAAAGTTCTGTCTTTACTTCCATCGTTTACAAAACATAAATGGTAACCAGAGTTTTTATCTATATAATCTGTAAATTCTGTGCTTAATAAACGTTCCTCTTCGTTATAACATGGAATTACAACACCAACACAACGTTCTTGAATCATAACATTAGTTTTAGCATTAGCGTTTTGAGTTTCTGGAGCTCCAATTAATCGCTTAACACGTGCGCAGATTTCGTTTAAACTTAATGGCTTTTTCATATAATCATTAATACCTAATTCAAAACCAGTTGTAATAATATCATCTTGTGTGTTACCAGATAAAACCATTATTGGTGTGTCTGCATTTTTAGAATTTCTGATATACTTTACAATATCTAAACCAGAAACACCTGGCATATTTATATCTACAATTACTAAATCTGGATTAAATGAATTGTAAAGAGAAATACCTTCATTAGAATCTGTTTCGATTTTTACATCATAACTTAATTCCTCTAACCTTTTTTGTAATGGTAATAAAACTAATTGTTGATCGTCTATTGCTAATATTTTCATGATTTCAGTTTTTTAAAATGTTTAATTAATATGTTTGGAAAAAAATATTTAATCTTTTAATACGTTCGCAGATATTATTTAAATCCATTGGTTTTTTTATGTAATCATTAATTCCAAATTTGAAGGCTTCAGCAATAACATCACTACTAGTGTTACCTGATAAGACTATTATTGGAGTGGATGAACTTTTATTTATTCTTATATACTTGATAAATTCTATACCAGACATGTCTGGCATGTTAATATCTACAACTACTAAATCTGGTTTAAATCTATCGTATATACCTATACTTTCATTAGCATCAGTACTTGTCTTAACTTTATAACCTAAGTCTTCTAATTTTTTTTGTAAAGGCAATAAAACTAATTGTTGATCGTCTATGGCTAATATTTTCATTTTAAGGTGTTTTTGTTTTTAATTACAGGACAAATTTACATTTGAAGTGACTTTAAAAATTAATATTTAGCTTAAGGTATAGGTATGTGTAGATGAATGGTAGATTTGTGTAGATAAATAAAATTACAAGCAGTAATTAAATTATTTATCTTTACCATGTAGCGATTACCGTTCAAAAAATTAATGAAAGAAACCTCAAATAAATACTTAATAGTTGCCTTACTAATAGGAATAGCATTTCATGGCACTTCTATTTTCTTTACCTTAGAGACTACCTACGATGCTTTAATCCATTTGTTTTTTGCAGACCATTATGCAAATAGTTGGTTTGAACCTTGGAATTATAAGTGGTACACGGGTTTTACTGTAATGAGTTACCCGCCTTTAGTACATCAGTCTATTGCAGCACTTTCATTAATAGGCGGACTGAAGTTTGGTATGTTTACTGTAGCCTTAATAAGCATTGTGCTTTTTATTACTGGTGTTTATCGTTTTTCGCTACTTATAACATCAAATAGAACTGTTGCTGGGTATGCTTCCATTTTGGCTGTTTTCTCATCGTCTTTTGTAGAAACCTTGCATATATTTGGTCAATTGCCAAGTATTATTGGAATTTCTGTTTTAATGCATGCGTTACCCGAAATCTATTTATGGCTAAAAACAGGGCGTTATAAATACCTATTTACATCACTTTCTCTAATATCTGTTACGGTTACTTCTCATCATGTTACGCCAATATTTGGAATGATATTCTTCATTTTTCCATTAATAGGTATGGTAATTATGGATGTATCAAGAGAACAAGTGGATTCGGTTAAAGCCATTACATTCAAGGTATTTATTAATAGCTTTTTTAAACTTTTTAAACGCATTATAAGTTTTGGAATGCTATCCTTAGTTATTATAGTTGGTTGTATTCTTCCCTATTGGATAAACTCTAAGAACAATCCAATAACTCAAGTTCCCATTCCACATGGGTCTAGAGACAATTTTTTAGAGATTACCTCATCTGGCTTGGTGTTCTTTTTAATTCCGTGGGGTGTTTTACTCATTTTATTGCCATATATATTCTATAGATATTACAGTAAGCGTTACTTGTTTTTTGGACTCTCAATAACTATTCTTACCGTTTTAGGAACTGGAGGCACCACATTTATTCCACGTTTATTTTTAGGAGAAACAGCTTTTAATATCCTAACATTAGACCGTTTTACATTATGGGCATCTATTATGTCTTTACCGCTTTTTGGAGAATTTGTATATCGCTTTGTTGAAGGCGATTTAAAACAACTAATTCAAGATAAATTTGGTGCTATTTACCACCGATTAATTGGAGGCATACTTGCAGGTCTCTTTTTATTCATGACCATTTTTACAATGAGTCTCAGTTATTTTAGACCCTCGCAACCTCAGCAAATAAAAATGTTACCTATTATTAATTTCCTGAATCAAGATCAGCATGATAATTGGCGGTATATGACTTTAGGTTTTGGAGACCAAATGGCTTGGTTATCAGCACAAACCAACGCCATGAGTGTTGATGGTAATTACCATTCTGCAAGACGCTTACCAGAATTAACAACCCGACCTATAGAACGTTTAGAGAATTCTAAATTTAAAGGTGTTGAAGGTATTGGTTCATTACAGCAATTTTTAACCACACCTGAAAAATATAATTTCAAATATATATTCTCTAATGATAAATTTTACGACCCAATTTTATATTTCTGTGGTTGGCAACGACTTCGTCAACTAGAAAACGGAATTCAAGTTTGGGAAAAATTAAATGTACCTCCTGTATCATCTATTTTACCTAAAGAAGATGTTGCAAAATGGCTGAAAATACTTTGGGGCATTATGCCTTTTTTAACAGTTCTTATTGCATTTATATTAAACATTCAAATGCTTTGGATAAATACGTTAAAGACTAAAGCAAAAGCTATTCCTGAATTTTTAAAATTTCAGAATAATTATACTAAGTTCTCAAGAGGATTGCTTAGAATTACCCATGTTTGGTCTATTATTCTAGCAATTATAGTATTTTATGGTGTACACCTATTCTACATTAAAAATGATGCGCATCATTCTCCAGAAAATGCATTGCTAGCGTATTATGACGCATTAGATTTTAAAGAATTTGAAACAGCTTACAGTCTTATAAACCCAGAAAGTAATTTACCTATTGCACAGTATATGTTAGAGATTTCGGTTACTGATGGATTATTGAGTTCTTATGCTAAACTAGATGCTATTGAAACTATAGTAACTTCAAAAACCGATAGTTTAGCAACTGTAAAAGTGAATACTAAGTGGATTACACCTTTAGAAAAAATTAATAAAACCGATTATAAAACTTTAGTAAAACTGAAAGGGAAATGGTATGTAAACCCAGAGGATATTGATTTAGATTTACCACCAGACCAGTTATACTCAGATAATGTTACCAAATATTTTAACCAAGGACGACGACGCATTACTACAGAACAAACCCACCACGAAGATGTTTTAAAACAACCTGTTTTAGAAATCTTATCAGCAAAACTGGTAAAACATAATGGTAGTTATGCACTAATTGGAGAAGTTCAAAATATAGATAATGTTCCTGCCGATGTAGTATTAAAAGGTACCTTATATAATGATGACAATAAACAACTAGCAACTTATAATGCTAAATATCACGTAAAGCATAAACTGATGCCTAAAGAAGTAAGTTCTTTTAAAATTAATTTTGAAGGCATTGCATGGTCAAGAACACAAGATTCTATTCCAAAAACTTTTAATCCAGATGAATTTACACCTGTTGAATTTGAAGAACAACCCACAAAATTCAACTTACAAGTAGCGGGAAATGTTTCAGGATCAGATTTATACAAAGGAACCTCAATAAGTGATTTAGATATTTCTGAAGAACAGATTACTGGTAAACTGTTTAATTCTGGATTAGCAGAAGTTACCATTCCGCAATTGTTATTTACGTATTATGATCAACATAAAAATATGCTTTGGGTAGATCATCAATTTATTGCAGAAGGTATCAGGCAGCAGCGTCAACAATCGTTTGATTATCCCATTCTTAAAAATGACACGATTCAGGTTATAAACGAGGATATGAAAAACTGTTTTGTAAACGGGTTACCTAATGTATCTATTTCTAACAAAGTTGTTCCAAACAGAATTGAAAATCAAACACACACCGTTTTGCAACCCATAGAAAATAAAAACTATAGTTTTATTAAAATTGAAATAAACACCTATATAGGAAACCCTAATTAATGACATTGAAATATACATATTTACTTTTTTATGTATGGATGGTTTTACTATCAATGCCTTCCTATGCAAACAATGGAGCTATAGAATTGATTACTAAAACCACTCAATTTGAAGCTGGTCAATCTATTAGCTTAAAGTTTTCTAATACTGATAACGAGACACCAAGTTTGTATGTAAGTAACAGTTATGGCTCTACTATAATTAAGCCCGAAATAGATTCAGGAATTCTAAATTATCAAATCCCACAATCTATAAGTAATAAAACAGGAGTTGTTAATTGGAAATTGTTAGCAAATAATTCGCTTTCTGGGGCATTTACAATTATATCCAAACAAAAGGCAGTAGCTCTAGAAACGTATTTAGGTCCACCAAGTATTCAAGCTGGCGGAACAGATTACTCCATGCTTGTTGTTATCCCCACAGATTATTTAGATAACCCTTTAGCTGATAGCACCAAGGTTACCGTTAAACATCAGTTTTTAGACAATCAAAATGAAGAGGTCGTTCTTATGAAAAACAGAATTGCTTATAAAAACATCTATTCAGAAACCAAAACAGGTCGAATTTTAGTGTCTTCAGAATGTTTGGGATTCAATTCAAAAGAATATACGGTTAATGTACTTCCCGCTATACCAACAGATTTTAATATTTCGCATAGTAGAAATCATGACTATGCAGATGGCAATCAAATTACCACATTTTCTACGTCAATAATTAAAGATCAATTCGGGAATTTAGTGAGTGATGGCACTTATATTGATTTTTTTATCACAAACCGTTCAAACCATATTTTAAAAACTTCTAGCACAACTATAAAAGGGATTGCTGTTGCAAAAATGATTCATCCAGATCATGAAGACCAATGGACAGTTAAAGCCTTTGTAGAAGGTATGGCAGAAAGTAAACCCATTGAGTTAGCATACAAAACGATCATCTCAGATTTTAACGTGCTATTTTCAGAAGATTATAGAACGGTAACTATAGGGCCTTTAAAAAGTTTCATGAATCAAATGGTGCCTGATGGCTTAGAAGTATCGCTTTCAGTTTTTCAAAATGAGATAAAATTAAATACACTTACTAAAAGTTCTTTTGAAGGCTATGCCACATTCAAATTAGATACCAACAACTTCCCTAGTGAAAACTATACGCTTAAAATTGAAACCGCTGGTGTACAGAAAACATATCCGAATGTAAAGCTATGACAGGTATAAATAAAAACATATTGCGTAGTGTTTTAGTGCTGTCTTACATCGCTATTATTGCTTTGGTACTATTTGGCATTGGCAGTTTATACAGCTATTTAAACACGGGAGCCGACCGAAGTACTATGCTGCATACCGAAATTAAAAAGATAGACCAATACTTACCAAAACTGGAATGGGCGCCTTTAAATAATGAAGGCAGACCTATGGATGCACAAACTCTAAATGCACTTCAAAATGATTATTTAGATGCTTGGTATGTAAAACATGTGGCCTATAAAACGAATACACTAGCAGGTATTGAAGATTATTATACTGAAAATGCTAGAAAAAACATAACTGCCTTTGTAGCTCAAAATAAATTAAATCATATTGCTATTGAGGGCACTACTTTAGAGCATCATCTTTCGCTTGATTTTTTTAGTGAAGATGGCCAATTAGCTGTTGTTACAGATAAAAATGTTATTGAATTTAAACGTGTTTTTGAAAATTACACGCTCCAACTAGAAACCAAAGAGCAGTCTACTTATAAACTTATTTTTCTTTTAGAAGATGGCTTTTGGCGTATCCGACACATGATAAAGGAAAAAAGCAAAGATTATAAAAATAAATTTGCTCATGCCAGTACTGAAGTTTCAAAAGTAAAAGGTATTAACTATTATCCTCAAGCTTCTCCCTGGGACATGTATGGCGATAAGTTTGATGCTGCTATTATTACTAAAGATTTTAAAATCATAAAAGAAGCAGGCTTAAACAGTATCAGAATATTTATTCCTTATGAAGATTTTGGAAAAGCCAATGTGAAACCTGAAAAACTAACGAAACTAAAAACTGTTTTAAATTTAGCTGAAGCTGAAAAGTTAAAAGTAGTAGCCACATTATTTGATTTTTATGGCGACTACACAGTTTTAAATTGGACGTTGAATCAACATCACGCTGAAACAATAGTATCTGCATTAAAAGATCATTCCGCTCTTTTGGCTTGGGATATTAAAAACGAACCTAATTTAGATTTTGAATCAAGACATAAAGATTTAGTAATCGCATGGCTTGATAACATGATTGATTTAGTAAAATCTACAGACCCAAAACATCCTGTAACCATTGGTTGGTCTAATGCAGAAAGTGCTACAATTCTAAAAGATAAACTAGACTTTATTAGTTTTCATTACTATGAAGATTTGGATGATTTAGAAGCTACATACAAGCATTTAAAATCTGAAGTTACTAATAAAACTATAGCTATTACAGAATTCGGGCTGTCGTCTTACAAAGGATTTTGGAATCCTTTTGGGAATAATGAAGACGATCAAAGTGACTATCATAAAAAAGCACAAGGTATTTTTAGTGAAAACGATATCAATTTTATGTCTTGGACACTTTACGACTTTACTGAAATACCAAAAGAAGTCGTTGGACGACTCCCTTGGCGAAAACAGGCCCAAGAACATTTTGGATTTATTGACCAAAATGGAGAGACTAAGCCCGCTTTTAAATATATTTCCAAAAAATAGTTTTACACAACTGCTACACTAGATTTTGTTTTCTTTGAAATAATAGTTTCAAAGGACTCTAAATACATATCTGCAATTTTAGACATCGGGTGTGCCGTAGCCGCTTTATAATTGGCTTTACCTAATGCCGTTCTATAAGTTTCGTTTGTCACTATGTTTTCAATAGCAGTCGCTAAACTTTCTACTGATGTTGGCTCGAAAAACTCCCCTCTATACCCTTCATCTTGTACTAACAACGCTAAATCTCCTAAATCTGGCATTACTACCGCTTTACCATAACTTCCAGCTTGGTGAAGTACGCCTGAGCTTCCTGTTGTTGATGTATATGGAAATACAACTACAGCACTTTCATTAAATAAAGTTGGAACTTCATGTTCTTCTACATAACCAGTAAAACGCAATTGTGGCACATGCTTGTAATCTTCTTGTACTTTAGCTAAATAACCTGGTACGTTTGGATTATCGGTTCCAGCAATTACAACTTCTAAATTTAATCCTGTAGATTGTCTTACTTTTTCAACAGCCTCAATCATACCCTCAACTTTTTTATACGTTCCAAACTTTCCAAAAGTCATAATTTGTATAGGAGAAGTTGAAACTTTATAATCTGGTTCTTCAGGAATTTCAAACGTACCATGCGGAATTAACTTTACGTTTGTTGCATTATATTTTTCTTCCAAAATATCAACATACTTTTGCATCGTAACAGCAACAGTATCTGCTTGAAGAATTAATCGCGTTAAACTTGAACCTATAAATCCGTAAATTTTTTGCATCAATTTATTACTTGTGAACCCTGCACTTCCCAAATCTACTTCTTCAAGAATATTATGTAATAACACAATATTTGGAATCTTTTTTAGCTTACAAACTAATGGCAACATTAAACCTAAGGCAGCAGCCACTTTTTTATCTCCAAATTTCATAAACTGTAAATTGAATAAAACAGCATCTGGTTTAACTTGGTTTATAGCTTTAGTTACATTTAAAATGTTTGCATAGCTATTAAATGTCCAACATTCTTTTATTGTTATTTTACAACCTGCTTCTGTAAATTCAACATCTTTTTTACCTTCAGTAGTATCTGTTAATAATACCAATTCTGTAACATCTTCTTTTTGTCTAAAGTGTTTTACCAAATGGTATGCATATTCATTTAAAGTTACTTTACTTGGTGGATATGCTGTTACGATTGCTAATTTCATAAGTTTCGTTTTTAATGTTATTTATTAATTACTCTACAAATTTGGGGTTTTATTCATCTAAAATCAGTCACTTGTAGACCGGATGACCTTTAGTGTAGACGAATGGTAATTCTCTTTAGATTAAGCTATTTTAGATTTTAATTGATTGTATTTAAAAAAGGATAATTGAATGCACAATAATAATAACATAGCTATAATTTGCATGTGCACCACTTGTTCTAAGCTATCATGATAAAAAATAACTAATCCCATTTGAAGCATTCCAAATAGCCCTGAAATTACTACGGGAACATATTTATCTAAAGACAAGTAGTAATATGCAAAAATATTAGAGATAGCAAACATTGAGGTAGCAACAGCATATTTCCACAACAAAGGCGCCATGGCTATGTAACTATCTCCAAAAAGCAGCGTGATAATCGTTTCTGGAAAACTTAAACAAACCACAATAATACTTATTGAAATAGCTGCTATATAACCCACATACTTAAAAAGTGTTGGTGCTGTTTCTTTCCCTTCTTTTTTAAGTTGAACTACAGTTGGCAGCAACAACATAACAAACATCCAAGCGATGAAGTAAACAATGCGACCAATTAAAGCTAAAGACGCATACAAACCTGCCTCATATGATTCAAAGTAATGCTTTACTAAAAGAATATCACTATTATTTATTATGATTTGTGTGAGTTCATAAAATGCAGTTATTATAAAGAAACTTTTTATTTCTTTTGAATGTGTTTTACTTAATACCAATGCTTTTTTTGGAATGATACTTGGGAATTTAAAAGGAATCAACCCAAATACAAATGATGCTAGAATACCAACCGCAATAACAACTGACGATTGGATATCGAAAATTAAAATAAGTCCAAGGGTAATAATTAATCTACTTAACATTTCGCCTTGATATGTTATCGATAATGCTTTAAAAGCTTTTTTGCCTTGAAATATTCCCCTGTTCACACTCATTAAAAAATAAAGTGGTACACCACAACCAAAAACAATAAACATATTTGATGATGATGTATTAAATAGGTTTTGCAATTGGTTTGCAAACATTATAATGAGTATTCCCATTAAAACGCCAACCAAAAGTGCATTTTTATATACTTTAGAAATAAAACTTTTAAACACTTCGTTTTCAAAAAGTACAGAGAATTTTGCGGTAACTAACTGAAATGTCATAGCTGCAAAACTCAATACTAATAAAAATGTAATGAGTACTGCCGCATCTGCAAATTGCGCTGGTCCTAATAGTCTCCCAAGAATTAAATTATATAAATAATTCCCACCGTTTACAACAAGAACACTTAACATAAATAATTGCTCTGGCGAAATTTTTTTAGATTTTAAAGTGGCTATAATTTGCATGACTTTAGTTTTAAAAATTAGTATTCTTTTAATTATGCTGCTACTGACATATTAATAGATTCATAAATGTCTTTACAACCATAACCAATCACTGAAAACGCTTTATTATAAAATTCTGCTGCTTCAAAAAGATCCTCTATAACTTTCAAGCCATTCTTATCAATAGCTGTAACCTTATCAATATTTATGGTTAGAGATTTTGAATAAGCTAATAAGAACTCTAAATGATTTTTAAATTGTTTTACTGTAGTATTATTAATAGTGCCTTCTACTAAAAATGTTCCGTTGTTCTCTTTAATTCTAAGTGCCATACTATTTTTTTTAATTAATATTGTTTTGTTTTCTGGTACAAAGATGCTTTAAGAATCAGCGTAAGACTCTTGAATTTCGTTCAGGTGCAAGTTGCTGTAGACGAATGATTCAATACTATTGATTAACTTGCACCTGTAATAAATTAAACACACTATGCCCTTTAAAAAATATCTACTATTACTAGTCTTATCTGTATCTACCTTTATATATGCACAAAACATGCAAGAAGGTTTTACCTATTTAGAAACTGGTAAATACCAAGAAGCAGAATCTTTTTTTGAAACTATTCTAAAAGACTATCCCGATAATAAAACAGCAAAACTATGTTATGGGCGTGCTTTGGGTTTACAAGGCGCATCAGAAAAGGCTGTTACTATTTTTACCGATTTACTAAAATTATATCCCAACGATTTTGAAATTAAACTCAACTACGCAGAGTCTTTACTTTGGGATAAAAACTACAGCGATGCTAAAGCGTTTTATGAAAACTTAATTAAAGAAGATGATAAAAGTTTCCCTGCGCTTTTAGGCTATGCCAATTCCCTATCCAATCTTAAAATATATGATGACGCCTTAGTTTATGTAAATAAAGCTTTGGAAGTATTACCAGGAAACCCAAATGCGTTAACCTCAAAAAAGTATATTTATTTGGGCTATGCGTATCAAAATCAACAAGCTCAGAACTACGAGGAAGCAGAACGTTTATTAAAAGAAAATTTAGATCTTTTTAAAGATGATAAAGACACACTTTTAAATCTTGCCAACCTCTATTTAATTGCTGGCGAATTTGATAACGCTGAAACCACATACAACACCATAGCCAATACGCCAGAAAACAAGACAGTAGCACTAAACGGATTAGCCTTAGTAAAACATTTAAAAGGCAAAGAAAAAGAAGCTTTAAATATTAGTGAGGAAGCTTACAATACGATTTCAAACTTAAATGATGCAACACTAATACAACAAACCAAAGAGCGTTACATTCAAGCGCTTATTTGGAATAAAAAATATAAAGATGCACAGGTTTTAATTGATACATTGCATAAAGCAGAACCCAACGAAAACTGGATTTTAGCCTTACGTGCTACTTTAAACATTTATAAAAGTGATTTTAAGAAAAGTGTTGCGGACTACAACCGCATTTTAGAAAATGATAGTAGTTCTTTTGATGGCAATTTAGGAAAAGCCAATGCCTTAAAAGCTTTAGGAAAATATGATGAAGCCTACCAATCCGCAGAAAATACTTTAACCTTTTATGACAAGCAAAAAGATGCTACCAATTTTATTACAAGCCTAAACACAAGTTTTACACCGTTTTGGGAAACCAAAGCCTCCTACTCTTTTGATAATGGCGATAACAAAGCCTTTGCAGTACAAACGAATATAGAATTTCCAACTTCAACCAAATTTAAGTGGTTGGCGCGTTATGGCTACAGAACAACAACCAATAAAGTCACTAATTTTGATGCCACATCAAACGATTTTTCATTAGGTTTAGCCTACCAAATATTACCAAATATTACGTTTAAAGGAACTGCTGGCGTTACCTCTGCCAAAGCAAACACAAGCAATTACACGCAATTGGTAACCGATTTAGCCTTAAACATAAAACCCTTTAAACTGCAAGTTTTAGATATTGGCTATAAAAGTGAAATACAAAGTTTTAATGCCGAATTATTAGATCGGGAAATCGTGATGAATAACCTGTACGCCAATTATAACCTAAGCACCAACTTTAATTTAGGATGGTTTACACAATATTTTTACACGTGGCAAAACGATGATAATGCTAGAAACTTATTGTTTACCTCGCTTTACTACAACATACTAGCCAAACCTGCTTTAAAAGCGGGTTTAAATTACCAATACATTACGTTTAAAAACCAAGTGCCAACTATTTATTTTAGCCCAGAACAATTTAACGCTGCCGAAGTATTTGTAAATATTATTAAAGATGAAGCCATTACTAAACCTAAGGCGTGGTTTTATGAGTTAACTGCGGCCACAGGTTTACAATATATTGAAGATGATACCAGCCAAAGCACCTACCGCATACAAGGAAAATTAGGGTATAAATTTACTGAACGTGCTTTATTAAACTTGTATGGTACCCGAAGTAATATTGCCTCAGCTACTGCAGCTGGTTTTACTTTTAATGAAATTGGGCTGCAGTTTAAGTGGTATTTGTGTGAGTTTCCTGGGTTTAGGGAATAAATGGAAACAGTTTTGTATGAAGCTCGTTGTTAAAAATCAGCTATGATTTTCCACCGTTACCGAAAGAGAACGAATTGCAGTATAGCTCATTTAAAATTTTAAACCATAATTCTTATTCATTTCATTTTTAACTTTAGACATATCAATACCTTTCTTCTCGGAATATTCAATTAAATCTAGTTCAATCGAAACCTTTAATTTTTGTGCTTTTAATGTTATGGACTTAGTTCTTTTAAATAATTCATTAAAAAACGAATCTGTCTTATAATTATTTTTATCGATTGTAATACTCTCATGAACTAACCAATTTCTTTCTTTGAGGAGGCTTGATAATTCAGTTTCCAATGAATTAGGCAATAATGATTCATCTTTGGCAATTTTTATTGCCCGTCCAAAAGTATAAAATTGTTGTTTTTTTAAAAGATCATCTGCTACTTTCTTTTGGTCAGGTTCTGTTTTTTTTAGAATAATTAAATGGCTTAAAGCGTCTTCTAATATTTGAACTGCACATAGAGATTCTCCTAAACAAGTATAAAGATTTATTTCTTTTTCTGAGGTTTCTTTGAAGTTAATTTTTTTAACCATGATTATTATAGAATTTCATACTAATAGTCTCCAAAACTATCAAAAAGCTTATATTAACAAACTGTTGTTCAAAACGCCTCATGTATGATGTGTTGCGGTAGTATGAAACTAAGTTAGCAAAATATCATGACCAATAGGGAAACGTCACGGGTATTAAGAAGTTGGCAAGAACGAGCAATTACTTATAGCCATTGTTGTATGCAGTTTTTATTACTTTTTATAATAAATACCGAATCCATCATTTGGCATAAAACCATTTTCCATTTTGAATCGTAATTGTTTATTTCCTAATCGTGAATCTTCAATTACATATAGATCATTATTTCCTAAATCAAATAATCCGATTTCAAAATTTTCTGGAATTATAATACTAAAGTATAAGTTTGAACAATAAGTATTCATCTTAAATAAATGATAAGGGTTATCTAAAATGGAATACTTGAATTTGTGTTTATATTCTACAAAAAATTCCCTCTTAGATTCAAATATGGTCTCGAATTCCAATACATCTCGTTCTAATTTATCCATGAAGTCAATTTCATCGACTTTATAAGCCATTAATTGCGCAGAATATTCTGTTTGAATCTGATTATTTATTGGGTGTTTAAATTTAAAATACTTCTGAGTTTTGTCTGGTAAAACTAATACTCTGGTAAATTGATAGAATTCAATTTCATTATTATCTATTGACGAAACATCAACCTGAATTTCTAAATTTCTAAGATAAAACTCAGAGTAAACGGGTGAGAATTTTGTGGTTAGTTTGTGAAAAAATGAATTATAAATTTCTGGAAAGCTCTCCTCACTAATTATTTTATTTATCTTTTTTCGAAGCTTTTGAAAATCTTTTGAATCTGCATTCGGAGTTGTCAGTTTTTTTAACTCTTTGTTTTTCAAAAAAACAAAAACTGATAATAGTACAAACAAAATTAACAATGTAATGTAGCTGCCTTTTGTAAAAAGTAGTTGAAGGATTAAAATATAGAGGTCTACATCATTATTATTATACCTTTCATTTAAGTAAATAAATAAATTTTCAAAATTTTCATCAAAACCTAATGCCAATGCTTCTCTAATTATGGCAGCAGTAATTAGAAAAAGAATGTAACTAAGTGTTTTTTTTTGAAATATTATTTCTAATGCCTTATTCAATAAGTTTGAGTTTTTAATTGCATACAACGTGATTCTGTATGACTAGTTATTTTTAAAAATTAGCTAACAATGTTTCTATTTCAGCAATTATTGGTTCTGTTTGTGAATTAGAATCTACTTTGGATAAAATATCATAAGTCGTGTTCAATGATTGACTTATTATAGTTTGTTTCGGTTTTTCTCTTTTTAATTGATTTAAAACTCTTTCTGATTCAGATAAAATATCTTCTTTGTCTTCTTCGTTTAATTCTAACTTATCAACTATTATATTAATTTGTTCAACAAGGTTTTTTATCTCTTCTTTTTTTAAGCTGTTTATTTCCAGTTGTTGAGTTATGTTTGTTCCTGTCGCTGTATTAATTTTAGCATTATTACCTGTGTTTATAGTGTTCCCTTCCCCAACGTTTGACGTATTGTACTGATTTCCCATAATTACATTAATAGTCTTAGTAATATTTTCTTTTATGTCATCGCTAATATCTTCAATGTTTTTTGGTAAATCTGGAAATTCGGTTTCTAGGTTTAACATAAAGTCTAAAAATTTGCTTCTAATTTCGGTTAGAGTTTGCGTAATTGTAGAAATATGAGCCATTTTCTTTATATCTCTTATTTCGCTTTTAAATCCGCTTTCTTTCATATGCCGAGTTAATAAAGCCCAAAAATCAATAGGAAGAATTTTAATAAGCGTGTCGTTATCTTTGTGGTTTACATAGCTTTCTAATGTTTTTACGCTATCTCTAAATTCAAATTGAACAAAGAAGTTTCTTAAATTTTCATCACTAATAAACGAAATTGGAACAGGTGTGTTTTCTTGCAAAGCATAACCCTGTCTTAAAGTACAAGATGAAGTAGCAGAACCAACTCTATATTCAGGAAGAGTATCACTCATAGAATACCCATTGATTTCTTTATTTACCCACTCCAATAATTTTTTATTTTTTAGTCTAGAAGCAAACACTTTAGTCTTGAGCAAAGGGCTAACTAACGATTTATCATCATTTGTTAAATCATATATTATTTGTTGAATCATATAGTTTTTTAAAAATCATTAATTATCCTTTCACAAGAAATAATTCTAGTAGTTAATCTATCAACTTCATCCATCGTATAATTTTTGCCTTTTACTTGTCTAATATGGTTTATTAGTTCATTTATCTCACTTTCCTCTTTTACAATCAAATACATAATGTTGTTAGCATTGAAATAAAGTCTTTCATCTTTTAATTTATCATTTGCGTTTTGTTTTTTTTCTGGTGTATTATAATGTTCTTCATTTATAAAATCAGGAATTTCTCTATTCAAAGTCATTCTTGGAACAAATCTCCATTCTCTTTCATCAGCAAATCTATATTTTTCAATTTCTTCTGTTCTCCTAATAAGCTTGCCTTCATACTCCTTAGAGAGTCTTAGCAAGTCTATAATTGTTCCTTTATGTTTTAGGTCAATGTTTATATCGTCAAGAAATTCTTTGATATTTGCTCTAAAGTTTGTTGAAAATTCTGATTTTAAATTTTGATAAAAAACAGGAGAAAGCTTTTTTTCATTTGCCCAATCTTTACTTAAACCAATTCCATATTCTCCATATTTCTCAATGTGTTCTGTTATTTCTGATATTTTTATATCGCAAAAAGATACCATTGGTACTGCAATTTTACCATCCTCTTTATCGTTTGGTAATTTTTCCAAGCAATACTTTAATTTGAAGTTATCTCTTAGAATATCAAATAGTGCATTTTTGTTGGTAAAATGGAAAAGGGTTGATGGTGAAATACTCATTTTCAATAGATGGTTTTAATTAAACACTACGGTTATATATAAGAATAGTTGCGGGTTTGTGTGCAAGAAATTTCCGAATAAAATTCAGATGTAGCAAACACGCAACTACATTGTTTTATATCTAAACCGCATTTATTTTTTTTCGATGTTAGGCATATTATTTATTCGGTTTTATCTACTTTTCTATTCATTAAAGAACTTAAAAGAGGTGGTGAGTCATTGTGTGATTTTTTTTCCAATGTTTCACTTGGATTATAACTTGAAGCATCAATTAGAGAAGCAACTAATTTTTCCATTATTTCGTCTTTATCGGAACTTTCAGGTAGTTTTGCAATTTCTCTTTTATAGCCTTCGTAAGATTTAGCAAGACTTTCCTTATGAGCATATTCTTGTTCAAGTCTGCGATTTTGACTTTGCTGTTTACTTGCAAATAATGCAAGCCAAATTGTCGGAACAAAAAATGGTGCTCTTGCAAGAATATTCATAAATGCTCCTCCAACAGTTTCGCTGTCTTTAATTGTCGTAACTGCATACCAAACCATTCCTATCATTGTTCCAATGAATACTATTGACCAAAGTATATTAGGTGTTTTGTAGCTCTTTTTTTGGTCGTGATAAGATTTTGCAAGTCCAGCAGATGTCGCACCAGGAAGTAAATCTTCAATTTTTGTTGATAATGTACCATACTTTTCTTCCCAATCAGAATGTAATTCCTCAAGTTCAGACTTTAATTCGGTGATTTTAAATTTTAAAGCTTCTTTGTCTTCTGTTGTTTTTCCAAATACTTTTGTTTCAAATTCCTGTACTTTAGTCTCGATTTCGCTGATTTCGATATTATATTCAGTTACTTTTTCAAAAGTCTCATTCAGTTTTTCCGCTTTACTTGGAACTGCTGTATTTGGTTTTTTAACAAAATCATTATATAATTCTGTAACGTCATTCAGTTCGGCTTTTAGAGAAGAAACTTCTTCTTTAGCTGTTCCAATAAACTTCTCAAATTTTTCTTCAAAAGTTTCAATTCTTTCTTCTTTTTGTTCTTTTTCCATATGGTTGGTTCATATTGTGCCTAACTTATTTATATGCGTAACTTTATAAGTCTATACCTTCCTACTGCTTAGCTTTAAGTAATTTCAAAACATTTTAAGTTTTATTTAACTGCCAGAAAATTACTAAAAAACACGATAAAAACCTATAATTTTCTTACTTAATACGACATTAAAATAGTATGCCAGTACCCGCGTTAGGGATTGAACGGCATGTTTGAAATCCCCGATCCCGATAGCTATCGGGAGAGGGATTGAGTAGTGAAAGCCCGACCCGACCTTAGGCGGGTAACGCCCAAATAATTAACCTTACTTTATTATAATAAAAAAAGGCAAAAAACTTACGTCTTTTGCCTTACCACCTAGAATAATTTGCTATTAATTAATCCATGAGTAGTTTTGTGGTTTTATAATTGGTTTGGTTACTTCTAATTTTACAGAAATAGATACCAGAACTTAGGTTTCCGCGTTCTAGTTTTATTTCATTTTTACCAGATACTACACTAAATGGTATTTGTTTTACTAAGCGCCCTACTTGGTTGTAAACTAACAACTCTACATGTTCTGAGTTTTGTGCTGTAAAGTGTATGGTTGTTTGAGAGCTCATTGGGTTTGGTATGGCCACAGCATCTAAAGCTTTAGTTTCTGTTAAGCTAGCCACAGATAATGTGCTGCTTGTTGAGAAACGCAATTGCTCTAATGTCATGGATTTAGTAACTTCTGTACCATTTTCGGCTAACATGGTAAACACTATAGAGGTTATATCGTTTACTTCTAATGGTGTACCGTTGCTTGATTTAAATTCAGAAAATGGTAAACTATAATCTGTTAACTCTTCTGTTAAATCTATACTTGCTTTGTATTGTGTTTCCCAGTTGGTAACACTTTCTTTTACTAATCTTATAATAAGTGTTCCTGTACCTTTAGCTTGTAATTTAAAGCTGTTATACTCAGACAAATCTATGGGGTTAAACTTTGGTGTTAACGCTCTGTAAGCCGCAATATATTCGCTAGTTGTTGCTTCTAAATTAATGTTACGTTCTACAGCATATTCATCGTCATCAAACTGAGTTTCGTTTGTTTCTACAGTATAGTTTGTAACGGTTGTAGTTGGTGCAGCATCATCGTATCCCCAAGGACCATCAGACATAAACAAATCATCTGGAGTTTGTATACCGTCTCCAATTCTAAAACCTATATCAAAAAGGTTTCCAGCTTCTACTTGAACATTAGAAATGTAATCGCCGTTTAATTCAATAATAGATGATACATAGTCTACGGTTTCTGTTTCTGTTCCTCTTAATCCGCCATCAAAAACAATAGCTTCACTCCTATTTGTATTTACAATTTGTAAATCTAGTTTTCCGTTACGGTATGTTCCTTTTCTAACAAAAACTGTTGGTGGTGTTGAGTTGTTATAACTAGTAACCGGTTTTTGTACATCTAACAATCTTACCACTTCTTCTCCAAGACGTAATAAATCGTCTAAAGAATTTGACCAGATTTGGAAATTATAAAAGCCAACATTATTCTCGTATTTATCTAAATTCCAATGGCTTTCAATTCCGAAATTTGCACCATTGTTTATTGATTTTGCTGACAGACTTAAAACAAACTCTAAAGAGCCATCAATAGTTCTGATTAATGATTTAATAAATTGTTGTTCTTTAATTTCAATTGTAGATACCGAAATTAATTGCGCTCCTAATAATCTATCGCAAATGTATTTAGTATGCTCGTAAACGCCTTTATCTGTTTTTAATAACAAAATAGAAGCTACGGCATCGTTATTTCGCATATAATCAACTGAATAGATATCGGTTGCGTTTGTAATGTTTATTAAATCTTTTGGAGACGATTCTATAACATCTTCTTCATTGATAACATCTAATGGAATAAAATCTGATAATTGAAACCCATTACCTTTTCCAGCTTTAGTTTTACCATATTTAGATGTTTTTGAAAAACGTTTAGCAGCTGTTTTGTCAAATTTATAATTGCTCTTTGCTCTATTAAAATTACGTTTGCTGATTTGTTGAGAGAGTCTGTTGTTACTTTCTAAACCACCCTGGTTTGCACTTGAAGAAGTAGATAACTCAATTACTGGACACCCTGCATAACCAGAACAAGATGGATCTTCACAATCTATTAATCCGTCGCCATCATCATCAATACCATTATCACAAATTTCTTGCGGTACTGGAGCTGTAGGACAACGTGCACCATCATTTTGCGCACTAGACGGTCCAAAAGCAAATAAATTAGATTCCATAGAGTTTGATCCATTTAACTCTTGAACACTTTGAATGACATATATAGTTCCTGTTTGGTTTGCCGATATATAAAAACGACCAGAAGCATCAAAATAAACCGCACCATAAGTGTAATTTAAACCTGAAAGAATCGGCACTTCTCCCAAACTTTCCATAGCTCCAGTTTCGGCTTCTATTCTATATAGAATATTGGTTTTCTTTTCAACTGCATACAATTTTTTATCTACAGCATTAAATGCCCAATCGTGAATACTAATATTCTTAGATAGGTTTAACGTTTTAATATATTTTCCGTAGTTATCAGAATCTGGATTTAAATCTACAGCATAATATGTTGTTCCACCACCTTTTAAATAGTAAATACCTTCAGCACTAACATCGCCTACATAACGACCACTAGTTGGTAACTCATCTATATAAAACGTTGTGGTTTTAAAGTTTTTCCCAATACGAACAATTGATTTTGCTGGTGTACTTAAAGACCCCCAAATAAAACCATCAGCAGGATTGTATGCTGTTGCATTTATATTGCCTTCTGCAACATCAGTTGCAACTGTATATGAATTTCCTGATGCTAAATCGATAGCATACACATCATTGTATTGAAACAAGTATGCATTATAATCACAATTAAATGGTACGTCTTCTGAACCAACTCCTACTTGAGCATTAACTTGTGATATAATAACCAGTAATAATAGTAATATTCTTTTCATGATATAATTTATTTATAGCACAAAAATATATGACTAAGGCATCTTAAAATGCAATTTTCGATGGATGAAAATTAAGTGTAGACGAATGGAAATATTAACAAGTTAAACGATTATAGTAAGTTTAATCGTTTCATTAATTCTGGTCTATTTGAACGACTTACCGGAATAACATCTTTCTTGATAAGCACACTATTATCCTCAATATCAATAATCTTTTGAACATTGATGATATAAGAACGATGTATTTTTAAAAATAAATCATTAGGCAATTTATCTTCAATTTTTTTTAAAGTAGAATGTACTGTGTAATTCTTGTCTTCTGTTTTTACCTGAATATAATCGCCTTTAGCTTCTACTAAATAAATACTTGGTATATCTATTTTAATAAGTCGTCTATCTATATTAACGTATAAATCGTTTCCAGAGCTTGTTTCTATTTGACTTGAAGCTGCGGCAGTTGTTTCTTGAATTTTATTTGAAATCGATTCAGCTTTTTGAATGGCTTTTTCAAAACGAGGTAATGCTATCGGTTTTACTAAATAGTCAACGATGCAGTCATACTCGAAAGCTTCTATTGCAAATTGAGGGTCTGAAGTAGTTAAAATTATTTTAGGAGGATTTTTTAATGTTTGAATAAAATCAAAACCTGTGAAATCAGGCATATGAATATCTAAAAATATAAGATCTACATCATTTTGATTCAAATACTTTATCGCTTGCATCGCATTAGGAAAATCTTCTAATATATTTAAGCTAGGAATATTTGTACAAAGCTGAGCTATAATTGCTCTAGCTGTAGCCTCATCATCAATAATAATACAATTCATAAAATAACTTTATAGGGTAGTTAGAAAGTTTGTAATCATTTGCATAATATTGTCAAATTCTTCTTTACCTGTTGTACTTTTTTCTAATAAATTATTTTCAAAGTCAACAGCAACTTCATAACTCTTTTCAAGCCCTAAAATACTAATTTTATGTTTAAGTTTGTGGACATTTTCTGCAGCCTCTTTAAAGTTATCACTTTCAATATTCTTATAATAGATTGCTTTCTCTTCAGGGAATTCTAATTTTATAATAGATATTAGTTTTTCCTCAAAGGTTTTATCGCCTCCTGATAATTGATTTATATAAGATAAATTAGGTTGCTCCATAATTATTTTTTTAAAGTGAAATAGAATGTTGTCCCTTTATTTAATTCAGATTCCACCCAAATTTCACCACCATAAAGTGTTATAATTTTTTTTACAATAGACAACCCAATCCCCGAAGATTCTGGGTTATTCTCAAGTTTTTGAAACGTTTTAAATATCTTATCAAAATAGGCATCATCAATACCTTTGCCATTGTCTTTTACAAAAAATCTCCAAAATGCATTATCATCATCTACGCCTATTTCAATAAGTCCGTTAGCCTTATCATTATATTTTATTGCATTATCTATAAGGTTTTGAAATAACTGCTGTAATCTAAATTTATCGCCATTAACAACTGGTAGTTTGCGGGCTTTTTTTATGGTAATATGTTGTGGTGTCAGCATTGTAGATATAATATTATCAACTAATTTATCGACATTTACATCATAAAATTCTGTTTTGTTTTTATTAATGGTAGAATAATTTAAAATACCACTTATAAGTGTATCCATTTTTTCTACATTATTTCTAATAAGATTCAAACTTTCTTTCCCTTTTTCATCAAAAACAACCTCATAGTCTTGTTTTAACCAGGTAGTCAATGTGTCAATGTTTCTTAAAGGTGATTTTAAATCATGTGATACCATATGGGCATAATCACTTAATTCTTGATTTTGATAAGCTAATTCGTTCAAAAGCTTTTCTCTCTGCTTATTTATTTCAACTATTTCTTTGGTTTGATTATCAATAAATTCTACCAACTTCAATCCATCTAAATCTGTATTTTCTAGCTTTTGTTTTTCAGGAAGTTCATAAAATTTCAGAGTTTCTATAACGTGTTTTAACTTATCAATAACTTCTTTTTGAGCTATAGCTTCTAATTTCAATTGTTCATTAGCAACAAATAACTCTTCTGAACTTATAGTCATAGCACGTTGTTGCATTACATATTGCTCATCAAAATTTGTGAAAGATCTATTTACTGCATCTAGAAACTGCTCTAAATCTTTAGATGAGGCTTGTTCTTCTGATAGATATTTTCGAATTTGACGTTTAAGTAATGAATTCATTATTCGCTTATTAGCGTTATAGTCATAGTTTGATTATGCAATTGACAGTTGCTTTCACCATGAAAAGGAGCAATTTCTCCATAAGAATAAAAACCACACATAGTTGTTTTACTACCAACAACAGCAACAACTTCTTCAATTTCCTCCTCTACTCGCTGATCTAAAACCAACTTTCTGCCAATACAACTTACCAATAAAGCCAATTGAGGCTTGTTAGTTCTTAACTCTAATGCTTGTCTTGCAGCACGTTCAGATGCATTGGCAATGTTATCCACATTAGTCATCATAAGTTGCACTTTAGAATTCTCGGGGATATCACCCGCAAGAATCATGGTATTATCATCTTCATTTATATTTAAAATCGTTCTAACAAATGCTTGCTTTTCTTCAGTTGACTTTACATTTAAAGGATATAATAATGCAGCTGCAGGCAATTCTGCTGATTTATCTCCTAAATATTTTTTATATAAATCTAACGCAGGCTTGTTATCTAATTCAAACAATACATTAGATTTAGATTTAGTAACAATACGTTCTGGACCAAAAGGAGTCCAACCACCATGTATTGAAAAAGAGACTTCTAATGATTCTCCGTAAAAACCAATAGCTATAATTTCTCCTGTTTTTGGGTTTTCATTATATGATGCTAATGTTTTTTCAAAACGTGCTGCATCTCCACAAAGTCCTCCAGTTATTAGAAGATTTTCATCTATAGCAGAGTTCATACCTTTAGTTAACTCACTACCATTAATAAAACTACCTTCTGATAGCACAAAAACATATTTTAGCCCTTCTTCTGGAAACTGGTTTATAAGATCTTTTCCAGTTTTAAAACTATCCAAATTTGAATTTAAAACATTACTAGTTTTTATTAAAAAGGAGCTTTTTTCGAACTCAATGGCTGTTATTAAAATACTTTCATCATCAACAGATTCTGAAGTAATGTCTCCACTTGTTGAGCCAAATACAATATGACCGTCTGGATACAACTGTTTTACTTCTTTATAAATTGTACCATTTTCTAGTAAATATCTGTTACCTAAAACTAAAACTAGAGGTTTTATAAGTCTAATATTATCACTTAAATATTCCCAACTACCTGCTCTGTTTTTTTTTAATTGAACCGTTTTCATAAATTATTTTTTTAATGTAAAAAAGAATGTTGTTCCTTTTCCTGGTTCACTTTCTAACCAAATTTCGCCTTCATGCAAATCAATAATTTTTTTAACTATTGACAATCCTATACCTGTTGAATCTTTACTTTTATTGAGTGAATGAAATATTTTAAAGATTTTATCATGAAACTTTTTTTCAATGCCCATACCATTATCTGCTATGGAAAATTGATAATGGGTTTGAAGGTTTTCAACATTAATTTTAACAAAGCCTTTTTCTTTATCTATAAATTTAATAGCGTTACTAATAAGATTTTGAAACAATTGCTGCAACTTCGTTTTGTCTCCTCTTAATGTTGGTAGTTTGTTTAATACCTCTACTGTTACATGATCTGGCTTATACATGATTTCAATTAAATCAGTAATAACCTCATCTAAATTTACATTTACTTTTTCGCTTTCATTTGTACCAACACTAGAATAACTTAAAACATCAGAAATAAGTTGTTCCATTTTTTCTAATGTCGTTTCAATAAGTTTAAAATTTTGAAGACTAACTTCATCCAACTTATCTTTATTATCATCTTTTATCCAATTTACTAAAGCATCAATACTTCGTAATGGAGATTTTAAATCGTGTGATACAATATGAGCGTATTCTTGAAGTTCGTCATTACTCTTTTCTAGCTTTTTTAGTAGTTTTTCTTTTTGAATTTCAAGAGTTTTTAATTCAGTTACATCCCTAACTATACCTTGTGCTGCAACTGGAGAACCATTATCATAAATTATACTGGCATTTATATGTACTAATTTTTCTTCTTTCTTTCTTGTAATAATAATTACATTAAAATCAGTAAGTGTACCATTATTAAAAAGATATTTAAAAGATTCAGCAACACGCTCTAATTCATTTGGATGAACCATCTCAATAAGATTAAAATCTTGATTTGAGTCTTCAAAACCCAATAGGCCCACCGCAGCATCATTCATTTTTAAAACATTGCCTGTTAAATCTATAATAACATAAGCGTCAACTATATTTTCGAAAACACCTTGCAACTGAGAATCTGTTTTATTGAGTAAAGTTTCTAACTCTGAATAAGACTTTTCCAGTTTTTGCTTTGCGTCATATAATTCGGCAGATTTATTTTCAAGAATTTTTTCTGCCTGTTTTCTGGCAGCTTTTTCACGCGCAAGTGCACGCTGTAACATGTCAATTTTATCTTGACTCATTAGTTTTTATTAATTAAAAACTTTACTTCTGTGCCATCTTCTTTTATTTTTTCCAAAACAATAGTAGCTGTTGAATTAAAATGCTCAAAAGTCTTATTCATTAGTCCCAAACCAAAATGATGCATCGCTCTACTTGATTTGTAAATAATTATTAATGAGTTCTCAGTTCTTTCAACAACCTCAAACGTTGGCAATTCAGCATCTGGATATATTTTTCTAACTTCTACATGTATATGATTTTCTATTGAAGATATCATTTCAATAGGATCATTATAAGTAGCTAAAAGCCCTGGGTAACTTTTTTCTAAAACACTAAAAAAATGTTCAGCATACACTAATAATAAATCATCAATTGAAATACCCGTATGTTCACTTAAATGCTGCAATAATTGTAACATTTCAGAAAACTTATAAGTTCCGACAGAAGTGTAAACACCACCAGATTCTAAATCTGACTGAGTTATAATTTTATCAAGAACTTCTAATCCAAATTTATCTTCAACTAAATCTAAAAACTCAGTAAAAACAATACCTTTCATTACACCTTTTTTAATTCATTAATACTCCAATATGCCAATAGTTTCTCTATTTTTGAAGTATATTCTTCATACTTCAAGGGTTTCAAAACATAACCAGCAATACCTAATCTGTAACATTCTAATAAATCTTTTTGATTATTAGATGTTGTTAGTATTATTGTTGGTAAGTATTTTAAAACATTATCCTTTTTTAGGATAGCAAGAAACTCTATACCACTGATTTTTGGCATATTCAAATCTAATAAAATTATGTCAGGTAATTCGTCTTTTTTTTCTAAAATTTTTAAAGCCTCTTCTCCATTATTTGCTTCAATTAATTTATGATTTAGCTTAAGTGTTGAAATAGTTCTATTCAACTTCATGACCTCAATCATGTCATCTTCTATTAATAATATATTTAAAGCCTTCATTTAATTTACTTTTTTTAATTTATTCTCAATCAATAAAATTAAAATAATAAAGGCAGGTTAAAATTCTATTTCGTTAAATACTTATTTTAGTGTAGACGAATGACGTTTAAGTGTCGACGAATGGTTTTTACCTTAAAAAGGTTTAATCAACACTTTCTTCTTAAAACTATTTTTAGGTGCTTCACATAGTGAACATTCGTAATCCACTGGTAAATCTTCAAAAGAAGTGTTTGCTGGAATATTTTGAGTAATATCTCCATAAGTTTCGTTATAAACTGTCATACATTCTGAACATTGATGCACTTCTTCTTCAAAGGTTTCATTATTTGATGTTTGAATATTTTCATCTTCTTTTTCTGTTCCTAATTGCTCAAAATAAAGCTGGCTTAATTCCATTAACAAACCTGGTAATTCTAGCTTATCAACATCTTGAACATGCATAATGTAGTTTCTAGTATTTGGGTCGAAATTTTTAGCGTACAACAGATTGTAAGTATCTCGGATTGTGAAATCGCCTTTAATTTCTGGTGGCCTATTTTTTTCTATTACGATAGATGTGAAATTATAAGTATCACTGTCATAACTTGTAATTCCGAAGGTTAATCCATAAGTACTAATATCATTTTGATCGAAATTAGTAACCAAATATTTTTTAAGATTTAAAGCTTCTTTGTCGTTTACAGGTAAATGCCAATTCATTTCCAACATGGAATGACGCACGTTAATTCCAAACTTTCCTAAAAACTTTTCCCATTGTAGTTTGGACTTTAAGGGAATTCCTTTTACAATAAAAGACTTCCAAGGCGTGATGGAAATTTTACCAATTTTATTTTCAAAACATAAATCGCACATGGCTTTTAAAAATGGGATATCATACCTGTTATTTCGCCAATATAGTCCCAACCAATAACGGTCTTGACCAATACGATTCATCCCTTCGTAATATGGAAATGGATAAAATGGCACCTCTAAAGGTTTATCTACAGTACGGTTATTTGTATCAATCGCATCGCTCACTAAATCGAAAACCATATCTATAGTTTCCGGTTCTTCAATTAAAATATTTTCAATGGCTAATTCTATCTTATCCATGTCCCAACTATAAATTAAAGCGGGATACATTTCTGTTTTTTTCCAATCGGGTAGTCTCAGATACAAATACCAATAATCTTCGTGTTCAGAGGCTATAAAATTCACATTTCCTGTAAATAAAGGCACCAAACGCTGCATAGGGTCTGTAACATTTATACGAAGTTTTGGTGTGTGCTTAAACTGCTCTAAAATATACAAATAGCGATCACTTGTTAACCATGAGGTACTTGGCAATATTTCGGTAGACACATAGGATGATGCTATATTCTCAACACCATCGCGTTTAGGCTTTACAAATTGAATTTTATCAAACTGACTAAACTTACTTTTATCAATTTCCTCTGGAAAAATAATATCTTGTCTAGACCCAAAAGAAATAGCATCAAGTCCTAAACTTTCTGCAGCTTCACAAATATATTTCAACTCTCCTGGCGATAATACACCACCGTTTATCATTAATCTATACGGTTCTTCCATTATGCTAATACTTTTGAGTTTTGAAGTATCTCTCTAACTTCAGTTTTACAACTTCCACAACCTAAACCTGCTCCTGTTTTATCACAAAGCGTCGTAAAATCTGTGCATCCTTTTGAAATAGCTTCTTCTATATTTCCTGAGCCAACTTGACTACAAGAGCACACTAACTTACCTATAACGGGCACATCATTTGAAGACCCTCGAAGTAATTTATCACGCTTTTCAGCCATTTCAATTTTACTATCAATCATGGTTTTAAATTCGGCAAATTCATTCTTATCGCCCATTAAAACTGCGCCTACCAACAAATCATCTTTTACAATACATTTTTTATAATAGCGCTTTTTAATATCTGTAAAAATAATTTCCTCATAGCTATCATCATTTTCGGGGACACTAATATTTCCAATGCTACATAAATTCAAATCATTGAATTTTAGAATATTCATGAGTACAGAACCATTGTATGAACAACTCACATCTCCAGCAATAAAGTTTGCCAAAATATTGGCTTGCTCTTCTGCAGCAGACGTAATACCGAATAGCTGATTGTTAAATTCTGCAATTTCTCCAATAGCAAAAATATCAGGATGAGACGATTGTAAATGTTGATTTACTTTCACACCCCTTATACATTTTATACCATTTTCTCTAGCAATTTCTACATTTGGAATTGTACCAATAGCATATACAATAGCATTTGCTGTTATCGATTTTCCACTTTTTAGTGTGATATTTAATTCGCCTGTATCTTCATCATCAAACACCGTACTTACTTCATTATCAAAATAAATTTGGATACCACGTTCTTGAACATCTAAAGCCAATAATTTACTAGACACTTTATCTAATTGACGCTCCATCAAGCGCGAACCACGTTGTACAATTGTAATTTTTGCATTTTTATGTTTCATGGCTGCTGCTAACTCCAAACCAAGTAATCCACCACCAACAATAACCACATGCTGCTCTTCTGGAGGTAATCCTGTAGCCTCTAAATAGGCTTTAAAACTATCGGCATCACTTTTATTACGCATCGTAAAACGCCCTGGCAAATCTATTTGCACATCCTTTGGAATAAAGGCGCGACTACCAGTTGCCAATATCAATTTATCGAAATTATGCGTAGCTTCATTACTATCTGTTACTACTTTTTGATCTTTATCAATTTTTGTGATAAAAGTTTCAGGATGTAAATGAACATTTAGCTTTTTAAGCTCTTTTTCTTTAATTTTAAGAAGTTGCTCCCATGATAATTCTTCAGTAACATATTCTGGCAACAAGACGCGATTGTAGAACAAATTTGGTTCTTTTGAAAACACATGAATTTCATCTGTTTCATTCTGTTCTCTATAATTTTGAACAAATCGGAATGCTGCAGCTCCTGCCCCAGCGATTATAATTTTTTCAGCTGTCTTTTTATATTTTGAAACCGAGACCCTTGTGAACTTAAAATCAGGTTCTTTTGATGTAGGGTCAACGTGCGTATTCGTTAAATTATTAGCACGGTTTAAATTACTTTGTAATTGTTTGCCCCAATGCATTGGTAAAAACACCACGCCTTTTTTAATGTTCTCTGTAATTTTTGCACGCACTCGAACCACACCATTCTCACTTGTAATTTCAGTAATAGTACCATCTTTTATTTTATTCAAATACGCATCTACAGGATGAATTTCTAAAACAGGTGTTGGGTAATGCGTTTTTAATCTAGATACCTTTCCTGTTTTTGTCATGGTATGCCATTGGTCTCGAACACGTCCTGTTGTTAAAATCAAAGGATAGGTTTCATTCGGCTTAACCGATGTATTTTCAATAGTACTTGGTAAATTAAACTGTGCTTTCTGTGATGGTGTATAGAATTTTTTATCTTCAAAAAGTCGAGGCGTTCCTTGATGCCTATGTTCAGGAACTGGCCATTGAAAGGTGCCTTCGTTTTTTAATCTATCGTAATTTAAAAAGGACACATCAATATTTGTCCCCTTAGTCATAGATGCATATTCATCGTAAATTTCGCTAGCATTATTAAAGTTGAATCCTCTAAAGCCCATACGCTGAGCGAAATCACAAAAAATTTCAACATCTGGTCTGGCTTCTCCTGGAGCTTCTATTTCTTTAGGTAAATATGAAATTCGACGTTCAGAATTCGTCATGGTGCCTTCCTTCTCTAACCACGCTGCTGCTGGTAATACTAAATCCGCGAAAGCGACCGTATCCGATTTATGAGAAATCTCTTGAACCACAACAAACTTTGCATTTTTCATGGCTTTTTCAATACGATTCAAATTGGGTAAACTTACCAATGGGTTTGTACATGCAATCCAAACCGCTTTCATTTTACCGCTTTCTAATGCATCAAACATTTCGGTTGCTGTGAGTCCGGGTTTTGGATTTATTTTATCAACACCCCAAAATTGCGCTACTTCTCTACGGTGTTCTTCATTCATTAAATCTTTATGAACCGCCAAAAGATTCGCCATACCTCCTACTTCTCGCCCGCCCATCGCATTAGGCTGTCCTGTTAATGAAAACGGACCAGCACCTGGTTTTCCAACTTGCCCAGTAATTAACGATAAGTTTAATAAGGATACATTTTTATCGGTACCTACTACACTTTGATTTAAGCCCATAGCCCACATACTTATAAAACCTTTTGAAAGCCCTATCATATCTGCTGCTTGTTGAATGTCCTTTTCAGGAACACCACATAATTTTGAAGCTTGCTTTAAAGATGTTTTAAAAATTAAATCTTTATAATCTTGAAATCCCTGCGTATGGTTTTTTATAAATTTCTCATCGATTAATCCACGTTTGTATAAACAGCGACCAATAGCATTGTAAAGAATGACATCCGTTCCTGGAAGGAGTTGTAAATGTAAATCTGCAAAATTAGCGGTATCTGTCTTTCTTGGGTCAACCACTATAATTTTAACATCTGGATTGTCCTCTTTATGTTTTTCTAAGCGTCTAAATAAAATAGGATGACACCAAGCAGGGTTTGCTCCAGTGATTAAAAAGGTATCTGCCAATTCAATATCAGCATACGAAATCGGTACACTATCTTCCCCAAAGGCTTTTTTATAACCAACCACCGCAGAACTCATACATAATCGGGAGTTGGTATCAATATTATTTGTCCCTAAAAAGCCTTTTGTAAGTTTATTGGCAATGTAATATTCTTCAGTTAAACTTTGTCCAGATACGTAAAACCCAACGCTATCAGATCCATGTTTTTTGATGATGGATTTAAAAACGCTCGCTGCTCTATCTAAAGCATCGTCCCAACTCACACGCTCACGAGGATGTGATCTACTCCAACGCATTTCAGGGTATAAAATCCTATCAGAAGTATCATTTGCAACGTAATGCAAATTCATGCCCTTGGAACATAGCATCCCTTTGTTGACAGGATGATCTTTATCGCCTTCTACAAAAACAGTATTTTTAGCATCTTTTTTAACAATAATACCACAACCTACACCGCAGTAGGAACACGTTGTTTTTATTTCGTTTTTCATCATCTAAGGCAAGCATTTAATACGAATTAAACCAATAATTATTTAGTAATCAAACCTTTAGTTTATTATTCCTAATACTTTAAAAAAGCCCTTATTTATTTTTGATTTGATAAAAATCTATGCTAAAAATTTTGACTTTGATGTTTCTTTAGCTAAGAATAAACAGGTTTGAAACAATATCAAAACTACGTAATAATACTTAATTTTAGTTGTTTAAAATTACGTAATAGAAAAAAATTATGATGTTGATAATTTAGGAATGTGGATTTTGTGGATTTGGTAAAATGAAGGAAATTTAATTATTTATTTTAAGAAATATTAAATGATACTCAACTAAATAATAGAAAGAAACCAAAATTTAAAAACAATAAGATTAGCGACCAATTGCTAACAAGAGAATTCTAAGATGCTATATTTCTCTATTGGATACTCTTTTATAGATTGAACAACAACGTCTTGTATTATTACAATAAGACCATATTAAACTAGCCCAAACTCCTTAGCCTTATGGCTCAATTCCATTAAGTTTTTAACCTCTAACTTTTTCATGAGATTAAAACGGTGTACTTCGGCGGTACGTTTACTGATTTGAAGTTCATCAGCAATATCTTTGTTATTTTTAAGCTCTAAAACCAAACCTAAAATTTGCTTTTCGCGTTTGGTTAATTTAAAAGGATCTTCTTTTGGTGTTGCTTTTGCTGTAGCTGCTGTATTGGTGTTACCATTCACAAAATTATTCATGATAATTGCTGATACATCTCCTGTAAAATATTTACCTCCAGAAGCTACTTTAGTTACCGCTTTTAAGAATTCATCTTTACTAGCTCCTTTTAACAAATAACCATCTGCACCTGCTTGAATAGCTTGTACTACATATTCCTCGGAATCGTGCATGGATAATACCAATGTTCTAACATCTTTATGTGACTTACTCATCTCGCCAACCACTTCAATACCATTCATTTCTGGCATTCTGATATCTACAATCAACACATGGGGTTTATTTCTAGTTATTACTTCTAGAGCTTCTTTCCCGTTTGAGGCTTCATCTATCACAACAATTCCTGATTGGTCTTCCAAAAGGGCTTTAATACCATCTCTAACTAAAACATGATCGTCTGCAAGTACAACATTGATTACATCCATAAATAACAAATTATAAGTACAAAAGTAATAAAATTACGTAATACTACGTATTTTACAGGTTACGGTATCTAGTTATTAATTTTATTATATAAATTTTATAAAACTCCTTTCGATATTCCCAAGAAGGTAATTAGAGTTTTTTAGCCATTTAACGAGAGGAGACATGACTAACTCGAATCAACTAATCCAAAGGAATATTCAAAGTAACCCTTGTCCCTTTGCCCGCTTCCGAAGTTAAAAATAAACGTCCATCAATATACTTAATACGTTCTTGCATAAAAGTCATGCCCATACCGCCATCGCCTGTTTTTACAAACTTCACTTTATCTGGATTAAATCCTTTTCCATTATCATCAATAACAATACTCAAAATATTTTTACTATGCGACAAAGACACAATGATGTGAGTAGACTCCGCATACTTAATAGCGTTATTAATAGCCTCTTGTGTAATACGGTAAATATTAATTTCGGCAAGTGAATCCAAACGTTGATTAAAATCGGTTTTATTAAATAACACAATATCTTTCCCTGTAAGTTTCGTCAATTCTAAAGTTAATTTACTCAAAGCGGGTACAATACCATGGTCTGATAATTCTGGAGGCGTCAGGTTAAATGTTGCTGTCCTAACCCCTTTTATAATATTTGTAGTAAGTGTTTTTAAATGTTCAATTTTAGCACTAGCCTTTTCAACATCTTTTGTATCTATACTTTCTAAATTATATTTTAAACCCGTAAGCATTTGCCCTATACCATCATGCACATCTTTAGCAATACGGTTTTGCTCTTTTTCTTGGTTTTCAATAATCTTACTAGAAATGATTTTCTGCTGATTCATTTGTTCCTCAAAACTCTTTTCAGTCAGTCTATCAATTTCTAATTGAGCCACTTTTCGAGCAGTAATTTCAGAAGCAATAATCAATAATTCTGATTTCTCTTCGGTAGGCGAATATGGAATCACAGCCATTTCTAACCATACATGATTTCCATCCTTCGTAGTGGCTTTAACCTCACCTTGCCAACCTGTTTTTTTATGCTTATTGATGATGTCTTCAATAACAAATTGCTCCTGGTCTTCAGTAGATAAAACCGTCCAAAACAAAGTGACATCATTAAATTTGGAAAACTTAAATAATCGGGAAAACTTATTTCCCATGTGTACCAAACTTCCGTTAGGCAAAATACGCGCAAAAAGCAATGTATCGTCCATAGCACGACTTAAAGCACTTAATTCCTGAATGGATTTTTCCTTGGCTTTACTCAACTCATCAGCATCAAACGCCATTTTTTTTGCCCGTTTTTCAGCAAATAACAACTCCGCTAAAGTTGATTTTACCGACTTTGCAGCAGGCCAAAAAATAAATAAAAACTCACCTAAAAGAATCAATAAAGTCAATGCCGTTAACCACAACTCTAATTGACGCAACCATGCTACTTTTTCATCAGCTTCCAGATCATACTGATTAACAATATCATCCATCATCATCAAAAAATCAGCTTCATAAGCTTTTACTTTTTCAATATCATCAACATATTGCTCTAAAGTTAAAGGCGGTATATTTTCAATCTTATTAATAATAGCTTTTGAAGCCTTACTTATGGTATCAAAAACAGGATTTAAAGCCTTATATTTTTTCGAAACCCTTTTACTATTCGTATTGGGCAACCCTAAGCTATCATTTCCGTTTTGAAGCGCATGATGAGACAACTCCCATAAATGCAAGGTCTCCTTAATATTATCCTTTAAAAGAATCCGATTTTTAGGGTTGGTTTCTGCAGAAAGCGAAACAACATCTTTAGTTAGTTTCTGGCTCAACATACGTTGCCTACCCGCCACATTAATAACAGTAGAATCACTTTCTTGTCCGCTTAGGTGTGTTCTTATCAACACCTGACTCACAATTACAGAAAGTGCAATGGTACTAAAACCAATAATATACAAACGGCGAAGTTTATCAAAAGTCCTTTGGTCTAATGAATTGCCGTTCTTTGTCATAGTCAAAAATTTACGAAATAGCTTGTTTTACAAGCGCTAAGCTCTTTTCAGAAAACGGAAGTTTCAAAGCAGCCTTATGTCCTTTATCAGACATTTTTACCCATGTTTTTTTCAGAATATCAATGATTTTTTCGTCATCATGCTTAGCAGCAAACTCATCAAAATAGTAATCTAAAAACACCAAGCAAATAGTATCCTCTAAAGTTTGAGACTCTTCGTTTTTCTTAATCAGTTTTTTAAGAATAATAGCCTTAACCCTATCTGTAAACTGGTCATCGTAACCCACCTGTTTTAAAATATCAGCTGTTAAGTCACCATGCATTTTCTTTAAGGTTTCTCGCCATTTCAAGTATCCTACACGATCCATCGGGTATGCATCACGAGCAATTTTCCAACGGCAAATATGTTGTGCACGCGCCGCAATCTGTAACGCTTTAGAGGCATTAGGTTCAAACTGCAATAATTTTCGTGTCATACGCTGCGAGTACAACAATTCCTTTGGGTAGTCCATCCCAGCAACCTGGTAAGTATTTATATCTTCAGAGTTGGCTTTATCAATTAACGCAATTGCGGTTTCAAATCTGGTAGGCTTCATAAAATTTGTGTTTTGGTCTGTTCATTAATCCTAAAAGCCAATATACACATTTCCCTCTTCAATTTTAACAGGATAAGTAGCAATTTTTAAATCCTCACCAGCCAAATTACGCCCATCTTCCAAAGAAAAATTCTTCTTATGCATCGGGCAAGCCACCTTAGGAATATCATCCTTATCTCCTATCATTCCTAATGAAAGCACCATTTCCATTTTATGCGGACACAAATTCTGTGTTGCATACCATTTCCCTGTTCTCGAAAAATTATATACCGCAATCTGCTTACTTTTATACTTAATGCAGGCACCACTATTCTCAGGAAAATCAGTCGTTTCCCCCACTCTAAACCACTCTTTTACAGCATCTTCAGTAACTGTTACGTATTGATTCAATATATCTTGCATAATTCTATATTTTAAATTTTTATTTGTGCGTTACCACAAGGGTCGGCTTTTATTCATAGCTTTTTATTATATATTATCGAATTCATGAACATAAATATTTCTCTGCAATCCCTAACGCGAAACTCTCCCCTAGCCACTCCAAGGAGGGGAACTCTCACTCATCTGGGTATTTTATTCGCAAACAAACTAACTTCCAACTTCAAGCTACCAACTTCTTTACTTCCCTAAACCCATTGCTTCGGCATCTTCTGTCCTCTCATCGGAACAAACTCAATGTTATCATCCGTATCATCAGAATTCACAAAATGTTTAAAACGTTTCATCATTTCAGGGTTTTCAATAGCCTCTTTCCATTCACACTCATACCTATTTACCAATCCTTGCATTTCCTGTTCTAATTCTTCAGCAATACCTAACGAATCTTCAATAACTACTTGTTTTAGGTAATCAATACCACCTTCCAATTTATCCAACCAAGGTGCGGTTCTAACCAACGGACCAGCAGTTCGTATATAATACATTAAAAATCTGTCTAAGTATTTCACAACCGTTTCATCATCCAATTGTTCAGCTAATAAAACAGCATGCTTTGGTGTAGCACCACCATTTCCGCAAACATATAAATTCCAACCACCATCAACAGCAATCAATCCAAAGTCTTTTCCACGTGCCTCAGCACATTCTCTAATACATCCAGAAACACCACCTTTTAGTTTATGTGGCGAACGTAAGCCTCTATACCTATTTTCAATATCTATGGCAAACGTTACGCTTTCGTGCATACCGTATCTACACCATGTAGACCCAACACAACTTTTTACAGTTCTTAAAGATTTTCCGTAAGCATGTCCACTTTCAAAACCTGCATCAATCAATTCTTTCCAAATTAATGGTAATTCATGAATCTGCGCACCAAATAAATCAATACGTTGTCCGCCAGTAATTTTTGTATATAAATCGTATTTCTTAGCAACCTCTCCAATCACAATTAGTTGCTGCGGCGTAATCTCACCACCCGCAACTCTTGGCACTACAGAATACGTTCCGTTACGCTGAATATTTGCTAAAAATCTATCATTAGTATCTTGTATGGTAGGCTGTCTGTTTGCTGTTTCCATAGTAATGGTCGCAAAAATTGATGCTACTAAAGGCTTACAGGTTTCGCAACCATGACCCTCACCAAACAAATCTAGTGCCTCTTGATAATTAGGAACTTTATTGATTTTTATTAAATCGTAAAGCTCTTGTCTACTAAAGTTAAAGTGCTCACAAACCACCTCTTTAACCTCTTTCCCTAAAGATTTTAAGGTTTCATTTACCAAGTCAGTCACCATTGGTTTACAACCTCCACAACCCGATGTGGCTTTTGTTTTTGTAACCACATCTCCAAATGTTGTACAATCACCTTCGGTAATCGAACAACAGATATCACCCTTACTCACACTCTCACAAGAACATACTTGTGCATCATCTGGTAAGTCTAAAACACTTCCAAAAGATGAACCACCTTCACTTGCTGGCAATATTAATTGTGATGGATCTTCAGGAATAGCCATCCCATTCAGATATACTTGATGCAACATGTTATAATCTGCTGCATCACCAACTAAAATACCTCCTAGTAAAGATTTACCATCAAGACTTACATTTATTCTTTTATATAAATGCTGTGTTTTATTTTCAAAAATGATGGAATGTCCTTTTGCAGCAGGCATAAATGGCTCTCCAAAACTAGCCACATCTACTCCAATTAATTTTAATTTAGTAGACATATCAATATCTGCTGGCATAACCGTATCTGTATGTCCTATAATCTGTTCAACAGCTACTGCAGCCATATCATAACCAGGAGCAACTAAGCCATATATCATTTGATTATATAAGGCAATTTCACCAATAGCATAAATATTTTCATCTGAAGTTTTCATGGTGTTGTCAACCACAATACCCCCACGAACCCCAACTTCTAAACCACAAGCACGTCCTAGTTCATCTCTTGGACGAATACCTGCCGAAATAACAAGCATATCTACATCCAGCATATCATCCTCTCCAAACTCCATTCCTATGATATACTTATCACCTAAAATCTGATTGGTTGCTTTACTTAAGTGAATATTTAAACCAATAGATTCTAATTTTAATTTTAAAACCTGAGAACTTCTAGAGTCTAATTGCCTTGGCATTAACTTAGGTGCAAACTCCACAATATGTGGTTCTAAGCCCATATCCATAACCGCCTTACCAGCTTCTAAACCTAACAAACCACCACCTAAAACTGCGCCTCTTGCATTTGGTTTTAATTCTCTAAGCTTAGCAGCGTAAGCTAACATGCCTTCTAAATCTTCAATAGTTCTATATACAAATACGCCCTCTTTTTCAACACCTTTAATTGGTGGTACAAAAGGCGAAGATCCTGTTGCTAATACCAAATAATCATAAGAAAACTCACGGTCTTTTGCAGTTGTAATTGTTTTTGCGGTTCTATTAATATCAGCCACACGTTCATTGGTAACTAAATCAATACCGTTTTCACCATACCACTCTGCTGGAGCCATTTCTAAAGCTTTCGCATCTTGATTCTCAAAAAACTCACTCAAGTGAACTCTATCATAAGCTGGTCTTGGTTCTTCACCAAACACTGTAATTTTAAAATCTTTGCTTTCAGCTTTTTCTACAAATTTTTCACAAAACTTATAACCAACCATGCCGTTTCCAACAACAATAATGTTCTTCATAATTACGTATTTAAAAAACAAAACTAAGTATTTATACGTATTTTTGAATCTAATTATCTAAGAAATTTACGTAGTAAGGCAATTATTATCAATTTCACAAATTGAGCAACTAATAATTATTTATAAAGAAATTTTGGGATAAGTTTTTACTGAAAATTTAAACTTTTGTAACCGTTATTCTCACACTCTTTGAAGCTGGTGTTTTAGCTGTGTGAGCGAAACTATCCAAGGGAACCAATACATTCGTTTCAGGAAAATACGTTGCACAACAATTTTTAGGAATATCATAACCCACTACTACAAAATTATTTGCTTCTCTAGTAACGCTATTATATTCAGATTTAAGGTTTACAACATCATGTGTATCTAAACTACGTAGTTTCATGTCTTCTCTATTCATAAAAATAACACGTCGCTCATTAAAAACACCGCGATATCTATCATCTAATCCATAAATAGTTGTATTAAATTGATCGTGACTTCTAATCGTCATCATAATCAATTCATTTTCTTTTAATTTCCAATTTGGTAATTTATTAGCTGTAAAATTTGCTTTTCCTGTCTTGGTTTTAAATTCTCGAACACGAGCTCCATTGGGCAAATAAAAGCCCGAAGGCTGTTTTAGCTTTTGATTATAATTTGCAAACCCTGAAACAACTTCTGCAATATCATCTCTTACTAGATTATAATCATCTTTATATTGCAACCAATTTACTTTAGACTTTTCTTTTAAAGTCGCATTTGCAATACCACAAACTACGGCAACTTCACTAATTAAAGCCTCTGAACAAGGTTCTAAAATACCCTTTGTAGATGAGACCACACCCATAGAGTTTTCAACACTCTGAGTTTGTACACCTGTTTTTTGATAATCCTTTTCTGCTCTACCTAAACATGGTAAAATCAATGCTTCTTTGCCAGTAACCAAATGCGAACGGTTTAATTTAGTACTTACATGCACCGTTAAATTACAATTTGCCATAGCCTGCGCAGAATACGCTGTGTCTGGAACAGCAGAAATGAAGTTACCTCCAAGTCCAAAAAACACTTTAGCTTTCTTCTCATACATCGCTTTAATTGCTTCAATAACACTATAGCCATGTTTAGTAGAAGGTTTAAAACCGTATTTAGCTTCAATTTTATCTAAAAAGGCTTGAGGTGCAGATTCCCAAATACCAACGGTTCTATCACCTTGCACATTTGAATGTCCTCGAACTGGGCAAGTTCCAGCGCCTTCTTTTCCAATACTCCCTTTAAGCAATAATAAATTTACAAGCTCTCGGATATTATCTACTGCATTTTCATGCTGTGTCAATCCCATAGCCCAACAAATAATAATTTTTTCCTTGTTAAGGACTAATTCAAAAACCTCATCAAAAGTTTTTCTTGAAACTCCAGAGGCTCCTAAACATTCATTAAAATCGTAAGTTTTTAAATCTGAAATAAAATCTTCTAGTCCATCAGTATGTTCATTTATAAATTCCTTATCAAACACGCTTCCAGTCTCTTCTTCTTTTTCTAATAATTTTAGTAATAGCGCTTTAAAAAAAGCCACATCACCATTAATAGTAATTGGCACAAAAACATCAGATAGTTTTGTACCTCCAGTTAGCATTTTAATTGGATTCTGAGGATTAGTAAACTTCATTAAACCAGCTTCGGGCAATGGATTAATGGCTACAATTTTACCACCATTTTTCTTTGTTTTTTCTAAAGCTGAAAGCATTCTTGGATGATTTGTTGCTGGGTTTTGCCCCACAACCATCACTAATTCTGCTTTATATAAATCATCTAAAATGACTGAACCTTTTCCAATACCTAAGGTTTCAGATAGTGCACTTCCACTGGTTTCATGACACATATTGGAACAATCTGGAAGGTTAGCTGTTCCAAACTCTCTAACAAACAATTGATATAAGAAAGCTGCTTCATTAGTCGTTCTTCCAGAAGTATAAAACACCGCTTCATCTGGATTATCTAGAGCATTTAAATGATCTGCTACTTTCTTAAAAGCGTCTTCCCAACTTATGGGTTGATAATGAGTAGCACCTTCAGGTAAATACATAGGTTCTGCTAAACGCCCTGACTTTCCAATTTCAAAATCAGATAAACTTGCTAAATCATCAACAGCATTGTTTTTAAAAAAATCACGCCAAATCAACTTACTTTGCATTTCCTCTGCCATGGCTTTCATACCATTTTCGCAATATTCTCCAAGTGAAGAACGCTCATCATCTGGATCTGGCCATGCGCAACCTGGACAATCAAAACCACCTTTCTGATTCATTTTTATTGCTAACTTAAATGCATCAGTAACATTCATGTATTTCGACACTTGACCAATAGAGTTTTTAATAGCAGAAAACCCAACGCTATTTTCTGGACGTTGGGTTATTTTTATTTTTAAAAACTCTTCTGATGTTTTAGCCTTTTCTTTTGGCGATAAACTCATTTGATTTATGTTTTTTTATCCTACAACTTTTTCTAATACCATATTACTCATATATGGCTGTTTGTAAAGTCGTTTTCCTGTTGCAGCATAAACAGCATTAGCAATTGCAGCTCCAATAGGCGGGAAAGTAGGTTCGCCAAGGCCAGTTGGATCTATATCGCTTTCAACAAAATGCACATCAACTTGTGGTGTTTGTCCCATTCTAATTAATTGGTACGCATTAAAATTATTAGATTGAGGGATTCCATCTTTAAAACTAAAATCGCTATACATAGTATGACCTATCCCATCAATAACACCGCCTTTTATTTGATTTAAAGCACCTAACGGGTTTACGACTATACCACAATCTACAGCACAAGTTACTTTCTCTACTATTGGAATTCCATTTTTCATTCTTATATCAGCAACCTCAGCTACGTGTGTGTTATGACAATAATAAACTGAAAAACCTTGATACACACCATCTTTTGATTTACCCCAATTTGATTTCTCAACTGCAAGCTTAATAACGCCTTGTAATCTATCCGGGCTATATTCAATATTAGGTTCAGGATTATTTTTTGCGTTTTCTAATAAATCCATATGCAATTGAATTCTATCTACCTCTAAAGCTTCAGCAAGCTCATCGAAAAAACTTTGTTCTGCACTAGCTAAAAAATTAGTATACGGAGCTCTCCAAGCTCCAGTGGTGATATTACTCTTGTAATTGGCTGTATCAACTTGATAATTATCAATGGCTGCAGCTGGAAAGAAATTTGGTATTAATCCATACATATTACCATTAATAGCAGCCTCTTTTAAATGATACCCTGTTAGTTTTCCTTCTTTAATTGAAGCCGAAATTTTATATTTTATTGCTGGTCTATAGACACCTGTTGTCATATCATCTTCTCTAGTAGAGACCATTTTTACAGGTTTTTTTATTGTATTAGAAACATCTGTTGCTTCAATAATGAAATCAGAATAAAGTCTTCTACCAAACCCCCCGCCCATTCGAGTCATTTCTACATGAACCTCTGTAATATCTCTATCCAATAAAGCTGATGCAACTTTTGCCGATTCTGCTGGTGTTTGTGTTGGACCAACTAAATGAATTTTATCCGCAGTAACATTTGCAAAAAAATTCATAGGTTCCATACAATTATGAGGCAAAAAAGGAGATTCAAAAGTTCGTTCTAAAATTTTATCAGCTTCAGCGAAAGCTTTTTTCACGTTACCGTCAGATCGTCTTGTACTAAACTTAGTACCATCTAATAAATCTAATAATATTTTATCATGAGATTCAGTACTTTCAAGAGGTGATTCTTTTTTCCAAGTCGCCTTAATTGCATTTTTACCTTTTATTGCACTCCAAGTATTATCAGCTATAACAACAACTTTATCCGTTCCGCTAATAATTGATGTCCAACTTACATAGCCTTTTTTAATAAAATTTCTAGCATTTTCTCCAATAGTTATGACATCCAAAACTCCTGGGATAGCTTTAGCTTCTGTTGCATCAAAAGATTCTAAAATTTCCCCAAATGCAGGTGGTCTTAAAACCGAAGCATAAACCATACCCTCTTCCTTATAATCTAAACCAAATAAAGGCTTACCAGTAACAATTTTATCTAAATCTACATTAGCTGTATTTTGTCCAATAATTGTGAAGTCTTTTGGTTTTTTCAATTCTATGTTTTCTGGAACTTCTAAAATAGCAGCTTCATTAACAACATCTCCATAACTAAAAGTCTCTCCATTTGCATTAGTAATAATACCTTCTTTTGCTGAACATTCTGAAGCATCAACACCCCATTTAGCAGCAGCAGCATTAATCAACATTTGTTTAGCTGTTGCTCCTGTTTGTCTTAATGGTAGCCAACTATGTCTAATAGATTGACTTCCTCCTGCAACTTGACGTGCAAAATTCTTATTATCCAAAGCGCCTTGTTTAACATAAACATCACTCCATAAAACATCTAATTCTTCAGCAATTAACATGGGCATTGATGTTTTTACACCTTGACCAATTTCAGGATTTGGAGAAAATATAGTGACTTTCCCTTCTGGGGAAATTTTTATGAAAGCATTAAAATCATTATAATTTAATTGACTTAAATCTATTGAAGGTTTCACATCAGACTTACATGCATTGAATAAGTTAAAACCTATTATCATACCACCACTCGCTAAAGCTGATGATTTTAAGAACGATCTTCTACTGAATGTAATTTTATTTGAAGGAGTCATTGTTTTCTATTTAGGTTGATTAACTTATTTTTTTAGAGGCTACTTTTACTGCTTCTTCAATACTATTATACGCAGCACATCTACAAATATTTCCATGCATAGCATTTCTAATTTCTGAGTCAGAAGGATTTGGATTACTCTTCAAAAATGCTGAAGCTGTCATGATTTGTCCTGCTTGACAATATCCACATTGTGGCACATCAACTTCTTCCCAAGCTTCTTGTACAGGATGATCTCCATTCTCAGAAAGCCCTTCAATAGTTGTAATATTCATACCTTCGGCTTGTGACACTTGAAGTAAACAACTTCTCATGGCATTTCCATCTACATGAATTGTACATGCACCACATTGACCAATACCACAGCCAAATTTAGTACCTACCATGTCTAGTTTATCTCTCAACACCCATAATAAAGGCGTATCCATATCTGTTTCTACAGTATGGGTTTTATTGTTAATTTTTAAGTTGAATGTTGGCATGGATATAATTTTAATTGAATTCTTACTAAAAATACAAAAAAATAAAAGTTATTTTTAAAGAATAAATTCATTTAACATGGTTTTAATAAAATCAGGTTTAAAAATAACTGGATGATAAGTTCAAAACGTATAGGGCTGTTTCTTGGCCCAATTTTATATATTTCAATTCGGCTTTTCTTTTCTCCTGAAGGACTATCAAATGAGGCAAATGGTATTTTAGCATCTACCGTTTGGATTGCTATTTGGTGGATTACGGAAGCTATCCCTATTGCTGCCACAGCCTTATTACCTATTGTGCTATTCCCGCTTTCTGGGAGTTTGGATATTGGAACTACAACCGCATCATTTGGTCATAAGTTTGTGTTTTTATATTTAGGCGGATTTATAATTGCCATCGCTATTGAGAAATGGAATTTACATAAACGAATAGCGCTTAACATTATCAATATTATTGGGTCAAACATTCAAAAAATTATTTTGGGCTTTATGATGGCTACTGCGTTTTTATCAATGTGGATATCAAATACAGCAACTTCAGTAATGATGCTTCCAATAGGCATTGCCATAATCAAACAGTTGAAAGACAACCCGAAAACAGATAAAAACGAGAATTTAATCTTTGGAAAAGCACTTATGCTCGCAATTGCCTACAGTGCATCTATTGGTGGTATTGCCACATTAATTGGAACCCCACCAAATTTGGTTTTAGCAGGTGTTGTTTCTGAAACTTATGGCTATGAAATAACATTTTCTCAATGGTTTATATTTGGATTTCCTATTTCGGTTATTTTATTGATTATTTGTTGGAAGTATTTAACTGCATTCGCTTTTACATTTAAACAAAAAGAATTCCCTGGCGGAAAGCAAGAAATAAAACGGTTATTAAAATCTCTAGGAAAAATGAGTTTTGAAGAGAAAATTGTTGCTATTGTTTTTGCAGCAACAGCATTTTGTTGGATAACACGCTCATTTCTATTGAAAAAAATATTACCACAAATTGATGACACCATAATTGCCATTTTATTTGCTTTAGTCCTGTTTTTAATTCCTTCAAAAACCAAGCATAAAAAAATAATTTCATGGAGAGACACCAAAGATTTGCCTTGGGGTATCATTCTTTTATTTGGTGGTGGTATGGCACTTGCAAAAGGTTTTGAAACGAGTGGATTAGCATTGTGGATAGGAAACCAAATGACATCACTTGCTGGTGTAAGTACTATCATTTTGATTTTATTATTAATTGCTGCTGTTAATTTTCTAACAGAAATCACATCAAATCTAGCCACTACAGCAATGCTTTTACCCGTTTTAGCGCCTATGGCTTTAACTATAGATATTCATCCGTTTATTCTAATGGTTGGTGCTGCAGTAGCGGCGTCATGTGCATTTATGCTTCCTGTTGCTACGCCTCCAAATGCTGTGGTTTTTGGTTCTGGTTATTTGCGTATTCCAGATATGGTAAGTAAAGGGATAGTTATGAATATTATATCAATAATAATACTAACGCTATTTGTATATTTTGTACTTCCTGAATTATGGAATATTGTTATTGAAGGTTTTCCTGAGAGCCTCAAAAACTAGCAATTCTCATTCACAAATTCTAATGCCCGTTTTTCATTATAATACACATTCTTTTTATCAATAAAGCCTGCGTGTCCCCCATAATTTGGCATTTCCAAATGCAAACTAGAATTTAATTTAGCTTCTTTTACTGGAAAACATTCTGGAGATAAAAACGAATCATTTAAAGCATTGATAATTAGTGTTGGCGTTTTTATATTCTTTAAAAATTGCAAACTACTGCATTTTGTATAATAATCTAATGCATCCTCAAAACCATGTGCTTTTGCTGTATAAATAGTATCAAAATCTGTTAGTGTTTTAATAGTGTTAAGCGTTTCAATACTTAGTAATTCAGGAAAACGCTGTTGCTTAATTTTTAATCTATTTACTAGGTGTTTTAAAAACCTATCGTGATACAATTTGTTTTTAAATGTATGCAATGCTTTTGCAGAACCTGTTAAATAACATGGTACAGAAACCGCAATTGCAGATTTAACTTGAACAGGTACATTATCTCTTTCTCCTAGATATTTAAGAATCATGTTGGCTCCAAGGCTGATGCCTTTTAAATAGATTTCAGAATAACGTTTATTTAAAATAGTATGTTCAATAACTGCTTCTAAATCTTCAGTAGCTCCAGAATGGTAACTTCTATATTTTAAGTTATCTTCTCCACTACAGCCTCTAAAATTGACACAAACTGCATCAATATTATTTTCATTAAATAATTTTGCAGTTCCAGTCATGTAAGGACGTTGCCCATTCCCTTCAAGTCCATGCAATAGAATAATAAGTTTTTTACCTTTTTCCTTTGAAAAACTCCAATCTAAATCTAAAAAGTCGCCATCACTTAAAGTAATACGTTCGCGTTCTTGCTCATGTGAAACACGTCTTACTAATCCTGAATACACCGTAGAAATAAATCCGTTTTTAAAATAAAATCGTGGTTTATACGTTGACTCAATTACTGGCATATCCTACTGAACTTCTAGATTTGTGAATTGAAATTTAGACCCATCAAAAAGCCCTTTATCACTTAGTTTTAATGAAGGTATTACCAATAACGCCATAAACGATAAGGTCATGTAAGGTGCGTATAATTTGCTTCCTAATTTTTTTGCCATTTTATCAAGTTCAGCATATTGTTCTCCAATTGTTTCTCCATCTTTATCACTCATAATACCAGCAACTGGAAGCGATACTATTTTTTCCTCAGAATTTGAAACAGCACAAATACCGCCTTTATTTTCTATTATTAAATTCACTGCATTACAAATAGCTTCATCAGATACACCTACAGCAATAATATTATGTGAATCATGACCAACAGAAGAAGCAATAGCGCCTTCCTGCAAACCAAAATTCTTAATAAATGCAATTGCAGGTTTTTGATTTTGATAACGATTTACTACTGTCATTTTCAGAATATCTTTTTCGGTATTTGAAACTAGATTTCCATTATCGATTAAAGCATCTTCTATTATTTCATTAGTTACCAACTGCCCTTCTAGAGCTTCAATAACTCGTATTTGATCCCGTCCTGAGCGCAGTCGAAGGGTTGATGAAGATTCAAATTTAAAATCTAAAACGCTTTTCTTTTTACAATTGAAATTATTTAGGATTTCAAAGGATACGGGCTTGATTAGCGATTGTCCGTTATCAAAAACCAAATCACCATTAATATACGTTTGAAGTGTTTTAAAACTCTTCAAATCTTCAATAACAATACAATCAGCAGCATCTCCAACCTTCAATAATCCAACATCTAAACTATAATGATTGACTGGATTAATACAAGCTGCCTGTAATACTTTAAAAACATCTATATCTTTTGCTACAGCTCTTGCACATAATTGATTGATATGACCAATTATTAAATCGTCAGGATGCTTATCATCACTACAGAACATCATGTTTTCGAAATGCTCTGGAAGCAAATCAATTAAAGCTTCAAAATTCTTAGCAGCACTACCCTCTCGAATTAAGATTTTCATACCCTTTTGAAGTTTCTCTAAAGCTTCTTCATAAGTAAAACATTCATGGTCAGTTGTAATTCCAGCCTTTATGTACTTTGTTATATCCGCACCTCTAACTCCAGGTGCATGTCCGTCGACAGGTTTGTTATAATGTTTTGCCCAAGCTATTTTTTTTAAGACGTCTTCGTCATCAAAAAGCACTCCTGGATAATTCATCATTTCCGCTAGATATTTGATATCTGGGTTTTCAAGAAGTGATTTTATGCCTTCAGAATCTATAACAGCACCTGCGGATTCAAAATGGGTAGCAGGCACACATGATGGTGCTCCAAAATTGAATTTAAATGGTACTTTTTTTCCGTTATCTATCATGAACTCTACACCAGAAACACCTAATACATTTGCAATTTCATGTGGATCAGAAACGGTTGCTATGGTACCATGTTTTACGGCTATTCTTGCAAATTCTGATGGTACTAACATTGAGCTCTCAATATGAATATGCGCATCAATAAAACCCGGAAGGATATAATTATTTACATTATTGGCTTTCTCTTGAATGGATTTGATTTTACCATTTTCAAAAGTGATTTCGCCTTTGTAAATGCGTTTATTTTGTATGTCTACTATGTTTCCTTGGATTGTCATTTATTTATTTTATTCAAAAAAGACACTTCGACTGCGCTCAGTGTGACAAAAGTTACTTCAATTCAATTTTTAAAATTTGCTTTGTACTTTCAGTAACTCTAAATCGGTTATCTGCTCTTCTATTAATAACCCAAACAATAGCTTCTCCTGAACATAATAACCATGTGTTTTCTTTCTCTAAAAGTGATAATTTTTCGTCTTTAAAGTATTTACTTATTTTCTTTTTACCTGTCATTCCTAGAGGGTAAAACACATCACCTTCTGTATATTTCCGTATGGTTAATGGGAATTGCAATTGCTCTTTATCTACAAAAATGATGTTGGTGCGTGTACCAAAAATGGCATCAGCTTCATCAAAAAATAACGTTCCGAATGGTGTGTCTTTTTTGTGGTCTTCCGCAGTTATTATAATGTTTTGGTGCTGTTCTTGGTTTATTTCACTTAGCAATAAATGTTCACGGTTTTTAATTAATCTATGCGTATTTGAAAACACTTGCTTGCCTGTTTCTGTATCCAATAAATCTACAACATCGTTCCATTCAGTAAATCCAAATTCTTTTAACGACTCAAACAAATACGCTTTTGGATTGTTTACTTTTTTAAATTCTGAAACTTTAAATGCCACATGGTTTTCGTCCATGGTTTCGATGGCACGTTTTAAAACAGCATTAACACTTTCATCAACAATATCTGCGGTGTCATTTAAATTTTCAATTGTGGTTTGGAAACTTTGTAATAAACTTGGATTAATTTCTTTTAGAATCGGAATCACTTCATGACGCAGTTTATTTCGTAAATATTTAACTGATTTGTTACTGCTATCATCTCGCCATTTAATAGTGTTCGCTTTAGCATAAGCTTCAATATCCTCACTCGAAAAAGGTAATAATGGACGAATATATTTTTCGTTTATTTCTGGAATTCCGGTTAAACCCTCTAGCCCTGTGCCTCTGGTAAAATTGATAAGAAATGTTTCTAAATTATCATCCGCATGATGCGCAGTTAGTATGTAATCGAAATCTAATTGTTCTGATAGTTCATCAAACCAAGCATAACGGAGTTCGCGCGCTGCCATTTGGATGGAACGTTTGTTATTTTTTGCGTAAGCCTCGGTATCAAATCTTTGTGCGAACACTTCTAGATTTAAATCTTCGGCGAGTGCTACAACAAAATCTTCATCGGCATCGCTTTCTTTTCCTCGCAGATTGAAATTGCAATGTGCTAGTGAGATATTTAAACCTAATTGATGACATAAATGGGTTAACACCACACTGTCTATACCTCCTGAAATGGCGATTAACACCTTACTCTCGGTTAAGAAAGACAGGTTGTTATTTATATGATTTTGGAAATTTTCTAACACTTTTCAAAGTTAAGTTTTATTTTATTCTCGCAAAGACGCAAAGGTGCAAAGTTTTAAGCTTGTTACTTATTGAGGTTTCGACTGCGCTCAACCTGACTCATTAGCAAGCTTGCATAATTTTAGTGTTTGAAAAACTATGTTGGCGGATAGGTGCGCAAGGGATTGAACGGCATGTTTGAAATCCCCGACGCAGGAGGGATTGAGTAGTGAAAGCCCGACCCTTTTGGGTTGCGCTATAATAACACTAATTCTCTAGCACTTCTCGCATAGCCTTTGCCTTTACCAAACACTCTTCATACTCTTTTAACGGATTACTTTTTGCTGTAATAGCGCCACCAACAGAATACGATACATATTGTTTACTTTCATTATAAAGAATACTCCTAATCACCACATTAAAATCAAAATCTTCATCAGGTGAAAAATAACCAATAGCTCCAGAATACACACCTCGTTTGGTTTTTTCTAAATCTTCAATAATTTTCATTGCTGAGATTTTAGGAGCTCCCGTCATGCTTCCCATTGGGAATGTACTTTTAATAATATCAACAGGATGTGTTTCTGCATCTACTTTTGAAGTGACTGTAGATATCATTTGATGCACTTGATCAAACGTATAGATTTTACATAATTCCTCAACCTTAACACTACCTTTTAATGCGGTTTTTGATAGGTCGTTACGAACTAAATCAACAATCATAATGTTTTCACTACGCTCTTTTTCGTCATTTAATAAATCCTTTTTTAAGGTGTCATCCTCTTCTTTATTTTCCGAACGTTTAGCTGTACCTTTTATGGGTTGAGAGATAATAGCATCATTTTGCTTTTTAATATAGCGCTCTGGTGATGCACTTAACACATACTTATCTTGTAACTTAACATAAGATGCAAAAGGCGGATTAGATATGGCATTCAGCTTTTTATAAGTCTCCAAAGGATTTATACAGGTGTTTTCAGCAAAAAACTCTTGACAAAAATTAGCTTCATAAATATCACCACGATGTATATGAGCAAGCATGGTATTTACTTTCTCAAAATATTCATCTTTATGAATTTGAAGTTTAATTTTAATCTCGCTGCACAAATGATTCTCGTCCTCCTGTGTTGTATTTTTAATGTCATTTAAATCATCCTCCAGCTCATCATCAACAGCATTTAGATATTGAATTTCAATTTGATTTCCTTTAATTAAAAATAACCTTTTAGGCTGAAAAAAATATAAATCAGGAAAACCTAGCGCGTCATGATTTTCAGATTTTAAATCTTCAATATCATTTTTTAAATCGTAAGTTAAATAGCCAAAAATCCAATCTTTAGTCGTGGTAAAATATTCTTTAAGTTTATCGAAACCATTATAATAATCCGTTTGAATCCCTGTAAAGGCATCAACCGCTAAAACAGCGTCATAACTAGAATACTTCTGATAGTAGTTATTGGAATCTAACCAAACCACATCATCAAATTGCTGCGACCAAATCAGTAACTGATTCTTGAAATTTTCGATATCCTCGAAAGTATGAATGTGCTTTGTCCTCAATTAAAAATATTATAAAGCAAAGTTACTTAGAATCCTTAAAAGTTTAAGATTTTTGTACATTAGTTTAAACTATATATTTCCATGCACACATTACAAAACGATAAACTTAAAATAGCAGTTAAAAAAACGGGAGCAGAACTCTGCAAAATAACATCTGCTAAAAACAATACAGAATTTATGTGGCATGCAGACCCAGATGTTTGGGGAAGCTTTGCACCTAATCTATTCCCTATTATTGGCGCTTTAAAAGATGATGCTTATACTTTTGAAGGCAAAACATACACCCTTCCAAAACATGGGTTTGTTAGACATAACGAAGCCATAACCTTGCATCAGCAAACCGAAAACAGCTTAATATTTAAACTAACTTCAAACTCAGAATCACTAAAAAACTATCCTTTTGAGTTTGAATTCCTCATTACATACACCCTAACAAGCAACACCATAGAAGTTAAACATACCGTCATAAACACAGATTCTAAAACCATGTATTTCTCGGTTGGCGGTCACCCAGCTTTTAAATGCCCCGTTTTTGAAAATGAAAACTATGAAGACTATATTTTAGAATTTCAAACTGAAGAAAATTCTAAAAGACATTTAATAAACATGGAAAACGGACTCATTTCATCAGAAACAGAAACCGTTTTTAATAATTCTAATAAAATTCAATTAACTCACAATTTATTTAATAGAGACGCCCTCGTTTTTAAAGATTTAAAATCTAGAAAAGTAACATTAAAAAGCAACAAAAACGGAGACATTCTTTCCGTTAGCTACCCCGGTTTTCCATATCTAGGTATTTGGGCAAAACCCAATGGAGATTATGTGTGTATAGAGCCTTGGTTAGGAGTTGCAGACAGCGAAACTACCAACCAAAACTTCAAAGAAAAAGAAGGGATCTTAAATTTAGCACCCAACAAAACCTTTCAAGCCAGTTATATTATTGAAATACATAACAGCCATTTAGTCTAAAGTCAAGAATAAACGTAACTTTGCCCTCAAAATAGCACATCGTGACATTTAATCTGGCAATAGATATTTTAAAAATAAGTACAGATTGAATTCACCATTAAAAATTTTAGAAAATATCATAATATAGTATGGCTCATTTCAAGGACCTAAACCTAAACACACCACTTTTTAACGCCTTAGACGATTTAGGCTTTACAACACCTACGCCTATTCAAGAGCAAGCCTTTAATGTGGTAGCCTCAGGAAAAGATGTGGTTGGTATTGCACAAACAGGTACCGGAAAAACCTTTGCCTATATGCTGCCTATTTTAAAAAACTTGAAATATTCAGAGCAAGACAACCCACGTGTTTTGGTTTTAGTACCAACCCGAGAATTGGTTGTGCAAGTGGTTGACGAAATTGAAAAACTATCCAAATACATAAATAATCGTGTTTTAGGAGTTTATGGCGGCACCAATATTAACACCCAAAAACAAGCCATTGCACAAGGCATAGATATCTTGGTAGCCACACCAGGGCGTTTGTACGATTTGGCATTAAGTCGTGTTTTACAACTCAAATCCATACAAAAATTAGTGATAGATGAAGTGGATGTTATGCTCGATTTAGGCTTTAGACATCAGCTCATTAATATCTTTGATATTTTACCGCAACGCAGGCAAAACATCATGTTTTCGGCAACCATGACGCAAGATGTAGATGCCTTAATTAACGATTTCTTTAAAAGTCCAGAACGCGTTTCAATAGCCGTTTCTGGTACGCCGTTAGATAACATTTCGCAACACCGTTATAACGTTCCTAATTTTTACACCAAAGTAAATTTGTTGGTAGAATTATTACAAAACGAAGAACACTACAACAAAGTTTTAATTTTTGTGGCTTTTAAACGAATGGCAGACCGTTTGTTCGAAAAACTAGACGAGTATTTTAAAGAAGAACTCTGCGTTATCCACTCCAACAAAACCCAGAATTACAGACTCCGAAGCATCGAGCAATTCAGAAACGGCGATAACCGTATTTTAATAGCAACCGATGTTATGGCCCGTGGTTTGGATATCGACAACGTATCGCATGTTATAAATTTCGATACACCAGATTTTCCAGAAAACTACATGCACCGTATTGGTAGAACAGGGCGTGCAGAACGCCAAGGTCAAGCTTTAGTGTTTTCTACAGAAAAGGAACAAGAGGCTGTTGCCAATATCGAGGGTTTAATGAAAATGACTATTCCGGTTATAGACCTTCCAGAAACCGTCGAAATTTCTACCGAACTTATCGAAGAAGAGCGCCCGCAAATAAAAGAGCGCAACAACCCACATAAACGCAGAGACGAAGATGCGCCAGGGCCAGCATTTCATGAGAAATCCGAAAAAAACCAAAAAGAAAATTTAGGCGGAAGTTATAAATTCAAAATAGCTGCCAAGTATAAAAAGCCTAAAACGCGAGGCGATAAAAATTATAACAGACGGAATAAAAAGAAATAGGTTTGGGCGTTACCCAAGGGTCGGGCTTTACTCATTGGTTTTTATTTCATATTAATGAATTCGTGAATATAAATATTTCACTACTCAATCCCTCCTGCGTCGGGTATTTCAAACATGCCGTTCAATCCCTAACGCGCTTGTTTGCTAATGTCATTTATACGTTATTTGGGTTTGGGTTGTTTTGCTGCTTACTCAAAACACCACTAGTTAGAAACTAGCGGTAGCGAGGGTTACGCTTATCGTGTTTGTGTATGATTTCGTTGCGTGTTTCAGCAACTAATTTAGCAAATACAAACCGAATAGAAAATCCGCGAGGATTTTCGTAAGTAGGCGAGTACTAGCAATGAATTATACACGTTGTTAGGCACAGTATTATTTTTCTTTTTTAATCAATTCAATTTCTAATTTGTCCTGTTTTTCTTCTAATTTTTCAATATCTTTTTTATTATCTTCAACTGCTTCATTTTGATTTTTAACATCAGATTTCAGTTGTTTTATTTCTGTAGAATTTTCTTTTGTGTCATTCAATAAACCAGAATATGAAAGAGCATAAATCAGACTCGTTATTGCAAGTAGAACTGCAATAGCATAAAAGAAAATATTCTTATCCAATTTTTCTGAAACCTTACTCTCAAGTTCTTGTCTTAAATTATCATTCGAATCAGTTATTTTTTCACTAACAGATTTTAAATCTTTATTTAAACTATCATAACGTGAATTGATGTTGTCAGTTAGTTTAAAGTAAATATTTGTCTCTGATGTTAAATTTTCATTTATCGATTGAGAATTTATATTTGCACTTTGACTTTTGTTTATTTCAAAATTGGTAGATGTTTCTGATTCAGGAAAGGTTTTTCTTTGGTTTAATTTACCTAAACTTTTCTTTAAATCGTAGTCATCATTTTTTGGAATGATTGGATTTCTATTTTTTTTCTTTTTTCTACTCATATTAGAAATCCTTTAAATTCTCAACTAACGACTTTTCTACAGCAAGAGATGCAGTTATTACATCTTTGACTTTTGAAAAACTATTTAAGTTAGTGTTATCAGTTTTCAATAAATAATTATCTGTATCTACTGCAATACCGATTGAATTTTTTCTTTCAGGATATTTAAAAGTTCTTAAAAGAAATTGGTCATTTTCATCTAAAGGACCAATATGATAAGTTCCGTTTTGATAAACTATTTGTAATCTTAAATCTTTTGTTGGATAATCTTGTAAGAAAATTTGATTAGGAAATGATTCTTTGAAATTTTTTAGGATATCAGAAAATTTAGTTGATTTAGTTTTATAAGTACCTTGAATTCTACATCCTATTCTTTGAATGTTTAATTCTCCTAATATTTCTTTTATTGCCGAATACAATTTTGAAAAATCATCAACAAATTTTTCAATAGAATCTACTTTAGTACTAATTATTGATAATCGGTTTATTTCAACTTGGATTAGGTTTCTGATTAGTTCATCTTGATTATTGTCAGCAATCTTTAATGCAGAATCTCCAATACTCCAATCTGCTGCTTTTATAATGTTCAAAGTATTTACTTTGTCTAAAATCGTACCCTTTAAATCTAAAAATTTTGGTGCAGGTTGAAACCGAATTTCAATAATTATTTTTCGATTGGTTATTAATGAATTATCTATGTTGTTTTTCATTCGTATGATTGTTTTTTCATATTGTGCCTAACTTTAATGATATGACGTCGTTTTAATGACTTATATCAGTCGATACTGAAACAAGTTCATCATAAGTAAGCTAAGTTAGAATTTTATTGTAAAAAAATCAATACACATATGTACGTAATTATAAACAGTTATTAACAAAAAAATTGCCTTTTCAAATACGTGAAAAAGCGATTTTTTAAGTTAATTGATTGATTAATGAAGTTTAATTTATGTCAATTAGCACTCTTTTATTAGGATCATTTGCATAAAGTACGAGCGAGTTTTTATCCAATTTATAAAAGTTACGGCCAATTGGTAGACAATCTAAATCGGAAACTTTAAATAACTCTTGAAATGTTTTTTCTCCTGTTTCAATATTAATACTGTTTACAACATAAGAAGTATTCCTCTTTTTGCCACTTTTATTGTATATAATGTAGAGTACATTGTCAATCAATATATGTGCAAAACTTCCGTATCTACGCTCGGTAATTTGTTCTTTTTCAATTATGCTTTTTTGAATGGTTTTTCCTTTACTATTTATTGTGTATAAATGAATATTCCTATATGCATAAATGCCATTAATTGAAGGAGAGACTTCTTCCATAATAATAAGTTCAGAACCATTATTCAATTTTTTTATATCACGAATTATAGCGTTATTACCGTTATAATCTGAATCAAGTAGAATTGATACAGAATCAATCAATTTAAGGTCTTTGTTTAAAACATTTTTCTTTAATTCTAGACTTTTGTCATTTTTTGAAGAAATAAATGAATAATAAGATAGTGCTTCTCCTTTTAAAAATGGGTCGTGATAATATGCAGGCTTTTGTTTATAATTAGTTACATGATTGTTTTCACCATAAACTTCGTCTTTGGTAATAATTAAATCATTTGAAGGTTTAAATGAGACGAAAACATCTCCTTCATTACTAATCAAAGCGGAACTTATTTTAAGAAAAAAGGTTCGTTTTTTTCCCTTAATTCTTTTTTCACTCAATTGATTAAAATTATCATCGAAAACCTTTACTTCAAAATAAGTGATTTTCTCCTCTTTGTTGAAAGCCTTTTGAATAACACCAATTTTACTTGCATCATCAGAGATAATTATTTTTGGGTCTGGATATAAATTTTTTAAATCATTTTTTATACTTGGAGCTTCTAATAATTTCTTCTCTCTTATAAACATAAAGGTTTTAATATCAAGCTCATATTTATAAAAAGGTCCAAATTTATCTCTGCCAAATACATAAAACACATTATTAATCACTTTTGCATCACTAATCTTAAACCTTGATAACAGTTTTGTTTTAACAATAGCATTGTTGCGGTTATCTATTAATTGTACCTCTTGATTATAAAATTTCCCAGGTTTGTAGTTATTAACTATCCCTAAAGAATATAATGAATCAATTTTAGTAACTTGAAATAAATCAAACAACTTAGCTTTATTTTCGGTAGTGTGTTCAAGAACAGTATACTTAATCTGAGATTGCGCATACAAAACTACAGGGCTTGATAAAATTACCAGAAGAATTAATGTTTTTAATTTCATTTTATCAGGAAAAAATTGATAGATATTAAACAGTTTTCTCATTGTACCCAATTTAATGTTGTAACGTTGTTTTAATGACTTATATCTCTCGATACTGAAACAAGTTCTGCACAAGTAAGCGAAGTTAGAATTTTATTATCATCAAGTCAAGTATTTTCCATTTGAGTTATTTAAAAAAAAATCGCCTTTTCAAATACATGAAAAAGCGGTTTTTTAAGTTGATTGATGAAGAACTACTAATTAATTTTTATTTAAAGCTTTTAAAATAATAATCCCGATTCTTGGCAGTATAAACGTAACAGCCCCAAAAACGGTTGTTAAAAAAGAGACTTTAAGTCCTGCAGCCATCATACCTTGGCTAATATCGCCCATAGATTCAATGGCATCAAACGCCGTAATCATTCCTATTATAGAGCCTAAAAAACCAAATACCAAGCCTAAAATACTAGCATCTGATGCTAAACTGGTCATTTTTTTAGATTTCACTATATCTTTTTTAAGATTTACAAACCCTATAACAACAAAGGCTAAAGCCAGTAAAAGGCATATTAAAATTAATGACATAAAAAGTGGTCCGCCTTCCATAAAACGGTCTGCAAAAACATTCAAAGAAATAACTGATGATACATTCATAATAATGGTTTTAATTAAACATGCTACAAACATATAGCCTAAATACCTTGCAAAATTTAAAATGCGACGGATGACGAATTTAGCAATAAAAACAACATCAGGTTAAAACGGTTACTAAATTGGTTATTCGTCTACAAAACAAAAACCTCATCAAATTTTATACTATTATTGTATTGATGTTTACAAAGCGCTTCATATTAAAAAAGATAGGGCAAATGCTTTTACACGTTATATTCTGGTATGGCGTGCTTTTATTTTATACCTATTTTTTTGGTGTAGATAGTAGTGATTTTAGTTACGTTAAAAGCTTTTCATTCTTTTTAATGCCCATAACCATTGCTACAACCTATGTTTTTATTTATAAGCTTATCCCTGATTATTTAATTACTAAACGTTATTTCTTATTTGGTCTGTACAGTCTTTATACATTTATAATTTCAGCATATCTTATTGTTATATCTGTGTTTTACGGATTGGTTTACCTTTCAAATTTCGAAGAATCAAATATGGCGCCAATTAGTAAAAGCTTACTTTTTGTGGGTATTGCGGTGTATTTGGTAGTTATTATTGTTAGTGCGTTTAAGCTTTTAAAACTAAACTTAAAACATGCCGAAGACACCAAAAAATTGGAAACTAAAATTTTAGAAACGCAACTAAAACTTAAAGAACAGGAGTTGAATTATCTGAAAATGCAGATTCATCCGCACTTTCTATTTAACACACTAAACACCATGTATGGTTTTGCTTTAAAAAAAGCTGACGAAACCCCAGAAATGATTTTGAAGCTCTCAAACTTGCTAGATTATTTGCTATACCAAGTAGATAAACCCTTTGTGGCTTTACAAGATGAAATTAATCATATTAATGATTACATAGAATTAGAAAAAATGCGTTTTAATGATACGCTTCAAATCCATTTTAAAACCGAAAACATTTTAGAGGATATGCAAATTGCGCCTATGCTCCTACTGCCTTTTGTTGAGAACAGTTTTAAACATGGGAGTTTAAAAAAAGGGGTTTTACAAGTTAATATTCAATTACGTTGTGAAGGCAACCATATTGTTTTTAAAATTGAAAACACCAATACTAACAACGAGACTTCTGAAAAAGGCATTGGTTTAGAAAATATTAAAAAGCGCTTAGATTTGTTATATAAAGCGGCTTACCAATTAAAAATTGATGATACAACTGAATTATTTAAAGTACATTTAGAGTTAGATATTACGCCGTAAATGGAGAACCCTAAAAACATATCGTGCCTTATTGTTGATGATGAAGCTATAGCCAGAGAAGTTATAGCAACGCATGTAGCAAAAATACCAAACATTACTATTGTAGCAAGTTGCAGTAACGCCATTGAAGCATTTAATGCCTTAAGAAATAATCAAATCGATTTGATTTTTCTGGATATTAATATGCCCGAAGTGTCTGGTATTTCTTTTGCGAAGTCAATTAATAAAGATATGAAAATCATTTTTACAACTGCCTACAGGGATTTTGCTGTTGAAGGTTTTGAATTGCAAGCTGTAGATTATTTAATGAAACCTATCTCTTTTGATAGACTTTTAAAGGCCGTAAATACCTATTATGATATCTACACATCAAACCAACAGCCTCAAGAAACAAAAGCTGATACTAATGGTTTTATGTTTGTTCGCGCAGACAGACGCATGGTTAAAATTGATTTTGAATCTATAATATATATTGAAAGTTATAGCGATTATATAAAAATCCATTTAGCCAATGAAACTATTGTAACTAGAGAAACCATAAGTGCCATTGAAGCTAAATTACCAAGTAACCGCTTTTTAAGAATACATCGGTCTTACATCATAGCTTTGAAACATATTACGTCTTTTACTAACGAGGAAATAACAATTAATAATACGTCTCTTACCATAAGTAGAAGCTACAAAAAAGATGTGCTTCAAATTCTAGAAAAATTCTAAAAAATTTATTTTCCACCAAGCGGATAACCTTTAATATAATACCCTTGCTTCTTTCCGTTTGCTTTAAAGGCATCATTAATCTCCCAATTATAATTGGATGTTTTGACATCACTTAATAACAATTCAATATCTTCAAAAGTATATGTACGCATTAAAGAGGCTTGACCATCCCAAGCATACGCTAATGGAATAATTGGAATGATATAGGTGAACAGTAGTTGTGTAAGCGTAATGCTTTTGGTAAAAGGCGTCATTACCCATGTCATAACAAAAAGAATAAGCAAAGATATTGGGAGTAATAATATCCAAGCTACAAATGGAACGTTGTTCTTCGCTATTTCGTAAATTAAAATAGGCTCGTTATTTTTTGAAGCTGATTTTAAAATATTTTTAGCAATTTCAGGATTCATATGATGAAAACTGGCAATCATGGTTTTTAACCCTTTTGGTACTTCAGATAAATTGGTAGCATTTATAGAATCTTCATGATAAGTAACAAACTCATTATCATCGGTATTTATTTTCTTAACCAATTTTGGGTTTGGATGTAAGTCGGTTAAAAGTAAACGTAATTTATCCTCTTTTTGTACTTCATTTATATGCTCAACAACACTAGGCATAGGACCACCTGAACCAGAACCTAAATCTACAATTGAATCAAAATGAATTGTCTTTCTTAAATCGATAATGAGGTTTGATAACACTTCTGTTGTTCCCATTATTTTATGAAGCAGCAGAATCAGATTAGTCATGGCTACTCTGAAACTCGTTGGAAACCAACTAAAATCTTCAAATTCAAAGAGTTCTTTGCGTTTCATTACTAATTAAAAATACCGTTTTTTTTCTCAATGCTATTGGGCGCCCAAATCTTGATATCATCAAACTTTCCTGTATCATCAAACGAACCAAAACCTAAGTAACCAGATTTAAAATGCGCATCTGTTGCTTTCATGATAGGTGTCGTCATGTCATCAAAATAAATTTCAATAAGCCCTTCTTCAACTTTTCTAACCACTCTGGCAGTATGCCAATCGTCCACCGCTCCCCAACTAGTACCCTTAGTTCTTTCCGAAGCTATACTTTTTCGAGGTTCATCATTAACTAAAAAAATAGAATTTGCATGTGCATCTGCTTTTGAAGCGATATGTGTATAATAAAAATTAGATGCGTTAGTAATGCCAAACATTAAACATAAATCGCGGTGCCCATACTCTCTTCCATTTTGGTTTAATCTTATTTCATAAATAAAATCACCAAGAAGAACATTTTTTATTAAAGCTATATTAAATGGCGACCTTACTTCTGGTTTATAATTGCTTTTTCCAATAAGCTCCAAACAATTGCCTTTGCTTCCTTTTGAAATGCGCCAGACTTTGCTGTCCGTCATTTCAAAATCATGTATCGCTTCTGTAGATTCAAAATCTTGACTATAAACTTGTTTATAATCCTCTGGAATATTGGCTTGTGCACATAGTTTTATACTTAAAGTAAAACATACAAAAAGAGCAAAGGGAATTTTCATGTAATGAGTATTTATTGTTCTCTAAATTATCACTTTAAATTTTAATAATAAAAAATCCCCTTTCAAATTAATGAAAAGGGATTGTAAGATGTAGAGAGTGTTTCGTTACTCAGAAAAGTAACCAACCAAATTTTAACCCTAACTTAAAGTTAATCCTGAATACTTACTTGACTCTCTACAATATCTTTAATAGGCACTACTAATTTTCCTTCTTTTGTTTTTATTGTTACAGATATACTATTTATGGCTTCAACTTCACCACGTATACCATTAAATTCAATTACTTGACCAACCTCATATAACTTTCTTGCATAAAAAGTGTTTAACACTTTTTCTATTACATTTCTAGCTCCTAATCCAAAGGCTAAAGCAAAGGCTAGTAAAAATGATGCAAGTATCATTTTTATATTACTAGTAATAATCTCAGTATTTATTTCTGCTTGATTTAATGCCGTTATGCTTATTAAAACCATTAATAATATAAATACCAATTGGCTTAATAATTTACCTCCTGAAAGCTCTAAAGATTCAAATAAACTCTGAAGTGATTTCTTGACAAAAGTTGCAAACAATAAACCTAATGTTACAATAACTAAAGCAGTAAATAACTTTGGTAAGTAGGCAAAAAAGCTTTTTAAACCTTCAGACACCATTGTTAATTCTAGAATATCTGCAACTATGGTAATTAAAACAATGTACAATAACCATTTTGTTGTCTTAACAAGAATATTTACTAAATTAATATTTAAAGTTTTACCTTCAGATAATTCAATCTCATTAAGCTTATCTCCTAACTTATTGACATTGGCTTTTGTTAATACTTTTCTAAGCACACTTGTAATTATCTTTGTTATTATTAAAAAAATAATAATTAAAGCTAGTACTCCGAGGATTTTAGGTGCTGAAGCGGCTATGTCTATCCAAATACTTTCTAATGATTCTTTTATTTGATCTAAAAAATCCATAATTCGTGGGTTATAATTGGTTATTGGTTTTTCTTATTTCTATTACTTACTACCGTTTCTATAACATGACTAAAATTATAAGAAAACAAAGCAGCCAAGTCCATTAAGAGTTTAGCCATAGCGATATCACTCATCACCTTTGACTTTAACTCTGGCGGAACTTCCTTAAGAGGCTGGTTTATATGTTTAAATGGATTATCCATTAATTTTGATTTTCGTTATATACGGTTACTAGTTTATCTTTAGCACGTTTAATTCTCATTTTCACTGCGCTTTGTCCAATACCTAAGGCTTCTTCTATCTCTTTAATAGTTAAAAAGTCTTGGTATTTCATTAGCAAAATCATTTTCTCTTCTGGAGAAATGAGCTCTAATGCCACTTTTAATTTATCAACTTTCATACTAAGGAAACTATCATCATTTTCCTCATCTTCTGAAAGGTTTTCTATGTCTTTATAATCTACGGATTGCTTTTCAAACTTCTTAGCCGTATTTCTTGTTACGTAATTAACACAATGATTATATGTAAATGAATATAACCATGTTGAAAATTTTGATTTCCCTTTAAAGCTAGCTAATTTAACAAAGAGTTTTAAAAATACATCTTGTGTTAAATCTTTAGCTTCATGTTCATCTTTAGCAAACCCGTAACATTTATTATATACTAATCCTGCATACCTGTCATACAAGATCTCGAAAAGCAATGTGTTATTTGTTTTCACAATTGCTTCTACCAGATCCTCGTCAGATAGCTTATTAATATTGTCTAGGGTTTTCAAATTTAGCTTGCGCTATTTAGTTGTTACAAAGATTAAGACACATGATTTTCTAGTAGGTCACATGAATTACAAAAAAATAAAAATTTTATTTAATTGACATAAAAAACTTTCATTTATATATACGCATTTCTTACGCATTAGTCTTTTTAAACATTAATTAATGATAATGGTTAAAGTTAACCTAAACAAACGTAAACTACTAAATATAAGACAATTAAAGTAAAAATAGTTTTAGAGGTATAAAAAAATTAGTAACTTGTAATTCATCAAACCAATGACAACCAAATATTTACGATAATGAGAAAAATAATTCTAACTCTAATCGCCCTAGGTCTATTTTTTTCTTGTAAAAAAACGAATAAGCAAACAGAAGAACTTATTGTTACCAAAACATCATCTTCTAAATATGCCTGTGTGCCACCAGTAACGGATGCAAAATGGTATAAAGAAGACAACATTGCACCTCTTTTAGATGGTTATGACGTAATTGATTACCCCATAACGACGGAAAACGATTTAGTTCAAAAATACTTTAATCAAGGTATGGCTTTGGCTTATGCATTTAATCATGCAGAAGCTGCTCGTTCTTTTCATTATGCAACAAAACTAGACCCAACTTGTGCTATGGCCTATTGGGGTTTTGCATATGTTTTGGGCCCTAATTATAATGCTGGTATGGAGCCAGATAATTACGAACGTGCATATAAAGCGATTCAAAAAGCTAAATCATTATCAAAAAACGCCACTAAAAAAGAACAGCAATTTATAGATGCTATGGCTAAGCGTTACGCTCCTGTTCCGCCTGAAGATAGAAGTCTGTTAGATATAGATTACTCTAAAGCTTTAAAGGTGCTCTATAATGAATATCCTGATGATTCTGAAATATCATCGCTATATGTAGAGTCTATGATGAATTTACATCCATGGGATTTATATGATAAAGCTGGGGATGCAAAACCTTGGACACCAGAAATAGTTTCTCTGTTGGAAACTTTGATTAAAAAAAATCCGAAGCATCCTGGGGCGCATCATTTTTACATTCATGCAGTTGAAGCATCAAGTAGTCCAGAACGTTCTGATGCATCTGCAAAAGTTTTTGATGATGGTTTAGTTACTGGATCTGGGCATTTATTACATATGCCTTCTCACACTTATATTAGAACTGGCGAATACCATAAAGGCACTTTATCTAACATAGCTGCCGTAAAAGCAGATAGTACTTATGTTAGTAATTGTCATGCTCAAGGCGCATATCCATTAGGTTACTATCCACATAACTATCATTTTATGGCTGCAACCGCAACTTTAGAAGGCAATAAACATTGGGCCATGATAGGTGCAAATAAAGTATCTAAACATGTATATCCAGAAATTATGAAAGAACCTGGTTGGGGGACATTACAACATTATTATACCATACCCTATTATGTAGCTGTAAAATTTAAAATGTGGGATGAAATTCTAGATATGAAGTTAGATATATACGATTTAAAATACCCAAAAGCTATTCGACATTACGCTGAAGGAATGGCGCATCTTGGAAAAGAAAATATAACTAAAGCTAAAGCAGAATTAACTGCCCTTGAAGCATTATCAGAAGATGAAACTTTAAAAGAAGTGACTATTTGGGATATTAATGATGTTTATGTTTTGGTTCAAATTGCAAAAAAAGTTTTAGATGCTGAAATTCTTGCGCATGAAGGAAACTACAAAGCCAGTATTGTGTTATTAAGAGAAGCTATTGAGATTGAAGATGCTCTAAATTATAACGAACCACCAGATTGGTTTTTCTCTATCCGCCATCATTTAGGGCCTATATTAATGAAAAATAGACAGTACAGAGTAGCCATTGAATTATATGAAGAAGATTTAAAAAAATTTCCAAAAAATGGTTGGGCACATCATGGGTTAAAACAAGCTTATAAAGCACTGAATGATTCTGAGCAAGTAACTATAATGAATGGCCGCATTGCAGAAAGTTGGGCGCATGCAGATTATGAAATTCAGTAAATCATTAAACTTTTGTTAAGGCGTATATTAAATAGGTTTATTATTATCGATATTCATAAATTAGCAAAAATTTTGTTTATAAATCGAGCATGCTAAAGATTTTAATACGTTATGATATGGTTATAGCGAACTGCATGTAACAATCAAAAAAACAATAAATACAAACACATGAAATCACTATACATTTTTCTTATCTCTGCTATTTTTATATTACCTCTAAAAAGTCATGCTTTTGATGATTTTTGGGGACAAACTGGGCATCGTGTTGTTGGAAAAATAGCTGACAACTATTTAAAAGGAAAAGCAAAAAGAGAGGTAAGACGTTTGTTAAAAAGAAAATCACTTGCCTTTGTATCAACATTTGCTGATGAAATAAAAGCAGATAAACGTTATAATGAATTCTACACTTGGCATTATATAAATATGCCTCTTGATGCGAATTATGAAGATTCTAAGAAAAACCCGAAAGGGGATTTAGTAACTGGGATAGCATACTGTACAAAAATTATTAAAGATGAGAAATCTTCAGATGATGATAAAGCATTTTACTTAAAGCTATTAATTCATCTTATTGGCGATTTACACCAACCGATGCACATTGGCTTAGAAGAAGACCGTGGTGGGAACGATTTTAAAGTACAATGGCATTATGAAGACTCAAACTTACACAGAGTTTGGGATAGTGAAATGATTGAGAAATACGACATGACTTACACAGAATTAGCTGATAACGCAGATATTTTAACAAAAGATCAAGTAAAAGCTATTCAAAAAGGATCTGTTATTGATTGGGTAAATGAAACACATGAACTCACAAAAAAAGTATATGCTTCTGCTAAGCCTGAGGAAAATTTAAGATATCGTTATTCTTATAAGAATTTTAAAACCGTTAGAAGTCAATTACAAATTGCTGGCATTCGTTTAGCGCAATATTTGAATGATTTGTTTTAAAAAGCAATAACTTATAAAATATAAAAAGGCTAACTTAATTTAAAAGTTAGCCTTTTTGTTTTAACAGATTTCTGCTTTCTCAGGAATTTATATATGCAGTGCTCTATCCTCAGTAGCCGCTAAAGCCGCTTCTTTAATAGCCTCAGTAAATGTTGGATGCGCGTGAGACATACGAGATACATCTTCTGCAGAAGCACGGTACTCCATAGCCACAACAGCCTCAGCAATCATATCTGCTGCACGTGCTCCAATCATGTGCACTCCTAGAATTTCATCAGTTGCTTTATCTGCTAAGATTTTTACAAAACCATCTAAATCCATACTTGCTCTACTTCTACCTAAAGCTCGCATTGGGAAGGACCCCACTTTGTAATCTATTCCTGCTTCTTTTAATTCCTCTTCAGTTTTACCAACTGCAGCAACTTCTGGCCATGTGTAAACCACACCAGGAATTAAATTATAATCAATATGTGGTTTTTGTCCTGCTAAAGTTTCAGCTACAAAAACACCTTCTTCTTCAGCTTTATGTGCCAACATTGCTCCTTTAACTACATCTCCAATTGCATATATATTTGAAGCAGATGTTTGTAAATGTCCGTTTACTTCCACTCGACCTCTGTCATCCAATTTTACACCTGCAGCTTCGGCATTTAAACCATCTGTATAAGGACGACGGCCAACAGAAACTAAACAGTAATCCCCTTTAAACTCTACTTCTTCACCTTTTTTATTGTCTGCTTTCACAATAACCTCATCGCCTTTACGAGTAACAGACTTCACTTTATGAGATACTTGCATTTTGAATTTAGCTTTCTTAAAAACCTTATTCAATTCTTTAGATAAACCAGCATCCATAGTAGGAATGATTCTGTCCATATATTCAACAACGGTAACCTCAGCACCTAACCTTCTATATACTTGTCCTAATTCTAAACCAATTACACCGCCACCAATAACAATCATGTGTTTTGGGATTTCTTTAAGCTTTAAAGCTTCTGTAGATGTAATAATTCTTTCTTTATCTAATTCAATAAATGGCAAATTAGATGGCTTACTTCCAGTGGCTATAATCGTGTTTTTTGCTTCAATCTCTGTAGTTTCCTCACCAGAAATTGTAATATGAGTGGCATCTTTAAAACTTCCTAAGCCTTGATAAACATCAATCTTATTCTTCTTCATTAAAAAATCAATACCTCCAGTAGTTTGATCAACAACGGCTTGCTTACGCGCGATCATTTTCTCTAAATTCACTTTAACCTCTCCTGGTACTTCAATACCATGCTCTTCAAAATGCTTTACAGCATCTTCATAATGATGAGAAGAATCTAAAAGTGCTTTACTTGGAATACAACCTACATTTAAACAGGTACCTCCCAATGTGGAATATTTTTCTATAATGGCAGTTTTCATGCCTAATTGCGCGCAACGAATAGCTGCAACATAACCTCCAGGACCAGAACCGATAACGGCTACATCGTATGAATTCATATTATAATTTTGAAGTTTTTCTATTTAAAAATCGAAAACCAAAAATACGAATGTTTTGCGGGAAGGCAATAAAAAAATATAGCTTAATACAACGGAATTCTAGTTTCTTTTAAACCTAAAGAAATTAAATAATCTTTTACTTCTAATGAATCATCACCACCTCGTTCTGCATGATGCAATAATGTATAGCCATGCGGTCCTTTTGCATTTAATAAATTTGGCATAAAATCAAGCATTAATTTTATAGAGTCAATTTTCCCAAAAAGCGCCATTGTAAATATATTAGCTTGTGCGCCTCGATTTAGTAAATACGTTGCTATTTCTTTATTTCCAACATGACAAGCTGCTCCAAGTCCTGTTTCAAAATCACCTCGTCTCCAATCATGAGCAGCATTTAATAATGTTGGATGTTCTTCTAATAAGGGCTTAACAATATCAAATTTACCATGTGAAGCACCTACAAATTTTTCGACTAAAGCCTTATCTAATTGAGGCTCTTCTTGCGGTTTTGTAAAAGAGAATAATGGTATTGCAGGTATAATAAGTGAAGTAACTCCTACTGATTTGATAAACTGTTTACGATTCATAATAAAATGATTTTCATTAAAACTAAAAATAAAAAATCATTTAAGTATTGGGTTTAACAAGGCTTTATGTTAATTGTTTTTATAAATATCATTTAAAACCCATTCTAATTCTGTGTCAAAATCTGACTGACTGTCTTTAACATTCTGCAAAACTTCAACATCTGGTTTAATACCATAACCATCAGGTGTTTGTTTATAAGGCGCTTCAATTTGCATTAATCCCATACGCACTTTTACTTTAGATGTTGGTAATTGATATGATTTATAGATACCTGCAACGGTTCCGTTATATGCGCCACCAGTTTCTTCTCCAACAAAAGTAGCACGTTTATTAGCTTTTAAATGTGTTGATAACAACGATGAGGCCGAAAACGAATTACCATTTATAAGTACATACATTTTACCTTTATAATTGAGCTTATTAGGTTTCTTAACCTTATTGTGTTTATTGAACTTATAGTAAATTTTTCCATCCCTCTTTCTTGTTTTTAAAAGGTTATGAGTAGCTACAATTGGAAACAATAAGCCACCGGCAACTTTAATACTATTGGGTGTTGTATTACTCATAAAAGATTTTAAAAATGGGGTTCTGGTTTTTACTTCACTTTCAGCAATAAACTGGTAATCTTTATCTGTGAGGTAAGAATACAAGTAATCTATTTCTGAAATGCGTCCGCCTCCATTATCTCTTAAATCTAAAATAAAATGTTCGGTTTTAGCTGATTCAATTTTTTCGAAACTTTCTTTATAAAACTTTTTATATGGCCCGTTACTAAAACTTCTGATTTTCATATAAGCTACTGTACTATCTTTTCCTTTAAAACTAAAATTGCGTGTATATTGCTTACGCTTTCCTAAATAACCAAATTTCCTGTTATCCTTTTTTCTTTTTTTCTTTGCTAGTTTAATAGCTTGTTTTTCTTCCTTAGTTAGTTTTTTAGGTTTTGCTTTTTCTAAAGAAACAGTATCTATTACTTTATCATTTTTTTCTTTTTTTTCATCTTTCTCAATACGTCTAAATATTTTTGAAAACAGCGAATCTTTAGACTTAAAAGTCATTTTTAAACTATCTAGATAGCCTTTATCTCTATAATAAAAAACAGAAAACCCTTTGGATATAAATCTATCATGAAGTGTTTTGTTATAGCCATCAGAAGCAAAGCGAGTTTTATATGTTTCAACTAATTTTGAAGCTGGTTCATCATTTATATTTACAACTTCTTTACCAACTAAAGTGGAGTCTTTTCCTCGATAATCTTTCACCCAAAGTTTTCCTTCTAAATACTCAAAATCTAAATCGTAAAATTCAAACTTCTTCTTTTTAAGTGCTTTCCGCTCTCTTTTTGTAAACCATTTACTAACTGAACCTACAGAAACATGCCCTTGTTTTACTTCTGCAACAACAGGTGCTAACTTTTTATAAAATGATCTTGAATCTAAAGGTTGGCTTATAGATTTCTTAAGGCTATCAAATTTGAAATCTAAAGTTTCTTTTGCAGTATATTGATATAATTTAGGATGATGTTTCTTTAATTGACTATACAACTTGTCAACATCTTCTTGCAAATCAAAAACTGAATGCAACTTGGTAATTTGCTCATTATGCTTCTTAACACTTTTACAAGAAGCTAATAAAAACAATAAAAGAAATGATAAAAAAACTTTATTCATATAAGCTAAAATAGGAGTATTTATAATATCTAAAAACAGATTAATGTTTCTTTAACTTTTGAATACAATCAAACAAAATCCTTTGAATAATTTATGTAGTTTTGTGCTTCATGCAAAAACACATTAACATACAGAACAAAAAGGCGCGGTTTCAATATGAGATTTTAGACAAGTACACTGCTGGTATTGTACTAACTGGCACTGAAATAAAATCGATTAGAAGCAGCAAAGCGTCTATTGCTGAAAGTTTTTGCGAGTTTAGTGAAAATGGTGAATTATTTGTAGTGAATATGACCATTCAAGAATATGCTTTTGGTAATTACTACAACCATAAACCAAAAGCCACCAGAAAGTTACTTTTAAACAAAAAGGAACTCAAAAAATTAAATAAAGAGGTTCAAAATACCGGACTTACTATTATTCCATTGCGTTTATTCATTAATGATAAAGGTTACGCGAAGTTAGAGATTGCTCTAGCGAAAGGTAAAAAGCTATATGATAAGCGTGAAAATATAAAAGATAGAGACAATAAGCGCGATTTAGATAGAATCAAAAAAGCTTATAAATAATTTAAGGGTTTATTAACGCTTCAATTTATTAGTATTCTCTATTTTACAATTCTAAAAACTTTATCATGAAAAAACTATTAGCATTTCTACTTCTTGCTGTTATAACATTCAATATACAAGCTCAAGAAAAACCTAAAAAAGAAATTATAGAAACTAAAGAATTTAAAGTTGATAGCACGTCTGTTTTAACTTTAGACAGTACTATAAAAGCTTTATACGCTGTGATTTCTGGTGAAAAAGGAGAAGAACGAAATTGGAAACAGTTTAAGTTTCTTTTTAAACCTGATGCTAAATTGATTCCATCTGGAAAAGATAAATCTGGAACTTACAGAGTACGTTATATGACTCCTGACGATTATATTAAAGGTTCAGGAAAATGGTTAGTTGAAAATGGTTTTTTTGAAAAAGAATTACATCGTGAAGTTGATACCTTTGGGAATATTACTCAGGTATTTAGTTCTTATGAATCATTTTATAGTGAAAGTGATGAAACCCCATTTATGAGAGGTATTAATAGTATCCAGCTTTTAAATGATGGAAAGCGTTGGTGGGTAATAAATATATATTGGTCTCAAGAAACAAAAGACAATCCTATCCCAAAAAAATACTTACCTTAAACAACAAGAATATAACCATATAAATTTCAATCCATTATGCTAAAAAAAACAACCTTTTTATTTATACTTTTAATAGTATTTACTTTTGAAATTAAAGCACAAGAAACTACTAAACCTGTTTTTAAAGATGGTGAAGCTCAAATAGTTGAAGCTTTTAACACTCCCGAAAAATGGGTTAGACATGATTTATTTGTTGAAACCGAATTTGATACCGATGGCGATGGAAAACTAGACCGTGTGCATGTAGATGTTACAAGACCATATCAAACTGATACCGAAGGCTTAAAACTACCTATTATTTATGAATCTAGTCCTTATTACGCTGGAGTTGCACCAGATGTTGATGGTGTTTTTTGGGATGTTAAACATGAATTGGGTGAAACGGCTAAAGAACGTGCGCATCCAGAGGTAAAACGATTAGGTGAACGCCCAATTATTTCAAATTCTCAAATTAAAAAATGGGTTCCTAGAGGTTACATTGTTGTACACTCATCATCTCCAGGCACTGGATTATCACAAGGATCTCCAACTGTTGGTGATGACAATGAATCATTAGCTCCAAAAGCTGTTGTTGACTGGTTATGTGGTAGAGCAAAAGGCTACACAGAGCCTTACGGTAATGAGGAAGTTAAAGCATTTTGGAGTACTGGAAAAGTAGGAATGACAGGGACATCATATAATGGCACAATTCCATTAGCTGCAGCAACTACGGGTGTAGAGGGATTAAAGGTTATTATTCCTATTGCTCCAAATACATCATACTATCATTATTACCGTTCAAATGGTTTAGTACGTTCTCCTGGTGGTTATTTAGGTGAAGATATAGATGTACTTTACGATTATATTCATAGCGGTGGCGAAGAGCCTCTTGTTATTAATAACTTTAAAAAAGTAAATGATTCTGATATACCCAAAGCTTTTAAAAACAAAAGAGCTTACAGTAACGCTATGGTTAGAGATTCTGAAATGAAAAACGGAATGGATAGAATTACTGGGGATTATAATGATTTTTGGGCTGGACGAGATTACTTAAACGATATGGCTCCTATGAAAGCAGCATTATTAATGTCTCATGGATTTAATGATTGGAATGTGATGCCAGAACATAGCTACCGTATTTATAAAAAAGCGAAAGAAATGGGCTTAGAAACTGGTATTTATTACCATCAATACGGACATGGCGGACCGCCACCTATAAGTATGATGAACAAATGGTTTACTCATTATTTGCACGGTATTGAAAATGGTATTGAAAACGAACCCAATAAAGCTTGGATTGTTCGAGAAGATGATAAAATGGAATCTCCAACTGGTTATAAAGATTATCCAAATCCTGATGCAGAACCTGTAACATTTCACTTAACTCCTGGCGCACCAGAAGCAGGTGGTTTAACCACTATAAAAACTCAAAAACAAGGTAGAGAAACATTAACTGATAATTACTCATTTTCAGGAGAAGCTTTAGCTCGAGCAGAAATTACAAGTCATCGTTTATTATATGTAACTCCAAAACTTAAAAAAGAGGTTCATATTTCTGGTGTACCAAAAATCACTGTAAAATTGGCAAGTAATAAACCTGCTGCAAATTTATCAGTTTGGTTAGTTTCACTTCCGTGGAATGCTAGTAGAAGAGCAAAAACTACTGATAATATTATCACTCGTGGTTGGGCAGATCCTCAAAATCATAAATCAATAAGAGAAAGTGAACCCTTAGTTCCTGGTAAGTTTTATGATGTTACTTTTGATTTGCAACCAGATGATCAAATTATTAAAGCTGGACAGCAAATTGGTTTGATGATTTTTTCTAGTGATAAAGAATATACTTTACATCCTAAACCAGGTGCAGAATTAACTATTGATTTAGATGGAACTCATTTAACTTTACCTATTGTTGGAGGTAGTGAAAATTTAGATTAAGCATTAAATTCATATTATATTGAAAACAAAAAGCCCTTGACTAAGTCAAGGGCTTTTTGTTAATTCTTATCCTCCAATAAAGGCACAAATCTAAATTCTCCAAATTCTTCTTGCTCAAATTCTTTTTGCCCTTTTCTAGTAAACATAGTCATTACTTGTACATCATGTCCAACTGGAATAACAAGCTTACCTCCTATTTTTAATTGACTCAGTAAAGGCTTAGGAACAAAAGGAGCTCCTGCTGTAACTATAACACCATCAAAAGGTGCTTCTTCTTCCAAACCAATATAACCATCTCCAAAAACGAGTTTCTTAGCACGATAACCTAATTTAGGAAGAAACTTACTCGTTTTTTTAAACAATTCGTTTTGGCGTTCAATACTATAAACTTTGGCCCCTAATTCGCATAAAACAGCAGTTTGGTAACCACTACCTGTACCAATTTCAAGAATTTTATCACCTGATTTTATTTTTAATAATTCAGATTGAAACGCTACTGTATATGGTTGAGATATAGTTTGGTCTGCACCAATTGGAAAGGCTTTGTCTTGATAAGCATGGTCTAAAAAACTAGAATCCATAAATAAATGCCTTGGTATTTTTCCTATAGCTTTTAAAACATTAGCATCTGTTATACCTTTGTTTTTTAATATGTTAACTAATTGCTGTCTTAATCCTTGGTGCTTAAAAGTGTCTTTCAATTCTGGTGGCGTTTGGTTTGCTAAAATTAGGTAAAGATTTTCAAGCTTAAAAACTATTTTTTCAGATTTTATTATTCTGAATATATCGTCTAAAATTTTAGATTAATTCTTAACTTCATCTTTTAAATATCTTACTTTTGTTCAAAACGTAAAAAATTATGCTAAAAGCTGGAGTTCTTGGTGCTGGTCACCTTGGTAAAATTCATTTAAGACTTCTTAAAGAATCTAAAAAATATAACCTTGTTGGGTTCTATGACGCCAATGAAGAAAACGGTAAAAAAGTAGAAGCTGAATTTGGATATAAATTTTTCAATTCCATTGATGCTTTAATTGATGCTGTAGATATGGTTGATATTGTTACCCCAACATTATCACATTATGATTGCGCAAAACAAGCTATAGGAAAAGGCAAGCATATTTTTATTGAGAAACCAATTACTAATACTGTTGAGGAAGCAGAACATATTAGAGAACTTTTGGCTAAACATAATTTGCGAGGACAAGTTGGTCATGTTGAACGATTTAATCCAGCATATCTTGCTGTAAAAAATGAAATAAACGCACCAATGTTTATTGAAACACATCGTTTAGCTGAGTTTAACCCAAGAGGGACCGATGTTCCTGTGGTTCTAGATTTAATGATTCATGATATAGATATTATCTTAAGCGTTGTTAAATCTAAAGTAAAGAGTGTTTCTGCAAGTGGTGTTTCAGTTATAAGTGATACACCAGATATCGCCAATGCCAGATTAGAATTTGAAAATGGCTGTGTAGCTAATTTAACCGCCAGTAGAATTTCACTTAAAAAAATGCGTAAAGCACGCTTCTTTCAAAAAGACGCCTATATCTCAGTTGATTTTTTAGAAAAAAAATGTGAAGTTGTAAAAATGAAAGATGCTCCAGAAAATCCTGGAGATTTTGATATGATTTTACAAAATGCAGAAGGCATTAAAAAGCAAATATATTTTGATAACCCTCCAGTACCAGACAATAACTCTATTCTGGATGAATTGGAAACTTTTGCTGACGCTATAAATAATAATACAACTCCTATAGTTACACTTCATGATGGTACAGAAGCGTTACGTGTAGCTACCCAAATAATAAACTGTTTTTAAAATGAAAAAAATAGCCATTATTGGAGCTGGCACCATGGGAAATGGTATCGCTCATACCTTTGCGCAAAGTGGGTTTCAAGTTCAGCTTATAGATATCAGTCAAGCGTCACTTACACGTGGTGTTGCTACCATTACAAAAAACCTTGATAGATTGATAGCTAAGGAAAAAATTTCTGAAGCAGATAAAAGTCAAACTTTAAATAATATCACAACTTATACAAGCATTGATGAAGGCGTAAATGATGTTGAATTAGTTGTTGAAGCTGCCACTGAAAATATTGATTTAAAACTTAATATATTTAAGCAATTAGATGAAGCTTGTCAAGAAAATACAATTCTAGCAACTAATACATCTTCTATATCTATAACTCAAATAGCAGCTGTAACTTCAAGACCAGACAAAGTTATTGGCATGCATTTTATGAATCCTGTACCAATAATGAAATTGGTGGAAATTATAAGAGGTTATAACACCAGTGATGACGTTACAAATACCATTATGGAACTTTCTAAAACATTAGGAAAAATACCTGTGGAAGTAAATGATTACCCTGGTTTTGTAGCAAATCGGATTTTGATGCCAATGCTTAATGAGTCTATTGAAACACTATACAATGGCGTAGCAGGTGTTGAAGAAATAGATACGGTTATGAAATTAGGTATGGCACATCCAATGGGCCCATTACAACTAGCAGATTTTATAGGGTTAGATGTTTGTTTGTCAATCCTTAACGTTATGTATGATGGGTTTAAAAATCCTAAATACGCGCCATGTCCGCTTTTAGTAAATATGGTTAGAGCGGGTAAATTAGGGGTTAAATCTGGTGAAGGCTTTTATGATTATTCAGAAAGTAGAAAAGCTGAGAAAGTATCAAAACAGTTTTCTTAATATCAATCTTATGCGTTATTACTTAGTCTGTTTGTTCTTTATTTTTTCGTGCAAAAAAACAATCGAGCATCCCTTAGGAAATACAGATTTAGAAAAAAAAGTGGTTTTTGAAGAAAAACCTCTATCGCAAATTAATTATCATGCTTTATTTAAGAAAAAAACAAATTATATATCAAATAGTTTTGATTTTCCAGTAGGCAAACCTGATGGAAAAGGCTATTATAATGCTCAAAAATTTCAAGAAAACAATCATTTAGGTGATGATTGGAATGGTGTTGGTGGAGGTAATACTGATTTAGGAGATCCAATATATTCTATATCCAATGGTTATGTTAGTGAGGTAAAAGATTATAAAGGAGGATGGGGTAAAGTCATAAGAATTGTTCATTTACATAATAATAAATTATATGAATCCCTTTATGCACATTGTGATTCTATATTAATAAGTCATAACAAATTTATTAAGAAAGGAGAACAAATTGCAACAATTGGTAATTGTAATGGATATTATTTAGCACATCTTCATTTAGAAATTAGAGATAATATAAATTTAGATATTGGCCCTGGTTATTCAAGTATAACTAAAGGGTATTTAGATCCAACTGACTTTATAAATAAAAACAGAAAATAATTGGCTAAAATAATACCTTTTAAAGCAGTAAGACCAACTAGAGCTATTGTAGGTTTAGTTGCTGCACGACCTTACCAAAGCTATACTGTTGAGGAGCGAGAATCTAGAATGGATTATAATCCGTACAGTTTTCTTCATATTGTAAATCCTGGCTATAAATATCATCAAGATATTAAAGGAAAAGAACGCTATAAATTAGTAAGAAATAGATATTTAGAATTTAAAGAAGATGGCGTTTTTGTACAAGATGAAAAACCATCACTTTACGTTTATAAGATTGTAAATAGGCTTGGACAAGAATTCAGTGGTATAATTGCTGCATCTAGTGCTGAAGATTATGAAAAAAACATCATAAAGAAACACGAAGACACCATTGCAACCCGTGAAAAAACATTTAAAAGTTATTTAAAAACAGTTGGGTTTAATGCAGAACCTGTACTACTTACCTATCCAGATAATGAAACCGTTTCTTCAATCATCAAAGAAACTCAAAAAAAACATGCAGAGTTTGAGTTTACAATGACATACAGAGATACGCACTATCTATGGAAAATAGACAATGAAGAGATCATTTCTCAGATTCAAAATGAGTTCAAAAAAATGAACACTATTTATATTGCTGATGGTCATCATAGGTCTGCTTCATCTTACCTGCTTTATCAAGATGAAAAGAAGAACAATCCAAATCATAATGGAGAAGAATCGTATAATTTCTTTATGACTTACCTCATTCCAGAATCTGATTTAGTTATTCATGAATTTAATCGTTTAATAAAAGATTTAAATGGATTAACCAAAGAAGAATTTTTAATCCAATTAGATTCAATATATCGTATTGAAAACAGAGGAAACATACCTTACATACCATCAAAATCGCATCATTTTTGTATGTATTTAGATGGTGAATTTTATTCTTTATACCTGAGAAAAGCGAGATACAAAATGAATACAGCTTTAGATGAACTTGATGCAGAGTTATTATACAAAACTATATTGCAACCCATTTTAGGAATTAATGATTTAAGGCACGATAATCGCATAGAATATGTTAACGGAAGGCATGAAATGATTACTATCAAAAGCAGTGTGGATAATGGTGATTTCAAAATAGGTTTTGGAATGTGTCCAGCTACCATTGAACAAATAAAAAGTATTGCAGACGAAGGATTAACTATGCCGCCAAAGAGTACTTACATTTTGCCTAAATTAAGAAGTGGCATAACTATTTATGAATTTTAATAATGAGTATAAAAGATAATCTTGTAAACATAAAAACATCATTACCAGACCATGTTACTTTAGTTGCAGTCTCAAAAACCAAACCTGTTAGTGATCTAATGGAGGCTTATAATGCAGGACAACGTATTTTTGGTGAAAATAAAATCCAAGAAATGATTGAAAAACATGAGGAAATGCCAAAAGATATTAAATGGCATATGATTGGACATGTACAGCGAAATAAAGTAAAATACATGGCAGAATTTGTTTCATTAATTCATGGTGTAGACAATTTCAAATTATTGAAAGAGATAAATAAGCAAGCCAAAAAGCACGATAGAATTATTGACTGTTTACTTCAAATAAAAATAGCTTCAGAAGATTCTAAATTTGGAATGTCTATCAAAGAGGCGTCTAGTATTATTCAATCTGAAGACTTTTCAGAATTAGAAAACATAAAAGTTTCTGGCGTTATGGGAATGGCAACATTTACTGACAATCGAATTCAAATTGAAAAAGAATTCAAGCTATTAAAATCTACTTTTAAAACATTAAAATCATTACAAACTGCAAACTGCAAATTGCAAATTATTTCTATGGGTATGAGTGGCGATTATCCTATGGCAATTGAGTGTGGAAGCACCATGATTCGAGTTGGAAGTAGTATATTTGGCAATAGAATTTATACAAATTAATAAACAAAAAAAATATACTATTTACGCAATTTTAGACATAGAAACCACTGGAGGTAAGTACAATGAAGAAGGTATAACAGAAATTGCAATTTATAAATTCGACGGTCATGAAGTCATTGATCAATTTATAAGCCTCATAAATCCAGAGCGAGATATTCAACCCTTTGTTGTTAATTTAACAGGAATTAATAGCAACATGCTTCGTAGCGCTCCAAAATTCTATGAAGTTGCAAAACGTATTGTAGAAATTACAAAAGACTGTATTCTAGTAGCACATAATGCTCAATTTGATTATCGTATTTTATGCACAGAGTTTAGAAGACTAGGTTTTGAATACGAACGAAAATCTTTATGTACCGTAGAACTTTCAAAAGATTTAATTCCAGACCAACCTTCTTATAGTTTAGGAAAATTGGTTCGCTCACTAGGAATCCCTGTTACTGATAGACATCGTGCTTCTGGTGATGCTCTAGCAACTGTAAAATTATTTAAACTCCTTCTTGCCAAAGACACCACAAAAACTATTATTCAAAAATCTGTGCGTTTAAACCCAAAGCGCCAATTGGAACCCAGGCATTTAGATATTATTTCAGATTTACCATCTATAACTGGTGTATATTATATACATAAAGAAGATGGTGAAATCATATATATTGGTAAGAGTAAAAATATAAAAAAACGCATCAATCAACACTTTACAGGTACTAATGCTAAATCAAAAAAAATACAAGCTAAAGTAACCTCTGTAACTTATGAAGCTACTGGAAGCGAGCTAGTTGCACTACTTAAAGAAAGTGAAGAAATTAAAAAAGTTAAACCTATATATAACAGAGCATTGCGTCGTTCCATCTTCACACATGCTTTATATCATTTTAAAGACGAATTTGGTTATCTTAATTTAAAAATTGATGTTGCTGATGGTCGAAAAAAACCCATCACTACATTTAGTAATCGTCAAAGCGGAAAGAGTTTTATAACCAAAGCTGTTGAAGATTTTAATCTGTGTCAAAAACTAACAGGGCTTTACAAAACTAAAACCAGTTGTTTCAATTACGAAATCAAAAACTGCGAAGGCGCTTGTATTCAAAAAGAATCATTAAAATCTTATAACAAACGTGTAGAATCACTCATTGAAAAAAACAGCTATTCAAATAAAAACATGATCATTGTTGATAGAGGCCGAGAGGTAGATGAACGCAGTGCTATATTAATAGAAAATGGCGTTTATAAGGGACTAGGCTTCTTCAACCTTAATTATCAAATAAATAATCTTGAGGTACTAGAATCTATTATTACACCTATGCAAAACAATAGAGATACTCAGCATATTATTCAAAGTTACCTCAGAAAAAATAAACGCCTTAAAACCATTTTAATAGATTAAATATGAGACACATCTTTTTACTACTATTTTTATGTATTAGCATGACTACTCTTGCCCAAGAAAATTATGATTCAGAGTCATACAGAGTTTCTTTAGGAGATTTAGAAAGTAAAACTTTTACAAAAGACTCTACTGCAAATGCCTTGGTAATTTATGAAAAAGCCAAAAGCTACGTTAGCAAAAGTGACTTCGACTTAAGGACTGAAGAAAAACACAAAATAAAAATTTTAAAAAGAGAAGGTTTTGAACATGCAACGGTAGAAATTCACTTATACAGTAATGGCTCTAGAGTTGAAAAAGTAGAAAAAATACTTGCAACAACCTACACTATGGTTGACGGGGAGGTGATTAAAACCAAATTAGAAGAAGACAATATCTTCACTGAAAAATACGACGAGAATCATACACTTGTTAAATTCACACTTCCAAATGTAAAAGTGGGTTCAGTAATTAGTTATAGCTATACAACCATTTCCCCATTTATGATGAAATATCATGGATGGAGTTTTCAAGGGAGTATCCCAAAACTTTATAGTGAATACACTCCTAGCATACCAGGCAACTGGGAGTACAACATTAAACTTGTTGGAGGCCAAAAACTAGCAATTAACGAATCAGAAGTTGAAAAAAACTGTCTTATAGCCGGTAATGGAGCTTCTTCTCATTGTTTTAATGCTAGATATGCCATGAAAGATATTCCCGCTTTTATTGAGGAGGATTACATGACTAGTAAATCTAATTATTTAATAAAAATAGAATACGATTTAAAAACCTTCAGAAGGTTTGATGGCACTTTAGAGCATTTTACAAAAACTTGGAAAACCGTTGACAAAGAGTTAAAAAGTCATGCTAAAATTGGAAAACAGCTAAACAAATCGGTTGATTTAGAAGATTTTTTATCTGAAGACATTATTAATGAAACAGATTTACTAAAAAAGGCACAATCTATTTATAAACATGTACAAAACAACTATAATTGGGACGAAGAGTATCTGATTTTTAGTGAAACATCGGTAAAAGATTTGATAAAAAATAAATCTGGTAACGTTGCTTCAATAAATATTTTATTACATAATTTACTCAAAGAAAGTGGTATTGAAGTAAAACCCATATTAATATCAACAAGAGAAAATGGTTTTCCAACAAAGATTTTTCCTGTTATATATGATTTTAATTATCTAATTACCCAAGCAACAATAAACGATAAAACATACTTGCTCGATGCCACTGATAAATTTTTAAACTTTGGAGAAATTCCTTTTAAATGTTTAAATGAATACGGTAGACTATTAGACTTCAAAAATGGAAGTGATTGGATAGAATTAAAACCATACAAACCTTCAAACACTTATTATCAGGCAGAATTACATTTTGATGATAATGGAGTACTTATTGGAAACATAAAATCTAAAAGAACAGGATATCATGCTTTAAATAAGAGAAAATCCTATTTCTCAAACAAAAACAGCTATCTAGATAAACTAGAAAACACATTCCCTTATATTGAAATATCAGATTTTGAAGTAACAAGTGAAGGCGCAACTAGTGAAGATTATAAAGAAAATTACAATATCGAATATAATTTTGACGAAGCCGGTAATAACATTTACCTAAACCCATTTTTTGTAAAGTTTTTTAGTGAAAACCCTTTTAAACTACAGCAACGCACATACCCCATTGATTTTGGATATAAAGACACTTATTTTTATATGTTTAAACTAGAAATAGCTGAAAACTATAAAGTTATCGAAATGCCAAAAAACTTAAATTTGAGCCTTCCCAATGATGCTGGCCAAATTTTATTTAGTGCTAATCAGCTTGCCAATACGTTGAATTTAACTTTAAAAATTGATTTTAAAAGATCTAAATATGATGCTGAGTATTACCCTTTTTTAAAAGAATTCATGAATAAAATAGTTAACATTCAAAACAACTCTATCATTTTACTTGAAAAAACTAATTAATCTTTTCTTACTTTTGAAAGCATGAGCAAGACATCTAAAACAAGCTGGAGAACAAAACTTCATGATATTATTTATGAAGCAGACACCCCTGCAGGAAAACTTTTTGATGTCATACTCCTAATCACCATTATAACCAGTATTATACTAGTTATGCTAGAAAGTGTTAAAAGCATAGACAGTAAATACCACAACCTTTTAAACATATCAGAGTGGGTAATTACCATTCTTTTCAGTATAGAATATATTGCTAGAATAATTACCGTAAAAAAACCAAGTAAATATATTTTTAGCTTTTATGGTATTATAGATTTACTCTCAACCATACCAAAATACATCTCACTAGTTGTAGGAGGCGTACATGCCTTAGCTGCACTAAGGGCCTTACGCTTACTTCGCGTGTTCAGAATTTTAAAACTCGCAAGGTATTTAGGCGCATCCAATAATTTGGTGAACGCTTTAAAAGCAAGTCGTGCAAAAATCTCTGTTTTCCTCTTCGCAGTCATTATAGTTGCTGTCATTTTAGGAACCGTAATGTATCTAATTGAAGGCGAAGAAAACGGCTTTACAAATATCCCAAAAAGTGTCTATTGGTGTATTGTAACCCTTACCACAGTAGGTTTTGGCGATATCGCACCCCAAACACCACTCGGGCAATTCATTGCCTCATTAGTCATGATTTTAGGTTATGGTATTATTGCTGTACCAACAGGTATCGTTTCTGCGGAATATGCAAACCAAAGTAATACTAAAAAAGAAGAACCCAAAAATCAAGACATCCATCTAAATTCAAAATCTTGCGAAAATTGTCTAGCCGAAAAACATAAAGACAATGCAGATTATTGCTACAATTGTGGCGAGAAATTATACAATTAATTTTTGGGCGTTACCCAGGGGTCGGGCTTTACATTACAAGTCCTCGCACCTCCTACGTCGGGCTGCGGGCTTTCCACTGCAATCCCTAACGCGGGCATGTTTGCTAACTTGGGTTTTAAATTAATGTTTCTTGATTTTCAGGAAGTTCGTTTAACGGTCTAGTGTATGATTTCGTTGCGTGTTTCAGCAACTAAATTAGCAAATAAATCACGGATAGAAAGTCCGCGAGGACTTTCGTAAGTAGGCTATTACCAGCAATGAATTATACACATTGTTGCTAGTAGTTTTTTATTATATATTGATTTGTTCGTTTATCTTTTCAACAATATTTGAATTCAATTCCAATTTTGATTTAATCTTAATATCTGTATAAGAAACAAATACATATTCTTTTCCGTATGCTTCGTATTGTTCAATTTTAGATATCATCCCATTTTCATCATAGAAAATTTTCGTTTTCACGTCAAGTCCACTTCTTGAAATATATTTTTCTTCCGTTTCAATTAGCAGTCCATTTCCATTAAAAGTCTGGATTTCTTTTTTAGAGTAATCCTTACCGTCTTTATAATAGGTTTGAAAAATTCCAATTCTTTGGTTGTTGGTATAGTTATATTTCCAATCCCATCTTACTTTATCTTCATAAATCTGTTTTAAAATCGTAATTCTATTTAATGAGTCAAATTCACTTTGGTAATAATAGGTTGGATTTATAAAAGATTTAATTTTATTCAGGTTGGAATTATATTCAAAAGTCTTTTTACTCTGTAAAGAATCGGTTGAATAAACATAGGTTAATTCTTCTTTTAGTAAGTCGCTTTTATTGTATTTGTATCGAGAATAAAAATAGGGTTCAATTTTCTTTTCACAGAAACATTCAGAATAATATTCCAAAGTTGAATCAAGTCTTTTATTTAAATAAGTAAAAACCTGAACCCTTCCAATCAATTTTAAATCCGAATTATGGTGCGTGCCATATTTGATTTTCTTGAGCAAGTTTCCATGAGAATCAAAAAACATTTTTACAAAAGGACGGTTTAAATTGTTAGATTTTCTTTTGGTTAATTCGTAATTAGAATTTCGTTTATAATAATGTTCGATTAGTCGAATTTCTATGTCGCCAACTTTTTTGGTCAGTTCTTGACCAAATGTGAATGAAGAAATAATACAACACAAGATAAAGGTTATTCTTTTCATAGGTGAAATTGACTTTATCAAATTTATGTCAGCTTTTAAAAAATTAAAAGAGATAATGAGTGAATTGTTCTTTTGGATTAGTAAATGGGTTAATTTCGAGTTCGCTTAAATTACTGGCAATGTTTTTACGGATATGTGTCGTTTTAATGACTTTTATCCTATGTTAAACGAAGCTAGCTGAAATTTTTTACAAAATCAAGTAATTATATAAAACAAAATTTCAATTCAATACTTAAATTCGCATAAATCATTTATTCAAATTAACTTTACCAAATTAAATACAACAAGCTATAAACTCAAACGCAAAATATCTTATTTCCATAGTTGGCCCTACAGCTATTGGTAAAACTGCGCTAAGCATAAAACTAGCACAACACTTTAAAACGGAGATAATCTCCGCAGATTCGCGTCAGTTTTTTAAAGAGATGCAAATTGGTACTGCAGCTCCAACCCCAGAGGAATTGGCAGGTGCAAAACACCATTTTATTCATCATAAATCTATAAAAGACAATTACAATGTAGGTGCTTTCGAGAAAGATGCTTTACAATGCTTAGAAACGCTTTTTAAAACGCATAACATTTTGGTTATGGTTGGCGGTTCAGGTTTATATGTTGATGCGCTTACCAAAGGGTTGGATCATTTTCCAGAAGTAGATCCAGAAATTCGTAAAACATTAAACAAAAAACTAGAGCAAGATGGTTTAGAAACACTTCAAAACCAATTACAAACCTTAGACCCAATATCTTTTAACACAATAGCCATAGATAATCCTCACCGTGTTATTCGCGCTTTAGAAATTTGCATAGGTACAGGAAAACCCTATTCATCTTTCTTAAATAAAGACAAAGAAAAACGCCATTTTAAAGCCATTACCATAGGTTTAACTGCAGATAGAGACTTAATATATCAGCGCATCAATCAACGCGTAGATATAATGATGCAAGAAGGCTTACTTGACGAAGTAAAAGGTTTACTAGAGCATAAAAATTTAAATGCACTTAACACTGTTGGCTATAAAGAACTCTTTAATCATCTTTCTGGAGCATGGGATCTAGATTTTGCCATTTCAGAAATTAAAAAAAATACAAGACGTTTTGCAAAACGCCAACTCACTTGGTTTAAACGAAATGATAAAACATTGTGGTTCGATTATAAATCTCAAACCCTGGACATTATAAATAAAATAAATTCCAGAATTAAAGAAGCTGTTTTAGACAATCCAGTATGGTTTTCTTTAACAGAAATACATACTGATAAATGCATAAACTATGATAAAGTAAAATTTTATAAAACTGATTATGCGCCCTTTGGTGCTTTTATAGATGGTGCTGATACTGCTCAAGCCATAGAAAAATACTCCAAACTAATAGATACCTTTTTTGTAGTTGGAAAGCAACCTAAGCTACCAACAGAGTTTAAACCTGCTATTAAGTATATAGGATTGCAAATGATACTTCGTAAAAAAACACAATTTCCTATTACGGAAACTATTATTGAACTTCAAGAAAAACACCTTGAAGATTTAATGGGTTTAATTAAACTTGTATACCCGCATTTTTTCAAAGAAAAAACGAGCACTTTAGGCAGATACTATGGCATCTACAAAAATAATTTACTAGTGGCAGCATTAGGAGAACGCATGCAAACCAAACACTTTACTGAAATTAGTGCTGTAGCAACACATCCCGATTATTTAGGTAATGGTTATGCAAAACAGCTTTTAACGCATGCTTCTAATAAAATATTTGAGGATAATAAAGTTCCGTTTTTGCATGTAGATGAAACAAACCTTGGACCAATACATTTATATAAAAAGCTTGGTTTTATTACGAGAATAAAAATTGAGTATTGGAAAATAAGTGGTTAAAAGCGAAGAAATAGAAAAGGACAATTAAAGTAGTTTTTACTCCATAGTTACGTTACTATATTTAGCGTTAATCACAATGTTTTTTGCACTAGATAAATCACCTGTAGAAAAGTTAGTTACATGACCATTTTCAGTGTGCTCTGAGTGATTTAAATGAGAACGCGTGCCTTTATATCTTAAATTGTAATCTGTATTAGGTAATTTGATGAATGTATCATTATTCTGAAGAATCATATTCAAACTAATAAAGTTATCATCAATATTAAAAATTTTCACATCGCCAATATTGCCATCAATAATAGCACTACCAAATAAGTTTTCCACATCAATATTTGATGATACAGCGTTTAAAACCAAATGCTCAACATTTTCTAATTCAACGTTTTTTACATGGTTCAGATTCAATTCACCTAAATTCCAATTTGCTACATAAATTGGCGAATAAGAAGCATTAATGGAAGTTAAACTTCCATTAATGCTTTCTGCTGTAAATTTTGTGTATTGCAAATCGGCTTCTAAATTATCAATATTAGCAGCAAATTGTATTTCGCCATGCTTAACATTAACCTTTAATTTAGCGCCTTTTGGCATCTTTATTTTAATCGTTTTCTTAACATCTGGATGAGAACTTCTATGGAACAAACTCTCCACTTCTCGTTCTCTATCCTTTATTAATATTGCTCGCTCTTTAACACGCTTCTTGTGCTCCTCAGCACGAACCTTAGCTCTTACTTTCATAGCCTCTGCTCTAGCCTTATGTGCTTCTGCACGCACTTTAGCTCTTTCTTTCATGGCTTCTGCTCTAGCTTTGTGTGCTTCTGCACGCTCTACTTGTGCTGTTGCTTGTTTAGCTTGACTTTCCATACGTTTAGCAAAATTTTCTCCCCATGCTTCCATTTGTTTAGCGTACTTTTCTCCCCATTCTTTTCCAAACTTCTCGCCCCAAGCTTCCATCTTTTTAGCATAATCTTTTCCATATTTATCTTCCCATTCTTCACCAAATTTTTTGCCCCATGCTTCCATCTTTTTAGCATAGTCCTTCCCGTATCGAGATTCGAAATTTTGAGACCACTCTTCTAAATATTTTTCGCCATTCTTTTGGTAAGCATCATAATCAAATTTAATAGCATTTACACCCTCTGGCAATTCAGGTAACTCTGGCATCTCTGGCATTTCAGGCATTTCAGGCATTTCAGGGAAATCAAAATCAAAGTCAAAATCCATTTCTGGTATATCAGCCAATTCAAACTTCAACTCGTTTAATATAGCACCTACTGAATGATTATGATTATCATGGTCACAACCTTCACAATCATGAGAATCTCGGTGTACCCATAAAGAATTAGAATGTCCGCCTCTAGTCGATATAGAAACTTCTTTATTACTTGCGTCAATATCAACATCCCAGTGTTTTAAAGCTTCCTCCAAATCTTCTTTACTCAACTTTTCGCCTTCAATATAAGCTTCAACTTCAATAGTATTCTTATTCCATGTATCAATAATAATATTGCTATAGCTTGTATTTAAATCTACAACAACATCTTTATCTACTTTAATAGATTGAGATACTTTGGTTAATTTCTGTTGTGCCATTATCCCTCCTGTTATAAAGAAGCATAATGCCAATAATTTGATTTTTATAATAGTCTTGTTCATTTTTTGATTTTTTAGATTGATTGTACAACTTCATCAGCCAAGGCATCAGAAGTGTTAAACTCTTGCAATTGTGCTCTTAATCGATACAATAAATTCAAACGTAATTTTAAATTGTCAATTAAAGCATTAACTGTTAATTCACTAGGTCCAGATTCTGTTAACTCTAATGATAATTTTTGATACTCTTTATCAAGTGCATTTAGTTGTATTAAATACCCATCAAACAACTCTTTGGTTTCTGGTGTGTATTCCATTTTAGACAACTCTAAATTAATACTCGCTAAATAATAATCTTCTACCTTTTTTAATCCAGGAGAAATATCGCCTAAGGTTTTTGTATCAACCGCTTTATTGGTTACAACCTCAGGATTATCATCACCTAAAGCAACAGGCTGAAAATACTTAAACACACCAAAACTCAAACCTAAAAGCACAACAACACTAGCTGCAATTTGCATCCAACTAAATTTTGATTGTTTCTGCTCTGGTAAAGCAGCGTCTAACTTGTCAAGAAAACGCTCTTGATGGTTTTTAGGCATCTTTTCGTTCGTTATCTTGTCATTTTTAAATAACTCTCTAAGATCTTGTGCCATTTTTTTTAAGTGTTAACAGTTTTTGTAATTTTACTTTTCCTCTAGATAGTTGTGTTCTTGAAGCCACTTCAGAAATATCTAGAATCTCCGAAATCTCTTGATGGTCATACCCTTCAATTAAGTACAACATCACAACGTACTGATACTTTTCTGGCAACTCATTAATAGCTACCTTAACATCATCCAATGTTATTGTATCTTCCACTAACCATTTGTCGTCTTTAGGCATATCAACTACTTTCAGGTGCACCTCTTCAAGCTCTACCAGCTGTTGCTTTCTAGCTTTTAAAAAGTCAATACTTTTATTAACAACAATACGTTTTAACCAAGCCCCAAAAGTTACTTCCGCTTTATATTGATGCAGTTTTGTAAAAGCCTTAATAAAAGCTTCCTGTACTACATCTTCAGCATCAGCAGCATCTTTCAAAAACCGTTTAGCCACAATATACATCCCGTCGCAGTACTGGTTGTATAACTGCAATTGCGCTTTACGGTTGTTCTGTTTACATTGTTCAATAATGTCAACTTGAAACATGCTTGTTCTACTTTTGGTTTAAGTTAGTTCGTTTTAAAGACGATTAAAAAAATACAGTGTTGCAAAAATTAAATGTTTTTTTAAAATTATTTTTATTTGGGCGTTACCCAAGGGTCGGGCTATCCGCTACAAGTCCTCGTTCCTGCGGGCTTTCCTCTGCAAATGCAACGCATTCATGATTTCATTAATTTAAAATAGTAACCAATGAATAATCCCTAACGCGGGCATGTCTGCTAAATTAAGTTTGCAACCACTCTCTAAGTTCCAGTTTACAAATTATTACCTAACTTTTCCTCATTTCTCTTGTCACTTATCCCTTTCCCCTTTTCACTACTCCCTTTTCCCTTTTACCTATTCCATATTCCATCTTCTAGCTCCACAACAACAAAGCTAAATAAATAACCGTTAGTCCTTTACTAGTTATCCCAATTAAATTATATTTATACTTTATTAAATTGCTGTATATGAATACCTTTTTAAAACGCGTTTTAATCCTATTATCAATAATAGCATTAGGCCTATTTTTATATTCCACTTTCGTTGAAAATATTTTTGCAAAACGGTTAAGTCCTAAAGATACTGTGGAGTTTAAGCTTAACGATTTAAAACTTGAAGTGTTTTACAACAGACCCTTTAAAAAAGAACGTGATATCTTTGGTGCACTAGTACCATTCAATCAAGTATGGCGTACTGGAGCAAACGAAGCAACCACATTTGAAACAAACACACCTTTAGAAATAAAAGGCATGCCATTACCAGCAGGGAAATATACACTCTGGACGGTTCCAAAAGATTCAACATGGAATGTTATTTTCAACACCAAACAATATTCTTGGGGCGTAAATGCCGAAATGAAACCCATGTGGGATCCAAACTATGATGCTATTAATATAGAAGTCCCTGTTCAAAAATTAGACAATGCTGTAGAACAGTTTACTATTGCTTTTGATAACTCTACAGATAATCTCTTTTTAACCATGGCCTGGGATGATGTTAAGGTAGCTGTTCCTTTAAAGTAAGTTACCATCAATTTGAAAAAACTCGGAACATTCATAATAATCGTTTTTATTTCAATAGCATTAGCTGCAATTTATGGAGTTACACACGATTTTATTACGTCAAAAATATCGCCTGAATTTTACACTAAACTGATATTTTTTAATTTTGGAATTTTAGATGATTATGCACGAGAATTTAACGGAAACTGGACTTTTTCCCTGATTTGGGTTGGATTTTTCTCAACTTGGTGGTTTGGTCTTTTAACTGGAATAGTTCTCGGAATATTCGGACTGAAATATAGTGACAGACAAATAATGTTGAATAAATCGCTAAAATCCATATTCATCGTTATCGGAATTACAATATTGTTCGGATTTGTTGGTTATGGAATTGCGGAATTAAATCCATCAGAAATTATTGCGAATTATGATTTGCCATTTGAAATTGAGCACAAAGCGGAATTTAATAAAGTTGCAAAAATCCATAATTTCTCTTATTTCGGAGGAATTTTTGGACTAATAATCGGAACGTTGAACCAAATAAAAAACTGAATTTATGATTATAGTAGCAATTCTTTTTATTGTTCTCGGAATTTTAATAAAATACGGAAAAATGTATTGGTTGGTTGCTGGCTATAATACAATGCCGAAAGAAGAAAAAGAAAAATACAATATAGAGGGAATAGCAAATGTATTTCGAAACGTGATGTTCGGAATGGCTTTAATTATAATTTTTGGATACTTAATTACAAAATTGACTGAGAACCCAAATTTTCAAAATTATGTTTTTTGGACTTCAATAATTATTGGAATACCATACTTACTAATTCAATCGAATTCTAAAAAATATAAAAAGAATTAAGAAAAAACAGATTGAAAAACCTTATAAAAATAATTGCAGTTTTAGGACTAATCAAATGTCGTAAGAAAATTGCAACTATTCTTATACATAAACATTCTCAGTCTCATTTGTAATTTACAGCTCACTAAAAATAAAATCGTAATTTTAAAAAAACATTCGTGCATTAGTGTCAAAACAAAAAAAATCCGCATTACAAGAAAAAAAAGGTGTTTCTATTTCAGAAATTACTAACTCCTCTTCTATTGAATCTATTAAAGATAAGCGTAAAGCAAAAATTGACACAAATGCATTAGTAACATCTATCCTAAAAAAAAACATTACAGCATTAAGTCGAGCTATTACTTTGGTTGAAAGTAAAAACCAAAAACATAAAACTCAAGCCAATGCTATATTAAAAGCTTGTTTACCGCATGCTAACAACTCTATTAGAATTGGCATTACAGGTGTTCCTGGTGTTGGAAAAAGCACTTTTATAGAAGCCTTCGGAAAACACTTAACAGCTATTGGAAAACGTGTTGCTGTCTTAGCTATAGACCCAAGCAGCACTATAACAAAAGGCAGTATTTTAGGCGACAAAACCAGAATGGAAGATTTAGTAAAAGATAAAAATGCGTTTATACGTCCTTCCGCTTCTGGTGAATCTTTAGGTGGTGTAGCGAGAAAAACCAGAGAAACCATTATACTTTGTGAAGCAGCTGGCTTTGATGTGATTATTATAGAAACCGTTGGTGTGGGTCAAAGTGAAACCACCGTACACAGTATGGTCGATTTCTTTTTACTATTGAAATTAGCTGGTGCTGGTGATGAGCTTCAAGGTATAAAACGAGGCATTATAGAAATGGCAGACACTATAGCTATTAACAAAGCTGATGGTGATAACCTAAAAAAAGCTAAACTTGCCAAAGTAGAATTTAATAGAGCGCTTCACCTCTACCCAGAAAAAGAATCGCATTGGCAACCAAAAGTTATGCTTTGTAGCGCACTTAAAAACGAAGGTATAGATGCCATTTGGAACATCATTTTAGAATACGTAAAAACCACTTCTAAAAATAAGTTCTTTAATAATAAGCGAAGTGAACAGAATAAATTTTGGCTTATTCAAACCATAGAAGAACAATTGAAATCGGATTTCTTCAACACACCAAAAATCAAAAAAGCATTAGCAAATCAAATTCAACTTATAGAAAACAACGAAACATCTCCTTTTGCAGCAGCTGATTATCTCTTAAATCTCAGCAGGTAAAAAACGCTTCAAAGCGTATTTAGCTATTTTATAAAACATAAATCCAGACATAGCTCCAAAGGTCATTCCACATAAAATATCTATAGGGTAATGTACACCAACATATATTCTACTATAAGCCACAACAGCACTCCAAAATAATAAAACAAAAATCAAATTCTTATAGTATGGCTTCAACAACAGTCCTGTTAAAACTGCTGCAGCCATAGAATTAGATGAATGCCCTGAAAAGAAACCATATTTACCACAACGTACAGCAATAAAACGAATCTGTTCTTCTAACTCATCTACACCACAAGGTCTTGAACGCATAAAACCACGTTTAAAAACGTTTGTTATTTGATCGGTAAAAGTTATCATTAAAGCTATTACGACTACAAAAATTAACATAGATTTTAATCCATAGTGCTTATAAAGCAAAAACAGTAAAACAGCATACAAAGGAATAAATGTTAGTTTATCAGTAATAACCAACCACAAACCATCCCAAGTTGTTGACCCTAGATTATTCAATAATATGAAAAGTTCAGTATCGTATTGTAAAAGCTGATCAATCATTTATTAGGAATTAATTTTACTCATCATATTTAGCTACCTCAGCATCATAAAATGCAGTGGCTTCACTAATAGCAGTCTCCGTTTCTGCCTCTAATTCTTTTTGATCTTCAGCATCAAAATCTTCAAACCATTCAACCTCATCATTTTCAAGATTAATTATAAACCTCGGAAACTCCGTATGAATCACGTAAATCGCATTTGGAAATTCTGTATTATCACCTAATATAAATTTTGGAAGACTCATAAAGTAAGTTATTTATTGTTTGACAAAATTAACCTTTTAGTTAAATAATTAAACCTTATGTATAATAAAATTGCAGCTGTAGTTAAACCTGCTAGAAGTCCAAGCCAAATACCAAAACTTCCGTATGCATCTTCTTTACCTAAAAACCAACTAATTGGAAAACCAACTAACCAATAAGAAATAAATGTAATTATAGTTGGTATTTTAACATCTTGTAAACCCCGTAAAGCTCCTAAAACAACAACTTGTATACTATCACTAATTTGAAAAATAGCAGCTGCAAGTAATAGTTTTGAAGCGATACCAACCACTTCCATATTATCAATTAAGTTTACTGCATCATCATAATCTACATATATTTTTGGCAATTGGTTGTGAAAGAAAAAGAAAATTAAAGCAAACCCAGTAGCTAATAATGTGCCCATTAAAAATAATGAAAACGCAATTCGTCGCAATTCAAAATACGCTTTCAATCCCTTTTGGTTTCCCACACGTATCATAGCAGCAACACTTAAACCCATAGCCACCATAAACGTCATAGAACTTAAATTTAATGCTATTTGATTTGCAGCTTGAGGGTTTTTACCTAACAATCCGCTAAGCCATATAGCAGCAGTAAATATGGCTACCTCAAAAAACATTTGCATCGCACTAGGTGCTCCTAAATTGATAATCTTATTCAACATAAACTTATCAAGCACAAAAAACTTAATATTTGTAACAAAGGCTTTAGACTTTTCTTTTCCTTTTAACAAAAACCATAAATACCAAACCATTACAAGTCTTGAAACCAATGTTCCATAAGCAGCTCCAACAATACCTAATTCTGGAAAACCAAATTTTCCAAAAATTAAAATGTAGTTTAAAATGATGTTTATGATATTTGCCAGAAGCGTAGCATACATAGGATATTTGGTCATTGATAAACCATCACTAAATTGCTTAAAACCTTGAAAAACAATTAACGGAATTAAAGAAAACGCAACTAAATCTAGATACGGAATAGCCAACTCAACAACCTCAACAGGTTGTTTCATAAAATACATTAAAGGTTTAGCAAAAAACACAAGTAAAAACAAAAGTACCCCTAAAACAGTACATAAAAACAAACCATGCTTAAATGACGATTTTCCTTTAATAAAATCTTGAGCTGAATCAGCTTCAGCAATTAAAGGCGTTATAGCTGTTGAAAAACCTATCCCTAAAGACATGGCTATAAACATAAAGCTATTCCCCAAGGAAACAGCAGCTAATTCTGCGGTTCCTAATTGCCCTACCATAATATTATCAATAAAACTTACAAAGGTGTGTCCGAGCATGCCTAACATAACCGGAGCTGCTAATTGCCAGTTGTATTTAAATTCCTTTGTATAATTTGATAATTGCATTAAGCAAAAGTAAACTTTAGCTATTACTTTTTAGAAATTTGATAATTATCTTTTCATAAAAAAATCAAATTAACAAATGTTAATATATCTAACTTTTTGTAGGTATTTATTGCTATTTATTTTATAAATTTGCATCGCCTTAAATCGTTCTCACTAAAACTAGAAATAGCACTGTAGAAACATTTAGCTTTTTATAGGGATAAATAAACAAGTGCTGAGGTTTCTAAACGAAAAGGAGGAAAATATTTTCCTCCTTTTCTAATTAAATATAAATAAAATCTATTATTTATAAAATGTTAGATTCTTTCCTGCTTGAGATATTTTAAAATTATACTCTTTTAATTTTGTATTGATAGTTTCTGTAACTCCATTGGCATAAACCTCATGCAATTCTATAATGCCATACTTAATTTTTGGCAGCCAATTTTTATAATTCTCAGTAAAAACTATTTTTTCAGAGCCTTCTATATCCATTTTCAAAAAATCTATTGAGTTTAAATTATTTAAATTCATTATTTCATCTATTGAATAACCTTTAAACTCCCCATCTTTCTCATTAACTTCTTGCACTTGGAACGCCCATTTTCCTGCATTTTTATTTTTAATTGATAAGTTTGTACTTCTATGCCAAACACCTCCTTGCATAAGTCTAACATTTCTATAATTCAAAGTATTCTTCCGAATCATTTCACAATTTGATTCATCAGGTTCAATAGCAACAATAATAGCTCTCTCAAATTTTTTAGCAAAATATAACACAGAATAACCACAATTAGAACCCGCATCAATTACAGATTTAACAGGAAATTCAATATCCAAATTATGGTCCTCTTCAATAAAAATCTGTTTAAAAATTTTATAATCACTAGTATTTCCTCTTAAATAAATAGGATTATTATAGCCTTTAACCCTTAATTCCGAAAGATCCTTCTTTTTTAATATATCATTTATTAATAATAAAGCGAATTGATTTACACCTAATAAATATATCCACTTAGGAAACCATTTAATCTGATATATCCTCAAGGCTAATTTGTAAATAAATGTTTTATTCAAATCTTTAATTAGCTTTTAACTATTTCTATATTAATTTTTTGATACTTAATTCAGCTTCATGATATTCGTTTACTAAATCCTCGACAATTTCAGAAACAGATTTAATATCGTCAATTAATCCAGAAATTTGTCCTATTTCCAATTCACCTTCCTCTAAATCACCTTCAAACATGCCTCTTTTTGCTCTTGCTCTACCTAAAAGTTCACGAAGCTCCTCAATAGTTGGAGCTTTCTTATACAAATCTTGAACTTGCTTATAAAAATCGTTTTTTATTAATCTAACTGGTGCCAATTCTTTTAAAGTTAATTGAGTATCTCCCTCTTTTGCATTAACAACAGCTGCTTTAAATGCTTCATGCGCAGAGCTTTCTACACTAGCAACAAACCTGCTTCCAATTTGAACACCATCAGCTCCTAAAACCATAGTTGCCAACATTGCTCTACCAGTTGCAATGCCTCCAGCAGCAATTAACGGAATTTTTATTTGCTCTTTAACCATTGGTATCAGAGTTAGTGTAGTTGTTTCATCTCTTCCATTATGTCCACCTGCTTCAAAACCTTCGGCAACTATAGCATCAACACCTGCTTCTTGAGCTTTTAATGCAAATTTTACACTACTTACAACATGCACTACAGTTATATTTCGCTCTTTTAACCATGATGTCCATGTTTTTGGATTTCCAGCAGAAGTGAAAACAATTTTCACACCTTCTTCAACTATAATATCCATAATTTCTTGGATGTTTGGATATAGCATTGGCACATTTACTCCAAAAGGTTTGTCTGTAGCTTTTTTACATTTTTGAATGTGCTCTCTTAATACTTCTGGATACATAGAACCTGCACCAATAAGTCCTAAAATACCCGAATTGCTTGAAGCGGAAGCTAAACGCCATCCACTATTCCAAATCATTCCTGCTTGTATAATTGGATATTTAATATTGAATAAATCAGTTATTCTATTTTCCATGAAATTTTGAAATATATTATGAATTAAGAAATGACACCAGAACCAATAAGCTCATCATTTATGTACCAAGCTACAAATTGACCTTCTGCCATTGCAGACTGAAATTCTTCAAACTCAACATACATACCACTATCAACTTTATGTAATGTAGCTTTTTGTAAAGATTGTCGGTATCTAATTCTTGCCAAAACCTCTAAAGTTTCATCTAGCTCAAGTTTTAAATCCTCTCTAACCCAGTGCAATTCTTCATTAGAGACAAATAAGGCTTTCTTTAAAAGTCCAGGATGTTCTTTTCCTTGGCCAGTATAAATTACATTTTCTTTTACATCTGTATCTATTACAAATAGAGGTTCAACTGTTCCTCCAACACCAAGACCTTTTCTTTGCCCCTTAGTAAAGTAATGAGCACCTTGATGCTTTCCAACAACTTTACCTAAATCTACTTTATAATCTATTTTCCTGGATAAATACTCTAACTTTTCTTCTTCTGAATTAAAATCAGTTTGAATATCATTATAAATATCTTGCTCTTTAGAAACTTCTACAATTACACCTTCTTTAGGTTTTAACTGTTGCTGTAAAAAATCTGGTAGTTTTACTTTACCAATAAAACACAAACCTTGCGAATCTTTTTTCTCTGCAGTTATTAAATCTAATTCTGTTGCTATGTCTCTAACCTCAGGTTTTGTTAATTCTCCTATAGGAAATAATGATTTAGCTAATTGCTCTTGAGACAACTGACATAAAAAATATGATTGATCTTTATTATCATCAACTCCAGCAAGAAGCTGGTAAATCTCTTTACCATCCTTTTTAATAGTTCCTTTTCTACAATAATGACCAGTAGCTACATAATCAGCACCAAGTTCTAATGCAATCTTCATAAAAACATCAAACTTAATTTCTCTATTACAAAGTACATCCGGATTTGGTGTCCTTCCCCTTTCATATTCATTAAACATGTAATCAACAATACGTTCTTTGTATTGCTCACTTAAATCTACAGTTTGAAAAGGAATACCAAGCTTTTCCGCAACAAGCATCGCATCATTACTATCATCCAGCCAAGGGCATTCGTTAGAAATAGTAACAGAATCATCATGCCAGTTTTTCATAAACAGCCCAATAACCTCATAACCCTGCTGTTTAAGTAAATAAGCAGCTACGCTAGAATCAACACCCCCAGAAAGTCCTACAATTACACGTTTCATTACTAAAAAATTAGTGCACAAAGATACATATTATACTACGATTTTTATACAAATAACTATTTCTAAAAAATCGATGAAATACACTTTTGTTTAATTATTTTAAAATTTTATTAAACATTATTTGGAACTTTGTTTAATTATTTTATATTTTTGTTGAACAAAATAAAACCTTACAAAAATGAAAAAATTAAATTCTATGAAAAAATTAGCAGTAATTCTAGTAACATTAGTAGCTTTCACATCATGTAGTAATGATGATGACAACACTACACCAACACCAGATCCTTTAAACATTGTTGAAACAGCTCAATCAGTTGGAGACCTTAGTCTTCTTGTAGATGCTGTAATACAAGCAGGTTTAGTTGATGCTCTATCAGCTCCTGGTAACAGAACAGTATTAGCTCCTACAAATGCAGCATTCACAGCTTTTTTACAAGCTAAAGGTTTTGCATCTCTATCCGATGTACCAAATGATGTTTTAACTCAAATACTTCTAAATCACGTTATTGCTGATGCAAATATTGCTTCAACAGACCTTATTGGTAATACTGGGTATACAAACACTATGGCAGATGGACCAAACGGAACAAAATTAAGTCTTTACTATAATGGAACAAACGGTGTGGTTTTCAATGGAGGAGCTACAGTTTCAATGCCTGATGTAAGTACAGAAAATGGTGTTGTGCATATAGTTAACGAAGTTATTGATCTTCCAACAATAGCTACATTTGCAACAACAAATGATGCATTATCAATCTTAGTTGATGCGTTAGCTTACGCAGATACAGGAAGCCCAACAGTACCTTATATTACTACTGTTTCTGATGGAGAAGCTGGACCTTTTACTGTATTTGCTCCAACAAACGACGCTTTTGTTTCATTGTTAGCAGAATTAGAAGTATCTGCATTAACAGAGATAGAAACTTCAACGGTAGATGCTGTTTTATTAAATCATATTGTGAGTGCTAATGTACAATCAAGTGGATTAGCAAGTGGAGAAGTTGGAACTTTAGGAGGACCTATTACAGCTGATGCAACTGCATTTACTTTAACTGATGGTAATGGAAGAGTTAGCAATATTATTACAAGCTTAGTAGACATTCAAGGAACAAATGGTGTTGTACATGTTATAGATAAAGTAATACTTCCTAACATGCAATAAGAAATTAGTTTGGTTTGTTGATTTGTAGGCAAACATTAGTATTCCCACTAAAAATTGTCTATGAAAAAGGGCGCCTTAAGAAATTAAGGCGTTTTTTTTATGTATTTAGGTTTATATGTGAAGTCTTTTTGGTTTATTAATTCTCCATCTTCGTAATATTTCCAAACACCATCTTTCTTTCCTCTTTTATATTGCCCCTCAGAAAGTAATTCTCCTTTAGGATTATAAAATTTTGCTAAACCATGTAATTCGCCATTTTCATAAATATACGTTTTAAGAACCACATTTTTTTCTGATAACCAACATGACTCTCCATGTAATTTACCATTAACATAGTTTTGCTTTTCAGCTATTTGTCCGCTAGGGTAATACACTAATCGCTCTCCTACCAACTGCCCTTCATCATTATAATTTTCTAGGGTTAAGAGTTTATCTGAGTTTTTTTGATAGTATTTCCAAGTACCAATATATGTTTTACCATTCATTTCACCTTCGCTTATAACACGCCCATTTGAAGCTAAAAATTTAACCTCTACAATATTGTTATTTTCATTAAACAATTTAGTTGCAGATAAAATAGCTTTTTTCTTATAAGCCTTATAAAATTTAAATAAGCCTATTTCTTTCCCATGAGAAAACTGGCCTTCATATCTTAGAATATCAGTATCTTCAAAATTCTTTTTCCAAACCCCATGACGCTTTCCATTAGCATCAAACTGATTTATACTTTGAGCAATCAAAACATTACTGAACAGCAATAAAAATAGAATACTATAAAACCTTTTCATTTTTAAAAATTTAATAATAATGAATTCATAAATCTTACGATTTCCTGGAAATTATACTTAGGTAACGAATAAACTATAAATTTGTTATAGCAAAAAAGCTGCCAAAATATGTATTGACAGCTTTTGTTTTTTTATAATAACCTTTCGTCTGTGCTCAAGGTGACAAAAGTATTTATTTGCGTTTTTGTTGCGCTTGTTTTTGTTTTTCAGCTTGCTCCATCATTTCAGCCATTTTCTTCTGAAAACGATTTTGTTTTTTAGGCTGTTTCTTCTTCTCTTGAATCTGAGCATGAATTTTATCTTCGTCAAGAATAAAGTTTTTTATAACTAATATAATTCCGATACTAATGACATTAGATATAAAATAGTACAAACTCAAACCTGAAGCATAGTTATTAAAGAAAAACAACATCATTATAGGAGAGAAATACATCATATATTTCATCATTTTCGCCATATCTGGCATACCTTCTTGCTGAGGTTGAGATTGCATATTCTGTCCTGTAGTTAAACGCATGTAAAAGAAAATAGCAATAGACGCTAATATTGGAAATAAACTCACATGGTTTCCATAAAAAGGAATATTAAACGGTAAGTTCGCAATAACATCATAAGAAGATAAATCATCAACCCAAAGGAAAGATTTCTGTCTTAAATCAAACGCAGAAGGGAAAAACTGAAACAACGCATAAAATACGGGCAACTGAATTAAAGCTGGTAAGCATCCTGCCATTGGGCTTGCTCCTGCTTTAGTTTGCAACGCCATGGTTTCTTGTTGCGCTTTCATTTTATTGTTCTTATGCTTTTCTCTAATAGCATCAAGCTCTGGCTTTAAAATTTTCATTTTAGCCTGAGATAAAAACTGCTTATACTGCACAAATGATAATAATATTTTTACTAAAATTGTCATTACTACAATAGCAATTCCGTAAGGCATAAAACCGCCTAAGAAACCAAACAATGGCATAAAGATGTATCGGTTTATCCAACCAAATAATCCCCAACCAAATGGTACTAATTCATCTAAATTTCTATCGTATTTATTAAGTACTTTAAAATCACTTGGTCCATAATACCAATCCATAGATTGATTGATTTCTCCACCTTGCAATTCTAAAGGTATTGTAGTTGCAAAACTTTTAGTGTAAACTGTATCTACAGTTTCTTCTTTTACTAAGTTTTCAGTTTTAACCTTTACATTTTTAAAACGTGAGTCTGTTAATAATGCAGACGAAAAGAAATGCTGCTTATAACCAATCCAAGCTACATCTTCAATATCATCTTCACCATCTCTTGTGTAATCTGCTTTTCCGCCTTCATAATCGTAATGGATATCAGTATATCTGTTTTCATAAGAAATACTTTTTGCATGACGATACCCTTTCAATTTCCAATCTAAATTAATGGCTTGAGAACTATTAATCACATTACTCAATCCTTGAGAACGGATAGCAAAATCAATCATATAATCATTTTGCTTCAACTCATAACGGTATTCTAAAAATTGACTTTCAGATACCTTAAGCTTCATAGAAACTACAGTAACATCTCCATTTTTAGTAACCTGAGGAACAAATGGCAAATCTTTAGTGTTTAATATTCTACTATCATTTGTTCCGAAGTTAATATTAAAAGATGCGTTGTTATCTTTTATTAAATAGATAGGAATAGAATCATAATCTACAAATTGCTTTAAACGTACTTCTGAAAGATAGCCTCCTTTATTATTAAAAGTAAGTGCTAATAAATCGCTTTCAACAACCGTTTCTTTATCTGAAGATTGCATCGCTGAATATGCAAATGCTCCCAATTTATTTTTTAACTGAATGACTTGAAGTGAATCTGCTCCAGAACCGATAGCATAATCTTCAGCTGTAGTTACTAAAGTTTCCTCTTGAGCTTTCGCTTTTTGTTCTGCTTCAACTTGTTCTTGCTTTGCTTTTTCTTGAGCTTCTAATTCCTCTGGCGAAGGCTGGTTTTGCCAAAGCATATATGCTAAAATTCCAAAGATAAGTACAAAACCTATAATCGAATTTAAGTCTAATTTTTTTTCTTCCATCTAGTTTTAGTTGGTGTCATTCTGAATATCATGAAGCATCTTTTTTAGAGATATTTCGACTGTGCTCATTATGACAAATGTTATTTGTTATAAAGTTTATTGAATAATCAAAAAACTATCCAATTTTATTTTTATGCCATAGTGGCATTGTTTTTCTTTTTCTTATGGTTTAATGATGCTTTTACAAAAGCTACAAAAAGCGGATGCGGATTTGCTACTGTACTTTTATATTCAGGGTGATACTGCACACCTACAAACCAAGGGTGTTCTGGAATTTCAACAATCTCAACTAAACCAGTATCTGGATTTAAACCTGTAGCAATCATGCCTGCAGCCTCAATCTTATCTTTGTACTCTCCATTAAATTCATAACGGTGTCTGTGGCGCTCAGTAATACTTTCAGCTTTATAAATATCTCTTACAGCACTTCCCATTTTCAAATCGCAAGCCCATGCTCCTAAACGCATAGTGCCTCCTTTATCTGTAATATTCTTTTGGTCTTCCATTAAACCAATTACAGGGTTAGTTGTACTTGCATTCATTTCAGTAGATGCCGCATCATTAATTCCTAAAACATTTCTAGAAAACTCAATAACTGCCATTTGCATTCCTAAACAAATGCCTAAAAAAGGCACATTATTTTCTCTTACATATTGCACAGCATCAATTTTTCCATCAATACCACGCTCTCCAAAACCAGGTGCTACTAAAACACCATCAAGATGCGCTAATTTTAGTTTAGCATTGTCACTGTTTATATATTCTGAGTGTACAGACTCTACATTAACTTTTACTTCATTTTCCGCTCCAGCGTGTATAAAAGCTTCTAAAATAGACTTATAAGAATCTTGAAGTTCTACATACTTTCCAATTAAACCAATAGTAACTTCTGTTTTTGGGTTTTTATGACGATGTACAAATTGATTCCATTGTGTGATGTCTGGTATTGAACTATCTAAATTTAGTTTCTCAAGAACCACCTTATCCAAGCCTTCCTCTAGCATTAAATTTGGCACATCATATATTGTAGATGCATCAATAGATTGTATAACAGCATCCTCTTTTACGTTACAAAATAAAGCTAGTTTTCTACGTAAATCTTTTGGCAAGTTACGCTCGGTTCTACAAACCAAAATATCTGCTTGTACACCACTTTCCATGAGTGTTTTTACACTGTGCTGTGTAGGTTTTGTTTTTAACTCGCCTGCAGCAGATAAATAAGGTACTAAGGTTAAGTGAATAACTATACCGTTATTTTCTCCTAAATCCCAACGCAATTGACGTACAGCTTCAATATAAGGTAAGGATTCAATATCACCAACTGTTCCTCCAATTTCAGTAATAACAATATCATAATCTCCAGATTTGCCTAAAATCTGAACACGCTCTTTTATTTCGTCTGTAATATGTGGAACAACCTGAACTGTTTTTCCTAAAAACTCTCCACGACGTTCTTTTTGAATAACGCTTTGATAAATTCTACCCGTAGTAACATTATTAGCTTGACTTGTTGGTGTGTTTAAAAAACGCTCGTAATGCCCTAAATCCAAATCTGTTTCAGCGCCATCTTCTGTTACATAACATTCGCCATGTTCATAAGGATTTAACGTTCCAGGATCTACATTAATGTATGGATCTAATTTTTGAATAGTAACTCTATAACCTTGTGCCTGAAGTAATTTAGCCAAAGATGCTGCAATAATTCCTTTTCCTAAGGAAGATGTAACACCACCGGTTACAAAGATGTATTTTGTTGTAGTTGTCATGTTGCGCTTATAAACGCAGGCAAATTTACAAAATTAAAATAGTTATTTTGGTGGGACTTGTTAACAATTTTCCAATTCATTTAATCCTACAAAATACTTGAATTCGTAAAAAAATTCTACTAAATTCGCTAACGGCTGATATAAGTCATTAAAACGACGTCATATCATCTAAGTTGTAACATATTTGACCAAATCAAGAAAATGCAGGAATTCAGAAATTGGAAAGAGCTTATCAACCAAGTTTTAATTGACAGTGGCCAATTTGAAAACTCAACTTCTGAATTGATAAATCAAACCGAAATCGAAACATTTAAATCGACTGACCAAAACTCTCTGACTGAAATTAGAGTTGGATATTTAGAAGAAGACCTTTTAATCTACTTACAAGTCTTCAATCCAAAAATTGTCGGATATAATAAGTTTGTTGAAGGAGATTATTTTCGCCAACACGATTTTAATGAAAATGGAAAGAGTTATGGAAATCCTGGTTTGGAATTTATAGATTTTAACAAAAATAGAGTTATTACTATTTTAAAAAATGGTTTAGCTGGAACAGAAATACAGTATGTTTTGAATGGAAAAATATTAAAATCCATTGTTGATACTTATGACGAATCTCAATATATATGTAGGTATGATTTTACTAATAGAAACTTTTTCCAAAAATTATTCTCAAAAAGCATTGAAAAAACGGAAGGAATTGAAAAACGGGAAATTAAATTGAATGAAATTTTTGGTGGAATATAAAAAACGTATTACAACAATGTATAATCGCAATTACGGCGGATTCGACTACGTCCGAATCCACTCGGAATTACTAAGGCTAGTGCTGAACCTAAAATAATCGCTAATTTAACCCGTAACTGACGGTTATACGAGACCGTTAGCAAAAACCAATCCTAAACCTCCAAAATCTCCTCTTCCTCTTTCTGGAATACATAGGTTAAAAACCACATGATGGTAAAGGTTGGAATAATATCAAAACCTGGAATAATCTCTTCTATAAAAGACACTACACCAGCAATTTTACCTTTAGTACCTTTATACATTTTACTCATTATATAACCAGATGCTGGCGCCCAAATAATATCGAAGATGGTGAGCATACCAATAGCATCAAACACAAGGCTTAATCCTAGTTTTTTATATTTACTTAAGTTTTCTAAATTCATTGTTATTGTTTTACTAAAAATATAACAAGAAACATACCAAATTTATTTCCCTATAAGCTTTAAAAATTCGTTTCTAGTTTCAATTTTTTCAAACTGCCCTCTAAACCCAGACGTGGTTGTAATTGAGTTTTGCTTTTGTACACCACGCATCATCATACACATATGCGATGCTTCAATAACAACAGCAACACCTTGAGGTTTTAAAGTATCATTTATACAATCTAACACTTGTTCTGTTAAGCGCTCTTGCACTTGTAGTCGTCTTGCAAAAACATCAACAATTCTTGGTAATTTACTCAATCCAACAATTTGTCCATTAGGGATATAAGCAATATGTGCCTTTCCGAAAAATGGCAAAATATGATGCTCACAAAGTGAATACAACTCAATATCTTTTACAATAACCATTTCGTTATAAGACTCCTTAAACATGGCGCCTTTAAGAATTTCAACAGGATCTTGATCATAGCCTTGTGTTAAAAATTGCATTGCTTTGGCTGCACGTTCTGGTGTTTTTATAAGGCCATCCCGTTTTGTATCCTCGCCTAAATCTTTAATGATGTTTTTATATCTGTCTTTAACATCATCAGTTACTTTCATATTGTACTCTTCAAAACTCTTATATGGCATAGTAATTTTTAATTTTAAATTAAAGGTAATTAAAAAAACATATCGAAAATTGATTATTTAATAAACTCATGAAAATTTTTAACTTTTTATTGTGAATAATAAAAGATAACAAATTTAGTTTTGTTATTGTTAAGTGACTAATAACAAGCATACTTTCATCATCAATCAAATCCAAATTATGAGGCAATCAACCTTCTTAATCTTTTTCTTGTGCATTATTATGCAACTAGAAGCACAAACCAAAAAAACGTATCAAATAACTAGAACTCAAACGCCTCCAACTATAGATGGAGTTCTTAATGAAAGTACTTGGGATAATTTACAGATAGCTACAGATTTTATTCAATTTAGACCAGATGTTGGTAAATCGCCAGTTAAAGAAAAACGATCTGAAGTAAAAATGTGTTATGATAATAATGCTATTTATATTTCTGCATATTTATACGATAATCCAGAAGATATCATGCGGCAATTTACACAGCGTGACAATTTTGGACAGTCAGATTTTTTTGGAATAATATTCAACCCCAATAATGATGCTCAAAACAACACTGAGTTTTTCGTGTTTAGCTCTGGAACCCAAGCTGATGCTGTTGAAAGCCCTAGCAATGGTGAGGATTTTGGATGGAATGCTGTTTGGGAAAGTGCGGTTAAACTTGTTGATGATGGTTGGATTGTTGAAGTAAAAATACCTTATAGAGCATTACGTTTTACACAACAAGAAGACCCAACTTGGGGTATTCAATTCCATAGACATTTTAGACAAACAAGAGCGCAATACACATGGAATGCCATTGATGTTACTAAAGGGAACTTTGGTTTATACAATGCAGAATTAAAAGGTTTGGAAAACATTGTTCCGCCAACACGCCTGAGTTTTTATCCTTATGCATCAGGTTTAGTAAGTACATTTGACGGTGAAACTGACACTGATTTTGCAGCAGGTTTAGATGTTAAATATGGCATTACAGAAAACATCACTTTAGATGCTACACTAGTTCCTGATTTTAGTCAAGCTGGATTTGATAATGTTGAATTGAATCTTGGTCCTTTTGAACAGCAATTTGCAGAACAACGTCAGTTTTTTACAGAAGGGGTAGATTTATTTAACAAAGGGCGTCTTTTTTATTCAAGACGTATTGGTGATAATCCTTCAGTAACCCCAGAAGTAGATGATGATGAAGAAATTATTGATTACCCAGACAAAGTACAAATGATTAACGCCGTAAAAATATCTGGCAGAACAAAAAAAGGCTTGGGTATTGGTTTCTTTAATGCCATTACTGAAAAAACATCAACAACTATTGAAAAAACTGAAATAATAAACGAAAATACACCCAACGAAGAAACTGTAAAATCTAGAAGAAAAGAAGTTGTAGAGCCACTTGCAAACTATAATATTATGGTTTTAGACCAACAGTTTAATAAAAATTCGTCTGTCACTTTAATAAATACAAATGTTACTAGAAATGGTGATTTTAAGGATGCAAATGTTACAGGTTTATTATTAGATTTAATAAACAAAAAAAACACCTACGGCGCTATAGGTGAAGTAAAAATGAGCACGTTTAATGATGTTGCTGACAAAGAAAATGGCTATAGTGCCAGAATTGGAGCAGGGAAAAATAGCGGCAAATTTAGATATACTGTTTTATATGATTATGCTGATGAAAATTTTGATATTAATGACTTAGGAATACAGTTTAGAAATAACTTTAGCAATTTTGGTGCAGAAATGAGTTATAGAATTTTTGAACCAACTGAAAAACTAAATAGTTACCGTTTTAATGCTTGGTTTAATTACAACCATTTGGCAAACCCCAATACCTTTACAGGAACGCATTTGGGCCTAAATTTTAATGCAACTAATAAAAAATTACATTCTTTTGGAATAAATGGTAATTGGAATATTGGTAAACGCTTTGATTATTTTGAACCAAGAAACGGCTTTGATAGTTATTTTATAACAAAAAACTATGCACAAACAAATCTTTGGATTTCATCTAACTACAATAACTTTTTTGCCATAAATGCAAATGTAGGATATGGTTGTTTCTTTGATGAGGAACGAGATAATTTCAATAATTATTGGTATGCCGTTAGGCCTCGTTTTAAATTTAACGACAAATTATTAGTTGTTATAGGTTATGAATATGATGATTATACTGCTGATAGAGGTTATATTAATGGGCAAGATGTTGATGGTGAAATTATTTTTGGTCAACGAGAGCGTATTGAAACAGAAGTAAGTATTTCAGGAAGTTACAACTTCAATCCTTTTAATGCTCTTACCTTAAGTTTTAGGAATTATTTGAGTCGCGTAACTTATGATGACCAAGTTTATAACTTACAAGATGATGGAACGCTATTAGTCTCTAACACAAATACAAAAACTACCATTGGAACAGATTCTGATTTTAATCCTGATGCTAATTTTAACACTTGGAATCTAGATTTTAGCTACACATGGCAATTTGCTCCAGGTAGCCAACTTACTGCCTTATATAGAAATCAGATTTTTAACTTTTCAAATAATTCTCAAGACGGCTTTTTTGATAGTTTGGATAATTTATTTGACCAAGAAAAAAGAAATACATTTTCATTAAGACTTGTTTATTTTATTGATTACAATGATGTTAAAAATGTATTTAGCAACAAAAACAGCTCTTAATTGTGCATCACATTTTAAAGTAGTAAATTCACATCTGTTATTTTTTATAAATGATTCAAGCAAAAAATATTCATAAGTATTACGGCGATTTACAAGTTTTAAAAGGTGTAGATATCCAAATTAATAAAGGAGAAATAGTCTCCATTGTAGGTGCTTCTGGTGCTGGAAAAACAACTTTGCTTCATATTTTAGGTACACTTGATAAAGCTACATCCAAAGATAATTCTGAGTTAATTATAAATAATACCAATATAAACACTCTTAAAGACAAAGCTTTAGCTAAGTTTAGAAATGAGCATCTTGGTTTCATTTTTCAGTTTCATCAGTTATTACCTGAGTTTACAGCTATAGAAAATGTTTGTTTACCTGCTTTTATAAAAGGTACCAAAAAAACTGATGCCGGAACTCGTGCTAAAGAACTTTTAGATTTTTTAGGGTTATCTCATCGCTACGATCATAAACCAAATGAACTTTCTGGAGGAGAACAACAACGCGTAGCTGTTGCTAGAGCCTTAATTAATAATCCAGATTTAATTTTTGCCGATGAACCTTCTGGGAATTTAGATAGTGAATCTGCTGAGAATTTACACAACTTATTCTTTAAACTTAGAGATGAATTTGGTCAAACTTTTGTTATTGTTACACATAATGAAGATTTAGCAAATATGGCTGACAGAAAGCTAACTATGGTTGATGGTTTAATTGTAAATCTGTAAGCTTATTTTGAAAAAAGCTGAACTTAAAGAATTTCTAGACGCTAAAGTTTCTCAATACAACAACCCTAAATTTATAGAAAGCGACCCAATACAAATTCCACATAAATTCAGTAAAAAAGAGGATATTGAAATTGCTGGATTTTTAACTGCTACAATTTCTTGGGGAAACAGAAAGAGTATTATAAACAATGCAAATAGATTAGTAGAATTACTTGACAATTCGCCTTATGATTTTATTATTAATCATAAAGCATCTGATTTAGAAAAACTGCAACCTTTTGTCCATAGAACGTTTAATGGTAATGATTGTATGCAGTTTATAAAATCACTTCAACATATTTACATTAATCATAATGGATTAGAAGCTGTTTTTGAGAAACATGCTGAAAAAGATTCTCTGCAAGAATCTATCTCAAAATTTAAATCTATTTTCTTTGAAATTGAACACTTACATCGGACCCTAAAACATGTGAGCGACCCGTTAAAAAACTCTGCTGCGAAACGTATTAATATGTTTTTACGTTGGATGGTTAGAAATGATAATACTGGTGTTGATTTTGGTATTTGGGAATCAATTTCTCCAAGCCTTCTCTCCTGCCCTTTAGATGTGCATTCTGGTAATGTAGCCAGAAAACTAGGACTATTAAAGCGAAAACAAAATGATGCCAAAGCTTTATTAGAATTAGATACTTCTTTAAGAAAACTAGACGCTAAAGATCCTGTAAAATATGATTTTGCTTTATTTGGATTAGGTGTTTTTGAAGGGTTTTAAAGTCTGCGTTAGGGATAGTAGTGGATAGCCCACAGCCTGATCCCGACCCCGATAGTTATCGGGGTTAAGGGAGAAGTGCGAGGACTTGTAACGGATAGCCCGACCCTTGTGGTAACGCCATAAAAAAAACGATTGACGAACATAATATTCATCAATCGTTAATTTAAATTTATAAGCTGTAAATTATTTTAGCCTTTTAACCAAGCTTCGCGTAATGCATTTTGAGCATCTGTTGCGTTTTCTTTTACCTTTATGGCTTTACCGGTAGTATAGCCTTGTGTGGTAGTGGTTTTGATTACAACTTCTTTCCCGTCTCTTTCTAAAACAACTTCGATATCTCTACCAGGTTTCCAACCAAAAACTTCTCCTAAAACCGCATTGGCATTTTGAAGTGTTACCTCTTTTCCATCTACAGATTTAATAATATCATTAGGTTGTGCACCTTGTTCTTTCCAAAAACTATTTTCTAAAACGCTGTCTATAAAAAAGATGCCTTTATCTGGTGCTCCACTTACTATAGGCGCGCCATTTATAAGAATATAATTTGCTTCTACCTTACCTTCTGCTATTTCTAAACCTACTTTATCAAAGAATTTACTGTAATCAATAGGAATATCTCCTACTACATGCGTGTTTAAAAATTCGCCTACAGAAGGGTAAGTCATAGCAGTAATTTCTCCAATTAACTTATCGTCTTCAAAAGGTTTATTTTTTCCATATTTATTTGAAAGTTCTTTCATTAAAGATAATATACCTCTATTACCGTTGCTTTCCTCTCTCATTAAAATATCAATACACATCCCTATTAATGCACCTTTTTGATATACATTTAAATATTGATCTTTATAAGGGTCTTTTAAAATGTTTTCACTCATTATAGTGAAACTCATAGCATCGTTTAATTTTTTAGAGCGTTCAATTTTGCTCATTACTTTATCGTAAAAAGCCTTCTCTTTTACTAAACCTTGATCAATTTGAAATAAAGTTGCAAAATATTCTGTTACCCCTTCGTACATCCATAAATGCTTAGAAAATGTTGGGTTGTTATAATCAAAATAATGTACATCTTCTGAATGAACACTTAACGGTGTTACAATATGAAAGAACTCATGAGATACTACATCTGTCATACTAGATGCTATTGCTGCTTCGTCCATAGATTCTGGTAATACCACAACAGTAGATGTGTGATGTTCTAGGGCACCAAACCCCTTTGGAGAATCTTCTTTCCCTTCTGACAAGTATAAGTAAATATCATATCGTGGGGTAGAATTAATATCTCCTAAATAAGCCTTTTGAGCTTTCATCATCTTAAAAACAACGTCCTTAAGAGATTTAGCGGTGTGCACTTTATTTGGAGAATATACACTTAAAACAATTTTAATATCACCAACTTGAAACTCTTCAACATCAAGTTTACCATACATCATTGGATTGTCTGTAATATCAAAATATCTAGGTGCAAAATAACTTGTTGTTGTTGTTTTACCATCTTCACTCGTTTTTGAGCTTACATTTTGCAATGCAGAAGTACGTACAAAATCTGATGCAGCTGTAACATCTAATTTGTATTGATTATTTTTTAAAGAGTCAAAATACCCAATAAAACCATGTAAATTTAAAACGTAGTTATTAGTCTCTAAATTTGTACCTGATGGTGAAAATGGCGTGTCTTTTCCAATACCTCCACTCTTTTCAATATCATAAGTATCATTTACTAAATAGGTAATCTTATCTAATTCTTTGGCATTAGCAATGGTCCAAGTATTAGTATCCACATTAGTAACTGTCATTTCATTTCCTTTGTAATCAAAGGCTTTGAAGTCATCTACATATTTACCAAAATCACTCACAGAATATGTACCTTGAACTACTCTTGGTAGTCTGTAAGTTACAGTTTCAACAGTAAAACGTCCTGGATTAATTGTTACAGGAGCTTTATCATCAGAGATATTAGATAAATTTATTGAAGTTTCAATAGGTAAGCTTGTTGCTAAATCGTTACTAGCATTTTTAGTTGACCCACAGCCAACTAACAAAGCACCAGCAAAAAAAGCGAATAGTGTTTTTGTAGTCATCAAAAATCGATTTTATAGTTTTTTTAATTGACGTGCAAATTACCATATTGTTACGGGGTGCTTTCTTAAGGTTTTGTTAAATTCGCGATATGCAGAACCCATTAGTTAGTATTTTAATTCCATTTAAAAACACAGAAACGTTTATTGACGCGTGTATACAGTCGATTATAAAGCAAACTTATACACATTGGGAACTTGTTATTATTGACGACAACTCAACTGATAAAAGTTATTCTATAGTTAAAAATCTAGCACATCAAGATGACAGAATTAAGCTTTTTAAAAATTCTGGTAGCGGAATTATTGATGCATTACAATTGGCATTTACTAAAAGTTCTGGTAAATTAATCACTAGAATGGATAGTGATGATAGTATGCAGCCTAACAAAATAGAGGTTTTAGCTAACAATTTAATGACTTACGGTAAACATCATGTTGCTTTGGGTTTAGTTAATTATTTTTCTGAACAAGGTATAAAAGCGGGTTATAAAAGCTATGAGACTTGGTTAAATAAACTAACTAAAAATGGTACTAATTATTCTGAAATATATAAAGAGTGTGTTATCCCCTCGCCTTGTTGGATGATGCATCGGGAGGATTTAATAACTTGTGACGCCTTTAATCCTGAAAGATATCCAGAAGACTACGATTTAGCATTTCGGTTTTATAAACACAAATTTATATGTATTCCTTGTAATATTGTTTTGCATGATTGGAGAGATTATAGCCATCGAACCTCTAGGACTAATGAACATTACGCTGAAAATCACTTTATACCTTTAAAACTAGATTATTTTTTAGAGTTAGATTATAACCCAAAAAAAACACTAGTGGTTTGGGGTGCCGGTAATAAAGGGAAGTTTATTGCAAAATCGCTTATTGAAAAAAAATTACCTTTTGAATGGATTTGCGATAATCCAAAGAAAATTGGAAAAGATATTTACGGCACCGTTTTAAGGCCTTTTAATGATTTAGAAATCATTAAAAATCCGCAAAGTATTATTACTGTTGCCAACAAAACCGAACAAATAGCTATTAAAAACTACTTGAATAAATTAAAAATGACCTCTATTGAAGATTATGTTTTCTTTTGTTAGTCAAAAAAATTATATAGATTTGCTCAATCTAAATCAATATGCAGTTTAAACACCCCGAACTTCTTTACGCATTATTTTTACTGCTTATCCCCATTATTGTTCATTTATTTCAACTTCGTAAATTTCAAAAAGTCGATTTTACTAATGTGGCATTTTTAAAAGAAGCAACTCTACAAACTCGTAAAAGTTCGCAAATAAAAAAGTGGCTGATTCTTTTAACTAGAATGCTATTACTTACAGCTTTAGTCTTTGCTTTTGCTCAACCTTTTACTTCTAAATCTGACGCTTTTAAAAAAGAAAAAGAAACAGTTATTTATTTAGATAATTCGTTTAGTATGCAAGCTAAAGGAAACCAAGGCGAATTACTAAAACGTGCCATACAAGATATTATAGTTAATGTACCTGAGAATGAAAATATATCGTTAATTACAAATGATGCTATTTTTAAAAACACTACAATAAAGGCAATTAAAAATGATTTACTAGGGCTCAACTATTGTTCTGAAATATTAACGTCTGAAGCTGCTTTATTAAAAACCAAGACTTTAATAAATAAAAAAACTAATACTTTAAATAATATTATTTTAATATCTGATTTTCAAGAAGATGAATCATTATTAAAAAACATAAAAGATACTTCAATAAATTTAAATTTAGTAAATCTAGAACCAATCAATAAAAACAACGTAGCTATTGATAGTGTTTATATTTCTGAAACGAATCCTACGTCTATTGAGTTAAAAGTACGCTTAAAAAACAGTGGCATTCCTATTGAGAATTTGCCAGTTTCATTATACAATAACGATGAGCTAATCGCTAAGACTTCTGTATTTATTGAAGATGAAACTGAAACTATTTTCACCTTACCGGTAAACCAAATCATTCATGGAAAAATAAGTATTAACGATGCTAATTTACAGTTTGATAATGAGTTATTTTTTAACATCAATAAGGCTTCAAAAATTAATGTATTAGTAATTAACGGTAATAACGATAACTTCCTAAAACGTATCTATACAGATACTGAGTTTAACTATACCTCTACACCAGAACGCCAACTAAATTATAATTTAATTGATGCCCAACATCTTATTATTCTGAATGAGTTAAATAGTATTCCTGTAGCTTTAAATGCTGCTTTAAAACAATTTACTAATCAAGGAGGTTCCTTGGTTGTTGTACCTTCTAATTCTATTAATACTGCTTCATATAACCAATTATTAACAAATTACAGAGGTAGTTTTAAAGATTTTGTTTCTTCAGAAAAGCGTATTACAACAATAAATTATTCACATCCTTTATACAATACTGGCGTTTTTGAAAAGCAAGTAAAAAACTTTCAATACCCAAAAATTACTAGTTTTTACAATGTAAATACCAACGGCCTTTCAAATGTTTTGAACTTTGAAGATGGCAAATTGTTTTTAGGCCAGTTTAAAAACACATTTGTTTTTACATCCGCTTTAAATCAGAAAAATTCAAGTTTTCAAAACTCTCCCTTAATTGTTCCGACGCTTTACAATATTGCAAAACAAAGTTTTAAAATCCCTGATTTATACTACACAATTGGAAAAGAAAACAGTTTTGATGTGGAAACAAAAATGCAGCAAGATGCCGTTTTATCTTTAGTTAATGAAGATATAAACATCATCCCGAAACAACAGTATTTTAATAACAAAGTTGTTGTAAACACATCAGAACAGCCATCAATAGCAAAAACTTACGCTATTAAAAACAAGACAGAAACCGTTAAACACGTGAGTTATAATTACAGCAGACAAGAGAGTCAACTCACGTATAAAGACCTTTCTAATATAGAGCATGCTACTGTTAGCAATTCTATCACTAAAGTTTTCGATACTATAAAAAGTGACACAAAAGTTAACGTGCTATGGAAATGGTTTGTTATTTTTGCACTAGCGTTATTGATTATTGAAATGCTCATCTTAAAATTCTTTAAATGAACATACTTATAAAATCGGCCACAATTATAGATTCTAAAAGCGAGTTTCACAATACAACTCAAGACATCTTAATTGAAAATGGCGTGATTACTAAGATTTCCAGCAGCATTAAAAATCCTAAAAACTATAAAGAAGTTAAACGTGATAACCTTCATATATCTCAAGGTTGGTTTGATAGTAGTGTGAGTTTTGGAGAACCTGGATACGAAGAACGCGAAACTATAAAAAACGGTCTTAAAACTGCTGCCTACTCTGGATATACTGCTGTAGCTGTAAATGCTAACACCAATCCAGTAATAGATTCCAACTCAGATATTACATTTTTAAATTCTAAAGCCAGTAATAATGCGGTAAGCTTATTTCCAATAGGTGCCTTAACCGTTGGAAGTAAAGGTGAAGATTTAGCAGAACTGTTTGACATGAATACTGCTGGAGCTGTTGCATTTTACGATTATAAGAAACCCATTTCTAACCCAAACTTAATGAAGATTGCACTGCAATATGCCAGCAATTTTGATGGTTTGGTTTGCTCATTTCCTCAGGAAAATAAAATTTCTGGAAATGGTGTTATGAATGAAAACATAACGAGCACCAAATTAGGTTTAAAAGGTATTCCTGCATTAGCAGAAGAACTTCAAGTTGCAAGAGATTTGTTTTTATTGGAATACACAGGCGGGAAATTACATATCCCAACAATTTCAACAGCTACATCTGTAACACTTATCAAAGAAGCGAAAAAGAAGAAACTGGATGTTACTTGTAGCGTCGCTATCCATAACTTATACTTTACTGATGACGTTTTAACGGATTTTAACACCAATTTTAAGGTATTACCCCCATTACGAACGCAAACTGATATAGAGGCTTTAATTGAAGGTGTTAAAGATGGTACTATTGATATGGTTACCACTGACCACAATCCTATTGATATTGAAGACAAAAAAATAGAATTTGACCATGCTAGCTACGGTACTATTGGTTTAGAAAGTGCTTTAGGAGCTTTACAAAACTTATTTACCATAAAAAAAACTATTGAGGTTTTAACAAAAGGAAAAACACGATTTGGAATTGAATCCTCTTCTATAGCGGTTGGAAACAGAGCAGACATCTCACTTTTTGATCCGGATAGTAAATACACATTCTCTAAAGCAGATATTGTTTCAAGATCTAAAAACGCGATTTTTGAAAATGAAACTTTAAAAGGAAAAGCTTACGGAATTATTGCTAATAATAAAGCCGTTTTAAATTCTTAATTAATGACTGAACAAGATATAGATAAAGGGCGCCAAAACGCTATTATTAGTTACATTACCATTTTTGGCGTTATTATAGCTTATTATTTAAATAATGAAGATGCTAAAAAAAGTGCGTTTGCTAGTTTTCATATTAGACAATCTTTAGGGCTTTGGCTTACTTTTTTTGCTTTAGGATATATAATAGGAAGCTTTAATAGTTGGCTAATTACGTCTTCTTTTTATTTGTTTTTTGCAGTCCTTTTTATTTATGGCTTTACAAATGCCATTGGAAGAAAAGAACAGCCTGTACCTTTAGTTGGTAACTTATACCAAAAAATATTTTCAAATCTCGGATCTTAAATGTTACATACCTCGCTCGCTCTAGATCATCTTATTCGTGAATCTAGCCTAACTGAAAACGCACCACTTTTAATACTTCTACATGGTTATGGTAGTGATGAAAACGACTTATTTTCTTTTGCTGCTGAATTACCAGAAGAGCTTTTTATTATTTCAGTTAAAGCGCCCTACCAGATGCAACCTTATGGAAATGCTTGGTATGCCATTAATTTTGATGAAGTGAAAGGTAAATGGAGTGATAACGAACAAGCTAAAAGTTCTCGTGATTTAATTGCTACGTTTATTGATGAAGCTGTAGCTGAATATCCTGTAAATAAAAACAATGTATCGCTTCTTGGATTTAGCCAAGGTTCTATCTTAAGTTACGCTGTTGCTTTAACATACCCTGAGAAAGTAAAAAACATAGTAGCACTTAGCGGCTACATTAATAAAGATATTTTTCCTGAGAATATAGAAAATCGAGATTACTCTAACTTAGATTTTTACTGCTCTCATGGAAGTGCAGACCAAGTAATTCCTGTTAATTGGGCTAGACTTACACCTCCTTTTTTAGATAGTCTACATATTAAACACCAATACTCTGAGTTTCCTGTGGAACATGGTGTAGCCCCTCAAAACTTTTATCAGCTTAAAGATTGGATAGAAAAACGTATTTAATAAATTTCATATATTAAACCTTTAAATTCAGGTTCATATGAAAACGCTTTCATCTATCACATTTTGTTTATTTCTTTTTACAGGAACTTCTTTATTTTCTCAAGACGCAACACAGCTTAAAGCTATAAATACAGATTTATGGGAAAATTTCACCAAAGCTTTTGAGGATCTGGATTACAATTTATTTTCCAGCTTACATTCAAATGATTTAGTTAGAGTTAGCGGAAACTCACAAAGTATTAAAGACTTAACTGAATATATAGAAAGTTATAAGAATCACTGGAAAGACAAAGCCATAAATCAGACTATCTCTTTTAGGTTTTTAGAACGCATTTGTAATAATTATAAAGCCTCTGAGCGTGGTATTTATAAATTAACTAGAAACCCAAATACTGCAAACGAAAAATCTTATTATGGTAAATTCCATGTGATTTTGAAAAAGGAAAATGGCATCTGGAAAATATTAGTGGATTATGATTCATCAGAAAATAATACAATTGATGAAGCATCATATCAAAAAGCATTTGATATTGAGGATTTTGATAAATACAAGAAATAAAAAAATCCAGCTAAATGCTGGATTTTTTTTATATCATAAATTAGGTTTTCCTAACTGTTTACTACTAACCTAAAGCCTTCTCCGTGAATATTAAGTATTTCTACTTTTTCATCAAGTTTCATATACTTACGAAGTTTTGCAATATACACATCCATACTACGTGATGTAAAATAATTATCATCGCGCCATATTTTAGTAAGTGCCAATTCACGTGGCATTAAATCATTTTCATGTAAAGCTAACAAACGTAATAATTCATTTTCTTTCGGAGATAATTTAACAGGATCTCCACCATCAAATTTCAAGAAACGGAGTTTTGAATTTAAATCGAATCGTCCAATTTTAAACTCAAATTGCTTACTATCTGAAATAGTTTCTGTAGCTTTTCTTTGAATGATAGCTTTAATCTTCATTAAAAGCACCTCGCTATCAAAGGGTTTATTTAAGTAGTCATCCGCACCTACTTTATAACCTTTTAAAACGTCTTCTTTCATCGTTTTAGCAGTTAAGAATATGATTGGTACGTCTGTATTTTTTTCTCTTATTTCTTTAGCTAAAGTAAACCCGTCTTTATAAGGCATCATAACATCAAGGATACATAAATCAAAATCGTCTTTCTTGAATTTTTCGAAACCTTCCATACCGTTTTTAGCATGTGTAACTTCATACTCATTCATCATTAAATAATCCTTAAGAACGGTTCCAAAATTCGGATCGTCTTCTACTAATAATATTCTTTTTTTAAACTCTTCCATAATTATGATATTAACGGAAGCTTAATAATAAATGTGCTTCCTTTTTCTTTTTCTGTTTCTACTGATACATGACCTTGATGGTCTTCTACAATTCTTTTAACGTAAGCCAAACCTAATCCGTGACCTTTAACGTTATGAATATTTCCCGTGTGCTCTCTATAAAACTTTTCGAACACTTTTTTGGCAGCCGCTTTACTCATACCGCTACCATGATCTTTAATTTTTAATATAATATTTGTTCCTGCATTTTCAGTATAAACTTCTATTTTAGGAGCGTCTGGAGAATATTTAATAGCATTGTCCAGAATATTTACTATAACATTGGTAAAGTGTGTTTCGTTAGCTAAAATTGACGATTTATCAGCATTTAAAAACGTTTTCATAGAACCGCCTCTATCTTCAACAATAAGTTCTACGTGTGTTAAAGCATCTTCTACTAAGTCGTGTAACTTGACTCTATCCTTACTAATGTTTAATTCATTTTTTTCTAGTTTAGATATTCTTAAGACATTTTCAACTTGCGCGTGCATACGCTTGTTTTCTTCTTTTATCATTCTGAGATAACGCTTCACCTTCTCTTTATCATCAATAACCTTAGGATTCTTTATAGCATCAAGAGCTAAGTTTATTGTTGCTATTGGCGTTTTAAACTCATGCGTCATATTATTTATAAAATCTGTTTTAATTTCAGAAATTTTACGTTGCTTAACTAACTGAAATAATGCACTTGTATATGCTAATATGATAATAGAAGTGAAAATTATCGATAATAAAATCATGCCTATTATACCAGATAAAATAAATTTACCATCATCAGGAAAATTAACAAGCAGCCTGTAAGGTGTTTGATTGTTTTCATCATAGAAAACCGGCACTTTGAAATTTGAATTGGGTTCATATTCAAAGTTATCACTTCTTACTTTTGTTGCTAAATCGTTACTGTAAATAGCAAATTCAAAATCGATATCTATATTATCTTTTTTAAGTTTTTCTGATAAAAGCGTTTTAATTTCTGCTTCAGAAACACGCTTATGAATTGGCGTGCGTTTTGAAATCTCTTTAAAACTTTTGTCAAAACTTAAGCGTTGTGCTTCATCTATAGTACCACTTCTAATAATTTTTGAAATAGGGCTTTTTATATCTCTATTCCCTGTGTTATTATATATTTCAGCGGTTGATTTTGCTGTGATGTTTTTAATATCGAGGCTATCTAAACCAATGTCAAAGAGCGAAGAAGATAGTTTATAGTTCTCTTCTAAAACATTACTTCTGTAAATGAGCGTTTCTTTAGTGCTATTATTCTTTTGATAAATGAGTAACTGCGAAACTGCATCTTCATCTGCTTTTTTATCACTATCTAAGTTTAAAAACTTAGCAAAATACTTTTCCGATTCGTTTTCTTCTATAGTGTTTGAAACATAATTTAACGCCTTTACAACATTGAATTTGAAGCGTTCCTTTTCGTTTTCAACAGAATCATTAATATAATAAGCTTGAATAGCAATAATACCAACTAAAGACAAGCTCATGAGTATTATCAATAGAATGAATAATCTTTTGCCCATTATTCAAAATTAACATTTTAACATTTAGGGTTATTACCTTTTAACCTTACATTAACAAAAATGTTAAATTTTAAGATACTTTAGCCTTAACAAGAAGTTTCTTATGAATTTTTAAGACTTGTTTTTTAGTTTCATCTAAGTCTATATTTTCAATAACAAAATGAGAACGTTTTATTTTCTCTTCATCTGACCATTGATTTTTCATAATAGCTTCAATTTTGTCTTTTGAAGTATTATCACGCTTAAGTAAGCGTTTTATTCTTGTTTCTATTGGAGATATAACGGTTATAACATAATCGCATGCCTTATGTCCATTGTTTTCAAATAAAATAGCAACCTCTTTTATAACATATTGAGAATCTTGCTTTAAAACCCATTTCTCAAAATGTCTAGCAACTTTCGGGTGGACTATTGCATTCATCTTAGCCAAATAATTTTTATCATTAAAAATGATGTTAGCTATAAATGGCTTATTTAATTCATTACCTAAATAGGCTTTATCTCCAAATAATTTGATAAGCTTTCTTTTAATAATTTTTGAGCGCCTCATTAAAGCTTTAGCTTCTTCATCCGCAATATAAACGGGAACACCCAAATCAGAAAACTGTTTTGCTACAGTTGTCTTTCCACTACCAATACCACCTGTAAGTCCTACTATAATCATTTTGTAACAATAAATTCTATATGTTGTTGACCTAGTCTAGCATTCTTAACAACCTTTGGATACTTAACAAGTTCTGGGTTTAAAAAAGACTGATTTTTACTAGTTTTATTATAATCACAGACTACTTTAAAATGTGAGGGTTGAATTTTATTAAAATCACTCAAACTGACATAATAAGAAACTGTAACAGTTTTTGGGAAATATTTTAATTCAATATCTGAAGGAGTGTTAATTACTGAAACCGGAATAGTAAGTGTACCTTCAGTAAATTTTTCAACCAAACCTTTTAATAATATTATTTCAGAAGAAAATTTTAAATCTGATAGATTTTTAGGTAACTTGAGGCTTACTCGTTCTGCTATATCTGCTCTTATATCACTCAAAATAACGTCTTCTGTTTCAATAAGGTTAACTTCAGAGACCAATAAATCTGGCCCAACTACTGTTATAGAATCTGGCTCTGACACAATATTACTTGACATATCAAAACCTGGAACAAAATTGATTTCAGCATTAATCTTAACTGGAACTTTTTTTACCATATTTACACCATAACGAAATGTTATAGGGTCAGGAGAGATATTTAAAAGCTCTACTTGCTTACCAAACTGTGTATTATTTAAATATGATTTTGATTTATTCCAAACAAAGATGCCATCATTTCTATACACATCATTACTGAAATCTATTTTGATTTTTGGTGGTGCAAAATAATATTTCAACCATTTAAAACCATGTGTTTTTAGAGTGATATTAAAATAGGTTGAATCATTTAAAATTACATTCTCTTGAGGTACATTTAGCTTTTCAATTTCAAAAGACATGGTTTTAGTATACTCTTTTGATAGCTTAGTGAATATCAAAATAACAAACGCAGACAGTAAAAACAAAATGAACACGTTGATTCTTTTATTTTTAAATGATGCTAAAATATCTGCTTTTAACTTCTTCATTATTTCAATTTAAAAAATAATTTAGGAAAATACGCTTCAGGATTCTTATTTAATATTAAAATCGCAAAGGTTGATTTTAGAAATCCGTAACCATAACCAAAAAATTGTATTAAAATTGCGGGAATAACTAATATAGAAACTATTAGACTTTTAGTGTTTGTTAAAGCTAATACAAATGCAATTGCGAAATACACTCCATAAGCAAATAATAGCCATTTAATACCGAATACAAAACATATAACTGCTAATATTAAGCCAATACTAAATAGCGTTGGAAACCAATATGTTACTTTTTTTGTTGATGGATGCCATTTGTTTAATATAGGGCGAACCACACCAAATTTATTAACTTGGGTGTAAAAATTATTCCAAGAAATTCTACGTTTATGATACACATAAGCTTCTAGTATTAGTTTTGTTTTATAACCTAAATTCCATAATCTGATTGATAAATCGGGATCTTCTCCAGGATGAATTCTTCCGAAGCCTTGAGAGTCTTCAAATGCTTTTTTTGAAAGTCCCATGTTGAAACTTCTGGGTTGAAATTTACCAACACTGTTTTTGCTCCCTCTAATACCTCCTGTGGTTATAAATGAAGTCATAGAAAAATTAATTGCTTTTTGTAGGTTTGAAAACGAATGATGTGCAGCATCTGGACCGCCAAAACAATCTACAAATTCTGATTTTAAGCTTTTTTCTACTTCTATTAAGTATTGTTTAGGAAGAATACAATCTGAATCTAAAATGATAAAATAATTGCCTTTAGCATGTTGCATTCCAAAATTTCTAGAATCTCCCGGACCTGAATTTTCTTTAAAGAAATAGGATATATTTAGATTTTTGTTGAATGCTTCAACAACATCTTTTGATGTGTTTTTTGAACCATCTTCAATAATTACAATTTCAAAAGGTATATTCCCTTCTAAGGCATCAAAACTTTCTAAAAGTTCTTGAATTTCATCAGGACGATTATATACAGGAATAATAAATGAATATTGTAATTGCATAACACAAATGTAACTAATCCTTTCACAATTTTTAGCATACTTGCAATTGCTTTTTGATTGTACTCTTTATTGGCGGACACGTGCAAGAGCGATAGAAGTGGTTAGCTTTTGGCGAGGCGAGCATCGAGCCAAAACTAGTAACGGATAGCGCGGTTTTTATTTCAAAAACTTGCCATAAAAAAAGCCGCCTTTTTCAAGGCAGCTTTATTGTATTAAAAGTTTTATTTATTCTTCTCCTGTAAAGGTTGACATTACGGCATCACTTACGCCCATATTGCTAAATCCTCCGTCATTATATAAGTTTTGCAACGTTACACGCTTAGTTAAATCACTAAATAATGACACTGTATAATTAGCACAATCCATTGCAGTTGCATTACCAAGCGGCGACATTTTATCTGCGTAAGCTATAAATCCATCAAAGCCTTTTACACCACTACCAGCAGTTGTTGGTGTTGGTGATTGTGAAATGGTGTTAACACGAACGTTTTTATCACGCCCAAAGAAGTAACCAAAGCTACGTGCAATACTTTCTAAATATGCTTTATTATCTGCCATATCATTATAATCAGGAAAAACACGTTGTGCAGCCATATAGGTTAATGCCACAATACTTCCCCATTCATTCATGGCATCAGACTTATATAAAGTTTGCATCAATTTATGAAAAGACATTGCCGAAACATCAGTTCCCTTTTGAGTCCAAGCATAGTTTTGATCAGTATAATGTTTTCCTTTTCTAACATTAATAGACATACCAATAGAATGCAATACAAAATCAATTTTACCTCCTAAAATCTCCATAGACTGGTCAATTAAATTTTGTAAATCTTCTTCAGAAGTAGCATCAGCAGGAATAACTTGAGAACCAGTTTTTTCTGCAAGCTCATTAATTTGCCCCATTCGCATTGCAACTGGCGCATTGGTAAGCACAAATTGACCTCCTTCTTCATGAACACGTTCTGCAGTTTTCCAAGCAATAGAATTTGAATCTAATGCTCCGAAAATAATTCCTTTTTTTCCTTTTAGTAAGTTATACATATGTATTGGTTTATATGTTGATTAATTATTTGTTTAATATTGGGTGTAAAGATAATATTAAAATTATGATTTTTAATAATTAAGATTCCTGCCTTCGCAGGAATGACAAGCTAATTGAGTAATTCTTTAGCATGTGCAATAGCAGATGAAGACATTTCTGAACCTCCAAGCATTTGTGCAATTTCAACAATTCTATCATCATGATTAAGCTTAATCAAATTGGTTTGAGTTACCTCATTAACATCTTCTTTATATACCTTAAAATGCGAATGCCCTTTAGCAGCAATTTGTGGCAAATGTGTAATTGAAAACACTTGCATTGTTTTACTCATTTGCAACATGATATCTCCCATTTTATTAGAAATCTCGCCAGAAACGCCTGTATCAATTTCATCAAACATAATTGTTGGCAATTGAATATAACCAGCTAAAATAGATTTTATAGCTAACATAATTCTAGAAAGCTCACCTCCAGATGCAGCTTTTTTCAATTCGTTAAAACTACCGCCTTTATTTGCTGAAAATAAAAATGAAAGTTCATCTTTTCCATTTGTATAGTAAGTATCACTTTCTATAACATCAATTTTAAATTGCGCATTTGGCATTCCTAAATCTATCAAAATAGTTTCCAGATGTGCTTTTAACTGAGGAATAATTTTAGAACGGTTTTTATGAATGGTTTGGGAAATAGCGTTTAATATTTTTTCTTTTGAATTGATTTCCGATTGCTTTTCCTGAATGGTTTCATCTAAGTTTTCAGTAACAGAAACTTGTTCTTCAAGTTGGTTTTTTATTGAAATTAATTCTGAAACATCTGATGCTACATGCTTTTGCATCAAACTATGAATAGTTTTTAATTTTCCATTTACAAATTCTAACCTGTTAGGGTCAGCATCTAAACCATCTTGTAAATCGTTAACTTCTGAGAATAAGTCGTCCATTTCAATCAGACTGCTATTTACTCTTTCAAATAATTCTTCATATTTAGATGCGAAACCAGATAGCGTTTGAAAAGTGTTTTTTAGAGCCGTCAACGTTGATAGTACGCCAATTTGTTCATCATCTAATAGATGATAAGCTTCTGCTAACTTTTCTTTAATGCCTTCAATATTATTTAAGGTTTCATATTCCTCCTCAAGAGTTTTTATGTCTCCTTCAACTAAATTAGCCTCAATTAGTTCATTTAATAAAAAGGAGTTGTAGTCGTGCTCTTTGATAGCTTCTGATTGAAAAGCTATAAGCTCTTTATATTCTTTTTGGAGATTTTTATAAACCCCCAATTCTTCTTTATAATTTTGGAGAACCTCATCATGCTTTGCTAAAGCATCAATAATTTGAAATTGAAAATCATTACTAGTAAGCTGCAATGTTTGATGTTGCGAATGAATATCTATTAATCGTTCTCCTAACAATTGTAAACTCGAAAGGTTTACCGGAGAGTCATTAACAAAAGCTCTAGATTTTCCAGAAGGTAATATTTCTCTTCTAATTATTGTCTGCGGTTCATAATCAAAATCTTCTGACTCAAAAAGTGACTTTAAATTATAATTCGAAATATTAAAAACAGCTTCAATAATGCATTTTTGTGTTTCATCTTTTAAACTACTTAAATCGGCACGTTTTCCTAAAATTAATGATAAACCACCAAGTAGTATTGATTTTCCTGCTCCGGTTTCACCTGTAATTATAGACAAGCCATTGTTAAAATCCACATTGAGGTTATCAATTAATGCGTAGTTTTTTATGGAGAGGGAAGTAAGCATATAATAATGTTCAGTAATTAGCTGATGTGATTAGAACTAAAAATACTAATAAATAATTAATACTTTATGTTTTGCCATTTGCTACTATGCATAGGTGCAATTCGCTGTAAAGCTTCTTTTAAGGTGGCAATATTAACACTAGGGCCGTCTGTAAAAATCTGCTCAACTTCTTCAGCTTTTGCATCAAAAAATGTTCGCAATAAGAATGAATTTGGTCTGCGGCTATTCATAGCTTGAAATTTCACTAAAGAAGTTGCTACTTCTTCTTTACCTGCTTTAACATCGTTACTCATAACATCTAAACCATTTCTATGGTAAGAATAAATTACATTCCTAAATTCTTTGAATGTTGGAGAGAGCACATTATCTATTAATGTAAAACGACTTTGTAATCCGTCTTCTAATTTCCAGCCTTGAAAATTCCCTTGTTGTGAATAATTTGTGATGATTTGAGCTTGTTTATAATATTCATCCCCACCATTTTCCTGAAATGAATCTGCATCTAAGGCTAAAATCATATTCACATGAAAAGCTAAAACTGATATTAAATTAGATTCAAATTGTGTAGGATTATAAATTAAATTTTGAAACTCTAAATATTTAAAATTGAAATCCTTGTCGTTAAAATTATAAATTGGTGTGCTAAACGATGAACCATAAATTGGTCTTGAAGATTGCACTTGTAACGTAGCCTGAAAAGATTCTCCACTGTATTGAATAACATTCACAAACATATTGCAATTAATACGTTCTTGATCTTTAAATGTTTTTTTTGTCCATTTAGTGTTATTGATAAACTCGTTAAGTTGCTTTTCTAAGGTTTTAAAAATGGGAAAGTTTTCATTTCCTGTTTGTTCTGCGTTTACAACCACATTACAATTTAACTCTTGAGTAAACCCTTTTAAACTAAGGCAAATTAATAGTACAACTAGAATATTACGCATCAATTTCTGATATAATTTTATTTAATAAATCCGAAGCTACTTCAGACTTTGACTTTAATTGAAACTCGGAAACATTTTCTTTATCATCAATAAAAGTGACTTTATTAGTATCTGTTTTAAAACCAGCTCCTTTGTCATTTAACGAATTTAATACAATTAAATTTAAATTCTTTCTTTTTAATTTCCCTTTAGCATTTTCTAACTCGTTATTTGTTTCTAAGGCAAACCCAACAAGGTATTGTTGTTTTTTAATCTCGCCTAAAGAAGCTAAGATATCTTTAGTTTTTTCTAACTCTAAAGTTAACGTATCTGACTTCTTTTTTATTTTCTGAGAAGCAACTTCTTTTGGTTTGAAATCTGCAACGGCAGCTGAAAGTATACCTATATCTGATGCTTTAAAATATTTATGCACCTCATCATACATATTTTGCGCACTTACAACAGGTTTGATACTAATTAAACTATTTGAAACATTTTGATGTGTTGGTCCAGTAACCAAAATAACCTCTGCGCCCATGTTAGCTGCAGCTTTGGCTATTTCAAACCCCATTTTCCCACTAGAATGGTTTCCAATAAAGCGAACAGGATCAATAGCTTCGTAAGTTGGTCCAGCAGTAATTAATACTGTTTTACCACGTAGTGGAAGTTTTCCTAAAATATCTTTTTCTATAAATGAAACTATATCTTCAGGTTCTGCCATTCTACCCTCGCCTACCAATCCACTGGCAAGCTCACCACTTGTTGCAGGAATCATAATATTACCAAACTCATTCAACTTTTTAAATGACTCTAAAGTTGAAGGATGCTTATACATATCTAAATCCATTGCTGGCGCAAAATACACAGGACATTTTGCTGATAGGTATGTTGCTAATAGTAAATTATCACTGGCTCCATTTGACATCTTAGACAATGTATTGGCTGTAGCAGGAGCTATAACAAACAAATCTGCCCAAAGGCCTAAATCTACATGATTATTCCAAACAGCATTATCATCATCTTCATTAGTAAATGAGGAATAAACAGGATGCTTGGATAAGGTTGATAAAGTTAATGGTGTTATAAAATCTTTAGCAGCGGGCGTCATAACAACTTTTACTTCAGATCCAGATTTTATAAACAACCTAACTAACGAAGCCGTTTTATAAGCTGCAATGCCTGCGGTAATGCCAAGTAGTACTTTTTTTCCACTTAATATACTCATATAAAGACTTTGTTTAATAACCAAACAAACTCCAACACCATTCATTAAAACGGTATTGGAGTTTATTTAATGGTGTTTAAATTTAGAAATTATTCTTGAGAATCTTCCTCTGTATTTCTAAAATAAATTTTATCTGTCAACCATTCTTGAACAGCTAACGCATGAGGCTTAGGCAATTTCTCATAAAATTTTGAAACCTCAATTTGCTCTTTGTTTTCAAAGATTTCTTCAAGACTATCATTATAAGTAGCAAATTCTTCTAACTTATCAATAAGCTCTTTTTTAATCTCAGTGTTAATTTGTTCTGCACGTCTAGATATGATTGAAATTGACTCGTAGATGTTTTCTGTTGGCTCATCTATTTGATTTCTATCATACGTTACCGTATTAACTGGAGCATTGGTTTTTTTTAAATCCATTATATTATAATTTAACTTTTGGTGCTGTAACTTTTTAGTTCACTATTTATTTCTGAAGACATTTTATTAACATCTTCAATATGTTTTGAGCTAGAATAGGCTTGCTTAAAAGCTTCAGAATACTCTTTAGCTGTTTCTAAACGTTCCTTTTTCAAATGTACCAATCCATTTCGCAATGTGTTTTTATACTCAACACTATTTATTGCGAGTTTATAAGCTGAATCTAATCTATAAAACAAAGCATCTTCTCTTAGTTTAGATCCAGGAAATTCAAATATAAAATTATCAAATGATCTTACCGATGCTGGATAATCTGAAATTTGGTTGTATTGCTTAGCTACCTCATATGCTTTTTTCTCAAGTTTAAAATCTAATTCTTGAATTAGCTTATTGGCATCAGCTACATATTTAGAATTAGGAAATAAATTGATAAATTCTTGTAGTTTTTCAATAGCTTCCTTTGTTTCCTTTTGGTCTTTACTATAAATTGGTGATAATTGATAATAGCTTTTTGCACCTAAAAAAGATGCTTCTTCTAGTTTTTCACTTTTAGGATAACTTGAAGCAAATCGTTCAAACTGATAACCAGCCACATAATAATCCTTCATTTGGTAAAATGTATTTGAATATAAATACATTAATTTTTCAGCTTGTGGTTTTCCTCTGTAATTTGGAACAATTTGAGCAAAAAGCCTATTAGCTTTATCAAATTTACCTTCGTCATACAAAGCTTCACCCAGTTTAAATTTTTTAGCTATTGCCCCTTCCCCATCAGCTTTTAAAACTTTTTGGTACTCACTACAACTACTTAAAACAGCAAAAACTAATAGAATGTAAAAAAATTTGTTCATAGATTTTTAATACAGCATGCAAAAATACGCTATTAATATGGATTTTAAAAATATTATTTCTCAGCTAAAATAATGGCAAAAAGTAAGTAATTATAAGGTTTAAGTAATATTTAACACACTAAAAAGCATTAACAAAATCTTTAATTTTAGATTTTAAACCATTTGAAGCTGGAACCAATGGTAACCTAACACTATCATTACATAAATTTAAAGCCTCAAAAACAGCTTTTATTCCTGCAGGGTTATTTTCTTCAAAAATATAATTTACAACATCCATAAGTTTATAATGGAGCTTATATGCTTCACTTGACTCTCCCTTCAAACCAAAACGAATCATACTAGAAAACTCTTTTGGAAAAGCTTGCCCAATTACTGAAATAACTCCAGAACCACCGGCCAAAGTAACTCCAAGGGCTAAATCATCATCTCCAGAAATAATTAAGAAATCTTCTGGCTTATCTTTTATAAGTTCTAAATATTGCGCCATATTATTACCTGCTTCTTTTACGGCAATAACATTATCAAAATCGTTTGCTAATCTTAAAGTTGTATCTACATCTACATTTTTGGAAGTTCTTCCTGGTACATTATATAAAATAATATCTATTGGAGACGTCTCTGCAATGGCTTTAAAATGCTGATAAATGCCCTCTTGAGTTGGTTTGCTATAATAAGGAGATACAGATAAAATGGCATCAATGTTACTTAAATCTGTAGTTTTTATCTCTTCCAAAACAGCCATGGTATTATTTCCGCCAATACCAAGAACTAGAGGTAATCTACCGTTATTAGCTTTAGAAATAGTTTCAACCACATCCTTTTTTTCTTGTTTATTTAGTGTTACACTTTCTCCTGTTGTTCCACATATTACAAGATAATCAGTACCATTATCAATATTATAATTTACAATATTAGTTAATGCTTCATGATCAATAGTTAAATCAGAATTAAATGGTGTAACCAATGCAACTCCAGTACCTACAAACTTATTACTCATTATTACTTAATTTTTTTAAAAATGGTTAGATATTTAAAAACTTCTTCTTTAAAAAGACTAAACTGTTTCAAATTAGTTTTTATAATTAAATCATTTAAACGTTCATCAGATTGTAAAATCCCTATTTTAAATTTTGCTATAGATTCAGCAGTTATTAATTTAAGCTCTAAAATTTCTTTTTGATAATAACTAATTAAAACATCAAATTCGGTTTCTAAAAAAGCTTTTAATTCCATATTCTTTATAGCACCATTCCAACCAAAATCTTTTGGATTATAGCATTCATCCCAAGAGTGTATGTCATCCTTTTTGCTGGATGAAAATGCTATAATCTTGAGTTTATTAGGTCTAACTTTAATATGGTCTGCTAATTCTCTTAGAGATTCAAAATCGTTTATTTCATCAATATTCAAGATAATACCTAAACTAATAACCTTGTCCGCATTAACATTAACCTTGCGTTCTGTTAATAATTTGTTTAAGTACTTTTTATTAGATTTTTCTTTAAAACCCTTTAAAATCATTTATCTTTAAACTTTGCGCAAAGGTAGCAAAAGTACATTCAAATTTTACGCTTTAATATGAGGTTTACACATTTCTTTATTTTGTTATATTTTTTAACTTTTCTTAATTGTAAACATGAAAAATCAAATCTTTATAAAATTGAAGGAAAACAAATTCAAGTAACAGATTCTATAGCTTTAGATTCTGAAATTGAAGCTTTCATAAAGCCTTTTAGAGATAATATTCAAAAAGATTTAGATAGTACTTTAGCATATTCTGCAGGCACTTATTCTAAAAATGATGGTGATTTTAATACAGCTGTTGGTAACTTTATGGCTGATGCTGTTTACTCTGAAGCTAATCCAATTTTTAAAAGTAGAACTGGTAAGGATATTGATTTAGTATTGTTAAATCATGGTGGTATACGAGCACCCTTAAACAAGGGAAGCGTATCCAAAAGAACTGCTTTTCAATTAATGCCTTTTGAAAATAGTATCGTTGTAATTGCTCTTAAAACTTCTCAAATAAATAGTTTAATTGATTATTTACTTAAGGCGAAAAGAGCACACCCTATTTCAAAACTTAAATTAACTATAGATGAAAATTTCAACCTTGTTGATGCTAAGATTAAAGATGAACACATAAAAAATAATCACACATATTATGTTGCTACAAGTGATTATTTGTATAATGGAGGTGATAATATGTCTTTCTTTAAACCAAATGATAGTATTTATAGAATTAACTATAAAATCAGGAATGCTTTAATTGATAAATTCAATAAGCTAGACACCATAAAACCAGTTATTGACGATAGATTTATTCAAATTAAGTAAACTATGAAACGTAGAGATTTTATTCAACAAGCATCAGCTGGAACAGCATTAGTTACATTAGGAAGTTTAGGCTTACAATCTTTTACAAATAAACCGAAAACAACAAAAGTAACCATACTTCACACAAACGATGTGCATAGTCATATTGATACTTTTGGTCCTGAAGATGGTAGAAATGCAAATAAAGGAGGTGTAGCAAGACGAGCTAGTTTAATTGATTCCATTAGAAAAGAAAACCCAAATACGTTATTATTAGATGCTGGAGATATTTTTCAAGGCACCCCTTATTTTAATTATTACGGTGGCGAGTTGGAATTTAAACTTATGAGTAAACTTAAATATGATGCTGCAACTATTGGTAATCATGATTTTGATAATGGTATTGATGGTTTATATGCACAATTACCCCATGCAAATTTTCAATTTTTATCTGCTAACTATGATTTTTCAAATACTATAATGGATACACATACCAAGCCTTATCAAATATTCATTAAAGATGGAATTAAGATAGGTGTTTTCGGTTTGGGTATTAAATTAGATGGTTTAGTAGCTCCTAAAATGTTTAAAGAGACAAAATATTTAAATCCTGTAGAGATTAGCCAAGACATGTCTAGGATATTAAAAACGGAAGAAAAATGTGATTTGGTTATCTGTTTGTCTCACTTAGGATATCACTACCGAAACTCAAATAAAATTAGTGATTTATCTTTAGCAAAAGCAACGAAAGATATTGATTTAATTATTGGAGGCCACACACACACATTTCTTCCAAAACCGACGGTTGTTAAGAATAAAGAAAATAAAAACATGCTAGTAAACCAAGTAGGCTGTTATGGTATAAACCTTGGGAAAATTGATTTTTATTTTGATTCTGACAAGAATAAATCAGCAAATGGCACATCTATTATTGTGTAAAAAATATTTAGAATGTTAAGAAACATAGCTATTTGCGTCTAAGCATTTAACTAAATAACTATATTATGAAAAAATATATACCTCTTGCATTAAGAATAATTGTTGCTGTAATTTTAATTCAAACCTTACGTTTTAAATTTTCTGCTCATCCAGATAGTGTTTACATATTTGAAACTGTTGGATTAGAGCCAATTGGAAGAATAGGCATAGGTGTCTTAGAACTTATAGCTGGTATTTTATTACTTATACCTAAAACAGTATGGATTGGGGCTGGTTTAACTTTAGGATTAATTGGTGGCGCTATTATGATGCACTTAACGCAATTAGGAATAGAAGTAAAAGGTGATGGAGGTTTACTTTTTGGAACTGCAGTATTAACTTTTATTCTTTCTGCAATTATTCTTTATTTATACAAAAATGACATTCCGTTCTTAAAGAAGAAAGCCTAATTATGTTCAGCTACTAAATACTTCTCTTCTTGATTAGAAACATTTAATAACTTTGACTGTTGATAGAAGAAATAAAATGCGCTTAGAGCTAGCGTTGTAGATAGAAAATTTAAAAAACTCCTTTGGTCTATATAAATATAAGCTATATCCATTACCTCTGCAAAAACAATACATAACGCACCCAAGAACAGGTAAAGTGATTTTTTATTGTCTTTATAAAAATAGTTTAAAAGTGACATCGACAACAATAACAGCACCACTATGTTATAAGTTAACTCAATATAATAATCACTCTCAATAACTAAATTTGGATCGATTATAGCATGTAATACATACAACAGGTATACATTTAAGATACTCAAGACTAATAAATGCAATTTGAAATGTTTAATAATATGAGAAAAGCATATAGATTTACTAATTTTTATTACTAGAAATAAATACGATAATATATAAAGTGAATTTCCAAAATAATATGAAAAATCGTAAATCCAAGATGGCCCATTAGGGATGCTACCTATTACTAACCCTAAAATGTCAGCCAAGGAATAACTCAATAAAAACCATAAAAATAATTTGCTTTTTCTTTTTATTAATAAAAAGTATAGCACAGTTATTATTGGTACAATTAAAGAATTAAAGTAATAAGCTACATCTTGATATCCGCTAAATTCAAAAATAGCAAATAAGATGTAACATATTAAAACAAATCCTACCAAGACTTTCGACTTGTACATGAGAGTAATTTAGTGTTCAAGTACAAATATAAACAATTTTTACAATTAAACGTAAAAAAAATACATTTTATCGATAAAAAAATAGATTTAACCTATTTTTTGTAAGAATTCATCTTCATTTATTAACATTACACCAAGCTTTTCTGCCTTATCTTTTTTACTAGGTCCCATATTATCACCTGCAACTATATAACTTGTTTTTGAAGAAATAGAGCTACTTACCTTCCCACCATTATCTTCAATAAGCTTTTTTAATTCATTTCTAGATACTTTATGAAATACACCAGAAACTACAATAATGTCGCCTTTTAGCTTTTCGGTTTGACCAATAAGTTGTTCTGCTGAAAACTCTAATCGAACTCCAAAACCTTTTAATTTATTAACTACAGCAATGTTTTCTTCAGATTCAAAAAACGCTGTTACACTCTCTGCTATTTTAACACCAATTTCATCAACATTTACTAATTCTTCCTCTGTAGCTTCAATAATTGCATCAACACTCTTATAATGTTTAGCAAGTTTTTTAGCTACGGTTTCACCAACATATCTAATCCCCAAAGCATAAAGTACACGCTCAAAAGGAATGTTTTTAGATTGCTCAATACCATTAATTAAATTTTCAGCACTTTTTTCTGCCATACGCTCTAATGGAATCACCTGATCCTTAGTTAATTCATATAAATCTGAATAATTAGTAATTAAACCTTCGTTAACCAATAGCGCAACGGTTTCGCCTCCTAACCCATCAATATCCATAGCTTTTCTAGATATAAAATGCTGAATTCTACCAATAATTTGTGGATTACAACCATTATAATTTGGACAATAATGTTGTGCTTCGCCTTCTTGTCTCACTAATTCCGTTTTACATTCAGGGCATTGTTTTATATAAATTGTAGGTTCAGAATTTGAAGGACGTTTACTTAAGTCAACACCTAAGATTTTTGGAATAATTTCACCTCCTTTTTCAACATACACTTCATCTCCTTCTCTAATATCAAGTTTTTCAATTTGGTCTGCATTGTGTAAAGAAGCTCTTTTAACCGTTGTACCTGCTAATTCTACAGGCTCTAGATTAGCCACAGGAGTTATAGCTCCCGTTCTACCAACTTGATATGTAATACTATTCAATCGTGTAGAAACTTGTTCAGCCTTAAACTTATACGCCATAGCCCAACGTGGTGCTTTGGCTGTATAGCCCAATTCTTCTTGCTGTTGAAGATTATTAACTTTAATAACCACACCATCCGTTTCATAAGGCAAATCGTGACGATGCACATCCCAATAATTTACAAACTCTAAAACTTCATCAATAGAATGAGCCAACTTAGCAGCCTCTGGAACTTTAAAACCCCATTGTCTTGCTTTATCTAAGCTTTCAAATTGTGTTTTTACTCCTAAATTATTACCAGTTAAATTATACAACAAACACTCTAATGGTCGTTTAGCAACCTCAGTACTATCTTGTAACTTTAAACTTCCTGAAGCTGTATTTCTTGGGTTTCTGTATGGCTCCTCTCCTATTTCAATGCGTTCTTCATTCATTTTATTAAAACCATTAAAAGGCAAAACAATTTCACCACGTATATCAAACTTTGGAGGATAATCGCCTTTCAACTGCAACGGAACAGATTTTATAGTTTTTATATTGGCTGTAACATTATCTCCTTGAAACCCATCTCCTCTAGTTACAGCTTTTAAAAGTTTTCCATCTTCATAGGTTAAACTTATAGATGCGCCATCATACTTTAATTCGCATGTATAACTAACATCACCATCAACTAATTTTTTAATACGTGTTTCCCAATCTTCTAAATCTTCTTTTGAGTACGAATTATCTAGCGAATACATACGATGCTCATGTACAAGCGTTTCAAAATTCTTAGTTATTTCACCTCCAACCCGCTGTGATGGTGAATTTGCATCAAAAAATTCAGGATGTTTAGCTTCTAAAGCTTGGAGCGTTTTTAATTTAACGTCAAAATCGTAATCAGATATGGTCGCATTATCTAACACATAATAATTGTAGTTATGCAATCTTAATTCTTTACGAAGGGCTTCAATTTGTTCTTTTACTGTATTCATTATGCTTTAACACCTTTTATCATCCTATCTTTTTTAAAGATATCTTGTTTTAATTTTATTTTTTGAAAATGGTTTTGACTCAACAACCCAATCATATCATTGCCTAAATATTCATTAATTTCAAAATACAATTGCCCATTATCATTTAAATTACTTGAAGCAAAATTAGATATGGCTATATAAAAAAGCAACGGGTTTTCATCCTCTACAAACAATGCTAAATGGGGTTCGTTATCCAAAACATTAGCCTTCATAAGTGCTTTTTCTTGCACTCTTACATATGGCGGGTTGGATACTATGATATCGAATTTAACATCAGCCATAAACCCTTCATTTTTTATCTTTAAGATATCCGCTTCTATAAATTTTACAGTTACCTTGTTCAATTCTGCATTTCGTTTTGCGATTTTTATCGCTTTCGCGGAAACATCCAGAGCATAAACTTTAGCATTTGTTAAGTTTTTAGCTAACGAGATTGCAATACAACCGCTTCCTGTACCAATGTCTAAAATGGTAATAGGCTTATTATTATCAACTTCCTTCAAAACCCAATCAACTAATTCTTCGGTTTCAGGTCTAGGAATTAGTACATTTTCATTCACTTTAAAAGGCAGTCCGTAAAACTCCGTTTCTCCTATTATATATTGAATTGGTTTTTGCTTCTTTAATAATTGTAAAGCATTTAAAATGTTTTCATAATCATCTATAACCATATCAGGATTTACTGCTAATTGAATTCTGGTTATATTATTATAATGCGCTATCAATATAAAAAAGAAGCTATTAACTTCTTCTTCACCATAAAGAACATCTAATTCAACATGAAATATATTTTGAATATCTTTTACCTTCATAAATCCTTTATCATCCATACTCCACATGAATAATGTCCTGTATTTCCAAGGGCATTATCTAAATGCTTAAATCCATAACTTTCATAAATATGAATTGCAGCTTTAAGTTGTGAAGCTGATTCTAAATAACATTTTTTAAATCCTAAATCTTTAGCAGCTTGCATGCATTTTTCAAATAACTTTCTACCATAGCCGGCACCTCTTACTTTAGGAGAGAAATACATTTTTTGGATTTCACACACATCACCTTCAAAATCTGCTAAAGGTTTAACGCCGCCGCCACCTAAAACTTTTCCGTTTTCAACAATTACAAAATACACATCATTAGTATTTTGATAAGACTCATACATTCTAGGTGTTTCATTATCAGAATATGCAGTGCCTTTCAACGGAATTTTAAATTCATGGAAACACGCCCTTATAACCTGCTCTAATTCCGCATTGTCTTGAGGTTCAATTTCTCGAATAACTATAGTATCTTTACTCACTTTAATTGCTGCTTTTGAAGTAGTGAAGATACGTTAAATCGAAAAAAAACATCATGCGTAAACTTATAATCTTATCAACAATTTGTTTAGTTTTTTTAAGCTGTTCTGTAAATGAAAAACCTCAATTTATTGGTTTAGAAAACATCAAGGTTTTAGAATCAACTTCTAAACATGTCACTTTTACCGCTGAAGCAAAATTTATCAACCCAAATGATATAGGCGGCGAGTTACAAACAGATGAGATAAAAGTTTTTATAAATGATAATGAAATGGCTTCAGTTTCTACTGAAAGTTTTAAAGTGCCTGCTAAAAAAGAATTTTCTGTACCATTAAAAACAAATGTACCAACAGATAGTATTTTTAGCAATAAGAGTATTGGCGGATTAATTGGAAGTTTATTTAGTAAGAAAGTTAAAGTGCAATATAAAGGTGATATTAAATATAAGGTACTGGGATTCTCTTATACTTATGACATTGACCAAACCGAAGATGTTAAAATTAAATTTTAAAATTGACACTACACGAAACTTACATAAAGCGCTGTCTTCAGATTGCTAAAAATGGTTTAGGAAGCACCAGACCTAATCCTATGGTTGGTAGCGTAATTGTTCATGATAATAAAATTATTGGCGAAGGTTTTACTAGTCCTTACGGAGGAAATCATGCAGAAGTAAATGCAATAAACTCTGTCTTAAATAAAGATTTACTCAAAGAAGCCACAATTTATGTAACGCTTGAACCTTGCTCGCACTTTGGAAAAACACCACCTTGTAGCGATCTTATAATACAGCATAAAATTCCGAATATTGTTATTGGATGTGTTGATGATAATGAAAAAGTAGCGGGTAAAGGCATAAAAAAACTTATGGGCGCAGGTTGTACCGTAACTGTTGGTATTCTAGAAAATGAATGTAAAGAACATCATAAACGCTTTTTTACGTTTCATAATAAAAAACGACCCTATATTATTTTAAAATGGGCAGAGACTAGTGATGGATTTATTGCTCCAGAAACAAAAAATGAACAAAAACCAGTGTGGATTACTAATACCTATTCTAGACAATTAGTACATAAATGGAGAGCAGAAGAACAAGCCATTTTAGTTGGAACAAATACCATTATAGAAGACAACCCTAGCTTAACCACAAGAGATTGGGCAGGTAAAAACCCTATAAGAATTGTTATTGATAAAGATGAAGAGCTATCAAAAAAGCTTCATGTTTTTAATAAAGATTCTGAGATTATAATAATCTCAAAAAACAATATAGATTTTACTAAACCTAAAGGAAAACAAATTACTTATATATTATTTGAAAATGATATAAACTCAGTAATAATTGAAGGTGGTGCGAAAACACTTCAAACTTTTATAGATGAAAATCTTTGGGATGAAGCAAGAATCTTTACAAGACAAAATACTTTTAAAAATGGAGTTAAAGCACCTAGTTTTAAAGGGAAATTAATATCTGAGACATCTATACTTACAGATACTCTTAAAATTTACAAAAATGATTAAAACCATCATTTTCGATTTTGGAAACATATTTATCAATTTAAATATTGAAGCTGCTCATAAACATGCCTTAGAAACATTTGAAATTGAGAGACTTTCAGAAGAAATGTTAGCATTCAATAGCTTTTATGAACAAGGATTAATTTCTACTGATGAATTTCTTCAATTTTATATTGAAAATTTTCCAAAATTATCTAGAGAAGACCTTATTGATATTTGGAATTATATGTTAAAACATTTTCCTAAAAAACGTTTAGAGTTTTTAAAGAAACTTAAATCATCTTCAAAATATGAATTGATTTTATTGAGCAACACCAATGAACTTCATATCAATTACATAAAAGATAATGTTTCATTTTATGAGGACTTCAAAAATTGTTTCGATGCGTTTTATCTTTCACATGAAATAAACTTAGTTAAACCTAATCAAGATATTTTTGAATTTGTTTTGAATGAAAACAAGCTCAAAGCTGAAGAATGTCTTTTTATAGATGATAACACAGATAACATTGAAACTGCAAAGCGGTTGAATATTAATACCTGGCATATCAACCCTGAAAATGAAGATGTTGTAAATCTTTTTGAAACCAAAAAACATCTCTTCTAAATAGTTTGACTGAAAAAGACACATATAAAACTATTGAAGTTACTCCTGACCCAACTTTGTTTAAAGATAAAAACAGTAAGTTTTTTGGATATGCTTTTCCTGTTTTAAATGAAGAACATATAAAAAAGCACTTAGAGCAATTAAAAAAAGAACATCATACAGCAAGACATTGGTGTTACGCTTACCAGTTAGGAACAGAAACTCTTACTTACCGCGTAAATGACGATGGTGAACCTAGCAATTCTGCAGGTATGCCAATTTATGGACAAATACAATCGTTTGATGTTACAAATGTTTTAATTGTTGTAGTGCGCTATTTTGGTGGTGTAAAACTGGGGGTTGGTGGTTTAATTAATGCTTACAGAACTGCAGCGCAAATGGTTCTTGAGAATTCTGCTATAATTGAGAAGACTATCAATACAGATTACCTTATTTCTTTTGAATATAAGAATATGAACACTGTAATGCGTGTCATCAAAGAAAAACAACTCAAAATAATCAATCAAAAATTAGAAATGAGTTGTGAGATAACTATAACGGTAAGAAAAAATGAAGCAGAATCTGTTTTTGAAATTTTTAATCGTCTTTATGAAATAGACATAAAAAAATTATAATTAAGCCCCTAAAAGATCCAAAAGATACTGAGGCGCTCTTGTTGGTCTATTAGTTTTCATATCTATAAATACTAAAGTTGTGCTAGCTGTAGTTAAAATTTCATCGTTTTCATTTGTAATTTCATATTCAAATTCAATTTTTGCAGTAGGCTTACTTTTTAGTTGAGTTTTTACATTAATTACATCATCATAACCTGCTGATTTTTTATAGTTTATATTTAAAGAAACTACTGGTAACATAATACCATTTTCTTCCATTAATTTATATGAAACTCCTAGTTTACGTAACCACTCAATTCTCCCCATTTCAAGATATAGCGCATAATTACCATGATATACCACTCCCATTTGGTCAGTTTCACCATATCTCACTCTTATTTGTATTTCATCGAATTTCATAAGTTTTATTGAATATTTTTTTGTAGTTTCGGCAAGAGGATAAACATGAGGAAAAATTTCTAAAAATTCAATAGTAAATCATTTTTTTTTTAAGAATTTTGTTCACATATTTGCTCCTCGATAAAAGGGGGATGGCATTTTATTGTCTCGTATCGAATACAACAAACTTTAAAAACCAAAAATTAAAACTAACAAATGAGTGTAACTGCGCAATCGGTATGGGATAATTGTCTTGAATTCATAAAGGATAATATTCAACCGCAAGCATACAAAACTTGGTTTGAACCAATCAAAGCAGTTAAACTTTCTGATACAGCATTAAGCGTTCAAGTACCTAGTAAGTTTTTTTACGAATGGCTTGAAGAGCATTATGTTAAAATCTTAAAAGTTGCTCTTACCAAACAATTAGGAGAAACTGCCAAACTTGTTTACATTATTAAAATGGAAAACACTTATGGCAACAAACAACCTTTTACAGAAAAAATTCCTAGTTCAAATAGAGGAGCTCTTAAATCACAAGATGTTGATGTTCCATTGAACAATAAAAACCCAGAATTACGTAATCCATTTGTAATCCCTGGTATTAGAAATGTAAAAATCGAATCTCAACTTAATCCAAATTATAGTTTTGAAAATTTTTTAGAAGGAGATTCTAATAGATTAGCACGTAGTGCAGGGTTAGCAGTTGCAAACAAACCAGGAGGCACTTCTTTCAATCCATTATTAATATTTGGTGGTGTTGGCCTAGGAAAAACACATTTAGCTCATGCTATTGGTGTTGATATAAAAGATAAATATCCAGAAAAAACAGTTTTATATATTTCTGCTGAAAAGTTTACGCAACAATATATAGATGCTGTAAAAAAGAATAATAGAAATGATTTTATTCATTTTTATCAAATCATAGATGTTCTAATCATTGATGATGTTCAGTTCCTATCAGGAAAATCAGGAACACAAGATGTATTTTTCCATATTTTCAATCACTTACATCAAAACGGAAAGCAAGTTATTTTAACTAGTGACAAAGCACCTGTTGATATGCAAGATATTGAACAACGTCTTTTATCACGTTTTAAATGGGGGTTATCTGCTGAATTACAGAATCCGGATTTTGAAACTCGTGTATCAATACTTAAAAACAAATTATATCGTGATGGTGTTGAAATGCCAGATGATATTATTGAATATGTAGCAAAGAACATCAAAACTAATGTTAGAGAGCTTGAAGGTGCTATCATTTCTTTAATTGCACAATCTTCTTTCAATAAAAAAGAAATTACAATTGATTTAGCTAGAATTATAGTTGAGAAGTTTGTTAAAAATACCAAACGCGAAGTATCTATTGACTATATCCAAAAAGTAGTTTCAGATTATTTTCAAATGGATATTGACACTTTACAGTCTAAAACAAGAAAGCGTCATATTGTTCAAGCACGTCAATTAGCTATGTTTTTTGCTAAAAAATTCACCAAAGCTTCACTTGCAAGTATTGGATCTCAAATAGGAAAAAGAGATCATGCAACAGTATTACATGCTTGCAAAACAGTAGACAATTTATCTTCAACTGATAAACAATTCAGAAAATATGTTGAAGATATTACCAAAAAACTTTCTGTTTAAATAGTTTACACCATGACTAAAATTTTGATGGTTTGCTTAGGAAACATTTGCCGTTCTCCTCTAGCTGAAGGTATTCTAAAATCAAAACTTTCAAACGACTTTATTATAGATTCTGCCGGAACTGCTAATTACCATTCTGGAAGTTCACCAGATAAACGCTCGGTAGCTGTTGCCAGAAAATACGGATTAGATATTTCGAATTTAAGAGGGCGTCAATTCGATGTTTCGGATTTTGACACTTTTGATGTCATTTACGTTATGGATAAATCTAATTTTCAGAATGTTCTTAAACTAGCTAGACATGATAAAGATATCGCAAAAGTTAAAATGATTTTAAACGAAGTTCATCCGAATAAAAATTATGAAGTTCCAGACCCATATTATGGTGGTGATAATGGTTTTGAAAATGTCTATCAAATGTTAGACGAAGCATGTAAGAGCATCGCAAAACAACTTATTTGATTTTTAGGCTAAATACTTATTAGCGTCTTATTTATTAACTTTACATAAAAAGATACGCTATGAAACCCCAATTCTTTATTTTCGCCTTTTACCTATTTAGCACTTTTTGTATTTCACAAACTGTAAGTCTTACTAGTTTTGCCTCTGGCTTTTCACAACCTGTAGAGATTACAAACACAGGTGTTACAAATGACACAAGACTCTTTATTGTCGAAAAATCAGGAATTATCAAAATTTTAAACTCTGATGGTACTGTAAATTCAACACCCTTTTTAAATATATCAAGTATAGTTGGCTCTGGAGGAGAGCGTGGACTACTAGGACTAGCATTTGCTAATGATTACGATTCTACTGGTCGTCTCTACGTAAACTATACTGATAATTCAAGTACTACTGAGCCTAATACAATTATTGCTAGATATACGGTAAGTACAAATCCAGATATTGCAAATACAAATGGCACCATATTATTATCCTACCAGCAACCCTTTGATAATCATAATGGTGGTAAAATAGCCTTTGATCAAGATAATTTTTTGTACATCGCTTCAGGTGATGGTGGAAGTGGTGGCGATCCTGGAGATAGAGCACAGAATACAACTACACTTTTGGGTAAACTTTTAAGAATTGACGTTAGTGGAACCAATTATTCCATACCAACTTCAAACCCTTTTTCAACATCTGCTAATGGACCTAACGATCCAAGACCAGAAATTTACGCAGTAGGCTTAAGAAATCCTTGGAAATTTTCTTTTGACAAAAATAATGGCGATTTATGGATTGCTGATGTAGGTCAGCAACTAATAGAAGAAATTAATAGAGTAAATGGTTCTGGAACACCTGGTGACAACTATGGCTGGCGATGTTTTGAAGGTAGTATGTCTTTTAATTCAACAGGAAACTGCCCTTCAGGAGGTTTAAATGATACCGTTGCTCCTGTTGCAGAATATGGACACTCTGGCGGGAAATGTTCTATTACTGGTGGTTACATTTATAGAGGAAATATTTATGGTGCTTTTGGTGGGAAATACTTTTTTGCTGACTTTTGCTCTGGTGAAATTGGATTTCTAACTGATACTGGTGCTGGTTGGTCAATTACACTACAAACACCTAATATAACTGGAGGTTGGACTACTTTTGGTGAAGACATAAATGGTGAATTATATATAGCTGGAGGTTCAACGGTTTATAAAATTTTTGATTCTAATTTAAGTATTACTGAAAATAACTTTTTCAACTTTACCTTATACCCTAATCCATCAAAATCTTTTGTAAATATTGATTTAACAGATAATTTTGCAAATGTAGAAACGATTTCAATAACAAATATTCAAGGTCAGTTGATTAAAACTATTAAAAAACCAAATCAGAAAATTATTCGAATACCAACTGAAAATTTTAATAGCGGTTTATATCTAATACAAGTTGAAACTAATAACTATAACAAAGCAATAAAAAAAATCATAATAGAATAAATGAACAACAAAAAAGGTAAATTATACCTTATTCCAACTACATTAGGAGACAATGACCCATTAGAAGTTTTACCTATTTCTGTAAAACAAACTATTGATAAAATAAACACATTTATTGTTGAAAATGATAAAACAGCGCGACGTTTTATAAAAAGAATTAGCCCTGAAAAATCTCAACCGTCATTAAATATGTTTCATTTAAATAAATTTACTGATGAAGCAGACATACCTTCTTTTTTAAACCCTTGTTTAAATGGAACCGATGTTGGCTTATTATCTGAAGCTGGTTGCCCTGGTGTAGCAGATCCAGGTGCTGATGTTGTTAAAATTGCTCATGAAAAGAATATAAAGGTTGTACCTCTTGTTGGTCCCTCTTCTATTTTAATGGCGATAATGAGTTCTGGTATGAATGGGCAAAGTTTTGCTTTTAATGGCTATTTACCGATTGATAAAAGCGAGCGTAAAAATGAAATAAAGCGCTTAGAACGTTTATCGTTTGAACAAAACCAATCTCAAATATTTATTGAAACCCCATATAGGAATAATAAAATGTTAGAAGATTTATATAATGTTTTAGAAAATAATACAGATGTTTCTGTAGCATGTGATATTACTTTAGAAAATGAGTTTATTAAAACACTAACAGCAAACCAATGGAAAAAAAATAAGGTAGACCTCCACAAGAGACCTACCATATTTATCATTCATAAAAGCTAAGAGATAATAATTAAATTGCTTTAGCTTTCTTATTCGGTTTTACAAAAGATGTATCATATCCAGAGAAACGCTTCATATAATAATGAACTGTAGTTCCGTATCCATCAGCGAAATTATCTAAACCATAACTTCTTAAATATTTTTTCACACTTCCTGGACCAGCTAAATGTGCTGCTGCTAATATCCCAGATTCAGTAACAATAATACCGTTAATACGTTTACCAACGAAATTCTTAATATCACGTCTTAAAATCCATTTATTACGAGCTGCATTAGCAATAAATGCTTTTTCTTGCAATTTAGGATTCTTCAAAAACTTTGCAGGATTGTTAATACCAATCATCTTTAAAGTTTCTGTTCCAAACTGATATTTACCAAGGTAACCGTAAGTGTTAACTGAATTGTAATCTCCACCAGATTCCTTAAAAGCAATAGCCTCTTTAAAACCAACAAAAGATTTACCTAAATAAGGTGAAAACGAATCATTAGACTCTTTCTTTAGTTCAGTTTGACTAACATCAATACTGACAGTATAATTTAAGTCTAAGCCTTCCGTAGAGTACTTACTTAAATCAATCGTTTCATTAGATTGAAACGATACATACAATAGTGTTAATATTGTAAGCGTCAGGGTACTGTAACTTGCAATATTTCTCAACATAATTTTAAATTTTTTCAGCGTATTTTCAATACAAAATACACCTTGAAATTTGAGCGTGCAAAATTAAGCTTTTTTTCAATAAATTCAAAATTAATCGATTATCAGCTTTTATTAGTTGTAGAATAGATGAAATACACTCCCTTTTTTATTAAATTCTAAGGTAGGAAATGGTATTTTTATCATATCAATAACATCAAAAATAGACCTCAATAACTTCGAGTTTGTCTTAATTTTATTCAAATTTAAATCAAAACTCAAATAGTACTGTCTATATCTGGAATTACTTGTTAACACTTGATTGTCAATATCTTTTTCACCTGTAAGCATCCCTTGTCCTCCATAGCCTACAGCTATATTTAACCATTTAGGAATTTTACTGTCTTTGAAAAAGGAGTGTAAATTTGCGCTAAGCCAATAGGTTTGCCCATTATAGTCTTTCAAAATTTGTTCAAGATGGGTTTCTCCGAGTTTATCTGGACGCTGTTTTGCATATTTAGTATGGTGAAAAGAGTACTTTAAGGCAATTCTCTGTTCTTTCCATAATAATTCTTGCCCAATATAAAGACCTGTTCCTGCGCCATTTGCTAAAATGTCTCCCCAAGAAAACCCCCATTCTTCTGAATACCCATCAAGTACTTCTACAGCTGTTAAAAAAGTAAAACCTAATGTAGCTCCATATAGCAATTGATCACGCTTGCTGACACCACTCCAATTTAAAAGTTGCGCTCCATGCTTACCTAATTGATAAGATGTAAATACGTGTCCTAACTTATCCATTTGCAACCACTCATTATTATCATTAATAGTATGAAATTTTGAACGTTCAAAATCCGCATACCACAATTGATTTAAACCAACAAGTGTTATGGCTCCTATAGAAGCTTCTGTAATAACTACAGCATTTCTTCTTGGTTTGTTAAGTGTATCACTAGGTGTCAAAAATAAATCTAGTTTAGATTGCGAAAAAGAAACGACTGGTAATAAAACAAAAATGATAATATGTCTTATTACATATAAACGCACTATTTATTTATCCCTTGAGATGATAAATACCGTTGATATTCTCTAGCATTTACATTATGTTGTGCCAAAGTTTTTGCAAATTTATGAAAGCCAAAACGCTTTGCATCAGCAGCAAAATACAAGTATTTATGCTTCTCGTAATTCAAAACGGCTTTAATCGCTGAAATATCTGGCATTGCAATTAACCCCGGAGGTAATCCTCTATTTTTGTATGTATTATAAGGTGATTCAATCTCTTTATGAACGTTTAAAACACGCTTAATTACGGTGTTTTTATATTTTGGCAATTTATATGCTGCAAATTTTAAAGTAGGATCTGCTTGAAGTGGTATTCCAACACGTAAACGATTTATGTAAACGCCTGCAATTCTTGGTTGTTCTGAAGCTTGTTTAGACTCTTCATAAACAATAGATGCTAATGCAATCACCTGATTTTGAGACAATCCAATATCGTGAGCTTTTTTAATTCGTGCATCTGTCCAAAAACGCTTATATTCTTTAAGCATTCTATTTCTAAAAGTTTCTGCAGATGAATTCCAAAAGAATTCATAACTGTTTGGTAAATACATTCCCAAAGCCGTGGCTTCATTAAATTTATTTTCTTCTAAAAAAGCTTTATCGGTCATGGCATTTAAAAGCGATATACTATCTGCTTCTATTTCTTTTGAAATACGTCCCGCTAATTTTTCTAAAGTACTTTGATTATTGAAAGACACTTTTATTGGCAAGTTTTTACTTCTTATAGAATTGATAATATCATTATTAGTCATTCCTTTTTTAATTTCGAAACGACCAGCTTTTATATTCGTGGTGTATTTTTTTTGTTCAGCTAAATCATCAAAAGACTCAATATCCTCTAATAAAGGTTCTAATTGCTCTCTAACTTCAGTATACTTAGCATTTGTAGGTACAAAAATATAAGCCGCTTCATTATTAAAAGCCGTATTGGGTTTTAACATGGCTTTGTATACAAAATTTGCAAAAAAAGCAGCTACAACAAGACCTATAATGACTATAACTAAAAGTATTTTTTTTATGTAATTCATCTATTTATTAATGAGTTGAAATAAATATTCGTTTTTATAAGCACCATTAACGTGGTTCCAATCTTTTTTTAGGCCGATTTGTTTAAAACCTTCTTTTGAAAACAATTTAATACTAGCATCATTTTCTTCAGAAATATTACAATATAACAGGTGCAAATCTAAATGCGTAAAACTATAATTTATTAAAAGTTTAAGGGCTTCGCGACCGTAACCCTTTAATCTGTCGTTAGGTTCTTTAACTAAAATGCCAACACCTGCTCTTTTATTTTTAAAATCGAAATCGAATAAATCTATCATACCTATGGCAACATCATCATAACTTGAAATGACCAAACGTAATTGCTTGACTTCAAAAATATCTTTGTGGGCATGCTCTAAATACTGTTTGATAAGAAATTTAGAATATGGTGTTTGTGTATTACTGATTTCCCAGATAGATTCATCGTTTTCAATGGTATGTATGAAGTCTAAATCTTCTGGCTCTAAGGCTCTTAAGTATATATTATCGCCTTTTAGAGTTATCATATTGTTCCTTTAAAAACAAATTTTGCAGGACCAATAAGCCATACATTATTATAAGTATTATTTTCAACATCGAAACATACTTCTAGCTTTCCGCCTTCAACATTTAAAGTTACGTGGTTTTTTTCGGTTTCTCCTATGTAATGCATTGCTAATGCCACTGCTGTAACACCTGTACCACAAGATAAGGTTTCCCCTTCTACTCCACGTTCATAGGTTCTTACCCTAAATTCGTTATCAGATTGCTTTTTTACGAAATTAACATTGCTCCCAGCTTCATTATATGGTGCTCCATATCTAATTTCTGCGCCTTTTGATTTTATATTAAAATCTTCAATATTTTCTTCAAATTGCACGTGATGTGGCGACCCAGTATCTAAAAAGACATGGTTTTCATGTTTTTCAACCGTATTAACATCTACCATTTGAAGTTTCACAATATCACCTTCAATAGTGGCATGATGCAAACCATCAATAGCTTCAAAAACTGCTTTATCTGAAATAACGCCTAATTGCTTAGCAAAGGCAACTAAACAACGCCCACCGTTACCACACATAGAACTTTCATTACCATCTGCATTGTAGTAAACCATTTTAAAATCGTGTTCTAGATGGTTTTCTAAAAGAATGAGTCCGTCAGCGCCTATGCCAAAACGTCTGTCGCATAAAAACGCTACTTGTTTGGTATTATTTTTGTCGAATGTTTGTTGACGATTATCAATCATCACAAAATCATTTCCTGTGCCTTGGTATTTGTAAAAGGTGTGTTGCATAATATGCTGCAAAGATAAAGAAGTGATTTAAATTTTTTGATGCTTAGCGATAATTTTGGCGGGTTGAAAAAAAGCTTATTTTTTTGGCAGATGTTTACAAGGAAGTGCGTTAGGGATTGCAGTGGAAAGCCCACAGCGATCCCGATAGCTATCGGGAGAGCGAGGACTTGTAACGTAAAGCCCGACCCTTGTGGTAACGCCCAAATAATTAAACGTAAGTGGATTGTTAAATCGTCGTTAAAGTTGAATTAAGAATTCAATATTTATTTAATTTTAATCGTTAATAAATAAAACTTAAACTCAAATTATGAAGAAGATTTTGACATTAGTATTGGTTTCGGCTTTAGGTGGTATTTTTACTTTAGGAGCCTACAAACTTTTTTTAGAAGAAGAAAAAACAGTTTTGATTGCTGCAGAAAACTCCAACCCAGCATTTCTACCAACAAATAACTTTAATACATTATTAGCTAATGAGGAAGCTCCAGATTTTACAGTAGCTGCTGAAAACACTGTAAATGCGGTTGTACACGTAAAAAATGTAACACTAAGTTCTGGACAATATACTTTACAAGATTTATTTTCTGGTAGAAGCTCGCAACGTGCGCAAATGGGTACAGGATCTGGTGTTATTATTAATGCAGATGGTTATATAATTACAAATAACCATGTGATTAAAAATGCACATGAACTATCTGTTACACTAAATAATAATAAAACCTATACTGCTGAATTAATTGGTGCTGATGCCAAAACTGATATTGCACTTTTAAAGATTGATGCAGATGAAGATTTACCATTTGTTACTTTTGCTGACTCTGATAATGCAAAAATTGGCGAATGGGTATTGGCTGTAGGAAATCCGTTTAATTTAACATCTACTGTTACTGCTGGCATTATTAGTGCTAAGGCTAGAGATTTATCGGGTACTAGCAGGCAATCTTTTATCCAGACTGATGCCGCGGTAAACCCTGGAAACTCTGGTGGTGCACTTGTTAATACTGATGGACAATTGGTAGGTATAAACACCGCAATATCATCTCAAACGGGCTCTTATGTTGGCTACTCTTTTGCTGTACCTAGTAATATTGCTAGAAAAGTGATTGAAGACATTATGGAATATGGTAATGTACAAAATGGGATTTTAGGTATTCAAGGTGGCGCTTTAAACAGTATTTTGGCTGAAAAATTTGGTGTCAATGATACTGAAGGTGTTTATATTGATAGTGTTGTTGAAGACTCTGGTGCTGAAAAAGCTGGTGTACAAAAAGGTGATATTATAAAAGAAATTGATAATATAAAAATTTCTAAGTTCTCTGATTTAACGGGGCATTTAAGTACGAAACGCCCTAACGATGTGGTAAGCCTTCAAGTATTAAGAGACGGAGAAACAAAAACTATTCCTGTAACTTTAGCAAAAAATGAAACTTTTACAATGCCTTTAGTAGGGCAAATAAAAAACGCAAAATCATCTGATTTAAAAAAGTTTAAAGCCGCTTATGGTGTTAAAATAACCGATTTAAATTCTCAATATGCTGATTACTGGAAAAGAAACGGTATAGAAGAAGGTTGCATTATTACTTCTGTAAATGATATAAAAGTAAAATCAGTTGATGATGTACAAAATGCTATAAAAAATTCTAATTCTGATGCTCTAAGAATAGAACTTATTAATTCTAGTGGAGAAAAAGAACGCTATAATTTTAGATAAAAACGGTTCGTTTAACGAATTAATTAACCCTTCAAATAGATAAATTTTTGAAGGGTTATTTTTTTGTTAAAATAGCTTACGAAAACGTTTGAAATATAGTACTTTCGCAAAAATTTTTCAACATAAACTAAACATTTAAGCAATGGGTTCTAACAAAACTTATGAAAAAGAATTGGCCTTTCAGGCAGACCGTAGAAAAGCTACGGTAGAATTTATTAAAACCGTAAGCGATTTATGGTATGATAAATCAATTGAATTGGTTTTATTCAGAAATCAATTAATTGATAGAAATGTAAGTCAGATTTTAAGTTTGCACGAATACGCAGGTAAATTTGTACAAAAACCAATTTCAATTTTTGATTCTGTAGAAATAGCACAAGCAATTAAAAGCTTAAATATTCCTCCTGCAAAATTAGACATTGGGAAACTCACTTATGAATATCATTTAGAAGACAATAAGCATAATAATGCTAAAGCATTTGTAGCTTCAAAACTTAAAGATGCAAGCAAAAATGGTGATATAGAACCTAAAGATGTAGTACTTTATGGTTTTGGAAGGATTGGTAGATTGGTAGCCAGAGAATTAATGGTAAGAACCGGTAAAGGGAGCCAACTTCGTTTAAGAGCTATAGTAACTCGTGGTGCTATTGATGCCCAAATACTAGAAAAAAGAGCTTCACTTTTACGCAATGACTCTGTACATGGCGATTTTCCTGGAACAGTTTTAATTGACGAAAAGAATAATGCCCTAATTATTAATGGCACAACAGTTAAAATTATATCAGCAAAAACACCTGAAGATATTGACTATACTAAATTCAACATTAACAATGCTTTAGTTATAGATAATACAGGTGCTTTCAGAGACAAAGAAGCTCTAAGTAAGCATCTAAAATCCAAAGGTGTTGATAAGGTTCTATTAACTGCACCAGGAAAAGGGGTTCCAAATATTGTTTATGGAGTAAACCATAAGGAAAATGATCCTAATAAAGTTGATATTTTTTCTGCTGCATCTTGTACTACTAACGCTATCACACCAGTTTTAAAAGCTGTAGAAGATTCTTTTGGTGTTAAAAGCGGTCATTTAGAAACCATTCATGCCTATACTAACGATCAAAATTTAGTTGATAATTTTCATAGTAAATACCGTCGTGGTAGAGCTGCTGGTTTAAACATGGTAATTACTGAAACTGGGGCAGGAAGTGCCGTTTCTAAAGCTTTACCAAGTTTGGAAGGTAAATTAACCTCTAACGCTATTAGAGTTCCTGTACCTAACGGTTCTTTGGCTATTCTTAATTTAGAATTAGAAAATAAAACCTCTTTAAATGGTGTAAATACTATTTTAAAAAAATATGCCCTAGAAGGTGATTTAGTTGAACAAATAAAATATGAGTTAAGTGATGAATTAGTTTCTAGTGATATTGTTGGAAGTTCAGCTCCATCAATTTATGATAGTAAAGCCACTATAGTGCGTAAAGACGGAAAAAATATCTTGCTTTATATCTGGTATGACAACGAATATGGATACAGTCATCAAGTGATTCGATTAGCAAAATATATAGCCAAAGTAAGACGTTATACTTACTATTAGAATTTGAAAATCTAAAGTTTTATTTTTAACGTATATAAACTAGCCTCATTTTTATGAGGCTTTTTAATGATTTATAATCAATTAATTAACAATATTTTATAAATTCGCAAACCAAATACAACCAATAAATCCATCTAAAAATGAATCCTATCAAATCTCTACTTTTAATAGTATTTACTTGCTTAATCGGCTTAACCTCATTTTCTCAAGCCAAACAAGATGACGACCAATTGTCTTTATACAAAGGTACTATTGACAATCAATTTGAATATATTTTAAAAAAATCTGGTAATTTTAAAGGGACAAACGGGCAAGCATATGAGGCTGTAAAACGTAGTATGTTCTTAGCTTTAAGAGCCCACACACTAGATTCTTTAAAAACAGTACATAAAAATTTAGCAGAAACGCAAGCAGTTGTAAAAACACAAGCTAAGGAAATTGTTGATTTAAAAGCTAATTTGTCAAATACACAGACTGATTTAAGCAAAACAAACGAAGAAAAAAACAACATGGCACTGTTTGGTATGCAAATGAGTAAAACCAATTACAATGTGCTTATGTGGTCTATAATTGGAGGTTTATTAGCACTTCTAGTTTTGTTTATCTACAAGTTTAAAAATAGTAATGCTATTACCCGAGAAGCCAAACACAATTTAGCTGAAATTGAAGAAGAATTTGATGAACACAGAAGAACAGCTTTAGAACGTGAACAAAAGGTAAGACGTCAATTACAAGACGAAATCAATAAACAGAAAAAAGTATAAAACCCTTTTTGCTTAATCATATATTAAAAATCTGTAACTTCACGTTGCAGATTTTTTTTGATATGGTTATAACTAAAGCAAGTGTTAAACAATTAGATCATTTAGTTCCTCTTTTTGATTGTTACCGTCAATTTTATAGACAACCAACAGATATAAAAAGAGTTCAAAGCTTTTTAAAAGAGCGTCTTACTAAAAAAGATTCAGTAATTTTTATAGCATATATTGATGATGTTCCAGTAGGCTTTGCACAACTTTACTTTTTATTTTCTTCAGTAAGTATGCAACCTATGTATCTGTTAAATGATTTATATATAGATTCAAATTATCGGAATAAAAGTATCGGTACTGCTTTAATTAATAAAGCAAAAGCACTTTGCAGAGAAAAAAATTATAAAGGACTTATTATTCAAACTGAAAGTAATAACCCTGCACAGCATTTGTACCAACGTGAAGGGTTTGTTTTAGATGAAGATTTATCTTTTTTTTGGAAAGTAGATTGAAAAGTATCTATAAAAAACAACTGTAGTATAAATTGAAAATATTATGCTTTATCTAATAAGTGGAGCTTCAAGATCTGGAAAGACTCTGCTCGCTAAAAAATTATCAGAACAAAAAAACATATCGTATTTGTCTCTTGACTGGTTAGTAATGGGATTTACAAATGGTATTCCTGAATATGGAATACATGATATGCTATTCCCAGATGAGATTGCTAAAAGAATGTGGCCTTTTTTAAAAGCCATATTAGAAAATATGCTGTGGAGTGAAATCAACTATATTATTGAAGGAGAAGCCATACTTCCAGAATTGATCATTGAATTATTGAACAAACATCCAGATAAAATTAAAATTTGCTTTGTTGGCTATACCTCTGCTAATATTGAAGAAAAAGTTAAAGACATAAAAAAGTTCAGTTTACAGAAAAATGACTGGTTAATTGATAAAACAGACACTTATATAACTGACCATGTGAAAAACATGATAACTCACAGTATAATGTTAAAAAAATCCTGTAAAGAAAATAATCTAAAGTATTTTGATTGCTCAGAAAATTTCTTAAATACTATTGAAGATAGTTTAGAGTATTTTTCAGAATAAATGTGATTTCTACTAATTTATTAGTAGGATTAAATATCCTAGTTAACCGTTCATGAAAATAGAAAAATCCACAAAATAAAAAAGCAAGCTTTATATTTTGCTTGCTTTTTCTATTTATCCGTGGGGAGAGCAGGATTCGAACCTGCGAAGACGTAGTCAGCAGATTTACAGTCTGCCCTCGTTGGCCGCTTGAGTATCTCCCCAAAACTGACAGCAAATATATTATTGTTTCTTAATTCTGCAAAAGGAAATTTTAAAATTTATCCAATTAAAAAATATATGATCTGATGTCAGGTAGAGCGAAGTTGAAACCTAAAAAATCTAGTACAAAAAACCTTTAGACTGTGCTCAAGGTGACATGGAACTCTTTATAATTCATAACGTACTCTAAATGAAATAAATCGAGGTTGAATAAACGTTTCAGAATTACGAACAGATAAATTACTAGCACTATTTCGTATTCTAGAATCTATATCTAATAAGTTAGTAGCTTTAATTTCATATTCCCATTTAGAATCTTCGTTCTTTCTGTAAGATAATGAAGCGTCCCAAGTTTCAAAAGACTGAGAAGGATTAACACCATCATCTTGATTGCTATATGTATAATCTGTTCTGAAGGTTAATGAATTCCATATGTATGCATCAAAATTTATTGATGGTGCATTGGTAATAAATTTTGTAGAACTTGATCCTTGATCATTATTCGAAACACTGTAACGGTATCTAAATCTTACATTTGGCGCTTCTCTAAAATTAGTCCGCAATTCTGGTGTATAACTCTGCGTGAAACGTTCATTTAGAGATTGTCTTCCTTGAATAAATTGATTGATTTTACTGTAGTTGAAATTTGTAGACAAGCTTGCTCTTAATTTCCCAAAAGTACGTTGTACACGGCCGTTTGCAGATACACTTTCATCAGCAAAATTTGAGTTGAAGAAAGAGCTAGTTCTAATTACGTTTTCAAAATTGGTTAGACCTCTAATTTGATCAATATTCTTGTTATAAGATAAACGTGCAAAAACATTTGTGTAGTTGAATAAATTAAAACTACTATAAAACAAACTCACATTGTGTGATAATGCGTTTTGTAAATCTGGTTCTCCGAACTGAATACTGTTAAAGTTATTAAACACCAAACCTTGAGCTAAACGTGTAACATCAGTAAATTGATTTTGCATTCTGTATCGTAACGTTAAACTTTCACTCTTTTTAAACTGAATACGGGTTTCAAAATCTGGTAAAAACCTAAAGAAATTATCTTCAAATGTTTCTCCAAATTGACTGTTTTTATTTCCGTAGGCATGTATTGAAAACCCAGGCGTGAATGTAAATTTTCCAGCTTTAAGTGTGTAATGTGCTCCTAAATAAATATCGCTAAAATTATATTCGGTATCATTCATTGCACTTAATAAATCGCCATCATCATTTGTAATACTTGGAGTTGGTTCGAATTCTGAGTTATCATCTAAAAATTGAAAAATATTAGAATTAAATTCTTGACGACTCAAAATAGTTCCTAAAGTAAAGTTGATGTTACTTTTAGCGTTAAGGATGTTATAATAATCCAACTTAGCATCTACTTGATTGGATTTTATACGTCGGTTTTGACCTAAATCATAATTATCTAATGAAGTTACAAAACCAATAGCTTCAGCAGTTGTATCAAAAGCATCTCTATTATTTGGATCTATTTCATCATTGTTATCAGGATCGTTAACCAATAATGCATTATAAAACGGATCTTCGTTTTTTATTAAATGTTGGGCTTCAAAAGCAAAAATATTGGTCTCGTTTAGCGTGTAATAATAATTAATATTCTGATTCACACTAAAAGGTGTTACTTCATCAATTTGATCTGTGGTCCCAATAACAGAAGAAAATAAACTTTGTGTTTGAACATCTTTTGAAAAGCGACCTAATACATCATAATCTAATTGATTGTTAATATTTGGCTTGTAAGACGCACTGAGTTTTAAAAGACCTTGATTAGAGCGCTCTTTACTTTTTTGAATAGTTTCTTCATCTGGAATACCTAAATCTGAATCTGTGTATTGCACAAAACTTTCCTCTCTTGATAAAATTCTACTACTATTATAAATAGCAAACCCACTAATGTCCAAAGCACTATTTGGAGAGTAACTGAAGTTTGATGCTGCTAATTTATTTTCAATCTCTAACGCATTATTTTGGGTTGTTAAAAAATTAAGTCCATTATCACCTAAGTTAATAGTTGTTCCACTACTTCTACTTGGTGATCTAAAACCACCACCAAAACCTCTTAAATCTCTTCGTGTAAGAGCTAAATCTCCTGTATTATTTAAATCGCCAATAAAGTTTAAACTAAATTTCGGGCTGTAATAAAACAGTTTTGGTTGTATTAAATATAATTCATTATCAGGAGAACTACCAGCACCAGCTGTAACATTGCCAAACCAAAAGTTTTCTTTACCTTTTTTTAGTTTTATATTTAAAGCAACATTATCTTGATTGTTTGTAACACTACTTAATTGCCCAACTTCTGAATAATTTCGTAATACCTGTACTTTATCAACAGCATTAGATGGAATGTTTTTGATACCTAATTTGGTGTCGCCATCAAAAAAATCTTTACCATTAACCATCAATTTGTTTACCACCTTACCTTCTACTTCTACTTGTCCATCGTCATTAATCTCAACACCTGGGAGTTTCTCTAAAACATCTTCTAACTTTCGTTCAGAGCCATTTTTAAAAGAATCTGCATTATAAATAAGAGTATCTCCTTTTACTGTTACTGGCATTTCATAGGTTAACTCTACGGCATCCAGCGCGTTATCTGCCTGTAAAACAATATCTTTAGTTAAATCGGTTTCATTAGTAGACACAGATTCAGTATATGTTTTCATACCTATGTAACTTACCTGAATACTATAAGCTGTATTTTTAGATAGACTTAATCTGTAACGTCCATCTTGATCTGTAATACCATAAGATTGTAAGGTTTTAGTTTCTTGATTGATAGCAATTACATTTGCTAATTCAAGTGCTCCACCAATGCTATCTTTAACAACACCTTGAAGTTTAACCTGAGCAATAGTAATATTACCTATAAAAAGTAGGGTAATAAAAATTAGTTTCTTTATCATTTTTTGATTGGTATGTTTTAATGAAATTTAATATTTATCGTCTACCGCCTCCTGATCCTCCTCTTCTTCTTCCACGATTATCTCTAAATTCTTGCATTTTTTTAGTGATAATATCGTTGTATTGCTTTTTAGTAACTTCTTCTCCTTTTTTAGGAACTTCTATCTCTTCCTTTTCTTCAGGGTTAAGTACTATTTTAGAACAAAGCATTGTATTATTTCCAGCACTCACCTCTAAAATTAATCCTGGTAATCCCCAATATTCAGAAGGTCCTTGACTCACCGGTATTTGTGGGGTATACCAAGCAACAACATCAATCATTTTTACTTCTTTTACTTCTTCTACTTTTTCACCTTTTATCTTTGTTTTTGTAGAATCATTATTAACTTTAAGCGAATCTGCTTTTTTTTCATTATTATTACCTCTTCTTGGTGGGCTGAAATCAACATCAGTAGATACTTTTCTTGCAGTAGCCTTAAAACATAAATACTGACCTATTTGTTTCGTTTCAGTACCCATTTTCCATTCAAGTGGTAACATTTCTTCTTTTATTAAAAATTGCTTCCCAAAAAACTCTTGATCTTGTAAAAACACTTTTTCTTTTATATTTTTATATTGAGGTCCTGCAGAAAAACTACTTCCCCATACACTTGGTCCTCTACCATTCACTGGTGCAGCTAATTTTTCATCTTCTTTAAATATTGACTCTTCTTTATTAAAAGTTAGCACATAGGTTTTCTCTAACCAAGATTTCATACGGGCTTCTATTTGCTTTTTCTGTTGCTCACTCATTTGTCTACCTCTACCAAAACGACTCATATCCATGGTTGTCTTAGAAAAATAATACGCTTTACCTTGAAAGTCTTGAGCATCAACTGAAATAGTAAATAGAAGAATAAAGCATAACATGCAAAATTTAATAATAGAGATTTTCATTGCGGAAAGTTTAAACGATTGTAATGTTTAACAAACATAGTTAATTATTAACTAGGTTTAGACCGCAATGTCTGAACAAGGTTTAAATCAAAATGGTTAATAAAAAGTTAAATTATTTATTGTTACTATTTTCATCTTTAATACCTTCTTCCTCTATTATCCCTAAACTCCTTCATTTTGTTCAGAATAATACTTTGATATTCCTTTTTTGAAACAACTTCTCCTTTACTAGGAGCTTCAATATTAGTTTTATCTTTTGGGTTTATAACTACTTTAGAGCATAGCATGGTTGTGTCTCCAACGCTTATTTCTAAAATTAAACCAGGTAACCCCCAATATTCTAGAGGGCCTTGACTTACTGGTATTTGTGGCGAATACCATGCTTCTATTTGAGCCAAAGGAATGGTTTCATCTATATTACTAGGTTTATTAATAGTTATTTCTTTAGCAATTGAGTCCGTTTTCTTTTCTTTAACTCTTAATTTATCCCATGAAAACGACCACCAATTTAGTTCTGACTGAGGCAAAACACTTACCGCTTTAAAACATGTGTAATTACCTATTTTTTTCGTTTCAGAGCCCATAACCCATTCTAATTCTTGAAGCTTATCTTTTATTAAAAACTTCTTCCCATAAAATTCTTGCTCTTGTAAAAGTGTATTTGTTTTAACGTTTTTGTACTGAGATCCTGGAGTGAAATTTTTACCCCAAGTATCTGTAGCTCCAGACATAGCATCTAACTTCTCATCTTCTTTAAATATAGATTCCTCCCTGTTAAAAGTCAGAATATATGTTTTTTCTAATCTATTCTTTAAACGTTCTTGAATTTGCTTTTTTTGCTGCGCACTTAGTTTTGCACCCCATTTGCCTAGTTCCATTTTAGATTTTGAAAAATAATACGCTTTGCCTTGAAAATCCTGAGATTGAACTGATATAGATATTAAGGTAATTAAGATTAATGCTATAACTTTAATAGTAAATGCTTTCATGGTAAATTATTTTGTTTAACAAATGTAATAAATTATTAAACAAAATATTTGAAAGCATATTTATTAAATAAAATTATCACCCTCCAACTCTTATCATAACTCTATCACCATCAGCATGTCTTCCTTTTTTTGTTTTGAATTGTTCCATCATTTCATTTGATTTTTTTTCTTGAATATCATCAAATTCCTTTTGAGAAACTACCTTGCCTTTTGTTGGTTCAACAATTTCAATTTCTTCCTCAGGGTTCAAAACAATTTTTGTACAAACTAAAGTTAAATCACCATCGTTCATTTCCAAAATAAGCCCCGGAAGCCCATAATATTGTGCAGGCCCATTGTTAATTGGTATTTGAGGTGTATACCAAACTGTGGTTGTTCTTGGCTTGGTTATTTTTTCTATTTTCCCTTCTTGTGTAAAAGTTTCTGTGGTGTATTCATCTTTAAAAATGGCTTTAAAACAAGTATAGTTTCCAATATTCTTAGTCTCATTTACTAACTCCCATTTTCTATTAGTTAGCGTATCTTTAATTAAAAACACTTTTCCATAAATTTCGGATTTATTTGAAAACCTACCGTCTTTTATATTTTTATACAAAATATCAGAACCTTGAGATACTTTTATTGTGATTCCAGATTGAACAGGATTAGGAGCATCTAATTTTTCTTCTTGTTTATAAATGGATTCGTGCCTATTAAAAGTGAGTGTGTATTCTTGCTGAAACTGTTTTCTAAGTTGCTCTTGAATTTGTTTCTGCATCTCATCACTCATCTCCTTATTATCCATTTTTAAATTTACTTTTCTATGCGATTTGTATGTCGCAACACCTTGAAAGTTTTGAGCTATTACACTTGAAGTGAAAAGAAATAGTAAAAGGTAAACATGATTAATTTTCATAACTGTATTCGTTTTATGATTAATGATGTACAAATATGTAACAGAATTTCATTTTTTAAAGTTAACGAGTGTTAACGTGTGTTAACCAATTGGTTTTATTAATATTTAACATTTACTTTTGGATTAATGAACGAACAAAAATACAGGTGGGTCTTATATTTAATTATAACAACTACAGTGTTAACTATAGTAGTACAATGCTATTGGAATTACAAAAACTATTTACTTAATAAACAAAATTTTGTAAATCAGGTACAATTAAGTTTAGATAATGCTTTAGATACTTATTATGCTGAATTAGCTGAGTCTAATAATATGACCATTATTGAAACTGATAGTATTGCATTTAGCCATAATTTTAAAGAGCTAAAAACTGATTCCGTTATTAGAGATATTAAGCATGATCTTAGGTCTGTTGACATCAAAAGTATTTCAGGATACACACAGTTTACAGATTCTAGCAATGGATATCATTTTAGTAATGATAAAAACCATATATCAAAAATAAAAGTAATAAGAGGAAAGAAAGCTTCAGATAGTATAAAATTATTAAAAGGTATTACCTCAATTTTTATTTCAATAAAGAATGACACTTTAGACTTCTCCAAATTAAACCCTTTAGTTAAAAGTGAACTTAAAAGAAAGCAATTAAACATTGATTTTGTTTTAAAACATTTCAAAAACGACAGCTTATATAATGTTTATAATATTGAAAACATTAAGCCTAATTTTTTAAAAGCACAGTCTAAGTCTACATTTTTAAAGCAGAATGAACTACTGGAAATTGCTTACCCTAATGCAACACATATTATTTTAAAACAAGGTTTGAGTAGTATTTTAATTTCTACATTATTGGTTATTGCAATAATAAGCTCATTATTCTATTTGCTAAAAATTATAAAAAACCAAAAACAACTTGCTGAAATAAAAAATGATTTAATAAGTAATATTACTCATGAATTTAAAACACCAATTGCTACTATTGGTGTTGCTTTAGAAAGCATAAATAGTTTTAATGCTATAGATGATAAAGAAAAGACAAAGAAGTATATAAAAATGTCGTCTAATCAGCTTTCAAAGCTAAATGTAATGGTTGAAAAACTATTGGAAACAGCAACTTTGGATAGTGAATTATTAGAATTCAACAAAGAGTATGTTGATATTGTTCCGGTAATAGAAACACTTATAAGTAGATATAAAATTCATAATCCTAAGAAATCATTCACTGACTTCATAAAACCTGAATCTTTAAACATTCAAGTAGACAAATTTCATTTTGAAAATGCCATAAATAATATTTTAGATAATGCCATAAAATATGGAGGTGATGAAATATCTGTTGAATTAGTTAAAAGTTCAAATCAAATAAATATTTCTATTTCTGATAATGGTAATACATTAAAACCAGAAAATAAGCAGCGTATTTTTGAGAAATTTTATAGAATACCTAAAGGCAATACACACGATGTAAAAGGTTTTGGTATTGGTTTATACTATACTAAAACTATAATAGACAAACATAACGGAAGTATTTATTTAGATTTAAAAAATAATCTAACAACATTCAAAATTTCTTTACCTCATGAATAAGCCAATAAAAATTTTATTAGCAGAAGATGAAGCTGCTTTGGGGCAAATTATTAAAGAAAGCTTAGAGACTAGAGGTTTTGAGGTAATACTATGCGAAAATGGTGAAGTTGCTTTAAAAAAATATCAAACAGAGACTCCTGAAATATTGGTACTTGATGTTATGATGCCCAAAAAAGACGGTTTTACATTAGCAAAGGATATTAGAAATATTGATGGTGCCATTCCTATAATATTCTTAACAGCAAAATCGCAAACTCAAGATGTTGTTGAAGGATTTTCTATTGGAGGTAACGATTATCTAAAAAAGCCCTTTAGTATAGAAGAGTTAATTGTTAGAATTAATAATTTACTTAATAGAACTAAAGAACAAAAACAGTCTGATATAATCAATATAAGCCAATATATATTTAACTTTCCAAAGCAAACACTTCAATTTAAAAATGAAGAAGTAGTATCACTTACCCATCGAGAAGCCCATTTATTGTTTCATCTCATAAAAAATAAAAATAAGGTTTTAGACCGTTCTTTAATATTAAATAAACTTTGGGGTAATGATGATTTTTTCAGTGCAAGAAGTATGGATGTGTTTATTACAAAACTTAGAAAAAAACTTAAAAAGGATACTAATTTAGAAATTCTAAATGTTCGTGGTTATGGCTACAAGTTAATTTGCTAAAAGTGGTTTGATTTTTGTACTTTTCAAACTGCAATGAAATACACCTTTTACTTTATTCTGTTCATTACTACTTCAATATTCGCTCAAGAATCAATTGAAGCTAAATTTATTAAGAAAACTCACTTAAAAGCCGAAACCTTGGTATCTGTAGATAATTTTGGCACCATTTACTATTTAATAGATGATGTAATTCATAAAAAAACCAATACTAAAAACATAACTTATAATAATTTACAATTAGGCAATCTTCATTCTGCTAATGCTTTTAATCCATTAAAAATTAATCTCTTTTACAAAGATTTTAATACAGTAATTATATTGGACAATCGTTTAGCAGAAATTTTTAAAATAGACTTTAACGCTCTTTCTCCGTATAAAAATGTAACACATATTTCTACTGGGCATGATAATACCATTTGGACTTTTAATCAAGACTTACAAAAGCTTGAATTGTTTGATTATAAAACCAGAACAAATCGAGCGCAAACCGTTCCTGTTCGAAGCAATGTACTTGATTTAAAAAGCAATTACAACTATTGCTACTTGCTTACTGAAAACTATCTATACACATACAATTACTTTGGTAGTTTAATCAAAAAAATAGTAAATGACGGTTATACAACCTTAGTGGAAACTAACGAGAATATTATCTTAAAAAGAGGTAATGAGCTCTTTTTTTTAAATAAGAATAGTAATAAAATCATTCCTATAGCAACTTCAAATTTGTTGATAAATCAGTTTTTTGTAACCAATGAAACCTTGTATATTTACAACAACGAAATCCTACATGAGAATCAACTAAAAATTAAGTAAATTATGCATATTGCTATTGCCGGAAATATTGGCGCTGGAAAAACAACTCTCACAAAACTCTTAGCAAAACATTACAAGTGGGAAGCACAATTAGAAGATGTAGTAGACAACCCATACTTAGATGATTTTTACAACCAAATGGAACGTTGGAGTTTCAATTTACAAGTATATTTTTTAAATAGTAGATTTCGCCAAGTTTTACAAATTCGCCAAAGTGGAAAGGATATCATTCAAGATAGAACCATTTATGAAGATGCTCATATTTTTGCACCCAATCTTCACGCTATGGGTTTAATGACTAATCGTGATTTTGAAAACTACAAATCGCTTTTCGACCTCATGGAATCTCTAGTACAAGGTCCAGATCTATTAATCTATTTGCGTAGTTCTATTCCAAATTTAGTGTCTCAAATACACAAGCGCGGAAGAGATTACGAAAACACAATAAGTATTGATTATTTAAGCAGGCTAAACGAGAGATACGAAGCTTGGATTCATGGATACGACAAAGGTAAATTATTGATAATTGATGTTGATAATTTGAATTTTGTTGACAATCCAGAAGATTTAGGATATGTTATCAATACAATTGATGCAGAAATAAACGGACTCTTTTAGTCTAACTCTTATTTGTATACTAAATAAAATTATTGCTTTTAGCATGATTTAAAGCATCCTCACTAGTCTTGATTATTTTTACAGGAACTGCTTTATAGTCTTTAAATAAAGACGAAATACGTTTCATTCGCTTAGAATGTTCAACACTTCTCAAATAAATTGCAGCTATTCTATTAGGAAATCTTTTAACAACATCTAAATAAATATATGCATCCTTTTCTCCACAATCTCCTATAAGGATAAACTTTAAATCTGGAAATGTATCAAGAATATTATAGATTTCATTGTATTTATGTGCCAATTCAGTCTTAGGTGTTCTATCAAACGGTGTTCTGAAATCCCTCAGCAAAATAGGACCTTTAGGGAAACCGTTTCGCTTCAAAAAGAATTTTAAGTATCTATATAAGTTCCAAGGACTATTACTTACATAAAATATTGGATTAGCATCATTATTAAATTTTCCACGATGGAGCATATTGTAAAAATCTGCAGAACCTTCAAGTGCCTTTCTTTTATGTGGTGTTTTAAAAAACGTATTAACAACAACACGCCATTTTAAAGTTGAGGCAACTCCAGTATGTAATATGGTGTCATCAATATCACTAATAACCCCAAAACTAGATTTTTCCTTTGGAATAAGCATTTCTCCAAAAAATTGATTTCCGAGTTGAATTTGTCTTGACTTTTTACTATTGCCGTATGAAACCATATAACGAAGCCAACCGTTAGAGTCTATATGTTCTTTAATTGTTTCTATTGACTCATCAATAAGATAATAACCTTCAGCATCTGTAGTTGAATTTATTACAATCTTATCAGCTATTGTTATAGTAATAGGTGTGTTTCTTATTTCATCAGTTTCAAAACGTTTCCAAGAATTTACTAAAAGATTAAGCCAACTTTTTTTATCTAAATCTATATCTTCATCCTCTAAAGCTCTACCTTTTAGATACAAATGTGATTTTGTTCCATAAGTATCAAAGGGAATAATTTGAAGCGGATCTTTTTTAAACATAACTGTTACTAGGTATTCAGCTTAAAAATACAAAAACCACGCAGAAAAGCGTGGTTTTTTATTCTTGAAAAAAGAAAACAAAAGTGTCTAGTTAACAACTTCTTCTTTCACTTCTTTTACAATTTTTTTAGTTTCAACTAAAATGTCTCTACCTTCTTCTTTTAAAGCTTCAATACTAGATTTAACTTCTGCTTCAGTACCTTCAAAAGTTTCATATTCAGTAGATGATTCACCATTTTTAGTAGTTACAGTTGTAACAACAGCTTTAGTTAAACCCTCATCATTTTTAGTCATTTCAACTTTAACTTCTTTTGACACCTCTACTTGTTCAGAAACATTTGTATTAGTAGCATAAGCTGTTACATCATCAGCAGACATTGCAATACTAGGTGCAATTACTAATGCTACAACAGACATTAATTTTAATAAAATATTTAATGAAGGACCAGAAGTATCTTTAAAAGGGTCTCCAACAGTATCACCAACAACAGCAGCTTTGTGAGCTTCAGTTCCTTTTCTTCCTTGTTCTTCAATAGTTTTCTTAGCATTATCCCATGCACCACCTGCATTAGATTGGAAAATTGCCATTAGTACTCCACAAGTTGTAACACCAGCAAGCAAACCTCCTAACATTTCAGCACCTCCTAAGAATCCAACAGCAACAGGTACAACTATTGCCAATAAACCTGGTAATACCATTTCTTTAATTGATGCTTTTGTAGAAATATCAATACATTTTCCATAATCTGCAACACCATCAGCTTCATCAAAAATGGCTCTTTGCTCTTTTGTTGCTTTAGTCATATCAGAATCAACTGCTCTCATAACTTCTAAAGCAGCTTTTAATTTTGGTATATCTCTAAACTGACGTCTTACTTCTTCAATCATTGCCATAGCAGCTCTACCAACGGCATTCATTGATAATGCAGAAAACACAAATGGCAACATACCACCTACTAATAATCCTGCCATAATTTTTGGCTGAGACACATCAATTGCAGTAACGCCAGCTGTCTTCATAAAAGCAGCAAATAATGCCAAAGCTGTTAAAGCTGCAGAAGCAATTGCAAATCCTTTACCAACAGCTGCAGTAGTATTACCCACAGCATCTAATTTATCTGTACGCTCTCTAACTTCACTTGGTAATTCTGCCATTTCAGCAATACCACCAGCATTATCACAAATAGGTCCGTAAGCATCTACTGCTAATTGAATACCTGTATTTGCTAACATACCAACAGCGGCAATTGCAATACCATATAAACCCGCAAAATGATGTGAAATCATAATAGCTGCAGCAATTAAAATAATTGGAATTGCTGTAGACATCATGCCCACACCTAAACCAGAAATAATATTTGTAGCAGAACCAGTTTCTGATTGCGCAACAATTGAATTAACAGGTCCTTTTCCTGTAGCTGTGTAATATTCAGTTATTTTACCAACTCCTAAACCAGCTACTAAACCAGCAATTGTTGCCCAAAACACACCCATTGCTCCAAAAGGTAAACCATCCACAGATTCAGGAATTAAAGCATTAATTATAAAGTAAGATGCTACTACCATTAATCCTGCAGAACCAAACTCTCCAATGTTTAAAGCTGTTTGTGGATTTCCTCCATCTTTAACTTTTACAAAAAACGAACCTAAAATAGACATTATAATACCTACTGCTCCTAGAACTAAAGGTAAGTACACAGCTCCTAAACCATTAAAATCTGGAGTTAATATAAAAGCACCTAATACCATTGTTCCTATAATTGAACCTACATACGATTCAAACAAATCGGCTCCCATACCAGCAACATCTCCAACATTATCTCCAACATTATCAGCAATAGTTGCAGGGTTTAATGGGTGGTCTTCTGGAATTCCAGCTTCAACCTTACCAACTAAATCAGCACCAACATCAGCAGCTTTGGTATAAATACCACCACCAACACGAGCAAATAAAGCAATAGATGAAGCACCTAATGAAAATCCCGAAAGCACATTTAGTACCATTGATAAGTTTTCGGCTCCAGGCCAGATTGATTGATACAAAATAAACAATCCGCTCAATCCTAAGACACCTAAACCTACTACACCTAAGCCCATTACAGCTCCTCCAGCAAATGCAACTTCTAATGCGCGCCCTAATGAGGTTCTTGCAGCTTCAGTGGTTCTAACATTAGCTTTGGTTGCTACTTTCATGCCAATAAACCCTGCTAAAGCAGAACAAATAGCACCAATAATAAATGATACAGCGACCATTCCATTTGAACCGACTTCGTTTGTTCCTTTGAAGTACAGTAAGACAGCAACTGCAGCAACAAAAATTGCTAAAACTTTGTATTCAGCTTTTAAAAATGCCATCGCACCATCAGCTATATTTTTAGCTATGCGTGACATTTTTTCATTACCAACATCTTGTTTTGAAACCCATCCGCTTTTTAGAAAAACGAAAATCAGAGCGATAACTCCAAAAAGTGGTAAAAATTTTACTATTAATTCCATATTAGTTAGTCAGTTTTAAATTAATTATTTTTTTTAACTGGACGAAAATATGAAAATATAAGTGATAAAAAAAGCCACCTTTAATTAAAGATGGCTCATTTTTTTATCAATATTTTGAGAATATACTAATTAGATAGTAAAAGTTCTCTTTTTCTTATGCTCACTATTATCATATCGCTCAACACATTCATGATATATTTTAATAGCTTCTTCAGCATTTCCCCAACCTCCAGTATCTACTTTTTTCTTCTCTAAGTCTTTATATACTTGAAAAAAGTGTTCTATTTCTTTTAGTCTATGTGGATTCAAATCGGAGATATCACTTCTTTTACTCCAAACAGGATCAGAAACAGGCACACAGATAATTTTCTCATCTGGTCCTTTCTCATCTGTCATATGAAAAACACCAATTGGTCTTACTTCCATCACTACCATTGGATAAGAAGGCTCTGTAGATAACACTAAAATATCTAATGGATCTTGATCTAGTGCTAGGGTTTCAGGAATAAAACCGTAATCACCAGGATACATCATTGAAGAAAACAAGGTTCTATCAAAACGAATTTTATGCAAAGTAAAATCGTATTCGTACTTATTTCTACTTCCTTTTGGTATTTCTATTAACACATCAAATGCTACTCTTTTTTTCTTTTCATCACTCATAATAATATATTTTGAAACCCTAAATCTAGGTTGTATAACTCATAATTTTAAGGTTGCAAATGTACAGAACACTTTAACTTTAAACAACAAAAAAGCTATTCATAATTTTCTTTTTACATAAGTACAACTTTAACATAATCATATTAAATAATCCCTACTATTTAACATCAATATTTGCTATATTGTGCATGACTAACTTAAATAATTAACGAATCATGCGTACAACAATCTGTTTACTGCTCTTTTTTGCATTTAATCTTCAAGCTCAAAATCAACCTTGGAAAGGAAAATTTGAACCCATAGACAATATGATTTCTCCTCCAAATGCATATAGATCTGCAAGTGGAGCTCCAGGAAGTGCTTATTGGCAACAAAGAGCAAACTATAAAATAAAAGCTGTTCTTGATGAAAAGAATAACACCATTACAGGAGAAGAAACCATCACTTATTTCAATAATTCTCCTGACGATTTAAGCTATTTATGGATTCAGTTAGAACAAAATGTAAACAAGAAAGAAAATGAAGATTTTGGTAGTATAAATAATAGAATGAAAGATTCTATTACTACAAGACAAATGCAGTTTCTTACTAGAGCGATAGATTTTCCAGCAGGATATTCGATAAAATCAGTTAAAGATGCTAACGGGAATAACATTAAAACCATGGTAAACAATACCATGATGAAAGTTAAATTAAATACCGTTTTAAAATCTGGTGAATCAACCAAGCTGTTAATTGATTGGTCTTACCCGATTACTGATAGAAGTATGTTTTTATTATCAAGGGAAGGTTATGAGTATTTTCCTGAAGATGATAATACGGTTTATTTAATTGCACATTGGTTTCCTAGGATGGCTGTTTATAATGACACTGAAGGATGGCAAAATCAACAATTTCAAAAACTTGGAGAGTTTGCTTTAGAATTTGGTGATTATGAGGTTGAAATCACTGTGCCTCAAGATCATGTTGTTGCTTCAACAGGAACACTTCAAAACCCTGAATCTGTTCTAACAAAAACACAGCGCAAAAGATTAGAACAAGCCAAAAAATCTTTTGACAAACCAGTAATGGTTATCACTAAAGAAGAGGCAGAAGCTAACGAAAAAGAAAAATCTACTAAACAAAAAACATGGAAATTTAATGCCAAAAATGTTAGAGATTTTGCTTTTGCTTCGTCTAGAAAGTTTATGTGGGATGCTCAAGCAGTAAAACTACCAACTAATACTGTAATGGCCATGTCATTCTACCCAAAAGAAGGTTTACCAGTATGGCAAGAAGAATCTACAAAAGCTATTATGCATGCTTTACAAGTGTATTCAGAAGCTACTTTTGATTACCCTTACCCTGTTTGTATTTCAGTTAACACCTCAAATATTGGAATGGAATTCCCGATGATTAGTTTTAATGGTGGGCGCCCAAAAAACGGTAAAATTAGTGATGGTGCAAAACAAGGAATGGTTGGTACTATTATACATGAAGTTGGACATAATTGGTTCCCTATGATTGTAAGTTCTGATGAGCGTAAATGGATGTGGATGGATGAAGGTTTAAATACATTTTTACATCAACGCACAGTTGCAGAACGCTACCCAGGTTGGAATAGTGTTACTCCAAAATCTATAGTACCATTTATGAGTGGAGATAAAGATATTTTAAGACCTATTATGACGAATTCTGATAATGAATTATTATCACAGTTTGGAGCAAATTTTTATTTGAAGCCTACTGTTGGTTTACAAATATTAAGAAACTCTGTTATGGGAAAAGAGCTCTTTGACGAAGCGTTTAAAGAATATGCAAACCGTTGGAAATATAAGCATCCAAATCCTGCAGATTTATTCAGAACTCTAGAAGATGCCTCGGCAACTGATTTAGATTGGTTTTACAGAGGATGGTTTTTTACAACTGATAATGTTGATATGGAATTGAGTAACGTAAAATGGTTTAAAGTGTATGAAGAAAATTCTAATATTGAAGATCAAAAAAATAATTCTAAAACAAAAATTGCAGCAAATGGAAGCAATGCTAATGCAAAAGCTAAAGATTTTTCTAATGGTCCTGAAGTAGTAACTATGACTACTACTCCAGACCAATCCTATGGTCAATTTTTATCTCGAATAGATGATGCAGCAGTTAGAAAACAATTGTCAGGTAAAAATATTTATGAGGTTACTATTAAAAACTTAGGTGGATTAGTTATGCCAGTTACTATTGAATGGATTTTCACTGATGGAACTTCTGAAACAAATACGTTACCTTCTGATATTTGGAGACGAAATGAATATGAAATTCAAGAAACTTTTATTAAAGACAAAGAAGTTAGTAAAGTGAATCTAGACCCTAATTTTGAGTTTGCAGATACTAATATGGAAAATAATAGCTTTCCAAAGACTGAATCAGTTTCTGAGTTTGATACTTTTAAAGAAAATAAAATCACTGAAAGCGTTTTAGACACTTATGTTGGTACTTATAAAATGGATCCAGGTTTTGAAGTTAAAATATATAGAAAAGACATGAGTCTTTACATCAATTTTGCTGGACAACCAGCTGATTCTCTCTATCCAATATCAGAAACCGAATTTAAAGTCAAAGGAATGCCTAATGCCAAAGTGGAATTTGCTAGCAATAAAGAAACAAATAAAATGACTATTAAATTATCTAAAGAAGATGAAAGTTACAAAGGTGTAAAGGTTGAATAAAATTAAAATAAGCCTTGTGTAAAATACACAAGGCTTATTAAAAAACTAACTAAACTAAATTTTATTATTACTTACGATTAACTTATATTACATTTCCCTAAGCAAATATAGCACGCATTATTAATATATTTTTATTTATATTTTTTATACAATGCATAAATTTTAGTTATGCATAATATAAAAAAGTCAAAAATAATTATAGCTATATGGCTTACAATACATTGAAAAAATTCTTTTTGTTAACGCTCTTTTTTTGCTTTCAGTTTAATACTGAAGCGCAAAATAAGCCTGTCGTAAATAATATACTATTTATTGGAAACAGTTTAACTTACACAAATAATTTACCAGAGTTAGTAAAAACTAAGGCGAAATACTCCGGATACAATATTCATACTGAAGTTATAGCTTTTCCAAATTATGCAATCTCAGATCATTGGAAAGATGGGAAAGTTCAAAAACTTATTTCTAGTAAAAAATTTGATATCGTAATAATTCAGCAAGGGCCATCTTCTCAATCCGAAGGAAAAAAAATGCTCATCAATTACGGAAAAAAATATAGTGATTTGTGTTTAGAGAATAACGTACTACTTGCCTACTACATGGTCTGGCCATCTTTAAGGTATTATCATACTTTTGATGATGTTATAAAAAATCATCAATTGGCTGCAAAAATGAATAATGCTATTTTATGTCCAGTAGGAAAAGTTTGGAAAAACTATTTTGATTCTACTAAAAAGTTTGATTACTATGGATTAGATAGTTTTCATCCTTCTCCAAAAGGTAGTAAAGTTGCAGCAGATGTTATTTTTAATAGCCTAAAAAAACATTTAAAATAATTATCACTATTTATTAAATAAGCTACACCTTTAACAGAAAAAAAATTTAAATATATAAGAAAATCCTTATATTTGATTAGCCAATCAACCCTAATCAAATATGAGAATCAATTTTATAATAATTCTCTCTCTATCCTCATTGTCATTATTCTGTCAAAACAATTCCTGCGTAGATTTTAAAATTGGGGAGTTTAAGTTTTTAAACCCTAATTACTCAGAATGGACTATTACAAGAAATGATTCAATTCAAACTGAAATTAATAGTAAAACAGGAGTTGAAATTAAAAGTGTAATTAAATGGAAATCAGAGTGTGTTTATACTTTAACTTGTAAAAGCGTTTCTAAACCCGAATTAAAAAATGCTATTGGAAAAATATTTGAAGTATCAATTATTAAAACCTATAATAACGGTTATACCTGCATTTCGAGGGGTAATGATATTCAATTAAAAGATTTAGAGCTCGAAATGATAAAAACTAAGTAGTAGCTATAAATTAAAAATACGTATATGTGCGTATTTGAAATGAGTAATTCTAGAAGTATATTTACAACATATCCTTCAAAACCAAATAGTTATGATACGCCTCAGCTTAAAACCCTCATTTGTAAAAAATCTTCGTTTTAATAAAAAAGATGAAACTTTAGAAATTGAATTTAAAAATCATATTAAAACATCAGACTGTATAAACATACCGCTTTCAGTTTTACACAATTATGTTGAAACACTAAAAAAAGAAGATCTTTTAGAATACGAAAAAAGTTTTTTACCCAAGTTAAAAGTAGTACATTCTAATTTTCAAGCATCATAAACTAGACACGCTCTATTTTGGCACCAATAGCACGCAATCGTTCGTCAATATTTTCATATCCACGATCAATCTGTTCAATATTATGAATAGTTGAAGTCCCTTTTGCAGACAAAGCCGCAATTAATAACGAAACACCTGCTCTAATATCAGGAGAAGTCATGGTAGTAGCCTTTAATGTAGATTTAAAATCGTGACCAATAATAGTAGCTCTATGCGGATCACAAAGAATAATTTTCGCGCCCATATCAATTAACTTATCTACAAAAAACAATCTACTTTCAAACATTTTTTGATGCACAACAGCACTTCCTCTTGCTTGAGTTAAAACCGTTAAAATAATACTTAACAAATCTGGAGTAAACCCAGGCCATGGGGCATCTGCAATGGTTAAAATAGAACCATCAATATAATTTTGTACTTCATAACCATCAGTATGCGCAGGTATATGAATATCATCACCTTGACGCTCAACAGTAATACCTATTTTTCTAAAGACTGTAGGAATAACACCTAAATCATCCCAACTCACGTTAGTAATAGTTAATTCACTTTTAGTCATAGCAGCCAAACCTATCCAGCTTCCAATCTCAATCATATCTGGCAACATCCTGTGGTCTGTACCACCAAGAGCATCAACACCTTCTATAACTAACAAATTTGAACCTACACCAGAAATGTTTGCCCCCATTCGGTTAAGCATTTTACAAAGTTGTTGCAAATAGGGCTCACAAGCTGCATTATAAATTGTGGTTGTCCCTTCGGCTAAAACTGCAGCCATAACAATGTTTGCGGTTCCTGTAACAGATGCTTCATCTAAAAGCATGTACGCACCTTTTAATCTATCTGCTTCAACACCATAAAATAAATCTTCTTTGTTGTAGCGAAATTTTGCTCCTAAATTTATAAAACCTTCAAAATGCGTATCTAAACGGCGACGACCAATTTTATCTCCTCCAGGTTTAGGAATATATCCCTTACCAAAACGAGCCAATAAAGGTCCAACAATCATTATAGAACCTCTTAATCCTTTACCATCTTCTTTAAACGCTTGAGACTCTAAGTATTTTAAATTAACCTCGTCAGCTTTAAAACTATAAGATCCTTTTCCAAGCTTTTCAACTTTAACACCAAGTTTTTTAAGTAAACTTATTAGCTTGTTAACATCAACAATATCAGGGATGTTATTAATTGTAACAAGTTCTGGAGTTAATAAAACAGCACATAAAATTTGTAATGCTTCGTTTTTGGCACCTTGAGGTTGTATTTTTCCTTTTAAACGGTGGCCACCTTCAATCTTAAATGTTCCCATGCTTGACTAGTAGCGTTTTCTTTGGCGATTATTAGAATTCTTTTTGTGGTGTTTCTTATTATTGTTATTTGAGTATTTACTTTTTGTTCGTAATAAACTAGAAGATTCAGACAAATCCTCCTCGCTATCTTTCAAGTTTATTTTACCACCAGAAAGCTCAAATAAATGATCATAAATTACAGCATCTTCAACCGTATCTTTATTCCAATTTAAAAAACATTTTTTCATGTGGTTGGCAATCGTGTAAAGCAATGCTTCTTTCAATTCACCTTCCTCCCAAGTATTAGCAACGTCAATCATCGTTTTAATATTGTTTCCATAAAAACGATATTTTGGGTGATTCTGCGGGTATTCCAATGGGTCAGGACGTTCCTCATAAATTTCCTTAGTTGGTATTTCAAAAGGAGAATCTACATCCAATTCAAAATTAGACATAATAAAAAGCTGATCCCAAAGTTTATGCTGAAAATCAGGAACATCCCTTAAATGCGGCTGCATATTACCCATAACAGCAATAATAGCTTTCGCCACTTTGTTACGTTCCTCTTTTGTTTCAAGTGTTTTAGCATGATTAATCATTTTCTGCATATGGCGTCCATATTCAGGAATAATCAAATGTTCACGCTCTGTGTTGTATTCTAAATTATCTATCAAAATAAATGTGTAGAGTTAATGTTGTTGCACGTAGTTGTTATGCAAGCGCAAAGTACAAAAAAAAACTAAAGACTTATAACGCCTTCAACTTTTTCTGCAACCTCTTTATACTTTTCAATAACAGCATCCGGATTTTTCATTCTCACGTTAATCGAAACGCTGGTATACTTACCGTTTTTAGACTCTTTAGTATCAATCACAGCCCCTAAATGATTAAAAATAGATGCAATACTCTTAATCTTTTCCTTATCAGAAATCACAATAAATTTATACAAATATTCCGTAGGCCAAAGCGCCGTATCTTGCAACTGTGTCTTTAATTTCTTGTAAAATTCTTCAGAATTTGGAGGTGTGCTCATAACATAAAAATAAAGTGCAAATATACGGCACCAAAACACATTTTAAAACATAATACATATTATTATTTGGGCGCTACCCAAAAGGGTCGGGCTTTCCGTTACAAGTCCTCGCTTATGCACTAAGGTGCAAAAGCTGTGGGCTATCCACTACAATCCCTAGCGCGGGTTACTTAGCAAAAGTCAGTACTTCAACGATTAGCCATTAGCAAAAAAAAATAATAAAAAGTCAACACCCAAATCAATTCACAGAATTGAACGTCAAGGCGCAGAATAGATTTGAAAAGCTCCGAAAACAGGAGAACAAAGTTCGACGCGGAGTTTTCAAATCGGTTTTCTTCTGTTTTTACAGAAGAAAAATTCCTCGGCTTGACCGTGATTTTTTGGTTTTGTATTTACTTTAAAATGTCTACCAGACATTTCAAACTAAATAGTGCATCAAGGCAAAATGAACAAACTAAAAACTATTTATTTATTATAAAATACACAAACAGCACCACCAAAACCATTACACACTTGCAATAGTTACCATTCCGCTTTTTTTTCAACATATAAATCCCGATTTTTACAGCAAATATTACAATATTGAGTACAAAAAAAATAGTAATAACTGGAGGTCCAGGAACTGGAAAATCTACATTAATTAATAACCTTATAAAAAAAGGACACACCTGTCTTGAAGAAATTTCACGTCAAGTCACCCTCGATGCTCAAAAACAAGGTATAGACCAACTATTTTTAACCAACCCATTACTATTTAGCGAAATGCTATTAAAAGGTAGACAAAAACAATACATAGAAGCCGATATCTATAAAAATCAAACCGTTTTTTTCGATAGAGGCATTCCAGATGTTTTAGCATACATGGATTATATAGGAGACAAATATCCAGACGCATTTGTAGAAACCTGCAAAAATGCACCCTACAATTTAGTATTCATTTTAAAGCCATGGGAAGCCATTTACAGAAGTGATAACGAGCGTTACGAAAGTTTCGATCAAGCCCTAAAAATTCACGAGCATCTAGTAAATACTTACCAAAAGTTTAATTACACGTTAATAGATGTCCCATTTGATACGGTAGAAAACCGAACAAACTTCATCTTAAAAACAGTAAACTTATAAAATGGAACACCCAATAAACATATTAGAGCGTTATTGGAAGTTTACAAGTTTCAGGCCAGAGCAAGAAGCCATTATAAATACGGTTATCGAGGGCGAAGATACTTTTGTTCTGCTCCCAACAGGTGGTGGAAAATCGCTCTGTTTTCAAATCCCAGCTTTAGCAAAAAAAGGCATTTGTATTGTGGTATCGCCGCTTATTGCACTTATGAAAGATCAAGTGCAAGCCTTAAATAACAAAGGTATTAAAGCCATGTCTATTACAAGCGGTATAAGCTATAGCCAATTAGATACACTTTTAGACAATTGTATATACGGAAATTATAAGTTTTTATACCTCTCGCCAGAGCGCTTACAACAAGAACTCGTTCAAGATAGGATTAGGCAAATGCACGTTAACCTTATTGCAGTAGACGAAGCACATTGCATTTCACAATGGGGAAGCGACTTTAGGCCAGCATACAAAAACATAGCCATATTAAGGCAACTGCAACCCAGTGTAAATATGGTAGCCTTAACCGCATCAGCAAAACCAAACGTAGTAAAAGACATTGTAAAAGAACTCGATTTTATAAACCCAAAAATCTTTAAACAATCGTTTTTAAGACCCAATTTAGCATACATGGTGTTTCATGAAAACGATAAATACTATCGTCTTGAAAAAATCCTAAAAAAGAATCCCGAATCGTCCATTATTTATGTTAGAAATAGACGATTAACCTTAGAACTAAGTGCATTTTTAAATTCTAAAAACATAACGGCAACACACTACCATGGCGGACTCTCAAACATTGAGAAAGACACCAACATGTCGGGGTGGTTAAACAACCAAAAGCAAGTTATGGTTGCTACAAATGCTTTTGGTATGGGTATTGATAAACCAGATGTAAAAACGGTTATACATTTAAACCTCCCTGAAAGCATTGAAAGTTATTTTCAAGAAGCTGGTAGAGTTGGAAGAAATGGAGAAAAAGCGTTTGCCATAATTTTAAAAAACGATAGTGATAAAGCATTAGTAAAAAATCAATTTTTAAGCGTTTTACCAGATGTAGATTTGGTAAAACAAGTGTATAGAAAACTCTGTAGTTATTTTCAAATTTCTTATGGAGAAGGTGAATATCAAACCTTCGATTTTGATTTTAACACCTTTTGCAAAACCTACAATTTCAGTTCTATTTTATGCTATAATGCCATTTTATTGCTAGACAGAAATAGTATTATAAGCTTATCTAAACAATTTAAAAACAAGGTTACTGTACAATTTATAACATCAAACAATACACTTTTTAGCTATCTAGAAACACATAATAACCTTAGTATTACTGTTAAATCCATTTTGCGCTTATATGGTGGTGTTTTTGATCATGTTACCAAAATAGATGTATCTAAAATATCCGAAAAAGCATCTGTACCAGAACATACTATAATTGAAACACTTCAAAAACTAGAAAGCGATAAAATTATAGATTTAAGCTTAGCAAAAACCGATGCACAAATTACGTTTATAGAACCACGAGAAGATGATAAAACGATTAACAGAATAGCATCAATTATAGAACAGCAAAACAAATTAAAGCAAAGCCAAGTAAAAGCGATGCTTGACTATGTTGAAAACGATTCGGTTTGTAAAAGCATGCAACTCCTCGCCTATTTTGGAGAAAAAAAATTAGAGCCTTGTGGTGTGTGTTCTGTTTGTATAAACAAACAAAAGAAAAAGAAGCCACAGGATTTAAAAAGTATAAAAAAGGATATTATTCAATTATTAGAAAACGGAGAGCAATCTTCCAGAGCTATAATAGCGCATTTAAATTGTGAAGAAAAGGATATGAAAACCGTTTTAAAGCTATTATTAGAACATCAAATCATTACAATAACACCAACTAACACCTATAAATTAAGTCATTTATGAATTATAACATGACTTGACTTTGTAAAAAATTTCAGCTACCTTCGTTTAACGTCGGATATAAGTCATTAAAACGACGCATATCCGTAAAAACGTTAAACGAACCTTTCCAAAAATTAAAAAAATCCAAATAAAAAACAGAAGTTTGCAGATATACCCGCGTTAGGGATAGTAGAGGAAAGCCCACAGCTTTTGCGCCCTAGCGCAGAAGCGAGGACTTGTAACGGATAGCCCGACCCCTTTTCGGGGTAACGCCCAAAAATTTATAATAAAAAAGAAATGAAAAAATTAAGAATTGTTTTTATGGGTACGCCAGATTTTGCGGTGGCTACTTTAAAAACTCTGGTAGAACATAACTATAATATTGTAGGTGTAATTACGGCACCTGACAAACCTGCTGGACGTGGTAGGAAACTTAACGAAAGTGCAGTTAAAAAATATGCAAAATCTAAAGACTTAACCGTTTTACAGCCTACCAATTTAAAAAACGAAGATTTTCTTGAAGAATTAAAAGCGTTACGTGCAAACCTGCAAATAGTAGTTGCCTTTAGAATGCTACCAAAAGTTGTATGGCAAATGCCTGAATTTGGGACGTTTAATTTACATGCATCTTTATTACCAAGTTACCGTGGAGCTGCACCAATAAATTGGGCTATTATTAATGGTGAGACAAAAACTGGGGTTTCTACTTTCTTTATTGATGAGAAAATTGATACAGGGGATATGATTCTTCAAGAGGTTATTGATATAGAACCTGATGAAAATGCAGGAAGCCTGCATGATAAACTCATGGACATTGGAAGCCAGCTTGTTTTAAAGACCGTTAAATCTATTAAGGAGGGTAATGTTAAAACAATTCCGCAAACTGAAACTAAAGATATTAAAACGGCTTATAAGCTTAATAGAGATAATTGTAAAGTTGATTGGCATGCCCCTATTGATACTATTTATAATCATATCCGTGGGCTTTCTCCCTATCCAGCTGCTTGGTGTACGTTAATTAATGCTGATGATGAATTAGATATTAAATTATATAAAGTAGAACAGGAATTGGATAAACATTCATTAGCTATTGGAACCATAATAGCTTCGAAAAAAGAGTTAAAGGTTGCTGTAACAAAAGGTTACATTATTATAAAGGAAATTAAGCTACCTGGTAAGCGTGCTATGGATGTAAAATCGCTTTTAAATGGATATACTTTTGATAAAAATGCTAAAATGCTGTAAACCCTTATTACCATTGATTTCATAAAAATATCGACGAAAAGCCCTTCCTTTATTAACAAATGCCTTAAGTTATCAACAAAAGCATGTTTTTCCCTTACTGTTACTTGCGTGGTTGCATAATCCGTATAAATTTGTAAAGGATTTAACAAAAATGTTTAACCGATTTATTAATAATTAAATTTTATATTATGAACAAAACAGATTTAATCGACGCAATGGCAGAACACGCAGGAATTACTAAAGCTGCTGCAAAAAAAGCTTTAGAGTGTGCAATCATTGAAATTGAAGGAGCTTTACAAAAAGGTAACAGAGTTTCTTTAGTAGGATTCGGATCTTGGTCAGTTTCTAAAAGAGCTGCAAGAGAAGGAAGAAACCCTCAAACAGGTGCTACTATCAAAATCAAAGCTAAAAACGTAGTAAAGTTTAAAGCTGGTTCTGATTTATCAAGTGCAGTAAACTAATTCGTTAGTTCTTATACAATATTAAAAGCTTCCTAAAAGGAGGCTTTTTTTATTTCTATAACTTTAAGAGTTGCATTTTAAATAAATAAATATTAGATTTAGTTATTATTTGCTTAAAACATGGTGACTACCAAACCCAAAAAAGGAGATTTATTAATTGCTGAACCTGCAATCATTGGAGATGTATCTTTCAATCGTTCTATAGTTTTGCTCGCTGACCATTCTGATGAGGGTTCTATTGGTTTTATTCTTAATAAACCGCTTGAGTATAACATAAATGATTTAATTCCTGAGGTTGATGCAACCTTTAAAGTATATAACGGTGGCCCTGTGGAGCAAGATAATTTATACTTCATTCATAAAATACCGCATCTTATTCCGAATAGTATTGAAATTTCTTTAGGGATTTATTGGGGAGGTGATTTTAGTAAAGTTGCAGAACTCATAAAAGATAATACTATCAAAGAAAACGATATTAAATTTTTCTTAGGTTATTCTGGCTGGGACTCAAGTCAATTGGAAAGTGAATTAAAAGCAAGTTCTTGGGTTGTTACTGAAAACATTTACAAAAAGAATATCATTGAAAAAGATTATGAGACTTTTTGGAAAGAAAAAATGTTAGAGTTTGGTGGAGAATATAGTATTTGGTCTAATGCTCCTGAGAATCCTAGTTATAATTAACCTAGTCTTATTTTTACATTCAATTTTTGCAGTAATAACTTAGAAAGTTCATTTGCAAAAACCTTTTTTCTATACTTAGTAACTGGTTGTATTCCAACAATAACATTGGTAATAAACATTTCATCTGCTTTTTGAATTTCAAAAGGAGATATAGAGTCTTCAACCAACTCGTATTCTGGAATTGCTTTAATGGTATTTAAAAGTTGTGTACGCATTACACCTTTTAAACAACCATCAGCCAAAGGAGCTGTTTTAATAGTATTTCCTTTTACTAAAAACACGTTTCCGTTTAAGGCTTCAACAACATGTTTATTAGTATTTAATAACAAACAATTATTTAAATTATTCTCTTTTGCATAAATACTACCAACAACATTTAAAACTTTGTTGTTGGTTTTTAAAGTTGAAAGCAAACTAGGAGATACATAATAATCCTTGAATAAATCTACTTCATAAAAATCATCATTCAATGAATAAAAATCTTGCGAAATAGATTTTACTGAAATTATGAAGCTAATATTATTAGTTTCAGGAGTATAAAGTCCACCTTCATTTCGATGTACTTGTAATTTAATTCTAGTAGACCTATTAGATAAATTATTAGCTTCTATGGTTTTTCGTATTTCGTCTTCCAAATATTCCATGGTAAAATTCATTGGAATTTCCATGCGCATAATACGCATTGAAGCCATTAATCTAAAGTAATGATCTTCCCAAAAGAGGATTTTACCGTTGACCACTTTTATAGTTTCAAAAAGCCCATCACCATAAGCATATCCTCTATTTTGAATTGACAAAATAGTATTACCCTCTAAAACTTTTCCGTTAAAATTTATCATAAAAAAATCCCGCTAACATTATTTTGAAAGCGGGACAAATATAATTTAAAATATACTATTTTTTATCAGACAGAACCCAATACTTGCTTAAGACTAGAAATTTGATTTGTCCATAACATTTTTGCTTCATCAACCTCATCATCTTCAGCAAAATCTGTTACCATTAACGACACATCTTTTGTAATTTCATCAACTTGAATTCTAATTTCAAAATAACATGATAAATCGTCTTCTTCGTCTTCAAGCCATCTAAACTTTACACGCTCTCCACTCTTTTTATTTAACAATTTTGCTTGCTCTTCGCTATCATCCCAAATAAAAGTAAATAGTTCTCCACGAGAATTTACATTATCTGAAAACCACTCTGATAATCCAGAAGGTGTAGATATGTATTGATACAATAATTGTGGAGAAGCATGAATAGGAAACTCTATTTCAAATTTAATTTTATCGTCCATAAGCGCATTAAATATTTATAATGCTCAATATATACATTAATTGATAAGTTTAGCAATTATTTTTAATAATATTTTGCCCTAGTTATGTTTGTGAACGTTAATTTTGTTTTTATATTTGCAACCTCAAAATGGCGAGGTAGCTCAGTTGGTTAGAGCGTCGGATTCATAACCCGGAGGTCGGGGGATCGTGCCCCCCTCTCGCTACAAGATTTATACAAAAACCCAAGATTAAATCTTGGGTTTTTGTTATTCATGAGCTATCTTAAAAACTAAATCTAAAACCTTATTTAATAAAGGGTTCCTATTAGCCTTATTCCATACTAAGGATAGATTTGTTCTTTGTGAAATACCATCCAATTCTATAAATTTTACACCTTTAATTTTATGTGATGCCAGTGATTTAGGAACAATAGAAATTCCGAAGTTATTTTCTACCAATTTATAAATAGAACTAGCATGTATTGTAAGATGAGACACAAAAGGAGTAAAACCACTATCATGAAATATCTGCATAACATTATCATAATAAGACTTACTATATTCAGGATCAAAAAGAATAAAGGCTTCTTCTTTTAACTGAGAAACATTTTTAAAATTTGATATACTTATCGGATGCTTTTTTGGCAGAACTAAACAAAATGTATCACTCTTAATACTAATTTTTTCGATAGTCTTAGGAACTTCCTCCAATCTAACAAAACCAATATCTATATTAAAATCTAACAATTCCTCAATTTGTTTTTGATTATCCATTTCTTTTAAACTAAAAACGACATCAGGATGTTCTTTTCTATAATTTATGAGTAATTCTGGTATTATTTTTTGAATAGCAGACCCAACGTAGCCTAATTTTATTTGTCCAGTTTTTCCATCATGAAGTAGTTTAGCGTGGTTAATTACATCATCTAACTGCTTCAAATTCCTTGCAAATTCATCTTTTAGATATTTACCCGTTTCTGTTAAAACCACTTTTCTATTATGTCGTTCAAATAGTTTTATGCCCAAATCGTCTTCCATTTGTTTAATCTGCCTGCTTAAACCTGGTTGAGATATATACAAACGTTCTGCGGCTTTTCTAAAATGCAATTCTTCTGCTACAGCAAGAAAATATCTCAAATGTCTAAACTCTAATTGATTACTCATAGTTATCAATGATTAATTAAAATAGTCTTATAAAACATCAAAAATAAAAATAACTTTGTGAAAATCAAGATTAAGACTTCATAAAATGATATTCAAATACGGCATAGACAGACTAACCTTAGATAAAGTAGATAGAATTTTAAATGGAAAAATAGAAACAGAAATAAGCACTGAGGCTAAACAAAAAGTAATTTCCAGTAGAAAAAAAGTAGAAGTTATGGCTACTTCAAATAAGACAATCTATGGCATTAACACTGGTTTTGGGCCTTTATGTGATGTTCAAATTACTACAAAAGAGACTAATAAACTTCAAGAAAACTTATTAATAACACATGCTGTTGGTGTTGGCAAACCTATTGACAAAAATTTATCCAAACTCATGATGATTTGCAAAGTGCATGCATTATGTCAAGGATATTCCGGAATTCGATTAAAAGTTATTGAACGCATTTTATTCTTTATAGAAAACAATCTACTTCCAGTAGTTCCTGAACAGGGATCTGTTGGGGCTTCTGGAGATTTAGCACCTTTATCTCATTTATTTTTACCACTAATTGGTGAGGGTGAATTCTGGATTGACGACCAAATAGTAAAAGCAGAAAAAGTCTTAAAAGATTACGATATAGCACCAATTGAATTAAAAGCTAAAGAAGGATTAGCACTAATTAATGGCACACAATTTATTTTGGCTCATGCAATAAGAGGCTTAAAAAAAATGGAATACCTTTTAGATTTAGCCGATGTTGCTGGAGCTATAAGTATTGAAGGTTACCAAGGAAGCTCAGCGCCATTTAGAGACGAGTTACATAAAATTCGTCCTTTTAAAGGTAATATAGAAGTCGCAGAGCGTATGTTTATGCTACTATATAGATCACAAAATGTAGATTCTCATGAAGATTGTGAACGTGTCCAAGACCCATACTCTATGCGTTGCATTCCACAAGTTCATGGTGCTTCAAGAAATGCATTCTATCACTTAAAAGAGTTAACAGAAATAGAAATGAATTCAGTTACCGATAATCCTATTATTTTAAGTGAAATGGAAGCAATTTCTGGTGGAAACTTTCATGGACAACCTCTAGCCATGGCATTAGATTATGGATCTATAGCTGCCTCAGAATTAGGTAACATTGCAGACCGTAGATGCTTTTTATTACTAGAAGGTAAATTTGGATTACCAAGGTTACTAACAACTGGTGGTGGGCTAAATTCTGGTTTTATGATACCACAGTATACTACAGCAGCCTTAGTTACTGAAAATAAGTCTTTATGCTTTCCTCCATCTGCAGATAGTATCCCTACATCCTTAGGTCAAGAAGATCATGTATCCATGGGGAGTATTTCTGGGCGTAAGTTCAATCAAATTTTAGGAAATTTAGAAAAAATACTAGCTATTGAATTAATGTATGGTGCGCAAGCTTTAGAGTTTAGAAGACCTAACACCTTTTCAGACATCATTGAAGCTAATTTCAAAATTATAAGAGAAAAGGTAGATAAGTTAGAAGATGATCGTCTATTAAAAGACGATATCAATGCCATGATTGATCTAGTAGTTAATCAAACTTTCATTTTAAAGTAATATTAAATATGACGTTTAAAGAAGAAATTTTACAAGGTTTACCAAAAACTCTACCTCAAAAAAAGGCATATCCTTTCGACTCAAATAGAGCTCCAAAAAGAAAAGATGTACTTTCAAAAGAAGAGAAACAATTAGCCATTAGAAATGCATTACGTTATTTCCCAGTAGAATGGCATAAAGAGCTAGCTTTAGAATTTGCAGATGAACTCAAAGAATATGGTCGCATTTATATGTATAGATTTAAACCTAGTTATAAAATATATGCAAGACCAATTTCCGAATATCCTGCAAAGTCTAAACAGGCAGCGTCTATTATATTAATGATCCAAAATAATCTAGATCCTGCTGTTGCTCAACATCCAGAAGAGCTAATTACTTATGGTGGTAATGGTGCTGTATTTCAAAATTGGGCTCAATACCTTTTAACCATGCAATATTTATCAACTATGACAGATGAACAGACTTTGCACATGTATTCTGGTCATCCAATGGGCTTATTTCCTTCTTCAAAAGAAGCTCCAAGAGTTGTAGTTACAAATGGTATGATGATTCCAAATTATTCTAAACCTGATGATTGGGAGAAGTTCAATGCTTTAGGCGTTACTCAATATGGGCAAATGACCGCTGGTTCATATATGTACATAGGTCCTCAAGGTATTGTACACGGTACCACAATTACGGTTATGAATGCTTTTAGAAAAATTTTACCAGAAGAAGAAACATCTGCTGGGAAAATATTTCTAACTTCTGGTTTAGGAGGAATGAGTGGTGCACAACCAAAAGCAGGAAATATAGCTGGTTGTATAACCATTTGTGCAGAAGTAAACCCAAAAGCTGCTATAAAAAGGCATAAACAAGGTTGGGTGGACATCTTAATTGATAATATTGATGACTTATCAAAACGAGCAAAAGAAGCACAAATAAATAAAGAAGTGATTTCTATAGCTTATATCGGAAATGTTATAGAGGTTTGGGAACATTTTTACAATGAAGATATATTTGTACATGTTGGTTCAGATCAAACATCACTTCATATCCCTTGGACTGGAGGTTACTACCCAATTGGGTTTACTTATGAAGAATCAAATAAATTGATAAAAAACAATCCTGAATTATTCAAAAAGGAAGTTGAAAAGTCTTTAAGACGTCATGCAGAAATAATAAATAAACACACACAAAAAGGAACTTATTTTTTTGATTATGGAAATGCTTTTTTATTAGAAGCTTCTAGAGCTGGAGCAGATGTTATGGCTGATAATAATATTGATTTTAAATACCCATCTTATGTTCAAGATATATTAGGCCCCATGTGTTTCGACTATGGATTTGGTCCATTCAGATGGGTATGTACTACTGGCAACCCTGAAGATTTGGAAAAAACAGATCAAATTGCGGCTGAAGTATTGGAACATATCATGCTAGATTCACCTAAAGATATCCAATTACAAATGCAAGATAATATTACTTGGATTAAAAATGCAAACAAGAATAATATGGTTGTTGGTTCTCAAGCACGTATTCTATATGCTGATGCTGAAGGACGATCAAAAATTGCTTTAGCATTCAATAATGCAATTTCAAAAGGAGAGATAGGTCCAATTATTTTAGGTAGAGACCATCATGATGTAAGCGGAACAGATTCTCCTTATAGAGAAACATCAAACATATATGATGGAAGTAAATTTACTGCTGATATGGCTATCCATAATGTTATTGGAGACAGTTTTAGAGGTGCTACATGGGTATCTATTCACAATGGTGGTGGAGTTGGTTGGGGAGAAGTTATAAATGGTGGTTTTGGAATGTTACTAGACGGTACAAAAGATGCAGAAAGAAAACTAAAAAATATGCTGTTTTATGATGTAAACAATGGCATCTCAAGACGCAGTTGGGCGCGTAATGAAGGTTCAATTTTTGCTATTAAACGCGAAATGGAACGTACACCCAATTTGAAGGTTACTTTACCAAATTTAGTAGATAATGACTTATTGGAAAATCTTTTTTAAATAGTCATTCTAATAGTAGAAAATTTAATTAATGTTAATTGTAATAAAAAAGCAAGATTTTTAATCTTGCTTTTTTATTACAATTATTGTCCGTTAAGCATAATTAAAAAAAATATACTTAAAAATAAAACTATATCGTTAAATTCCTAGAGCTTGTCCTCCACCAATTTGAATAGTCTCAGCTGTTATAAACGATGCGTCTTTACTTGCTAAGAAAGAAATAACACCTGCTACATCTTCTGGTTGACCTAATCTACCTAACATAATATTATTTGCCCAAGATGCAAATACTTCTGGCTTAGTTGACTTAATTTGAGCATGAAATGGTGTGTCAATTGTTCCTGGAGAAACTGCATTTACTCTGATACCATATTCAGCTAAATCTTTAGCTAATGCCCTAGTAATAGCATGCACACCTGCTTTTGATGTACCATAGATTCCTGCTCCTGGTCCTCCAGCAGTCCATCCTGCATTTGAAGTATAATTAATTATTGAAGGGTGTTCTCCTTTTTTAAGAAATGGAATAGCTGCTCTAGACGCAAAAAACACAGAATCAAGATTAAGTGCCATTACAAATCTATAAAAGTCAGTTGTCATTTCTTCAAATCGAGATCTGCCACCTAAACCTCCAGCATTATTTACAAGAACGTCAATTCTACCATATTTCTCACCAATTTTAGTGATATTAGAAGTTACAGCTTCATCACTTGTAACATCAAAACCATAGTACTCAGCAGTAATTCCTTCTGCAGCGAGTTGTTTTACTCTTTCAGCTCCAGCTTCATCTTCAATACCGTTTAAAACTACTGTATAGCCATCATGACCTAATCTTTTAGCCACTTCAAAACCAATACCCCCTGTAGCTCCTGTAACTATAGCTATTTTTCCTTTATTATTACTCATCTTTATATTTATTTATTATTTTAATTTAATTTTCTTCGTTTATTACTAATTGTACTTTTCTTATTAATAAGAAAACAGCTAATACAGCTAATATAACAGATACTGTAATAGCAATAAATGCTGGAGTATAAGATCCACCTTCTGTAATCCTACCAATAAACCAATTCATTATGATAGGAGAAAATGCAGCTACAGTTCCAGCTAATCCAGCTAACGTACCTACTGATGGCCCTCTAAATAAATCACTTGATAAGGTTTGAATATTACCAATGGCAAATTGAAAACCAAAAAGTGCTAAACCTGCTAAGTAAATAAACGTCATGTAATTAGAGTTGCTTACAAATAATATTATAGAAACAAAGCCTATTATTATTAAAAGACTTCCCACTACTATACTTGCTTTTCTTCCAAAATCTATTGAAGTTCTTTTTATTATTTCTTCGGTAAACACTCCTCCTAATATTCCGCCAGCTGCGGCCATTAAATAAGATATCCACATTGTATTTCCAATTTCTTCAATACTTAAACCAAACTTAGAATTCAAATAAATTGGCATCCATCCAGCAAAAAACCACCAAATAGGCTCTATGAAAAATCTGCATAATAAAATACCCCAAGGTTGTTTAAAACTCAATATTTTTCCAACACTTAAACTTTTTTCTCCATCAACAGCAATGACATTATTTTCCTTTCTATCATTAAGCAACAAGTTTCTTTCATCTTCGGTCATCCAAGGATGATCTTCTGGTTTAGATTTCTTATTAATAAAAAGCCAAGGAATTACCCAAATTAAACCAGCTAAACCTAAAATTATATAAGTAGATTTCCAGCCAAATTGAGCATATAAATACACTATTATAACTGGTGCTATTACATTACCTATAGAAGCTCCAGAATTAAAAATTCCTTGTGCCAATGCTCTTTGTTTTACAGGAAACCATTCTCCATTGTTTTTTACAGTCCCAGGCCACAAACCAGCTTCACCTAGTCCTAATAAACCACGCACCAAGGATAATGAAACTATTCCTTTAGCTACAGCATGAAAAGCTGCGGCTAAAGACCAAACTAAAATAGATAAAGTAAAGCCTATTCTTGTTCCTATTTTATCATATAATCTTCCTGATAAAAATTTACTGGCTGCATAGGTAATCATAAAAATATTTAGCATTAAAGCATAATCAGAGTTATCCATACCAAGATCCTCTCCCATTTGCGGCCATAGAAGTGCAAAAGCAGTTCTATCTATATAATTTATAACAGTAGCGATAAAAATAAGCCCTATTATCCACCATCTTAAACCTTTAATTTTCATTCTTTAAATTTTAAGAATTAATTATCACATACGAATTATTCGTTATGATATAAAATATACTTGCGTTATGATTTAAATATAAAATATGGAGAAATACTACTTAAAGAATTCCTTCCCTCCTATTAATAATTTTGCTGAAAAATAAAAGCGTGTAATTTTATTTCCCAATTAATTTTTATGCCGATTTACTGTTATAACAATATTGATATAAAATACTAAAATGATCTTTCATTTTTTGTTTTGCTAAATCAGGATTTTGAGCTTTAATTGCTTCATAAATTTCGGTATGTTCCTTAATGCCCATAACAGATTGATTTTTATCACAAACATGATACTTTTCAAAATCAATAATTATTTGTGGTGTAATAGTTAGCATAAACGTATTCATTGTACTATTACCACTAGCTTTTGCTATAGCTAAATGAAACAATAAATCTTCTTGAACAGCGTCCTCACCTGATAAAGCTTTCTTTTCATAAGCATCTAAAGCTTCTTTTATTAATACTAAATCTTCATTAGTGCGTCTTAAAGAGGCTAACCTAACTGTTTTTAGTTCCAATAAAATTCTTGTTTCAACCAAAGATTTAAAACTTGGTGATTCCAATCTTATAATATCATCAATCATCCCATTCATGGCAACAACACCAATATTTGCGACAAAAGTTCCGCTTTGAGGAATTGATTTTAATATACCATAAAACTCTAGTTTTTGTATAGCTTCTCGAACATTACTTCTACTTACCTCAAATTTTTCAGATAGCATTCTTTCGGAAGGAAGTTTATCTCCAGGTTCAAGATTTTTATAGTTTATTAATTCTTTAATCTTTATGATTATTGAATTTTGAATTTCTTGATTTTCACTTACTGTAAGTATCTCTAATTTCATATGCTAATTTATTGCTTAGATTATTAGTTTCTTATTGCAATTTCTATACAACTATCCCTCTAATTATTAATCTATTTCCTTTTATTGTCAATCTCATAATCCTTAAAAATTGGTTAACCAAACAATGTTGCTAAATTTAAACAAAACAACATTAATTTCTTAGCTTTTTTTGTCAAATTTCACTGGTCATTTAAATGACCAGCAAAATTCAACTTAAACTAAACTCAAACTAAACAAAGTTTTTTATTTTTTCTATCAATATTAATGAGTCACTTGTAAGCTATAATACTTCACCTTTGCAAATGCTCCAGCATCAATTGTTGACAAATAATTACCTGCTTTAAAATAATTTTCAAAAACGTTCCATTTATGAATATGTATATTATCATAAACAACTGATTCTTCATCATTCAATATCACTTCCATTCTACCATTTGCGACTTTTACCTCTAAAGTAAATTTGTCAAATCCAACATATTTTGAAAAATTATAACCTTCATCATCTGTCCATGAATCAGTTTTCAAAATATCAACATTTGATACATTAATATCTTTTAACTTTTTTGTTTTAACTCTTATATACCCATAATTCCAATAAATTTTAAGCATTGGTGGCGCATTATTATCATTTTCACCTATTAAATCTCGCTGAGCGTTTGTTAAACGACCATGAATTTGCATAATAATAGTTCGATGATATTTACCATTAGAATCTTTTGAAACTTCATCCATAGACAATGTTCCTTTCATATTTCCACCTTGAGAAAATGTCCAATTTGTGCTATTACTACCTGGTACCATTTGCTCTCTTAATTCGGTTCTTGAATATGATGAGTTTGCTGTTGATGACCCGGGATATGTATAAAACACCAATGCTCCATTTATTGAATCATTATAAAAAAATGGTTTCAATATTTCATTAGTACCATAATTTAATATCTCGGGAGGTTTTACTTCTGTAGGATTACCTATTGGTAAAGTTACTTTCCAATTATTTAAATCAATATTTGGAAGTTTATAAGTAACTTCTTGTTCCTGCTCTTCCTCCTCTTCAACAACTACTACTTCCTCTTCTTCTTGAACCTCAACAACAGGCTCTTCTTCTTCGTTTTTTATGGTACAACAAACAAACATAGCAAATGCAAATATTCCTAAGAATACTCTCATCAAGCAATTTTTACATGTAATTGTAAATCTCATTTATTGATTTTAATTAATGGCTTACTTCTAACTCGTAAAACCTAACCTTAGAAAACGAACCTTTATCTCTTGATTGAAAATAATTACCTGCTTTAAAATAGTTTTCAAAAATACCCCATCTTTTCATATGAATACTTTCGTAAACTTTATATTCATTATTATTCAGTATAATTACCATTTTACCTTCTGAAACTTTAACTTCTAAAGTAAATTTTCTAAATCCTACTTCTTCTTCAAAATTAAAACCTTCATCATTATCCCATGCATCTTCATGCAAAAGTTCTTCATCGGTTGCATTTAAATTTTTAAGAACTTTTGTTTTTACACGAACTTTCCCTTTATCCCAATATATTTTTAATATGGGTGGCGCATTATTATCATCTTCACCTATTAAATCACGCTGCTCATTAGTTAAACGTCCATGAATTTGCATAATAATTGTTCGGTGATATTTACCTTCAGAATCTCTTGTACTAGCATCCATGGCCAATTTTCCTTTCATGTAAGCACCATCAGCGAATGTCCAATTAGTATTATTATCCCCTGGAACCATTTGCTCTCTTAATTCAGACCTTGTATACTTAGTATTTCTAGTCTTAGAATCTGTTGGCATTGCATGAAATACGATTGCTCCTTTGGTAGAATCTATATACATATATGGTTTAGCTACTTCGATATCTGCAAAATTTAATATCTCTGGTGGACTAATTTCTATAGGCTTTCCTTCTTCATTTGCTACTGGAAGTGTTACTTTCCAATGACTTAAATCAATCTTAGGTAATTTTACCTTTTTTCTCTTCTTTTTTTTGGTTTTCTTTTTTTCAATTTTCACATCCGAATCTGAAACGCTACCCTTCTTATTTTGACAAGTAGCGTTTACAGATATAAAACCTATTAAAATTGCTATTAATATTTCTTTTCGGAAGTTTTTCATTTTATTATAAACCAATTATGGCGCTTGGTAAACTTTTACATTATCAATCCATCCATCTTTAGGAGTAACTGCATAAAACATTACAGAAATTTCACCACTATCATTAGATGTAAATGGAATCTGAACCAATGTTCCTCTTGTAGCATTAAACTTGCCTTCAGCAATAGTTCCAACATGATTACCTAAATTCGAATTAATATCATCTACAGCATCAGCACCATCTATATAATGTCCATCAAGAACCACGCCTACAATTCTGCGCCCTCCAATTGGATCATCAGCAGTATCACTTTTTATAGCATATTCATATTCTAAAACATAATCAGTATCAGGCGTTAATGTAAGTGCTTGATATGCATATCTAGAACTAGAACTTTGAAGAGGTCCTCCAGATTGACTAGAAGTCCATTTAGCACCTCTTGTTTTACTTCCGTTATCTGTTCCGTCATAGTTAGTCCATGAACCATCAGAACTAGAACCAAAAGGAGTTGTTGTTCCATCAGTAAAAGTTGCAAACCTCCATTGAGCCGTACTTAAATCAAAACCTCCATTTAAGATTGTTGCACTAGGAGCTTTAGTTAAAATAATATTGTCTATATGAATAGTTGCATGATCATTTGCAGTTCCACCTGTTCCTAATTCAAATTTAATTTCGTCAATTCGAATAACAGGTGCTGAAAAATCGGTTGCCAAATCATAATCTAAAGTTGCCCAATCTCCATCTGTTAAATCTATACCATCAAGAACATACTCATCTCCATTATCACCATTTATTAAAGTGATTTTTAACTTATCAATACCTTCTGCAAAAACAGAATGCACATCAAAGTGGATATGAGAAGCCCCAATACCGTCAGGGTTGTCATTTGCAGGTGATGCAAAAGCATGTGCAACAACAACTTCTTCGTCTAAAGTAACCTCACCAGCATCAGTACCCAGTCTAGATATTTGAATAACATCATTTCCATCAACTGGTATAATATTAGCAATAACATCCTTGGCTTGATCTAATCCATTTTCCCAATTAAGTAAACCTCCATTAAAATCCATACCATTACTAAAAATGGCAAATACATCTGAATCGTTTCCACTAGGTGATGCCGAAACAGATCCTACTGTAGCTGGTAAATGAGTAACCGTTACATTTTCGGATTTAGTTACATCCGTTTGACCAGATGCCATAGCAGTAACTGTTATAGTATAAGTAACCTCTTCAACTTCATTAGGATAATCGTAAGTAGCAGAACCATTTTGTTCTGAAATGGTTGCAGAATTACCACCGTGTCCAAAATCTACTAGGTAAGAATCAACACCTACTGATAATGGCATTACAGTAATAATAGTACCATCACCACTTGGAGTTGCTGTAAAACTTGATAACACAATATCTGTATTACCTGTTGTCGAGGATATAGAATCATCATCACTACATGATGATACTATAAAGCCTGATATTAACAAGGCAAATATTCCTTTTTTTAATAATTTCATAATTGTTTATCTTTTTTTAATGATTAATTTAAATCATTTTGATTTTAAATATTATACTCTTTCTATACTAATTAAATCATATCTACATTCAAAACCACCGTATTCAATATTAAATCTTAGGTTTTCTGTAGTAGCACCAGTAGTAATTCTGTACGATATTTCATAGTACTGTCCAGAAGTAGCAGAAGCTGGAATATCTTCATTCTTGAAATTTTGTCCAGTATCCGCATCTTGAATTAATAGTTTTCCACCATTAGTAGCACCAGGTGTACTTACATACCAAAAAATAATTTCATAAGTAGTATCAGGACTTACTAATATTGTTTGATCAAGATATTGTGACGAACTAGATATTTTAGCGCCAGTACCACCATCTGGAGGCGTAGGACCTGAAGACCCAGTAAAAGTACTTGTACCTCCTCTTTGATCTCCTGCCCATGGTGTTCTAGGACTACATTCAAAACTAGGACATTGGAATATTGGCACTAACTCATCTACAACTTCTACATCTATAGTAACTGTTGATGTTGCATTATTTGCATCACTTGCTGTTAAAGTAACAGAATAAGTTCCCACTCCAGCATCAAACGTATGTGTTGGATCTTTTAAGTCAGATGTAGCTCCTCCTCCAAAATCCCATGAATATGTTGATGACTCATTAGAAAGGTTAGTAAAATGCACTATTCTAAAATCTTCTTGATCAGACATATAACTGAAATCTGCACTTGGAGGCACAGTATCCACCTTAGAATTTGCATCAGGTAAATCGTCCCTAAAAAGCTCATCACCTACACAGCTTACAAAAATACTAGCTGTGATAAATAAGCTTAGGAGTAATATCGTTTTTCTGAAAATATTTACTTTATTTTTCATAGTTTAAGTATTTAAATATTAATATCCTGCGTTTTGGCCTAAAAGTCCACCACTTAAATTTATTTCTCTTGAAGGAATTGGTAATAACAACGCTTTTCTTGGATCGTATACATAACCCATTTCTGTAGAATGTGCAGTTAATATAGCGTCTAAAACACCAAATCTAACTAAGTCAAAATAACGTTGATTCTCAAATGCTAATTCCACTCGTCTTTCAAGTAAAAGCTCTTCTTTAGTTACAGCTGTAACAACAGTAGTTAAACCAGCTCTATTTCTAACTCTTTGAAAAGAAGCTAAAGCTCCAACATCATTAGTTGATGTTGTTAATGGACCAGCACCCAAAGTTGCTTCAACATGCATTAAAAGTACATCAGCAAAGCGTATTGCTATATAATCATTTCCAGCATTACGTGCATTTGGACCATAAGATGGCGTAGCATTACTATCGAATCCATCTGGGAAGAACTTAGCTACTTCGTTTTGATCAGGAGCAAGCGACCCATCTAAATCTGTAATTGAAGTGGCAGTTCTATTTCCTCCATTTGAAACAAATGCTAATCTAAGGTTATCATTCACAATATTTTGACCATCTTCTCTACCTGCACGAACAGCAGAAGTAAATTCAGCTGAAAAACCTTGGCTTTCATTAGCATCACCCGATTGGTATTGAATAGCAAAAATGATTTCATTATTCAATTCTGAATAAAACACATCGTGAAAATTAGGTTCTAAATCATAATCTCCGCTATTAATAACATCTTCACATAATGACTTAGCGCCAGAATAATTTGGGCTTGGTTGAGTCATATAAACTTTTGCTAATAAAGCTTGAGCAGCAGCTTTTGATGCTCTTGATTTATACGAGTTATCTAAAACATTAATAGCTTCTTGTAAATCCTCAACAATCTGTGTGTAAATCTGTTCCTCAGGTATTCTAGTAAATAACGTTTCTGTATCACCTGGTGCTACAACAGTAGTTACTAAAGGCACATCGCTATATAATCTAACTAATTTAAAGTAAGCATAAGCTCTTAAAAACTTTGCCTCTGCTGTATAACTAGCTTGATTACTTGCGTCTGCAACATCAATAAAGTTTAAAACATTGTTTGCTCTAAAAATAACTTCATACATAGATTGATAAAAGTCTTCAGATTCTACATTGTTTCCATTAACTACATATCTGTGAAAGTCAGACTTTGAACCTTCTAGTGTTGCATTCCTAGTATTATCTGTTCTATGCTCAGTCAAAAGGTGCTCAAACTGTATGCCTCTATTTGCTCTAGTAATATTAGTTTGCGTACTTTCATTAGTACCTTGAATAGCATCGTAGATACCCATAACTCCAGCCAATACATCTTGATCAGACTCGAAAAAAGATTCTACTGCAACTGCAGTATCTGGCAATGGATTTAAAAATTCATCACCACAGGAAGTGAAAATAAAACCTGTAATGGCAAAAGTTAGATATTTTATATATTTCATAATTTGTTTTTTTTAAAATTAAAAATCAACATTCAGACCAAATGTTACTGTCTTAAATATAGGTGTTCCAGCTCTTTGAGAACCATAAGCTCTAGGGTTAGACCCATCTATATGCTCAGGGTTAAAACCGTGATAATCATCAGCAGTAATATAAATTAAATTTTGAGCCGTAGCATAAATTCTAACTCCTGTAACACCTAATTTGGTTGTAACATCTTCAGGCATATTATATCCAATATTTATATTACGTAGTGAGAAATAATCTGCACTAGCAATAACTTCACTAGTTAAAACTTTTTCCTGAATGAAAGATTCATCCGGTACAAGACCATCAGCAACAGCTTGCGCTTCTCCACCAGATCTAGTTCTGTTTCCAAACCAGTTAAAGAAATATTGATCTCCAATGTTATTTACTTGAGCTCCTAAACTTCCTTGAATCATAAAAGAGAAATCAAAAGCTCCAATTTTAAATTCATTTGTAAGCGCCCAAACTAAATCTGGATAAGGATCTCCTAAAATAGTTTTGTCTTCATCAGTAATTAAACCATCTCCATTTAAATCTTTTACAATAGTATCATCAGCTTGACCGTTAATTCTATTCCAAGGATTACTAACGTATGTTGTTCTAAATTGAGTATCATCATAAGCCTCTTCATCCACAACATAACCCCAGAAAGAAGATAATGGTTCTCCTATTCTATTAATCCATTGAGAGTTTCTACCATAAGTATCTTCTAATAACGCATTGTTTGAATCTCCAAAACTTAATAATTCGTTTTGATTAGTAGATGCAATTAAAGTAGAATTCCAAGAAAATTTCTCGCTAGAAATATTTCTAGTCCTTAACTCAAGTTCCCATCCTCTATTTTGAACCTTACCTAAATTTACAATACCCCCTTGAAATCCAGTAACATAAGAAACAGGGTTTTCTAAAAGTAATTCATCACTGGTTCTTGTATAGTAATCTAAAGATCCAGATATTTTGTTATTAAAAAATCCAAAATCTATTGCTGGATTAAACTCTTCTGAAGCTTCCCATTGCAAATCTGGATTAGCAATATTAAGTGGTGATACACCTGCAGTTATTCCTCCGTTATTTACAGCGTTAGTATTTTGTAATAAAGCTAAATAAGGCCATGCGTTTACTACAGCTCCACCAGTTACGCTAAAATTCTCATTACCTGTAAGACCGTAACTAACTCTTAATTTTAATTTGCTTACAAAATCACTATCACTTAAGAAATCTTCGTTATGAGCATTCCAACCAATAGATGCAGCAGGGAAATTACCATACTTTGTATCTACGCCAAAAACAGAACTACCATCTCGTCTAAAAGAAGCATTTATTAAGTATTTATCTGCAAAAGCATAACTAATTCTACCAAAGTAACCTACTTTTTTAAGCTCTGTATTAGTATCTGAAAAACTTGCAATTGTAGTAGCTCCTTGAAGATTTTTAAGTAAATCATTAGAGTAACCATTACCTATTGTAATTGATTCCTCAGATTTTCTCTGTTGCACTGTAAAACCTGCAAGTATACTAACTTCATGATTGTCACCAATTAAGGTGTTATAATTTAATGTATTATCATTAATAAGCCTAGTTCTATTTCTATTCTGTACTGTATATTGTGCTCTTCCAGCTTGTCCTGCATGATAATTTGTACCGTCCCATCTTGTACGCTTTCTATTTTCCAATGTTACACCTAAAGATGTTTTAGCTGTTAAACCATCTAAAATTTCATAACTAAGATAAGTTGATCCATATAATTTAGTATTTAAATCATAATGTTCTCTCTCAACATATTGTTGATAAGGGTTAGAATCACCTGAAGTACGAGGTCTAGTATCGCTTCCATCTCCGTCAAAATCTAATTCTACTAAATGATCTTCAAAGAAATAATCTCCAACTCCTACAGTTTGATAATCTCCTCCATTTTCAGTTTGACTTATAAACTGAAGAGTTTCCTCGGTATGATAAATAGGTAACCAAGGTGATTGACGTATTGGGTTGTGTATTGATGTTGGAAGTCGTCTTTGTTTTGTGTAAGACGGTGTAGCTCTAAGTCCAAATTTTAATCTATCATTTAACTTTGTATCCAATTTCAAACTTCCTGTATACAGTTTGTAATCATCAGTTATAACTACACCTTCATCACTAAGTGTTCTTAAAGATGCACTAAACTTTGTGTTTTCTGAGCCTCCTCTAGCTGCAAAAGAATGACTTGATACCGTTCCTCCATTAAAGAAAACATCTTGCCAATCTCTATCAACCCCAGTAGTAGCAACCAATAATTGCATATACTGTGTTTCTTCTGAAAGTGAACCTGTTGCAGCTAATTCAGTTGCAACCCAATCCTTAACACTTTTTCTATAATCATCACTACCATGAGCATCTTTGAATCCTACATAAGTTTGATAGCTGAATTTGGTTTTACCAGCTTTACCACTTTTAGTTGTAATCATTATTACACCATTGGAACCTTCACTACCATAAATAGCAGCAGATGCAGCATCTTTTAAAACCTCAAAAGACTCAACATCATTCATATCAATGTTTCCAAGAAATTCAGAATCTACAACAATTCCATCAACCACTAAAGCGGGACCAGAATTAGCATTTACAGATCCAACACCCCTAATAGTAACTGTAGGAGCACCACCGGCCTCTGCATTTGTTGCTTGAATATTAACACCTGACACTTGACCAATTAGGGCATCATCAACCCTTGATACAGCTATTTGATCTAAACTTTCGTTTACAACTTTAGAAATAGCTCCTGTAAGGTGAGATTTTTTCTGAGTTCCATAACCTACAACAACAACTTCATCTAATTGCGCTAAATCTTCAGCAAGCGAAATATCAATTGTAGTTTGATTGCCTACAATACGTGTTTGTGTTACATAGCCAATGTATGTGAATTGTAATACTTCTCCATCATTTGCTCGAATTTGATAATTACCATCAAAATCAGTTGTTGCTCCTCTTGATGTGTTAAGTACAATAACATTAGCACCCGCAATAGGAACACCATCTACTGCAGAAACTACAGTACCTTTAATTAAGGTTCCATTCTGAGCAAATAATGTAATATTGAACACCAATAATACTATTAAAAATAGCTTAGTTTTTAAATTCATAATTAGTTTTTTTATATTTAACTTGTAAAATTTCGTCAGTATAACTCTCATACTAACTAGACGATTAAAAAAATTCAATCATTAATTTATTACTTTACAAAAAACCAACTTCTCCAATGAAATTTTTGTAATTTTGAAGAATCCAAGTTTATTATTAAGTAATAACTTGTTTTTTTACTTCCCTCCTAAAAGAAGTAAATCATTTTTAAAAAGGATAGGCGTGTACCTGTCCTTTTTTTTTGTTATTTCATCATATTAAATTTGGTTTTAGCGAAGTATTATACATTTAGTTTAGTTTTTTTATTTGGTTTTCCAAATTGGTAAACCAGATTGGTTTTCCAAATATATACTAATTTTTTGTTAAAACAAATTAAAATTTAATTTTATCTATTTTATTCCCTAAAATCATCACAAATAATATGGGCAAATCAATTTTTACTTTTGTTTATCTCCAAAATATGATACACCATCACCACTTAAGAAATCCTCTCTTACAGGACTAAATGTGTCAATTAGCATTCCTTCTTCTAAACAAACTGCACTATGCAACAAATTAGGTTCAATATATACACCATCTCCAGCTTCAACTATCTGCTTTACACCATCTATTTCAAATTCAAATTTACCTGATACAACATAGGTAGTTTGTGTGTGAAAATGTTGATGCGGAGAGCCTAATGCACCTTTTTCAAATTTTACCTTCACCATCATGATTTGGTTATCATAACCTAAGAACTTTCTTGATACGCCTCCACCAAGTTCTTCCCATTGCATTTCTTTTGTGATTAAATACTTGTCACTAAATCTTTTCATCTTTTAAAATATTTACTGGTTTATCAATGTATATGATCCTCTCCAATTGTATGAGTTACCATTTATGGAAAGGGTATGTTCTTTTTTTGAATTATTATTGTTGTTCGACATGATAAATAGATTTTCTTTACCATTTTTCATCTTTATTACAATTGCGGTATAATTTTTTGAGTTAAACGCCACAATTATTTTTTCCACATTACTATATGCATTTACTGCTAATTCAGACACTGGGTTATATGTTCCATGAGATTCTATAACAGATGCAAACACCGCGTTTTTTTTATTCTTTTTTCTTAAAATAAGTGTTGGTTCTTGACGTAAATTAAATTCTGGATCATTTGCGCCAATTCTACCTAAAATAATTTCATCAGTATTGGATGTTACTGCAGAATAGGAGTAAAATTGATTATTTAACAACCATGTTAATTTGATATTTTCTCCATTAGCATTTGCACTGGCTTCTTTATATAAATGTTGATAGCCATCAGATTTACCTAAAACTTGTGGAGATTGATACTTGTTATATTCAAAACTAGTTTGCATGATTTGCCCTAAATAATAAAAAGGCAAATCGTATTGATTTGAATTCTCAGATTCAACGTTCATAATATCTAATACATAAGGTTTATCAGAATCGGAATTCTTTATAGCTACTAATGTTCGATGTAATTTAGTACCTGGATATGCGTTTTCTTCTTTTGCACTTGCTACTTGCAAACTATCATTATCCACACTAAAAACATACTTGTTAGAATGGTGCTTACTTCCTATATCATATTTACCATGAAATTGAGAGGTTTCATTTTGAACTATTGTATTATGTGCTATAGTTTGTTTTGCCCAGGTTTTGTTCTCTTTTAAATAATTGCCTCCTCCTTTTTGCTCGATATTTACAAAACGTGCCATTCCGTAATCTTGCACAACCTCTTTCCCATCCTCAAATAAAGCAAAAGACAATTTATCGTAATGCCCATGACTTAACCCATGTGCTGTATATTTAAATACAAGTTCTAAATCATCACTACGCAAAATTCCAACTGCACCTTCATCTCCTTTTGCACCATCAGATAATTCAATTGATTTTTTGACAAAAGGTTTTTCTTTACCTTCTTTTATTCCCAAAGCCACCGCTAAACCAGCATCATCAAGCGTAACTTCATCTTGCTTCTTAGCTATACTTAATAATTCTGGATTGTTACCTCCAAAATGGTATCCAATATCTACTGTTGATATTAAAGATGCATTAAAATATGACATACCTTTCTGAGCATCATTTAATAAGAAAAATTCTCCATCTGCATTTGATAAATTCAACAAGGCAGTAATACTTTTTAAAAGTACTCCGTCTTTATACTCAAACACCTTATGTTCTGGTTTTTTGTTTTGAAGAGCTTGCGCGAAAATTAAAAATGGATATGATGCATAACGTTGATAGTAAGGCCCTTCAGTAAAATATCCATCTGGAGAAAAAGGTTCGTCGACATTAGCATAAAATCCTATTTTCTGTCCATCTTTTCTAATATAACCTCCATCATTATCTTTTTCATCTGGATTAAAATTTTCATCTTTAACACCATTTAAGGCACGATCTAAAAGTTCATCATCATCCATAGCCAGGGCTATCATACCAACAGCTGCATTACCCCAAGTAGCATGGTTATGAACTCGGTTAAAAAATTGCGGATTGTCTTTTGATATGTGATCTGCAAAAGGTCTGAATAAATCGGTTTCTAAAGTATTTCGTTCTTCTTCGGATAAGAAATCATAAATACAATCATAAGCTTGACTTGTATAAACCAACCAATTTGAATCATTTAAACATTGCCAAAACAACCTACCTCTTGCATACGATCTTGGTTTTGGGTGAATAGGCCATGTTGGATATTGTTTTGCATATTCAAACAACATATCTTTTACAAATTTGGCATATTTATTATCTTGAAGAATTTGATATAACACACCTGATTTTTGCATTAACACATAATTCTTCTTATGTGTTTCATGTGTATATCCACCAGAATAATCTTTAGGAATTGGTACATCAAAGCCATTTTCAATTTCTGCATTAATCTCTTTTTGAGTTGTAGCTAAGGTTTTATCAAAAATTGGAATACTTCCTAAATTAGCTCTTATTTCTTTAACTCCTTGTTTAGTTAAAATTAAGCTTGGGTGCTCTAATTGAGAGTCCGGATGTATTTGTGAAGTTGATTTCTCTTTACATGACAAAACAACAAAAACAGTTAAAAGAATTATTGAATATTTTTTTAATATTTTTTTCATTAATCTAAATTAGAAATTACTATCATTTTAGAAACAACTTGGTTATCGCTTGATAAGTTAACAATATAAGCGCCATTAACAAGTGAAGAAGTATCTAAACTTGTTTTGTTTGTTGTATTATGGAGTTGTTTTTCTATAACTTTTCTTCCATCTAAAGTATATACTTGAACTTTATCTAAAGAGGAGTTACTTATACTTTTTATGTTTAATATATCTGATGTAGGAACTGGATAGAATAATATCTTATTTTGTAAATCAAATTCACTTACCGATAAGGTAGAGGATCCATAAAATTCAATTTCTGAAATTGTACTCCATTCACTGGTTCTATTATTTGCAGGGTTAAATCTTCCAAAGCCAATCATTTTTACATAACGTGCAGTTTCTGTAATTTCATATTGATTAAAATCGTTTGTACCAGTTTTTGTTGTTAACAACAAGTCTCCACTAATTGGCAATATCATAATAAAATCTTCAGGATCAGTTCCTGTTGTGGATATCCAAACTTGATATCCAAAAGGATCAGACTTGTCGGTTGTACTAAATTGTATTAAATCAAGATCATATTCTTCTCCTAAATCGTAAATTATATATTCTCCATCTCCTTTGTAATCACCTCCAAGAACAGCTCCATCTTGTGCCGCCCAAATAGATGAGTTGGTATTAATTTTATCTAGAGTCTTATAGACATTCTCTTCAGGTTTACTAGGATTAAATTCTGTGGACCAAGAATGAATTGAAACCGGACCTCCTCCAGCAGTATCATTAATAAGATCAAACAAAGAAGTTAAATCTGCTCCTTCTTGAGTAACATTTAAAGTTCTTACAATATCATCTCCACCTGGGTCTTGAGTAAAGGTTACAGTACCTACTCTACTATTTGTACCTGTGTTTTCAGCTACAGAAACTAATACTGTTGCATTACCAGTACCAGAATTAGTATTAATAGATATCCATGCATCATTAGATACAGCAGTCCAACTTATATTTGCATTAACGGTAACATCATTACTAGAAGCCTCAGAAGTAAGTGTTGGTAAAGTACTTACCGTTAAATTATCAACCACCACAATAGTACAATCGCCATCATTAATTGATGCTCCTAAATTATCTAAAAAACAAGCTCCAACACCATACCCAACCATATCATCAGTTGCTGGTATATATGAACCCATATCTGCCCCCTTATCCGAAGAACCATTACCCGAAAATGTAAAAATTTCTCCATCAGCTGTAGCATTAATTCCTAATTCTTCAGAAAAACCTGTGGTTGTTGCACCTAACATAGTTCCAGTAAAAACATTTCCTGTGTAAGTTAATCCTGTGCCCATATTAGTAAAGGCATTAGGGCTATCACCAGAAATAACATCAGTCAAATTTGAATTGCCTGAAGTAAAATAAATTAAGTTATCCGAAACAGTTCCTGTTGGGTCAGTTGACCCTTTATCTTCATTATAGAACAATGGTGCATTTGTATTTACAATCGAATTCCTTGAAAGGGTAATGCCTTCTACTTTTTGGTAGCCATTTGTAAGTCCTGAAGCATTGCAATCTACCGCTGCATTATCACCGCCTCCTATAAATGTTATACCATTATTCCATTTGGCTTGACTATTTTCAGTAATACAATCTTGAATATAATTATTAGTAATGGAGTGATTACTATCAGAAATTCTTATACCTCCTGTCCCTTCAACATCTTCACCTAAAAAATAATTTCTATCAACTATAGCATCTGAACCATGACGTAGCACCAAAGAACCTCTACATCTTCTAAAAGTATTATTTGTGTAGATATTATTTTTACTTTTATTAGTGATGATTTCATTTTCGCCGTCAGCCTCTACAAAATAATTGTTAGTTACTGTAACATTTGCATTTACGTTTTGAGTATTACTAGAACCGATACGGATAGTTTCACTATCTCCAGCATTTGTTAATGCTGTATCAATTTTCTCATATTTATAGAAATAATTATTACTAATAGTATGACCAACTGTAGCGCAACGATTAGCATCAGCATTATAAGAAAGCTCTACAAGTACTGTAGCACCAGCATTTGTTTTATTCATAAATGAGCAGTTTGTAACGTTGTTATAAGTACCGTACAATACAATCCATCTGTGCTTTACACTTGTTCCAGCTTCTTGATCATCTGCATGAACCTGCAAGCCATTAATAGCACAATTTTGAATAGTACTGTAATTAGCATAATCTGTACCATCTCTGAATTGAATAAAGTTACTAGCTCCAAAACCACCTTGCCAATGAAACCCATCAACAATAACGTAATCTCCACCAATATCCATCTTTAAACCACCAGTAAAAACAACACCTCCTGGTGTTTCCGATCTAAAAGTTATAGGTTCACTAACTGTTCCGTTACCAACAAAATTTATTCTTGCATCTGTATTATAAGTACCATCTGCTAAAATGATGATATCCCCTGGTATGTAAGTTTGATTTTCTAAATCTTCTGGATCTGTAATATTATAAGTAGTTTGACCAATTACAGAAACAGAAAACAGTAATAATAAAAGAAAAATAATTTTATACATAATCAAGATCTGAAATTAATATGTCTTTTTTGGTAAACCAATTTGGTAAACCAAATTGGTTTACCAAAAATACAATAATTATTATAATCTCAAAATATTTTTTAAACAATAACTGTAAACTTATTTATAATGAATGTTTTAACTAAAATTAAAAAGCAAAATTCTAAAAATCACATATTATATACACCACCATTAATATCAAGTGTGGCACCAGTAATAAATCCGTCATATTCAGAAGCTAGATATAAAACTGCTCTGGCTACATCATCAGCATTACCTGCACGTTGAATTGGAATTCCAGAAATTGTTGCGTCTGCTGATTCTTTAGTTGTATGAGTATTATGAAATGAAGTACCAAGAATAAGTCCTGGAGCTACAGCATTTACTCGAGTTCCTTGAGGACCAAATTCTGTTGAAAGTGCTCTAGTATATGTTAATATAGCACCTTTACTGGTTGCATATGCTAGAGAACCAGGATGCCCGCCTTTACGTCCAGCAAGTGATGCCAAATTTACAATACTACTTTGAGCATTTTTAGCTAAATGAGACGATGCAGCTTTTGTAACAAACATCATAGAGGTAAGATTTATATCCATGACCTTATTCCAGAATTCTACTTCCATTTCGTTTAGCATTTTACGAGCTACAAGAGAACCTGCGTTGTTAATAAGTATATCTAAACCTCCAAAAGCTTGTACCGTTTTTTCAACCAATACATTAGCATCTGCTTCTTTTGTTAAGTCACCATTTAAAGCAACAGCTTTCTGCCCTTTACTGATTGCAAATTCCACTAATTGATTTGCATTATCAGCACTAGAAAAATAATGTACTGCAACATTAGCACCACTATCTATAAAGTGTTTAGTAATTGCCTCTCCAATACCTTGAGCGCCAGCAGTGATGAGTACATTTTTCCCAGTTAATTTATCGTTTATGTTCATTTTATTCATAAATTAATTAATCATTTTTAGTAAAATAACCTTTGTTAGATATGGAAGTATCACTAACAGTTATGCTTGCTGTTTTAAACCAAACTTCAGCATAATTTCCATCTTCATATTGTTTTTGAATATCACCTCCATATGTCTCAGCACCAGAACACCAATTTTTATTTACTTCGGGAGATTTTCCATTAGTTTGATTATAACAACCTAGCTTAAAAAAACAGCCTTCATCTGCATAGGCTTTTTTGCGCTCAACTCCATCTTGACCTATTGGAACAAATAATTTTTGTGTTTGTTCTGGTATATCTGCAGTTGTGCTATATTCAGATTCAATTAAGTTTTTTGTAAACGTTTTGGTTTCACGCCATTTGCTAGCGAACTTTAACTTCATAACACCAGCTTTAACCTCAATTTCATAACTAAATTCTTCACCTAATGCTATACCATCTTTGGGTTCATCTGGATATGCATTTTCTTTATCTCCAACAACAGAAAAATCATGACCCCAAACCGCTGTAGAATAATCCCATCTTCCAGAATTATCATCACCTTCTGTATTAATTTCATAATGCCAAAAAACAGAACCTTTTGTATGACCAGGAAATTTTTTATAGAATATTTTAAGTGGCTCGTTTTCATGCCCATCTGCGCTATGAATCTGGCCTACAACTACAGAATACGAAGCCGCTACACGCGCATCTCCAGTTACTGACACATTCATTACTTTAAGAGTTGCTTTCAATTTGTCATCTGCTGTTGCAGGGTACCATTTTTTTACTTGAGCCAATTCGGTTCTTGTATTATTTGAAGTACCATGTGTGTCACCAGCATTTGGTGCTTTAAATACAACCCAATTCTTTTTATCATCATTTACTGTATAAAAAAAGTCTTTGTGCTGAAAGTTATTTGCATGACCTACATTTGAACCATCACCTAAAATTAAATTCCAATTATTAAAAAAAGGAATAACATCATTTGCGAAAACGATTTTTTTTTCTTCTTTTTCTTTTGATTTTTCAGCACTCTTTTTACAACTATTCAGCATTAGGAAGGTACCAAAACTGATGAACAATGATAATAATGCGATATGTTTTTTATTCATTTTTAAGAATTTATTAGTTTATAAAAATCCCTCTTTTTATATCTAGTTGAATGTTATTAAAAATAATTTAGTAATGCTACAATACCATTATAAGAAATAACTAGTGAGAAAAATAACGCTGCAAACATTCCAATATAAACACCAAGACTGGTTTTATAATCTTTCATCACTTTTTTACTTTTTAGCATTAGTATAATTCCTAATATTACTATTGGCAACACAAATACGTTAAATACCTGAGAAAGAATTTGAACCTCAATTGGGTTTGCACCAAAAGCGGGACCTATCAAAGCTACCAGACATGCAATAGCAGTTATAATTCTAAATTGGCGAGAATTGGTATCCAACTTACCAGATTGATAATCTGCAATTAATAGTGGTGCGATTAACAGGCAAGGAAAAATAGAAGACAAACCTGCACTTAATGCTCCAAAGAAGAAAATAGTAACCGCCCATTTACCTGCAACTGGTTCTAAAGTATTTGCCATATCTAACACATGCGTAACTTCTTTACCTTGATAATATAAGGCTCCTGCAGCTACTGCCATAATAGTTCCACTAATAACAAATATTAAAACAGCCGCAGTAATAGAATCCCTCTTTTGCTGATTTAAATTTTCAATAGTCCACCCCTTTCCTTTTACAAATAGTGGACGAGATAAAAATGTTGCTGCTGCCATAGTGGTACCAACAAATGCGGCAACCAACATTTTGCCACCAGGAACGTCTGGTATTGTAGGGATTAAACCTTTAACTACATCTATAGATAATGGTTGCACAAAAAATAATGAGAATAAAAAAGACAAGCCCATTAGAGTTACAAATATGACTAGTATCTTCTCGAAGAATGTGTACTTCCCAACGAGCATTAGTAAGTAAAATGTAACTATTATTATAATAGCAGTAATTAAAACAGTTTCATATTTAAAAGCACTTAATCCATCAAAATTTACTGCCAATATTTCAAAAATAATATTAGAAGAAATTCCTAAAATTCCCATTAAAGAATTCCATTGACCAAATGTGATGCCTACAATAATTAAGATTGCTAAAACCTTACCGAATTTTAAATGTTTTTTGAATCCATAAAGCGCAGTTTCTCCTGTAATCAACGCATAATTACCATAAGCAAACATTAAAACTCCCGAAAAGAAACAACTCAATAAAAGCACCCATAACAATTGCATATTAAACTTACTACCAGCAACTATCATAGAGGTTACACTACCAGTACCAATGGTGTAACCAATAGCAAATATTCCGGGACCAAAGCCTAATACAATAGCAATAATTCTTTTAATTAAAGAGGTTTTATCTTCTGTTTTTAACATTGTTTTGTAGTATTAGTTAGTTTTTCCAGTTGGTATGATAAAATTTACCTGAATCATCATCAGTTCTTTGATAAGTATGCGCTCCAAAATAATCACGTTGCGCTTGAATTAAATTTGCAGATGAATCTGCAGTAGTATATGTATTTAAAAAATTAACAGATTCACTTAAACATGGAATGGCTATCTCGTTTAAAATACATTGTGAAACAAGTTTATTAGCTGATGGCCTTAAGACTTGTAGTTGTTGTTTAATACTTTCGTTTATTAATATAGACTTAGATTTTTTAAAAACTTCTACTAATACTGCCATTAAATCTGATTTAATAATACAACCAGAGGTCCATATCCTTGCTATTTCACTTAAGTTTAAATTCCATTTATGAAATTTCGAAGCCTCTTCTATTAATTTAAAGCCTTGATAATGATTAATAATTCTAGCAAATTGGTATGCATTCAACAAATCAATTAAATCTATTTTTATATTAGAAGAATCATTATTTCCAAAGGATATGTTTGCTTTAATTCTATCCTCTTTAAAAGAAGACGTATAGCGCGCAAATAAAGAAGAAGCTATTAGTGTACTGGGGATTCCCAATTCAGCAGTAGCAATAGTAGCCCAATTACCTGTGCCCTTGTTTCCTGCCTTATCTAATATATTATTTATTAACCAGTCGTTATTTTCCTTTTTCCTAAGAATATCAATGGTGATATTCAATAAATAACTATCTACATCTTTTTTCCAAATTTCTAAAACTTCTGCAATTTCATCAGGCGTTTTTCTGGTTGCTTTAAAAATACTAAAAACTTCTGCTAATAATTGCATTTCAACATATTCAATACCATTATGTATCATTTTAACAAAATGACCACTTCCTTCAGGGCCTATATATGCACAACATGGAAGTCCATTCCTATCATGAGATGCTATAGATTCTAAAAAAGGTTGCACAGATTTATAAGCCTCTCTACTACCACTAGGCATAATGGATGGTCCTTTTAAAGCCCCTTCTTCTCCACCAGAAACCCCAGCTCCAATAAAATGAATGTTTTTAGATTTTAGATACTCAAACCTTTCTTTAGTACTATTGTAATTTGAATTCCCTCCGTCAATTATAATATCGCCTTCACTTAAATATGGTAATATATTTTCAATAACAGCATCAATTGTTTTTCCTGCATTTACCATGAACATAATCTTTCTTGGTTTTTGAATAGAATTCACAAACTCCTCAAGATTATCAAAAGGCAATGCAGATGATAATTCAGTATGCTTTTTTTTAAATTTTAAAGCCACATGTTCTTCAACGCCATCAACATGTCTGTTATACATTGATATTTTGAAACCATTATTTGACAAATTTATACATAGGCTCTTCCCCATTACCCCTAAACCAAGTAAACCAAACTCTGATTTTTTCATCAACTCTTTTTTTATGTTCTCAATAATTTCTTTTGGTGAATTATCAATATTACAAGTTATAGCGTTTGTAGGTTTTTCTAAGGTATCGAATTGAGATTTGAGTAACTCAGAAGGCATGAAATGATTCTTCCTTTTATTTATTCGATTATAAATGGTATCAAAATCCCCAAATAAATAAATCCATTCAATTTCGTTTAGAATCCCATCACTCAGCAACTCTCTATACTTATTTTTTAAAGCAGAACAAACTAAAATGCAACTGTTATTTTTTAATTGCTCCTTTATTAATTGATTTAAAGTTGATAACCAACCATGTCTATCATCATCATTTAGAGATTCTCCGCTAGACATTTTTTCTACGTTATGTTTTGAATGATAATTATCACCATCAAAAAAAGGCAGATTCATTTCATCAGCTAAAAGTTGCCCAATGGTACTTTTTCCAACACCTGAAACCCCCATTATAATTATTACCCTTCTCAATGTTTTATTTACTAGGTTTAGTGGATGCTCCTAGAGTAGCTTTTTTAAACCAAACCTCAGCATAGCTTCCATTTGCATATTGCTTTGCTATATCTCCTCCATAAATTTCTGATTTAGTGCTTTTAGCATTTGCCTGGTTATAAGCACCTTGCTTGAAATAATTGATTTCACCTGCGTATGCTATTTCACGTTCTACCCCTCCTCCTTTTTCTCTATTTGCATATACTTTTATTACTTGCTCAGGAATATCTGCTCTAGTTGCAAACTCTGATTTTATTAAACTCTTGGTAAAAGTTACAGTTTCATGATCTTTACTTGTAAAAGTTAAGTACATAATTCCTTTATACACATTTACTTCGTAACTAAATTCTTCTCCTAACTCAATTCCATCTTTTGGCTCTTCTGGAAAATCAGTTGGACTTGAACCTACAATTGAAAAATCATGACCCCAAACTGCCGTAGAATAATCAAATCTTCCAATATTGTCTCCTTGTGTATTAATTTCATAATTCCAAAAAACAGAACCTTTGGTGTGCTCTGGAAATTTTTTGTAATAAATTTTTAAAGGTTCATTTTCATGACCTTCATCACTATGAATTTGCCCAATAACAACTGAAAATGAAGAAGCTGCATTTGCATGACCTGTAGTAGACACATGCATCACTTTTAATGTTCCTGTTAATTTACCTCCTTCTTCAGGAATCCAATGCTTTTTTTCTCCTAACTCTGTTCTTGTATTACTAGATGTTCTTGATGTTACTCCAGAATTTGGTGTTTTGTAGACTACCCAATCTGTTCCGTTTTCATTTTCAACATAAAAGAAATCATCCTTTTGAAAATTCACTAAGCTATCAGAACGGGTTCCATCTCCTAAAAGAATTTTCCATTTATCCATAAATGGAATAACATCGCTTGGGTATTTTACCTCTGATGCTGATTTTGAATCTGAACTTGAATTATCTACTCCAGTTTCTTTAGAATTTTGTTTACAGGCAATCACTACTAAAAGAGCAATTATAAGAACTATTATTTTTTTCATTTTGATTGATTTTATAAATGTAGTCTGATTAAAATCTACCTTTTTATAGCACCAGAAGTATCTCCTTGCATTAAACTAATTACGTTGTCTAATGATACTATATTTACATCCCCTGGGACTGTATGCTTTAATGCGCAAGCAGCGGAAGCAAAATCTATTGCTTCGTTGTCTTTATAATGCAATAGGCCATATATTAACCCTGCTGCAAAAGCATCTCCAGTGCCAACACGGTCAATTATGTGAGTAATGTTTAGCATATCGGTTTTAATATATTTTTTTCCATTCCACAATTTGCCTTGTATTTGATGGTGCGAAGCACTTAGTGTACGTCTAGTTTTTTTGACTACTTTTTTCACATTTGGAAAAAAATCTATTAGCTGTTTAGCTAAATCCTTAAAGTTGTCTTCTGGTTTACCGAGTCCAAACATTTCGCGAATACCGCGGCTACTTGTAATCACAACATCAGAATTTTTTACTAAACCTGGAATTACTTCCTGCATGGTTTTACCGTATTTCCACATGTTATCTCGTGAGTTAATGTCACCTGACACCATGATTCCTAGTTTATTTGCAGTTTTAATGGCATCAAGGCAACACTTTGCTGCTCCATCAGAAATAGCAGGTGTAATACCTGTCCAATGAAACCAATCAGCATCTTTAAGAACTTCTTCCCAATTGACCATAGAAGGTTCTATTAAAGAGAAAGCTGAACCTTCTCTTTCGTAAATTACTTCGCTCGGTCTATGCACAGCTCCTTTCTCTAGAAAATATTTACCCATCATGTCACCACCATAGATAACATGTTCAGTACTTAACCAGTGTTTCCGTAAAAATTGTGTAGCAGCTTTTCCTATTGCATTATCTGGAAAACGTGTAACGTGTGCAGCTTTCATTCCTAAATAGGCGCAAGAAATAGCAACGTTTGCCTCACCACCTCCATAAACGAGTTCGAATGAAGAAGCTTGCGAAAACTTCTCATAACCAGGAGGTGATAAACGCATCATAACCTCACCAAATGTTACTACTTTTTTTGGCATATTTTTTAATACATCAATTTTAATTTTAAATTTTCTTCAGTTTTTATTTTTCCAGAATTGGTTAAACTGTTCTCTGATTCTATATTATTCTTTGCTCCCCATAAAATAGAAACAAACTGCACAGGATTATTTATAAATGTATTTTTAGTAATATTTACATTAACAATACCTCTATGATTTAAAAGCATTTTATTTTTCTCTTTAGCACCACAATTAGTAAATGTGCTATTAGATACTAATAAGTTACCACCAATAGTAGATTCATCATAACCTCCTCTATAATAATCAATAACATTTTCTTTTACATTGTTGAAAACACAATTGCTCACGGTTAAATACTCGGTGTTATAATCACCTTTATCGTTTGTTTCTTCAGATAATTCAATTCCGTTTTCACAGTTTGAAATTGATGTATTCTCAAAAGTAATACGTTCAGCAAATGATTCTTTATAGGCTTTTAGCACATAACCAAAATCACTTATTTCAGAATTTGTAACCGATAACCCAAAATGATTAGACATGTTTTCTTTTAAACTTGCAAAAGCGAAGTTTGATGCATTTCCTTTTAGGTTCAAATTATTGACAGTTAACTTACCATAAGGTTGTAAAGAAAACAAAGGTGTTTTAGCAGTGCCCGAATAAAATAGAACCATTTTAGTTTTGTCTTCAGACTTTATTGTTAGGGTTTTGTTTATTATCAGGGATTCTTTTATGAAATGCTTACCTGATTCTAAAATAATAATATCACCATCTTCAGCTTCATCAATTTTAGATTGAAGATTATCATTTATAGCAACTAAAATAGTATTTGGTTCTTTTTCTTCAACTTCATTAGAAAACCAAGTTGTTCCATATTTAGATTTATCTAAAATATTTGGATTGGAAACATTTTTACCTGTAATTGCCCCAATACTTTTATCGTCTTTTCTAGAAACACCTAATAAATCTACTTCTATAGTATTAAAATCGAAACCATTATATGCCTCAAAACCCTCAGGTATCCCTACTGGTATATAAACATTATCAGATAATTTTCTGAGTTCTAATGACGCTTCAACAATACCTTTATCAAAATCTTTAAAAGCTATACCTTGATTGTTTATAACGTTACTTTTAAAGGTAACGCCATCAGCTTTATCATTTTCAACAATAATAGATTCCAATCCTTTTTCATTATAAATTACATTATTAGCTACTGTAGTTCTAATTGCCCTAGCTGAGCGGATTTCAGATTTTGGTAAAACATCAGCTTGAGCAATATTTGTACCAACGCCAAATTGCCATGGTGAACTACAATTTACATATGTATTATAAGCTACCAAAACATCAGTTACTTGGTTGTAACGGTTTAATGGAGACTTAGGAATACCATTCATAACGGCTAACGGGCTCCTAAAACTCTTTCCTTTTAGATTAAAAAAGTAATTATTAATTACCCAATGCCCTGTATTAATTATTCGGATTCCGCCGTAATTCTCATTGACTCCGTCTCCTATAAAATAATTACCATCTATCGTCGCATAATTACCATGTCTGGTAACTAAAGAGCCTTCACTTTTATAAAAAACATTATTCTTAAATACATTAAAATTTGTTTTACTGGAAATTACTTCCACTTCACCGTTACATTCTTCAAATAAGTTGTTAGCTACATATGTATGACTTGGAGACATTGAAGTATAACTATCACCTAATTGAATCGTTTCACCACTTGGACCTCCTTTTACTGGCCTTGGTCCAAAATGATTATTAATTATTTGATGGTAATTATTAATACTTTCAATACCTGCAATACTAACTCTAACTGTTGGTCCTCTATTTGTTTTTCCTGCTATATAGCAATTGCTTAACTCATTATGTCGCCCCCAAAACTGAACCCATAAATCGCTATTATCTCGCTTAGGTTTGTTAAAATCTTCTATAACACAATTAGTGACTTTACAATTATTTGCAATTTCATCATCGCTTATTTTAAAATCTACAACAGAACCAGATGGTGAATATCCATTTTTAAAGTGTAAACCTTCTACAACTAAAAACTGTCCGCCAAATTTCAAAAAAGATTTTCCTTCTATAGATACTTTACCATTAGTTTCAGCTTTTAAAACTATTGGATTTTGTTGAGTTCCTTGACCTCTAAATTTTATTTCTACATCACTCCAAACACCATTAGCTAAAACAATATTATCACCTGGATTAGCATTTTTAATAGCATCATTAAGCTCCTCAATATTATCTACTTGTATTGCATTTTTAGTAGGTGACTCTTTACAGCTAACACTATATAGTAAAATGCATAAAAATATTAAGGTGACATTTTTAAATAAGTGACTCATGGTAGAATTATTTTTATATTATTTTTAATTAAAACCCATTAAATTAAACAAAAGAAGCCTTCTATTTTAATAAAAGGCTTCTTTTAAACTAATCATAATAATTATTCAACTATAATTTTTTTAGTTAAGCTTCCATTATCAGTATTTACTTTTAAAAGATAAATACCACTATTTAAACTTGAAATATCTAATCTGCTATTAACTAAATTATTTGAGAAAATAACTTTTTGCCCAACAAGGCTGTACATTTCAAAAGAAGAAATTTGAACATCTTTAGACTCTATTTGGATGTAATCATTTGCTGGATTAGGGTAAATATTTATTTTACTAGTTAAAGCATCTTTTGTTGATGCTGTAATATCTTCTTGAAGCGAAATATTATCCCAAAACGTTTCAGTACTTTCATCAGCAGCGCCTAATGATCTAACATAAATTACAACAAAAGTATTTGATGCAGTAAAAGTTGATGTAAATGTAGCCCAAGTAGTAGATGGTGAAACAGTCATAAAATCATCACGAATACCAGCAGCCACACCTCCATCAGTATTAAGAGCAACTTCATCGACAATTTCAGTATTTAATATGTATACTTCTGAATCAACAGTAGCACCAGAATCTGCTTTAGAATCAAAAGAGAAATTGTAATCGTTACCAATAGTAAGACCCACTACCTTTTGATATAAACGACGGGTAGATTCAGTTACTACAGGGTCTCCGTCCTCATCGTCATACAACTTAACGCCTCTTGTTCCTCCATTTCCGCTACTTGTAGAACCTGGTTGTTCATCTACATCTTGACCAAAGGCATCAGACGCATCGAAATCATCAGTAAAATCATATTGATCTTCAAGCCAATCTTCTAAAGCCTGATTTCTCCAACCATCTGGATTATTGGCAGCATCATATCTATATGGGCTTGTTATACCACCATTTAATGTAGTATTAGGTGTCATATCCCAAGCATCTGCATTATCGCTGGTGTTACTAGTGTCTGAGCCTGTTCCGTGTTCATCACAAGTGCCATTTTTAACAAGTTCTTGACTCCAGCTATAATTAAAACACAAACAAAACACCAGTAAGGCGTATAAAGTACAAGATTTTTGTTTTGTAAAAAGTAATTTTGTTTTCATAATTATATTGTTTAGAAAGTTATTTAATTCGAATTAATAATCAAGTGGATTATTTGGTTTTCCAATCTGGTAAACCAGTTTGGTTTTCCAAATATATCTATATTTGTATAAAAAACAAAGTTTTAGAAGCATTTTTAATTATATAAAGTAAATTCATGGAACAAATAACAGAATTAACACGTAATCAACTTCAGCAGATAAGTACAGCTACAATTGCTACTTGCTTATTTAAAAAAGGGCTAAAAAATCAATTTATACAAAATGTCATTCCATTGACTGAAGTTAAAAAAAATATGGTCGGGCAAGCTTACACGCTACGTTACATACCAGCAAGAGAGGATTTAAATCCTATATCTGTTTTTAAAAATCCTAAACACCTTCAACGCGTTGCTGTTGAAGAATGCCCAAAAGGTTCAGTACTTGTAATTGATAGCAGAAAAAATAGTAGAGCTGCTTCTGCAGGGTCTATACTTGTTACTCGTTTAATGAAAAGAGGTGTTTCTGGAATAGTAACGGATGGGGGTTTTAGGGATAGTAAAGAAATTTCAGAATTAGATTTTAATGCTTTCCATCAGAAACCATCAGCTCCTACAAATTTAACATTACACCAAGCTATTGATATAAATGTTCCTATTGGATGTGGAGATGTTGCTGTTTTTCCAGGTGATATTATTGTTGGCGATTCTGATGGAGTTTTGGTTATACCTGCGCATTTACTTGATGAAGTTGTATCTGAATGTTTAGAAATGACTTTATATGAAGATTTTGTAATTGAAAAAGTAAATAAAGGGGATTCAATTATTGGATTATATCCTTTAACAAATGATTCCAATAAAGAAGCATTTAATGAATGGAAGAAAAAGCAATAATGGTATATTATCTTTCATTAATTATAGTTTAAAAATTGTTTTTTCTATCTAAAAATAGAGTTTTTGCTTGCCAGTTTGACAAAATTGATAAATTTAAAGTAAGATTTAACTTTCTTTATATAAAGAATTTTATGATTTATATTTATTTTTTGTAGCTATTTTCAAATATTTAACTTCGATACACAATTGTATTTAAAATAATGATTTTCAGAGTTTTAAGACAATAAGTGAAATTTAAATATGTATTTCATCGGTTTTTTTTGCGTTTCATAGAGTTTGGCGAATTAAAATTCTATATTAGCCTCTCAAAATTCATTAAAATCCCAAATCTGATGAAAAAAATTACCCTCTTAAGTTTAATGCTAATATTAATAGCACAATTAAGTTATTCACAATCCCTTATTTCAAAACGAATTAAAATCAATAACCCAACAAAAGAACAACTCTTAAAAGTTCGAGAAGTTGGTATTGATTTATCGTGCGGCGCTGTATTCGATAACAACAACCTGATTTTAGAATTAGGAGGAATTGAATTAAACGCTTTAGATAACCAAGGTATAAGTTATTCTATTTTAGTTGAAGATTTAATTGATCATTACAAAAAGAAAAATGATATAGAACTTCCTATAGCCAAAGCAGAATTAGCAGCTAAAAAAGCTCAAAAGGTTGCTAGTAAATCTTTAAGCACCAAAAGTGAAAGCATTGACAATTTTATACAATATGAAGGGTGTTCAGAAGTAAATTGGGCAGTACCAACCAACTTTAATTTAGGAAGTATGGGTGGTTGTTTAACTTACAGTGAGGTTTTAGCTGAATTAGATCAAATGAGAGCTTTATATCCTAATTTGATATCAGTAAAAACAGATGCATCACCTGGAACTGTTACAAATGGTAATTCTTTTACTGACGGTCCTGGATCGACTGTTTATGATACTTGGGCAGGACAACCAATATATTATGTAAGAATATCAGATAACCCAGATACAGATGAGGCAAACGAGCCAGAATCTTTATATTCTGGGATGACACACTCAAGAGAGGTAAGTAGTATGATGAATTTAATATACTATATGTGGTATGTTTTAGAAAATTATGGCTCAGATGCAGGTATTAAAAACTTAGTAGACAATCATGAAATGTATTTTATTCCTGTAGCTAATCCTGATGGGTTGATGTGGAATGAACAAATAGCACCTAGTGGTGGTGGATTGCAACGAAAAAATTTAGGAGATTATAATACAGGTGACAATGCTTTAAGAGGTGTCGATTTAAATAGAAACTACGACTACTTCTGGGGAAGCCATGCTATTTATGCTAATGGTACTGTTGGATCATCTGGATCAACAAATAGTAATGTTTACAGAGGACCTAGTGCTTTTTCTGAACCAGAAACTCAAATTGTTAGAGATTTTTCAGCGACTAGAGAATTTAAAACTGCTATGAATCATCATGCCAGTTCTAATTTAATACCGCATTCTTATAACGGATATCCAGGTTCAACTGGATCAGGTAGAGAATCTGAATATCATAAGTTTTGTCATGATATGACACGTTTTAATAGATATATCTATGGAGAAGCTCCAGATATACTAACCATTGCAAACGGTGATATGAGTGACTGGATGCTTGGAGGTGCTGCAGATTTAAATGGATCGACAGGTTCTGGCCAAGGTATTTTAGCCCTTGCCCCTGAGAATGGTTCATGGATTACAGCAGATGGTGAAGGTGGTTTTTGGCCAAATGCAACAAAAATTGTTGAGATTGCTCAAAGAGCTGTAAGGATGAATTTTGTAAATGCTTACCATAGTGGAAAGTTTGCTCAGTTTCATGATTTAAATCCTAGCGATATAAATACAACTTCTGGTAATTTAGAATTCGGATTAGAATATTTAGGTCAAACAATAGGAAATATTACACTTAATGTTACACCTGTTTCAGGAAATATTACATCTATTACACCGCCTTTAACTCAAACTGGTTGGAGTAAATTAGAACAACGAACAGTAACTGCTGCATACACTTTAGATGCTGGAATTCAACCAAATGATGAAATTGAATTTCAAGTCACTTTAAGTAATGATGATGGATATGTGATGTATCAAGCAAATATTATAAAACTTTACAATCCTTCTGTCTTATTTACAGACAATCCAGACATAGATAATTTAACAAACTGGACTGCATCAGGAGGTTCTTGGGGTACAATAACCACTACAGATTATAATGGTAATAGCACTACAGCTATTACAGATTCTCCATCTGGTGCTTATGGAAATAATCAATCCAAAACATTAACTCTAAACTCAAGTATTGATATATCATCATCATCAGCTTCAATTGTTCAGTTTTTTGCAAAATGGGACTTAGAACGAAATTTTGATTATGTCCAAATTGAAGGTTCAACTAATGGTACAACTTGGATTCCACTTTGTGGGAAATATAGTAAACCAGGATCAAGTAGATCTACAAACAGATATAGTAGCACTTATAGTTCAAATACAAGTACTGGAAAATCTACTTCAGACCAAAACAACCAACCTACTGGAGAATCAATTTATGATGCAGATACTATGGACAAATGGGTTATGGAAGAAATTTTAATTGATGGAACAGAAAACAATTTCTTATTTGGAGCTTCAAATGCACGTTTCCGTTTTGTTTTTGATTCAGATAATACGAATAGAGCGGATGGATACCCTACTACTTTTGACGGATTTATTTTTGATGATTTTAAAATTATTAATGTTGAAATACCATGTGTACTTTCTGTACCTACTAATGTTACTATTTCAAGTATAAACACAACTAGCGCTTCAGTTTCATGGGATAATATTCCATCTGCAACTTACGACTTAAGATACAAAGAAATAAGCTCTGGAACATGGATTGATGTTACTGATTTAACAAGTTCAAATTATAATCTAACTGGCCTTAGTACCTCTACAGATTATGAAGTACAAGTAAGAAGTAAATGTACATCTAGTAATTCTGCGTTTTCAGCATCTGCAAATTTCACTACTCTGGCTGTTAGTTACTGTGATTCATTTGGAAATAATACAGATCCATATACCACAGCTATTACTTTAGTAAATTTAAATGATGGATCATCAGACTTAATAAATTTTGCTAGTGTTGGAACAACAGCTAGCTCATACACAGATAACACAAGTCCAGCTGTTGATATATATGTTGGTGATACAGCAACTTTAGCCGTCAATCTTAATACAGATGGAAACTATACAATTCATGCATATGCTTGGATTGATTGGAATGCTGATGGTGATTTTGACGATACTATTAATTCTGAACCTGAGTTTTATGATCTTGGAATTGCAAATAATACTGCAGATGGACCTACAAATATCCAAGCAAGTATTGAAGTACCAGCTTCTGCAGCAATAACTCAAGTAAGAATGCGAGTTTCTGCAAAATATAACCTAGACCCAACATCATGTGAAGAAAATTTTGATGGTGAAGTTGAAGATTATAACTTAAACATTCTCCCAAGTTGTACAAAACCTGCCGATGATGTAACCAATGCAATTATTTGTTCTGGGGAAACTTATGTGTGGGCTGCTAACGGTGCTAGTTATACAACTAATCAATCTGCACTTACTATCACTAATGATGGTTGTACTGCTGATGATGTACTGAACTTAACTGTAACACCA
>NZ_QFRI01000004.1 GCF_003143755.1 Algibacter marinivivus
ACAACACTTACATTAGAAAATGACTCTTGGGGATACTTGCGGGAGCAATAGCAGTCGTTCGACTGCACTCAGGATAAATTTATAGCTTTTGGAGAGGCGAGCATCGAACCTAAACTAGTAGCAGATAGCGCGGTTTTATTTTTCTTAAAAACTCGAACAATTAATTATTCATTAGAAACAAAAAATCCCGTAAACATAAGTTCCGGGATTTTTTTGTGGTGCCTCCAGGAATCGAACCAGGGACACAAGGATTTTCAGTCCTTTGCTCTACCAACTGAGCTAAGGCACCTCCTTAGCGGTTGCAAATATAGATTCATTTTTGTTATTCGCCAAAATTAAATCATAAAAAATCATCAAAAAAAAGACTTTTATTTTAACAATCTTTATAGCAGTGGTTTATTAACAAATAATGTTAAATTGGAATATATATTCTATATGGTTTTATAAATTTACATTCTTTGGAAACGTTATGAATTTAATTATAGATGTTGGAAATTCTTATGTAAAGCTTGCTGTTTATAAAAAAACTGAGCTTATAGATAAGGTTATTGTTTTACTTGCTGATGTTGTGGGAGTGGTAAGAACTTTAACAAAGAAATATAAAGGGGTAAATAGAGCAATTATTTCATCAGTTGGAAGGCTTGCAGAGAAGGATGTTGAGGCTATTTCGAAATGTATAGATTTAACTATATTAAATTCTGAAACGAATTTGCCTTTCAAAAATCTTTATAAAACTCCCAAGACTTTAGGGGTTGATAGAATTGCTTTGGTTTGTGGTTCTATTAGACAATTTTCTGATAAAAATGTACTTATTATTGATGCTGGAACTTGTGTGACTTATGATTTTATAAACTCGGATAATGAGTATTTAGGTGGTGCTATTTCTCCAGGTATTAGAATACGGTACAAAGCGTTAAATAATTTAACTGCTAATTTACCGTTATTAGAGTCTGAAATGCCAAATGGAATTATTGGGAGATCTACTGATGAATCTATTCATTCTGGCGTTATGTATGGTATTTTGAATGAAATTGATGGTGTAATAGAATTGTATAAACAGAAATATTCAGATTTAACAGTAATTTTAACAGGAGGTGATGCTAAATTCTTGTCAAAACAATTAAAAAGTAGCATATTTGCCAATCCTAATTTTCTATTAGAAGGATTAAACTTTATTTTACAATTTAACTCAAGCGAATGATAAAAAAACTTGTATTAGTTTTTATTGCAACGATTGCGATTCACGGTTACGGACAGCAAGGAACCACATCTCCTTATTCTTTTTATGGTATTGGAAGTCTTAAATTTAAAGGTACTGTAGAGAATAGAAGTATGGGTGGTTTGAGTATTTATAATGACAGTATTCATGTTAATTTGCGAAACCCTGCTTCGTATGCTGGAGATAACTTAGCTATTTGGGGTAATGAAAGTAGACCTGTAAAGTTTGCTGTTGGTGGTAGTTATTCTAGTACCAATTTAAAAAGTAGCAATAGTAGTGGGGAAAAAGCTTCATCATCTACATTTGATTATTTAGCTGTAAATATCCCTATGGGAAGATTTGGTTTTGGCTTTGGTTTATTACCCTACACATCGGTTGGCTATAAGCTTGAATCTATAAATAATGAAGGTAATATTGATAATCGATTTCAAGGAGAAGGAGGTCTTAATAAAGCTTTTTTTGGTTTTGGTTATAAACTGGCTAAAGGGTTAACCGCTGGAGTTGATTTTCAATATAATTTTGGAAATGTTCAAAATAGTATTGTTGATTTTCAATATTCTGATGGAATACCAACTCAATATCAATCTCGTGAAAATAACAGATCTGATTTAAGTGGTTTGAATTTAAATTTTGGGCTGTCTTATAAATCTATGATAAGTGAAAAACTAGAACTAACTTCTAGTTTCGCTTATAGCCCTGAAAGTAATTTGACATCAAAAAATGAACGATCTGTTTCTACGATAACCATTAATTCTGCTGGTCAAGAGTTTGAAAGGAATACTATTGCAACAGATTTAGAGCTTTTAGGTTTAAAAGAAACGGATTTAGTGCTACCCTCAAGATTATCATTTGGAGCTGGTATTGGAGAACCAAGGAAATGGTTTGTTGGGGCAGAGACTACTTTTTTAAAGACAAGTAAGTTTTCTAACGATTTGTTTAATAATGCCGATACAGTTTATGAAGATGCTTATTCTTTTTCGATGGGAGGTTTCTATATCCCTCAATATAATTCATTTTCAAGTTACTGGAAACGAGTTGTTTATCGTGCAGGTTTTAGAACTGAACAAACAGGTTTAAATATAAATAACGAGTCTATTAAAGAGTTTGGCATATCTTTTGGAGTAGGTATACCAGTTGGAGATGCAAGATTACTTTCGAATGCTAATTTAGGTTTTGAAATAGGACAAAGAGGAACTACAAATAGCAATTTAATACAGGAGAATTTTATTAATTTCCAATTAAGTTTATCTTTGAACGATAGATGGTTTCAGAAAAGGAAGTATGACTAACAGAACAAAATTAATATCATGAAAACAAAAATTACATTATTACTAGCTATTTTATTTATTGGGTTAAACTTAGGTTTTTCTCAACAAGATGAAGAGTGCATGACTAAGCTTTCTATATTCCACGAATATACTAAGGCAAAAAACTACGATGCAGCTTATGAGCCATGGATGGCAGTAAGAAACAAATGCCCAAAGTTTAACAATGCTATATATGTTGATGGAGAGAAAATTTTAAATCATAAAATTAAAAACTCAGCAGGAGCAGATAAGGTTGCTTTTATTAATGATTTGATTTTATTATGGGATCAAAGAGGAGAGCATTTTGCAAGCAAAACTAAGAAAGGGGAATATGCTGCCAAAGCATGCCAATTAATGTATGATAATAGAAAAGAGTTAGGTAAAACAGATCAAGAATTATATGATTGTTTTGATGCTGCTTATAAATTAGATAAAGATACCTTTACAAATCCTAAAAGTTTATATACATATTTTTCTTTAATGGTAGATTTGTATGATGCAGGAAAAAAACCAGCAGCAGACTTGTTTAACAAGTATGATGATGTTGTTGAGAAAGTAGAAGATGAAGTTAAAAGTTTTTCTGAGAAATTGAATAAACTTATTGAGAAGGAAGATGCTGGAACTGCTTTAACTAAGAAGGAAGGAAAGTATAAAACATATTACGAGAGTTACTTAAAAGCTTACGACCAAATTTCTGGAAGTATAGATGGTAAATTAGGTGATAGAGCAAATTGTGAAAACTTAATTCCTTTATATCAAAAAGATTTTGAAGAGAATAAAAGTAATGCTGTTTGGTTACAAAGGGCTGCTGGAAAAATGTCTCAGAAAGAATGTACTGATGATCCATTATTCTTTAAATTAGTAAATGCTTATCATAACATAAGTCCATCAGCAAATTCAGCATATTATTTAGGTCTTCTTAAAGATAAAGATGGAGATACTAACGGAGCTATTGCATTTTTTGAACAAGCAATTGGATTAGAGACTGATAACTTTAAAAAGTCAAAGTTATATTATAAAATAGCATCTAAGTTAAAAGCTAGAGGAAGCTACGGCAAAGCAAGAAACTATTACAGGCAAGCTTTAAAGCTTAATCCTTCTAATGGACGTCCTTATATAGCTATTGCATCAATGTATGCTAAAAGTGCAAATAGATGTGGTCAATCTAACTTTGATAAGAGAGCTGTATATTGGTTAGCAGCATCTGAAGCAAGAAAAGCTGCTAGAGTTGATCCAACATTAAAAAAGGCTGCTGCGCAATCAGTTGCAAATTATAATGCAAAAGCTCCTCAAAAATCTGAAATTTTTAGTTCAGGTAGAGCAGGACAGACTATTAAAATTGGTTGTTGGATTGGAGCATCAGTAACAGTGCCAAGTATTTAATGAGTAAAAAAGTTACATATAACATGTTAAACATAGTCACAATATTTATTGTGACTATGTTTTTTTCATGTAACGATAGTTTTAAACAAGTACAAAAAATTGGCATTTCTGAAAACGAACCTATCGGAGTTGAATTTAATAGTAATATTAAGTATACTGATTCAGGTCGCGTTAGTGCAAACCTAATTAGTGCTAAAATGTTAGATTATTCTAACCGAGATTTTCCTTTTTATCAATTTATAGATGGTGTTACACTATACGTGTATGATAAAGAAAATAAGAAAAGTACAGTAGTAGCAGATAACGCATTTGTTTATAACAATACAGACTTGATTGACATGCAAGATAATGTTGTTATTACTACGCATGATAATAGAGTTTTAAAAACAGATCAGTTGTTTTATGACCAAAGAAAAGAATGGTTTTCTACAAATAAAGCTGTAAGTTTTAAAACTGACCAAGATATTATAAATGGTAATGGTTTTGATTCAAATTCTAAATTTACAAATGCTGAAGTGCTTGAAGTAACAGGTATTATTACCCTAGAGGATTAATCTTCTATAAAATAAAATCACCTTTCCCAATTTTAGTATCTTTATCCTTTAAACATTTAATAATGAAATATTCTAAGATTTTTCAATACGCATACATAGTTTTTGCAGTATTATTTATATATGATGGTATAGCTAAATGGGGTAATGGTACAAATGGTGCCTACATTTCATTGGGGCTAGCTGCTTTAGCAATTTTCATGTATTTTTTTAGAAGGAAGTTTAGTAAAAAGTTTGAAAACAGAGATAATTCTAAATAAATGAGCATTTATGTTATCATAATAATTGTATCATTAATTCTATCAGCCTTCTTTTCTGGAATGGAGATTGCCTATGTGTCTTCAAATAAAATTCATATTGAAATTGAAAAAAAACAAGATGGCATTCTTGCAAAAGCTTTAACTAAATTAACTGCTAAACCTTCTAAGTTTATAACCACAATGCTTATTGGTAATAACATAGCATTGGTTATTTATGGGTTTTTTATGGGCGATTTATTAGTTAAATGGTTTCAATCTTTATTACCTACATCTTCCCCTTTTTTAGATTATTTGTTTACTGATTTAAGTTTGCTATCTCAAACTGTAGTTTCAACGTTCGTTATTTTAATTACTGCTGAGTTTTTGCCAAAAGTATTTTTTCAAATATATGCAAACACCTTAATCAAAGGATTAGCTATTCCAGCATATGTGTTTTACATGCTATTTACTTTTGTTTCAGATTTTGTAATCTGGATATCAGATTTTGTGTTGAAGGTGTTTTTTAAAACTGAAGGCGATCAAATTCAATTGGCATTTACTAAAGTAGAATTAGGTAATTATATTAGCGAACAAATGGAATCTGTTGAAGAACAAGATGAAGTTGATAGCGAAATACAAATTTTTCAAAATGCTTTAGAGTTTTCAGAAGTAAAGGCAAGGGAAGTTATGATTCCACGTACTGAAATTATTGCTGTTGATATAAATGATTCAATAAAATCATTAAATGCATTATTTACTGAAACTGGTAGGACTAAAATATTGGTTTATAAAGATACTATTGATGATATTTTAGGTTACGTTCATTCTTTTCAATTATTTAAAAAAACAAAAAGCATAAAAGCTATGATGGTGCCAGTTGAATTTGTTCCAGAAACTGTACTTATTAAAGATGTGCTAAGTGTACTTACTAAAAAACGAAGAAGTATTGCTGTGGTTTTAGATGAATATGGTGGAACTTCGGGTATGATGACTGTTGAGGATATTGTAGAGGAGCTTTTTGGAGAAATTGAGGATGAACACGATTCAGTTGATTTGGTAGAAGAGACTTTACAAAATGATATTTATAAATTTTCAGCGCGTTTAGAGGTTGATTATATTAACGAAACATATAAAATTAATCTTCCTAAGAGTGAAAACTATGAAACCCTTGGAGGACTTATTGTAAATCATACAGAAGAGATTCCTGCTCAAAATGATATAGTACAAATTGAAACCTTTCAATTTACCATATTAGAAGTTTCTAATACTAAAATTGATATGGTTGAACTTAAAGTGTTAGAAGAAGATTAAAATACAGACTTCTACTTTTATTATTGAATAGAAAATGGTATTTTCGCGCACGATATTTTTGTCAGTTCTAGTATAATTGACACCAACTTAATAAGTAAATCCCAACATCGGGAAATAAAAATTTAATTTACAAATGGCAGTTTTAAATAAGATAAGACAACGTTCACTATTCTTAATATTAATTATAGCATTGGCGTTATTTTCTTTTGTATTAGCAGATTTATTCAAAAATAGTGATGCATTAACATCTAAGTCACAAAATATTGTTGCTACAATAAATGGAAAAGATATTACTAGAGAAGATTTTTTACAAAAAGTAGAACAACTACAAAGACAAATGGGTCCTAATGCTACTAATACTCAGGTAATGAATAGAGTATGGGAACAAGAGGTAAGACAAGCTGTTATGCAAACTCAATTTGATGAGTTAGAAATTTCTGTTGAGAAAGATCAAATGAGGGATTTGCTTAAAACCTCTTTGGCTACTAATCCAAATTTCTTGAATGAAGCTGGATTGTTTGATGAAAATAAAATGAACGAATATATAGCTAACTTAAAAGAAACATCACCTGCTGGTTATGAGAGTTGGGTTAATTATGAAAAACAAGTAGCTTCAACGGCTTTAAACCAAAACTATTTTAATATGGTTAAAGCTGGTTTAACAGGAACGCTTGCTGAAGGGAAATTAGACCATGAGTTAGAAGGGAATAAAGTAGATATTAGGTATGTTCAAATACCTTTTTCTTCAATCCCTGATAGTATTGTTGAAGTTTCAAAATCAGATATATCTAGTTATATTAAAGAAAACGAGAATCAATATAAAGTTGATGCATCCAGAGATATTCGTTTTGTGGAGTTTAAAGAATTAGCATCAGTTGAAGACGAAAATGCTATTAAAGCTGATCTTCAAACTTACATTAACGGAAGATTAGTTGATGAAAGAGGAAGAAAAGATACTATTGTTGCTTTTTCTAAAGTAAAAAACAATGAAGAGTACATAAATTCAATTGCTGCTTCAGATATAAAATTTGATGAACGTTTTGTGTTTAAGTCAAGCTTACCAACAGAGTTTGCTGACGCTATTTATAATTTAAATGAAGGTGAAGTTTATGGACCATACAAACATGATGGGGCATTTAAAGTAACTAAAGTAGTAGCAGTGAAGCAAATACCAGATTCTGCTAAAGTAAGACACATTTTAATTCCTTTTAAAGGTGCTCAAAGTGCTGGTCCTGATGTAGCGCAAACCGAAACTGAAGCTAAACAAACAGCTGATAGTTTATTAAGTATACTTAAAAGAAATCGTTCAAAATTTCCTGATTTTGTTAAGGAGTTTTCTTCAGATCAAGGTAGTATAGCTAAAGAAGGACGTTATGATTGGCACCCATATAATACGATGGTACCTGAATTTAACGATTTTGAATTTGAAGGTAAAACGGGAGATTTAGGTGTTGTTAAAACAGTTTTTGGGTTTCATATTATAGAAGTTGAAGGGCAAAAAAATAAAACTAAAGCTGTTCAAGTAGGAACTATTTCAAGAAAAATTGAGCCATCTGAAAAAACTACTGATAAAGTTTTTAGAGATGCTTCAAACTTTGAAATTAATGCAGGAAAAGGAGATTTTGCGACACTTGCAACTGAAAATAAATATGCTTTAAGACCAGTTAATGGTATTAAGGCTTTAGATGAAAACATACCAGGTGTTGGAAATCAAAGACAAATTGTACGTTGGGCTTTTGAAGAAGATGCTGAAGTTGGAGATATTAAACGTTTTAATATACCTAACGGTTATGTTATTGCACAATTAGTTGCTAAACACGAGGAAGGTTTAATGTCTGTTGATGATGCTACTGCTAAAGTGTTACCAATTATTAGAAAAGAAAAGAAAGCAGCACTTATTAAAGATAGAGTTACTGCTACTACTTTAAAAGATTTAGCGGCTGCTGAAAATACTAATGTAAGAGCAACATCTGGAATTAATATGAAAAACCCAACCATTTCTGGTGCTGGAAGAGAACCTATGGTTGTTGGAGCTGCATTTGGACTTAATGAAGGAGAAACTTCAGGTTTGATAGAAGGCAACAAAGGCGTTTATATGGTTGAACTTACTAAGTTAACACCTGCAGTAGAGCTTGATAATTATCAAGGAGCTGCTAATAGAGTGGGACAACAAAAAACTGTTAATGTAGAGTCTAAATTATACAATGCTTTAAAAGAAGCTGCAGAAATTGAAGATAATAGAGCTTCTTCTCAAGTGCAGTAAATTAATATAAAAAGTACATAAAAAAGCCTCGAAATATTCGAGGCTTTTTTATGGCGTTTAAAGAAGCATCTTTGAATATGGTATTACGGTTTCATAACCTTTACCTTTAAAATATTCGCTTGGGTTATTTTTTGAAGCAACCATAACAAAATCTCCTCCCCAAGCACCTAGACTTTTAATAGCACCATCAAAATCTTTAAATAAGATGTTCTTAACTGGTGGTTGTTTTGTTACCTTAGAAATAATGGTTTCATGTTGAGTCATTAAATTTTGAAAATGATCTAGATTTTTTGAACCAACCATTTCCAAGGTAATAGTGTTAATTTTTGCTATAGTCAATTGCACATTCTCTTTATTTTCTCTGTAGTGTTTTATGCCTTCACGACTATTTTGCTTTTTATTTAAATGAACAAAATATAGATGTTCTTTGAATGAGGGATTAAATTCTGCTGTTTTAACTATAGGTTTTTTATTGTCAATTTGATATGTGATGGGAGTGTTGTTTTGTGCACAGGCAATATCATAACCACTTCCTCCAAAAGTTTTATCTAACAGTTTAAAAGCATTAATGTTTGCCCATTGTGCTATATTATTGATAAGTGTTGATGATGTACCTAATCCCCAATTTTTTGGAAATTCTAAATGAGTTTCAATTCTAAAACCAGAAGCATCATTTAAAAATTTAGGATTCAATGTTTTTACAGCATTAATAATCTGGATTAATCGTTTTGAAATATCATCTTGCTGGATGGTTTCAATTAATTCACCGTGATTTAATTCAAACTGTTTTTCAAACCAGACATTTTTAGTTTCATCAAAACTTTTCCAATATAATACATGTTCCTCAATAGGTTCAATAATTAAAGATTGTCCGAATTTTGTTGGAATAGTCAATGATAACGCGCCATCAAGCACAACATATTCTCCAGAGAGTAGCAGTTTTCCGTGGCTGTAAAAGGTTTTACTTTTCACTTTAGACTCTGAGTTTGTTTAATGCTTCTATTACGGCACCATGTGTAACCGTGTTATTTTTAAAGTGGTTGGTTAAAATATCCTTTTCAGAATCATTGGCTTCAAACTGATTTAGAATATTCATTAAGTGCATTTTCATATGTCCTTGCTGAATTCCTGTTGTTGTTAGTGAACGTAAAGCAGCAAAATTTTGAGCTAAACCAGCCACTGCTACTATTTGCATTAGCTCATTGGCTGAAGGTTTATGTAGTAGCTCCAACGATAATTTTACTAAAGGATGTAAGCCAGTAAGTCCACCAACCGTACCTAACGCTAAAGGAATTTCCATCCAGAAAGTAAATATTTCATTTTCAACTTTAGCATGAGATAAACTGCTGTATTTACCGTGTCTTGAGGCATAAGCATGTACACCAGCTTCAATAGCCCTAAAATCGTTTCCAGTTGCTAAAACAACAGCGTCTATACCATTCATAATACCTTTATTATGCGTTACTGCTCTGTATGGTTCTACTTCAGCAATATTAACAGCTTGTATAAATTTGTTAGCAAAAGCTTTACCTGAAATAGTATTGTTTTCACTTAAATCTTCAACAGGACAGCTTACTTCAGCACGAACTAAACATTCTGGTACATAATTAGAAAGAATACTCATTATAATATCAATCTGCTTTTCACTTTCAGAAAATAATTCAAAAGATAACGCTTCATTTTTAAACGTATTAGCAAATTGTTCTAGACAAGAATTTATAAAGTTAGCACCCATAGCATCTAATGTCTCAAAAGATGCATGTAGTTGATAATAATTATTTATGTCTGAAGTTTTATCTCTTAATTCAATATCAAGAATTCCACCACCACGTTTTTTCATATTTTTTGTGATAGCTTCGGTATCTTCAATAAGTTTGAATTTTACCTTTTTGAAAAAAGAGTTTAATTTTTCAAAATCACCTTTGTAAATAAAATGTACTTGTCCAATTTTTATAGTAGAGATTACCTTTGTTTTAAACCCTCCTCTTTCTAGCCAAAATTTAGCAGCTTTACTAGCTGCAGCAACCACTGAACTTTCCTCAATAGCCATAGGAATGGTATATAATCTATCGTTTATCAAAAAGTTTGGAGCTACACCAAGCGGTAAATAATAATTGGTTATAGTATTTTCGATAAACTCGTCATGAAGTTGTTGAAGTTTATCATCCGTATTCCAATATTGCTTTAAAATGCGTTTTGCAGTTTCAGCTTCAGAAAAATACGTATCAACAATCCAATCAATTTTTTTTGATTTAGATAGTTTAGAAAAACCAGTAATAGATTTACTCATACTTTACAAATTTGCATTGCAAAGATAAGACTCTTGGTATGAATATTGAATAACTACTTGAAAACCTGGGTTATTTAAGTGTTAATAAATACGGTTTTTTGCATAATTTTTAGTAAACTTGACATCATTTTATGAAATAAATAGCCTTTTAAGCTAAATTCTCATAATTGACTAATATTTTACTTCTAAAACAGATTAAATAAATCTATGAAACACATTATTTTACCCTTTTGCATTTGTCTTTTTATAACAACAATTTTATCAGCTCAAACTAAAGACATAACACTTGAAGATATTTGGAAAGATGGTTCGTTTAGAACTGAAAGGATGGATGCGTTACATTCCATGGCCAACGGACAGCAATACTCCGTTTTAAACTTTGATAGAGAATCAAGGAGTACTTCTATAGATATTTACGATTATAAAACTTTAAAAAAGGAAGCGACTATAGTTAATTCTGCTAATCTTGAGGAAATCCCTTATTTTACGGATTATACCTTTAGTAAAGATGAACAACTAGTAATATTGGCAACAAATGAAAAAGCTATATATAGACGTTCTGCTTTAGGGAATTATTATGTTTACAATGTAAAAGAAGGATCTTTGGATTTAATTTCTGAAGATAAAATTCAAGAACCTACATTTTCGCCTGATGGTAAGAAAGTTGCTTTTGCAAAAGAAAACAATCTTTATGTAAAAGATTTAAGTTCAGGTAAAATTACTCAAATCACTTCTGATGGGGAAAAGAATAAGGTAATTAATGGTATTACAGATTGGGTTTACGAAGAAGAGTTTGGTTTTGTTCGTGCATTTGATTGGAATGCTGATAGTAATAAAATTGCATTCATTCGTTTTGATGAAACTAATGTGCCTGAGTTCTCTATGGATGTTTATGGCTCTGAGCTTTATCAAACGCAACAAGTTTTTAAATATCCTAAAGCTGGTGAAGCAAATTCTTTAGTGTCTTTACATCTTTATGATTTAAGTTCAGATAAAACCAAAACGGTTAAAGTAGATAAAGCTTATGAAGACTTTTATATACCTAGAATTAAATGGACTAATAATCCAGATATTTTGAGCGCGCAATATATGAACAGACATCAAAATGAATTAGATTTATGGATGATAAATGCTAAAGCTAATACTTCAAATTTAGTGTTAGAAGAAAAAGATAAAGCATATGTTGATGTAACTGATAATCTGACTTTTTTAGATGACAATAGCTTTATTTGGACTAGTGAGAAAGACGGTTATAATCACATCTATCATTATGATAAAAATGGAAATTTGATAAATCAAATAACTAAAGGTAACTGGGAAGTAACTAATTATTATGGTTATGATGATAAAAGTAATACCATTTTTTATCAGTCAGTTGAAAATGGTTCTATAAATAGAGATGTTTATTCTGTTAAATTAAACGGAAGAAATAAAAGTCGTCTTACTAAAAGTGAAGGTACTAATAATGCTTCCTTTAGTGCAGACTTCTCATTTTTTATAAACACATTTTCTAGCGCTACAACACCGCCAGAATACACTTTAAATAGCTCTACTTCTGGAAATTTAATAAAGAGTATAAAAGATAATGATAAACTAGCTCAAAAATTATCTGAATATAAAACATCAAAAAAAGAATTCAGTACCATTACTATAAATGGGAATGATTTAAACATGTGGATGATAAAACCGGCTAATTTTGATGAATCTAAAGTATACCCTCTATTAATGTATCAATATTCTGGACCAGGATCTCAGCAAGTTGCTAACAGATGGAATGGCGCAAACGATTATTGGTATCAGCATTTAGCTCAAGAGGGTTATATTGTTGCCTGTATTGATGGTAGAGGAACAGGTTTAAAAGGTGCTGATTTTAAAAAAGTAACTCAAAATGAATTAGGAAAATACGAGGTTGAAGATCAAATTGCCGCTGCTGAACAATTAGGTGAATTACCGTATATTGATGCCAGCAGAATTGGTATTTGGGGATGGAGTTACGGAGGCTTTATGAGTAGTAATTGCTTATTTAAAGGAAATGATGTGTTTAAAATGGCAATAGCCGTTGCACCTGTGAGTAGCTGGCGTTTTTATGATACCATTTATACTGAGCGATACATGACAACACCACAAGAGAATGCAAGCGGATATGATGAAAATTCTCCGATAAACCATGTAGATAAATTAAAAGGCGATTTCCTTTTAGTACATGGTTCAGGAGACGATAACGTACATTTACAGAATACGATGCGTTTAGCAGAAGCTTTAATTCAAGCGGATAAACAATTTGATTGGGCGGTTTATCCAGATAAAAACCATGGTATTTATGGAGGTAATACAAGACTTCATTTATATAAAAAAATGACCAATTTTATTCATGAAACACTTGGGGATAAAATTCTAAAAGAAGAAGAAACTAAAGTGAATCAAGTTAAAATTAAAGGATAAGAATACTAACCAAAACTAAATATATGGCTACTTCGGCATTAAAACCACATCAAAAAGAACTTTTCGGGCAACCAATAGGATTGTATATATTATTCCTTACAGAAATGTGGGAACGTTTTTCATACTATGGTATGCGTGCGTTATTAGTGTTATATATGACTACTCAAACAATTGGCGACGACCGAGGAGCTGGTTTAGGTTGGACAAACCAAGAAGCATTAGCACTTTATGGTTGGTATACTATGTTGGTTTATGTCATGTCAATTCCTGGAGGTATGATTGCTGATAAATTGATTGGACAAAAGAAAGCAGTACTTATAGGAGCTATAGTGCTTTGTTTAGGTCATGGTGTTTTAGTGCTTACAGATATTTGGGCTTTTTACACTGGTCTTGGATTAGTGATTTTAGGTGTAGGATTATTAAAACCTAATATTTCAACTATGGTTGGAGGTTTGTATAAACAAGGCGATATTAGAAGAGATAAAGGGTTTAGTATCTTTTACATAGGGATAAATTTAGGGTCATTATTAGCAACCTTAACAGTAGGTTTAGTTGTTGCAGAATGGGGATGGCACGCTGGATTTGGTTTAGCTGGAGTAGTAATGGTTTTAGGACTAATAAATTATTTAGCTGGTCAAAAATACTTAAAAGGAGTTGGTGATTTTATCCCGAGTAAGAATGATGAAAACGAAGTGTCATATGGAAAATTATATTCAAAATTATTTAGTTCTCCTAAGCAATTGATATTTGCAGGAATTTTGCTAGTAGCTTCATTTATCGGTTGGTATTATATGGATTGGAGTTATGGATTATTGTTTGTTTTTTTAACTGCAATCGCAGCATTGTTAATGATGATTTATAAAGAGCTAGATACTCAGGTTTACAAAGACCGTTTTTTAGTTCTGTTATTATCATTTATTATGGTTATCATCTTTTGGGGTGCTTTTGAACAAGCTGGAGGTTTAATGAATTTATACACAGAAACCAATACAAATAGAATGCTATTTGGTTGGGAGGTTCCAACGGTAATGTTTCAAAGTTTAAATGCAGGTTTTATAATTATTTTTGCAACTATTATTGCTGGAATTTGGGCTAAACGAAAACTTAAAGGAAAAGAAGCGTCTTCTCTTTTTAAAATGGCAATAGGAATAATTATAATGGGGTTTGGTTTTCTGTTTATGGTATTTGCCGTAAAAGATTTTGAATCAAGTGGTCCTGTAATTGAAGGTATTTCAGGTTCAGGTTCTGCAATGTATTGGTTAGTACTAGCATATTTATTTCATACTATAGGTGAGCTTTGTATTTCTCCTGTAGCCTTATCTTTCATAACTAAATTGGCTCCAGTTAAATATGCATCTCTAATGATGGGAGTTTATTTTGCAGCTACAGGCTTAGGAAATAAAGTAGCTGGTATTGTTGGTGAATCCGCTTCAGAATTTGGAGAACTTACCATATTTTCTGGTATTGTAATATTCACTGTTATTATAGGAATATTATTTATTGCCATTTTGAAGCCTTTAAAACGTTTGACACATGGTGCAGAGGAAAGTGAAAGGGTATTAAAAAATGAAGAAGCCGAAGGATTCGAATTAGCAGATAATTAATTAGAATAAAAATAATTAAAGCCTTACATTTTTAATGTAAGGCTTTTTCAATTTCAAATAAATAAATTATGAGTACATCTAGTTCCAATGAGTTTAGTTTATTAGGTCATAAACCTGCTTTGTTTGTATTATTCTTTACAGAGATGTGGGAGCGTTTTTCTTATTATGGAATGCGTGCTATTTTTGTTTTATTCCTTGTAAAAAGTTGGGATTGGAGTAATGAAAGAGCTGTTGGATTATTAGCAATTTATACAAGTACAGTTTATTTAACTCCTTTACTTGGAGGTATTATAGCTGATAAATTATTAGGATATCAAAAAGCAGTTGCTTTAGGGGCATTAGCAATGACGTTAGGTCACGCAGCAATGTCTTTAGAGACGGAAGCTACATTGTATATTGGAATAGGGTTATTAATAATTGGTAATGGTTTGTTTAAGCCTAATGTTACATCTATAGTTAGTGGTTTGTATGATAAATATCCTGATAGGAAAGATGGGGCTTATACTATTTTTTATATGGGTGTAAATGCAGGAGGCTTTCTTGGTGTTTTACTTTGTGGTTTTTTAGCAAGTAATCTGAGTTATTCTTGGGGATTTGGGTTAGCAGGAATTTTTATGTTTTTAGGAACTTTACAGTTTTGGTTTGGTAAAGAGATTTTTGAAAATGTTGGAAAACAACCTTCTGAAAAAGTAGATTTATCTGATGCTATTGAAAAAATTGGACCAAATATAAATGATGAAAAAACAGAAGAAAAAGTTCCTTCAAATGTTCAAAGAGATAGATATATTGTTGTTGGTCTTTTAGCGTTTTTTACAGTTTTCTTTTGGGCTGCATTTGAGCAGGCTAGTGGTTCAATGACTATTTTTGCAAGTGACTATACACAGCGAACTTTAGAAGGGAATGCAGCTACTATTTTTAAAATTGTAGATGTTTTAGTATCTACTGTTCCGTTGATAATCATTTCTTGGGTTTTATTTAAATTGTTTGGACAAACCTTTAAAAGAATTTCTCTTTCTAATATCATTCTAGGTATTAGTTTTTTAAGTATTTGGGCTATTGTGATTTGGAAATTAAGTATTATAATACTAAAAGAAAATGCAGAAATAGAAGCTTCTTGGTTTTTAATTTTAAATTCACTTTTTATAATTTTTTTAGCGCCATTATTCTCTAAATGGTGGGAAAGTAAATATAACCCTTCTGCTGCTGTAAAATTTGGAATTGGAATGATTCTTCTTGGAATAGGATTTGCTGCTTTAGCTTATGGTTCAAGCTCAATTCCCCAAGGTGCAAAAACAGCTTCAGTAAGTTTAATATGGTTAATTATTGCATATTTATTTCATACTATGGGAGAATTGTGTGTTTCACCAGTAGGACTTTCATATGTTTCTAAACTAGTGCCAGCAAAGAAAATTGGGATGATGTTTGGTGTTTGGTATTTGGTAAACTTTATTGGTAATCTTACTGCAGGTACTATTGGAAAATATATCGACACTATTGTTGAACAATATTCAATGTCACATTTTTTTTTAATATTTACGGTCATTCCTGGTGCTGTTGGTTTAATCTTTTTAGTATTAAACCCATTAATAAAAAAGCTTATGCATGGTGTACGTTAATCGAATAAAAAGTTAAAAAATATTGAAAAAGCACCTGTTTAGGTGCTTTTTTTGTAAGTTCGGCATACGATTTGCAACTTAGTTGATTATGAGAAAGACTATACTTTTAATATTTACATTAGTTTTTGTGAGTTTTAATGCTTCTGCACAAAAGATTAATTGGGTTACTTTTGATGAAGCTATTGCTTTGCAAAAGAAGAACCCTAAAAAGATTATGGTAGATGTTTATACCAATTGGTGTGGACCATGTAAAATGCTAGATAAAAACACGTTTCAAAATAAAGATGTTGCCAATTATGTAAATGCTAATTATTATGCTGTAAAGTTTAATGGAGAAGGAGATGAAGTAGTTAATTATAATGGTAAAAAATTTTCCAACCCAAATTACAATCCTGCTTTAGCTAATAGAAGAAATTCGGCTCATGAATTATCACGTTATTTTCAAGTTAGATCTTATCCAACAATAATGTTTTTAGACGAAAAAGGGAATTTGATTTTTCCGTTAGTGGGTTATAAAAATGTTTCTCAAATGGAGTTGTATTTAAAAATGTTTAATGCAGATGAGCATAAAACATTAGATACCCAAGAAAAATTTAACGAATATTACAATGCTTTTAAATCTGAATTTAAAGGTTAGTTTATAAAAATCACACATGAAAAAAATCATATTTGCACTTATAATAACAACATTAATTTCGGCTAACTCATTTGCGCAAGAGAAAATGATTTGGCATACAGATATTAATGAAGCACTTGAAATAGCAGTAAAAGAGAACAAGAAAGTGATGCTCTTTTTTACAGGTTCAGACTGGTGTGGTTGGTGTATCAAATTACAAAATGAAGTTTTTAAAACTTCAGATTTTGAAAAGTGGTCTAATGATTTAGTTTTGGTTGAACTAGATTTTCCTAGAAGAACTCCTCAAGATGAAACTATTAAAGCTCAAAATAGACAAATTCAAGCCATGTTTAAAGTTAGAGGTTATCCTTCAGTATATTTTGTAAATCCTGAAAAAATGCCAGACGGAAAAATGAATTTAAATAGTTTAGGGAAAACTGGTTATGTTAGAGGAGGAGCAAGTAAATGGCTAGAAGTAGCAGATAATATTGTCAAAAAAACAATATAAAAAAGATTAATAGTTTATAATAAAAGCGCCCTTTTTACTGGTTTGATGAAAAGGGATTTTTCTTTTTAAACATATAGTTTCCCACCTATTTATATGTGATTTGTAATTACTTCCATCAGCAATAATTTGTTTTGGTTTTAGCGAATCAATCAATCTGTTTAAGTTGATTTTAGGTGATTGTCTAAGCAGTATCATATCTGGTTTAAAAGAATTTATATTATAAATCCCAAGACTATCAATAACTAATATGCTTTTGTTGTTTAGTTTGTAGATTGAAGATAATGGTTGCTCTTCAATAGCTTTAATATCATTTCCAACTTTATAATCAGTAATTATTTTGTTTTTTGTTTTGGTAATACTGTCAAAATCATTGGAGACTATAATTTTGTTATTTGTCGTATTTCCTATTAAGCTATATCTGCTTTTATGGAATACTATAAACTCATTTTTTGGTTGACTATATTTAGTGTATAAAACTGCACCTTGTAAAACAAGTACCGAAATTAAAAACAGTCTTAAGTTTGAATAATTTCTTTTAAATAGAAGTCGAAAAAAAGATATAATTAGAAAATAAGAAACGATTACATATAGAATGCTAAAAGCGAGGTCTTTAAATAAAAAAGCTTCTTGTTTTGAAACCCAACCCACAAAACTATTCATTCCGCTAATTACATAACCGAAACTATTTGCTAAAAATTGAGGGAGTATATTTAAAACAGCTAAAAGAATTACAAAAATACCTAAGCCTAGAATTAACCCAAGAAATGGAATGATAACTAAATTTGATATAAAAAATAAACCAGGAAACTGATGGAAGTAATATAAACTTACAGGAATAATACCAAACTGTGCTGAAACGGTAATAGTAAATGTGTGCCAATAAAATTTAATGATTTTGTTTTTTGGTTTCCATAGATTGAATAAATAAGGGTCTATAATAACAATAGCAAAAACCGCTAAATAACTTAACTGAAAGCCTACATCAAATAAAAACAAAGGCTTAAAAAGAAGAATAACAAACATACTTATGGCTAACGTATTGAATATGTTTGTTGGTCTTTTTAGATTTAAGGCAATAGCTACAATACTGAACATAGTTACAGCTCTAGTTACAGAGGCAGATAATCCAGCTATTAAAGCAAAACTCCATAAGATGCTTACTAGTAGTATAGTTTTTATTAGTTTACCATGTTTAAACCGTTCTAAAGGTTTAAACATGAAACTTAATATGAGTAAAATAATACCAACATGTAACCCAGATACAGCAAGAATATGTATGGCTCCTGCATTAGTGTAACTGGTATAAACTTCTTCGCTGATATCTTGACGTTGCCCTAATAAAAGTGCGTTAATTATAGCAATTTCGTCAGATTTAAAATGATATGGTTTTAGTTTTTTGTTGATATGTTGCCTAATATTATCGACAATTCCAAAAAGAGTTTTTGCTTTATATTTAGTAGTTAATAAGGCTTCGTTAGATGTGAAAAGTTGGTGGTAAATATATTTTTTCTCTAAGTAGTTTTTATAATCAAATTGATGCGGGTTTAATGGATGTATTAGATTTTTAAAATCTGTTCTACTTATATAAATACCATCTACTTTTAAAGCAGGTTGTAAGGTGTCTTTTTGAATATTTAAAAGTGTTTTTCCTGTTACTTCTTTATCATTAATTTTTAAAAGATCAATAACATATTTATCATAATAATTACCTGGTTTTAGTACTTCTCTAATTCTGAATGCAATAGTTTTTAAGCTGTCTTTTTCAATAGAAATAATTTGAGTATAATGGTTTGAGAAGTTTTTTTGATTATGAAAACTAGTTGTTAGTATACCAATTGAAATCATTACTAAAAAAGTAGAAGCTCCAAACCAAATAGATTTTATAAATTGATTTTTAGCAATTAAATAAAAAACTAAAAGAGCTAATAAAAAGATACTGGTTAGTATGGTTGAGGTTTCTAGCGAACACTTGGATAAATACCCAATAATAATACCTAGAACAAGGCAAATGGTTAATTTAATTATAGTGAAATTGAGTAAGCGCATACTTCTGAAAGATATAAAATATCTTATAAAATACGCCTTGCTTCATGGAATGCTTTTAGCCAATAGGTTTCGTTAAGTCCAGATACGATTACACCTTTGCTTGAAGTGGCATGAATAAACTTAATGTCATTATTCCGAATATCAACAATTAAGCCTACATGATTTATGGAGTTTCGTCTGTTTCCAGTTTTAAAAAACAACAAATCACCTTTGTGTACATTTTTGAGTTTAATTCTATTTCCTTTTTTTGCCATATCTCTAGAAACCCTTGGTAATACAATACCATAAGATTTAAATGATTCGTAAATTAAACCAGAGCAATCCATTCCAGATATTGTTGTTCCTCCCCATTTGTAACGAACACCTTCAAATTGCTTTGCGTAATTAATGATAAAATCTGCTTTAGATTTTTTTGAATTCCCTTCTTCGTAAGGAGCTTTAATAATAGTTTTGTTTCTGGTTTCAGTAACTGTTTCTTTACTTTTTTTTGTTACAATTTTTGTAGAAGAGACTCTCTTTTTTTTAGCGTTTTTAGAAGATTTACAATTGCTAAAGCTAACAAGTAATAAAAGAATTATTAGAAATCGATTCATTTTAAGATATAATAGACTCATAAATCAATTTAGCAGTTTTTTCACTTGCACCTTTCCCTCCTAAAGTTTTTTCTAATTCATAATAGTCTAGAAACAATTGTTTTCGAGTTTCAGGATTTAGTATGTTATCTAACTCTTGTTTTAAACGTTTTTTATTGAAGTTGTTTTGAATAAGCTCAGTAACTACCTCCTTATCCATAATAAGATTAACTAACGAAATATATTTTAAAGTTATTATACGTTTTGCAATTTGATAAGAAATAGTGCTGCCTTTGTAACAAACTACTTGAGGCACTTTAAATAAAGCGGTTTCTAAAGTTGCAGTTCCAGATGTTACCAATGCTGCCGAGGATATACTCAGCAAGTCGTAAGTTTTATTTGAAATAAATTTTATATCAAAAGACTTGATAAAAGTTTCATAAAAATTATAATCTTGACTTGGTGCACCAGCAATAACAAATTGATAGTCTGGATAATTTTCAACCAAACTTAGCATTACAGATAGTATTTTTGTTATTTCTTGTTTCCTACTTCCTGGAAGTAAAGCTATAATTGGTTTGTTTCCTAACTTATGTTCTTCTCTAAATTTAGATTCGTCAACTTGTTCTCTATTTGCTATGGCATCAATTAAAGGGTGTCCAACAAAAGTAACCTCGTATCCATGCTTTTTGTAAAAAGGTTTTACAAATGGTAGAATAACATACATAGCATCAATATCTCGTTTTATAGCTTTAATTCTACTTGCTCTAGACGCCCATACTTGAGGTGAGATATAATAATTTGTTTTAAACCCTTCATGTTTTGCCCACTTTGCAATGCGGAGATTGAAACCAGAATTATCAATAAAAACAATAACATCAGGATTAAAATTTGAAATATCATTTTTACAGAAAGAAATATCTTTAAAAATTTTATTGAGGTTCATAATAACTTCAATAAAACCCATAAAAGCACGTTCTTTGTAATGCTTTACAAGTGCGCCTCCAGCTGCATGCATTAAATCTCCACCCCAAAATCTAATTTTGGCATTAGCATCAATTTTTTGTAATGCCATCATTAGGTTAGAGCCATGTAGATCGCCCGATGCTTCTCCTGCTACAATGTAGTACTTCATTTTCTTGTTGTCAGGTTTAGCGCAGTAAAACCTTTCTATTCATTTTACTTAAAGTAAAAACCTCTCTACTACGCACGAGAGGGTGAAAAATTAAAAGAGTTTAAAAATAAAAGTAAAAACAGCTATAAAAACAGTAATTAATAACACGCCTCTTGCACGATAATCTTGTTTTTTCCTGATAAAAATAAAAAAGGCTATAAGGTTTAAAATAGCACCTAGGCTAATAAGCTTTCCAAGAAAACCTTCTTTGGCAGCTGCATCTATAACTACAGTGAAATCATCACCTTTGCCTAATAAATTTGCTGCTAAAAATAAACCAATAGCGTTGGCTACTAAACCAACAAACATGCCTATAAAAATATCTTTTTTCATGTACTCAGAACGTGTTAAATATTATAAATCCCAACTGTTTAAATCTTTTATAAAGTGGTGTGCTGTTAAATCAAATTGTGAGGGAACTACAGAAACATAACCATTTTCAAGTGCCCATTCGTCAGTGTCTTCACCTCCATCTAAATTAACAAATTTCCCTGTAAGCCAATAGTAATCTTTCCCTTGAGGGGTTTTTCTTTTGTCAAACTCTTCTACCCAATTCGCTTTAGCTTGCCTGCATATTTTTATTCCTTTTATGTCTTCGGAAGAACTGTTAGGTATGTTAACATTCAAAACAATACCGTTTGGCAGTCCATTTTTTAAAACATTTTCGGTAATTGATTTTATAAAAGGTTTTGAGGCTTCAAAATTAGCATTCCAACTATAATCCAACAAAGAAAAACCAATAGCAGGAATACCTTCAATTCCAGCTTCAATTGCGGCACTCATAGTGCCAGAGTAAATAACATTTATTGATGCGTTTGAGCCGTGATTAATCCCAGAAACACAAAGATCTGGGGTTCTGTCAGACAGTTCTCTTATGGCCAGTTTTACGCAATCAGCAGGTGTTCCAGAACAACTAAACTCTTTTTGTGGGCCATCATCAAAATGAACCTCTTTTGAATATAATGTTGCATTTAAAGTTATAGCGTGCCCCATGCCACTTTGCGGACTATCTGGTGCAACAACAACAACATCACCTATGCTATTCATTACAGAAATTAAAGCTCTGATTCCCGGAGCATTAATGCCATCATCATTAGTTACAAGAATAAGTGGTTTTTTGCTCATATTATTGTTGAAATTCATCGCTAAAATACATAATTCCGCTTGTAAACACTCAAATTCTTTGCTTTAACAAAAAATTAGTAGCAATTGGCAGTATTGGCATGGTTTTTTCTTTATTTTAGTGAAATAAATGCTGTGCTTATAAGAGGCAAAAAGATTAACACATGATTAATATTATGAAAAAGAATTATAAAATACTATCGCTTATGCTATTACTAGCGTTTGCGTCTTGTAGTTTTACTTCAAACAAATTTAGTAACCCAGATAAAGATAAACTGCTAATTCAGATTATTACATTCGTAATTGAGCAAGGGCATTTTGATCCTATTGCTATGGATGATGCTTTTTCTGAAGAATTGTTTTCAGATTTTGTTGAAGTTATGGATCCTGTAAAACGATATTTTTATGAGTCTGATTATAAAGATTTTGAAAAATACAAGCATAGTATAGATGATCAGCTAAAAATAACAGATATTACTTTTTTTAATGTAGTTCATGAGCGTTTTGAGAAACGAATAGAAGAATCTAAAGAAATTTATAAAGAAATACTTTCTAAACCTTTTGATTATACTATTGAAGAAAGTTTTGATACTAATTATGAAAACAGCGATTTTGTTAAGAATAAAAAAGGGATGAAAGAGCGCTGGAGGAAACAATTAAAGTTCTCTACAATTTCAAATTATGATGATATCTATGAAGAAGAAAAAAGAGCAAAAGAAAAAGACGCTTCTTATGAAATGAAATCCAAAGATCAAATTGAAAAAGAAGCTCGAGAGGCTACTTTAAGATCTATAAATATTTATTTTGAAGATTATATTGATGATCAAAGACGCGAAGATTGGTTTGCTGTATATGTAAATACAATTGTTGAAGAGTTTGATCCTCATACCTATTATTTAGCTCCAAAAGGGAAAGAAGATTTTGATACGCGTATGTCAGGTAAGTTGGAAGGAATTGGTGCAAGACTTCAAAAGCGAATGGATTACATAAAAGTAGTAGAGCTTATTTCTGGTGGTCCTGCTTGGAGAGGGAAAGAGCTTGAGGTTGAAGATCTTATTATAAAAGTAAAGCAAGAAGATGAAGAATTTCCAGTAGATATTGTTGGTATGCGTACTGATGATGCCATAAAATATATAAAAGGTCCAAAAGGAACCAAAGTAACACTTACGGTTAAAAAAGTTGATGGTACTATAAAAGATATTACTATTACAAGAGATATAGTTGAGGTTTTTGATACCTATGCTAAATCTTCTGTTGTTGAAAAAGAAGGAAAAAAGTTCGGGGTTATAAATTTACCAGCTTTTTATGTTGATTTTGAAGACTATAAAAATATCAATGCGGCAAAAGATGTTAAAAAAGAAATTGAAAGATTAAAAGATGAAGGTATGGAAGGTTTGGTGCTTGATTTAAGAAACAATGGAGGAGGATCTTTACCTACAGTTGTAGATATGGCTGGTTTGTTTATTAAAGATGGCCCTATAGTTCAAGTGCGTTCTACGGATACACCTAAAGAAGTTTTAAAAGATAGAGATAAATCTATTTCTTGGGATGGTCCATTAGTTATTTTGGTCAATGAAATTTCAGCTTCTGCTTCAGAAATTATGGCTGCTGCAATGCAAGATTACAAGCGTGCTATAATTATTGGAAGTAAGCAAACTTACGGTAAGGGTACTGTACAGAATGTTATCAATCTAAACAATATGCTTAGAAATAATACAAGTGGAGACATGGGAGCATTAGCGCTAACAAGGCAGAAGTACTACAGGATAAATGGAGGTTCGGTCCAGTTAGAAGGTGTTAAGAGTGACATTAAAGTTCCAGGACGTTTTAGTTTTATTGATGTTGGTGAGAAGGATAAAGAAAACCCTTTGCCTTATGATGAAATTGATGCTGCAGAATATACACCTTGGGAGTATTATTTTGATTATGATGCTACCATAGAGAAAAGTAAACAGCGTATGAGTAATAATGAGCAATTAAAGCTTATAGAAGAAAATGCGAAATGGGTAAAAACTAAAATTGACGAGACTGTTTATTCTCTTAATTATAAGGATTATAAAGCTAAAATAGATGCAAATGAACTTGAGTCAAAAAAGTATGATGCTATTACTAAGTATAATACAAACTTAACTTTTGATTCAACAACATATGAAAAAGAGCTTATAGCAAAAGATACTACAGATTTAGCAGAAAAGCGTAAGCGTTGGCATCAAAGCTTAAGTAAAGATGTATATATTGAAGAAGCTATTAATGTGCTTGAGGATTTGAAAACAGCTTATCCAATTAAAAAATTAGCTTCCACTTCTGTAAAGAATTAAAAACGTATATGAGTCATAAATCAAACTCATTAAAACAGTTGGCGCTCCAAAAGTTTAAAAAGAACTTTTGGGGCGTTTTTAGTTTCTTCTTTATCGTTTTAATTGGTTTTATTTCAATTTTTGCTTATGTTTTTGCTCCAGATGATTCGCAATATGCTAACCAAATGCATTTAGCAATTCATTCAAAAAAGCCTGGGTATAATGTTACTATGTTAACTATGCCATCAAAGATCAAGGTAAAACAAAATAGTTTTGACAAATTATTTTTTGGTAGGAAAAACACAGATACAGAAATTCCAATTTCTGAATATGCAATTAAGGACGATGTTTTAGTGTATAAAGAATATGCTTCAGATGGATTAGAAGGAGCAGAAAAAACGGTTGAATTAAATATATTTCCAAATAATTCACCAAAGGATTTTATTCAAGAGAAAACCTTTCTTTTCGGGACAGATAAATATGGTAGAGATTTATTAAGTCGTGTTTTAGTAGGCGCAAGAATTTCTTTTTTTATTGGTTTTGTGGCAGTACTTATATCCTTACTAATTGGTATTTTTATGGGAAGTGTATCTGGTTATTTTGGAGGGAAAGTAGATGCTGTGATTATGTGGATTATTAATGTAACATGGTCAATTCCAACACTACTTCTTGTAATAGCAATTACATTGGCTTTGGGTAAAGGCTTTTGGCAAGTATTTATAGCTGTTGGTTTAACTATGTGGGTAGAAGTGGCTCGTGTTGTACGCGGACAAATAATAAGCACCAAAGAAATGCAATATGTTACCGCAGCTAGAGCGCTTGGATATAATGACTTTAGAATTATTACCAAACATATTCTACCCAATATTATGGCGCCTGTTATTGTTATTTCCGCTGCTAATTTTGCAGCAGCCATTTTAATAGAAAGCGGATTGAGTTTTCTTGGTATTGGTGCACAACCACCAATGGCAAGTTGGGGAGCTATGATTAAAGATCATTACAATTATATAATTCTTGGTAAGCCCTATTTAGCTATTATTCCTGGACTATGTATAATGAGTTTGGTAATGGCCTTTATGTTGATTGGGAATGCTTTACGTGATGCTTTAGATGTAAAGAGTTAGTGTTTTTAATTCAACTCCATATTCTCATTCAATCCATCAATATACTTTAAGACATCATCTCTTCCAATGTCTTTTGATGATGAAGTTATAAAGTAATTAGGAACCTCTTCCCAAGTTTCTAAAAGAATAGTTTTGTAATCTTCAACATGGTTTTCAATGGCCTTTGGTCTTAATTTATCAGCTTTTGTGAAGATGATTGAAAAAGGAATGCCATTTTCTCCAAGCCATTGCATAAATTCTAAATCTATGGGTTGTGGTTTATGTCTAATATCTACTAAAACAAAAGCAGTAACTAATTGTTCACGTAAGCCAAAATATTGTGTTATGAATTTTTGAAATACTTTTTTTGAGCTTTTAGAAACACGAGCATAACCGTAACCTGGTAAATCTACTAAGTGCCAATTTTTATTAATTAAAAAATGGTTGATAAGCTGAGTTTTTCCGGGTCTTCCAGAAGTTTTGGCTAAACTTTTTCTACTGGTTAACATGTTTATTAAAGAAGATTTACCAACATTACTTCTACCAATAAAAGCATATTCTGGTAATCTGCTTTTAGGGCATTTTTCAACATCAGAGTTGCTTACAACAAATTCGGCAGACTTAATTTTCATGTTTTTGTAAATAGAGTTTTCTATTTGTAGTTTTTCTGTTTGGGATAGATTTTAAAACCCTCTTTTTTGCAACCAGGAATCTAGTATTTTGTTAAATTCATCAGGGTGCTCCATCATTGCAGCATGTCCGCATTTGTCAATCCAAAATAATTCAGAATCTGGTAATAATTCGTTAAACTCTACTGCAACTTCAGGTGGTGTAACACCATCGTTTTTTCCCCAAATAATACAAGTTGGTGTGGTTAGAGTTGGTAAGTCTTTAGACATGTTGTGTCTAATGGCGCTTTTTGCAATAGCCAAAGTTTTAATAAGTTTATTACGATCATTTACAGTTTCGTAAACTTCATCTACAATTTCTTTTGTAGCAACTGCTGGATCGTAAAAAACATCTTGTGCTTTCTTTTTAATTACCTCATAGTCACTACGCTTAGTGTAACCACCTCCCATGGCGTTTTCATATAAGCCAGAACTTCCAGTAATAATAAGTGCTTTTACACTTTCAGGAAAAAGTTTTGTGTGGTAAAGACCAATGTGCCCGCCTAAAGAATTTCCAAGTAAAATAACTTCTTTAAAACCTTTAAATTCTATAAAATCATGTAAATACTTTGCGAAATGTTTTACGTTGGTTTTTATTAAAGACATATTATAAATAGGGAGTTCTGGGATAAGAACTTTGTAGCCTTTTTTGCTAAAAAAATCAGTAACAGCATCAAAGTTACTTAAACCTCCCATAAGGCCATGTAGTACAATTATAGGTGTGCCTTCACCTGCTTCAATATAGCTGTAATTTTTTTCTTTTTTTAAACGATGCGTCATTAATCGGTTAGTCATTCATTCGTTAAAAACAAATATAAGTATTTCATTCATATTTCTACTATAATAATTGTTTTCAGCTTAAAAAGTGATTTTTTTAATTGAAATTTTAAGATGTTAAACAAAAGAAAATATCAACAATTTAAATCTTTTCAAATTTAAAATTCTAATTCAAGATTTATTAGAGTTGGTGGGAGTTGTTCAATAAAAAAATCGGATTAAAAACAATCTTAATAGAATATTTATTAACAAAGTGGTATTTAGTGGTAGAATGTGGGATATTTTTCAATATATTTGAAACTTAAACGTTTAAAAGTCAGTAAATCACTTTGGATTTAATTACAGGGACATATGATTGTAAAGTTGATGCAAAAGGCAGATTAATGATGCCTGCTGCAATCAAAAAGCAACTTTCTGCGATTTTGCAAGATGGTTTTGTGTTGCGTCGTTCTGTGTTTCAAAAATGCCTAGAGCTTTATCCTATTGGAGAATGGCAGGGTTTGATGAAGAAGATGAACAAACTGAATAAGTTTAAAAAGAAGAATAACGATTTTATCAGAAGGTTTACAGCAGGTGCTAAAATGGTTGAAGTTGATGTGAATGGTAGGTTGTTAATTCCAAAAGACCTTACTGTTTTTGCAGATATATCCAAAAATATTGTGGTGGCTTCAGCTATTAATATCATTGAGATTTGGGATAAAGATTTGTATGAGCAAGCTATTGATGATGCTACGGTTGATTTTGCTGATTTAGCAGAAGAAGTAATGGGACAAGATGATGACGACAATGGAGTATCATAATCCAGTACTTCTGAAAGAAACCGTAGATGGGCTAAATATTAATCCGGATGGTGTTTATGTAGATGTCACTTTTGGTGGTGGCGGACACAGTAAAGAAATATTAAAACGACTTGGGGATAAAGGAAAGCTTTTTGCTTTTGATCAAGATTTAGACGCTCTTAAAAATACAATTGATGATGATAGGTTTACGCTAATTCATGAGAATTTCAGATTTGTAAAGCGATTTTTGAGATTTCATGGCGTAAAGCAGGTTGATGGAGTTTTGGCAGATTTTGGTGTGTCATCACATCAATTTGATGTTGCTGAACGTGGATTTTCTACACGTTTTGAGGCAGATTTGGATATGAGAATGAATCAAGAGAATGAACTATCTGCTTTTCATGTGGTTAATGAATATGAAGAAGAAAGGTTGAGGCAAGTCTTTTTGCAATATGGTGAGTTGAGAGCTGCTCCCGCGATGGCAAGATTAATTGTCGATTTTCGAAGAAGTGAACCAATTATTACAAGTGAACAATTGAAAACGGTGTTGAGGAAATTTTTACCACCAAGGCATGAAAATAAAGTGTTAGCTCAAATTTATCAGGCTATTAGAATAGAAGTCAACCAAGAAATTGAGGTTTTAAAAGAGTTTTTATTGCAAACTCCAGAAGTGTTAAAAGTTGGCGGAAGATTAAGTTTTATATCCTATCACTCTCTCGAAGATAGATTAGTGAAACGCTTTATAAGAAATGGAATGTTTGAAGGAGAGCCAGAGCGAGATATGTTTGGAAATTTTGAAGTACCACTAAAAAAAGTTAATGGATTAATTATTCCTTCCAAAGAAGAAATAAAAGTAAACAATAGAGCAAGAAGTGCAAAGCTTAGAATTGCAGAGAAACTATAAATGAAGAAAAATATCTATAACATATTAAAGGGTACTTTCTTGGTTAGTGATGATTCATTTAGAAACTGGCGATTTATCTTGTTCATTTCAGGGCTAGCTATAATAATGATAGCAAGTTCGCATAGTGCTGATAAAAAAGTTTATGAAATAGCACGATTAAAGAATGAAGTTAAAGAGATGCGATCTGCTTTTGTTGATGGACGTTCTAAGCTTATGAGGCTTAAAATGGAATCGCATGTTATAACCGTAATGAAAGATAAGGGATTGGCGCCCTCAGTAATTCCGCCAAAAAAAATAAAAGTAAAATCACAAAATTGATAAAGTAGCCTTGGCCGTAAACGAAAAAAACATATTAAACCGTTTGTATTTTATAGCTGGATGTATGTTCATCTTCGGACTTGCCGTGGTTTTTAAGCTGTTAAGTATTCAGTTTCTTCAAGGTGATGTTTATCGAGCAAAAGCTACAGAACGAGTTGTTAAGAATGATACGATTCCTGCTAATAGAGGTAATGTATATTCAGTAAACGGAAATTTGTTAGCAACATCAATCCCTAAATACGATATTCGTTTAGATGCTTTAACCTCTAAAGCCAAAACATTTGAAAAGTATGTAAAGCCACTTTGTGATTCACTTTCAAAATATTCTGGCAAATCTTCAAATAAATTAGAAAAAGATATCAGACGTGCTCGTGCTAATAGAAATAGATATTTCTTATTGGCTAGAAACATTGGCTATTCAGATTACATCCGATTAAGAAATTTTCCTTTATTAAATCTAGGTGCTTTTAAAGGCGGTTTGGTTGTTGAGCAAACTACAAAACGTGAGCATCCAATGGGGGGTATTGCGCAAAGAACTATTGGTTATGAGCGTATTGATGATAAAGGAAATGTAACGCGACCAGGAATTGATGGCGCTTTTGGAGTGAAATATTTACGTGGTGTTGATGGACAGCGTATGAAGCAGCAAATTGGAAAAGGGCAATGGAAACCTTTGAGTGATGCTAATGAAATTGAGCCACAAGATGGATATGATGTATATACTACGATTGATGTAAATATTCAAGATATAGCACATCATGCTCTGTTAGCACAATTAGAAAAATATAAAGCAGATCACGGTTGTGTTGTAGTTATGGAAACTAAAACTGGCGAAATTCGTGCTATTTCTAATTTGGGAAGGAATAAAAATGGTCACTATTACGAACGATTAAATTATGCTGTTGGTGAAAGTCATGAATCTGGTTCTACATTTAAATTAATGGCACTTGCAGCAGCTTTTGAAGATAAAGTGACAGATACAAGTGATGTAGTAGATACTGAGAGAGGGATTATAAGCTTCTACGGAAAAAAAGTACGTGATTCAAAGCACGGTGGTTATGGTAAGATTTCTGTTTCTAAAGCTTTTGAAGTCTCATCTAATACCGGAATTGTAAAAGTTATAGATCAGGCTTATAGAAAACAACCAGAAAAGTTTGTGGATAGGTTGTATGATATGAATTTGAATAATGATTTGGATTTACCAATTATTGGAGAACCTAAACCTATTATTCCGGATCCAAGAGTTAAAAACGGACGTTGGAGTGGTATTGCATTGCAATGGATGGCTTATGGTTATGGTGTGTCATTTACACCTCTACAAACACTCACTTTTTATAATGCTGTTGCTAACGATGGTGTTATGGTGAAGCCTAGGTTTTTAAAAGAAGTAAAAGAGTTTGATAAAGTCATAGAACCTTTTGAAAAGGAAGTGATAAACAATCAAATCTGCTCAAAAGAAACCATTTCAAAATTACAAGCATTACTTAAAAATGTAGTTGAAAAGGAACATGGTACAGGCCATCGATTATATTCTAAAAACTTTTCTATGGCAGGTAAAACGGGGACTTGTCAAAAAGATTATCGTGACAAAGAAAAGTTGAATTATATCTCGTCGTTTGCTGGATACTTCCCAGTAGAGAATCCAAAATATTCATGTATTGTGGTTATTCATGAGCCTGATAAAAGTGTAGGATATTATGGAGCTGATGTTTCTGGACCCGTATTTAAAAGGGTGGCACAAAAGATTTTTACTGATACACCTATTGTTGACGAAGTTGAAACTTTAGAAGTGAAAATGGGTGCTGTAGAAGATGAATATCAACATTACTATAAAATGTCTCAGAAGTTTAAAACAATAATGCCAAATCTAGTTGGAATGCCAGCTATGGATGCTTTAGCTTTTTTAGAGAATATGCAAGTAGATGTTAAAGTAAAATTAGATGGAAATGGTATTGTGAAATCTCAATCAGTAAACAAGAATACTAAACTTAAAAACAATCAAACCGTAGTTTTAAAAGCCTCATGATTGTATTAAAAGACATATTATATAAGGTTACTTTAAATGCTGTAGTTGGTAGTACAAGCACAAATGTGTATGCGGTTAATTTTGATTCTAGAAAAGTAAAAAAAGATCATTTATTTGTTGCTATTCGTGGTTTGATTTCAGATGGTCATGATTATATAGAAACAGCTATAAATAATGGAGCAACGAGTATAGTTTGCGAAAGTCTCCCAAAAAATTTGATAGATGGCGTTGCCTACGTTGAGGTTGATAACTCAAATAAAGCCTTGGCTATTATTGCTTCAAATTTTTATGAAAATCCATCAGAAAACTTAAGACTTGTTGGAGTTACTGGTACTAATGGAAAAACTACTGTAACGAGTTTATTGTATCAGTTATTTAAAAAGGCAGGTTATAAAGTTGGACTATTATCTACTGTGAAAATTATGGTAGATGAGACTGAATATAACGCAACACATACAACTCCAGATTCACTTACAATTAATAAATATTTAAGAGAAATGAATGCTGAAGGTGTTGAGTTTTGCTTCATGGAAGTAAGTTCTCATGGTATACATCAATATAGAACTGAAGGCTTGCATTTTGAGGGCGGAATTTTTACAAACCTTTCTCATGATCATTTAGATTATCATAAAACATTCGCAGAATATAGAGATGTCAAGAAGAAATTCTTTGATGAGTTACCAAGACAGTCTTTTGCATTATCAAATGTTGATGATAAAAATGGTTTGGTAATGTTGCAAAATACGAATGCTAAAAAATACACTTACGCTTTAAAACAATATGCTGATTATAAAACTCAAATTTTAGAGAATCAATTCGGTGGCTTATTGTTGAAGGTTAATGATAGTGAAGTCTGGACAAGACTTATTGGAAATTTCAATGCTTACAATGTGTTGGCTATTTATGCTACTGCGGAATTATTAGGTCTTGAAAAAGTTGAAATTCTTCGATTGATAAGCGATTTAGAGAATGTGAGTGGTCGTTTTCAATATGTTATTTCAGATGAAAAAATCACAGCTATTGTTGATTATGCTCATACACCTGATGCTTTAAAAAATGTTTTGGAAACAGTAAATAGTATCAGAACAAAGAATGAGGAACTTATTACAGTTGTGGGTTGTGGAGGAGATAGAGATAAAACAAAGCGTCCAAAGATGGGACATATTGCTTCAGCTTTAAGTACCAAAGTGATTTTTACAAATGATAATCCGAGAAGTGAAAAACCACAAGATATTTTAAGTGAAATAGAGGCTGGTGTAGAGCCTCAAAACTTTAAAAAAATAGTAACCATAGAAGATAGGAAGCAGGCTATTAAAACAGCGTGCCAAATGGCGCAGCCTAATGATATCATTTTGATAGCTGGTAAGGGGCATGAAACCTATCAAGAAATAAATGGTGAGCGATTTGATTTTGATGATCTCAAAATAGTAAAGGAATTTTTAAAACAATTACAGAAATAAATGTCATTCTGAGCGTAGTCGAAGAATCTCAACAATAAAATTAAATGTTATACTACCTATTTGAATATTTAGAAAAGCAATTTCAGTTACCTGGAGCAACACTTTTTGGTTTTTTAACCTTTAGAGCTGCTTTGGCTATGATTCTGTCATTATTAATTTCTACTATTTACGGTAAACGAATCATTCGCTTTTTATTAAAACAGCAAGTAGGTGAGACAATTAGGGATCTAGGTTTAGATGGACAAAAAGAAAAGGCAGGTACACCAACTATGGGTGGTATCATAATCATTTTGGCAACCTTAATACCTGTGTTGTTGTTAGCAAAGCTTGAAAATATATACATCATACTTTTAATAGTAACAACAGTTTGGATGGGAACAATTGGATTTATTGATGATTATATCAAAAAATTCAAAAATGATAAAGAAGGCTTAAAGGGAAGGTTTAAAGTTTTAGGACAAGTAGGTTTAGGTGTTATAGTAGGTGCAACTCTGTTTTTTCATCAAGATGTTACTATGAAAGAAAAGTTGCCAATTGAACAACAGCGCATTTTATTGGCTGAAAATCCTGATATAGAGGCATCAAAACTATTTGATGAAGAAGTTAAGTCAACTAAAACAACAATTCCTTTTGTAAAAGGTAATGAGTTTGATTATGCTAAAGTTATTACTTGGATAAGTCCTGAACTAGAGAAGTATGCTTGGATTATTTTTATTTTGGCTTCCATCTTTATTATTACTGCTGTTTCTAATGGTGCAAATTTAACAGATGGTATAGATGGTTTGGCAGCGGGTACCTCTGCAATTATTGTACTCACCTTAGGCATCTTCGCTTGGGTTTCGGGTAATATCATTTTTTCTGAATACTTGAACATTATGTATATCCCAAGAGTAGAAGAAATTACAATTTACATAGCGGCTTTTGTAGGAGCACTTATTGGGTTTTTATGGTACAACACCTATCCAGCTCAGGTTTTTATGGGAGATACAGGAAGCTTAACTATTGGTGGCATTATAGCAGTAATAGCTATTGCAGTTCGTAAAGAATGGTTAATCCCAGTGTTGTGTGGAATCTTTTTAGCGGAAAACTTATCGGTGGTTATGCAGGTAAGTTGGTTTAAGTATACCAAGAAAAAATACGGTGCAGGGCGTCGCATATTTAAAATGTCGCCATTGCATCATCATTATCAAAAATCTGGATACCACGAAAGTAAAATAGTCACGCGGTTTTGGATTGTAGGCATTTTACTCGCTATCCTTTCAATTGTAACGTTGAAAATTAGATAGATGAAAAGGCTGGTTATTCTTGGTGGAGGAGAAAGTGGTGTTGGAACAGCGCTTTTAGGAAAGGCAAAAGGATATGATGTTTTTGTCTCAGATAAAGGAAAAATAAAAGAAAAGTACAAACAAGTTCTTATACATAATGAGATTGAATGGGAAGATGAGACGCATACAGAATCTAAAATTCTAAATGCGGATATCGTCATAAAAAGCCCTGGGATTCCTGATAAAGTTGCTCTGGTAAAACAAATTCATGAAAAGGGAATATCTGTAGTTTCTGAAATAGAGTTTGCTTCAAAATTTACAGATGCAACTATTGTTGGAATTACGGGAAGTAATGGAAAAACAACAACAGCAACATTAACGCATCATATTTTAAAACAAGAATTAAATGTTGGTTTAGCGGGTAATATAGGCGACAGTTTTGCAAAACAAATTTTGGAAGATGGTTTTGAAAACTATGTTCTTGAAATAAGCAGTTTTCAATTAGATGATATTGTTGATTTTAAACCAAACATTGCTGTTTTATTAAACATTACACCAGATCATTTAGATAGATATGATTATCAATTTGAAAATTATATCAACTCTAAATTCAGAATTGCTATGAATCAAACTAAAGATGATTATTTGATTTATGATGCAGATGATGAAGTAATAATGAATCATTTAAAAAACAATCCAGTTCAATCCACATTATTGCCATTTTCATTAGAAAAAACTATTGAAAGCGGTGCGTATTTAGACAACGATAATATTAGACTAACAATAAATAACAACGAAATTATTATGCCAACAGCAAACTTAACTTTAGAAGGAAAGCACAACATTAAAAATGCCATGGCTGCCTCTACTGTGGCGCATTTACTTAAAATTAGAAAACAAACCATTAGAGAAAGTTTAGAGAACTTTCAAGGGGTTGAGCATCGTTTAGAGCAAGTACTTAAAATTAATAAAGTACAATATATAAACGACTCAAAAGCCACTAATGTTAATGCCACATATTATGCTTTAGAAAGTATGGATGCGCCAACCGTTTGGATTGTTGGAGGTGTTGATAAGGGAAATAATTATGAAGAGTTATTTCCGTTTATAAATGAAAAGGTGAAAGCAATCATTTGTCTTGGGGTTGATAATGAAAAGTTGATGAATAACTTTGGAAACATGGTTGATGTTATTATAGAAACTCAGTTTATGAGTGAAGCTGTGAAAATAGCATATAAAGTTGCTGAGTCTGGTGATAACGTATTGTTATCTCCTGCATGTGCCAGTTTCGATTTATTTGAAAACTACGAGGATAGAGGACGTCAATTTAAAGATGCTGTAAGAAATCTGTAAAATTTTAGGAAGTGCAAAAGCTTTTCAAAAACATAAAAGGAGATAGGTTGATCTGGGCAATAGCTGCGTTATTGGCTATTCTGTCTTTTTTGCCTGTTTATAGTGCTGCAAGTAATTTGGCTTATAAAGGTGCTGGTAGTAGTACGTTTACTTTTTTTGTGAAGCATTTTGTGCATTTAGTTTTAGGTTTTGCTATTATTTATGGTGTACATAAAATTCCATATAGATATTTTAAAGGGTTGTCTTTAGTAATGATTCCTGTTGTTTTGGTGTTGTTATGTCTAACTATTTTTCAAGGAAAAACTATTGATGGCGCTAATGCAAGTAGGTGGATTCAAATTCCTTTTGTTGGTATGTCTTTTCAAACATCAGCCTTAGCAGCTGTTGTTCTTATGGTTTATGTGGCTAGATATATGTCTAAAATTAAAGATGAAATTATAACGTTTAAAGGTTCTATTTTGCCACTTTGGATGCCAGTATTTTTAGTGCTTATTCTTATTTTGCCAGCCAATTTTTCAACTGCTGCTATTATCTTTTTAATGGTGGTTATGTTGGTGTTTTTAGGAGGTTATCCGTTGCGTTATTTAGCAGTTATTATTGGTTCTGGAATATTGGTTTTAACCTTGTTTATTCTAACAGCCAAAGCATTTCCTGATGCGATGCCAAATAGAGTGGATACGTGGATGGGTAGAATTGATAGTTTCACAAACCCAGGAGATTCTGATGCAGGTTATCAAATAGACAAAGCTAAAATTGCAATTGCTACAGGAGGTATACAAGGTGTTGGTCCTGGTAAAAGCATGCAAAAGAATTTTTTACCTCAATCTTCATCAGATTTCATTTTTGCAATTATCATTGAAGAATATGGATTGATTGGTGGTTTTGTAATCATGACTTTATATTTGTGGTTTTTATTTCGAATAGTTATAGTAGCGCAAAAATCCGATACTATTTTTGGAAAGTTGTTGGTTTTAGGTGTTGGACTTCCAATAGTTTTTCAAGCTTTAATAAATATGGCAGTAGCCGTGGAGTTATTTCCAGTTACAGGGCAAACGTTGCCATTAATAAGTAGTGGGGGCACATCAATTTGGATGACCTGTCTAGCTATTGGAATTATATTAAGCGTAAGTGCAAAACGAGAAGAAATTAAAGAAAAAGAAATAAGCGAAGAAAACCCATTAGAAATTTTATCAGAAGCAATTTAAATGCGTAATTATAAAATCATATTATCTGGAGGCGGCACAGGAGGGCATATATATCCTGCTATTGCTATTGCAAACGAGTTAAAATCTCGTTTTCCAGATGCTGAATTTTTATTTGTTGGTGCAAAAGATAGAATGGAAATGGAGAAAGTGCCACAAGCTGGATATGATATAAAAGGCTTATGGATTTCTGGTGTACAACGAAAGTTAACTTTAAAAAACTTAAGCTTTCCTTTTAAACTAATTAGTAGTCTATGGAAAGCTCGTAAAATTATAAAAACGTTTAAACCTGATGTAGCTATAGGAACTGGTGGTTTTGCAAGCGGACCATTATTGCAAATGGCTAATTCGAATAATATTTCTTCGTTAATTCAAGAGCAGAATTCTTATCCAGGAATTACAAATAAACTATTATCAAAAAAAGCTCAAAAAATATGTGTGGCTTATGATGGTTTAGAACGATTTTTTCCAAAAGAAAAAATTATTAAAACGGGTAATCCAGTACGTCAAGGCTTATTAAATATTGAAGATAAAACTGTTGAAGCAAAAAACTTTTTTGAATTAAAACATGGTAAGTATACGTTATTGGTTATTGGAGGAAGTTTAGGGGCTAGAAGAGTTAATGAGTTAATTGAAAAAGAATTAGATTTTTTCGATACACAGAATATTCAAATCATTTGGCAATGTGGTAAACTATACTATCAACAGTATAAAATTTATAATAACACAAAAGATGTTCAGGTATTCGAGTTTTTAAACAATATGGAGTTTGCCTATGCAGCGGCAGATATTGTGATTTCTAGAGCAGGAGCAAGTTCAGTATCAGAATTGTGTATAGTTGGGAAGCCAGTTATTTTTATTCCGTCTCCAAACGTAGCGGAAGATCACCAAACTAAAAACGCCCTGTCTATTGTAAATGAAGATGCTGCTTTGATGATAAAAGAAGAAGATTTGGAAGCCGATTTTGAAAATAAGTTTTCACAGCTTGTAGCTTCAACTGAGAAACAAAATCAATTAAGCGAAAATATAAAGAAATTAGCATTGGTAAATGCTACAAAAGATATAGTAGATGAGGTTGAAAAACTTCTGAAAAACAACAAATGAATTTAAACAACGTACATAATATTTATTTCATTGGTATTGGTGGTATTGGCATGAGTGCTTTGGCGCGTTACTTTCATGCGAATAATAAGCAAGTTGTAGGTTATGATAAAACACAAACTGCAATCACAAATAGTTTAGTGGATTTAGGTGTTGAAATTCATTTTGAAGACTCAATAGATAATATTAAAACTGAATATCAAAACCCTGAAAACACATTAGTTGTTTATACACCTGCAGTTCCAAAGAATCATAAAGAGTTGAATTATTTTAAGAATAATGGTTTTAAGGTTTTAAAGCGTTCTCAGGTTTTAGGATTGATTACTGAAAATACGTTTTGTTTGGCTGTTGCAGGAACACATGGGAAGACAACAACAACAAGTATTCTTGGGCATTTAATGAATGAATGTGATGTGTCTGTAACTGCATTTTTAGGTGGAATAAGTGAAAATTATAATTCAAATTTAATTATGAATGGCACTGAAGTTTCGGTAGTTGAAGCGGATGAATTTGATCGCTCGTTTTTAACATTATCACCAGATTTAGCTTGTATAACTTCAATGGATGCAGATCATTTAGATATTTATGGAACTGCTTCAGAATTAAAGAAAACATTCGAAGATTTTTCAAGAAAAATAAAACCTAATGGCAAGTTGTTTGTTAGAAACGGACTACCATTAAAAGGAATCACTTATGGTATTGAAGACGATTCAGATTATTCAATTCATAATATAAAAATAGAAAACGGGACATATGTTTTTGATGTAAAAACACCAAAAATAGTACTTGAAAATTTACAATTTAACCTACCTGGTAGACATAATTTGTCGAATGCATTAATAGCCTTGGCGATGGCTGTGGAATATGGTTGCCCACACCAGCAGCTCGCCAAAGCTTTAGCATCTTATAAAGGGGTTAAAAGACGATTTACATATCATATAAAAACAAACTCGTTTGTTTTTATTGATGATTATGCACACCATCCTGAAGAGATAAATGCAGTGCATCAGGCGGTTAGAGAAATGTATCCAAATAAGAAAGTCCTGGCTATTTTTCAGCCTCATTTGTATAGTAGAACCCAAGATTTTGTAGACGATTTTGCAAAAAGTTTATCGCAATTTGATGAGTTGATGTTATTAGATATTTATCCAGCTAGAGAATTACCAATAGAAGGTGTTACTTCATCATGGTTGCTTAATAAAATAAACAACAAAAACAAGCAGTTAGTTAGTAAAACAGAATTGCTATCTAAAATACACGAAAGTAACGCTCAAGTTATTTTAACTATCGGTGCTGGAGATATAGGAGAGGAAGTAAAACATATTAAAAAAGAATTTAGTATTGCGAGTTAATTGGAGTTACATAAAAATGATTGTTTTGTTAGGCGTAGTGGTCTTTTTATTCGCTTTTGCATCATCTAGAAATGCTAATAGAGAAGTCTCAAAACCCAACGTAAAATTCATTGGTGAGAATAATTTTTTTATAACTAATGAGACTGTTAGTAAATTGTTAATACAAAATTTTGGAGGTGTTAAAAACGTGCCTAAAGAAACTTTAGTTTTGAATGAATTAGAAAATGCCCTAAAATCTAATCCAATGATAAAAACTGCAGAAGTGTATGTTGCTGTAAACGGTACACTTAACGCAGAAATAGAACAGAAAACACCTATTGCGAGAGTTAGTACAAATGCGTCTTATTACATTGACGACGAAGGTTCATATATGCCATTGTCTAAAAATTATTCCGCTAGAGTACCTTTAATTACTGGTTATGTTGAAAAAAATAATTTAAAAAACGTCTATAAAATAGCGCGTAAGATTAAAGAAGATGAATTTTTAAAGAAACATGTTTTTGAAATTCATCAAGATATTAATAAACAGCTGTTTTTAAGACTTAGAAAATGTGATTTTATAGTGCAATTAGGAGATGAGAATTTTTTGAATAAGAAGATTAATAATCTAAAAGCATTTTATAAAAAAAATCAAAAAGATAAAACGCTGAATAATTACAGTAAAGTGAATTTACAGTTTGAGAACCAAGTAATATGTACCAAAATTTAGGCTATGGAGCATAATTTATCAGTAGGATTAGACATAGGAACCACAAAGATTGTGGCAATGATTGGTCGTAAAAATGAATACGGCAAGGTTGAGATTTTAGGCATTGGTAAATCTAAAAGCCTAGGTGTACATCGTGGTGTAGTAAATAACATTACACAAACTATTCAATCTATTCAACAAGCTGTTCAAGAGGCAGAAGTTGCTGCAGATATGAAGATTGATGAGGTTACCGTTGGTATTGCAGGTCAGCACATTCGTAGTTTGCAACACAGTGATTATATAACAAGATCAAATTCTGAGACAGTTATTGATGAAGATGATATTGATAGGTTAATAAACCAAGTTCATAAACTAGTGATGCTTCCTGGGGAAGAAATTATTCATGTTTTGCCTCAAGAATATAAAGTAGATGGGCAAGCTGAAATAAAAGAACCAATAGGGATGTACGGAGGTCGTTTAGAAGCGAATTTCCATGTGGTTGTTGGGCAAGTATCGTCTATTAGGAATATTGGTAGATGTGTTCAAAGCTCAGGATTGAATTTAGAAGGTATCACATTAGAGCCTTTAGCATCTGCAAATGCGGTTTTAAGTCAAGAAGAGAAAGAGGCAGGTGTAGCTTTAATTGATATTGGAGGTGGAACAACTGATCTAGCCATTTTTAGAGATGGTATTATCCGTCATACAGCAGTTATTCCTTTCGGAGGAAATGTAATTACTGAGGATATTAAAGAAGGATGTTCAATAATTGAAAAACAAGCAGAGTTATTAAAAATCAAATTTGGTTCTGCATGGCCAGGGGAAAATAAAGATAACGAAATTGTTTCTATTCCTGGATTAAGAGGAAGAGAGCCCAAAGAAATCACTTTAAAAAACCTGTCTAAAATTATTCATGCACGTGTTGTTGAAATTGTTGAGCAAGTATATGTTGAAATTAAAAATTACGGACACGAAGAGCAAAAGAAAAAATTAATTGCAGGTATTGTTTTAACTGGTGGAGGAAGCCAATTGAAACATTTAAAGCAATTAGTAGAGTATATAACTGGTATGGATACTAGAATAGGATATCCAAACGAACATTTAGCTGGTGATAGTGATGATGATATTACTAGTCCCTTATTTGCAACAGCTGTTGGTTTGGTATTAGACGGATTAAAACGTCAAGAAAGAAAGAAAATTGAACAACAAGATGAGCAAGTTGTTGATGATGAAACACATGTAGAAGAAGAAATTAGAGAAAAACCTATCAAAGAAAGACGCTCATTCCTTGATAAGTTGACAGAGCGCGTTAAAGATTTTTTAGATAACGCAGAATGATTAAATCCATTGAATTAAAAATATTAAGTACAAAACCCCAATAAAATAGAATTTTATGAGCAGCAAAAAAGAATTCGAAACAAGTATTTCATTTGATTTACCTAAAAATCAATCAAATGTGATTAAAGTCATCGGTGTGGGTGGCGGTGGTAGTAATGCCATTAATCACATGTTTCAACAAGGGATTAAAGGTGTAGATTTTTACATTTGTAATACAGATGCACAGGCGCTTCAAAATAGTGGTGTTCCAAATAAAATACAATTAGGATTAAACTTAACTGAAGGGTTAGGAGCAGGAGCAAATCCAGATATCGGAGAACAATCTGCTGTTGAAAGTTTTGATGATATATCTCAAATGCTAGATACCAACACTAAAATGGTATTTATTACTGCCGGAATGGGTGGTGGAACAGGAACAGGTGCTGCTCCTATAATCGCTAAAATGGCTAAAGATTTAGACATTTTAACGGTTGGTATTGTAACTATGCCTTTTCAGTTTGAAGGGAGAATGCGTATTGAGCAATCTCAAAAAGGAATTGAAAAATTAAGAAATGTAGTTGACTCATTAATTGTAATTAATAACAATAAACTTCGTGAAGTATACGGAAATCTTGGTTTTAAGGCAGGATTTTCTAAAGCTGATGAGGTGTTATCTACCGCTGCTCGTGGTATAGCAGAAGTTATTACACATCACTACACACAAAATATTGATTTACGTGATGCAAAAACCGTATTAAGTAATAGTGGTACTGCTATTATGGGGTCTGCATTGGCATCAGGTCAAAATCGTGCACAAGACGCTATTCGTAAAGCACTTGATTCTCCGTTATTAAATGATAATAAAATTACAGGCGCTAAAAACGTATTATTATTAATTGTTTCTGGTGCTCAAGAAATAACGATTGATGAAATAGGAGAAATTAATGATCATATTCAAAATGAAGCAGGTCATGGAGCAAATATCATCATGGGTGTTGGAGAAGATGAAGCTTTAGAAGAATCAATTGCAGTTACAATTATTGCAACTGGCTTTAATGTTGAACAGCAAGATGAAATTTCTAATACAGAAACAAAAAAAGTGGTTCATTCTTTAAGTGAAGAACAAGATTTAGATGCTCACGAAAAAGAACCAGTAGTTATCGAACCTACAATTATTTTAGAAGAAAAGAAAGAAACACCAGTTGTTCGCCATACTTTAGAGATTGAAGATGAGGAAGTAACTTTCGTTAAAAAAGATGAAGTTCAGCAAGTAGATGAAGTTGATGATGATTTCAAGTTAATCCCAACTTCAGAAATTATCAAGAATATTAATGTGGTTTATAATCAAGTTGACGCAAAAATTGAAGAAGTAACTAATAATGAAGAAGACGAAGATTTCATTATCAAGCCAGTAACTAGAATGGCTGCTGATATTGAAGATGTTCAGGATATAGAAGTGATTTCAGATAATATTGAAGAAGAGCAACAAATTACATTAACTTTTGATTTACCATTATCAACACCAAGTGAAGAAGTTGTAGAAGAGAAAGAAGATATCATTTCTCATGATTTATTAGAAGATGTAAAAGATATTGCTGTAAATGATTATGTTGAGTTAATTACAGTTAATGAAACTAATGAAGAAGGTGATATTCGTTATGCTTTAGATGATTATGTTGAGGTAGAGTCTTCAATAAACAAGGCACAACCTGTTTCAAACGAAATTTTAGAAGAAGTTGATGAAGAAGTGGTTTTTGAAAAAAAGGTAGTTGTAGAGCCATCAATAAATGAAGAAGAAACAGAAGAAATAGACCCAATGAATAGCCCTATTTCTGAGTTATTGAAAGAAAGAGCAGAAGAGCGCAGACGTAAAATGAAAGATTTCAATTATAAATTCAATAACGCAAAAATTGATGACATTGAAAAAGTACCAGCGTACAAGCGCCAGGGCGTAGATTTAGATGAAGCTAAACATTCATCAGAAAATGATTTATCAAGAACCAGTATTGGTTTAGATGATAATGATGATATTCAATTAAGAAGCAATAACTCATTTTTACACGACAATGTAGACTAATTCTTTTAAATTTAACTTAGTGTGTTATTTATTAACCCGAAGAGTTCCCTCAACTTTTCGGGTTTTTTTATTGTTATTCCTCCGAAGACAGGAATCTATTTTTTATCTTCGCACTTCCTTCAAAACAATATATTATGAGTTTACAACAAGATATTATGACGGCTTTAAAAGCAGCTATGAAGTCAAAAGATCAAACGGCTTTAACGGCATTACGAGCAGTAAAGTCAGCCATTCTATTGGCTCAAACTGAAAGTGGCGCAAAAGAAGATTTAACAGAAGAACAAGAGCTTAAAATACTTCAAAAATTAGTTAAGCAACGTAAAGATAGTGCTGCTATTTTTTTGGAACAAGATAGAAAGGATTTAGCCTTACCAGAAATTGATGAAGCAGAAGTAATTAGTCAGTTTTTACCAGAAGCATTAAGTGAAGAAGAGATTGAAAAAGTTGTTGTAGCCGTAATAGAGCAAACAGGAGCAGAAGGTATGAAAGATATGGGAAAAGTTATGGGTATGGTAAGTAAAGAACTTGCTGGACAAGCCGATGGAAAAACTATTTCTAATATTGTAAAAGCAAAATTATCATAAAATAATATATCTGCTTTACGCAGAAAACGGCCCCGTGGCGCAACTGAATAGCGCATCAGATTTCGGCTCTGAGGGTTACAGGTTTGAATCCTGTCGGGGTCACTACTTTTGACTAATAAAGTCTACAATAGTCCAATAAAAGACGTTAAACCTCGATATTTTCAGGTTTTTTGTTTTTTGGGATTAACCATTATATCCCATATTTACTAGCCCTATAATTAGCCCTTTTCGAAATGACACAATAATAATTTAACACACACTAGTGATCAAAAGTATGAGCGAAAATGTTATTTTTGGGAATCTTTAAAACAGAAATAAAAAATTACTTTTAAATAAAATAGAAGGTAATGATGAAAAATGAATGTTTTATGATATTATAAAAGCATTGAGGAAGGAAAAGAACATTCTCATCAATTACTAGTTCTACTATAAATGCTTTAAGGCAACTAGCCATTATGAAAACGATACAACTATTAGGCTTATTATTAATTGCTTCCTTAGGTCTAAATGCACAAACATTTGCAGAAGTAAGTGCTATTTCAGGAATAGATCATATCTATGATCAAATTGGAACTTTGGGTGGTGGTTGTGTGTTTTTTGATTATGACAACGATGGTTGGGAAGACTTATATATTGTAGGTGGTAAATCAAGAGATGTATTGTATAGAAATATGGCTAACGGAACTTTTGAAATTGTTCCAAATGCAGGATTTGATATAACAGATAATTTTTATACAACAGGTGTTGTAAGTGCAGATGTAAATAATGATGGTTATAGAGATTTATTTATAACTACCTGGGGAGGGCGTAATGATGGAAGTAATTTAAAAAGAAATCTACTTTTTTTAAACAGTGGGAACGGTACTTTTACAGAGTCAGGTTTAGTTGCAGGTATTACTGAGGTTAGTTTTTCTATGGGAGCATCAGTGTTAGACTATAATAAAGATGGTTTTTTGGATATTTATGTGGTTAATTATATAGAGAATCAGGATTTTTCGGAGGATGATCAAGGAAATGTAATGTTTAGTCATACTTGTTTTGAAAATTATTTTTACGAGAATAATGGTGATGGAACATTTAGTGAAAAAGCACAAATATTAGGATTAGACAACACAGGATGTGCTTTGGCTGTAATGCCAACCGATTTTGATCTAGATCAAGATCAAGATATATATCTGGCAAATGATTTTGGAGCTTATATTGAACCCAATGCATTATATGCTAACAATTACCCACAAAGTTTATATAGTAATGTATCTCAATTGACAAGAACCGACATTGAAATATTCGCTATGGGCATTGCATATGCTGATATCGATAAGGATAATGATTTTGATTACTATCTTACAAATCTAGGAAGGAATGTGCTTCTAAGAAATAATGGGGACCAAACATTTACAGATGATAGTACATTAGCAAATGTTGAAAACACCTATGCACAAGACGGTGATGGAAGTGAGTTTCTTGCTACAGGTTGGGGAACGGCTTTTTTAGATGTAAATAATGATACATGGCCAGATTTATTTGTTGCTAATGGAAAAATACCATCAGCAAATTCAATTTCAACGGGAGAGGACGACCCGAATAAACTTTATATTAATAATAATGGTATAACATTCACCGATATATCCTTCGAATCTGGAATTAATGATTCCAATAGAGGAAGAGGGATGGCGTATTGTGATTATGATAAAGATGGTGATTTAGATATTGTAGTTGTTGTGCAAACCCATTCGGCTGGTACGAATGCACGAACAACATTATACCAAAACCAATTAAACCCTGGTAGCGTTCAGGGTAAAAACTGGGTGCAATTTAAACTTGAAGGCGAATCAATTAACAAGGATGCAATTGGAGCAAAGGTGAAGCTTACAGTAAATGGGGAGCAACTAATTCAAGAAGTCCATGGTCAAGGGAGTCACTGTAGTCAACATTCATTGGTTGTACATTTTGGTTTAGCCGATAATGAGGTGATTGATAATATTGAGATTATTTGGTCTGATGATTATAGTCAAAATTTCGAGGATGTCACTCCTAATCAACGTTACTGGGTCAAGGAGGGGAATAATCTTTCAACAGCAATTTATGGTTGTACAGACCCTAATTCTTGTAATTATAATCCAGCTGCAACTGTTGATGATGGTAGTTGCCAATACTTAGCACCTAATGACATTTCAGGAAATACAGCGTCAGGGTTTTACAAAACAGAAACATACACTTACAATTCCCCTGCTGATTCACAAGTATCTTGGACAGCAGAAGGAGGTAAAATTATCAATGGTCAAGGCACAAACAGTATACAAATAACATGGGACTTTGTAGAACATGGAAGAGTCATTGCCTTAGAAAGTGGCAACTCTTGTTCTAATAGTGAAGCAGAACTAATTGTAAATCTTCATATCAATAATTTATCAGAAGATACTTCTATTGCTAGGATATGGAACGAAGCATTGTTAGAGGCTATTCGTGGAGATTATGCAAGACCTACATTACATGCCAGAAACTTATTTCATACCTCAGTAGCCCTGTATGATGTTTGGGCCATTTTTGAAGGTACTAAGCCTTATTTAATAGGCAATGAAGTACATGGATTTACGAGTGATTTGGTTGAATTTGAACCAACTGAATCAATAGCTGCATCTAAAGAAAAAGCTATGAGTTATGCCGCTTATCGTTTACTTGTACATCGATTTGAAGATTCTCCAAGTGCAGATACATCTTTAGAACGCTTTAATCTAATCATGAAACAATTAGGCTATGATATTAGTAATATTTCTATGGATTATCAATCAGGAGATGCCGCTGCTTTAGGAAATTATGTTGCACAAACTATTATTAATTATGGGTTTACCGATAACTCTAGAGAAATAACAGGGTACGATAATGCCTTTTATCAACCAGTAAATCCAGCATTGGATTTAAATGGACCTGACGCCCTAACAGGTATCTTAGCATCTAGTAAATGGCAACCATTAACCTTTAATACTTTTATTGATCAGAGTGGTAATTTAATAGAAGGCTCTACGCCAGAATTTTTGAGCCCTGAATGGGGAGCAGTACATCCTTTTGCCTTATCAGATTCAGATAAGGAAACTTTTAATGAAAATGGAAATGATTATACCGTATACCACAATCCAGAGGCACCACCACACTTAAGTGGAGCTAGTGCATCTTCTAGAGAACAGTACAAATGGAACTTTGAATTGGTATCTTTATGGAGCTCTCATCTAGACCCTACAGATGGGGTGATGTGGGATATATCACCAAAGTCCATTGGAAATATAGATATTAACCTGTTTCCTAATTCATATGCCAATTACCATGATTTTTATAATGAGTTAGAAGGAGGTGATATCAGTTTAGGTCATGCTATAAATCCAGTAACAGGAAAAGCCTATGAAACCCAAATGGTGCCAAGAGCAGATTATGCAAGAGTATTGGCAGAGTTCTGGGCAGATGGTCCAGATTCAGAAACACCACCAGGACATTGGTTTACTATACTCAATTATGTAACAGATCATGAACTCTTTGAACGAAAGTTTAACGGACAAGGAGAAGAATTAAGTCCCTTAGAATGGGATGTAAAAGCCTATTTTATATTAGCAGGAGCCTTACATGATTCCGCGATAGCCGCATGGGGTATAAAAGGATGGCATGATTATATACGTCCTATTTCAGCGATACGATATATGTGTGAGCTAGGTCAAAGTACAGACAATAACTTGTCAAACTATAACCCTGAAGGCATAGAATTAAAAGTAGGCTATATAGAAGTTGTTCAGGATGGAGATCCATTAAGTGGAATAAACAATGAGCATATTGGTAAAATAAAACTAAAGGCATGGAGAGGTCATAATTTTATAGACAATGCCACAACCGATGTAGCTGGTGTAGGTTGGATCTTGGCAGAAAACTGGTGGCCTTACCAACGCCCGAGCTTTGTAACACCGCCTTTTGCAGGTTTTGTGTCAGGGCACTCAACTTTTTCTAGAGCAGCTGCAGAGGTAATGACTTTAATTACTGGAGATGAATTTTTTCCTGGAGGCATGGGAGAATTTGTAGCCAAAAAAGATGAGTTTTTGGTATTCGAAAAAGGCCCTTCAGTAGATGTAACCTTACAATGGGCAACCTATAGAGATGCTTCAGATCAAACGAGTTTATCGAGAATTTGGGGAGGTATTCACCCACCAGCTGATGACATTCCGGGAAGGCTCATAGGTAAACAAATTGGTATTGATGCTTATAATTTTGCCTTACCTTATTTTGAAAAAAGTAATACTTCTGATGACGAATTTGAGATTGTACTATACCCGAACCCTATTGAAGATAATCTCTATTTAAAAAATTTAAAGGGTACTAGTACGATACAGTTATACTCCATTAATGGACAACTTATATTCAATGACACAATTTCGGCAACATCAGGTAGCTTTGATTTAAAAGCATTAGCGCAAGGTGTTTATATTTTAAAAGTTACCAGTGGTTCTGAAAATGTAAATCAAATTCTGATTAAGCGATAGATAGGTTTAAGTTTATTTAGCAAAACATATAATATTTTTTATAAAGTAGCTTCTTCAAGAATTGTGATTTTTCTGGGTACTAAATCTCCTATAATGACTTTTGTCATACATTATCTACTCTTGGTTTAGTAATTTTAAAAAACCAAACTAAAAGATATAATGTTATGATACGAAAAGCACCTATTTCAATGATAATGACAGAAAATGTTATCACTTTAAATAAAACAGATAGCTTAGAAACTGCAGAGCAATTATTTAAGCAACATAAAATAAGGCATATTCCCGTAGTAAGTGATAATGTAATTATGGGTATGCTGAGTTATACTGATCTACTCAGATTAAGTTTTGCAGACATAACCAATAATGATGATAATCCTGCAGATGTAATGGTTTATAATATGTTTACTATTGATCAGGTTATGAAACGAAATATAGTCACTGTATCTTCATCTAATTCAATAAAAGAAGTGGCCGAAATTTTAGCATCTAAAGAGTTCCATGCGCTTCCAGTAGTTGATAATAATTCGTTAACAGGAATTGTTACAACGACTGACATGATAAAACATTTACTAAAAATTTTAAATTAATTTTTATTCTTAATACAGGTACTTATTAATACTTTTTAAGAGATATAAATCATATTATATTTTATAAATCTGAAGTAATTTTACTTTACAACTTAAATCAAAAAATTATGAGACAGCGTATACCGGTTTCAACTATAATGACTAAAAATATTATAGGGTTAACAAGATCAGATGATTTAGAAAGAGCTGAAATCCTTTTTAATAGATACAAGATAAAGCACTTACCTGTAGTTACAGGTGAGGTTATAATTGGAATGTTAAGTTATACAGATTTAATGCGTATTAGTTTTGCTGAAAGTCGAGATGAAGTAAGTAATTCAGTTGAATCAGTTGTTTATAATATGTTTAGCATAGAACAGGTTATGTCTAAAGATGTTGTAGCAGTTACTAGTGAAACGACTATTAAAGAAGTTGCTCAAACTTTAGCCGACAGAGAGTTTCACGCATTACCAGTTTTAGAAAATGGAATTTTAGTTGGTATAGTTACAACTACAGATTTATTAAACTATTTTATAAAACAGTTTTAAGAATTAGCTAAAGCTTTTAAGTCTTTTATAGTTTTTGGTTGGTCCGTACTTTTAAAAACATAACTACCAGCAACCAGAACATCAGCTCCAGCATCAATAAGTTGTTTTGCATTTTTATTAGTAACACCGCCATCAATTTCAATTTTTGTAGATGCACCTTTACGATTAATTAAGTCTTTGAGTTGTTTTACTTTATTATAAGTGTTTTCAATAAAACTCTGACCTCCAAAACCAGGGTTAACACTCATAATGCAAACTAAATCAATATCATTAATTGTGTCTTCTAAAAGACTTATGTTTGTGTGCGGATTAAGAGCAACACCAGCTTTCATGCCTTCAGCTTTAATAGCTTGTAAGGTTCTATGTAAATGTGTGCAAGCCTCATAATGTACAGTTAAAACATCACTTCCTAGATCAGCAAATGTTTTTATATATCTATCAGGATCAACAATCATTAAATGCACATCAATAGTCTTTTTCGCATGTTTAGTAATAGCATGTAAAACAGGCATTCCAAAAGAAATATTAGGCACAAAAACACCATCCATAATATCAATATGAAACCAATCAGCATCGCTATTGTTAACCATTTCTACATCGCGTTGCAGGTTAGCAAAATCAGCAGCTAAAATTGATGGGGCAATTAGTTTAGAAGACATATAAAAATTAATTTCGGCAAAGATACTAAAGTCTTTAGCTAAAGGAAAAGAATTTTAAAAATAGCGCAAAAATAAACCCGCGGTAATCAGCCGCGGGTTCTTTCATCAATCAAAAAACGAACAGTTATGTTTGTAACTGTTGTTACTGTAATTTAGTCGTAATTTTTAACAATTACTAACCTAAATATGTTTTTAATATTTTACTTCTAGACGTATGTTTTAATCTACGTATAGCTTTTTCTTTAATTTGTCTTACACGCTCTCTAGTTAAATCGAAAGTCTCACCAATCTCCTCTAAAGTCATTGGGTGTTGGTTTCCTAACCCAAAGTACAAACGAATAACATCAGCCTCACGAGGTGTTAATGTTTCCAAAGCACGTTCAATTTCCGTACGTAAAGATTCATGTAATAATTCTTTATCAGGATTTGGAGACTCTCCAGAGTTTAATACATCGTATAAGTTAGAATCTTCACCCTCAACTAAAGGTGCATCCATACTTACGTGGCGTCCAGAATTTTTCATAGACTCCTTAACATCATTAATGGTCATGTCCAACTCCTTAGCTATTTCTTCAGCAGAAGGCGGGCGTTCATGACTTTGCTCTAAAAAGGCAAATGTTTTATTAATCTTGTTAATAGAACCAATCTTGTTTAATGGTAAACGTACAATACGCGATTGTTCAGCTAAAGCTTGAAGAATCGATTGACGAATCCACCAAACAGCGTACGATATAAATTTAAAACCACGCGTTTCATCAAAACGTTGTGCAGCCTTAATTAAACCTAAATTACCCTCATTAATTAAATCCGGTAAAGTAAGCCCTTGGTTTTGGTATTGTTTAGCAACAGATACAACGAAACGTAAATTAGCCTTCGTCAATTTCTCTAAAGCTATCTGATCACCAGCCTTAATACGTTGTGCTAATTCAACTTCTTCATCAGCTGTAATCAAATCAACCTTACCAATTTCCTGTAGATATTTATCTAACGATGCAGTTTCTCTATTAGTAACCTGCTTCGTAATTTTAAGTTGTCTCATCTAATGTTTCCTGAATTTAATTGTGAATAAATAGGTCGTTCAATAGTTATACGTACAAATGTTACATTTTGTTACAAAAAAAGATTAAAATATTTCAATCTCTTGATTATTAGACACTAAAAACACATAAAAGTCACATGCACTTTAATTATTTGGGCATTACCCACAAGGGGTCGGGCTTTTTGTTACAAGTCCTCGCGCCTCTCCCGATAGCTATCGGGATCAGGCTGTGGGCTTTCCTCTGCAATCCCTAATGCGCTTAATGTTGTGGCTTATTCGCTTAAAAGATAGGTGTAAATAAAAATAGTAAAAAAAAATATGGTATTTCTGCAATAATAAATTATGACTATTGTTGGCTTTTAGCTTTTATTATTGATATTATAATTCATTCCTATTTTGAGTTAGAATTCCTTAAAATTTGCAATTTTCGAAAAAATAGTTTTTCTGAATTATCTTTATTAAAATTCAAAAAAAAAAAACGAAAATAGAACCAGCCTTTATTCAGGACGGGCCAATATTGTTGCCAACGTGTTTGTATATGGTTTGTTGCGTGGTTTAGCACGTAATTTAGCAAATAAAAACCGAATAGAAAATCCGCGAGGATTTTCGTAAGTAGGCTAGAACTAGCAATAAATTATATACGGTGTTGGCAACTGGCTTTTATTTATTCAGTTCAATTATTCTCTAAATTAATTTAAAAATAGACTTGCTAAAATTGGCAAAATTCCAAAAATGACAAGTCCAACTATTGAAGTCCAATATTGATAATTTTTCTTCTCTTTTTTTATGGTACTAAAAATTATAAAAATCAGACTCAATAAAAGTAAAACTGTTCCTAAAATTCCGAAATAAAATAAAACTTCTGCTGTGTTGTCTCCTTCATTAAATATACTGGTGTAGCTGATTGTTAGATAAAAGGAAATAATATTTATTACTAAAATCCAAATCATAAAATGGAATGCCCATTTTTTAAAATTTATGCTATTCATTTTAAGTTAGTTTTTCAGTTCGTTTTTATACAATTCCGCTATTTTATTTCTTTCGTTTTCGTTTTTTAAAATATTTTGAAGCCACATTTGTGGTTGGTCTGTTGCATTTCCATATTCTCTATCCTTATATTCTTTAAATTCCGAAAATTCAAGCCAATTCTTGTTGTGAATATGCTGAAGTGAATAAACAGCCATTTCTCCGTTTGTTGCTCCAAAAAATGGGCAAGTATGCACTTTGGTTTTAGTTGTGTCAGAAAGCTTGGTTATAAGAAATTCAGTCAATTCCGTTTTGTCATTTTTCGCAAACTTTTCCCATTCTTTTTCACTAAAAACCATAGTGGGAATTTTTCTCTTTTTTTCTGTGACATATTGTGTTCCACCTAAACAGCCTCCTTTTTCAAAGACCATAAAATTCCACTGTTCAGCAATTGAATCGGTTTGTTGAATTTCGGGTTGGGAAAATTCTTTAGACAATTCAGCAGTTTCAATGCTCAATTCAGATTTTGACTCCGATTGATTTTTACAGGAAATCAAAGTTAAAATCAGAAGTAATATGTTTAATGCGTGTTTCATTTTCAGCTTGTTGCCAACGGTTTTGTGTATGGTTAGTTGCGTGGTTAAGCAACTAAGTTAACAAACAAATCACAGATAGAAAATTCCAGAGGAATTTTCGTAAGTCGGCAGTGACCAAGCAATTAATTATACACGTTGTTGGCAATAGTATTTATTCTTTTAGAGTCGGTTCATATGGAATTCCGAATAACCCATTTACTAAAGTAATTCCGAATTCTTTTTTTTGTTCAACTTTCGCATAGTCACTTTTATCCATAAATATTCCATCAACATTATCATCGTAAGATTTTCCAGTAATTCTACCTCGAACTTCATATTTACCATCAGACTTGATAACCCAAGGTTCAGATGATATTAATTTTCCATTTTCACGAAATGTCATTGTACTCATAACGAAATTTTTTTCCGTCGTTTCTGTTTTGGATATTCTATTCATTTTTAGAGTAACAGTTGTCAATAAACTAGATGACAAACTATAAATCAAGTAACTCATTATTCCAATATATCCAAGATGTGAGATTCTAGACCAATTTCCTCCGTTATATTCCGATTTTTTGAAAACGAGTATTGAAGAAATTATAATCGATAAAGCAATTGATATTGGCAAAAGAGTTTTCTGTAAATCCGAAATGTCAGTTGTCAAATAGAGTTCAGATTCCTTTGGTAAAAAATAAAAGGCTGAAGACAAAGACGTGACTAAAAATATAAGTCCAATTATTATTCGGGTTCGTTTTTTCATATTATTGCCAACGGTCTTGTGTATGATTAGTGGCGTGTTCAAGCACCTAATTTAGCAAATAAAAACCAAATAGAAAATCCGCGAGGATTTTCGTAAGTAGGCGAGAACTAGCCATTAATTATACACGTTGTTGTGCAACGTTTTTTAATCTCCACTCCAATCTGGATATCCTATTTGTCCCCAAAAATATCCACTGTCTTTATTGATAATATAAATAACAAATTGATGTTCCGTTTGTACAGTTTTCAAATATGTATTTTGATTCTTGGTAATCGGTTCAACATTTTCATTTATATAGGTTGATACACTTTCAATAAGCTGGTCATCTTCTGAACCATATAATTTAAGAAGTTCGTTTTCTATTTCATCCGAATATTGATGCATTTCGTTTGTTGCAACGAATTCAAGTGCTGATTCTCGGTCAAATTTTAGGTGAAGCCATATTAGTCCTTCAAGGTCATCTTCACAATCCAATATTTCAACATTTTCAGGGAATTTTATCCCGCTTGAGTTTTCAAAGAAGTCAAATTCGCAATAAGATTTTGTTTTTACATTTTTACAAGACATTAAAGAAATACCAAGTGCGAATACGAATATTAAATTCCGCAACAGTTTAGCTCGACTTCCAAGTTCATTTTCATTTTTTAATTCAGCTCGTAAATTTGTATTCAGTTTACTCAATTCAGAAGTATTTTCGTTTTTTGGCAAATGTTGCACAACGGTTACGTATAAGAATAGTGCGGTTTTGTGTCCGAGGATTTTCCGCAGGAAAATCAGAGCGACCAAATACGCGCTAACCTTTAGATTTAGGAATAAATTTAAGCATTATTTTTATACAATGTTGTGTGTACGTGCTTTATTTCAGTCACTTTTCTTAATAACGTTATACGGTAAAAGTTCGACAATAACTTTTCCGTTTTTGTCTTTTTTTATTATTCTTTCAGGTTTTTTTTCTCCGTTTGTCAATATTCGTGCTTTATAAAACAATTCCATATTTCCATTTAAGAAACCATTTCCATATTCCGCTAATTCAGTTTTCGCTTTTTCCAAACTTGCTCTAAATTCACGCTTTTTTGGAAAGTCATAACCATTATATTTTTTATTCGGTTCAGACATTCTTTGAATATCAGATATTGATATAGAATCCCATTCCGATTCAAAAAAGTCATCGCAATTTCCTTCTCCAAGTATTATGTCATAATTGTATGGATAATCAGTTGGGAAATCAGATGCAGTTATTTTTATATATTGTTCTTCTTTTCGCCAAATAATAGTCGTAAAGTACGTTTCAATTTTTTTACTATGTAATTGAAATTCGTTTTTTTCTACAAACGTTCCAACTGTTTCTAATGCAGATTTTGCAAACGAAATATGCTTCCTCGAAGGTTTTGAATTATCTCCAAATTTTAAAAAGTCAAATATTCCCATAATCTTGGTCAGCATTACACACAACGGTTACGTATATGAAATGTTGCGTGTTTGTGTGCGAGGATTTTCCGAAGGAAAATCAGAAGCTAACAAACGAGCAACAAACTTTGGTTTAGGTAAAACTAGCAATTTTTTATATACTTTGTTGTGGCTAGTTTTTTATATTTCACTTAATCCAATTAGGCTTAAAAATCCGACAAATGTAAATGCAGTATCCAAAATATTCAATTTTCGGTCGTCTTTTGGTGAAAACCAAGCTGCAACCATAAATTCTTGTTTTGTGAAAACTAAACTTATTATTCTAAATAATGTCAAAATGATTACAAGTCCGATTAATGTTTTGTCATAATTTGCATAAGAACCAACCGTTGAATTAAAATCCGAATTTCTTTTTAAGCCATTTAATATATACCATTGTATAAGTCCAATTCCGAACCAAATTAATGTAATTGACTTTTCTCTAAATCTTTGATAATACATCCAAAAAAGAGATATTGGTCCGCCGAAAGTCAAAACTAAAAGTAATGTATTAATAGTTTTTTGGGGAAAAATAGAGAATTTATAAAAAAAGCATATAAGTCCGCCGAACAGAATGTAAATTCCAATGTAAATTAAATCAATTATTTTCACTTTATTTCTGGTCATTCTCAAATTAGCCACAACGGTCTTGTGTATGATTAGTGGCGTGTTTAAGTACTAAAGTTAGCAAATAAATCACAAATAGAATATTCCGCAGGAATGTTCGTAAGCAAGCTAAAACTAGCCATTAATTATACGCGTTGTTGTGCAACGTATTTATATTTTCTTTATAATCCAATTCGATATTTTTTCAATGCGGAATATTATAATTAGTGTCAAAATCGTTTTTAGAATATAATTCGCAATTGCAAAATCAGGTAATTCAATTTCTTCATTTCCATTCAGGCTCGAAATGAATTTTGAGCAGTAATCAATCAAGTCCGGAATTAGATAAATTAATTTCGCCAACCAAATAACTCCAACTGTCAATAAAATCACTTTTGTCAGAGATTCAGCGTTCAGTTCCGTTTTTATTTCATTGTCCGTTTTTATTAGTTTTTTAGCAATCCATTCCGCTTTCAAGAATAGAAATATGGATACGACAATATTCGCTATTGTCAGAAATGTTCCAGTAAAATAGAATTTATCAATCGGTTCACTTAACAATTCGTCAAATCGAGCCATAGTTGCAGTTCCGTAAACAGAAAAAAAGTAAGAACCAAAATGGTCAAAAATTTTCGTCAGTAAAAATATTCCAGCAATTCTAATTATTAGAGCTGTTAAAATTCGGTTTGTCATTAACTTTCGGTTTTGGTCATATGTTGCACAACGGTTTTGTGTATGGTTAGTTGCGTGGTTAAGCAACTAATTTAGCAAATAAATCACAGATAGAATATTCCGCAGGAATGTTCGTAAGTCGGCAGTGACCTAGCAATTAATTATACACGGTGTTGCCACCAGTTATTTTATATTTTGAAGTTAATGACATTGTCGTGTTCAGTTTTATATAGTTGATCTCCTTGATTTTCAAATTTCACTATTTTAACTTTGAAATAAGCTGTTTTAGGAACTTGTTCTTTTCTAAATCGAAAATAAATTGTTCCATCTTGATTTATTACTTCAATGTTGTTTATTGGTTCAAAGTTCAAATTGTCACTACTCATTTTTAAACTCACAGACCATTTATTATTCGGAAGGTTTTGAAATGTATAATAATAAAAATCTTTATCAGCCATCAGTTTAGGAACTTCTGTAAATCCAATCATAAACCAAATAGGTTTTATAAATTGAGATTTATTAAATTCCTCAAGAGATAAAGGTTCTTTTAAAAGTTGCCATTTACTGTCTTCTGGAAAATGTGTAATAATTGAATACTCAGGTTTTATGTCAAAATAAAATTCAGAGTATTCTTCTTTTTTAGAAGTTCCCCAAGTTGTATCTATTAAAATCCACTTATTGTTTAATTTAATTGCATTCCAACCGTGTCTAAAATTATCATCTTTTGTTAATTCAACGTAATGATTTCTTTCGTCTCGAATATGTCCGATTATTATTACTGCTTCAATGTCAATCTCATCCATAAACCACTTGAAAAGATTAGAATATCCAGCGCAAACTCCTTTTCTGTTTTCATAAACTTGATATTCGTCTTGTCGATTTGAGTATTCTTTTAATGAGATTTTTCCTTCATTTTTTTCATTCAAAGATTTATGGTCATATTCTATATTTGAACTTGTCCAGTAATAAAAAAATCTTGCTAATTGTTCTTCTTCTTTTAGATGTTTCTTTGCATAATCTGTTAAATCCCACATATCAAGATTCAATTCATTCGTTTTTTCTACCAATGCCTTTATAGATTCCGTTTGAGAAATGACAGAATTCGCTATAAACAATATGAAAAATGTAATGCAGAAAGTTCGTTTCATAATTGGTGGCAACTTGTTTATATAAGTATGTTTATTCTTTTTATTAATCCTTTATGGGTAGCTAAGCTGAAGTTTTTAGATTTTTTATTCAGCTTATTTTTATTAAAACATAGAATATTTCATACAATATTTAAATCTAATACAATTTTATAAATTATCAAAAGGGTTTTTTATATTTCGAATACTGGTTTCACTTACATGTGTGTAAATCATTGTAGTTTTAGGGTTACTATGCCCTAATAAAGTTTGTATGTATCTTATATCTGTTCCGTTTTCGAGTAAATGTGTAGCAAAACTATGGCGCAAAGTATGCAACGTAATAGGTTTGGTAATGTTGGCTTTCTTAGCTGCTTTTTTTAAAATATTTTGTGCACTAGAAGCACTATACAAACCACCAGATTGTCCTTCAAATAGATAATCTTTTGGTTTATATGTTTTGTAGTATAAACGTAGTAATCCTAAAAATTTTGGAGAAAGTAAAGTATATCTGTCCTTTTTACCTTTAGCAGATTTTATATGTATAAGCATACGTTTACTATCAATATCTGTAATTCTTAACTGTAATGCTTCTCCAATGCGTAATCCAGAAGAATAAATTAAAGTAAGTAGAGTCCTATGCTTTAAATTTATAATGCTATCTAACAAGTTTTTTATTTCAGTATTACTTAAAACTTCGGGTAGTTTTTTAGGTTTTTTTGGGCGCTCTATTGAAAATTTGATAACAACACACCTTTATAGTCTAAATATTTTTTAATACCATTAATACATTGATTTTGGTAAGAAATAGATTTATTAGGCCTTACTATAAAATCATAATTAAACTGCTCAATTAATCTTGTACTTACAGGGTTTTGTTTAAGTTGTGCATATCTTAAAAAGAATGAGGTTACTTCGAAATAAGTGTTTACTGTATTGGTGCTAAGTCGTTTTTGTTGCATCCATTTTTTAAATTTTTCTAATTCTTTTTGTTGAACTTCTAATAAAACAGGTAGTTTAAGAGTATTAATATCTTCTTTGTTTTTTTTCGTTTGTACTTTTTTTGATGCTAATGCACTATAATTTACATACCAATTTTTACGTCTTAATGCTTTATATAACTTTTGTTTATTTAAAAAGGTATTGGCTATATAAAATGTTTTATGTGTTTTACTCCAGCACACACCTTCAATAGCATTAATATAGTTTTTTGCATCAAGATTAAACTCAAAATTAATGGAAATAACGTGTTGATTTTTATGAATTAAAGGCAATAGTGTTATGACCATAAAATGATTTTAAAATGCTAATTTATATACAAATGTAAATAAAAAAGCCTGTTTCAAATTTTGAAACAGGCTTAAATAAATTATAGACTATAAAAGAAATTAATCCTCTTTCTTATCTTCTCTAGGTCTTCTGTCATCACGACGGTTATCACGTCCACGATTATCTCTACCTCTGTTGTCACGTCCACGGTTGTTATCTCTTGGCGGTCTTTCAACATAACCTTCAGGTTTTGGTAAAATAGCTTTACGAGATACTTTTTCCTTACGCGTACGTTTGTCTATACCAAAGTATTTTACATCAAATATATCACCCATGTTTACAACATCAGATACATTTTCAGTACGTTCCCATGCTAATTCACTTACGTGTAATAACACTTCGTTTCCTGGAGCTTCAACATATTCAACAACAGCACCAAAGTCAAGCATTTTGATTACTTTAACTTCATAAACGCTACCAACTTCAGGCTTAAATAATAAAGAATCTATTTTTGCCATAACAGCATCAATACCTTTACTACCAACACCTAAAATTTCAACAATACCTTCTTCTGTAACAGGATCTTCGTTAATAACAATAGTTGTCTCAGTTTCTTTTTGCATTTCTTGAATTACTTTTCCACCAGGACCAATTAAAGCACCGATAAATTCGTTAGGAATACGTCTTGAAACCATAGTAGGCGCATGATCTTTAACTTCTGTATTAGGTGTTTCAATAGTTTCAGTAATCTTATCTAAAATATGTAAACGACCATCACGCGCTTGTTTTAAAGCATTTACAAGAATCTCATACGATAATCCTTTTACTTTAATATCCATTTGGCAAGCAGTAATACCATCAGCAGTACCTGTAACTTTAAAGTCCATATCTCCTAAGTGATCTTCATCACCTAAAATATCTGAAAGCACAGCGTATTTTCCAGAATCAGCATCGGAAATTAATCCCATAGCAATACCAGAAACTGGTTTCTTTAATTGTACACCAGCATCCATCATTGCCATTGTACCAGCACAAACTGTTGCCATAGAAGACGAACCGTTAGATTCTAAAATCTCAGACACTACACGTACAGTATATGGGCAATCTTCAGGAACCATACCTTTTAAAGCACGTTGCGCTAAATTACCGTGTCCTACCTCACGACGAGATGTTCCACGAATAGGTCTAGCTTCACCTGTAGAAAAAGGAGGGAAGTTATAGTGTAAATAGAAACGCTCTTCACCTTCGTAAGATGGCATATCTATTTGGTTGGCTTCTCTACTTGTACCTAAAGTAACTGTAGCTAATGCTTGAGTTTCCCCACGTGTAAATATTGAAGAACCATGAGTAGAAGGTAAATAATCAACCTCACACCAAATTGGTCTAATCTCATCCGTTTTACGTCCATCTAAACGTAAACCTTCATTTAAAGTTAAATCTCTAACCGCTGCTTTTTCAGCTTTAGAGTAGTATTTTGAAATTAACCCACCAAAATCTTCTTGCTCTTCTTCAGAAAAAGACGCTTTTATTTCTTCTTTAATTTCACCAAAAGCAGCGCTACGTTCATGTTTTGCAGAACCTGCTTGAGCTACAGCATATACTTTATCGTATGCCATATCATGAATTTTCTTTGCTAAATCAGCATCTTCTCTTTCTGGCTCGTACTCACGTACTTCTTTTTTACCAAAAGCTTCAGCTAATTTTACCTGTGCAGCACATTGTACTTTAATAGCTTCGTGTGCAAACTTAATCGCTTCTGTCATTTCTTCTTCAGAAATCTCATCCATTTCACCTTCAACCATCATAACAGAATCAGCAGAAGCACCAATCATCATATCGATGTCAGACTCTTCTAATTGTGCTCTAGTTGGATTGATAACAAATTCACCATTTACACGACCAACTCTAGCTTCAGAGATTGGACACTCAAATGGAAAATCAGATAATTGAATAGCCGCCGAAGCTGCTAAACCTGCCATAGCATCTGGCATAACATCATCATCATGAGACATTAATTGAATCATCACCTGAGTTTCAGAATGATAATCTTTTGGGAATAACGGACGTAAAACGCGGTCTACTAAACGCATCGTTAAAACCTCTCCGTCACTAGGTCTAGCTTCTCTCTTAAAGAAACCACCTGGGTAACGTCCTGCAGCAGCAAATTTCTCTCTGTAATCTACCGTTAATGGTAAAAAGTCAACATCTGCTTGTTTGTAATTGGAAACAACTGTACATAATAACATACATTTTCCAGATTGCACAACAACGCTACCATGCGCTTGTTTTGCTAATTTTCCAGTTTCAATAGAAATTTCTCTACCGTCACCTAGGTCAATGACCTCTTTAAAAACTTTTGGAATCATAAATTTTTTCTTGTAATTCAAGCATAAATATGCTCAAATCATGTTAAACAATGGTCGTTGTGTTGTGTGTAGTTGTTGTGTGTATGACCAATGAAAAACCTTTAGTCCCGAACTCGTTTCGGGATCTAGCTTCTTCTAATGCGTGGTTTAAACTCCTACGCTCGAGTTATATTATTTTGGGCGTTACCCACAAGGGGTCGGGCTTTCACTACTCGCTCCTCCTAAGGTCGGGAGCTCAAACATGTCGTTCAATCCCTAACGCAAAAAACAAAAAACCACGCGAAAAGCGTGGTCTTTTATTTTTTAGATTATTTTCTTAATCCTAATTCTTTTACTATGGCACGGTATCTTAAGATATCCTTCTTAGTTAAATAGTCAAGTAAAGCACGACGCTTACCTACTAATTTTACTAAAGAACGCTCAGTATTATAATCTTTACGATTATTTTTTAAGTGCTCTGTTAAGTGATTAATTCTTGCTGTAAATAATGCAATTTGTCCTTCTGCAGAACCAGTATCTTTTGCACTTTTACCGTGTTTTTTGAAAAGTTTTTCTTTTCCTTTTTGATCTAAATACATGCTAATATTATTGTAAATGATTGTTATGTACACGAAAGTTTTTCTTTCGAGCGGCAAATATAGTACATTTTTGGTGTTCTGCTATTTTTTTTGTAACTTTTATTCCTAAATTACGGGTAATCAGTATTTTATAATTTGAAATTTTCTTTAGAGCTACTCTAAAATATTATTAAAACTACTAACTTTTAATTTATGCCCCATGAAAACATCATACCCACAAGGTAACTTCCCGGATACCTATGACTCCTTGGAAAAAATTTTTAATAATACTTACAATGGCATTGCTATTCTAACTTTAGATGGTGATTGGATAAAAGTAAATGATAGTATTTGCGAATTATTTGGATATACAAGGCATGAGCTTTTTAACATGAATATAGAAAACATTATCTACAGAGAAGATTTTGGGGTTCATGAAAAAAAATATGATAAATTAATGCAAGGAAAAATAGACAGATATCGCGTTCAGCAACGTTATTTTCATAAAGATGGTTCTATTATCTGGGTTTTAATTTCTGTTTCATTAATTAATAATAAAGATGGAACCCCAAGTAATATGATTTGGCAATTCTCAAATGTAACAGGTCGAAAAAGAAATCAAGATAAGCTTAAAATGATGCTCAAAGTAGTGAGAGAACAAAATGATAGGTTGACTTCTTTTGCAAATATCGTAACTCATAATTTACGCTCCCATTCAGGAAATTTATCTACACTTACAGATTTTTTAGAGGAGGATTTTAATTTATTGATTGAAAATGAAAATTTTGATTTATTAAAGAAAGCTGTTGGAAATTTGGAAGAAACTGTATCTCATTTAACCGAAATTGCTAAAATTAAAGAGGTAGATCAAAATCAAATTGAGGTATTAAATTTATATGATTATGTTGAAAAAGCAATATATAATATTACAGCTATTGCTAAAAATACAGGTACGACAATTGTAAATTATATAGATGAGGATTTGTGTGTTAAAGGGATTCCTGCATATTTAGATAGTATTATTTTAAATTTTTTAACAAATGCAATAAAGTATCGATCTGAAAAAAGATTACCAAAAATTAGATTAACAGCATCGGTTCAAGATGATTATGTTATTTTTAAAGTTGGAGATAACGGATTGGGAATTGATATGGAGAAATATGGTGATAAGCTTTTCCAGATGTATAATACCTTCCATTCAAATGAAGATGCTATTGGTGTTGGACTCTTTATAACAAGAAATCATATTGAATCTTTAGGTGGTAAAGTAATTGTTAATAGTGAAGTTGGAGTTGGTAGTGAGTTTTCTATTTACTTAAAATGCGCCTAAAAAAACCGTATTAGTTTTAAAACTAATACGGTTTTTTTTAAATTTTACCTTAAATATTAAGCTCTTAAAGGCTGATTTAATATTAAATCTAAATATTGATTGACTTTGTTTTTTAAATCTTTACGTAAGGTTATAAAATCTAAGAAACCATGTTCTAATAAAAACTCTGAAGTTTGAAAACCTTCAGGTAATTCTTTTCCTGTTGTATCTCTAACAATTCTTGGGCCCGCAAAGCCTATTAATGCTCCAGGTTCGCTAATATTAATATCACCTAACATAGCAAAAGAAGCTGTAGTACCTCCAGTTGTAGGATCTGTACATAAAGAAATATATGGTAAGCCTGCATCTGCTAATTGTGCTAATTTTACTGATGTTTTGGCTAATTGCATTAAAGATAATGCTGCCTCCATCATACGTGCTCCACCAGATTTTGAAATAACCATTAAAGGTAATTTGTTTTTTAAAGCATAATCTGCAGCTCTAGCAATTTTTTCTCCAACAACACTTCCCATAGAACCACCAATAAATGAGAAATCCATACATGCAACTACTAAATTTTTGCCTTTAGATTTTCCAACAGCTGTTCTTACTGCGTCCTTTAACTTTGTTTTTGATTGAGCTGCTTTTAAGCGTTCAGGGTATTTTTTAGTATCCTCAAACTTAAGTGGATCTTTAGATTCTAAACTTGCATCCAACTCTTTGAATTTATTGTCGTCAAAAAGAATTTCAAAATATTCTTTACTTCCAATCCTTACATGGTAGCCGTCTTCAGGACTTACGTAAAAATTTTTCTCTAACTCTTCGGTATCAACAATTTTACCGGTTGGAGATTTATACCACAACCCTTTAGGTGTGTCTTTTTTCTCTTCCGTAGTTGTTGTTATTCCTTTTGTTTTTCTTTTAAACCAAGACATAATGCTTAAAGATTTTAGTTTCCTTTAATTTATAAAGGCGAGGGTTAAATCTATGTGTTTATTGTATTAACGCTAATTGCGTTAAGGATTGCAGCCGTTCGACTATTACTTAATAGTCTTAACCTTTTTGTTTTAGCAAAAAGATACAGCGGAAAGCCTGACGACAAAATTAAACCTTTTTTTAATTTTGTGGTAACGCCCAAATGATTTTATTTACTTAGGTAATTGTAATCGCTTGTTTTTTAGATAAATAAACAAAAAAGGTCCTGTTGATTTACAGAACCTTTTTTTTATGATTGTAGTAAATTTACCTTAAAATTATAAGGTGTTTACGTTGTTTAAGTCTTCGAACGCCTTTTTTAAACGTGTTACAAAGGTTTTTTCTCCTTCTCGTAACCAAACTCTTGGGTCGTAGTACTTTTTGTTTGGTGCGTCATCTCCATCAGGATTACCAATTTGAGATTTTAAATACTCTGATTTAGCACCCATATAATCTCTAATACCACTCATAAAAGCATATTGTAAATCGGTATCAATATTCATTTTAATTACACCGTAGCTAATACCTTCTCGAATTTCTTCTACTGTAGAACCAGATCCACCGTGGAATACAAAATCAATATGGTTGTGTTCTACACCATATTTTTTTGTGATATATTCTTGAGAATTTTTTAAGATTTTTGGAGTTAGTTTAACGTTTCCTGGTTTGTAAACACCGTGAACGTTTCCAAAAGCAGCAGCAATAGTAAACTGTGGACTAACTTTACTTAATTCTTCATAAGCATATGCAACTTCTTCAGGTTGTGTATATAATTTAGAAACATCAACATCACTGTTATCAACACCATCTTCTTCACCACCTGTTATACCTAGCTCAATTTCTAAAGTCATGCCCATTTTAGACATTCTTTCTAGATATTGCTTACAGATTTCGATATTTTCTTCAATTGGTTCTTCAGATAGGTCAATCATATGAGAACTGAATAATGATTTTCCAGTTTCTTTATAATGAACTTCACTAGCATCTAATAAACCATCAATCCAAGGTAATAGTTTTTTAGCACAGTGGTCTGTATGTAAAATTACAGGAACACCATAAGCCTCAGATAAAGTATGCACATGTTTTGCGCCAGCAACGGCACCAGCAATTGCAGCTTTTTGACCATCATTACTTAATCCTTTACCTGCATTAAATTGTGCACCTCCGTTTGAGAATTGAATTATTACTGGAGCATTTAAATCTCTTGCAGTTTCTAAAACCCCGTTTATAGTATCTGAACCGATAACATTAACTGCTGGTAAAGCATAATTGTTAGCTTTTGCATGGTTGAATATAGCTTGAACTTCCTTACCTGTAGCTACTCCTGGTTTTATATTGTGTCCCATTTTTTTTAATTAAATATGATTAGAAATTAGTGAGTACAAAAGTAATGATTTTTTAAATACTTGTAAGTTGTTTTTGGTCTTGAAAATACTAAATGTACACTAAAACGTTATAGTGTAGCTTGTGTAAAATAGGATTAAAAAGGGTAGTTAATACCTATGTTATATACTGCATTAGCAAAGTTATAATCATTAAACCATCTGTTTTCATCTCTATAAGAAGGATCGTAAGTTTTAAAACCAATATCGAATCTAAAGATGAAAAAACTAAAATCATAGCGTAAACCAAAACCTGATCCTACAGCTATATCTTTTAATGAATTTAGACTTGAAAAAGTTGCTCTATCATCTTCAACATTATCTAATACATTCCAAATGTTACCAGCGTCAAGAAAAAGAACTCCGTTTAAATCACCAAAAATATTAAAGCGTTGTTCTGCACTAAATGCTATTTTTAGGTTTGCTTCATTAAATTCGTTTGTTGTTTCAGAGCTTCCTGGGCCTAAATTATAAGCAGTCCAAGCGCGGTTATCGTTTGGTCCTCCTCCAAAGAAACTTTTTGCAAAAGGAATACTGTTTGAGTTTCCATAAGGAATAGCAATACCAAAAAATGCTCGGGTGGCTAACACATTTTTCTTGCCTAAATCCCAATGCTTTATATAATCAAATTCAGTTTTCACATATTGAGAATAAGCCACATTAAGTAGTTCATAACGTCCATCACTGTCTTTTTTTAGTCCTAAAAGTTTTGAGGTACTTGCTAATAAGTTTCCTGCTAATTCAAGTTTAAAACGAAATATGGAAAAATCATTATCAAATAAATTAGTTCGTTGGTCTTTGGTATAACTGAAACTTGAAGACAGAATAAGGTTGTTTTCAGTTAATCTATTTTTACGTTCGTCAATATTATTAATTGTTTGACGTTGCGTAGACGAAATCTCATTAGGTGTTGGTGTAGCTAAAGCATAATTTATAAAATCATTGGCACCCTCGGGCCTTGTTAAATCATCAGTTGTAAAATTAACATCTTTGGCAATTTGGTTTAATGAGTTGAAAGAATTATTGTAAACTCTAAAATAGTTATCAGTATTTAAGTTTCTAACGTATTGAACATTAAACAGGTCTAACCTATTTGTAACCTTACTGCTCGGAAACCAATTATAACTAAAGTTTCCACTAAAAGTTTGCTTGTCTAACCCAATATTAGTTTGACTTGTTAATGCTAAACCAATACGAGTACTTGGAGACATATATTTTGGGATGATGTTTTCGGTATAGAATGGAGAAAATAACCTCGGAATTGTTAATTTTAAATCAGCTCCAAACTCATTAATATCAAAGAATGGATCATCATCTTCTTTTCCATCTTTTGATGCTCCAATTGAAGCAATACCAGATATTTCAAGAGTTTCAGCGCCTCTAAAAACATTTCTTATTTTCAAACTTGGGTTTAATGAAAATCCAACAGTTTGAATGTTACTTTGAGATACATCAGCACTAAAACCTAGGCTAAACTTTTTTAAAGGTGTAAGTCTAATAGTATCACTTAGCGTATTGTCGTCATTTTCAACATATTCTATATTTGGATACTTAAATGTTTTAAGTTCGTTGATATACCTGTAAGTACGTGTTCTGTCTATATCTTTATAAACTTGTCCGGGATTAATAAAAACTGCATCTGTTAAAGCTTTTGGTCTATAAAGCATATCACCATAGCTGTATAACTTGTAACCGCCATATGAAATAGAATCTTTAAACGGTTTGTTTCTGTTCTCAAAAGTGTAATCTGTAATAATATTTACATCACTAATTCTGTAAATTTCAAAAGGTTCACGACGAATAGAATCTGGAGTTCTTATCGCTCTATCTTGAATTTTTAAACCAACATTTACTTTTTTATTGGTACCAATGGTATCCATTTCAAAAGTTATATAATCTTGATTAAAATGATAAATCCCGGAGTTTCTTAAATCTGAAGAAATTCTATCTCGTTCTTGCTCAAAATTAGAAGATCTATACTGTTGTCCGCTTTTTATAAAAGCATTCTTTTTGATGTTTTGATATAATGAATCTACAATTGGTGATTTTATAATTTTAGAAATAGAATCAATTAAAAAGGCTTGTTTGGTTTCTACATTGTATTTAATTTCAGCTCTTTTATTATCTTTTCTTTCAATATCATAGTCGATTTTAACGTCAAACCAACCATTATTAATATAATAATCTTTAAGACGTCTTAAAGAGCGTTTTGTTTTATCTTCACTAACAATAACAGGTGCTTCACCAGTTTTTTTTAGCCAGTTGTTAAAACCTAGAACAGATTGTTTTAATTTATCAACTTGTTTTTTTGAATATCGCCGTCTTAAACGTTCTCTTCTATTGGCTTTTTTGTCTAACCAAGATTCAAATAATGAATCTCTATGAGGTCTAGCCATATTATAAATATGTAAACGTAAAGGAATATTAGCTATTTTTCTATTTGGTTTTTGGTATAGTAAGTTGTTTATAGTTTCAGTATTGTCTTTTTTACCATTAACAATAACTGAAGTTTTGGTAAGTAAGTGTTCCTCTTTAGCAACTCTTTTTACTGCATCACAAGAATGTAAATATCCTGTTAGCAATACTAAAATTGATATTTTTAAGAGTTGTTTTTGCAAATGAAATTAGAGTTAATTTGTGTTTTAGACTTTAAAAGAGAACAGTATTTGTAAGTTTGTAATTAACAATGTTGTTGAACGATTCAAAAATACATTATTTAAACCTAAAAAATATAAATGCTTTCTAAAAGTCAAATAAAATTAATAACGAGCTTAAAGCAAAAAAAATATAGACAACAACATGGTTTTTTTGTTGTTGAAGGTGTAAAAACTATTAAAGAGCTTTTACAATCAGATTTAGAGCTTTATAAATTATATACGACAGAAACATTCAATATTGATGCCAAAAATGAAGTTGTAATTTCTAATTCGGATTTAAAACGAATAAGTTTTTTAGTAACACCAAATACAGCTTTAGCGATTTTTAAAATTCCAAATAAAAAATCTATTGATACTTCTGGATTAATTGTTGCTTTGGATGATGTTAGAGATCCAGGTAATCTGGGTACAATTATTAGATTATGTGATTGGTTTGGTGTTAAAGAATTAGTTTGTAGTAAAAAAACGGTTGATTGTTATAATCCAAAAGTGATTCAAGCTACTATGGGGTCCATCACAAGAGTAAATATAACTTATGTAGACTTAATGCTCTTTTTGGAAGAAAGTAAAACACCTGTTTTTGGAGCTTTTATGGAAGGTAAAAATGTCTATAATAAAACAATGCCTAAACAAAGTGTTTTAGTTATGGGTAATGAAGCTAATGGTATTTCTAAAGACGTAGAAGCTGTAATTACTGAAAAAATAGCGATACCAAGATTTGGTGATTTGCAGGCAACAGAAAGTCTGAATGTGGCTTCAGCTACTGCGATTTTGTTAAGTGAATTTAAAAGATGATTTTTAGTAAAAACTGATTTTACTGAAAAGTAAAGTTTATAAAAACGCCTCTGGTTTGCATTCCAGCAATATTTGAAGTCCATGGGCTGTTTGGGTCATTATCTCTAACTAACTCATCATTAATTCCAAAAAGACCACGAATAGAAGGTGTAAATTTAAAATTATAAAGGTAAAAGTCTATACCAAAACCAATCTCATAAAAAAGAGAGTTTCTAGTGGTTCTAAACTCACCATTGCTGTTATCTTCAGGGTTGTCCTCGTTACTTGATAAATTCAAAGCTGTAGAGAAACCACCAATAATAAATGGTTTGAAATTATTGATACGCTTTGTAGATACTTTTATCAACAAAGGAATATGTATATAAGTAGATTTTACCTCTCTAATAAAATCTGAAGCTTTGGTGTCAGGAACACCTTGAAACCATTCTTGACTATAATATAACTCTCTGGTAGTTATTAATAAACCTGGTTCTAAACGTAAATCAATAAAACTATTAACTCTTAAGTTGCCAATTAAACCAACACTAAATCCAGGACTCTTTTTTACATAAATATCACGTAGATCTTGATTATAGTCAAAGTTAAAGTCATAACTATTGATTCCTAAAAAGTAACCCCAACGTAATAAATTATTATCTGTAGAGCCACGACCTTGATTTGCATCATAGGTTACTTTCTCTTTTTTAAAGAGTTGAGCACTAGAAGTTTCAATGATGAATAGAAATGATAATAATGCAAAAACGTATTTCATATAATTACTTAGATGATTTATAAATTGTTGCCACACCTAAAGTTTGTGGAAAATCTTCAACATTTATAAACCCAATATTACGTAAAATATTGTTTAGAGCCTCTCCAAAAGGAAAAACAGATGCAGATTCGCATAAATACTTATAAGCGCTTCTATCTTTAGAAAATGCTTTGCCAATAAGAGGTAGGATGTTTTTTGTGTAAAAATTATAACCTTGTTTGTATGGTGTTTTAGTAGGCATAGAAGTTTCTAAAATCACAAAAGTACCATTTGGTTTAAGTACTCTGTAAATTTCTTTTAATCCATTTTCAAGCGTTTCAAAATTTCTAACACCAAAGGCTACTGTAATTGCATCAAAAGCATTGTCTTCAAAAGGCATATTTTCAGAATCACCTAAAACCATTTCAATTTTAGAGTCCAGAGATTTTTTTTTGATCTTTTCTTTCCCAATCTCAAGCATACCAGTGCTAATATCTAAACCAACAATTTTTGAGGCATTAGTTTCGGCAAGATTAATGGCTAAATCTCCAGTTCCAGTAGCAATATCTAGAATAGTATCAGGATTTGCCTCTTTAACTAATTTAACTACTTTTTTTCGCCATTTGATATCAATTCCAAATGAAATCACGCGGTTTAAACCATCATAATCACCAGAAATATTATCAAACATTTTTGTTACCTGCTCTTTTTTACCTAAATCACTGTTTTTGTATGGCTTTACTTTCGACAAATCTTAAAAATTTTGTGCAAAGATAAACTTTTAGAAAAGCATTACATAATAGGATTCTAAATAATTATATTGAATTGATTCCGTGACGGGATATCTATTTTGTAGTATATTTGTTTTACTTTTTATGATTAAAGAAAAATGAAACCGTTATGATTAAAGACTATCATAATTTATTAAAGAGAATCATTTTTTTCTCTTACTGGTTACATCTTACTTTTAAAAAAAGATGAAAATAAACAGATGAAAATTATTATTGCTGGTGCTGGTGAAGTAGGATTTCATTTAGCAAAATTGTTGTCTTACGAATCTCAAGAGATTACTTTAATTGATACAGACAAGGAAAGTTTAGCATACGCAGATACACATTTAGACATAAAAGTTATTAGAGGTGATGCCACTTCTATAGCTATTTTGAAAGAAGGTCATGTTGATAATTGTGAATTATTTATAGCGGTTACAGCAAGCGAAACTACCAATATTACCGTTTGTGTTTTAGCAAAACAACTTGGAGCTAAAAAGACTATTGCTAGAATTACCAATACAGAGTTTATAAATCATAAGGATGAAGTTGGATTTACTAAATTTGGTATTGATGAGTTAATTTCTCCAGAATCTTTAGCAGCTTCAGAGATTGAATTATCTTTAAAACAATCATCATTCAATGATACTTATGAGTTTGAAGGAGGTGCCTTAACCATGGTTGGTTTAACACTTTCTAGCTCAGCATCTTTTGTTGGTAAAACAGTTAAGGAGGCAGCAAAAATATTCCCAGAAATACACTTTGTACCGATAGCTATTCAGCGTTTTGGAACACAGTATACTATTATTCCTAGAGGGGATACTAAGTTTAAAAGAGGAGATACAGTGGTTTTTATAACCTCTGAAGGAGGAGGAGAAGAACTTTGTAGGCTTACAGGTAAATCCAATAGCGAAATTAAAAGCGTTATGATTCTTGGTGGAAGCGAAATTGGATACAAAACAGCAAGAGATTTAAGTGAAAAAGGGTTTAATGTAAAACTTCTTGAGGCTAATAAAGAACGCGCTTTTGATATAGCAGACGATTTACCAAATGTTTTAGTAATTCAAAGTGATGGTAGAAATGTTGATATCCTTGAGGAAGAAAATATTAGCGATATGGATGCGTTTATTGCAGTAGGTGCTAATTCAGAAACCAACATTATGTCTTGTTTAGTAGCTAAATCTAAAGGTGTTAAAAAATCGGTAGCATTGGTTGAGAATATGGACTATTTTGAGTTGTCTCATTCCGTTGGTATAGAGACACTCATTAATAAAAAATTACTAGCCGCGAATAATATATTCAGATACATTCGAAAAGGAGAAGTGGTTGCTATGACTAAGCTTAGCAATATGAATGCAGAGTTGTTAGAGTTTGAAGTTAAACCCACATCATCTATATGTAATAAGTATATTAAAAATATAGATTTTCCCCGATCTGCCATTATAGGCGGTGTAGTAAGAAACGGAAAAGGCGTTATAGCTTTGGGAGATTTTAAAATTCAAGAAGGAGATAGAGTAGTAGTTTGTAGTTTATTACAATCTATAAAGGGTGTAGAAAAACTTTTCCGTTAAAATGAAATTAAATTATAAAATCATTTTTCATTTTTTAGGATTACTACTATTGTTTAATGGTGGGTTTATGTTGCTTTCATCACTTATTAGCTTAATCTATAAAGATGGCGTAACACTTCAAATATTTCTTGCAGGTATTACAACTTTAATTATTGGAATTATTGCTATGGTTTTTACAAAAAATCATAACAAAGAAATGAATAAGCGAGAAGGATACATAGTAGTTAGTTTTGGCTGGATTATTATGTCTTTATCGGGGACCTTACCTTATGTATTTACTGAAAGTATTCCCAGTTTTACAAATGCCTTTTTCGAAACCATGTCTGGTTATACAACAACTGGCGCATCTATTTTAAATGATATTGAAGCTGTGCCAAAAGGCGTATTGTTTTGGAGGAGTTTAACGCATTGGATAGGTGGTATGGGTATTATCGTTTTAGCTATAGCCATATTGCCATTATTAGGCATAGGAGGGATGCAGCTTTTTGCGGCAGAAGCTCCAGGACCAAGTGCCGATAAATTACATCCAAGAATTACAGATACAGCAAAAAGATTATGGCTAATTTATTTTGGTTATACAGCAGCAGAAACACTATTATTAAGTGTAGCAGGAATGTCGTTTTTTGATGCCATAAACCATGCTTTGTGTACACTTTCTACAGGAGGTTTTTCAACTAAAAACGCAAGTATAGCGCATTGGAACGGGCAACCAATTATACAATATATTATTATTCTTTTTATGTTTTTGGCAGGTACAAACTTTGTACTTAGTTATTTTGCTTTCAAAGGTAAAGTGCAAAAAATAATTCGTGACGAGGAGTTTAAACTATACTTCAAATTCATAGCCATTTTTACCATTATAGCTGCTCTTATTATTTATTTCAGAGCTGATGTTTCTACATCAACAGTAAACCATCCAATGGTTTGGGGAGAAGGAGAAAGTGCCTTTAGGCACGCTTTATTTCAAGTGCTTGCTATTATTACAACCACTGGTTTTGTAACCGCAGATTTCACTATGTGGACATCCTTTTTAGTGGTCTTCTTTTTTGGACTTATGTTTTTAGGAGGCTCAGCAGGAAGTACCTCGGGAGGAGTAAAAGTTGTGCGACATTTAATCCTCATAAAAAACGGTTTTCTAGAGTTTAAACGCACACTGCACCCAAGTGCTATTTTACCAGTGCGTTACAACAAAAGAGCCATTTCTGGAGATATTGTATTTAATATACTAGGCTTTTTTATACTATATATGTTATCTTTTATCATCGGTTCCCTTGGGTTTTCCATGATGGGTATCGAGTTTAAATCCGCCATAGGTTTAGCAGCCTCAACATTAGGTAATGTAGGGCCAGCATTGGGAGATTTTGGTCCCGTAAACAACTATGCACCACTCCCTGCAATTGGTAAATGGTGGGCATCATTTTTAATGCTCATTGGGCGTTTAGAATTGTTTACAGTACTCATTTTATTCACACCATTTTTCTGGCGAAACAGGTAATTATACCTTTAAATTTTTGGGCGTTACCACAAGGGTCGCGCTTTACACTACAAGTCCTCGTTCTCCCGATTGCTATCGGGATCACTGTGGGCTTTCCGTTGCAATCGCTAACGCGGGCTTATCTGCTAATTTTATTGGTTTTCAATAGGTTAATGTAACAATTCTGTAAGTTCTTCGTCGATATAATATATCAATCAAAAACTATAAATCATGGAATTAGTATTAACAAACAGAAATTTAGGACGTTTTCCTAAGCAACAAGAAGATTATATAAATAAGCCTTCAGGATTTTTAAATTCTCAATATAAAAGTATTGTTGAGAAAAGTTATAAGAATAAAAAAAGTAATTCAATTTTCGGGATTAAGCAACGTGTTAAAAGCAAAAGTTATGCAACAAGTTGTGTTGCAGAAACTACTTTAAAACTATCATTGTTTTTAGTAACAATGCTTTTAATTTTTAATTAATCCAAAATAGAATACATGCTTCAACGTTTAAAGCAGAAAATTTGGCTTCAAATTTTTATAATCTATACCAGATATATAATTGGTAGTGCCTTCGTTTTTGCTAGCATAGTAAAAATTAGAGGCGGTAGATTTACTGCCGAAAGTGGTGCTTCAAATCCCATAGACAGTTCATGGCATTTATTCGAAACCTTATACCAATCTGGGTTATACTGGAAGTTTTTAGGAATAGCACAACTTATTTCTGGAGTTTTACTAATGACACAACGTTATGCAAAACTTGGAGCTATTGTAAACCTTCCAATTATAGCCAATGTATTTGCAATAACAATATCATATTATTTTGCTTTTACACCAGTTATAACGGGTTTAATGTTATTAGCGAATATTATGCTAATTGCATGGGATTGGAATACGCTTAAAGTACTCATAAATCAAAAACCAATATCAGATTTAAAACCAAGACTAGAAAACGATGTTGTTTGGCAAATTCTAGGTCTTCTATTGTTTACTATTATAGTTATTTCAAATTTCTTTGCCAACACTAAAAGTATTTTGGTTATTTTCTTAACAGTGCTAGTAACAGGATTAACAGGTTTAATCATTGGGTTTAGAAAAAGAAAACCTTACAAATAACTGTAACATTTCCTCTAAATATTCTACATATTATTAAGTTTAACTTTTAATCCTTAAGATTATTCAAAATATAAAATCATGAGCTTTGGTGTTGTACAATCGGCTATATCCTCAATAAAAAGTAATAGAAATTTATTGTCTAAACGAAGTCGATTGAAAAACACATTATCAGCTGGAAAAAGTAAAAAAATTATTTTTAAAAAATCATATATTTCAGACTACGAATTAAAAAAGCTTAGCGATAAATTAAAAGAAGAGCATAGGCGTATTCTTATAAAGCAGGTAATGGTAGTTAGTTTTATTATGCTAATCTTATTGTCTATTTTTCTTTATTATTTTTAAATAAAAAAGCCACTAATTTAATTAGTGGCTTCAATTTATCAATAAAGTTTAAAAGTAAATTAACTCACAACTTCTTTAATACGTTTTAAAGCTTCAATAATTTGTTCTTGCGAAGCAGCATAAGAAATTCTAATACAGTTAGGGTTTCCAAAAGCATCACCAGTAACGGTAGCAACTAAAGCCTCTTCTAGTAAATACAAAGAAAAATCAGTAGCATTATTTATAGTTTTGCCACGTAATGTTTTTCCAAAGAAATGTGTTACATCAGGGAAAATATAAAAAGCACCATCTGGTGTGTTAGCTTTAAACCCTTCAATATCGTTTACTAAACCTAATATTAAATCTCTACGTACCTTAAATTCATCAATCATGTATTGCACTCTTGATGGTGGCTCGTTTAATGCGGTTATTACTGCACGTTGCGCAATACAGTTAGCGCCACTCGTCATTTGCCCTTGCATTTTATTACAAGCTCTTGCAATTTTTTCAGGAGCGCCAATAAACCCTATACGCCATCCAGTCATCGCAAAAGCTTTGGATACACCATTTACAGTGATGGTTCTGTCATACATTTCTTCAAATCCAGCAATACTAGCATGCCCTTGTCCGTAGTTTATGTGCTCGTAAATTTCATCTGAAACCACATAAATATTTGGATATTTAACTAAAACATCAACAAGAGCTTTTAGCTCCTCTTTACTGTATACAGAGCCACTTGGGTTACAAGGCGAGCTAAACCACATCATTTTTGTTTTTGGTGTAATAGCAGCCTCCAACTGTTCAGCAGTCATTTTAAAATCGGTATCTATAGATGTTTTAACTTCAACAGGAACACCATCATATAGTTTTACAATATCTGAATAACTTACCCAATAAGGGCAAGGTAAAAGAACTTCATCGCCTTTATTTAGCATCACACCAGCAACATTAGCTAAACATTGTTTAGCACCAGTTGAAACTACTATTTGTGTAGGTGTATACGTTAAATTATTGTCGCGTTTAAATTTTGTTATAATAGCATCTTTTAACTCGCCATATCCATCTACTGGTGTATAAGAGTTATAGCCATCGTTCACCGCTTGAATAGCAGCTTCTCTAACAAAATCGGGTGTGTTAAAATCAGGTTCGCCTAGGCTCAACCCAATAATATCTTTTCCTTCTCCTCTAAGTTCTCTTGCTTTTGCTGCCATAGCTAAAGTGGCAGATGTAGACATGTTTAAAATTCTATCTGATAATAATTGCATTTTAATTTTTTTGTTTGATCAGTATGTGAAATTTTAGGCTAAACTAGGGTTTTTACCTAGCATTTTTAATTGGTTGTAGTGTTCGGCAACAGCTTGCCAAAATGTATTGTATTCATTATATGGTAAGCTAAATTCTTGAGCAGTTTCCTTAACTATTTTAGCTATTTTACTATAATGGATATGACTAATATTTGAAAACAAATGATGCTCTACTTGTCTATTTAAGCCACCAGTGTAAAATCCTACTAGCCAACTTTTTGGTGAAAAATTAGATGTAGTTAATAGTTGATGTATAGCCCAAGTGTTTTTCATGTTTCCTTCATTATCTGGTAAAGGCATCTCAGTATTAGGCATAACGTGTGCTAATTGAAATATAACACTAAGAATTATTCCAGCAGTATAATGCATTACAATAAATCCTATTAAAACTTCCCACCATGCAAAACCTAAAGACAATGGTAAAACCACCCATAATGAATAGTATACAATTTTACCAATAATAAGTTTAGTCCATTGTGTAGCCGGGTGAGGTAATTTACCGTAAGCTAACTTTCTTTTTAGGTATTTATAAGTTTGAACAAAATCTGTTGTTATTGCCCAATTTGCAGTTAATAAACCATACAAGAAGAACGCATAATACCTTTGGTATTTATGGAACCTAAACCATTTTGCATGTTTAGAGAACCTAATGATTCTACCAGCATCAATATCTTCATCATGCCCTTGAATATTAGTATAAGTATGGTGTAAAACGTTATGTTGTACTTTCCAGTTATAGTCATTTCCAGCTAAAATATAAATGCTGCTTCCCATTAATTTGTTAACCCATTTTTTACTAGAAAAAGAACCATGGTTAGCATCGTGCATTACGTTCATACCAACACCAGCCATACCAATTCCAACTATTACCATACCTAGTATTTGTGCCCAAGCAGGTAAACTATCAATAGTTAAAATTAAAACAACAGGAACAATAAGTAAAGAGAACATCACTATTGCTTTTGTGTATAATTTCCAGTTTCCTGTACGTTTAATATCGTTCTCTTTAAAATAATCGTTTACACGCTTATTTAGTGTTTTAAAAAACTTTGCAGGATCTTTTCTTGAAAATGAAAGTGCTTGTTTAGTCATGTTAAAATTTTTAATATGATAAAAATAAAAAATTGTTTCTCATACCAGCGGCAAAGATAGGTATAAACCAATTGAAGTAATAACGTTTTTTTGTAAAAAAATGTACTTAAAAAGTATACTTTTGTTGAAAATTTAACACAAATGCAACTACTTCTAAAGTATTTTCCTAACCTTACGGAAGACCAAATAGAGAAATTCAAACAACTTGAATCTTTATATCAAGATTGGAATTTGAAGATTAATGTAGTTTCTCGGAAAGATATTGATGAATTATACATGCGTCATGTATTACATTCTTTAGGTATTGCTAAAGTTATCAATTTTAAGGATGGCACTAAACTACTTGATGTTGGTACTGGTGGAGGTTTTCCTGGAATTCCATTGGCTATCTTATTTCCTGAGTGTTCTTTTCATTTGGTGGATAGTATTGCAAAAAAACTAAAAGTAGTTGATGAGGTTGTTGCTGGTTTGGGCTTAACTAATGTAAAAACAACACATAGTAGAGTAGAAGCTATTGATGATACTTACGATTTTATAATAAGTAGAGCAGTTGCTGCAATGCCAACCTTTGTGCATTGGGTAAAAGGTAAAATTGCTAAACTGCAAAATCACGAACTTAAAAATGGTATTCTATATTTAAAAGGTGGTGATTTATCAGAAGAACTTAAAGACTACAGAACCACTACTATATATAACTTAACCGATTATTTTGAAGAAGACTTTTACGAAACTAAAAAAGTGGTGCATCTTCCTATGAAGTATAGAGGTTAATTAATCTATCTTTATTAATGCATTTATAGCATTATTAAAATAAAAATATTGATTTTGAAACCAATAGGTATTATTATACTGCTCAATTGTTGATATTTTTTTATTTGGTATAATAATAGAGTTTGCTCTGTCAAAATTCCCTTTTGCTTTACCTAACTGATTGTTTTTTTGATAAGCTATTGCTAAACCTAAGTAGGCATCAAAATCCATAGCATCAAATTTTATGGCGTTAGTAAAATCAGAAATAGCATCATCATAGTGTCCATTAAATAAATTTGCTGCGCCTCTATAAAAATATGCAAAAGCATTATTTCTATTTAATCGTATAGATTTTGTTAAATCTGCATGAGCTTCTTTGTAATATTTAATGTCCATTAAAAAAGCACCACGATTATAGTAATTAAAAGCACTAGGTTCAATTAAAATAGCCGTAGAATAATCACTTGCTGCATTTGTAAATTGTTCAATAGCTTTGTAAGCAGATGCTCTTAATATGTAGGTGTGAGACTTATGCGGAATTTTTTTAATTACTCCATTAAAATCTTTTATGGCACTTTCATATTCCTCTAAGTCAAGTTTAACACAAGCTAAACTGTAAAGGGCATCAATAAAATTTTCATCAAGTGTATATGCTTTAGAGTAATCTTCTTTAGCTCCTGAAAAGTTCTTTATGCTGTATCTAGAATTTCCTCTATTAAAGTAAGTGTCAGCATCAGGTTCTTCAACTATAATTTTAGAGTAGTCAACAATAGCACCGTGGTAATCTCCTAAATCACTTTTGGCAATAGCTCTATAGAAATAGGCATCTAGATTTTTTGGTTCTTCAGAAATTACCTGATTTAAAAGCTTTATCTTTTCATTTAAATCGGTAGTTCTAAGCGCTTTCCTATATACCTTTTTTATTTGCCCAAAAGAAAGCAAAGGTATAATTACGATTATAAGGAATAATAGTTTTTTCATCAGCAAAATTTAATCATCAAATAATATGCCGTTTTATCTGTATGAAGAAATCTAAGTGAAGATAATTCAAATTTTATAAAAAAATAAAATTTTGTGCAGAATAAATTTAATTAAAAGACTAATAAAAAATAAGTAACTAATTCCTTATTATACTATTTCTTTTCCTTTCCAAATATTTTTTTTCAAGAGCATTTGTAACGTTATCTAGTGCTAAATCAAAATACTCTGAAGCTTTTAAATAGTCATTTGTTTCAGCGTAAAATTCTGCTTTAGCACCATAAAACAAATAAGCACGTTGCTGAAAATCTTCGGGTTTAAGCTCATCCAGATAACGTTTTGCTAACTTAAAATCTTTTGTTTGCATACAAACAACTGACATTGTAAGTAAGTGGGTAGGCATAGGTTGTAAAGTATTTAGGCACTGGTACCAATGCAGAATTTTTTTCCAATTTGTGGCTTCAAAAGTTCTGGCTTTTAAATGCTCTGCGGCAATAGCCGCTTCGTAATGGTAACAAGAAAATTCAGGAGTTTCAACAGCTTTATTCATCATGGTATTTCCAAGTTTAATTAACGGAAAATACCATAAGTTTCTATCCTGATGTTTTAAATCTAAAAGTTCATTTTCAGCATTTGTTTTACTTTCCAATCTAGAAGCATGAAAACACATTAATGCACATAATGCATAAGCGTCAGGAGTTCTAGTTAGCTTATTTTTTAAAAGCATTTGGGTTAATCGTATGGCTTCTCCACACAATTCTTTTCTTATAAGCTTCTCTTTTTTGTTGGAATGGAATCCTTCATTAAAAACAAGATATAAAACCTCCATAACCGTTTCTAATCTAGGTTTAAGTGCTTCACCTTGAGGGATTTTAAATTTAATATCCGAATCTTTAATGGCTTTTCTAGAACGCGATAATCTTTTCTTTATCGTTTCTTCTTTGGTTAATAGAGCAGATGCAATTTCTTTAATACTAAAACCAGATATGGTTTTTAAAGCAAAAGATATTCGGTCTCTAGAATCTAGTTGAGGATGGCAAGCTGTAAAAATCATTCTAAGTTGCGCATCTTCAATTTCAGAATCTAAAAAGAGTTCGTTTATAGCAATAGTGTCCGTACCTTGATTTATGTTTGGTAGGTTTTTCTGTGCAGTTTTTAGCGTTCTAAAAATATCTACAACTCTGTTTTTTGCAGCTTTAGTTAACCACGCTTCTGGGTTTTCGGGCAGATTATTTCGCCAACTAATACTAGCTTTAATAAAAGTGTCTTGTACCGCATCTTCAATAATATCGAGATGTTTAAGCCCGAAAATACGAGTTAAAACAGAAACCATCTTTCCGCTATGGTGGCGGAAAAGATGGTCTATTAATTGGTTTTCCATTAGCGGTCAAATACCATAATTTCACGTATTTCAACAGAACCATCCAAGTCGTAATCTGGATAATCTTCAGCTATTTTTACAACTTCATCAAAATCTTTTGCTGAAACGGTATAATAACCACCAACAATTTCTTTAACCTCGGCTGATGTTAAATCAGTTATTGTTCTATTTTTTCCAACAACTCTTCTAATTTGTGGTGTTAAAGCTTCGCCACCTTTAAGTATGCCTTGTTCCTGCATTTTGTTACCCCAAGCAAACCACTTGCCCATTCTGGTTTGTAACTCTTCAGGAGATAAGCCTAAATCAGTGTAATCAGCTCCAGTGAAAATCATCATAAAATCTTTCATAATTATATATGTTTTTTGGTTTATATAGTTAAGACGTTTTCCAAATTAGAAAAGGGGACATGTTTTTCAAATTTAATCTATTTTTATTTGGGCGTTACCCCGAAAAGGGGTCAGGCTTTCCGTTACAAGTCCTCGCTTTCCCTTAACCCCGATAGCTATCGGGGTCGGGACCGCTGTGGGCTTTCCACTACAATCCTTAACGCGGAAAAAGGAATTGATTGAGTGTTCTTAACTTTTTTTTGGAGATTCGTTTAACGTGTTTGTGTATGAGTAGTAGCGAATTAATAATCACTACTTTTTCGGAAAGTAATTTACAAAATAAAAAGTAATAGCGATTTGAATTATTACTCAAATCGCTATTACTTATACACGTTGTTAGCAAACGTTATTTTAATTGATTTTAAACAACTATCTCAGATTTATGTAAACTAACTACAGTTAAAACTGCAATCCCATTAATCCAATAATAATAGGCATCTATTCCTTCGAACGAAAAAGCAAAAGGTGCAATAATAAATACAATTGCGACTATAAAGTCTACTACTAGATGCATTTTATAAGAAATTACTTTAAGAACTCCCAAATGATGGTCTGTTAGCAATGTTAAAATAAAAGCTGCAATTCCTGTTGCCACCGAAAGTTGTAAGGCTAAAGGACTTGAATCTCCTAATCCAAGTAGAAAAGGAAGCACTATTAACGCAATAGCAACTGGATAATCTAAAAATGCGTGAATTCTCTTGGTTACAAATTTCATAACTCTATTTTTTAATTATGAGTTTTACTTAAGTTTTTCCAATTCTTATCTGCTACACCTTTTAATTTGCTATGATTATTTTCTGCCAACCATAATTGTTTTGCATCAAGTTCCACATTGTTTAAATACAGATAGTATTTTCCATCTTCTACAATAAATTTATTTGGGTCAACTCTAAATTTTGCTCCTGCATAACAACCAAACGCACAAAATCCGCCATATTGAGGAAGGTATTTCCCAGGATTTTTGTCAAACGTAGTTTTTTGTTCTGCTGATGTGAAATAGTATACTACTTTGTTATGTTCAGATTTATGTGTTTTGTTTCCTTTTTGAGCTAATCCCAAATCTAAGTATGAAACAGGACTGTAACCTTGTAATGCTATATTACTATTATCAATGTTATTCGCCATTTTATCTTGAGCAAATACTACTGAACTCATTATTAGAGCTAATCCTAAAATTGTTGTTTTAATTAAATTTTTCATTTTCTTATATTTTAAGTTGTTATTTATTCTAATTATTCTGCGTTGAAGTATTCTTCTTGAATTACTTTTCCTTCATTATTCCAAATTCTACGAATGATTTCGTGCCAGTAAATTTTACTTCCATCCTTCATATCGAAATCGAATGTGAATTCTGATGCTGATACATTTCCATCTACAATAGAATGATGATGTGTAATGCCATTTACTTTTGCAATTGCACCAGCAAAACCTTCCATTTTTGCAATCATTTCTGTTTTACCTGTGGTTCCTCCATTTCCGTAATCTGAAGTATTAGCATTGTCTGCAAAGAATTCTTTTACGGCATCAACGATTGCTCCTTGTGAAACTATCGCATCCATTTTTTGTACTTGTTCTTTAATATTCATCCTTTTGTGTTTTAAAATTACACTGCAAAGATGAGATGAGATTAAAGTATACTTGCTACAAAAAAAAGACTAAGAATTGTACTTTTTTAATTTGAATTCGGAAGGTGTAACTTTAGAATAATGTTTAAAGAATCTCGAAAAATGATTTGGTTCTTCAAATCCTAGTTGTCTAGAAATTGAGACAACGGATTGTCCTTCGAGTATCATTAATTTAGCAGAGTTGATTAATTCTAATCGTATTAATTGACCTAAAGAAGTGTTCATTTTAGCTCGAACTTTATTAGACAATGCTTTTATAGAGAGGTTCATTTCATTAGCGTAAAACTCAAGAGACCTTTCTTGCGTGTGATATTTTTTTAGAAGTTCTAAAATATCTTGTGAGAATAAATCTCTATTTTCAAAATCGAAATTTTGTCTAAACTGTTTTGGCGTTTGTCCAATTGATTTTTTAAAAACTCTATTGAAATAAGCGTCATCTTTATATCCTAAATCATAAGAAATTTCTTGAATGTTTTTATTAGTGAACGCTACTTCTTTAAGGCTTTCTTGTAGCCTTTTTGATGTCATTAAGTTTTTGACAGATAAACCAATTTTATTTTTAATTAGAGCTTGAGCATTATATCCTCTGTCGTTAATTAAATTGACTAAATCAATACTTGTTAATTTATTTGAATATTCTTTGTCAATTATGTCTTTAGCATCAAAAATTACTTGGTATTCTTCTTTATTAGCTTTGAAGGGATTTTGCCAAAACCATTGTTTAGAAGATACATCAATTATATCAGCAGAATTATTAGTTAAGGCTGTTTCAGATAGGAACGATTTACATTCCTCACATTCTAATAAGTCAATATAACCTAAAGAAATTAGGTGTTTGAATAATACTCTTACATCATTATCATAAAATTTGCTTTCATTTGAAAATTCTATTCGTCTAACTGTAAAGTCATCTGACAAGAATTTAATGTATTGTCCTTTTTCTAGAAAGATTGCTTTTTCCTGCCAATCAAAATAGTTCTTAAAATCAACCTGAATGCTTCCTTTTCCTGAAAGAATATGAATAAGAGTATGACTTTCTATAAAGTATACTTTATTAATTTCTGGTGAAAATTTTTCAACTTTTTGCATTCAGTTGGGTAATGTTTGCTAATGTTTTTACGGATATGCGTCGTTTTAATGACTTATATCCGACGTTAAACGAAGGTAGTTGAAAATTTTTACAAAGTCAAGAACTAATATTTTCCTAGAAATAAAAAAGAGGCTCCCTAAAGGAAGCCTCTTTCTAATTTTTCTTGTACAAGAATATCTATTCTCCTAAAAAAGGATATCTATAATCTGTAGGCGTAACAAATGTTTCTTTTATCATTCTAGGAGATACCCAACGTAATAAGTTTTGAGCACTACCTGTTTTATCATTTGTTCCAGAGGCTCTTGCGCTTGCAAACGGTTGTTTTTCGGCAAAAAATACAAATAAAAATCATCATAGATATTTAATATATGCTTAAGTTGGCTATTTTTTTATAAGAGTGGACAATTTTCATTTAAATAAAAACTTTAGTTATTTAGACTATACGTTTCAACAGGGGGCTTAAAATACACCTTCTGCTTTTCGATGCGGTTTACCTTTTTTATTTAAAGTGTAAATATCTTCGAAATTATGATCTTTTCCATTGATATATTTTTCAGGTATAGAATTTTTAAACAATGATGGGCAACCATAACAGAAAGATTTTTTCATTTCTTCATTGGATTTTATTTTATTCGGGTTGGATACTAGTTTTCTCAACTCTGCATACTTTTTTGATTTCCATATATTTTCAACGCTAGATTCAAAAACATTTCCAAGAATCACAGATTTTTGTTTTGTATATTGCTGACCAAGGCGAAAATTACAGCAAGGTATTACATCTCCATTGTATTTAATTAGCATATAAACGTAAGGCCACATACACCTCGGCACTAATCCCTTACTCCTTGGGATATTTGATTCATTTTGTTTAGGATCTGTATCTGTGTAATTTCCTAAACTACCCCAAAATGAAGTTATTTGATCAACACCTATTTTCTTAAATAAAATTTTAGCTTTACTAAACTCGTCAATATTATGACGAAATTTTATATACTGTACTTCAATTGAGAGATCATTTACCTTATATTCATCTCTGTATTTGCATAACCTTGTTAGGTTATCCATTACTCGATCTACTTTGCCCCCAACTCTAGTTAATTCATACTTATCTTGGGAGATTCCATCTACACAAACAGTAAAATGAGTAATTCCACTAGTAACTAAATTTTGTATTTTTTCATCACTTAATGAAAAACTAAAATTAGTTGAAATATGGACATTAATTTTTGCTTTTTTTGTGAGTAAACACATTTCTACTAAATCAGGGTGAATTATTGGGTCTCCCAAATAGTAAAGAGAAACTGCGCTAACTTTTCCTTTTGCTTGATTTATAATTTGTTGGTATTGACTCACTGACATAAGTTGCTTTCTATTGAATACTTGATTGTCTAATTTCTCATTTCCATTAGGTTTAGCATGCACACATACTGTACAATTTAAGTTACACAAAGGAGAGATGTCTATTTTTAAAATTATTGGCCAAGAATTTAACCTTGATTTTTTTAATAAATAGCCAGTTAAGTTCTTTAAAATATTATATGATTTTTTAAGAGTTAAATTCACAGTTATCCAACTGTTTCTTCTAAAAAAATCTTTTACTTTGCTTAAGTAATTCATTTTGATTTGGGTAAATTAAAGAGGGGTTTTTTGTTTTAAAAATTGCAATATAGATTAATTTACTTAATTGCTGTTTTTTTTATCATTAATAGTTTTGAAATAGATAATCAATATAAAAACAATATTAGATAATGGGTTGTATCAATGTTTTATTAAAACGCCTTAATCATATTAAATCTAAGTATACAATATTTTAAAAAAAAAAGAGACTATCAATATTAAGATAGTCTCTTTAGTAAATTTATAGTTTCTCAATTATAAGATTCCTAATTTTCAAAAGTTAGTTATTCATTACCTAAAAAAGGATATCTATAATCTACAGGTGTAACAAACGTTTCTTTTATCATTCTAGGAGATACCCAACGTAATAAGTTTTGAGCACTACCTGCTTTATCATTTGTTCCAGAGGCTCTTGCGCCTCCAAATGGTTGTTGTCCTACAACAGCTCCTGTTGGTTTATCATTTATATAAAAGTTCCCAGCTGCGTTTTGTAACGCTTCAGTAGCTTGTGTAACTGCATATCTGTCTTTAGATAAAATAGCCCCTGTTAATGCATATTCACTAGTTTCATCAACTAGTTTTAAAGTTTCCTCGTAAGCATTATCTTCATAAACATAAATGGTAATTACTGGCCCAAAAAGCTCAGTACACATAGTAGTGTATTTTGGATCTTTAGCAACTATAACAGTAGGTTCAATAAAATACCCTTTGCTTTTATCGTAATTTCCACCAACGATGATGTCTGCATCATTATCAGCCTTTGCGCCATCAATATATTTAGCTAATTTATCAAACGACCCTTCATGGATTACCGCAGTAATAAAGTTACTCATATCTTCTGGAGAGCCCATTTTAAATGAGTTTACATCTTCAATAACATATTTTTTTACATCTGCCCAAAGACTTTTTGGAATATAAGCTCTTGAGGCTGCACTACATTTTTGTCCTTGAAACTCAAATGCACCACGAACAATAGATGTTGCTACTTGTTTTGCATCCGCCGATTTATGAGCGACAATAAAATCTTTTCCGCCTGTTTCTCCAACTATTCTTGGGTAGGTTTTATAGTTATGAATGTTGTTTCCTATTTGTTTCCAAAGTTCTTTAAAAATGTATGTAGAACCTGTAAAGTGTAATCCTGAAAAATCTGGGCTAGCCATTACCGTATTGGTAATCATAACAGGATCTCCAAACACCACATTTATAACACCTGCAGGCACACCCGCTTCTTCAAACACATCCATAATAACTTTAGCAGAATACACTTGACTATCACTAGGTTTCCAAACTACAACATTACCCATTAAAGCCATACATGCTGGTAAGTTTCCAGCAATAGCTGTAAAGTTAAATGGTGTAACGGCATAAGTGAATCCTTCTAACGGGCGATATTCTATTCTATTCCAAGCATCACTGGTGCTTTCTGGTTGTTCCATATAAATGTCAGTCATAAACTGGACATTAAAACGCAAGAAATCTATAAACTCGCAAGCGGCATCAATTTCAGCTTGATGAATGGTTTTAGATTGAGCAATCATAGTTGCAGCGTTTATTTTAGCACGGTAAGGACCAGCAATTAATTCAGCTGCTTTTAAAAAGATACCAGCACGTTGTTCCCATGGCATTTGAGACCATGTTTTTCTAGCTTTTAAAGCAGTTGAAATAGCATCATCAATATGTTTTTGTTCTGCAATATGATATGTTCCTACAATATGTTGATGATCATGTGGTGGAGACATGGTTCTGGTGTTTCCAGTAGACACGTCTTTACCATTTATATATAAAGGCACATCAATTTTGCTATTAAACATAGCTTTGTAAGTCTTTAAAACAGCATCGCGTTCTGGCGACCCAGGAGCATAAGATTTTACAGGTTCGTTAACCGCAATTGGCACATTAAAAAAGCCTTTTCCCATGATTTTTGATTTTTTGTTATTGAATTTTCAGTAAATGTGCTGCAAATTTACGAATAATTAAATGATTATTTTAAAGGAAGTCTTGCTAAAACCAAGTTAATTTTTATTTATTTTTTGTAAGTTGCTAACCTGTTTTAAGACTACAGGTTTTATGTGTACGGTTACAATAGTTCCCCAAGAAAATAATGGTTTTGTATTAACTTCAAATCGAGACGAAACTCCTGATAGAGTATCGTTGGTTCCCGATTTTTATACTGTTGATGGTGTTAAATTATTGTTTCCAAAAGATAAAATGGGAGGAACTTGGATTGGGGTGAGCGAAAAAAATCGTGTGGTTTGCGTGCTTAATGGTGCTTTTATTAAACATGAAAGACAACCTAGTTACAGAAAAAGCAGAGGCATTGTGGCAAACGATTTTATGGTTTCTGATGATATTATAAAAACCGTTGAAGACTATAATTTAATAAATATTGAACCCTTTACTATAGTTGTTGCTGATTGGAATAATACTTTAAAATTCTATGAATTAGTTTGGGATGGTAAGCATAAGCATTTTATTGAATTGCCTTTAGAATCTAGAATTTGGTCGTCTTCTACTTTGTATAACGAAACAATGCAAAGGGAACGCCAACAGTGGTTTGAAAATTTCGAAACGCTTTATGATTTATATGCAGATTCATTATTAGAATTTCATAAAAATACGGATGTTGAAAATATGGACTATGGTGTAATTATGAATAGAGGTTTTGTTAAAACGACCAGCATTACACAGGTTAAAAAAAATGGCAATACCGTTGATATGCATTATGAAAACCTTGAAAGTAAAACGGTAACATCTAAATCATTCAATCTTCCAGAAGTCGTTAATGGATAATACAGGTATTATTTTAACATTGGCATATCCTGATACTATTGTTATGGTTTCAGAAGAATGGTTTTCTCCTTTTTTAAGATTTTTAGGCGTTGGAAAAAAAGATTATTTACGTGCTGGTCATGCAGCGTTAGTATTAATAAATAAAGAAACTGGTGTTTTAGAATATCATGATTTTGGACGCTATATTACCTCTGAGCCTAATGGGAGAGTAAGAGGAAGGGATACCGATAACGAACTCCATTTCCCTATCAAAGCTGAAATTGAAAACGACACGATTATAAATCTAGAAGCTATTCTTGAGTTTTTAGCTACGCACCCAAAATTAACACATGGTGATGGTAAATTGGTGGCCTCGGTATGTAATGCTGTGGATTATAATAAAGCCAGAACACATATTACTAAAATGCAAAACAAACACTTTATTCGATATGCGGCATTTATAAAAGATGCCTGTAATTGTGCACGTTTTGTAACGGATACATTAATTGCTTCTGTGACTAATCCTGAAATTAAAAAGAGTCTTGAAAACTCTAAATGGTTTACACCAAGTACAGTAGGTAATGTGTTACTAGCTGATACTGAAAAACATCCTTATGTCATTTCTGAAACTGGTGTTATTGCAAAATTTAAAGGTTCTCAAAAAAGTGAAAACTTACGTTGTTTTTTAGATAGATTGAAAGATCATGAAGTTAACTTGGTTGGAACTCAAAAACCTAAACCTGTTAATGGTTTGCATGAAAAAGCCCAATGGCTTTCTGGAATTGCTGCTGGAGCGTGGTTTGAATTACATGATTTAGGAAGTAAAACAGAATATAGATTTAGACGCATTTCGCCATACGAGAATATAGATTGTGATGCTGTTTTTACTATTGATGATGTTGGTTTTGATTACGATTTAGAATTTGAGTTTATACATTATTCTAATTGTAAATTCTTTCATCTGAAACAAGATGATAAGGTTTTTAAGTTTGAACTTAAATTATAGCTATTTACTCTCATAAAAATTTATTCTATTTGTTCATAGGTAATCGTGATTGCTATGTATAAATATTTGTTTTAATTCTTTTTAAGTTAGAGGTGAATTAAAACTAATGGAAATGAAAAGTAATGGCGCATTCAGATTAACCTATTTTACCGAAAAATACGACCAAACCATAGCGTTTTATAAAGATAAGCTGGAACTTGAAGTCTTGCATGTTTGGGATAGACATGAGAATGATAAAGGTACCCTTTTAAAAGCTGGAGTAGGTACTATTGAAGTGTTATTAACCCCAATAGATGACTATAAAGTAAAAGGTTTAGATTATAGGAAACCACAAGGTGTTTTTGCATGTTTACAAGTTGATAGTGCTTCTGAACTTTATGAAAAATACAAGAAAAAGAATATTGAATTTAAAGAAGATTTAGTTGATCAATCTTGGGGACATAGAAGTTTTTCTGTTGTTGACCCAAATGGTGTTGTTTTGTTTCTTTTTGAGGAGTTATTTTAATGTTAACTATAACTTGCGTTAGGGATTGAAGCGGCATCCTTTTTTGCCATTAAAAGCAAAAAAGATATAGCGGAAAGCCCGACCCTTGTGGTAACGTCCAAATAAAAAAATTAATTTATTGCAAAAGGGGCGCTTAATTTAAAGGTAGGAATGGCAACCTGAAATTTTTTGGTAGTAGTGAAGTTTACCATACTATAACTGCCTTGCATAGCACCAAAAGGAGAGGTTAGTAAACAACCCGATGTGTAGGTGTGAGATTCTCCTGGTTTAAGCACTGGTTTTTTGCCTATAACACCTTCTCCAGAAACAGTTTCTATATTATTTAAAGCGTCAAGAATTTCCCAATGGCGTGCGTTGAGTTGAACAGAATCTTTGCTCTGATTTTCGATAGTTACGGTGTATCCAAAAGCGTACTGTATTTTATAATTTTTATAAAATGAGCCTTCGAAAGTGGTTTCGACCGAAATTTTTATGCCTTTTGTAACCTGTTGAACCATTGCTTTACTGAGTGTTAGCGCGAGCTAAAATAATAAATATTAAGTGGTTAACGTAAATTTTAACGTCTTTGATATAAAAATTAGACGAAATGCATTTTTAGTCTGTAATATTTGTTAAAATATCTAAAAACAATAGGTTTTGGTAAGTGTTTTTTAACGTCTAAGGTGGGTTAATTTGAAATATTTGTAGAAGAAACTTCGTTAAAACCAATGATTCTATCATAACGGGCACCTAAATCTCTGTAATAGACCAGTACTTTGTAGTTGTTTTCGGTTTGCCAAAAGTTACCACTAATTGCACCTTCATTGATAGTTCCGTTTTTATCAACTACAACATATTTATAATTATAAAAACCTTGTTTTAGTTTCATACTATTATGGTAAAGTCCGGTTTCTGGATTAAAAAACATTTTGTTTTCTTCATTCAGAGCGTAATTATTGTAATTACCATAAATATAAATGCTTTCACCGTTAGTGAATTCGGGTTGATCTAATGAAAAATGAACTTGCACATAATCTGCTTCAACAGATACATCGTCTCTATCAATAGCTACAATTTTGAATTGCCCATTAATATCTGGGTTGTAGGTATAAGGACGGTCTTTTCTTGCAATATCTGTGTATAAATAAGACTGATAAATATCTTCTAAAGCAATAGCTTGCACACGCATAGTGGCTGCACGAACATCTTTAGTTTCAAAAAACAAGTATTCGTTACCGCCAGGGAAGGCTGTTTCCTTTACATATCTATATATAAGTTTGTTCCCTATAGTGTATTGTGGCTTTAGATTTGAAATAGCTGTATTTAAATTTCTATTTTGAATAATTAAAGCTTTAACTGTTTGTAAAGGGTTATTAATTTGTGGGCCTGAAGAAATTTCTATATCAACCGTTTGGGTTTCTTGAATAGTGCTAACATCTCTTGATCTTTTAATGGCGATTCCTGGTGTTACGATGTCTTCATAGATCATAAATTTTCTTGAGAATACTAATTCGCCATCGGTGTCAAAAAAAGAAATGATATAATTACCAGATACTTTTAAGCTTTTAGTTTGTTGATTGGGAATAGATAATTTGTAATGCGAATACATTTGAAACGTATTAAATGAATTCGTATAATCTTGAATTCTAAAATTATCAACACCAAGTAAAAATTCTGGTTTTACGAGAATAGATTCTTTCCAATTATAATCGTAATGTTCAATCTTATAATAAAAATCTGGTTCGTCATCAACTAATGCATCAAATTCAATGTAAAAAGGTTCGCCTAATTTCATAATAGGAAGCTCTCCTAAGTCACTACTATTACTTTTAAAGGTAATAGATTTTATATATTCTGGAGGGTTTACTTCTTCAACTTGACTAAAGACTGTAAAGCTGATTAATAAAAGTAAATATGTAATGTTTTTTAAATTCATTTGTGTGCGATATGAACAAAGGTAATCAAATTTCATACCTTAAATAATTTAAATTGTTTATAATCATTATAAATAAAAAAGATGTGATAATTTGAAAAATATATTAGTATTAATTCGTATTTTTGCACCGATTTTTAGACAACTAATTTCAATTAAATAAATATGTCAAACGACATTCGTATTAAAAAAGGTCTGGACATTAAACTTAAGGGTGAAGCTGAAAAAACCGTTGAACAAGCGATTATCAGTAACTACTGCACCATAAGACCAGAAGATTTTCACGGTGTAATACCAAAACTTGTTGCAAAAGAAGGAACCTCAGTTAAAGCTGGAGGTACTTTGTTTTATGATAAATCTCAGGAAGCGATTAAGTTTTTATCGCCAGTTTCTGGTAAAGTAGTTGAGGTAGTTAGAGGACCGAAAAGACGCATTGATGCTATTAAAATTGAAGCTGATAAAACACAAACTTTTGAAGATTTTGGAAAGTTTAATGTTGAAGCTTCTAAACCAGAAGACATTAAAGCACATTTATTAGCAGCAGGGTGTTGGCCATTTGTAAAACAACGTCCTTATGATGTGATTGCAAACCCAGAAAAATCGCCAAAAGCGATATTTATTTCAGGTTATGCAAGTGCACCATTAGCAGCCGATTTAGATTTTACCTTACAAGGGAAAGAAGCTGAGTTACAAACTGCAGTTTCAGCTTTAGGAAAGTTAACTGAAGGTAAGGTGCATGTTTCGGTTGGGAAGAATGGAAATTCTCCTCTTGCTAGTTTAAACGGTGTGACTTTGCACAAAGTTTCTGGACCGCATCCATCAGGAAATGTTGGAACTCAAATCAACAAAATTGATCCTGTAAATAAAGGAGAAGTAGTTTGGACGGTTAATCCTCAAGACTTAGTCATTATTGGTGAATTACTTTTAACTGGTAAGTTTAATGCAGAACGTATTGTAGCATTAGTAGGCTCTTCAGTTGAAAAACCAAGATATTTTAAAACACTTGCTGGTAGTGAAATTTCCACTATTATTTATGATAAAGGTGTTGCTAAGGGAGGAAATGATCGTATCATTTCTGGGAATGTGTTATCAGGAAAACAAATACAACCAGATGGTAGCTTAGATTTTTACAGTAATGTAATTTCTGTAATTCCAGAAGGTGATGACTATGAGTTTTTTGGATGGAATAAGCCAGTTTTTAATAAAGTTTCGACTTCTAGAGCTTTAACTTTTTCTTGGTTAAGCCCAAAGAAAGCATATGATTTAAATACTAATACCAACGGTGAGCATCGTGCATTTGTAACTACTGGTACTTTTGAAGAAGTTTTTCCTTTAGATATTTATCCAATGCAAATTTTAAAGGCTTGTATGTATCAAGATTTAGATGAAATGGAAGCTTTAGGAATGTATGAAGTTGCTCCAGAAGATTTTGCATTAACAGAATTTGTTTGTGTGTCTAAGCAACCACATCAAAAAATTATAAGAGAAGGTTTAGACTTAATGCTTAAAGAAATTGGATAATTATTCATTGAGGAACGAAATGAAAAATATTACAAGATGGGTTTAAAAGAAAAATTACACAGTTTTAAAGAAAAGAATAGAAATAAAAAATGGATACCAGCATTTAATGCCATCCATACATTTTTATACTTACCAAATGAGACTACGCACAACGGTACACATATTAAAGCTGCCGATGATTTAAAACGTACAATGAATACAGTAATAATGGCCATGGTGCCATGTTTATTGTTTGGTATGTTTAATGCGGGTTACCAACACCATTTAGCTTTAGGAGAAATTCAAGCTGTATCTGGAGGTTTTTTAAGTGCTGAATTTTGGACACTTGATAATTTTATGGTTGGTTTCTGGAAAATTATTCCTTTGGTAATCGTATCCTATGGAGTTGGATTATTAATTGAATTCATATTTGCTATCATTAATAAACACGAAGTAGAAGAAGGTTACTTAGTAACTGGAATGCTTGTACCATTAATTGTACCAATTGATATCCCATTATGGATGTTAGCTGTAGCAGTTATTTTTGGAGTTGTTATTGGTAAAGAGGTTTTTGGAGGTACAGGAATGAATATTCTTAATCCAGCATTAACCATTAGAGCCTTTTTATTCTTCGCTTATCCAACATGGATGAGTGGTGATAAAGTTTGGGTTCATGGTGCAGATCCTAGAGTTCAAGATTTAGCAGCTGGTGCTCAACCTGATGCTATTTCTGGTGAAACCATATTAGGTAGTTTAGCTCAAAACAATACAAGTATGATTGATACAACTGCAGATATTTGGAATGCATTCTTAGGATTTATTCCAGGATCAATTGGAGAAACATCAACACTATTAATCTTATTAGGAGGATTGTTCTTGATTTTTTCGAAAATTGGAAGTTGGAGAATTATGTTATCATCAGTAATGGGAGCTATTGTAATGGGGCTTATTTTTAACTTTGTTGCAGATTCAGGAATAATTTCTGAAAGTAGTAAATTTTATGGATTAATGAATACAACATTCTGGCATCACTTACTTATCGGTGGTTTTGCTTTTGGTACTGTATTTATGGCTACAGATCCTGTTACAGCTTCACAAACAAATAAAGGAAAATGGATATACGGTTTCCTAGTTGGTTTTATATCAATTATGATTCGTGTATTTAATCCGGCTTACCCTGAAGGTGTTATGTTGGCAATTCTATTGATGAATGTTTTTGCACCAACTATTGACCATTATGTTATTCAAGGTAACGTGAAGAAAAGAATGAAACGTTTAAAAGTTAAAACAGCATAATTATGGCAGTTAATACAGATAAAAATTCATATACAATACTATTTGCTATAGCAATGGTGTTAGTTGTAGGTTCATTATTAGCGTTTACAGCAGCTTCATTAAAACCTAGAATTACAGAGAATGAAAGAATGGAAAAGCAACAGAACATTCTGTATGCTATGGGTGTAAATGAAAATGAAGGTACAAGTAGAGAATTCATCTCTACAGATAAAGTTGCTGGAGAGTTTTCAAAATACATTAAAAAACAATTAATAGTTGATGCAAACGGTGGATCTAAGGAAGATACCGAAGCGTATTTAATTGATGTTAAAAAAGAACAAGCAAAAGCTAAAAACGGAGAAACAAGACGTTTACCTTTATTTATTGGTGAGAAAGATGGTAAAACATTTTATATAGCACCTATTAGAGGTAAAGGACTTTGGGATGCTATTTGGGCTTATGTAGCTTTAGATAAACAAATGGTGGTACAAGGTGTATTTTTTGACCATAAAGGAGAAACTCCAGGTTTAGGTGCAAATATTAACCAGCGTTTCTTTATGGATGATTTTACAGGAGAACGTTTATTGGACGACAATGGTACTTTTAAAGGTATTGCTGTAGCAAAAGGAAACAACGATCCTAAAAATTTAATTAAAGATGATTACGAAGTAGATGCTTTAGCAGGAGCAACTATTACAGGAGATGGTGTTTCAGCTATGATTAAATCTGATTTAAAATTGTACTTACCTTACTTTAAAAACTTAAAATAATATGGGACTACTTTCAAAAAAAGACGCAAAGTTAATAACAGACCCGTTAGCAGATAATAACCCAATTACAATTCAAGTATTAGGTATTTGTTCTGCATTAGCTATTACTGCAGAATTAAAAGCTTCTTTAGTAATGGGAATTGCTGTAATGTTTGTATTAGGTATAGGAAATGTAGTAATCTCTTTAATGAGAAATATAATTCCTTCAAAAATTAGAATCATCGTACAACTTATTGTTGTAGCTGCTTTGGTAATTATAGTAGATCAAGTATTAAAAGCTTTTCAATACGAATTAAGTAAAACATTGGCAGTATTCGTAGGATTAATTATTACAAACTGTATCATTATGGGACGTTTTGAAGCTTTTGCTTTAGCAAACGGACCTTGGAAATCTTTCCTTGATGGTATTGGTAATGCTTTAGGATATGCAGTTATTCTATTAATCGTTGGATTCTTCAGAGAGCTTTTAGGGTCAGGTACTTTATTTGGTGTTCCTGTTTTAGGAGATCCTATCGAATTGACAGGAGTTTATAAATATGGTTACGAAAATAATGGATTTATGTTAATGCCTCCAATGGCGTTAATAGTAGTAGGTTTAATTATCTGGGTACAACGTAGTAGAAATAAAGCATTAATCGAGGATTAAAAAACCCTCTTTAGTTTTTCTTTTAAAGAATTAAAATAATATAATAATGGAGCACATAGAATTATTTTTCAAATCAATTTTTATTGATAATATGGTGTTTTCGGTATTCTTAGGTATGTGTTCATACTTAGCAGTATCTAAAAAAGTGGCAACAGCAGTAGGTCTTGGTGCAGCAGTAATATTTGTATTGGCAATTACAGTGCCTTTAAACTGGTTATTAGACCAGTATTTATTACAACCGGGTGCATTATCTTGGTTAGGAGCAGAATATGCAGATTATGATTTAAGTTTTCTTTCATTTATTATGTTTATTGCAACCATTGCAACCATGGTTCAATTGGTAGAAATAGTAGTTGAAAAGTTTTCCCCTTCTTTATACAATTCACTTGGTATATTCTTACCACTTATTGCAGTAAATTGTGCCATTTTAGGTGGATCTTTATTTATGCAATCTCGTGAAATTGAAACTTTAGGATTAGCCTTTAATTACGGGGTTTCTTCAGGAATTGGTTGGTTTTTAGCCATTTTAGCTATTGCTGCTATTCGTGAAAAAATAAGATATAGTAATGTACCAGCACCTTTAAGAGGTTTAGGTATAACTTTTATCATTACAGGACTAATGGGAATTGGTTTTTTAAGTTTTGGAGGGATGTTAACTGGTGGAGACGAAGAAGAAAAACCAGCTACAGAAACAGCCATAAATGTTAATGAATTAGAAACTGAAAAAGCTAAAGAATTAGCTGATAACACTAAAATAATTGAGTAGTATGATTTTAGCAGCAGGAACAACAGGAACAGTTATAGCAACGGTTGTAGCGTTTTTATTAATTACGCTAATACTCGTTAGTTTATTGCTTTTTGTAAAACAAAAATTATCACCATCTGGTCCAGTAAAAATTAAAATTAATGGTGAACGTGAAATAGAAGTTGCTTCAGGAGGTAGTTTACTATCTACTTTAGGAGCAAACAAAATTTTCTTGCCATCTGCTTGTGGTGGTGGTGGAACATGTATTCAATGTGAATGTCATGTACTATCTGGTGGAGGTGAAGCTTTACCAACTGAAACACCTCACTTTTCAAGAAAAGAATTAGCACATGGAGCACGTTTATCATGTCAGGTTAAAGTAAAACAAGATATGGATATCACTATACCTGAAGAGGTATTTGGTATTAAAAAATGGGAAGCAACTGTTGTACGTAACTATAATGTAGCATCTTTTATTAAGGAATTTGTTGTTGAAATTCCAGAAGATATGGGTTATAAAGCAGGAGGGTATATTCAAATTGAAATTCCTGAATGTGAAGTAAAATATTCAGATATAGATATTACAGCTCACCCAGAAGAACATGAAACACCTGATAAGTTTCAAGCTGAGTGGGATAAGTTTGGTCTTTGGCCATTAGTGATGAAAAATACTGAAACAGTTGAAAGAGCCTACTCTATGGCTTCTTACCCAGCTGAAGGACGAGAAATTATGTTGAATGTTCGTATTGCAACACCGCCATGGGATAGAGCGAAGAATGGATGGATGGATGTAAACCCTGGTGTAGCATCTTCTTATATTTTTAATTTAAAGAAAGGTGATAAGTGTACTATTTCAGGACCTTATGGTGAGTTTTTTATCAATGAGTCTGATAGTGAAATGCTTTATGTTGGTGGAGGTGCTGGTATGGCACCAATGCGCTCTCATTTATATCATTTATTCAAAACCTTAAAAACAGGTAGAAAAGTAACGTATTGGTATGGTGGACGTTCTAAACGCGAATTATTCTATCTAGATCACTTTGAACAATTAGAAAAAGAGTTTCCAAACTTTAAATTCTATTTAGCTTTATCTGAGCCAATGGAAGAAGATAATTGGAAAGTAAAAGAAGATATAGATGCTCCTGGAGATGGTTTTGTTGGATTTATTCATAATTGTGTAATAGACAACTATTTAAGTAAACACGAATCACCTGAGGATATAGAATTATACTTCTGTGGACCACCATTAATGAATAAGGCAGTTCAGAAAATGGGAGAAGATTTTGGTATCCCAGATGAACACATACGATTTGATGATTTTGGAGGATAAGAATTAAAAATTATCGTGCTGAATGTATTTCAGTTTATAAGTTATTAATAAAAAAAACCAACTCATTAGAGTTGGTTTTTTTATGGCTTTATTTAAATAGTATTTAAGTTAATTCATATTTTGGTTTATCATTTTCAACCTCAAACAATTTTGTGTAATCCATGACATTTGCAATTTCATCTAATTCGCATAAAAAAGAAATAACAGCATATAAGCCATTAAATAAAATAGTTTTATCAGTTGGATTCTTTGGTTTTTTATTTTTATAATGAAGCGGTAATTGATAACCACAAGCTTTCAAGAATATATGTTCAATCTTTAGTAACTCAATAGGTGAATAACCGTTAAATTTTCTACCCAAAGTTTGATGTACTTTCCCAATATAATTAAGCTCTAAAGCACCGTGTGAGTCAGATAAATGTTTCCAATTATCAGTATGACTCAAAATATTTCCAACAGCACATTGTTTACAACATTCTGGATTTAATGTATTATTATGAAATGCTGTGTAGAGTTTTTTTAGAGCTGACCCCAATCTTGTTGAAGTTTCCATAAGCTGAATTTTTACTTCAAATTACTAAAAATTTAAACCTTATAAGTGAAATTAATCTTAAATTTTTCATAATGAAGTACGAAGTTGGTTAATCATAACGTTAGTTTCAATATGAAAAACTCGCTTAGAATTGTACTACTTTTAGTTTTGCTGTTGGTTTTATTTATTCAATTTAAACCTGCAAAAAATACTATAAAAACTATTGCTGCTACTATTGAAGCACCTAGCTTAATTAATAAAGATAGTCTTACTATAAAATCAAGAGTTAAAACACCTAAAGGATATAAGCGCGTAAAGTATCCGTTAGGTTCATTTCAAAATTATCTTAGAAACTATAAACTAAAACCTTTCGGAACAAAAATTATCAATTATGATGATACCGAATATTTTTGGCAAGGTGGACATATAGGGATATTAGAAATTCCTGTGCCAAAAAACGGATTACAACAATGTGCAGATGCTTTAATTAGGATAAGAAGTGAATATCTATGGGATAATGATAGAAAGGATGAGATAGGTTTCAATTTTACTATCGGGCATTATTGCTCTTGGAAACAATATGCTGAAGGGTATCGCCCAAAAATTAACGGTAATAAAGTGTCTTTTCATAAAACAGCAACTAAAAATTTTTCAAAAGAAAACTTCTATAAGTATTTGAACTTGATTTATATGTATTCAGGAACATTATCACTTTATAATGAACTTCCTAAAATCGAAGATGCTAAAAATTTAAAAATAGGTGATATGCTGATTAAAGGTGGTTCTCCAGGGCATATTGTTATGATTTGTGATGAGGTAATAAATAACAAAGGAGAGAAGCTGTTTTTATTGTTTCAAGGCAATACACCAGCACAAAGTGTACATTTAGTTAAAAATTTAGAAAACTCTAAAATTTCACCTTGGTACCATCTGGAGAATAATATTGAAATACCAGTTTCAAATTACACCTTTAATAGTTCAAAATTTGTAAAATTTAAATAATTTTCTGCTCACATTTTTCATTTGTTTCGATGTAGCTATATATAAACCATATAAAGCTATTAATTATGAAACGAATTTTATTATTTACAATGTGTTTTACATTCACATTTGCAACCCTTAATGCCCAAGATTACAATCAAGTTATATTTACTGGAGACGCAGGTACTGATGCTTGGGAAGACCCCGAAAATTGGCGTAGAGGAGGAGATCCATCGTTACCTGGAGTTCCTGAAGAAGGGGATGATATCTTGATTGAGGGATTTAGTGTTTATTTTAATGGTCTTGGTTCTATTCCTCAGCAAGACTATGGGAATTTAGAGTTAAGATTTGGAGCACGATTATTTACTCAAGGGGATTTCCATCTCTATGGAGATTTCATCGTGGATGCATCGAGTACTTTTGAAGTTGTTGTACAAGATATAGATTTGTTTAATAAAGTAACCTGTGAAGGAAATTTTTATTTTAACGGAACTGTAAATTTACTTTTTTCAGGATATGCACCACAAATTGGAGATGCCTTTCAAGTTGTAGAGGGAAATCAAGGCTCTTGTCCTTCTCCTACATCTTATCTAAATCCTAGTTTTGATTTTGATACTATACTAACGGCACAATGTGACTTTGATGGGTTGTATTACGAAGTTTTAGATATTAATTATACAACTTCTATTGCTTGGGATGGTGAAGGAAATGATGGTATGTGGAGTAATCCTGCAAATTGGGATCCTAATGGTATTCCAGAAGCAGACTCTAGGGTGGTTATTAATTTGCCTGGGGGTGATTTTGTGTCTACTAATGGTGCTGGAATTACAGCTGTTGCAAATGTTATTTTAGGAGCAGACAGTACTTTAGAAATAAATGGCGATTTTTTGCTAGATAAATATATTTATGTAAAAAAAGGAGCAACATTATCTTGGACAGATGGAAAAATATATAGTAACGATCCTAATGATCAATCTGGAATAAACAGTTATGGAAATGTTAATCTTGATGGCCCTGGAACTAAAGAATTAGATACTAATATGTATTTATGGACATTTTTTGATGATATTAATCATAATCAGGGAAACTTAAACATAAATAATGGTACAGTTAGGGTGTTTAATTTTAACAGCTATAACATTAATGGTGATAATATTACTATTGGTTATAATAGTGGTACACTTCATGAATTAACTGTTAGTGTTATTAGTGCTCTTAAAAAAACAACAGGAAGTGGAACATCTTCAGTTAATCTTACCACTTTTATAAATTATGGAGATGTTATTAGTGAATCAGGAACCTTAGCATTTAATGAAGATTTAACTACAGGAGAATATTTAGATTGGATTGGAAGTTATGGTGGTAGTGGAAGTATTCAGTTTCCTAGTAATTTTGTTTTAGATGGCGTGGTAGCTCCAGGAAGCTCCCCAGGTATTTTAACTGTAGTTGGGGACTTTGTGACATCAACTTCCGCAACTTTTGAAATTGAAATAGATGGACCAAATGCTGGAACTCAATACGATCAAATTTCAGTTACCAATAATGCAGGATTAGAAGGCGAAATAGAAGTTACATTGGGTTACTTACCAGCTAACGATGCAAGTTTCGAGATTATAAAATCTAATGAAATTTATAATTGCAGTCTACCTAGTACAGTAACAGCAACTTATAATGGTACACCCTATACTTTTGATGTTGTTTGTCACAATAACTCGGTATATTTAAATGGACCTAACGCAGTACTTTCTAATACTGAAAATATATTAGAAGACATTGCAATATATCCTAACCCTGTTAGCAGTGTTTTAAATATCAAGTCTAATTTAATAAGTAAAGGTAATTGGCAACTAATAAACCAATTAGGACAAGTAGTAAAAGCTTCAACTTTCGAATCTAACGAACTTAGAATTAATGTAAAGGAAGTACCTACTGGTGTTTATTTATTTAAAATTGAAGATGATAATTTAAATGCCACAACAACAAAACGGATAGTTGTTTCTAACTAACTTACTAAAAGTTATAATTAGTTTTAATTATAAGAAGAGTTGCTAGAGATAGTAACTCTTCTTTATTTTTTGCGAGTTTTTATTATGTAAACTGTAGCTATTATAAGTAATAAAACACATAATAAATACCATAATATAGTTGAAGATGTTTTTAAATTTATAGGACTAGTATCTCCTATTAAAACTAAACCTGCCCAGTAGTTTGGTGCTATAATTCTACCTTCGTTGTTAGAAATATAATTTAGTTTAGCTTGTTGTAAAGCTTTGTCTTTAGAAAGTCCTTTTTTGATGTTATTATAAAACAGTTCTATTATTTGGGTACTAGATTTTTCATCTATTTTCCAAAGACTAGTTAAAATACTTTCACTTCCAGCATAATTAAATGCATGTGCTAAAGAAATCATGCCTTCTCCAGCTTGATAAGTTGGTTTTCCTGTTTCACAGGCTGTTAAAATAGCCAAATTAGAATTTAAATTTTCATTATAAATTTCATAAGTGTATAATGAATTGTCTTCATCTTTAATATTTTTAGCAAAAATTAATCGCGATAATTCAGGAGAAATATTGTTTGATTCAGCATGCGTACCAATGTGAATAATTTTATGTTCATTAGCTTCATTTTTAAAAATTTGTTTGGATGCATTTTCATTTATAAAGTAATCGCCATCAAATAATCTAGAATATTCTTTAGCTAAATCTACACTAAATGGCTGTGGTAATAGACTTAAATATGTTTCATCTATTGATATAGAATCTTTTATTGCAACACTGTAATCTTGCTTCATTTTATCATTAAATTCTGGAGCAAATGCAATAAAATCTTTTTGATAATTAATAGACTTTTTACTTGCACCTAATAATAACAAACTATAATTGTATGAAATAGTATGTTTTGCAAGTAAACTATGTTTTGCTAAATCTTTAAATGAATTTATTTTTGAAGGTGTTAAGCTTTCAAAACTTAAATTAAATAAAGGACCATCAGGAATAATAATAACATTATCGGTAACTACATTTTTTTCAAAAGGCTTCCAAAGTTGCAGATATAATTGATGAAGTTTAGTGTTAGTATTAGATTGATGATTTGTTAGTTGAAATGTATAGTCTTCAACGTTTTTACTATCCAGTTTAAATAGATGCTTTTCTTTACTATCAATAACCATTGCGTATAAAATTGTATCAATAAATAGATAACGTACAACAGTAGTGTTTTTTGGAATGTTATGTTTTAAACTATCCATAGGTTCTTCTATAGTTGCGTAACGCATTTTATAGTATTTGGGATAGACTTGTTTTATAGAATCTAGAAAAGAATTCCAATTAGAACTTGCTTGAGAGAATGATTTTAACCCATCGTTTATATTATTAATAGAAGTATTTAGATTGTTTTTTAGTATTTTTTCTCTTTGAATAACAGTATTTGGAATCCCAGAAAAAGTAATACTGTTTTTAAGATTAAAGCGAGAGCGAATACGATTATAAATACTTGATTCGTGTATACTTAGCAATTTATTTAAATATGTTTCATTATTGGTAAGATAATATAAATCTAAAAGTAATTGTTTTGAAAAATTGAATAACTCGCTGTTTTCAGTAATTAATAAATTTAAGTCTTCATATGAATTTATAATTGTTTTGCGTTGTTCAAGAATGTCCAAGCTGTTTTTAGTTTGATTTAGTAAATCAATTAAAAAATCTTCAGATTTATCTGTGTTTAATGCATATTTAGATTTAGCATTTATAAGTATGGCTTTGGGTTTTCTGTATTGAATTTGTATAGAATCCTTAAAGCTATTTGTATCAATTTCAATATTATATAAAAAATTTATGGCCTCGTTACTATATGTTATGGCTTTATCATAGTTTTTTAATTTGTAATGTACCTCACTTAAATTAACAATATGGTGGAATTCCTGTATCGTAGATTTAAAGTCGCTATTTTTTATAAAATTATAGGTTTCTTCTGCGTAAGAAATTGCTTCTGAAGCATTATTTTGAGAAGCGTGAAATTGAGACATATTTATTATAACGTCTAAAAAATCCCTGTTATAAGTATTACCTAAAGCTTTCTTAAAAATGATATATGCTTTATTGTAATTATCGTCAGCATTTTCAATTTCGCCTAATTCATTACTAATGGAAGCCTTTGTAGATAACGCACTAGCATGCCAAAAAAGCTGAGTATTTTTGCTTTTATCAATTCTGTCTAACGCATGGTCTATCAGTTTTTTTCCAGCCTTAAAATCTCTTAGACCAATTTTTGCTTGTGCACATATAATAGGAGATATTGTTAAGTCATTATCATCAGGAGCTAAATTTTGTGCTTTTTTATTATAAGCATATGTTACTAGTTTATCTGCCTTTTCAAATTCTCCAACAGAATGATAGAATACGCCTAAATTATCTATAGCAGCTAATTGGTGTTTTAATGCTCTTAGTTTTCTAGATTCATCATCTGAAATATCTAAATATTTTTGAAAACCTTCAATAACTTCTTTAGATGATTCAATAGCTTGATCTATTTTTCCTAAACTTTGATTTAATACAGCAAGATTGAGATTTACCAAAGCCTTTCTGTAATGCATATTCATAGGTGTTTTTTCAGCTTTATCTAACATTTTTAAAGCTTTATTAAAGTAAAAAACACTACTATCTAATTCAGAGGTTTGCCACATCATGCCACCTAAAGCGTTGTAAGTTTGATGTAAAGACTCATAGTCATCCTCTTTTGCGCCTTCCATAATAGTTGTGGCCTTTAAATAATATTTTTTTGCAGATGAGTAATTACCAAGATTAGCAGATAAATAACCGAGATTATGATAAATAGAATTTATACCAGCTTTTTTTGGGTCTTTGATTTTTTTTGCTACTTCAAGAGCTTCTTCTACAATTTCATAAGATCTTTCTGTATAACCTGCGTCATCATATATCCAAGCTATTTCTAATAAAGCTTCTTTATCAACAAAAGGGCTATTGTATTGTTTTAGTTCTTTTCCATAAGCTTCTGCTTTTTTTATGGCCAACTCATAATCATTATTTGCTAGTTTTAAGCTTCCAACAAGAAACACATATTTTATTAGGCTATCTGTGTTTTTTTGAGCACGATAAAAATCTAAATGTGTTTTTAATTCTTTACTCGCTTTTTCTAAAGAATCATTTTTTATTAATTTTTGGATGTATGAAATATTTGAAATAGAATCATTTTGAGCCTGAAACTTGAATACAAAAAGTAACACAAACATTAAAAATGTGTGTTTTAAAATTGATGAAGACTTAATCATTAGATTGAAGATTTTATTTTGTCAATTTTGAAAGTACTAGTTTAGATGCATCGGTTTCACTTAAGCTAAGATTTTTTTTAGCAAGTTCTACATTGCCTTCTTTCAAATAAGCTAAACCTAAATAATAGTATGCTTCATTCAAGAAAACAAATTCATCAGGCGCTTCAACGGACCGTTCTAAAAAAGGAATGGCTTCTGAAGTATTTTTATTAGCCATATAAGCAACACCTAAAAAGTAGTTTAATGTGTCATTTTCAGGTTTTTGTTCACTTAAAATTTTCCATTTATCAATTGCAATATTGTAATCACCATGCTTATATTTTACCATAGCATCATAAAAATCATAATTATTTGTGCTACTCATGGTAGTTGGTAATCCTGGGTCTGGTTTAAAATGGTTAGCGTATAGTTTTTCGTTTTTAGGGGTGCTGAAAAACCAAATACTGCCTATTGCAATAATTACTGCAGCGGCAGCAGCTATTTTGCTGAAGTTTAAATATTTAACTTTTTTATCTACAGGTTTTTTAACTATGGTTTTAGGAATATCTTTATGTAGTATATCTAGTTGTTCTTTTAAAGATTGTGCTTCAATACCTAAAAGCATGGTTTTTATATCTTCAACTTTAACTTTAAACTCATTGTCAAGTTCAAGAAGTTGATTGAAATCTTTTAATTCTTGAGAAGTCATAGAACCATTAATGTATCGTTCTATAATTTCTAATAATTCTTGTGATATGTCGCTATTATCGTTCAATCTATAATTATTTTGAGGCTAATACTAGAGCACGTAATTTTTCCATACATCTGTATTTCTTATTTCGTGCTGTGGTTTCTTCTATTTTTAATTCTGATGCTATATCTTTTATAGATTTTTTATCAAAATAAAAGGTGCTTAATAGTTTCTTACAAGGTTGCCCTAAGTTTTTAAAGGCAAGCATTGCTATTTTTAATTTATTATTCTTTAAATCAATGTTTTCATCTTTCTCATCTTTTATATAAACCAAAGTCTCATAATTTAAAGATTTAAGGTTTTTAAAAGATTTAGATCTCAATACATCCATCCATTTGTTTTTTGCAATTTTATATAAATAGCCTTGCAAAGCGGTATCGTTTTTTGGAACGAATTTATCGTTTTTAATATGCGTCCAAACTGTAATAAATGCATCTTGATAGATGTCTTTTGCATACTCAATAGAACCACTGTTTTTAAGAATTAAACTTTCAATTTTTGTGTAATTCTCTGTGTAAAAGAATTTTAAAACATTTGGGTCGTTTGATTTTATCGCATAAACGAGCTCTGATTGACTTAATGAATTTATTGACTTCCCCATGAATTAATAGCTAGAGGAAAGATACAATTATTTCATTTTACAGCAAATACTTCACTACCAAAGGGCTAATATTTCGGTTATCTACTTTTATCTCATATATTAAATTTATTTGATAGGAACTTAGTTATGTTATTACTTTGTTTTTTGATTCATTATTTACACAATTAATTACTATTTTAAAAAATGTAATTTTTACTCTTGCCCTACAATTACTGTTAATCTTGCTGTTGCTACTATAGATTCATAATAGCTTTTGACATTTGGAAAATTTGACATTGGTCCACTACCAGTTGTTGTATTTGCATGATAAAGTCCTGGTGAGAACTCGGTTAAGTGGCTAGCTCCAGACCCTACATCATTGCCTTGTCTAATAGAGTCATCTGGTTTCCAAAAATAGGTTCTTCCTACATTAGAAGGAATAACATCTGGAGTGTAATCTAATATTTCGAGATGATAGCTTAATGCATTGTCTATGGCAGGGACTTCAAAATAGGCCACTATACCATAACCTCCAGCACCTTCCCACCATCTGTATTTAATATTTAAAGTTTGTATAATTACTTCGGGTTCTGTTGTAAAGAAAAATGAGGCTAGAGATGTACCTCCGTTACCATCTCTAGCTTCAACATAGCCTTCGTAATTGGTTTCTGGTTCCAATCCAGAAAAACTGTAAGTTAAGTTAGTGCCACCAGATGCAATTTCTTGACCTTCTAGAATTATAGCATAAGATACATCATCGTCATCTGGATCAATAGATTCTGTCCACTCTATAGTAGCCCCATTAGCTGTAGTTTCTATTGTATTTGCAGAAAATAATCCAGGAACGGAATTGTTTGGGTCACTATCTGATGTTGTGCAACTCGCTAATAATAATGTAAAAAAAACGATTAAGTAATATTTAGTTCTTTGGAATGTTACCATAGTTATTGTTTTTTAAATGTTAGTGTTTTATTGAATTTATAACTTTGTAATTATGATTTTTATAGTCATCGTAATTAAATTAAAATGTCATCATCAGTTAAACTTTTATAGTATTTTTGCAACATGAATAAACCACTATCAGCTCAAGAATTACATAACTTAGCAATGAATCATGTTGGAAAAGATTTAGAGCAACGTGGTTTTGAGTTTATTGCTGTGAATAGTAAGCTTAAAAAGCATCCACAATTTGTATGTATTGATAAAAACAAACAGTACTATTTTGTTATTGTACGCGCTGTGATTTTACCAGAAAACCCTAATAACTATGATGTAGTTTGGATGGAATCCTTTAAAAATCATGCAAGAGAGAAAGATGCAAAAGTACTTTATGCTGGGGTTGGAATTGGGAGTACTGAAGGTGAGAAAGAGCCAATTTATTTAAACAAAGATTACTTGTTAGAGTATAATGGTATTCAGGTTTTAGAGACTAATTTAAATTAGAAATCTTATTAATTTATTTATGAGGAATTTAGTTGTATTACTAATAATTAGTGTTTTGTTTTCTTGTAAAAGAGAGCCTAAAAACACAAAGTTGTCAGGAGCTATTTTTGGTACGAGCTATTCCATTATTTATGACTCTGATATCAATTATGAAACTCAATTTGATAGTTTATTTTATGTGATTAATAAGTCCTTGTCTACGTATCAAACAAATTCTGATATTTCTAAATTAAATAGAAATGAATCTTTTGAAATTGATAAACACTTTATAAAAGTTTACGATGCCTCAAAAGAAATTTTTGGACAAACTGAGGGTGCTTTTGATCCAACTATTGGAAATGTAGTTAATGCATGGAAATTTGGTTCAGAAAATACTATAGAAGTTGTTGATAGCCTAAAAATAGATAGTTTGATGCAGTATGTAGGTTTTGATAAAACATATAGGAGTAATAATACTATAAGAAAATCTAATCCAAATGTTTATTTAGAATTTAATGCCATTGCTAAAGGCTATGCAGTTGATGTTTTAGGAGAATATCTTGAAAGTAATAAAATAGAGGATTATTTGGTTGAAATTGGTGGAGAAATTAGAACAAGAGGAATTAATGCTGAAAAACAAAGTAAATGGAAAGTAGGTGTAGAAGAACCTAATTTTGAAGGGCAAAAATCAATATTAAAATCTATAACTCTTAAGGATGAAGCTATGGCAACATCTGGTACATATAGAAAGTTTAAGATAGACGAAAACGGAAATAGATATGCCCATATTATTGATACAGAAACGGGGTATCCTAGTAAAACTAATTTGTTAAGTATTTCAGTTATTACTGATGATTGCATGACAGCCGATGCTTATGCAACAGCATTTAAATCTATGGGCGTTGATAAAATTAAAAGCTTTTTAAAAAATCACTTAGAATTGAAAGTGTTTTTGATTTTTGAGAATAAAAATAAAGAACTTGAGACCTTAAACTTAAATGGTTTCCCTGAGTCTTAAATTATTTATAAACAACAGGAATAATCTCGCCTTTTGCTAAACAATATTTGTCAATTTCACTTTTAGAAAATTCTGTTGTATAGTCAACTTCTTCAACTTTAAAGCCAATGCTTTTAAGCTTGCTGAAATAATCTAGTCCATAAATCCTAACATGGTCGTATTGACCAAAGATTTTTGCGCGTTCTTTTTTATCTGTGATGGTATTATCTTCAAAAGTTTTTTCTCTGCTCAAATCTTGAGGTATCTGTAGTATTCCCATACCTCCAACTTTTAATACACGATATAATTCCTGCATCGCTTTTTTGTCGTCTGGGATGTGCTCTAAAACATGGTTACATAAAATGACATCAAACTCATTGTCTTTAAAAGGAAGGTTACAAATATCTGCTTTAACATCTGCTAAAGGTGAATATAAATCTGTAGTAACATAATCTAGATTATTCATACTCCTGAAGCGTTTATAAAAAGCTTGTTCAGGAGCAAAATGAAGCACTTTAAAATTTTCAGAAAAGAATTTGGTTTCATTTTGAAGATAAAGCCACAGCAACCTATGGCGTTCTAAACTTAGTGTTGAAGGCGATAACACATTATTTCGTTGGTTTCCATATCCGTAAGGTAGAAAAGTTTTAAAACTTTTTCCATCTATAGGATCTGTGAATTTGTTCCCTTTTAAAAAAAAAGCTAGAACTGGACGTATAATATAACTCAACCTAATTAATATAGGTCTTGGAATAATGTTTAGTATTAATTTGAAGAGTTTTTTCAATTGAGATTATTTATAATCTTCTCTTACAGGAAAGAAAGTATCTATAACAATACAATCTGTATGTGCAAAAGCACTGTGAACAGAATTGGAAGGTATAATTGTAATGGAACCTGATTCGAGGATTTGAGTAACTCCATCAATTGTCATTTCTAGTTTACCAGAAATTACTTGAGTTATTTGTTCATGTATATGTGAATGCGCAGGTAAAACAGCTCCATTTTTTATTTCAATATAACCAACCGTATTATTCTCAGTATGAATATATTTTCCGCTAATCCCTTTAACAAGGTTTTTTTCTTGTATGTCTGAAAATTTTAAAGTCATTTTAAATTACCAAAGCTTTTTGTCTGAATTCATCTTCCTCGTTTGAAGTAATACCTAAAGCCTCATAGATATAGGCAAAGGTTGATAGTAATTCTGGTTTTCCATCAACTAAGGCAACATCATGTTCAAAATGAGCTGATGGTTTATTATCTTGTGTAGTAATTGTCCAGCCGTCTCTATGTTGTTTTATACGGTGTGTTCCCATGTTTATCATAGGTTCAATAGCTACTACCATACCTTCAATAAATTTTTTACCTCTACCACGCCTTCCGTAGTTTGGCATTTCTGGATCTTCGTGCATTTTACTTCCTAACCCATGACCAACAAGTTCTCTAACAACACCATAACCGTGAGATTCACAGTATTGTTGAATTGCATAACCAACATCACCCACACGATTATTTGCTTTAAATTCTCTAATACCAACGTATAATGATTCTTTAGTTATTTGAAGTAATTTTTCAGTTTCAGGATCAATTTCACCTACTGCAAATGTGTACGCATGGTCTCCGTAAAAACCATTTTTTAAAGCACCGCAATCAATAGAAATTATATCGCCTTCAACAAGCGGATCTCCATTAGGAATACCATGTACAACTTGTGAATTAGGACTCATACAAAGCGTATTTGGGAAATCATAAAGACCCAAAAAACCAGGAATAGCACCATGGTCTCTAACACAAGTTTCTGCTATTTTATCCAATTCAAGGGTTGTTACCCCAGGCTTTATAGCCTTTGCAAGTTCTCCTAAAGTTTTAGATACAATTAAAGCACTTTCGCGCATTAATTCAATTTCCTCTCTTGTTTTAACAATAATCATAAAAAGTAATAATAAGAGTGCAAAGATACTTAAAAACTCATGTTATTTAAAAAGTCCAAAGAAGCCTTTCTTTTTCTGAGGAATAGGCGGTGTTGAGTTGGTAAGCATTTGATAAACTTCCCCCCAACCAGGGAAGCCACCTATGTTTCTATCATCAATAAATAAATCCGCATTTATTTTTCTGCTGATATCGTTTGTGTATTCTTCTTCGTCAAAACTTTTATTTACAGAGTAAAACCGAATACCGTTATCTTCACAAAATTTGACAGCTTCATCCAACCTTTCGCCAGATCTGTAAGTCCATAATATAAGACGATGCCCATCTTCTTGTAACTTCTTTAAAGTTTCAAAAGCAAATAAAATAGGTTTTCCAATTTTTGGATATGCATCTTCAACAATAGTTCCATCAAAATCTATTGCAATAATAAGTGTATCGTTAAAATTCATTTAATTTAATGACGTTAATTGAAATGTAAAGTTACACTATTTATTTCTTAATTATAATCAAACTAAAGGATGTTGAGTCATCGCATCTGGTTGCTCAACATTCATAAGTTTTAATATGGTTGGAGCCATATCTCCTAAAATTCCGTCTTTAATTTCAGTGAGTTCATTATCAATTAAAATTACAGGAACAGGGTTTGTTGTGTGGGCAGTGTGAGGTGAACCATCAGGATTTATCATGGTTTCACAGTTTCCATGATCTGCTATAAGAAGCGTTGTGTAACCATTATCTAAACCTGTGGTTACAACATCTTTTACACATGTATCAACTGCTTCGCAGGCTTTTATAGCAGCTTCCATAACTCCTGTGTGTCCTACCATATCACCATTAGCAAAGTTCAAGCATACAAAATCTGCATCACCTTTTTCTAATTCAGGAACCAAAGCATCTCTTAGTTCGTAAGCGCTCATTTCAGGTTTTAAATCGTAAGTGGCTACTTTTGGTGAGTTTTTTAGAATACGAGATTCGCCTTCAAAAGGTTCTTCTTGTCCACCAGAAAAGAAAAATGTAACATGAGGATACTTCTCAGTTTCAGCAATTCTAATTTGTTTTTTACCATGTTTTGATAAAACTTCACCAAGAGTCTCAGTAATATTATCTTTATTAAAAATCACTTTTATGCCTTCAAAAGCATCACTATAATTAGTTATAGTTACGTAGTATAAGTCTAATTTCTTAGTGTTGTATTCAGGGAAATCTTTTTGATTTAACATTTCTGTTAATTCACGACCTCTGTCTGTTCTAAAATTAAAGAAGATAACCACATCATCTTTTTGAACTGTTGCAACTGGGGTATTGTTATCATCAGTAATGATTAAAGGTTTGATAAATTCATCCGTTATATCATTATCATAATTTTCTTGAATAGCCGCAGTTGGATTTGTTATTTTCGTCCCAGCTCCATTAACTATAGCGTCGTAAGCAAGTTGAACACGTTCCCAACGTTTATCTCTATCCATAGCATAATAACGACCAGTTATACTTGCTATTTTTGTGTTAGTACCTTCAATATGTTTTTCTAAATCCTCAATATAACCTTTACCAGATTTAGGGTCTACATCTCTACCATCAGTAAAAGCATGTACAAAAGAGTTTACACCAGCTTTATTTGCTGCATCTATAAAACCTTTTAAGTGACTGGTATGTGCATGAACACCACCATTACTTAATAATCCTAAAAAATGAACATTTTTATTGTTTTTTGAAGCATATTTTAAAGCATTAATTAATACTTTTTCGTCTTTCAAAGTATCTTGCTCAATGGCTAAATTAATTTTTGCTAAATCTTGATATACAATTCTTCCTGCTCCTAAATTCATGTGTCCAACCTCACTATTTCCCATTTGACCTTCGGGTAAACCAACATGTAATCCATCAGTTCTTAAAGTGGCAAATGGATATTTTTTATAAAGAGAATCGATAAATGGTGTATTTGCATTATCAATAGCCGAAACTTTTGGATCTGGAGAGTTTCCCCATCCGTCAAGTATCATTAAAATAACTTTTTTGTTCATTTTTTTGTTAAAATTTTAAACTAGGCAAAGATAAACAAGTTTGAGTGAAAAGAGGTTATTTAAAACTCTGAAAACCCTTGTTTTTCAAGGATTTTGCGAATAATTAATTATTGAAACGATTTCGTTAATAATTACTAAGTAAATGTTAAAAATGTGTTATAAATAATTTTTTGTGTAACAGATTGAATTTTATATCGTCTCTTTAGTATATCAAAAAACATAAATCAATAAATCAAATTAAAATCTTTCATCATGAAAAAAACAATCATTATTTCCGCAATCGCATTATGCTTTTCAATTGTATCAGTAAATGCTACTCCAGTAAACGTTACTTCTAATTATGAAGTTGAAGCTTTTTTCAAAGTAAACTCATTTTGTGTATCTATAGCAAAAGGAGATTTAGAAACTGTGCAAAAACTTATTAGTAGAGGTGCAGATGTAAATGCAAAATCTAATGGTATGACGCCATTAATGTATGCAGCAAAATTTAACAGAACTGATATTTTAGAACTTTTAATAGTTCATGGAGCTAATTTAAAAGCTAAGACTGACAAGAAAATGACGGCTTTGAAGTATGCACAATTACATGGCGCTAAAGATGCTGAAGCAATTTTAGTAAAAGCAATTGCAGATGCTAAAGCTAAGAAAAGAAAATAATTATAAGAATTAATAATTATTTGAGTTAGTCACTCATAAAAAAAGCCTCATTAAAAATGAGGCTTTTTTGTTTTTATAAATTTCGATATTTATCTATGGCTTCTTCAATTTTTTCAATTCTATTATCTGGATCTGGATGAGTGCTTTGAAATTCTGGAACACGATTTGGACCAGCAGCATCTTTTAAAATTTTCATTACACCAATCATTTCTTCAGGGTTGTAACCTGCTTTAATCATAAACTTAACACCAAGGTCATCACTTTCTAACTCATCATCTCTACCATTAGTTAAAAGTGTTTGTTGACCAATGCCACCAACTAATCCTCCCATATCTGCACCAACAGAGCCTGCTGTTGCTAACCCTTGCCAATACTCACTTTCTGCAATACGCTCTGCACTATGGCGACCTAATACATGCCCGATTTCATGACCTAGAACACCTGCTAATTGATCTTCGTTTTTTAGTTTAGAAAAAAGCGCATGTGTTATAAATATTTGACCTCCAGGTAATGCAAAGGCATTTATGGTATTGGGGTCTGCTAGTAAATGAAACTCGTATTGATATGGCGTTTGTCTAGCAATACTATTGTTTACTAATTTGTTTCCAACATTGTCAACTAAAGCTTGGTACTGGTTATTTGGGTGTAAACCACCATGTTGTTGCGCCATTTGTGGAGCACTTTGCAAACCTATTGCAATTTCTTTATCAGGAGTCATAGATATTGTTTGCATTCTTCCTGTATAGGGGTTCTCTTCTCTTTGACTACATCTTTTGAATACAAAAAATAAAGCTATAGCTACTCCTATTAATAAACGAACTTTTAGATTTTTACCTCTCATCTTGAAAAAAATTTGAAACTAAAATTACAAAATTTTAGCGTATAAATATTTTGACACTTGCTTTTAGATTTAGTCACTCTTCAAATTTAAAGTTCCTAGAGTGTTTTATACATAACGTAATGGATCCCTATTTGCTTTATGTTAAAAGGTTTGCCAATAATTTGATAATTGTTTTTCTTGTAGAAATGAATTGCAACTTCTCTTGCATTACACCAAAGAATTTTTATCTTTTTTTCTTTCAATAAATCTTCTCCTTGTTTTAAAATGATATTTCCTAAACCTTTCCCTTGAAATGATTTTAGAATAGCCATTCCTCTTAATTGATATTGATTCTCTTCAAGAATATTAGGATTGGAATTTTTAAAGAATGAACTTATACCAACTAGTTGGTCTTTAATAAAAATGCCTAAATGTATAGTGCTTTTAAGATTATCACCATTAAAAATACAAGATTCGATGGGTTTTCCTGTTCTTAAAACAGGATGCCTTACAGTATGAGTCTCTTCTGCGTTTATTTGTTTAACTATATAGTTTGAATTAGCGATAGTTTTTATTTTATGCTTTTCAAACTTAAAAATATTTTAAGGAATTATTACCTTCACTTAAAATTTATTTATGGCTTTTAATTTTAAAATTTTAGAAAAAGAGAAGATCGACTTGATTGTTCCATTGGTTCAAAAACTTAATGGAAATAAAGATTCTGATGCTGTTTTAAAGCAACGTTTTTCTGAAATGATAACTCAGAATTATGAGTGTGCTGTTATTTATGATGATGAAAAGCTTATTGGAGTTTGTGGATTGTGGTTTTGTACAAGACATTACTCTGGTAAGAGTGTAGAACCAGACCATGTTTATATTGATGATAGTTATAGAGGGAAAGGTTTAGGAAAGCAGTTTTTTACTTGGATTTATAATTATTCAAAAGCTAAAGGGTTTGAAGCCATGGAGTTAAATACGTATGTTACAAATGCTGCTTCACATAAATTTTATTTTAATGAAGGTTTTAAAATTTTAGGCTATCATTTTTTGAAAAAGCTATGATTTTTTCTTGCAGAAGAAGAAACTGTTTATATCTTTGCATCGGAATTAAAGGCGGGAGTAGCTCAGTTGGTAGAGCGTCAGCCTTCCAAGCTGAATGTCGCCAGTTCGAACCTGGTCTCCCGCTCTAAAAGCTTCATCGTTACGATGGAGCTTTTTTATTTGGTAAAAACTCTGTTTTTTGCTGGTATACTCGCGTGAGGGATAGTAGAGGAAAGCCCACAGCGCTTTTTTGCGCGAGGACTTGTAACGGATAGCCCGACCCTTTAGGGGCACGCCCAAATTATTATTTTAATTGATTTAACTCAGTTCCAGAATCAACTTCGTAAGGTGGTTTGTTATACTCAAAAACTCTGGCTGTTAGTTGTCCTTTTAATATTATGGAGTTGCTGTTTACATGCAACCAACTGCCTTCTCTTAAGCCAATAACGGGTTGGGTGTTGTAATGATGGAATTCTTTTATGCGGGTTTCTCTAGTTTCTCCCATGTGTTTACTACCCGAAATTGGATCTAGATAATGTGGATTTATATTGAAAGGGACCAAGCCTAAAACATTGAAATTAGGCGGATATACTATGGGCATATCATTAGTAGTTTTTATAGTTAAGCCGCAAATGTTACTGCCTGCGCTTGTGCCTAAGTATGGTGTGCCGTTTTGTATGGTGTGTTTTAAAGTGCTTATTAGATTGTTTTTGTATAATTGAGTGGTTAAAACAAAGGTATTACCGCCACCTACAAAAATACCTTCGGCATTTTTAATAGCCTCAACTGGGTTTTCAAATTCATGGATACCTTTTACATTTTTATTAATTTTTTTAAATGCTTTGCTTGCAATTTTGGTATAATCATTATGTGATATTCCGCTTGGTCTTGCATAAGGGATAAAAAGTATGGTGTTAGCGTTTTGGAAAAACGTTTTTAAATCGTCTAAAATATATTCTAAATACCCACTTCCATGTACTGTTGAGGTGCTAGCAATTATGATGTTACGCATGAATTTTAATTTTATATAAAACTAATTAATTATTGGTATTAAAAAAATTGATGATTTTTACTTTAAATAAAGAAATTAAAATAGTAATTTGAAAATAAAAAATATGAAAAGAGTTTTATTCGTTTTAGCTTTAGTTTTTTCTATCTCTGCAATTTCTCAGACTATTACCAGAATAGAAGTTTCTGGAAAAATTATTGTTGAAGGTAGTGATATTTCAGGGATTACAATTTTTAATACATCTTCCAATAGCGGTACAATTACCGATGATAATGGCGAGTTTAAACTAAAAGTTGCTTTAAATGATAATATTGAAGTTAGTGCGCTGCAATATCAAAACATAAGTTTTAAAGTAAATAAAGCTATTATTCAATCTAAAAACATGAAACTTTTTTTAATTGAAGAGATTAATAAATTGGATGAAGTAATTGTTTTTACTAAAGGGTTATCTGGAAATTTAGATACTGATTTGGAAGCCACTAAACCATTTAAGCCTCAATTAGACGCTTTGTATTTTGGTGTTAAAAATAGTAAGGAGTATGATTTTGAAACCGATTATAAGTCTGAAGTGAATAACGTTACTGTTGATAGACAACATTTGCCAATGGTAAACGGTTTAAATATTGTAAATGTTGTTGACCAGTTATTGTTGCCTTTATTCAGGTCTGAGGTTAAAGACAAAAAGAAGGCTGGTGTGCCTGATGTACCAATAGAGTCTATTAAATATTACTTTGGTTCTGAGTTTTTGATAGATAATTTTAAAATTCCTGAACACCGTGTAGAAGAGTTTATAAGATTTGTTGAAAGTGATGATTTTGATTTTTCTTTACTTAACTATGGTAAAGAAATGGAGTTTCTAGAGCTTCTTAATGCTAAGAGTGTTGCTTTTTTAAAAACAAAAAAGTAAAGTTTTTTCTATTTAGTATTTAACAAAACATTACAAGCTATTTACATTTTCTTTAAGAATTGATATACGTTCTTTATGCTCTAATTTAATCAATTTGAGCCGCGTATTTATATCAATACTTTTCCTTTTATCTATTTCTATCCATAGCCAAACTATTAATAGAGTTGAGGTTAAAGGTATTTTACTGTCAAATAATAATGATGTAGAAGCAGTTACGGTTTTTAATAAATCGTCTAATAAAGGTACAATTACAAATATAGAAGGGGAGTTTAAATTAAAAGTTGCTCAAAACGATGTTGTTGAGATTTCTGCACTACAATTTCAAACAGTTAACATTACAATTGATGTCGATATTATTGAGTCTAAACAATTGAAGATTCAGTTAATAGAAGAAGTCAATAAACTTGATGCTGTTACGCTTTCATCTGGTTTAACGGGTAATATTGAAACAGATATTTCTCAAGTTAAAACTGTAAAACCTATGACAATTGATATGGGTAATATGAATGTTGATTTTGAATATAATGATGATAAAGCATATGATAATTCAGTTGTTCAAAATCATTTTAAATCCATAATAAACCCTAATGCACGTCAATATTTACCTGATGTACTTAAAATAGTTGGGTTGCTAACTAAGTCAAAAAAGAAAATTAAGGTGAAAAAGGATGTTTTTGTAGGTTATAAATATGAAAAGCCAAAAGATTTATTTAGTGTTTATTCTTCAAATGATATACAAGAACAATTCAATATTCCTGAGGGTAAATTTCAGGCTTTTATTGCATTTATAGAAAATAAGGGCATTGCTCTAGAGCTTTTAGAGCCTGAAAATAAGATTCATCTTATTGAGTTTTTAGTAAAACAACGTAATCAGTTTTTAAAACTTGAGGATGAAAAAAAATAAATGGGTTTTGATACTTTTTATGCTTATTGGGGGGCATTGTGTTTTTTCTCAATCCATTGAAATATTTGGAAAGGTGTTAAGTAAAAACAATCTTGAGAACATTCATGTAATAAATAAAACAGCTCAAGTTTTTACCATAACGGATATAAATGGACATTTTAAGATTACTGCAAAATTAAATGATACCTTAAAGGTCTCATCTGTTCAACATAAAACAAAAGAAATTCTTATTTCTAAAGAAATTATTACTGCTAAAGCTGTATCTGTAATTTTGGAAGCGCAAATTAATGAGTTAGATGAAGTTATTGTTGGTAAAGTTTTATCAGGCGATTTGTTATCTGATATCAAAAATGTAGAAGGAACTCCTCCAATTAATTTTTATGATGTTGGAATTCCTGGATATACAGGTAAGCCCGCCACACAAAGTGAACGCCGTTTAAGTGAAGCAGGAGAGTTTAGACCTAAAATGCTTCTAGGAGCTTTAACTGGTGGTATTCCATTAAACCCTATTTTGAACGGTATTAGCGGTAGAACAAAAATGCTTAAAAACAGGGTTAAAATTGAAGAAAAAGAAGCATTAATGCAAAGTGTTAAATCAAAATTAGCAAAAGATTTTTTTGCTTCTAACCCTTTGGAAGATCATTTAAAAATGGATTTTTTCTATTTCTGTGCTGATGACAAAAACTTTATAAAGCATTGTAAAAATCAAACGGATTTTAAAATCTTAATTTTTTTAAGAATGAAGTACAAACAATATCTTGAAAACCTTAATTCAACAAAAAAATAATCATTTTGGAATGCTTTTTGAAAATGAAAAAAGTATTTTAGTAATCTTTAAATTAAAACTATGAAGCTTTCAAAAGTTTTTTTATTACTTCTTATTTTACCATTATTTGCATTTACTGTAATGCATAAGTATTACATAAGTGTTACCCAAATAAATTACATTGAAGATAAACAGTCTGTTCAAATTACTTCTAGATTCTTTATTGACGATTTTGAGAATGCGTTAAAAGAAAATTATGATGAAAGTATTGTACTTGCGGAAAAAGATGAGGCTGAGAGGTTTGATTCTTATATCAACAAATATCTTAAAAAGAGAATAGAGTTAATCATTAACGACAAAAGCGTTTCTTTCAATTTTATTGGTAAAGAATATGATGGAGATATAATAAGATGTTATCTAGAAGTTGAAAATGTGAAAAGTATTGAATCTTTTTCTATAACAAACAGTGTTTTATTTGATTTACAAAGCGATCAGCAGAATATTGTAAAAATGAATATAAATTCAAAAAATAAAAGTTTTATTCTAACATATGATAATCCTAATGCTTTGTTAAAATTTAATTAAAATAAAGCATACTGAATGCGAAATTTAGTATTTTCGATGACATTTTATAACAATCTTCTAAAGAAAATTACTAAAAACACTTTTTTTTCTAAAATCAAATAACTAAAACTATGAAAAAACACACTTATCTATTCTTATCATTAGTATTCCTTTTTTCTGGAGTTTTTGCTCAAGAGCAAACTAAAGAAAAACAACAGGGACATACAGACCAAAACAAGTTTAGACAAATGAAAGACGTTCTAGCAACACCAAATGAAACTAGAACAGCTTCAGGTGCTCCAGGACATGCATATACCCAACAAAAGGTTGATTATGTAATGAATCTTCGATTAGACGAAAATAAAAGTCAAATTTTTGGTGATGAGAAAATCACATATCATAATAATTCGAGAGATCATTTAGAATATTTATGGGTCCAGTTAGATCAAAATATGCGAGCAAGAGATTCTAAAACTCCAGACGCTAACTCAGAGAGTTTTAATGCGGCATTTAATGGTCCCCAAACATTTGCTAAAAATAATTTGAAGAAGAGATTTGATGGTGGTTTTAATATAGAATATGTTAAAAATGAAGATGGTTCAGATTTATCATATATGGTAAACAGAACTATGATGAGAATTAATTTGCCTAAGCCATTAGCTCCAGGAGAAGTTTTTAAATTTCAAATAAAATGGTGGTACAATGTTAATAACCATATTATTGAAGGAGGAAGATCAGGCTATGAAGCTTTTCCTGATGGAAATAATACTTATGTAATAGCACAGTTTTATCCAAGAATGTGTGTGTATGATAATGTTGAAGGTTGGCAAAACATGCAATTTTGGGGAAGAAGTGAATTTGCTTTAGAGTTTGGAGATTTTGATGTTAAAATTACAGTGCCTGCAGACCACATGTTAGAAGCTACAGGCGTTTTGCAAAACAGAAAAGAGTGTTTTTCAAAAGAACAAATGAAACGTTACAACAAAGCCACTAAAACTTTTGATAACCCAGTATTTATTATAACTCAGGAAGAAGCGGAAAAAGCAGAAACAGAGAGAAGTACAAAACAAAAAACTTGGCACTTTAAAGCTGAAAACGTAAGAGATTATGCTTTTGCTACATCAAGAAAGTTTATTTATGATGCTATGGCTGTTGATATAAATGGAAGATCTGTTATGGCAATTTCTTTATACTCTAAAGAAGGAAATCCGTTATGGGAAGAACATTCTACAAGAGTTGTAGCAAATACATTAGAGGAGTATTCTAAATTAACTTTTGATTACCCTTATAACAAAGCTATCTCTGTGCATGCACAAATGGGAATGGAATATCCAATGATATGTTTTAACTATGGACGTCCGCAACCAGATGGAACATACTCTGAGAGGTTAAAAAGAGGTATGATTGGAGTTATTACTCATGAAGTAGGTCATAACTTTTTTCCAATGATTGTAAATAGTGATGAGCGTCAATGGACTTGGATGGACGAAGGTTTAAATTCATTTGTTGAAACATTAGCAGAGTTAGATTATGATCCTAATTTCATTACAGGAAATCTACCAAAAGATATTGTTCCATATATGGGAGGTGATCAAAGTAACATATCACCTATAATGTCTCAAGGTGATTATGTCTATCAGTTTGGACCAAATGCATATACAAAGCCAGCAGCAGCATTGTACTTATTAAGACAAACCATTATGGGTCCAGAGTTATTTGATTATGCGTTTAGAACCTATTCTCAAAGATGGATGTTTAAACACCCAACACCTGCAGACTTTTTTAGAACTATGGAAGATGCATCAGCAATGGATTTAGATTGGTTCTGGAGAGGATGGTTTTACACTACAGATTATACAGATATAGGTGTAAAAGGTGTTAAGCAGTATTACTTAACAGATCAACCTACAGAAGCAGCTAAAGAAACTGCAAAAAGGTATAATATGAACCTTGATGATTATAAAGATAGGTTAGTATATTATGCAGAGGTAGAAGAAGGTGTTGAGCCAACAAATGCAAAAAAGGCTTCTGATTTTAAATTTTTGAATGATTTTCTTGAAAACTTACCTGAAGACATGAAATCTCAGGTAAAAGAAGCTCCAAACTATTTTTACGAAGTAACTTTTGAAAAACCAGGAGGATTAGTAATGCCAATTATCTTAGAGATTACTTATGAAGATGGTACAAAAGAAAGAAAAACATTCCCAGCTCAAATATGGAGATATAATGATAATGAAGTGAGCAAGGTGTTTAGAACAGATAAAGCTATTACAGGATTAATGGTTGATCCGGATTTGGAAACTGCCGATGTTGATACTTCAAATAACTCATGGCCTAAGAAAGTTGAAGCTAATAAGTTTGATGAGTTTAAACAAAAAGTTAAGGGCTAATCTAATATAGTAATCATAATAACTTAAATTAAGAATGACTAAAATTGCATATTACATCATTATAGTGTTTTTTGTTTCTGCCACTGGTATAGCTCAAAATACTCAAAGTGCAGAAGGCAAACAAGGGCATGTTAATAATAACAAATTCAAACAATTATATGACGAATTTGCTACGCCTAATATGTTTAGAACTGGTTCAGGAGCTCCAGGACCAGAATACTATCAGCAGCAAGCAGATTATAAAATGGATTTAGAGATTGATGATGTAAATGCTAGATTATCTGGTTTTGAAACTATAACGTATACTAATAATTCACCAGATGATTTAAAATATCTTTGGGTTCAATTAGATCAAAACATGCGTGCAAAGGACTCTAAAACACCACTTATTCAAGGTAGTGGGTTTAGAGAAGCAACTACAGCTTCTAGGTTTACTAAAGCTTATCTTGATGAGCCTTTCGATGGAGGATTTAATATTGAAAGTGTTACTCATGTTAACGGCGATGCCTTAGAGCATATGATTTATAGAACCATGATGCGTGTTGAATTGCCCAAAATTTTAAAAAGTGGAGAGCAATTCTCATTTTCTATAAAATGGTGGTATAACATTAATGATCATGTAAAAGATGGTGGACGCTCTGGATATGAATATTTTGAAGAAAACGACAACAGAATTTATGTAATGGCTCAATTCTATCCTAGGATGGCTGTTTATAATGATGTTGAAGGATGGCAAAATTCTCAATTTTGGGGTCGAGATGAATTTGCATTACCCTTTGGGAATTTTGATGTAAATATAACAGTACCTGCTGATCATATATTAGACGGGACTGGAGTGTTAGTTAATAGAAAAGAAGTATTCACTAAAGATATGATGAAACGCTTCGAAAAAGCAAAAAAATCATATAAAGAGCCTGTTTTAATTGTAACACAAGCTGAAGCTGAAGCTACAGAAAAAACCAAAAGCAATAAGAAAAAGACATGGAAACTCTCTGCTAAAAATGTTCGTGATTTTGGATTTGCAACTTCAAGAAAGTTTATTTGGGATATGATGGCTGTTAAAATAGGCAATAAAGATGTTATGGCTGTTTCGTTATATTCTAAAGAAGGAAATCCACTTTGGGGAGATTGGTCTACTAAAACAGTAGCTAGTACTCTAAGGTCGTATTCTAGAATGACTTTTGATTATCCATATCATAAAGCCATATCAGTTCATGCTCCTATGGGAATGGAATATCCTATGATTTGTTATAATTTTGGGAGACCTGATAAAGATGGGAACTACAGTGATCGTATACGATATGGTATGATGGGTGTAATAATTCATGAAGTTGGGCATAATTTCTTCCCAATGATTGTAAATAGTGATGAGCGTCAATGGACTTGGATGGATGAAGGACTTAACACATTTGTTCAATATGTAGCTCAACAAGATTTTAGTGAGTGGTATCCAGATGCACTTGCACCTGGAGATACAGAGTTTCCTCATAGACGTGGGCCAGCAGCGAAAATTGTCCCTTATATGGGCGGTAATCAAGATTTTATAGCTCCAATAATGACAAAAGGCTTGAATACTTATCAGTTTGGTAATAATGCTTACGGTAAACCTGCAACTGCCTTGAATATATTAAGAGAAACTGTTATGGGGCGTGATTTATTCGATTATGCTTTTAGAGAATATGCTCAAAGATGGATGTTTAAACACCCAACACCTGAAGACTTTTTCAGAACTATGGAAGATGCATCATCTTTTGACTTAGATTGGTATTGGAGAGGTTGGTTTTATACTACAGATTGGGTAGATATAGCCGTTAAAGATGTTAAGAAATACTATTTATCATCTAAACCTAATGCTTACGGAAAAAGGATAGCAAATAGATTTAATCTAGATCCTAATAAATTAGTTTATATTGTAGAAGAAGGTAGTGAAGATTTTGAAGAAAGTATGCGAGACAAATCTCCACTTGATGGTTCTCCAACTTTAAAAGAATATTTAATGGATAATTTTACGCCAGAACAGCGTAAGAAAATAAAAGATCCTAAATATTTTTATAGTATAACCTTTGCTAAACCAGGAGGATTAGTAATGCCAATTATTGTTGAGTATACATATGCAGATGGAACTAAGAAAAGAGAAAAATACCCTGCTCAGATATGGCGACTAAATGATAAAGAGATTAGTAGAACAATTGCTTCGGAAAAAGAAATTGTAAATATTATTATTGATCCAGATTTAGAAACTGCTGATGTTGATACTTCAAATAATTCTTGGCCTAAGAAAACAGAAGGAAATAATTTCGACAAGTTTAAAGAAAAAGTAAAAGGGTAATATCAAATCTTAATATTTTAAAAAAGCCGATTGAATAAATCGGCTTTTTTATTACAATAATTTTAAATGGTTTAATAAAAACAACTCACTATATTTGTACTGTGATTCAGCAAGCAACATTTTTATTTATAAGTGGCGCAGAAATAGCATTCATTCTATTTATTGCTATTATGGTTTTTGGAGCCGATAAACTGCCAGAAATTGCTCGTGGTTTAGGGAAAGGTATGCGCACTCTTAAAGATGCTACCAATGATATAAAGCACGAAATCACTAAAACTGCTGAAAATAATGGTATAGATACCAGTATCACTAAAGATGTTAAAAAAGAATTAGATAAAGTAAAAGATGATATTGAAGATTTTACTGGTTCTGTAAAGCGTAAATTTTAAATTTTCCTACTAATTGTTAACCCATCTCTTATGGGAAAAATTACGGTTTCAACGCGGTTATCTTCTTTTAAAAGTTTATTGTATTCAATTAAAGCAGGAGTGGATATGTCTTCTTTTTTAAAAGTTTTATCTAAAACTTTTCCACTCCATAAAACATTATCAGATAAAATAATACCACCAGAGTTTAGTTTGTTAATAATCACATTGAAGTAATTCGAGTAATTATCTTTATCGGCATCAATAAACACCAAATCAAAAGTAGTATCAAGAGTTGGAATAATATCTAGAGCATTGCCTAAATGCTGATAAATTTGTTTACCATAACCAGATTTATCAAAATATTTACGCTGAAAATCTAAAAGTTCCTCATTAACATCAATAGTGTGTAAAACTCCATCTTTTTGCATACCTTCAACTAAACACAAAGCGGAGTAGCCAGTGTAAGTACCAATTTCTAATATGTTTTTTGGATTAACAAGCTTAGAAATCATACTTAAAACCCTACCTTGATAATGCCCACTGAGCATCCTCGGTTGTAAAATTTTTTGATACGTTTCTCTATTTAGCTGTTGTAGTAACTCAGGCTCATTTTCTGAATGAGAAACTACATAATCATCTAAGTCTTCAGGTATAAAATGCAAATTCTAAGGTGTTATTATTCGCTTTCGGGTTCAGCTTTACTTCCCATAAAAAATAAAATAGCTCCAACTACAACAAGTCCAATTTTAATAATCCAAGCAGTAGTATCTCCCCAAGAATATATCCACATAAGTAATGATGGTACTCTATCGAAGAAATTTAAGACAATAGCTAAAACACCAAATATTGCCATGTAAGAACCTATTTTTTTCATGATTTTATAGTTTGATTAGTGGTTAAATATAAACAATAAAAATGTAGGCTAAGAGTTTTTAGTAATTCTATTTACTAATTTTTGTTTTGCAGTATCATCATCACCACATAACCATTGAATAACATTGTTTTCCCAAATATCATCATATTCTTTTTCATTTATAATATCACGTTCAATAGCCAAATCCAATAATTTTCCTGGGTAAGAAGACTGTGGCTTACTTTCCATTTCACCTAAAGGATAAGGATCATCAAGCCCCATGATAACTTGTTTAGAACCATGATTTCTAATTAATAATTCCAACCCACCAGTATCATGCACCAAGGTGTCAAAGAAGATGTTTTTATGCCCTACAGCTTTTCTAGGGTGGTGTTTGCCTTCAAATAAATCAGGCCTACCATCAAAACCTTGTATACGTCTTCCTAAGTTAATTTGTGCTAATTGACCACCATGTGCAAAACAGGTTCGCATATTTGGATATTTATCTTGATAACCATTTAAGGTTAAAAAATGATAAGCATCACCACATTGCGCTAACATCCATATTAAATGAAAACGCCATGATGTGTTTTCTAATTTTATGAACTTCTCTCCGTCATAGGGATGAATTTCAACTGCCAAATTATACTTATCCGCCAATTCAAAAATAGGCTCGTTTTCTTCATCAAAAATACAACGCCATGTGCCAATAGTATCCATATAATGCGTTGGTAAACAAAGTAATTGCATACCATGAGTTTCAACACAACGCTCAATTTCCCAACAAGCACTTCTAATAAAAGCAGGATGCACCACAAACCCGCATGTAAATTTACTAGGGTTGTCATGTTGTACTTTGGCATTAAAATCATTTTGAAAACGCAGTGCTTTCTTCATTTCTTCAACACGCAATCCGTTTCCGTAAAGTTGAGATAAATTCAAAACAACCGCATGATCAAGTTTATTACGTTCCATCCATTCCAGTTTTTCATCTAAGAAAAAACTAGAATCAGTAACAGGGCGTTTCCAGCCTTTTTGAAGCATGAATTTTCGGTCTTTATCCACCCAAAAAATACCTTTTTCACGCATGAATTCAGGAATTTCTTCTGGGTAAGGAAGTAAGTGTGAATGACCGTTAATTCTAAGTTTGCGTTTCATGTTGAGGTCCTGAGAGGTCAGGAATCTTTAAGTTGTATTATTAGTTATCCTAAATTTATTTCAGGATATCATCATTAATTAATCTATTTTAACCTTTTTAGGTGGCTGCATAACTTCGCCACAATTAGGGCATCTTCGTTTGTTTTTATCGCCGTAGTATTCGTCAAAAATCTTAGGCATATCCGTTTCAATATTATCTAGAGTAAAATCTTCTTCATAAAGCTTTGTTACACAATTTTCACAAAACCAAAGCAACGCATCTTTAACACCTTTTTCTCTAGGATATTCAATAACCAACCCAACAGTATTAGCCCCTCGTTGTGGAGAATGTGGCACTTTTGGTGGCAATAAAAATATTTCACCTTCCCTTATATGTATGTCTTTTGGAGTTCCTTTATCAATTACTTTTAATACAATATCGCCTTCAACCTGATAGAAAAACTCAGGTGTTTCGTTGTAATGATAATCCTTTCTACTATTTGGTCCGCCAACAACCATTACTATAAAATCACCATCTTTCCAAACCACTTTATTTCCCACAGGAGGCTTTAAAAGATGTCTATTTTCTTCTATCCAAGCTTTAAAATTTATCGGAGGGAATAATTTACTCATTGTTTTATGTTTTGGGCGTTACCCCCAAAAAGGGGTCAGGCTATACGCTATATCTTTTTTGCTTTTAAGGGCAAAAAAGGATGCCGCTTCTATCCTTAACGCAAATTCCTTACTAATATACAAACACCTTAAATTTTATTAAAGTTATCGTAGTTAAATTATTATAAAGATTTGGTGCGTCCACCATCAACCGGAACATTAATACCATTTATATAACTCGCAGCTTCACTAGCTAAAAAGGTAATAGCGTTTGCAGTTTCTTCAGGTTTAGCAAAACGTTTTGCTGGCGTATAATTTTTCATGATTTCGGTCATCTCTTCAATAGATCGTTCTTCAATACTCGCCTTAATTTTAATAATTTCTGTTAAGCGTTCTGTGTCTGTAAAACCAGGAAGTACATTGTTTACTGTTATACCAAATTCAGCAACTTCAATTGATAAGGTTTTACTCCAATTACCAACCGCACCTCGAGTTGTGTTACTTACTCCAAGTCCAGGAATTGGTTCTTTTACCGAAGTAGAAATTACATTAATAATTCTACCAAAACCTTCTTCTTTCATAAACGGTACTGTGGCTTGAGCTAAAAGATGATTACATTTTAAATGCATAGTATAAGCATTTTCAAAAGCTTCCAAACTAGCAGATAAAATAGCGCCACTTCTTGGTCCGCCAGTATTGTTTATAACAATATGAAATCCATGTTCCTTTTCAATAAATTTAATCACTTGCTCTTGCAATTCTCTTGGGTTAGAAAAATCTGCAACAATATAACTATGGTTTCTATGGTCTGGTAATTCAGCTAAAACCGCTTTTAGTTTCTCTCTATTTCTAGCAACTAATGTAACGTTTACACCTTCTGCGGCCAATGCCATAGCTGTTGCTTTTCCAATGCCTTGTGTGCTTCCGCAAACTAATGCGTTTTTATTATTTAATTTTAAATCCATGTTATTCGTATATTTTTTTAGCTCTGGGGCTTAGTTTTTCCATTAACTTTTCAGGGCTTTTAATGGCAACAAAATCAAACTTCTCATAGAGTTTGTGTGCATCTTTTGTGGCTAACATCCATTTGTCAATGTTTTTTAATTCTGGGAAATTTAATATTTTATCAATTAATAGTTTAGATAATCCTTTACCTTGATGGGTTTCAACTACAAAAACATCAAGAAGGTAAGCAAAAAACACTTTATCTGTCATAACTCTGGCGTAAGCAATTTGATTTCCATTTTGAAAAAATCCAAAGTTAATCGTATTCTCCGATGCTATTTTTTGTTCTTCAAAAGTTCTAGATGCTCCCCAATACGAGTTTTTAATAAACTTATAAATAAGCTCTAAATCCATATCATCAAAATCGGATGAAAAGTAAATATCGTTTTTTAGGGCTTCCATAAAATCAATATTTAATACACACGTTTTTAGCTTCAGTAAAAAAGCGTAATGCTTCAAAACCACCCTCACGACCAACACCTGACGCTTTTACACCGCCAAAAGGGGTTCGTAAATCTCTTTGCATCCAAGTATTAACCCAAATAATTCCAGCTTGTAATTGGTTGCTCAAACGCATCGTACGTTTTAAATCATTAGTCCATAATGTAGCTGATAAACCGTATTTCACTTTATTAGCCATTTGAAGAACTTCACTTTCAGTTTCAAAAGGCATAATGGTAACAACAGGTCCAAATATTTCTTCTTGATTTATTCTGCATTCATCAGTTTCTACTTCTATAATAGTGGGCTCTAAATAATAACCATTTTCATAACCATCAACAGTTACTTGTTTACCTCCACAAAGTATTTTTCCACCTTCGTTTACACCAATTTCAATATAGTCCAAAACCTTCTTTAAATGTGGTTTTGAAACTAAAGCACCAATATTGGTAATGTTTTCTGATGGATGTCCAACTTTAAGTTGTTTTACTTTTTCAATAAAATCAATCTTGAATTTTTCATAAATAGAGGCTTCTACAAAAATACGACTGCCACATAAACAAATCTGCCCTTGATTAGAAAACGACGATTTTACAGTAGTCACCAACATATCGTCATAATCACAATCTGCAAAAATGATGTTTGGGTTTTTACCTCCAAGTTCTAATGATAATTTTTTAAACATAGGCGCAGCTACTTTGGCTATATGAGCTCCTGTTGAAGTGCCACCTGTAAAAGAAATGGCTTTAATTTCAGGATGGTCTATAATAGCCTGACCTGTTGTGGTCCCTAATCCATGAACGATGTTTAAAACCCCTTTTGGGAGACCAGCCTCATTTAGTAATTCACTTAAAAGATAAGCTGTCATTGGTGTTACTTCACTTGGTTTTGCAACTACACAATTTCCTGCTGCTATGGCAGGCGCTATTTTCCATGTAAATAAATAGAGTGGAAGGTTCCATGGGGAAATACAACCTACAACACCAATGGGTTGTCGTAGTGTGTAATTTATAGCGTTTTGTCCAACGCTCTCATGACTCTCACTAGAAAATTGTGTAATAGCATTTCCGAAAAACCTAAAGTTACTAGCTGCTCTTGGGATATCTATAGCTTTTGCGAAACTAATGGGTTTGCCATTGTCTATACTTTCAGCTTCAGCAAAGCGTAGCAAGTTTACCTCTAATAATTCTGAAATTTTAATAAGGATTCTGTTTCGTTCTTCAAAAGTGGTTTGAGACCATGTTGGAAAAGCTTCTTTTGCAGCTTTAAAGGCTTTTTCTACATCTGTTTTTGAAGAGTTTGGTATTTGCCCGTAAACTTCTCCATTAGCAGGACAATAGTTGTCTATCCATTCATTTGAGATTGGATTTTTGAATTTGCCGTTTATGAAGTTTTGGATGTTCAAACTATATTTAAATCTTTACTTTTCTTAGTTTACTAAATGTTTGTCTGGTCGAGCGCAGTCGAGACCTATTTGGTTTCTGGATTATATTTTGAGTGTGTAGCGTTTCTACATTCAGCTAAAATTTTTAGCATATCAAATTTTTCATTTGCTAAAGCTAACTTTTTCTTTCCACTCCATTTTTTTATTTTCTTCTCAAAATATATAGCTTGATTTACGTCATTAAATTCTTGATGGAAAATCAATTCTAGAGGTCTTCGTTTAAAAGTAAAACAATTTTTATTTAATCCATTTTGATGTTCTTCAAATCTTCTAGAAATATTATTTGTTACTCCAGTGTATGTTAAACCATCAGAACATTTTAGTATGTATACAAAATACGTTTTCATAATAAACCTCTCGACTGCGCTCGAGGAGACAGTGTAGTTAAATTTAAATTTTTTTATAAGCCATAACCTTAATCTCAACCACCAAATCTGGATGCGGTAATTGATGCACTGCAACTGTGGTTCGGGTTGGTCCTGTTTCCTTATCAAAAAACTCTGCGTAAGCCTTGTTGTAACCAGCAAAATCATTCATATTTACTAAAAAAGAAGTCACATCAACTACATCTTTTAAAGTGGCACCTTCATTGGCTAAATTCTTTTCAATATTCTTTAAAACTTCTCGAGTTTGAACTTCAATATTTAAATGTTTGGTTCCCATTTCGTCAATAATATCAACACCAGCTATAGTGTTATCTGCGCGTCGTGAACTGGTTCCTGATACAAATATAAAATCGCCAACACGTTTTGTGTGCGGATATGCGCCTCTTGGGGTTACTTTGTTGCTCATAATTATTGGTTTAACCCAGCTATTCTATCATCTTCAAGAATAGCTTCTGTTTCTGTTTTTACTTTATCTAAAATGTCTTTTAGATTTCCTTTTATATCAATTTCTTTATCTGAAAGCATATTTATAATCGCCTTATCTTGTGCGCGACCTTTTAACATAGCTTCTTTATAACCAATAGCTTCATTAAATGTTACTAATGAATATTTTGAAGAATACGCATTTGGAAACTCCTTTTCTAAAGCCATTTCTAATTTACGCTTTTCTTGGAAGATAGCGTGATTTACATGCCCTTTCATTTCATGAAAGTTATCAATAGCTAAATCTGCAATAGCATCAGTATCTTTTTTACGAGTATTTTCATAAGCTTTAAATGTGGTTTCCCAATCGCCTAAATTTTGGTCTAGTACTTTGTCAAATTCAACAACATCTTCAAAAGAGGCATTCATTCCTTGTCCGTAAAACGGCACGATAGCATGTGCTGCATCGCCCATTAAAAGCGTATTACCTTGATAATGCCAGGGAGAACATTTTATGGTTCCTAAAGGAGCCGTTGGGTTTTCAAAAAAGTCTTCAAGTAAATTTGGCATAACAGCTAAAGCATCTGGAAACTGGTTTTGGAAAAACTCCAATACTTTATCTTCGGTTGTTAAATTATTGAAATTGTATTCGCCTTCATCATAACTTAAAAAAAGCGTTACCGTAAAACTACCATCTAAATTTGGTAAAGCAATGAGCATAAAGCTACCACGAGGCCATATATGTAAAGCGTTTTTATGGATTTTATAATCGCCATTTTCTTTTGGTAGGATACTTAATTCTTTATAACCATGTGTTAAATAGGCTTGCGAAAAACTGAATAAGAATTTTTTACCTAAATAATAACTTTTTCGCATTGCTGAACCCGCACCATCAGTTGCTATAATAATATCCGCATCTTCAACAAATTCATCTTTACTATTATAATCTTTAAAAAGTGCAGTTGTTTTTTCAAAATCAACCGATTTACATTTTTTATTAAAATGAATATTGACATTTTTATGTTTTTCAGCTTCATCGAGTAGTAAGGCATTCAATTCGCCACGAGAAATAGAATTGATATATTCATGCTCACGACCACTATAATTTGATTGGAATGTGTTGCCATGTTCATCATGAATCATACGTCCGTTCATAGGAATGCAAAGTGCTTTTACTTTATCTTCTAAACCAACAAGTTTCATGGCTTTATTGCCACGATTTGAAAATGCTAAATTTATAGATCGACCAGCACTAATGTCTACTTTTCGTAAATCTGGGCGCATTTCGTAAACAGAAACGTTATAGCCCCTTTGTCCTAATCTTAATGCTAGAAGAGAGCCGCACAATCCTGCGCCTATAATTAGTATATTTTGTTGTTTACTCATTCAATATAGCTTTCAATTTCTCAACTAATCTAAATACATCCTCAAAAGAATTATAGAGCGGTACTGGTGCACACCTAATAACATCAGGTTCTCTCCAATCACTAATTATATTAGCTTCAGTTAGTTTATTATGTAATGCTTTATCAGCATTTTTAACTTGAATGGATAATTGACAACCACGTTCTTCAGGGTTATTTGGTGTGATAATTTTAATAATATCTTCTCCTAATGTTTTGAGTAAAAACTCAAAATACCCTGTAAGCTTTTTTGATTTGTTAGTTAATTTTGCCATACCAACCTCATTAAACATATCTAAAGATGCTTTTATAGCTGCCATAGATAAAATTGGTGGGTTGCTTAATTGCCAGCCTTCGGCTCCTGTAAGTTGATCGAACTCATCACGCATGTTAAAGCGGGTTTGTTTATTGTGACTCCACCAACCTGTAAAACGATTTAAATCTTTTCGATGTGCATGACGTTCATGTACAAAACAACCTGCTAAACTTCCTGGGCCAGAGTTTAAATATTTGTAAGTACACCAAACTGCAAAATCTGCTCCAGAGTTGTGCAGATTTAATTGCACATTTCCTGCACCATGCGCGCAATCAAAACCAACATTACAACCGTGTTTGTGTCCTAAATCAGAAATACGTTTTAAATCGAAAAACTGCCCTGTGTAATAATTAACGCCACCAATCATGATGAGTGCTATTTCGTCACCTTGTGCTTCAAGAATAGATTCTAAATCTTCATAATTTAGTAATTCTTCACCTTTTCTGGGTTTCCAAAGTATCAATCCTTCTTTATCATCAAAACCATGATGTCTTAATTGCGATTCAACAGCATATTTATCAGATGGAAATGCATCACTTTCAATAAGTATTTTATACCGCGTTTTAGTGGGGTTGTAAAATGATACCATCATAAAGTGTAAGTTGGCTGTTAGTGTATTCATTACAACCACTTCTATAGGTTTTGCACCCACTACTTTGGCCATACTTTCTGTTAAAAACTCATGATATGGTAACCAAGGATTTTTCGCTTCTAAATGTCCTTCAACTCCTAAATTAGCCCAATCTTCAAGTTCTTGATTTACGTAAGCTTTGGTTTGTTTAGGTTGAAGCCCTAACGAGTTTCCAGTCATATAAATCCAAGGGTTTCCTTGTTTATCTTTTGGAATATGAAAATGACTTCGATACGCTTTTAGTTCGTCATTTTGGTCTTGTTGTAGAGCGTAATCAAGACCTAATTTATAGTCGGACAATGTGTTTTTGTTTTCGGTTTCTAACAAAAATAAGCAATATAAAGTTAGTAATGAAGTCTTAAAATGGATGATTAGAATGCGCTTAAATTTTTGTATATTTAGTAAAAACTTAAGGCAATGGGAAAAATAAAAGAATATTCAAACGGAGAAACTACAGTAGTTTGGGAAGCTGAAAAGTGTATCCATTCTGCCATTTGTGCTAAGGGTTTGCCTAAAGTATTTCGCCCACGATTAAGACCCTGGATTAAATTAGACGAAGCAAAAACCGAAGCTATTATAAACCAAGTGAAGCAATGTCCGTCTGGTGCTTTGCGTTATTATATGAATGATGAAGGCGATAACACTTCTGAAACATTAGAAACTAAGGTTGAAGTTTTAGAGAATGGCCCTCTACTAGTTTATGGCACTTTAAAAGTAGTTGCTAAAGATGGTTCTTCTGAAACAAAGAATAAGACTACAGCCTTTTGTAGATGTGGAAAGTCTGCAAACAAGCCTTATTGCGATGGCGCGCATGTAAAGGCGGCGTTTAAAGGATAAAAATATATTGTTAGAAAAGATAAAGCGCCTCAACTTTTAATTGAGGCGCTTTAGATATATATAGGCGCATAATGCGGAAAAAACAATCTATAATTTATATACGTGTTTAGTCGTTATTTAGATGACTTCATTACATAATGCATAAAAAATTAATTCGTTTTTATTTTTATATCTGAAAGTGTTAAATTCCAATCACCCTCAGCCTTTTTATGGTCTAATGCAATTTTAATGCCATTAAAATCTTGGTAATTTTCAAAAGTATTTGTTAATCCTGCTTTAGGTTTGTTTCCTTTTCTAAACCCCCATTCTTTAATTATATAAGAATCATCAAAATAAATATCGTAAGCATCACCTGGAGTATATCCGCCTTCAGAACCATATAAAAGTGTAATTTTATTCATTTCATTTTTACTAATTGGAGCTATTTCTTTTGTAGATTCTGAAATAGTTATTCCAGAGTCCCAAACCAATTGGAATGGAATTAATAACCAAAACTTATCGTTTATAAAAGCGCGGTCTGCTTTTTTTGATAAACTGTCTATATGTTTTCTGTTATAGTTTAAGGTATCTTTTTTTCTGATTAATGAAACATCGTTAGTTTTTGGTTTCCATATCCAATGTCTGTTTTTATTGAAAGTGAATTGTATTTCAGAAACATTTCCCCAATTCTCAAAACCGTGAGCGTTAGCTATTTTTTCAGCTGTAGAAATCGCTTTTTCTGGCTGTATGGTTTCTGTTTTTTGCTTACAAGAAAAGCAAATACTTAGTATACTGATGATGACTAGTAATTTTTTCATAATTTAGGTTTTTTACAAAGATATCATTTGAAAATGACTAACAACTCTGATTACTTTAAAACGAATAAAGCCACTTGGAACGATAAAGTAAAAGTGCACGCTAAAAGCGAAATGTATGATTTGGAGGCTTTTAAAAAAGGAAAATTATCTTTAATGCATTATGAGTTGGAAGCTTTAGGTGATGTTTCAGGAAAATCATTGTTGCACTTACAATGTCATTTTGGGCAAGATACGCTAAGTTGGAGTAGAATGGGAGCTAAGTGCACAGGTGTTGATTTGAGTGACGAAGGGATTAAACTAGCACAAAGTTTAAATGATGAATTAAAACTTGACGCTGAATTTGTGTGTTGTAATGTTTTAGATACTTCTGAGCATGTAAAAGATGAATTTGATATTGTATTTACAAGTTATGGCGTTATTGGTTGGTTACCAGATTTGAAACCTTGGGGAAAAGTGATTGCTGAACGTTTAAAAAAAGGAGGCACGTTTTTCATGGCTGAGTTTCATCCGATTGTTTGGATGTTTGATTATTTAGATGAAAGACCTATTATGAAATATGGTTATATGCAAGATGAAGTGATTTACGAAGAATATGAAGGCACTTATGCCAATGAAAATTCTAAAATGATAAGTAAAGAATATGGTTGGAATCACGGTTTAAGTGAAGTGATAAATGCTTTAACCGAAGCAGGATTGCATATTGAATACTTAAAGGAATTTGATGAAAGCCCTTATGATGTGTTGCCAAATTTAGAGAAAACAGATTCTGGGATGTTTGTAACTGAGGATAAATTATACCCTTTGATTTTTACTTTGAAGGCTACGAAGTTTTAATTAAATTTTAAGTAAAAATTTGCTTTTTTTATTTGATAGATTTGCTCGTTATTAATGTGCTTCTTCTTTTAAAAACTCCTTTGGAAACTTAGCTTTAAAGCGATTCAACCTTGGAATGGATACGTTTTGAATATACGGATGGTTTGGGTGCAATTTTTCATAATCTTGATGATAATCTTCAGCAATCCAAAATTTTTGAAAAGGGTATACTTCTGCGGCTATTTTAACACCTAATGATTTTGCTAATGCTGCTTTCTTTTTTAAAATGATTTGCTTTTGTATGTCGTTTTGATAAAAAATAATAGAACGATATTGTGAACCTCTATCATTGCCTTGTCCGTTCATTTGAGTTACGTTTTGTGATGCAAAATAAACATCTACTAAAGTTTCAAAACTAACTATTTTTGGATCGTAAATAATTTCTACTGCTTCTGCATGCCCTGTTCTACCTGTATTACTGGATCCGTAAGTAGGGTTTTTTGTATATCCTCCAGAATATCCAGAAATAGATTCGTCTACACCTTTAACGCTCTCGTAAATGGCTTCTACACACCAAAAGCAACCGCTTGCAAAGTATGCTCTGGCTTTTCCGTTTTTAATTGGAACTTCAATTGGTGCTGCATTAATTACGGCTTTTTGTTCTTGTTTTGTTTGTGCGGTGTTTTGACAACTAAAGAACAGCATTAAAGCTAATATTGGAATGATATGTTTCATAATTTTATTTTTCTTTTTAAATAGACGTTTAAAATAACGAAACCTTAATAATTACTTTGAAAATTTCTATAATAAAAAAAGCCTCCAATAAGTTGGAGGCTTTAAATATCTATTTAATTAAAATGGATTAAAGTTTAGCAAACATTTTTTCCATTTTTGTTTTTTGCTCATTTGCTAACTCAGCGTCAACTAGAATTCGTCCACTATGCTCGTCTGTGATGACTTTTTTGCGAGATGCAATTTCAACCTGAACTTGTGGTGGAATAGTGAAGAAAGACCCTCCAGCAGCACCTCTTTCAATTGGCACAACTGCTAAGCCATTCTTAACATTGGTTCTAATTCTTGTATAAGCCTTAACCAAACGCTCTTCGATTTGCTTTTTGTAATCTTCAGATTTTCCTAGTAGAGCTTGCTCTTCTTTTTCAGTTTCAGCTAAAATAGCATCAAGCTCACTTTTCTTATGTTTTAAGTGATTTTCACGTTCTTTTAAACGCTCTTTTGTTTCAGCAATCACTTCTTTTTTCTGCTCTATTTGAACTTTAAATTCTTTTATATGCTTTTCAGCTAATTCAATTTCTAGTTCTTGAAACTCAACTTCTTTTGTTAAAGAATTGAATTCTCTGTTATTTCTAACGTTTTTTTGTTGTTCTGCATATTTTTTCATTAAAGCTTTTGATTCTTCAATCAAATTCTTTTTGCCAGTAATATCGTTATCAATAACTTCTAAATTAGAAACTAATTTTTCTAGTCTGGTAGTTAATCCAGCAACTTCATCTTCTAAATCACGAACCTCTAAAGGCAATTCTCCACGAACATTTCTGATTTCATCAATACGAGAATCGATGAGTTGTAAATCGTATAAAGCTCTTAAACGCTCTTCAACAGTTACTTCTTTCTTTTTTGCCATACTTTAAAAATACTTAACAGGATTGGTATTTGTCTTTGATAAAATGATTGCAAAATTAGTAATTTTTTTTGTAAGATATGCTACTAAAAGATTTTTTGTGAATTGCTCGCTTTCATAATGCCCAATATCTGCTAAAAGGATGCTGTCTTCTGATGTAAAAAAGTCGTGATATTTTAAATCGGAAGTTACAAAAGCATCGGCACCATTAGCTTTAGCAGCATTAATAGCAAAACTTCCTGAGCCACCCAAAACTGCCACTTTTTTTATTTTTTTGTTTAATAATGAAGAATGTCTGATGCACCCTGTTTTCATTTTTGTTTTTAGGTGATTTAGAAAACCAGATTCGTCCATAGGTTCTGCAAATTCACCTATCATCCCCATACCAATATTTTGGTTTTTGTTTTCTAGGGTTAAGGTTTCATAAGCTACTTCTTCGTAAGAGTGACTTTTGAAAAGTGTTTGAAGTATTTGCGATTCTAGATGTTTAGCATAGGTTACTGTTATTTTTGTTTCGGTTTCTGTGTGTGTAAGTCCTTTTTGTCCTCTTGTTGGGTTTGAAATATCGTTACCTTTAAAAGTTCCGTTACCTTCTATATTAAAACTACAATCTGAATAGTTGCCAATAGCTCCTGCACCCGCTTTAAATAAAGCTGTTCTTAGTTGTTCTGCTTCGTCTTTTGGGGCGTACGTTGTTAGCTTTTTTATGGTTTCGCTTTGCGGAATTAAAATATGTTTATTCGTTAATCCTATTTGATTACAAATCATATCATTGACACCTTGTAGCGCATTATCTAGTGCGGTATGAATACTAAAAATAGCAATATCATGTTTAATGGCTTTCATAACCACTCGTTCTACATAATTCTTCCCCGTTATTTTTTTTAGCCCTTTAAAAATGATAGGGTGGAAGCTTACTATAAGGTTGCAATTTGCCTCAATAGCTTCATTTACAACAGCTTCGAGCGTATCTAGAGTGACTAAAATACCTGAAACTTCTTGCGTTTTGTTGCCAACTAATAAGCCTACATTATCAAAATCTTCAGCATAAGCCAAAGGAGCAAGCTCCTCTAAATGATTTATAACGTCTTGTACAATCATATTTATTTGTGTTTAAATTCAAAGATAAAATAATTACTTTCGCTTAAATGAACTTAATTAGAAAAATATTATTACCAATAGTTCCGATTTATTATTTGATAGCTTGGTTTAGAAATAAGCTATACGATTCTGGTATTAAAAAATCGACTTCATATAATTTACCTGTAGTTTGCGTTGGAAATTTAAGTGTTGGTGGTACGGGAAAAACTCCAATGATTGAATATTTAATTAAGGTTTTAAAAGAGGATTATAAAGTAGCTACCTTAAGTAGAGGTTATAAGCGAAAAACTGATGGTTATCAATTGGCTGATAATAATGCTACTGCTGAATCTATTGGTGATGAGCCTTTTCAGTTTTACTCTAAATTTAAAGATGAAATTACAGTAGCTGTTGATTCGGATAGACGAAACGGAATTGAAAATTTAAAACAGCAAGATCCAGATGTTATTCTTTTAGACGATGCTTTTCAGCATAGAAAAGTACAAGCAGGGTTTAATATTTTATTGACCACTTACGAAAATCCGTATTTTGAAGATATAGTTTTGCCAACCGGAGATTTACGAGAGCCACGTGCTGGTGCTAAACGCGCTGATATTATTGTGGTAACTAAATGCCCTAATAATCTAAGCGAAAAGAAAAAGGCTAAAATTATTAAACGTATTACTCCTAAGGCTAATCAGCATGTTTTTTTTAGTGCTATAGCTTATTCTGAAATGCTTTTTTCTGCTGAAAAATCTAAAAGTATTGATGACTTAAACAATTTTACTTTAGTAACAGGTATTGCAAATGCTTCACCATTAGTTGACTTTTTGAAAAGTAAAAATTTGAATTTTCAGCATTTAAATTTTAAAGACCATCACGATTTTACAAAAGAAGATATATCTACTTTAGAGAAAAAGGAGCTAATTGTAACAACTGAAAAAGATTTTATGAGATTAAAACAATATGATGTTTTAAGAGATAAATTGTTTTATGTACCAATTTCGATCAGTATTGATGATGCTCCAAAAATAAATGAGCTGATAAGAGATTTTGTTAAGCGCTAGTAGATGCGTCTTTTTTAGCAGCTAATGCATTGTAAAGTTTTTTCTCAAACTCCTCTTGTTTAAAAGGTTTTGGAATAATATCTGTAAATCCAGCTTCTTCAAACTCATGCATTTTATCTTCAATAGTAACTGCTGTAAGCGCAAATATAGTAAGCTCTTTATCAAATGATCTTACGCGCTTAGTAGCTTCAATACCACTAATTCCTGGCATGTGAATATCCATTAATATGATATTGTAATCATTGGCTTTAATGCTTTCAACAGCAGCTTCGCCATTATCAACAATATCACAATAAAGATCCATTTTGGTTAAAATCTTTTTGGTAATCATTTGGTTGATTTTATTATCTTCAACTACCAATATTTTAACGTTGCTTAAGTCAATTTCCTCTTTATTACCCTCAAAATAAGTTACTTTATTTTCTTTTGCTTCTTTGATAGTTGTATGTTCAAGAGGTATTTCAAAATAGAATGTAGTTCCTTTTTCTAATTCACTTTTTACGTAAATTTTTCCTTTTAAAATATCTATCAATCCTTTAACAATTGAAAGGCCTAAACCTGTACCACCGTATTTTCTATTAATTTGAATAGAACCTTGAGAGAAGCTTTCAAACATATGGTCTTGTTTCTCTTGACTAATACCAATACCATTATCTTCTACTTCAAAACGTAAAGTATATATTTTACCTTCTTCCTCAATTTTATAAACACGAATCCAGATATCTCCATCTTTAGTAAACTTAATCGAGTTACCAACCAAATTAATTAGAATCTGTGAAATCTTTAATTGGTCAGCAATAAAGTTTTCTGGTAAATCTTTATCAAATTCAAAATGAATTTTCACATTGTTATCAAGAGCAGAATTATTTAGAGCTAAAACAATGTTATTTATTTTCTTTTTTAAGTTGAAAGATTCCGGCTCAATATCAACCTTATTAGCTTCAATTTTATTTATTTGAAGTATATCATTAATAAAGGTTAAAAGGTAATCTCCTGAAAACTTAAGTGATTTTAGATGCTGAACTTGTTCTGGTCTTGGGTTTTCATCCAAGAGCATGTTACTTAATCCCGTAACGGCATATAGAGGTGTTCGTAACTCATGAGTAACGGTAGACAAGAAATTAGCTTTAGTTTTCGATGCTAATTCAGCTTTTTCTTTAGCAATAATAAGTTCTCCATTCTTTTTGTGAAGCATATTATTAGTCTTCAACCTAATATTATTATTCTTGTAAAGCGATAATGTTAAAAGTGATAAAATTGTAATTAAAGCAACACTTAATATAGAAATTAAAGTACCTAAATTTTTGTCATCTTCAGCCTTTTCTAATTTTTGAACGACTTCTTTATTTTTTTCTATTTCTTCATTTAAACGAAATTGAGTTTCCTCATTACGTGAAGAATTAATTCGAGTTAAACTTCTAATAGAATCTGATAATTTTAGATGCGAATTTAAATATGTTCTTGAAACTTTATAATTCTCTAGGTTGTTATATAAATCACTAATTACTTTATAAGCTTCATTAGTTATGTTTGTATAATTGTTGGATTTAGCAATGTTTAAACCTCTAAGTGCAACTTCTAAAGCTTTTTCATTATTACCTAATTTATTATAGATTTTTGCATGATTTATTAAAGCCTCACTTTGTGTTTTTAAATAATCATATTTTTTAGAAATAGCCAAAGATTGCTCTACAACATCTCTTGCTTTTTTATAGTTTTTTAGTTCGCTATATGTTTTCCCTTCACACAATAAGGCTTCAGCTAATTCTTCATTTAAATCTTCTTCTTCAAATTTTGATTTAGCGGCTGTGTAAGAGTCTAATGCAGAATAATAATCTTTCTTAGCTAAATAAACATCTCCAAAAGTCTTGTAAGAGTTTCCTAAATTAGCATTATCATTAATAATACGCTGAATTTCTATAGCCTTGTTTAAAGATTTTATAGCTTGATCTTCTTCTTCAATTATAAGCTCCAGCCTACCTTTAATAGCATATATAAGTCCAAGACTTTTCTTTTTACCAGCATTTTCAGCTAATTCTAGGGCTTCGTCTAGATTTTTTTTAGCTTTATAATAGTTATAATTTTCTAACTCTAATTGCGATTGTGCAATACGGTAATTGATATTATTCTGAACTAACTCAGGATCTTCATCAATAGCTTTTTGAGCAAAAGTTATGATGCTGAATAGCATGAAAATAGCTAATATGTAGTTTTTAATTTGGGACATTTTTAATTAATGTTGCGGACAAATATAATTATTTTATCGACAAAATACACTTTTTTACCGATAAATTACATAATAAATCGATAATTCTCTGTGAATAGCCTGTTTCGTTATCATACCAACCTATAATTTTTACCATGTTTCCAATAACTGATGTCATTTGCGAATCAAAAATGCAAGAATGTCGATTTCCAACAATGTCAATTGAAACGATAGGGTCTTCAGTATATTCTAAAATACCTTTATATTTTTTTTCTGAAGCTTCCTTAAAAGCATTATTAATATCTTCAATAGAAACTGTTTTTTTTACATTAAATGTAATATCAGTTAAAGAACCATTAATAACAGGAACTCTAATGCCACAACCACCAATAACATCAGATAGGTCTGGAAATATTTTAGTAAGTGCCTTTGCAGCACCTGTAGTTGTTGGAACTATAGACTGGCTCGCTGCTCTAGAGCGTCTTAAATCACGATGGGGTTGATCGTGTAAACTTTGGTCGGTAGTGTAGGAGTGCACCGTAGTTATATAGGCTTGATTAATACCACAAAGGTTATTAATAATATCAATCATAGGTGCTGCATTATTTGTTGTACACGATGCGTTCGATATTATGGATTCAGAACCATCAATACTATCATCATTCACACCCAATACAATAGTTTTAATATCATCTTCTAAAGCGGGAACACTTAAAATTACTTTTTTTGCACCATTATGTATATGGTGTTGTAATTCTGAAGTTAATTTAAACTTTCCTGTAGATTCAATAACAAAATCAACATTAAAAGGGTTCCAATTAATGTCCTTAGGATGTTTTTTATTTAAAAGAACAATACTTCTGCCATTAACAATAATATCATTTTTATTACAAGAGATATCGCCATCAAAAACACCGTGCACACTATCGTACTTGAGTAAATGACTCAGCGTTTTAGCATCTGCTAAATCATTAATAGCAACAACTTGAATGTTTTTATGGTTTTGAAGTAATCTAAAAACGCGTCTACCAATTCTACCAAAACCATTGATAGCAACATGAATCATAATTAATTGATGTGTTTTTGTGCTTTATAAGATGATCTAACAAGTGCGCTACTTTCAACATGTCTAAAACCTAATTCTAAACCAATGTCTTCATATTCCTTAAACTGGTCGGGGTTTATAAACTGTTTTACAGGTAAGTGTTTTTTACTAGGTTGTAAGTATTGCCCAATAGTTACAACATCCACATCATTAGCCTTTAAGTCATGAAGCGTTTCAATAACTTCCTCTCGTGTTTCACCTAAACCAAGCATAATACCAGATTTTGTTCTGCGTTGTCCCTGTTGTTTCAAGTATTTTAAAACCCCCATACTTCTATCATATTGTGCTTGTATTCTAACCTCACGTGTTAATCGGCGAACCGTTTCAATATTATGAGATACCACTTCTGGTGCTACATCAATAATTCTATCAATATGTTTTTCAATCCCTTGAAAATCTGGAATCAGTGTTTCTAGGGTTGTTTCAGGGTTCATACGTCTCACAGCCTTAACTGTTTCCGCCCACATAATACTTCCCATATCTTTCAAATCATCCCTATCAACACTCGTCAAAACAGCGTGTTTAATTTGCATGATTTTTATCGAGCGTGCCACTTTTTCAGGCTCATCCCAATCCACGGTTTCAGGTCGCCCAGTTTTAACACCACAGAACCCGCAAGAGCGTGTACAAACATTTCCCAATATCATAAAGGTAGCAGTACCTTCACCCCAACATTCACCCATATTAGGGCAACTTCCCGAAGTACAAATCGTATTCAATTTGTATTTATCCACCAAACCTCTCAGTTCAGTGTACTTTTTACCTGTTGGCAACTTTACTCTAAGCCATTTTGGTTTTGGTGTACGTTCTGGTAATATATTCGAAGCCGTTTCGCTATTCATATCCTAAAAAATATAGACTGCAAAGATACAAAGTATTCTTCAAAAATTTGGGCGTTACCGCAAGGGTCGGGCTATTCGTTACAAGTCCTCGCAAGCCCACTAAAAATTGGTCTTACTGTGGGCTTTTCTCTACTATCCCTAACGCAATACAGAACACGGTTTTAGCTTTATGTAAAAGAAATAAACCTAGTAATACATTTTAAAGCGTTGTAAGAAACCAAACACTAACCCCTATTAAAAAGGCTATACCTAACCAGCTTAAAATATGTAATTGTTTTGATGGACGCCATGCTTTAGGCGTGTGTTTACTTGAAATAAGGATGTAATTTATAATAGCATAAAAAGGTGCGGTTAAAAATGATAATATAGTTGCTATTTTAATTAAAAGTCCCATTTCTGAAGCTAAAAATATAAAAATAAATATGGTACCTATTGCTAATAAAGCAATCCAAAAAATGTAACCAAATTTTGAAGATTTATTAAAAAGTAATTTTGTAGTTTTTGCCATGGCCCTAGGGTTAGCATCAAGTGTTGTTAATGTAGTACTAAACATGGTTGTAAATGCTGCAATGCCAATAATAATATATGCCAAATTAAAATTGCCTAAGCTTGTTTTATACATGTTAATTAACTGATTTGCAAATTTACCAGCCGAATGGCTAAAAGATTCCCCACTGTTAAACATTATTAAGGCTCCTAAAAGTAAAAAGCCTATACCTAATATAATAGTACTTATATAGCCTACATTAAAATCAAATATGGCTGATTTTGTACTAAATACTTTTAGCTCTTTTTTCTTTTCTACAACCCAAAGCGAATGAATTACAGAAAGGTCTAGGGGTGAAGGCATCCATCCCATAAAGGCAATTAAAAATGCAATTTCAATACTGTTTTCTGGAAGTATTTGTTTAAAACTAATAGGATCAGAATTGTTTAATAGCGCCATACTTACAGCTAATATTGTGCTAACTGTTAATACTATAATGATAACCTTCATCAGCTTATCTAATAATTTAAACTTACCAATTAACAATAAGGATAAACAAATAAAAGTAATAATGATAGTCCAAATTTCAATACTTTTAATGACTCTATTTCCAATTTCAAAAGTTAAAAACTCTCCAAATAAGGTGGATGCTAAACCAGCTGTAACAATAGTAACTGCCGTTTGAATGGTAAACATAGTTGCTAATGTTATAATATAGTAGGTCATTAAAACACCTTTACCAAGTTTTTTATAGCCTTCAAGAAGGCTTTCTCCTGTTGCAGAAGCATATCTAGGACCGTATTGAAAAAAGGGGTATTTAAATAAATTAATTAAAAGTAAAGCCCAAATTAAGCCCAAACCAAAGTCTGCACCAGCTCTTGTAGATTGTACTAAATGTGAGACACCTATTGATGCTCCAGCAAAAAGTAAGCCTGGACCAAGGTTTTTAAGTTTAAAACTCATTTATTTTTGTTTAATAATTTCAGCCAATAACTTTTTTGCTCTAAGTAATTTTACTTTAATGTTGTTCATAGGCTCATCAAGTTCCTTAGAAATTTCCTTATAACTCAACTCTTGGAAGTAACGTAAGTTTATAACCTCTTGGTAATGAGGTTTTAGTTTTTTAATGTCTCGCAGTAGTTTGGCTAAATGTTGCTCTGTAATTAATTTATCTTCAGCTGAGGGTGATTCATCTAAAACTTCAAAAACCTCTCGTTCATCTTTTGATATAACTTGATTAATAGAGTTTTTTTCTTTTCTTAATAAATCAATATGAATATTTTTTGAAATAGTGATTAGCCACGTTTTAAAGTTTAAGCTTTCATCAAAAGTATCAATTTTATCAAATGCTTTAGAAAAAGTTTGAATGGTAATATCTTCAGCGTCATTCTCATTATGAGTACGTTTTAATTGAAAACCATACACATTATCCCAAAAAGTATCTAATAAATAATTAAATGCTTTTTGGTTGTTTTTTTTAGCACGCTTAATAGCTTCCTCTATTTCCAATGGTTGGGTTTTGAAATGAGATTGTTTATAAAGATAGTCAATTGCGAAATAATTAGAAAAATTTCTAAAAAAGGAAGGAAGATTAATAAGTCAAATTCATTTAATTTTTTTGATGATATTCCTAGTATTGTATACTGTAATACAATTCTAATAAGGAAAAAAACTAATACGATTTCCCATTTAAATATTGGAATAAAAAGTATTAGAGCAAATAACCAGAACAATAAATTTGAAGCATATAACAGTGCAAGTAGCACTTTATGTTTCATTTTATAATGTTTTGCTGTTGAAACATGACGTCTTTTTTGCTTAAACCATTCTTCAAAAGTGGTTTTAGGAGTAGATTCTGTAAAACTGTTTTTTGAATAACAAACAGCTGTATTTTTTTTAGTTGCTATTTGATTTATAAATAAATCATCATCCCCAGAACGTACTTTTATATGATTTATAAAACCGTTGGCATCAAAAAACTCTTTTCTTGTATAAGCTAAATTTCTCCCAACACCCATGTATGGTAATCCTAATTTAGCAAAAGAAAAATAGTTAACTGCAGTTATTAGAGTTTCAAAACGAATTAGTTTGTTTAAAAATGATTTTTTAATTTTTGAATACGCACCATAGCCTAAAACAATAGTTTTTTTATTGCTAAAATGACTGCTCATTGTTTTTATCCAATGTTTTGAAAGTGGTTTGCAATCAGCATCGGTAAATAATAAAAAATCGTGTTTTGCAGCTTTTATGCCTAGGGTTAAAGCATATTTTTTATTTCCCCAAAAGGCTTCAATACCTTTAACGTTTACAACTTTTATATTGTCATGTAGTTTTGAAAAATCATTTATAACATCCAAAGTGTCATCATTTGAAGCATCATTAATCAGAACAATTTCAAAATTTGGATAATCTTGTTCAATTACATATGGAAGAAATGTCTTTAGGTTTTTAGCTTCATTTTTGGCACAAACAATAACAGAAATGGCTATATTTTTTGGAGTAGCTTTTTTTTGTTTTAAAAAAGCAAACCTTCCAAAGATGAAAACATAAAAAATGACTTGAATAATTACTACAGCAATAAATCCGTAGAAAACAAAATCAAGAAACCCCATGAAGTCTTAAGAATGTTGAGTTTCGTTACAATCTGCAAATTGATCAGGTGTTTTTCCGCAAAAACCACAAGATTCCCCTTCTTTATTAAGCATAGGGTTTTGGCTAGCGCAAGTTCCTGCAAACTTACCGTCTTTTTTAGCCCAAATTTTAATAGCAATACCCGCTATTCCTAATCCTAAAAGTACAATAGTTATTAAAAAAAGTTTCATCGAAAGATTGTAAATATTTATGCAAAGATATGACTTTAGTTCATAAATTTAAGAGGAAACCTCACAGAAACTTATGTGACTATTTTAGGGTTTAGTGTCTAATTATTAATTATTTGTACATTTAAATACTAACCGATTAAAAATTTATTTTATTATGAAAAAATTATTCGCAGAGTTTTTTGGAACCTTTTGGCTTGTTTTCGGAGGTTGTGGTAGTGCTGTTTTTGCTGCCGGTTACCCAGATTTAGGAATTGGATTTGTAGGCGTATCATTAGCCTTTGGTCTTACCGTTTTAACTATGGCTTATGCTGTTGGACATATTTCTGGAGGACATTTTAATCCAGCTGTTTCATTAGGTTTATGGGCAGGAGGAAAGTTTGAAGCCAAAGATTTACTAGGTTATATCATTGCTCAATTAGTTGGTGCAGTTGCTGCTGCTGGGGCTTTATATTTAATTCTAACAAATAAAGCTGATTTTGTTACTATTGGAGGTTTTGCTGCCAATGGATACGGAGATTTATCACCAGATGGATATTCTATGACGGCAGCATTAATTGCAGAGTTCTTATTAACTATGTTTTTCTTGTTAATTATATTAGGAAGTACTAATTCTAGAGCACCAAAAGGATTTGCTCCTATTGCTATTGGTTTGGGGTTAACTTTAATACACTTAATAAGTATTCCAATAACTAATACATCAGTTAATCCTGCGCGTTCAACTAGTCAAGCATTATTTGCTGGAGGAGAATTTACAGGACAACTATGGCTTTTTTGGGTAGCACCTATTGCTGGTGCTATAGTTGCTGGATTTATTCATAAAGCGCTATTTGATAAAGAGTAATTATAGCTACTTTTCAAAATTTAAAAGCCTCATTTTACTAAGTAAAATGAGGCTTTTATGTTCAAAGTAAATTGTAAATTATTGTAAACTAATTTGTGCTACTGAGTTTTGTATAGATGCAATAGCATTACCGCCTTTAGGCTCAATAGTAATGCTTAAAGCAAGAGCATCTTCCATATAAGGGATGTTTCTAAGTTGTCTGTCGGCTTTATCTAAAATACCTAGGTTAACCATCTTACCTTGTAACTCTGCCCAAATTTGGTAGCATTGTTCTTCTGGTAATTCTGGTAAAGAAACTACATCAATCATAGATGTTTTTTCTTTTGGGTTAATATATGCAACTGTTTTTAAGTCTTTTGCACGTTCATTACCTTTAATGATGTATTTCTCAGTTTCAGGATTATTAAGCTTTAAAAGTTGCCTCATAACTTTATCAAGCATTATGTTATTTTGAGCAATATCACTTCGCAAATCTTCAATCTCTTCATCAATTACTACAGTATCACTCTGCAATTTTTGATTTTGATCATAAAAATATGCAGAAGTCCCAGCAAATATTAATGCCGCAATACTAGCTGCAATACTAAACTTATACCATTTCTTGTATTTATTCGGAGCTTTTAATTTAACAACTGGTGCATCATCAAGTTCATCTAAAATATTATTTAAGATGCTTTTAGGCGCTTCTACAGCATTAGCTTTAGCAACCACTTCAAGGTTGTGTTGCATGGTGTTGTAGGTGTTTTCGATTTCTGGGTGTCTTGCTATATAAGATTCCACCATTACTGTTTCTTCAGTAGAAGTGTTACCTAATAGATATTTATCTAAGAGGCCAGAATTTAAAAAAGTAGTTATTTTTTCATTCATGACTTTTTTTATTGAGGGTCGTAAATTTTTTTCAATTCACGTAATCCTATTTTTAATCTTGATTTTATTGTTCCTAACGGAATATCTAATTCATCGCTAGCTTCTTGCTGCGTCATGCCCTCAAAAAAGAGTGCATTAATTACTATTTGATACTTTTCATCTAAACTACTTAGATGTTTTTTTATATCTAAAACATCCTGATTTAGTTCGTTGGATGTTACTTTATATACGGATGAAGTTTCCATTTGGACTTCATTCTTAATTTTATTTTTTTGAGAACGTACTTTATCAATAGCTGTATTGTATGCTATTCTATATAACCAAGTGAATAATTTTGCTTTACTAGAGTCGTATTTTTTTGCATACCTCCAAATCTTTACAAAAGTTTCTTGAAGTACATCATGAGCAGTATCATCATCAATAATTACTTTTTTAATAACACCAAATAATGAGTCAGCATAGTTTTCATAAAGAAGACTTATAGCTTTTTTATCGCTATTTTGTAATAAATTAACTATTTGCTTTTCTATTGGTGAAATCAAATTAGGTTAGTTTTTTAATTGTTTTTTGGTTGTAATTGTTTTACCAAAGTTAGATATTTAATTTAGATTATAGGATATTTACTTCAGCTTCAATTGAAATTCCAAAAAGACGATTTACCGTTTTCTGAATTAATTTAGAAAGATTAAGAATGTCTTCTCCTTTAGCACCTCCATAATTTACAAGTACCAAAGCTTGGTTTCTATGCACACCATAATTACCAAAACGTTTGCCTTTAAAACCTGCTTTTTCAATTAACCAACCTGCTGGGACTTTTACAGTATCTTCAGAAACTGGGTAACTTGGAATATCTTCAAAATTTTCTTTAAGTGAATTAAAATGTGTTTTTGGAATTACAGGATTTTTAAAAAAACTACCACTATTACCAATCTTTTTTGGATTAGGTAATTTGCTTTCTCTGATGCTTATAACCGCTTTAGAAATATCTTGTATGGTTGGGTTGGTAACTTCCATAACTTCTAAATGAGAAGTGATAGCGCCATAATTAATGCTTAGTTTATGTTTGCCTTTTGAAAGTTTAAAACAAACACTTGTAATAATAAATTTTCCTTTTGCATCCTGTTTGAAAATGGAATTTCTATAACCAAAATTACAATCCGATTTAGAAAATGATTGGAATTGTTTTGTATCAATAGATAAAGCTTCACAAGATTCAAATACATCTTTTAATTCAATGCCATAAGCACCAATATTTTGAATAGGAGCAGTACCAACATTTCCAGGGATTAAAGATAAATTTTCAATTCCACCAAAATTGTTAGCAATACACCAAAGCACAAAATCGTGCCAGTTTTCACCAGCATTAGCTTTAACAATAACAGTGTTATCTTCTTCAGAAATTATCTCTATTCCTTTTAGGTCTATATGAATAACAAGTCCATCAAAATCTTTGGTGAGTAGCATATTGCTGCCTCCACCTAAAATAAGTTTGTTTGGGTATGATTCTAATGATAAAACTGCCTTTAAATCACTAATATTGCTAATTGAAACAAAATGTTTTGCCTTAGCATCAATACCAAATGTATTGTAAGGTTTTAAGGATATGTTTTCTTGAATTTGCACTAATCTTTATAAACTTTTAAAGCTTCTTTTAAAATATGTACAGCTTTTACCAAGCTTTCTTTATTAAGTACGTAAGCTATTCTTATTTGGTTTAAACCTATACCAGGAGTTGAATAAAATCCACCAGCTGGAGCAACCATAATAGTTTCATTATCAACATCAAAGTGTTCTAAAAGCCATTGCGCAAAATTATCAGAATTTTTTACTGGTAATTCAACAATACAATAAAAAGCCCCTTTTGGCTTAGCGACTTTAATTCCATCAATTTTCTTTAATTCAGCTATTAAGGTATTTCTTCTATCTACATATTCTTCAATTACATCATCAAAATAACTTTGGGGTGTATCTAAAGCAGCCTCACTTGCTATTTGGGCATAAGTTGGAGGGCTTAATCTTGCTTGAGCAAATTTAAGTACCGTTTGCATAACGGTTTTGTTTTTTGAAACTAAACAGCCCACACGAGCTCCACACATGCTATAACGCTTTGAAACAGAATCAATAATTACTGCATGCTGATCAATACCATCAACTTGCATAATTGAGTAATGTTTATGACCATCATAAACAAATTCTCGATAAACTTCATCTGCTACTAAAAACAAATCATGTTTAATGGCGATAGAAGCAAGCTTATCAATTTCTTCTTTTGAATATAAATAGCCTGTTGGATTACCCGGGTTACAAATTAGAATAGCCTTAGTTTTTGGAGTGATTAATTTCTCAAAAGATTCAATAGAAGGTAACGCAAAATTATCATCTATGTCACAAACAGCTGGCACTACTTTTACGCCAGAAGCAGTAGAAAAAGCTATATAGTTAGCATAAAATGGCTCAGAAATTATCACTTCGTCATCAGGATCCATAATGCTGCTAAATAGAAAAAGTAGAGCTTCACTTGCACCAGTAGTTACAATTATGTCTTTGTGCGAAACTTTTATATTGTGATTGTTGTAATACTTAGCTAATTTTTTTCTGTATGTATCTGAGCCTTCAGATCTAGAGTAAGATAAAATTTCTACATCATTTTGTTTAACAGCTTCTAAAGCAACTTTAGGAGTCTTTATATCAGGTTGTCCAATATTAAGATAATAGATACTTTTCCCATTTTCAATAGCTTGTTCTGCATACGGAACAAGTTTCCTTATAGGGGAAGCAGGCATATTATACCCTTTTTTAGAAATTGACGGCATTAATAACTGTTTAAGCTACAAAGTTGAGAAAATTATCTTAAAGTTTTTTTAAAATATTGAGCTAAATGAATTATATAAAACAAAGAATTGTAAATTGATTATTCAATTAAGGGGTTAGTTTAAATGAATAAACGGTTTTCTTTCATATTTCTTTTTATCTGTTTGAGTCATTTTGGGTTTTGTCAAGATAAATTTGTTATTCAAAATAAAAAACAATCTGACAAGATAAGATTCAAATTAATAAACAATTTAATTGTTATTCCTGTAGATATTAACGGAGTTACCTTATCCTTCTTACTTGATACTGGAGTTAGTAAACCTATTATTTTTAATTTTTTAAATGTATCTGATACATTGCAGATAAAGGATACAGAAACTATACAATTAAGAGGACTTGGAGGAGGGGAATCTGTTGAGGCTCTTAAGTCAGCCAACAATATTTTTAAAATAGGTGATGCTATAAAATTGAATCAAGATTTGTATGCAGTATTTAATAATAATTTGAATTTCACTCCTAGATTAGGTATTCCTATTCACGGAATTATAGGCTTAGATATATTTAAAGATTTTATAGTTGAAATAAATTATTCAACGGGATACTTAAGACTTACTGAGCCCAAAAGGTTTAAATATAAACCATGTAAGAAGTGTGAAAGGTTTAATTTAGAATTCTATAATGGAAAACCATATGTAAATGTAATGGTTGAAATTGAGAACAAAACAATTCCTGTTAAATTATTGATTGATTCTGGTGGCAGTGATGCTTTATGGTTATTTGAAAATGACTCTTTGGATATAAAATCTGGTAAAAAGTTTTTTAATGATTTTCTTGGTCATGGGCTGAATGGCAGTGTTTATGGGAAAAGATCAAAAGTTCAAAATTTTTTTCTTAAAAGTTTTGTGCTTGAGAATGCCAATGTAGCATATCCAAATGCTGAAAATGTATTATTTGCAGCTCAAATTAAAAATAGAAACGGAAGTATTGCAGGTAATATTTTAAAACGGTTTAATATTATTTTTGATTATAAGAAAGCAGTAATGACTCTAAGTAAGAACAGTTATTTTAAAGAACAGTTTAGTTATAATAAAAGCGGGATAGAGCTTGCGCATGATGGAATAAGGGTAGTTAGGCAAATAAAGAATACTTTGAAAACAAAAAGTAATTCTCAAACAAGTAATAATAGTATAATTTTAGATCCTCAGTACAAAATATCATTAAAGCCTGCTTATGCTATAGTTGAATTGAGAAAAGATTCCCCAGCAGAAGAAGCTGGTTTAAAAATCGGTGATGTTATTTTGAGTATTAATGGTAAACAAACACATCAATATAATTTACAGCAAATAACCCAAATGTTTTATGCTCATGATGGGAAAAAGATAAAACTGAGTATTGATAGAGCAGGTATGGTTTTAAGTTACAGTTTTCTTTTAAAAAATCCCTTTTAAAAAAAAGGCCTGAACAATTAGTTCAAGCCTTATATTTTTATAAGTATTGTAGTAAAACTATTGTTGCATTACACTTTTCTCTTTTTTGTCTAACACACTTACTTTACTAGGGTCTATTACTAAACCTTTAATTTTTAAAGCTACAGTTGGAGTTTCTGCATTAGACATAACTGTAATTGTTTTTCTAATAGGATTTACTCTTTTAGTGTCATATTTCACCTCTATTTCTCCAGTTTCACCGGGCATAATAGGGTCTTTCGGTTTTTTTGGAATTGTACATCCACAACTTGAAGATACTTTAGAGATAATTAAAGGCTCATCACCAGTATTTGTAAACTCAAAAACTCTAACACCGTTAGCGCCTTTTTCTATAGTTCCATAATCAATAGTTTCAGCTTTAAATTCAATTTTCGCTTGAGCATTGACAGAAAAACTGATTAAACCAACAAATAAAATTGTAATTAATTGTTTCATGATTTTATTTTTATTGTTCTTAATTCTCTTTATTTAATCCTAATTTCTTTAATCAAGGATTGTTACTAAATTCATTCTTTTTCAAGTCAAACATAGTTACTTTTTCCACAACCTACAAAAATAATAGACGTAATGCAGGGATATTAACATATTCAACTCGGTTAAAAGTACGTATGGTTTTCTTTAACTTTCTTCAAAAATGCTTATTTCTATGTGTTTTATAAACCTTTATAGCTTTTGTAGAAAAAAGAAATATAAGTACTTTTGCAAATCATTATTCAAAAACTATTCCAAAGCATGCAAATACCTTCAAAATATGATGCAAGTCAGGTAGAAAGTAAGTGGTACGACTACTGGATGAAACATAATTATTTTCATTCAACACCAGATGAAAGAGAGCCTTACACCATAGTTATACCACCTCCAAACGTAACTGGAGTATTACACATGGGGCATATGCTTAACAATACCATACAAGATGTTTTAATTCGTCGTGCACGTTTATTAGGTAAAAATGCCTGTTGGGTACCGGGAACAGATCATGCTTCTATTGCAACTGAAGCTAAGGTGGTTGCAAAATTAAAGGAGCAAGGAATAGATAAAAATGATTTGTCACGTGATGAGTTTTTAAAACATGCTTGGGATTGGACTGAAGAATACGGAGGTGTTATTTTAGAACAATTGAAAAAATTGGGTTGTTCATGTGATTGGGATAGAACCAAATTCACAATGGACGATGATATGAGTGAAGCTGTAATCAAGGTTTTTGTTGATTTATATGAAAAAGGCTTGATTTATAGAGGTTACAGGATGGTAAACTGGGATCCAGAGGCAAAAACAACACTTTCTGATGAAGAAGTTATTCATGAAGAACGCCAAGGAAATTTATATTATTTAGAATATAAAATAGAAGGAAGCGATGATACTTTAACTATTGCTACCACACGTCCTGAAACAATTTTTGGAGATACCGCAATTTGCATAAATCCCAATGATGAGCGTTTTTCTCATTTACGTGGAAAGAAAGCTATTGTACCTATTTGTAATCGTGTAATTCCTATTATTGAAGATGAATACGTTGATGTAGAATTTGGAACAGGATGTTTAAAAGTAACGCCTGCACACGATGAAAATGATAAGAACCTTGGTGATAAACATAAACTAGAAGTTATTGATATCTTTAATGAAGACGCATCTTTAAATAGTTTTGGCTTGCATTATGAAGGAAAAGATCGGTTTGTTGTAAGAAAGGAAATTTCAAAGGAATTAGAAGCAAATGGTGTTTTGGTTAAAACTGAAATTCACACCAATAAAGTAGGTGCTTCTGAAAGAACTAAGGCTGTTATAGAGCCTCGATTAAGTGATCAATGGTTTCTTAAAATGGAGGATTTAGTAAAACCTGCCATTAAGTCTGTTTTAGAAGATGATGATATTAAGCTGTTTCCAAAGAAATTTGAGAATACCTATCGTCATTGGATGGAAAATATTCGTGATTGGAATATCTCTCGTCAATTAATGTGGGGACAACAAATCCCTGCATATTACTATGGCGATGGGAAAGAGGATTTTGTAGTTGCTGAAAATATAGAAGAAGCGCTTTTAAAAGCAAGAGAAGCAACTTCAAATTCAAAACTAGAAACCTCTGATTTAAAACAAGATAAAGACGCTCTAGATACTTGGTTTTCATCATGGTTGTGGCCAATGAGTGTATTTGATGGGATTCGTAATCCTGAAAATGAGGAGATAAAATACTATTACCCAACCAATGATTTGGTTACTGGTCCAGATATTCTTTTCTTTTGGGTGGCACGAATGATTATTGCAGGGTATGAGTATAAAGACGAAAAACCTTTTGAAAATGTATATTTAACAGGCTTAGTTCGTGATAAGCAACGCCGAAAAATGAGTAAATCATTAGGTAATTCTCCTGATGCTTTAAAGCTTATTGAAGAATACGGTGCAGATGGTGTGCGTGTTGGTTTATTGCTGAGTTCTGCTGCTGGAAACGATTTAATGTTTGATGAAGCCCTTTGTCAACAAGGAAAAGGTTTTGGAAACAAAATATGGAATGCGTTTAGGTTAATTCAAGGATGGGAAATAGACGAAACTATTCCACAACCTGAAACAGCAAAGATAGGTTTAGAGTGGTACGAATCTAAATTCCAAAAAGCTTTAGTTGAAATTGAAGATCATTTTGGTAAATATAGGTTAAGTGATGCGTTGATGGCTATTTACAAATTAATCATGGACGATTTTTCATCATGGTTATTAGAAATTATTAAGCCTGCTTATCAAAAGCCTATTGATGTAAAAACCTATAAAGCGGTTATTGAAGCTTTAGAGAATAATCTTAAAGTTTTACACCCTTTTATGCCATTTTTATCAGAAGAAATTTGGCAGTTTATTTCTGAAAGAACTCCAGATGAAGCTTTAATTGTTGCTAAATGGCCAGAAACTAAAACTATAAATGAAGATTTAATAGCAGAGTTTGATTTTGCATCAGAAGTTATTTCGGGAATCAGAAACATCCGAAAGCAAAAAAACATTGCTTTTAAAGATGCTATTGGTTTTTCAGTGATTAATAATGAAAAAGCGAATACTACTTTTAACGGTGTTATTTCTAAATTAGGTAACCTTGAAAGTATTGAGAATACTTCTGAAGCTATTGAAGGCGCATTAACATTCAGAGTAAAATCAAACGAATATTTTATTCCTATGGTTGGAGCTATTGATGTTGAAGCTGAAATTAAAAAGCTTACGGAGGAATTAAATTATACTGAAGGCTTTTTAAAATCTGTACAAAAGAAACTTTCTAACGAGCGTTTTGTTGCAGGAGCTCCAGAACAAGTTGTGGCTAGCGAAAAGAAAAAAGAAGCAGATGCTTTGGCTAAAATTGAAACTTTGAAGGCTAGTTTAGCTAGTTTGAATTAAAAAGTATAAATCATAAAAAAAAGCTTCAAATTATTTGAAACTTTTTTATTTATAAACTTTTAGTTTAGTATTTAATAGTTACTCCCTGTATAAGAAATAATTATTAACCAAATCAATATATTCTTGTTTAGCTTCATCTTCAGTAATATTTTTAACTTGAAATAAAGCATTGGTTTTAAAAGCATTAATTATAGCTTTTTTTCCTCTTGGTTTATTGTAATTATTAGTCGCTTTCTTATAGTAAGCATAAAGTTTTAAAAGAGTATCAGCAGGAAATGGATCTGTGTATGCATTTACACGATCGACAGCTTGTTGAAATTCTATATCTAATTGCTTATCACTCATTAATTTTCAGCAATAATACTTTCGCCACCTTTAACTTTTTGATTTAAAACTACTTTTATTTTAGTGTCTAAGGGTAAAAATAAATCTACTCTAGACCCAAATTTTATAAAACCAGATTCTCCACCTTGTATAGCTTTATCTTCAACTTTAGCATAGTTTACAATACGTTTTGCTAATGCTCCAGCAATTTGCCTATGCAATACTTTACCATAAGTTTCATTTTCAACAACAACGGTTGTACGCTCATTTTCTTCACTGGCTTTAGGATGCCATGCTACTAAATACTTTCCAGGATGATATTTACTAAAAACAACATTGCCACCAATTGGATAACGTGTTACATGAACATTAAGAGGCGACATAAACACACTAACTTGTAAGCGTTTTTCATTAAAATATTCTTTTTCAAAAACTTCTTCAATAACTACAACTTTGCCATCTACAGGAGATATAACTTGGTTGTCATTTAAGTTAGTATTTCGCTTAGGGTTTCTGAAAAATTGTAATATCAAAATCAAGAAAGCTAATAGAACTATCATGACTATGGTTCTTATCCAAGTTACATCAATAAAACTATCAACTAACAAAAAACATCCAACAACAATAACAAGTGTTATAATTATGATTTTATGGCCTTCTTTATGAAACATAATTTAAAATTCTTAAAAATAAATATATAAATGGTGCTGCAAAAATAATACTATCTAGTCTATCTAATAGACCTCCATGACCAGGCATAATTACACCACTATCTTTAACTTTTGCCTGTCTTTTAAATTTTGACTCAATAAGGTCTCCTAATGTGCCAAAAACACTAATTATGATACTTAAAATTAACCAGCTTGTAAAATTTAGAGTATCAGTAAAGGTAGCTATAAAATAACTTGCTATGCATGAGAAGAATAAACCACCTAGAAAACCTTCTACTGTTTTTTTAGGCGAAATAATTTCAAACAGTTTTTGTTTGCCAAAGTTTTTTCCAACTAAATAGGCAAAAGAATCGTTTACCCAAACTAGAATAAATGCGCCTAGTAATATATTTGGATTATAATCTTGATAATAATTAGCAATTAAAATTAAAAAGACAAAAGCGCTGGACAAATAAAATGTAGTTAACAAAAATCGTTTTGTTGCAAACAAAGGGATGGTTTTACTGGAAAACAAATCTTTTATTAAAAATAACTCTACAAAAATGGATAGCACCATTAAGATTTGAGTGGCTTCGTTTAATCCAATATTAGTGTTTAAAACCGTTTGCCAATAACCGAAAATAGCATAAAGTAAAATGAAAATTAAATATGGAATATTACTTTTTAGTTGAATTAATTTTTTGAATTCTCCAATGCAAATTAGCCCAAATACAAAGAAAAGTGCTAATAAAGCTTGTTCAAAGCAAATGCAAATAAGTAATAATGTAACATAGATTAAACCAGAAAGTGATCGGACTAGCGTTTCTTTCATTCTATAAGTCTTCTAACAATAAAAGATATAGGTTTTTTGCACTACTACCATAACTTAAAAAGTCTTTCTCATCGCCAGATTTAAAGTGTTTTATGGTTGTAATATTTGTTGGGATTCTTTGTCTGTTTTTTGATTTTATTCCTCTTAATCCTTCCCCGATATTATCAACAATCTGACTTGTAGTGGCAAAAACGATGAAGTTGAAAGGAAGTTCTGGAAGTTTTTTCTCGAAAATTTGTTTAGACGAAATTAGTAAAGAACCATCATTAGCAATTAGATTTTCACAAGTGGTTAAAAAGTATGTGGCTTCACTTATTTTTCTAGTAGGAAGTAAATTTGAATTATTAAATTTACTTTCTAAATCAGAATCAAGTATTAAGGCCTGCTTTTCTTCCCATTCATTTTCATCCAAGATATGGCCTAAATTTTTATAAATTTCATTTAAATTTTCGCAATACAAAAACTTTCCACCATTAGCTTTAAAATTTATAGTAAATCTTTCGTCTATAGGTAGTTTAATTTCAGGCATATATTTGCCACGGTCAACAGATTTTAATTCTTCACCTGTACGATCAGATTTCGAACCAAAAATTTTTCTAAAAAGACTCATTTATTGTATTGCTATTAATCGAATCTCATTCAATGTTCATCAAATATAAAAAATCTTAAATTAACCTTGCGATTAATTTAAGATTTTTACCATATGCTTAACAAAACATGTTATTTGACGACTATTCTTCTTCGTCTTTTATGTCTGTTTTTGTATTGATAGATTGCTCTTTTTCAAAAGGTCGTTTACCAAATATTTTTTCAAGATTATCCTTAAAAATCACCTCTTTCTCTAACAATACTTCCGCAAGTTGAGTTAACTTATCTTTATTAGCTTCAAGTAATTTTATAGCACGTTGATATTGCTCTTCAATGATGCTAGATATTTCTTTATCAATAAGTTCTGCAGTCTCTTCACTGTAAGGTTTGGTAAAACCATACTCACTTTGGCCTGAAGAATCATAGTATGTTAAGTTTCCAATTTTATCGCTTAAGCCATAAACAGTAACCATGGCACGAGCTTGTTTAGTAACTTTTTCTAAATCACTTAAAGCTCCAGTTGAGATTTTATCAAAAATGACTTTTTCAGCAGCACGACCTCCAAGAGCAGCACACATTTCGTCTAACATTTGTTCCGGACGAACAATTAAACGTTCTTCTGGTAAATACCAAGCTGCTCCTAAAGAACGACCACGAGGTACTATAGTAACTTTTACTAATGGCGCAGCATGCTCAAGCATCCAACTTGTAACGGCATGACCTGCTTCATGAAAAGCAACAGCACGTTTTTCACTTGGAGTAATAATCTTGTTTTTCTTTTCAAGACCGCCAATAATTCTATCAACAGCATCAAGAAAATCTTGTTTATCAACAGCTTTTTTGCCATTTCTAGCAGCTATTAGAGCAGCCTCATTACAAACATTAGCTATATCTGCACCTGAAAATCCAGGTGTTTGTTTTGAAAGGAAGTCTAGGTCTAAATCTTTAGCTTTTTTAAGTGGTCTTAAATGTACTTCAAAAATTTCTTCACGTTCACGAACGTCTGGTAAATCAACAAAAATTTGTCTATCAAAACGTCCAGCACGCATAAGGGCTTTATCTAAAATATCGGCTCTATTTGTAGCGGCAATAACAATTACGTTTGTGTTTGTGCCAAAACCATCCATTTCAGTTAGTAATTGATTAAGCGTGTTTTCTCGCTCATCATTACTTCCTGACATAGCATTTTTTCCTCTGGCACGACCAATGGCATCAATTTCATCAATAAAAATAATTGATGGTGATTTTTCCTTAGCTTGTTTGAATAAATCTCTAACACGAGATGCTCCAACTCCAACAAACATCTCTACAAAATCAGATCCTGATAATGAGAAGAATGGTACTTTTGCTTCTCCAGCAACTGCTTTTGCTAATAATGTTTTACCTGTTCCAGGAGGTCCTACAAGTAAGGCTCCTTTTGGTATTTTTCCACCTAGAGTGGTATATTTTTCTGGAAACTTAAGGAAGTCTACAATTTCTTGAACTTCTTCTTTTGCACCTTCTAATCCAGCAACATCTTTAAAGCTTGTTTTTACCTCTGTGTTTTGATCGAATAATTTAGCTTTAGATTTTCCAATATTAAAAATTTGTCCACCAGCACCTCCACCAGCTCCACCAGACATACGGCGCATAATAAAAATCCAAACACCTATTAATAAAATAAAAGGTAGAATACCCATCAGTAAATTTCCCCAATCATTTGTTTCTGTATCAAAAGTAACAATTGGTTTAACTGTCAAATCACTAGTATTCTCTTTTAATTGATTTTCAAAATTTTGAAGATCACCAAATTCAAATCTATAATTTGGTAATGGTGTAGCTGAAGGAATAAATGTTTGAGGTTTTGATCCTTTATGAACCTCTTTAGCTTCAGCATCTTGTGTAAGATACACTTTTGCAACCCGTGTATTTTTTACAATGTCAACACGTTCAATATCTCCTGCTTCTAGATACTTAAAAAAGTCAGATGGTGTTGTTTTATTCGCATCTTGATAGCTTCCACCATTGAATAATTGATACCCTAGAAAAAGGGCTATTAGAATACCATAAATCCAATATGGATTAAATTTAGGCTTCTTGTCTTTTATTTTTTTCTTATCGTTTGCCATTTGATTTTTTTAGTAACTCGTTTCTATAACTGTTGTTTTAGCATCTCCCCAAAGACTTTCAATATCATAATACTCTCTAATATGCTTTTGAAACACATGCACTACAACATTTACGTAATCAATTAATACCCACTCTGCATTATCTGCACCTTCAGTATGCCAAGGATTATCTTTAAGTGTTTTACTTACTTTCTTTTGAATGGAATTAACTATAGCGTTTACTTGCGTATTTGAAGTTCCTTCGCAAATAATAAAGTAATCGCAAACCGTGTTTTCAATTTCTCTTAAATCTAGAATATTTATTTCTTTACCTTTAACATCTTCAATCCCACTGATTATAACTGATATTAATTGATCTGCGCTTATTTTTTGTTTCGCCATTAAATATATTTAATTTGTGCAAAGTTATTATTTTTTTAGTTCTTTATACTTCAAAATAATCATAAGATTTAGAGTATTTTAATAACCTATGTATGCGTATAGTCAAACTTAATGCCATTGATTCAACAAATAGTTATTTAAAAACATTATACAATACTGAATCTATTGATGATTATACTGCAGTTTTAGCCGAAAATCAAACCAAAGGCAGAGGGCAAATGGGGGCTGTTTGGGATTCTGAAGCATCTAAAAACCTCACGTTTAGTATGTTTAAAGAATTACACGATTATAAATTAGAAGAGGCTTTTTATGTGAGTATAGTAACAAGTTTAGCAATAATAAAAACCTTAAAAACACTTTCAATTCCTAAATTAAGTGTGAAATGGCCTAACGACATTTTGTCAGCAGACAAAAAAATATGTGGTGTTTTAATTGAAAATGTCATAAAACAAGCTATTAATGCTTCAATAATTGGTATTGGTCTAAATGTAAATCAAGTTGTTTTTAAAAATTTGCCCAAAGCATCTTCCTTAAAACTAATTTCAGGAAAACATTTTGATATAGATGAATTAGTAATTACAATTATTAATAATTTGAAAGGCTATTTTTTACTATTGAAAGATGAAAAATATGATGTTTTGAAAAATGAATATGAATCATATCTCTTTAGAAAAAATAAACCTTCAACATTTAAGAACGCTGAAGGAATTATGTTTTCTGGTTTTATAAAAAGCGTGTCTAATTCTGGTAAACTTCAAGTGTTGTTAGAAGATGATATTCTGAAAGAATACGATTTAAAAGAAATTACACTTTTATATTAGATTGACTTTGGAATACTAGTTGCAAGAGTTTCAATAAATTTACTTATTGGACTTTTTATCATCATAGCCATCATTGGGTTGAAGTCTCCTGTAAAATCAAGTTTTACTTCACTAGAAGTTGGGTTTACTTCAGAAATATTAGCAATCAGAGAAAAATCAATTTTACCGCCTGCAGCACCTAAAACAATTTTATTTGGGTGTATAACTTCTTTCTTTTTTAATATAATCTCTGGCATACCTTTTAGGGCAAAAAGAAATTTATCTTCATCTAAGACTTCAAATTTGCTAATGTTTTCAGGCATTAATGATTCAAAGTTTTTTATATCTGATAGAAAGTTAAAGACTTCTTCTGGAGATTTGCTAACGCTAATTTTTGGAGATTCTAAATTCATAAATTTAAATTTTTTATAAAGTGTATATCAATTAGCGTTCCATTCACTAGGATTGGTATTCCACTCTGATAATGTGTATAGTTCTTTTTCTGAAATATAATTAGTTTCTAAAGCTTCTTCAAGCAAATTTTCATAATTACTTAATGTATTTAGATTGATGTTTTCTTTTTCAAAATTTTTATTAGCTACATCAAAGCCATAGGTAAAAATAGCAACCATACCTTTTACATTTATTCCAGCCTCTTTTAATGCTTTTACAGCATTTAAACTACTTTTTCCAGTGCTTATTAAGTCTTCAACAACAACAACATTCTGTCCCCTTTCAACAAATCCTTCAATTTGATTTTTACGCCCATGTCCCTTTGCATCAGGTCTAACATAAATAAAAGGCAGACCTAAATATTCGGCTACCAATATACCTATTCCAATAGCTCCAGTTGCAACCCCAGCAATAACATCTGGCTTACCATATTCTTTTTCAATATGTTTACCCATAGTTTCACGAATGTAGTTTCGGATTGGAGGAAATGATAAAATTATTCTGTTATCACAATAAATTGGCGATTTCCATCCTGAAGCCCAAGTAAAAGGGTCTTTCGGACTCAGTTTTATAGCATTTACTTGCAATAAAACTTCAGCGGTTTTTTTAGCGGTGTCTTTGTCAAAAATCATGTCAGCAAAATTACACATTAATTTAAATTTATTTGATAGTTAAACTCTCAATAAAAATTATTTTTTCAACAATGTTTATAATGCGAGTAAAAATGATATTTTTACCATGTTCAAATTGTTAATAGTAACAAACTATGTATAAAGTTTTTGTTGGTGATAAACCAATAATTTTAACCAACAAAGTTGAGAAAGAAACCAACTTTAAAAATTATTTACTTAAAACAGTAAATATGGCAAAGGTTATTAGAAAGCTTAATAGAACATCTTTAGCTGAAGTTCGTTTAATACACAAAAATCCAGATAAAATTTTAAAAAAGTTTTTAAAAAAACTTCCCAATGTTATTGCAGGTGGTGGAAAAGTTTATAATGATAAAGGCGAAATTCTTTTTATTTATAGAAATGATAAATGGGATTTACCAAAAGGAAAAGCTGAAAGAAAAGAAACCATAGAAGAAACTTCAATACGTGAGGTTGAAGAAGAAACAGGAGTTAAAGGTTTACAAATTACTAAACCATTAAATACAACATACCATATATTTAAACGTAATGGGCGTTATAAAATAAAAATCACCTATTGGTTTGAAATGAAAACCAATTATGATGGAAAGTTAGACCCTCAAGAAAACGAAGGCATTACAAAAGTAGCTTGGTTAAACAAAAAGGAATCTGAGAAAGCGCTTGATAATTCCTATGCAAATATCAAGTTGTTGGTTTAAACTATTTTATTCTGTAAATAGGATATTGTAAATGTGCTTTCTCGTAATGTTCACTTTGCTTAAATATCCAATCTAATTGTGCATACCAACTATTATTAAATTCTGTTAGATCTTGTTTCCTATGTTCAAACTCCTCTTTTAGTTTTGGATTATTATTTAATAATTCTAAAGCTTTGTCTTCCCAAACATAAGGTGAAAAACCTTCTTTTTGCTGTAAAGTAGTGTCGAAAAAATTCCAATTGAAAAAAGAATCTGGTGCGTTTGGTTCCAGAGTTTCTAATAAATATCTAATTGCATTCTGTTTTGAGTAAATTAGAAAATCACCTTTGCTGAAAGACATATCAAGCACATCCGTTTTCAACTTAACATTATAATGAGGGTAATGACCTTCGTAAGCATTTTTCCTGGTTTCAAATGATTGAATTTTATAACGCTCAACATGTATAACAGTATCATTTTTTAGAGTTGTCATTTCAACTTGATTCAATTTTAATAAATCAATTACATTGTGCCAACCTTTAGGAATAATATAAGCAGATGGAATTTCAACGCTCAAACTTGGTTTAAAGTAATTCAGGTACTTTACTTTCTTCACAAAAGGTTTTGTTGTATCGTATTTTAATCTTTCCAATCCAGTTATTTCACTTTTTATTTTATCAGCTTCATAGCCTTTAAAATTTAATATTGTTGATGCAGAAGTGTCTATTTCCCAATCTAATTGATACCTTTTGCTATTATAAAGTTCATCCAATGTTTCTTTTCTAATTTTTGAAATCTTTTCACCATCATCTTCTGTGATTTCAATCATACTTTTCATAAGTTCATAAGTGCCTTCAACACGTTGTTTATATGGTTTTAGCATGTGGGTTTCAACCATAATTCCCAAACAATTAAACAATGTGGTGTAACCAGTTGAATACCTTGGGTAATCCATAAATTGTGAAAATCCTTTTTCAGGAACACTATTAAAAACATTCACATATGGGGTAATATCCCAACTTTTATTATCTAACTTTTTTTCCAATTTAGGCATCATTTCGGTATGTATATAATGACCTAAATCTCCACCAAGTTTATTATGTTGTGTGAATAAATGTGTGAGGGTATATTGATAATTAGCACCATTACTTACGTGGTTATCTATAAAAACATCTGGTTTTATTTTGTGAAATATTTTTGCAAATGTTCTAGCATTTTTAGTGTCACATTTAATAAAATCTCTATTTAAATCGTAATTTCTTGCATTACCTCTAAATCCATACTCAATTGGTCCATTTTGATTGGTTCTGGTTGATGAGTTTCTATTTAAACTACCACCAACATTATAAATAGGAATGGTTACTAAAACGGTGTTTTTTGGCGCTTCAATTTTACCTTGCACAATATCTCTAAAAAGCATCATGGTGGCATCAATACCATCAGGTTCTCCAGGGTGAATACCATTATTAATAAGTAAAACTCTTTTGTTATCAGTTTTTATTTTGGAAAAATCAAATATCTCATCATTATTTAATGTAACAATATGAAGCGGTTTTCCTGAATCTGTCTCACCAATTGAATCTATAGATATTTTAGAATATGCTTTAGCTAAATCAGAATAAAATTTTATGGTTTGTTTATATGTGGCTGTTTCTAACCCGTTAGATTTTTCAAAATGAGTTTCAAAATTATAAACTGTTTTATCTATTGAATGGTTACAGGATACAATTAAAAAAATGATAAATAATACTTTTCTCATAAATGGTTAGATATTTTTATAAAACTACAATTTCTTTATAAATAAAGTCTCAACTAGCCACTCAGTAAAAGAAAAAACACTAAATTAGGTGTTGTAAGTGCTATTACACAAGATTATTTAGTTTGAATGTGTTGTTTTTTGTCTCTCATAAAAAACAATACTATGAGTAGTTATAAACTGTCATTTGGTACTATTAATATTTTGCAGAATAATTTAGCCGAAGTTATTGTTGACGAAGGTGTTGTTATGGATGAAATTTCAGTTGATGAATACCATGATTTTTTGCTTAATAATTTGGAGGCTCCAATGGGTTTGTTAATAAACAAGAAAAATTCATACTCTTATACTTTTGAGGCTCAAAAAAGTATTGTGCATTTAGATGCAATAAAATCTATGGCTGTAGTTACCCAAACAAGTGGAGCAGTTATGTCTACCAAAACCTTAATTAATGTAAATGGTAATATTTACAGAAACATTAAATTATTTCAAGAAAGAGAAAATGCTTTAAGTTGGTTGTATAAAGAACTTTCTACTCAATAATTTTCAAACGTTTTAGCTTTCTCAAATATAAATTATAAGGCTTAGGCTTGCTAGCCAACTTATTAAGCTTAAATTTGCAGCTTGAAAAAATAAACCATGACTGAATTTATTAGAAAGCGTGCAGCCAATGCCAAAAACGATATTTTAAGTGGAATAACTGTTGCTTTAGCATTAGTTCCAGAAGCTGTTGCATTTGCGTTTGTAGCAGGTGTAGATCCATTAGTTGGGTTGTATGCAGCATTCATGATTGGTTTAATAACTTCAATTTTTGGGGGTCGCCCAGGAATGATTAGTGGTGCAACTGGTGCTTTAGCTGTTGTTATGGTAAGTTTAGTAGCCGAAGGGAACGCCATGGGAGAACCAAGCGAGCAACTAGGTTTATATTACCTTTTCGCTACTGTTATTTTAATGGGTATTATCCAAATGTTGGCAGGTGTTTTTAAGCTTGGTAAGTTTGTTCGGTTAATTCCACATCCCGTAATGATGGGGTTTGTAAACGGACTAGCAATTGTGATATTCTTATCACAATTAGGAATGTTTAAAGATGTTAATGGAGACTGGTTCTCAGGAACTCAACTTTGGACGATGTTAGGCTTAGTTGGTCTTACTATGGCAATTATGTTTGGTTTACCTAAATTAACCAAAAAATTACCAGAAGCACTTATAGCTATTTTAGTAGTCTCAGGAATTGTAATCTTCGGAAATTTAGATGTAGCCACCGTAGGAAGTTTTATTCGTGATGGAGGCGGAACAGGTTTAGAAGGTGGTTTACCAGCATTCCAAACCGATATTTTTTCTAAAGTACCATTCAATTTTCAAACGTTAAAATTCATTTTTCCATATGCTTTAATACTTGCAGCAATTGGCTTAATAGAATCGTTAATGACGCTTAATTTAGTAGACGAATTAACTGAAACCAGAGGAAATGCTAACCGCGAGTGTATGGCACAAGGCGGTGCAAACATCGTAACAGGTTTCTTTGGAGGTATGGGTGGTTGTGCCATGATTGGGCAATCCTTAATCAATATAAAATCAGGGGGTAGAACACGTCTTTCAGGAATTGTAGCCGCAGTACTATTACTCATATTCATCCTTTTTGCATCAGGATTAATAGAGCAAGTTCCAATCGCAGCCTTAGTAGGTGTTATGTTTATGGTTGTAATTGGTACATTCGCTTGGAGTAGTTTCAGAATTCTTAATAAAATCCCGTTAAGCGATGTTATTGTTTTAGTAGCCGTATCATCCTTAACAGTAATTTTCGATTTAGCCATTGCCGTAATTGCTGGCGTTATTATCAGTGCTTTGGTGTTTTCTTGGGAAAACGCAAAACGTATCCGTGCACGTAAACGCATTAAGGAAGACGGCACTAAAATTTACGAAATCTGGGGGCCTTTATTTTTCGGTTCTATCATCGCTTTTAATGAAAAGTTTGATGTGAAAAACGATCCAGATAAAGTAGAAATAGACTTTGTTGAGTCGCGTATAAGCGATCATTCTGCAATAGAAGCTATTTTCAATCTCGTAGAAAAATACGAAGCTGCAGGAAAACAAATTAAGCTTAAGCATTTAAGCGAAGACTGTAAAGTATTACTTTATAAATCCAGTCCAAAATTCAGAGAGGTTATTGTAGAAGATATTGACGATCCGCGTTATCACTTAGCCGAAAACCCAGAGGCATTTACCAAAGGGCTTTCAGAATATAAGTTTTAAAATAATTTTTTGGGCGTTACCACAAGGGTCGGGCTTTTCGTTGCAATCTTTTTAAAAAGTCATTGCGAGGAGTGGTCGACGTGGCAATCTGTCAAATTCTATTTTCAACCCAATAAAAAGTTTATCAAGTTTTAAAAAGGATTTCCACTGCAATCCCTAACGCAAGTATTTGCTAATTTCAGTTTTTAATTGAAAGTTATTCTGTTTTTGGATAAGTTCGTTTAACGGTTTAGCTATGAACAGCTCGGGAGCAAACTAGCGTTTGCTTACCGCTACGCAAATAGCAAAATCTTTTTGTTTTGTTTTTTCTTTTACTATTTAAAGCAACATACAAAAGATTTTGCTGACTTTATAAAAATACTCAAACCCTGCGACTAAGCACTAAGCCTGTATTGTTTATAGGTTGTGTTAGCTATAGTTTTTATTCAACATCAATGGTGACAATTGCCCATTCATTTTGAGCTCCAGAACCTTCATCAACCTTAACCAAGACATAATATTTTGTTCCATCTGAATTAAAGAAACCAAAGTATCCAAGAGATTTATTGATTTCACCTCCTCCATTTCCATCAGGAATTAGAAAACCAGGGAGTTCAATTGTGCCTTTAAAAGCTAAAAAATCAGTTTCATATTTTCTAATTTCACTACTGGGTTTTTCATCCCAAATATTACCATTAGTAAATATGGCATATACTCTTTTAGAACTACTACTATAATCCAAGGTAATTACATTTCCATCTCCCACCAATTCACCATTATATGTTATATCATTAGATTGACTAGATGATGAATTAAAGACGCGTCTGCTCTTTGCAAACAATCTATTACCATCTTCAGAAATCCAGATATTACCGTTAAATGGAAAGTCGCCATGGTAAGGAGAGTCATAAAGATATTGAGCTGTTCCATTACTGATTTCGTACTTTTCGAAATCTGAAGGCGATAATCCGTTATTCGCACCGTATATATAGTTACCTGATGGGTGTAGTTTTACCTTTGTTTGCTCTCTTATAGAATTTCCGATATGCTGTGTTTCTACTCCGTTTAATAAGTTAATGCATCTTATTCTTTCCCATTGATCTTCTTTTGGAAAAACATATACCCAGTCATTTGGAGCAAGTATAATATCATAAACATTTGCTGTAACTGCAAAGTTATTTACTAATTGCATGGTAGATAAATTTATGTATGAAAACCAACCATTATGCCCAACTACTGCATTTTCTCCATCCAATCCAATAGAAACGGATGAAGGGGGGAGATTTAAAGGTACAGATGCAATTGAATTATTAGCAGGGTTAAATATTCTTAATTCATTAGGGTTTTCCGAAACAACGACAATTACATTGTTATTTCTATCATATTCTGCATCTATAACAGTACCCTCTATCAACCATTTACTTTCGATAAAATGGTCAAATTGAATACTTAGGTTTTCTGATTGACCAGCGTCGTTAGTGATAAAGGTATCTAAACTATAGTTCTGTGGAAGAAGGTCTTCTCTATCCAGAGACATATTAACTGCAATGGAATCTCCGGCATTTAAATTACCCGAACTTGGATTTAGATGAAGAAAAGAATTAGAATTATTGTTCCAATTCCAATTAAAATTTGTTTCGCCATCATTCTTAATAAATAAAGACAAACTATTATTGAAAAAGCCATAGTTTAAAGATGATATAGATAAAGTCATAATTGTTGATAGATTATCATCCTTTAGAGGTTCTTCCATCGTGTCATCAGAATTACATCCCCAAAATATGATGATTGATAATGACAAATAGAACAAATTCAGATATTTATTTCCTTTCATATTTAATTGACTTTATTTTATAATTATAGCTAATGTTTTCACTGCTTTGCGTCGTTTTAATGACTTATATCCAACGTTAAACGAAGGTAGCAGATTTTTTTTACAAAGTCAAGTTAAAAACTAAAATCGGTATTACAAGTTTATGGCTTAGTAATACCGAAAAATATAAGATGAAATTATAAAGATTCAAGTATAATTCAAAACATTCAATTTAACCTAATCAAACTGAATACTGAGACTGAACACTGCGACTAACTTTTCACCGTATAGGCTTTTTCAATTGTTCTTTAACTCTATCAAACGATTCTTTACTCGTTCGTCTCCAACGGTAAATAGTATGTTTTACGTCTTTATTAGCTTCAAATTTAGCTCGCTTCTCACGGATATCATTAACCCATTTAAAACGTTTATTTACAACGGTTTTAATAAGCTCATCATTAGGAGAAATACGCTCCAAAGCATTTAAGCAAGCAATAGATACATTTTGTACTTTATCATTAATGCATTTTAGTAATGCAGGAATAGAACACGGTTTAGCAATTTGCTCTAAAGCCTCAGCAGCCAGTTTTCTGGTTTTATAATTACCATGTGCCAAAGCATACTCAAGCTTATTAGTATCCTCACAATCCATCCAATAGTTTATGGAGTTTGCAGAAGGCTGAATAAGTTTCAGTTTAAAAAGCAGATATATTAGTTTGTGGAACATGGCAGTTAATTGTAACCTTTATTTATTAGTATTTAAAAAATAAATTTTGTTACACTACAACGTATAGAAGCCTATTTTTAAATATCCTCAACAAAAAAAATAGCATTTTTATTTAAATCAAAAAAACCAAATTCATTGGTATTCCAAGGAGTGTTTAATCTTAGTTTATTAGGGGATACGGTACCGTTTTCAACAAATTCATCAAAAACAGGGCGGATGTTTTTTACAAATATTTTAATAACAGAACCACCAAGTAAAGGATCATCTTCAGTATCTGCATGCCATTGTAAATGAATAGAAAGGTTTTCTCGCCGCATTACAGCATACATATTGTCTTTATGCAGAAGTTTAAAACCAGCATACTTTTCATACCAAATTACATCTCGATTAATATCTTGACTTGGTAACACTGGCGATATTTTTAGAAATTCAGTTTTCAAAATTCTTTTTTTAATATAAGCAATTTACAAAATTGCTTTAGGAAGCACTTTTCGAGTCCAAGTTTTTAAACGTTTATAATTACTAACTTCAGAATCAGGATTAAAATCTAATGTCGTTTCCCAAGAGTTTTCAGGTTGAAACTCTATTTCCATGCCTTTTAAAACACCTTCAGAAATTTTTTCGGAATCAACTACAACAATACATTCCGTGTTTAAGTTTGCACTTCTTGGGTCTAGATTAAAAGTGCCAATAACTGTTGTTTTTCCGTCAATAACCATAGATTTTGCATGAAGTCCAAAAATAGGTGTATACTCCAATTCTTCTTGCAGTTCTCCAGTCATTATCTTTTTTCGTTCTTCGGCATCAGGCTTAAATTCAAAAACTCTAACGCCAGTTTTTAATAGCGTTTCCCTGTCCGATTGGTAACTACTAAAAGCCTCAACATTATCTGTAGAAGCTAGACTATTAGTAAGTATTCTGATTTTTACACCACGCTTTATAGCATCTTCAAATAAATCTTGACTTGTTTTTGAAGTAATTAAATAAGGTGTTTGTATGTCAATAGACGATTTGGCATTATTAACTAAATCAACCAAAGCAGAAGTAGAAATCCCACCACCAAATAAACTGTGTGGTTTATCATTTTTTCCAGGTAAATCAGAAATAAAATAAACATCGTCAAGCCAAATTAAATCACCAGAGTTTTTTATAGCATCAAATGTTTCTGGTAAATTTTCAATACGTTTTCTTACTTGAGGCCAAAAATTTTCAGGGTTACAAGCATACTCATGGAGTTTGTCAAATCTATTTTCGTCATTTAAGTTTTCAGGTTCATCTTTAATCACATTTGTAACATCTTCACTTAATTCGCTATTCCAGAAGGTTTCAAAAGATTCTTTTACAGATTTAGATTCTTTACCTAGTAAAAGAATGTCCCTATCTCTAAAGTTATATTCATGATCGTAATCAAAATACTCATTTGCTATATTTCTTCCGCCGGTAATAACAACTTGGTCATCAACAATAAAGGTTTTGTTATGCATGCGTTGGTTAGCAGACACAAAGTTTGTTGCAAATTTGCCAATTTTCTGGAAGATATTTTTTCCTAAATTAACTCCAGGGTTATATATTTTAACCGAAATGTTTTTATGAGAATTGAAGATTAATATATCAGAAGCTTTTGCATTTACCATAATATCGTCAACAAGCACACGAACTTTAATACCTCTATCTGCTGCTCTTACCAAATAATCGCAAGCAATAAGACCAACATTATCTGTTGAGAATATAAAGTATTGAATATCTATAGTTTTTTCAGCGTATTCAGTTAACCAAGCTCTTGCAACCATAGAGCCACTTCCGTCTTCAAGAACATAAACACCTGTTTTGTCTTGCATTAAGGGCTTGATGTCTTCAAGTTCTTTAGAAATTGTCATACTATCATTTCTTTGAATTTTTGAACAAAAATCAGTTTCTATTTTTACAACTTTCTTGTCAGTACAAGATATTAACAGGATAAAAAGTAAAAGAAAACAGTTTTTGAATTTCAGAATAGAATTCATTTTAGAGTTTATTTCTTAACCCGAACATTATCAGGAACCAGCTTGGTGTAATCTCCATTATTTCTAATCACATCACGCACAATAGAAGAGGCGATGTAAGAGGTGCTAGCCGAGGTTAAAAGAAAAACGGTTTCAATAGGAGCAAGGTCTCTGTTGGTGTGGGCAATAGCCTTTTCAAATTCAAAATCGGCAGGATTTCTAAGTCCTCGTAAAATAAATTCGATACCTAATTCTTTACAAAAATCAACTGTTAAACCTGTGTATGAAACTACTTTTACTTTAGGCTCGTGTGCAAAAGCATCTTCAATAAATTTTATACGTTCTTCAAGAGAAAACATATATTTTTTATCAGCATTTACCCCAATGGCAACGATAATTTCATCAAATACTGGTACACCACGTTTTATAATATCGTAGTGTCCTAAAGTCAACGGATCAAAAGACCCTGGAAATAATGCTCTTTTCATTAAATTACTTTTTTGTTATTTACTACGAAATTGGGAATTCTTCTAATTCCTATCTATATTATAAATCGTTTTATTTTCATATAAAGATACTATTTCTTCTTTAGTATACCCGTCTATATAATCACCATAGTTTGAAGCTTTATCAATTTTATAAATTGCACTTCGTTTATCAATTTCATAATCATTAAAGACAACATAAATACTATCGCCCTTAACTTCAGTTACTTTCATTGTTGTAAAATGCCCTGGGGATTCAGATTTAATTGAATAAACATCTCCAATAGCAGGAGTTTTAATAAATTCAGCTTCATCTTCTTTATGCTTAGAATTCGAGTAAGTAAAATAAGCTATAGCTAATACAATTATAGCCAAACCACTAAAATGCAATAACGGAATACCTGTATGCTTTTCGGTTTCAAATTTACGTTGAATTTGTTCTGGAAGTTCTGTTAGTTTATAGGTGCGTTTACAATGGTTACATTCCAAAACATTTACTTTTCCCATGGGGAAAACAGGAATCCAATAGAGATAAGCGTATTTGCCAAAAACACTATAAGTCATAGAAGTTTGGGTTTCGCAATTTGGGCAAGTTACATTTGGTAGTTGACCATCTTTTAATCTAGAGGAATTTGTTCCGTAAAATATCATAAGTTTTGGTTTGTATTAAATTCGTTTTTTTTATTGTATGCTGAAAACTGCTACTAGGTTAGTGCCTCTTCAATAGCATTATCAAATAAATCAGCTAACGGAATATTTGCGGCGGCAGCTTGTTGTGGCAAAATACTTTCTCTGGTTAACCCAGGAATAGTATTCATTTCTAATAAATGTGGCTCACCATCTTTAAAAATAAATTCGCTTCTACTAAAACCTTTCATTTTTAAAATCTCATAAACTTTTTTGGCTTCTTTATTTACTTTGTCTTCTTGTTCTTTGGTTAATCTAGCAGGTGTTATTTCTTGAGATTTTCCTAAGTATTTTGCTTCATAATCAAAGAAATCATTTTCAGAAACAATTTCTGTAATTGGTAAAACTTTAGTTTCGCCTTTGTATGTGATGACTCCAACAGAGACTTCAATTCCATCTAAAAAAGATTCAATAATAATTTCATCATCTTCTTTAAAAGCAACATCAATAGCATGTTGTAAGTCTTCTTGTTTATGTACTTTACTAATACCAAAGCTACTTCCTGCTTTATTGGCTTTTACAAAACAAGGTAAGCCAACAGCATTTACAATAGCAGTTTCATCAATAGTATCACCAAGATTTAAATAATAAGACTCGGCAGTTTTTATTCCATAAGGTTTTAAAACACTTAGGCAATCGCGTTTATTAAAAGTAACGGATGCTTGATACATATCGCAACTAGTATGCGGAATATTGAGTAATTTAAAATACCCTTGCATAAAACCATCTTCTCCTGGGGAGCCATGTATGGCATTAAATACACAATCAAAAGTTACTTTGTAAGAGTTTATATTTATTGAGAAATCGTTTTTGTCAATTGGAAATTCATCATCATTATCGTCAACATAAACCCATTTATCTTTAAAAATATGAATACGGTATGGCGTATATTTAGAAGTGTCTAGTGTTTCGTAAACGACATTTCCGCTGGTTAATGAGATTTTGTATTCGCTTGAATACCCACCCATAATGATAGCAATGTTTTTTTTCATTAAATGAAGAAATAATTTAGTATCAGTCTAAAACTAACAATAAAACGTAACTATTATTAGTTAAGCTAAAATATCATATATATTGCAAAAGAAAAAACAGTTCTGTTTTTATATATTTGCCTAATCGAAAATTCTATAGATGAGCATCATAAAATTTATAACAAGTAAAACGTTTTTAAAGCAACTTGCATTAGCTATTGTTGCTCTTGTAGTATTGTGCTTTTTTGCATTATTTTGGTTAAATAACACAACTAATCACGGTGAATTTGAAACCGTACCAGATTTAAAAGGTAAATCTATTAGTGTTGCTGAGGATGAGTTAGAGGATAATAATTTGGTAATGAAAATTCAGGATTCGGCTAATTATAATCCTAATTACCCTAAATTTTCGGTAATAGAGCAGGAGCCTTTGGCGGGGACTAAAGTTAAGGAAGATAGAAAAATATATATTACGCTTAACCCATCGGGTTACAGAAAAATGAACATCCCTATGGGGTTAATAGATAAAACGTTTAGGCAAGTAAAACCTACTTTAGAGGCTTTAGGTTTTAAGGTTGGTAAAATTACTTATGTTGATAATATAGGTAAGGATATGGTTTTAAAGCTTACACACAAAGGTAAAACCCTAAAAGCGGGCGACAAATTAGCCAAAACTTCGGTTATAGATTTAGTACTTGGTAACGGTAACCGCCCATAAATTATGGATAGCCACACACCGCAATTACCAGACGAAAACGATCTTTACGAACACCATGCATTTACAGTAGATAAAGGACAAACGCCTTTGCGTATAGACAAATATTTAATGAATTTTGTTGAAAACGCTACCCGAAATAAAATACAAGCCGCTGCAAAAGAAGGGAGTATTTTTGTTAATGATGTGGCTGTAAAATCCAATTACAAAGTAAAACCTTTTGATAAAATTAGAGTGCTATTTTCGCATCCACCATTTGAAAATTTATTGGTAGGTGAGGATATTCCAATTGATGTGGTTTATGAAGACGATGACCTTTTGGTGGTTAATAAAGAAGCCGGCATAGTGGTACATCCTGGGCACGGAAATTACTCTGGCACACTCATAAATGCCCTAATTCATAGGTTTGATAATTTGCCAAATAACTCTAGCGAACGTCCAGGATTGGTACATCGAATTGATAAAGATACTAGCGGACTTTTAGTAGTTGCCAAAACCGAAGAAGCCATGGCACATCTTTCTGCTCAATTTGCTAATAAAACTAGCGAGCGCGAATACGTAGCACTTGTTTGGGGAAATATTGAGGGAGAAAACGGCACTATAGAAGGTAACATTGGCAGGCATCCTAAAAACCGTTTACAGAACACTGTTTTTCTTGATGATGAAGCCGAAAAAGGCAAACCAGCAGTAACACATTACAAAGTTTTAGAGCGCTTAGGTTATGTAACTTTGGTGTCTTGCAAGCTAGAAACGGGGCGTACACACCAAATTCGTGTGCACATGAAACACATTGGGCATACTTTGTTTAACGACGCCCGTTACGGTGGCGAAAAAGTATTAAAAGGCACCACATTTACCAAATACAAACAGTTTGTAGATAACTGCTTTAAAGTACTGCCAAGGCAAGCTTTACATGCTAAAACACTGGGTTTTGAGCATCCCAGAACAGGTAAATTTATGCAGTTTAATACCGAAATTCCAGACGATATGCAGCAATGTATTGAGAAGTGGCGTGGGTATGCTAAGCATCAGGAGATGTAAATTCCTGCGAAGGCAGGAATCTTTTTAATCAGAGTAGAAATCTTAATCATTTGGGCGTTACCCCGAAAAGGGGTCAGGCTTTTATTCATGCAATTCTATTTTAAATTATTGAATTCGTGAACATAAATGTTTCGCTATATCTTTCTGCGTAGCTGTCCCGAACTTGTTTCAGGATCTTCACAAAATATGCTCTCTTTGCATAAGGCATTGGCACTAAAGCTATCTCGCATAAAGGATGCCGCTTCAATCCTTAACGCAATTATCAACTAGCTGATGTTTTTAATTGAAAAGTTGTTTTATTTTTTGGGAGGTTCGTTTAATGTTTTTACGGATATGCGTCGTTTTAATGACTTATATCCGACGTTAAACGAATGTAGTGGAAAATTTTTACAAAGTCAAGCACATCAATTCCATTTATAACTCCATCACAAATAATTCTAAGCTTAAATTTTTAAAGTAAATTAGTAATCGTAAATTTGAGTTGAAAAAATAGCTTGATTCATGAAACTAGTATTATCACCAGCAAAGTCACTTAACTTTGAAAGCCCATTACCAACAACTCAATATACAAATCCTGATTTTTTAAAACAATCAGAGCGTTTAAATAAACTGCTTAAAACAAAATCAGCAAAAGGTTTATCAAAACTTATGAGTATTTCTGATGCTTTGGGGCAATTAAACCATCAGCGAAATCAAGATTGGGAAATACCTTTTACTCCAGAAAATGCAAGACCTGCGGTTTATGCTTTTAATGGTGATGTGTATAGAGGTTTAGATGCCTATACTATTCCACAAGAGAAAGTTGAAACCCTTCAAAATACTGTGCGAATTCTTTCAGGTTTATACGGTGTTTTAAAACCAACCGATTTAATACAACCTTATCGTTTGGAAATGGGAACCAAATTAAAAGTTGGTACCAAAAAGAACCTTTACGAATTCTGGAAAAAAGATATCACAAAAGCCCTAAACGAAGAACTTGAAGATAACGAGTTATTCTTAAACCTAGCGAGTAACGAGTATTTTAAAGCTGTTGATACCAAAGCTTTAAAAGTGCCAGTAGTAACCGCAAATTTTAAAGATTTTAAAAACGGAAAGTATAAAGTGATTTCGTTTTTCGCTAAGGAAGCACGTGGTGCTATGGCAAGATATATTGTTGATACTAACGCACAAACCTTAGAGGATTTAAAAGGTTTCAATTATATGGATTATGGTTTTAGCGAAGACTTATCTAAAGAAAACGATTTAGTTTTTATTCGATAGATTTGTTATTCCTGTGCATGCAGGAATTCACTTTTAATAGTTTATTTTAGATGTATTTCTACTTAATAATTGCCCTTCAAGGTTACTGTATTTATCACATGTACCAAAACAGAAACCCATATTATTGGGCTTTATTAATTATGTTTTTACCTGTGGTTGGTTCTGTTATATACTTAATTACGCAAGTTTATAACAAACGTGATGCAGAGAAAATAACCAACGAGATTGCGCATGTTATTAACCCTAGTAAGAAAGTTAAAGATTTAGAAAAGCGTTTAGAGTTTTCAGAATCTTATCAAAATCGTTTAAACCTTGCTGATGCATATTTGGAAATAAAAGATTATAATAATGCTATTACGCATTATCTAGAAGCTTTAAAAGATAACTCTCAGAATAACTTTTATGCTATCAAGCAACTTATTGAAGCCTATTTCAATATTGAAGATTGCAAGAAGGTTATTCACTATGTTGGAAAGATAAAAGACCATCCTGAATTTAAAAAATCTAGAACGCAGTTTTTATACGGATTAGCCTTGGAAAGAGAAGGCAAAATAGAAGCAGCAGAATCCAATTTAAGACAAATTGATATTCGTTATTCTTTTTATGAAGAAAGACTGATATTAGCCAAATTTCTGCTAAGTATCAATAAAAATGAAGAGGCTAAGGAGATTTTAAAAGATGTGCAAACAGAGTCTAGTCATATGACAAAACCCAATAAACGACTATATAGGACAACAATCCTTGAAGTTGATAAGCTTCTAAAAGAATTAGAATAATTATATATTAGGTTGAGCGCAGTAGAAACCTTTTTTTAAGTTTATCTAAAATGTTATTTAGGTTTCGCTTTATTACCTACACTTATCTTTTGCTCAATAGAAGGTTTCTTTTTAATTCTTGGACGTCTTGCTCCAAAGGTTCCTCTATTTATTTTTCCTCGTTTTGTTTTTTTATCGCCTTTTCCCATATCTTTATTTTTTGTAGATATAAAATAATAAAAATTATAGTTTTTAGCAAATAAGATTCCTGTCTTCTATGAAATGAAAGAAATGTTCAAACACAAGCATCCATACATACCATTCATCCAAAAAGATACCACAAAATTAATAGTTGGTACATTGCCACCACCACGATTTTCAACAGGAGAATTGTTAGAAAAGGACGTTAATTTTTGCTATGGAAGCTATTACAATTCCCTTTGGTTATTTATAGATAAAATTCATAATTTGAATTTACGATACGACAATTCGAATGAAGCGATTGAAGAACGAAAAGCATTTCTTATTAAAAGTAAAATAGGCGTTTGCGATATTGTTGAAAGCGCAGAACGCGATAAAATTGATGCTTCAGATTTAGGAATGAAAAACATAAAGCTTCGAGATATTATTGGCTATTTAAAGCAATATCCAAATATTGATACTTTATTATTCACTGGCGGAAATAGTAAAAACGGTCCCGAATATTTCTTCAGAAAGCATCTAAAAGATTATAATTTGAAGTTGGAAATCGTTTCAAATGAAGTACCTCGAATTCATAAATTTGAATTACCTGTCAGGTTGAGTGCAGTCGAAACCTCAATTAGAACAATAAAAACCGTTTCCTTAACCTCAGGTTCAGGAGCAGCCAATATTTCAATAAGCAGAATGCCACTTTATAAGCAGTTAAAAGCTAAAAATCCAGAATTTAATACGTTTGATTTTCGTGTGATGCAGTATAGAGAGTTTTTTTGAAATAATTTTCGCATGTTTTTTTTAAACTTCTGATTATTAGATTTTTATTAATATTTTTTTGTAAATTTCACTTACTAAATTTAATTTAAATAGGTGTTTGTTATGAAAGTATCAAAAACAGTATTAATAATTTTAATACTTAATTTAAGTTTTATTAATACTACTTTTAGTCAAGTGTTAGTAGAAGAAAAAAATCAATCTCCTCAAGAATTATATGATTTTCATATAAGTAAAAAGAAGGCAAATAAAACTGCAGGTTGGATAACTTTTGGAGGGGGAATAGCTATGATTATTGGAGGTTTTGGAATTAATACAAGTGGAGGAATTATAGATGGTGATACAACAAATAATAATAAAGGGCTTTGGTTGTCTTATTTGGGTGGAGCTACAGCTTTAGCTAGTATCCCTCTGTTTATTTCTGCAGGTAAGCATAAAAAAAAGGCAAATATTCAATTGCAAAATGGTGCTTTAGGATTTAAAAATGAAGTTAATTTTACAGGTGTTTCCCTTGTGGTTTCATTTTAGTATAATTAAAATTTTCTAATTGGATATGCAACAACCAATTGATGTTAAAAAACTGTTTTAGTAATCTATATTAAATTAAAGTTGATATTTTTTCTTGCATAGTCTAACATAGACAAAGCAGAATGATAAATTAGATGTACATTTGCACCAAATTACAGGAGTGACCTAACTTAATAGTGTTTGCTTCATAAACACAATATATGTCATTTCAATCTTTAGGCTTATCCGAAGCCTTGCTAAAAGCAGTTAGCAAAAAAGGATACAAAACCCCAAGTCCTATTCAACAAAAAGCCATTCCTCCAGTTTTAGAAGGTAAAGATGTATTAGCATCAGCACAAACAGGAACAGGGAAAACAGCAGGTTTTACATTACCGCTTTTACATATACTTTCTGAAAACCCAAAGCAAAAATTCAGACCCATTCGTGCGTTGATTTTAACACCAACTAGAGAATTAGCAGCCCAAGTTTATGCAAACGTTAGAGAGTATAGCGAGTTTTTAAACTTACGAAGTGCGGTGATTTTTGGAGGAGTTAATCAAAAACCACAGGCTGCAACTATCCGTCAAGGTGTTGATATTTTAGTTGCTACACCTGGGCGTTTATTGGATTTACAAAGTCAAGGTTTATTATCACTAAAACGTATCGAAATATTTGTTTTAGATGAAGCCGATAGAATGCTTGATATGGGCTTTTTAAGAGATATTCAAAAGGTTATTAATTCGATGCCAGATAAACGTCAGAATTTGATGTTTTCTGCAACGTTTTCAAAAGATATCAAGAAGCTTGCACATGGTATTTTAAATCATCCAGTACAGGTTGAAGCAACTCCAGAAAACACAACGGTTGAAGCGATTACTCAAAAAGTATATCGTGTTGCAAAAGGCAAAAAAACGGGTTTAATTATAAAATTAATTTCTGAAGGTAACTGGAAACAAGTTTTAGTGTTCACAAGAACAAAACATGGCGCCAACAGACTTTGTGAAAAAATGGTAAAGTCTGGAATTACAGCAGCGGCAATTCACGGTAATAAAAGTCAAGGTGCTAGAACTAAAGCATTATCTGGTTTTAAAAGTGGTCGCGTTCGTGTTTTAGTAGCTACCGATATAGCTGCGCGAGGATTAGATATTCCGTTATTACCGCATGTTATTAATTTTGAATTACCAAATATCTCTGAAGATTACGTGCATAGAATTGGTAGAACAGGTAGAGCAGGAGCTAACGGTCAAGCTATATCTTTAGTAAGTGCAGATGAAACATCTTTTTTAAGAAATATTGAAAAATTAATAGGAGAAAAAATTGAAGTAGAAATTGTTGAAGGTTTTGAACCAGATCCAAATGCATCTACTGAGCCTATTAAACCAGGGCAAAATAGACAACCGCGTAATAAATCTAGAAATTCTAATTCGAATAATTCAGGAGGAAATAGAAACAGCCGAAGTAGGAGTAACAAAAACAATTCTAGAAGACGAAACGACAGACGTAATTAAAATTTATGCAACAGGTTCTAAAAGATAAAATCATAGAAGTTTGTAATAAGAAAATAGCAGCAAAAGGTGAAAATGTTGGTGTTTCTTTTTATGCGTTTTTTAAGAATAAAAATGATAATCCAGAATTATTAATGGAAGCTGCAACTTGGTGGATTAAAACTCATAAGTTGAATCATTTTGAGAAGGCTGTGAAAATTAAAAATTTAGTAGAAAATTTATAATGGAATCTCAACCAAATAATCCACTTCACGGTGTAAAGCTAGAACAAATTATTAATGATTTAGTAGCGCATTATGGTTGGGAATATATGGGCTATACCATAAAAATAAAATGCTTTACAGATAACCCTTCAGTAAAATCAAGTTTGAAATTTTTAAGACGTACACCTTGGGCTAGAACTAAGGTTGAAAATATGTATTTGAACTATTTAAAAAACAAAAATTAATAATTATGCTTGTTGCCAAAGTTGTTGAACTGTTTTTAAATCTTTTGAAATAGCGTTGTAAATTTCTTTTTTACTTATACTTGGTGTTTTACTACCGTGTTCAGCACCACCTAAATCATATTCACAATGTAAAGACACAGGAACATTTATTTTATACTTTTTTAATAATTTAAAATATCTATCAAAATCAACCATACCTTTACCAATAGGTACATTAATAGGTTTCCAAATACCATTTATTTGTCCCCATTTAAAGTCTTTTAAAACAATAGTTTTGATGTTGTCTTTAACTAATTTTAAGCTATTGGTCCAAGATAAACCACCTTCTACTAGAGCGTGTCGTATATCATACTGTACTCCAAAAGTATCTAAGTTAACAAATTCTAGTATTTGTTTTATTTCCCATAAAGATGCTCCAACTGATGTGCCAGCATGATTTTGATAACAGCCTACTAATCCGTGTTTAGCATTATAAACACTTAAGTCTTTAACGATAGTTTTATAGTCCTTTAAACTAGCTTCCATTGATTTATCTTTTGAATATTTAAACCAATTGGTCCTATAATATTTTATGTCACATTCTGCAGCTGTTTTAAGAACATTAATGTCTGTTTGGTTGTTAGCATTATTAACTGCTGTAGACATCATTATACACTGTGCACCACTTTGCTTAATAGCTTCAACAGCTTTAGGTAATATATCAAAAACCTCTTCTGGCTGCACATGCCCCTTAGGTCTTACAGTTAAATCGACACCAGTAAATCCCATTTCTAGAGTACGCTCTCCTAATTCTTTGAAGTCTAAAAACTGAAGATGTTTAGAAAAAATATTAATATTAAGTTTGTCTAATGGGGCTTCAAATTCTAACAAATTAATTGGCAATGCAGCAAAAGGAATCATGCTCAATGCAATTCCAGATTTTTTAGTAAACTCTCGTCTAGAAATTGATGTCATGTGTTTTGTTTATTTTAAAGATTTTCTAATTTAAGAAAATTAAATATGTTTTAACCCTTCATAAATTACTATACTAACTGCATTTGCTAAATTCAAACTTCGAACATGCTTACTATATAAGGGGATTTTAAAAAGTTGATTTTCGTATTTTTTAAGAAGTGGTTTGGGCAAACCCACAGATTCTTTTCCAAAAACTAAAAACATATTATCTTCAAAAGGAATGTTCCAATGATTTTTTGAACCATGACTAGAAAGAAAAGCCATAGTTTTACCTTTATTTATTTTGAAAAATTCTTCAATATTCTCATAATAGGTAACTGATAAATGTTGCCAATAATCTAAGCCAGCACGTTTTAATCTAGTATCGTCAATGGTAAATCCAAAGGGTTTTACTAAATGCAAATTTGAACCTGAAGCTAGAGCTAGTCTTCCTATGTTGCCAGTGTTATTAGGTATTTCAGGTTCTATTAAAACAATATTTAAAGGCATTAGTTTTGTATGGTTTTTACAAATGTACCAGTTCCATCAGCGCCATGTTTTGTCATATGCTTCACAAAAGCACTACCAATAATAGCGCCTTTAGCATATTGTGTGGCTTGTGTAAACGTTTCATTATTACTAATGCCAAAACCGATAATTTGTTGATTTTTTAGGTTCATTTTAGCAATACGCTCAAAATATGCAGTTTGTTCTTCTCCAAAACCAGATTGCGCTCCGGTTGTACTCGCGCTACTTACCATATAAATAAATCCGTTTGAGATAGAGTCTATATATCTGATGCGTTCATCACTGGTTTGTGGCGTAATTAAAAATACATTTATAAGTCCGTATTTCTCGAAAATAGCTTGGTATTCCTGATGGTAAACATCCACTGGTAAATCCGGAATTATCAAACCGTCAATGCCTAATTCCTGACATTTTTTACAAAATGCTTCAACACCATATTGAAACATTGGGTTGAAATAACCCATGATAATCAAAGGGATATTAACTGTTTTTCTGATGTCTTTTAGTTGGTCAAAAAGTACTTCTGTAGTCATTCCGTTTTTAAGCGCTTTTGTAGAACTATCTTGAATAGTTGGACCATCAGCTAATGGGTCGCTAAAAGGCAAGCCTATTTCAATCATATCAACGCCGTTTTTTTCTAGATTTTGAATGATGGAAACGGTATCATTAATATTTGGGTAACCTGCTGTAAAATATATAGACAGTAACTTTTTGTTTTCTTGTAATTTTTGATTTATTCTGTTCATTTTCTTTTCTATGAATTTTTAATCAATGTTCTAAACCCGCGTTAGGGATTGAGCGATTGTTGGATCCCGATTTTTATCGGGAGACTCGTGAAAGCCCGACCCTTGTGGTAACGCCCAAATCTTATATTTTAAAATAATCTATATAATTTTCTAAATCTTTATCACCTCTACCTGATAAACTTACAACTACAACATCATCTTCTTTAAACTCTCGTTGCCCAAAAATTGCAAGCGCGTGCGAGGTTTCAATGGCTGGAATAATACCTTCTAACTTTGATAATTCTAAGCCAGCTTCCATAGCATCACTATCTGTAATAGACATGAATTCTGCACGACCAGTTTTTGATAAATGGGCATGCATAGGGCCAACACCTGGGTAATCTAACCCTGCTGAAATGGAGTAGGGCTCTGTAATTTGTCCGTCTTTGGTTTGCATTAATAAGGTTTTACAACCGTGAATAATGCCTTCTTTTCCAAGTACAGAAGTTGCTGCGCTTTCTCCAGAATCAATACCTAAACCTGCAGCTTCAACGGCAATAATGCCAACATCTGGCTCGTGTAAATAGTGGTAATAAGTTCCGGCTGCGTTGCTCCCGCCACCAATACAAGCTACAACATAATCAGGGTTTTTACGACCTTCTTGCTCTTTTAATTGCCATTTAATTTCTTCTGATATTACAGCTTGAAAACGCGTTACCATATCTGGATATGGGTGAGGACCAATTGCAGAACCTATAATATAATGTGTATTTACAGGGTTGTTAATCCAATCACGAATCGCTTCATTAGTTGCGTCTTTGAGCGTACGACTTCCAGACAATGCAGGTACTACTGTAGCGCCCAACATTTTCATTCTAGCTACGTTTGGTGCTTGTCGTGCAATATCAATTTCGCCCATATACACAATACACTCTAATCCCATTAAAGCACAAACTGTAGCAGTAGCAACACCATGTTGTCCCGCACCAGTTTCGGCTATAATTCTAGTTTTACCTAAACGCTTCGCCATTAAAATCTGTCCAATAGTATTGTTGATTTTATGTGCGCCTGTATGGTTTAAATCCTCACGTTTTAAGTAAATTTTTGTATTGTATTTTTCCGAAAGGCGTTTTGCAAAATAGAGTGGAGAAGGACGACCTACATAATCCTTTAAAAGTTGGTCGAATTCTTTTTTAAACTCAGGTTCTGCCATTACTTTTAAATAGTTTTGGCGTAACTCTTCTACATTTGGGTAAAGCATTTCTGGGATGAATGCACCACCAAATTCGCCATAATAGCCTTTTTCATCTACATTGTAATTCATAACTATTTCTTTATTATTGTCTAGAATTGAACTTAGGTTCTTTTTGAATGTTTTTAAATCTTCAATATCTTTTAATCCAGGTTCAATTTCAAATTTGCTATTAACATCTAAAGCGTAGCAATATTTTGACGCCTTACTGTTTACAAATTGATTAATTTTTTCAACTTCGTTTAATCCTAATCCACCACTTAAAAAGAAAGGTTTAGTTGAAGGATAATTATTTAATACATTCCAATTGAAAGTATAACCGTTGCCACCAGGGTGTTTGCCTTTAGTATCGAAAAGAAAGTAATTACATGTATTTTCATAGGGTTTTAGAATACTAAAATCGAATTCATCTTTTATAGAAAAAACTTTGATGATCTCTAAATTATGAGATGCTGAAACAAGTTCAGCATGACGATTTTTTAAATCGTCACAATATTCAGGAGATTCCTTTCCGTGTAATTGAACAGCTTGCAAATTGTGTTTATTAACTAACTTGATAACAATATCTATATCTGCATCAACAAAAACACCTGTTTTTTTAATTGATTTTGGTAACTCTGGAATCGATTCAGTATCAAAGTTTCTTGCGGATTTTTCATAAAATATAAACCCAAGATAATCAGGTTGCAATGCAGCAACTTGTTCAATATTATCTTGATATTTCATGCCACAAACCTTTAATCTCATCCTTCTAAAATTTTAATGAATTGCGTTGCACTTGCACCAGGATTATCTGTTTTCATAAAGTTTTCACCAATTAAAAACCCTTGATAACCGTAAGGCTGTAATGCTTTGATAGCTTCAATATTACTAATACCACTTTCTGATACTTTTACAAAATCATCTGGAATGATGCTACTTAAACTTTTACTGGTGTTTAAACTAACCTCAAAGGTTTTTAAGTTTCTATTATTTACTCCTAACATATCTAAACTAGGCATGACCGATTTGTGTAATTCTTCTTCGTTATGAACTTCTAAAAGGACGTCCAAATTCAAACTTTTAGCAAACTCTGAAAATTGTTTGATTTCATCTCTAGATAGTATTGCTGCGATTAAAAGAATGACATCAGCTCCGTAAGCTTTGGCTTCTAATAATTGGTATTCGTCTATGATGAACTCTTTACGTAATAAAGGCAGGTTACAACTTGCCCTTGCAGTTAGTAAATCATCTAACGAGCCACCAAAATATTTCCCATCTGTTAAAACAGACATACCACAAACACCAGCGTCTTCATAGCCTTTTGATACATCTTGGACGTTTAGTGTGTTGTTGATAACTGACTTTGACGGAGATCGTCTTTTATGTTCTGCTATAATACCGGATTTACTGTTTCGTAAGTTATTAGATAGTGAAACGGTTTGTCTTTCAAATAGAATAGATTGTTCCAGTTGAGAAACTGGAATTAAGCCTTTTCTTAAAGCTACTTCTTTACGTTTATCTAATGTTATTTTATCTAGAATGTTCATTATTTACTCAACTCAATCAATTTATTTAAACTCGTTTTTGCTTTACCTGAAAACAATGATTCTTTTGCTAATTCAAAACCTTCTTGATGCGAAATTTGCTTGCTAGTTGCAATGGCTAATCCTGCATTGGCACAAACCACGTTATTTTGTGCTTCTGTTCCTTTTCCATTAATTATATCAATGAATATACTAGCTGCATCTTCAACGGTATTTCCTCCAAAAATAGCATCTTGAGTTATTGTTTTTAGTCCTAAATCTTCAGGAGCAAACAATTTTTCAGAGTGATTAGAAACAATTTTAGCTTTTCCGGTTAAAGAAATTTCATCATAGCCATCTAAAGCGTAGACGATATTATAATTATGCCCTGAGTTTTGATGTAAAAAACTATAAAGTCTTAAAACTTCTAAATTAAAAACACCTAGCACATGATTTTTTGGAAATGAAGGGTTTACTAATGGACCTAATATATTGAAAAAGGTTTTAACGCCTAATTCTCGTCTTATAGGAGCCACATTTTTCATGGCTGGATGAAACAACGGTGCATGTAATATGCAAATTCCAGCTTGCTCTAAACAGCGTTTTAAAAAATCTTCATCATTGGAAAATTTTACACCAAGGTTTTCCATAACATTTGATGATCCTGATGTTGATGATACACCATAATTACCATGTTTTGAAACATGAACTCCAGCCCCCGCTGTTATAAAAGAGGATAATGTAGAAATGTTGAACGTATTTTTACCATCGCCACCAGTACCAACTATATCAATAGTATTAAAATCTTTTAAATCTACTGCAACACAAAGTTCTAAAAGTGCGTTTCTAAAGCCCTGTAATTCCTCAATGGTTATACTACGCATCATAAAAACGGAAAGGAAACATGTTATTTGACTTGGGTTATACATATCGTTTGATATGTTGACAATAACTTGTTTAGCCTCCTCTGTTGAGATGGTTTCGTGGTTTATTAATCTGTTAAGAATGTCTTTCATTTTTACTATTGACTAATTATTAACCCAGTTTTCTAAAATCTTTTTTCCATCTGGTGTTAAAACAGATTCTGGGTGATATTGCACACCTCTAACATCATATACTTTGTGTCTAAGTGACATGACTTGTCCGTTTGCATCAAAAGAAGTGGCTTCTAAAGGTTCTGGTAATTCTGAATTTACAACCCAAGAATGGTAACGTCCCACTTCAATATTCTTATCTAAATCATTAAAAATATATTCATCATCAACACTAATAGTTACATTGGTTGCAACCCCGTGATATACATCTTCTAAATTAACTAATGAACCTCCAAATACTTCACCGATAGCTTGTTGTCCGAGGCAAACTCCAAAAATACTTTTAGTGGTTGCATATTTCTTAATAATAGGTTTAAGCAATCCAGCTTCATCTGGAATTCCAGGACCTGGCGATAAAACTATTTTATCAAAAGGTTCAACATCTTCTAAGGCTAACTTATCGTTTCTTACAACGGTTACATCACAATTTAAATCTTCTAAATAATGAACAAGATTATATGTGAAACTGTCGTAATTGTCTATAACTAATACTTTTTTCATCTTAAATATCTTCTGCTAATTGAATAGCTTTTGTTAAAGCTCCTAACTTGTTATATACTTCCTGTAACTCGTCTTCTTTATTTGATTTAGATACTAAACCAGCACCAGCTTGCCAGAACAATTTGTAATCTTTACTTAAAAAAGTACGTATCATTATAGCGTGATTAAAATTTCCGTCAAAGTCCATAAAACCAATTGCACCACCATAAAAGGCTCTACTTGTTTTTTCATAGTCTTCTATGAGTTGCATAGCTCTGTGCTTTGGTGCGCCACTTAAAGTTCCTGCTGGAAATGTATCTGCAACAACTTGCATGGTTGAGGTAGTATCATGTTTTTGCCCTGTAACTTTACTTACCAAATGAATAACATGCGAAAAGAATTGAACTTCACGATAAGTTTCAACTTTTACTTGACTACCGTGGCGACTTAAATCGTTTCTAGCTAAATCTACTAACATCACATGTTCTGCATTTTCTTTGTCGTCTTTCTTAAGCTTTTCTGCTAGAATTTCATCTTGTTGCTCATCTCCAGTTCGTTTGAAGGTTCCAGCAATAGGGTGAATTTCGGCTAATCCATCATCAACAATAAGTTGAGCTTCTGGCGAACTTCCAAAGATTTTAAAATCGCCATAATCAAAATAGAATAGGTAAGGAGAAGGGTTAATGCTTCTTAAAGCACGATAAATATTAAAATCATCACCAGTATATTCTTGAGAAAAACGTCTTGATAACACCAATTGGAATACATCTCCACGTTGACAATGTTTTTTTGCAACATCTACGTTTGCTCTAAATTCATCATCCGTCAAATTCGACATAATGTCGCCTTTTGAATTGAAATTGTAAGATGCGAAATTTTGAACGTTGATTAGTTTATCAATTTCATCAATGTTGTTTTCAACACCTTCATAACAATGTGCAAAAATATAGGCTTCATTTTTAAAATGATTTATGGCAATGATATTTTGGTAAACAGCATAATACATATCTGGAATAACAACCGAATCATCTTTTTTGCTAATTTGAATATCTTCAAAATAACGAACCGCATCATAAGCTGTATAACCAAAAATACCGTTGTTGATGAACTTAAAATTTTCTTCAGATTTGGTATCAAACTTTTTGGTGAAATTATAAATCTCATCAACTACATTTAAATCTTCTGTTATTTCAATAGATGTAGAACTTCCATCAGGAAATGTTTCAGAAACCACTTCATTTTCAACCTTTATTGTTGCAATAGGATTGAAACAGATGTATGAAAAATTCTTGTGACTTCTATGATAATCACCACTTTCTAGTAAAATACTATTTGGGTATTTGTCACGAATCTTATAATATACCGTTACTGGTGTAATTGTATCTGTAAGGATACGTTTGTGGTGTGTATAAAGACTGAATTTTTTCATTTGTTTGATATAAAAAAAGGCTTGTCGTGAATGACAAGCCTTTTGAATATTTTAAGTTTTAAATATACTAGGATTTTACTTCACGAAGATTAGTTTCGAAAGCACCACCACCAAGTATTATTTAAAATTGATTTCATTTTATAATTATTCTAGGTTCAAATATAGAGATGAAAATAGTTATACACAAAACTTTAAAACACTTTTTATATAAAAGTTTGTTAAACTATGATAAATGCAAAGAACTATTAATTAATTTTATGGTTATGAAACTAAACGTATTAATTATTGCTATTTTTTTAATGGCAAGTAGTTGTGAGGGAAAAAAGAAAACTGCTGAGGTACTTAAAGTAGATAACGATGAGCTAGTAAAAAAAGAAATTGCTACCACGGATTTTGAACTTGAAGTTTATGATTATGATGGTTTTTCAGCTTTTTTAGAAAAAAAAGATAATAAAGTTTATGTTATTAATTTTTGGGCCACATGGTGTGCACCATGTGTTAAAGAGTTACCTTATTTTGAAAAGTTAAACGCTGCATACAAAAATGAAAGCGTAGAAGTGATATTAGTAAGTTTGGATTTTCCACATTTATATGATAAAAAATTAAAGCCCTTTATAAAGGAAAAGAAACTGATTTCTAAAGTTGTAGCTCTTGATGATGTAGATATGAATACATGGATTCCTAAAGTTGATAAAGATTGGTCTGGTTCAATACCTGCAACTATAATCTATAAGAATGATAATAGTAAATTTTATGAGCAATCATTTACTTATGAAGAATTAGAAAAAGAATTAAAACAATTTTTAAATTAAAATACCATGAAAAAATTATTCAAATTAGTTCCAGTAGCACTTATTTTACTATTAGTTAGTGCTTTCACTTTAAATGAAGTTAGTCATAAAGGTTATAAGGTAGGAGATATTGCTGAAGATTTCTCATTAAAAAATATAGATGGAAATATGGTGTCTTTAGCAGATTATAATGATGCTAAAGGCTTTATAATTACTTTTACTTGTAATACATGTCCGTTTGCAGTTATGTATGAAGATAGAGTTCAAGCTTTAAACGAAAAATATGCATCAAAAGGATATCCGGTAATTGCTATTATGCCAAATGATGTGTCCGTTAAACCAGGAGATGCTTTGCCAGAAATGAAAAAGCGAGCAACACAAAAGGGTTTTACGTTTCCTTACTTAATGGATGAAGGTCAAAAGGTGTATCCAAAATTTGGAGCAACTAAAACACCTCATATTTATGTGCTTGAGAAAACTAAAAAAGGAAATGTTGTAAAGTATATAGGAGCTATTGATGATAATCATAGGGATGCATCTGCAGTGAAAGTAAAATATGTAGAAAATGCCGTAGATGCATTATTGAATGGTAAAGAAGTTGATCAAAAAGAAACAAAGGCTATTGGATGCTCTATAAAAGTAGCCAAATCATCAAGCAGTTTTGATTAAAGCTAAATTATTAAAGTAATTTAAAACCGAGGTGTAATAACTTCGGTTTTTTTTCGTCTATAAATATTAGTTGTATTAATTTTGTACAACATTTATATTAATAACATACATGGAAGATTTAACACAAGAAGAATGGACTGAACAACTTGCTAATGATGAAAATGCAATAGTATTAGATGTTAGAACAGAAGCAGAAGTAGCCGATGGGATTATCCCAAATGCCATTCATATTGACATATATAAAGGTCAAGAATTTATAAGTGAAATTGAAGATTTGGATAAAAGCAAGAGCTATTACGTATATTGTCGTTCAGGAAACAGAAGCGGGCAAGCGTGTCAGATTATGGAACAGTTAGGTTTTGAAAACGCCTATAATCTTGAAGGCGGTATGTTAGAGTGGACTGGAGATGTTGTTGATATTGAATAGGTGGTTAGTATAAAGAAGATTATTGGCTTTCTGTTTCTTAGCTTTATTCTAGTTAATTGTGATTGGGATAATAAAGATTCAATTATACTTGAACCAAAAGTATTTAGCAATCACATTAATAAACAAAATATTCAACTTGTTGATGTTAGGACACCGAAAGAACATTCTAAAGAATATATTCAAGGAGCAATAAATATTAATTATTATTCCAAAAATTTTGCAGATAGCCTTCTATTATTAAATCGTGAAAAGGCAGTTTATGTTTTTTGCCGTTCAGGAAAAAGAAGTAATAAAAGCGTGACTAAGTTTAAAAAAATTGGTTTTGATACTATTTACCAATTAAAAGGAGGTTTTTTAAATTGGAAAAAAGAAGGCTTTAAAATTGTAACTAAGTAATTTTATAGTTAAAGAATATTGTAGTTCATCGGTATTTTGATGTTTCAACTACTTTTTAAGTACTTCACCTTTTTTATTTTTAGCCAGAAGTAAGTTTTCTTTATTTTTGTTTAAAAGTTTGTCATTTCTTTAAAAAATATTTAAATTAATGGTTTCTTTTTAAGAATTTACCAATTAATAGCATCAAAACAATTAGTGTAATGGAAAATGGTTACATCATATTAGGAATTATAGCCCTTCTTTTTTTGAGTATGTATGGCTTCTCTTATTTTTCAGTAGCAAGAGAGAAAATGAATCAAAAACGCCTTCAGCAAAAAGAATTAGAAAAGGCTGAGTTAAGACGTCAAGCTCGAATTAAAAATCAAGAATTAATTGATGAAAGAGTTAGAAAGTTCAATCAAAGAAAAGAAGAAATACAGCATGAATTAATGTTGTTAAAAAAGATGAAAGAAAAACAAAAGGTTAGTTAAACTTAACTTAGTTTCAAAAAAAGCTCTTGTGAAAATTCGCAAGAGCTTTTTTTGTTTAAATCCTATTTTGGTAAATGTTTTGATTTTTATTCAAAATACGTAAAATTGAAGTTTGTATAAGATCAATTAAAATCTATGGTTGAAAAAACTGAGACTTGGAGTAAAACACATAGAAATCCTTTTTTGGTTCGATCCTCTAAAATTAGGTAAAGTTTGGGACGAGAAAAATATGGGTGCTTTTGAAGATCATTTTAAAGTAAACTAATTATTTTTTATTACCTTGGATAAGTATGATTCACGAATTCAAGGAAATAGTAAAAGAAGCGATTCATAATCAAGCATTAGGAGTTAAAAACGTTTTAGCTACTGTTGTTGATTTGGATGGATCTTCTTATAGACACCCAGGAGTACGTATGTTACTCTCTAGTGAAGGTAAAATGACTGGTGCTGTTAGTGGAGGTTGTGTTGAAAAAGAAGCCCTCAGAAGAGCACAATCTGTTTTTAAAACAGGTAAACCTAAAATAATGACTTATGATGGGCGTTATCGATTAGGTTGCGAAGGTGTGCTCTATATTCTATTAGAACCATTTGAAGTTTCAGAAGCATTTAAAGTATCATTTTTTAATGCTATAGAATTAAGAACCAACATATCGGTTCAATCGTATTACAAAAAAGAAGACGAATGTGAAGGTGATTTTTATTCACAAGTATCATTTAACGAAAGTGAGTCTTTTACTTTTTCAAATGTCTCAAAAAAAGCGGCCACTTTAAATAAGGATATTAAAGTTTTCAAACAAGAGCTTCCACCTTGTTTTAAACTTCTTATTGTTGGAGGCGAGCATGATGCAGTTAAGTTATGTAAATCAGCAGCACTTTTAGGGTGGGAAATAGATGTGATTACTTCTATAAAAGACCCAAAACAATTATTGGATTTCCCAGGAGCAAAATCAGTATCATCAAATACCCCCGAAGGTTTTAATTCTGATAGTATAGACTCACAAAGTGCAGTGGTTTTAATGACACATAATTATGCACAAGATTTAAGATATTTACTAAAATTAGAACATACAAAACTGCAATACATTGGTGTTTTGGGTTCAGCAAAACGTAGGGAACAGCTTCAAAACGATTTATTTGATTATAATCCAGAATTAGATGAAAGCTTTTTAGATATTATTTATAGTCCTGCAGGATTAAATATTGGAGCGATAACTCCAGAAGAAATAGCTTTGTCAATATTATCTGAAATTTTAACAACTATAAGAAATAAAAAACCCATAAACCTTAAAACCATTTCAGGTAAAATACATACACAATCTTAATGAATATTTCTGTTGTCATATTAGCAGCAGGACAAGCCTCAAGAATGGGTAGTATTAAGCAGTTACTTTACTTTAACAATTCTACGCTTTTACGAACAACTATAAATAGCGCTTTAGCGTCAAAAGCAAAAAAGGTATATGTTGTATTAGGTGCAAATTACAAGATGATTAAGAAAGAAGTTTCAGGTAAAGATGTGAGTATTATTGAAAATTTAAACTGGAAAGAAGGTTTAAGTTCTAGTATTGTGTCTGCTATAAATCATATAGAAGATTCAAAAATAAAACCAGATGCGCTTATAGTTATGTTAGCAGATCAACCAAATGTAGATTCAAATTATATAAATAAACTCATCTCTAAACATCAAAACAATCAACAAAAAATCATAGCTTCAGCATACGGAAATATGAATGGAGTTCCAGCCATATTTCCTCAAAAGTATTTTAAAAAACTATTAAGTTTAAAGGGAGATAAAGGTGCAAAAATACTTCTCAATACTAATGAAGTAGATGTTGTTAGTTATACTCCAACATCAACTAAAACTTTGAATGATATTGATTCTCCAGAAGATTACCAAAATCTAATAAAAAAGACCCTATAATATACATTATAAGGTCTTTCAATTTTCATATTTTAATAAATAGGTTAATCTAAAATAGGTGGTACTCCTGCCTTTAATAATTTATCTTCAATTTCGGGAACATCTTCATTGATGAATTTAGAAAGACGTGGTTGAATTCTATTAAAAAGCATCTTTGCTTTATCTAGACTTTGCATCTGTGTTTTGGTAGGTCCATATGTGGTACTGAATCCGCGGATAGCAACAGACAATCTAGAAGAGATAGACTTTAATTCTTTTTCTCTAATTTCTTTTTTTGAAGCATTACCATATAGTTGTTGTTTTAGGTAGAGCATTTCTTTTTTTAATCTATTTATTTCGTTTTCTATAGATCCTGGATTAGCCTTAGCATAAACAGCTGCTTTACTATAAGCTTCAAGTTTTTTGTTAGCATTATTATAATCGCTTATGGTTGCTTCAAATTTTGTTTTAAACGCTTTAAAGCGCTCTATATAACTTTCAACATCATCAATTACAGGATTAACCAATACATTTTCCCTGATTCTTTCTACTTCAAAAGTTTGAGGTTCGTATAAAGACTTAACAATTCCATTTATTTTTGAGAACATAGAGACTTCGTACATACCTTCTTCTGCGTATAAGTTGTAATAGTAATTAGAAGGATTAGTATTAATTTGTTCCAATTTTAGAGAGGTTCTATTGGGGATTTTTAAATTCCAAGCAATACGGTTGAAGCCTTTTTTGTAAGGCGCATTTATTCTTGTCATGAAATTACCATCACTATCCTTAATTACTAAAATTATTGAAGCGCCTTCCTCATTCTTTTCTTTGTCTAGGGTATTCCAACCTGGAAAAACTATATTTTTATCTTCCTTCTTCAATTGTTTTTCAGTTTTTTTACGTTTCGCTTTTAAACTTTCAAAGTTTTCAGGAATGTAATAAGTAAAAATAGCACCATAGTCAGGATTTTTGGCTGTAAAATAAGATGCTCCTTGACTTGAAGTTCCTCCGCTTATCGGTTTATATTGTAGTGCTTTTTTTGGTTTAAATAAAGTTGGATTAGCAAGTGTATTAGGTGTTACATTTCTTAACGGACTATAATCATCTAAAATATAAAACCCTCGACCAAAAGAAGCTACTACCAAATCGTTTTCACGTTTTTGAATAGCTAAATCTCTAAACGAAATAGTTGGTAATCCTTCAGAAAATTTAATCCATTTATCTCCTTGATTAAGAGTAATGTAAATTCCATATTCAGTGGCTAAAAACATTAAATTAGGATCTATATGATCTTGTACAATACGCCAAATAAGTGTGTTTTTTGGAATGCCATTGGTTATAGATTTCCAAGTTTTTCCACCATTAGTACTTTTTGATAAATAAGGCTTGTAATCTCCAAATTTATGATTATCTAAAGCAACATATACTGTATTTGCATCATGTAAGTCTGCTTTTATATCATTAACAAAAGCTGAAGATGGAACATTAGGTAATTCGCTAACTAACTTTTTCGTCCAAGAAGTTCCTCCGTTTTTTGTGTATTGAATAATACCATCATCGGTACCAGCATACAACACATTTTCATCAAGAGGTGATTCTGAAAGAGACGTAATTGTATTGTAGGTAGACATCGCATACACATCCCAAACAGCATCCCAACTTTGTTGTTTTCCCATTATAGGTAAAGTTAAACGCTCTTCATTCTTTGTTAAATCTTCAGAAATGGTTGTCCAGCTATCTCCTCTATCATCAGATTTCCAAACGCGTTGCGTCCCGAAATAAATACGTTTCGGGTTATGATTACTAACTAGAATAGGAGAGTCCCAATTGTTACGTTCATAGGGTTCATCAATACCTTCTTGGGGTCTAATAGAAACGGCTTCACCAGTTGTTCTGTCAACCCTATTTATGTTACCTTGTTGAGATTGTGCATAAACAATGTTTGGGTTCCCAGGCTCTGTAGCTGGTTGATGCCCATCACCACCTAAAAGTACAAACCAATCAGAGTTTACAATACCATTGGTTCTAAAAGTTCTTGATGGACCACCCTGCGAGTTGTTATCTTGTGTTCCTCCATAGATGTTATAAAAAGGTTCAGCATCATCAACAGCTAACTTATAAAACTGTGTTATTGGTAAATTATTTATAAATTTCCAATTTTCCGAGTTATCAAAAGACTCATAAACACCACCATCAGTACCGATTAATAAATAGTTTGGGTCATTAGGTTTAAAGGTTAAGCTATGGTCATCACCATGTTTGTTTTTCTTTTTCATGGTTTTAAAGGTTTTACCTCCATCCTCAGAATATAGTGTACTATTATTCATTAAATAAAGTTTATCAAAAACATGAGGAGAAGCAATAAGCTCTTGATAATAATGCGGACCCGTCCCTCCTGAAACCGTATTAGACATTTTTGTCCAACTAGCACCTTTATTACTTGACCTGTAAATACCTCCGGTACGTCTTTCTAGTTCTATAGCTGCATATATAACATCTGGATTTATAGGAGAAATTGCTAAACCAATTTTACCCATATCACTTTTCGGAAGTCCAGTTTTTAATTTTTGCCAAGTTTCACCGCTATCCGTACTTTTATAAATGGCAGTTCCTGGGCCTCCACCCATATAAGCTGCTACATTTCTATGTCGTTGCCATGTTGCAGCATAAAGTGTTTTTTCATCTCTAGGATCTATAATAATATCGGTAACACCTGTCCATTCATTATCGCTTAAAACAAGTTTCCAAGTGTTGCCACCATCTAGAGTTTTATAAAGCCCACGTTCTCCGCCAGAACTCCATAAAGGCCCCTGTACAGCAACCCAAATCTCGTTGGAGTTTTTTGGATTTACAATAATTTTAGAAATATGTTCAGAATTCTTCAATCCTTTGTTTTTCCATGTTTTACCTCCATCATAACTAGCATAGATACCATGCCCAATACCTACATGTCTTCCTCCAACATTTTCACCAGTTCCTACCCAAACTGTATTTGAGTTATTTGGATCTAACGTCAAGCATCCTGTTGAATAAAATGGTTGTTTGTCTGTTAATGGTGTCCATGTAGTGCCTGAGTTTACTGTTTTCCAAACACCGCCAGAGCCAACAGCAACATACCAAGTGTTTTGATTATTTGGGTCTATGGCAATATCAGCAATTCGTCCAGACATAAATGCAGGACCAATACTTCTAAATTTTAATCCAGATAAGGTAGAGTCTTTTTCTTTGGATAACTTTTCCTGAGCATTAACACCAAAAAAAAGTGCAAAAAGAAAGAATATAATTAAGGTGATTTTTGAATTAGTCATAACAGTTTTTTATCAAATTTAGCTATTACATTTAAAGATATTAGAGTTTTTAATAAAAATTAGCATTTCTAAAATAAGAAAACCCATTAACTCAAATAATGAGTTAATGGGTTTTTGGTGGAGTCGGAGAGAATCGAACTCTCGTCCAAACAAGTAACCAAAGAGCTTTCTACACGTTTATTCTATTCTTGGGTTTTCGATTATAAGCTGGTTACAGACAACCTACTTACAACTTAGCTTCTTTAGTTTCAAAAGGGCATCAAAGCGTTACCCAATCTATATTGACATTTACGATGCCTCAAAATGGAACGCCGTCAATCAAGGCTTTCCGGAGACATAAAGCTTGTACACCTTGTGTACCTAGGCTAATTCTACTATAATTCGAATTATGCAGCTAAAGCGTAGTTATTCTCGCCGTTTAAAATTTGGTCTAGCCTTTAACGTGTTTCAATGCCATTACACGACGTGCTTACCGTTCAATTAATCTCGCTGTCAAAACCAGTCGACCCCAATATTAATGAAATAGTATTTTGGGCGTTACCCTATCGGGTCAGGCTTTCCGCTATATCTTTTTTGCTTTTAATGGCAAAAAAGGATGTCACTTCAATCCTTAACGCGGGCAGCAAAGTTATCAAAAAAGTTTGTATAAGCTTTCAAATCCCGTTACATTAGTTCAAAATTTGTACCAAATAATTTTTGTGTCAGTTTAAAATAAATCACATGAAGTTTGCCATAATTAAAGAACGTAAAAATCCACCAGACCGTCGTGTGGTATTTTCACCATTAAAATTAGCCGAAGCTAAAAAACAATTTCCTGAAGCTGTCTTTAAAGTAGAATCGTCAGATATCAGAGTATTTCCAGATACTGAATATAAAAATGCAGGTTTTGAAGTAGCACAAGATGTCTCAGATTGTGATGTCATGATAGGTGTCAAAGAAGTGCCAATAGAATCACTCATACCAAACAAAAAATACTTCTTCTTTTCACACACCATAAAAAAGCAGCCTTATAACAGAAAGTTACTAAAAGCCATTTTAGAAAAAAACATTGAACTCTATGATCACGAAACTATTGTAGGGCCCAAAGGATTCCGATTAATAGGTTTCGGTCGTTATGCTGGTATAGTTGGCGCATATAATGGTTTTAGAGCTTGGGGATTAAAATATAATTCTTGGAATTTACCAAAAGCAGGTCCTTTGCCAAACCAAGCCGCTTTAATAAAAGAACTCAATGCTATTAAAATACCAAATATAAAAATATTACTTACTGGCAGTGGTAAAGTAGCAAAGGGCTCTCAAGAAATGTTGGATGCTATGCACATTAAATCTGTATCAGTAGATGACTATCTTAATGAAGAATATAATGAACCTGTGTATTGTAAAATTGATGTATTAGATTATAATAAACGAAAAGACGGACGTGTATTAAACAATACGGATTTGTATAAAAACCCAGAAAATTACGAATCAGACTTTATGCGTTTCGCTAAAGTCACAGATTATTATATTGCAGGACATTTTTATGGTGATGGTGCACCATTTCTATACACTAGAGCTGATGTAAAATCACGAAATTTTAACATTAAAGTAGTGGCAGATGTAAGTTGCGATGTAGATGGGCCAGTAGCAACAACATTAAGAGCTTCAACCATTGCTGATCCTATTTATGGATATAACCCACAAACTGAAACAGAAATAGATTTTAAAGATGATAAAGCAATAACTGTTATGGCTGTAGATAATCTCCCATGTGAGCTTCCACAAGATGCTAGTGAAGGTTTTGGAGATATGTTTTTAAAACACGTTATCCCCGCTTTTTTTAATAATGATAAAGATGGTATTTTAAACGGAGCTCAAATCACCAAAAAAGGAAAATTAACAGAGCGTTTTAGTTATTTACAGGATTATGTTGATGGGAAAGAATAATGTTTTTGTTTATTAAAACAATCAATGATTATTGTTACTATTTTAAAAAAAATATAAAAATAATATTCATTTGCTTTACTTGGAAATGTTAGTCATGATTCTATTTTTATACTATTAACCTTCACTTATTAAAAAGAACAAATTTTATCGAATATATGTGCTTTTTAAACTTAGTTTTTTTGGTGTGAAAGTCAATTCTACTTACTTTAGGCCCATAAGGTTTTACTATACAAAACTTTGGTGTATAATATTATAAATTTAGTTGATGCTATCCTTCACTAAAGGACATATAATCATATTAGTGCTTTTTTTGACATTGTTTGATGTTGCAAATAGTCAAACCCCGCTTTATTCTGGTGTAATGGTAAGTGAAGTTGGAGCTGTTAATAATATTGGTAATGCTAATACTAGCAGAAATGTATATGTTAGTAATGATGGAATCATTTATGTAGTTTATACAGGTTCAAATGGAATTAAAGTAAGTAGAAGTATAAATAGAGGACAAAGTTTTTTAGCCCCCGTAACTGTTAGTGTATTTGATGCTGAACCTGAAATTGTTGTAAATGATGCAGGTATTGTTTTTGTATCGTGGGTAGAGTCTGGAAATATACTCTTTTCAAGAAGTATTGATCAAGGTAATACATTTAGTTCTCCAGTAATTATTGGTCCTGGTTCTTTCTCTGTTCATTTATCTGTTTTTGGTAATAATGTTTATGCTACAGACAAGTTTGGTCGGGAAATATATTCAAATGTAAATAACGGTCTAGGTATATTTAACAGAGTTACACTTACAAGACGTGTTTTTGCAGATGTGAGAACAGACCAAAATGGTATATTGTATGTGCCTTCAGATAACCCTAGATTATATCTTTCTGAAAGTACTGATGAAGGACAAAGTTTTTCATCTATAACGTTGTCTCCACAGGGTACTGTTTTTTTCTCAAGTTATGCTTTAAGTGATGGTCCTTGTGGCACATTTATATTTGCTGGAGGCGGCGGAACAAATTCAATTGTTGGATATAAAATTGATGTGTCTGACGGAACTAGTGCAGTTGTAAATTTAGGTGAAAATGCTAATTTTCAGGGACGTACTCTTTTTGCAGATAGTAGAGGTACTTTAATTGATGGTTATCAAAATACTATTGGTGAATTAGTTATGCAAGTTAGTAATGATCAAGGACAAAATTTTGATTCGCCTATAGTTATAGCCACTGGAGATAGTCATAATATAACAATAAACCCATTTTATAATGATGTTGTTGTGGTCTATGAAGAAGGTGGGCAGGTATATGTGTCTATTTATGATAACTTATTAAAAAGTGTTACAATATTAGAAGCTTCTTTGCCACCTGTAAGATGTACAGACAGAACATTTGATTTACACTATACACTTTCAGGAACTTTTGCTTCTAATACACTTTTTGAAGCTTACTTGAGTGATGCTTCAGGAAGTTTTGAAAATCAAACGTTAATAGGGTCAGTATTATCAAATTCTGATGGCGTAATTTCTTGTACTGTTCCAAATAATATTGTTGTAGGAAATGGGTATAGAATTCAAATTCAATCTTTAATAGATTGCACACAAAGTAATAGTGCCCCATTAGAAATAATTAATCCACCATCAGCAACTGTATCTAGTATTTCTCCAATTTGTTTTGGTGAAGATGCGGTTTTTACAATTACTGGAACACCAAACAGCGAAGTGCATTATAGTGGTGTGGTAAGTACATCTTCTAATCCTATTGTATTAGACTCAACTGGAGAAGCAATAATAACTGTGTCGAGTCCAACAATAAACCAAACTATTAACTTAGATTCTGTAAATGATTCTAGAGGTGGGTGTAGTACTGTGTTAAGTTCTACATCAGCTATTATTGTTAATCCACTTCCTATTTTGAGTTTAGATGAGCAGTATATAATATGTGTAAATGTAAATGGTACAGAAGTCTTGCCAACACCCATAATTGATACTTTTTTAGATTCAAGTAATTATAGTTTTGAATGGTTTTTAAATGAAAATGTATTACCACTATTTAATAATCAATCTGCTATTACTCCAACTCAAGCAGGTATTTATAGAGTAGAAGTTACAGATAATACTACAGGGTGTACAGCTATTAATAACGTTACAACTGTATATGAAAGTTCTCCACCTATTATTTCAGCAAATATTGTTACATCAGCTTTTGCAAAAAGACACATTATTGAAGTTGAAGCAAACAACAATATAAGTACCAACTCAATTTCGGAGTACGAATTTAGTATAAACAATGGCCCTTGGGAATTAGGAGATGGTTCTCCAGGAAGTAATTATACTTTTACTTTTAATCAAGGTATTTTAATTGGTGTAAATACTATAAAAGTGAGAGACGTTATTGGTTGTGGTGAAGAAGAAATAGAGGTTATTGTGATGGATTACCCACCTTTTTTTACTCCTAATAATGATGGTGCTTACGATACTTGGAATATAATAGCACCCAGAACCCCTATTAATTACTTAGCTACTGCTCAGATTTTTATTTATAACCGATACGGTAAACTTTTAAAACAACTAGATCCAAAAGGCTCTGGTTGGGATGGTATTTTTAATGGCCGATTATTACCAAATGATGATTATTGGTTTGTTGTAAATTTTATTGATCCATTGGATAATCAATCTAGGCAATTCAAAGCACATTTCGCATTGAAAAGGTAATAGGATTATTTAATTTCTTAAAGTTGTAAATATCCAATTCCCCAACATTAAAAATAATCCAAACAGTATTGTAAATAACCAAGCTTCTTGATTTGCAAACGGTTTTATAACAATGTTTATAATATCTACAAACAAATATTTTGGATTACTTAAAATTCCCCAAGAGTTGTAACGCAAAAACCTACCCAGATACACACCAAACCCTGTTAAAAAGAGTATTGTGGTTATCAGGTAATTTACTTTCTTTTTACTTAGAAAAGTTTGTAAAATACTTTTCATGTCTATAATTGATAAATAAAACAGTAATAATCCATTTAGAGCAAAAGACATAACAACTAGAATGTCTAGCCACAACAAATGTGTTGGACTTATTTTTAAATGCAATAAATCTGTAATAATGTATGGTGCATTAGGTAAAAAAAGCAGCCAAACCCCAAAACAAAGTACTAACCACAATTTATTAAGCTTGGGGAGACTTACTAAATATGTGCTTATGGCAAAGGGAATGACTGCTAAAAACAAATTCCAGACTAGAAATAAGTAGAAGAAGTTGTGTGTTAACTTCATTCTAATCATTAATAAAATGATGCTAAATAGTATGGAAACACTAACTAAAGTGAATGTTTTGAATCGGGACAAAAAGAGCTTTTTTATGAAATCCATAGTTTGTAAATTTTAAAGTCAATAGCTATTGTGGTAATAATACCAAGTGTGTAGGCAACTAAATCTGAAAACTCGAACGTGCTTCCTAAAATTACTTTTGCTAAATGATTGTTTTGTAAATTGAAGAATTCCAGATAGTTTGTGAGCTGTAAAAACTCTATGGTAAAGGCAATTGCTAAAACTGATATGGCAATTGTAAAATGGTGACCTTTAATGAAACTTTTAAAGAAACAATACAATAGAATGACACACAGAAAATCTCCAAATGTATGGCGGATAAAACCCGTTTTTAGGAATATGGCTATTAGTGCTTCTATTATTAGAAGCAAAACTGTTAAAATTAAATATGTTTTGTTTAAGTTGAATGTCATTATTTGTTCTTTATAAGACTTGGCTCTTTTAGTACAAGGCATTTGAAATAAACCTCACCAAAGGCTTTATTTTTTTTGTTATAGCGATAATATGGATTAGTTAGTATGCTGAAATAACCTGTTAAAGTTTCACCTATTTGGGGTTTGTTTTCGAGAATCAATTTTTGATAAGCACCGTCAATATGAATTGACCTTTTAAAGATCGAATCTTCTTTCTTCAACTTTAAATTATCATCATCAGAATATTCGATAAAATAGTTTTTGAATTTGTCCTTGTATAATTGACTGACAAGACCATAACCACCAAAAAATCTAATTGCGCTACCAATTGTTAAAGTGTCATTTTTTATAAAACATTTACAAGGTAAACTTATCCCTTTTTTTCTGTTTGGATTGAAATATATACGACTCCTATTATTTAAATACTCATGTCGTTTATATTTATTATTTATCTCAGATATATTGTATTTTTTTAATATTGAATCAGGTAATTTACTTTTACTAGCATTAATTCTTTCTAAACTTTCCTGTTGAAGTTTCTTGTCATTAGATGTAATAACCTTAAATACTTTTTTATTAGGAACCTTCCTATATATAACATTTTGATAATATTTTTTTTCGATTTTAGTTGAGTCTTGTGAGAAAAAACTTTGCGGATACAGAACTATGAAAAAGAGTGCTAACAGATGCTTTATATTTTTCATTTTTAAACTATTTCAATTTTCTTACCTAAATATTTAGGTTTTACATTAAACAGAATATCAATTGCGGCTTTTGTTCTTGCTAGATATTCTCGGAGCTTGGTTTTAAACCCATATTTCCCTTTAATGTCTTTTGCATTAAAAGCAATTGCATTTATATTATAATGTTGTGCTAGGTATAAAGCACGTTCGTTATGAAACTTTTGAGAAATTAAAGTGAATTGAGATAGTCCAAAAATTTCTTTTGCTCTTACAACTGAATCTAGAGTCCTAAATCCGGCATAATCTAGATAGATTTTATCTTCAGGAATACCCCGTTTTATAAGATCGTTTTTAAAATTAGTTGGTTCGTCATAGCCTTTTCTACCGTTATCTCCACTCACTAAAATAAATTCAATCTTACCTGTTTTATATAATTTAACGGCCGCTTCTAAACGGTATTTGTAGTATAAATTGGTGTTTCCATTCGAAGTATATTTACTAGCGCCCAGAACAAGGCCTACTTTATTTTTATTTAGTGTTTCTATATTGTCAAAAACAAAATGTTTCGTTTTATGTGTTATTGCGAAATCGATCAATAATACAAGGATAATTACTATGATAGATAGATTAATTAGTCTTTTAAAATATTTCATTCGTTTTTGTTTTTATGAGATTTTGCTAACCAAGTCCAAGATTTTAATAAAGTGAAAAATGCGGAGCTTATAAAAGCTACGGAAAAAGTATCAAGGTTAGATGTAATAAACCCATATCCACACAGAGCAAAAAGTATTATCGCATAAAAAGGGAAATAGGTTTTTAAAACAGTATCTATATTTTTTGACTTATTATTAGCCCAAAAAAACGGACATATAGTTAAGCATATAACTACTAAGCAGCACAAACCAATTGGTATAAGAGAAAGAAAAACATAAGGAAACATATCCAATGTAAACTTTTCTTTAGAAAAAATTATAGCCCAAAAAATGATGAATGATAGCCCTGTAGCTTTTAGTATAGTTAAAGGTGTATTCACAATATTTTATTTAAGTTTAAAATTGTCAAATTGCGATTCTTGCCAAGATTTATTCTTGAGTTCGCGCATGTAGTTTTTAAATTTTCGGTTGATGTTCAAAGCCTTTTTATCATCTAAATTGTTTTCATCTAAATAATTTTTGAGAATAAAAGCATTGTTGTTTGAAAGTTCTATCAAGTAATTAAAATCCATCGATTTTGCATAATTCAAATTATAAATAGTGATATAACTATCCCAGTTTATTGTAGAAGATACTATCAAAATAGTAAAAGCAGTTACAGTATTAATTCTAAATAAATACCAAAAGTTTTTTAGGTCTTTTACTTTTATAAAAGTGGTTACCAAACCAATAACTGTTAATAGTAAATAAACTAAAACACCGATGCGCTTATATGTTAAACCGAAGTAAAATATATATTGGGTATCTTTAATAATTATATTTATTACAAGAATGGTATTAAGTATAATCCAAGTGTAAGCAACAAGTTTTAGGTTTTTATTTTTTTTGTAAAAATTAAGATCTCCTCTAAAGAAGTATAGAATAATAATGATGGCAATTATTATTGAAGCAATTAAAGCATTTATACCACTATGAACTTGATTAGAAAACACTGATGCTCTTAAATCGTTTGAAGATAATAGATAAGTAATATCAGTTATAAGAAAAATAATTATTAATGCATTTAAAGCTGTAATTAAAATAAAACCAAATTGATGTTCTTTTTTAAGATTATCCGTTTCTTTGCTTTCTTGATAAGGAAGTATATTACCAGTTTTAACATCATTTGTTGTTGCAGGATCAACAATTACTGGGTTTGAAATATTATTTAGTAAATAGTAACCGCATAAAGCCACCAAAATCCACTGAAAATTGATAAATGAAAAATCAATGTCATTTATTAAACCATTAAACATTGGATTACCATTTTTATAAAGACTTATAAAAATGGTAAGAATAATTAAGGGAATACCAATTATTTTTGCGAGATGTAAATAATCAATTTCTTTTTTTGATTCAACTTTTTGTTCACTTTCATTCACACCAAAATTTCTATGGAAAAACCCTGCTATTGATGTGTATAATCCATTTAACCAGTTTACATATATAGATGAGTTTTGTTCCGATACATGACCAACTAGTGTTATAAAAGCTATGGTATTGGCAACTATTGATAAAGTGTTATTGTAAATAAATATTGAGGCAGCAGTGATAAGATAAAGTAAAGCATAAGCAATGGTACTTTTTTGTTTAAAAGCACTTTTATTGTAGAGAATTAGTACTGTTAGAGTTAAAATACTGAAAATAGAAAGATTCAATCCTACACCTTGTTTATGAAATAAGGTGCTAAATAATAAGGCGCCGATAACTAATGGAATGTTTTTCATTTTGACTAATTTTAAATAGTTTTATATTGATACATTGATTTAATTTGATGTTTTGAGAAAATGGTTGACCTTAAGTCATTTATAGAAACCAATAGAAGGTTCTTATAATTAAAATGATAGAATGCGTTTGCCGTTTTGCCTAAGCAAAATGATTTATAATAGTAATTGAAATATTCAGGAAGCATTATACCACCAAAAACAGCAGCTCCAATTGCATATAAACTTCTTTTTCCATTACCAACACATAAGTATTGTAAAGCTATTTCGTCTTCCACTTTTGTTTTATAACCTGTTAATGTATGGTATGCGTCATGACGTTCTCCTTTTGGGATTAATTCAAAATTGTTTTCATTTAGAAAGATGCCTAAGTGTTTACCAAATGAATCTTCAGGATAATTTAAAAGTTCATCTTTTTTAATACCCCAAGATTTACGATTTATAAATAAATCACCATAAATCTTTTGAGATTTTTCAAACAACCATGCTATTAGTTTTTTTCTATGTTTCATTACTTATATTAAAGTACTTTGAATTACAAAGTGAATTGATAAAAAAATTTGTTTTCTATTTTGTGTTCTTGCAAAGGCAAGGGGTTATTGTTTGTTTATTAATTTTTCAAGGGCGTCAATATGTTTTTTAAATGATTCTCTTCCTAGTTTTGTGGTAGAGTAGCGAGTATTTGGTTTTCGTCCTATAAATTGCTTTTCTACTTTTATGTATTCTGCTTTTTCTAGGGCTTTAGTATGGCTTGCTAAATTACCATCTGTAGCGCCTAAAAGGTCTTTTAGCATATTAAAATCGGCATATTCGTTTACCATTAGAATGGACATGATGCCTAATCTAATACGATGATCGAATGCTTTATTTATGTTGGTTATGATGCTCATTATAACTTAACTTCCTGCCCAAGGTGTTCCAAAAATACCAACACCTAATTCTATCCATATTAGAATCAAAACTATGATAATTAATAATATTATAACTAGTTTTTTTCTTTTACTCATTATGATTTATCATACTTAAAATGCATCCAAGTGCCATAAACAATATGCATAATTCCGAAACCCAACACCCATAGCCAAAATCCGTAACCAGGTTCCCAAGCTCCAATTAATCCAAGAATTATTTGAACATACCCTAAATACTGAATATCTCCAATACTATATTTTGAGGCATTTACTAAAGCTAATCCGTAAAAAATGAGCATTAAACCACCCGATTGCCCATATTTACCTTGAATTAATATGATTAAAATATAGAGGCCACCAACAATTAATGGAATTAAGAAATTGAAAACTAAACGTTTGGAAGGTGTATCCCAAATTTTAGAGCCATCTTTCTTTGCTTTTCTTGTGGTTAATATAATGCCAGTGCCAATACTTAGTATTGCTACTGCAAATAATGTAAATAAGCAAGATTCGAAAACCCAGCCATCAAGAATTAGAACACCATTACTGTATGTTTTTACCAACCAATATGCTATTGCTGCCCCAATTAGTGCATAAATACCTGCCAAAATTCCAGATAAACCACTAAGCGAAATAAAACGCGATGATTTATTCATCATGTTTTTTATTTCACTAATGTCTTTTAGATAATCTTTTGATTCCATTTTAAAGTACTTTGAATTGCAAAGTAAATAAAATTAATTGAATTATGGTTTATAAATTTTTGTTAATTTTATATTTAGCAAAAAATTATAATGAATCCAGCAGAGGAATATATACTAAATCAACCAGAACCTTATCGCTCTATTTTAATGCATCTTCAGGTGATTATAGAGCATACTATTCCAGAGGTTGAACTAAAATATAAATGGCGTATTCCTTGTTACTACATCGGAGAGACGCCAATGTGTTACTTAAACGCAAGCCATAAAAAGCAGTTTGTAGATGTTGGCTTTTGGCATTCTGCTTATCTGGATAAGTTTGATGCGTATTTGGTTAGCGAAAACCGTAAGGTGGTTAAATCATTACGCTATAAGTCTTTAGAAGCTATTAATGATGCCATATTTATTGCAATTCTTGAAGAAGCAAAAAAGCAAAAAGGAAAATCGTTTTATAACAGGTAAACTAAATTTTAGTTGTGAGACCCATCACAATATGGTGGGTTTTTAGTTTGTTTACAAGTGCATAGATAAGCTGTTTTATCTTCTTCAACAGTAAATACCATTGATGGTGTTGCTTTTGCAGCTCTGTGAGATCCATTACAAAATGGTTGATCGTCACTGTGCCCGCATGTGCACCATGCGTAATTTTTGTTAGCTTCTAATTCGCATTGTACTGGAGCATCGCCACCTCGTTTTTTTTCCATAGTATTTATTTTAATTGAAACTAAAATACTATTATTTATTGTTTTTCTAATATAAACCAAATTAGTTAATAACGGTTCTAAATTGTTTTGAGTTAAAGAATAATAAAGTTCTTAATGTTATGGACTCGTAGACTCCTTAATTAAAAAACCGATTGAAATGTTTGTAGCATATCTTTTAGAATAGCTTTGGTGTCACCCTCTTTAAGACTTTCAAAAGAGACGTATCCTTTATAGTTTTGGTCTTTAATTATGGTTGCTATTCTTTTAATATCTGCATTTATTTTTGTGCTATCTTTAGTTTTAACATGCTCTTTAACAAAATAGTAATTGGCATAAGGTGCTAGTTTTTCAATTTCTGCATAAGGGTCGTCAGAAGGTAAGCTACCACAGTCTAAAATAAGCCCAAACCAATCAGAATTTACCCGTTTGATAATATCAATCACTTCATCACTAGTAAATAAAAATTCATCATGATTTTGTAATCCTACAATCACACCATTTTCTGCACCATATTGAGCACATGCTTTGTATTCGCTAACGAGCCATTCCTTAATTTCCTCTTTGCTAAATTCTTCGCTTTTGTTTCTTCCAGTAAAAACTCTCATAATACTAGCTCCAAGTTTTGAAGACACCTCTAACCAATCTTTGATAAGTGCCTTGTCAGAATTTCGATTTTCAATATTTGGAGTTACAAAATCATTTCGAACACCCGTCCAAGCAATATCTAATCCTAATTCTAAAGCTTTTCTTTTTAGGGTAAAAAGAGTTTCGTTTGATGGTTTTTGGGGATATGATGAAAAGTAATATCCTGTTAAATCTACAGCATCTAGACCAATATAGGCAGCAAATTCCATCATGTCAAAAAATGTCATTTCTCCGCTTCTAAGCATAGTGTTGAAAGAGTAGGCATTAACACTATATTGAACTCTACTGTTTTTTTGGGTTTCTAATTTGTTAGGAAATGCCATGAGTTTACCCGTACCTAAAATAAGAGGTGCTAATGCCATATTTTGTAAAAAGTCTCTTCTTGTTTTTTTCATAGGTTGGACTAATTTTGCAATATTGCTGATTATAAACTAGAAATTGTTTTTCTGATGGCTACTAAATTGCTTAGTAAACTTTCCAAATTATCTAAATGTAGCATATTAGCGCCATCACTTTTTGCATTTGCAGGATCGAAGTGGGTTTCTATAAATAAACCATCTACATGATTTACTACTCCTGCACGGGCTATGGTTTCTATCATATCTGGACGTCCGCCTGTTACACCTACTGATTGATTAGGTTGTTGTAGGGAATGCGTAACATCTAAAACGGTTGGCGCCATTTTTCGCATGGTGGGGATGCCTCTAAAGTCTACTATCATGTCTTGATAACCGAACATGGTACCTCTGTCTGTAATCCACGCTTTATTATTGCCGGCATCTTTTACTTTTTGTACGGCATGTTTCATAGCTTCAGGACTCATGAATTGTCCTTTTTTTAAGTTGACGACTTTGCCTGTTTCAGCTGCTGAAACTACTAAATCGGTTTGGCGTACTAAAAATGCTGGGATTTGCAACACATCAACATATTCGGCTGCTTTTATGGCATCTGAAACTTCATGAATATCTGTTACGGTGGGTACATTGAAAGTTTCGGAAACTTTTCTGAGAATTTTTAAAGCTTTTTCGTCACCTATTCCTGTAAAACTATCAATTCTGCTACGGTTTGCTTTTTTGAAACTGCCTTTAAAGACATATGGTATTTTTAATTTATCGGTTATAGAAATGACTTTTTCGGCAATGCGTAATGCCATGTCTTCGCCTTCAATAGCACAGGGGCCGCATAATAGAAAAAAGTTGTTGGAATTAGTGTGTTTAAGTTTTGAAACTTCGGTAAGGTTCATGTGCTTTAAAATTTAAGCAACAAAGTTACATATTAAATGCGTTCCTTTCTATAATTTCTAATAATTGAAAACATTAATGAAAAATTAATTGAAATTAAAAGTCCAACAAAAATAATGAGTTGTTTGGTTTCATTAGAAAAAGAGAAAATACGAGTCAAAACTTCTAAGATGCCAAACCAAAAAAGGGCCATTAAAATAAGATAGAAGTAGTGATTAATCTTAGGGAATTTCATAATTAGGGATTTAATAAAATTTATAGATAGAGATGGTTGTTAGTTGTATAAAAACGTAGACAACTTAAAAAAATTATATAAACTTTTAATTCTAACATATTTTTAACTAAATTATAAAATAACCCGTACATTTGCACGCTTAAAATAAGGCACTATTATGGCTAATATTAAAAACATCGCAATTATTGCACACGTAGATCATGGTAAAACTACTTTGGTTGATAAAATTATGTATCACTGTCAATTATTTCGTGAGAACGAAAATACTGGAGATTTAATTCTAGATAATAATGATTTAGAGCGTGAAAGAGGTATTACAATTACTTCTAAAAATGTTTCTGTAATTTATAAGGATACTAAGATTAATATTATTGACACCCCTGGTCACGCCGATTTTGGTGGAGAGGTAGAGCGTGTACTTAATATGGCTGATGGTGTTTTATTATTGGTTGATGCTTTTGAAGGCCCAATGCCACAAACCCGTTTTGTTTTACAAAAAGCGATTGATTTAGGTTTGAAACCTTGTGTGGTTGTAAATAAAGTGGATAAAGAAAACTGTACACCAGATGAGGTGCATGAAAAGGTTTTTGATTTAATGTTTGAGCTTGGTGCTGAAGAATGGCAATTAGATTTTCCTACAGTTTATGGTTCTGCAAAGAATAACTGGATGAGTGATGATTGGCAGAATGAAACTGAAAATATTGAGCCGCTTTTAGATATGGTTATAGAGCATATTCCTGAACCAAAGATTGAAGAAGGTACAACACAAATGTTAATTACATCTTTAGATTTTTCTTCTTTTACAGGTAGAATTGCTATTGGACGTCTAACTCGTGGAGAGTTGAAAGCTGGTCAAAATATTTCTCTAGTTAAAAGAGATAAAAGTGTTGTGAAATCTAAAATTAAAGAGCTACACACGTTTGAAGGTTTAGGACGTAAAAAGGTAGATACTGTTCAAGCTGGTGATATTTGTGCTATTGTTGGTCTTGAAGGTTTTGAAATTGGTGATACTGTTGCTGATTGGGAAAATCCTGAAGGTTTAAAAACAATTGCGATTGATGAGCCAACAATGAGTATGTTATTTACCATTAATGATTCTCCTTTCTTTGGTAAGGATGGTAAATATGTAACATCTCGTCATATTAAAGATAGATTAACTAAAGAGTTAGAAAAGAATTTAGCACTAAAAGTTGAAGAAACGGATAGTGCTGATAAGTTTATGGTTTTTGGTCGTGGTGTATTGCATTTATCTGTTTTAATTGAAACGATGCGTCGTGAAGGTTATGAACTTCAAATAGGACAGCCACAAGTAATTATTAAAACTATTGATGGTGTGAAATGTGAGCCAGTTGAGGAAATGACAATTGATTTACCTGAAACTGTTTCTGGTAAAGCTATTGAAATGGTAACCATGCGTAAAGGAGAAATGCTTAGTATGGAAGCTAAGGGCGAGCGTATGGTTTGCGAATTTATTATTCCATCAAGGGGTATTATAGGTTTACGTAACCAATTATTAACGGCTACTGCTGGTGAAGCTATTATGGCACACCGTTTTAAAGAATATCAACCATTAAAAGGTGGTATTCCTGAGCGTCAGAATGGAAGTTTAGTATCTATGGAAAAAGGTCAGGCTATACCTTACTCTATTGATAAATTACAAGATAGAGGTAAATTTTTTGTTGATCCTGGTGAAGATATTTACGAAGGTCAAGTTATTGGAGAAAACTCACGTGGTGATGATATGACGGTTAACGTAACAAAAACTAAAAAGTTAAGTAACGTGCGTTCTTCAGGAGCTGATGATAAAGCCAAAATTGTACCTGCAATTAAATTCTCATTAGAAGAAGCTCTAGAGTATATTCAGAAAGATGAGTATGTTGAGGTAACTCCAAACCACTTACGTTTGCGTAAAATTTGGTTAACGGAAGTAGACCGTAAACGAAACAAATCTTTATAATTTGGAGTTTTTAGGGATTTCATGGATTGAATGGATAGGATATGCTGCAATGGCTACCGTTCTAGTGTCATTCTTGATGAAATCTGTTTATAAATTAAGAATAGTAAATGCTTTTGGGTGTTTACTATTTGTGTTTTATGGACTAGTGCTAGAACCAACTTCAAAACCAATAGTTGTAACTAATATAGCTATATTTGGTATTAATTTATATTATATTTTTAAGAAAGGAAATTAATTTTTTTCTTATATTTTTCGTTATAATTTCTTATGATTTTATAATGATAAACAAGTAAAGCTTAAATCATTTTGTATATTTGAATGCTTCAGAAAAGTGTAACAGAATAATATATTCTTTTAAGCGTTTATAAAGCTACATTGCAACGTCTTTGAAGAATTAATAGCACGGAAATTATATATTAATTGAAAAAATTAATAGACTATATAAACAGTAAGGTTTTAGTTAAAATTACCTCTTTACAAACCGCTTCAGTATTAACCAGAATAATAGCTGGAATATTAACATCAAAAGCTATTGCTGTTTTAATTGGAGCAGAAGGTTTAGCTTTAATAGGTAATTTACGAAACTTTGTTGGTTCTTTTCAAACAGTTGCAACTTTAGGTTTTTATAAAGGTGTTGTTAAATATGTTTCGGAATTTAAAGATAATACCGTAAAATTAAGTAAAACACTTTCTACAGTTTATTATGTAGGTTTTATTTCTACAATAGTTGTTTCATTTTTTTGTTACTTCAGAGCAGAATGGATAAATGATATTATATTTCCAACATATAATGATTATGCTTATGTTATTCGAATTTTTGCCATAGTACTGCCTTTTTATGCTTTAAATATGTTTACATTCTCGATAATGAATGGGTTTTCAAAGTATAAAATCCTTATAATTATTAATATAATTGGACAAATTTTAAGTGTTTCAATTGCATTGCTTTTAATATATCAGAACAAGATAGATGGTGCTTTAATATCCGTAGTTATTGCTGAGTCATTAATATTCTTGATAACATTAGTTGGTATAATAAATAGAAAAAGCTTAATCACTCAGATAAAAGTTAGTCAGGTTAGCCTAAGTATGTTTAAAAAGCTAAGTCCATATTCTTTAATGGCTCTTTTTTCTGCTGTTTTACTACCTTTTGTTGCAATAGCTATTAGATCATACATCATTGAAAATATTGGCTATAAAGATGCTGGTTTTTGGGAAGCTATGACAAGAATATCAAACTATTATCTCATGTTTGTAAGTTCTTTAATAGCCCTATATCTTTTACCGCGATTTGCAGAAATAAACACCACAAAGGCTTTTAAGAAAGAAGTTGTTAGTTTTTACAAAACAATAATTCCTATTCTGTTAGTTGGTTTACTACTTATTTATTTATTAAAGCACTATATTGTAATTGGTATTTTTTCTGAAGAGTTTGAACCTGTTGAAGATTTATTTTTATTTCAATTATTAGGAGATTTTATAAAAATTTTATCAATTATAATTGCTTATCAGTTTTTGGCTAAAAAAATGTTTTGGCATTACATCTTAACAGAGGCGTTTTTAATTATTATTTTATATACAACTAGTGTGTATTTTATAGATATGTTGAATGATGTTGAAGGTGCTGTTATAGCTCATTTTGTGAGTTATGTTATGTACTATGGTATTATTTTACTAATTTTTGGTAGCTCTCTTTTTGGTGTTGAAAACGAAAATAGTTAGACTTGTCTTCTTTTTTTGTATAATTTAGTACTCTCTTTTTGGAATTTTAATACCTTGTGGCATAGTCAAGGTAGTTTATAAATTTATCCAACTATATTATTGAAAATTCCAAGTTTTATAAAAAATAATTTATTATTAAAAGTAACATCTGCTAACACGGGGTTGGTTTTAGTAAGGATGTTATCTTCATTATTGTCTCAAAAAGTATTGGCTGTTTTAATTGGAGCTGAAGGCATAGCCTTGGTTGGAAATTTGAAAAATGTCATTGGCTTTTTTGAGCAGTTTTCTATTTTGGGTACATCAAATGGGCTAGTTAAATATATTTCAGAATATAAAGATGATAAAAAACAGTTAAGTAATTTGTTTTCAACAGTTTTCGTTTTTTCTGTTTTAGCTGCATTACTTTCTTTTGTTATTTTGTTTTTCTGGTCTAACACACTAAGTGATATTGTTTTCGGAAATGGCAGCAGTTACAGTTATATCTTTAAGATTTTAGCTTTTTTAATTCCTTTTATGGGAGTGAATGCTGTTTTATATTCTTTATTAAATGGATTGTCTGCGTACAAATTGTTTTCAAAAATCGGGGTGGTTATTGTTATAACTAGTACCGTTTTAATTGTGTTTCTTACTTATCAATATGGGATAAAAGGAAGTTTAATTGCCATAAGTATAGTTCCTTTATTACAGTTTTTAGTATATACTTTGTTTGGTGTCAAAACATATAAAACATTAATAGATTTAAAAAGCGTTAGATTTAATTTGAATTTTAAAAATCAATTAATGTCATATAGTTTAATGGCTTTAATAGTTGTTTTTAGTATCAATATAACAGATATTGCATTAAGGCACTTAATTGAAAACAGAGTTAGTATTGCAGAAGCAGGAAATTGGACAGCAATGAACTCAATCTCTAAAGTTTATATGCAATTTACTGCGGCTATTTTTCCACTCTACATATTACCTGTTTATGCGAAAATATCGAATAGCACTGATTTCAGAAAAGAAGTTGTTAAGATATATAAAATGCTTCTGCCATTACTAGTGGTAGGGATGTTTATGGTTTTTGTTTTTAGAGAATTTATTATTACAGCGCTTTATACTGATGAGTTTTTAGGTATGGCAAGTTTGTTTAAATGGCAGTTGCTAGGGGATTTAATTAAGTTTATAGCTATCGTTTTATCTTATCAATTTATAGCAAAAAAACAAATTGGATATTTTATTTTCACTGAAGTGTTATCTGTTTTATTGTTTTATGGGTTTTCAGTTTACTTTATAGATATTTACGGAACAGACGGCGTAGTGTTAGCCCATTTTATAAGATATATTATATTTTTTATAGTTGTGCTTTTTATTTTGAGGCATAATTTTATTGGAAAAAAAAGAGTGATTTAATGTTAAAGAAATGAGTAAAACTTTATCAAATAATTCCATAACTTTTGAAGTGTTAATTTCAACTATGGATAGGACATCTTTGTCCTTTGTTGAGAAAATGTTTCCCAATAATAAATTAGAAAATTTAAACCTTTTAATTATAAATCAAACTAAGAAAGGGAATGAATGTATTTCTAAGTTTGATAATATTAAAGTTATTAATTCATATGAGATGGGACTTTCAAAAAGTAGAAATTTAGCTCTTGAAAATGCCACAGGAGATATATGTTTTATAGCTGATGATGATGTTGAATATGTAGAGGGTTTTCAAGATATTGTTAAAGAAGCATATCAGCGAATAAGTAATGCATCAGTAATATTATTTAAGATTGGTACATTTACAGGAGAAAACTATAAACTATATCCTAAAAAATCTAAGCAATTAATTACAAGAAATAATGTCAAACCAGCATCTTCAATAGAAATGACATTTAAAAGAGCGCATATAGTAGACCATGGTATTGCATTTAATACTCTATTTGGGTTAGGTGGTTATTTTACTTCTGGGGAAGAATATTTATTTTTAAAAGATGTTTTAAAGCAAAACTTAAATGTTTATTTTGAAAACAAAACCATTGTTAAGCACTCTTTAGAAAGATCAACAAGTGATGTTAGTAGCAATAATTATATAAAAACCATTTCTGCACTTAATTACTTTGATTTCAAAAATTTTAGTTATTTACTTTTAGTTAAGTATATACTTTATTTATTAAAGCATAAATTAATAGGTTATAAAGATGTTATCGCTAAGTTTCGAATAGGTGTTAATGCAATAAATGAATGTAGAAAACTTATCAAAACAATATGAAAATTTTTATAAAGTTTTTTTTAAAATACGTTCCTTTAATAGTATTTGCTTTTTTGTTTGAAATCTTTTTCAATACCCTTACTCTATTTGTATTATTCAATTTATTAGAGAATATCTTTTTTGCTGTTGCGCTTGTTTGCCCACTTTATTTTTTTGATAATTTTAAATATAAGCGTTATTACTTTTTGTTGTCATACATCTTTTACTCAGTTTGCCTTTTCTTAGAAACTATATATTATTATTTATTTGAGACGTTTTTTAGTCCGTCTGCAATTTTTGTTGCTTTAGATTCCAACGCAGATGAAAGTAAAGAGTTTTTAAGTTTTTATGTAGATACTCCAGTTATAATTTTTAGTATTATTTTAATAGCAATTGTAATTTTAGTACTGATTAAAAGCAAAAAGGATTATGAATCCATACCAATTTTTTCAAAATCAAATAAACTAAAAATGGTTTTTTTGTTTTTAGGAATCATTATATTTATAAGACAGTCAACTCTTATTCGCTTTAACCTTCCATATTTAATTTTAAAATCTGGTATCGAATATTATAAAGAATCTGAAAATTTAGGAGATTATAAAAATAATAAATTAGGAGATTTTACAAATGTTTTGAGAGAATCTAACTCAAAAGAAAAAGAAGTTTATGTTATAATTATTGGAGAATCTACTTCTCGTTCACATTTAGGTATTTATAATTATTATAGAAATACAACACCAAACCTTAATACAATTAAAAATGAATTATTGATATATAATGATGTTATAAGCCCACATGCTTATTCTGTTGGAGCTTTAACTAAGATATTGACTTTGGGCAATTATGAGAACCCAGGTTTAATATCAAAAGGATCAATAATTCAGTTAATAAATGCTGCTGGTTTTGAGACGTATTGGATATCTAATCAAAGACCCATAGGCCCTTTTGAGAGTATGATTACGAAAATTAGTTTATCATCCAAAAATCATCAATTTTTAACCACTACGGTTGCAGGCAATAGTACTGTACTAGATGGAAAACTATTAGAAGCTTATGATGATATCATCAATAATGAAATAGATAAAAAAGTTATTTTTATTCATATGATGGGAACGCATCATCATTATGAAAACAGGTACCCCGAGTCTTTTAATAAATTTAATGATGAACCCAAAACTAAATTTAGATCTAATGATAGTTTCGAGAAAATAAATCATTATGATAATGCAATTCTCTATAATGATTTTATTATTTCTGAAGTCATTGAAAAGTTAGATGGTTTAAATGCTAAAACCTTTGCTTTATATTTTTCAGACCATGGAGAAGAAATGTATTCAACTTTAGATATGGCTGGCCATAATGAAGATATTTATTCTCAGCAAATGTTTGAAGTACCTTTTTTCTTGTGGCAATCACAAAAAATGCAAAAAGAAAGCCATTTGCTATATAAATCGAACAGAAAATATATGATAGATGATATGTTCCATTCTTTAGCAGATTTACTTAGTATTTCTGCAAAAGAAGTAGATACTACAAGGAGCATTTTTAATAAAGGATTTAATGAAAGAAAAAGAATTATAAAGGATACAATTAATTACGATACTTTTTTCAAATAACGTAATCTGTAATTTATAAGCTAGTATTTCATGTTATTCTATTATGTTTGTAATAATAACGGTTTAGAGTAAAATCTCAAACAAATATTAAAATTTTTGAAAAACACCATAACCAGTCAAAACCTAATTCACTTAGCTATTTATATTATAGTAGGTGTTTTAGTTTTAAATAGAGGTGCTATTTATTTTCCAGATAGTTACACGTTTTTGGACATGGCCTTTAATCATAGTCCGTTTTATTGTTTTTTTTTAAAAGTTATAACCAGTGTTTTCGGTGATTACTTTGAAATACCACTAGTTATAATTCAGTACTTAATTATAGTATTTGGCATCGATTTTTTTGTAAAAATCTTAAAAAAGGTTTTTAATATTCACGCTTTTGGTGTTATAATAATTCAGTTAATATGTTTAGCACCATGTATTTATTTACATAATTTAGGAAGTGCTATTTTAAGCGAAGCTTTAACGTATCCTATTTTTCTATTAATATTTGCATTCAGTTTAAAGTTGTTTGTTGAAGAGAACCTCAGATACCTATATAAAATTTGTGTTTTGCTGTCTATATTAATACTAACAAGAGGTCAGTTTCTAGCATTAATTCCAGTTTTAATATTGATAGTAGGTTATGTTATTTATAAAACCAAATCTTTTAAAAAGCATTACTATTTTATAATTCTTTTGGCTATTATTCCTATTATAACTACAATAAGTGAAAGAGTTTATAATAAAGTAATCTTTGGGCATTTTGTTAATAATGCTATGAATTATGTTCATATTATAGCTTCTCCATTTTACATTGCTAATGAAACAGACGTTAGTCTTTTTACAGAAGAAGATGAAAGCGTTTATTTTAATATGATTTATAAAAGTTTAAAAGACGCTGAGTTAACCCGAAACCAAAATTTAAGCTTAGATAAAGACGATTATTTGTTTTTTCAACATAACTTTCCTGAAATATGTAATAGAAGAATTTATGATCTAGGATTAAATTCTTATGAAGCTAAAGGCCTTAATTTTATTGAGCAAAATATAGCATTAAATGCGCTTTGCTCAAGAATGGTATTTCCATTAATAAAACAAAATTTTAAGGTTTGGATTAAGCTTTTTATTAAGAACTTGAAGAATTCATTTGGCTCTTCAAAGCAAATACTTTTCTATTTGGTTTTACTATTATATGGATTAATTAATTTAATTAAATCGAATAAAAATATATATAAGTTTTTAGTATTAACCATCTTATTTATGTTTGCAAATAATACGCTTATAGCCTTAGTTATTCATTCTATAAAACGTTATATATTTTATTTTGATTGGGTTGTTTTTGCAACATTCATCATATTATTAAACAAAATATTTAAATACCAGCAGCAACGTGAGTCTTGAATTATCTATAGTAATGCCATGCTTAAATGAAGCAGAAACTATTGCAGCTTGCATAGAAAAGGCTCAAACTTTTATGCTTGAAAATAATATTGAAGGTGAAGTTGTAATAGGAGACAATGGAAGTACTGATGGTTCTCAAGTGATTGCAAGAAAACTTGGAGCCATTGTGGTTAATGTAAAAAAGAAAGGCTATGGTAATGCTTCCAGAGGTGCTATTGAAGCTTCAAAAGGAAAATATATTATTACTGCGGATACTGATGATAGTCATGATATATTAAATCTTAAACTTTTTATAGAAAATTTAAGAAGTGGTTTTGATTTAGTTATGGGAAACCGTTTTAAAGGCGAAAACAAAAAAGATTCAATGCCTTTTTTACATCGTTATGTTGGAAACCCTATTCTAACGTTTATTGGTAATTTATTTTTCAGAACTAATTTAGGCGATTTCCATTGTGGTTTAAGGGGGTTTACAAGAGAAGCATATAATAAAATGGACTTATCTACTCCAGGTATGGAGTTTGCTTCAGAAATAATTGTAAAGGCATCATTATTTAACTTAAAAATAACTGAAGTACCAACCACTGTTTTTCCATCTGGCAGAAATAGAAAAGCGCACTTAAGAACTTTTCCTGATGGCTGGAGGCATTTAAGGTTTTTGTTATTATATAGCCCTAAATGGTTATTCTTAATTCCGGGTTTTATTTGTATGCTTATTGGAATGATTGGTGCACTCTATATTTTGTTTGGTTCTGATTCAACAAATTTAAAATGGATTCCGTTATTCTCAGGTTTATTTTTAATTAGTTTTCAATTTGTTGTTTTTTATGCGTTAACTAAAATTTATGCAACAAACCATGGACTCATTCCTAGAAGAAAAAGTTATAATAAATTGTTTGTTTATTTCACTTTAGAAAGAGGTTTGATATTAGGTTTTCTTTTTACTCTGTTTGGAGGTTTTTTATATTATTTAGGATTTGAAAAAGGCATTGAAAGTATGGAGAATATGCTTAAAATAATTATTCCATCTATAGTAATTGCGGTATTAGGTATACAAATTATACTCTTTAGTTTCTTCTTTAGTATTTTAGGGTTAAAGGAGGAGAAATAATTAGTGTTAATAGTGTTTAAATATTTGCTGAAAAATAGAGACCATTTTTAACCAAAATTCTATGTATATATTTTAATATTTTTACAATTATCTTAGGAGAATTAAGAAGTAGCTTTTGTTTAAAATTTAAATTATTCAAATCAATTTCTGACTTTAGTTTCTTAAATAATTTTTTCTCATCATTCAGTTTGCATCTTAGAGCAACTGCAAACCTATTAACATCTAGATATAGTTTTAATGAAGGATGTTTTTTCTCTTCATTAGAAAAATTATTAATAAACTCATATCTAATTTCATTATAATTACTTTTAGATAAGCTGTTCTCAACATGAAATTTATAAGACATGGTGATAGTTGGATTAAATGCTATATCATATTTTAAAGCCATTTTTATCCATAAATCTAAATCTTGTGCTGTTTTCAATTTAGTATTAAATCCGCCTACCAAACTAAACACATTTTTTTTGAAGGCTACTGCTGATGTCCAAGCTACAGAATTGGTTATACTTGCTTTAAAAAAATCATTGACAATTAAACAATCGTTACCGTAATCAAAATTCAATTTAGCAGAACGAACAACATTATCAGAATAATAAACCTGATAATTATTACAAAACATCCCAGCATTTGGGAATATCTCAATTAGTTTTTTGAGTTCTGATAAATGATTAGGATACCAATAATCATCAGCATCCAATAAAGCTATATAGTTTCCTGTAGATTCATTAATACCTAAATTTCTTGTATATGATGCGCCCTTATTTTTTTGATTAATAATTTTGAATCGTTTGTCAACTAAAGGCTTTAATTTTTCTAAACTAGAATCTGTTGAACCATCATTTACAATAATTACATCAAAATCTGTAAAAGATTGTTTTAACAAACTAGAAATAGTTTGCTCAATAAAAAGCTCTTTATTATAAAGCGGTATTACAACTGAAAAAAAAGCCATTATTTTTTTAAATTAATATGACAAAAGTAGCTTAATCTAAATAAATCAAATATGTGTAAAGATGGCTTTTTTGAAGTTAAATTAGCTACAAATAGCTTATAAAACAACTTATGAGTTAAAGCGAATAAGTAATTTAACTTCATTTTTTTTAGAGATGTAAAAACTTTTAAAAAAGTTATAAAATTGGGGTCTATTAGTTTCGTTTTATATATGCTATCTAGATTTTTTATCGATTTATGCATTTTATAAAAAAACACGTCATTGTAATCTACATCTCCATGTATTACAGGGTTTGGTATATGTTTTATAGATGCATTTAATTCACTTAACTTATATGCAAATACGGTATCCTCATGACCATATTGGGTTATTTGTTTCTCAAAACCTATTTTATTAAAAACGTTTTTTTTAATTAATGTATTATTAAATAACACACTTTTATAAATATTTTTATTGCGTTTAGTAACATCAGAGTCTTCTCGGAAAACGCCATATTTCCATCGTAACCTTCTACTGGGTTCTACGTTTTTTGGGTGTATTCTTCCTCCATAAATAACATCTATATCTAGTTTTGCAGAGTCTATATATTTATTAATGAATTTATCGTCTGGTAATAATGAATCTCCATCAATAAATAATAAGTATTTATATTGAGCTAATTCTGCTAATATATTTCGGTTATTACTCAAGCCAACATTTTCTTTTTGAGAATGAAATTTTGAATTTTTTAGTGTATTAATTTTGATGTTTTCTGTGTTTATTGTAGAATTAGAACCATCATCTGAACAAATAATTTCAAATACGATACTTGTTTTTTCTAATTGTTTAGAAAGATTACATACTAATGGGTATATGTTATAGTTATAAGTTGGAATTAATACTGATATCATTAATATTTATTAGCTATCAAATTTTAAAATACATTTTTTAAGTGATTGAATATTTTTTCATAAAAAAAATCTAAATTGCATTAAGAAATAATACCCATTCTATTATTATGGTTAAATCTAGTGAAATCTCTGAATTAATATATAATAAAATTAAGAGTAATTTCGAAAAGCTATCTGAATCTTATAATTCTTCAAAAAGCAATATAGGTTATTTTTTTTTAGATGACTTGCTACCTGAAGAAATAGCAAATACATGTTTTGATAATTTTCCTAGCCCCTCAGAAATGCGTCGTTTGAAAAGTATAAGAGAGTACAAATTTGTCTCCGCTCAAATGGATAAGCATAATTCTATTTTAGAGAAGGTTTTGTATGCTTTTCAAGATGAGAAAGTGGTTAGTTTAATTGGAGAAATTTGTGATATTAATTTGTTGGAGCCAGATAAGTCTTTGTATGCAGGAGGATTGTCATTGATGGCTGAAAATAATTTTTTAAACCCACATTTAGATAATTCTCATGATGCCAATCGAGAACGTTGGCGAGTTTTAAATTTACTCTATTATGTAACTCCAGATTGGGAAATTGATAATGGAGGGCATTTAGAATTATGGCCTAATGGACCTAAAAAAGAGCCTATAGTTATTGAAAGTAAATTTAATAGATTGGTTGTTATGGCTACTCATGCCTATTCTTGGCATTCTGTTAATAAGGTAAATGTTAATAAAAATAGATGCTGTATTTCTAATTATTACTTTAGTAAAAATGCCTTAAGAGAAACGGATAAATTTCATGTTACTAAATTCAGAGGAAGACCTAATGATACTATTAAAAATATAATATTAGATTTTGATGCTAATTTAAGAATGATTTTGAGAAGAGTTTTTAAGAAAGGTATTAGAAAAAATCCCCACAGATATAAAAAAAATGATAGTTAGTTGAATTGTTTTTTGTTTCCCTCAAAATTTAAGTAAGGGTTGTCTAAGACATTTGTTTCCCTGTTTCTTTCTAATTCAAATCTATATTTATGATCTAATACGTGAAAATAATAGATTTGTTTTACCCAATCTGCATTTTTAAAAATTCTACGATTTGCAAAAAAAGGATGATAACTAATATTTCTATATTGATGCGTATTGTTAAACTCTTTTATAGCCAATAGCTCGCCACATTTATCATTATGATGAGGTAAAGTTATATCATCAAAATAAATATAAGTTAATGGTAAAAAATGCTCTGGTTTACTATCTAGTAATTCAAAAACTTCTTTAGTAGAGCTATAATAGTCAACATCGACAGATATAAATCCAATTGGAGCCTCAGGAGAAATTGTCTTTTTAAAATCATTTATGGTGTCTTTAACTGTACCATAAATTAAAGTGGCATTGTTTTTTGTATTTTGTTCTAATAAATCCCTATTCATAGGGAAGTCACCAGTGGTGTAATATTCAGGATGATCTCTGAAATCTAACGGAGCTGGCATGCCTTTTCCTGTATCAAAACCAAAAATTTCTATATTAATACCGGTTACTTTTGTAACTTTTTTTGCAATTTTAATAATATTCATTAATCCTGCGCCATTAGCTACACCAAATTCTAGAACAGATATTGTTTTTAAACCTCTCTCTTTTGCTTGATCTGCAGCTTCTAAAATACTATATGCATGCTGAGGCCTCAAAACTAAATCATAAGCTACTTTTTTCCTAAAAGAGCCAAAAAGGAATATAAATATTGAAATAAAATTTAGATGTAAAGGTTCAGATAACCTTTGTACAAATATTTTATTCCATATTCTCTTTTCAGAAAGTCTCTTTAAAAAGTAAGTCATTAATTATATTATTTATTAACTATTAAAACTATTTCTGAAGGTTTAAATCCGTTATAAATAGAATTTAATGAGTTATTAAATCTTTTAACCGAAACTTTAAATCCATTTTTTTTCAACCTAACTTTCAATCCATCTACAGAATATACCCTCACATGATCTTCTTGTCCAAAATGTTCTAAACGCTTTTCCGGTGAAGTTATTGAATCATCTTCATAAATATCACCTTTTTTAAATGGGGTTTGAATGTAAATTGTACCATTTGGTTTTAAAATACGATAGAGTTCAGACATAGCTTTTTGATCATCTGTAATATGCTCTAAGATATGATAACAGATAATAGTATCAAAAGTTTCATCTTTTTGATTAATATCTGTAATGTCAAATTTATAATCTGCTAGAAATTCATTTTCAAAATCAGAGCTAGAGTAATTAATATGTTTATTCTTTTTTAATTTTCTATAAAGATTTCTAGAAGGAGAAAAATGAAGTACATTTCCTTTTAGAGTGTTATCTTCTTTAAGTATTCCCCAAAGTCTACGGTTTCTTGATAAACTTCCACAAAAAGGGCATAATAAGTCTTCGTTTTCTATTTTAATAAATACTCTTAATTTTTTATCGCAAATATTACATTGATGGGTGTTTCCAATATAGAATACTGCATAAAAATACCTAAAAAACAATTCGTTTTTGAAAAGAAACTGTCTAGGAATAAGAGATTTAAGAGTCTTTTTTATAAAGTTGTACATAAATCTATCCTTTACGCTGTACAACTTCATAAACCTGATTCTCATCACATTTTAAAGTTTTACTTGGGTATTTAAGGAGCAATGCATAATCATGTGTAGCCATTAAAATAGTGTTTCCGTTTTTATTAATGTCTTGTAAAACTTCCATAACTTCAACACTAGTTTGAGGATCTAGATTCCCTGTAGGCTCATCAGCAAGAATCAGTTCAGGATCATTTAATAAAGCTCTTGCAATGGCAACACGTTGTTGTTCTCCTCCTGAAAGTTCATGTGGAAATTTAAAACCTTTCGTTTTCATATCTACTTTGGTTAGAACTTCTTCAACACGTGTGTTCATTTTGTCTTTTTCTTTCCATCCAGTGGCTTTTAAAACAAAAAGTAAATTATCATTAATGGTTCTATCAGTTAGTAATTTAAAATCTTGAAAAACGACCCCTAGTTTTCGTCTTAAAAAAGGAATATCTTTTTCTTTCAAATTTTTCAAATCAAAATCAACAATATGACCCTCACCTTCATTTAAAGGTAAATCACCATATAGCGTTTTCATAAAACTACTTTTTCCTGTACCTGTTTTACCAATTAAGTATACAAAGTCTCCTTCGTTAATTTCTACATTAACGTTGGAAAGCACTAAACTATCACCTTGAAAAATTGAGGCGTCTTTTAATTGTAAAATTGGATTAGACATTAAATGAATGGAGTTTTATAACGTGTTGTAAATGTATTACTAAAAAGTTAAATCTTAAAAATTAACGATTAAAACTTTACTTTATTTTCAACACAAATTTAACATTTAATAACTCAGTTTATAATTATGGCACGATTATTACGTTATAAGATTCATATTAAATTATCTTTGATTTTAAATTTAAAAATTAATCCTAAATGACTAAGAGAAGTATCCTTTCATTAATAGTTGCTATAAGTTTTAGTTTTCAAATCCTAGCGCAGCAATCTGCAACATATACAAGTGGTTTAGTCGATTATCAAAAGGCATTATCGCTTTATAATAATCAACAATATAGAGCTGCACAATCTATGTTTAGTAATGTAAAAAAGACTGCTGAAGAAGAAATTCTACAGTCTAATTGTGCATATTATATAGCCAATTGTGCTGTACGATTAAACCAGCAAAATGCTGACCAATTGGTTGAAGATTTTGTAAAAGAATATCCAACTAGTACTAAAAGGAATACTGCTTTTGTAGATGTTGCCGATTACTATTTTGAAAACTCTAAATATGCATACGCGAGTAAATGGTATAAGAAGGTTGATGAAAATGCATTGGCAAGAAAGGAACGAGAAAAATATAATTTCAACTATGGTTATACGGCTTTTACAACCAAGAACTATAAAACAGCTAAAAAATATTTAAGTCGAGTTGAGAATTCTTCTGAATTTGGCTCTCAAGCTAAATATTACATAGGTTTTATGGCTTATGAAGGTGATGATTATGATAGCGCAAATGAATATTTTGAACAAGTTAGCGACCAAGAACGTTACAAAGAAAAGTTATCTTATTATCAAGCCGATTTAAACTTCAAATTAGGAAAGTTTGAAAAAGCTATTGAACTTGCTAAAGAAAGATTAGACTCAAGCGATGAAGCAGAAGTTTCAGAGCTTTCAAAAATTATAGGTGAAAGTTATTTCAATTTGGAAAAATATGCTGAAGCTATTCCGTATTTAAAAGCATACAAGGGCAAAAGGAAAAAATGGAATAATACAGATTTTTATCAATTAGGATATGCATATCATAAGCAAAAAGATTATGAAAATGCTATTTCGGAATTTAATAAAATAGTAGGCGGTAACAATTCTATAGCTCAAAATGCATACTATCATTTAGGAGAAAGTTATATCAATTTAGGGAAGAAACAGGAAGCTTTAAATGCGTTTAGAAATGCATCGCAAATGGATTTCGATTTGAAGATTCAAGAAGACTCATGGTTAAATTATGCAAAAATTAGTTATGAAATTGGTAATCCATATCAATCTGCACCACAAGTTTTAGCTGGTTATTTAGAAAAGTATCCTGAAACACCTTATAAAGAAGAGATAGAAACACTTTTAATAGACTCTTACATAACCTCTAAAAACTATAAAGAAGCTTTAAAACTCTTAGAAAGTAAAAAGAGTTTTGAAAATAAAGCAGCATATCAGAAAGTAGCATTTTACAGAGGTTTAGAATTGTACAATGAAAGTAATTATCAAGAAGCAGAAGATCTTTTTGATGCCTCATTAAAAGAATCTTTAGAATCAAATTATACAGCAAGAGCAACATTTTGGAAGGCTGAAGCAGATTATAACTTAACAAATTATGATGATGCTTTAATAGGCTTTAAGCAGTTTCAGCAACAAGCGGGAGCATCATCAACATCAGAAATTGAAAATATAGATTACAATTTGGCTTACACCTATTTCAAACTTAAAAACTATGGAAAGGCTACTGAGTACTTCAATCAATTTATTTCCAATAAGAGAGTTGATAAGGTAAGATTAAATGATGCTTATTTGCGTTTAGGAGATGGTCATTTTGTGTCAAGTCAATATCAAAGTGCAATTTCTGCTTACGATAAAGCTATTAAGTTAAATGAAATAGAATCAGATTACCCAGCGTTTCAAAAGGCAATTAGTGTAGGTTATGCAGGAAATTCTTCAAAGAAAATAAAAGAACTAGAACAATTTATTAGCCAATATGCGAAATCTAAATTAAGAGATGATGCGTTATACGAACTAGGGAATTCGTTAGTAAAAGCTAATGAAACTGATAGAGCAATGAAAGCTTACAATCAGTTGAGTACTGAGTATAGAATGAGCTCGTTTGTGCCTAGAGCATTATTGCGTCAAGGTTTAGTGTATTACAATGGAAGCGAAAACGAACGTGCATTAACCAAGTTTAAAAAAGTAGCTGGAGATTATCCTGGAACACCAGAAGCAGTTCAAGCTGTTTCTACAGCACGTTTAATTTATATTGATTTAGGTAGAGTAGATGAGTATGCTAATTGGGTAAAACAATTGGATTATGTTGAAGTAACTGATGTAGATTTAGATAACACCACATATGAATCAGCAGAAAAACAATATTTAGAAAACAATACTGATAAAGCGATTAGATTATTTAATGGCTATTTAAATCAATTTCCAAATGGTATTCATGCCTTACAATCGCATTTTTATTTAGCGCAAATGTATTATAAGAAAGATTTGTTGGAAAATGCAGCACCACATTATAAATATGTTGTGGAGGCAAGTCAAAGTGAATTTACAGAGGAAGCTTTATCACGTTTATCTCAGTTTTATTTGGAAAGTAAAAGTTGGAATAAAGCAATACCTATTTTAAAACGTTTAGAGGAAGAAGCCAATTATCCTCAAAATATTGTTTTTGCCCAATCTAATTTAATGAAGGCAAATTATCAATTAGAAAATTTCGACAATGCTGTAGCTTATGCTGAAAAGGTTTTAGGTAGCTCTAAAATTGATAATAAAATAAAGAGTGACGCACATATTATTATTGCACGTTCTGCAATGAAAACAGGAGATGAAACTAAAGCTAAATCTGCTTATGCAAATGTTGAGCGCGTTGCGACTGGGGAAACAGCTGCAGAGGCCTTATACTTTAATGCTTATTTTAAAAATAAAGAAGGGAAGCATGAAGCATCAAATAAATCAGTCCAAAGATTAGCTAAAGATTTTTCAGGATATAAATATTACAGTGCTAAGGGGTTAGTGTTAATGGCAAAAAACTATTACGCTTTAAATGATGCCTTTCAAGCAACATATATTTTAGAAAGTGTTATTCAGAATTTCCCTGAATTTGATGATGTCGTTTCAGAAGCAAAAACAGAGCTCCGTAAAATTAAAAGGGAAGAGGCTAAAACCAACTCATCAATAGTACAAGAAGATTAATTTAAAGTTATTATGTCATGCTGAGCATTACTAAAATAAAAATATATTTTTATTGTAAGTACCGAAGCGAAGCTTCATGAAGCATCTCAAAATCAAAATCGTCAATCGTAAATCAAAAATCGAAAAACATGCTTAAGCAAATCAAATTTATATTAACAGGAGTTCTATTATTAAGCATAACACTAAGTTTTGCTCAAAGAACAGGAAATGATACTATAAATACAGGTGTAATAGATGTTGTTAAGCCATACACACCAACAATATCAGATGCTTTTAAAGTGAAAGAAGTGCCATCTTTAGACGATGAAACTACCGAAACTAAAAAAGAAATTAAGTATAATATATTTTCTTTCCCAGTGGCATCTACTTTCACACCGGCAAAAGGAAAAGCAGCTGTTGTTGAAAAACGAGCGCCTGTAAAATTATTTGATAATTATGCCACTTTAGGTGTTGGAACCTACACTACTATTTTGGGCGAAGTATATTTAAACCATGCTATAAGTAGAAATGAAAGTGTTGGCGGTTACATTAGTCATCACTCTTCAGCTGGCGGAATAGAAGGTGTATCATTTAATGATAATTTTTCTAACTCAAAAATCAACTTGAATTATTCTAGTAGGTTAAGAGATTTAGCATGGAATGTTGAGGCAGGTTTTCAACATCAAATGTTCAATTGGTATGGTGTACCTCAATCACAAATTACTCAGGCGCAATCTAATGATATTGAAGTAGATCATGCTTTTTTTGATGCTCATTTTGGAGGAGATATTGCTTTTGAAGACACGTATATTAACTCTGGAAGTTTCTTTTTTAGACGCTTTGGGGATAATCAAGGTTCTGGAGAAAATAGATTTATTGCAAAAGCAAAAGTAGATATTCCTATTAACGATGTTGAAATCTCAACAGACTTTAAAATAGATTATTTAGGAGGTACTTTTGATAGGAATTATGCAACAACAGATGAATTAAACTATGGGAATTTCCAAATAGGTTTATCACCTACATATCAATTAAAGCAAGACGATTTAACAGTGGACTTAGGAGTTTCTTTGTTTTATTCAAATGATAAAGAGTCTGGAGAAAACAACTTGTATGTGTACCCAAATATTAGTGCAACATATCGATTAGTTAACGATGTTTTAATTGCTTATGGAGGCATTAAAGGAGATTTGATTCAGAATTCTTATCATGGTTTTGCTTCAGAAAACCCGTTTGTATCACCAACTTTAATTATTGCACCAACGGACCAAATTTATAACGCATACGTTGGATTAAAAGGGAAGCTATCGAGTAATATGAGTTATAATATTAGCGGTCGTTATATAGCAGATAGAAACAAAGCATTATTTAGAAATAATGAAATAACACTAACAAATGAGAATTATACTTATGGAAACTCTTTTGGAATGGTTTACGATGATGTTGATACTTTTGGAGTTGCTGGAGAAATTAATGTAGATGTTAATAGAAACTTTAAATTAGGTATAAAGGCAGAGTATTTTACTTATAATACGGATAATCAAAACGAAGCTTGGAATTTACCAGATGTAAAAGGCTCATTGTTTTTAGATTATCAGATAGACGAACATTGGTTTGCAGGCGCAAATTTATATTTTATTGGAGAACGTAAAGATCAATTTTTCTTAAATGATGGTATAACGGCTGCATCACCTTTTACTGTTGTTTTAGATAGTTATTTTGATGCTAATGCGCATTTAGGGTATCATGTAAACAACCAGCTTTCAGTATTTGCAAAAGCCAACAATATAGCCAATGATGCTTACCAAAAATGGCAAAATTTCCCGGTGCAAAGTATTCAGTTTTTAGCTGGAGCTACTTATAAGTTTGATTTTTAATATCAATATTTTAATGAAACAAATTATAACTATTATCTTTTTTTTATTTTCGATTGTGATAAATGCTCAATATAATGATTGGAAACCAGCTGAAGTATTTTTGCAAACAGGAGAAGTTTTAATTGGAAGAGCAAGACTATCAATGTCGATGAATAGAACAGAACATCCTGATGAAAAGAGATTAACTTCATTTTCAATAAGAGTTGGAAATAAAGAATACTTACGATTTTTGGAAGGTAATGAAAGAAGAAGTACTAAGTTTGATACAGAAGAAGTAAAGAAAGTTATTTTTGATTTAGATTACAAAAAGAAAGAAAAAAGGATAAAAAGAAAGGCGATTTTTATTCCTATATATAAAAGTTTAAATAAAACTAAAACGGGGTTTGCTGAACTAATTATTGATGGAAAAATTAAATTGGCTAAGAAAAAGATATCTGGTGCTGGAGTTGCACGTAATTATACTGAGGAAATATTATTAATCCGAGAAAATGAAAGTGCTATTCCAATTAATTATGCATATAAACTTAAATCTTTTAAGAAAAGAACAATTGAATACTTTTATGATTGCCCAAGTTTAATATCTAAAATTGAGAGTGAAGAACTTAAAAAGGACGATTTAGAACTTATAGTTAATTATTATAATGATAACTGCGCCAAATAATCAAAATGCTCACCTTCTAAAACCAACTTACATTGTAACCCAACAGATTCACAAGCTAGTTTTAAAGTCTCAAAATCTAAATACAACCATTTCATAGGTGCTTCTTTTTTACCTTTATAAGATATAAAGTAATCAAGTTCTCCATAATAGCCAGCATTCATATCCATCCAATAGCCACCATCTTCATCTTCATACATATATTTAATATCAGATGAATCTATTAATATCTGCCCACCGGATTTCAAAAGACTTTTTAAATGCGATAAATATTTTGAAACTTGAGTGATTTCTTGAAAAATACCAGTGCCATTCATTAAAAGTAAAACAGTATCATAAGTATCCGTTTCATCCAAAAGCGATTTTACTTCAACATTATTAAGATCTCTAAGTTTCGCAACTTTAACAGCACCTTTAGAGATGTCAATAGCTTTAACATCAAAACCTTTTTTCTGCAGATACAAACTATGACTTCCAGAACCGCAACCAACATCTAATACAGAACCTTTGCAAAGTTTTAAAGCATGTTTTTCTAACTTGTGCATGTCTTTATAATCACGAAATAAATATGGAAGTGGTAAAATATCTTCATCAGAAATATTCGTTGAGGTTATTATATCCTCTGAATAGTTTCCGTTCTGATAATCTAATAAAGCGTCCCCAAACAGGTCTTTCATTATAAAATATAAAATTTTAATATTTAGTTAATTAATACTATCAGATGTGTTAAAAATCTATTTAATCTAAGAGTCTAATAAATCTAATTGTCTAATTTTACAGCATGCAAGACATTATAAATAACCTTCCAAAGCTAGCCAAAGATAAACATAACGAGAATAAAAAGTTCTTTGGGAAGCTTAAAAAGAAACCACCAAAAAACTTAGATTATATCATGCAGGATTTGCATGATCAAGAATTTGAACGTACAGATTGTTTAGAATGTGCAAACTGTTGCAAAACAACAGGTCCTTTATTTACAGATAAAGACGTTGATAGAATTGCTAAACATTTCAGAATGAAATCGCATCAATTTATCAGTCAATATTTAAAAGTTGATGAGGATAATGATTATGTATTGCAAAGCGTGCCATGTACTTTTTTAGATGCGGATAACTATTGTTCTATTTATGATGTAAGACCAAAAGCTTGTAGAGAATTTCCGCATACTGATAGAAAAAAGTTTCAACAGATTTCTAATTTAACTTTAAAAAACGTTGCCATATGTCCAGCAGCTTTCAATATTGTTGAAGAGATGAAAAAAAGAATAAAATAGTATCTTTAAAAAAAAAATAAAATTTGGAAACCATTTTAAATTATTTTGAAACTATACCACCGCTACATAGAGGAGCTATAATAGTTGGTGGACTAACTTTTTTCTGGTTAATAGAAGGAGCAATGCCTTTGTTTAATTTTAAGTATAAAAAATGGAAACACGCTATACCAAACATATTTTTCACCATAACTACTATACTTGTTAATTTGCCAATGGCGTTTCTTTTGTTAATGTCTTCTGATTGGGCAATAGCTAATGATTTTGGAATTTTGAATTGGCTTCCAGAAATGTCTTTAACCTTATACGCAATCCTTGGTGTTTTTTTGATGGATTTTTTTGGGGCTTATTTGCCACATTTAATTGAGCATAAAGTACCACCTTTGTGGATGGTCCATTTGGTGCATCATTCAGATCATAAAGTAGATGCGACTACAGCTAATAGACATCACCCCATTGAAAGTATCATCAGATATACGTTTACCTTAATTGGTGTTATTGCTATTGGTGCTCCAATTGGTATAGTGATGTTGTATCAATCCTTATCAATTGTGGCAACTCAATTTAGTCATTCAAATATAAGACTACCAAAAAAGATTGATAAGTTAATTAGTTATGTATTGGTTTCTCCAGATATGCACAAGGTGCATCACCATTACAAAATGCCTTATACTGATTCTAACTATGGAAATATTTTTTCAGTTTGGGACAGACTCTTTGGCACTTATATGGAATTAGATACTGATAAAATAGTATATGGGGTTGATGTTTTTCCTAATGAAGAGGAAAATAGTAATATTAAAGATTTACTAAAACAGCCATTTCAGAAATATCAAAAACCAACATCTTTTGAAGAAATTCCTGAAAATTAACCATTCTCAATATCACTAATATGGTGTTCTAAAGCTTTAACTGAAATTTGAATTTCTTTTATTAAAAGCGCTAAGGAAATAATAAGTAGAATTAGTGCTATTCCAAACACCCATATAGCAATAATGTTTTGATCTATGTAAATTAAAAACATGGTAAGAACACAGAGTAACAAACTAGTAATACCTGTAATTTGCATAGCTCGGGTTAAATATAAGCGTTGTTTTAAGTTCTTAATTTGGATAATTAATCGTTCATCTTTTTGTTGTAAATATTTGTCGTGTAGATTTCTAATAATAGCTGCATAAGCAATAAATCTATTTGTATATGCTAACATGATTAATGAAATTGCAGAAAACAATAAGGCGGGCGTAGTTAAAGTAAGTTCTTCCATGAAGTCTATTTTAATAAAAAACTAAATTATAAATTCTGTTTCGGAATTTGGTATTTTTAAATTGGAATTTTATCTTTCAACATGCAAGAAGACTTCCTACATTTTCTCTGGAAACATAAAAAAATTAATGTCACTAATTTAAGTTCAACAAAAGGAGAAACTATTATTGTTTCAAATGTTGGAGAGCATAATTTTAATTCAGGTCCTGATTTTTTTAATGCTAAAATAAAAATTGGTGAGCAGCTTTGGGCAGGAAATGTTGAGATTCATTTAAAATCTTCAGATTGGTTTTTGCATAATCATGAAACAGATAAAGCTTATGATAATGTAATTTTACATGTTGTTTGGGAGGATGATACAGAGGTATTCAGAAAAGACAACACGCCCATACCAACATTACAATTAAAGGATATTGTAGATAAACCTTTATTGAATAATTACGAAAAATTGTTTTCAAAAAAAAGTAAGTGGATTAATTGTGAAAACGAATTTTCAACAATTGATAGTTTTATAACAAGCAACTGGTTGGAACGTTTGTATTTTGAGCGTTTAGAATATAAATCAGAAACCATAAAAACCCTTTTAACAGAATCTAAAAATGATTGGGAAGCAGTGTTATTTAAAATGCTAACTAAAAATTTTGGATTAAAGGTAAATGGCGAATCATTTCTTAGTTTAGCTAATTCAATAGACTTTTCAATTATTAGAAAAACACAATCTAATCAACGCTTACTTGAAGCTTTATTATTTGGTCAATCAGGTATGTTAGAGCAAGATATTGAAGATGCTTATTATTCAAACTTGGTGAAAGAATATGCTTTTTTAAAACAAAAATTCAACCTTCAGAATAGTCAAGTCTTAGCAATGCAGTTTTTTAGGTTGAGACCACCTAATTTTCCAACAATTAGACTGTCTCAACTTGCGAGTCTTTATAATAAACATCAAAATGTATTCTCAAAAATTATAACATCAAATAAGCGTGAAGATTTTTACGAGCTCTTCAATGTCTCTACTTCAGAATTTTGGAAAACACATTATACATTTCAAAAAGAGTCAAAGGAAACTACTAAAATACTTTCAAAAGCATTTGTAGATTTATTATTGATTAATACAATTCTACCTTTAAAATTCTGTTATGCAAAACAAAAAGGAGAAGAGGTAGATTCAGATATCATAAAATTAGCATCAGTAATTGCTTCAGAGAAAAACAGTATTATTAATGCATTTAATAAATTAAAAAAAGTATCAAAATCAGCATTACATTCCCAAGCACTAATTCAACTTAAAACAGAATATTGTGATAAGAACAGATGCTTAAAATGTGCCATTGGAAATCAACTTTTAAAGCAATAAACTTTTCCATAATCAAAGTAAGCCTTAAATTGCAGCATGAACAATATTTACAAACCCTTATTGTTTTTTCAAAAGCATGGATATTACGTTTGCCAACGTATTGCAGACCGTTTAGGGATTAGAGCAAAAGTAGTTAGAACCTCATTTATGTACTTAACTTTTGTAACTGTAGGTTTTGGTTTTGCATTATACCTTTTCTTGGCCTTCTGGATGCGAATTAAAGACTTAATTTATACAAAACGATCATCAGTTTTTGATTTATGAATAATCCACTTATAACTTTTTTTAGAACCAAAATATACACAGCTATATTTCTACTAATTATTATTTTAATGATTGGCGTTTTTGGTTATGTTATGATTTCTGGGTATTCTTGGGTTGATGCTTTATACATGACCGTTATAACTATGACTACGGTAGGTTTTGGAGAGGTTGTACCTTTAGATGATGAATCAAAAATATTTACAATATTTTTAATTTTAGCTAGTGTGGTTATTGTTGGTTATGCTTTATCTATTATAACCGAATATATTTTGAGTAAAAATGATGTTGAAGAATTAAAACACAAAAAGATGCAAAAAAAGATTGATAGTTTTAAAAACCACATTGTTATTTGTGGATACGGAAGAAACGGTAAGCAAGCTGCTCGAAAATTAACCGCATATAATAAACAATTTGTAGTTATAGAGAAGAATAAAGAAATGGAAGAACGCATGCAGTTGGATGGTGTTGCTTACGTTATTGGAAATGCTAATGAAGATGAGGTTTTAGTTACTGCAGGTGTAGATAGAGCTGAGTGTTTTATTTCAGCTTTACCTAATGATGCTGATAATTTATTTGTTGTGCTTTCTGCAAGACAATTAAACAGTAAAATAAATATTATTAGTCGCGCATCAAACGAATCTTCTTATGATAAATTAAAATTTGCAGGAGCTAATAATGTTATTTTACCAGACAAAATTGGAGGTGATCATATGGCATCTTTGGTTGTTGTACCAGGTTTAATGGAATTTATTGATAATTTATCAATAGTTGGTAAATCTGATATTAATATAGAAGAAGTAGCTGTTGAAAAATTTTATGATTCAAAAAAACCAAGAACTATTAAAGATTTAGATCTTAGGAAAAAAACAGGATGTACTGTTATTGGTTATAAAGACGAAAATGGCGAGTATACAGTAAACCCTGGAGCAGAAATGAAACTTGCTAGACATTCAAAAATTATTGTTTTAGGACGACCAGAACAAATAGAAGCTTTAAATTCTGAGTACGATATCGATTAGCAATTTTGCTTTTTTAACAGCCTTTGTTTTAAAAAATCATTTTTTTTTAGCATCTTGCTAGCTATTATTAAGAATCTTTCAATAAAAACTAACTAACACAAATTCTTATGAAGAAGTATCTTCTTTCTATTTTTACATTAATAATTCCAATTTTAACATTTGCTCAAGAAACAGTCGAAAAAGGTTTAGATCAACGTATTGACGAAGCATTTCAACCAGTAGCAGATGGTTTTTTTGATTTTATATTCTTTCCAATTTATAAAAGTGATACCATTACAATCCCTTTTGTATTAGTATTATTGGTTGGTAGTGCACTGTTTTTTACTATTTATTTCAAGTTTCCAAATATTTTTCACTTCAAAACAGCAATCAATGTTGTTAGAGGTAAATTTGACGATATAGATCATCCAGTTGTAGAGCCAGCTTATGGTGATGTTACACCTGGAGGAGATTCTATAGAAACAATAAGAGATGAAAGTGAAGAAGGAGAAGTGTCACACTTCCAAGCATTAGCAACAGCTGTTTCAGGAACTGTTGGAAATGGTAACATTGCTGGTGTAGCTTTAGCAATTGCTTTAGGTGGACCAGGAGCAACGTTTTGGATGATTGTATGCGGTTTATTAGGAATGTCTACTAAGTTTGTTGAGTGTACCTTAGGCGTTCAATATAGAGATGTTGGTGAAGATGGTACAGTTTACGGCGGACCAATGTACTATATCAGTAAAGGCTTAAAAGAAAAAGGCTTTGGAATGGTTGGTAAAATTGCAGCAGTATTTTTTGCAATTTTTTGTATTGGTGGTTCTTTTGGTGGAGGTAATGCTGCGCAATCAAACCAAGCAACTATTGTATTAAAAGAATTAATGGGGTTAGAAAGTACAAGTGCTGGTGCTATTATAGGATTAGTACTTGCAGTTTTAGTAGGTATTATTATTATTGGCGGTATTAAACGTATTGCTCAAGTAACTGAAAAAGTTGTTCCTTTTATGGCTGTTATGTACTTAATAGCATGTTTATATATTATTGGTACTAATTTTTCTTTTATTGATGATGCTTTCGGATTAATTTTCAGAGAAGCATTTAACCCAACAGCATTTGGAGTTGGAAGTATCATTGGAGTTTTATTAGTAGGATTCCAAAGAGCAGCCTTTTCAAACGAAGCCGGTGCTGGTTCTGCATCTATTGCCCACTCAGCAGTAAAAACAAAATATTCAGCCTCTGAAGGTTTAGTGGCATTGTTAGAGCCTTTTATTGATACAGTTGTTATTTGTACAATGACGGCTTTAGTTATCATCATATTCAATTTTGGTGGCGGCGACGGTGCCATATTCCAATATGGAGGAGATGGTTCAGGAGCAGTATTAATTGATGGTGTTGCTTATGAAGGTGCTGGAATTACATCACAAGCATTTGCAGCTTACATACCTTACTCTAATGTATTTTTAACTATAGCAGTTGTTTTATTCGCAGTATCAACTATGATTTCATGGTCTTATTACGGATTACAATCTTGGAAATTTTTATTCGGTAGAGGTAAAGCAGCAGATTTAACATACAAATTATTGTTCTTATTATTTGTAATTATAGGTGCTGCAGCTAGTATGGGATCTATCTGGAAATTCTCAGATGCCATGATTTTTGCTATGATTTTTCCAAATATGGTTGGTTTATATTTCTTATTCCCAGTTGTTAAAAAGCAATTAAATAGATATCTTGGTGCTATAAAAGACGCCAAAGAATAAAAACAATAAATAAATTATATGAAATCCCATTTCACGTTTACTAAAAAACAGCGAAATGGGATTTTTTTATTGCTAATTCTCATAGTTATATTTCAATGCCTTTACTTCTTTGTTGATTTCTCTTCAGAAGACATTCAAGTAAATCAAGAAGAACTTTCAAAATTTACAAAAGAAATTGATTCACTTAAGTTAGTTAAACTAGAAGAAAGTAAACCGAAAATTTATCCGTTTAATCCAAATTATATTACAGATTTCAAAGGTTCAAATTTAGGAATGACTAATGAAGAAATTGATAGATTACTAACATTCAGAAAACAAAACAAATGGATTAATTCTACTAAGCAATTTCAAGAGGTAACAAAAATTTCAGATTCGCTATTAGCAACAATGGCACCATATTTCAAATTCCCAGAATGGGTAACAAATCCCAAACCTAAAACAGGTTCAAATTACAGTTATAATAATACACCAAAAACCTACGCACAAAAACAAGATTTAAACACAGCTACTGCAGAACAACTTCAAAAAGTAAACGGAATTGGTAAGGTGTTTTCAGACCGAATCATAAAATACAGAAATAAATCAAAAGGCGGATTTATAGCAGATGTAGAGCTTAATGATGTTTACGGACTAGAGCCAGAAGTTATAGAGCAAATCACAAAACTATTCACCGTAAAAACACCTAAGGCTGTTAGCAAAATCAATTTAAATTCCGCAACGGTTGACAATTTGGTTACCATACCACATATAGATTATGATTTGGCACATAACATTATTGAGCAACGTCAACTCAGAGAAGGCTACAAATCCATAAACGAATTAACAAAAGTTAAAGGCTTTCCTGTAAATAAAATACAGATAATTGAATTATATTTGCACTTCGAAAAAGAAAATTAAATGAATAGCATGTACTTCACAGAAGAGCATAACCTTTTTAGAAAAAGCCTTCAAGATTTTTTGCAAAAAGAAGTAGTCCCTCACATCGAAAAATGGGAGAAAACAGGTAATATCGAAAGATTTATTTGGAAGAAATTTGGCGATATGGGCTTCTTTGGTATTAATTACCCAGAGGCTTACGGTGGTATGGATTTAGATTTATTCTACACCGTTATTTTGCTTGAAGAACTTCAAAAAATAAACTCAGGAGGGTTTGCTGCTGCAATTTGGGCACATGCTTATTTGGCTATGACGCATTTAAATGCAGAAGGAGACGATGCTATAAAACAAAAATACCTAGCACCAAGTATTACAGGTGATAAAATAGGATGTCTTTGTATTACTGAGCCTTTTGGCGGAAGCGATGTTGCAGGCATGAGAACCACAGCAGTAAAAGAAGGAGACCATTATATAATTAACGGATCAAAAACATTTATAACCAACGGCGTAATTAGCGATTACTTGGTAGTTGCAGCCAAAACCAATCCAGAATTAGGTAATAAAGGTATAAGTATTTTTGTGCTAGATAGAGATATGGCAGGCGTATCAGCAACCAAACTAGATAAATTAGGATGGCGCGCCTCAGATACTGGCGAGATAGCTTTCGATAACGTAAAAGTACCACTTGAAAACCTTATGGGCGATGAAAACAAAGGCTTTTCGTATATCATGCAACACTTCTCTCTAGAGCGTTTAATTATGGGTATTAATGCACATGCCAGAGCAGAATTTGCTTTAGAGTATGCATTGCAGTACATGAGTGAGCGTCAAGCGTTCGGAAAATCTATCAATAAATTCCAAGCCTTACGCCATAGTATATCAGATTTATATGCCGATATGGAGATGTGTAAAACGTTTAATTATGCCGTAGCCTATAGGTTAAACAAAGGCGAGTATGTAGTTAAAGAGGCAACGATGTCTAAGCTAAAGTCTACAAAAATGGCAGACGATGTAGTGTACCAATGCCTCCAATTTTTAGGTGGTTACGGTTACATGGAAGAGTACCCAATGGCACGTCTATTACGCGATAGCAGATTAGGACCAATTGGTGGAGGAACTTCAGAGATACTCCGCGAAATTCTTGCAAAAATCATCATAGACAAAAAAGAATATAAGCCAGCAACGTAAAATCTATGCTTTTCATAGATTTTTTTGGCGTTACCCAAAGGGTCGAGCTTTCCACTATATCTTTTGCTTTTTTGTCATTCCTGCGAAGGCAGGAATCCATTAACCAAATTATAGTTTCGCATTAAGTATATTTCCATTTAATATAAAGCAAAAGGATGCCGTTTCAATCCCTAACGCACCTGTTTGCTAAAGTCTGTTCTAAAACTGAAATTTGCTTTAATTTTTGAGTGGTTTGAGTAAGGATAGTTGCGTGGTTAAGCAACTAACTTAGCAAAAATGAAACGAACCAGAGGAAAATCCGCAGGATTTTCCGAGTAGGCTAGAACCAAGCAATTATTTTTACACTTTGTTACCTGCGGTTTTTATTCATTTTAAAGTCCAAAGAAAAATTTAAAGTAACTATTTTTTGGCTTCAGTACTTTTATTTTGGTCAGATAAATAAATTGTCCACTTTCATTTTTTCTGTACACATTTAAATCCGAGTCAGCTTTCTTTAGAATCGAATCTCCAACTTTAATTTCTTTCTTTTCTAATTGTTCCAAATAAAAGAAGTCCGATTTCCCATAATGTACTTTTGTTCCTCTAGTAGTTTTTATGTCCGTAATAATTCCGTTTACATTGTCATTATAAAAAACTACTTTGTTTTCATAGTAACTAGATTTTGAATTGTAAATCAAAGTTAATGCAATCAATACAATTACAATTCCCCAAACTTTTTTAATAAGGCTAATTTTCATTTTTTCAACTTGTAGGTAATGTTTTTAAGGATCTGCGTCGTTTTAATGACTTATATCCGAACGTAAAACGAAGGTAGATGAAAATTTTTACAAAATCAAGGCTAAAAATACCAACCCAATCTATTGCAAACTCTAAATAACTTTTTATATTTGCGCCTTGAAAATTCTAAAAGAGAGGAGGTTAAGACACTATGTTAAGAATTCCAGTTAAAGAAGGAGAAAATATAGATAGAGCACTAAAGCGTTACAAACGTAAGTTTGTAAAAACAACGGTTAAAAATCAGTTGCAAGAACGTAAGCAGTTTACTAAACCTTCAGTAGAACGTAGAGCGCAAGTAAAAAAAGCACAATACATTCAAAGCTTAAGAGACGCAGAAGAGGTATAATTAACTTCTTTTATTATAATTTAAAAATCCCGCTACATGTGATGAACTTGTTTCAGTATCTAGTGGGATTTTTTTATTCTATATTTTCAAGCTTACATATAATATAGTTTTAAGTTGCTGGATTAACTTTTAACTTTTAACTTTAAGCTTTTAACTTATTTTTTAAAATGTCTTTTCTATCCTTTACAGAATACTTGCTTCTAGAAAAAAACTACTCTAAGTTAACAGTAAAAGCATATCAAAATGATTTAGAAGATTTCTCAGATTTCATAAAAGACGAATACGAAACAAACACAATAAATAAAGTAAACTACGCCCAAGTAAGAAGTTGGATAGTATCACTTGTAGAAAGTGGTTTATCAAACCGAAGTATTAACCGAAAAGTTTCAGCATTAAACACCTATTATAAATTTCTTTTAAAAACAGGCGATATTAAAATCAACCCATTATCAAAACATAAAGCCTTAAAAACAAGTAAAAAAGTACAAGTCCCATTTTCTGAAGCAGAAATAAAAATAGTTCTAGACGATTTAAATTTTGCTAATGATTATGAAAGTGTACGAAACAAATTCATCATAGAATTATTCTATTCTACAGGGATAAGAAGAATAGAACTTGTAGAACTCAAATTATCCAGTTTAGATTTACATAATAATACGTTAAAAGTTCTAGGAAAAAGAAATAAAGAGCGCATCGTTCCGTTATTAAAATCTGTAGCACAAACAGCAGTTAAATATTTAAATCTTAGAAACGAGTTGGAAATTATTCAAGATAAAGAACAACTCTTTTTAACGAAAAAAGGTGTAAAAATATACGAAACACTTGTTTACAGAATAATAAATGAGTATTTTAGTTTGGCATCTTCAAAAGTAAAGAAGAGTCCACACATTCTAAGGCACTCTTTCGCTACACATTTGTTAAACCAAGGTGCAGATTTAAATGCTGTTAAAGAACTTCTTGGTCATTCAAGTTTAGCTGCTACACAAGTGTATACGCATAATAGTATAGCAGAATTAAAAAAAGTGCATGTTAATGCACACCCAAGAAGTAAAAAGTAACATTTAAATTATTTGTCTAACCAAAAAGTATAAGTATGAAAGTGAACACACAATCAGTAAATTTTAATGCCGACCAAAAGTTGATAAATTTTATACAACAGAGAATGGATAAATTAGATATGTATTATGACAAAGTCATTAAATCTGATGTTTTTTTAAAAGTAGAAAATACAAGTAATAAAGAGAATAAAATATTTGAAGCAAAGGTAAGCGTACCTGGTGATAGCCTTGTAGTTAAGAAGCAATGTAAAACCTTTGAAGAAGGAGCAGATATGGCAGTGGCATCATTACAAAGACAGCTAAAAAAGAGAAAAGAAAAATTAAGAGCACATTTATGATAAAATTTCTCAAAAAATGTTTTGAATAAAGTAAAAAAACTATACATTTGCAGTCCGTTAGAAATAGCGGGCTTTTTTTATGTGGTTTTTTTATAAAAAAATCGATAAAAAAGCCGATGTAGCTCAGCTGGCTAGAGCAGCTGATTTGTAATCAGCAGGTCGTGGGTTCGAGTCCCTCCATCGGCTCAAGTTCTTAAAAAATATTGAAATAAGTTAATTGGGGAGATACTCAAGCGGCCAACGAGGGCAGACTGTAAATCTGCTGACTACGTCTTCGCAGGTTCGAATCCTGCTCTCCCCACAAACTTTTTTTGATTTTTTGTTGAAATATTGAAATCCTGATAAATGTAAGTTTATCAAAAAATTGCGGGAGTAGCTCAGTTGGTAGAGCGTCAGCCTTCCAAGCTGAATGTCGCCAGTTCGAACCTGGTCTCCCGCTCTAAAATTCCTGCGAAGGCAGGAATCTCTTCTTTCTTTTACAGAAAGGATAGGAAATAAAAACTTTACGCCGGTGTAGCTCAGGGGTAGAGCGTTTCCTTGGTAAGGAAGAGGTCACGAGTTCAAATCTCGTCATTGGCTCTATTATAGAGTAAAAAGTAGAACACACTAATATTATTATATAACTAAGATTAAAAATTTTTAAAACATGGCAAAGGCAACTTTCGATCGTTCAAAACCACACTTAAATATTGGTACAATTGGACACGTAGATCACGGTAAAACAACTTTAACTGCTGCTATTACTAAAGTATTAGCTGATGCAGGTTTATCTGAAGCAAGAGATTTCGATCAAATTGATAACGCTCCAGAAGAAAAAGAAAGAGGTATAACAATTAATACTTCACACGTAGAATATCAAACTCAAAATCGTCACTATGCACACGTAGATTGTCCAGGTCACGCCGATTACGTAAAGAACATGGTAACTGGTGCTGCACAAATGGATGGTGCTATATTAGTAGTAGCTGCAACTGATGGTCCTATGCCACAAACTCGTGAGCACATCTTATTAGGTCGTCAAGTAGGTATTCCTCGTATCGTTGTTTTCTTAAACAAAGTTGATATGGTGGATGACGAAGAGTTATTAGAATTAGTAGACATGGAAGTTAGAGATTTATTAAACTTCTATGAGTACGATGGAGATAACGGACCTGTAATTTCTGGTTCTGCTTTAGGTGCACTTAACGGTGAAGCTAAATGGGTAGATACTGTAATGGAATTAATGGCTGCTTGTGATGAGTGGATTGAAGAGCCTGTACGTGATATGGACAAGCCTTTCTTAATGCCTATTGAAGATGTATTTTCTATTACTGGTCGTGGTACTGTAGCAACTGGTCGTATTGAGACTGGTGTTGCAAACACTGGAGATCCTGTAGAAATCATTGGTATGGGTGCTGAGAAATTAACATCTACTATTACTGGTATTGAAATGTTCCGTCAAATATTAGATAGAGGTGAAGCTGGTGATAATGCTGGTATCTTATTAAGAGGTATAGAGAAAGCTCAAATCTCTAGAGGTATGGTAATTACTAAACCAGGTTCAGTTACACCACACGCTAAATTCAAAGCTGAGGTTTATATCCTTAAAAAAGAAGAAGGTGGACGTCATACTCCATTCCATAACAACTACCGTCCACAGTTCTACGTACGTACAACTGATGTAACAGGAAACATTGCGCTTCCTTCTGGAGTTGAAATGGTTATGCCTGGAGATAACTTAACTATTACTGTTGAGTTAATTCAACCAATTGCAATGAACGTAGGTTTACGTTTCGCTATCCGTGAAGGTGGTAGAACAGTTGGTGCAGGTCAGGTAACTGAGATATTAGACTAATACAGTTTAAATATAAATAATAAGGCTATAAGGTATTCCGTTTTTTCGGAATACCTTCCCTTATATTTACGGGTTTAGCTCAGTTGGTAGAGCACTGGTCTCCAAAACCAGGTGTCGGGAGTTCGAGTCTCTCAACCCGTGCAATACAAAATTGAGTATCATTTCAATTTAGATTTAAAAAAAAAATAACATGGCTGGAATTGTAAATTATATAAAAGAATCATTCGGAGAACTAAAAAACAATGTGACGTGGCCTACATGGGCAGAAGCACAAAGTTTAACTGTTTTAGTGGCTGTATTTTCAATTATATTCTCTCTTGCAATATGGGGAGTAGATACAGTTTTCAGTAAAGTTATAACGTATTACTTTGATTTAATTAAATAAGCAAGTTATTCTATGTCTGAAGTAAGCGAGAAAAAATGGTACGTTGTTCGTGCAGTAAGTGGTCAAGAAAATAAAATCAAAGCGTACATCGAGAGAGAAATCGAACGATTAGGTTTACAAGATTATGTTGATCAAGTACTTGTACCAACAGAAAAAGTAATTCAAATCCGTAATGGAAAAAAGATTCAAAAAGAGAAAACTTTTTTTCCAGGATATATAATGATACAAGCAAACCTAACCGGTGAAGTTCCTCATATTATTAGATCAGTTACTAATGTAATTGGTTTTTTAGGTGAAACTAAAGGAGGAGATCCTGTGCCATTAAGACAATCTGAAGTAAACAGAATGTTAGGTAAGGTTGATGAACTTTCAGTAGAAGAAACAGCAAATGTTGCTATTCCTTTTACAAAAGGAGAAACGGTTAAAGTAATTGATGGTCCTTTCAATGGGTTTGATGGAACTATAGAGAAGATAAATGAAGAAAAGCGTAAGCTTGAAGTAATGGTTAAGATTTTTGGAAGAAAAACACCATTAGAGTTAAGTTATATGCAAGTTGAAAAAGTATAATAGTGTTACATTAAGATAGATGAGTCTTTCGCTTCCAAAAGAAAGATAACATCAAAATTAAATTATTAAAAATGGCAAAAGAATTAGGTAAAGTAGTTAAGTTACAAGTTCGGGGAGGTGCTGCGAATCCATCGCCACCGGTTGGACCCGCTTTAGGAGCTGCAGGTGTTAACATCATGGAGTTCTGTAAGCAATTCAATGCCAGAACCCAAGACAAACCAGGTAAAGTATTACCAGTGGTTATATCTGTTTACAAAGACAAATCATTTGACTTTGTAATTAAAACTCCACCAGCAGCAGTTCAATTATTAGAATCTGCAAAAGTGAAGAAAGGGTCTGGAGAGCCAAACCGAAAAAAAGTAGCTAAAGTATCTTGGGATCAAGTAAGAACCATTGCAGAAGACAAAATGGTAGATTTAAATGCATTTACAATTGAGTCTGCTATGAAAATGGTTGCTGGAACAGCAAGATCGATGGGAATAACTGTAACAGGGAAATTTCCTTCTTAATCTATAAAAGACATTAGAAAATGGCAAGATTAACAAAAAAGCAAAAAGAGGCTTTAGCAAAAATTGAAAAAGGTAAAATTTATTCTGTTGATGAAGCATCAGCATTAATAAAAGAAATTACCAATACTAAGTTCGACGCATCAGTTGATTTAGCAGTACGTTTAGGAGTAGATCCTCGTAAAGCTAATCAAATGGTGAGAGGTGTGGTTTCTTTACCACATGGAACTGGTAAGGATATGAAAGTATTAGCATTAGTAACACCAGATAAAGAAGCGGAAGCTAAAGAAGCTGGGGCAGATTACGTTGGTTTAGATGAGTACCTTGAAAAAATCAAAGGTGGATGGACAGACGTTGACGTTATCGTTACTATGCCAAGTGTTATGGGTAAATTAGGTCCTTTAGGACGTGTATTAGGTCCTCGTGGTTTAATGCCTAATCCAAAAACTGGTACTGTAACTATGGATGTTGCTAAAGCTGTAACAGAAGTGAAAGCTGGTAAAATTGACTTTAAAGTTGATAAAACTGGTATCGTTCACGCAGCTATAGGAAAAGCATCTTTTAGTGCTGATAAAATTGCGGGTAACGCAAATGAATTATTAACAACATTAATGAAACTAAAACCGACAACCGCTAAAGGTGTTTATGTAAAAAGCATTTTCATGTCTTCTACAATGAGCCCAAGTATAGCTGTTGATCCTAAAATTGGTTAATTAAGTTAAAACTTTAAATTATGACAAGAGAAGAAAAATCGCAAGTAATTCAAGACTTAACTGCACAATTAACTGATAATGCAAATATCTATCTAACAGATATTTCAGGATTAAATGCAGGTACTACTTCTGATTTGCGTCGTGCTGCTTTTAAAGCAAACGTGCAAATGTCAGTTGTTAAAAATACATTACTTGAAAAAGCAATGGAAGCTTCAGATAAAGAATTTGGAGATCTTCCTTCGGTTTTAAAAGGAAATACATCTGTGATGTATTCTGAAACTGGAAATGCACCAGCTAAAGTAATTAAAGCTTTCAGAAAAAAATCAGAGAAGCCTTTATTAAAAGGAGCTTTTATTGAGGAAGCTATTTACCTTGGTGATGACCAGTTAGATATGTTAGTAGATATCAAATCTAAAGAAGAATTGATAGGAGAGATTGTTACATTATTACAGTCTCCTGCTAAAAATGTTATTTCTGCACTTAAATCAGGTGGTGGAACTATAGCAGGTATCATTAAAACATTATCCGAAAAAGAAGGATAATCAAAATAGTACGCACTTTATTACAATTATATTATTATTAAAAAATTATTAAAACGATAGAAAAATGGCAGATTTAAAAGATTTCGCAGAACAATTAGTTAACCTTACTGTAAAAGAAGTAAATGAGTTAGCAACTATATTAAAAGATGAGTATGGTATCGAGCCTGCTGCTGCAGCTGTAGCTGTTGCTGCTGGTGGAGCTGCTGCTGGTGGAGACGCTGCAGAAGAGCAAACTGAATTTGATGTTATCTTAAAAGCGGCAGGTGGTTCTAAACTAGCTGTTGTAAAATTAGTTAAAGAATTAACTGGTTTAGGATTAAAAGAAGCTAAAGGTTTAGTTGATGATGCACCATCTCCAATTAAAGAAGGTGTAGCTAAAGATGAAGCTGAAGCTTTAAAAGCATCTTTAGAAGAGGCTGGAGCTGAGGTTGAGCTTAAGTAAGCTTCACAACTCAACAATACAAAGGTTTAGGTATATCCCGCATTAAGGCGGGATAACACCTAGACCATTTTGCGTATATAAACATATACTCAAATAAATTGCAAAAACAGCCTTCTAAGTAGGTTAGAATTTTAGCTGTTTCACTAGTGTTTAAGAGCACTATAAAAATATTTTTTAATCAAAATTCCGTCCATTGATGTTGTCAACACAAGCTGAAAGATTAAATTTCTCCTCTATTGTAAATAGAACGGAATATCCAGATTTCTTGGATATTCAGATTAAATCCTTCCAGGATTTTTTCCAATTAGAAACAAAATCTGAAGAAAGAGGTGATGAAGGGTTATATAATACCTTCATGGAAAACTTTCCAATTACAGATTCTCGTAATCAATTCGTATTAGAATTTTTAGATTACTTCGTAGATCCACCAAGATATGCTATTGAAGAGTGTATTGAAAGAGGACTTACTTACAGCGTTCCGCTAAAAGCTAGGTTAAAGTTATATTGTACAGACCCTGAACATGAGGATTTCGAGACCATTGTTCAAGATGTGTATTTAGGAACTATACCTTACATGACACCTTCTGGTACGTTTTGTATTAATGGTGCAGAGCGCGTAGTGGTATCTCAATTACACCGTTCACCAGGGGTTTTCTTTGGTCAATCTTTCCATGCAAATGGAACAAAATTATATTCAGCAAGAGTTATTCCTTTCAAAGGATCTTGGATTGAGTTTGCTACAGACATCAACCAGGTGATGTATGCATACATTGATAGAAAGAAAAAATTACCTGTTACAACGCTTTTCCGTGCTATTGGTTTTGAGCGTGATAAAGATATTTTAGAGATTTTTGACTTAGCCGAAGAAGCTAAAGTGTCAAAAACAGGATTAAAGAAGTACTTAGGAAGAAAGTTAGCTGCACGTGTTTTAAATACATGGCATGAGGATTTTGTTGATGAAGATACTGGAGAGGTTGTATCTATTGAGCGTAACGAGATTGTGCTTGATCGTGATACTATTTTAGATAAAGAAAATATTGAAGAAATTCTTGAAGCTGGTGTAAAAACTATATTGTTGCACAAAGAAAGCAATGAACAAGGTGATTACGCTATTATTCATAACACGCTTCAAAAAGATCCAACAAACTCTGAAAAGGAAGCTGTTGAACATATCTACAGACAATTACGTAATGCTGAGCCGCCAGATGAGGAAACTGCACGTGGTATTATAGATAAGTTATTCTTCTCAGATCAACGTTACTCTTTAGGAGAAGTTGGTCGTTATAGAATGAACAAAAAATTAGGTTTAGATATCGGAATGGATAAGCAAGTGCTTACTAAAGAAGATATTATTACCATTATAAAATACTTAATCGAGCTTATTAACTCTAAAGCAGAGATTGATGATATTGATCACTTATCAAACCGACGTGTACGTACAGTAGGTGAGCAATTATCTTCTCAATTTGGTGTTGGTTTAGCACGTATGGCTCGTACTATCCGTGAGCGTATGAACGTTCGAGATAACGAGGTCTTTACACCAATTGATTTAATTAATGCGAAGACATTATCGTCTGTAATTAATTCATTCTTTGGTACAAATCAGTTATCTCAATTTATGGATCAAACCAATCCATTGGCTGAAATTACGCATAAGCGTCGTTTATCAGCTCTTGGACCAGGAGGTTTATCAAGAGAAAGAGCAGGGTTTGAGGTTCGTGATGTTCACTATACTCACTACGGAAGATTATGTCCTATTGAAACACCAGAGGGACCAAACATTGGTTTGATTTCTTCACTTTCAGTATTTGCGAAAGTAAATTCTATGGGATTCATTGAAACTCCATATAGAAAAGTAACTGATGGTGTTGTTGATATTAAAAATGAACCAACATATTTAAGTGCAGAAGAAGAGGAAGAGAAATTAATCGCTCAAGCAACTGTTGAAGTAGATGGAGATGGTAAAATTTTGCATGATAAAGTAATTGCAAGAATGGAGGGTGATTTCCCTGTAATTAATCCAAATGATTTACATTATACGGATGTTGCACCAAATCAAATTTCATCTATATCAGCATCTTTAATTCCTTTCTTAGAGCATGATGATGCGAATAGAGCCCTAATGGGATCTAATATGATGCGTCAAGCTGTGCCTTTATTAAGAGTAGATGCACCAATTGTTGGAACAGGTTTAGAGCGTCAAGTAGCTTCAGATTCTAGAGTATTAATTAATGCTGAAGGATCAGGAGAAGTTCTTTATGTTGATGCAAATGAAATTAAAATCAGATACGATCGTACTGAAGATGAAGCTAAAGTAAGTTTTGATAGTGATGTTAAAACTTACCCATTAATCAAATTCAGAAAAACTAACCAAGGTACTTCTATAAACTTAAAACCAATTGTGGTTAAAGGAGATAAAGTAAATAAAGGTCAGGTTTTATGTGAAGGTTATGCGACACAGCAAGGTGAATTAGCACTTGGTAGAAATATGAAAGTAGCCTTTATGCCTTGGAAAGGGTATAACTTTGAGGATGCGATTGTAATTTCTGAAAAAGTAGTTCGTGAAGATATATTTACTTCTATTCATATAGATGAATATTCTTTAGATGTTAGAGATACTAAATTAGGTAACGAGGAATTAACAAATGATATTCCAAATGTTTCTGAAGAGGCTACAAAAGACCTTGATGAGCATGGAATGATTCGCGTTGGTGCTGAAGTAAAACCTGGTGATATTTTAATTGGTAAGATTACACCAAAAGGTGAATCTGATCCAACACCTGAAGAAAAGCTATTACGTGCTATTTTTGGAGATAAAGCAGGAGATGTTAAAGATGCATCTTTAAAAGCTTCGCCTTCATTACATGGTGTAGTAATTGAAAAGAAATTATTCGCAAGAGCGGTAAAAGATAAGCGTAAAAGAGCTCAAGACAAAGATGATATCATGGCTTTAGAGGCTCAATATGATAGAAAATTTGATGAGTTAAAAGATGTTTTAGTTGAAAAACTGTTTGCTATTGTAAACGGTAAAACGGCTCAAGGAATTTTTAATGATTTAGGTGAAGAAGTATTACCAAAAGGTAAAAAGTTCACACTTAAAATGTTAAACGCTGTTGATGATTATGCACATTTAGTTTCAGGAAAATGGACTACTGATAATCATACAAATAAATTAGTAGCTGATTTAATTCATAACTACAAGATTAAAGAAAATGACCTACAAGGTTCTTTACGTCGTGAGAAGTTTACAATCTCTGTAGGTGATGAGTTACCAGCAGGAATTATTAAATTAGCTAAAGTTTACATCGCTAAGAAACGTAAGCTTAAAGTTGGTGATAAGATGGCAGGACGTCACGGTAACAAAGGTATTGTTGCACGTATTGTTCGTCAAGAAGATATGCCATTCTTAGAAGATGGAACGCCTGTTGATATTGTTCTTAATCCACTTGGTGTACCATCTCGTATGAACATTGGGCAGATTTATGAAACTGTATTAGGATGGGCAGGTCAAAAACTAGGTCGTAAATATGCGACACCAATTTTCGATGGTGCTACAATAGATCAAATTAACGGATTCACAGATGAAGCTGGAATTCCAAGATATGGGCATACATATTTATACGATGGTGGAACAGGTGAGCGTTTCGATCAACCAGCAACTGTTGGTGTGATTTACATGTTGAAACTAGGGCACATGGTAGATGATAAAATGCACGCACGTTCTATAGGACCTTACTCATTAATTACACAACAACCATTAGGTGGTAAAGCACAATTTGGTGGTCAGCGTTTTGGTGAGATGGAAGTTTGGGCACTTGAAGCCTATGGCGCATCAAGTACCTTACGTGAGATCTTAACTGTAAAATCTGATGATGTTATTGGTAGAGCTAAAACATACGAAAGTATTGTTAAAGGAGAACCAATGCCAGATCCAGGGTTACCAGAATCATTCAATGTACTTATGCACGAATTGAAAGGTTTAGGTTTAGACATCAGATTAGAGGAGTAGTTAATTAATTAAATTCATTTCAACCATTTATTATGGCAAGAAAACAAGATAAAAATACAGTTAAGAGGTTTAATAAAATCTCAATTGGTTTAGCATCACCAGAGTCTATTTTAGCAGAGTCTAGAGGTGAAGTTTTAAAACCAGAAACTATCAATTATCGTACGCACAAACCTGAACGTGATGGTTTGTTCTGTGAGCGTATTTTTGGTCCTGTAAAGGATTATGAGTGTGCTTGTGGTAAGTATAAAAGAATTCGTTACAAAGGAATCGTTTGTGACCGTTGTGGTGTTGAAGTAACTGAAAAGAAAGTACGTCGTGATAGAGTAGGGCACATTAATTTAGTGGTTCCTGTAGCTCATATCTGGTACTTCCGTTCGTTACCAAATAAAATTGGTTATTTACTAGGTTTACCATCTAAGAAATTAGATATGATAATTTACTACGAACGTTATGTAGTAATTCAACCTGGTTTAGCTAAAAATGAAGAAGGAGAACCGTTACAAAAAATGGATTTCCTTACTGAAGAAGAATATTTAAACATCCTTGAAGCACTTCCTCAAGATAATCAGTATTTAGATGATGAAGACCCTAACAAGTTTTTAGCTAAAATGGGTGCTGAGTGTTTAATAGATTTATTAGCAAGAATTGATTTAGAATCTTTATCATACGAGTTGCGTCATAAAGCTAATACAGAAACGTCTAAACAACGTAAAACTGAAGCTTTAAAACGTTTACAAGTTGTTGAATCTTTAAAAGAATCAAACAACAATCGTGAGAATCGTCCAGAATGGATGATTATGAAAGTTGTACCAATTATTCCACCAGAATTACGTCCATTAGTGCCGTTAGATGGTGGTCGTTTTGCAACGTCTGATTTAAATGATTTATATCGTCGTGTAATTATTCGTAATAACCGTCTTAAAAGATTGGTTGAAATTAAAGCACCAGAAGTAATTTTACGTAATGAAAAACGTATGCTTCAGGAGTCTGTAGATTCATTGTTTGATAATACACGTAAATCATCTGCAGTAAAAACAGATTCTAACAGACCATTAAAATCATTATCAGATTCACTTAAAGGTAAGCAAGGACGTTTCCGTCAAAACTTACTTGGTAAGCGTGTTGATTATTCTGCACGTTCTGTAATTGTTGTTGGTCCAGAATTAAAATTATTCGAATGCGGATTGCCAAAAAATATGGCAGCTGAGTTATACAAACCTTTCGTGATTAGAAAATTAATTGAAAGAGGTATTGTAAAAACAGTAAAATCTGCAAAGAAAATTATAGATAAAAGAGAGCCAGTGGTTTGGGATATCTTGGAGAACGTTCTTAAAGGACATCCAGTATTGCTAAACCGTGCGCCTACTTTACACCGTTTGGGTATACAAGCATTCCAACCAAAATTAATTGAGGGTAAAGCAATCCAGTTACACCCATTAGTGTGTACTGCATTTAATGCCGATTTTGATGGTGACCAGATGGCGGTTCACTTACCACTTGGACCAGAAGCTATTTTAGAATGTCAATTATTAATGTTGGCTTCTCATAATATCTTAAATCCAGCTAATGGATCACCGGTAACGGTACCTTCTCAGGATATGGTACTTGGTCTTTATTATATGACTAAGTTACGTAAGTCTACTCCAGAAGTGCCGATTTTAGGTGAAGGATTAACATTTTATTCTCCTGAAGAAGTAGAAATTGCTTTCAATGAGAAAAGAGTTGATTTGAATGCCGGTATCAAAGTAAGAACTATTGATATTAATGAAGATGGTAAGTTAGACAGAATGATTGTTGAAACTACAGTTGGTCGTGTGTTGTTTAATCAACATGTACCTCAAGCTGCAGGATTTATCAATCAAGTATTAACTAAGAAATCTTTAAGAGATATTATTGGAGATATTTTAAAAGTTACTTCTGTTCCTGAAACAGCAGACTTTTTAGATAGTATTAGAACTTTAGGATTCAAATTTGCATTCCAAGGTGGTTTATCATTTAGTTTAGGTGATATTATTATTCCACCAGAAAAGCAAGGTATGATTGATAAAGCTAATGGTTTAGTTGACGGTATTACTGGAAACTACAACATGGGACTTATCACAAATAACGAGCGTTATAACCAAGTTATTGATATCTGGACATCTACAAATGCAGAATTGACAGAGTTGTCAATGAAACGTATTAGAGAAGATCAACAAGGATTTAACTCGGTGTTTATGATGCTTGATTCTGGAGCTCGTGGATCTAAAGAACAGATTCGTCAGCTTACAGGTATGCGTGGATTAATGGCAAAACCTAAAAAATCTACAGCAGGTGGAGGATCAATTATTGAAAATCCAATTCTTTCTAACTTTAAAGAAGGGCTTTCAATTCTAGAATACTTTATCTCTACGCACGGTGCTCGTAAAGGTCTTGCAGATACGGCTCTTAAAACTGCCGATGCAGGATATTTAACACGTCGTTTAGTAGATGTATCTCAAGATGTTATTATCAATACTGAAGATTGTGGAACATTAAGAGGAGTAGAAGTTGAGCCACTTAAAAAGAACGATGAAGTAGTTGAGAAGTTAGAAGAAAGAATCGTTGGACGTGTATCATTAAATGATGTTTATGATCCATTAACCGAAGAGCTATTAGTTTCTGCTGGTCAATTAATTGATGATAATGTTGCTAAAGCTATTGAAGGATCTCCTATTGATAGTTTAGAAGTACGTTCAGCATTAACTTGTGAAGCTTTACAAGGTATTTGTGCTAAATGTTACGGTAGAAACTTAGCAACAGGTAAAATGGTTCAAAGAGGTGAAGCTGTTGGTGTTGTTGCTGCACAGTCTATTGGAGAACCTGGTACACAGTTAACACTTCGTACATTCCACGTGGGTGGTATTGCAGGTAACATTTCAGAGGATAACAAATTAGCTGTTAAGTTTGATGGTATTGCTGAAATAGAAGATTTAAAAACAGTTAAAGGACAAGATGCTGAAGGAAATGATATTGATATTGTTATTTCTAGAACATCTGAACTTAAACTTACAGATAAGAAAACAGGTATTGTTTTAAGTACTAATAATATTCCTTACGGTTCTACCATTAATATTAAAAATGGTGACAAATTAAGTAAAGGTGATGTGGTTTGTACTTGGGATCCATATAACGGTGTAATTATTTCAGAATTTGCTGGTAAAGTGAAGTATGAAAACATCGAACAAGGGGTTACTTACCAAGTAGAGATTGATGAGCAAACTGGATTCCAAGAGAAAGTAATTTCTGAATCTAGAAACAAAAAGCTTATTCCTACACTTCATATTGAAGATTCTAAAGGTGAAACGATACGTTCTTACAACTTACCAGTTGGAGCCCACCTAATGATTGACGATGGAGATAAAATTAGTATTGGTAAAATTCTAGTTAAAATTCCTCGTAAATCTGCAAAAGCAGGTGATATTACTGGTGGTCTTCCTCGTGTTACTGAGTTATTCGAAGCTCGTAACCCATCTAATCCAGCAGTTGTAAGTGCAATTGATGGTGTGGTTTCTTTCGGGAAAATTAAAAGAGGTAACCGTGAGATTATTGTAGAATCTAAATTAGGAGATGTTAAGAAATATTTAGTGAAATTATCAAGTCAAATTCTTGTACAAGAAAATGATTTTGTAAAAGCAGGTATGCCTTTATCTGATGGTTCTATTACTCCTAACGATATCTTGAATATCAAAGGACCTTCAGCTGTTCAACAATACCTAGTGAATGAAGTACAAGAAGTATATCGTTTACAAGGTGTGAAGATTAACGATAAGCACTTTGAGGTTGTTGTAAGACAAATGATGCGTAAAGTTAGAATCATTGATTCTGGTGATACTATTTTCTTAGAAGATCAATTAGCTCATAAAGCAGATTTCATTAAGGAAAACGATGATATCTTTGGAATGAAAGTAATTGAAGATGCTGGAGATTCAGATAATCTTAAAGCGGGACAAATTATTTCGCCTCGTGAGTTAAGAGATGAGAATTCAATTTTACGTCGTGAAGATAAAAAACTTGTTGAAGCTAGAGATGCACAACCTGCAACTGCTACGCCTATACTACAGGGTATTACAAGAGCTTCACTTCAAACAAAATCATTTATATCTGCAGCTTCTTTCCAAGAAACAACTAAAGTACTTAATGAAGCAGCAGTTGCTGGTAAAGTAGATACTTTAGAAGGCTTGAAAGAAAATGTAATTGTTGGTCATAGAATTCCAGCTGGAACTGGTATGAGAAGTTATACGGACATCATTGTAGGCTCAAAAGAAGAGTTTGATGAAATGATGCAAGTAAAACAAGAATTGAATTATAATTAATAATTATTATTCCTGCGGAGGTAGGAATCTATAAAACAAAAAAGCCTTCATGTTATATAACTTGAAGGCTTTTTATATTTAAAACTAAATATTATGGCTGACGAAAAAGAAAAGCAAAAACAAGGACAAATAAATATTGAGTTAGATGAAAAGGTGGCTGAAGGTACCTATTCTAATTTAGCTATTATAAATCACTCAGTCTCAGAGTTTGTTGTAGACTTTGTAAATATTATGCCTGGGGTTCCTAAAAATAAGGTGAAATCTAGAATTATATTAACACCACAACATGCTAAACGCTTATTAAAAGCTTTAGGAGAAAATGTAACTAGGTTTGAGAAGGCTCATGGAGAAATTAAAGATTATGAACAACCTCCAATACCTTTAAATTTTGGACCAACTGGTCAAGCATAATTAAAAAAAGCCTTTGATAAATTTATCAAAGGCTTTTTTTAATTATGCTTATAAAGCAATTTTAATACCTACATAGAAACATTACTTATTAAACATAATATGTAATGTTTACATGCTATAATTATTCGCTGTATCATAAATTTATTCAGTAAATAGTGATATAAACTATTTGTCCCCCTAAAATGAACGATTATTATACCTTAATAGAGTTTTTTAAATATAATTTTGAAATATCAAAATAAAATAAATGCACAATATTAACACAACATTAGTACAACATATTAACAAAACGGTAATCAGGGTTATGATTTTTTTATGTTGCAAAAGCTTTTAATACACTTTAATTTTGATTAAAAAGTACCGATAAAATGATTCTAAATATCGTTGAATTAAGTTAAACAAGTTGAATAGATATATTTTAAATTTCTTAAATTACTGATAATTAATATCTTAAGGCATCCATTCGATGAAAGGAGTCTAACTTTCATAGAATTAACATATGTGTAGTTGTAGAGCTTGTTTTTTGTCATGTATATATTTTGTAGAGGTATTTATTGATTATAATTGAAATTTTTAAGCATATTTTTATCAATACAAACTTTGGGATATTTTTGACTTATTTTGGTTTGGTTAACGATTGTATTTAATTGTGTTAAGCTTTAAATATCAAATTTTAAATTCAAAGTTATGGAGATAAAGGTAATTTAGTTTACTTATTGGAATATAGATATTTTGATTTTTATTTGCGGATTCATTTATTTGCAAAGATTAAGTTAAATAATTGAGGGATTAATTAGTATAGTGTTACAGTATTGTTTTATTGATATGTGTTAAACATAATTAGTGTAATATTCAATATTTTGAATTTCGTTAATCGATAAAAAACAACACATAACGAATAAAAGTGAATTATTAATTTTTTTAATTGAAATTCCCATCTTTTAAATTGCAACCCCTACTGATTGTGATTTATTTGAGCTCTCAATTAGCACAAAGGTTTTGGTAATTTTATAATGTATTAAATATTTAAAATACATATAAATCATTAAAACCATGTTTGTATTTTTATATGAGCACGGAATTAGTTCAGAGTTAATATACCTGAAACTTTTTATTATATTCTTTTAAAAATAGAATATTTCCTTTATTAAAGCCCCCAAATTTTTAGATTAAAATTTTAAGAACTCTTTTTTAAAGAAAAGAGAGTCTTATCATATATACTAACTAACTAACTAAAATAAAATGAGAAGAATTACTTTATTAATTGGGGCAATTTTAATGTTCTCTCAAATGTTTTCTCAAACACCTAGAGTGCTTGAGTGGAGTATAGGAGAGCCTGAAATTACATGTGGAACGACAAATTCAGCAAAGAAAATTTGTTACCCTTTAATGGTTTCAATAAGCGATGATGCAGATACGCCGGTATTAGGTACATCAACAATGCGTTTTTTTTATGATGATAATCTTTTAGAAAATATTTCTATTGATAATTTAGCTACAGGATATTCAGAGAGCGGTTTTAGTCAAAGTGCTTCAGTTTTTGGTGATGTTTTTGGCTTTTCAAGTAGTGAAGGTGTTTTTGCTCAATTTAATATTATCGATGGTGCTACATCTAGCCCTTTAGCTTTATCAACAACTTCAGTTCATGTTTTAGATATATGTTTTGATTTGGCCGGAGATATTACTTTCCCTTTGTGTGCGCCGATAGTATTAGATAATAATCATTTAGGTAAAGGAAATGGTATTTCAGAAGATGATGGTTACCTCCAAAATGATGCAGGTGTAGTTGGAACTTATCTTTTAAATGGAGATTTTACTAATGCCATATTAGCAGATGATGAAGTAATAAATTATCAGTGGATAGATAATGGAACTACTTTTGATGGAACTGCAAATGATTTAACAGATAGAACAGGAGATACAGACACAAATAATTGTATTGTAGATCCTACGCCAACAGCTGAAGCAGGGGCGACAGATGAATTGACCTGTACAACAACTAGTTTACAATTAAATGGTTCTGGAACAGGACAAGGCACATTAAGTTATGCATGGGAAGCAAGTGCAGGTGGTAACATCACAGCAGGTGCAAATACTGCAACACCAACAATAGATGCGCCAGGAACTTACACATTAACGGTAACTTATAACGGATGTACTGCAACAGATTTTGTTGAGATTACAGAAGACACAGATTTACCAGTAGCCGATGCAGGAAGTGGAGGAACGATAACTTGTTCAACAACGAGTATCCAAATCGGAACAGCAGGAGCAGCAGGCTTTACATATGCTTGGACACCAGCAGCAGGATTGGATGATGCAACATTACCAAATCCAACAGCGAGTGCAGCAGGAACATATAGTTTAGTAGTAA
>NZ_QFRI01000005.1 GCF_003143755.1 Algibacter marinivivus
TATTTGTTCTGGGGAAACTTATGTGTGGGCTGCTAACGGTGCTAGTTATACAACTAATCAATCTGCACTTACTATCACTAATGATGGTTGTACTGCTGATGATGTACTGAACTTAACTGTAACACCACAATCTACATGGTATTTAGATGCAGATAATGATAATTATGCTGACTCAACTACAATGTCTTGTGATTCACCTGGAGTAGGTTATACAACAACTGTGTTACCTGTTACTGATTGTGATGATAGTGATGATACTATTTACCCTGGAGCACCAGAAGTAATTAATGATGGTATTGATCAAGATTGTGATGGTTCAGATCAAACAACTTTAGATACTGAAGAATCAAGTTTTGAGAGAATATCAGTTATTCCTAACCCGTTCAAGGATAGTATTACAATTCAACTTCCTTTGAGTTTAGCTAATAGTGAGTTTAATATCAAAGTCTTTGATTTAAACGGTAGACTTGTTATTGATAGAAAATACTCAAGTATCAATAGTAAAATAACTGTTGAGGATTTAGATAAATTAGAGCAAGCGCCTTATTTATTCAAAATCATTAATTCAAAATCAGGAAATGCTACTTACAAACGATTGATTAAAAATTAATCAAACCAAAAAATAATTAAAAAGGGTTGAATCTATTTTCAACCCTTTTTCTATTAAATATAGAAAAAATACTACAAAAATTTAAATATTTAATATTCTAAATATCAAATAGTTACATATTAAATATGCATTTCATCGATTATTTTTGTATTTCATGGAGTTATATTTTACATTTGAGGCTTAAATAATTAGTCCCAAACTAAAATTTAACCTCTTATGAAAAAAATTACTTTTTTATTAAGGTCTAGTATACTTGTAGTAGGTATTCTATTTTCCTCTCATGCGTTTTCGCAATCAACAATTTATTCTGAAAGCTTTACTTCTGGCACAGGTGGATGGACAGTAAGTTCAACTGGTTCAGGTACTGGTGCTTGGATTAATGGTACAAATGCTGCACATTCCGGTGGAGCAACTGGAAACTACTTCTATTCAAATAGGTACACCACTAATTATAATAGTAATACTTATATCATTGTTACAAGTCCAACAATTAGTACTGTAGGCTATACCAATATTACTTTTGATTTTGATGCATGGTATAATACAGAAGCTAACTGGGATGGCATGCAAGTTGAATATTCCCTAAATAATGGAGCCACATGGGCAGATTTAGGTGTTGTTGGAGGTAACTGGTATAATGACAACGATGTTGACGGAATTAATAACAACGCTGATGGCTGGTCTGGTGATAGTTTTGGATGGATTAATAGAAATATGGATTTAAGTGCTTTTAACGCTGGTTTTAACGGAAACGCTCAAGTACGATTTAGGTTTATATTTGGGTCTGATGGATCTGTAACAGATATTGGTGTCGCATTTGATGAAATACTAATTCAAGGTATTTCTCCGCAACCAGAAATAAACATACAAGGTAATGCAACAAACATCGTAGATGGCGATACTACTCCATCTGGAATAGACGATACAGATTTTGGAAATGTAGATGTTACAGCTGGAACTAATGCCAATACATTCACAATACAAAATACTGGAGGCGCCAATTTAAATCTAACAGGAGGTTCCCCTTATGTAAGTATAACTGGGGCACATGCAGGGGATTTCACATTAACTGCTAACCCATCTACACCAATTACAGCAAGTGGAAGTACAACATTTACAATTACATTCAATCCTAGCGCAGCGGGTTTAAGAACTGCTACTGTTAGTATTGCCAATGATGATAGCGATGAAAACCCTTATAACTTTGACATCCAAGGTTCTGGTATTTCTGCTATATATTTTGAAGATTTCACTTCTGGTCCTGGAGGCTGGACTCCTACATCAACAGGTGCTGGAACTGGTGCTTGGGTTAATGGAACAAATGCTGCACATACAGCTGGAGCAACTGGCAACTATTTTTACACACAAGTATATACCACTAATTACAATAACAATACATTTATTACTGTAACTAGTCCAACAATTAGTACTGTAGGATATACTAATATTACTTTTGATTTTAGTGCTTGGTACAATACTGAAGCTGCTTGGGATGGCATGCAAGTTGAATATTCTCTAAATAATGGAACAACTTGGGCAGACTTAGGCGTAGTTGGAGGTAATTGGTATAATGATGCTGATGTTGATGGAATTAACAATAATGCTGTTGGTTGGTCTGGTGATAGTTCTGGCTGGATTAATAGAAATATGGATTTAAGTGCTTTTAATGCTGGTTTTGATGGAAACGCACAAGTACAATTTAGATTTATATTCGGTTCGGATGGATCTGCAACTGATGTTGGAGCTGCATTTGATGAAATTTTAATTCAAGGAATTGCATCTGTTCCTTTTCCAGAAATAAACATTACTGGTAATGGTAATAACATTATAGATGGAGACACAACACCTGCAGTTGCTGATGATACAGACTTTGGAAATGCAGACATTGCTGTCGGTACAGTTGTAAATACTTTTACAATTGAAAACACTGGTACTGGTACTTTAAGTTTAACTGGGGCATCACCTTACGTAGTTGTTTCAGGAACACATGCCGCTGATTTTACTGTAACCGCTAATCCTTCAAATTCTATTGCTGCTAGTGGATCTACAACTTTTGATATTACATTTAATCCAAGTGCAGTAGGCTTAAGAACCGCTACTTTAACTATAGCTAATGATGATAGTGATGAGGATCCTTATAACTTTAATATTCAAGGTACAGGAACAACTCATGAAATCAACATACTTGGTAATGCAACTACTATAGTTGATGGTGACGTTACTCCTGCTGCTGCAGATGACACAGACTTTGGTAGTGTATTAGTTGCAGGAAATGTTATAAATACATTTACTATTGAAAATACAGGTACTGGTACTCTTAACTTAACTGGAGCATCTCCTTATGTAACTATTACCGGAACTCATGCAGCAGATTTTTCTGTAACTGCCATTCCAGGTAATTCTATTACTGGTGGAGGTAATACAACTTTCGATATAACTTTTACTCCTAGTGCTATTGGTTTAAGAACAGCTACTTTAACTATTGCTAACAATGATAGTGATGAAAACCCGTATAACTTTAACATACAAGGATCTGGAGCTACTCCAGAGATAAATATTCAAGGCAACTCAACTACAATTTTAAATGGAGATATTACTCCATCAACAGCTGATGATACTGACTTTGGTAGTACGGATATTGCAGCAGGAACAATTGTAAATACATTTACCGTTCAAAATGTTGGTGCAGGTACAATAAATTTAACCGGAGCATCTCCTTATGTAACTATATCTGGAGCTCATGCAGCAGATTTCTCTGTAACAGCTATTCCTGGTAATTCTATTGCTGGAGGTGGTAGCACAACTTTCAATATTACTTTTAACCCAAGTGCGCTTGGATTAAGAACTGCTAGTTTATCTATAGCTAATGATGATAGTGATGAGAACCCATATACCTTTAATATACAAGGTACAGGTATTGTTGGTAGTCCTGAAATAGATATTGAGGGTAACGCCACTATTATTGCTGATGGAGACACAACACCAGCTACAACTGATGACACCGATTTTGGTAATGTAAATACACTAGCATCTGCTACAAATACTTTTACAATAAATAATACAGGAATAACAACCTTAAATTTAATTGGTGTTTCTCCTTATGTCATTATTTCTGGAACACATGCAGCAGATTTCTCTGTAACTGCTATTCCTTCTAATACAATTACTGCAGGTAGTAGCACAACATTTAATATTACATTTAATCCTAGTGCAGCTGGATTAAGAACTGCAACTATTAGCATTGCAAATGATGATAGTGATGAAAATCCATACAATTTTGATATTCAAGGTACCGGTGTTGTAGCCGCATTACCTTTACCAGAACACACTATTTACTACGAAAACTTTGATGAAAATAATGGTGGATGGACAGCTTCTACAGGGTCTTCAACTAATTGGGCCTATGGAACTGGATTAACTACAGTATCAGAAATAGGAGAAGGAAGCTACTGGTATACAAATAGCTATAATGATTATTCAAATAACGCATATACTACAATTGAAAGCCCTATTATTTCTACTTCAGGATACTACAACATGTTATTTAGTGCCGATGTACGCTTTAATATGGAAGCAGATGACGATGATGGTATGATTGTAGAATACAGAAAAAGAACATTAGGAATTTGGTCTTCATGGACAATTCTTGGTGCATCAGGTAGTGGTACATATTGGTATGATGGTGCTGGTATTGTTGATGCAATATCTGCAGGTTCTGATGGATGGACTGGAGATACCACAACGACACAGGCTATAGCTAACTATTTTCAAACTGCAAGTATAACTTTACCTGCTACTCTGGATGATTCAGCTGAAATACAAGTACGATTTGTTTTTGCATCAGATGGAGATGGAACTAATGATGATGGTGCAGCAGTAGATAACATTTTAATCTACGCCGACCCTATAGTAGCATTTTCTGATCCAATTGTAGGACCTGGGTCTATGAATTCAGATTTAAAACTATGGCTAAAGGCTACTTCTCAATGGGGTACATCAACTGACGGGGCTGATATCAATACTTGGTCAGACAGTGCTTTAGATAATGATGCTGATGGATTAACTGCCAATAGTCCTTCATTTAGAGATAATTCTACCGACAATATAAATTATAACCCTGTTATTGAATTTGACAGGTCGAACACCGAATACATGAGAGGTAAAGGTGGTTATAATGCTCAAGATTACTTTGTTGTTATAAAGTCTAATAATACTATTGATTATTTAGGTACAAATAGACAAGTTCCTTTAGCTGGTAGAGTTTCAGAAGAGTCTGCACAAGTAGATGGAACAGGTTTAGGCTTATGTAACATTTCTGCAAGATTTGCAAATGAAGTTGTTGCACACATGTCTAGTTCAGTACCAACAAATACACCTACTGTAAAAGGATGGGGAAGAGCATTTACAAGTACAACAGAAAGTTATACTGATGAAGTTATTATTTATAATGTAAAATCGAACGCTACTCATACTGGTACCGAAATTTATAAAAACGGTAAAAGAATAGATAATACAACAGCACAAACACAAGGAACTCCTGTAGATTTAAATTTCTACGAGTTTTTAAATCAACAATATTATTTAGGAGTAGGAAGGTTTTCATTAAACGGAAATGTTGATGCTTATGTTGATGGAAAAATTACTGAGGTTATTAGTTATAAATCAGACAATTCAACCTTAGGGCAACAAAAAATTCAATCTTATTTAGCTTTAAAAAATGGTGTTACGTTACACGCAAGTGGTAGTGCAACAACAGATAGATTAAATGATGTAGATTATATAGATACTCAAGGTAATGTAATATGGGATACATCTGCTAATAGCGGGTATAATTATGATATAGCAGGTATTGGTAGAGATGATGATACAGAATTATTACAAACACAATCGGCTAGTGAAAATAAATTTAGTGATGGATCTGGACCAACTAGTGGATTTCTTACAATAGGTCTTACTGATATTTATGACACTAATAAAGCTAATATAGATGGAAACGCAACAACATTTAATGATAGAGAATATTTAGTGTGGGGTAATAATGGTATTGACATAAACCTTGCAGCAACTACTATAAGTGTTGATATGAGTTCTGGAATTTCTGGCTTAACTACACCTGTTACATTTACAGCAATGCAACGTATATGGAAAGTAGTTGAAACTGGAGGTGATATTCCTTCTTGTAAAGTTAGAATACCTCAAAGTGCTATTAGAAATATTACACCTCCTGGTAATTACTACATGTTTATATCTGATAATGGTATTTTTGATCCTACAGCAGACTATAGAGTAATGACTCCAGATGGAAGTGGAAACTTAGAAACAGATTATAACTTCAATAGTACAAAATACATAACATTTGGTTATGCGCCACAAATTATTAGAGAACGCTCTGTTTATTTTGATGGAACTGTTGACTATATTGATATAGAAAACAACCTAGATTTAAACACAAGTGCTTTTACTATTTCTGCTTGGGTTAAAAGAGACGCAGGTACCACAAATGCTTCTATATTTTCAAAAAGAGATGCTGCATTTACCGAGGGTTATGATTTCAGAATAAACGGTTCTGGAAGATTAGAAATGTCTTGGAATGGTGGTGCAGTAACTCTAACATCTTCAGTAGCTATACCTGAAAATGAATGGCATCAAACTGCCGTTATATATTCTGGTGGTACAGCAACTTTATATATTGATGGTGTAGCAGATACTTCTGCATCTTCATTGGCTGCACCAGTAGCAACATCAAGAAAAGCATTAATTGCAGCTGCGGATGGTTACGACCCTAATACTACTGCTTATTTTGCTGGAAATATTGATGAAGTAAGGGTATGGAATATTGCCCTAACTCCATCTCAATTAAGGTATATTATGAATCAAGAATTATCTGAAATTACACATTTCCCAGATCCAGATAATAATATTATAGCACAAATACGAGGAAGTGTTATACCAACAACCATAACTAATAATGAAATAAGTGCCATTCCATGGAGTAATTTAGAAGCCTATTATCCAATGTCTGTTTACACTTATACTAACACAGATGATATGTCTGGAAATGGTAATCAAGGTGCTTTAAGAAATTTAAATACAGTAGATTATCAAACAGCTCCTCTGCCTTACCAAACTCAAGGTGCAGGTTCGTGGGATGCTGATGCTACTTGGTTAAATAATACAGTACAAACCTTACCAAACTCATTATCAATAATTGATGGTACAACACCCATTGATTGGAACATTGTTGAAATAAATCATGATACTTATTTAGGTGCTTCATCTACAGCTGTTAGAACTAGAGACTCTTCTGTTCAAGGATTAATTATTAATAGTGGTGATTTACAAGTTAATGGTAGTACTGCATTAAATACAGGTATTGGTTTAACGGTTACGCATTATTTAAAAATTGATGGCACTCTTGATTTAGAAGGAGAATCGCAATTAGTACAAACAAACCAAAGTGATTTTGACACTAGTAGTTCTGGAACTTTAGAAAGAGACCAACAAGGATACTCAAACACTTACTTATACAATTATTGGTGTTCTCCTGTTGCTCCTACTAGTAATGCTAACCATACAGTTGCTAATGTAATAAGCAATGTTGGTTTCCTAACATCTGGTTATGACGGAACAGCTTCACCAGTTCAAAATGCTGATTATTGGATATGGAAATATTCTGATAGAGCTAATGATCAATATTCGCAATGGCAACATGTTAGAAGCACAGGATCTTTATCTGTTGGAGAAGGATTTACAATGAAAGGACCTGGTACTTTAACATCAAATCAAAATTATATCATGCAAGGGCAACCAAATAATGGAGACTTTAGTCTATCAATTACTGTAGATAATGAGTATTTAGTTGGTAACCCATACCCTTCAGCTTTAGATGCAAATCAATTTATCTTAGATAATATAAGTGCTGCAGATGGAGGAAATAATGCTAATAATGTAATTAATGGGGCATTATATTTCTGGGATCACTTCTCAATAAATAGTCATGTATTAAGTGATTATCAAGGTGGTTATGCTGTATATACACTATTAGGTGGAACAGTAGCAATTTCTACTGATGCAAGGATTAATGCAACTTACATATCTGGTACTAAACAACCAGAAAGATATATAGCTGTTGGACAAGGATTCTTTGTCTCTGCAGTTGATGATGGTGGTGTAGCTGGTTTAGCTCAACCAATTATTGGAGGAAATATTTTATTTAGAAATAGTCAAAGAGCTTTTCAAAAGGAAATAGTTACGGGTAGTAATACAGGTTCTGTTTTCCATAAATCTGGTAAAAAACAGAATACTGTAGCTTCAAGAAATGATGCTGATACTAGAGAAAAAATAAGATTAATGTTTGATTCTCCAGATGGGTACCATCGTCAATTATTAGTAGGTGTGGATGAAAACGCATCTGATGATTTTGATTTAGGTTATGAAGCAACACTCATTGAAAGTAATAAAGAGGATATGTATTGGAATTTGCAAGATGCGAAACTAATCATTCAAGCTTTTGAGGATTTTAATGCAGATAGAAAAATTCCTTTTAGTATGAAAATTGCAAAAGAAGGATTAGCTTTAGTAGGCATTGATAATTTAGAAAACATTGATGCAAACAAAAATATTTATTTGCATGATAACGAGCTTAACATATATCATAACTTGAGAGACAGTAAATATAGTGTAGTATTGACTCCTGGAGAGTATACTGACCGATTTGAAATTACTTTTTCAAACAATGCTTCTTTAAGCACTGAAAATCAAGAGGATTTAGATTTACAAGTTTACTTTTCAAATGAAAAAGAAAGCATTATTGTAAACAATCCTAAATTGATAAATATACAGACTATAGAACTACATAATATTTTAAGCCAATCGGTTTTCAATTTAAATGATGGTATCAATAACGAAAGTTACCTTGAATTTAAAACGAATAAAATGAATTCAGGTGTATACATAATTACACTAAAAACTGAAAATAGTACTATTTCGAAAAAAGTACTAATAGATTAATAAAAAAGCTTACAGTTTTCATACAAAAGCCCTAAACAAATGTTTAGGGCTTTTGTATGAAAATAACACTTAATCTGGTTTTTTAAACATTTTATCGATGTTTTTAATAAAAAACACTATATTAGCTATCTAAATATAAATATTTCATAAATCAGATATTTAGCCCCAAACTAAACACCACTTATGAAGAATTTTGCTATTACTATAATTATAGTATGCTCTCTCTGTTTTAGTAGCCTAAAAACCTACGCTCAACTGCACACTACTCCAGTATGCGGACAAAATTTTGATTTAAATTGGACTACAAGTAGAGTTAGTGAGGATCAATACTGGCAACCAGGAACACTCTCAAACACCTATATGAATGTCGATAATTCAGGAATTGATATTACTATTGAATTTACAGGCGAAACAAGTAGCCTTGGTTATTGGTCTGGACAAACACCAAAAGTAGGAACACAATCTAGTTACTTATACAAAGGCATTGATTTATTAACTAATGGTTTTTCAGAAGAAGGCATTACTTGTACTATTACTTTTAGTAAACCCATTTATGCATTATCATTTGATATTCATCATGTAAATGTAACCAACTCCAAAGGAGATAAATATACATTTACAGGTAAAGACAAAAATGGAAACACCATTTATCCAGAATTTACAAATTCAACTTCTCCTACTTATACTTCAAATAATAATACAGGAATTGTTAATGCCGTGGCTAATTTAACCTCTGGCACAAACTCAATAGTTGGTGTAAATTATGTTGATGACAATCATATAAAAAGTATTTCCTTTTTATGGGGAAATTGTGATACATGTACAGCTAACGAACTTCATGCTACAGGTATTGGTAATATCAGTTTTTGTACACCACAAACTTTAGATTTTGATGGTGTTGACGATTTTATAAGTCGAGATACTTTCCTTGGTGGTAAAACTGAAGTAACAATGATGTCTTGGGTTAAACTAGATGAAAATTTTGATGGTGGCGATATTATTGGACAACGCAATTTTAGAATGTATGTAGATTCATATAAACGCTTATATGCATTTTTAAAAACTAACAATGGTACTGAGATTAACTCTCCTGATTTGTCAGATATAATTTTAAAAGATAACCTTTGGTATCACTTAGCTCTTAGCTTTGATAGTAATACAGGAACTTTAAATCTATATTCAAACGGAAATAGTATTTGGAATTATTCTGATAATGCATTGATTGGTTCCTCTATTATTGATACTGACGAATGGAATTCAAATTATGATTTTGAAATTGGTAGAAACACAGAATTTAAAAACAATTATTTTGAAGGTTCGATTTATGAATGCAAAGTATTTAATAAAGCTTTAAGTTTAAATCAATTACACCAGCAAATAAACCAAGAAATTGAAAATTATAATGGTAAAGTAAAAGGAACAATAGTACCAAAAGACATTGAGGACCTGTTATGGAGTGATTTAATTCTATATTACAAAATGAAAAATGTTGATACTGGTTTTGTTCCAGACTTATCTGATGCTAATGCACATGGTAAGTTGCATAATATGTCCATATTCCAAGAAAATCAAGATTTTACTGCACCTCTACCCTATGTATCTACCACTACATGTAATGGAAGTATAACCAATTCTGATAATTGGCTTTATGGTAATGTTTGGGATATTAGTAGTAAAATTCCAGATTACTCAATTATACAGGTAAAAGGTAACCTAGAAGTCTCTGATGATTTAAATATTTCTGGTCTTATAATAGATAATGGTGCTACGCTTAAAGTAAATCAAAATTCTGCATTATATAATTCATGGTACTTAAAACTAGATGGTACATTAGATTTAGATGATGACTCACAATTAATTCAAACAGAAAAAAGCACATTAGATGATAACAGTTCTGGAATTTTAGAAAAAGATTTAAAAGGAACAGCTGATAAATTCACCTATAATTATTGGTCATCTCCAGTCAGTAAAATAAGTAATTCAACTTCCAATAACAACTATACAGTAAAAGATATATTTACTAACGTAAATTTTTTACCAACCGGTCATGATGGTGTTTCAGTTCCTTTATCAATTGCTGATTATTGGATATGGAAATTCACTAATAACTTAAGTGATGATTATTCATCATGGCAACATGTTAGAAGTTCAGGAGAAATTATAGTTGGTGAAGGTTTTACAATGAAAGGTCCTGGAACTGGTACTATTCATGATGAACAAAATTACACACTTCAAGGAAAACCAAATAATGGTGATATTAATTTAAGAGTATTTGCTGGTAATGACTACTTAATAGGTAATCCATACCCTTCTGCAATTGATGCCATTAAATTTATTGAAGATAATAAATCGACAAATTCTGAAACAGGAGGAGCCACAAATGGTACACTTTACTTCTGGAAACATTGGGGTGGTGGCTCTCATATAGCCAGTGAATACCAAGGAGGTTATGCCACTTATTCACTGTCTGGCGGAGTTCCTGCTGCATCAAATAGTTTAAGTAATGATGCTATGTCTACTGGAGGAACTGCTGATGATGTCCCAAGTAGATATATTCCAACTGGGCAAGGGTTTTATACTACTGCAGAAACCAACGGAATTATTAATTTTAACAATGCACAACGCGTATTCCATATTGAAGAGAATACAGATACAGCTTATCTTAAAGGAGACAAAACAAACAACAACGCATCCAAAGGTAATGACCCTAGAATGAAATTAAGAATAGGATTTAATTCTGTGAATACATTACAGAGACAACTACTAATTACTGTAGATGAAAATGCATCACTAGGTTATGATTGGGGATACGACTCAAAATATATAGATACTCAAATTGATGATATGTATTGGCTAATTAATAATCAAAAATTTATCATTCAAGGTATTAATAAAATTGACGAAGAAACTGTTATACCTCTTGGAATACATACAAAAACTGATGGTTTTAATAGTATAAAAATTGACGAATTAGAAAATACACCAGATGGTTTTAACATCTATCTACATGATAAAGAGTTAAACATATATAAAAACTTAACTCAAGATAAATACGAAGTATATCTTGTTGCTGGTCATTATATAGATCGTTTTGAAATTGTTTTTTCCAACAGCAATATGACTTTGGATACAGAGGAAAATGAAAACAAACAAATTGAAGTTTATTTTTCTAATGAAAAGAATAGCATTGTAATAAACAATCCTGCCTCAAAATTAATTGAATCCGTAGAAATGTTTAATATTTTAGGGCAAACGCTTTTTAAATTTCAAACCAACACCAATGATAATCATATTGAATATAATGCTAACCAAATAAAGGCTGGTAATTACATACTAAAAATTGAAACAGAGTTTGGAAATATTTCAAAGAAAGTATTAATAAAATCAAAATAAAATACAGTTAAAACTATCTTAGGGATAAAAAATTAAATAAAAATAGTATTTCAACTGATTTTTTAATCATTTAATCGATGATTTTAAAAAATTATGTATATTAGCCAAGAAATAAAAAACATTTAGTCCCCAAAACTAAATAACCTATTTATGAAAAATACTACTATAACAAGTTTTATGGTATTGTGTTCTATACTTTTTACATTAAAAAGTGCTGCACAATTACATAGTCCTCCTAGTTGTGGAGAGAACTTTACTTTAGATTGGTCTACTAGTCCTAGTATGTCAAATGAGTTTGATTGGTTAGCTGCAGGAGCTTTAACTAATACTTTTACTGATGTAGATGGATCTGGAATAGATTTTACAGTAACTTTTACTGGTGAAACAGCTTCTTTAGGTAATTGGGGCGGACAAACACCAAAAGTAGGTACATCCGCAAGCGGATCAACAACTGAATATCTAGATCTTTATACAAGTGGGTTTTCATCCACGGGAATCACATGTACAATTACATTTAGCTCGCCTATTTACGCACTTTCATTTGATTTATTGCACGTAAATGCAGGAGGAGGACATGGAGACATGTATACTATTAGTGCAACAACTACTTCAGGTGGTACTATTTATCCAACATTTACAAATTCTGCTACCCCATCTTACACTTCAAATAATGCAACAGGTGTTGTGGATGCTAATGGTGCATCAGTAGCTGGTACAGATGCTATGGTTGGTATTAATTTTTTAGACCCAGACTATATAACAAGTGTTACCTTTTTATGGCAAAATTGTTCAACCTGTACAGACTACTTTGTTCATGGTTCTGGATTAGGTAACTTTAGTTTTTGTATTCCTCAAACTTTAGATTTTGATGGCGTTAACGATTATGTGGATAGACCTGCTTTTTTAGGAGGAAAATCAGAAATAACTATGATGTCTTGGATAAAACTAGACAGCGGAACTGATGGCGGAGAGATAATGGGACAGCGAAATTTCAGACTTTTTGTTGATTCTAATAAATACCTAAGAGCTTTCGTAAGAACAGATAATGATTTAAGCATATACACTTCAGCACTTCCTGCAACATTATTAAGTGAAAATATATGGTACCATGCAACTGCTAAATACGATGGTAATTCTGGTACTTTAAACCTTTATTTAAACGGTAAAAATGTTTATAGCTATTCTAATGCATCAATAGTAGGTACTACGCTTAATAATTTAGCAACTTGGAACTCTGATCATGATTTTGAAATAGGTAGAAATACCCAATTAGATAATAATTATTTTGAAGGCGATATTTATGAATGTCGCGTTTACAATAAAGCACTTACTACAAATCAATTACACAGACAGGTAAATCAAGAAATTGAAAATAATTCAGGAAATGTAAGAGGAACTATTATTCCAAAAGACATTGAAGGTTTAGCATGGAGCGATTTAGAGCTTTACTATAAAATGGGAATTATAGATACTGGATATACGCCAGACGAATCTAACAATAATATTGATGGACATCTTAATAACATGAGAACCTATCAAGAATATACAGCACCTCTTCCGTACGTTACAACAGAATCATGTAGCGGAGATTGGGACAATTCAAGCAATTGGGTTCATGGAGATGTATGGGATATTCACAGTACCCCACCAGAATGTGCCATTATCCAAATTAAAGGAAATATGGAAATTGATTCTGATAGAAAAACAGTTGGATTAATTATAGATAGCGGAAGTAAATTAGAAGTGAATGGAGATTCTGGACTATTTAATTCTTGGTATATAAAACTTGATGGTGAAATTGATTTAGAAGGAGAATCACAACTTATACAAGAAGAAGAAAGTACTTTAGACGCAACTAGTGCTGGAGTTCTTGAAAGAGACCAACAAGGTACTGCTGATACTTACACATATAACTACTGGTCATCACCTGTTGGAGCATCAAATAACTCTACAAATAACAATAGTTACAAAATACCTAATATAATAACTAACGTTGGTTTTTTAAGCTCAGGTTATGATGGAACTCATACACCTGTAGCAGTATCTGATTATTGGATATGGAAATATAGTAATAGAATAAGTGATAGTTATGCTTCATGGCAACATGTTAGAAGTAACGGAACCATGCTCGTAGGAGAAGGTTTTACTATGAAAGGTCCTGGAAACGGGAACATTTCAGACACTCAAAACTATATTTTTAATGGAAAACCTAACAACGGAGATATTAATTTAACTATTAGTTCTGGTAATGATTATTTAGTAGGAAACCCTTATCCTTCAGCTATTGATGCCGTTCAATTTATTTTAGACAATGGTGCAACAATTGATGGTCCAGGTTCTACAAATGGAACATTATACTTCTGGGAACACTGGGGTGGAGGTTCTCATGTTTTAACTGAATATCAAGGTGGTTATGCTACTTATTCTTTGGCTGGCGGAGTGCCTGTAGCATCAAAAGGATCTACAGATCCAGATGTAGCAACTGGTGGTACGCCAACAAAAACACCAGGGCGTTATATACCAGTATCTCAAGGTTTTTTCGTTACAGCTGAAACTGGTGGTACAATAAAATTTAATAATGCACAGCGTGTATTTCAAAAAGAAGATGGTAGTAATTCTGTGTTCACTAGGTCTTCAAACACTAAAAAAACTAAAGCTAGTAAAACTACTACAAGTAATGATACTAGAATGAAATTAAGAATAGGATTTAACTCCGTAAATACACTTCACAGACAAATTTTAATTACGGTAGATGAAAACGCTACTATGAATTATGATTGGGGGTACGATGCCAAATATATTGATACCCAAGTAGATGATATGTATTGGATGATTAATAATGAAAAATTCACTATTCAAGGTACAAATGAAATTAATGATCAAACCATTATTCCATTAGGAATACATACCAAAACGGATGGATTAAATAGTATTGTAATTGATAAATTAGAAAACACGCCTAATGATTTAGAGATCTATTTACATGATAAAGATTTAAATATCTATCATGATTTAAGAGGAGGCAAATACGAAACCTATCTTACGTCTGGACAATATTTAAATCGTTTTGAGTTAACTTTTTCAAAAAACCAAACATCATTAAGCACTGAAGAAAATGAAGATAAACAAATAGAAGTTTATTTTTCAAATGAAAAAAATAGTATAGTAATAAACAATCCTGCTTCAAAATTAATAGAATCAGTAGAAATGTTTAATATACTAGGTCAAACCTTATTCAAGTTTCAAACTAACACGAATAATAATCATATAGAATACAAGGCTAACCAAATTAAAACTGGTAATTATATTCTTAAAATAGAAACTGAATTTGGAATGATTTCAAAAAAGGTATTAATAAAATAAATAAGTTAATCTATTAATTGAATTATTTGAAGTTAGTCACAACAACCAAAACCTTTCTTTATAATTAACTTATTTCAAGTCCTGAACTGACCTTCAGGACTTCTTTATTTTAGACATTAGTGTTTCTAGCGAAACTTTATCTTGTTCACCAGAAATCATATTTTTCAGAGTATACGTATTCGATTCTATTTCTTGGTCTCCAACTAAAACTACAAATGGAATTTGACGCTTGTTAGCATGATTCATTTGTTTTTTCATTTTTGCAGTATCAGGATACAATTCGGCATTAATACCTTGTAAACGCAATTGCTTAATGGCTTTTAAACTAAATAAAGCTTCATTATCTCCAAAGTTTATAAAAAGAACTTCAACATTTTTGGTAACTGTTTCTGGAAATAAACCTAATTCTTCAAGCACTAAGTAAATACGATCCAAACCAAAGCTAATCCCAACGCCACTTACATTTTTCATTCCGAAAATACCAGTTAAGTCATCATAACGACCACCGCCACCAATAGAACCCATTTTTACAGTTTCTGGAGCAGATACTTCAAAAATAGCACCTGTGTAATAATTTAGTCCGCGCGCCAACGTAACGTCCAACTGCAATGTAGATGTTGATAAGCCTAATGCAGAAATAGCATTGTTTATAAAACTTAACTCTTCTATACCTTTTAGACCTTCTTGCGAAGAGGATAAAATTCCTTTTAAACTTTCAATTTGAGATTCAAAAGCCCCGGACAATGTAAATAAAGGCTGTAGTTTAGAAATTCCATCTTCAGAAATTCCTTTAGAAAGCATTTCTTCTTTTACCTTCTCCTCTCCTATTTTATCAAGTTTATCTAAGGCAACCGTAAAATCAATTAATTTATCAGAAGCACCAATAACTTCAGCAATACCAGAAAGTATTTTTCTATTATTTATTTTAATAGTAACACCGTCTAGTTTTAAAGCTGAAAAAACAGTATCATATAATTGAATAAACTCCACCTCTTGCCAAAGCGATTTGCTTCCAACTACATCCGCATCACATTGAAAAAACTCTCTAAAACGGCCCTTTTGTGGTCTATCAGCTCTCCAAACTGGTTGTATTTGGTAGCGTTTAAACGGAAATTCAATTTCGTTTTGGTGTTGTACTACGTAACGAGCAAAAGGCACGGTTAAATCGTAACGAAGGGCTTTTTCTGAAATTGACGGCGTTATGCTATTCGATTTAATATTTAAGAAAGTATTAGCATATATATCTGCGAATACTTTTTGACGTTCATCATCACTTGGTGAAGACTCTAGATTTCTATAATTACCATGGATTGTAGAAATAATGTAATCCAATACATCATCAGGAGGTAGATTTTTTATACTATTCTTTCCTCCATGTTTACTAACCTTTAAAAAATTTTGAACAATCTGATTTCTAGATTCTCTACGAAGCCAATCAATACTATTAATTTCGTCTTTAGAAAGTTCCAGATAAAACATCTCTCCTATTCTAATTGCAGATAAAATTCCATTTTTAATCTTGTCGAAATAATCTCCAGAATTCAAAATCTTAAAAATCAGTCTATCCCCTTCATCACCATATTTCCCCATCAACGTATCCGAGTTTTCAAAACTAGGTGTTTCAATAGGTTGAAATCCAAAAGTTTCAAAAGCACCACGAATGGTATTAAAAATATAGTTTCGTTTTGCGACTTGTTCAGGATTAAAATCTCTGGTTCCTTTTGGTATTGATGGTTTTTGAGCCATGTAATATTTTTAGTTTATAAGCACTTCGACTTTAGTTTATCTTGAGCGCAGTCGAAAGACTCTGTGCGACATCGTAATTAAAAGTGGATTCCGCATCAAGTGCGGAATGACAAAAATAAAAGTTTATATTAATAATATAGTACAATGTACTACTTAATATAAGCCAAAATTACTCTAAAACATTTTCTGAATGACAAATTAATTTATCAACTTATAAAAATACTGATACAATTCACCTTTAGTAATAACGGCGCCTTGTTCTATCATTTTAAATTTATCAAGGTTTTTATCTTCACTATAGTCTTTATCAGCTTGCAAAAACTCAACATTGTCATCCATCAAATTTTCGCGCAACCAATTATAGCCTTCCTGTGTTGTTATATCAATGTCTTCATTCTTAACATTAACCACTATAGCATGCATATTTGCTTCATCTAAATGAAACAAATACATATGCTGTGGCGCAAAATGCTCTATATATTCAGCTTTGTTAAGTGCTCCTTCCCAAATTAAGTCACTAAATACATCCAACTCGGTTTCAGCCAATTCAGGCTTATTAACTTTAAGGTTTGTCCACTCATCATGAGTAATAGATTGAGTTGCTAAAAAATTAATGAACTCTTGGTGTAGCTCTTCAAACTGTTCTTTTGTAAGTCTAGAATACTTCATAAACTAAAATCTTATAATTTTACAAAAAAAGCCCCAACTAGGTTGAGGCTTCTAAAATATTTTATTTTAAAGTTTATTTTGCTTGAGCAATAACTTCAAAATCTAAATCAACTGATACTTCTCTGTGTAAACGTACTACAGCAGTATATTTACCTAAACGCTTTACAGTTGTAACTGTAATGAATTTTTTATCAATTGCTTGTCCTTCTTTTTCTAAAGCAGCTGCAACATCAATATTGTTTACTGATCCAAATAATTTGTCTCCCGTACCAACTTTTGCAGGTATTTTAATTTCTAATGCTTTAATTGCTTCAGCAACTTTGTTAGCATCATCAACTACTTTCTTTTCTTTAAAAGCACGTTGCTTTAAGTTTTCTGCTAATACTTTTTTAGCAGAAGGAGTAGCTAACATTGCTTGTCCTTGAGGAATTAAAAAGTTTCTACCATAACCGTTCTTAACTGTTACAACATCGTCTTTAAATCCTAAATTTTCAACGTCTTGTTTTAATATAAGTTCCATTGTTATGTGTATTTTATTTTAATAAATCTCCTACGTAAGGCATTAAAGCTAAGTGGCGTGCTCTTTTTACAGCTACAGCTACTTTTCTTTGATACTTTAATGATGTTCCTGTTAAACGTCTTGGTAAGATTTTACCTTGCTCGTTTATAAATCGCATTAAAAAATCTGGATCTTTGTAATCTACATACTTGATTCCAGTTTTTTGAAACATACAATACTTCTTAGCCTTGTTTGTATCAATATTAAGCGGTGTTAAATATCTAATCTCACCGTCTTTTTTTCCTTTTGATTGTTGTTCTATTGATGACATAATTAAGCTTTTTGTTTAAGTTTCTCTCTTCTTCTCTCTGCCCAAGAAATAGCGTGTTTATCTAACGCAACCGTTAAATAACGCATAAAACGCTCATCACGTTTAAACTCAACTTCTAAAGGGTTAATTACTTCTCCAGGTACAGTGTACTCAAATAAATGATAAAAGCCACTTTTCTTGTTTTGAATTGGATAAGCTAATTTTTTAAGCCCCCAATCTTCTTTTGATACCATCTTAGCGCCGTTCGAAACAAGAAAATCTTCGTATTTCTTTACTGTTTCCTTTATCTGATCTTCAGATAAAACGGGATTTAAGATGAAAACAGTTTCATAATGATTCATAAAAATCGTTTTTATTGTTAAAAATTGGGTGCAAAAATAATTATAATTTATATTTCTGGCAACGTTTTTTTATACTAATATTTAGACAATTTAAAATGTTAATAAAATGTTAAAATAAGCATTTTAACGATGAAATTTGGTTTTTGACCGAATTATTCGTACTATTGTCGATATCTTAACCGAAATAATATAAAATGTTATGACTTTAAACTGTGTAGTAGTAGACGATTCAGCAATACAACGTCTCTCTATTGTTAAGTTAGTCGAGAATCACCCATCTCTAAACTTAATAGCAGAGTACAGTAGTGCTTTAGAAACTAAAAATGGTTTAAATACGCATCAAGTTGATTTAATTTTCCTCGATATTGAAATGCCAGTATTGAATGGATTTGAACTTTTAGACGTATTAAACAACAAACCCCAAATTATCTTTGTAACCGGTAAAACCGAATATGCTTTTAAAGCATTTAATTATGATGCTACCGATTACTTACACAAACCCATTACAAGAGAGCGTTTTAACACTTCTGTAGATAAAGCTTTAGAGCAACATAGATTGACTTTAGACTTTAATGAAGAAGAAGGCGAACATATATTTGTAAAAAGTAACCTTAAAAAACGTAAAGTTTATATTAAGGACATCAAATGGATTGAAGCTCTTGGTGATTATGTAAAACTTGTAACTGAGGAAAACAGCTTAGTTGTACTTTCTACAATGAAGTCTTTTGAAGCTGAATTACCAGAAGGGAAATTTTTAAGAATTCATAAATCTTATATCGTGAATCTTGATAAGATTGACAGATTTAACAGTAAAAATGTTGAAGTTGGCGCTTATGAAATTCCTTTAAGTAGAAACAAAAAGACTCAATTAGTTGATGCTCTAAATAATATTTAGAAACACAACAAAAATATTAAACTTAAAAGTTATCGACATTTAGTATTACTCTAACCGACCGAAAATCTTTTATACTCAAGAAGCTATTATTTATTTTAATAATAGCTTCTTTCGTTTTTGCTAACGATTGCTGCTTTGGAATCTTTACTAGAATGTTTTTATGAAATTGATTTCTAATCCTAGCTATTGGTGGAGATTCTGGCCCTAAAACATGTTCTTTAAAAACTTGTCTTAAAGATTTGCTGTACCAAATTGAAGCCGTTTCTACTCTATTATAATCCTTATGCTTTAAAGTGATTTTTATTTGCTTATAAACGGGTGGATATTTAAAATTATATCTGTCGTTCATTTGCTCATTAAACATATCAATATAATTATTGGTAGATACTTGTTGTAATATATTATGATGTGGATTATAGGTTTGAATCAACACTTTACCTCGCTCTTGAGTACGTCCTGCCCTACCCGATACCTGTAACATCAGTTGAAAACTACGCTCGTGTGCTCTAAAGTCTGGAAAATTTAGCATGTTATCAGCATTCATAATACCAACTAACTTTACATTCCTAAAATCCAAGCCTTTGGTTAGCATTTGTGTACCAACCAAAATATCAATCTCTTGTTGTTCTAATGCAGTAATTATTTTTTCGTAGCCATATTTACCTCTTGTGGTATCCAAATCCATACGAGCTACTTTATGCTCAGGAAACAACAATTTTACTTCCTCTTCTATTTGCTCTGTACCAAAACCCTTGTTGTCTAAATCTTGACTTCCACAAGCTTCACAATCTTGCATCATAGCAGCATTATATCCACAATAATGACAACGCAATTGATTACGGTATTGATGATACGTTAAACTTACATCACAATTCGGACACTGTGGAGAATGTCCACAGGTTTTACACTCTACAATTGGCGAAAATCCACGTCGGTTTTGAAACAGAATAATTTGATTGCCATCTTGTAATGTTTCAGTCATTTCTTCAATAAGTCTATCGCTAAAATGCCCTTTCATGCGTTTCTTCTTCAGCTTATCCTTAATATCCACCAACTCTACATCTGGCATCAACACATCATTATATCGCTTTGTAATTTCAACAAAGCCATACTTATTTTGTTTCGCATTAAAATAACTTTCCAAACTGGGTGTAGCAGATCCTAAAAGCGTTTTTGCATGATGCATATGAGCTAAAACAACTGCAGTATCTCGGGCATGATAACGTGGAGCAGGATCAAACTGCTTGAAAGACTGTTCGTGCTCTTCATCAACAATTATTAACCCTAAATTATTAAAAGGTAAAAATATAGATGAGCGCGCGCCTAACATTATTTTCGCTTTCGCGGAATTATGTAAAACGTTGTTCCAGACCTCAACGCGCTCATGAACTGAATATTTTGAATGAAAAACAGCCACTTGTTCTCCAAAATAATTTTGAAGCCTTGTAATTAATTGAGTAGTTAATGCTATTTCTGGAAGTAAATACAATACCTGTTTCCCTTCATTTAATACATCTTCAATTAACTTAACATACACTTCAGTTTTACCTGAGGACGTTACACCGTGTAGTAAAGTAACTTGGTGCTTTTCAAAAGATGCTTTTATTTCACTTAAAGCTGTTTTTTGATACTCATTAAGTCGTTTTGATGCTTCAGTATCTTCACCGGAATATTCAACTCTATCCGTTTGAATATGATATTCTTCTAAAACACCTTTATCAACTAAAGCTTTTATTATGGATGTAGAGACATCACTTTCTTCTGATAAATCTTTTACTTTTACTGGTTTCTTTGTTTTAGCGGAAATTGAAAACAACGTCATCACAACATCTCGCTGCTTTGGCGCTCTACTTAATTCGTCTAACAAATTGTGAAGTGCTTTATCTGAAGTAAAATTGGAATGTAATTTAACATAGCGTACCAATTTAGGCTTATACTTTTCATAAACTTCTTCCTCAACAGAAATGGCTTCTTTTTCAATTAATCTTTTAATTACAGGAAGCACATTTTTTTTATCCAAAATGTTAGAAATATCATGAATTTTAAGAGTTGATTGATGGTGTAAAGCTTCAAAAACTAGAAACTCATCATCTTTTAAAATAGATTCATCAAAATTCTCAACTATGTTTTTAGTAATTACTGTTTCGCTTTCTAAAATAAAAGCACTTGGTAATGCTGCTCGCATAACATCACCTAACGTACACATATAGTAACTTGAAATCCATTCCCAAAGTTTCAATTGCGTTTTGTTTACAATGGGAGTTTCATCTAATATCTGTTGAATATCTTTAGCTTCATAAGCAGTAGGCCCATTGCTATGAACATTATATACAATTCCCGTATAAATTTTAGATTTTCCAAATGGCACTGCAACACGTACCCCAGGTTTTATAAAATCAGCTTCAGAAGTTGTAATCCTATACGTAAATAATTTTTGGAGAGGGATTGGAATAATAACATCAATAAAGAAAGACATAAGCTAAAAGTAATATTTTAAAATTATTCTTCCTTTTTTGGATACTTTCGTAAAAACTGAAGTGATGCATTAAGTTCGTAACCTAATAACAAAATATTAGCATTAAGCCATAAGTAAAACAACAAAATTAATAAAGCTCCAATGGAACCATAAAGCTTGTTATATTGACCAAAGTTCTCAATATAAATACCAAACAAATACGATGTTAACATAATTAACAACGTGGTAAAAATAGCACCAATGGAAAAGAACTTAGATGCCTTACCCTCTCTTGTCCCAAAGTAATATAAAGTTGCTGTGGCTATATATACCATAACTACAAAAAACAAATACTTTACAACGTTGGTCCAAAACACACCACTTGAATCAACTTCATAACCTCTGTTTTCAAGAGCATTAAGTAATTCTTGAACAACATATATTTGAATGTACCCTAATACTATAATAGTAATAATAAGTAAGAAAGCCAATATTAATGCTATACTTAAAGCATACATGTATTGTTTAAAAACATTCCTTGTTAATTGTTCATGATAAGAATTTTCAAAACCAGAAAACACAGCGTTTACTCCATTTGCCATTAGCAGTATTGATAATATAAAAACAGATGACAACAACCCACCACGTTCTGACTGGTCTATATTTTCAAAAATGTTTTGAAAGAAAAAATCAGATGTACTTGGTGGTAAAAAAGATTCCAAGAACTGCAAAAATTCAATTTTAAAATCATCAATAGGTACGTAAGGAATAATGATTAAAACAAATAATAAAAACGGAAAAATTGCTGTAAAAAAACTAAAAGCAATAGCACTTGCTCTTGTTGTTAATGCACCTTTAACTATACCTGTAATATAAAGTTCAATTAAATCATAAAATGATAATCCTTCTAAGCCTGGTAATTTTAATTGCTTAAAAAATCGCACCAATATATTTATCACTGGAATTTTATCAAGCTTTTCTTCAAAGGATTTTGGCATTAATAATTTGCGTTTTAACTATTAGCAAAGTTATTAAAATAAAGATGGTCTATTAAATATAAAAAGTATTAAGATGGAATAAAATTACTTTACAGCTTTTAAACTTAAATCCATGTTATGAACTGAATGCGTTAAGGCGCCACAAGAAATGTAATTCACACCACATTCTGCATAATGCCTAATAGTGGTTTCGTTTATATTACCTGAAGATTCTGTTAAGCATTTATCACCAATTAACTTAACCGCTTTTCTGGTGTCTTCGTAATCAAAATTATCCAACAAGATTCTGTAAACACCATCGTTATTTAATATTTCTTGAACTTCAAATAAATCTCTAGCTTCAACCATAATTTGTAAGTTTTTACCAGTTTCATTCAAATATTGCTTTGATGTTTCAATAGCTTTTGTAATACCTCCAGCGAAATCAATATGATTATCTTTAAGCATAATCATATCATATAATGCGAATCTATGATTTTCACCTCCACCTATTTTAACTGCCCATTTTTCTAAAACACGAATTCCTGGAGTTGTTTTTCTAGTATCTAAAATTCTAGTTTTTGTACCGTCAATTAAATTAACAAACGTTCTGGTTTTTGTTGCAATAGCACTCATACGTTGCATAGCGTTTAATACTGTACGTTCTGCCTTTAAAATAGATTGAGAAGGTCCTTCAACATACATCACTATATCTCCAAAAGTGACTTCAGAGCCATCTTGAATTCGTACATCTAATTTTAAACTCTTATCAACATATGCAAATACTTTTTTAGCAAAATTCACACCGCCAATAACACCTTTATCCTTAACTAAAAGTTTAGCCTTACCTCTTGCATTTGCTGGAATACAAGCTAATGAACTATGATCGCCATCTCCTACATCTTCTCTTATAGCGTTTTCAATAATCATCTTCACTTCTGTGTCAAACTGCTCTTGTGTAATCATAATATATTGTTAGTTAATCCGAACAAAAATAAGAAATAGATTCACTAAATTAAATTTTACATTTACGAATTTTTTAATTTTTCTTTATTTAAATGCATTATTCATAAATACAGAATAGTAATTTTGCTTTTATGAATATAAAACTTATTGCAATTGGTAAGACTGATAATAAACAACTTATGTTGTTAATTGATGATTATATGAAACGTTTAGGTTTCTATATAAAATTCTCTTTAGATATTATTCCAGATATAAAAAACTCAAAAAAATTAAGTAAAGTACAGCAAAAAAAGAAAGAGGGCGATCTTATTTTAAGTAAAGTTAATTCTAGCGATACAATAATACTACTTGATGAAGGTGGAAAACAGTTTGATTCAATAGCATTTTCAAGCTATTTACAAAAACATATGAATTCTGGTATAAAGCAATTGGTTTTTGTAATTGGTGGACCATATGGCTTTTCTGAAGATGTTTATAAAAAAGCAAATGGGAAATTATCATTATCAAAAATGACATTTTCCCATCAAATGATTCGCTTATTTTTTATTGAGCAATTATATAGAGGCTTCACTATTTTAAGGAACGAGCCCTATCATCATCGTTAATGTGTTTTATAAACTTGCTTGCGCTTTTTTATTTGTCTATCTAAATCACTTATCGTTTCTCTAACTGATACTTCAAAATTATGTTCATTTGAGGTTGCAAAAATTCGAGGTCCAGGTAAACTTAATTCTATATTACAAATTTTACCTTTATTATGATCTTTTTCATCTTGCTTAAAGTGTACAGAAGCACTTATCAAAAATTCATATTTATTAAATAATTTTTCTAATTTTTCTTTTGTGAAAACTGAAAGTGTTTCACTTACATCTACTCCTACATACTGAATATTTACTGTCATAATCATTCTCGTTTTTAATGTTTAAATTCAATTCTAAGATACAGATTTTTTGATTAATTTAATCTAACAAAAATCATAAAAAGATGATAAATTTTTCATCTTATAATACTCTATATGTTTTTTAATTAAATAGTATTTTTGAAAGTATAAATTTTATGATACATGCAACTCGTTTTCGCCACTAACAACCTAAATAAACTCAAAGAAGTTCAAACATTAATACCATCAAACATTAAACTTTTAAGTTTAAAAGATATTGGTTGTTTTGAAGATATTCCTGAAACACAAAACACAATTGAAGGTAATGCTATTCAAAAAGCTGAGTATGTAAAAGTCCATTATGGCTTTGATTGTTTTGCTGATGATACTGGCTTAGAGGTTGATGAGTTAAATGGTGCACCAGGTGTTTATTCAGCAAGATATGCTGGAAATCAAAGAGATTCAAACGATAATATGAATAAACTTTTAAGTGATTTATCTGATAAAAAAAATAGAAATGCGCAATTCAAAACAGTTATTGCGCTTCATTTAAACAATAATCTGCAATCATTCACTGGTATTTGTAAAGGAAAAATCACAGAAATAAAACATGGACAAAAAGGTTTTGGCTACGACCCCATTTTTAAACCAGATACTTTTAATATGACTTTTGCAGAAATGAGTTTAAGTTTGAAAAATGAAATAGGACACAGAGGAAAAGCCATCAAAAAACTTGTTGAATTTCTAAATTCTCTGGAGCCAAAAATTTAGCAATAAAAAATTAAATTTCATGTTGGCTGTTAACATTCTTTATGTTACTTTTAATCTATGATTGAGGAAGCTATAGAAAAAGAAAATGCAGCTATTGCTAAAGCCTACAAAGAGTTACTTAAAGTAAGTTATACCACACTTTCTAAAGAAGATAAAAAACTTATAAGAAGCGCTTTTGAGATTGCTTTAGATGGGCATAAAGACCAAAGGAGAAAATCTGGTGAAGCCTATATTTTTCATCCATTAGCTGTGGCTAAAATTGTAGCTCAAGAAATTGGTTTAGATGCCACCTCAATCGCTTCTGCACTTCTTCATGATGTAGTTGAAGATAGTCCCGATTACGAAATAAAAGACATAGAAAAAAAGTTTGGTAAAACCATAGCTACTATTGTTGATGGGCTCACAAAAATTTCTTCTTTAAGTAAAGAAAAAGATATGGATGTGTCTTTGCAAGCAGAGAACTTCCGTAAAATGCTCTTAACACTTAATGATGATGTTAGGGTTATTATTATAAAAATTGCTGATAGGTTACATAACATGCAAACTATGGACTCTATGCGTCCTGATAAGCAAGTAAAAATAGCATCTGAAACACTTTATATATATGCACCTTTAGCACATAGAATAGGACTATATAACATAAAAACTGAACTTGAAGATTTAGGCTTAAAATATACTGAACCTGATGTTTACAATGATATTCTTGGGAAAATAAAAGAAAGCAAAGAAGAACAGGACAAATATATTGCTCAATTTAGTGGCGTTATAGAAAACTCTTTAGAAAAAGAGAATCTTCGTTACCAAATAAAAGGAAGACCAAAATCTATTTTTTCTATCAGAAAAAAAATGATTGCTCAAGGTGTTTCCTTTGATGAAGTTTATGACAAATTTGCCATAAGAATTATTTACAAATGTGATTCTGACCCTCAAAATGAAAAATTTATTGCTTGGAAAATTTATTCTATTGTAACGGACCATTTTAGACCAAACCCAATTCGTCTACGAGACTGGATTTCCTCTCCAAAATCAACAGGATACGAAGCTTTACATATTACTGTAATGGGACCAAGAGGAAGATGGGTTGAAGTTCAAATTCGAAGTGAGCGCATGCATGAAATTGCAGAAAAAGGTTATGCAGCACATTACAAATACAAACAAGGGAGCGACAAGGAAGATAATTTAGAAAGTTGGATAAACAGATTACAAGAAGCGCTAGAAAATCCAGACATGAATGCTGTTGATTTTGTTGAACAATTTAAGCTAAACTTATATTCCAAAGAAATTTTTGTTTTCACACCGGCTGGTGATTTAAAATCGCTTCCAAAAGGTGCAACTGCCCTTGATTTTGCATTTAGTATTCATACAGAAGTTGGAATGAAAACTCGAGGAGCAAAAGTTAATGGAAAACTTGAACCTTTGAGCCATGAATTAAATAGTGGAGATCAAGTTGATATTTTAACAGGACAGAATATAAAACCAAATCCAAACTGGTTAGATTATACTACAACTGCGCGTGCAAGAAGTAAAATAAAATCTGCGTTAAAAGAAAATAAAAAACAAATAGGTGAAGATGGTAAAGAAATTCTTCGTCGTAAATTAAAACAACTTAAAATTACACTTGATGAAAGCTCCATTAATGAAATGGTTAACTATTTCAAGCTTAAAACAAGTTTAGATCTTTTTTACAGAATTGGAATTGGTACTATTGATAATACCATGCTAAAAAGCTATGCCTCTTCTAGAAGCAATGCTTTAATGAGTTTTATTAAAAGTAAAATTTCTAGAAAGCAAACAGTTAGTAAGGAAGAAATAGAAAAACAAGAAGTTACTGTAAAATATGATTCTCTTGTTTTTGGTAAAGAAGAAGAAAAACTAGATTACAAACTATCAAATTGTTGTAATCCAATACCAGGAGATAGTGTTTTTGGGTTTTTAACTGTAAATGAAGGTATTAAAGTGCATAAGAAAAATTGCCCAAACGCTGTTAGTCTGCAATCTAATTATGCCTACAGAATCATGCCTGCAAAATGGATTGATTCAACGCAACAGGAGTTTTTAGTAAAAATTGAGTTAACCGGAATTGATCATATTGGTCTCGTAAATGATATTACAAGTATAGTTTCAGAAAATATGCATGTGGATATGAAAAGTATTAGTTTTGAAAGTAATGATGGTCTTTTTTCTGGAAAAATTAATGTACTTGTTAAAAATAATACTATTATAAGAAAGCTTTTAGAAAAACTTAAAAAAATTAATGGTATAGATAAGGTAAGAAGAGTATAAAAAAGTGTAAATTTGCGACGAAAATTATGGACGAAAAGGCAGATTCGAAAAATCAAGAGATAGTTAAAAGCGTATTTACTAGCTTTTTAGAAACTAACGGGCACCGAAAAACTCCCGAACGTTATGCTATACTTCAAGAAATCTATAATAACAATGAGCATTTTGATATAGAGTCTTTATATCTTAATATGAAAAATAAAAAGTATCGTGTTTCTCGTGCTACTTTATACAATACCATAGAATTACTTTTAGAATGTGGCTTGGTTAGGAAACACCAATTTGGTCAAAATCAAGCGCATTATGAAAAATCGTATTTCGATAGACAACATGATCATGTTATTCTAACAGATACTGGTGAAGTTATCGAATTTTGCGATCCAAGAATTCAATCTATAAAAAAAACTATCGAAGAAGTTTTCGATATCGAAATTAATAACCACTCGCTTTATTTCTACGGAAATAGAAAATCAACAACCAATAACTAATTTTTACAATGGCAGTAGATTTACTACTAGGACTACAATGGGGTGACGAAGGCAAAGGAAAAATTGTTGACGTACTTACCTCAAACTACAATATTATTGCACGTTTTCAAGGAGGACCAAATGCAGGACATACTTTAGTTTTTAACGGAAGAAAACATGTGCTTCATACCATTCCTTCAGGAATATTTCATGATGAAGCTACTAACCTAGTTGGAAATGGTGTAGTTATAGATCCTGTAATTTTTAAAGGAGAACTAGACAAATTAGAAGAACAAGATGTTGATTACAGAAAATCTTTATTAATTTCTAGAAAAGCACATATCATTTTACCAACTCATCGTTTACTAGATGCTGCTAGTGAAGCTTCAAAAGGAAAAGCTAAAATTGGTTCTACCCTAAAAGGTATTGGTCCAACTTATATGGATAAAACGGGCAGAAATGGTATCCGTGTTGGAGATTTAGAACTAAGTGATTGGAAAGAGCGTTATAGAGCTTTAGCAGATAAGCATGAGTCTATGATTGCTTATTATAATGTTGAAATTGAATATGATTTAAAAGAACTAGAAGAAGAGTTTTTTAAAGCTGTAAATATTCTAAAATCCTTAAAATTCATTGATTCTGAGGAATATATATACCAAGCACAAAAATCTGGACAAAGTATTTTAGCTGAAGGTGCTCAAGGATCTTTATTAGATATAGACTTTGGTACTTATCCTTTTGTAACTTCAAGTAACACAACAGCAGCAGGTGCTTGTACTGGTCTAGGTGTTGCACCAAATAAAATTGGTGAAGTATTTGGAATTTTCAAAGCGTATACGACGCGAGTGGGCTCTGGTCCCTTCCCTACTGAGCTATTTGATGAAGATGGAGCAACTATGGCTAAAGTTGGTAATGAGTTTGGTGCAACTACTGGTAGACCAAGACGTTGCGGTTGGCTAGATTTAGTAGCATTAAAATATGCATGTCAAGTAAATGGTGTTACTCAACTTATGATGATGAAAGGCGATGTCCTTTCTGGTTTTAAAACGCTTAAAGTTTGTACAGCATATAAATATAAAGGTGATGTAATTGAACACTTACCATATAATATAGAGCCAGAAAATGTAGAGCCTATTTATACAGACTTTAGCGGTTGGAATGAGGATTTAACAGAAATGTCTGAAGCATCGCAAATGCCAAAAGCATTAAACGATTATATAGCGTTTTTAGAGAAAGAACTTGAAATTCCTATTACAATTGTTTCTGTTGGTCCTGATAGAAAACAGACTATTTTTAGGAAATAATATTTTCAAAATTTCTAAATATAAAAACGCTCCAAAACATTTTGGAGCGTTTTTTGTTTCAAAATACTTAAACATGATATTAATCGTTATTTTTGCGACAAACATTTTTCATTTTGAATAAAATACAAACTATACTATTTATTCTGTTAGTTGGATTTGCATCGACAATTTCTTTACAAGCACAATCTGGCAAGAAAATTCAAATTAAGTATGCTGGTAAATTAACCATTGATGAAGAAAATTATCCTGGAGCAAAAATTTTAACTCGAGATGATGCAGAACAAGTTCATATTGAACATTCTGGTAGTAATTTATGGTGTGACAAAGCAATTCATTACAGTAAAGAAAATTTTATTGAAGCTTACGGAAATGTTATCCTTAAACAAGGCGACACAATCAATATGACTTCAAAATATATTGAATATAGTGGTATTACAGAATTTGCTTTTGCAAGTGGAGATGTTATTTTAAAAGACCCTAATTCTACAATTTCTTCTGATACGTTATATTTTGATAGAGCTAAAGAGCAAGCTTTTTACAAAAGCGGAGGTACCGTAGTAAAAGATTCTTCAGGAACTATTACGAGTAGAATAGGAAGATATTACATGAATCAAAAAAAATATCAATTTGTTGAAGATGTGGTTTTAGTAAATGAAGAATCCACCATCAATTCTGATTATTTTGATTTTTATTCAGATACTGGATTTGCTTACCTTTTTGGACCTTCAACAATAACCACAGAAACTAGCAAAACGTATTGTGAAAAGGGATTTTACGATACCCAGAACAAAGTAGGTTATGCCATTAAAAAAGCTAGAATTGACTATGATAATAGAATTATAGAGGGCGATAGTTTATATTTTGATAATAATACAAGTTTTGCTTCTGCAACTAACAATATTAAAGTTACAGATACCATTAACAATAGTATTGTAAAAGGCCATTATGCTGAAGTTTTTAAAGGTGAAGAAAAAGATTCCTTATTCATCACAAAACGTGCTTTAGCAATTACAGTGCAAGAGCAAGATTCCGTATATATTCACGCAGATAAAATTATGGTTACTGGCAAACCAGAAAATAGAATCATTAGAGCATATTATAATGCTAAAATTTTTAAAACAGATTTAAGCGGAAAATCTGATTCTATACATTCAGATCAAAAAACTGGAGTTACAAAATTATTAAATATTCCAACTTTAACTTCTGGTGATAAATTCTCAGTTAAACGCAAACCTATACTTTGGAATTTAGAAAGTCAAATGACCGGAGACACTATCCATCTTCTTTCAAATAATGAAACAGAAAAAATAGATTCACTTCTTGTTTTTGAAAATGCTTTTATTATAAGTAGAGATACTATAAGTAAAGATGGATACAATCAAATTTCTGGAAAACGCTTGGTTGGTCTTTTTAATGATGAAAATCAAATGAGACAAGTTGATGTTACTAAAAATGCGCAATCCATTTTTTATGCTAGAAATGATAAACAAGAACTTATAGGAATAGACAAGTCTAAATCTGGAAGTATTACTATTTTATTCGAAAATGGTGATATTGATGAATATACACGCTTTAATCAAGTAGATGGAAATTTATACCCTGAATCTCAATTTCCCGAAAAGGAAAGAATATTAAAAGGTTTTGATTGGAGAGAAGAAGAACGCCCAAGGAGTGTTGAAGACTTATTTAAAGATGACCCACCTTTGGAGCTTAAAAAAATAAAAGGTTTGGATGATTATGTGCCTCAAGGGGATTTTGTAGATAAAGATATGCTGGATAGAATAAAAAAAGCTGATAGCAATTCTAATAAGAATTTGCCATCTAAAGCTTCAAGAAATCTGCCAAAAACAACTTCTAATAACAAAGGAAAAGGGTTGCTAAAAAATAAAATAATTAGTCCACACGACCAAAGTAAACTTCCTAAACCAAAACCAGTTATAGAGGAATAGTTATAATGGAAGCTGATTTTCTAAAATACCAAGCTCAAACTACGCCACATCCTTTGGCTATGGAAATCTCACACGCTAAAGGTTCATATATTTATGATACTAACAAAAAAGCGTATTTAGATTTTGTAGCTGGTGTTTCAGCTTGTCCTTTAGGACACAATCATCCTAAAGTAGTTAATGCAATAAAAGAACAATTAGATAAGTATATGCATGTTATGGTTTATGGAGAATACATCCAAAAACCAGCTGTAGAACTCACAAAGCTGCTAGCAAAACATTTGCCAAAGTCTTTAGAGAAAACATATCTAACAAATTCTGGAACCGAAGCTATTGAAGGTGCGTTAAAATTAGCAAAAAGAGTAACAGGAAGAAGTGAAATTATAGCTGCAAACAAAGCATATCATGGTAACACCATGGGAGCAATGAGTGTTATGGGGTATGAAGAGCGCAAACAAGCTTTCAGGCCACTTTTACCTAATGTGAAATTTATTGAGTTTAACAATGAAGCCCATTTAAACCAAATAACTAGCAAAACAGCTTGTATTATTTTAGAAACCATTCAAGGTGGTGCTGGGTTTATCGTTCCTTCAAATAATTACCTACAAAAAGTACAAAAGCGTTGTAACGAAGTTGATGCTTTATTAATTTTAGATGAAATCCAACCAGGTATAGGAAGAACAGGAACGCTTTTTGGTTTTGAAAATTATAACTGTATTCCTGATATTCTAGTTACAGGGAAAGGATTAGGTGGTGGTATGCCTATTGGAGCCTTTACAGCTTCTAGCAAATTAATGGATTTATTACAAGACAACCCTAAATTAGGACACATTACAACTTTTGGAGGGCATCCCGTTATTGCAGCATCTGCCTTAGCTACACTACAAGAAATTACTAAAAGTAATTTAATGAAAGATGCTCTTGAAAAAGAGCAACTGCTCAGAAAATTACTAAAGCACTCTTTAATCAAGGAAATAAGAGGAAAAGGACTAATGTTAGCACTCATAATGCCTTCTGCAGAAATTACAAATACTCTAATTTTAAAATCTCAAGAGGAAGGTTTAATACTTTTTTGGCTTCTTTTTGAACCTAAAGCAGTTAGAATAACACCTCCCCTAACCATATCAAAAGAGGAAATAACTAAAGGTTGTGAAATAATTTTGAGAATTTTAGATACAATACAACCTCACTAAACTCTACTCAAAATACTGATAATCAAAATAGAAGCAATCAAATCCTTCTTAAAAGCCACAAATGTTGATTACTTTGTTAAAAACATTTGTTTAATCTCCAACACAAAAGCAAATAGAAGCTTAAATTTATTCGAGTAGAAAACTTACAAATGTGCTTATGGAGTTTGGTCATAATGACAACAACAATTTGCCTCTTACCAAGTTTGAATCGATGTTAAAAACAAATCATGTTTTGTTCTTTGATTCTGAAGAATTTGAAAACATCATTCACTATTACCTTAATCAAGGTAAAATAGCCTTAGCTAAAAAAGCGATTAAATTAGGTTTAGATCAACACCCAACATCTATCAACTTAAGACTTTTCAAAGTAGAGATTTATGTCTTTGAAGATAAACTTTCTGAAGCTGATAAACTATTGGATACACTTCATAATATTGATTCTAGTAATGAAGAAATATATATTCAAAAAGCTAATATTTTTTCAAAAAAAGATAATCATGAACAAGCTATAGAGGTACTCAAGCAAGCATTGGAACTAACAACTGATATAGTTGATTTATATTCTTTAATTGGTATGGAATATTTATTTCTTGATAAGTACGAAGATGCTAAAACATATTTCATGAAATGTTTAGAATCTGATATAAACGACTATTCAGCACTCTATAATATCATTTATTGTTTCGAATTTTTAAATCAAAATGAAGAAGCCATTTCTTATTTAAATGTATTCTTAGATAAGAATCCTTATTGCGAAGTAGCATGGCATCAACTAGGAAAACAATATTTTACTTTAAAAGATTACAATAAAGCACTAACATCGTATGACTTTGCAATAATATCTGATGATACTTTTGTTGGTGCATATCTTGAAAGAGGAAAAGTGCTTGAGCAGCTTAAACGATATGAAGATGCTATAGAAAATTACACCATTACATTAACTTTAGACGAACCTACCTCTTTTGCTTTACTACGTATTGGTAGCTGCCATGAAAAACTTGATAACCAAGATTTAGCGCTTCAATATTATGACAGAACGGTTCATGAAGATCCACTACTAGATAAAGGCTGGATTGCTATCACAAAGTTCTATAACAAAAAAGGAGACTATCAAAAAGCACTTTTCTTTATAAACAAAGCTATAAATATTGATTCTGAAAATGTTTCATATTGGAAATTATACGCCCAAATTAATCAACGACTAAAGTTTTATGAAGAAGCTGAGCGAGGGTATAAAAAAACTTTAGAGTTAGGTAATTATGAATTAAACACCTGGTTGTCTCGTGGCGATTTATTAATAAAGTTAGGAGAACCTGAAGCAGCTGTATCTAACTTTGATCAAGCTTTAGAATTTTATCCAGAAAATGCTGAATTAGAATATCGTTTAGCAGGGTTATTTTTTACTTTAAAAGAAACTGATAAAGCTACCTTTCATTTAAAAAACGGCTTAAAGCATAACGAAGATTATGCTTTTATAATTGAAGAGCTTTTTCCTAAAGTTTCACAAGAGTTGTTAGTTAAAAATATACTTAAAGAAATTAACAGGTAATCGTTTCTTCTTCTTAGATTAATTTTTTTTTAGTAGTCAAATGAATACCTTTGACTTTCACATAATATTTTGATATGCAAAGAAGTCTAAGAGATTATTTAATTATTTCTTTTAAAGGATTAGCTATGGGGGCTGCTGATGCTGTACCTGGTGTTTCAGGAGGAACCATAGCTTTTATTTCTGGTATTTATGAAGAATTAATTACCACTATAAGTAATATAAATGGTTCGCTTTTCAAGACCTTGTTTAGCAAAGGTTTTAAAGCTTTTTGGCAACAAGCAAATGGCAACTTCTTATTAGCCCTTTTATCTGGAATTGTTATCAGTTTTGTATCTTTTATGAGGCTTGCAAAATATTTGCTTGAGCATCACCCTATTCTAATTTGGTCATTCTTTTTTGGCCTTATCGTAGCTAGTATCTATTTTGTAGGTAAGCAAATTACAAAATGGAATCTCGTTACTATAATCGCTTTAATTATAGGAACTGGCATTGCGTTCTATATTAGCAAACTACCTTCTCTTGGAACTAATGATAATCCTTGGTTTTTATTTTTAGCTGGAGCAATAGCTATTTGTGCCATGATACTACCAGGAATATCAGGATCTTTTATTCTAATTATTCTTGGGGCATACAAAACGCTTAGTGATGCTATACATGATATTGACATAAAAAAAATAATCATTTTTGTAACTGGCGCTCTAGTTGGTTTGCTCAGTTTTAGTCATGTTTTAAAATGGCTATTTAAGCATTATCATAATGTAACGTTGGCTTTATTAACAGGATTTATTTTTGGGTCTTTAAATAAAGTATGGCCTTGGAAAAACACTCTAACATGGCATACAAATTCCAAAGGTATAAAATCACCATTATTACAAGAAAGCATCTCACCGCTTAACTTTGCTGGAGAGAGCCAACTACTTTACGCTATAATTTTAATGCTCTTAGGTTTTTTAACTATTTTTATTCTAGAAAGACTTGGCTCTAAAAAATAAAAATGGAAAGCACCAGAACTTTTACTGATAAACTTTTTCTAATCTTAAAAGGATTGGGTATGGGTGCAGCTAACAAAGTACCCGGTGTTTCTGGTGGTGTGGTTGCATTTGTTGCAGGTTTTTATGAAGAATTTATTTATTCGCTAAGGAAAGTGAATAGAACTGCATTTAAATTACTTTTTAATGGGCGGTTTAAAAGTTTTTATAGGTATATAAATGGAAGGTTTTTAAGCTTGCTTTTCTTTGGAATGATAGTGAGCTATTTTAGTGTTTCTAAAGTTTTAGACTATCTTATAAAACATTACGAACTATTTGTTTGGAGTGTATTCTTCGGAATGATTATTGGCTCAATCTATTACATCAATAAGGATTTTAAAGATTGGAATTACAAAACATATATTTCTTTAGCCATTGGTATCGTGTTAGGTGTTGGTATTAGTTTTTTAAATCCTGCAAAAGAAAACGATAACCTTTGGTTTGTATTTTTCTGTGGTATCATTAGTGTTTCGGGTATGACACTTCCAGGTTTTTCTGGTTCGTTTATTCTTATTCTTCTCGGAAATTACGTGCTTCTTTTAGTTGATTCTGTAAATGCTTTGTACGATACATTTTCAGATATCTTAATTGGCAATTTTAGTTTTATTGAAAATAATGAACGTATGAGAATGTTAAAAGTTCTTGTAGTATTTACATTAGGTTCAGTTACTGGTTTAGTAACATTCTCTCATGCCCTAAGTTATATTTTAAAGCATTATAAAAGTATTACTCTATCGGCAATTATTGGATTTATAATAGGATCTTTAGGAGTTGTATGGCCTTGGAAAAAAACAATTTATAAAATAAATGAAGATGGAAGTTATCTTCTTGATTCTACAGGCCAAAAAATTATAGAAAATTATCAACGTTACAAACCTGATTTAAATACTGAAACCTATTATGCAATTGGTTTTATTTTATTGGGAATTTTGATAGTTTTGGCACTAGAATGGTACGGAAAAAAAACAAGAAAAATTACATGAATAAACTAGGTCTTCTAGGGAAAAACATATCTTATTCATTTTCAAGAGCTTATTTTAAAGAAAAGTTTGAAACTGAAAATATAAACCATACAACCTACGATAATTTTGATATTGAAAATATAGAATTATTCCCTTCAATAATAAAAAACACGAAAGGCTTAAAAGGACTAAACGTAACCATTCCATATAAAGAGCAAGTTATTCCTTATCTAGATAAAATCAATAAAAAAGCCAAAGCTATTGGTGCTGTTAACACGATTAAAATAACAAAAAAAGGCAATTTAGTAGGCTATAATACAGACTGTTATGGATTTAAAAAAACATTAAAACCATTTATAAAACCGCATCATAAAAAAGCATTAATTTTAGGAACAGGTGGTGCAAGTAAAGCTATTGCATATACTTTAAAAGAAATGGGAATAACTTATCAATACGTATCTAGAACACTTTCTGAAGGTATTGGATTTTCATATAATACGCTAACTGAAACTGATGTTGCGAATCATCAAATTATCATCAATTGCACACCTCTTGGTACTTTTCCTGATATTGAAGAATGCCCTAACATTCCTTATGTAGGTATAAGTAAAAAACATATTCTTTTCGACTTAATATACAACCCAGAAGAAACAAAATTCTTAAAACACGGAAAGGAAAATCAAGCTACAATAATAAACGGATTAGGAATGCTTGAGTTTCAAGCAGAAAAAGCATGGTCTATCTGGAATATTAAATAAAACTTTATCATGGCAATTAAAACCTTATAGTACTTTGTAATTACTATACTTGTTAGTATCTTTAATGTCGAAAGTAATTTTGACGAACCTTAACATTTTTAAAATGTCTGATATTAACAAATCTCAAGAAGTAGAAGAAACTGCAGAAAACAGTTCCAAAGAGAATTCCATAGAATTAAACGAAAATCAAAGTGTTGAAACTACATCAACTGATGAAGCTGAAACTCCTGATGAATCTACTGAACCAGATAATACTATCACTGACACACCTGTTGAGAGTTCTGAACCTGTTGAAGAACACGATGAAGTTATTAATGAAATTGAAGAGTCTAATGCTGAGGATGCAGAAGATGAGGGCAACAAAGACCGACATAAAATTGAAGTGAAAGAATACGACACCATGTCTTTAGAAGCGCTCGCGATTGAGTTAGAGAAGCTTGTTTCAAAAGAAAAAGTTCAAGCCATAAAAAAGCATGTTGATAATATTAACTCGGAATTCAAAACTAAATTTCAATCCTTAATTGATGAAAAGAAAGAGGATTTTATAAATGACGGTGGTAACGAAATAGATTTTTACTACTCCTCTCCTGTTCAAAAAAGATTCAAAAATGCTTACAGAGAATATCGCAAAAAAGTTAATGAGCATTACAAAAGCTTAGAACAAAACTTAAAACAAAATCTAACGGATAAGCTTGAAATTATTGAAGAGCTTAAAGGTTTAATTAATGTTGAAGAAAATATAAATACCACTTATAAACACTTTAAAGAATTACAAGAACGCTGGAGAAATACAGGGCCAATTCCAAGAGATAAATACAACAATGCATGGAATAGCTACCACCATCATGTTGAACGTTTCTATGATTTTTTAAATATCAATAGAGAGTTACGCGACTTAGATTTTAAACATAATTTAGAAAAGAAATTATTAATCATAGAACGAGCTGAAGAGTTAGCAAAAGATGATGATGCTATGCGTGCTTTTAGAGAGCTTCAAGAGCTCCATAAAATGTGGAAAGAAGAGCTTGGTCCAGTAGCAAGAGAGCATCGTGAAAATATTTGGGAGCGTTTTAAAGTAGCTACAAAAACAATTAACGATAAGCGTCAAGTCTACTACAAAGAAATAGATAAAATTTACGAGAAAAACCTTGAGAAAAAACAAGAGATTATTTCTCAGATTGAAGAAATATCGACTCAAGAAAACAAGTCTCATGGTGGCTTACAAAAGAAAATAAAAGAAGTAGAAGCTTTAAGAGAAGCCTTTTTTAATGCTGGTAAAGTGCCAATAAAAGTTAACGAAGCTACTTGGGCAAAATTTAAAGATGCTGTAAGATCGTTTAACAGAAAAAAGAATTCTTTTTATAAAGATCTTAAAAAAGATCAGTACAAAAATTTACAATTAAAATTAGATTTAATTAAAGTTGCTGAAGACAATAAGGATAGTGATGATTTTGAAACCATCACTCCTTTGATGAAAAAAATTCAAAGTGATTGGAAAAAAATTGGTCATGTTCCAAGAAAAGACAGCGATAAAATTTGGAAACGTTTTAAATCAGCCTGTAATGCTTATTTCGACAGAGTACACGCAAAGCGAAATACGGCTAGCGAAGAACAAGTTGAAGCCTATAACAAAAAGAATGAGTTTCTAAAAAGCTTAAAAGATTTAGAACTTCCAAAAGATAAGGATAAAGGTGTTGAAACCATAAAAGAACAAATCAAACAATGGCAAGCTTTAGGTAGAGTTCCTAACGACAAACGCTATATTGATGGTAAATTTCAAAAAACAATAGATAGTTTACTTAATGGATTAAAGCTAGAAAAAACAGAAGCTGAAATGATTAAGTATGAAAACAAATTGGATAGTCTTCATAATCCAGAGGACAATAGAAATCTTGATAACGAGCGCAATTTTATTCGTAAAAAAATTGATGAAGTAAAAGGACAAATCAATCAATTGGAAAACAACTTACAGTTTTTTACTAATGTTGATGAAGATAATCCATTAGTAAAAGAAGTACATACAAATATTAAGAAGCATAGAGAATCTTTGGAATTATGGAATGCAAAACTTCAAAAGATTAAAACGTTTTATTAATCTTTCATTAAACTTAACTTATAAAATTATCTAACTAAACTAAAATGCCCTCTGTACGTTAAGGTATTCCCTGAATTTTTAACTAATTCTGCAACAAACCAATAATCAGAATCTGGTAATTGCTGACCATTAAAAGTACCATCCCAAGTGCCACTTTTTGCATTTAGTTGTTTAATTAGTTTTCCATAACGATTATACACGCTTATTTTTGAAGCATTTGTAAAATCAGTTCCTAAGCCTTCAATTTTCCATATATCATTCACTCCATCATTATTTGGTGTAAAAAACTTAGGAAACCCTAAAATGAAGATTTCTAATGATACTACACCACATCCATTTTTGTCTCTCACATATATAACATGAGATCCAGCAGCTATGTTATCAAAATAAGGTGCATTCTGATAAGGTCCATTCATATCGTTAAGTGAAAACTCATAATCTCCAATACCTAAATTATTAGCTTCATTATTTATGGTAACACTATTATTATCTGAAAGCTCTACAATAGTAACATCATCTATATCTATTTCTGCAATTGCAGATTCAACAACAGAAAATGTAACTGGAAAGGATTCACAGCCAAAATCTGAAGTTGCAATAACAGTATAAGAGCCACCAGAAACAACTTCAGCAAAAGACATGTTACTAACTATATTTCCGTTACTATCACTCCATTCATAACTATAATTACCCTTAGGGTTGAAAGTTGTTAATGTAATTGGATTATTATCTAGACAATAAATAGCAGAATTATCAACCTCAAATTCAGGTCTTGGGTGCACTATTAAAACCAAATGCGGTCCAATACCAAAACATTCTCCATTATCATCACTTTCAACACGAACGTAGAGTGTTTGCGAAAAAGTTTGAGTATTGGAATAATTATTTTGATTTAAAATTTCATTTTGCTCTAACTGTGCATCATTTAAGTTTTCAAAATAATGTACACTCAAATTTTGACCTGTTGGAAATTGCGAAATAAATAATGGCGTTACTTGAGTTAAATCAAAAGTAGATATTCCATCTATACTATCATCACTATCACAGGATTCTAATTCTTCTAAATAGTTTGAAGGGAAAGAAGTGGTTGAAACCTCTAAATTTATTGTTCCGACTCTATGGCACCCGTCAGTATTTTCAATTCGAGAATATACTGTATTTGCTGTTTGATTATTAAATATGGAAGCTATAGGATTAGTTGCTGTATCTGCTTCATTAAACGATAAGTAATACGAAAAAGAAAGATTAGAACTGTTATTATTTGTAATAATAGCATTAGTTTCTTCTAAATTAAAATCAACAAACCCATCAGGTGTTCCATCTTCATCACAGTTTTTAAATATAATGGTATTTTGAATTATTGGTAATGCATTCACTTCAATATTAAAAGAGGTATCAGTAAAACACAAAGTGTTATTATTATTTACTATTCTAACATACACAGGTTGTCCGTTAACAATGGTATTTATAAAAGCATTTGACGGTGTTGAAATTGGTGTGGTATAAGCTGAATCAACAAAATAATTAAATGTAAAATCTGAAGCCGACTTACCGTTTAGCAAAATGATTTCGTTTTCAGTTAAATCAAAAGTTGTAAAACCATTAGAATCATCACCATCTAACATGGTATCACATGCATCTAAGTTGGGTATTGTTGACGGCAGCACAACTGTTTCGTTAATGGTAATATTAACAGCTAATCTATTTAAGCTTTCACATCCATTTATAGTTTGGCTTGCGTAATAAATACCAGTTGTCAATAATTCTGAACTGCTTATTGGAGTACCACCAGAATTTGCATCATACCATAAAACATTATTTCCAGTTGCAACTATATTTGAAGTAGTAGCTTGTTCAATATCACAAAAAATTTGATTAGAATTGGTTGTAGTAGGTATTAGTGTTTGTTGCACAGTTACAGTTATTGCTGTTCTTGAAGCTGTTGTACAACCATTTAATGTAGCATCAACATAATAAGTTGTATTCGTATTTAGATTTGGTGTTGTAAAGGATGTTCCTGCATTTATTGGAATTCCTCCTGTAGGTGCATTGTACCAGTTAATTGTTCCTGCTGATGCTGTAGCAGTTAGCGTTCCAGAACCCGATTCACAAATTAAATCATCATTTATAGAATTAATAGTTGGTATTGGATTAATTGTAGCAGTAACAGGAATGCGTTCGCCATTAACACATCCGTTTATTGAAGCTAAAGCATAATATGTAGTTGATGCACTCAAACTTGGTGTTGTAAAGACTGGTCCATTAAAAATTGGTGTACTACTAGTTGATGTCGCAAACCATAAAACATCGCCTTGAGAAGCTGTTGCCTCAAGATTTACTGTTCCGTTACCACATCTAGCAGCTGGTATAGTATTAACAATAGATGTAGTGAATATACTAGAACTCGCTGAAATATTTAAAACTGGATCACCTGGCATGCCTCCATATTCTACTATATAACCTTTGGGTTGATATGCTCCTGATGAATTTCCAGCATTAGTTAAATCGTTCCAAGAACCCGGTATTCCAACACCAGGGGCAGTAACATGCGCATAATCTTCATCACCAGATTGATTAGGCTCTCCTGTATTCCAGAATGCATAATTAGGTGAACTTCCATTAGATAAACCATTCCAAAAAATAGTACCCGTTTCTGGCCCAGTAACCCATCTCCATACACCTTCAGTAGCTGCATCACTTCCACCAATCCAACCTGCGCCTGCAGCTTGCTCTCCAGATAATTGAGCTTCTTCAGCTGATGTAATGGTTGCTAAATAACCTTGTAAACCAAAATAAGTCCTATTTTCTGCAGCTGTTTTAGCAGATGTCCAAAGAATACCAATAGATGGTACATATTCGTAATAATGATCTGTAGATGGTAAATAATTAGCATCTCCAATGGTTATAGAAAATGTTTTGTCAATTGGGTTGTTATTAGAACTTTGAAAAACAACAGATTCAGTAGCTGCTATTAAATCTACATAACTTACAAGTGCAGATCCAACACCAAAGAGTGTTAATTTTCCTTGAGTAGCATCCCAAGATGTTAATATGTTTGGATGGGTTCCTGTTAACGATAAATTATCTTCACCTTGAACATATCCTGTAGATATTTGTATAAAAAGCGCCTCAATTTCTGTATCGTCCGGATCTACAATATCAAAATCGGTTACAATATTTATTTGGGTGTTAGGGCAGTATGGTTGATTTCCAGTAGCCGTTAATGTTGGTGCCACATTTTGAGACCAACATAAATTACATGCAAATAATAAAAACACAATAATTGTGTTATACTTTATAATAGACATCAGGAAATATTATAGCGATTATTTTTTTACTAAAGATACTCCAAAACTAGCGTTAAAGGCAAATCTTTAAGTCGAAAAACAGGATAATAAGATTAAAGACGCTTTGGTTAATACCAATTTTTAATATTTTAAAACCAATAATTTGGGCTTTTATTATTCAGATAGAAATTTGATGATGATGTGTATTGTTTTTGAGATTTCTCATCACTCTTACCTCACGCTATCGGAATAACAAACAAGACTATAACTTTTTAGCTTCCTCCCAAAATACATCCATTTCAGCTAGGGTCATATCTTTAAGTGGTTTGTTTAAAGCTTTGGCTTTACTTTCTAGATATTGGAAACGCTTTGAGAATTTTTTATTAGTACGTTCTAGTGCATTTTCTGGATTGATGTTTAAAAAACGTGCGTAGTTTACCATTGAAAACATCACATCTCCAAATTCACTTTCCATTCTATCTTGGTTACCAGATTGTACTTCGGTTTTAAATTCGTTGAGCTCCTCCTCCACTTTTTCCCAAACTTGATTGGGTTCTTCCCAATCAAAACCAACGCCAGCCACTTTTTCTTGAATGCGGTTGGCTTTTACTAAAGCTGGTAAACTTTTTGGAACGCCTTCTAAAACACTGGTTTTGCCTTCTTTAAGTTTTAGGCTTTCCCAATTGCGTTTTACATCGTCTTCGTTTTCTACTTTTACATCGCTGTAAATATGTGGGTGTCTGTTTATTAGTTTTTCGCAAATGCTATTACACACATCAGCAATATCAAAATGATTGGTTTCGCTACCTATTCTAGCGTAAAACACAATGTGCAATAACACATCGCCTAACTCTTTTTTAACTTCTTCTAAATCTTTATCTAGAATAGCGTCTCCAAGTTCGTAAGTTTCTTCTATAGTGAGGTGGCGTAAGGTTTCCATAGTTTGCTTTTTATCCCACGGACATTGCTCTCTCAACTCGTCCATAATGGTTAATAATCTATCAAAAGCTTTTAACTGATTTTGTCTGGAGTTCATTTTTGGAATTTTTTCAAAAATACGATTTTGATGTTTTGGATGAGGAGTAATTTGTTTAAAAATTGGCTCTTGCCAATATAATCTATAACTTGATTTTGTCAGAAAAAAATGATAACTTCGTTTAACGTCGGATATAAGTCATTAAAACGACGCATATCCGTAAAAACATTGTGCACAATATGAATCGACTACTCTTAATCATATTAATTTCATTTTCTTACACTTCTATTTCTTCACAAAGCCTAATAGAAGCAGCTATAACTGGAAAATCAAAGATTGTCTATGAAAAGCCTTTTAAATTCAATATTAAGAATGGGAAATGGGATTTAAAATATAGAATGGAATCATTAAACGAGCAAAAATCGAACCCCAATAAATCGAATATCCTGACCGACTCTTTAATTGTAAAAGAATTGTGCAAAAAAGCAGAAAACCAAAAATTAAAGAATTGGTCTGAAGAAGAATTAGATAATATTTATTTAGCTAAAAACACTGAATATCTTAATATTAAAACAATAAAAAACACTCTCAATCTGACTCAAAAATCCGAAATCAAAATATTAAAAAAACAAATAAGGCAATACAATAGTTACAAAAATAAATGGAGAAGTTTTCCTTTATCGTTGTCTCGACCTGTTTATTCTGAAAACAAAGAATATGCTTTAATTGCCTTTAATTATGGTAATAATGGAGGAGAAATTGTGATTTATCAAAAAATTAAAGAAAATTGGATAAACGTTGGTGTAATTGAAGGTTGGGCATATTAAAAAAAACACTGTGTACAACACCGTATATAAAAAATTGCTAGTTTTACCCTAAACCAATGTTAGTTGCTTTGTTTGCTAGCTTCTGATTTTCCTTCGGAAAATCCTCGCACACAAACTCGCAACTTTCCATATACAACAACGATGGTATGTAATTGCCTGCGGCACGTGGAATCGCGTTTTGCAAACGCTACCTTTCCACTAATTACATACCATCGTCCACTGTTAATTACGCCTCAACTTAATTATCGTATATTTATTCAATTCCACGAGAACTCCTCACGAAACTACACACATCAGCGTGTATAGCTAATGAGGCGCAATTATGGCTACTCGTGAGGCGCGCCTCACTACGCCATACACAGTGGACGTTAAAGGAACTTTTTCAAAAAAAACGACTTTTATTTTAAAAACAAAGCTAGTATATACCTGCGTTAGGGATTGCAGTGGAAAGCCCACAGGGAGGCACGACCGAGGACTTGTAACGGAAAGCCCGACCCTTTAGGGTAACGCCCAAAACATTATTATTATAAACTAAAAAATCCAGCCTTTACAGACTGGATTTTTAAAATATATGTGCTTGAAATTTAAGCGTTTTGCTTCTTAATTAAATTAAGTGCTGAACCTTCTTGGTACCACTCGATTTGCGAATCGTTGTAAGTATGATTCAATTTGATAAGATCTTTTGATCCATCTTCATGAATTGCTTCTAGCGTTAATTGTTTTCCTGGAGCGAATTCATTTAAATCTATAAAGTTAAATGTATCGTTCTCTTGGATTAAATCGTAATCGCTTTCGTTAGCAAAGGTTAAACCTAACATACCTTGTTTCTTCAAGTTTGTTTCGTGGATACGTGCAAACGACTTTACGATTACCGCAGCAACTCCTAAATGACGCGGTTGCATTGCAGCATGCTCTCTGGAAGATCCTTCTCCGTAGTTATGATCTCCAACTACAATTGACTTAACACCAGCAGCTTTATAAGCTCTTGCCGTATCTGGAACTCCGCCATACTCTCCAGTTAATTGGTTTTTAACGAAGTTGGTTTTTTGTCCAAAGGCATTTACTGCTCCAATTAAAGTATTGTTTGCAATATTATCTAGATGCCCTCTGAAACGTAACCATGGTCCTGCCATAGAAATATGGTCGGTTGTACATTTACCGAAAGCTTTAATTAATAATTTTGCTCCATTTATTTCTCCGCCTATGGGTTGGAATGGTGTTAATAATTGTAAACGTTCTGAATCATCTTTTACCGAAACTTGTACATGACTTCCATCTGCTTCTGGTGCTAAATATCCATTATCATCTACTGCGAAACCTTTTGGAGGTAATTCCCATCCTGTTGGCTCATCGAACATCACTTCTTGCCCGTCTTCATTAATTAACTTATCAGTTAATGGATTGAAGTCTAAACGACCAGCAACTGCAATAGCTGCTGTTAATTCTGGTGATGCTACAAAGGCATGTGTATTTGGATTTCCATCAGCACGCTTAGCAAAGTTTCTGTTAAAAGAATGTACAATACTATTTTTTGGTGCATTTTTTGGGTCTGAATATCTTGCCCATTGCCCGATACATGGTCCGCATGCATTGGTGAATATTTTAGCATCTAGGTTTTCGAAAATCCCAAGAATACCATCACGCTCTGCTGTGAAACGTACTTGCTCTGAACCTGGATTGATTCCTAATTCAGCCTTCATTTTTAATCCTTTATCTAAAGCTTGTTGAGCAATAGACGATGCTCTTGATAAATCCTCATAAGATGAGTTTGTACAAGAACCTATTAAACCCCACTCTACTTTTAAAGGCCACTCGTTAGACTTTGCTTTTTCAGTCATTGCAGAACCTACTTCTGTAGATAAATCTGGAGTGAAAGGTCCGTTTAGTAATGGTCCTAATTCTGATAAATTAATTTCTATAACTTGATCGAAATATTGCTCTGGATTAGCATACACTTCAGCATCAGCTGTTAAGTGTTGTTTTACTGCATTAGCAGCATCAGCAACATCTGCTCTATCTGTAGCACGTAAGTAACGCTCCATAGACTCATCATACCCAAAAGTAGATGTTGTTGCACCTATTTCTGCTCCCATGTTACAAATGGTTCCTTTTCCTGTACAAGACATTGATGTTGCTCCAGGTCCGAAATATTCAACAATAGCACCTGTTCCTCCTTTAACAGTAAGGATTTCTGCTACTTTAAGAATGACATCTTTTGGTGCAGTCCATCCAGAAAGCTTTCCTGTTAACTTCACACCTATTAGTTTTGGGAATTTAAGCTCCCAAGCCATACCTGCCATAACATCTACCGCATCAGCTCCACCTACACCAATAGCAACCATACCTAAACCACCTGCATTTACAGTGTGTGAATCGGTACCAATCATCATCCCACCTGGGAATGCATAATTTTCTAATACTACTTGGTGAATAATACCTGCTCCTGGTTTCCAGAAACCAATACCATATTTATTAGATACTGATTCTAAGAAATTAAAAACCTCACTACTTACATTATTAGCATGTTTTAAATCTGTTGCAGCGCCTTCTTTAGCTTGGATTAAGTGATCACAATGCACTGTTGTTGGTACAGCAACCTTACTTTTTCCTGCTTGCATAAATTGCAATAATGCCATTTGTGCTGTTGCATCTTGACATGCAATTCTGTCTGGTGCGAAATCTACATAGTCCTTTCCTCTTGTAAATGCCTCTGTAGGTGTACCATCCCAAAGGTGAGAATATAATATCTTTTCAGATAGAGTTAATGGTTTCCCAACAATCTCACGTGCTTTGTCTACGCGATCTGCCATTTTGGTGTACACACCTTTGATCATATCAATGTCAAATGCCATATATATTATTTTAAGATTTTTAATTCTTTTAAAAGTGTAGCAAATCTACAAAAATCAAGAGATATTAAAAAATATGAAGTTAATTACGAAAACGTTTTCGAATAATTTAATATCTGAGAATATTAAGGTTGTTTTTTTATCAAAATGATAATTTAATAATTAAAAATATACTAAATTGATAAGTCTAAAGAATAAAGAGAGCCAAAAAGCTTTTAAATACTCGCATCTTAATTAATTATTTAATAATAGACAAATATTATTTAATCAACTAAATCGAAATCAAAATGAATTTACAGATGAATTTAATAATTTTGGATATGGATAAGGTGATTATTATTTATATAAACTCTTTTTAACCTAATCTTTATTAACAGCTTCTGTTTCTATCTTATAATTAATGATGATTTTTAAGCTATTCCCTAAAATAAAATACAACCAATATAATTATAGTGTAAACTACAGCAATAACTTTTAAAAAAGTTGCAATAGTTATCAATATGTTGCCTGTTAAGAAACCAATTTCAAAATGAATAATTTTTAGAAGAGCACCAATATAAGTTGCAGCTAAACCAATAAGAAATATAACTATAGGAACAACAAATTGTTTGAATTTCATTAAAATAGACTCTTTATAATCTGCTCTTCTGAAATACCTTCTGCTTCTGCTTTGTAGTTTTTAATAATTCTGTGGCGCAAGATGCTTTGAGCAACCGCTTGCACATTCTCAATATCTGGAGAAAATTTACCATTTATAGCAGCATGCGTTTTTGCCGCCAAAATTAAATTTTGCGAAGCTCTAGGGCCAGCACCCCAATCTAAATAGCTTTGTACGAGTTCTGCAGCTGCATCAGAATTTGGTCTGGTTTTCCCAACCATAGCTACTGCATACTCTATAACATTATCTGCAACAGGAATACGACGAATTAGGTGCTGAAAATCTACTATTTGATTTGCAGAAAATAATGCGTTTACTTTTGGTTTATTATCACTTGTGGTTGCTTTTACAACATCAACTTCTTCTTGATAAGTTGGGTAATCCAAATTAATAGCAAACATAAAACGGTCTAACTGTGCTTCTGGTAAAGGGTATGTTCCTTCTTGCTCAATTGGATTTTGAGTTGCTAAAACAAAATATGGTAAATCTAATTTGTAATGATGACCAGCCACAGTTACAGCTCGTTCTTGCATAGCTTCTAATAAGGCAGCTTGCGTTTTAGGTGGTGTTCTGTTAATCTCATCTGCTAAAATAATATTAGCAAAAATTGGACCTTTTATAAATTTAAAGTGACGGTCTTCATCAAGAATCTCGCTTCCTAAAATATCACTAGGCATTAAATCTGGTGTAAACTGAATACGTTTAAAGTCTAACCCTAAAGCTTGAGCAATAGTATTAACCATTAATGTTTTTGCTAAACCTGGAACACCAATTAATAAAGAGTGTCCGCCAGAAAATATTGATATTAAAATTTGGGTTACAACCTCATCTTGCCCAATAATAACCTTGGCAATTTCGGTTTTTAAACCCTTAAATTTTTTTACAAATTCTTCAATGGCAGTAACATCAGACATAGAGCACTATTTTTTTAACCAATTACCAGAAAAATCACAAGTTCTATGCTCTTTACTTATCTTTACATAAGTATCAAGTATTTTTTCATCTTGCCATTTTTCTATAGCTTTAATTTTCTTTTCCTCTAAAGCTAAATCCTTAATTTTTAAATAGTCACGTGCATAGTCGGCTTTATGCTCGTCAATTCTATCAGTGACCATTAATATTTTGAATTTCACTTTTCCCGTTCTGTCTTCTTCTCTTAACACTAAACTCACTTCTTCATCTTTTAAGTTCTGAATTTGAGCATAAAGCTCAGGATCCATTCTAGTTAACTCAAAATTATAATCTTGCGTTGTTGGGTTAATTAATTGCCCGCCATCATTCTTTGTTTCTTTTTCATCACTCACTTCTTTTGCAGCATCAGCAAAAGAAATATCGCCAGCAACTATACGGTTTCTAACATTTTCTAAACGTTCTTTAGCTTCAACTACAGCTTCACTAGAAACTTTAGGTGTTAACAATATATGCGCTACATCATATTCTTGACCTCTTATTTTTTCTAAAGTGATAATATGGTAACCAAAATCAGTCTTGAAAGGTTCTGATACTTCACCTTCTTGCAATGCGAAAGCAACTTGCCTAAACTCCTTAACCATTCTTGGTTGCTTTCTGTTTAGCGTATACTTTCCACCTTTGCTTGCTGACCCTGGATCTTGTGAATATAAAACTGCCTTAGAACGAAAACTTGCACCCTTCTCAACAATATCTGCTTTAAATTGTTTTAATCGATCAATGATTTTTTGATTTTCTTCATCCGAAATTTTAGGTTCTGCAACTATTTGAGCAACTTTAAGTTCTGTGCCAAAAGTTGGTCTTTCATCTTCAGGTATTTTGTTAAAAAATGCTCTTACTTCTTCTGGAGTAATTTCAATTTCTTCAATAATCTTAGCTTGCATACGTTGTGCTAACAAGTTAGACTTGTTTATTTCAAACATTTCGTCTCTAAAACTTTGCTCATCATCTTTATTGTAGATTTCCAAAAGACGCTTCATAGATCCATTTGTTTGCTGAAGGAATTGTTGGATTTGATAATCTACATTTTTTCGAATCTCAGAATCAGAAACTGGAATACTATCTTGAATAGCGTGATGCGCATATAGTTTTCTTTCTAGCATCAAACCAAATAATTGGCAATCTTCTATACCTTCAATTGAACCTCCGGATGCTTTTATTTGTTCTTTTTCTTTTTGAATATCAGATTCAAGAACTATAAAATCACCTACTACGGCTGCAACTCCATCTACTTTTATCGCTTTTGAGGTATCAACTGAGTCTATTTTTTTGGTAACTTCTTTAACTTCATCCTCAATAATTTCTTGACCAGAAGCTATCCCTACAGTTGCAAAGGCAATACATAAAGCAAGAATTTGCTTTAGGCTAATCATATATTTCAAATTGTTTGTTTTTAATGGCATCTTTTGTAATCTCTTTTTCTAATTCTTTAATTAGTTCTAGTTTTCGCCTATTAGTGACTATATGGTCGATTGTTGGCTTTACATACTCTAGTGGTGCAGTATCATTTCTAACCAAAACATCATTAATTTGCATCAAATATACTCCTAATGAATCTTTGAGTTGTATAAAATTAGATTTTTTTAACAGTTCATTTTTATTTTCAGATGTAACAGCTGGAATTTTTTTAATGACTTGACTTAATTTTATCCAAATGGAATCGTTATATGAATAAGATTTAAACTGAATAGAAATAGAATCTAGAATTTTTCTATCATCTTCATTGTAACGCTTGAAACGCTCTTTTATATCACCAAAGTTGATTATATTTTCGTCTACATGAACATAACGAAATTTTAAAAGTTCTTCATTTAACTTAAAAACTTCTTTATTATTGGTATAATAAGCCTCGGCTTCATTTAAAGAAACAACAGTGTCTATATTTCGTTTTACTAATGCTTCAATATAAGCTTTGGTATATAGATCATTTTTGTATTGAACAACCAATCTATCAAAAGCTTCTTGTTTTCCCTCACTTAAATTTAACTTGGCACCATCCATAAAAAGTTGTTGGGTTGCCCATTTTTTTATAAAGTTTTGAATTAAAAGCGTGCTGTCTTCTTTTGAAGTGCCATCTGCAACTAAGCCATTTAAATCCTCTTCATAAAGATAGTTCTCATTAACTCTAGCTATAGGTGTTCCCTCATCAGATTTCTTAATGAAATCACATGAATAGATTAAAACAAATGCTAATATTAACAATACCTTTATGCGCACACTTTATTTTTTTAGTTGAGTTTTTATTTTCGCAAGAACTTCCTTTTTAACTTCTACAGGATACTTTGCTCTTAAATCATTAAGCCAATTATTTTCTTTATGATTTTGATAATCGCTAATAACCATCCCCTTAGATTCTTCAAATGTTTTTTGCTCTTGAGGCAATACACTTTTTACATTGATTATTACAAAAGCATCATTATGCTTTTGTATTTTAGAAAGTCCTGTTCTAAAATTAAAATCTTTAGGAAGCGCTTGATGTTCTGCATCCATAATACCAGATGTAAAAATTACATTGATTTTATCCTTACTGTTTACAAGCGTTTTTATTTTGTCTAAAGGCATATTTTTACTCAATAACTTAGATACCTTTTTTAGCGTTTTTTGCTTAGCAGAAGATGCTACAACAGCATCTATTCGCTTTGGTTTAACATAATTAGCTTTGTTAGCTTCGTAAAATTGTTTTATGGCTGTTGAATCTGTTTTTGCAGTATTCCATATAGTATTTTCCATTAAATCAAAAAGTAATAACCCATCTCTATATTCTGCTACAATATGTGCATAATCTTCATTTTCTAATTCTAAATTATCTTCTTGATATTTTATAAGATTATCATTTAAAAATGCATCATACTTTTTAGAAAGTAATGATTCTAAAGATTCCTTTTTAGGGGTATTACGTTGTGTATTTACTAAATAAACACCAAAATCATTATAAGAGAATTGTTTACTACCTATTTTTACTAAAGGCTGCTTTCCTTTAAAATCTGCTGGTAGTTTCCATGTTCTCTTAAAATAATCCTCATTCAGTATCGAAGTGAAATAATCTAAATTTGGTTCTTCATCACTTATATTATACTTACTCTTTAATTTATTTACCAGAGCTTCATCTATCAATTTAGACCTACTATCACGTTTAACTTTTTCTACTAGTTCTGGCTTCATAGCTTCAAAAGAGGCTACAGATTTTTTATTATTCAATTTAACAATGTGCCATCCAAAATCTGTTTTAAATGGTTCAGAAACTTCACCTTCACTTTCTAAATTAAAAGCTACATCTTCAAATTCTTTTGCCCTAAGTTGACCACTAGCAAAAGGTTTTAATTTACCGCCTTTAGGTGCAGAGTTTTTATCATCTGAAAACTGTTTAGCTAAAGACTCAAAAGCTTCACCTTGATTTAACTTTTTATAAATTTCGCGAATTCTAACTTCAGGTTTTTCGGCTAAAGAATCTCTTTTGTTTTCAATAACCATAATATGAGAAACCGTTCGTTCTCCTCTAGACTTACGCTTATCTATAACATTTACTATATGATATCCAAAACGGGTTCTGAAAGGTTTAGAAATCTCACCTACTTCTGTATTAAAAGCAACACTTTCAAACTTATAAACCATTTTAAAACCTCCAAAATACCCTAACTTTTCGCCATATACTGTTTGTCCATTATGCACTTCTGCTCTAACCTTCTCAAAACCTTCTTTTAAAACTCTGTCTCTTAATTTTAATATTTTATTATAAGCTGCTAACGTATCATTAGGTTTTGCATTATCATTTACTTTAACCAAAATATGATTTGCATTAACCTCATAAGACATACGCTCATAAGCCTCTTCAACTAAATCATCTGTAACCTTAGAATCAGTAATATAATTTTTTGCTAATTGTTTTTTGTAATTAGATAATTCTCTAACATATGACGATTTTTCATGTAACTTTAAACTTTTAGCTTCTTTTAATTTTAGCTTGTAGTTTGTAAAAAGTTTTAAATATTCATCAACATCTTTTTGAGATTCATCTTGTACTAAATCTAGATTTTTATTGTAAACTCTTAAAAATTCTGAAGCATAAACTGGTTCATCAGCAACTGTGAAAAGAACATCTTTATCAACTGATTGCCCGTTCATGCTTAACATAGAACATGTTAAAAATAAAGTAACTAAATATCTTAATTTCATTTGGTAAAATTTATTGCTTACTCTAATCAAATATAATTACGCTAAAAACATTTTTAGTTAGTATTAACTTAAGTAGTAATAGCTTATTTGTAGGAGTAATTTTTTTTCAACGGTTACAAAAATACTAATATAAACCTATAATACAAGTTGTTTTGCTAACGATTAAAAAAAGTAATTATTACATGATTTGAATTATATTTGAGTGTTTTTATTCGTAATTATTTCGACTAAAAAAATAATACTAAAAATACATGCGCAAACTAAAACTAATTTGGGATTTTCATGGACCAAATGCTAATAAAATAGCAGAACATCACGAGATTCATTTAAAAGAGTATATTGAATTAGAGAAGTTAAACATAAAAATTACTGGTTTTGAATATTTAAATGAGCTCCATTCAATAGCTTTTCTTGTGGTTTCTGAAGATAAAATGAAATCTATAAGAGATGCTTTGAAACCTCATAGAGGCCAAATATATACTGGTTAACATATGAAAGCCAAATACGATACTATTGGAATAAATTATAATGAAACGCGTTCTGCGGATCCTTATATAACGGAACAGCTTTTAAAAAAACTAAAGCCAAAAGCGTTTGGATTGTATTTAGACATTGGCTGTGGCACTGGTAATTACACCAATGAATTTAACAAACATGGATACAGATTTATTGGTATTGACCCTTCTGATGAAATGCTCAAAAAAGCAAAACAGAAAAATAAAAATATTGATTGGAAACTTGGAAAGGCAGAAAATATAACATTAAAGACTGAAACCTTAGATGGGATTATTGGCAGTTTAACAATTCATCACTGGACAGATTTAGGAAAAAGTTTTACTGAATTATATCGTGTTTTAAAACCTAAAACTAATATTGTGATTTTCACCTCTACTCCAAAACAAATGAAAGGCTATTGGTTAAACCATTATTTCCCTAAAATGCTTGAGGACTCTATGCAGCAAATGCCTTCTCTCGATACTATTGAAAAAACGATGACTCTTGCTGGTTTTTCAGAAATCAAAACTGAACCATACTTTATTAAACCTGATTTAAAAGATTTATTTTTATACTGTGGAAAACAAAATCCATCACTTTACTTGGATGCTGCCATAAGACACGGGATTTCTTCTTTTTCATCACTTGCAAATAAAGATGAAGTAGAAAACGGATTAGAAAAACTAAAAAAAGATATAGAGAATAATGAAATTAATAACATTATTCAATCTTATGAAAATAATTTAGGTGATTATCTTTTTATTAGTGGAAAAAAATAAACCAAAAAAACACTAAGCATCCATTATAAGTTTATAACCTACACCACGTACATTCACAATTTTAACCTTGGAATCAAACTCTAACTTCTTTCTTAATTTAGATATAAAAACATCCACAGTTCTCCCAATATAATCTCCTTCATCTCCCCAAACCATATTCAAAATCACATCACGTTCTACAGTAGTGTTAGCTGAATTATATAACAAAAGAAGCAAATCTGCTTCTTTACTAGTTAGTTCTATTGTTTGATGATCAATTATAAGTTCTGTATTATGTTTATCAAATTGGTATGCTCCTAAAGCTATTACATTAGGGTTTACAATGTCTTCATTAGATTTTTTTCGCATAAAAAAATACCCTGAAAGCATTATTAGCAATAGAGCAAAAGCACCAATATATAATCCGAAACTAGATTCTGCATTTGATTGTTTTTCATTATCATCAAAAGTTCCAATTAAATCATTATTCAAAATACCTCCTTCTACAATTGTAAATAAAACATTATAACATGATTTTGGTTGAATTCTACCGCTACATGGGATAATATCGGATTTTGCCAAATAGTTCATCTCAAAACTATATACAATCTCTGCTGTTTTGCACGCTTCAACCTCAACAATATAATTACTTGCAATACCCGTTTTTTCAACTATACCATTAACCATTGAAACCAAATTATCAGAACTAAAAACAAATTCAGATTCAAACTGAATTCTATATTGGTTATTTTCTTTTGTTATAGGCAAAACTCTCGAAGTGCTATCTCCAGCACGAAGTAAAATTTCATGCCCAAGCATACGTAAAGCTACTTCTGTATGTTTATCATTTGAGGTATTTTGAGCATTAGCTATCCCAACACACAAAAAGAAGCATATAAAAAAACATGGCAATATGTTAAACAACCTGGAGCTCATATTACAAAACTATTCTATTAAATGACAATTTATAATGTTTTACACAAAATTTACATTAATTTACATTCTATTACGCTGCCAAAACATCAATTCATATAAATTTGGAAGAAATTAATCATTACATCTAAAGTTATGAAAAAAACAATTCTAATATCACTTGCTATTATTACAACATTAAGTCTAGTTGCATTTACTTTTATTAATGAAAAAGATAAAACAATAGACAATCCAGAAACTGCAAGTATTGAAGTTTCTACTGAAAAGAAGTTAGAAAAAATAGAAGGCAAAACTACACGTTTTGATGATTTCATCTATGAAATAAGTCCAAGATTTAGCCCTATAAAAAAAGCAGATTTAATTAATGCTACATCAATCAATAGTATTTTTAATGAAAACAAAATAAACGATATAGAATCTATCAATTCTATAAAGTTTATTAAAGTTGAAAATGATAAACGAACAGATAAAAGTGAAATCGGAAATGGTGCCTCATTTACTGATAATCAAATTAACTTTCTAAAATCTCTTGATTACTCAACTAGCTTTGTTATGGAAATGGATTATCGTTTAAAATCTGATTTAATAGAAAGAATTTCAACACCACACTATACTATTATACCTGAAACACAAGCTCAGTATATTTATGGTAAAGATGCTCTTATTAAGTATTTTAAAGAACATACTAAATATGCAACAGCTAACATACCAGAAGACAAGTTAAAACCAGCAAAATTATATTTTAATGTCACAAAAGATGGAGCTGTTAATAATGTTAGACTAGATAGATCTTCAGGTTATCCAAATATTGATGAATTAATGATAGGGTTGATTACTAAAACTCCTGGAGGTTGGATACCTGCTTTAAATTCTGAAGGTGAGACAGTAGATCAAGAATTAGTAGTCTCGTTTGGTTTAATGGGTTGTTAGTTAAAAACAAAAAGCCTTTATATTTAAATTATGAAGGCTTTTTATTTGTTATCTTTTTGGATATTGTTTCTTAATATTTCTGATTAAATCCTCCAAACCATTCAATTTCAATTCATAAACCTGCTCTAACATGGTTCCGAGCTTTCCTTTAGGAAACCCTTTGTTATGATACCACACTACGTAATATTCAGGTAAATCAATTAAGTAACGGTCTTTATATTTTCCGTATGGCATTTTTGTATGTGCCAAGTCTATTAAAAATTGTTTATCAGGAAGCATAAATCAATTTAATGATTTAAATTTTGAAAACTTTTCAAGCTGTGCTTCTATAAAAATTCTCCATTTAGCCTGAGATTCATAATTTCTAGAATAATCGGTTTCATCATCATATTTGTTTTGTAATTGAGACAATTCTTTATTTATATCATTATGAATCTTTTTTAACTGTTTTCTAATACTATTAGAAACATTTAATTGACTAATGCGATAACGAAATTTTCTAGCATATAATTCAGTAATATCGAAATGCAATTGCTCATGACCTAGAATATGATCATCTGCAACTTCAATTTTATACCATGATTGTTCTGGATAAAAATGCGCATGAACATCTGAAGTAAAGCTAACTACTTGGTTTTTGTCAGTTTGCCTAATTGAAAACCCAAATGTAATACCAGATGCTGTTACAGCAGCAGCATTATCACTAACTGGCGGTTCAGCTTTAAAATCAGACCATGATAATTTATATGATGCATCCCAAGAAAGAACAGGTTCATCATTTTGAACAAAAACTAAAAAACATAATAATAGAAGAATTCTAACCACAGATTAAAAGCTATAACATGTAAAACGGAAAGCCTTAAACCTTATTGTTTTACTTCAACAATAGTTAAATCTTGAAATCTCACTAGATAAACTGAATCGTTATAATAACCGCCAAACATTTTCTTTTTGTAAGCAAACTTATTCTCAACATATTCAGTTAATGGTGCACTTATTACCGAAGCGTATAAATCTTCAGAAGACACCAACCTTAAAACCACATCCATAGTTAAATCAAAACCTTTTACAGCCCTTTTATTCGGGGTTATATTATAAAGTTTATCATATTTTTTAACAAAAGCATTATTATCATTTTCACTATACTCTCTTGCAGCAGTAGCAAAATGAAATTGTAAGTTTGATAAATGCGTATTATTTACTTGATCGCCTTCAAAAGCAGAATTTTTGTTAGTAGTAACCAAAATAATTTCTGGCGCTTTCTCATTAGATTCTGGATCAATCTTATTATTTAAAGATGCTAAAACGCTTGTTACATTTGATGCGTAACCTTCATTTTTGGTTTCTAAAAAAACCATGTTTTTTCCTGGTTTTAATGCACCCTCAATATCTTCTTTTGTAACAAAGAATTCATCCTTTCCATCTTTGTTTTTTCTTGAAAGCACTAATTTTGCTGAATTAAAATCACGTTTAAGCGAATTAGCAATAGTGGCCGTTTTGGTGTCAGCTATAATTATAACGTTTTCAACTAAAGAATCAGATTTTACAAAATTAACAACTCTATCCTTCAATAAATCACTAGATGGCCTCGACTGGAAAACATTGTCATGCAATTTCAATTTGGTACCAATAGGAGAAATTACTGGAACATTATATTTTCTTAACTCTGTAGCAACTTTATTAAAACTCGCTGGTGTTAAAGGTCCAATAACTGCATCAACATTTTCAAAATCATTCTCTCTTAAAATTCTAGAAACCTCACTAACTTCATAGCGCGTATCATAAACATCAACTTTTAAAGAGACACCTAAAGATTTCAAAGAGTCTAAAGCCATTAAAACACCCGAATGAAAATCCAAAGAAACATTTAAATAAGGGTCTTTCTTTAAACTCTTTTTTGCATCACTAATAGAATCAAAATCAACACGATGCATTCTAAAAGGTAACATTACCACAATATGTTTAGTATCGTAATCTGCTATTTTACTTGTTAAGTTTATTGCTTCAAACTCATCATCAATCAAACCTTCAATAGGATTAGAAAGCGGTATTTTTAAAATCATACCTGACTTTAAACCTGTTTCTTTTAAACCTGGATTCAAAGCTTCTAATGCTTCTTGCTCTAACCCCAGTTTTAGTTTCAAACGGTAAAAACCTTCTTTAGGTAAAACCTCATAATAACTATATTGTTCGTCAAATTCTTTTTGTGCTTCATCTTCTAAATTCGGTACATTAACAACGTCTCCTTCCTTCAAAATGGCAGCCATATCCGGATTTAAAACCTCAAGCTCCTCAACAGTAATACCAAATTTATAAGCAATACGCCACTTCCCTTCTTTAGGCAAAACCGTGTAGGTTTTAGTTGTAGCAACTTCCTCAATAATTTCAGTAATTTTATATTTTGGGATTTGAAGTTTATCACCTTTTCTTAACGGATTTGCATACAAAAACTTGTTATATTTTTTTATATCATCCTCTGTAACTTTATACTTTTTTGCTAAGCTATAAAGAGTCTCTTTACGCTTAGTTTTGTGCTCTTTAAAACCTTGAAGCTCTTTATTTACCGTGACTTTTGGCTTTTTTGATTTAGAAATTGGAATAATCAAAACCGTATTTGGTTTTAACTCTTTTTTAGCATCAGGATTCAACTTATAAATATCAAAAGGTGTAACAAAATAACGCTTTGCAATACCTTCAATAGTTTCTCCTTGTTTAACTTGGTGTGTGCTAAAATTTTGGGCATTAACCTGAGTAAAACCAAAAAATAAAGTTAAAACAAGTACTAATAAAAATTTCTTCATGTTGTTGTAATCTGCTGTATAAATATAATAAAACCTACTTACTAAATCATATACGTTCTATTCTTCATTAAAAGACTAAAACGAAATCATTTTTCTAAACATAAGCACATAACATGCCAAAAATTTGGGCGTTACCCTAAAGGGTCGGGCTATCCGTTACAAGTCCTCGCACCTCCTTCGTCGGGCTGTGGGCTATCCACTGCTATCCCTAACGCGGGCATATCCGCTAAATTAGTTTTTAGTCACAATCTAAATATCCGCTTATAAATTTCAAGCTTCTATTCCCATTCTATGGTGGCAGGTGGCTTAGAACTAATGTCATATACTACTCTATTAACGCCTTTCACCTTGTTTATTATATCGTTAGATGTCTTTTGTAAAAACTCATAAGGTAAGTTTACCCAATCAGCAGTCATACCATCAGTACTTTCAACAGCTCTTAACGCAACACATTTCTCATAGGTACGCTCATCTCCCATTACCCCTACACTGTTTACAGGTAATAACATAGCACCTGCTTGCCAAACCTTATCGTATAATCCCCAGTCTTTTAACCCTTTAATAAAAATATAATCAACCTCTTGGAGCATACGCACTTTTTCAGCTGTAATATCTCCTAAAATACGAATTCCTAATCCAGGACCAGGAAATGGATGACGACCAAGCAATTCTGGATCAATACCCAAAGTAGCACCAACGCGTCTTACTTCATCTTTAAAAATAGCACGTAGTGGTTCTACAATTTTAAGTTTCATAAAGTCAGGTAATCCACCCACATTATGATGACTCTTAATAGTTGCTGACGGACCACCAGTTGCCGAAACACTCTCAATAACATCAGGGTAAATAGTACCCTGTGCTAACCATTTTACATCTTCTAATTTGTGCGCTTCATCATCAAAAACTTCAATAAAAGCGTTTCCAATAGCTTTACGTTTTTTCTCAGGATCTTCAACACCTTTTAACGCATCTAAAAATCTATCTGAAGCATCAACCCCTTTTACATTAAGCCCCATACCTTCGTATTGATTCAGTACGCTTTCAAATTCATTCTTACGTAACAAACCATTATTTACAAAAATGCAGTATAAGTTTTTCCCAATAGCCTTGTTAAGCAACACCGCCGCAACTGTAGAATCTACGCCTCCAGAAAGCCCTAAAACAACCTTATCGTTTCCAACTTTATTTTGAATGGCTTCAACCGTTTCTTCAACAAAAGAATCTGGTGTCCAGTCTTGATGTATTCCAGCAATACTTACTAAAAAGTTTTCTAGTAATTGTTTCCCGTCAGTAGAATGATAAACTTCTGGGTGAAATTGTATTGCATAAGTAGTTTCTCCTTGTATTTTGTAAGCAGCATTTTCAACGTCGTTTGTACTAGCTAATAAAGTGGCTTGCGATGGCAGTGCTTTTATAGTATCACTATGACTCATCCAAACTTGGCTACCTTCAGAAATACTTGCAAAAAACGGTTCTCCTTTTTGAATAAAAGACAAATTAGCACGCCCATACTCTCTAGTATTTGATGGTGCAACCTCGCCTCCCGAAAAATGAGCCAAATACTGTGCACCGTAACAGACGGCAAGCATTGGTTTTTTTCCTCTAATCTCTGATAAGTCTGGATGCAAAGCATCTTCTCCTCTTACAGAGTTTGGGCTACCAGAAAGAATTACTGCCTTGTATTCTTCTATGTTTTTTGGGATTTTATTAAATGGATGTATTTCGGAGTAAATGTTGAGTTCTCTAACTCTACGGGCAATAAGCTGTGTATATTGCGATCCGAAGTCTAAAATTAATACCTTGTCATGTTGCATGCGCAAAAATAGGAATTGATTTTATAATGAGGAATTAGGAACCATTCTTTTTTAGCTTAATTTTAAACATATTTTTGTGAATAACTTCAAACCAAAAACTCTCATTACCTCTCCCAACTACTTCATTATTTCTTACAGTTACATGGGTAACTAAAAATCATAAAGAAAACCAATAAATAACTCGTTAACTAAATTTGATAATCATGACACACATAATATTTTCTAACATAGAGTTATATATTATTATCCAAAATAAATGAAATAATAATTATCATAATTTTATTTTCATGTACTTGATTTCGAAATAATAATTGGTTATTTTTAACATCAACCAACTAAAATCAAATATGAAAAAGCTCATATTATCTTTACTCATTTTTCCTTGCATTTTATACTCTCAAACTGAAGAAAATATAGATAGCCTAATTAATGTTTTTAAAATTCAGAAAAATAGTATTGATAAAGTAAAAACTGCTCATAATTTGTTCTTCTATTACAAAGATACTGATCCAAAAAAAACACTTTATTATTTACATCAAGGGCTAACTATTTCTAAGCTGATAAACTCAAAAAAGGATGCAGCAAATTTTTTGAAAAATATAGGCTATTACTATTCTTTAAATAGAAATATTGATTCAGTTAAATTTTACTACGATAAATCAGAGAGAGTTTATACAGAGTTAAAAGATAATGAAGGGGTTTTTAGTGTTTTATATAGATGGCAAAAAGCTGAGAATTTAGAAGGCAATTTTGATAAAGCTCTAGAGCTTTCAAATCAATCAATTGAAATTGCAAAAGAGTTAAAAAGCGGACTAAGAATTAGTGATGTACATCAATTACAATCAACTATACACTTGGATAAGGGGGATTATAAAAATGCTACAATACAATTATTTAATGCATTAAGAGCTTTAGATACTCTAGAAAATAAAAACATTCAAAAAAGAGCTATAATAAATATTGGAATTGGTAGGACAGAAACTTTAAGAAACAATTATAAAGAAGCTATTCCTTATCTAGAGAAAGGAATTGAAATGTTTAAAGAGGTAAATAACCCAAGATGGCTGTCTATTTCATACATGGAAATAGGAAATACATACTATGATTTAGAGGATTATGAAAAGGCATTATTCTATTATAAAGAAGGTTTAAACATTAGCGAAAATGAAGGAATGGAAAGAGTTAATGGGCTTTTTTTAGAAAACATAGGAGCACTTTATTTGGAAAAAAAAGACTATGATAAAGCTTTGGAGTATTTTTTTGAATCAAATAAATTTTATCCTAAATATGGTTCTATAAATAATCATATAGTTTATTTAAACGATGTAGGATCAGCTTATTATGGTAAAAAAGATTACAAAAAAGCATTAGACTACTACACGCAAACAATCAATTTAGCAGATTCTATAAAGTCTATTGATAATTTATCTGATGGCTATTATGAACGTTCTCTGACTTATGAAAAACTAAATAAATATAAACTATCTCTTAACGATTATAAAAAATACAAGAAACTTAAAGACTCAGTATTTAATGATACAAAATCAAAGCAAATTGAAGAATTAAGAGCTGTTTATGAAACAGAAAAAAAAGAACAACAAATTTTGCTTCAAGAAAATGAAATTGATCTTTTAAAACAAAAAGGAGAAATAGACACCTTATACAAGGTACTTCTTGGAATAGGCTTTTTATTAACTCTTATTGGTCTATACGCACTAAGACAAAAACTAAAGCGGAGTAAAATAGAAAAAGAAAAGCTAGACTTAGAGCTAGATTTTAAAAAGAAAGAACTAACAACACATGCCTTACATCTTGCTAAAAAGAATGAAGTTTTAGAAGATTTAAAACAAAAAGCTAAAGCATTTAAAACATCAGATAATTCACAAAAAGGTTTTAATCAACTTATAAGAACAATTAATTTTGACTTAAAAGATGATAATAACTGGGAGAACTTCAGCAAATATTTTGAACAAGTTCATAAAGATTTTAATAGCAATGTAAAGCACAAATTTCCTGATGTAACCTCAAATGAACTTAGATTAATGGCATTGTTGAAAATGAATTTATCTTCTAAAGAAATAGCTAATATTCTAAATATCTCGCCAGAAGGCATAAAAAAGGCTCGCTACAGACTAAGGAAAAAACTCGGAATTTCTACTGAAGACTCTTTACAAGATTTAGTTTTAAATCTCTAATTTAATATTTAACAAGTTAAAATTAAGAATTCTGAATTTAGAGGTTCTAAACTTTCAATAAGGTTTTCAATAAGGCTATCTCCATATTCTAAATATAGTTCTGAAAAATTTATATTTCTTTCCTGGAGGCTACCATTAGGAAACAATTCATCCTTAATCTTTGTCATTCTTTCAACCTCATCACGAAGTTTCCTTTTTTGTGCTTTTAATAATCGCTTTTCAAGATTAGCTAAACCTTTTAGTTGTTTAACTTCTTGAGCTTTTACAGCTCCTAAAAAAGATTTATCTGTTTGTTCTGATAATTTATGTAAATCTTCAAATTGTTGTGTCAAATACTTCTTTTGTTTAGAAAAATCTATATCAATATTTGAAATTTCTCTAACCTTCTTGTTAATAAAAGCATCTCTTTTCAAAAAAATATCATTATCAGAAATATTTAATTTTTTAAGTTTTTTTGATTGATTTTCACTTTTAATCAAAACTGAATTCCTTAATAATAACATTGGAAATACAATTTTAACTTTATCAAAATAATCTTTTAATTGCATCCAATAAGCTAATTCTCCTCCGCCTCCTATATAGCATAAATTGGGCAAAATTACTTCTTGATACAAAGGACGCATAATCACATTTGGCGAGAACCTTTCTGGGTGCTCAGACAGTTCTTGCTTTATTTCATTTTTACTCCAAGAAATATTGGTATTTAATACTTTAAAAGTGTCTGTTTCAAAAACAATGCGTTCTCGTAAACCTTCATTTAAATAAAAAAGATTAATTTCTCTGGGGTTAACTTGAATCTTATAATCTTCAGAAATACTAGCTAATTTCTCGTTTGCTTCTGAAACTGCTTTAAAAGATGTTTTATTAAGCAATTCAGTTTCAATAAAAGGAACAAATAATCGCTTCAGAGTTTTATCATTACCATCGATTATAACTAAACCATAATCTTTAAATAATTCATTTGCTAAAAAACGAGTAGCATCTGTAAGATTATCATGCTCTACATAAGCCTGATTAAAAAGTTTTTTTAATGTTTTTGCATTTGTACTATTCCCTAAATCTTGAGAAAATAACTCTAAAACTTCTTCTAAACCATCAGTAGAAAGTTCTCCAACTGCTCCACTTACTTCTTTATTCCATTGAAATTTTTTGCCCTTAAAATTAAAATAATTAATCTCCTCAAAATCATGGTCTTCAGTAGCCATCCAATATACTGGAACAAAATTATGTTGTGGATATTGTTGTTTTAGTTGATTAGATAAATTTATTGCTGATATTATTTTATAAAGAAAATAAAGTGGACCTGTAAATAAATTGAGTTGATGACCTGTAACTATTGTAAATGTATTTTTTGACGATAAACTTTTGATATTTTGATTGGTTTTATCTGAAAGATCTATATTTTGATATTGTTTACTTAAAGCAGAAACTAAAATACTTCTATTTTCCAAAGAAAAAGATTCTGTTTTTTGAGTAATCTGATTTTGAAAATTATCAAGCTTAGGAAAGTGATTATAAAACGATTTTAATTCAGACTTCTCATCTAAATAATCACAAATTAATGGTGAGAAATACCCAGTTTTATTAAATGCTATATGATTTTGTTTCATGCCTTAATTAAAAATCATGTAAATATACAGCTATTCTATTTTTAGAAATCTAAAAATTACGTTAAGAGTCTTAAAATAACTTTATATTATTTTGATTAAATTTACTAAAACTCTACTTAAACAAACTATGACTATGAATACAACTAAAATCAAATTAATCATAATATGCTTTTCAGTTTTTGTAATGAACTGTAGTAATGATAGCTCTGATGATACAACTAATAGAACATATGATGATGTAAGAACAGATTTCCAAAACTTAAATCTTTCTGCAGGAATTAATGATGTTTCATTACTAAATACTGGTAATTTCCTTTGGGATTTTAGAGTCATCATGCCTAATAATTCCTCGGGGAACAGACCTTTAATTATTGCTCTACATGGTTTCTCTGGAGATAATACAGATGCCCACAAAGCCACAGCATGCTATATAGAACCTGGATACGCTAGCTTAGATGCTATAATTATAAGTCCAAATGCTGGTAGCTTTTTCTGGGAAGACCTTATAAATCAACAACAAATTCTATCTCTTGTTGATTTAGCAGTAACGTATTTACCTGTTGACCCAAATAAAATTGTAGTAACGGGTTATAGCGCTGGTGGAAATGGTAGTTGGTTCTCTGGAGAAGTTCAACCTAATGTCTTTTCTGCAGCAATACCAATTGCAAGTTCATATAACACAACTACTAATGGCGTTGCTAGACTTATTGAAACACCTATGTATGTGATTCATGGTGAAAATGATGAACTGTTTTCTTTAGAATTAACTGAAGGTTGGGTAAACCAAGCTATTGATGCTGGTGCGGATATTACATTTGTTGTTGCTCCTAATTTAACTCACCTTCAACCTTGTAGTTATGTGAGTTATATTGAAGACGCTGCTGATTGGTTGGTTAATGATATTTGGAATTAACCTATAAAGTTCTAAATTGAAAAATTTCAGAATCTGAAGTATTACCAACTGAGTCTTTAGTTACTATTTTCCAGTAATAAGTTGTTCCTGAAGATACAGAAACATCTATTTGGTTATTTATTACTTCGCTTGCAAAAATATCTGGATTGTTATTGGTGCCAAAATACACATCATAAGCTTCAATATCATTATCAACATCACTCCCAGTCCATTGCAATGTAACACTAGTAGCGATAAATGATGCTGCCATTTGTGGCGCATTCAAAACTGCAGAAAAAGGCGCATAGGTTTGAACTCCAGGGCCTGCGTTGTAGAATTTCCAAGTTTCGCTTTCTGCGATTGTGGAACCGCGTTCAGATTCTACATACCACGAATATGGAGTTGCTCTATCAAGTAAAATACCAATTTTATCCTCTGTGGTTTCATCTTCAATGGTTGCTCCATTAACTAAATTTGTAATAAAAATTTTATATTTATCAGCAATATCACTCGCTTCCCATTCAAAAAAAACAGTACTTGTTGTTGGTGTAATATCAGCACCAATATTACATAATCCATCCTTGTGAGGAAACTGCAAGTTCACTGTTAGTCTGTCTATTTGACTAGGTTCTTCTGGATCTAGACTATTAGGGTCCGGATCAACAGTAGAAGGATTACTACAAGAAATTACTAAAAAAATTAAGCAAAATATATAAACTATCTTTTTCATTTCTTAACAATTTTAAAAATGGATACTGATGATTTTGATGTTAAAAAAACAGTGTAAAGGCCAATACTAAAATCATTAGTATCAACTGATAAACTTCTTGCATCTTTTCTTTTAATTTCTTCATTATAAACTAATTGCCCCAGATAAGAGTATACACTAATATTAACAATATCATCTTGTAATGCGCCTAAGTAAATATTAAATTCATTTTGAAAAGGGTTAGGATGTACAAACATTTTATTTGATAATAAAATGCTTTCTTTGTATGAACCCTGACAGGGTTTATCGGTTGAAATTTTAATGGTATTCTTACCGCTTTCTAACTGCAAAGTCATTTGAGATTCAGAAGTTTTAAATTCTAAGCCGTTAAAGTTTATTTTATAATTAGAGCTACCAGACATGTTTATACTTAAAACCTTTCCGTTTACACTTTTACTTGTAATAACCTCTAAATTTTCTGGATGATTAATTACAATATCAAAACAACGTTCAAAGCTTGGTAATTCATCAGAAGTTAAACACAATCTGTATGTTCCTGCAAGCAGATTAAGAATATCTATTTCATTGGTAAACGCATAATTTCTATCAAAATCATCACCTATTAAACTCGCTTTATATTCATAAAATTCTTTAGTAGTTATATTTATTTTACCATCGTTATTGTTTAAGCATGTTTCCCCAGTAATCAAAATAGTAAAGTTATCGTTTGGTAATACCGAAAAAGGGCATCCAAATAAATCTACAGCTTCACCAAATGGAGTTCCTGGACATAAATCATCTTCATTGGCTACACCATCATTATCTGCATCATCACAAACTAATTGATAATTTGTAGTTGCATCTTTATACCAATCATCATAAAATCCGTTTATATTTGATACCACGGCAACTGGGTCATCTACCAAAATACAGCTTAAATCTGGGTTATTTGATGCATTAAACCTTCTCAATATTGTATTTGTGCCATTTTGTATATTCAGTTTATCTTGGGTAAACGCATTGGACGAACAAAACAATTCTACTAATTTATTATTAACTGTAACATCTAAGGCTTCTAACTGATTCGAAGAACAATTAAGTCTTTCTAAATCTAATAACAAACTTACATCTAATGTTGTAAATAAATTAGATGAAATATTCAATGTCGTAAGACCTAAATTGGAGTTTGTGTTAATACTTAATAAGCTATTATTTGATACATCCAAAACACGCAATTCCGTTAGATTAGAAATGTCTATGGTTGCAAACTGATTGTTTGATGCATTTAAATTATTTAATAATACGTTCTCAATTAAATCTACGGTTGACAAAATATTACCTTCAATATTCAGACTTGTAAGTGATTCAAAATCTTCAATACCTGTTAAATCTGAAATACCTTTTTCTACTATACTTAAAGAAGTTAAATTTTTAATATTTGAAGTTGGCACATAATCATTTAACGGCGCTGTATCAAAACCTAAATCAATTAACGCCTGTTCAAAATTATCATCGGGCACATAGGTTTCACCAAACCTACAGTCTAAACTATATGCCGTAGTAGCATCTTTTAACCACGTTACACCTGCTGGAGCTGTACCATCGTCAGTTTGTATGCAACTTAAATCGGGATTGTTTTGAGCATTTAAATTTGAAATGTTTGAATTTTGCCCATTCTGAAGGTTTAAAACTTCTAATACGTTTGATGCACAACTTAAATCTATAAGAGCAGTATTTGTTGTAAAGTTTAGTGCTAGAATACTATTCCCATCACAATTAAAACGCTCTAGCAAGGGGATTAAACTCGTGTCAAATTCAGTAAATTGGTTATTGGAAATATATAGATTTATAATATTTGGGTTTTCTGTTACATCTAAACTTGATAGTGTATTATTAGAACAATTGATTTCTGTTAAGTTTACATTATTGCTAATATCTATGTTACTCAAAGCATTATTTGAGCAATCTAGATTTTCTAAAGCAGTAAAATCCTCAATACCTGTAAAATCTGAAATGGCATTTGCGCTAACATCCAAAATTGTTACGACTTCTATATTTATTGTAGGCACATAATCATCTAGAGCACCAGTATCATAACCCAAGTTAATCAATGCTTGTTCAAAATTATCATCAGGAACGTAGGTTTCTCCAAATCTACAATCTAAACTGTACATGGTTATTGCATCTTTCAGCCAACTTGCTGGAACACTATTTACATCATCTACTTGTATACAGGTTAGGTTTGGGTTATTAGTTGCTGAAAAACTTAATATCTCGTTATTTATTCCATTTTGAATATTTACAAACTCTAGTTGATTTCCTGATACGTTTATTGTGATATCATCTGGACAAAAATCTAACGGATTTCTTGCATTTTTTTCAGGACAAGCACCAATACCCATGCTGGTTAAATCTAAAGCTCCAACAATATCATTATTACTACAATTAAATGTTTTAAGTTGATTTAAATTATTAGGTATTTGTAAATTAGCTAAATCGTTATTACTAACATTTAATTCAATTAAATTCATATTTAAACTTGCATCCAAATCCGATAATTGATTATCGTTGATTGATAGATATTTTAGGGAAGGCAAATTATTTAATACCGAAGATAATTGACTAATTTGATTATTATCTAAAACTAAACTCTCTAAAATTACCGAGGACAAATCGTCTATCTCTGTTAATTCATTATTAGATCCAGAAAGTGCTATTAAAGCTATGGTAGCAGACAAATTTACATCAGTTAGTTTGTTATCAGAAAAATCAAGAACCTCTAAATTAGCGTTTGATATTACATCTAGCGAGGTTAAACTATTAGACCTACAATTTAAATTAGTCAATGCTAAACTTCTACTAGCTACTAAAGTTGATAACTCATTATTACTACAACTTAATAATTGCAATGTAAAATTATCTGTAGCGTAACTTATAAAGTTTGAGATACTATTATTATCACAATTAACTTCAATTAAATCATTGTTATTGCTTATATCTAATACATCTAAACTATTATTAGAGCAATCAAGAATTTCTAAATTTGCATTTAGAGAGATATCCAAATCCGCTAGGTTATTATCTGCACAAAATAGTTTTGTTAAATTTGGCGTTGTAGTAGTATTCAAAACCCCATTTACATTGGCAATATTATTGGTTAGAAAATAATTTGAACCACAATACAGTTCTTGTAAGTTAAGCATACCACTTACATCCAACTCATCTAAGTAGTTATCGCTACAATCTAACGCAGTTAAAGAGCTAAATGCTTTAATACCTTCAAGACTTTCAATGCTTTTTCCACTAACATTTAATGAAGTTAGGTATTCTATATTGGCAGTTAGTACTTGATCGTCTAAAGGCGCTATATCTAAACCTAAATCAATTAAAGCTTGCTCAAAATTATCATCAGGAATAGCTGTAAACCTATTGTTTTCGCAATCATCATTATAATTTGCTATAGAATCAATCGTCCATCCTGCTGCATTTTGTGAATAATTTGGGCTATCAACATTTAAGCAAAACAAATTTGAATTATTTGTAGCATTAAATACGGCTATATTGGTATTATTCCCATTTCTAACATCTACAAATTCTAATACATTATCGTTACAAATTACACTTGTTAAGCCTACATTTGTTGTTAAATCTAATTTTTCTATGTTATTATTAGAACAATCTAATGCTTGCAAAGCTATAAATGCTTCAATTCCAGTTAAATCTGAAATTCCTAGATTCGCTATATTTAAAGTTCCAGTAAACGCATTAACATCTAATGTAGATACAAAGTTATTATTTGCTATACCGTCTCCTAAAGATGGAACAAGGCTTTCAAGATAGTTTTCAAAAGCATCGTCTGGAACATATGTTCCACAACCTTCACTATACGATGCGTTACCGTCTTTAAACCAATTTGCTCCTATATTATTTTCATCATCAACCTGAATACATAAGAATTGTGGATTATTAGTTGCATTAAAATTATTTAACACACCATTGTTTCCGTTGTTAATATTTAGCGTTAATAATGAATTATCATTACAATAAAAATTTACAAGGTTTGGATGTAAGCTAATATTTAATATTTCAATGTCGTTATCAGAACAATCTAAATCTGTTAAAAGTAAATTATTAGAGATATCAAGTGTTGATAAAGTATTTCCCGAACAATTAAGATTTAAAAGGTTTACATTATTACTTATATTCAAACTATTGAATGAATAGTTATTAGAAGCATCATCAGTATCTACATAAGGTACTTGCGAAGAACAATCTAATATAGTAAGTTTTGTATTTGCTGTTACATCCAGAGAAGGCAAAATGTTATTAGAACAATACAATGCTTCTAGATTTTCAAAGCCCTCAAGTCCTGTTAGGTCTTTTATATTTTCTCCAGCAATATTTAAAGTTATTGCACCCACAATTTGAGATGTTAAAGCAAAATTATTATTTGGAATTCCATCACCCAAACCATTGGTTTCAAGATAATCTTCAAAATTATCATCGGGGACATAGGTATAAATATCATCACAAACAGTTTCTGCATAATATGTCCAATCATCTTTGGCCCAATTAGCATTTGGACTAAAACCTGCATCAATCTGAATACAAAACAAATCTGGATTTCTTTCAGAAGTAAATATTGAAACTAAATCATTGAAACCATTCGCAACAATTAATGATACCAGTTGATTATTTGAAACATTAATTGAAGAAGGTCCTTGGCAAGCAGTAATAGGGTCAGTTTGTGGGTCGGGACATACTGTAGCATTAATTGAACTTAAATCTAAATTAGAAATGAAATTATTTGAGACATCTAATATTTTTAAATTCGTATTAGATGATAAATCTAATGTGGTTATTTGATTTGATGTTGAAAACAAACTTTCTAATTTCGTATTTACACCAACATTTAAAGTATTTATCCTGTTATTTGAAATAGACAATGATGTTAAATCTGTATTTTGACTAACATCTATCGCAGCGATTCTATTGTTAGAACAATCTAAACTCGTTAATTGTCTATTACTAGTAATATTTAATATTGAAATCTGATTATCGGAACAATCGAAATCTTCTAAATTAGTATTTGCTGCTACATTTATACTTAATAATTGATTAGAACCACATAGCAAAGATTTTAAATTTGCACTATTAGAAACATCAAGACTCGTTAAATTATTACCATTACAAATTAAGGTTTCTAAACTAGAAAAAAACTCAATCCCAGAAAGGTTATTTATTCCTAAATTATCTATACTTAATACAAGTGCTGCATTAATTCTATCGGTTAGTACAAAACCATTAGCTTCAACACCATCTCCTAAACTAGTATCATCACCAAGATCAACAATATTTCCATTAGCATCATGGGTTTCAAGATAATTTTCAAAGGCAACATCAGGTATCGCTGTTGTTTGAGCCCAAACAGCAGATACTGTAAAGACCATAGTAAATAGAGAAAGTAAAACTTTGTTTTTCATAATGTTAGTTTAAATCAACTAATTTTTAATGGTCTCCTTTCTTATCTATTTCTTTATGATAATGTATTTGCTTATCTAATTTTATTTGTAAATCAGTAATAAAACGTTCTTTAAACGCGCTATCATTTTTAAGTTTATCAAAAATCTCTTTATTCTTTTCATACTGTCCAGAATCTTTCATCATTTTTTCTGCTAGTACCAACCCCTCTTCTAAATCTTGTTTAGTTATTTCAAAATAGATAATATCCGTTTCTGGAGCCTCAACAACCGAAAGTTTTCTACTACTATAATCTTGATAATTAACAACTCCATCTGTATTGTTAACAGAGGTTGTTTTGCTTACAATCGTTCCGCCTTGTTCTAAATTAGAAATACTAGACAAAATATCTTCAATTTGACTTTTTAAATGATTAATCTCATCAGCTTGTTCATTAACTTTAGCCTCTAAGTTTTCAAGAATTAAACTACTATCATTTCTATTTAAACCAACTGCAACATTAATTAAATTAAATCCTATTCCATTTTCTCCCCATGCAGTTCCTACTATATCTTTAATTTGATTAACTTTAATTTTAGATGGGTGTATTGCGATTCCAATACCATCGTTTTTACCACTAGGGATAATATAATCTCCAATATTAGCTTTCCCATAAACCTTAACAGGTACCTGCCCCATAAACGCCACTTTTTCATAGTCTGTCTCTTTATTTTGCTGAGGCATATTCCCCAAAACAATAGGCTTGTATGAAACCACCATAATTCTTTCTGCACCCTCTAAGTTTTTAGATATTTTACCACCCTTAACACCAATTATATCACCATATGTCATTTTTTCACCATTATCTGCTCTCATTAAATATTCGGCATAATCTCCAGCGCCAGAAGCATATGTAACCCCTTTAAATTCATCCTTATTTTCATTATATACTACCAGATTCCTTATTGCCACTACTTCATTTGCAATCGCAATAGCTGTTTTAATTCCTTCCGCAATCAACTTAGCTTTGGTACTTACAATCCAAGATGGAGGAGGTCCCATTACACAAGGAATTGGTCCAACACAAGGCGCAAAGGCAGTAGCTGCAGCAACATTTTCTGCAATTGCAACAGTTGTATCCCAACCCTGAAATACTAAATCCATAGTAGCATCAGCAGTATCGTATATTAATGATGTTTGATCAAATAAATAATCTGCATTATTACCAAACTCTGATGGTATTTCTCCTTCAATTCTTCCCCATTGACCATCTTTATCCCAGAATGAGACAAAATTATTTCCATTTCTCCTAGTTCCAATAACCTCAATTGCTATTCCCTGCGTACTACCCTTAACCAATAATGGATAATTATTTTTTTCTTCCCCTGGGTCATCTCCAATTACTTGATCTTTTCGATTATTTGTACTAGTGTAACTAATGTCACCTGTATGAACACTAGAAGTAATTGTAACCTGAGTTTCAGAAATAATATCCACACTTCCGTTTAACTCGGTCGAGTTATTAATGGTCAAATCATCAGCAACCAATCCCGTAAACGTAGATTCTCCAACAACAGTTAACGATCCATTTAATGTAGTAGGCGCCAAAGGATCTCCATCTGGAGGCCCTACCAAAGGATCTCCAACATTTAAAGCACCAGATAAATTTGTAACACTCTGCCCTGTAACATTTAATGTGTTATTTAGGTTGGTTTCACCATCAACATTTAAGTCTCCAGTTAAGTTAGAGGTATTATTTCCAAGTACGTTAAGTGTACTTCCTAGGTTAGTAACTCCGTTAACCTGTAACTCACCATTTAGAAGTGTATTATCATCAACCTCTAAAGTACCGCTAGCTGTTATGTCTCGATGTGCTACATAGGGCACATAGGTTAATTTCTCAATACTCATATCCGTAAAGCCATCGCCATTATTAAAGTCAACTTCAACTTTTAAGGATTTAGGGTCTCCATTCCAATCAATCTTCTCAAAATCATCATGATTTTCAGCACCAATAATTAAATTTATTCTACCAAAATCATCTGTAGTTGTATTTTGTATTTCTGTAAATTCTACCACTCCACTTCCTGGTGCTATAATTGAAAACTTAATTGTTACGTCCGTAGTTGGTAAATAATTTCCTTCTGAATCTACTCCTGGCAACTCTAAAGCATCGGGACCAATAATTATAGCTTGATATGTTATACCATCAGTTTGTGCAAAGGCACCTGTAGTAATAAATAAAAATAAAATTAGGGTAATTATGCGTTTCATAACAGCTGGGTTTTAAATTGGTACTATATTTTTATAAGTTTTGAATTGAATAACTTTCCGTTTGAAATAGCTTTCAATGTATATGCCCCCGAAGACAAATTTTCGAGATTCATTTGTATTTTTCTTGAAGGTAAAAAACTCTTTGAAAAGACTAGTTTTCCTGAAATATCGTAAACATCAATATTAATATCTTCAGATACATTTTCCTTAAATGAAATTTGAATATTGTAATCAAAAGGATTTGGATAAACTTTGGCCCTCAAACTACTATAAGTGCTTTTAATAACTTTAATACGTTTGTGTGGTTGCTGGAACCCTTGTCTTAAATAATAGCCATTACTTGTATATGTTCCTATAACACTAGATTGACCAATACTCTGGCTTATAACATACGTACCTTTTGAGGTTTGAAATGTCTTACTAGAGCCTCCAACACCAACATTAGAGCGTATGATTTTATAGGCCTTCCCTTTTGTCTTTGATTGTCCATGAATTACCGGAACAATACAAATCATAAGTAGCAAAAGCATAATTTTTTTTATCAAATTTTCTTTTATCATTTTAACAAATGTTACTTTACAATACTCTAAACTAGAGTAATTAATCTTTATATACTAGAGTGTCCATTATTTGTCCGCCTCTATAATCTACTTAAAAGTCACAATAACATGTAGGAAGATTGATAATAAAACCAATACCAAATTGATGTGCATTAATATTTAATTTCTCTGCACTAATCCCACTATTTATCAATATTGAACTCCCATAATTATAGCCTGCAACAATAGCCGTACCTGTAGAAATAGGGTATTGCATACTTACTCCTGCTCTAAGAAACAAAATGTTGTTGTTAAACTCAGGTTCGCCTACCAAATTGAACACATCGTTATTAATGGTTTGGGTGCCTCTTACTAAAAACTCATATGCCACTGAACCGTTAGCAAAAAATCTAAAATCATTATATTCGAATAATTTAATATCTGCTCCTCCTTTAATCCCTAAATAGCTTACATCCCATTCAAAATAGTTATCTACACTATTTTCACTGCCAATAGCCCCATAATTATTATAATTAACACCACCTCTTAAGAATATCGTTTTAGCCTTATTTAACGTATGCCTATATCCCATCCCAAAATAGGATTTAGACTTAGAAAGTAAATTGTCTAGAGGTTGTCCTTGAGAGTTTTCATAATCAAACGAAGAAATTGTAGAACCATACTCCATATATAGTTGTTGAGAAATTCCAAACAAAGAAGTAAATACAAAAAGGACGAAAAGTAAATGTTTTTTCATATTACGATTTATAATTTTTAAAATTAAAATTGAGGCTATTTCCAGTAACAGAAGCTATTCTACAAAAAGGCTTAGAAAAGACTTTAAAACATAGCAAGACAGCTATGAAAACAATATAAGGGTTGGTTGGCATATTATTTTATTAGGCAATACTAATGTATTGATATAGTCCTTATAAAAAAAATAAAACCGTTAATGTCCACCATTTGTCCATTTAAATTGTTTAGCATTTATGGATGCTAAGAGTAAAAAGACGATATCATTTTAACTAAAGAACAAAAAATAACCCTCTGTATATTAATTAATTAAACTATTTTTAGTATATTATAGCTTAAATTGTATTAATCTTTAAGTTATGAAAAAATCAGCCTTTTACAGAATCCTGTTGTGTTTAATCTTTTCTAGTTTTTGCTTTAATTCAACCTTAGCCCAAAATGCTACCTTTACAGAATTAGAAGGAAAGGTTATTGATAGCGACACGAAAACACCTTTAGTTTTTACAGATATTGTTATTAATGATTCTAATATAAGCACAGTAACTAATAGTGATGGAGACTTTCTTTTAAAAATACCAAACACTTTTTTAGAAGGCAGTATTACAATCTCTCATTTAGGGTATAAAAAAAGAGAAGTTAAACTATCCTCAATTAAAAATCATGAAAAAATACTTCTCTCACCCGCTATTACAAAGTTAAACGAAGTTAGTATTACAACAACTACAAAAGGTGCTAAAGAAATTGTTGAAGAAACGCTCAAAAAGAAAAGTAGTATTTACAACAATAATAATACTTTAATGACTGCTTTTTATAGAGAGACGATAAAAAAAAGAAGAAGAAACGCATCGCTTTCTGAAGCTGTTGTTAAAATCCATAAACAACCCTATAATAATTTAAGAAATGATCATATTGAATTAATTAAGGCACGTAAGAATACTGACTATTCAAAGCTAGATACTTTAGCTTTAAAATTACAAGGTGGTCCATTTAGTAACTTATATACAGATATTATAAAATACCCTGAATTCATTTTTACAGCAGAAGATATCCCTTTGTATACATTTAGTTTTGGTAATTCAACTAAAATCAATAACAGGCAAATTTATGTTATTAATTTCAAACAAAAAGAAGATAATGGGAAACCTCTTTATTATGGCAAACTATATATTGATGCAGGAACTTTAGCTTTAACTAATGCAGTTTACAGCTTAAATGTTTCAAATAAAGAATTATCAAGTCAGATGTATGTTAGAAAAAAACCAAGAAAAGTTGATGTATATCCAACTGAAGCCACATATAGAGTAAACTACAGAACTACCAATGGGAAATGGCACTATGCCTACAGTAATATCTCTCTAACATTTAAAGTAAATTGGAAAGGTAAATTATTTAATAATACATACACTTTAAATAGCGAAATGGCAATTACAGATTGGGAAATCCATGATGCTAAACTTGCTAAAATAAGAAGCAAACTAATTAGACCTTCCACTATACTAAGCGAAAAAGCTTCTGGCTTTTCTGACCCTAGATTCTGGGGCGCATACAATATTATTGAGCCAGAAAAATCAATTGAATCTGCAATAAAAAAAATACAGAAACAACTTAAGCGTACTTAAGCATCTTTTCTTTTAAGAAAGCTAAACAATATTCCAAACTCGAGTCAGTAGAAATTATATACTGATTCGAGTTTTTTTTTAAATTATTTTCAATCAATAATACATATCCCTCTAAAATTCACATAAATAAAATATCATCTTTATTTTTTGCGAAAACCTAAAAAAATGCCTATTAATATTCCATATATTGCTCAATCTTTTCAAGAAAAAACTAAACTAAATAACCACAAAACACTAGATTAATGGAAGAAGTAACAGCAATTGTAATTGAACAAAAAGAGCTCATATCAGCAATTGACACCGTTTGGGTTTCAATTTGTGCAGCAATTATATTTTTAATGGAAGGAGGCTTTGCTCTATTAGAGGCAGGTTTTGTTCGATCTAAAAATGCAATGAGTATTATTGCCAAAGTAATTATAGATATTACATTTGGTGGATTAGCATTTTACGCTGTTGGTTTTGGAATAGCATACGGAACATCTAATGGGTGGTTTGCTTTTGATATGGGAATTATTGAAAGTGACTTAGGTTTGGGACTTACCGTTTCTAACAAGCTATTTTGGTTTATTCAATTAGGGTTTGCTATTGCAGCAATATCAATAGTTTCTGGGGCCGTAGCAGAACGAATGAAAGTCTGGCCTTATGCTATTTATGTTATCATTTTTTGCGCTATTATGTATCCATTAGCTGCTAATTGGGTTTGGAACCCAAATGGGTGGCTTGCTATAAGAGGTTTTAATGATTTTGCAGGTTCTGCTGCAGTTCATGCTATGGGAGGTTTTGCTGCATTGGCAGCTGCCATTGTTTTAGGCGCTCGTCTTGGTAAGTATGATCAAGATGGAAAACCTGTAGCTATTCCAGGTCATAATTTACCTCTTGCAGCTGTTGGTGGCTTTATATTATGGTTTGGTTGGTTTGCTTTTAACCCTGGATCTACACTAGGGGCTGTAGGTAATTGGGAATTAATTGGTGATATAGCTACAAATACATTTTTAGCTTCAGCTGCTGGTGGAATTTCAACTATTATTTACACTTACTTTAAATATGGGCAAATTGATATTACAATGACTATAAATGGTGTATTAGCTGGTTTAGTAGCAATTACTGCTGGGTGTAATGTTTTCGAACCTGGTTCAGCCATAATTATTGGTTTGATTGCTGGAGTTTTAGTTGATGTAGCGGTAATATTTATTGATAAAATAAGAATTGATGATCCTGTTGGTGCCATTGCTGTACATGGTGTTAATGGCTTATTTGGAACTATTGCTGTAGGTTTATTTGCTTCAGAAGATGGTCTGTTTTTTGGAGGTGGTACAGATTTATTAATAACTCAAACTATTGGCGTATTAGTAATAGGTACTTTCTCTTTTGTAGTCACATATATCGTAATGAAAATTATGAAGAAAACAATAGGTATTCGTGTTAATAGATCAGAAGAAAATGCAGGAATTGATGCCGTTTCTTTTGGTGTTGAAGCATACACCACTTTTGAATAAAAATTTGAGATAAAACTTTAAAATTACTGAGATGAAAAAAGTAGAAGCCATTATAAGACCATCAAAATTAAAAGCTGTTCAACGTGGGTTAAAAGAAGCTGGAATACCATGTTTAACAGTTGTACCTGTAAAAGGGACTGGGTTACAAAAAAGTTACTCTGAACGTTATAGAGGTACAGAACAATCAATGATCTTAAAAACACGTATTATGATTATGTGTATTGTAAGTGATGATAATTTAGAAACATGTATCAATACTATTTTAGACAATAGTTCTGAAGCTAGTGTTGGTGATGGTAAAATCTTTATATACAATGTTGAAGAAGCTATAAGAATTAGAACTAGAACTAGGGGAAGTGAGGCAATTAAATAGATTAACTTAATTTAGAGTTAATTTTACAATTACTGGTTCATGGTCTGATAGTTTTACTTCAAAATTCTGGTGAGATGTTATTTCAAAATTGTCATCTGCTAGAATATAATCCAACCTAAACGGGTATTTATATAATTCAAAAGTAGTTCCAAAACCTTTTCCCGATTCTATAAAAGAATCTTTTCTTGATCCTTTTATTAAATTGTAGGAAGTTGAAAATTGTGTTGCATTAAAATCACCACATATTATAGCTTTACCATTAAAATTATCAATATGGTTTTTAACCAATATTGCTTGTTCTTTTCTAGTTTTTTCAGCTTTACCTATCCTTTTAACTAAAGCAGAATAACTTTTAGGATTATTCAATTGATGAATAGCATCCAATCTATATGATTCTAGATGTAAATTATAAATTCGTATTATTTCTCCATTATATGCTATATCTGCATACATGGCATTATTATTAGTACCATCAAAATCAATGTATTGCTTATTTATAATAGGATATTTAGAAAATATTATCTGGGTTGATTTTTCAATATCTTGTCTGTAAGCTAAAAAATAGTATGGATACTTAGTAAAAGGTTTCATGCCTTTATTCCAAAACTCTTGAATAACAAAAACATCAACATCTTGAGCATTAATAAAATCAATTACTTGTTTATATCTATCATTAACAATATTACCACTTACAAGTCCGAAATTTTCGGTATTAAATGTCATTATAGATATACTTTCTTTATCTGAATCTGTATTTTCATTATTAAACTGAAAAAACGAATCAAACTTAAAAAAGAAAATTATTAATCCAATTAATGCAAGAACAGAGTATTTACTTTTTTTGAATAACCAATAAATTCCAAAAATTAAATTTAAAATAAATAGTAAGGGAAATATAACAGAGAATATGAATGATAAAAGGTCATCAGAAACAATAATATAAAAAGAACCTAGTATTAAAAGAATAGTAGGTATAACCGAAATAACTCTACAAAAACTTCTTATCTTTTTTTTAAGTTTAGTTATATTGAACAACTTAAATGCTATTTTAGAATAATGTTATTTGGCCTTCATCATCTGAATCATCAATTGTGTCAGTATTTATTTCTGAAGAATTATTAGCTTCTCCTTTAGCAGTTTCTGTGGAAACTTCTTTTTCATCAACAACTTCTAATTCATCTGCATGAACTTCTTCTGGAGCTTCAAACGGAAGAGGGTCTAATAAATTGACTTGATTGACCCTTTCTTTTGTAAGTTGATTACCTTGTGCTGAAACACCTTTAATATCAATAAACTCTTCGAGATTTACTTCAAGGTTTTCTTTTCTATCCTTCCCACGTTCCTTGGCAAAAATAACTTCAGCCATAGGTTTCCAATCGGTAGAAACAATTTCTAATTGCGAATTTGGATGATCTGAAATAAAAGATTCTTCTTTACCTTCCTGCTCTATCAAAAAGCGTTTTACGTAATACAATTCTTTTTCACCATTAAAATAAATAGCTGATATAGGTTTTTTAGGAATCCATTTCTCCATAACAATCATATCATCATCAAAATGCATCGTTACCTCTGGTGTAACCGTTTTAAGTATTCCAGATTGATTAATTATCAACAATTTATCTTCTCCTCTAAATTCGCCAATAAGTTCTCCTCTACCATCAACATTTAAACGCTGAACCGTATCATCAAACCAAATTTTTCGTGGCTTTAAGGTAGATACACCTTTTTCTTTAAGTTCAACACGCTTAACAGGGTATTTGGTAACTAAATTTCCTTTTGACGTACGCGCTTTAATTAAAATATCAGCAAAATCAATATCCCATTTTAGCTTTTTAATACTTCCTGCTTGTCTTAAATTAATCGAAACAACTTCTGCTTCTCCATTAGGGTTTGCTGAAAAATATAAACTTAATGATCCTTTATTTCCATTGGTTAAATCATACTCTCTATCTCTAGTCATACTAGTAACAGCAAAACGCTTTATATATGAAGGTCCTTTTTTTCCATCACGATAAATTAAATTATAAATAGTACGCTTATCTTTTTTCTTAAACACAGCAACATGAATAATATCTTTACCAATAAATGTTTTAGAACCCACTTTAGTAACCATCATTTTACCTTCTTTGGTAAACACAATAATATCATCAATATCACTACAATCACATACATATTCGTTTCTACGTAAAGATGTACCAATAAAACCTTCTTCGCGGTTTACGTATAACTTAGTATTTCTAATTACCACTTTTGTTGCATCTACATCATCAAAAGTTCTAATTTCAGTTTTACGCTCTCTACCTTCTCCATATTCTTTTTTAAGCCTTTGGAAGTAAGCAATAGCGTAATCAATAAGATTTGCTAAGTGATGTTTTACTTCTGCTATTTGCTCTTCTAGTGCATCAATTTTTTGTTGTGCTTTATCGATATCAAATTTAGAAATACGTTTGATTCGTATTTCTGTTAAACGTGTAATATCTTCAGTAGTTATGGCACGTTTTAAATGTTTTATATGAGGTTTTAAACCTTTATCAATTGCTGAAATTACTCCTTCCCAAGTTTCTTCTTCTTCAATATCTCGGTAAATTCTATTTTCAATAAAAATACGCTCTAAAGAAGCAAAATGCCATTGTTCTTCAAGTTCACCAAGTTTTATTTCAAGCTCTTGTTTTAATAACTGAACCGTATTATCTGTTGAACGACGTAACATTTCAGATACACCAATAAACAATGGTTTATTATCTTCAATAACACATCCTAATGGCGAAATTGACGATTCACAACTTGTAAAAGCATATAATGCATCTATCGTTTTATCTGGTGATAACCCTGAAGGAAGATGCACTAAAATTTCAACCTCAGCGGCAGTATTATCTTCAATTTTTTTAACTTTAATTTTACCTTTATCATTCGCCTTTAAAATAGAATCAATTAACGAAGATGTTGTTGTTCCAAAAGGCAATTCAGTAATCACTAAAGTGTTTTTATCTAGTTGAGAAATTTTAGCCCGAACTCGAACTTTACCACCTCTATTACCATCATTATAATTTGAAAAATCAGCTATTCCAGCAGTTGGGAAATCTGGCAAAATTATAAAACGCTTTCCTTGTAAATGTTTTATTGAAGCATCAATAAGTTCAATAAAATTATGTGGTAATATTTTAGTTGATAACCCTACTGCAATACCCTCGCCTCCTTGTGCTAAAAGCAAAGGAAACATTACTGGAAGGTTTACAGGCTCTTTTCTACGACCATCATAACTGGCTTGCCATTCTGTAATTTTAGGATTGTAAACAACATCTAGTCCAAATTTTGAAATACGCGCTTCAATATAACGAGAGGCCGCAGCACGATCTCCTGTTAAGATATTCCCCCAGTTTCCCTGGGTATCAATTAATAAATCTTTCTGACCAATTTGCACCATAGCATCTGCTATACTTGCATCACCATGTGGATGATACTGCATAGTATGACCAACAATGTTTGCTACTTTATTATAGCGTCCATCATCAAGGTCTTTCATAGAATGCATTATACGGCGTTGTACAGGTTTAAAACCATCTTCTATAGCTGGTACAGCACGCTCTAAAATAACATACGATGCGTAATCTAAAAACCAATCTTTGTACATACCAGTAACTCTGGTAATGGTTTCTTGAGGCTCGTTTTGTTCGTTTGTTAAATCGTCGTTTTGGTCTTCAATCATTAAAGATTCTTAGTTTTTTGGTTTTCCGTTAAGGTAAGTTCTTCCTTTTTTTCTACGTTTTTTTGCCTTAGATGTTACATCATGCTTGTGCAAATAGTCATAAGACCTTTGCTTTAGCTTTTTGTTTTTGGTGTATAACATAATAATCTAGTTTAGTTTTACTTGTCTTCTTCTATTAAATCCAACTCAACCTTCAAGTTATCAATTATAAATTCTTGACGTGTTGGTGTGTTTTTTCCCATGTAGAACGATAATAATTCTTCGATAGACATATTATCATCCAACATAATGGGATCTAACCTAATATCATCTCCTATAAAATGTTTGAATTCATCAGGGGATATTTCACCTAAACCTTTAAATCGTGTTATTTCTGGTTTTGGTTTTAACTTTTCTATAGCATCTCTCCTTTCTTGCTCTGAATAACAATATATAGTTTCCTTTTTATTTCGAACTCTAAAAAGTGGGGTTTGCAAAATATATAAATGCCCTTCTTTTATAACTTCTGGAAAAAACTGTAAAAAGAACGTGATTAACAATAAACGAATGTGCATCCCATCTACATCGGCATCAGTAGCTATTACTACATTGTTATAGCGTAAATCTTCAAGAGATTCTTCAATATTAAGAGCTGCCTGTAATAAATTAAACTCTTCGTTTTCGTAAACTATTTTCTTTGTTAGTCCGTAACAATTTAATGGTTTTCCTTTTAGACTGAATACTGCTTGTGTATTTACATCTCGTGATTTTGTAATACTACCTGAAGCTGAATCTCCCTCAGTAATAAATAAAGTGGTTTCTAAATTTCTTTCGTTTTTAGTATCTCCAAAATGCACACGGCAATCGCGTAATTTTTTATTATGAAGGCTTGCCTTTTTTGCTCTATCTTTTGCTAGTTTTCTAATTCCAGATAACTCCTTTCTCTCTCGCTCTGCTTGCAGTATTTTACGTTGAATTTTTTCTGCTGTATCTGCATTTTTATGTAAGTAGTTGTCTAGATTCGTTTTTAAGAAATCATTAATATAAGTTCTAACAGTTGGTAAGTTACCACCCATATCTGTTGACCCTAATTTGGTTTTTGTTTGACTTTCAAAAACAGGCTCCATCACTTTTATAGCAATAGCACTTACAACAGATTTCCTTATATCTGAAGCATCATAATTTTTACCATAGAACTCTCGAATTGTTCTAACTAGAGATTCTCTAAAAGCATTTAAATGCGTCCCTCCTTGCGTAGTATTTTGTCCGTTTACAAAACTATTATACTCTTCGCTGTATTGTGTTTTACTGTGTGTTAAAGCTACTTCAATATCATCCCCACGTAAGTGAATAATTGGGTATAATAAATCCGTTTCAGCTATTTTTTCTGCTAATAAATCTTTTAAACCGTTTTCGCTATAATATTTTTCACCATTAAAAACTATGGTTAAACCAGGGTTTAAATACACATAGTTTTTGAGCATTTTTACAACATACTCACTTCTATACTTATAGTTTTTAAATATGGTTTCATCTGGAACAAATGATACTTTGGTACCTTTTCTTCGAGTAGTATCATCAAGCATATCTTGGTTGGTCAAGTTACCTTGCTCAAATTCGGCAGAAGCAGATTTACCATCTCTATTTGATTCAACTCTAAAATAATTTGAAAGCGCATTTACAGCTTTTGTACCAACACCATTTAAACCAACAGATTTTTTAAAGGCTTTGGAATCGTATTTCCCACCTGTATTCATTTTAGAAACCACATCTACAACTTTTCCTAAAGGAATACCACGCCCATAATCTCGAACAATAACTTTATTCCCTTGTATAGAAATCTCAATGGTTTTTCCAGCGCCCATTACAAACTCATCAATTGAGTTATCTAAAACCTCTTTAAGAAGAATATAGATACCATCATCAGGTGAAGACCCATCTCCGAGTTTGCCAATATACATTCCAGGACGCATACGAATATGCTCTTTCCAATCTAATGAACGGATATTATCTTCGGTATATTTGGTTTGTTCAGCCATAAAAAAGAGAGTGGTTTTATGCTTTCTATTAGTGAAAATACAAGATAGCACGCTAATATAGTACAACCTTTGAAAAAATAAAACAGCTAGCCTACAAAGTAATTAACAATGATAAATCTATTTTGTTGAGAACATATAACTAGCACTTATCAGTCTTCTTTAAAGAAACTAACAGTATTCCCAATATAACTACCAAAGCACCAAATAGTTGCAATAAAGTTAACCTTTCATTTAGAAAAATTGCAGCTAAAATTATAGTAGATATTGGTCCAATACCAGCTACAATTGCAAAGTTTGAAGAACTAATCATTTTAATAGAAGCTGAAACTAAAAACGAGGGAATTACAGTTGCAAATACAGCAATTAAAAAACCTAATGTGTAAACTTCCCATGAAAAACTAAAAAGATTTACTTTACTTATCATGCTGTAATGAATAAACACACAAATACATGAAATAATCATTGCATATGCTGTAAATTTCATAATACCAAACTTTGGAATTAACCAACCGCTCCCTACCAAATAGGATGCATAGGTTATAGCACTTAGTAATATAAAGAATCCTCCTAAATACGTATCTTTTCCAGAAATGGTAACTTCGTTTGAGAATGCAATAACAATTCCTAAATACGTTAGACCTATAGCAAAGGCTTGATTTTTTGTTATGGGCTGTTTTAAAAAGAGTCTATTTAAAATAAGTACAATGGTTGGATATAAAAATAAAATGATGCGCTCTAAACTTGCTTTTATATAAATAAGCCCTACAAAATCGAAATAGCTTGCTAAATAGTAACCTACAAATCCGAAAAACAAAAGCCAGAGATAATCCTTTGAATTTGGCTTATCTACTGATTCTTGATTTCTGTATATGAATGCAATAACAATATAAAATGGAAAAGAAAACAACATGCGCAAAAGCAGAATACTAATAGCATCAACCTTATAATTATATGCTAGTTTTACCATTACTGCTTTAGACGAGAATAGAACAATACCCAATACACCTATTAGAATTCCATACCAAAATTGTTTATTCGTTTGCATAAAACGAATTTAGGCAGGTCTTTTTAGTTTAACAGAACTAAAAAATGAAAATTACGATGTCCAAAGTGAAGTAGAATGCTTTTCTTAAATTAATTCCGCTTTAGTCTTAAGTGCTTTACTTCTTGTTTCAAGAAGTTTTCTCATATAACGCTTAAGAAATATAACATTTGCAAACTTTCCTAAAACCCCAAGAGGCGATTCAAAATAAAATTTATCAATCATTAAAGTCCCTTCTTTAGTTTTCTTAAAAATATGCTCATGTCTAAATGATTTAAAAGCACCAAAAACCATTTCATCTACAAAATAATTAGGGCTATCAAACTCAGTTATTTTAGATGTTAAATGTTGAACAAAACCTAGATGTCTAGCTTCCCAACTCACCCATTCGTCTTTTCCTATTAAGCCACTAATTTTTCCAGCTACAGGTAATTCATCAGTATGTTTTAAAGATTCTTTATGAAAGTCAATATTACGTGCCAAATCAAAGCACACTTGTAAGTCCGCATTAATATGCGTTTGGACTTGTATTAAAGGCATAGCTTTTAAAATAATTGTGGTTGTTGGTTAGGGCCTTTTATTCAAATTAAGACACACTAAAAAACAGATAGTCACAAAAAAAATAAAATTTTTAGAAATCTTAAACGTTAAATAAGAAGTGCATCACGTCACCATCTTTCACGATGTAATTTTTACCTTCTACACGCATTTTACCGGCTTCTTTTACTTTGGCTTCGCTTCCGAAAGATACGTAATCATCGTACCCAATAACTTCAGCGCGAATAAATCCTTTTTCAAAATCGGTATGGATAACACCTGCCGCTTGAGGTGCCGTTGCACCTATATCTACAGTCCAAGCGCGAACCTCTTTAACACCAGCAGTAAAATACGTTTGCTGATTGAGTAATTTATATGCTGAACGAATTAATTTAGCAGATCCTGGCTCTTCTAAACCAATATCTTGAAGAAACATTTGGCGCTCTTCATAATCATCAAGCTCGTTAATATCGGCTTCTGTTCCTACTGCCAATACTAAAACCTCTGCATTTTCGTCTTTAACAGTTTCTTTTACTTGCTCTACATAATCGTTTCCTGAAACCGCGGCACCTTCGTCCACATTACAAACATACATGACAGGTTTATCTGTTATGAATTGCGATGGTACAACAAAATCAGTATAATCATCTTCACTAAACTCTAAAGCTCTTACTGAAGTTCCAGCTTCTAATCCTGTCTTTATTTTTAGTAAGACAGCCTCTTCTTTTTGAGCTTCTTTATTTCCTGTTTTTGCAGCTCGCTTAACTTTATCCAACTTCTTTTCAGTAGTTTCTAAATCTTTAAGTTGCAATTCCATATCGATAGTTTCCTTATCCCTGATTGGATCTACATTACCATCTACGTGCACAATATTATCATTATCAAAACATCTTAAAACATGAAGAATAGCATCAGTCTCGCGAATATTAGCTAAGAATTGATTTCCTAAACCTTCCCCTTTACTTGCACCTTTTACTAATCCTGCAATATCAACTATTTCAACAGTTGCTGGAATTACTTTTTCTGGATTTACTAAGCTTTCTAACTTTTCTAATCGTGGATCTGGAACATTTACTACACCTATGTTTGGTTCAATTGTACAAAACGGAAAGTTTGCACTTTGCGCTTTTGCATTTGATAAACAATTAAACAACGTTGATTTTCCTACGTTTGGTAATCCTACGATACCTGCTTTCATAATTAATTAATTTTGCGAGTGCAAATGTAGTCATTTCCATTATTATTTTTTGTAACAATTTTATGCTTTAATCGTTAGATAGACATAAACCATTTAGAATGAAAAATATTTTTACCCTAACATTTATCTGCCTCACTTGTTTTTATATAGATGCACAAAATATAACAGCAAAACTTGTTGATAAAAATACAGGGGTGCCTATTCAATATGCATCTATAAAAACTGGAAAATATAGTGGTGTGATTTCAAATGAAGAAGGCTACTTCACTATAAATACTGAAAATGAAACGCTTAAAACAATATCCGTCTCTTGCTTAGGCTATCAAAACAAAGAATTGAGTTTAGAAGACATAAAAACTTTAAACTTTATAATAAAACTTGATGAAGCCATTAACGAACTTGGTGAGGTTTACATTAGTAACAAAAACCCAAACGCAGATTCTATAATCTCAAAAGTAAAAAGCAGACTTACTTCAAACTATAAAAGCACCCTAAATAAATACAATATATTTAGAAGGACGACAGATTATGTAGACTTTAAGAATTTAAAATTCGAAATTGAAAAAGCTTCACACGTTAAAAAAAGGAATCTTGAATCTGTAAACAATGATTTACAAGCACTTTCAAACAAAGTCCGAGAAAGCGACATCGTTCAATTTGAAGATTTTAAAGGTGAGTTTTATACGTTTAACAAGGACAGCAGTAAACTTGTAGTAAATAAAGCAACGCAGTTATTAGATTATAAAAATGATTTTTCGATTGAACAAATACAAGAGAAATCACAAAAAATTGTTTTAAAATATCTTGATACTACTAAAACATATAAATTAAAATCTGGTCTTTTTAAAATTGAAGACTCTTTGTCGCTTAAAGATGAAAATTCTGAAGAAAACAATAAAAAAGAATATGAAACATCTTATTTAAATAAGGAAACACGGTCTTTCTTTAAACGCTCGCAGTTTTATAAAAATTCATTTTTAAATAAATTACTTCTTTTTGATTATTACGAATACACTTATGTAGATGTGGCGTATAACAATAATGAGCTTACACACATTATTAGCTTTACACCTAAAAAAGGAAAAGCTAAATACACAGGAAAACTATTTATTAGTGATGACACCTATGCCATAACCCGCGTTGATTACAAATACTATAAAAACAGACATGGCGAAAAACTAAATTTAAGGTTAATATTAGGTATAAAATACATTGAAAACATATGCTCTGGAACGTTTTTATTTGAAAAAGACAGCAGCAATATTTACCATCCAAAATACTTAAAACGCACAACAGGAAGTTACTTCTATGTAAATAGAGATGTGAAATTTATTGAAAACAGCAAAGCAAGAAATAAAGTGAGTTTCAGCTTTAAAATTGAGGGTGATAACAGAAATAAAGAAGAACTTTTATTTACCGCTAATAACAAATTGAGTTTAGCAGATTTTGAATCTATAAAACAAAAAAAAGTAGTGCCTTACAAACAACTAAGCAAATTTGAGAAAACCATTTGGGATAATGAACAAATTATTGAACCATCCTCTGAAATGAAAACGTTTCAAAGTGATTAAAAAGCATAATATTCATTCAGTATAAGTTAGTATATTTACGCCTCTAATTTTGATAAATTTTCTTCTTTGATTATGAAAAAAACTCTTTTTTTATGCTTTGTCATTTTAAGCAACCTTATAATAAATGCGCAAAATAATCTAGAAGTTGAATTCGGTTCTATATTCAAAAATGAGAAAAGACAAATTCCTGTCGATATTATTGGGCAAGATGAAAATGGATATTACATTTTATACTCGGAAGGGAAATTTGGGCAAGGTGATGATATGTTTTTAAGGAAGTTCAACTTAGACCTAACACCCTCTGACAAAGAAATAAATTTAAAAAATGAAACTTACGAAGGAAAATTTAACTCGTTAGGTTTAACTAAACTAAAAAATAAAATCGTTCATGTTTTTTATTTATTGACTGATACTGGAAAAACTTACTATTATCAAAATATTGATTTAACGACTTTCTCTCTTAGTCCCAAAAAAATAATAACTACCGTTTTAAATGATTCTAAAAACGCAAGGAATTCATTGAGTAGATTTTTGATTAGTGATGATGAAAACACCATTACTCTTTTTTATACTATTCCTAATAAAAATAAAGAAACAGCCAAAATAAGAATTCAAACTTTCGATTCTGACTTTAATGAAAAAACAAGTACTTATTACAGTTTTCCTTACAATAATGATGTGCTTTCGTATAGAAGGATATTCACAAATAGTAAAAATGAACTTTTTATACTTTGTAAAAAATATGATTCTTATAAAGTTTTAAATGATGAAAATAATCATCGATATGAATTTCAACTTTATCAAATTAAAAATGATCAATTAGGTTTACTTACTACTATAAGACCAGATAATGTTCATTTAAGAAGTTTAAACACAACACTTATTAATGATGAAGAATTAGCTTTAACAGGCTTATATTCAGAGAAAGATTTATATGCTATGAATGGTATTTATGCATCAAAAATCAACCTTAGTAACGGCGAGGTTACATCATCAAAATATAATAAATATACTTCAGATTTTTTCTCTAAACTCATGGAAGACGGGAAAAAGAAAAATAAGGCCATTGCTAAATACAATGAAGGCAAACGTGCAGACCAAAATTATATTCTTAAGCAAACAATTAAACTTGATAACGATGAGCTTTTAGTACTTGCAGAACAGGTATGGTCTTACTCATATAACTACGCCATAACCTATTATCATCATGATATAGCTGCTATTAGATTAGACCATGAAGGAAATATAATTTGGGCCAATAAAATTGGTAAAAGAAATGATAAACCTAATGTACCAATATATAACTCTTACTATCCTGTTTGTAAAAAAGATAAATTGTTTTTGTTATACAATTGCAATGCTAAAAATATTAACCATAGTAAAGGAAGACTAGCTAATTATTTTACAGATTTTGACAGAGCATTTATGGCAACCCATGTTGATTTAAATACAGGTGATTATAATAGGCAACTATTAATTAAAAATGATCAATTAGAAGGTATTACAATTAGACCTTCGCTATATAATTGGATTGATGATAATACGCTTTTAATGTTTGGTCAGGATATTGATAACCTGAAGAACCAGAGATTTGTGAAAATAAAGTTTGAATAAAAAATCCCGAGCTAAAGCTCAGGATTTAATTATAAATTAATGTTTTTATCAATCTATCCGTCTGGGTGCATAAAACGTTGTTTTGCTAGAAGTTCTTCTTCTGTTTCAACAACATCTTCATCTGGTACACAACAATCAACTGGACATACAGCTGCACATTGTGGCTCATCATGAAACCCTTTACATTCTGTACATTTATCTGGTACAATGTAGTAAAGCTCATCACTTACAGGCTCTTGTGCTTCATCAGCATCAACCTCTGTTCCATTAGTAAGCACTACAGTTCCTTCTAAGCTTGTACCGTCTTTATAGCGCCAATCATCTGCACCTTCATATATTGCTGTATTTGGGCACTCAGGTTCGCAAGCACCACAATTTATACATTCGTCTGTTATTATAATTGCCATAGTAATTTTTTATTTTTAAAATTCAAGAACTCTATTTGAGTTTCCTTAAATTTGCAGTTGCAAAAATAAAGCCAAAACCATTCATAACCAAATTCAGAATGCATTTACAAGAAAGAATTGATGCTTTTGTAAAATTAGGAGATTTTTTAAGGCAATTTTCTAATGAAGTTATACAAAAAGCAGATAATATTGAACATAACGAGATATTCTTCAATGGCTTTAAACACCAACTAAAACTTGCAAAAGAACATAATGGCTGGTTTACTGATGATAATATTACGTTTGCTTTAAAATCGTGGTCTGATGCTTTAACTACTGATAATTTAAGAACTTGGTTAAAGCCATATTCTATTAAAGATTTAAATCCCAGGAATGTAGCAATTATAATGGCAGGTAATATACCTTTGGTAGGCTTTCATGATTTTTTATCGGTGCTCATTTCAGGTCATCATGTTTTAGTAAAACAATCTTCCAACGATAAACATCTTTTACCTTTTTTGGCTAAGTATCTTAAATATGTTGAACCACAATTTAAAGAAACTATAGAATTTACTGAAGAAAAAGTCAAGAATTTTGATGCAGTAATAGCTACTGGAAGTAATAATACAGCACGATATTTTGAATATTACTTTAAAGGGAAACCTTCTATAATAAGAAATAACAGAAATTCAGTTGCTATTCTTTCTGGAAATGAAACTAATGAGGATTTAAAAAACCTATCTGAAGATATTTTTAGATACTACGGATTAGGGTGCAGAAATGTGTCTAAACTCTTTGTTCCAAAAGGCTACAAGTTTGATAAATTTTTTGAAGCTATTTACCATTGGCATCCTATTGTAGAAAAAGCAAAATATGCTAACAATTACGATTATAACAAGGCAGTGTATTTAATGAGTGAATTTGACATGCTTGAAAATGGATTTTTCATGATTAAAGAAGATGAAAGCTTTGCTTCGCCTATTGCAACACTCTTTTATGAATACTATGAAGATGATTCAGAATTAAAAGATGTTTTAAATTCGAAAAAAGACCAAATTCAATGTATTGTTTCAAATGGGTTCACAGAAAATGAAATCGCATTTGGGGCAACTCAAAAACCTCAACTTTGGGATTATGCAGATGATGTTGATTCCATTAAATTTTTATTATCAATTTGACGAAAAAATTATTGAATTCTTAACGATAAATCTTTAATTAATTAAGAACTTTGCATCTTTAAATTTTACTATAAAATGAAGAAACATAACTTTAGTGCAGGACCATGTATTTTACCACCAGAAGTATTATTAAAAGCTTCTCAAGCAGTTGTTGATTTGGACAATAGCGGGTTATCTCTAATAGAAATATCGCATAGAAGCAAAGCTTTTGTTGATATTATGGAAAACGCTAGAGCTTTGGCTTTAGAGCTTCTTGGTTTAGAAGGCAAAGGCTATAAAGCTTTGTTTTTACAAGGTGGTGCAAGTACACAATTCTTAATGGTAGCATTAAACCTTTTAGAAAAAAGAGCTGGTTATTTAAATACTGGTGCTTGGGCAGATAAAGCCATCAAAGAAGCTAAAATTTATGATGACGTTTATGAAGTAGGTTCTTCAAAAAACGCTAACTATAATTATATTCCAAAAGGTTACGAAATTCCTGAGGATTATGATTACTTCCACTGTACTTCTAACAATACGATTTATGGTACTCAAATGAAATCATTTCCACAAACTAATATTCCTTTGGTTTGTGATATGAGTAGTGATATTTTTTCACGTTCATTAGATTTTTCTCAATTTGATTTAATCTATGCAGGAGCTCAAAAAAACATGGGGCCAGCAGGTACTACGTTAGTAGTAGTTAAAGAAGATATTTTAGGGAAAGTATCTCGTAAAATTCCATCAATGATGGATTATAAAGTACACATTAGTAAAGGAAGTATGTTTAACACGCCTCCGGTATTTCCTGTATATACAACTATGTTAACTTTAGAATGGTTAAAAGGACTAGGCGGTATACAAGCTATTGAAAAAGAAAACGAAAAGAAAGCACGCTTAATGTACTCTGAAGTAGATTTAAACCCATTATTCAAAGGTTTTGCTAGTAAAGAAGACCGTTCTAATATGAATGCAACATTTACTTTAGAAAACGAAAACTTAAAAGACACTTTTGAAGCTATGCTTAAAGAAGCTGGTATTAGTGGTGTAAACGGACACAGAAGTGTTGGTGGTTATAGAGCTTCAATGTATAATGCTTTACCACTTGATAGTGTAAAAGCTTTAGTTGAAGTAATGAGTGAATTAGAAAGTAAAGCTTAGAAAATAAATAAAATAAAAATTTAATTTAAAGTTGAAATATTAATCGTTTTCAAAACTTTTACCTTTTAACTTTTACCTTTTAACTTATATAATGAAAGTATTAGCAAACGACGGAATTTCTCAAAGCGGTATTGATGCCTTAGAAAAGGCAGGTTATAACGTAAGTACAACAACAGTAGCGCAAGAACAATTAATTAACTACATCAATGAAAATGATATTTCAGTTTTATTGGTTCGTAGCGCAACTACAGTTCGTAAAGATTTGATTGATGCTTGCCCAGGATTAAAAATTATTGGTCGTGGTGGTGTTGGTATGGATAATATAGATGTTGAATACGCCAGAGAACAAGGACGCAGTGTAATTAATACACCTGCTGCTTCTTCGCATTCGGTTGCAGAATTAGTATTTGGGCACTTATACGGTTTAGCGCGTTTTCTACACAATGCTAATAGAGAAATGCCTCTTGAAGGAGATAGCAATTTTAAAGGTTTAAAGAAAGCTTACGCAAAAGGAACCGAACTTAAAGGAAAAACTTTAGGTGTTTTAGGTTTTGGTCGTATAGGTCAAGCTACAGCTAAAGTAGCACTTGGAGCTGGTATGAAAGTAGTTGCTTTTGATCCGTTTTTAGAAACTGCTAATTTAGAATTAGACTTCTTTGATGGGCAAAAAGTAAGCTTTGATATTAAAACAATTTCTAAAGAAGACGTTTTAAAACAAGCAGATTTTATTACACTTCACGTTCCTGCTCAAAAAGAATATGTTATTGATGAAGCTGAATTTAACATGATGAAAGATGGTGTTATTTTAGCTAACGCAGCGCGTGGTGGTGTTCTTAATGAAGTTGCATTAGTAAAAGCTATTGAAAGTGGAAAAGTAGCAAGAGCTGCTCTTGATGTTTTTGAAAAAGAGCCAAAACCGGAAATGCAATTATTAATGAATCCTGCTTTATCGCTAACACCTCATACAGGTGCAGCAACTAACGAAGCGCAAGATAGAATTGGTACAGAATTAGCATCACAAATTATCAGCATCTTAGGATAAGATAAAGCAAATTGTGACCTAAATAGAATTAACGAGTCCTAACTATAGAAGTTGGGACTTTTTTTGTACATTAAGCTTCCAAATTTTTATAAATATTATTAATTAATTCATAAAAAAAACATGTCAGGAATTTTAGATTTATTAAACAGCGACCTAGGAAAAACTATTATTAGCGGAGTAGCGGGTTCAACAGGACAAGACCAAGCAAAAACGGGAGGCTTATTAAGTATGGCTTTACCAGTTTTGATGAAAGCTATGGAACGTAATGCTTCTACACCTCAAGGAGCAGAAGGATTAATGGGAGCTATTAGTGGTAAACACAACGGAAGTATCTTGGATAATCTTGGTGGTTTATTTGGTGGTGGCGTTGATGATAATGTAAAACAAGATGGCAGCAAAATATTAGGTCATATATTAGGAAATAAAAGATCTGGTGTTGAGCAAGTATTGGGACAAAAATCTGGCATGGATACTGGTGCTGTTGCAGACGTATTAAAAGTTGCCGCTCCAATATTAATGGGTGTTTTAGGAAAACAAGCTAGCCAAAATAATGTTAGTTCTGCAGGAGATTTAAGTGGATTACTTGGAGGATTACTTGGAGGAGCTAGTCAAAGCGGTCCAGTTACTCAAGAGCAAACCTTTCTTGAAAAAATGTTAGATAGTGATGGAGATGGTAGCGTTATTGATGATGTTGCAGGAATGGTATTAGGTCAAGCAACAAAAGGAAAAGGTGGTCTTGGAGGATTACTAGGTGGACTTTTCGGAGGAAAATAAATCTTATCCATTATAAATTTAAAAGCGTTGCGTATATATATGCAACGCTTTTTTTGTTAAAACTAGCTCTAAATCAATATTTAAGGAATGGTTTTTGTAAATTTATTAAGTAAGTAATCAATTTTACTCATTGAAATTAACAGTTAACTCATTCTTCATTTTTAAAATTGATGATGTAATATACATTTGAAAAAGAAAATAACAATTATGAAAAAATTAATTTACATCTTACTCGTTTCAGTTTTTATATTCAATTGTAATACATCAAAAAACACAGCATCAAAAAAAGATGAACGTTTAGAAAGTTTAAAGCAAAATGATACAGTTAAAATTGTAAATGAAGAAGTAGAATACGAAATTATAATTATAGAACCAGGGTTTAATTTTTGGTTAGCTAGTAGAGCGCAACCCAGAGGTTTTTATTCTCAATCGTTCTTAGAAAATAGAAATTTTCAATATGTTATAGAATGGAATCAACGTGTTTTACAACCACAACGCTTTAATACAAATTTGTATGAACTACAAATTGACTATCAGCAGAATATAGATTATGGCTACGAGGTTAATTATGTACTTTACAACTATTTTATTTATTTTCAATTAACCTATAATCAAAGATTAGGGCCATTTGTACCACGTATTTAATTGACTTTACTTATTTTTGTTTAAAAATTGCAAAAGTGGATAAATTAAAGGCGCGTTGGAACATAGAACACAACTGGCAAATTGTTGTAATTCTAATTGTTTTTGCTGTAACTGGATCAACTGCATCCTATATAGGAAAACCTATACTCGCTTTTTTAAATATCACTCCTGAAGCTTTCTCAAGTTTCGGATATTGGACTATTAGAATCCTCTTATTATTTGTGGTTTATCAATTTTTGCTTGTTTTTTTTGGTTGGCTATTTGGTCAACATAAATTTTTCTGGAATTTTGAAAAGAAAATGCTTCGTAGAATTGGTTTTAAACGATTTTTAAATTAATGACTTTGAACAAGGAACATATTGCTTTTAGACTATTAACATTCTTGTTAGTTTCTGCTCTATTGATTCCTTCAACGGTTAAATTAATTCACGTTTTTGAGCATCATGAACATGTAGTTTGTATTGGTGATGATTCAACTCATATCCACAAAGTCGATTTAGATTGTGAATTTCAAAAATTTCAAATAACCAATTATTTTACACCTGTATTAAGCAATTATGATTCAACAGTAGTTGATTATACATATAAAGTATCTTATTTAACATACAAATTTCTTAATAATCATCGACCATTATCATTTTCTTTAAGGGGCCCACCAGTTTTAGTTTAAAATTCAAATTTTAAATTAAAACACGATTCGATGAAACACTATTTATTGGTTGTGGCGCTTTGCTTTTTTAACTTAGCCCATACTCAAAATTGTACATATACTCTTTTAGGTGAAATAAAAGACTTTCATGATGGCACGCCTATGTCTGGTGCAACCATTTATAATGAAACTTCTAACACGTATACATCAGCAGATATTAATGGTAAATTCACCATTGAAAACCTGTGTAATGGAAAACTAGTATTAGTAATATCACACGTTGGGTGTGAAACTAAGCGTTTAGAAGTAGGCATTAATGGAGACACCTACAAAGAGGTTAATATGGAACATCATTTAGAAGAACTGAAAGAGATTACAGTAACTGCAGATACTAAAGATGAGAAAACCTCAATTCAGCAAACAGTTTCAAAAAAACAAATAGAAACTTTTACTGATAAATCATTAGGAGATGTTTTAAACACTGTTAGTGGCGTATCATCTTTAAATACTGGAAATACTATTGTAAAACCCATGATTCATGGGTTACACAGCAGCAGACTTTTAATTGTTAACAATAATGTGCGCCTTTTTGATCAGGAATGGGGAGATGAACATGCCCCAAATATTGATATAAATTCTAGTGGTCGTATTGATGTTATCAAAGGTGCTAATTCACTGATGTATGGAAGTGATGCCATTGGCGGACTAATTTTAATTCGACCAGAAAATTATGCTGTAAAAGACAGTTTGTTTGGAAGTACTTCTGTGTCTTTAAACACTAACGGATGGGGAGGGAATATAAATTCGGAGCTTATAAAAACCTATAAAAATGGTTTTTACACTAAATTTCAAGGCAGTTACAAAACCTTTGGCGATTTTAAGTCTCCTAAATTCAACCTAAGCAATACCGGTTTAAAAAGCATAAATACTTCTGTAAGAGTTGGCTTTAAATCTTTTGAAAAAGGTTTTGATGCTTATTATAGCTTTGTAGACAATACATTGGGTATTCTTAGAGCATCTCATATTGGCAACACTAATGATTTAGTTAGAGCAATAAATAGTGGCGAACCTCAATATGTTGCAAATTTTTCGCATAGTATTGACAACCCTAAGCAATCCATTTTTCACCATTTGGGAAAAATAGAAGCTTATAAGCGTTTTAAAGAATTTGGGAAATTAACACTTCAGTATGATTTTCAAATAAATAGACGTAAAGAGTTTGATTTAAGACGTGGTGAGAGAGCAAATACACCTGTTGTTGACCTTAGGTTATTTACAACATCATTTCAGCCTAATCTGAAAATAGATGCTTATGAAAATCTAAAACTAAATACTGGGTTTCTATTGCGTTATCAACAAAATGATGCCATTTCTGGAACAGGAACGAGTCCTTTAATTCCAGATTATGATAAATATGACTTTGGCATTTATGCAATTGGAACTTATAATTTAAATTTATTTTCAGAAATAAGTACTGGTTTTAGATATGATTTTTCTCGTATTGAAGCTTCTAAAAGGTATAGAGTTACTGATTGGGATGAAACTTACAATTACGACGAATTATTCCCAGAATTTAACTCTGGAATTATTGAATCTTCAGAGTATTTAACAAATCCTGAATTTTCATTTCATAATATATCGGCAAGCTTAGGGTATTTAAGACACATGAGAAACGACTTTGAGTTTACTTTTAACTATGGATTAGCTTCTAGAATGCCAAATCCTTCAGAATTATTTAGTGAAGGGCTACACCATAGTGCTGCCCGAATAGAAATTGGGCAATTAACTATGGAAAAAGAAGTAGCAAATAAGTTTATAGTTTCTTTGGAGCGAAGCAATCAAAATTTTGGTTTTACAATCAGTCCTTACTATAAATATATTTCTAATTTCATACAGCTAATTCCAATAGGTACAACAACAACAGTTAGAGGTGCATTTCCTGTATGGGAATACAATCAAACCAACGCGCAAATTTTTGGCGTTGATGTAGATGTAAACAAAACAATTACCAATAATTTATATTACATTGGTAGCTTAAGCTTATTAAGAGGTGATAATTTATCAGATGATATTCCACTTATTAATATGCCAGCTACAAATTTTTCAAATTCATTAACATATACAAATGAAAAACTAAACCAACTATCAATTGGTTTAACACAAAAAACTGTATTACAACAAAATAGATTTCCAGATTATAATTTTTTCACGTTTGATGCTACACTACAACAAGATGTTTTTGTAAATATTAGCTCAACACCTGCTACCTATACCCTCTTCAATTTTAATAGCTCAGCTAAGTTTAAGGTATTTAAAACAAAAACCTTAAGCGTAGCATTTAATGTAGAAAATCTGTTTAATGTTTCATATAGAGAGCATTTAAACAGACTACGCTATTTTGCTGATGAGTTAGGTAGAAATTTTAACATAAAACTTAAAATAAATTATTAAAACAAAAAAACCATGAATACTTATAAATTAAAAAATATGAAAACAATAAAATTATTAGCCTTACTTTTTATTTCAACCTTAGCTATAAGCTGCTCTAATGACGACGATGGACATGGTGATGACCATGACAGCGAAGAAGAATTAATTACTACAGTAGTTTACACTTTAACCAATAATGCAGATAATACTGATGTAGTTACGCTAACCTTTACAGATTTAGATGGTGAAGGTGGTGCAGATGGAACTTATGATATTTCTGGACCTCTTACAGCAAATGCCACATATACTGGAGGTATTAAACTATGGAATGCTACAGAAAATCCTGCTGAAGATATTACCGAAGAAGTTGAAGGTGAAGCAGATGAGCACGAGTTCTTCTATTCAAATACTGCTGGGTTAACTATTACTAAAACTGACGTTGATGGAAATGGAAACCCTGTTGGTATAGAAACTACTATAGCCACAGGATCTGCAGCAACAGGTAGTATAACAGTAATACTTAAGCATGAACCTACTAAACCTAATAATGGCACATCTTCTGATGCTGGAGGAAGTACAGATGTTGAAGTAACTTTTTCAATTGAAGTTCAGTAGAATCTAATTTTGTAATACAGTTTAATAAAAAAGCAACTAAATTAATTTAGTTGTTTTTTTATTTTAAAATTTTTCAGGTTAAAAACCATGAATTTTTTATGCCTTGAATACCTAATAGCTTTTTAAAGTAAAACCAAAAGTTAAAAATCTATCTTGTTGTTTTTGGTTTTCTATAACTAAACTTTCAAATGACTGAAGATAGTTTATTTTAAAGTTTAAATACTTCCAAAGTGGCAATTCTAAACCTACATCAGCTCGCCATCTAAAATTATCACCCTTTTCTAAAGAAGGCTGAAAGTAATTTTCGTGACTTAATATGACTTTGCTTTTAAATAAATAGTATTTTCCATTAATCCAAATGGTAGAACGAAATGTATTAATGGAGGAATCTCCATTATATTCTGACTTATTAAAGTTAACCTTTTCAAAATTAGTTTGCTCATATTCACTTGAAACAGAAAGTTTAAGCCAATCTTTTTTATTTTTCATGACTTGAAAACTAATACCTGCTCCTAAAAGAGAACGCAAATCAATTTCTCTACGAAAATTGGTACTTACAAAACCTAAAACAAATGGATATATTTTCTTCTCAGGATTAAAATATAAAAAGTTTAGGCTCAATATATCCTCATCAGCCTTTTCCTTTCCGAATTCTTGATAAACATATGAATTTTGCGTTTTGAAAACCCATTTTTTCCAAGGCTTAAAACTCAAATCAGATTTTGCTCTGAAAATTAAAGTTTCTACATTTCCATCCTGCCAAAACCCAGTTAGGGAAAGTTTTGCTTTCAAATTAAGCGAATCGTTTTCGCTTTCGTTAATTTGAGCTGATAGCAAAAGAGGAAACAAGAAAAATATCTGAAAAAACTTTTTCATTCTATTTTTGATGCGAAATTTACGGCTTATAAAAAAACTGAAAATACTTTTTACCTAGAATAGTTAGGCGATTCTTTAGTAATGGTTACATCGTGTGGATGACTTTCGTTAATACCGCTTGCAGTAATCTTAACAAACTGTCCGGTTTCTTTAAGTGCTTCGATATCTTTTGCTCCACAATAGCCCATACCTGCACGTAGGCCTCCAACAAATTGATGAATACTTTCATTTAATTCACCTTTATAAGGCACTCTACCTACAATACCTTCGGGTACTAATTTTTTAATATCATCTTCAACATCTTGAAAATAACGGTCTTTACTACCTTGTTTCATAGCTTCAACAGAACCCATACCACGATAAGACTTAAACTTTCGTCCTTCATAAATTATGGTTTCTCCGGGTGACTCTTTAGTTCCAGCTAAAAGTGATCCTAACATAACCGTATCTGCACCAGCTGCAATGGCCTTTGGAATATCTCCTGTATAACGAATACCTCCATCTGCAATTACTGGAACTCCAGTACCTTTTATAGCCGCAGCAACTTCTAACACTGCAGAAAATTGCGGAAATCCAACACCCGCAACTACACGTGTTGTACATATTGAACCTGGACCAATACCCACTTTTACAGCATCCGCTCCAGCCTCAACTAAATATTTAGCAGCTGTTCCTGTTGCAATATTTCCGACTATAACATCTAGCTTAGGAAATTTAGATTTCACTTCCTTTAAAACTTCAACCACACCTTTAGTGTGTCCATGAGCAGTGTCTATAATAACAGCGTCAACACCAGATTTCACTAACGCTTCTGCTCTATCTACAGCATCACCAGTAACTCCAATAGCTGCTGCAACTCTTAAACGCCCGTACTTATCTTTATTTGCATTTGGCTTTTGGCTAAGCTTAGTTATATCTCTAAACGTTATTAAACCAGATAATTTGAAATTATCATCTACAATTAATAGTTTTTCAATTTTATGCTGTTGAAGTATAGTTTCTGCATCTTTTAAAGACGTTCCTACTGCTGCAGTAACCAAATTTTCACTGGTCATCACCTCCGTAATTGGGCGTTTATTATCATGCTCAAAACGTAAATCTCTATTAGTAACAATACCTTTTAAAGTTCCTTCTTCATCAACTATTGGAATACCTCCAATGCTATACTCAGCCATATACTTTTTGGCATGTTTAACCTTAGCTTTTAATGGTAAAGTAACTGGATCTATAATCATACCGCTTTCTGCACGCTTAACCTTTTTTACTTTTTGTGCCTGAGCTTCAATTGACATATTTTTATGTAACACACCAATACCTCCTTCTTGGGCCATGGCAATAGCCATTTTACTTTCAGTTACCGTATCCATAGCAGCGGATATAATGGGTACATTAATAGTAATGTTACGTGTAAATTTTGTTTGAATATTTACTTCTCTTGGAAGAACTTCAGAAAAAGCTGGGACTAATAGAACGTCGTCGTAGGTTAAACCTTCTCCAACTATTTTGTTTTCGTGTGCAGTCATTTGCAATTACAATTATAATTGCGTGCAAATATACGATTTTAAAATAGATAAAAGTGTTTCTTTTTTGTTAAGAAATCCACAAGGAAACTATTCTCTTTGAAATAATTGTTTCAAAATTATAAATGTAGATGTTGTAAAAGTAAATGTCATTAATATTCCAGAAATCATGACTATATATTTCATCCAAAGAACACCAGTCCAAAGTAAATAAAGTCCACCAAATGTTAGAATAACTGATACAAATGGCTCTACTATTAAAAAATTTTTAAGTTTCCTTGAGAGTTTTGTTATTGAAACTAATAAGCCTACCAAAAAGAAAATAATGGACATTGACAGAATATGATTATGTACTAAAGTGAGCATTTCTTGGTCACTTTTTTTAAAACGCATAACCTCTGCATCTTCATCATCTTCATTGCCTAAATAATGTTCTTCTATACCATTTGGATTGGCAGAAGATGTTTCGCCAACAAATAACAAACCAGAATAAAACCCTATACTTAATACGATTACAAATGCACCGATTAATAATTTAATCTCTCTAGGAAGCGTAAATATTAATCCGTTTAACTGCATTTATAAAATATTTTTACTTTGAAGTATTTTTAAAGACTTTAAAAAATCATTCATGGCATTTGTCATAGACCGCACTGAAATGGTTGCTCCAGATATGGCCATAATATTTTCGCCATGTTTAAGCTCATCGCCTCCTTTTTTACCTATAAATTGTTTTAGCCAACGTGTACTTCCTATTTCTCCACCATATTCTTCTCTGTATATTAAAACTTTTGATTTTAAGACGATTAAATCTTTATCTAACAATATTAAATAATCGAAGAGTGCTGTTTTACTTGGTGCTTTAGATAAATAGGCATAACCTAAAAGACTACCATTTACCTCAATTTTGAATAAATTATTAGTTTCAAATTTTGCTGGTAAATCTTTTGCTACTTCTGAATCTATAACAACTTCGGTAAAATCGAAGGTTTCAATGCCATAAGTTTTTACAATTTCTTTATTTACCTTTTTTTGGATATTTTTTGGCAAACCAAAAGACATCATAATTAAAGCTAGAATAAATATTGAAACGTGTTTTAAATTCATGTTGCAAAAGTATTGTTTTTTATTCTTTAAACAATTAAAATGCCAAATAGCTTATTGGTAATAATTATTTACGAATAAGCCATTTTGTACTTGTGCGTTAGGGATTGAGGCATTTGTTGAAGCTCCCCGACCTTAAGGAGGGAGCGACTGCCGAAAGCCCGACCCTTGGGTAACGCCCAAATTATATTAGAACCAAACTCCGATTCCGAAGTTTAATCTATTAGCTACATCACCTCCAGAAGCTGCATTGTCTCTAAATTGATAATCTCCTTTTAAGACAACACCTGGTGCTATATGGTAGCTTAAACCTGTTGTTAAATCGTTACGGTTATAGGCATCATTTCTTGCTAAACTACCTGCTGTTTTTGCGTGGGTATCATACTCCTCGTACCTAGCGAAGGCAAATAAACGTTGAGATTTACCTTGAGGCAACAAATTGTATGCAGCCTCTAAATACCAACCTTGTAGCTGACTACCTAAATCTCTACCAGTTAAATTATTATATGCTTCTGTACCCGATAAAGAACCGTGAACATACTGCCCACGTGCCGTGAAACGTTGGTATGCATAACGCGCATCTATACCTACCATTGAGATACCTATATTGGCACCATCGATTTCTTCTACATCATCTTCAGCTTGAGTATCTCCAAAATATCCTGAAAGCCCTAAACGCAGACCTGGAATACCATAATAATCAAATTTCATTGAAAGTGTTGGACTATCTACAGTAGATTGAATAGCTTTTTGACGGCCAGAACGCAATCCGTTTGAGCCTTTTAAAACACCGTTTACACCACCTTCTCCATCAAAAGATGTAGATTTAAAACCATTGAAAATATAGGCTTGATACCCAAGTGATAATTCATTAAAACGCCCCGTTACACCAACACCCAATTCTCTCCAAGTGGTTGGGATAATAACATTATCTACAGATGGTCTTTCTACTCCATTGAATGTTGTTGGTTCATGAAACTCATTTATAATACCAAAAGGAACTAGCATTAAACCACCACGAAGACTAACATTTGGTGCTACATTATAATTTACAAAAGCTTGTTCTACAAAAAGTTCTACGGTATGTTCTACTTCTAGTTCTGTTACAAACTGTGTTTTGTCGTTAAATTTATAACCAAAAAGCAATACTAAACGTTGAATGTCTAATTCGCCATTTAAAGCTTCTGGCTGATTATAAGTTAACTCGCCATAAGCACCTACAGTAACTGCTTTACCATAGTTTCCTGAAAGAATACGTTGTGCGGCATTTAATTGTTTTTGGGGATCGAAAGTGATAGAATCTTGCACAGTTTGGGCACTAGCAAGTGATACTAATAAGATTGAAAAAAGTAAGGTTAATTTCTTCATTTTTTTTGATTTGTTGTTTTTATTTAGACTTATTATAAATAATATTTCAATTGAAGTTGCAAATATAAAACGCATAATTAAATACACAAAGTTTATTTAGATTAAATTTAAATAAAGAATTTATGAGTTTTACAATGTGTTGTTTTTCAACTATTTATTTCTAAATAAAACTGAAAATTTAACATTAATAAAAAAGAAAAGTTTAATGGTAATGATTGAAAATTTTAGAAGCTTCATTATAAGCACTTTCGAAACTAAGAGCATTTAAATTGTTTTTATGCTGTGAAGTAAAGTAAGATAACAGCTTTTCTGTAGGCATATTTCCAGTTAATTCGTCTTTTGCCATAGGACAGCCACCAAAACCTTGAATGGCACCATCAAATCGATGACAACCTGCTTTATATGCGGCTTTCACTTTTTCAAACCAAGTAGTTGGTGTGGTATGTAGATGCGCTCCAAATTCGATATTTGGGTATTTTGGGATTAAGTTTGAAAACAAATAATCAATACTTTCGGGGTTTGATGTTCCAACAGTATCACTAAGTGATAATATTTTAACGCCCATATTGGCCAGCTTTTCTGTCCACTCTCCTACTATATCTACATTCCAAGGGTCTCCATACGGGTTACCAAATCCCATGGAAATATAAACAACTACTTCTTTATTGGATTTATCTGCTATTTCTAATATCTTTGAAAGTGTAATTACAGATTGTGCAATAGTTTTGTGTGTATTACGCATTTGAAAGTTTTCAGATATTGAAAACGGATATCCTAAATAATCAATTTCTTTGTGCTTTGATGCATCATTAGCTCCTCTAGTATTTGCTATAATTGCTAAAAGTTTACTTGACGTTTTACTTAAATCTAATTTTGACAATACCTCTGCTGTATCAACCATTTGAGGAATAGCTTTTGGAGACACAAAACTTCCAAAATCAATTGTATCAAAACCAACTCTTAATAAAGACTGAATGTATTGCACCTTTTGATCAGAAGGAATAAATTGCTTTATACCTTGCATAGCATCACGTGGACACTCAATAATTTTTATTGGTTTTGACATACATTAAGACTAAATATGAGGATAAAAATACTATTATTTTTTATCACTGTAAGTTTTAAAAAATATTTACGACATAGTATTAATAATATTAATCCATCAAAAAAAATAACATGAAAAAAATTACATTTCTTTTGTCATTGATTGTTTGTACCTTTTCTTTTGGGCAAACAGCTAGTTATGACATTTCAGTAACAACTATTTGGAACTCTACTGACCATACATCAGTACCTTCTAATGCCCATTGGTCTCCCTTAATTGGTGCTAGCCACGAAAATGTAAACGAAGTTTTAGAATTTGGAGTTGCCGCCCCAATGACTGATGGTATAAAAAATATTGCCGAAACTGGAAGTACTACTGCATTTGAAAATGAAATAAACACTAACCCAAATGCTATATTAATACCCAAACAGTCCTTTTCTCCTTTTGCAGGAAACAATAGTAGCGCTTCACTTAATGGAGTTGTAATTAATGAGGTATTTCCTTATGTTACAATAGTTTCTATGGTTGCACCTAGTCCAGATTGGTTTATAGCTGTAAATAGTGTTAATATGAGATCTGGTAACCCATCTATAAATAACGGCTGGAAAGAGACATTCTCCATGGATATGTTTGCTTACGATGCTGGTACAGATTCAGCAACAAATTATAGTCATACTAATACACCTACAACTCCAAGAGACCCAATTTCTATGGTTTCAGGGTTTCCAATAAACGGAAATAGAATGGCTACTGTTACTTTTACTTATAATTCTTCTACTTTAAGTGCTGAAAACATTAAATCCATTGAAAATTTAAAAATATACCCTAATCCAACTCGTGGTAATATTACAATTTCAAACCTTCAAAATACAGAGCTTAAAACTGTTGAAGTTTTTAGTGTTTTAGGAAAACTTGTGGAGCAAATTTCAGTTAGCGATAATGTTTCAAAACTAGATTTAGATTTATCTAATTTGAACAAAGGCATGTACCTAATTAAGTTACTAGATAACAATGGAGCAAGCCATACTCAAAAACTTGTAATCAACTAATTTTACAATAGGCTGCAAAGCATTCAATTATCAAATTGTAAATTTTAAAGGCGTTAAAATGTTAAATAATCGACTAAATTAACATTTTAACGTTTTTTTTATAGTAGAGGTTCATTTCGGTATACATTTGATTATAAATGTTTTCATCCCAAATGAATATATTAACCTACAAACCTAAATTCTTCATGTTATTGGTATTTTTATCAATAGCATTCACATCGTTTTCTCAAAATAAAGAAGAATCTGTTTGTGGTAATACTACATCTTCAAAATCAATAGCATTTTACCAAAATATTAAGCCTCAATTAAAAAAATTCGAAAATGATTTTTTTGCAGCAAAATCAGCAAGAGGAACAGTACCAACTAATGTTTTAAATTCTATACCTGTAAAAGTTTATATTATCAGAAATTCTGATGGTTCGGGTGGTTTAAGTATGTCTGAATTGGATGCAGCTTTTTCAAATTTAAATTCAATTTACGAAGGTGCTTTTCTAGAATTTTTTATGTGTGATGGTGTTGAATATATTAATGATGACAAGTTATGTCATTTCCAAAGAGGTGATGAAAAAAGTTTTACTGAAACACATTACGTTCCTGGTCTAATCAATATGTATTTCACTGATTACATAGAAAATGAATCTAATCAAAGTATTTGTGGATACAGTGATAATGTTGGTAGAAACGATATAGTTGTTATGAAAAATAACTGTGCTACCAATGGTTCATCTTTACCACACGAATTAGGTCATTTTTTCTCATTATTACATACTCATGGAGCAGATAACAATCAAATGACTACCGAATTAGTTGATGGTAGCAATTGTGATACTGATGGTGATGGTATTTGTGATACACCAGCAGACCCAAGATTAAAAAGCTCTACAGTTAATACATCTTGTGATTATACTGGAAATGAAACAGATGCTAATGGTGATGTTTACAATCCAGACACAAATAATATGATGTCGTACTCTAGAAAAAGTTGTAGAACACATTTTTCTGAACAACAATTAGCTAGAATGTATGCGTTTTATATGACAACAAAAAATTATTTGTCTTGCCCATCTTTCAACGCAAATATAACTGTAAATGAAAGTGAAACCTGTGATGGATCGTTAACAGTTAATTTTGAAAACTCATGTGAAAATGTAACAGAGTGGAAATGGGATGTTGATGGAGATGGAAATATAGATTATACATCAGCAAAACCTTCTCATACTTTTGATTCTGGTATATATGATGTTGTTCTGACAGTATCTAACAAATCAAGAACCATAAGAAAAAAGTTTACAAACTTTATAAAAGTGGGTACACATACGGATCTTTTAGATGAAAATTTTGAAGATTTTAACATGCTTGAAAAACATGGATGGACAAGTAAAGATGTTTCAGGACATGGTTACCATTGGTATTCAAATTTTGGAAATACACAATCAGGAGAAACTGGTCCATTAAATTACATGAATTCTGATAACAAATTGAATACATACATATTCGCTGAGGCTTCTGGTGCTCAACCAGGTGATGTTACTGAATTTATTTCGCCTTGTATTGATGTTAACTATCAAAATAGTGAATTGGAATTCGCATACCATATGTTTGGAAAAGACATTGGAGAATTACATGTAGATATTAAAACAGACTCTGGTTATGTTAATGATGTTATTGATCCTATTTACGGTAGTCAACAAAATAATCAAAGTGATGACTTTATAACTAAATCTGTTAATTTATCATCTTATGCAAACGAGACTATAAAAGTGCGTTTCAGAGCTGTAAGAGGTAATGGATGGGAAGGTGATATTGCTATAGATAATATTTTAGTAAAAACGATCCATACTGCTATATCTGATGATATTTACAAAGTATATCCAAACCCTATTAAAGGTGATATTCTTTATGTGAAAAATATTGATTTAGAGAATCCTTCTACTTATCAAATTTCTAATATATATGGTCAAGCTTTTTCTGCCGGAACCTTAACAAATAATGCTATTGATTTTAGCAGTCTTCCTTCAGGCACTTACTTACTTAGGTTAACAAATGGCAAAAGAAGCGTTATTAAAAAGATTATAAAGTAAACGCTTAGTTATTTAGAATTGCCTTATTTATAGATTTAATTAAACTTGGTCCTTCATAAATAAACCCAGTATAAATTTGAACTAAATCTGCTCCTGCATTAAGTTTTTCTAACGCATCCTCAGCAGAATGAATACCTCCTACTCCAATTATTGGGAATGCTTTATTGCTTTTTTCAGAAAGATACTTGATTACTTTGGTACTTTTATTTTTTATTGGTTGTCCACTTAAACCACCATTACCAATAGTTTCTAGTTGCTCTTTTGAGGCTTTTAAATCTGTTCTATCAGTAGATGTATTACTAGCTATAACACCATCAAGATTAGTATCCTTGACCAACTCAATAATTTCATCTAATTGGTTGTTATTTAAATCTGGAGCTATTTTTAAGAGAATTGGTTTTTGCTTTTCAAAAGTATTATTTGCTTCTTGTACAGCACCAATCAACTCTTCAAGATAATCCTTATCATTCAATTTAGCGTGACTTCCAACATTTGGGCAACTTACATTCAATACAAAATAATCTACATAAGGATGTAATGCTTTAAAACACTCTAAATAATCTTTGGTATAATCTTCTGGTTTTGTATTGGTGTTTTTTCCAATATTACCACCAATAACCAATTTCCTTTTATTAGCCTTTAATTGCTCAATCGCCGATTCTAATCCATCATTGTTAAACCCCATTCGGTTTATTATTCCCTTATCGTCTTTTAATCTAAATAAGCGTTTTTTAGGATTTCCTGCTTGCCCTTTTGGTGTTACCGTTCCTATTTCAATAAAACCGAACCCAAAATTTGCTAATTCGTTATACAATACTGCATTTTTATCAAAACCAGCAGCAAGACCTACTGGATTTTTAAACTTGAGCCCAAAAAGTTCTCTTTCTAGTTTGTCATCTTCAACAACATATAAGCTTCTAAAAAGATTTTTAAATCCTGGAATTTTTGATGTAAACTTTACTAATGAAAATGTAAAATGATGAATTTTTTCAGGATCGAAAGAAAAAAATAAAGGGCGAAGGAGTGATTTGTACATCAGTATTATTTCATGCAAAAATAAGTTGAAATCTTGTAAATAAAAAATTGTGTTGCGCTTACTTGTTAACGCTTAATAATTGTAAATTACAACCAATTATAGCTATCAATTCTTTTAATATGATTTCAAAAGAACACATTATAAAACGTTTTATAAGTTACGTTACTATAGATACGGAATCCGATCCAAATTCAGATACTACTCCTAGTACAAAAAAGCAATGGGATTTAGCAAATAAGTTAGCTGAAGAACTAAAAGCTATTGGCATGCTAGATGTAAGTATTGATGGCAACGCATATATTATGGCAACTTTACCTAGTAATGTTGAACACCAAGTACCAACTATTGGTTTTATTTCTCATTTTGATACTTCTCCAGATTTTACGGGAGCAAATGTAAAACCTCAAATTATTGAAGAATATAATGGAGAAGATATTATTCTAAATGAAGCGGAAAATATTGTGCTATCACCAGATTATTTTGAAGACTTACTATTATATAAAGGACAAACCTTAATTACTACAGATGGTACAACGCTTTTAGGAGCCGATGATAAAGCAGGTATTTGCGAGATTGTTTCTGCTATGGAATATTTAATTAACCATCCTGAAATTAAACACGGTACTATTAAAATGGGTTTCACACCTGATGAAGAAATAGGTAGGGGCGCACATAAATTTGATGTTGAAAAATTTGGAGCAGATTGGGCCTATACTATGGATGGTAGTCAAATTGGAGAATTAGAATATGAAAATTTTAATGCTGCTGGTGCTGTAGTTAAAGTAAAAGGAAAAATAGTCCATCCTGGTTACGCTAAAGACAAAATGATTAATTCTATGTACATCGCAACAGAGTTTATTAACTCTATACCTAGAATGGAAACTCCTGAGCATACTGAAGGTTATCAAGGTTTTTTCCATTTGCATAATATAAATGGTGATGTTGAAGAAACCACTTTAGAATATATTATTCGTGACCATGATATGGAACATTTTGAAGCCCGAAAAGAGGTGATGATTAAGTTGACAAATGAACTTAACAGACAATACGGTCGAGAAGTGATAACTACAGAAATTAAAGATCAATACTTTAATATGCGTGAAAAAATAGAGCCTGTAATGCATATTGTTGATATTGCTGAAGAAGCTATGAAACAATTAGGTATTAAACCACTAATTAAGGCAATTAGAGGTGGTACTGATGGATCTCAACTCAGTTATATGGGATTACCTTGTCCAAATATATTTGCTGGCGGGCATAATTTTCATGGGCGGTATGAATATGTTCCTGTGGAAAGTATGATTAAAGCCACCGAAGTTATTTGTAAGATTGCGGAGTTGACGGCTTTAAAAGATGATAAGGAGTAATTTAAAAACTTGACTTTGTAAAAATTTTCAGCTACCTTCGTTTAACGTCGGATATAAGTCATTAAAACGAAGCATATCCATAAAAACATTAAACGAACCTCTCAAAATATTCCTCAAATTTCCCAAATAGCAATTCATAATCACAAAAACATAACATGCGCATAGATATTATAACCGTTTTACCAGAATTACTAAAAAGCCCATTTGAAGCATCTATTTTAAAACGTGCTATTGATGCAGGTTTGGTTGAAGTCCATTTCCATAACTTAAGAGATTATACTTCTGATAATTACAAGTCTATTGACGACACCCAATTTGGTGGCGGCGCGGGTATGGTGATGATGGTTGAGCCTATTGATAAATGTATTTCTGCCTTAAAAGCAGAACGTAACTATGACGAAGTAATTTATATGACACCAGATGGGGAAACCTTAAAGCAAGGTATTGCAAACCAAATATCTTTAAAAGAAAACATTATTATTTTATGTGGGCATTATAAAGGTGTAGACCAACGTGTACGGGATCATTTTATAACCCGAGAAATTTCTATTGGTGATTATGTGTTATCTGGTGGCGAATTAGGTGCCGCTGTTCTTTGTGATGCTGTTATTAGGTTAATACCTGGCGTGTTAGGAAATGAAACTTCTGCCCTAACCGATTCTTTTCAAGACGGTTTATTAGCACCTCCTATTTATACTAAACCTAGAGAATACAAAGGATGGAAAGTGCCTGAATTATTATTTGGTGGCAACTTACCAGAAATTGAAAAGTGGCGTGAAGAGCAAGCTTATTTAAGAACTAAAGAAAGACGACCAGATTTATTAGACGAAAATTAAATGACTGAAAAACCAATTTTAAAAGAAATTACAGCTAAAAAATTAGTTGGAAAATCGATATCAATGTCTTTAATCAATAATAAGACTTTTGATTTGTTTTCTGATTTTATGCCAAAGCGAAACGATATAAGCAAAAAAATAACTGATGATGTTTTTGAAGTTTTAATATACGGGAAACATTATTTTAAAAGTTTCAATCCTAATAATGAATTCATTAAATGGGCATGTTTAGAAGTTTCTGATTTTGAAAACGCTCCAGATAATATGAAAAAATTATCTGTTGAATCTGGACTCTATGCTGTATTTACATATAAAGGTTTAGCAAAAAATATTGGCACATTAATGACTTATATTTACTCGGATTGGTTACCAAAATCTGAATATGAATTGGATGACAGACCTCATTTTAATGTTTTAGGAGCCAAATACAAAAACAATAATCCAGATTCTGAAGAAACTGTTTGGATACCTATAAAGCCACGTGTTAAGAATTAAATATTTATTGAGAACTAAGGAAAGACGTTATGATTATTTGGATGATTAATCGAAGTCATCAAAATCGTGATAATCGTCATCAAAATCACCAGTCATTCCATAATTACTTCCTCCTCCATATTTAGTAAATCTTGTTACTAAAAAAGCTACTAAGAAAATAATAAAAACACCAGCTGCAAGAACTAACCATTCTTCAACTGTAGGATTGTACATTACTACTTTAAGCTCAAATTAAATTGTTTATTTAAATATATTAAAGATACATGATATAAATTTGTGTTAAGGATAGAAGCGGCATCCTTTGTGTGAAGCCTTATATAGATTTAACTTTAATTGAAACTTAATGTTAATTTAATAAGATAGATCCTGAAACAAGTTCGGGACTGCTTCGCAGAAAGATATAGCGGATAGCCTGACTTTTTGCTTGCACTTTACATGAAACAACTTATACTTATTCCAGCAAAAAGAAACACCCAAAAAAATACAAATAAAACGTTGCAGATTATTAATTAATAGTTATTTTTGCACCCAATTTCGGGTTAACCTCTGGCGAGAATCGTGAATGTTGTTCTGAATTAATTATAATTAAATTTAAAGATATGGAATCTTTAGTAAAATTTGTACAAGACGAATTTGTAACAAGAAAAGATTTACCTGAATTTGCAGCTGGTGATACCATTACTGTATTTTACGAAATTAAAGAGGGTAATAAAACACGTACTCAGTTTTTTAGAGGTGTAGTTATTCAAAGAAGAGGATCTGGTTCTTCAGAAACTTTTACAATTAGAAAAATGTCAGGATCAATTGGTGTAGAGCGTATCTTCCCAGTTAATTTACCTGCATTACAAAAAATAGAAGTTAACAAACGTGGTAAAGTACGTAGAGCTCGTATCTACTACTTTAGAGGTCTTACTGGTAAAAAAGCCAGAATTACTGAGCGTATGCGTTAATAACATTATATCTGCAATTGCAGTATTTAAAAGCCTTGAGATCTCTCAAGGCTTTTTTTATTAACAAAAGTTAATAAGTATGGTTTATAAGTGGTTGATATCTAAGTGGTTGAAAAATTTGTTTTTTTAGAATGAGATGCTATATTTACAAAAGAAATGATGACAGCCTTTGGTTGGTTTCGCTTTAAAACGAATTTACATGATTTTCTAAATAAGGTAACGTTCTTTATATAATTGTTTTTGAGGTTGCAATGTGCCACGTGTATGCGTGTGATATCAGGAAACCAAGACATTATAAAAAGTGTCACATGCGCAAGCAGGTGAAATCTAGTATAATGGAAAGCTTAAAAAAGCAACAGAAACGAAAGTGCATGTTGTAATGCGAGCAATGCTAATAGCAATTTTGACACGAAAGTGAAGAGGGAGTGACTAGCATCAAGAAAACAATTAAACTGAAATGTAATAGTAATAAGTCAATACATTTTGAAAATTACCATTATATTTCGTTGAAGTAGCACAAAGCTTGAACTGAAAAGGGTTAGATGAAAATTCTAATCAAACACTAGTAGAAATACTAGTTAGGTCACGCAGCGTTATTTCAAGAAAGCCATATCAAAGTAGATTAAATTCTGCAGGGATATGGCTTTTGTTTTTTATAACTTCAAAGGTTATTTTTTATCAAATTCTTATTGGTTTACCAATTTTTTACAATTCTAACAAATTAAACCAACGAAAACGTTTTCGAAGACTTAAAAACGCTATTATCATAGTCTAATTTTGTATATTCGCATCGCTAAAAATCAATCTACTGATTTTTACAGTTTTTAGCACTTTAATCTTAATACGAAAAGCAATACTAATGTCAAAAATCATTTATACTAAAACCGATGAAGCTCCAGCTTTAGCTACGCGTTCTTTATTACCTATTGTACAATCTTTTGTAAAATCTTCTGGGATTAATATTGAAACTAAAGATATCTCATTAGCAGCAAGAATTTTAGCTGTTTTTCCTGATTTTTTAACTGAAGATCAACGCGTTCCAGACGATTTAGCTATTCTTGGTGAATTGGCTAAGAAACCTGAGGCTAATATTGTAAAGCTTCCTAATATTAGTGCTTCTATACCTCAATTAAAAAGTGCCATAAAAGAATTACAAGAAAAAGGTTTTAATATTCCTGATTATCCAAATGAAGCTGAAAATGATACTGATAAAGACATTAAAGCGCGTTACGATAAAATCAAAGGTAGTGCTGTAAATCCTGTTTTACGTGAAGGTAATAGTGATAGACGTGCTCCTAAAGCAGTTAAAAATTATGCTAAAAAGAACCCACATTCTATGGGTGCATGGTCTAGCGATTCTAAAACACATGTAGCAACTATGAGTAATGGGGATTTTGCTCATAATGAAAAATCTGTTACGCTTCCTAATGCTAATACAATTAAAATAACACATACTGATGCTAACGGTAATACTACAACTTTAAAAGATAATTTAGCTTTACTTAAAGGTGAAATTATTGATGCTACAGTGATGAATAAAAAAGCTTTAGTTAGCTTTTTAGATAAGCAAGTTGCTGATGCCAGAGACAAAGGTATTTTGTTTTCGTTACACATGAAAGGTACTATGATGAAAGTGAGCGACCCAATTATTTTTGGACATGCAGTAAAAGCATTCTTTAAAGATGTTTTTTCTAAACATGGTGCAACTCTTGAAGAACTTGGTGTAAATGTAAATTCTGGCTTAGGCAATTTATTAGAACGTATTCAAGAATTACCAGAAGCAAAACGTACTGAAATTGAAGCAGATATTGATGCAACTTACAAAAATGGCCCTGGAGTAGCTATGGTAAATTCTGACAAAGGAATTACTAATTTACACGTACCAAGTGACGTTATTATTGATGCTTCTATGCCAGCCATGATTCGTACATCTGGTCAAATGTGGAATGCTGAAGGCAAACTTCAAGATACAAAAGCTGTGATTCCTGATAGTAGTTATGCTGGAATTTACGCTGCAACAATAGACTTCTGTAAAGAAAATGGTGCTTTTGATCCTACAACTATGGGAACTGTTCCTAATGTTGGTTTAATGGCTCAAAAAGCTGAAGAATACGGATCTCATGATAAAACTTTCGAAATTCCATCTAATGGTACAGTAAAAGTTATTGATGCATCTGGTGAAGTATTAATGCAACACGATGTTGAAGAAGGAGATATTTGGAGAATGTGCCAAACAAAAGATGCTCCAATTCAAGATTGGGTAAAATTAGCTGTTACTAGAGCAAGAGCTTCAAAAACACCTGCTGTTTTTTGGTTAGATGAAAATAGAGCACACGATGCTGAATTGATTAAAAAAGTAAATACGTATTTAAAAGATCACGATACGTCTGGTTTAGATTTAAGAATCTTATCCCCTATTGAAGCAACAAAATTTACTTGTGCAAGAATCGTTAAGGGTGAAGATACTATTTCTGTTTCTGGAAACGTATTACGTGATTACTTAACAGATTTATTTCCAATTCTAGAAGTTGGAACTAGTGCAAAGATGTTGTCTATTGTTCCATTAATGAATGGTGGTGGCTTGTTTGAAACTGGAGCAGGTGGTTCTGCACCAAAGCACGTACAACAATTACTTGAAGAAAATCATTTACGTTGGGATTCTTTAGGAGAATTTTTAGCATTAGCAGTTTCTTTAGATCATTTTGGAGAAGTAAACAACAATGAAAAAGCTAAAGTTTTGGGTGAAGCATTAGATGATGCCACTGATAAACTATTAGAGAACAGGAAAGGCCCTTCTAGAAAAGCTGGTGAGTTAGATAATAGAGGAAGTCATTTTTACTTAGCCATGTATTGGGCTCAAGAACTAGCAAGTCAAAATAAAGATGAAGCTTTAAAGACTGAATTCACTCCAATAGCTAAACAATTAGCTGATAATGAAGCTATTATTATAAAAGAATTAAATGACATTCAAGGTAAGCCTACAAACATAGGTGGTTATTATGAACCAAATGAATCTCTTATAAATAGTGTAATGAGACCTAGTAGCACTTTTAATAGTATACTTAATTAGTCTATTGCTAAAAACAATATTTTAAAAGCTCCTATTATTAGGGGCTTTTTTTATATTTTTATAAAAAAAATTGTTAGATGAAGAACCGCATTTCCTGGCTTCTTTGTGTTTTTTGTTTTATAATTGGAGCGCTTAACGCACAAGAAAAATTTACCTTAAGTGGGACTATTTCTGAAGAAAAAAGTAATGAAACACTTATTGGTGTAAATATCATTTTTCCAGAAATATCTGCTGGCACAACTACAAATGAATATGGGTTCTATTCCATTACACTTCCAAAAGGCACATATAATATTGTAATTAGTTACCTAGGATATTCAACAATATCTGAGCCTATAACACTCACTGAAGACATATCAAAAAACTTTAGTTTAGCGGATGCTCTAGAAAACCTTGATGCTGTAATTATAAAAGAAAATATTGAAAAACTCAATATTAGAACACCACAAATGAGTGTCAATAAACTCTCTTCTGCAACAATCAAAGAAATCCCTGTTGTACTTGGAGAATCTGATATTATAAAAGCAATTACGTTACTTCCTGGTGTTACAAACGCTGGTGAAGGCGCTTCTGGGTTTAATGTTCGTGGTGGAGCAGCTGATCAAAATTTAATTCTTTTAGATGAAGCTATTATTTATAATTCATCACATTTATTTGGCTTCTTTTCTGTTTTTAATCCTGATGCTATAAAAGATTTAAGGTTATACAAAGGTGGAATTCCTGCACGTTATGGTGGTCGTGTGTCTTCCGTTTTAGATATTTATCAAAAAGAAGGAAATAGTAAAAAGTTCCATGTTAATGGAGGTATTGGAATTGTATCTAGCAGATTACTTCTGGAAGGTCCTCTAAAAAAAGATAAAGGGTCTTTTTTATTAGGTGGGCGATCGAGCTATGCACACTTGTTTTTACCATTATTTGATATTGATAATATTGCCTACTTCTATGATTTAAACACTAAACTAAGCTACAAACTTAATGATAGAAATAACATTTACTTATCAGGCTATTTTGGTAGAGATGTTTTTAGAATAGAAGATACTTTCGAAAATATTTACGGTAATTCAGTTTTAAACTTTAGATGGAATCATTTATTTTCAGATAAACTTTTTTCCAATTTATCGTTAATTTATTCTGATTATTATTACGATTTAAAATTGAATTTTGTAGAATTCGATTGGGTTTCTGGAATTCAGAATTTTAATTTAAAATACGATTTTAAGCATTACCTAACTGATAAAATTAAACTTCAGTATGGTTTAAATAGTATTTACTATAGATTTAATCCAGGAGATATTAAACCAACAGTAGAAACATCAGGTATTAACCCTTTTAAACTCATTGATAAATATGCCTTTGAAAATGCTATTTATTTAGATGTTGAACATAAAGTCTCAGATAAATTAGCATTAACCTATGGTTTACGCTTCAGTGGTTTTCATCGTTTAGGGCAAGATGAATTAAACATATATGAAAATGACCATGCTGTTGTTTTTAATGAAGATTTTCAGATTTATGAAAAGGCACAACCTATAGGAACAGACAATTTTAAACGAAGTGATGTGATCGAAAGTTTTTATAACCTTGAACCTAGAGCATCTTTAGCTTATCAACTTAATTCTGAAAGTTCTGTGAAATTCAGTTATAATAGAATGGCTCAATATTTACATTTATTGTCCAACACAAACTCTCCTACACCTCTAGATATATGGACACCTAGTGGAAAATATATTAAACCACAACTCCTTAATCAATATGCTATTGGATACTTTAAAAATTTTAGTGATAATAAATATTCTCTAGAAGTAGAAAGCTTTTATAAAACTGTAAAAAACAGAATTGATTACATTGATGGCGCAGATTTAGTTGCAAATAACGCTATTGAACAAGTTATTTTAAATGGAAAATCTAGAGCCTATGGATTAGAAGTTTTAGCAAAAAAGAATGAAGGTCGTTTTAAAGGTTGGTTAGCCTACACGCTTTCGAAATCTGAACAGCAAACACCAGGAAGAACAGTTTTAGAAACTGGAATAAATAATGGTAATTGGTATAGAACCCCTTTTGACAAAACTCATGATATATCATTTACTGGAAGTTTTGATTGGAACAAAAAGTGGAAAATAAATACCAATTTCCTTTTTCAAACTGGACAACCTACTACATTTCCAAACGGACAATATGAGTATAATGGTTTAAATATCCCTAATTATAGCGGAAGAAATGCCGATAGATTACCTGCCTACCATAGGCTAGATATTTCATTAAATTATACACCCAAACCAAATAAAACAAAAGGATGGAGAAGTCATTGGGTTTTTGGAATTTATAATATTTATAACCGAAGAAATGCTGCTTCAATTTCGTTTGGTCAAAACGAAATATCAGGTTCGAATGAAGCAACTCGATTAGCTATTTTCGGTATTGTTCCTTCAATCTCTTATAATTTTAAACTTTAAGATTATGAAAAAAATATTTAAAATTATTTTAATTTGCTTAACACTTTATGCATGCGAAGATGTTATTGATGTTAATGTAAATAATGCAGAACCAAGACTAGTTATCGATGCATCTATACATTGGTTAAAAAATACGAATGGGAATACTCAATTAATCAAATTAAGTTTAACAGCGCCTTATTTTAATAATGATATTCCTCCAGCGACGGGTGCTTCTGTATCAATTTCTAATTCTAGTTCATCCGTTTTTAATTTTATTGAAGAAGGAAATACAGGTATATACAAAAATGAAAATTTTGTTCCTGCTATTGGCGAGACTTATACATTAAACATTCTCTATAACAACGAAACTTATACCGGTACGGAAACCATGACACCTGTTGTACCGATAGATTTTGTAGAACAAAAAAATGACGGTGGTTTTACTGGAGAAGAAATAGAAATAAAAGCCTTTTATACAGACCCTGAAAGTATTAATAACTATTACCTATTCGAATTTTTAGTTTTAGCCAGAAACACTTCTACTCTTGAAGTTTATGATGATGAATTCACAGATGGAAATCAAATTTTCGGTTTTTATTCTGATGAAGATTTAGAGTCTGGAGATCAACTTATAATAAGAAATTCAGGCGTTTCCGAACGTACTTACGAATTTTTAAATATCCTATTACAGCAAACTGATGAAGATTCAGGCGATCCTTTTGAAACACAGCCAGCAACAGTAAGAGGAAATTGCATCAATCAAACAAACCCTGATAATTTCCCACTGGGTTATTTTAGAGTTTCTGAAACCGATGCTTTTACATATGTTGTAGAATAAATTAAATAGCTTTTCAAACTCAAAAGAAAATCTCAATTCTCAAATTAAATTTTACGTATTTTTGAATCATGAGCTTTATAAAAACTACTGAGCAAGATTCTAATCACAATCATCTTGAAAAGATGAGTGTTTCAGAATTACTCAAAAACATCAATAAAGAAGATAAGACAGTACCTGTTGCTGTTGAGAAAGTTATACCTCAAATTGAAGATTTAGTAAAACAAATTGTTGACAAATTGAAACATGATGGTCGACTATTTTATATGGGAGCTGGGACTAGTGGAAGGTTAGGTATTGTTGATGCTTCAGAGTGCCCTCCTACTTTTGGCGTACCTCATGAATTAGTTGTTGGATTAATTGCAGGAGGAGATTCAGCCATAAGAAAAGCAGTTGAATTTGCTGAAGATTCTACAACTCAAGGCTGGAAAGATTTACAGGAATACAATATCAGTTCAAAAGATGTTGTAGTTGGAATAGCAGCTTCTGGTACAACACCTTATGTTATTTCTGCATTAGAAAAATGTAACGAAAACAATATTATTACGGGTTGCATTACGTGCAATAAAAACAGTCCATTATCTCAGGTTTCAAAATATCCTATTGAAGCAGTAGTAGGCCCTGAGTTTGTTACAGGAAGTTCTAGAATGAAAGCTGGAACCGCTCAAAAATTAGTGCTAAATATGATTACAACATCTACTATGATTCAATTAGGGCACGTAAAAGGTAATAAAATGGTAGATATGCAATTAAGCAATAATAAGCTAGTTGATAGAGGTGCTAAAATGATTATGAAAGAAATTAATGTTACTGAAACTGCAGCTTTAGAATTATTAAATAAATATAAAAGTGTACGTGAAGCAGTTAATAATTTCAATAATGGAAACTGATAGAACAAATAAAGAAGTACTCATAAAAGGAATTAAGCTAATGGGAATAGCTTTTGCATGCATGTTCTCTGGCCCAACACTTGCATATATTTCTCAAACAAAACTAAAAAGTCCTATCAATTTTATAATCTTAATAATTGCAATATTAATTTGTATTCTAGGAATATTTTTTGCTTTTAAAGGTATCAATACTATCATGAACAGTATGTTCAAAAAGAATCAATCTTAACAATTATTCAGTAGCAACCTGCTTAGGTGTAGTAGGATTATAACCAAATTCTGAATCATTAATCACTATTCCTAAACTATCAAAAATATAATTAATAATGGCGTAATGATGGATAGTGTGACTATTAGCTTGAGCCAATAACGAACCAAAAGTATAAGGGATAACTGTTTTTCCCAATCCTAAATCATCAGACACAAAAATAGTATCATTAATATTTAATGAAGTAGAACTTAATTTACCTTTTATAAAATTTAAATAGTCTTGAGCACAATCACAATCTGACTCAACATCTTTATTTCTACTTCTAGCTGTTAAATCAACTTTATTTTCGCTATCCATACTAAAAATACAATCATAAAAATCTAAAATATGTCTAATATGACACCCAATACTTGAATAATAAGGAGATACAGAAGCATCACATAATTGTTCATTGGATAAATTATCTAATAGTAATTGAGATTTCTGAAGTGTTCTTAAAGTAGATTGGATGATTAAATTCATGGATACTAATTTAACTAAATATTTTGAATTTTATTAATGATTAACATTTAGTCTAAACACTTTTTAATCCTTACAAAAATTAAAAACCTTGTTAGGTTAAATATAATTGAAACCTAATATTATCAAAGCCAAAAATCAACGTTTTAAATCCTCCAAAACCAAACGAAGCTCGCCATAACTATACTTATCATCCACTTGATGCTTTAAATCAGATAAGTTTTCAAATGTTTTCTTTGGAATAATGCCTTTCAATTCCTCATAGTGATTTTTAGGAATCAAATCAGTTATTTTTACTTCACCTGAAGGAATAAAGCTAGCCAAATGTCCTATAATAGTATTTTCATTTAATTCACGTATATCAGCAATCTCTTGTACTGATTTTCCAGTTTGAAACAATTCCAAAGATTCTTTTTTCGTATCACCTCTTTTTCGTTTGATTTTTGGTGCTTCAAAAATCTCAACTTCAGCTAAAGTTTCTATATCATGTTTATCACAATACGCTATAATTACTTTCAAAATAGCAGCTCCGTATTTATCAACCCTAGTTTTACCCATACCATTTACCTTAAGCAATTCTGCTTTATTTGTTGGTAAGGTTTCACACATTTCATATAAAGTCTTTTGAGCAAAAATTTGATAATGAATTAAATCTTTCTCTTGAGCAATATCATTTCTAAGCATTCTAAGCTTTTCAAACAACTCTACATTACTAGTGCCCTCAACAACTGCCTTTCTAGGTTTCTTAGGCTTATCCTTTCCTGTAAATACAGACTTAGCCCGCAATTCAAGAAAATGTTTTGCCGAAAATCCATTAATCAAACCTTTAAAAAACAATTGTTTTACAGTAAGTAAATCTTCAAAACTATCTAAATGTTTAGTTATTTCAGCACCAACAGCCTTATTGTCTGTAGTAAACCCAAATGCTTTTAAAGGTGCTAAAATTTTTATTTCAGTTTCAGTTTTAAAATAATGGATAGCTTTTTTAAATCGCTCTTGAATTATACTACTTTCTTCAGCTAAACCTTCAGTTTCAGAGAGTTGTTTCAACTGGGTATTAAAACTATTAGCAACTTTTAAAAAGTTAGTTATACAATCTTTAATAGGCAAAAATATATTTTCAATCGAACCTTCAATAACTGTTCTATTCTTATAATAAATATCTAAAATTCTATTCAGAGGATATAAAAACGCATAAAACTCAAATACTTCAGTAATCAAATCCAATTGAAAATGCTTTTGAGAATCCTTTAAAATCCTTTCATCAGGAGCATTTTGTTCTGCATGCTCGTTAAAAGAAGTTACATTTCCATCACTTATGATTTGACTCGAATGAATTTTACTTTTCAAAACCAAACCTTCCAATGATTTACATCTACTTAATGCCACATAAGTCTGCCCATGTGCAAAAGCACCTTGAGCATCAATAATTGCTTTTTCAAAAGTTAAACCCTGACTTTTATGGATGGTAATACTCCATGCCAAACGTAATGGCATTTGTGTATAGCTTCCTATTTTCTCCTCTGTAATAGCTTTCGTTTCTGTATCTACAGAATACGTAATATTCTCCCATATCTCAGGAGTAACAATAATATTAAAATCATCTTCAGGACAATGCACAACCACTTCATCGCTATCCAAATGCATCACTTTCCCTATCTTACCATTAAAATAGCGCTTCTCTGGGCTACTATCATTTTTTACAAACATAACTTGCGCTCCTACTTTTAACTCCAAAGATTCCTTATTCGGATAAGCATACTCAGGAAACTTACCATCTACTTCAGCATTATAAGTAAACGTTTTAGTCTTCAGCTTATTAAGTTCAGTTCTATTAGTAGCTTCAGCCTTATTATTATGTGTAGTTAATGATATATAACCAGCAGAAGGCTCAGGAGTAAAATCAGGAATAAAACGCTTATTTAATTCATTAGCAGCACCTTCCGAAAGTTTATTATTCCTTATTTCGTTAAGTATTTCAATAAATTTAGGATTATCCTGCCGGTATATGTGCTTCAACTCAATCGAAATTGCGTTACATTGCTTGTAAGCCTGACTACTAAAAAAGAACCCATTCTTATAAACATGCTTCAACAACTCCCACTCCTGCTCTTTAATCACAGGCGATAGTTGTTGTAAATCTCCAATCATCAGCACCTGTACACCACCAAACACTTTATTTCTATTCCTAAAACGACGTAACGTCCTATCAATACCATCCAATAAATCAGCACGCACCATACTAATTTCGTCAATAACCAATAGGTCCATCGACTTAATAATATTAATTTTCGTCTTACTAAATTTTCTATTAAAACCCTTCGACGCATTCAAATCCGTATCAGGTAAAATCGGACCAAATGGCATCTGAAAAAAAGAATGTATCGTCACACCCTTAGCATTAATAGCCGCAACACCTGTAGGAGCTACCATCACCATACGCTTCAAACTATTCATTTTCAAACGATGCAAAAAAGTAGTTTTACCAGTTCCTGCCTTACCTGTCAAAAAAATAGATCGGTTTGTATTATTCACAAACGCCCACGCCAATTCTAGTTCCCTATTTTCAGTCATTAATTCCAATAAAAAATTAAAATTTGAAGATAATAATTTGAAAGATTTTTTGGGCGGGTTTTTAAGAAAAATAAAAACCGCGCTATATCTGCTACTAGTTTAGGTTCGATGCTCGCCTCTCCAAAAGCTATAAATTTATCCTGAGTGCAGTCGAACGACTGCTATTGCTCCCGCAAGTATCCCCAAGAGTCATTTTCTAATGTAAGTGTTGT
>NZ_QFRI01000006.1 GCF_003143755.1 Algibacter marinivivus
CCATTTGTTGGTCCGCTAGTGATGCTTATAGTGCCTGTACTTGGACCATCGCCTCCAAAATCATCATCGTCTAAAACTACAATGTTTACCGTGTCGTCTTCATCTACACTTGCGGTATCGTCTACAGCAGTTGGCGTGTCGTCTACTGGATCTACAGTAATATCAATAACTGCCGTTGTACAATCGCCGTCTGCATCACAAATCTCATAGGTGATCTGGTCGGGACCGTTGTAGTCCGCATTTGGGGTGTAATCAATCGTATCATCCGTTGGATCGTTTGGTGTACCGCCATTGTTTACTGTGGCTGTACCATTTGTTGGTCCGCTAGTGATACTTATAGTGCCTGTACTTGGTCCGTCGCCTCCAAAATCATCATCGTCTAAAACTACAATGTTTACTGTGTCGTCTTCATCTACACTTGCGGTATCGTCTACAGCAGTTGGCGTGTCGTCTATTTCTGAACCACACAAATCTACAGTTGCAGGAATAACACATTCAAAACTAGATCCATCACCTGTTGTTAGACTTCCTGTGCTTCCTTGAACAATATGACCAACAAAACAAATAGAACCACCATTAGCTCGATTAAAAAAAGTAGTCGCATGTCCACCAACACTTGCAGAAACTGGGTCATCAGTACCAACAGTAAATGAGGGTGGGATTGTTGGGTTTTGAATTGTACCATCAGCTCCATGACCTAAAGAGTTGTTATTATTTAACCCCCAAGTATATAATATATTTGGATCAGAAGCTGTTGCACCAGTGGTAATAATTGATGCACCTGCCCACTCTTCCGAAGTATGAGATGTTGATATTTGTATAACATCTGTTAAATCTCCACCACCTGAAGCCTGAATAGCTGTCCATGTATTAACATTTCCTGTACCAGTTGTTATTATTTCGCCTATGGTATTAGCTCCAACACCATATACTTTTGCATCTACTCCTAATACTAAAAGTCCAGTATCATTATCATTGTGTGTAAATGATGAAATTTGGGTTATTGCTACTGGTGGGGCTGTCATTAAAGTAGCAAAATCTAGGTTTTGTGTACCACCACCATTTCCTAATTCTACATTATCTCCCCATGCATAAATATCTCCACTATTCAACAATGCATAACCAGCATACTTATTTCCTGTTACATTTACCACATCTGTTAAAGGAACTCCTGCTGATGTTTGTACTTGCTGCCATACATCTCCATCTGCGTTCGCATTTCCTGTTGCAGGAGGTGAAGTTTCATCTGTTGTTGCTACCCAAACTTGACCTGCACTTAAAACAAATAAAACGTCTGAACTAGCATGTAACTGTGTTATATTGGATGCAAAAAAAGGTAATGTTTGGGTGGCATTCATATCATTGAATGCACCACTTGTAGCAAAACTACCATCCACAACCTCGCCAGACAAACCCCATGCATATAAACTAGCAGTAGTCGCCAGAAAGGCTTGACCTCCTGAGTTACCAGATACTGTAAAATGTATTGGTGTTCCTAAATAATTATAACCATTAGCAGGTGTGATTTCTGTAATAGTAGTTGCATCAGTACCATCAGAATCCATATCCTCTCCCCAAACTACAATTCCAGTAGTTGTTTTTGCCATAGACTGATGATAAGAAGTAATTAACACATCTGAGTTTGGGTCAAAAATACCTTCTGAAGTAATTGTTGGGCAGTCTTCAGCTGGTGAATCACTTAAACAAAAACTAATATCCTGAATAGCAGAACCATGGACCGTACCTGCAGTACAAGCTGTACATTCATCCCAAACTAAAGTAATTGAATTTATTCCATTAGTACTTGAAAAATTAACTCCAACTTCATCATTATCTCCTGCAGTACTATTATTATTTGAATTAACAAAACCAGAGTTATTAGTTGTATACGAAGGATTAGCCGACTCATTAAAAGTTGGAAAAAGTGTTCCCCCTCCTACTTCAGAAGCAGTAATGGTGTAAGAATCTCCATTAGGTCCCTGACCATTTACATGTGCTAAATCAAATCCTACTTCATTAACAGGCTGAGAAAAAGCTATGGTAATTGTAATGCCTGTTGCATTAAATCCTGTTGTAAAAAATTGTAAAGCTTCAGTTCCATTATCAGTAGCTACTTCTGGTGTATCTCCTCCTCCAAAATTCCATCCAGATAATGTTCCCGTATCTCCTGAAAAAGAAATAGTGGCATTAACGCCACTACCAGAAATATTATTAAATGTATTAGTAAGTGCACCATCTGGTGTCCAATCAAATTCACTTGAATTTGTTGGAGATGTTTCCCATATTAATGTTCCCGAGGCAGTCAAGTTACTACAGTTAACTGTAGAATGCAATTGCCCAAAAGATTTAATTGAAAATAAAATTAAGAATATAAATAATATTATATTCTTAATTAATTTAATTCCTAAATAAGAAATAAATGTATTTAATCTGGTAAAATTTATCATGTTGTTGAGGGTAAATTATAAGATGTATTATTAAATTTTAATTACTAATACACTCAAAAAAAGTAAAGAAATGAGAGAGAATATTTTGACATTAGTTTTTTGAGAGAGTTTTAATTTTTGTAAATATAAAAAAAATTAACATTTGTTAACAATATTTTATCTCGCTATAATTTTTAAGAAAATCTAAATTATCAAATTTAAATTTCGTGACGTTTCACAATTACTACGCACTCACTACTCAAAAAAATAATAAAAAGTAATTATGACAACTTTTTGACACAAAAAATAAGAGAAAGTCACTTAAATAAGTCTTTTTTTTTATCCTTATTAAAGTATAATCATATTGACTTTAAATTATACCTCAGATACCACTATATTTGCAATCGCTTTTAATTAGACCCTATGACTTTTATTAAAGAAATAAATAGACGACGAACTTTTGGTATCATCTCTCACCCAGATGCAGGTAAAACTACTTTAACAGAAAAACTACTTCTTTTTGGTGGAGCCATACAAGAAGCAGGTGCAGTAAAAAGTAATAAAATTAAGAAAGGTGCTACCAGTGATTTTATGGAGATTGAACGTCAGCGTGGTATTTCTGTAGCAACCTCTGTTTTAGCATTTGAATATGATGGGATTAAAATTAATATTCTAGATACTCCCGGACATAAAGATTTTGCAGAAGATACTTTTAGGACGCTTACTGCAGTAGATAGTGTTATTGTGGTTATTGATGTTGCGAAAGGTGTTGAGGAACAGACTGAAAAACTCGTTGAAGTTTGCCGTATGCGCAACATTCCTATGATTGTATTCATAAATAAAATGGATAGAGAAGGTAAAGATGCTTTTGATTTATTAGATGAAATTGAACAAAAATTAGGATTAAAGGTTGTTCCTTTAAGTTATCCAATTGGTATGGGATATAATTTTAAAGGCATCTATAATATTTGGGAGAAAAACGTAAACTTATTTAGTGGAGATAGTCGGAAAGATATTGAAGATACTATTGAGATTTCTGATTTATCTTCACCCGAATTAGACAACTTAGTAGGAGAAGAAGCTGCTAATACATTAAGAGAAGAAATTGAACTTGTTGAAGGCATCTATCCAAAATTTAGTAAAGAAGAGTATCTTGATGGAAACCAACAACCAGTTTTCTTTGGTTCTGCCTTAAATAATTTTGGAGTAAGAGAACTATTAGATTGCTTTGTTGAAATTGCTCCAAAACCTAGACCAAAACAAAGTGAGGAACGCTTAGTAAAACCTGATGAAAATAAATTTAGTGGTTTTGTTTTTAAGATTCATGCCAATATGGATCCTAACCACAGAAATCGTTTAGCTTTTGTTAAGATTGTTTCGGGAGAATTTAAAAGAAATACACCTTATTTACATGTGAGGCATAATAAAAAAGTAAAGTTTTCAAGTCCAAATGCATTTTTTGCAGAAAAAAAAGAAATAGTAGATATATCCTACCCTGGTGATATTGTTGGCTTACAAGATACCGGAACATTTAAAATTGGAGATACTTTAACCGAAGGTGAAGTTTTAAACTATAAAGGCGTACCTAGTTTTTCACCTGAGCATTTTAGATATATCAATAATGCGGATCCTTTAAAATCTAAACAACTGTTTAAAGGCATTGATCAGTTGATGGATGAAGGTGTTGCTCAATTATTTACTTTAGAACTTAATGGAAGAAAAGTAATCGGTACAGTTGGAGCTCTTCAATATGAAGTGATTCAATATAGATTGGAGCACGAATATGGAGCTAAATGTACCTATGAAAATTTAAATGTACATAAAGCCTGCTGGATTGAAACCGAAGATGAAAAAAGCGAAGAGTTTAAAGAGTTTATAAGAGTTAAACAACGTTTTTTAGCTAAGGATAAAAGAGACCAATTAGTTTTTTTAGCTGACTCTCCTTTTTCTCTTCAAATGAGCCAACAAAAGTATTCGAGTTTAAAATTTCATTTTGTTTCAGAGTTTAAATAAATTATTTAATATTAAAAAGGCAGGTTTTAAAACCTGCCTTTTTTTTGTAGAATATTTATAGAATTTATTTATTGGAAACTATACGTTTGGTTAATGTCTCTTTATCGGTGGTTAAATTAACAAATAGAACACTTACTTGAATGTTTGTTAAATCAATTTCAACAATTTTTTCAGTACCTCTTGAATAATTTCTTGTAAAGAAAGTATTGATTAATGCTCCTCTAATATCAAATATTTCAATCTTAACATTAGTATCGTAATTAATTGAATACTTAAGATTTACTTTTTCTTTGAAAGGCACCGGATAAGCAATAAATTCTTCAATACCGTTGTCTAATACATCATCTACACTAAGCGAATCATCACATAAAGCTTCACTGTTTTGAAGTTCACAAGAACCACTACTAGAATCATTTGAGTTCGTCGTACAAGTAACAGCATGAGCAATTACATATATTCCATCTGCATCAGCATTACTAACATCTATAGGACCAACAGTATAAGTTGTATTATTATCAATCTCAGCCATAGGAATAAATGGATATTGTCCTGGAGCTACAGTTGGCTCACCATTGTTTCCAGAAGCGAATGGTTCACAACCAACATATATATGAGCTTCATTCATGATATAACCTTCTATTAAGTTATAAGTAAAAGTTACAGATCCATCCCAATAACTAGCTCTAACATCTCCCACTAAATACCCTTTATCAGTATCACAATGAGCTGCTCCTGAATATAAATCCATTGTATAATCCCCTTCTGCTTCAAAATAATTAGTCCATCCCCAACGGTTGAAACCTTCTTCAATAAAGCATGTTGAATTATCACCTCTAGCAAATGCTGTTTCACACTCGCCAATAATTGGATCACAACCGTCTACATTACTTCCTATATCTGGATTGTTATCATCGCAATCTTCATCTGTTGGAACACCATCACAATCTGCATCATTTACATTACTTCCTTTCTCAGGATCATTATCATCGCAATCTTCATCTGTTGGAATACCATCACAATCGGCATCATTCTCATTGCTTCCTACGTTTGGATCGTGGTCGTCACAATCTACATCAGATTTAACAAAATCACAATCTTGATCATCATCTGAATATGCACAAATATCTGGATCGTTATCATCACAATCTATATCTGTTGGAATACCATCACAATCTGCATCATTTACATTACTTCCTTTCTCAGGGTCATTATCATCGCAATCTTCATCTGTTGGAACACCATCGCAATCTGCATCATTCTCATTGCTTCCCACGTTTGGATCGTAGTCGTCACAGTCTTCATCTGTTTTTACACCATCACAATCTTGATCATCATCTGAATATGCACAAATATCTGGATCGTTATCATCACAATCTATATCTGTTGGAACACCATCACAGTCAGCATCGTTTACGTTACTTCCTTTCTCAGGGTCATTATCATCGCAATCTTCATCTGTTGGAACACCATCGCAATCAGCATCATTCGCATTGCTTCCCACGTTTGGATCGTGGTCGTCACAGTCTTCATCTGTTTTTACACCATCACAATCTTGATCATCATCTGAATATGCACAAATATCTGGATCGTTGTCATCACAATCGATATCTGATGGTACGCCATCACAATCGGCATCGTTTACATTCGAGTTCGTGTTGTTTGGATCGTTATCATCACAGTCCTCACTTGTTGGAACACCATCACAATCAGCATCATTCTCGTTTGTTGTTGTTACTGTATCATCATTGTCATCACAATCGATATCTGATGGTACGCCATCACAATCGGCATCGTTTACATTGGAGTTCGTGTTGTTTGGATCGTTATCATCGCAATCTTCACTTGTTGGAACACCATCACAATCAGCATCGTTCTCATTTGTTGTTGTTACTGTATCATCATTGTCATCACAATCGATATCTGATGGTACGCCATCACAGTCAGCATCGTTTACATTGGAATTCGTGTTGTTTGGATCGTTATCATCACAGTCCTCACTTGTTGGAACACCATCACAATCTGCATCATTCTCGTTTGTTGTTGTTACTGTATCATCATTGTCATCACAATCGATATCTGATGGTACGCCATCACAATCGGCATCGTTTACATTCGAATTCGTGTTGTTTGGATCGTTATCATCGCAATCTTCACTTGTTGGAACACCATCACAATCTGCATCATTTGAACTTGATGCATCACCACAACTAGATATTATACAAGAATATATTTTATTTAAAATAATTTTATCATTATCACTTAAACTAATTTCTAAAGTCAACAAATAGTCAAATAAATCATAAACTGTTGAATTTACATAACCGTTTTGAACAACTAATAAATTCAAAGCATTTAAACCTTCATTAATAGACAAATCTCCAATATTTTTATCGGCAATAAAATCAGATAAAACATTAAGTAACTCTAATAGTAAATTACCTATTGTAGCATCAGTAGGTAAACCATTTTCTGTTGCTAAAGATGATAAACAAGAATTCAAATTTGAAACAACAGCGGCATCTTGTGCTGATATACCTGATGATTCTAATAAATTAGCTATCTCTCCTTGTATAGTCAATGTACTTAATTCACTATTATTTATCAATTCTTCCAATAGAGTTAATCCAGAATTTAATGTGATATTACTTAATTCTTGATCTTCTGCTAAATCTGATAAAACAGTAATTAAATCATTAACAGTTAATGTGCCTAAATTGTATATATCTTCATCATTTATATCAATACTTAAATCTAAAAGTAAATCAATTACAATATTTGAATATCTCTCTACACAAGCTACTTCGCAATCTGTATCAGGAATACCATCACAGTCGGCGTCGTTTACATTGCTTCCTTTACTTGGATCGTTATCATCACAGTCTTCACTTGTTGGAACACCATCACAATCAGCATCATTCTCGTTTGTTGTTGTTACTGTATCATCATTGTCATCACAATCGATATCTGATGGTACGCCATCACAGTCAGCATCGTTTACATTGGAATTCGTGTTGTTTGGATCGTTATCATCGCAATCTTCACTTGTTGGAACACCATCACAATCAGCATCATTCTCATTTGTTGTTGTTACTGTATCATCATTGTCATCACAATCGATATCTGAGGGTACGCCATCACAGTCGGCGTCGTTTACATTGGAATTCGTGTTGTTTGGATCGTTATCATCACAGTCTTCACTTGTTGGAACACCATCACAATCAGCATCATTCTCATTTGTTGTTGTTACTGTATCATCATTGTCATCACAATCGATATCTGAGGGTACGCCATCACAATCGGCATCGTTTACATTGGAGTTCGTGTTGTTTGGATCGTTATCATCACAGTCTTCACTTGTTGGAACACCATCGCAATCAGCATCATTCTCATTTGTTGTTGTTACTGTATCATCATTGTCATCACAATCGATATCTGATGGTACGCCATCACAGTCAGCATCGTTTACATTGGAATTCGTGTTGTTTGGATCGTTATCATCACAGTCTTCACTTGTTGGAACACCATCGCAATCTGCATCATTCTCATTTGTTGTTGTTACTGTATCATCATTGTCATCACAATCGATATCTGAGGGAACGCCATCACAATCGGCATCGTTTACATTGGAATTCGTGTTGTTTGGATCGTTATCATCGCAGTCTTCACTTGTTGGAACACCATCGCAATCTGCATCATTCTCATTTGTTGTTGTTACTGTATCATCATTGTCATCACAATCGATATCTGAGGGTACGCCATCACAATCGGCATCGTTTACATTCGAGTTCGTGTTGTTTGGATCGTTATCATCGCAATCTTCACTTGTTGGAACACCATCACAATCAGCATCATTCTCGTTTGTTGTTGTTACTGCATCATCATTGTCATCACAATCGATATCTGAGGGAACGCCATCACAATCGGCATCGTTTACATTGGAATTCGTGTTGTTTGGATCGTTATCATCACAGTCCTCACTTGTTGGAACACCATCACAATCTGCATCATTCTCGTTTGTTGTTGTTACTGTATCATCATTGTCATCACAATCGATATCTGATGGTACGCCATCACAATCGGCATCGTTTACATTCGAATTCG
>NZ_QFRI01000007.1 GCF_003143755.1 Algibacter marinivivus
AGAGTAATCCCAGAACCATCAGCATCCGCAATACAATCCACCGTAATTGCCCCATCAGCATCAGCAATAGTAAATGCAGGTGTATCTATAGTATAAACAAAAGCCCAGTCTGCAGAATTACCAGCACAATCTGTATAAGTATAAGTATAAGTTCTAGTTCCTTCACAAGTTAATGGGTCAGGACTATCAGTAATTACAGCAGTACTAGGTGTTAAAGTATTACCACAAGCATCTGTTACTGTTGGTAAAGTAAATGTTTCAGAGGCATCTGAAATACAATCTACGGTATTAGATCCATTAGGTGGTAAGACAATAGGTGTTGTATTTATAACAGTAATAGTCTGAACAAAATCACTAATAGTTACTCCACACGCATCTGTGAAATTCCAAGTATTAGTATAAGTTCCAGTACTTGAACATCCAGCATCTGGTACAAAAGCACCTGATGTTTTAACAGGAACTAAAGCACATTTATTTGCCACGGGTGTAAGGTTTTGTGCAGCAGTTAACGCACTAGAATCATTACATTCTACGTTAGCATCTAAAGACCCAACTGCTGTTTGCCAAGAAATACTTGGTTGTATTACATTAATTATAGTTTCTTGATTGTTACCTACACCACAGACATCTAATGCTGAAGAACTATCAGTTGTTTGCATAGTAGGATTTTGAACACCTTGATAAGCAGCTACAAACTGCAATCCAAATGAAAGATTACAATTTTGCTCTAAAAAATAACATTCATCTCTTATTTGTAAATCAAAATCTACATCAAAAGCAGGATCACCAGCGTCAGCATTTCCATCTATTACTGTAAATACTAATTCTCCAGTTCCTGAATTATATGTATATGTTATTTGAGTTGGGTCTAAACCTACTATTGGCTCAACTAATGTAAGTTGAGGCGGAAGGGTAGATGATATAGTTACATTTACAGCATCATCATTACCTTTATTTTCAACAGTAAAGTTTCCTGTAATTGTTGTACTTGGTGCTACAGGTGTATTAGCAATATTGGTCAAAACTTCTATTGGACCAAGATTAGGTTCAAAAACATCCACAGATAAACCTAACAAAAATACACCATAAGTTTCTTGGTTGGCTGTTAGCCTAAAAGTTGCAGATGTCTGATCATTCCCAATAATTGAATTACTAGGGTTATCCAGTTGAAAAATTGCTGCGTCAAACCCAGAAGTATTTTGACTTTGTGGTGTTCTATCTAAAAAATTATTATTATCAATAGTTATCCTACTATTAAAAAAGTTATTTGCGTCTCTTAATGGCGCTATTGATAATGGAACAAATGTATTTGAAACATTTTCTATTTGTAATTGATCTCCACTTAAATTTCTATCTCCTTCAAGCGCTCCCATAAGAACTCTTATGTTAACATCTTGTGGAGCTGGTACAGTTTGAAAACCATCAACTAAAATATTATAATTGTTATCGATATCTGTAACGTGAGCATAACCATCATAAATACTAACATTCTTTAAAGGCAAAAGAGGACTATCATAAACAAAAACAATTTGCCATCCACCAGAAACACCAGTAGGAAAAACAGATGCATGTTCTGTTAAATTACCAATTTTTCCTTCTACATTAGCTACTTGATATTGTCCGTAAGCAGAATCTTCATTACCATTGGCAACCAAATCAGTTACAATAGTTGTAATATCTTTTACACAAATATATGGGTCATTACTAAAATGATCATTTGGGTTACCATCCCCATTATCATCCCTACCTCTATATAAAACTTCATCGGCTGTATAATCTGTATAATCAGTTTCACCGGGAAGCATAAGTTTTATATCGTCAAAATCCCAAGCTGGTTGATTTTCTGAGTTTTGGTTAGCATCTGGCTCAAAATCTGAAGCTGCCCAATACAAAAACACCTTCTTAATAGTTAAACAACTTGTTCCAGGTGATGGATTCTTAAATTCAGCTCTACTAGAGTTAAATGTATTTAATCCTATACCTGTATTTCCATCAATATCTACATAAACAAGATTAAAATCTTGATTGTTATCTCCACCGTTATAATCACCAGTAGCAGTTGTAGAAACCATATTATTCGCTATCATGGTAAAATCACCATTTACAGCTTCATTAAATCGTGGTTCAAAATTATTTTTTAATTGCGCATGTGTAACTGCACTTATTAAAAAAAGTAAACCCAGAATAATCTGATGGTTAATAATATATTTAGTAGACGTTTTCATAAGCCCTTAATTAACTAATTGATATTTGTAAAAACTTGTTTTTTTAATGCCCTTTATTATTTGGGTTTGGAACAAAAGTTTTTATAGTAATTGATTCCGAAATGTTTGCCTTAGCATTTTTCGATTTATTTTGTGATAATTTGGTAACAGATATTGATGAACAATTCCATGAATTTAGTTTGGCACTTTTCTTTCTTCGAGTTTTTACTCGCATTCTAATAGATTCATTTGGTTCCAGAGAAATCAAATCAACTGCCATTTGTTTTTTATTTGAACTTTCAAAATAAATTTCGGCATTAATATTTAATTCTTTTTTATCATTCAATTTAGAACTCTTATCATTACAATTATTGCTAGCTAATGATAATGTATAATTTGATTTAAATTTAGAATTATTTTTAAGCTCTATTATATGGATATGCTCATTTTCATAATTAGGTCTATCACTATACTTAACTACATTTATTGTAAAATCATTATTTGCCTTTTTTTTCTGAGCATTTACTGTTAGTGAAAAACAGCAAATTAAAAGAAAAGTACAAAATAAAAGAGTCGATTTATTTTTCATGATTTATGTAACGTTATTTATATAAACTAAGTTATTTACTAGTAACCAGTTAATAGTAATTATAAACTATTGACTAATGCTAATAATTGATAAAAAAATTATAAAAAAATTGTGAGGGGAAAATGAGAGGGTATAAGCACTATAATTTGATAATGCTTTATTTATTTTAGAAATTAGATTCGGGGTCATAATTTTGTATTTTAAGTAGGTTTTGCAAAAAAACATATATGTTATTAGTTGGTCAAATATACATGGTAAATCACTCATAAATTCGATTAAACGCTAAAATAAGCATTTAATCGTTATAATTTGCTTTTTATCGATTATTATATTTTAAAAAAAACATAAACAACTAATTATTAATACTTTATGTTTTATTGATTTTAATTATTTTTTTACAATATAAAAATATGATCGTCGGTTAAGTTGATGCTCTTCAGCAGTACATTTTACACCATTTCTACATTTATTTAATAACTGACTTTCTCCAAATCCAATAGCGCTCTCAATTCGATTAGACGAAATCCCTCGTGATAATATATAATCCCTCGTAGATTTAGCTCTCTTATCAGATAATCTCATATTAAACTTATCTCTTCCTCGGCTATCTGTATGAGCTTCAATTTTTATGACCATATTTGGGTTTGCTCTTAAAACATCAACTATGTTTTCTAATTCATATTCAGCATCAGTTCTAATGTTCCATTTTCCATAATCGAAAAATATTGGTTTAATAATTATTTGGTTTCCTTTAATTAAAGATTCTAATAACAGATCTCTTTCATTTATAACTTTATTTTCATCATCCGTTTTTACTTCTATTCTATCATCAGAATAGGTTTTAATGCTTCCGATAATAACATAATCTTTATTACAACTAACATCAAATTCATAATTTCCATTTTCATCGGAAAAAATTTCTTCAATTATTTTACCAGTTTCATCAATAAGCTTAATAGTAGTATTACTTAATACTGCATCTGTTTTCTTATCTCTAGTTGTTCCTTTAATTTTTTGCGAACATTCAGTGGAATAAATAGTATATATATCATCATTTCCTTTACCACCTGGTCTGTTTGATGACAGGAAACTTCTTTTTATATCATTTGAAGAATCAGCATAAAATGCAAAATCATCATATCCACTGTTAAACGGAGCGCCTAAATTTTGAGAGACTGAAGTACTATCTTTAATAATATTTGATTTAAAAATATCTAATAATCCAAGATTTATTCGACCATCGGATGAGAAATAAAGCGTACTATCTTTACTGACAAAAGGAAACATTTCTCTCCCTTCAGTGTTTATTGAATTACCTAGGTTTTTAGGATTACTATATTTATTGTTTTCTAAAATATCAACCTCATAAATATCGGTTTGTCCATAACCACCTTTTCTATCAGAAACAAAAAATAATTTTTTATTATCTGGACTTAAAGCTGGATGACCTGTAGAGTAAACTTCGTCGTTTATAGGAAGCTCTTTAATATCTACCCAATTACCATCATCTAAAGTTGCTTTGTATATTTTTAAATGTGTAGTTCCTTTTTTGTCAAAATTTAATTTATTTTTTCTTGTTACATTATCTCTAGTAAAATACATGGTTTTGCCATCATTAGAAATTGCAACTGAAGCCTCATGATAATCTGAATTTATTTTTGAAGCATTTATTAAATCAGCATCACCGAACTCTAATTCTTTATCATATTCTTTAATATTTACTTGATATAAATCTAGAAAAGGTTCTTTGTTCCATCCATATTTTTTTGTTGCATCTAGTCCTCGTGACGAAGCAAAATACATTTTATTACTAATTATAAATGAGCCAAAATCTGAAAATTTAGTATTAATTGGTAAATTTTCAATAACAAAATATGAATCCTTATTTAAAGCATTAAGGTCATTATATTTAGATAAATTATTAGAATCATAATCTTTTATCCTACTATCATTATTTTGTACTTCAATTAGCTTTTTTGTCCATTTATCAGCCTCTACATAATCACCAATGCTTTTTAAAGATTGTATATATTTATATAAATACTCACCATTAATATTGTAATTATTAGCCGCTTTTCCATACCAATAAGCCGCTTTTTCAGAATTAGAATTATTATAATAACAATCTCCTAAACGTGTTAATACATGTTCGCTATCATCACCATCTTCAAATGCTTTTTCATATAGTTCTGTAGCTTTAACATAGCCATAATTACTAAAAAACTTATCAGCAAGTTTTTTCTGTGCAAATATGCTGTTAGTACAAAAAACCAATAATAGTATTAAAAAATTTGTTTTCATTTTAATTTAGTTTAGAAATACCTCGGAGATTTAATACGTTTACTTTTAAATAATTCATACATAAATAATACTTCATGTGTTCCACTAGTGTATGGTCTTAAGTCAGATATTGGATATTCATATGCATATCCAATTCGTATTTGTTTTGATACTTGAAAATCTGCAATTCCTCCAATTGCAGCTGCAGATTCATTAAACCTATATGATGCTCCAAGCCAAAATGTTTCATTGAATAAGAAATTTGCAGTTAAATCAAAAGATAAAGGCGCTCCGTTTGTAGCTTTAAGTAACATTGCTGGTTTAAACTTAGTAGTTTCGCTTAAATCAAAAACATAACCACCAGTAAAATAATAACTAACACGTTCTAATGCAACATAATCTAAAGTACCTTGTTTTCCTTTGTTATAATCTGTATTTAATATTCTAGGAGCAGATAAACCAAGGTACCATTTGTTAGTATGTAAATATGCGCCTATACCGAGATTAGGACTCCACCTATTTGAAACATCATTAAAAAATGGGTCTGTAACAACTGTTGGGTCATCTAAAAGTGATTGGTCTATAGTATATTGAGTAAACCCAGCTTTCATACCAAAAGCTAATTTGGTTTTTTCTCCAACTGGCAATGTATATGAAAAATCACCATACAGATACGTGAAATTTTCATACCCTAATTCATCATTTATAAATGAAAAACCAATACCAACTCTATCATTTCTCAAGGGGCTATGAACAGAAATAGTCTGGGTAGTTGGACCTCCGTCTAAACCAACCCACTGACTTCTATGCAAACCTACAACACTTAATGTTTCTCTACTTCCGGCATAAGCAGGATTTATTGAAATGGTGTTATACATATACTGAGTAAATTGTGGCAGCTGTTGTGCAACAGAGAACCAACAATTTGCTAGTAAAAAAATAAATATGTTTAATTTTAATGACTTCATAGTATCCTTAGATTTATTTAGACCCTACATAAAATGCTTTCGCAAAAGGTTCTAATCCACTATTTTTTAAATTAATAACATAAAAATATGTTCCATTTGGTACTTTTTCTGCTCTACCCACAGATGCGTTATGAGCAAATCCATTCCAATTGTTTTGATAATTGGAATTATCATAAATTTTAGCTCCCCAACGGTTGAATATTTGTAATTCTACAATAAAACCACAAGCATCTATTCCATTTATTTCGAAAAATTCGTTATAAAGGTCTCCATTAGGTGTAACAACTTTTGAAATGATAACGTTATTTCTATCACTACATGGTAATGTTACACATTCTTCATGAATTTCAATAGTTACTTCAGTTGTGTTTAAACAACCATCATTATTGAAAGCATAACTGAATTTATATATACCTAATACAACATTTTCTGGATCAAAAATATTTTCATCTAATCTTACATTTCCATCTATAACTGTCCATTCTCCACCTGTTTGATTGTTCTGTAAATAATCATTTAAATCTATAGTTCCATCATCAAAACAAGCTCTATCACTAACTGTATCAACAAACTCAACTAAAGTTACAGAAATGGTTTGAGTATATGTTTCTTGATTATCACATTCATCAGTTACTAGCCATGTTCTTATGATTTCATAATCTGAAGGGTTATTTTCATTAAACGTATTTGTTTCGCTAAAATCAACATTAACATTTGCTGAACAGTTATCAGTAAATTCAATTGTTGGTACAGCAGGTATATTTTCACAATTAACAGCTAATGAAGATTCAATTGTAGCTGTTGGTACAGGAGCAGTTGTATCTTGAACTGTTATAGTTTGAATATGTGTTGTAGTTAATCCATTTGTGTCTGTAGCTACCCATTTTCTTTCTAATGAATAGTTTGATGGACAAGAATCGTCAGTTCTTGTTTCAGTGAGAACAACGTCAACATCACCACATGGATCAGTTGCTGTAAGTGTATCTGCTTCAGGAACACTATCACATTCATAAGTTTCATCTGCCGGTAGCGTTTCTATAAAAATAGGTGCTTCATTATCATTTACGGTTACAATTTGTGTACAAGTAGCTGTATTTCCAGAACCATCGGTTACGGTCCAAGTGACTGTCGTATCTCCTAATGGGAATGTTGCTGGTGCATCATTCGTTACTGTAGCTACCGAACAGTTATCATCCGTTGTTGGTGTTCCTAAAGTGACGTTAGCAGCATCCGTAGTACAAGTACCTGCATCGACATTGACTGCGACATCTGCAGCACAACTTACAAAAGTAGGGTCTATATTATCAT
>NZ_QFRI01000008.1 GCF_003143755.1 Algibacter marinivivus
CACAGTCCTCACTTGTTGGAACACCATCACAATCTGCATCATTCTCGTTTGTTGTTGTTACTGTATCATCATTGTCATCACAATCGATATCTGATGGTACGCCATCACAATCGGCATCGTTTACATTGGAATTCGTGTTGTTTGGATCGTTATCATCACAGTCCTCACTTGTTGGAACACCATCACAATCTGCATCAGGATCCTGATCTGGATTAGCTCTATCTGGACAGTTATCAAAACAATCTGCAATACCATCTGCATCTGCATCAAACCCTTCATCAATATCACCATCACCATCATTATCAATACCATCACAAACTTCTTCATCAACTCCACAAACGTTTTGAATACAATCAGTTGTTATCGTATTTCCTGTTCTATCTTCTAAAGCATTTACAGTGCCATCAAAAGCATTTCCATTATCCTCCCATTTATAATGCACTACTTCATCATCAGCCAAAATTGCATTTCCTAAATCTCCGTTTAAAAGGTAAGTCCCAACAATACCGGCATCATTCATTAGGTAACCATCATCTTGCGCAATACCTTGCCCTTTTCCTAAATGATTATTGTCCAATACTATTGGAGTACACAACGGATAAGAAGCAGAGTCAGAAACTACAAAACAAAAATCTAAAACATGCACAGAATTACTTGCTGATAATTGAATTGGAGATGATGCAGCTCCGTCAATTACATTAAATTGAGCAAAAACACCTTCATCACTAGAAAAACCAAAAACACCACCCAGAACTGGATCGCTAAGTCTTAATGTACCAGCAGAATATCCTGGTTCTACATTTTGAATAGATAAATTATTTAAAAGTTTACTATCATAAAAAATACGCATAGTAGAAGTCCCTAAGTATGGTGACTCACTATCATCATTAATAGTTACTAATAACGGGTAACATATTTGAACTGATTCCCCACACGTAACCTGAGGTTCACCTATACTCCACTCTAATATTCTCGGTGTTTGTGAAAACATCTGAGTAAACATTAGAGCAAATCCAATTATTAATGTAATTTTTTTCATCATAGTATCATTTTTAAAAATCTAAGAGATTAAATCTCTTTAAATTCAAGCATTTCATTTTATATAATCACCTTAAAAAAAACTTTTACAGGTAACTAATTTTCTTTTTTAATTTGTCCACAAGACAAAATAACATTGTCTTTTTTATCAGATATAGAATCGCTTCTTTCTTCAATAATAATTAATCCTTTACCTAATATATTTTTTGTATCATCATCACAATCAATACACCACTCATTAGTAGAAAAACTTAAGGTTCCGTTTTTAAGTAAATCATCTGTTTTTAAATAGCCTATATCTCCTTTATGATAACCTGATTCATCTCCCCATAACCCATGTTTTTCATTTGTTGGATTCCAATGTAAACTTTCATTTTCAACCAAATTGGAACAATTATCATCATTAATTATAAGCATTTTATAATTTGTTGCTTTTAAATTATTTATTAAAGCAATCATAGTAACTTTGTTTCCTTCTTCTTTAAAAATGGCACTACCAAAAACTTCACTATCATTGACAGCCAAAAGCTTAACATTCACTTTTTTATTACTAACAATATTGGTCTCAGACAACCTTTCATAATCCTTACTTTTGTCAACATCTTTTTTACAAGACTGAACAAATGTTACTATAAAACATATTACAAATAGAATATAATTCTTTTTCATTTTTATAAACTTATAAACTACCTAGAAATACTTGTTGTTATAGGTGAATTTGCTTGCCATAATTCAAAATCAAGAACACTTACTTCTCCATCCATATTATAATCTACTAAATTGTAAGTCCTTGTTTTTGAGCCGTTATTTAACCATTTTGAATAGTCCACTGATGTTATATCAGTATCTTCATTTGATGAAGATGTTTGATCTCCATTACCTGAATACATAGCATAAACTCCTGTTGAAACTTCTTTCTGTCCTACAAAAAGACCAAGAGCTGTAGCTATATAAGATTCTTCATTTCTAAAATCATAAGTTAACTCTCCATTAACTACTGATACCGGATCTGCTGACATAACTATCAAATGGTTTCTGTGCTCTATTACGACATAATAACTCTCTGATGCATCTATTTGACAACAATCTCCTGATGGAAATTCTATATGCCCATCACTATACAATAAACCTGCTTTTTGGCAAATAGCTTGCGATCCATCATTTGGATCTGTTCGTAACGATACTAATACCCAATCTACAATTGCTGATGGATAATTAGCATCTGCATTTGATGCATTCTGTCCTGAATCATAAGATGCGCCCTCTGTTCCTGAATAATTCCATGGTGCTATACTATAAGCTTGACCTGTATCTCCCAATGGTGCTGTATAAACATTCCCTAAAATATCAACACTATATTGTCCTGGTAACAATCTAGAATCATTTAATGTTGTTCGCATTGGTGTATTATAAGCTCCTGTTTGTGGCTCTATAAGACTTCCTTCTAAGTATACAAAGAAGTTAAAATCTACACACTCATACAATACAGTTTCTGTTGCTGTTATTGGTCCTGTCTCATCTGAATCTGCTGTTGCTACATTTACAACAGAACCATTATCTATATCAGCTTGTGTAATAGTGTAAGTTGCAGTACAAGTCATTGACTCTCCTGGAGCCAAAGTTGTTGTTGCTGTTGAGCTACCACAATTTAATGTAATACAATCAAGAATACTGTTTAATAATGTACTGTTAGAGTTTGCTGAATTAGCCTCTACAGTTAATAAATAATTAAATAAATCATTGATTGTTGAATTTGCATAGCCTTCATTAACTGCTAGATCATTTGCTATTGATAATCCAGTATTTAATGATAAACTACCTAGTCCTTGGTCTGCTATATAATCTGAAACAATCCCTAATAACTCCAATAATAAATCAGCTATTGTAGCATCTGTTGCTAAACCATTATCTGTGGCTACTGCTGATAAACAAGTATTTAAATTAGATATAATAGCGGCCTCTTCTGGTGTAATATCTGGTGACGCTAATAGATTAGCAATCTCTCCTTGAATAGTTTGAGTACTTAAACCACTATCATTTATTAAATCTTCTAGAATTAATAAACCAGAATTAAGTGAAATACCACTTAGCCCTTCTGAAGCAACGAAGTTTGATAATATAGTTATCAACTCGCTTACTGTTACTGTATTAAAGTCATACGTAACGCCATCAATTACTACTTCTGAAATTAAATCCGTTACAGTGTCTGCAAAAAGAGCAACACATGAAGTTCCACAGTTTAATGGGGACAACCCTGGTAATGGATCCGTAACTGTAACATTGTTAAGTGTTACATTACCCGTATTTGTTGTTACAAATGTATAGGTAATAACATCACCTATTTCATCATATGTCTCTACATCGGCTGTCTTGGTTAAGGTTAAGACTGGAGATGGTGGATTAGTTTGAAAAGCGTTTATTGTCAACACATTGACTATAAACACTGCGATTGCAATATAAATATTCTTTAAAATCAATTATTCAGTTTTTAATAATAACACCTAATGCTTATTGCACTTAAGCAATAATTTATTTAAAATGTTCTTTCTTAATAATTAGGCGACTCTCAATTATGAATAAAATTCCTTAAAAAGATATATACTCTTTAAAAATATTAATTATGTATTGTTTTTTTTGATAACACTTCTCTTTCAGTTGTTAGCTTTACTAACAAGACTTGATCATCTACATTACTTAAATTAATGTTTTCCTCAGTAATATTATTTTTAGAGTAATTAAGTATTTGTCTTTTTTGTATTAATGCCCCCTTAATATCGAAAACCTCTATTAGAATATCTGTATTATATTGAAAGCTATAATTAACTACAATCCCTTTATCTAAAGGTGCTCGATAAACCAAAAATAAGTCTTTTCCATTGTTAAAATCGCCTTTTATCGACAAAGTACCAGAAAAATCTTCTAGGTTCAATTGAGTAGTTGAACTACCAGTTCTATCGTTCAACTGGTCTACTCTTCCATCAAAAATAGGGGTAGTTTCCCACGCATAATTAACTACTTCATCATTTGCTAAAATTGCTTTTTCTGTATTTCCATTTAAATAATAAGAACCTGTTATTCCTGAGTCATTAACTAAGTAACCACAATCTAAATCATGTGTGAGATCCCATGATACAGAATTATTATCCAATACAATTGGCAAAGAAATTAATCCATCTCTAAACCAATCACTAATTGCTTGATCAGTTAAATCAAAAGACAAATCCAAAATATGTCTATCTTCTAAGTTTAAATAAATTGGGTTAACTCTAGCGGCATCTATAATATTGAATTGTGCAAAAACACCTTCATTATTAGAGAATCCAAAAATTTCTCCAAAAACTGCATCACTTTGATTTAGTCCACTTTTTCTATACCCATTTTTCACGTTAGATACCTCAAAGTTTGAAAGATAATTTCTATCATAAAACAAACGCATTGTGCTTGTTCCTAAAATAGGTGTTCCTTCTTCTGTATCTATTGACACATTTATTGGATATGTTATGTGAGCTTTATCATCTATAACTTCAATCTTAGGTTCTCCAACTGTCCATTTTAAAGATTGCTGAGAATAAATAACATTAAATGTTGCCATTATAATTAGTACTAGTAGTATAGCTTTTTTCATTTTTAAGGTTTAAAAGGTTCAAGTTTACTCTTAAATTTTATAAAAAATAGTTGTGTGTTAATTTGCTTAATGAAAATCTTGAGAGTATAAGAAATAAATACTCTCAAGATATTATCATATTAATTTATCTAGCAACACTTGTGAATAAAGGAGAGTTTTCCTCCCATAATTCAAAATCAAGTGCACTAACATCTCCGTCCATATTATAATCTACTAGATTATATGTTCTAGTTTCAGATCCATTATTAAGCCATTTTGCATAATCTGCTGAAGTAATATCAGTATCTTCTTCAAGTACTGATGTTTGATCTCCATTACCTGCATACATAGCATAAACACCCGTTAACACTTCTTTCTGCCCTACAGCTGTTCCTCCGAAAAGGTTAATATAAGATTGTTTATCTCTAAAATCATAAGTTAACTCTCCATTAACTACTGATACCGGATCTGCTGACATAACTATCAAATGGTTTCTGTGCTCTATTACTACATAATAACTCTCTGATGCATCTATTTGACAACAATCTCCTGATGGAAACTCTATATGTCCATCACTATACAATAAACCTGCTTTTTGGCAAATGGCTTGCGATCCATCATTTGGATCTGTTCGTAACGATACTAATACCCAATCTACAATTGCTGATGGATAATTAGCATCTGCATTTGATGCATTCTGTCCTGAATCATAAGATGCGCCCTCTGTTCCTGAATAATTCCATGGTGCTATACTATAAGCTTGACCTGTATCTCCCAATGGTGCTGTATAAACATTCCCTAAAATATCAACACTATATTGTCCTGGTAACAATCTAGAATCATTTAATGTTGTTCGCATTGGTGTATTATAAGCTCCTGTTTGTGGCTCTATAAGACTTCCTTCTAAGTATACAAAGAAGTTAAAATCTACACACTCATACAATACAGTTTCTGTTGCTGTTATTGGTCCTGTCTCATCTGAATCTGCTGTTGCTACATTTACAACAGAACCATTATCTATATCAGCTTGTGTAATAGTGTAAGTTGCAGTACAAGTCATTGACTCTCCTGGAGCCAAAGTTGTTGTTGCTGTTGAGCTACCACAATTTAATGTAATACAATCAAGAATACTGTTTAATAATGTACTGTTAGAGTTTGCTGAATTAGCCTCTACAGTTAATAAATAATTAAATAAATCATTGATTGTTGAATTTGCATAGCCTTCATTAACTGCTAGATCATTTGCTATTGATAATCCAGTATTTAATGATAAACTACCTAGTCCTTGGTCTGCTATATAATCTGAAACAATCCCTAATAACTCCAATAATAAATCAGCTATTGTAGCATCTGTTGCTAAACCATTATCTGTGGCTACTGCTGATAAACAAGTATTTAAATTAGATATAATAGCGGCCTCTTCTGGTGTAATATCTGGTGACGCTAATAGATTAGCAATCTCTCCTTGAATAGTTTGAGTACTTAAACCACTATCATTTATTAAATCTTCTAGAATTAATAAACCAGAATTAAGTGAAATACCACTTAGCCCTTCTGAAGCAACGAAGTTTGATAATATAGTTATCAACTCGCTTACTGTTACTGTATTAAAGTCATACGTAACGCCATCAATTACTACTTCTGAAATTAAATCCGTTACAGTGTCTGCAAAAAGAGCAACACATGAAGTTCCACAGTTTAATGGGGACAACCCTGGTAATGGATCCGTAACTGTAACATTGTTAAGTGTTACATTACCCGTATTTGTTGTTACAAATGTATAGGTAATAACATCACCTATTTCATCATATGTCTCTACATCGGCTGTCTTGGTTAAAGACAAAGAGCAAATATCATGAGATATAACCACATCATCAAAGGCACTACAAGTACCAGTAGTAACTGTCCATCTTAATGTTGCTGTGGTCCCAGCTGCTAATCCTGTTACTGTTGTAGTTGGTAAACTATTATCTGTTATTGTTGCTGTTCCATTTACAAGAGTCCATAGACCTGTTCCAATACTAGGCGAGCTCTGAGTCATCGTGAAATCACTCGTATTACATAGAGCCTGATCCGCTTCGTCGCTTACAACCGGCGGGGTATCATCTAGGTTTACGGTTACTTCTGCTGTATTTACACTAACACATCCTGTAGCGGTTTCTGTTACTACTAAACTATATGTTCCTGCTGCACTCGCTGTTGGATTTGGTAATGTTGCATCATCCAATCCTGCTGCTGGTGTCCAAGC
>NZ_QFRI01000009.1:0-2500 GCF_003143755.1 Algibacter marinivivus
TATCTGCTACTAGTTTAGGTTCGATGCTCGCCTCTCCAAAAGCTATAAATTTATCCTGAGTGCAGTCGAACGACTGCTATTGCTCCCGCAAGTATCCCCAAGAGTCATTTTCTAATGTAAGTGTTGTTTCTCTATTTGCTTATTTGAGTTTAAAACAAAAAAAATCCCGACTCGTTAGAATCGGGATTAAAAAAGGCAACGACCTACTCTCCCACAAATGTAGTACCATCGGCGCTAATGGGCTTAACTTCTCTGTTCGGAATGGTAAGAGGTGAGCCCCATCGCTATAACCACCTTAAGTTTTAAGTTAACAGTTAAAAAGTAATAGTTAACAGTTTTAAAACTGTTCATTTTTAACTTTTAGTTGTTAACTGCAGCTTCGCTGCTAATATCTTAACATATTGAATAAAGTACATGATTGTTGTAATAATTGTATTGAACTTAGTAAAAAAACAGGCGTACAATAAGCCTATGGGTTATTAGTACTACTCGGCTATGACATTACTGCCTTTACACCTATAGCCTATCAACGTGGTAATCTCCCACGACCCTTTAAAGAAATCTCATCTTGTGGTGGGTTTCGCGCTTATATGCTTTCAGCGCTTATCCCTTCCCAACGTAGCTACTCTGCAATGCTCCTGGCGGAACAACAGATACACCAGAGGTTAGTCCAACTCGGTCCTCTCGTACTAGAGTCAGATCCACTCAAATTTCTAACGCCCACTGTAGATAGAGACCGAACTGTCTCACGACGTTCTGAACCCAGCTCGCGTGCCACTTTAATGGGCGAACAGCCCAACCCTTGGGACCTTCTCCAGCCCCAGGATGTGACGAGCCGACATCGAGGTGCCAAACCCCCCCGTCGATATGAGCTCTTGGGGGAGATCAGCCTGTTATCCCCGGCGTACCTTTTATCCTTTGAGCGATGGCCCTTCCATGCGGAACCACCGGATCACTATGCTCTACTTTCGTACCTGATCGACTTGTAGGTCTCTCAGTCAAGCTCCCTTATGCCATTGCACTCTACGCACGGTTACCAAGCGTGCTGAGGGAACCTTTAGAAGCCTCCGTTACTCTTTTGGAGGCGACCACCCCAGTCAAACTACCCACCAAGCACTGTCCCTTCATTGAAGGTTAGACTCTAGATAAGCAAAGGGTGGTATTTCAACAATGACTCCACAACGCCTAGCGACGCCACTTCAAAGTCTCCCACCTATCCTACACATTACTTATCCAAAACCAATACTAAGCTATAGTAAAGGTGCACGGGGTCTTTTCGTCCCACAGCGGGTAATCGGCATCTTCACCGATACTACAATTTCACCGAGCTCATGGCTGAGACAGTGTCCAGATCGTTGCACCATTCGTGCAGGTCGGAACTTACCCGACAAGGAATTTCGCTACCTTAGGACCGTTATAGTTACGGCCGCCGTTTACTGGGGCTTCATTTGAATGCTTTGCCGAAGCTAACATCTCCACTTAACCTTCCAGCACCGGGCAGGTGTCAGGCCATATACATCAACTTTCGTTTTAGCATAGCCCTGTGTTTTTGATAAACAGTCGCCTGGACCTTTTCACTGCGGCCACCCCGAAGGGTGGCGACTCTTCTCCCGAAGTTACGAGTCTATTTTGCCTAATTCCTTAGCCATGAATCTCTCGAGCGCCTTAGAATTCTCATCCCAACTACCTGTGTCGGTTTAGGGTACGGGCTGCTTCACTTGCTTTTCTTGGAAGTTGCTTCTCTGGATTATCACCTTGACCGAAGTCTCAGTGTACTATCGCGGTATCACTACTCGCTTCAACGTACTATTCCGTCAGTACGCACCAAATATACACCTCCGTCACTTTTAGTGTGAGCAGGTACAGGAATATTAACCTGTTGTCCATCCACTACCCCTTTCGGGTTCGCGTTAGGTCCCGACTAACCCTCAGCTGATTAGCATAGCTGAGGAAACCTTAGTCTTTCGGCGTGCGGGTTTCTCGCCCGCATTATCGTTACTTATGCCTACATTTTCTTTTGTAGCTTCTCCAGCATCCCTCACAGAACACCTTCGACGACACTACAATGCTCCCCTACCCATCTTTCGATGCCATAGCTTCGGTAGTATGTTTATGCCCGATTATTATCCATGCAAAATCGCTCGACTAGTGAGCTGTTACGCACTCTTTAAATGAATGGCTGCTTCCAAGCCAACATCCTAGCTGTCAAAGCAATTTCACCTCGTTTTTTCAACTTAACATACATTTGGGGACCTTAGCTGATGGTCTGGGTTCTTTCCCTCTCGGACATGGACCTTAGCACCCATGCCCTCACTGCTGATTAACATTTTATAGCATTCGGAGTTTGTCAGGAATTGGTAGGCGGTGAAGCCCCCGCATCCAATCAGTAGCTCTACCTCTATAAAACTATAAATCAACGCTGCACCTAAATGCATTTCGGGGAGTACGAGCTATTTCCGAGTTTGATTGGCCTTTCACCCCTACCCACAGGTCATCCGAA